>NZ_PDZC01000001.1 GCF_002743375.1 Sporosarcina sp. P34
AGCGTGAGTTCGAGACCCTGGACTGAACGAAGTGAGGGAAGCGGCTCGGGCCACGCCCTCAGGAAAGCGTCCCCAGCTGTAGCTTCCATCCCATGACGAACACTAAGTAACTCACCCTAGCAACCCTTTTAAGCTAGAATGAAAACATTCAAAATAAAAGGTTGGTGATTTAGCTGGAACTTGAATCTACCCTATTTCAAGAGCCAACAAGAATTCATATCCACATGCCAGTGTGTGATTCACTTCTCCCACTTTAATAAGTAGGATGGAAGCGGAAGCTAGCGGCGACTCCTGATGGATCAGCTTGACAGGTGAGACAACCAAAAGAGAGCGCAGCGAACTGGTTGGCTCACCGCGAGCCCATAGGAAAGCGTCCGCTAGCTGTAGCTTCCATCCCATGACTAACACTAAGTAACCCACCTAGCCAATCTCTATATCCAAAATAACAACATTCATAATAAAAAAGGAAATGCAAGATTTTGTCGAATAGGAATAGGGTAGCGTCAAACAGAATGTACTAGGGGGAATGGGAAATGTCAGTTAAAACAGCAGACCTTTGCGATGACTTCATCGACGAACTGCAAGTGTGCACAGTAGAGTTCAAATCCTACGGGAAGCACAAGAGATTCTCGGGGCCGATCTCGACAGTAAAAGTCTTTGAAGACAATGTGTTAGTAAAGGAAGCACTACAAACGATTCCAGAAGGCAATGTATTGGTTGTAGACGGCGGAGGGTCAAAACGCTGCGCGCTCATGGGGGACATGCTCGGCGAAATCGCGCAAGAACGTAAACTTGCGGGTGTTATTATCTATGGCTGTGCACGCGACACAGCGGATCTCGGTACACAGGAAATCGGTGTCATGGCGATCGGCAGCATGCCCGTGAAAAGCATCAAACGTGGCGAAGGGCAGAGAGAGGAAGTCCTTCACTTCGGAAACGTTGTATGGACACCAGGTCACTATGTCTACGCGGATGAAGACGGGGTAGTCGTTGCGCCTCGCCAACTAGTTTAATACAGGTCGCTCGCATAAGTGCGGGCGACTTTTTTATCTAAAAACGTACATTAATTTGAGTGTTAATCTTTTACATTACGCAAAAAATATACTATAATTGAATTAATCAAAGATAGTCAAAGTCAAATAGATGAGAGGCGGATGTATATGCGTATGGATGGAATGCAAGAAGATCAGCGCTCACCACTAGAGCAATTCGGTCGCAATCTTGTGGAAGAAGTGAAAAACGGGAAAATGGATCCGGTTATTGGCCGGGATGAAGAAATTCGAAATGTAATCCGTATATTATCGAGAAAGACAAAAAATAATCCAGTCTTAATCGGTGAGCCGGGAGTCGGTAAAACGGCGATTGTTGAAGGATTGGCACAGCGTATTGTAAAAGGTGATGTGCCTGAAGGGTTGAAAAACCGTCAGATTTTCGAGCTGGATATGAGTGCGCTAATTGCGGGTGCGAAGTATCGTGGAGAGTTTGAAGAGCGTCTGAAAAGTGTCTTGAAACAAGTGAAAGAAAGTGATGGAGAAATCATCATGTTCATTGATGAGATTCATACTATAGTAGGTGCTGGAAAAACAGAAGGTGCGATGGACGCGGGGAATATGTTGAAGCCGATGCTTGCTCGTGGTGAATTGTACTGTATTGGTGCGACGACGCTTGACGAGTACCGGATGTATATCGAGAAAGATCCGGCACTTGAAAGACGATTCCAGCAAGTGATGGTACGTGAACCGTCTATAGAAGATACGGTGTCGATTTTGCGTGGATTAAAAGAACGTTTTGAATTGCACCATGGTGTGCGTATTCATGACCGTGCAATTGTTGCGGCGGCAACATTATCTGATCGGTATTTAACTGAGCGTTTCATGCCGGATAAAGCGATTGATTTAATTGATGAAGCGAGCGCAATGATTCGTACGGAAATTGATTCAATGCCGTCTGAACTGGATGCGGTGACTCGTAGAATTATGCAACTCGAAATTGAAGAGCAAGCGTTACGTAAAGAGAAAGATACGATGAGTCAGTCACGACTTCAGACTTTACGAGAAGAGCTGCAAGACTTGAAAGATTCTTCAAAAGATATGCGGGAACAGTGGGATGAAGAAAAAGCAACGTTAAAAATTATTCAAAGTAAACGGGAAGAACTTGATCGCTACCGCCGTGAACTTGAGGAAGCGCAAAGTAATTTTGATTTGAACAAAGCCGCTGAATTACAGTACGGTAAAATCCCGACGTTGGAAAAAGAATTGAAAGAATTGGAAAGTCCGTTAGAAGGAACAAAAGATATACGTCTTTTACGTGAAGAAGTGACGGAAGAAGAAATTGCTTCTATTGTTGCGCGGTGGACAGGCATTCCGGTAACGAAACTCGTTGAAGGCGAGCGTGAGAAGTTATTGCGCTTGCATGAAACATTAAAAGAACGTGTCATTGGACAAGACAACGCAGTACAACTCGTCACTGAAGCTGTCTGGCGTGCGCGTGCTGGCATACAAGATCCGAATAAGCCTATTGGGTCGTTCTTGTTCCTTGGGCCGACTGGTGTAGGAAAGACAGAGCTTGCGAAAACGCTGGCTGCTACGTTATTTGATTCGGAAGATCATTTCGTGCGAATCGATATGTCCGAGTATATGGAGAAACACAGTGTGTCACGTCTAGTCGGTGCACCTCCAGGATATATCGGCTATGAAGAAGGCGGTCAGTTAACGGAAGCGGTTAGAAGAAATCCATATGCTGTCGTGTTGTTGGATGAAATTGAAAAAGCGCATCCTGATGTGGCAAATATATTACTGCAGATTCTAGATGATGGACGTATTACAGATAGTCAAGGACGTTTAGTTAACTTTACCAATACTGTTGTCATCATGACTTCGAATATCGGGTCCGCTTATTTACTCGATAATGATCTGGAGGATACAGAACATGCCAAAGAAGATCTGATCATGGCAGCTCTTCGCGGTCATTTCAAACCTGAGTTATTGAACCGAATGGATGATATCATCATTTTCCATTCATTGACTACCGATTCATTTAAAGCAATTACCAACAAGATGCTCGGTGATTTAGTTAGTCGTCTGGAAGAGCAGGATCTCGAGCTCGTCTATGATGATGAAGTACTCGACTGGATTGTTCGTGAAGGAGCAGATGCGGACTTTGGTGCGCGGCCATTGAAACGATTCATTCAGCGACATGTGGAAACGAAAGTTGCGAAAGAAGTAATACGAGGTGGTCTTGTAGAAGGACAGCAAATCAAATTGTCCATGCACGAAGGAGAATTGGTTGTAGAAGTTGTCCGATGAGATCAAAATAAAAAGCGTAAGAACTGGTGAACAGTTCTTACGCTTTTTGATCGTAAATCAAACGTCTGCTGGAGATTCGTTTGGAATGATTGCAGTGATAATCAATACAAGTACAGCCAAAACGATTGAGACGGTAACGCCCGCCATGAAGTCAAATGCATTGCCACCAATGGAGCCTGCAACGTAGTTTAACATAGCTACCAAGAGGAACGACCAAACAAATGTCATAATATAGTGCATGATTTTCACCTCGACTAGTCTATTTCATCATCCATCATACCATAGCAAACTAAATCGTTGAAAACAATATATGTATTATATTTGACGAAAAAGTGTCCTCGTCTTGAAAAAACACATTTTTTCTTCTATAATTACTACCAGGTACTAATATTAGATGATAAGGAACGGGGTAGATGAGATGAGAGCTGGACTTTTAGGAATGGGAAAATATGTTCCGCCCACTATTGTAACAAATGAAGATTTAGAAAAAAGTTTAGATACTTCAGACGAATGGATTCGCACGCGTACGGGAATTGAAGAACGTAGAATCGCATCAGATGATATTAAAACATCAGACATGGCCTTTGAAGCAGCAAAAAACGCATTACAATCAGCAGATATTCGTGCTGATCAAATCGGTCTGATTTTGGTAGCTACGGTTACACCGGATACGATTTTCCCGTCCGTTGCAGCGATGATCCAGGAACGTTTAGGTGCAAAGAACGCAGCAGCGATGGATGTTTCTGCAGCATGTGCTGGGTTCATGTATGGTGTGGTAACAGCGAAGCAATTTGTTGAATCGGGCACGTATGATTATGTGTTAGTAGTAGGCGTGGAGAAGTTATCAGGAATCGTTGACTGGGAAGACCGCAATACTGCTGTCTTGTTTGGAGATGGCGCAGGAGCTACAGTTGTTGGTAAAGTAAGTGAAGGAAGAGGGATCCTTTCATTTGAATTGGGTGCAGATGGTTCAGGCGGAAAACATCTTCAACATGACAAACATTTAGAAATGAATGGCCGTGAAGTATTCAAGTTTGCGGTACGTCAAATGGGAGAAACAGCAGTCAGTGTCGCTGAAAAAGCCGGTTTAACGACGGACCAAGTGGACTACTTGATTCCTCACCAAGCAAATATTCGTATTATGGAAGCGTCACGAGAGCGTTTAGGCTTACCGGTTGAGAAAATGTCGAAAACGGTTCATAAGTACGGAAATACATCGGCTGCATCTATACCGATTTCATTGACAGACGATTTAGCGGAAGGTCGAGTGAAAGATGATGATGTGATTGTTCTCGTAGGGTTCGGTGGCGGCTTGACATGGGGCGGCTTATGTATAAAATGGGGTAAGTAAATAGCCTGGCAAATAAAAGTTGACAATAGAAAGGAAGTTTGAAATTGGAAAAACGACGTGTAGTAGTAACGGGTATCGGTGGAGTCTCTCCAGTAGGTAACTCAGCTGAAGAATCTTGGAAATCCGTGTTAGAAGGGAAATCGGGTATTGACACGATGACAAGACTGGATCAGGAGAAATTCCCGGTCAGCGTAATGGCAGAAGTTAAAGGTTTCGATATCGAGCAATACGTTTCCCGCAAAGATGCCCGCAAAATGGATCGATTCACGCATTATGCAGTTGCTTCTGCGATGATGGCAATGAAAGACGCAAACCTTGAACTTGAAGGCGACCTAGCGCTTCGTACAGGGGTTTGGATCGGTTCTGGAATCGGCGGAATGGAATCACATGAGACACAATTCAATACATTCCTAGAAAAAGGATACCGACGCGTCAGTCCATTTTTCGTTCCAATGATGATTCCGGATATGGCTGCAGGACAAGTATCGATTTTCACTGGTGCTAAAGGAATCAACTCTTGTTCCGTAACAGCTTGTGCATCCGGTACAAACTCTATCGGAGATGCATTTGAAGTAATCCTGCGCGGAGATGCAGACGTTATGATCACAGGTGGAACTGAAGCGCCGATCACGTCACTTGCAGTAGCAGGTTTCATCGCAAGCACAGCGTTATCTTTAAATGATGATCCTAGCAAAGCTTCCCGTCCGTTCGATAAAAACCGTGATGGCTTCGTAATGGGTGAAGGTGCAGGGATTTTGATTTTGGAAGAGTATGAACATGCGGTGGCGCGTGGGGCGAAGATCTATGCAGAAATCGTCGGCTACGGTTCAACAGGAGATGCGCATCATATTACAGCACCAGCACCAGGCGGAGAAGGCGGAGCGCGTGCGATGCGACAGGCATTGGCAAAAGCGGGCGTTGAACCTACGCAAGTGGATTATATTAACGCGCATGGAACGAGCACACCGTATAATGATTTGTTTGAGACGATGGCAGCAAAGACTGTGTTTGGTGATCATGCGTATAAGTTGGCAATGAGTTCGACGAAGTCCATGACGGGTCATTTGCTTGGCGCGGCTGGTGGTATTGAGGCGATCTTTACTGTGAAGGCGTTGCAGGAAGGGATTTTGCCTCCTACGATGAACTATGAGACGCCGGATCCAGAGTGTGATTTGGATTATGTAGTGAATGAAGCGCGTAAGGCAGATATTATGTATGCGATGAGTAACTCGCTTGGTTTTGGCGGGCATAATGCTTCGTTGGTGTTTAAGAAGATATAAAGGTAGACGGAAAGGGGCATTTGGACTCCTTTCCGTTTTTATTATTGGAGAAGTTCAAGTTCAAGAGTAAGTGGGAGGGCACCGTTGATCTGCGTTCCAGGCGGACGCGTTCCGCGGGCACGGCTTCAATCTCCTCGTCACTGCGTTCCTGCGGGGCTTTCAGCTCGCGCTGTTCCCGCTGGAGTCGCCGCCTGAAACGAAGATCAACTCTTGTATATTTTTTACAAAAGAAGTTCGTTACATTCAAATTCTAAATCAATATCAACCCCAACCCCAACCCCAACCCCAACCCCAATCCCAACCCCAATCCCAACCCCAACCCTAATCCCAACCCCAACCCCAACCCCCATAAAATAAATTCATACTAAAAAAGACTGAAGACATGCTCCTTGGAAGGTATTTTAGGAGATGTTTTCAGTCTTTTTGGTTGTGGGCAACGGGACTCGTCTAATTGCACCTGGTTTGAACATAGGATGAAAGAAAAGGGAAAAGGACGAGATGTTTGTGACGCGTTTTTTTGTGTTTATTTGTTGTTACTGTGTCATTGTAGTGACGCTCGCCAATTTGTTGTTTTACTTAAATTATTCTGCTCTTGGTTATGATTATAGACAGATATTTATTTTTATTGTGCAATCGACTGATTTTATGATGTTGGTGACGGCGGTAATTTTATTACTGCTTACCGTGTTCGTCCCAAGCCCATCGCGGCCTCCATCTCTTTGAGGGTGGCGGAAGCGATGGCGTTTGCTTTTTTTGCTCCTTCGTCGAGAATTTCATCGAGTTCAGGGGAATCGATTAATTCATGATAGCGTTCTTGAATTCCAGCCAAATGTGTGTTGATGGCTTCAGCGACACCGGTTTTAAATGCTCCGTAGCCTTGGCCTTCGTATTTCACTTCTAATTCTTCGATGGTTACACCGCTCAGTGAAGATTCGATAATTAATAAATTGGAAACACCTGGTTTGTTTTCAACATCGAATTTCACAATACCTTCAGAATCCGTTACTGCACTTTTAATTTTCTTTTCGATTTCTTTTGGCGTGTCCAAAATGGTGATCGTAGCTTTTTTATTTGGATCAGATTTACTCATTTTTTTCAACGGATCTTGTAAAGATTTTATGCGGGCTCCATTTTTAGGAATACGAACGGCCGGAATGGTCAATACTTTTCCGTAACGGCTATTGAAGCGTTCTGCTAGATCTCTAGTTAACTCTAAATGCTGCTTCTGATCTTCACCGACTGGCACGATATCCGTGTTATACAATAAAATGTCCGCAGCCATTAATGGAGGGTAGGTAAGAAGTGCGGCAGATACACCTTCTGCTCCATCTGATTTGTCTTTAAACTGTGTCATACGCTCGAGTTCCCCAATGTACGAAATACATTGCATGATCCAGCCGGCTTGTGCATGAGCTGGAACTTCTGACTGGATGAATAAAGTAGATTTTTCCGGATCGATGCCACTTGCAATATATGTAGCGGCTAATGAACGAATCGCTTGTTTTAAGTCATCGGGATTTTGCTGCACTGTAATTGCGTGCTGATCAACGATGCAAAAAATACAGTCCTCGTCGTTTTGAAGCTCAACAAATTGACGGAACGCGCCAATGTAGTTCCCTAATGTAATGACACCTGTTGGTTGTACGCCTGAAAAAATAGTTTTCATAAGCATGTATCCTCCTTTGAATTGTCGACTGGAACGAAACAGTCTGTATCATCCGTAAAAAATGGCATAAAAAAACATCAGTCATCCCCTGTAAATAGGGACGATTGATGAAAGGTAACCGTGGTACCACCCGAATTGCTAAAAAATAGCCACTCTATTCCCGTAACGTGAGAAGACGTGATGGAGTACTGTTTTCATCCATCAAGCTCAGGAGCCCATTCTTTTTGTGCAGCTTTACTTGTTTTCACCTTATACAAGCTCTCTACAAAAACCGCCACAAAAATACTATTTCCTTCAATGCCATTCACTTATTGCTTAAGATTATATCGATACCTTATAAAAAATGCAACTTTGATTGGCTATAACGAAATTCTTTTACACTATATGAAACCTTTTAGTACACTTGTACGTACTATGTAGTGAGGGAATAATTAGCAGATTTATTTTCTAAATGAGAATGCATTTTTTAACAAATGAAATGTTTAAAATATTTCCACCCTGGGTATAACAGTAGAAGGTGCTCATTAATCGCAGAATACAGCATGATTCTCTACTGGCATGTTGAAAAATAAGAAATTGTGAATTCCGAAAAAGTTTTTTTGAAAAACTATATTAATTGAGAATGATTAAGTGTATAATGAACAGTATAGACATTAATTATAATAATTCTAATTTGAATTACATGAATTGCAAGTATACAAAATCTAATGAGCGTAAGCCGTAGGAAAGGACGTGTCAATATATGGGTGTCACACTTTATACATCGCCTAGTTGTACATCTTGTAGAAAAGCAAAAGCATGGTTGGAGGAACATGAGATTCCTTATACAGAGCGTAATATCTTCTCTGAACCATTGAATATTCAAGAAATCAAACAAATTCTTCGGATGACTGAAGACGGTACTGACGAAATTATTTCAACACGATCCAAGATTTTTCAAAAATTAAATGTTGACGTAGAAAGTCTTCCACTTCAAAGACTTTATGAATTGATTCAAGAGCATCCTGGGCTTTTAAGAAGACCAATCATTCTAGATGAAAAAAGACTCCAAGTAGGGTATAATGAAGATGAGATTCGTCGTTTCCTACCGAGAAAAGTTAGAGCCTATCAGCTGCTCGAAGCGCGGCGGATGGTAAACTAATCTTAATAACAAAAGCTGATAGGGATGACACGGGATACAATTGTGCCTATCAGCTTTTTTGAATTGATATTCCCTTGTATTCCTCTAGCTTAACCACTGCAATGCGTATAGAATGAAAATGAAATGTAATAAACCCTTACGAAAACGTCGTAGTCGACATATAGTAGTAATAAGCATTGCAAGTGTGTATTAGTATATAACAGGGGAGGGCCTGTTTTACAGAAGGGAGAGATAAGGGATGGAAATAGAACGCATTAATGAAAACACGGTAAAGTTTAATCTGTCCTATGGAGATATTGAAGCCCGTGGTTTTAGTAAAGAAGACGTCTGGTATAATCGTGACAAAAGCGAAGAGCTTTTTTGGGATATGATGGATGAACTTGGTGATGACACGGAATTTGAAGTAGAAGGACCGCTTTGGATTCAAGTTAACGCAATGAATGAAGGCATTGAAGTGATTGTCACTCGCGCACATCTTCCGAAGAATGCAGAATCATCACAGTTTCCTTTTGGAATTGAAGATCCAGAAGAATTATTCGATCCAATTTTCGATGCGATTACTGATTCTGAAGAAGAAAATGAAGAAGAGTTGCAAGTGACAGATAAAATATTTGTTTTCAATGAATTTGACCAGATCATACCATTGGCTAGCAAAATGATTTCACTCGAAGACGAATTTGATTCGCAACTATACGCATTCGAGGATCGTTATTATCTCAACTTACGCTTCGATTATTCTCTCATTGAGAAGAAACGTGCGAAAGACATTGCCAGCATGGTAACGGAATACGGTGCAGTGTCTAAAATGTCTATTCATCGTATAGCTGAGTATGGCAAGGAAGTTATGGGATCTGACGTATTTGAACAAGTAACTAAATATTTTTCATAAGACTCTAAAAGGCTACCGGTAATTTGGTAGCCTTTTTTACTTTGTTCCTAGAAAATCTGGAACTCTGAGGGCGAGGGAAGTAATATCATTGAACCCACTTCGGCGCTAGCAGATGGCTCCCGTGAAGAGCCAAGGACAGGAAGTGCATCTGTCCCTGTCTCTTCACTACGCCTACTGCTTGGAAGGCGCCTTCGTTTTTTTAGTGGAATAGCACTAAGTACTCTGTTCTAGCACGTCACTAGTTACATGTGCAGGGTTGATACAGAAAATCACATAGATAGGAGAACAATCATTATCTCTTGTAGAGGATTCTGTTTAACGAATGGAGAAAACTTTACATTTCATTAATAGTAGAAAATCAAACTAGTTGATCGTAAGTGGAAGCCGTCCCCCCTGGAGCGTCGATCAATGGTGCCCCCCATCTCAGCCTCCTAATTCAAAAAAACGTAAAATTTCTCTTGCCAACTAATCAGAAAATTCGTAGTATATAAGAGAAGGAGTGTGAAGGCCTTGTTAACAGCTCTTACAAGTGGCGGGAAGCAAGTCGTATTAACACGACAGTGGTCCCTAGCCAACTTACGAGAGTGGCGTAAAAACGAAACCTTTCATTGTCCAGAGTGCAAAGAACAAGTACTCCTAAAAGTCGGCGACATTGTGATCCCACATTTTGCTCATCTGAAACAAACCACCTGCCGAGATAGTTTCTCAGAAGGGGAGTCCCCAACCCATCTACTCGGTAAAATCCAACTCTATGAATTATTTTCACGTCTTCAACTACAAACAGAAATGGAGCCTTATCTGCGCGACATCAGACAACGTCCTGATCTGCTTGTGACGTGGCGAAATGAGCAAGTCCCTATTGAATTTCAGTGCAGTACGATTCCTATCGCGCGTATAGTAGAACGTAACGCTGGCTACCATAACGCAGAAATGATGGCTATATGGATCTTACTCACACCCACGCAACTACAAGACTCTTCATCATGTGTCCTTACCTATCGATTTAGTCAATTCCAACAACACTTTATCCGCCACATTCATTCACACACAAAAGAAGCGTTATCCGTGTTCATCACGTACAATCCGTTACAGCAACACTTTCACTACCTCAGTCATTTCATCCATCTTCGTGGTACTGCGTTTGTGGTATGTCACTCCGTCATGCGAAGTACACATCAAACGATTCCATTCGCTATCCCTGCTACTCCATCCGCAAAAGACATAGAAGAATTAACACGTCAATATCTATCTGCGCGACGAAAGTATCTTCGGTCGGTAATTGGGTATAATCAAAGAGGTATCCATCATCGCTTTTTGCGTGCATGTTATGAATTGCGTGTCCAGCCCATTCAACTGCCCGCATGGATCGGCGTTCCGACATTCGGGCAAGCCGCATTTACAGAGTCTGATAGTGAATGGCAATTACTACTTATTGCGGCAATCCGACAAACGAGAAGTACACCTTTTCAACTACATCGCTCTATTCTTCAGTCGTTTGTCAAAACATTTGAAGGAGATTCAAGCCGACAATTAGAAGCTTGTCAAAGTTATGTGGATTTCTTGAAAGAGCGCCGCATAGATATCTATCGATTGGATCAATTCATGGGGAAAGACTTTGTGCTGGAAATACTTTCAGGGCGATTTCTTGCAATGCATGCCAGGAATTGAGAAAATACAAGAGAATCAAATAACGGTAAATGCAGGAGGAGGAATTGGATTGACGAATGATCACAAAGTATTGACGCGCGATGAAGTATCTGAAGAGGAAACATGGCGCCTGGAAGATATATTTTCATCTGATGAAGAATGGGATAAAGAGTACAGCAAAATTGAAGAGCTAGCCAAAGAGGCAGAACAGTATAAAGGCACTTTAGGAAATGGAGCCCGTCCACTTTTTGAAGCGTTAACATATCGTGATAAGTTGGCAGAACGTCTACGAAGATTGTACACGTATGCGCATCTTAAAACAGATCAGGATACGACAAACAGTTTTTATCAGGCGATGGATGGTCGAATTAGAACGTTAGTCGTGAAAATATCTACAGCATTATCCTATTTCACTCCAGAATTACTCTCGATCGATGAAAAGCAACTGAACGAAACGATTGAGTCGCATGAAGGCTTGCGTTTATATAAACAGGAATTTGAAGAGTTGAATGCAGAACGCGCTCACGTTTTATCTTCAGAACAGGAGCAATTAATCGCGCAGTTATCTGAAGTGACAGGAAAATCTTCCGAAACATTCAGTATGTTAAATAATGCGGATCTAACTTTTGGCTTGGTTAAAGATGAAGAGGGAAATGACGTTCAATTGACACATGGTCGTTATTCACAATTTCTAGAGAGCAAAGACCCAAAAGTTCGAGAAGCGGCTTTTAAAGAAATGTATTCAAGATATGGAGAGTTTAAAAATACATTTGCTTCGACATTAAGCGGTAATGTAAAAGGGCATAATGTCAACGCGAGAATTCGAAATTATAGCTCAGCAAGAGCAGCAGCATTATCCAATAACCATATTCCGGAGCAAGTGTATGAAAACCTGGTGTCTACCATCAATAAAAATCTAGGTTTATTGCATCGTTATGTAGCATTACGCAAAAAAGTCCTGAATGTGGATGAGCTTCATATGTGGGATATCTATACACCACTAGTAGAAGATACAAAGATGAAGTACACATACGAAGAAGCAAAAGATACTATGCTAGAAAGCTTCCATCCGCTTGGTGAAGATTATCGGGAAGTTGTAAAGGAAGGTCTTGATAATCGCTGGGTGGATGTTCGCGAAAATAAAGGGAAACGTTCAGGTGCGTATTCTTCCGGCTCTTATGGAACGAATCCTTACATCTTAATGAACTGGCAAGACAATGTAAGCAATTTGTTCACGTTAGCGCATGAGTTCGGACATAGTGTACACAGTTATTATTCCCGTAAGTATCAACCATTCATATATAGTGGTTATTCTATATTTGTGGCGGAAGTTGCATCAACAGTGAATGAAGCATTGCTGAATGACCACTTATTGAACGTGACAACAGATGAAGATCAGCGGATTTACTTGTTAAACTATTGGCTAGATGGATTCCGTGCGACGGTGTTCCGCCAGACGATGTTTGCGGAATTCGAACATTTGATTCATCAGCTGGATCAAGATGGTGTACCGTTGACTGCCGAAAAGTTAACCGAAGAATACTATGCTTTGAATAAAAAGTATTATGGTGATGCGATTGTTAGTGATGAGGAAATCGGTTTAGAATGGGCGCGTATTCCTCACTTCTATATGAATTATTATGTCTATCAATACGCGACAGGATATAGTGCGGCTGTGGCGCTTAGCAAGCAGATTTTAGAAGAAGGGGAGCCTGCTGTAGAACGTTATATTACGAATTTCTTAAAGGCAGGTTCATCCGACTATCCAATCGAAGTATTGAAAAAAGCAGGTGTCGATATGACATCTGAAAAACCGATTGAAGAAGCGTGTCGGGTATTTGAAGCGAGATTGGAAGAACTGGAACAGTTATTGGCCAAAAGAGGGTAACTTTTGACTGCATGTTTCGACAGGTATTCGCGAAGTCCATGACATTTGGATGAAAACTGTTATAATTTGTTGAAGTCATAAGTCATTTATGATATGGTGTAATTGTGGAATAAATCACATACCAAACATACACCCCTTTTGTTTGAACGTGAACATTTCTCCCATTCCCTTTGAAAGAGAGCATTCACTCCCCCCCAGGAGCGGATGCTCTTTTCTTTATTTCTATACGTAAAAAAGACGAAGCCCCAACAAATTGTTGGGGCTTCGACTAGTATAAGTGCTATTTAATTAGTGAACAATTTGGTTGCTTTTTACGCCATAACGTACGATCTTGGAAAGGGATTCGTTCGATTTCCTGTTTGAGTAAGCGTTTCTTTAATTCGCGTTCCGCTTCTTTTTCCGTCACGTGACACATTTCTGCGATTTCTTTCGTTGTGAGTAAATCAAAACGATTGAATAACAAATCAATAGTAGGAGGCATTTCTGGTAGAAGTTGTTCTCCGATTAGTTCTTCTAAAATCTGTTCGTAGATCGCATAGTCATAGAGGCCGCTTACTTTCAATCCTTCGTCTTCTATATTGCTATTGAAGAAAACGAAAGTTGGGGCTTCATCCACTTCCATTTCGTTACCTAAATACATATCGACTTGCAAAGCACGCGATGTTTCTTCAGAAGTAAAATCCGCGATAAATTCATCCACGTCTAAATTAATCCGTGCAGCAATTTCAACGAGAACTGAATAGGACGCGACGTCACGCTTCTTCAAGAAGGAGTACTCAAGTAAACAAGATAGGTAACGGAATCCAGCTCGCTTACCTTGGAACTCTGCAGCTTTTACTGCAATATTAGGGAAACAAGGGTTTGACCGCTTAGTTGATTTTGCATCGTTCGGATCAAGTAAAGAAGGTGGATTCAGTTTTGTCATAGGTGTTCTTAACGCGATGCGTAACGTAAAATAGTGATCGTATTCGACCTGCATTTTACGTAGCAACGGTTGCAGTGACCAACAATCTTTACAATAAGGATCAAGAAATACATAAAGTTCAATGGGCTTTACTGAAGCAGAGAAGTGTAACGTATCATCAATAACAGTAAGATAGTTCACTGATCTTCCTCCTCGTTCCTATTTACCATATGGTTGGCTGTTAAGACAAGGCGCTTATAGTAGACTTCCCGAAGTGGACCCTCCAGTCCTACGTCGTCCATTGCCTCAGCCATGCATGCTAGCCATGCTTCTGCGCGTGTAGGTGTTATAGGGAAAGGGTTATGTCGAGCTCTCATCATAGGATGTCCGTGCTCTTCCGTGAATAGGTTCGGTCCACCAAGATATTGTGTTTGAAATTGTTTTTGCTTCCTAATGGTTTCAGATAAATCATCAGGAAATATAGGAATGAGATCTGGGTGTACAGCCACCTTAGCGTAAAATGTTTCAATCAGTTCATGTAGTTTTTTCTCGCCGATCTCCTCAAAAGGGATGACAGGTTTTCGAGTCATTGAATTCACACCCCTTCGTGCATTTGTATCTGTATTCTATCAACGAACGAATTTCTATACAAATAAAAGAACTTATTTTGTTTCTTGTTATATAGCAGATTGGATCGCTCGAGTCGGATCCACTATCTAGCTAATCTGCTTCAAAGTCGCATTGGGCTTGCCATCCACTGGATAGTTGTAAGTACACGTGGTAAAAAACGACAGCGAAAATTTCACACCATTTGGTGGTAGTAGTTCATGACTTTTTTTACGTAGTTCTGGGTTTCTTTAAAAGGCGGGATGCCTCCGTATTTTTTTACGTTCCCCGGTCCTGCGTTGTAGGCTGCTAGTGCCATTTCATTCGAGCCGAATTGGTTGAGCATGTTGCGTAGATATTTGGCTCCGCCCATGATGTTTTGGTGAGGGTCCATGGGATTTGACACGCCAAGGTATTTAGCTGTACCTGGCATGAGTTGCATGAGCCCAGCAGCGCCTGCATGACTTTTTGCATTGCTTTTGAAGTTGGATTCCTGTTTGATGACGGCGGCTAGTAGTTTTTCCGGTAGTTGGTATTTATCAGCAGCTTGTTTGATGATATCTGCGTATGGAGTAGTAGTTGCTAGCGACGATGTAGCCGGTGATTTAGCTGTAACTACTTCAACCGGGCTTTGTGATAGACCAAATGATGCTACGCTGCTTCCTTGAGTAAATAATTGCGCGGATTGTGTTGCGAGTTCAGCGCTAATGTTGTTGCCTTCCAACAATTGCGTAAGTACCATTTGGAACGAATTGGAGTTGGTCGGTGTATTACTACTGAAGGATTGAACCGCTCCAAGAGTTTGCAGTGTATTGATTTCAAGGAGTAACCGAGTGTTAATGGGTTGGAGATTCATACTTTTTCCTCCTGTTTATTGAAGATGGTAAATAGGTTTGTTTATTATATTCATTATACCAACTTTCTTACCATAATGCACAATAACGAAATGCAACTATGTGTGGCATATGGTAGACTAAACGTAAAGACTTTAATTAAGGATGTGGATGTCTTGAACATGAAAAATAAAATCATTGATACACGTAACAACGGTAATGAAGTTCAATTTGTATTGAATCCCGAAGCAGAGTGGCCGTTAGGTTCTCCAACTGGAAAAATGTTGACAGACACAGATCATCAATCGTTTGTATATATATTTGATCATGAGACCGGCTATCGTTATGCGTATTTCCCGAAAGACAGCTGGCGTGGGCTAGTTGATATGCTACTGCAACAAGCAGAACCCGTGTTGATTTGGCAAGATCAGAAGATACGATTAACAGGTGCTGCAGACGAATTGCAGGCGTTGATATTCAATATTGAAGGCAATGATAATTATGGTGAGGAATTTAGTTCAGCCGTAGAAGAAATATTCAAGCCGGTGCTGGAAAAGGTGAATTGATATATGGCAAAACAAATTCACAAAAAGAATGGAAGTGATGTAATGAAATTTACAATTCAGTCGCGAAATGATGAGTTATCCAATAAGTTAATGAAAGAAGCCCGTGTATATTTGCGCGATTTCGGTTTAAAGTATGATGAGGAAGAGCCGGATATTGTATTGTCCATCGGTGGCGATGGAACGCTATTACATGCTTTCCATAAATACATACACCGCTTGGATAAGACATCATTTGTGGGAATTCATACGGGACACTTAGGGTTTTACGCGGATTGGAAACCTTCTGAAATAGAAAAACTGGTGATCTTGATCGCAAGACAAGAGTACGAGGTCATCGAGTATCCTTTGATTGAAGTGACGATCAATTATCGTCATTCCGAAAAAAGTGCATCCTATTTAGCGTTGAATGAATCGACCGTAAAATCACCTGAAGTTACGTTGGTGATGGATGTTGAATTAAATGGAGAACACTTTGAACGATTTAGAGGAGATGGGCTTTGCATGTCGACGCCATCTGGATCCACTGCTTACAGCAAATCGCTAGGCGGTGCGATTATCCATCCTTCATTGCCATCTATGCAATTGACAGAAATGGCGTCGATTAATAATCGCGTATTCCGTACAGTAGGATCTCCACTCATTTTACCCGATCATCATATTTGTACATTGACGCCTGTAAAAGGTCCTGATTTCATGGTGACAGTCGATCATTTGCAACTCCTTCATAAAGATGTGAAATCTATCGAATATAAAGTGTCCAATGAAAAAATGGGCTTTGCGCGCTTCCGTCCTTTCCCATTCTGGAAACGTGTAGAAGAATCATTTGTCGCGAGTGATTTAATCTATGAACGTGAAGATGATGAAAAGAAAAAATAATACGCAGTTTCAATTACAATTCGTTGTGAAGAAAAGTGCAGTGCTGCGTGAATTTTTGGCACAGCATGAAATTTCCAAAACGACGTTAACTGCTATTAAATATCGCGGTGGAGAGATATTGGTGAATGGGCAATCTCGAAACGTGCGTCATCAATTACAGCCAAATGATCAAGTGACAGTATTATTCCCTCCTGAACAGGTGAGTGATGGCTTGATTCCACAAGAAGGTACCTTATCCATTTTGTATGAAGATGAAACTCTTTTAGTGCTTGATAAACCCGCTGGGCAAAGTACGATCCCATCTCGCAATCATCCTTCTGGAACGCTTGCGAATTTTGTCTGTGGAAAATTTGAAAGAGAAGGTATTCTTTCAACTGCTCATATGGTGACACGTCTTGACACGGATACGTCAGGTATTATTTGTGTGGCGAAAAACCGCCATATCCATCATCTATTAAGCAAACAAATGGTGCAGGGTTTGTTTCAACGCCACTATACCGCATTCTCAGAAGGTATAATTACTACACCGTTCCTGACTATTGAACAACCGATTGGCAGAAGAGAAGGTAGTATTATTGAGAGAATGGTACGGGATGATGGTCAGTATGCAAAAACAGATGTATCAGTAACTGCACATTATCGTCATGAAACAGACTGTTTTACCGTCATAGACTTGACGTTACATACAGGTCGTACGCATCAAATTCGTGTGCACATGCAATGGCTCGGACATCCACTTGTAGGTGATGATTTATACGGGGCGGATGGGAATGTATTCCCACGCCAGGCACTGCATTGTTCTGGTGTCAGTTTACTTCATCCACTCACGAAAGAGAGAATGCACTTTACTAGTCCGTTGCCGGAAGATATGCAATACTATTTACGGCAAAGTCAGCAAGTGTGCGGATTCGAAAAACAGCAACAGCTCTGTTAATGCAAAGCAGTCATAACGTTTTATAGTAACTAATTCGTACGTTTAAGCGTATCGTATGTGCAGAAGGGAAGGTGTGAAATCATGACTACTCAACCAGAACAAATGAAAAGTGAAATCGTTTTGGATGCGGTGAAATTGCGGGAATTACTGCTCAACGAAGATATTCATTCGTTCAGACAAGAATATCTGGTACTTCATCCATACGATCGAGCAACTTTTTATGAAGAAGTGGGTCCAGAGCTTCGTGAATTAATGTATTTTTATCTATCACCAAAAGAGCTTGCGGAAATATTTGAAACAAGTGAAATTGAGGAAGATGAATACGAAGAGTTCCTTGAGGAGATGGACGCGACATATGCCGCAGAGATGATTTCATACATGTTTGTGGATAATGCGGTTGATGTCCTGAAAGAACTAGATAAAAAGAAAGTCGTTAGCTATTTAACATTGATGGATAAAGAAGCGGCGCTTCAAATTAAAGCATTACTACACTATGAAGAATATACTGCCGGTTCGATCATGACGACGGAATTCGTCACGGTTTCCGAGAATTCCACCGTTCGTTCCGCTATGACGATTTTGCGTAGTGAAGCACCAAGCGCTGAGACCATTTACTATATTTTTGTTGTAGATGATTACCAGCGTTTGACTGGAGTCGTTTCGTTACGTGACTTAATTATTGCCGATGAAGATACGTTAATCCGCTCTATTATGAGTGATCGTCTCGTCAGCGTATCCGTTTCGGATGACCAAGAAGACGTCGCTCGAACGATTCAGGATTATAACTTCCTAGCTGTTCCAGTCGTCGACTTCCAGCAACATATACTGGGGATTATCACAGTCGATGACATTATCGACGTAATCGATGAAGAAGCATCGGATGACTATTCTAAACTTGCCGGTGTTTCGACAATGGATACATTTGATAAAAACCCATTCTCTGCTGCCAAAAAACGGATTCCATGGCTACTGATTTTATTGGTTCTCGGAATGTTGACAGCAAATTTAATTGATTTATTTACGGATACGATTTCTCAAGTTGCTTTATTAGCAGCATTTATCCCCTTAATCGCCGGAACTGCCGGAAATAGTGGAACGCAGTCACTTGCTGTTGCGGTTCGTGGTATCGCAACACGTGATATTGAAGATGAAAGTAAGTTGAAGTTACTAATACGAGAAGCAGGCACGGGAATTATTACAGGTTTAATTTGTGCGATATTCGTCGTCTTATTAATCTTTATCTGGAAGCATGAACTGGTGATTGCATTACTAGTAGGAGCAGCGATGATGGTTTCAATTTTCGTTGCTACCATTTCGGGATCATTTATTCCGTTATTTATGCATAAACTTAAAGTGGACCCGGCTGTTGCCTCAGGGCCATTTATTACCACGCTCAACGACGTCATTAGTGTCGTCATTTATCTAGGACTTGCAACAGTATTCCTTAGTTCTTTATGAACTAGGAATACTGTTTTTTTTTGGAACGTTAGGCGCTTTACTTACATATGCTAACTAAAAGGAAGTGATAAAAATGCGTAATGAAAAGCCGTTGCTGTTCATCTCCAGTCCGATAATTAGAAAATATCGGTATATCCCTATAGTTGAAGAAGAAAGCACATCCGTTTTCGAGCCGGAACACTCAAGAGGATCAGAGGGCCCCGTTGTCTTACCTGTTACGGAGAATGTGTCGGTGCAAGAGTCGCCAGAGATTGAAAAAGATTTAGTAGCTACTCAACTGATTCGCCAAAAATTAGAGTACTTGCACCACCCATTCCGTAAAGAATTGTATGCACCATTAGAAATCATCACAGAAAAAGGAAGTATCAAAGGAAAGTTGCATGGTATAGAAAACGAAGTGGTCTGGTTCAACACGAACAAAGAAATAACCTCAGTCCGTATGGAAGAAATTTTAGATATCCTCTGGAAACAGCAATCATTCACTATTTAATTCTTATTACTAACAAGGCGAACCCATTAAACGGGTTCGCCTTGTTTTTTCGTATATGTAGAAAACATTCACCTGAAAGGGAGTTTAAAAACGCCACTGCATTCCATACATTTCTTTTGCTACATCTAAAAAGACGAACCCTATTATCGTAGGGTTCGCCATTTAGCATTGCAAGAAACCAATCAATCTTCATCGCAGAAATTGATATACACATCATCAATACACTGAATGCCGCAGAAGCAGCTCAAATCAACCGTCAAGCATGTATTCGTAGGTCCAAAACCATTCACCTTACAAATTTTTTCATAACAGATCTTTCCGTCCGTCGTAATATCAAACGGGTGTCCGTTATATAAAGGCTGCAATACTTGAATGGTAGCACAGCAAGAATCAAACACGGTCTGTACACGGAAGAATACGGAAACACAGCTCGTATGCTTATGATGTGACGATGTATGATTAGCTAGTGTCTCTTCTGCTGTCATTTTAGGATAATGCTTCCGTTTGCCACCTCTGAATACTGCCTTGAAATAGTCCCCGTTACCCGTCAGTAAACTGAACACGCGTGTGTTGACGCGGCCTCTAACCGGGCTGACTAAACTGCCAAGCGGCGCCATGAAACAATCTGTATCACACTCTACACAATCCACTTCCGGACACGTATTCTGGACGCGTTGGATAAAGCGCACTACTTCACAAATACAATTCGACTTATGACAGCCATCATGTTTGCTGTCTTTTTTTTCACATCCCACTACTGTCCACCTCCTGTTTGTCGTTCTCTATACTTTATGCATGGGTAATCGACATGACAGGGCGCTTTCCTCAATATGCATAAATCCGACATAAAAGATACATGCTAGATAGAAGGGAGGCGTCGAATTTGAAGAAACTAAGTATAATATTACTTATTCTTGGTCTACTCACTGGTTGTAGTGAGAAAGGAACGTATATTAAAAATACTACTCCGTATGATGAGCATTCGGTAGAGAATGTCTTGATGAGTAATGAACATGTGAAGCTAGCAAAGGTACTGCTATATGAAGATGAATTGCTAGCAGGGATTCGTGTCAATACGTTTTCCCGATTTAAAAAGAAAGCTATTGCCAACAAAATTCAAAAAAAATTGGAACGTGAGTATCCTGACTTAAAAGTCACCGTGTCGGCAGATAGTAAAATCTTATTGGAAACGGAGAAGTTGATCAATAAAAAAAGCGAGAAAAATTATCGAAAGAAAATTGATAAAATCAAATCAATTGAAAAGGAGCAAACCTAATGCAACAGGAAAAGTATGCCCAAATAGAGAAAGAGTTATCACCTAAACCACCCATTATGAAAAATGTCATTAAAGCTTTCTTGATTGGTGGTTCGATATGTCTAATTGGTCAATTTATTGCACTTTTTTATATTACGTACTTTGACTTCACGGAGCGCACAGCGAGTAATCCGACTGTTGCCACAATGATTTTCATCGCTATGTTGTTAACGGGTTTTGGACTATATAAAAAGATTGCCCAATTTGGCGGGGCAGGCGCAGCGGTACCGATAACGGGATTCGGCAATGCTGTCGTCTCGGCCTCCATTGAACATAAATCGGAAGGATATGTACTAGGTGTTGGCGGGAATATGTTTAAACTAGCGGGTTCAGTCATTTTATTTGGTGTCTTTTCAGCCTTTGTTGTAGCGCTGATCAAGACGATCTTAGTGAAATTTGGTGTGGTCTCATGGTAAAACGGGGCGTGTTAACCTTTCATTCCAAGCCGAGTATTTACGCAACGGGTGTAACGGCAGGTCCGTTGGAAAACAAGAAAAGTGTGTTTGCGCAGCAATTCGACAAATCGTATGAAGATGAGCGCTGTGATTTGCCGACGAACGAAGACGGTCATAAGCAGTTAATGTATGATGCTGTATTGATTGCACTGAGTAAAGCAAAGAAACAGCCGGAGAAAATCGATTTCTTATTAACCGGTGACTTAGTCAATCAAATGACACCTTCTAATTTCACAGCACATGCATTAGCTATCCCGTATATTGGTCTGTTTTCCGCTTGCGCTACTTCTGTTTCATCTATGATTACGGCGGCATTGCTTGCGGATGCGAAGCATGCAAACTGGATCGTGGCGGGCTCTTCTAGTCAACATAATGCAATTGAACGGCAGTTCCGATATCCGGTGGAGTATGGTTCACAAAAAGGAGCAACTGCACAGTGGACAGTCACAGCGGCGGGGGCTGCATTGATTGGACAACATACACAAGGCACCCCAGTGATTGACTGCGCTACTGTAGGAAAAGTGGTAGATATGGGAATGACGGATCCGTTGAACATGGGATCTGCAATGGCTCCAGCAGCCAGTGATACATTGATGAATCACTTAACAGGGCATGGTAAAACGGTCGATGATTATGACACGATCATCACGGGGGATTTAGGAAGTAATGGTTTCAAAATCTTTAAAGCGTTAGCCAATGAAAATGGTTTACCGCATACGAAAAACTTTCGGGATGCCGGAGAAGAGTTTTATGGTAATGATCCGTCCTTTAAAGCAGGAGCAAGTGGATCTGGTTGTTCAGCAGCGGTATTTTTTTCCGATGTGTATCAAAAATTGCTGACTGGGGAGTATAAGCGGGTTTTATTGCTAGCGACTGGTGCCTTACTATCCCCTTTATCATTTCAACAAGGAGATACCATTCCGTGTATTGCTCACGCTATTGAACTCACAATGGAAGAGGTGACAGCACCATGATATCTATATATATTACATCATTTATTGTGGGTGGCTTGATTTGTGTCATTGGGCAATTACTGATGGATGTCGCAAAGTTAACGCCTGCTCATACTTTATGTTCACTGGTTGTAGTGGGATCGGTGTTGGATGGAATCGGTTGGTATGAACCGTTTATTGATTTTGCTGGTGCTGGCGCTACGATTCCCATTACTTCATTCGGGAACGCATTGACACATGGCGCGATGGCGGAAGCCGAGAGACACGGCTTGGTCGGTGTAGTAACTGGAATGTTTGAAGTGACAAGTTCGGGAATTAGCGCAGCCATCATTTTCGGACTAATCGGTGCATTGCTTTTTACTTCAAAAGGAAATATTTAAACTACCAAAACGCCCTCTCCAATTCATTCTTCTCTGCATATAGTAGAGAAGAAAGGAAGGAGGGGTTTTTCATGTACGGATGTTATCCATCTCAAGGTGGTTACGGATATGGCGGAGGTTATGGTGAACGATATGGCGGTTCTTCATTCGTCTTGATTGTAGTTCTGTTTATTTTACTAATCATTGTAGGCAGAAGCTATTTCTAAGGAGGAGAACTGACTATGAACGATTCATTCTTTAAAAAAATAGAATCTAAGACGGGTGTGCCGATGGAAGAAGTCTTTGCATTAGCGAATGCCATTCAATATGCCGATTTCAAAGACGAAAAACAAGTAAGAAAAATCATTCGAAAAGTAAGTCAAGTAGCTAAAAAAGATGTGCCACAATCAGTAGAAGATGAATTAGTTAACTCTATCATAACAAGTGGTAAAGGGTTAAATTTGAACGATATATCACAAATGCTAGGTGGTAAGTAAAATAAATTTATTAAAACATGTTTATACCTCTAGCTAACTGGGTAAACTATTAATGAAAATCTATTTAATAGGGGGTGCACATCATGGGTTATATACTACCAATACCAAATTACCAAGCACAACAGTATGCAGAACGTATGAATAATGAACGTCATAATTTTGCTTATATCGGACGCGTACATCCTGTGCGTCTGGAAAATGAGGAATCAAGCTATTGGGAAGATGTTCTGGCAGATGAAGAAAGACGTCGTGAAGAGCAGATGAAACAACGAAAAAATCGTGCACCTCAACCTTTAGTTAAAAATGGATTTATTGCGCCAAATCCAGCCCAATTCTCACCTGAAATTGCAGAAGTTGTAGGAAAGGGACAATCGATTAACGCCTATGCCTGACGCAAGGAAATACCCCTTACCACTCTAGTGGTAAGGGGTATTTTTTCTGTGCAATCAGTCGTTTAACAAACTTTTCTCCATAGCGCGATGAGGAATATCAGCGTCCATGAATTCGGGCGATGTGACGACGTAGCCTAGCTTTTCGTAAAAAGGCACAGCATAGGATTGCGCGTTCAATATAAGTTTTTTCATAGAATTCTTTAATGCATGTTCTTCTAATGTATTCATAATTAAATTTCCAAGATGTTTACCGCGATATTCAGGTAAAATACAGATTCTCTCTATTTTACCGTGTGCATTTACCAGACCTCTCATGCGACCGGCACCGATTGGTTGATCCACTTCATCATAGACAACGAAGTGGATCGCTTCTTGATCGTGTTCGTCCAACTCAAGAATCAGCGGGACGCCCTGTTCCTCCACAAAAACTTTCTTGCGGACGGAATACGCATCTTGCCGACCTTTTTCATCTGAGACGATTTTTACTGTCATCTGCAAATCAAGACTCACGATCAAGACGGAACGTTTCATAGACTGTCCACGAACCATCTTCTAGTTGATAAAGTAAGTGAATACGATCAATGATTTCCGTGTGGTCTACACCTACCATCTTCATTTGGTTAATCACATCATCGTGTTCACCAGAAGTTAGGTTTTGCGCAATGGTAACATGCGGAACAAAAGCATAATTGTTTTCATCGTGATAGAAGTTTACATTTAAATCCTTGTGCAACGCGAGAATTTCATCGTTCGGTACAACTTTAAAGTAAATCGTGTTCGTCGTTGGAGCGAATGAGCTAACTTTTGTAACTTTCAACTCAAAAGGGCTGTTTTTGATGGTAATTTCTTTTAACGCATTTGCCACTTCTTCGATTTCCTTGTCATTCGCTTCGAATGGTTCTTTCAGCGTCATATGAGGTGTGATCAGCGAATAATGCGGATCGTATCTCATCCGATAGCCGTTTGCTAAGTCCTGAAGTTTTTTTGAAGGGAATGCAACAATACCGTATTTCATTTAAATTTGCCTCCTTGTGAATTGACTGAATTTTAGGTACATCTATTTTAGTATATCAGAAAATGGCCAAACATGCTCTTTCTATTATGAAAGTCTATTTATTTCAATTAACGCGCGGCGAATATCAGGTTGCCATGATTTCCAGGTATGATCTCCGTCTAGCTCTTCATAATAGTAAGGAAATCTCTTTTCCTTAATCACTTTATGCAGTTCGCGGTTAGGCGTTAGAAAATCCAATCTGCCGTCAGCAGTTGTGGGTACATCCGTTTCTTTATCACCGATCACATGGTAAATAGAAAGATTGGCAGGGTTTTCATTGGCTTTGACTGCTTCGAGTACGTGTTCATTAACGAAAGGAGAATGCAATACTACATTTCCAAAGCAGTTTGGATATTTTAAAGCGGTCAATAAGGAAATCGATGCTGCCAGTGAATCGCCCATCAACATTCTTGAAGAGCCCATTTGGTATGTTGGGTAGGTTTCATCAATATACTGAATTAACTCGTGCGCTAAAAAGCGGATATATGCTTTGTGTCGATCACCTTCTGGATGATACATACGTCTGCGTTCTTGCACCGTTTTGTATGGGATTCCTACGATGATAACCGGTTCAATGATTTCTTCTTCCATTAATTCATCGGCAATTCGACCAATCCGTCCGAGTTGGAAATAATCTTTGCCATCAGAGACGAGCATGACATTATGTTTGTATAAAGGGGAGTAGCGTGATGGCAAATATATCAATAGTTCCATTTCTTCTTGTAATTCATTACTGTAAAAACGAATTTCTTCAATTTTTCCTGGATTCATTTTGTAGGACCTCCATAATTAATGTACACTTACTAAATATCATACCGATAAATAACAGTGTAAAGCTAGTGAAAACTATTGCGTATGAAGAGAGAGAGGGGAAATAATATGGATGAAGGTAAAAACATTGTTCATTCGGACGTTGTGACTGCAGCAACAAGAGATGCGTTGATCCGTCGTGGGGTTAAGATTGAAGATATTGCAAAAATTGTGTATGAACTGCAAGTGCCTTATAACAAAGGTTTGTCACTCGAACAGTGTATCGACTCAGTAGAAAGCGTTCTTCGTAAACGTGAATTGCAACATGCAATATTGGTAGGAGTTGAATTGGACGAAATTGCTGAAAGAGGTCAATTATCGGGACCACTTCAGCAAATCGTTGAATCAGACGAGGGGTTATTTGGAGTGGATGAAACGATTGCATTGGGTGCGGTATACACGTATGGTTCAATCGCCGTTACTACATTCGGCCACTTAGATAAGAATAAAGTCGGTATCATCAACGAATTGGATACCAAAAAAGGAATTGGTATCCATACGTTCTTAGATGATCTAGTGGCAAGTGTGGCGGCTTGTGCGGCATCTAGAATTGCGCATAGAACACGCGATTTGAAAGAAGCAGGTCTTACGTTTGAAGATGTACAAAATGGCAAGAACTCCTAACTAAAACGAACTGCTCTAGATCATCATTTCTAGCAGCAGTTTTTTTGTTGAAAATGAAATTAGTCGGTGCGTCTAGTATTACGATTCTGATATTAGTATGTAGTAAGCGGTGAGAGTGTAGGGTCTATTATACCTACTACATTTACCATAGCAATCGCCTTCGCTAGAATAAGCGTTGGACAAGGTCTGATACTGGCTATATGTTGACGAGCAGCAATAGCATACATGCAACAGGAAATAATATATAATTTAATATTATATTGACAAGTTAAAGCGCTTTCATGGTAGAATGGTAGTGTCTATGACTACAAAATGTAAAGGGGAGATGGTCACATGAAGAAAAATTCACTTCGCCTACTGGCGTTAGTTTCCATGCTTGCGCTTCTTGTACTCGCAGCTTGCGGTAACGACGAAAAAGCTGATGGGAACAAAGGTGCAGACGGAAACAAAGATGAAGGTAAGACAGAGCAAGACTACAAGTTCTTGAGCTTACTTACTGGGGGAACACAAGGAACTTATTATCCACTAGGTGGTTCTTTTGCTGAATTCATTACTGAAGAGACAGGAATCAAAACGACTGCTGAAGTATCTCAAGCATCTGCTGCAAACATGACAGCGCTTAAAGATGGAGATGCAAACATTGCATTCGTACAAACAGACATCGCATACTACGCTTCTAAAGGTGAAATGATGTTTGACGGAGATGTAATTGACGACGTATCTGCTGTTGGTTCACTTTACCCAGAAACGGTTCAATTGGTTACATTGAAGAAAAGCAATATCAAAACATTTGAAGACTTAAAAGGCAAAAGTATTTCAATAGGAGCGCCGGGTTCAGGAACAGCTGCCAACGCTGAGCAATTACTTGAAATCCACGGTTTAGCTTTAAGTGATATCAAAGCACAAAACTTGGACTTCGGTGAGTCACAAGAAAGTCTACAAGCGGGACAAATTGACGCTGCATTCATTACAGCTGGAACTCCGACAGGTGCTGTTGAAGGTCTAAACGCAACTTCAGAAGTTTTCATTATTCCAGTAGAAGAAGACAAAGCGGATGAATTAATCGAGAAATACCCATATTACACGAAAGAAATAATCCCTGCTGGAACGTATGGTTCTAAAGAAGAAACACCTGCAGTATCAGTAGGTGCAATGCTTGTTATGCAGAACGATATCTCTGAAGAACTTGGTTACCAGATCACAAAGGCGATTTATGAAAACGCTTCAAAAATCCAACATGCTAAAGGTGCTTTGATTAAAGCGGAAAACGGTTTGAATGGAATTGGTATTCCTGTACATCCAGGTGCGCAGAAGTACTTTGACGAAGTGAACCAATAAACGGAGTAAGTGATCTTAGAGAATCATGAGGGACGGTAAAGCGAAAGCTTTGTCCGTCCCATTCTTACTTTTTTACATATAATTAGCGGAATACATAAACTATTTTGTCGTTTGTATGTAATGAAACAGAAAGGATTAAGCGGATGAAATCACGAAACATTCTGTTTCTGCTGACGTTTCTTATCGGAATTGTAATGCTGATCATCTCGTTTTATCCGTATAGACAAATGATCGTACTTGAAGAGGTTCGGAGCGAACAACCAAAAGCGTATTATCTTCCATTACACGAGAATAGAAATTTTCAAATTCAATATATTCATTCCATCCATTTGTCCAATGTGAAAGAGCAGTATCGCATTACCGACAATGGAAAGCTCCGTTTCGAATTTATGCAGTATGAAGATGTAGCCATCGGTTTGCCGGGTTATGCAGAGGAAGGCGAAACACTGAAAGTAGAAGATGGCGTTTATACGCTTACATTCGAAAACCGCGTGATAGACTCGTTTGTTCTCTATGTAGGTAGAGTGAATACAGATCTGTCTTTGCGATATGAGCAACAAGATTACCATCTAAAAGAATTTCTTCAAAAGGGGCATTCTTATGATTTTCATGTAGCGAAGGTTTCAAATTATAAGATGTTAAAAGGAGTTAGATTAAATGAAAAATAATAAAGATCGGGAAAAAGATATTCCCGCTATCTCTGATGAAGAAATGGGTACACTTTCTGAACAAGAACAACTCGAAATTCTTCAAAAGTACGACCCTGAATCCAATACGAGAGATCTGAAAGGCTTAATCGGGAAGATTGTATTTTTCGGTTTGTTGGCATTTTCCATATTTCAGTTGTATACAGCGATTGGTAAACCATTTACAGCTCAAATCCAGCGATCAATTCACTTAGGATTTGCTTTATCACTTATATTCTTGTTGTTCCCTGCTAGGAAAAAAATCGGTGTGCGTCGCGACAAAGTTCCATTTTATGATATTATTTTATCTTTATTGGCGATCGCAGTTGGTTTATACTGGCCATTATTTATTGACGAATTAGTATATCGTGTGGGACGTGTATCCGACGTCGATTTAATAATCGGTATTTTAGCGGTTCTCCTTACACTAGAGGCAGCGAGACGTGCGGTAGGAATGCCGATCACAATTATCTCAGTGGTGTTTCTCACTTATGCGTTCTTTGGACCTTATTTCCCCGGGTTCCTTGCACATAGAGGGCAAAGTGTAGAAAATCTCGTTCAACTCATGTTCTTTACAACGGACGGGATTCTCGGTACGCCAATTAGTGTATCCGCCACTTTCATCTTCGTCTTCCTATTATTTGGAGCGTTCTTAGTGAAGACTGGTGTTGGTAACTACTTTAATGACTTGGCGGTAGTATTGGCAGGACGTTTGACTGGCGGACCGGCAAAAGTCGCTATTTTCTCAAGTGCTTTGCAAGGGACAATTTCAGGTAGTTCTGTAGCAAATGTCGTTGGGTCCGGTTCGTACACGATCCCGATGATGAAGAAGTTAGGTTACCGAAAAGAATTCGCAGGCGGAGTAGAGGCAGCTGCGTCTACAGGTGGACAGATTATGCCACCTATCATGGGAGCCGCTGCATTCCTGATGGTTGAATTTATCGGGGGCGTTACGTATTGGGAAATTGCCAAAGCAGCAGCTATCCCCGCGTTGCTGTACTTCACGGGAATTTGGATCATGACCCATTTCGAAGCAAAGCGTGTTGGTTTGCAAGGGATGGATGCCTCACAAATTCCTAATCGTAAAGAAACGCTGAAAAAGATATATTTATTACTACCGATTGTAGGGATTATTGTCTTCCTATTAATAGGTATACCTACGATGAAAGCGGCTTTACTCGGTATCGTATTAACCATTGCAGTGAGTGCAATCAGTAAAGAAACGAGAATTGGATTTAAAGATATGATTGAGGCGTTAGTGGACGGTGCACGTACAGCCTTGGCTGTAGCAGCTGCAACTGCTTGTGCAGGTATTATTGTCGGTGTTGTCGTCAAGACGGGTCTTGGGCTTAGCTTGGCAACCGGCTTGATCTCAGCGGCTGGCGGTAACATCTTGCTTACATTAATTTTCACGATGCTCGCGGCAATTATTCTGGGTATGGGCTCTCCAACGACGGCAAACTATGTGATTACATCTACAATCGCAGCACCTGCCATCATTACGTTATTGATGCTAGGTGAGCCTACAGGTGCAGCAGTGCCGATTGTAGTGGCGGTATCTGCACACTTATTCGTATTTTACTTTGGTATCATTGCGGATATTACACCGCCTGTTGCACTCGCTGCCTTTGCAGCTTCCGGTATTTCAGGTGGGGATCCGATCAAGACTGGTGTCACTTCCGCGAAACTAGCGATTGCTGCATTCATCATTCCGTACATGTTCGTCTTTAATCCGGCGATGCTAATGCTCGACTCGAGTATACTAGAGATTGTTTGGGTGACTTTGACTGCCATTATTGGTATGGTCGCAATCGGAGCGGGGATCATTGGCTTCTGGTATAGTAAACTGAACTGGATTCTGCGAATTATCACGATATGTACAGGCATGTTGTTGATCTACCCAGAAACTATCACAGATATTATCGGTTTAGTATTATTCATTATCTTGCTGGTGTCTCAGTGGATGGGCAATAAGAAAAATAATTCGCCAACATTGGCTTCAAATTAAATAATGTCTAAAAAGACTTGCCGGCTCTAAATGGAGCTTGCAAGTCTTTTATTTTACTGATGAGAGATAAGAATTTTCAGAAATTTGTATGCACTTTTATATCTCTACAAATCTATCTAGGTGAAAAGAGCTAGATTGAATAGATTTTTTACTAGAGGACGAGTCTAGTATGTATAAGGATTCCCGTCGAAAAGTGAATTTTAAAACACATGACAATATAAAAGTCAAGAAGCCGAAGGACCGAAAACCAGTCAAACTATTTTGGACTAATTACGCAGTTTTACCAACACGAGTTATGTATATACTACATATAAGCGGATCAGTCATAACGAATAAACTATATAGATCGGTACAGAAACCAATCAAATCAAAAAGGAGAGAAAATACTATGAGTACACAAGAGACATGGTGGGAAAACGTTTTTGAAGGGCACTTGGCACATGGTTTTAACAAAGAACGTATGAGTGAGCTGGATCATGAAGAGTTTTTATATTTTGAGAATGATTCAACAGAAGAACAATTAAACCCCATGCAGTAAATGAAGGGAGAAGAGTCTCTGAATAGTTTACTGAACGTCCATAAAAGTCGGTAATTTTTCTACTGGTATAGAAAAATTATCGATTTTTAATTTCTTTGTTTACAACTAGGGAAGATAATGCTATTATAGTATTTGTGCTTGAGAGCCTAACTAACTCACTTCAACATGCACATCCTAGTATGATCGATTCCGTAGCTCAGCTGGGAGAGCGCCACCTTGACAGGGTGGAGGTCGCTGGTTCGAGCCCAGTCGGAGTCATAGGTGCCAAACCTAAGTTATTTACCGTAGGAACACGGTTTATAACCATAAACAGTCCTATTAGACCGAATGTCTAGGGGCTGTTTTTTTATGTCTAGATTTTTTCACATATACTGTCAAAAGCTATTCAAGCGCACCATCCGTCATGCGGTGTATAATTATAATACGAACACCTATTTAAGTAAGCAGGAGGGCTACCATACAATGAAAAGAAAACAGATCACATCTAATGTACAAGAATATACAGTGGAAGAACAGATAGAGCTCTTGCCGTATTTATTGAAGATTATGTCAAAAAGCAGTAGAAATTCGGTGAAATCCATTCTTACACGTGGCCAAGTTATGGTGGATGGTCAGATGACAACAAAGCACAATCAGCCGTTAGCGCCTGGACAAAAGGTAGAAATACAAAGCAATAAAACCGCGATAAATGTCTCGAAATTAGTCGGTGTATCTATTCTCCATGAAGATGAAGATATAATCGTGATCAATAAAGATGCAGGGATTCTATCTGTAGCTTCTGAAAAAGAAAAAGATCAGACTGCCTATAGAGAAATCACAAAGTATGTGAAGAGGAGCCATCCTGAAAATCGAATTTTTGTTGTGCACCGTCTGGATAGAGATACTTCGGGTGTGATGATGTTTGCTAAAAACGAAGAAACCCAACAAGCGTTGCAAAGTACATGGAATGAATCGGTAAAGGAACGTTTGTATACTGCGCTTGTCGAAGGGAAAGTACGTACACAATCAGGAACTATTTCATCTTGGTTAACGGAAAATAGTGCATTCAGAGTATACTCGAGTCCAACTGACAATGGAGGACAACATGCTATTACACATTATAGAAGAGTACAAGCGAATAAGAGTTGTTCATTGCTAGAAGTTCTTCTAGAAACCGGCCGAAAAAATCAAATCCGTGTGCATATGGAAGAATTGGGTCATCCAGTGATGGGTGACAAAAAGTATGGTGCTACAGGCAACCCTTTGCGTAGAGTGGGACTTCATGCCACAGCTTTGTCTTTTCTACATCCACGTACAGGGGAATTAGTTCGGTTTGAAGCGGAAGTACCGCAAATCTTCATTACGCGCTCAAAATAATAATCGATTCATATGGCAGTTCCTTAGTGTATCCAAGGAACTGCTTTTTTATGTGATTTCATTCACATGTATAGTTAAATGGCTAAATTGACAAAATATCTAGAATTGCATATACTACAAGTAATCAATCAAACGGACGATTGAATGATGGAATAAGGTAAAATGAACGAATTTTTGAGAGGACTGGTCACATGGCTTCTGAGAAAAATGTCTATCGCCTACAAAATTTATCGTGCACAAGTTGTGCTGCGAAATTCGAGAAAAATGTCCGGCAGATTGAATCTGTGGAAGATGTGCAGTTAAACTTTGGTGCATCCAAATTAACAGTTGCGGGAGAGGCTTCTATTTTACAATTAGAGGCGGCAGGAGCATTTGACGGTATTAAAGTGTTTCCTGAAAAACAGCGGACTAGTAAACAACATACGCCCTTTTGGAAAAAACGTGAAAATCAAACGACTATTGCTTCGTTAGTTTTGCTTCTAGCAGGGTATGCAGTATCTACCGCAAATGGTGATCATAATTGGCTGTCGATCGCTCTGTTTCTCTCTGCGATTATAATCGGTGGATTCAGTTTAATGAAGGAAGGATTAACGAATCTTTTTAAACTTGAATTTGATATGTCTACATTGATGACAATCGCAGTCATTGGGGCTGCACTCATTGGTGACTGGGCAGAAGGTGCGGTCGTAGTGTTCCTCTTCTCTGTCAGTGAAGCATTAGAAAGTTATTCAATTGATAAAGCGAGAAATTCCATTACATCACTAATTGAAATCGCCCCTACAACGGCAATTGTACTTCGCGGAAATAATGAATATGAAGTGGATGTAGAGGATTTACGTATTAATGATGTGATTTTGATTAAACCGGGACAAAAGATTGCGATGGATGGTGAAGTAATCCAAGGTGACTCATCCGTTAACCAAGCCGCCATTACAGGTGAATCTGTGCCCGTACACAAAGTAGTTGGAGACGAAGTGTTTGCAGGTACTTTGAATGAGGAAGGTGCAATGCAAGTACGCGTGACGAAACTAGCTGAAGATACTACGATTGCCAAAATCATTCACTTAGTAGAAGAAGCTCAGGCGGAAAAAGCACCGACACAACAATTTGTCGATCGCTTTGCGAGATACTATACACCAGCTATTTTAGTTATTTCTTTACTGATCATGATCATACCGCCGCTTTTACTAGGTGGAGTATGGGGTGAATGGTTCTATAAAGGTCTTGTCGTATTAGTAGTTGGCTGCCCTTGCGCATTAGTTATCTCCACGCCTATTGCGATCGTTACAGCGATTGGGAACGCTGCACGCAATGGTGTATTGATCAAAGGTGGCATTCATTTAGAAGAAACGGGACAAATCAACGTGGTAGCTTTTGATAAAACAGGTACGCTCACTGAAGGACGTCCGGAAGTAACAGATGTCGTGTCGGTTTCTTCATTAACGGAAGATCAAATAGTGCAACAAGCAGCTTCTATCGAGAAGTTTTCCCAACATCCATTAGCCACATCGATTTTGCGGGCAGCGGAGAAATTACCGCTTGGATTACTGTCGGTACATCAATTCCAATCCATTACAGGCAAAGGCGCAAAAGCTATGATTGGAGAGCGTTTAGTGCATGTGGGCAGTCCGAATTTATTCCGGGAACTGAACACAGTGGAAGAATCTATTGAACAGCAGATTCAAGCGTTTCAGAAACAAGGTAAAACCGTTATGCTTGTCTGGTCTGAAGCGGGTTTAGAAGGAATAATAGCAGTAGCTGATCAAGTGCGTAAAAGTAGTGTGAAGGTTATCCAGAAGCTTCATGAGATGGGTAAGAAGACGGTGATGCTAACGGGTGATAATCAATCGACCGCCCTGTCAATTGGAACGCAACTTGGGTTATCAGAAGTCAAAGCGGAATTATTACCCGATCAAAAAGTTGAAATGATTAAATCATTAGGTCAATACGGTAAAGTGGCGATGGTGGGTGACGGAGTGAACGACGCACCAGCATTAGCTACAGCAAATGTCGGTATTGCAATGGGAGGTGCAGGAACAGATACTGCACTTGAAACGGCAGATATTGCATTGATGGCAGATGACTTGGAGAAACTTCCCTATACGATCAAATTAAGCTCGCGCACGAAACAAATCATTGTGCAAAATATCTCGATCGCACTTGGTTTAAAAGTGCTTGCGCTACTTCTCATTATCCCAGGTTGGCTGACATTATGGATGGCGGTCATGGCAGACATGGGTGCGACGGTCATTGTCGTATTAAATTCATTGCGACTCATGAAAAATAAAATATAAAATACGTAGAAACTTCAGTCGAATCAATCGTCTGAAGTTTTTTCTATTGAATAAAATGGTAGACTGATAACAACAACCATCATGAGGAGTGTGGATAATTTGGCAATGACTAGTCTGGAACTTGAAATGATTATGAACAAACAGAAGCAATATTATGTATCAGGAGTAACGCGTAGTATTTCATTTCGCAAAATGATGCTGGAAAAGCTGTATAAAGCGATTCAAAAGCACGAGAAAGAAATCTCGGATGCATTGCATAAAGATCTACACAAACCTCCGCTTGAAGCCTATGTAGCAGAGATCGGCTTTGTGTTATCCAGTATTACGCATATGATCGATCATTTGGAAGAATGGGCAGCGCCTGAAAAAGTAAAGACACCACTCCATTTACAACCAGCAACGAGCTTTATCGTGAAGGAACCATATGGCACTGCATTGATTATCGGACCCTTTAACTATCCGTTCCAACTGTTGATTGATCCGTTAATAGGCTCAATCGCAGCAGGGAATTGTACAGTGTTGAAACCTTCGGAAGATGCATTGCATACAGCTGCTGTCGTAGACAAGATCATTTCAAGTGTATTTCCGGCGGAGTATGTATCTGTTGTGCATGGTCACAAAGAAGAAACACAACTGTTACTCGGCGCACCATTTGATTATGTATTCTTTACCGGAAGTGCAAAAGTCGGGAAAATCGTCATGAAAGCGTGTGCGGAGAGATTGACTCCATTGACATTAGAATTGGGCGGAAAAAGTCCAGCCGTTGTCGATCATACTGCAGATATCAAAAAAGCGGCTGAGAAGATCGTTTGGGGTAAGTATATGAATGCAGGCCAAACATGCGTAGCACCAGACTATGTACTAGCTGACGTTTCGATTTACGATGAATTACTGAATGAAATGAAGAGCGCGATCCAACGGTTTTACGGGAAAGATGCACAGAAGAGTGCTGACTACGGTCGCATAATTGCCGACCGTCATTTCGATCGATTGGTGAAAATATTAGATCAAGATCAAGCATATATCGTAGAAGGCGGGAAGACAGATGCTGCGGATAAATACATCGAGCCGACGATTTTAGCGCTTTCGGACTGGAATAGCGCTAGTATGCAAGAGGAGTTATTTGGGCCGATCTTGCCTGTTCTTCCGTATGATAATTTAGGTATGGCCATTCAGCAAATTAGCATGTTACCTAAACCACTTGCTGCATACCTTTTCACTGAAAACGATGAGGCAGCGAATCATTTCATCGAAGTATTGCCTTTTGGCGGTGGTTGTATCAATGACACCATCTCCCATGTGGCCAACATTCATTTACCGTTTGGCGGAGTAGGGCCTTCCGGAATGAATCAATATCATGGGAAAGCAAGTTTTGAAACATTCTCCCATTCCAAATCGATGATGAAAAAGAGTACCGCAGTATCGGTGCCTATAGCATTTCCTCCCTATAGAGGGAAATTGTCAGTAGTAAAGCGTTTCATTCGCTAACTGTTGGGAAATCCACACTGTTGACCATGCGCTTTGCTGTCTCTTGCCAGCAAAGTGCCTTTGTGATCACCAATGATCGTTTTACCAATCCATATCATTCAAGTAACGGACAATGGGAGTAGATTATTTCGGCATGATATAGAAACTTCAGGCTATATTCCATGCTGGATGTGATAAGAAAAGATGCGTATAATAGGAATGATAGATTCATTCTATAATACATCATTTTCCAGAATAAAAAGCCTTTCTGAGTTACTATTCGCCTTTTTGTTATACTTACACGAGTTACTCACCAACGTATTGGAGGAAACCAAATGAACACGAAAGATTTACTATCTGTACTACCTGTAAAAACAATTAAAGGAACATTACCTGAAAATATAACAGACGTAGCGGTCGACTCAAGAGCTGTTCAAGATGGCGGGGTATTTGTTTGTCTGAAAGGTTATACAGTGAATGGTCATCAATTCGTCAAGAGTGCATTGTTGAGTGGCGCGCGCGTTATTATCGCATCAGAGCCTATCCTAATAGATGAAGACCGTACAGCAGTTGTCTATGTCGAAAACACATCCAAAGCGATTGAGTTATTGGCATCTAAGTACTATCAGTATCCTTCGAAACGTATGAAAATGATCGGTGTTACGGGAACCAATGGAAAAACAAGTGTTGCCAACATTATTCATGACATGCTACGACAAACTGAAGAAAAGACAGCTGTTTCTGGTACGATTGGTTTTAAATTAAATGACATCCTCTATGAAACGGAAAATACAACAACTGATGTTTTGACTACTCAGCAGATGATTGCGCAAGCAGCAAATGAAGGTTGCGAATCGATGATCATGGAAGTGTCTTCACACGGTTTAGTTGAAGGACGATTGGCAGGAACGGAATTTGATATCGCGATCTTCACTAACTTAACGCATGATCATTTGGATTATCACAAAACGATGGAGAATTACAGTGCAGCGAAAGGTTTACTGTTTGCACAATTGGGTCAGCAACTTGATCAACAAAAGTATGCAATCATCAATGCGGATGATCCATGGAGCAGTAAAATGATCGAAATGACGTCTTTCCCAATTTACACATACGGTATTCATGTGAAGTCTTCATTCCAAGCAACAGCAATTGAAATGCAATCGAATTTCACGAAATTCCAATTGCATGCGCCGGACGGAACGTTCTCCGTTACGATGCCGTTGATTGGAGAGTTTAACGTGTATAATTCGTTGGCCGCAATTGCAGCGTTATATGCGAAAGGAATGGCGACAGAAGATATTTTACCACTACTTGCGAACGCATCGACAGTGAAAGGCCGTCTCGAAAAAGTGGAAACATCTTTACCACTGACTATTTTCATCGATTATGCACATTCACCGGATGCGATTGAAAAAGCGATCGCTACCGTACAACCATTAAAAAAAGAAGGCAATCGTCTACTATTCTTAATAGGTACGGGAGGCAATCGAGATCGTCTTAAGCGTCCAATTATGGGTGAAAAAGCAGCTTTGGCAGATTATGTTGTCTTTACGACTGATGATCCACGAGACGAGCCATATGAGTCGATCTTATCGGAACTTAGTGCCACTATGCCGCATAACCAGTACGCATGTATAGGGGATAGAGAAGAAGCAGTGCGTCATACTATTGAGCAAGCGAATGCTGGAGACATCATTATATTTGCTGGAAAAGGTCATGAAGATTTTCAAATTATCGGCAATACGAAATATGCGCATTCGGATGCAAACATTGCACTTGAAGAAGCAACCAAAAAGTTCGGCGACACACCCATCAATAAGTGAAGCACAGTTTGGAATTGAGAGTTTATAGTTTTTTAGTCAATTCAATGAAAATCATTGAATTGCATCCTTATTCTCTCTATGATAGAAAACGTAAGCAAAAGGAGAGTACAATGGATGCAAAAAAATAGACATGATGAAATCACATCGCGGCGAACGTTCGCGATTATTTCTCACCCCGATGCCGGTAAAACAACAATTACTGAAAAATTACTATATTTTGGCGGAGCGATTCGTGATGCCGGTACTGTTAAAGGAAAGAAATCAGGAAAGTTCGCTACGTCTGACTGGATGGAAATTGAAAAACAACGTGGAATATCTGTCACTTCTTCCGTTTTACAATTTGACTATGCAGGCAAACGTGTCAATATTTTGGATACACCCGGACACGAAGACTTCAGTGAAGATACGTATAGAACATTAATGGCAGTGGATGCTGCCGTCATGATGGTAGATTCAGCAAAAGGAATCGAGCCACAGACGATTAAATTATTTAAAGTTTGTAAAATGCGCGGAATCCCTATCTTCACATTCATTAATAAAATGGACCGCCAAGGTAAAGAGCCTTTGGAGCTAATGGAAGAATTAGAAGAAGTGTTGGAAATCCAATCTTATGCCATGAATTGGCCCATTGGGATGGGGAAAGAATTCCTAGGCATTTACGATCGCTTCAATGAACGTATAGAGCTAGCGCGTCCGAATGCAGATGAGGAACGTTTCCTTCCAATCGACGAAGACGGCGAGCTTGCAGTAGAACACTCCATGAAAGAGACTTCTTACTATAAACAAGCAGTAGAAGACGTCATGCTATTGAATGAAGCCGGGAACGACTTCGATGAAGAACGTATCGCTAAAGGCGATTTGACACCGGTATTCTTCGGTAGTGCGTTGACTAATTTTGGTGTTCAGACATTTTTAGAAACGTTTTTACAATTCGCACCTGAGCCTCAACCGAGGTTAACGAAAGATGCTGAATATGTAGATCCTGAGTCTGAAGTTTTTTCAGGCTTCATCTTTAAAATTCAGGCTAACATGAATCCTGCACATCGGGATCGTATTGCATTTGTTCGAATCGTTTCTGGTGAATTTGAGCGCGGCATGACGGTAACGGTTCCACGTCTATCTAAAAACTTCAAGTTAACGCAAACGACTCAATTCCTTGCAGATGACCGCGAAACTGTCAATCAGGCAGTAGCAGGCGATATTATTGGGTTATATGATACAGGTAACTACCAAATTGGTGACACGGTCATCAGTGGTAAAACGAACTTTCAATTTGAGGCGCTTCCACAATTTACTCCCGAGCTTTTCGTTAGAGTAAATGCCAAAAACGTCATGAAATCCAAACAGTTCCACAAAGGGATTTTACAGCTTGTGCAAGAAGGCGCTATACAGTATTACAAAACATTGCATACGGAAGAAGTCATTCTCGGTGCAGTGGGGCAGCTTCAATTCGAAGTTTTCGAACATCGCATGAGAGCGGAATACCATGTAGAAGTCCAAATGGAGTCAATGGGATCCAAAGTAGCACGCTGGATTGAAAACGAAGAAGATGTAAAAGAGACCATGGCAGGACAACGTGCATTACTCGTAAAAGATCGATATGATCACAAAGTGTTCTTGTTTGAAAATGATTTTGCGATGCGTTGGTTCCAAGATAAATACCCGGATATCAAACTGTATAACCAATTATAAAATATATGGCCCGGATGGATTCATTGTAATCCGTCCGGGTTATTTGTTAAAATTGTGAATAATTTTTGTGTGTTTTCGTTATGATTCGAGCAAATTTCGGTGAAAGTATGCTATTCAGGTGATATGGTGGAAAGATGAAAAGGTTTCTCCAGTTGGAGTGCTGATAAAAGAGAGGAATAGATCAATGAAGATTAGTAGTTTTTCGGTCAAACGACCCGTTTTTACGTTAGTCACTATGTTTCTTGTCATTATTTTAGGTGCAGTATCTTTCTTTAAAATTCCCGTTACATTGATTCCTGATCTAAATCCGCCGGTAGCGGTAGTGGTGACGAATTATCCAGGCGCTTCACCAACGGAAGTGAGTGAGAAAATTACTAAACCGTTAGAAGAGAGTTTATCGACAGCTCCCGGCTTAAAGTCCATGCAGTCTTCTTCACAAGAAGGAGCCAACTTAGTATTCTTACAATTTGACTGGGATTCTTCAATCGATGATGTCCAAATGGATATCCTCCAAAGAATTGATCAAGTAGAAGTACCTGATGGTGCTAATAAACCGCGTTTTATGAAGTTTGATCCCTCTCAATTCCCAGTCATCCAATTATCTTTACGCTCCGTCGATCAAGATACGAATATACGGAAGATTGCAGAAGAGCTAGAGAAAGAATTACGCCGTATTGAAGGTGTAGCCAGTGTCAACGTGTCAGGTAAAATCATTGAAGACGTTCAGGTTATTTTAGATCCTGATAAATTAAAAGAGTTTAATTTAATGCAATCCGATGTCGTGCAAGCAATACAAGCTAGTAATGTATCCATGCCAGGAGATCCGATTGATACGAGTGATGGAAGAAAGTTAACTACGAGAATCTTAAGCACCGTGCAAAATATCTCGGATGTTCGAGGTATCCAAATAGGTGCGAATCCTCGGACAGGTGACAAAATCCATGTTTCTGACGTGGCGGATGTCGCTTTGTTAGAGCCGGAAGTACAGACAGAAACACGAGCCAATGATGAGCAAGCTGTATTATTGTCTGTACTTCAAGAATCAGGAGCAAATACAGCAACTGTATCTAAAGAGTTTAAAAAATCATTGGATAAGTTGTTAGAGAAAGATGCGTACAAAGATATTGAGTCTGATGTTATATTTGACCAAGGGGACTATGTACAGATCGCCATTGGCAATATCGGTCAGTCATTAATTCTCGGTGGTTTGTTCGCTATGCTCGTATTATTTATCTTCTTACGTGGAATTAAGAGTCCCATCATCATTGGAGTAGCGATTCCCTATTCGGTTATTGTTACATTTGTTCTTATGTATTTCGCAGACTTCTCGTTAAATATTATGACACTCGGTGCGCTTGCTCTGGGGATTGGTATGCTAGTCGATAATGCCATTGTCGTAATAGAGAATATTGAGCGTCATTTAGCAATGGGGAAAACACCAACAGAAGCAGCGAAAGATGGGTCTAAGGAAGTGGGCGGAGCTATAACTGCGTCTACGTTAACTACGCTAGCTGTTTTTGTACCGATTATTTTCATTACGGGAATCATTGGTCAAATCTTCACAGAGTTTGCATTAACGATTTCATTTAGTCTATTTGCATCGTTAGTTGTTGCACTGACTGTCGTGCCTATGCTTGCGAGTCGTTTATTGAAAACACCTGATGAAGAAACACTCGAGAAAAAGAATCGTGTGAAGAAAAGTCAGAGATTCGAAAAGTCCGTCAAGTGGGCTTTGGGCCATCGTCTACTCGTGTTACTACTCACAACCGTTTTACTAGTAGGAAGCGTATTCGGAATTCTAAAAGTAGGTACGGAATTCCTACCTGCTACGGACGAAGGATCTTTCAGCGTCAATGTAAAGTTACCAAATGGTGCTTCACTTGATGCGACAAATGATGTAGTAAAACGCATTGAGGAAGAAATGAAGAAACAAGATGACGTAGAAGTGTATGTCAGTTTAGTCGGTGGAACTCAGCAAAGTATGGCCCAGGGTGGGTCAGAAAGTAATATGGCGGAAGTGTATGTAAAACTGATCCCACTAGAGGATCGTGACCGCTCTGTTTTTGAATTCGTAGACAAAGTCCAACCAGTCGTAGAAGATGAAGTCGGCGATGACGCAGAAATCAGTTTCAACATGCAGACTGCTGCTGGCTCAAGTCCAAATACTTTATCATTCTCCTTACATGATACGAATGAGGAACGGTTAGGAAAAGCAGTATCACAACTAGATGAGAAGTTACATGAGCTGGATACTGTAACTGACGTTAAAAATGATTTGGTGGATACGGTAGAGGAAATAAAAATTGAAGTGGATCGTGACAAAGCTTCAGATGTCGGATTGGCCCCATATCAAATAGCGCAAACGGTTAGTGACGTTACACGAGGTGTCTTTGCTTCACAAATCGTCTTTGAGAAAACTGGCGAAGTAGTTGGAGTGAACGTGGGCTATGATGAACGTTTCCGCAATAGTGTAGATAAATTAAAGGAATTGGAATTAAAAACACCGCTGGATACGTTTGTTAAATTGAAGGACATAGCGGATGTGGAAATCGCAGAAGGTCCTGCAACGATTGTACGTGTAGATCAAGCACATTCAGTTGCATTTACAGTGAAATATCTATCCAGTGAATCATTGGGAGATATGACGAAAAAGGTAAATGATATTGTAGATGACCTCGATCTGCCAAGTGAAGTGGAACTTTCATACGGGGGAGATCGCGAGTTATTTGAAAATGCGATTAACGATATGTTATTGGCGATTATACTGGCGGTCATATTGGTATATATCGTAATGGCTGCACAGTTCGAATCGTTTAAATATCCATTCGTTATTATGTTCTCTGTACCTCTTATGTTAATCGGTGTAGCCTTAGCGTTATTCTTCACGAATACACCAGTTAGTGTAACAGCAGTCATAGGTCTTCTCATATTAGTTGGGATTGTGGTCAACAACGGAATTGTGTTAGTTGATTACATCAATCAGCGTAAAGAAGCAGGACTTAGTTCGTATGACGCCATCATGTCGTCTGTACGTGACCGTGTGCGGCCAATCCTTATGACAGCCCTCACCACTATATTGGGCTTACTACCGTTAGCGCTAGGCCTCGGTGAAGGTTCTGAGTTGAACCAACCGATGGGGATTGCAGTAATTGGTGGATTGATCAGTTCCACGTTCTTGACATTGTATATTGTTCCAATCATTTATAGTTTATTGGATCGGGAGACGCGTCGAGGTAGGAATACGCCTAAGAGAGAACACGCCGTAACGGAAGATCAGCCTGTTAAGGTAACAGAAACTGTAACCGTAACAGTAACGGAAACTGTAACGGTTAGAGAAACCAAATAATGCACACTGCCGGCAGATGGAATGTTACATCTGCCGGCTTTTTTAATTATATTGAATAAATCATACCAAATAAAAGTATAGTGGTAGAAGTACACTATACAATCGAGAGTACCCACGCGATGCGTTTACATGTATTTCATAATCTTTATGCATAGTTAATTGAATAGCTCTACAGGCATCGCCTAAATCATTTGCAAATCAAAGTTATCATGTTATAATACTTTAACAGTATCCGATATCTTAATAACTTTTGACGCAATGTCAAGGGGGAGTAGCTATAGGGAAACCTATTTCATAATCGTCAATACGTGACCGCCACAATGGTCATCGGTTATGATAGCTGGATTTTGAACGTAAAATTCCAACTTAGCGAGACCTTTGCCTAATTTTTAGGTGAGGGTCTTTTTTATTTTGTAGAAAATAAGGAGGCATTATGTTGGATCCGATTTTATTAGAATATGCATGGGTACTCCTAGTATTAATTGTACTCGAGGGCCTATTAGCGACAGACAACGCGGTAGTAATGGCAGTAATGGTAAAACACTTACCAAAACTCCAACAAAAGAAAGCATTATTTTATGGTTTGCTAGGGGCATTCGTCTTTAGATTCACTGCACTATTTATGATTACATTTTTAGTGAAGTTCTGGGAGATACAAGCAATCGGTGCCATTTACTTATTGTTTATATCAGGTAAAAATATTTACGATAAAGTGACCCATAAGCCAGAAGGGCATCCGAATAAAAAACCTAAAAAACAATCCGGTTTCTGGATGACCGTGTTAAAAGTGGAACTTGCAGATATTGCGTTCGCTTTGGACTCTATGCTTGCAGCCGTGGCGCTTGCCGTAACATTGCCTGAGTTAGGTAACTTCCATATCGGTGGCATTAATGGCGGGCAGTTCGCTGTGATGTTGCTAGGCGGTATGATTGGTTTAGTTATGATTCGATTTGCAGCGAAACAATTTGTGGTCATGCTTGAAAAGTATCCAACATTGGAAACTGCAGCATTCTTAATTGTCGGATGGGTAGGTGTAAAGCTCGTTGTATTAACGCTGGCACACCCTGCGCTTCTCATTATTCCGGAAGCATTCCCACACTCTACAATGTGGAAAATGACATTCTGGGTTGTGTTATTAATCTTAGCTATCGGCGGATATTTACTGGCCGTTGCCAAATCAAAAGTGAAAGCTAACAGATAATACGAAAGCAGTCTCTTCCGTGTGAACGGAAGAGACTGCTTTTTTGTTGTCTCAGTTTAGAATTGTAGAAAGAGTGTAATGTTCTATATATAGCTATCTTTTCATCAAGGGATTTGATAAAGTAGGAAAATGAAGTTTCCGTTATGAAAGGAATTTGAAAAAGATGAGACTTTCCAGGGAAGTTTTTCATAAGTTTACTCCAGCACAGATTATCGCCTTCTACTACTTTTTGGCAATTGCATCTTCTTTTATCTTGTTAAACTTGCCGGGAGTCTATAAACCAGGAGTGAAGGTGGCCTTTATAGATAGTTTATTTACGGCTGTGAGCGCAGTGAGCGTGACAGGGTTGTCTTCTATTAGTATCGGAGAAACGTACTCTGTATTTGGCATTTGCATGATCATGCTCGTCCTTCAGCTCGGTGGTATTGGCATCATGTCGTTAGGAACATTTTTCTGGCTACTTGTAAAGAAAAGAATAGGCCTGAGAGAGCGACAACTGATTATGGTGGACACGAATCAGTACACATTACAAGGAGTCGTTCAATTAATACGTCAAATCATCCAAATTATCGTAGCCATTGAGATCATTGGTGGTGGTATTTTAACAGTATATATTTATCGTTCTTACAATTCATTTAGTGAAGCGTTGTTGAACGGCATGTTCATGGCGGTGTCTGCAACTACGAATGCGGGTTTTGACATTACGGGTTCATCGATGATACCGTATCATAATGATTATTTCGTGCAACTTATATTGATGATACTTATTATTTTAGGTGCTATTGGATTTCCAGTTCTGATTGAAGTGAAGAGCTTCTTTTCAAAAAAAGTGCCACATTTCCGCTTCTCCCTTTTTACGAAGATTACGACCGCAACATTCGGTTTTCTGTTACTTGCAGGTACAATCATTATTTGGGTGTTAGAGTCATTGCATTCATTCAAAGGAATGAGCTGGCATCAGCAATTTTTCACAGCGTTATTCCATTCAGTTTCTGCGCGATCAGCGGGTCTTGTGACGTATGACGTAACGCAATTCAGTGAAGCAACAGATATTATTGTCAGTGCGCTCATGTTCATTGGTGCTTCGCCTAGTTCAGTAGGTGGCGGTATCCGCACGACGACCTTTGCTATTGCGCTATTATTTCTCATTAACTTTGCGAAGGGGAATGACGTGATACATGTTTTTAAACGCCAAATTAAACTAATTGACGTATTCCGATCGTATGCAGTCATCCTCGTAGCGTGTTTTATGGTGTTAGCGGCATTATTGTTGTTATTACTTACGGAGCCAGGAATACCTGTCATCCCGTTGTTATTTGAAATCACATCCGCTTTCGGTACATGTGGTATGTCACTTGGTATTACAAGTGATTTATCAGTGTTCGGTAAACTGATCATTATGGTGCTCATGTTTATCGGTCGAGTAGGTTTGATATCGTTCATCTATACGATAGGTGGCAAATCGAATAAAACACCTTATCATTATCCACAAGAGCGTGTTATTATTGGTTAATATGAAAAGTAAAACCGCAGCAAGCGAATTTTCGCATGCTGCGGTTTTATTATGGATAAATGGTTTCTAGTACTTGTTCAGACAGATGGTAATGCTGTGCTTTTTCACCTGGTGTGTATTGGACAATCAGATAACCGGGATCTTTTATTACGGAAAGATCTTGTTTTAACTTAGCTGAGGTTTTTGTGATGAAAACTTGCTTTCGAATCGTTCGTTCAGTGTAACCCATTGAATCAAACGTCTCACCAAGCAAATGTGGGGAACGTAGGAGTAATTGATAGACCTCTTTTAACTCTTCTTCAGGCACGCCAGAATTCCACCAGATCTTTCTTGGCAAAAACTTTTGATGAAGTAAATAATCCATCTTCAATAGACTTTCTGCTATAGAAGTCTCGATTTTCAACACTTCTTCTAGGAAGCGTTCCAAGCGAGTGAATAAGTCTTCGAACTGATGACCGATTCGTGACCAACCTTGCTTCTCCCAAAATGCTCCGAATAACTGGAAGAAGTCAAATGGTGTATCGACCAATTCCGTGACAATATACTCCATAGAGTGTATGAATCGACCTGAATTCCAATATTTCTCGAGAATGTCTTCTGTTTGTTTAATCTTCAGCATATCATCAAAGGACAGGACATTATTTGATACAATTTCATAAGGGGCGATGTCGATGTAACGATAACCATATTGCTCTGCCTGGATACGTAAACCGGTTCCGCGTAGTAACTTCAAAAAGCCTAACTGTAATTCTTCTGGCCGTAAAGCAAACACTTCATTAAACGTATCACGGAAGGATGCATAATCTTCTTCAGGAAGTCCAGCAATCAAATCAAGGTGCTGAGCGATTTTTCCACCTTCTTTTACCATAGTGACCGTTCGCGATAATTTAGTGAAGTTTTGTCTTCTTTTAACCAATTCATTGGTAAGGTCATTGGTAGATTGAACACCAATTTCAAATCTAAACAGGCCTTTGGGTGCATTGTCATTTAAAAACTGAATTACTTCTGGTCGCATGATATCGCCTGTGATCTCGAATTGAAAGACAGTTCCAGGCACATGTTCATCTATAAGAAACTGGAACATTTCCATTGCATAACTTCTACTAATATTGAATGTACGATCGACAAATTTAATCGTTTTTGCGCCATGTTGCATCAAGTAGCGAATGTCTTCTTTAATGGCCTCTCGATTAAAATATCGAACACCCACTTCGATTGAAGATAGGCAGAATTGACAAGAGAACGGACAGCCGCGACTTGTTTCGATATACATTACACGATTTGTGAGATGCGGAATATCCTCCGGAAAACGAAAAGGGGAGGGCAGTTCCCGAAGATCTAATTTAGGACCTGGTGCTGTAATCTTTAATTTTCCTTCTGTACGATATGCAATACCTTGTACAGAAGAAAGATCAGTTTGTCCATCGACTGCTCGAAGTATATCCTTGAACGTCTTTTCGCCTTCTCCTATCGCAATAATATCGATTTCCGGTACTCTCTTTAACCACTGATCATAGTCATACGTTACTTCAGGTCCACCACAAACTATTACGGTTTTAGGACTTGTCAATTTCAGCATACGAATTACTTTTATAGTTTCTTCTATATTCCAAATATATACACTGAAGCCAACGACGTCTGGGGAATGTTGATATAGCTCCGAAACGATTGAAAGTGTAGGATCATGAATAGTAAATTCGGCTAGTTCACAATGGAATTCAGGTGCGGCGTAAGCTTTTAAGTAGCGAATGGCGATATTGGTATGTATATATTTAGCGTTTAATGTAGATAAAATGATGCTCATGACAAAACTCCTAATCTTTAAATAATATAAGTAAATGAAAAAAACAAAATAGACTATCAGCCTATGTGAACAAGTTTGTCATTATGGCATAATAAGATTCTATCAGAATTTACTTCCAAGTAAGAAAGATATTACAAGCAAGTGATGGGTAGTTGTTATTTTGTGAAGGGGGTATTGCTCCAGTGTTAAAAACACTAAATCTTAATCGTCATCTAGAAAGTTCACTTTTTAAGATCTTTTTGGATGAAGAAGGCGAAATACTTGATATGACGGAAGCTGTTAAATTATTAATGCCTAAAGATTTTATACCACACCATATATCTGAAATCTTTGACCATAGTTTGTTGGAAGAAATAGAAAAGCGATTGTTTCTGTTGAAAACAGAAACGATAGCCGATCAAACTGTATTGACTGGTCATCTAATTATGCCAAATGACAATCGTGAACCCTGTCATATTATATACCAACAATTTAGCGGTAGGGCCCTTTTAACAATAAAAATAGGTGAACAAAATCATAAATTGCATCAACTGTATGAAAGCGCTTATTTAACGGCGACTATGCCAATGGCGTTAGTAAATGAATCGGGTTATATTATTTCCACGAATGACCTATTTTCAGAAATATACCCAGACCAAACTACTGGTGAACTGTTACATCTACAAGATCTTTTTAATGTAATGGTTCCTACTTCCCCGTTTTCTTTTGAAGAATATATCTTAAGAGTACTGACACAAGAATCATCGACAGTGAAAATGTCTTACACATCCAATGGAATACAGCGTTTCCAAGAGGTTAGTTTGAAACTGGATTGTAAAACACAAATGTTCATCTTACGCATTGAAGATATTACTGAACGAGAACGTCTATTTGAGCAACTAGCTCACTCCGATCAATTAAGCACGACTGGAGAAATTGCTGCAAGCATTGCACATGAAGTACGCAATCCGATGACGACATTACAAGGGTTTCTCCAACTACTGGAACACGAAGTAACCGGTAATGCACAAATGTATGTAAACGTCATTCAAGATGAAGTCAAACGTATGAACGAAATGCTCGCGCTATCAAAACCAACTGTTGACGAAATCACAGTTTTTTCATTATCCGTTTTAATAGAAGACGTACTTATATTGCTTCGCCCTAAAGCATTGTTGGATCAAATTCATTTAGTGAATGAATTTAAAGCTACCGGGTCATTACTAATTAAGGCCAATCCTAACCGTATTAAACAAGTATTCATTAATCTTCTTAAAAATGCAATGGAAGCGATGAGTACAAATGATACGTTGTCTGTCTTGATAAGCGAAGGTGATCAGCAGAATGTAGATATCTTTATATCCGACACAGGGAGTGGAATGGAAAAAGAGATGCTTGAAAATTTATTCATGCCATTTATTACTAACAAACCGGGAGGAACCGGTTTAGGACTTCCATTTGTTAAGAAAACCGTTCACGAGTACGGTGGATCTATATCCGTTACTAGTGAGGTCGGCAAAGGAACGGTTTTCCATTTATCATTTCCACAAATTTTCGTATCATGATCAGAATGATTGAAAGTCCATATAAAAAGGCCAATCCTATAAGGATAGGCCTTTTCTATATGGATATATCACTTGATTGTAGCTGCCATGTCCTTAAAGTCTGTTATATGTTCGTTGTCTTCTTGAGCGTAAATGGTTACACGAATTAATTTGTCTTCACGTTCGATGACATAGCCTGTAAAATATCCTTCAGGAGAATCTACTACTGCTCCTTTAACAGAAAGAATATCATCAGCTTGTGGTAGATCTGTTTGCTCTGTTATCTCAACAGGTGTTCCACTGTCACTTGAAGCCGTCAACAATTCTTCCATATTTTCATAGAGTTCATCAAAAGTATAGCTTTCATCGTCTTTAGGCATAGTTTCGATTCGCATGAATATTTCGCCGTCTTCTTCCAGATATAGACTATCTCTGCCTGGTTCTTCACTTGTAAGTTTATATCCAGGGAGTACCTTCATCGAGTAATCTTGTTCATCGCTTGTTGTTTCCACAGCATTTTTCATTACATTGTCGCCTGTTCCTACTTCAGTGTCTGTTTCATTTTCTGCCCCATTCTCGGAAGAAGTGCTATCTTCCACATCCGTTACGGGAGCAGCAGGTTCTTCGATAGCATTACCTGTTGTATCCTTTTCCGGGTCTGCATTCGAAGTTCCGCATGCAGCAAGCAAGATCGAGGCTGTCAGTGAAGTGAAAATAATACGCCATTTGTTGTTCATATGGTACCACTCCTTCTAAAACTATTCTATTCTATTGGACGGATCACAGCGAGGAATGTTTCCTTCTTGCGAACTGCTACTCAAAATGATATAACGTTTATGATTGATGACTGTTTTCTCCTGCATGACCGATTCATCGAAGTCTTCCATATACGTTAAGTTTACAATTACAGAGTTTTCGTTCACCTTTTCCACAATTCCTTGTAAGCCTTCCTTGAATTCTATAATATCACCTATTTCTGCAATCGTCATTCTACCCATCCTTTCTTCAATCTTCTTGTACTTTAAGCAAAACAATGAATCATACTATTGGGAATTCCTTTATAGTTTGCCTTATAATCTTCAAAACGTAAAGTCTTATTTCTAGAAATCGAGAAAATATACATATGTAAATAATGTCGCAAAATGTCGATACTATTTCGGTTTAATAAAATTAAATTGTTGGTATATTAAAGAATAGAGTAATTAGAGACGGAAGGTGTGCAACTAGTGCATAATTGCAATGTAGAAATTGAACGTGTGAGAAAACAACTAATCCAAGTCGCGGAAAAATATGGTATTAACGATGAGAATACCATTGAACTTAGTCGTAAATTAGATGTATTGATTAATGAATTCAACGAGAAAAAAGAAACACAATTACCTTGAATTTTTACCAAATTGAATGTTTAACGTAAAGTAAAAGTGGGAACAATATAAATGAACACAGCAACATTCTCATTTCCCCCTTTTGTGGACCAATCTTGTATTGGTCCTCTTTTTTTATGTCTGCTCAATTGTAAAAATATTTAAACTTCTGTACGATAGACATAAACATAGATCATGAGGAGTGGGAATATGCAAAAAGAAAAAATTTCATTTATTGGTACAGGTGTTATGGGTTCTAGTATCATTAAGCATTTGCTTAACGCATCTTATGAAGTAACCGTATACACTAGAACGAAAACAAAAGCCGAACCATTGGTGGCTTTAGGAGCTAAATGGGCCGATCACGTGGCAGAAGCTATTAAAGATGCGGACATTATTTTCACGATGATTGGCATGCCAGCCGACGTGGAGGAAGTGTATTTTTCCCGTCAAGGGATATTTGCAAACAGTCGCCCTTCTCAGACGGTAGTGGATATGACAACTTCAAGCCCAGAGCTAGCTGTTGCCATTGCAGAAAAAGCGGCATCACTACAAATGAATGCACTTGATGCACCTGTATCTGGTGGAGATATAGGCGCACGAAATGGTACTCTTTCTATTATGTGTGGGGGTCAAAAAGATGTATTTGAGAAGTTATTGCCAGTTATGTCCGTTTTCGGCAAACAAATTGTCTATCAAGGACAAGCGGGAGCTGGGCAACACGCCAAAATGTGCAACCAAATTACTGTCGCTGGAAATATGATAGGAGCATGTGAAGCGATTGCATACGCTATGAAGTCAGGTCTTGATCCGGACACCATGTTACAATCCGTCACTTCAGGTGCAGCGAATTCCTTTAGTTTATCGGATCTGGGCCCCCGAATGATTAACGAGAATTATGAACCGGGGTTTTATGTAAAACATTTTGTAAAGGATCTAAATATTGCCTTACAGGAAACAGAAAGAATGAATCTGAAATTGCCAGGATTACAGCTAGCGCGCGATATGTATACGGAATTACTCGCTAAAGGTTATGGGGAAAAAGGAACACAAGTATTGATTAAAATGTATACAGAGTGAAATATAAGCAAATCATAGGAGCTACTTTATATATGTCATATAAAGAATCCAAACGAACAAATTGCGAATAATTTATTGAATGGTAAGCACGCATACTTACTCACTAATTGCACATGCTCTTTCATATAGTATGTGCGAAAAGGAGGGAGTTATGATGTGGGATATTTGGTTGTGGCCTATGGTGTTTGTAACCGTCATTATGCTAGGGATCGGTATAGCTGGAGTAGGAAAAATGAGTCGTGCATTCCAGTTAAATGAAAAAGATCGTATACCGAATATTGTAGCGAAGCATCCATTTACAATGAATCCATTACTATGGATTATCATTGTCGCTTCAGCTTTTATCTTTGTCATTATTTTTTATTACTGGGCCTCTTTCTATTAAAGAAAGAGGTTTTTTGTTTTGTGAATCCGCTTTCTTTTTAGGTGAGAGATGGATTTTTGTGGTATGATGGATGGGAAGCAGTGAACGGACATTTAGGTAAATGTATGTAGATGAAGAACAGAAGGAGCGATCACCTATGGTTTCTATAAACAATAAAGATTTTCTTACCGCACCCATCGTAGACCAAATTATATCTTCGGAAAAAGTTGCCCACGTACAAATTGGCAATAACGCAGAGCATGCGCTACTTGTTTTGACGAAGACTGGCTATTCTGCAATCCCTGTACTGGATAACCAGTATCATTTGAAAGGGCTCCTTGGGATTGGGATGATTACAGATTCCATTTTGGGCATGGAACGCATTGAATATGAAAGATTAGAAGATATAAAAGTAGATGAAATTATGGATACAAATCTACCAACGATTCGGGTCAATGACCGGTTTCAACGAGCTGTCGATCTATTGATTAATCATCCATTTCTCTGTGTTACAGAAGAGGATGGAACATTTGCAGGTATTATTACACGACGTGTGATTATGAAAGAGTTCAAAAAATATATTTACAATGTATAATGTATTAATGTAGATAAAGCAGTGAAGCGAATATATTGATAAAATATAAAAGGGCTCCGATAAAGGGGTCTTTTTCTAATAGATGGAGTTGAAATAGCTGTGCGTAAAGAAACTAATCGGCCCTTTGTACTTGCTGCTGTTATGCTCGCTATGTTTGTGGGAGCAGTTGAAGCGACTATTGTTACCACTGCTATGCCAACGATTGCTTCCGAATTAGGTGGATTTTCACGATATAGTTGGATTTTCTCATCTTATTTATTAATGAGTACCGTGACGGTCTTGATTTATGGAAAGTTAGCCGATTTATACGGTCGAAAACCGATTTTTTTTATAGGCTTAACCATTTTTTTAATTGGTTCCATACTTTGTGGATTTGCTACCACTATGGAGCAATTAATTGTCTATCGTCTCATACAAGGTTTGGGAGCAGGAGCTGTTATGCCAATTGCGACGACAATCATTGGCGATATTTATTCAACAGAAGAACGGGCAAAAATACAGGGATATTTGTCGAGTGTATGGGGCGTTTCTGCAGTTTCGGGCCCAGTCATTGGCGGATTGCTTGTACAGTACATAAGCTGGCAATACATATTTTGGGTGAACGTACCTCTCGGACTACTTTCAATGGGTGTCATTTATTTCTTTTTATACGAACCAAAAGAAACACAAAAAGCTTCTGTTGATTACAAAGGTGCTTTTTTCCTAACATCTGCTTTGGCGACCATCTTAATTTGGCTAGTTGAGGGAGGTCAAGGATTTGGCCGTCTATCAGCTTTCGGCATCGCATTAATCATCATTTCAGGCGTTTCATTTTGGTTGTTTTTTAGACAAGAAAAGTTGGCGAAAGATCCACTTATATCTTTTGGCATTTGGAAAAATCCCGTTATTTTATATGCGAATCTCGTCTCATTGACTACTGGAGTTATTTTAATAGGGGTTTCTTCTTATTTACCTACTTATGTATCCGGAGTCATGGAACAACCAGCAATCATTGCAGGTTTCACATTAACAGCCATGTCAATTGGTTGGCCTTTAGCTTCCTCGTTGGCAGGTCACTTACTCATACGATTCGGTCCATTTCTCGTATCATTTGCAGGTGGTGTGTCCCTTGTGATTGGCGCAATGATGTTTGTCTTCATGAACGCGACGCTAGGGCCGGTATGGGCAGGATGTTCAAGTTTCTTCATAGGTGTCGGAATGGGGCTGACCAATACATCCTTTATTGTGACGATTCAAGGAGCTGTGCCGCGCGTACAAAGAGGCTCGGCTACCGCAGCTAATATGTTCATGAAGAATTTTGGCAATACGATTGGTGCGTCTGTGTTTGGTGCAATTTTGAACGCTACACTCATTACCTATTTTGCCAAAGAAAAATTGCCCTACACGATTGATGATGTGAATACATTGTTAACCGAAGATGGTCGTTCGATGATTGCATCACAAGAGCTTATCAGTTTACAAAATGGTTTGGATAGTTCCTTGCATGGGGTGTATATTGCAATTGCCCTATTTGCAGTCATCAGCTTATTGTTGATTTTACGAATTCCACGAGGGAAGGTGCAAGATCATGTCGACAATTGAGATGGATATCATCAAAGCTTTGGCTGAAGAAGGAAATATGCGTAAAGCGTCAGAGCGCCTTCATTTGTCTCAGCCTGCTTTGTCACAGCGCCTCCAGACGATTGAAAAAGAATGGGGCATGCAGCTGTTCATACGTTCGCAAAAAGGCTTGGAACCGACACCAGCGGGCGAACACGTCATCAGCTATGCGAAGGAAGCATTGGCGAAGAAAGATGAGACGATGGAATTGATTGCCTCACTCGAAGATAAAGTACATGGAACATTGAAGATTGCCTGTGCCTCTATAATCGGTCAAACTTGGTTGCCTCAAGTATTGAAAGACTATGTAGCACTTTACCCCGACGCTAAAATTTCATTGATGACTGGATGGAGTTCAGAAATTTCCAAAGCGTTGTACGAAGGGGAAGCGCATATTGGTATTGTCAGAGGACAAACAGACTGGAAAAGTAATCGCGTCTATTTATTTCGAGATCAGCTCTATCTAGTGGATTCTGAAATCTCTACAATTGATGAATTAAAAGACACGGACCGTCACTTCATTCAGTATAAAAGTGATTCAAACTATTACATGGAAATCCAGCGCTGGTGGAATAAGCACTTCAATCAAAATCCGAGCCGGCAAATCGTAGTGGATCAAATTGAAATGTGCAAGCAACTCGCTTTGAAAGGTATAGGTTATGCCATACTGCCTTCTATCACATTGTCAGGCGATGAAAAAGTCAATCTAATCCCATTGCTCAACAGCGAAGAAGAATTTGAGCTGACACGTGATACATGGCTGATTGGCTATAGTTCTACTTTTGAATTGAAGCAAGTGAAGGCATTTGTAGATATCGTGCAGGAGTATGCGGAGTTATTAAGAAAAGGTAAATAAAAAGAACTTCCATTCAGTGTGGAAGTTCTTTAAATGAAGACAAACTCTAGAAGTACTAGGGTTTGTCTTCATTTTTACTATGCTAAAAAGTTTCCGATTACTACGACTATCACGACCTGTGTCATGGAGTCCTCGCAGATTCTATGAGTGACTTGTTGTTTCTCGCCCAATATAAAGCGAGAATAAAGCAAAGTAAGAGAATGATTGTACCGACTATATAGGGAGATTCCATATTCCAGTCGAATATGTATCCAGCCGTGGCTGGACCAATCATGTTTCCTAGACTCATATAAGCATTCATCATACCGGCTGCGTAACCTTGTTCTTTACCGGCGAGTTTCGAAACTAAGGTGTTGACTGCTGGTCGCAACAATGAAGTGGCGGTTGAAAAGATCGTTGACACTAAGAGAATAGTGAAGAATGTATTCACAAATATAATGCCTAACATTGCGAAAGCAGCTAAGACTAAATTGACTAAAATAATACGCATTTCGCCAAAACGTTTGAACAAACGATCGATGACAAATGTTTGGATGATGACACCTACAAATCCGCCAACTGTAATAATGACAGCGATTTGAGCAGGTGTATAGTTATACTTATGATCGACATATAACGAAATGGTGGATTGGAAATTAGCCAATCCGAATGAAAATACAAACATGACAATTAGCATAATGAAATAAGAAGTTTGTGTAGATCTTCGCATTTGTTGGAAGATGTTTTCATTCATTGTGATTCCTTGCAGTATAGGCTTAGGGTTCGGTAGAAGCAATAAGGACACGATCGCTGCTAAAATAGACGCGGATGCAGCGAAATAAAAAGGGGAATATAAGCTGATTTTAGATAAAAATCCGCCAATTCCAGGACCAATCATAAAACCTAAAGACATCGAAGCGCCAAGTAATCCCATTCCGCGACCGCGGGTTTCAGGAGATGTAATATCCGCCACAAATGCCATAGTAGGCGGAATAATAAAAGCGGCACCTAAGCCGGAAAAGAATCGTGCGAGATAGAGCATCCATAGCTCCGTTGATATACTGAAAGCTAATTGAGAAAGTCCGTAGATAATTAAGCCGAAAATAATAATGCTTTTTCTGCCATATTTGTCTGAAAGATTTCCTGCAATCGGAGAGAAGATAAATTGTGCAAATGAGAACATGGCAATCAATAGGCCGAGTGCGCGTCCTGCGACTCCGAAAGTACCTAAGAATTCAGGCATAATGGGGATGATCAAGCCGACACCAGCCATTGCGATGAACATGTTGAACATTAAAATATAAAGTGCGATTTTTGTAGGTATTTTGTTCATTCGGCAGCTCGCTTTCTAAAAACTTTTTACTAATCGTATCATAAATAAATTGGCAATGTCTGTCTCGTGCTTGCTATAGGGTTTTATGACGAGAAGGCAGAAAAAAACGACTCCTTTTAGAAAAGAGTCGATGGTACAATTAATCTTCTTTCTTCATTTCATCTAGCACACGATTTACGCGTTTTTCTAGCATTTTCATACCACTTCCGCCAGCTTGGAAATGGCGTAATTGACCATCTTTGTCAAAGACGTAGTAGGAAGGGACATATTGGTTTTCAAATGCATCGTTTAACTTCAATTCGCTATCAACGAAAATAGGTTGTGTAATATCATGCTCAGCTGCTACTTCCTTGATTTGTTCCAAATCGACATCGTCTTCTGAACGAGGCATATGGACGGCTACCACATTTAGTTCCTCTTTGTATTGATCTCTGAAATTGTTTACATCCGGCATCGCTTCTTTGCACATGTGACAACTTACAGACCAGAAGTGGATCAGTGTCGGTTTTTCTCCAACAAGTTCTGATTTAGAAGTTTCACCATTCAACCAAGTAGTAGCACCTTGAAGTTCAGGCATTTGCTCACGTAATTTCATCAAGAATTCCTCCTAGCTAAGTGGGTGTATATAGTATGTGATAAAAAAATCCCCACGATTAGTGTAACGCGTGGGGATGGTTGTCCAAAAATTAAAGAGTTTTTTGACCTGGACGCCAGTTTGCTGGGCAAAGACCGCCAGTTTGTAGTGCCTGTAGTACACGAAGAGTCTCGTCCACGTCACGACCGATGTTGTTATGGAATACTGTCTGATACTGAAGTTCGCCTTCAGGGTTGATGATATAAAGGCCGCGTAATGCAATACCTTCTTCTTCGATCAATACACCGTAGTCGCGTGAAACAGAGTGGTTAGTATCTGCTGCTAGTGGATATTTTAGTTGTTCAAGACCATTGTCTTTACGATCAGTGTTGATCCAAGCAAGGTGAGTGTGGATAGTATCAGTAGAAACCCCGATTACTTCTGCATCCAAGTCTTCGAACTCATCGTAACGATCCGACATTGCAGTGATTTCTGTTGGACATACAAAAGTGAAGTCCATTGGATAGAAGAAAAGAACTGTCCATTTGTCGTTCTTCATGTTTTCTTGTAAACTAACTTTACCGAAAGATTTGTCAGCTAGTACTGCTTCCATTGTGAAATCTGGAGCTTGTTTACCTACCATACGCTCAGCCATTATATATAACCTCCAATTAGTCTTTTGTACAACAACATGACTGTCTTGCACAATTATAATTAGAATAACAAAAATTCATATAAAATTCAATTAGAATGACTCGAAGATAATAATAGTTATTATAAAGAGCGATACACTTCATATATTTAGGATTTGAGCATCTGATTACTCAAAGTCTTGTTTACAGTCAGAAGGTTTTACTGGGCGTGTTTGACATGTTTTACAATTAGGATCACAAATCATTTCTCGCCATTCATTGCAACCTTTACAGTAACGTGCGTCAAATTCATCGCTATAATGTAATGGCTCCATGCACTCTACGCAATGAGAGGCCATCTCTTTCCATGTTCGGATTTTTTTATTGTTTACTAGAAAAATTCCTTCTAGATGATTTTCTCTTGTTGCGGGTTCGTTTTTTCGATTCCGCTTGGCATCAGAGTCCAGATAAAAAAATAAATGGTCTTCCAACTGAATCCCTCCTCAATATATGGTTTTATTCTACTATGTCCTCTGCGAAAAAACAATAATCATGACTATTTTCCTGTAGGCTGTTTTCTGATTCTACTTATACTAGACAGTTGATTTCACCAACATTTTGTGTATAATGAGTGAGTTTACAACTGTTCATTCATTACAAGAAATAATATGTTTATGCAAGGAGGAAACGTATTGACTACTAACCCAATTATTCGTTTTGAGAATGTTACAAAACGTTATAATGAATCTACAACTGTTCTCGATCGTGTTTCGTTTGAAATGGAACGCGGTAAGTTTTATACATTACTTGGACCTTCAGGCTGTGGAAAAACGACTATTTTACGTTTGATTGCCGGATTTACGGAAGCGACAGATGGGGGAATCTTCTTTAATGGAAAGAAGATCAACTCCGTACCCGCAAATGAGCGCCAAGTGAACACGGTATTTCAAGATTACGCATTGTTTCCTCATTTGAATGTGTATGAAAATGTTGCATTCGGTTTACGCATAAAAAAAGTGAATAAGAATGAAGTGGATCGCCGAGTTAAAGAAGCCTTGAAGTTCGTAAATCTAGATGGGTATGAAACCCGTGAAATTACTGAAATGTCGGGTGGGCAGCGTCAACGCGTGGCTATTGCTAGAGCGATCATCAATGATCCTGAAGTGATTTTACTGGACGAGCCATTGTCGGCGCTAGATTTGAAATTACGTTCTGAAATGCAATATGAATTGCGGGAGCTCCAGCAGCGTCTAGGAAAAACGTTTGTTTTTGTTACGCATGACCAGGAAGAAGCACTTGCGATGTCCGATGAAATATTCGTCATGAATAATGGAGAAATTCAACAGTCGGGGACACCAATAGATATTTACGATGAGCCTATCAATCGTTTTGTGGCAGACTTTATTGGTGAATCGAATATAGTAACGGGAAGAATCATTGAAGATTATCTGGTAGAATTTACCGGTAAACAATTTCCGTGTGTAGATGGGGGTTTCTATCCCAATGAAAAAGTTGATATCGTCATTCGTCCTGAGGATTTGGAAATGACGACCGTTGAAAAGGGGAAATTAAGTGTCACTGTAGATACGCAATTATTCCGGGGTGTACACTATGAACTGTCAACGTACGATTCTGATGGGAATGAGTGGCTAGTCCATTCAACGAAACCAGCGGATGTAGGCACGTTAATCGGTTTAGATTTTGAACCAGCAGACATTCATGTTATGCGTTTGAATGAATCTGAAGCGGACTTTGATGCACGTTTGGAATCGTTTGGAGTGGCGGAAGATGAGGAGTAAAAATCCGTTACGTTTTATATATGCCACGCCGTATGCAGTCTGGTTAGTATTATTTGTGCTAGCACCGATTGCCGTCATTGTGTATTACTCATTTTTTGATTTATCAGGCCATTTAACGTTGGCTAACTATCGAAACTTCTTTTCATCGATCTATTTCAAATTAACGATAAGTTCGTTTTGGTATGCATTTCTTATAACTTTTTTTGCTTTATTGATATCCTATCCGACAGCCTACTTTTTAACGAAGACAAGGCATAAGCAGTTGTGGTTGTTACTCATTATCATACCTTCATGGATTAATCTGTTGTTAAAGACTTATGCATTTATCGGATTAATGGGCGTTTATGGGCCGATTAATGCCTTTTTGGAGGCTGTCGGGATAGGCAGTCAGCAAATTTTATTCACTGATTTCAGTTTCGTGTTTGTTTCCGTGTATATATTTATTCCATTTATGATATTGCCAATTTTTAATGCTTTGGATAAAATCAATCCTACTTTATTGGATGCATCGAAAGATTTAGGAGCGAATGCATGGGTGACATTTAAACGGGTGATTTGGCCAATGACTACGGATGGTGTGAAATCAGGTATACAAGTTGTGTTCATACCGGCACTCTCCCTATTTATGATTACCCGTTTAATTGCCGGCAATAAAGTAATTACACTTGGTACCGCAATCGAGCAACAATTCCTCGTTACACAAAACTGGGGAATGGGCTCTACGATTGCTGTCTTTCTCATCATCTTCATGTTCTTAATTATGATACTGACTTCGGGTAAAAAGGGGGGCATCATTAAATGAAGAAACTGGGAATTTTGCCGAGAGTTTATTTGGCAGCAGTCTTTGTAATTTTATATGCACCTATTTTTTATCTCATATACTACTCCTTTAATTCGGGAGATGGAATGTCGCATTTCGAATCATTCACTTTGGATCACTACCAAGCGGTATTTCAAGATACGCGACTTCTAATTATTGTCTTAAATACTGTCATTATCGCATTATTATCGGCCCTACTGTCGACAACAATCGGTGTGATTGGTGCGCTCATGATTTACTTCATGAAAAATAAATCTGCGCGTCAAGCGGTATTGTCGCTGAATAATATATTGATTGTCAGTCCAGATGTAATTATCGGTGCATCTTTCCTAATATTATTCACGCTGATCGGTGTGAAATTGGGCTTTGCTTCGGTGCTAATTTCTCATATCGCTTTTAGTATACCGATCGTCGTCATTATGGTACTGCCCAAATTGCTAGAGATGAGTACGACGTTAATCGATGCAGCACGGGATTTAGGCGCTTCACGTAAAGACATACTTACACGTGTTATATTGCCCTATATTAAGCCAGGGATTTTCGCAGGGTTCTTTCTTGCGTTAACCTATTCATTAGATGATTTTGCTGTTACATTTTTCGTGACAGGAAATGGATTTTCTACACTGTCCGTAGAAATTTATTCTATGGCACGCACGGGAATCACGTTGACTATCAATGCGCTATCCGGATTGATCTTCTTAATAACAATCATTCTGGTGCTTGGTTATTATATAATTGGCAATAAAGCAAAATCACCTCAGGGGGTGAAAAAATGAAAGGATTAATGAGTAGTGCGTTTGTGATCCTACTCGTTTCGGGACTCTTGATGTTCGCTAATTATCAGCTTGAGCATAAGGCGGGGCGTGCAGGTAAAGACACGATTACAGTATACAACTGGGGAGAATATATCGACCCAGATCTTCTGAAGCAATTTGAAGAAAAAGAAGGCATCAAAGTGATTTATGAGACGTTTGATTCGAATGAAGGAATGATGGGGAAAATTGAACAAGGGGGAACTGCTTACGATGTAACCGTTCCGTCCGAATATGCGGTGCAGATGATGGAAGAGAAGAATCTTTTACTGCCACTCGATTTCTCAAAAATCCCGAACGTTCAACATATCGATCCATATTTCATGAATTTGCCGTTTGATCCAAACAATCACTATTCGATTCCATATTTCTGGGGAACTGTGGGTATCGCATATAATGCATCCTTATTGGAAGGTCAGACGTTTGAGAGTTGGGAGAGTTTATGGGATGCATCATTGCGGCAGAAGCTCATTTTGGTCGATAGTGCGCGAGAAGTGATGGGAGTATCATTAAATTCACTTGGCTACTCATTGAATTCCACTAGTTTGCAGGAACTAAAAGAGGCAACAGACAAGCTAGAAACGATGGGTCCGAACGTTAAAGCGGTTATAGGCGATGAAGTCACGCAACTGATGATCAATAACGAAGCGTCCGTGGCGTTGACTTGGTCTGGTCAGGCGGCAGATATGATTTCCGAGAACGACGACATTAATTATATCGTGCCGAACGAAGGTTCAAACTTATGGTTTGATAATATTGTCATCCCAAAAACCTCGACCAATGTTGAAGGTGCGTATAAATTTATTAATTTCATGCTTGATCCTGAAGTGGCAGCGCAAAACGCAGAATACGTGGGCTATTCCACGCCAAATACCGCAGCTTTGTCCTTTATGGATGACGAGATTACAGGTGATGAAAGATTTTATCCTGATGAAGAGGCAAGGAAAAACCTTGAAGTGTATGAAAATTTAGGTTTAGAAACACTTGGAGTGTATAATGAGTTATTCCTGAAATTTAAAATGGGATTGCGGTAAGGTATGTGACTATTCTCAATGGCGAGGAGTAATGAGATGAAAAAGGAATTTGTAGTAATTGGCTTAGGTCGTTTTGGTGGTAGTATCGTTAAAGAACTTATTGAACTGGAAGCCGATGTTATGGCGATCGATAAGTCACAAGAACGCGTGGAAGAATTTGCGAATATTGCTACACAAGCTGTGGCTGTCGATACGACCGATGAAGCAGCATTGCGTTCGTTAGGCATACGAAATTTCGAACATGTTGTAATCGCAATCGGAGAAAACATTCAGGCGAGCATTTTGACTACGTTGATTTTGAAGGAAATCGGCGTACAGCGAATTACTGTGAAAGCCCAAAATGACTACCACGAAAAAGTGTTGCGGAAAATCGGAGCGGATCAAGTTGTTCACCCTGAGCGAGATATGGGAAAGCGCATTGCGAATAACTTGGTTTCAAATAATATTCTAGATTATCTAGAGTTATCCGATGAATACTCCATCGTGGAGATTCAAGCAAATAATCACATTGCAGGCTCTTCGCTTATAGATTTGGATATCCGTGCCAAGTATGGTGTGAATATTGTAGCGATCAAGCGTGGAACGCATATACTGGTCTCTCCGCAAGCGATTGAGCAAATAGAAGTGAATGATGTGTTGATTGTGATCGGTTCTGATCTGGATATTCATCGATTTGAACGGAAGGCATTGCATTAAGCGTGAGTGGGGGATTGCGCCGTTGTTCCGCCCCAAAGACCCATTATTTGACGGACTAAACTAAATAAAAAACTGAAGGCATACTCCTTAATTATAGGAGTTACCTTCAGTCTGGAGCAAGTGCTAATGTGCACTTGCTTTTTTGTATGCTTTTTAGAGTTCCATAATGACAGGAAGGATCATCGGTTTACGTTTCGTTTTTTCGTATAAATATGGAACGAGTGTATCAATGATATCGCCCTTTAGGTTGTTGACGGAATCAGGTTTAGCCGCCAGTTTGCGCTGTAATGTTTTCGAAAGCATATATTGTGCTTCATTGATCATAGCGCCTGATTCACGCATATAGACGAAACCACGTGAGATCAGGTCGGGACCAGATACTAACCGGTTCTTTTTGGTGTCGATGGTTGCTACAACGATGACTAGACCATCTTCAGAAAGAATTCGTCTGTCGCGTAGTACAACGTTACCAATATCCCCAATACCGCTTCCATCGATGTATACATCGCCTGAAGGTACACGTCCGGCAAGTCTTGCTGTCGAGTCAGTCAGTGCGAGTACATCACCATTGCCCATAATGAAAATGTTATCAGGTTCAACATCGCAGTCTATAGCAAGTTGGGAGTGCATATTCATCATGCGGTATTCACCGTGGATTGGCATGAAGTATTTAGGTTTGATTAAACGTAACATCAGCTTTTGCTCTTCCTGTGACCCGTGACCGGATGTGTGGATGTTGTTTAATGGACCGTGAATAACTTCTGCACCTGCACGGAACAATGAATTAATCGCTTTGTTGACACTTAGCGTATTACCTGGAATAGGTGAAGATGAGAAAATAACGGTATCACCAGGTTGGATTTGAACTTGTCTATGTGTACCGTTTGCGATACGTGAGAGTGCAGCCATCGGTTCACCTTGGCTACCCGTACATAAAATCATCACTTTGTTAGCTGGAAGTCGATTGAGTGATTGAGCGTCTACGAATAAATCTTTCGGAGCATCAATATAACCAAGTTCGCGACCAATCGTGATGGCGTTATCCATACTACGACCGAAGACAGCGATTTTCCGACCGAAAATCTGTGCTGATTCGATCACTTGTTGTAATCTATGGATATTTGAAGCGAATGTAGCGAAAATAATCCGACCGTCTACAGTACGGAAAATATCATTTAAGCTTTCTCCAACTTTACGTTCAGACATCGTGAAGTTCGGTACTTCTGCATTTGTACTGTCTGATAACAAACAAAGTACACCTTCACTACCGATTTTGGCCATCTTATGCAAGTTAGCAGGTTCACCGACAGGCGTAAAGTCGAACTTAAAGTCACCTGTATGAACGATGTTTCCGGAAGGAGTTTTCACCACTACTCCGAATGCATCAGGAATACTGTGCGTAGTTCTGAAGAATGATACGGCAGTTTTACGAAATTTGATAAAATCATCTTCTTCAATTTCATGAATTTCCGTAGTGCGCAACAAACCGTGTTCTTCCAACTTGTTGCGAAGTAAACCAATTGCTAGTTTACCGCCGTAGACGGGAACGTTCACTTTACGTAATAGATAGGGAATTCCACCGATATGGTCTTCGTGACCATGTGTGATGAAAAGGCCTTTAATCTTATCGATATTGCGTTCGAGGTATGTGTAATCTGGAATTACATAGTCAATACCAAGCAATTCATCTTCAGGAAACTTAATTCCGGCATCGATAATGATGATTTCATCTTGGAATTGTACACAATACGTATTTTTACCGATTTCACCTAGTCCGCCTAGGGCGAAAACGGCTGTTTCATTGTTTTTAATAGATTTCATTGATTAGACCTGCTCAACGTGAAAGTCTGGGGAGGCTTGTTCATATGCTAAATGTTCGCCTTCCAGCTTTTGTACGTATTCAATCATAAGATCGCGATCTTTAAGTTGATCACGGACTTCTTTTTCTGTTTCAGCTTCTACATACAAGCTGAGTGTGTTCTCGCGGACTGGAACTTCATGTACGTTTAAATGGTAATATACTTTAAAAATCATGTTTAACTCTCCTTTTTACGTTCCTAATAATACATATCATCAATAATAGCATGCAATTTCCCTAAAATAAAGAAAAGCCCACCAATTTAGTTGGCGGGCGTAAATGTCTAAGCAATTGTCTTTTTACCGAGCAGGCCATTAAGTCGTCTTAGCAGTTTGCGTTTTAGACGTTTGTACATGGCATCATCACTCCTTGACAAGACTGTAACAGAAAAACTTCATCCTGTCAAGTGTAAGAGCTTTACTCTCTGTCGAATGCTGTTGCGCCGGGAATTTCCTTGTAAGGGGCATTCGCATCGATATGGTCATAAAACATAATGCCGTTCAAATGATCGAGTTCATGTTGAAATGCAATGGCAGGTAATCCCTTTAGACGTTTTTTGATTACGTTTCCTTCTTTATCAAAAGCCTTCACGGTGATTCTTGCATACCGGGGAACATAACCCGGCACTTCACGATCTACTGATAAACAGCCTTCGCCGGTTTCTATATAGGTCTTTTCAACGGAATGGCTAATGATTTTTGGGTTAATAGCTATAAAGTTTTCCAATAGAACCTCGCCGTCCGGGATATGCAGAGCGAAGATTCTTTTGGAGGCATTGACTTGTGGAGCGGCCAAACCAATGCCAGACCGTAAACCGTATTTTTTACTCAACTCATCATTTTGGCTGTTGACGACATATTCCAACAGATCATCGCATAATTGGCGGTCTTCATTACTTAAAGGAAAGCTCACCTCTTTTGCTTTTAATCGCAATGTTGGGTGACCCTCCCGGATAATATCGTTCATTAAAATCATTTCTACTCTTCCTCTCGGATATATTAGGGATAGTACAATCTACAATAAAATAGTAACTATTGTGCATAAAGGGTATATAATCGTAAAAACCAATTTCCTCTTATACAGTATAGACGAATGAGAAACATGGTGAAAGAAAAAAGTATATAAAGTGTCTGGAGGGTTATTAATGAAGAAAGTAATTTGTGTATTGTTCGTCTTCCTTCTACTAACTAGTTGTTCCAAAGAGACTGAAGTAACTCAACAACTTACAGATTTACTTGCGGTTCTGAATGAAAAAGAAAAACAAGGGAACAACTTTGGAAAGGAGTTACACGAGATGGAGCAGAGTGAACAAGTCTTGTTTGTTAAGACAATGGAACTGACTCAACAGCAATATCAAGAAGTGAAAAAGCAAGTGGTTGCGATGAAAAAGTCTGCACATGAACGGGCTCGACTGTTAGAAAAAGAGGAAAGTGCTTTACGTGAGTCGAAGATAGCGATAGACCGGATGTCTGAGTGGGTAGAGCGTATGGAATTACATGATTCATTAGATGAAGTAGTTGAAGCATTGTATGAACGCTCTGAAATACAAGAGACATTCATTATGCAGTATAAAAAACTTATAGATAGTCAAACGCAATTATATACACAAATTGAAGATCCATCCATCCGTGAGCATGAACTTCAAAAGCAGGTTCGTCATGTAAATGATTTAATCACTTCTAGCCAACAATCACTTACAGAACTCAATGAAGCAACTAGGGAAGTAAACAGGTTAGTGGCACGCGCTTTGAAAAGTTTAGAAAACAATAAAAAGGAAATATAAAGTAGTGAGTAGGTAGGATTAATAGCGACAACTAGTACGCGATAGGTATTTGTAAGAGCTCATCGTTGCAGTTGTTATATGAATGTTCATTGGTGAATTTCATAGATATAGATTGACCAGTATGACCTAATAAAAACAGTTCTGTACCAATACAGAAACGATATTGTGTTAGTACAGAATGTTTTTAGAAAAATATAAAAATGATTAAAAGTCTTTAATCACAATGGTTGACCGTGCGCTCAGTTTTGCGTATACTAGTATTTATAAGAGGTTGTATTAATTTCATTTGGAAAAGATATAATACAGATACGAAGGAGAGATCAAGATATGGTAGCTAAAAAAGGTAATCAGTATGACCCGGTGAAAGCGCTTCAACTGATTGAAAGCCAATTTGATATGGTGCAAATATTGAATGAAGAAGGAAAGATTGTTGATAAGGACTTAGATCCGAAACTTCCCGACGAGGAATTAGTGGAATTGATGAATCGCATGGTCTATACACGCATCCTTGATCAACGATCTATTTCTTTAAATAGACAAGGGCGTCTTGGGTTTTACGCTCCTACTGCAGGGCAAGAAGCTTCCCAGTTAGCTTCTCAATATGTGTTGGAAAAAGATGATTTCATTCTCCCTGGATATCGTGACGTACCTCAATTATTATTCCATGGCTGGCCGTTGCATATGGCATTTCTATGGTCAAGAGGGCATTATGCAGGAAGTGTGATTCCAGATGGGCTGAATATTTTCCCGCCGCAAATCATTATTGGTGCACAATATATACAGGCAGCTGGCGTTGGTCTAGGCTTTAAGAAAAAAGGTCAAAAATCAGTCGTCATTACGTACACGGGTGATGGCGGAACTTCGCAAGGTGATTTCTACGAAGGATTGAACTTTGCAGGGGCATATAAAGTGCCTGCTATCTTCGTCATTCAGAATAACCAATATGCAATCTCTACACATCGTGATGTACAGACTGCAGCAAAAACTCTCGCTCAAAAGGGTGTAGCAGCAGGCGTGCCAAGTGTGCTCGTAGACGGAATGGATCCATTGGCGGTATACGTTGCAACACGTGACGCAAGAGAACGTGCAGTTAATGGAGATGGACCAACGTTGATCGAAACAATGTGTTACCGTTACGGACCTCATACGATGGCTGGGGATGATCCAACACGCTATCGTACATCTGATGTGGACAATGAATGGGAAAAACGTGACCCGATTGTGCGTTTTAGAACGTACTTAGAAGCCAAAGGTATTTGGTCTAAAGAACAAGAGGAAAAAGTAATTGAACGAGCGAAAGAAGAAATTAAAGAAGCTATCAAAAAAGCGGATGCACAGCCTAAACAAAAGGCGACGGACTTTATGAAAATTATGTATAAAGGCGAAATGCCATTTAACTTACAAGAACAATTGGATGCGTATGCTGGAAAGGAGTCGAACTAATCCATGGCAGAATTAACAATGATTCAAGCGATTACAGATGCGCTTCGTACTGAGCTAAAGACAGATGAAAACGTATTGCTATTCGGTGAAGACGTAGGCGCAAACGGAGGTGTCTTCCGTGCGACGGAAGGCCTCCACAAAGAATTCGGCGAGGAGCGGGTGTTTGATACACCACTAGCTGAATCTGGTATTGGTGGATTGGCAATTGGACTAGCACTTACTGGTTTTCGTCCTATTATGGAAATTCAATTCTTTGGGTTTTTATTTGAAGTGATGGATTCAGTGAGTGGACAAATTGCGAGAATGAACTTTAGAACAGGCGGCCATTTCAATGCGCCGATTACGATCCGTGCGCCATTTGGTGGAGGTGTAGCCACTCCGGAAATGCACGCGGACAGCCTAGAAGGTCTAGTAGCAGCACAACCTGGTTTAACAGTAGTGATCCCATCGACTCCGTATGATGCAAAAGGATTGCTGATCTCTGCAATCAAAAGTGATGACCCTGTAATTTTCTTGGAACATATGAAACTCTATCGTTCATTTAGACAAGAAGTTCCTGAAGAAGAATATACTATTCCTTTAGGCAAAGCGGATGTGAAGCGTGAAGGTAAAGATTTGACCATTGTCACGTACGGTGCAATGGTGCAAGAAAGCTTAAAAGCTGCTGAAGCGCTTGAAAAAGAAAATTACTCAGTGGAAGTAATCGATTTACGTACGATTCAGCCACTCGATATAGAAACTATTATACAATCTGTTGAAAAAACAAACCGCGCAATCGTCGTACAAGAAGCGCAGCGACAAGCGGGAATTGCTGCTAACGTAGTAGCTGAAATTACTGAACGCGCTATTTTGAGTCTAGAAGCTCCAGTGATGCGTGTGACTGCACCAGACACGGTATATCCTTTTGCAGCAGGCGAAAACACATGGTTGCCTAATGCCAAAGACATTGCAGCGAAAGCAAGAGAAGTTCTAACATTCTAAAATAACTGTTGGACAATCCAGGAAGGGTGAATTACGTGACTTATGAATTTCGATTACCAGATATTGGTGAAGGTATACACGAAGGGGAGATCGTTAAGTGGTTCGTAAAACCAGGCGATGAAATCCAAGAAGATGATACATTACTAGAAGTACAAAATGATAAATCAGTAGTTGAAATTCCATCACCTGTATCAGGTACAGTGGAAGAACTTTATGTTACTGAAGGCACTGTAGCAGTTGTTGGAGATAAATTAGTGCGTTTTGATGCACCGGATCATGGTATTCCAGATCATGAAGACGATGAAGAAAGTACGGACTCTTCTGAAGAAGCAAGTGCGGAAAAATCTCATGAACAAGTAGGGGAAGCGCTTGGTAGCGTAGATTCCAAGAAACCTCAACAGGCATCCGAAGAGCAACAATCGACCGAACCGCAAAAAGAACAAACTATCGAGAAAACTACTAGTGAAGTAGATGAAAATCGCCGAGTAATTGCGATGCCATCCGTTCGTAAATATGCACGCGAACAAGATGTAACGATAGCGCAAGTGGCTGGGAGTGGAAAAAACGGCCGTGTATTAAAGGAAGACATAGACTCATTTAAAGCGGGAGATCAACAACAAACCGTTGAGAAAACGACTGAGTCGCAACCGTCTGAGAAAACACCTAGCACTTCAGAAAAGAAAGCACCTGTTTTTGAAGGTGAATTCCCAGAGACTCGTGAGAAGCTGTCTCCTATGCGAAAAGCAATCTCAAAAGCGATGTCCAATTCAAAACACACAGCAGCACATGTTACACTGTTGGATGAAGTAGATGTTACAGCACTTGTTGCACATCGAAAAGAATTCAAAGCGATTGCAGCAGAGAAAGATGTGAAGTTAACATATCTTCCGTATGTAGTAAAAGCGCTCGTAGCTACATTGCGTGAGTTCCCTCAACTGAATACGTCACTAGACGATGCAACAGAGGAATTAATTCAAAAACACTACTACAATATCGGAATTGCAGCAGATACAGATCGCGGCCTAATGGTACCAGTCGTTAAGAATGCTGATCGCAAGTCCATGTTCGCCATTTCGAATGAAGTGAATGAACTCGCTGGAAAAGCGCGCGATGGAAAACTTCAAGCGGCAGAAATGAAGGGTGCATCATGTACGATCACGAATATTGGTTCCGCGGGTGGACAGTGGTTTACACCGATTATTAACCATCCAGAAGTAGCTATTTTAGGTATCGGAAGAATTTCTGAAAAACCAATTGTAAAAAATGGTGAAATTGTAGCTGCACCTATGTTAGCATTATCATTAGTATTTGATCACAGAGTGATTGATGGCGTAACGGGACAATTAGCGTTAAACTATCTTAAGGAATTAATAAGTAATCCATCACTTTTATTAATGGAGGCGTAAAGCAATGGTAGTAGGAGATTTTCCAATTGAAGTTGACACACTTGTAGTAGGTTCAGGTCCAGGAGGATATGTAGCGGCAATACGCGCAGCTCAACTTGGTCAAAAAGTTACCATCGTTGAAAAAGATACAATCGGTGGTGTTTGTTTAAACGTTGGATGTATTCCTTCTAAAGCGATGATTTCTGTTGGACATCGCTTTGTGGATGCACAAAATGCAGATGGTATGGGAATCACTGCAAAATCTGTCGAACTAGACTTTTCTAAAGCGATGAAATTTAAGGAAAGTGTTGTTTCTAAGTTAACTGGCGGCGTATCAGGTTTGCTTAAGGGAAATAAAGTTGAAACAGTTGCTGGTGAAGCGTATTTCGTAGACGCGAACACTGTACGTGTCATGACAGATAACTCTGCTCAAACATATAAATTTAACAACGTTATTATCGCAACAGGTGCACGCCCAGTTGAAATTCCTTCATTCAAATTTACAGACCGTGTAATCAATTCTACGGGCGCTTTAAATTTGAAAGAATTACCGAAAAAGCTTGTCGTTGTTGGTGGCGGCTATATTGGTACAGAACTTGGATCTGCTTATGCTAATCTAGGATCTGAAGTAACTATTCTTGAAGGTGCGGATGATATCCTTGCTGGTTTCGAAAAACAAATGACGCAAATTGTTAAAAAAGGCTTGAAGAAAAAAGGCGTTGAGGTAGTTGTGAAAGCATCTGCTAAAGGCGTTGAAGAAACGAAAGACGGCGTCGTAGTAACATACGAAGCTAAAGGTGAAGAAGTAAAAATTGAAGCGGACTACGTTCTGGTAACAGTGGGCCGTCGTCCGAATACAGATGAAATCGGTTTGGAAGGTCTTGGCTTGAACATGACTGACCGCGGTTTGATCGAAGTGGACAAGCAATGCCGTACAAATCTACCGAATGTATATGCAATCGGTGATATCGTAGCAGGACCTCAGCTTGCGCACAAAGCGTCTTACGAGGCAAAAATTGCAGCGGAAGCTATTTCTGGAGAAAAATCTGAAGTGGATTATATGGCGATTCCGGCTGTATGTTTCACCGATCCGGAATTGGCAACTGTAGGCTTAAACGAACAACAAGCAAAAGATGAAGGTTATGACGTAGTAAGCGGTAAATTCCCGTTTGCAGCTAACGGCCGTGCCCTTTCATTGGATGCTACAGAAGGTTTTGTGAAGCTTGTCGGTCGCAAAGAAGACGGTTTATTACTAGGTGCTCAAATCGTTGGGGAAAATGCTTCTGATATGATTGCAGAACTCGGACTAGCGATTGAAGCGGGTATGACTCTTGAAGATATTTCTATGACTATTCATGCTCACCCTACACTTGGTGAAATTTCTATGGAAGCAGCAGAAGTTGCTCTTGGTAAGCCGATTCACATGATGACGAAATAAAACAGCTAGAATTGAACAGCCCATGGGATTTTTTCTCATGGGCCTTTTTACATTATGAAAAAAATGGGGGATTTTCATGTGGGAAACTAGAGTGACAAAACTGTTTGGTATTGAATATCCAATTGTGCAAGGGGGACTTGCGTATCTGGCTTATTCAGACCTGGCTGCTGCCGTTTCGGAGGCGGGTGGACTTGGACAAATTACAGCGATGAGCTTGACTTCTCCTGACGCATTGAAAGAAGAGATTCGCAAAGTTCGCGAAAAGACAGAGAAACCATTCAGTGTGAATTTTGCAATTGGTAATCATGGTAGATCTTACGAAGCAATGGTGGAAGCTGCGTTAGAAGAAAAGATCGATATTATATCGGTTACCGGGGGAAATCCCGCGCCACTGTTTGATATGTTAACGGGTACTAACGTAAAGAAGATGGTGTTGGTGGCCGCTAGAAGACAAGCGCAAAAAGCCGAAGAGATCGGTGCGGATGCAGTCATAGCGGTTGGTCAAGAAGGCGGAGGGCATTTAGGTCGTGATGATATAGGTACGATGGTGTTAATCCCGAGGATTGTAGATTCCGTTAGTATACCGGTCATTGGTTCAGGTGGTATTGGTGATGGACGGGGCTGGGTGGCAGCGCAAGCACTAGGGGCAGAAGGAATCGAAATGGGTACTCGTTTCATAGCAACAAAAGAATGCGTGGATGCATCACCTGCTTATCTTGAAACGCTTTTAGCGAGCAGTGAACAAGATACAACGATTATCAAACGCACGATCGGTGCACCTGCCCGTGCATTGACGAATGAATGGACAGAGAAGATTCTGAAGTTGGAAGCGGAAGATGTCGGTTACGAAGGACTGAAAGCATTTATTAGCGGGGAAGCAAATTGTAAATTCATTCACGATGGTATGAATGATCAAGGCTTTGGTTGGGGTGGCCAAGTAGCGGGTATGATTGAAGATGTTCCAAGCGTTGCCGAATTGTTTGAACGAATGAAAAAAGAAGCAATAACTATACGAAAAAAATGGAGTGTCGGATAAGGAGAGAAGTAAATGGCAGGTTATCAATATCCACTACGTGCGGATTGGTCAACAGAAGAAATCGTGAAGGTGATTGATTTTTTCACAAAAGTAGAGCAAGCCTATGAATCGACTATCGAACGAGACGAATTCATGAGATATTATCGGGCTTTCAAAAGTGTGGTTCCATCCATGGCTGAAGAAAAAACGCTATGCAAGGAATTTGAGGAAAGCAGTGACTATGTTGCATTTCGCGTAGTGAAAGCGGCAAAAGAGAGCCAACCAGGCGAACTGCTAAAGATGAAAAAATAATCAATGCAAAGGCTGGGACAAAACCTCAAAAGGTATGAAGGAGAAGACACCTTCATACCTTTTTTCATTCACTGAAACCTATTTATAAAGTTTAATTCGTTAGTAATCAAGAGTGTAGCGTAGGGGAACGGACTGTTTTTTAAGTTATGTCCAGCCTCTTATTTGTTTCCACTCCTAAATAGGACCCTTATTAAAGCGCTACGTTGATCAAATATGGAAGCGTTTTACTAGTACGTCAATACATGGTGTATTCCAATATTCAATTTTTATTTCAATCTAAAGAATGAATAACTACGTCATAAACAGGCAATAACTTCGTGAACGTATCCTCTGCATACGCATAAAATTGCTCTTCACTCATTTTGGATGCTTCATCTCTTGAAAGGTGACGACCGACTAAAAACTCTGCTTTTTTCACCGTATGTAGACGATCCAGTAATTTTTCGAGACCTTCTACACCAATTTCATTAATGTGCTCGGCTTCAGGCTTCATATGGTCTCCGGAAACTATAAAATCTTTTGGTAAGGAAGTCAGTACTTCCATATTTTTTTCTAAACGTTTAGCAATCCCTTTTTTATCGGGATTTTCATAAATAATTGCCAGTATGATGAATAAATGAGTGCTCCACAAGCCAATCTGAAAGTGAGGTAACGCTTTATAACCTCTCTTAGCAGGAGCAAATGCTACCCAGCTATCCCGTGGCGGATTGACAGTTCGCCTCGCGTGTTTTGCAACATGTGGAAAAAACTCACCCGTACCGTGTGCGGAAAGGCGGTGTGCAAAATGATTACCTAATTCTATGAATTTTGGTTGTACTTTTTCCTGTAAAGCTTTCATGCGATGATCCAAGCCATCAACGGTAAAAACGTCAAAATCATTTGATGACCAATAAGACTGTAACAACAAAATCTCCTCCAGTTTGTAATGATTACGTTTATCTTATCAGTAATTGGGGAATAATTTAAAATAACAAGGCTTCTAACCACTAAAAGTCAGAATTTTTGCATATCTTACTATTAAGACGGTTGAAGTCAAATATTAACTTAAAAGGGGTGCTACTTATGAAACAGGTCGTTCATTTTATCCGAAAAGAAGATGTTGAGAGAGAATATGTGAGAACTTTACAATTGGAATTGGATTATGAATTAGCTACTCTATACGACGCACTGCAAGACCAAGACACAGTTCAAGTAGATAAAAGCAAACTACGATTGACGGAAATTCACAATGAAATGGAGACACTTAATGTTTTCTCGGTGTAAGCATGGTTTAATAAAAGACATCCCCATTCACTTCAGAAATTGAAGGAAATGTGACGGGGTGTCTTTTTACTTAACATCCTATCGCTGTTATCTCTTTTGTTCCGTTGCCTCTGTGTTATACTAGCGATAGTCGGAATGGGAAGAGGTGGCAGAATGAATCTTAATGCGATAGATCGATATGCGAAATCGTTAATCAAAGAGGCTGGCCACAAAATACGAGTGTCTTTTTTTAGTACAATTGACATCGATTCAAAGGCTGATGCTAATGATTTAGTTACCAATATCGATAAAGAAGTGGAAAGTTTTTTTGTTGAACGGGTAAAACAAGACTTTCCGGAGCATAAAATGGTTTCGGAAGAGGGATTTGGAGATAAGATATCTTCGCTTGACGGAATAATTTGGTTCCTTGATCCAATTGACGGAACGATGAATTTTATCCATCAGAGAAGAAACTTTGCGATTTCTTTGGGGATTTATGTAGACGGCGTGGGGATGCTGGGCTACATATATGATGTAATGCGGGATGAGTTATACCATGCAGCGAAAGGTGAAGGTGCTTATTTCAATGATGAGCGTCTCCCACAGCTGGAAATCACACCACTAGAAGAAGCGATTATCGGCATCAATGCTAGCTGGGTTGCGCCAAATCACCGTGTGGAAAATGAGAAAATTATTGAGCTCGTCACACGTTGCCGTGGAACACGATCATATGGTTCGGCTGCGATTGAGCTAGCATATGTTTCGTCGGGAAGAATCGACGCATATATTTCTATGCGACTGGCACCTTGGGACATAGCTGGGGGAATCGTCATTGCGCAAGAAGTAGGAGCTGTAGCAACGAACTTAGAAGGTGTGACACCACATCTACTCGGATCTGACACATTTATTGTCACACGTCCGGGATTACATGAAGAGATTTTATCGAAATATATCCGACTAAAATAAAAAAGGGGCTGTTTGTTAAACCTAAATGGTTTAATATACAGTCCCTTTGAGTGATTTATAGCGTGCCTTCTCTACGCATACGTGCTTTCGTTTTAAATCCGTAACCCATGATTAAAATTAGAGCGACAATGGCAAGGACGACTACGAATAGACTACGCATACCTACTCCAATACCAATTGCGGACATGGAAAGTACGGCACCGAGTGAATAAATTACGAAAATCCACTTAATGTCTTTCAAAAAAATCCCTCCATATAATTTAAAATATTATTTAATTAGACTATCTTGTGCTATAATAACACAGTTGAACATCTGAAATAAAGATAAACGGAGTGAAAAAATGACAAACGAACGTACTGATCTTAGAAATATTGCAATTATCGCCCACGTTGACCATGGTAAAACGACATTGGTCGACCAATTACTTAAACAATCCGGTATTTTCCGGTCGAATGAACATGTAGATGACCGCGCAATGGACTCAAACGAACTAGAGCGTGAACGAGGAATTACGATCCTAGCTAAAAACACTGCTATTGAATATAATGACACAAAAATCAACATCTTAGATACACCAGGACACGCTGACTTTGGTGGCGAAGTAGAAAGAATCTTGCGTATGGTAGACGGCGTAATTTTAGTTGTTGATGCATTCGAAGGCTGTATGCCACAAACTCGCTTCGTACTGAAAAAAGCTTTGGAAACAAATTTGAAGCCAATTGTCGTTGTAAATAAAATCGACCGTGATTTCGCAAGACCAGAGGAAGTAGTAGACGAAGTACTTGAGTTATTTATCGAGCTTGATGCGAATGATGAACAATTGGAATTCCCGGTTGTTTATGCTTCAGGATTTAACGGTACTGCGAGTCTTTCCCCAGATCCTGCAACTCAAGAAGACACATTACGTGTTCTTTATGAATCCATTCTGGAAAACATTCCATCACCAATCGACAATCGTAACGAACCACTTCAGTTCCAAGTATCACTACTGGACTACAATGATTACGTTGGTCGTATCGGAATCGGACGTATTTTCCGTGGAACGATGAAAGTAGGAGAACAAGTCGCAGTTCTTAAGCGGGATGGATCTGTGAAAACTTTACGGGTAACAAAACTATACGGTTTCCTAGGCTTAAAAAGAGTCGAAGTAGAAGAAGCATATGCAGGTGACCTTGTAGCTGTTTCAGGAATGGGTGACATTGATGTCGGTGAGACGGTTTGTCCAACCGATCATCAAGAAGCGCTTCCTGAACTCCACATCGATGAGCCAACGCTACAAATGCGTTTCTTAGTTAATAACAGTCCGTTCGCTGGACGTGAAGGGAAATGGGTCACTTCACGAAAAATTCAAGAGCGTTTAGATCAACAGCTTGAGACGGATGTTTCATTACGAGTAGAACAAACAGATTCACCAGACGAATGGATCGTATCTGGACGGGGAGAACTTCACTTGTCTATTCTTATCGAGAATATGCGTCGTGAAGGTTTCGAACTTCAAGTTTCTAAGCCCCAAGTAATCATTCGCGAAATCGACGGTAAGCGTAGCGAGCCTTTTGAACGCGTTCAAATTGATGTACCGGAAGAACATACTGGATCAATCATCGAATCTATTGGTGAACGTAAAGGTGAAATGTTGGATATGATCAATAATGGTAACGGCCAAGTGCGTTTAATTTTCTTGGTACCCGCTCGCGGATTGATCGGTTATACAACAGACTTCCTTACATTGACTCGTGGATACGGAATCTTAAACCATACATTTGACAGCTATAAACCCGTTACTACTGGTAAAATCGGTGGCAGACGTCACGGAGTTCTTGTGTCTATGGAGAATGGGACAGTAACCGGTTATAGTGTGATGCAACTTGAAGACCGTGGAACTATGTTTGTAGAGTCAGGTGCAGAAATCTATGCTGGTCAGGTAGTAGGAGAGAGTAACCGTGATAGCGATTTGACGATTAACTTAACGAAAATCAAACATGCTACTAACGTACGTTCAGCTTCGAAAGACCAAACTGTTACAACGAAAAAGCCACGTCTTATGTCGCTTGAAGAAGCACTGCAATATATTGCTGATGACGAGTACTGTGAAGTTACACCAGAATCGATTCGTATACGTAAAAAAGTGTTAGACAAAAATGAACGCGAACGTATAAATAAAAAGAAGAAACTTGGCGAATAATAAAGATAGAAGGGAATGTATGGAATGAGAGTAGAAGATTCAGAAATGGTCTACAATCGGTTATCGGGAACCGCTCGCATTATTTATGAATATGCGCCAAATTTCACGACAGCCGGCTATATTCTGTTTGCGCTCGTTTTCATCATGTCTGCTATTGTGTATAAGCTTGGATTTGCAAGGAAGATTAGCTTTGGTCGAAACGTTATCATTTATACGTTTCTATTTATTGGGTGTATCATACTAACATTCTTAGCTTTCTTTCTTCCAATTGTAGAAGGACTGTTTGTGGCTGCTGCTATCCTTATTATCTATCGTGTTCGAAGAATGAATGAACACAAAAAAGACTCCGTTACTCAGTAACGGAGTCTTTTTTGTTCGATTAAAAATCTTTTTCAGTCGGATCCGAGCTACGATGGAAAACAAAGTTGCCAGTTGCAATACGCTTCTCTGTTAAATTACTGATCCGCTCTCTACACGTAGGGCACATATACGTATGAATAGGCCGGTTTCGTAATTTCTTGGCAAGCGGATTATCATCCTCTAATTGATCGTTTTGGTCACATATGACACATTTAACGCGCATTGGAATTTCTCCTTTAATCCACTTGGATAGCTTGGACATAACGAATCGGTGAATCTTGATTCGATCCGTCTTTAAACAGTACATGTACAGGACCGTCTTCTCGAAGAGGTTTGCCATTATGACTGAATTTGAAAATGACGTTGTTTGCTTCCTCAAGTGGATACGTGTATTTTTCGTCTTTTGTAATGAGTGTAAATGTTGTTGCATTTGCAGATGGAACAGCATTGTGAATGAATGGTTTCAATACAATACCGAAGCTGCTTGACAACATTTTATCTTTTTCATATCTTTTTTCACTTTTTAAAGTAGGTGGGTATGTGGCACCTTCCATAATTTCTCTAGACCAGTGTTTACCCATTTTTTCTTTATACTCTTCCATTTCATCTTTTTCAATAAAATCCTCTGAGAAAAATTCATCCAGATCAATACGACGATCATCAAATATCCAAACAGTAGGATCTAATGTAATTGCATGTTTCACGTTTCCGGTAATTGGTATAATAAGTTCCAAAATATATCCCCCTCAATCGATAGTCACTAGTTTTAGTATACCTTTTCATAGAAGAAGTGAAAAGGATTTCATTTCGGTTCGTTTTTTCATTGGGTAACGCTTGCATTTTGTAAGAGCAAAAGATACAATTTAGACATTAACACCTTGCGGGAATAATGAATAATGGGGGCGTCTCCATGGAAATAGAAGTTCAAGATACGTACAAAGAACAGGCATTAAAACAACTGCAAATCGATGCAGAGAAAATTGCAAAGCTAATCAAAGTTCAAATGGATAATTTAACGATGCCGCAATGTCCACTATATGAGGAAGTGCTTGATACGCAAATGTACGGATTATCCCGTGAGATTGATTTTGCTGTTAAGCTCGGACTAGTCGAACAAGATAAAGGCCGTGAAATAATCTCTGTTCTCGAAAAAGAGTTAAATATTTTACACGAACTGTATACAAATAAATAAATGGAAGACTCAAACTACTCCAACAGTTTGAGTTTTTTATTTAAAACGATGAGGTACAATGAAAATGAAGACTTATATGAATCGAATTTTACGCAATTTTGACTATCCATTATTTTTTGTCTATTTACTGCTCTCTTTATTTGGGCTGATTATGATTTACAGTGCAAGTATGGTGTGGGCCATGAATATTTATAACTTTGAACCATCCCATTTCTTTAGGAAACAAGTAACGAACTTAGCCATTGCGATTCCAGCGTTTCTGTTGGTGTCCATTATTCCTTACCGGCATTATAGAAATAAAAAGTTTTTGTATAGTACGCTAATCGTCATGTTTACTTTGTTGATTATTGTAAAGTTCATCGGATTTGGTGATGCTGTAGGGGCGAAGAGTTGGCTTTCATTACCGTTTGGAATAGGAAACTTACAGCCAACAGAAGTAGCGAAAATTGCATTTATCGTATATTTCTCAGGTGTATTTGCAAATAAATATTATGCAGGTACATTGGATGAAATCAAAACTACTATTTTCCCAACATTTTCTGTTTTAACAGCTTCTCTTTTATTGGTATTATTGGAACCGGATTTTGGAGCCACCATGATTTTATTCCTTGTTGCTATTTCTGTCATTATGGCCAGCGGAATGCAAGTGAAGAATTATCTAATCATCAGTCGTTTCTTCGCTTTGCTAGGCGTGTTAATCGGGATTGTTCTGTGGATTAAGTGGGATACGGTCATGACTGTCTCGCGTATGGGACGCTTTCTTGCGTTTACAGACCCCTTTGAATACATACAAGGTTCAGGCCTGCAAATTGTTAATGGATACATTGCAATTGGTGCTGGAGGACTCAAAGGTGTAGGCCTCGGAAACAGTATTCAGAAACTTGGCTATTTACCTGAGCCGCATACTGATGTTATCATGGCAGTAATCTCTGAAGAAACTGGACTGCTTGGAACGACACTTGTTCTTGGAGGTCTCTTTTTCATCGTGATGAGAGCGTTTACGGTTGCACTGCGTACAAAAGACGCACATGCAAGAATGCTCGCAGCTGGTGTAGGTAGTTTGATTGCTATTCAAACACTAGTAAACTTGGGTGGATTGACAGGGTTAATTCCGTTAACAGGCGTTACATTGCCGTTTATAAGTTATGGCGGTACATCTGTTGTGTTCTTGTCGATTGCGCTAGGTATATTGATGAACGTTTCAATGTTTGTAAAGTATGAGAGAACAAAGTAGAGGGGATTGATTTGTCGGTGGAGAGAAGAGAGATTAAGAAAGTACTAGTCGCAAACCGCGGCGAAATTGCAATTCGTGTATTTCGAGCATGTACTGAATTAGGGATCGCGACGGTTGGAATTTATTCAGCTGAAGATCGCGCCTCCCTACATCGTTACAAATCTGATCAGTCGTTTATTGTGGGTGAAGGTAAGAAGCCTATCGATGCATACTTGGATATTGAAGGGATTATCGATATCGCGAAAAAAGCGAATGTCGATGCCATTCATCCGGGCTACGGATTCTTAGCGGAGAATGCTCAGTTTGCGGCACGTCTAGAAGAAGAAGGAATTATCTTTATTGGTCCGACGTCTAAACATTTAGAAATGTTCGGTGATAAAGTAAAAGCTAGAGAGCAAGCAATATTGGCTGATATCCCAGTCATACCAGGAAGCGATGGACCGGTTACTTCAGTTGACGAAGTTGTGGCATTTGGCGAACAGCATAGCTATCCGATTATTATTAAAGCTTCTTTAGGTGGCGGTGGTCGTGGTATGCGAATCGTCGAATCAGCCGAAGAAGTGCAGGAGGCTTATAACCGAGCGAAATCCGAAGCGAAATCAGCATTTGGTTCTGATGAAGTGTATGTAGAGAAATTCATTACGAATCCAAAACATATCGAAGTACAAATACTAGGTGATACATATGGGGAGATCGTCCATTTGTACGAACGCGATTGCTCTATTCAGCGTCGCCACCAAAAGGTAGTGGAAATCGCTCCTTCTATTTCATTGACTGAAGAACTACGCTATGAGATTTGTAATGCTGCTGTTAAATTATCAAAAAATGTATCCTATATTAATGCGGGTACTGTGGAGTTTTTAGTAGCTGATGATTCTTTCTATTTCATCGAAGTCAATCCGCGTATTCAAGTGGAGCACACGATCACTGAAATGATTACAGGAATTGATATTGTGCAGTCACAAGTGCTAATCGCTGCAGGCGAATCCCTTCATTCTGAACGAGTGAACATACCAGAGCAACAAAATGTACCGTTATTTGGTTATGCTATTCAATCACGTGTTACAACGGAAGATCCGTTGAATGACTTTATGCCTGACACAGGAAAAGTAATGGTCTATCGTTCGAGTGGCGGATTTGGTGTTCGTTTGGATACAGGCAATGCGTATCAAGGTTCTGTGATTAGCCCGTACTATGATTCTTTATTAGTGAAGGTTTCAACGTGGGGTTCAACCTTTGGGGATGCTGCAAGTAAAATGCACAGAAATTTGAAAGAGTTCAGAATACGTGGAATTAAAACGAATATACCTTTCCTTGAAAATGTCGTATGTCATGAAAACTTTTTATCAGGCAATTACAATACGAGCTTTATCGATGAAACTCCAGAATTATTCGCGTTTGCTAAGAAACACGATAGAGGCACGAAAGTTTTATCCTACCTTGGGAACGTTACCATTAATGGATTCCCTGGTATCGATGACTCAACGCGCCCTGTGTTGCATCCGGTTCGTATACCCAAAATTGATGACGGTATGCCCATACCAAACGGAACGAAACAAATTTTGGATGAGCAAGGAGCAGATGGGTTAGTCGAGTGGGTGTTAAAGCAAGACGATGTACTGCTGACAGATACTACTTTCCGGGATGCACATCAGTCTTTATTGGCTACGCGTATGAGAACGAAGGAATTAACGCAGATTGCAACTGAAAGTGCTCATTTATTACCTGACCTTTTCTCATTTGAGATGTGGGGAGGCGCGACATTCGATGTAGCATACCGCTTCTTGAAGGAGAGTCCGTGGGATCGACTCGAGAAATTACGTAAGCAAGTACCTAATGTCTTATTCCAGATGCTCTTCAGAGGAGCCAATGCAGTCGGTTATACAAACTACCCAGATAACGTCATTCGCGAATTCATAAAAGAATCGGCTGCATCAGGTATAGATGTATTCCGTATTTTCGATAGCTTGAACTGGATCAAAGGTATGGAAGTTGCAATTGACGAAACTCGGTCAACAGGAAAGATTGCAGAAGCGACAATTTGTTATACAGGAGATATTCTAGACGACAATCGAGCTAAATATACAGTCAACTACTACAAAGAGATGGCCAAAGAACTCGAATCAGTTGGCGCTCATATATTGGCGATCAAAGATATGGCAGGATTGCTGAAGCCTGAAGCAGCTTATCGTTTAGTATCAGAATTGAAAGCGTCAACAAGTCTGCCAATTCATTTGCATACACACGATACGAGCGGCAATGGTATTTATATGTATGCCAAAGCGATAGAAGCGGGAGTGGATATTGTCGATACAGCTATTGGTTCAATGGCGGGAATGACTTCACAACCTTCGGCCAATTCACTTGCGTATGCAATGCAAAACAGTGAACGTCATGTACGTGCAAATACAGAGTCGTTAGAGAAACTTTCGCATTACTGGGAAGATGTGCGAAAATACTACAAACCTTTTGAAAGTGGCATGAACAGTCCACACTCGGAAATTTATGTTCATGAGATGCCTGGTGGCCAATATTCGAATTTACAACAGCAGTCAAAAGCGGTAGGTCTTGGAGAGCGCTGGGAAGAAGTGAAAAAAATGTATTCCCGCGTGAACTTCCTCTTTGGTGACATTGTCAAAGTGACACCGTCATCGAAAGTAGTAGGGGATATGGCGTTGTTCATGGTACAAAATGAATTGGACGAGCATACAGTCATTGAAAAAGGACAAACTATTGATTTCCCAGAATCCGTTATTGAGTTTTTCGAAGGTTCAATTGGCCAGCCATATGGTGGTTTCCCGAAAGAGTTACAGGAAGTAATATTGAAAGGGCGCAAGGCAATCACTGTACGGCCGGGTGAGTTACTAGAACCAGTAAACTTCCAAGACGTTTTAAAAGAGTTGACGGAAAAAATGGAAAAGCCTGCTACAATGCATGATGCACTCGCTTACGTTTTGTATCCGAAAGTCTTTGAAGAATATATCGAAGTGAGAAAGCAGTTTGATGATGTTTCTGTCATCAATACGCCAGAATTCTTATATGGTTTACGTTTAGGTGAAGAAATCGAGATTGAGATTGAGTTCGGTAAAACACTTATCGTCAAATTGGTGTCGATTGGTGAACCCAATCCTGACGGAACACGCACGCTGTACTTCGAATTGAACGGACAGTCACGTGAGATCATTATCCAAGATTTCCAAGTGGAAACAAGAGAAGATGTAAAGCAAAAAGCCGACCCGACAAATGAAACGCACATTGCAGCTACTATGCCGGGAACTGTTTTACAAGTTGCTGTTTCAATTGGCGCTAAAGTAAAACGCGGCGAGCACTTGTTAATTACAGAGGCTATGAAAATGGAAACTACGATTCAAGCTCCATTTGCAGGAGTAGTCAAAGCTATATATGCAGGTCCTGGGGATTCCATCTCATCAGGAGACTTGTTGATAGAATTAGACCATTAAAAAACAGCTTCCACATGTCGTTAAGACTGTGGAAGCTGTTTTCCTATAACTTATACAAAAAGCGTGTAACAACCTTTAAAACAGTTGTTACACGCTCCTTACTTACTTCTTCTGACGGCTGCGAGAGACTAGAAGAACTAGATACGTTAATAAGCCAAATAGTAAAGTGATGAATAAGGAATGTAGCAATGCGAAATAGAGATTTAATTTAGTCAGTACGACAATCATTCCTGTGGTCGCTTGTGCGAGTACTAGGCCAAATGCGGTAATCCAACCCCAGTAAATAACACGTTGATCACTATAATGTTTAATGGCTTTAATTGCGATGAACCCAATCCAAACAACAATCAATGCTGCGGCTAAACGGTGACCCATCTGTATCCACTCATACATATTGTTCGGTAAGCTAAATTCGTTATTCCGGCATAAAGGCCAGTCAGAACATATAAGGCCCGAACTAGTATGACGAACAAGAGCACCCGTGTATATAACAAAGTATGAATAAATAGTTACGCCAATTGTGTGGAAACGTAATGTTTTGTCAATGCGTATTTTATCTGTATCAAACTTCTGGTCTACTTCAAACACCAATAAAGTTAATAAGAAGACGGACGCAAAGGAAATGAGTGAAATCCCAAAGTGCAAGGCCAAGATAAAATCGCCTTGTCCCCATAATACTTGAGCTGCTCCAATCAATGCTTGTAGAATCAAGAAAAATACTGCCATGAAAGCTAAAAACTTTGTTTCACGAACGTGACCAAGTGCCCTCCACGACCATATCGCCAGTATGACGATGAAAATACCTACTGAACCTGTAACTAACCGGTGTGAGAATTCAATTAAAACTTCCGCTGTGATGTCGTCAGGAATAAGTTGTCCATTACAACCAGGCCAATGTCTTCCACACCCCATACCGCTGTCGGTTTTGGTAACTAGCGCTCCGCCGAGTAAGATCGCGAGCATTCCAATCGTAGAAGCTACCCCAAACCATTTTAAAAATCTGTTATATCGCAAGTACGAAACACCTTCTTCTATTGAATTGACCATCAAAAGGTCGATTTACGTAAAAAATTGCCTAAATTCCAAAAATAATCATATTGAGATGTATAGCTAAATCTCGATGGTTTCCGCGGAATTGAAGCATCTATTGCAAGCCTTATGATAACGAAAAAATAACACAAACACAATGCAAGAAGCTAATAAACCACTGATGTATAAGGCTTTTCACAAATTGTTCATAAAATAGTCTCTTTAACTTCACAAATGAGTGCCAGAAATGCATTACTATATAGAAGGTGAATGATAAAGACACAAAGGTTGCATAAACCGCTATAAATTGAGAAATGGTCTGGAAATTCCGGACGATTTTAGATATAGTAGGTGATAGGGTCTTTGCTGAAAACTTTGAAAGGAGGGTTATTATGTCAAACGGTCGAACGCTTTCGACAGTTGCAGATCCAAAAGTAGAAACCATTACCTTGTGGAAAGACTTTTTGGCGCTGATCAAAATAGGTATTGTTAACTCGAACTTGATCACTACGTTCACCGGTCTTTTTTTGGCATTTCAATTCACTGGTAAAAGTTTTCTCCATAACTTGGATCTACTGGTATTTGCAATTCTAGGTACTGGATTGATCATCGCATCTTCGGGCGCTATGAATAACTTGATTGATCGCGATATCGATCCCGTCATGTCGAGAACGAAGTCGAGACCGACAGTAACAGGTAGATTTAAAGCTCCCGCTGTGATGACGCTAGCTGTTACATTCCTGCTAGCTGGAGAAATATTACTATTCTCTGCATCACCTATGGCAGGTTGGCTTGGTATCTTGGGTGTATTCGCTTATGTTGTTTTGTATTCCATGTGGTCTAAACGGAAGCATGTAAGCAATACTGTAGTAGGAAGTCTTTCAGGAGCAATTCCACCCCTAATCGGATGGGCAGCTGTTGATCCTACACTGCCAATGGGAGCGTGGGCGTTATTTTTAATTATGTTCATATGGCAACCACCGCATTTCTATGCGTTGGCTATGCGTAGAACAGAAGAGTATCGGGCGGCTAACATTCCGATGTTACCAGTAGTTAAGGGGTTTGAGCGGACGAAGAAGTCGATGCTTATGTGGGTATTGCTACTATTTCCACTGCCATTCTTATTACCACAGCTCGGTATGGGCTTTATAGTATTTGCAACACTATTGAATATTGGGTGGCTTTATTTATCTATCAAAGGATTTAAGGCCAAAGAAGATTTGAAATGGGCGACGGGAATGTTCGTATATTCTTTAAACTATATGACAATCTTGTTTGTATCCATGATTATTTTCTCTATATTCATCTAATGTATCGGAATTCTTTCTTTAAAACAGGAATTCATCATAAAGGGGCACTCAGTCCTCCAGAGTAGAAAAACATTTTTTTAGAAAGAGAGGTATTAGTTAGCGATGATTAAAGGACTCAAAAAGTGGCGTCTCTTTTCTTTACTAGCGCTTTTCGCTGTGTTCATGGCAGGTTGTGGTAATGAAGAGATTTCAACCTTCCAACCAGCTGGACAAGTCGCTAATGACCAGTTTAAGTTGTTGCTATTAGCATCAGGAATTATGTTACTGGTTATCATTGTAGTAGTAATTATTTACACTGTTGCATTATTGCGCTTCAGACGTTCCAAGTTGGGTGAAGATCATATACCAGAGCAAGTGGAAGGAAGTCACACACTTGAGCTGATTTGGACATTCATTCCAATCGTATTACTTTTGATTCTTGCTATTCCTACCGTTCACTACACGTATAAATTAGGTGATGTGAAAGCAATGGAAGCAGTTGATGATGAGGGCAATGCTGAGAATCTAGTAGTAGATGTTACTGCGAAGTTATATTGGTGGGAGTTCGAGTATCCTGATCTAGGTATTGTTACGGCTCAGGAACTAGTAGTACCTACTGATGAAAAAGTTTACTTTAACTTGATCGCAGCGGACGTAAAGCACTCATTCTGGATTCCGTCAGTTGGCGGTAAGCTAGATACGAACGTGGAAAACGTAAATAAATTCTATCTGTCATTTGAGAAAGAATCCGAAGGTTTGAAAGATGGCGTTTTCTACGGAAAATGTGCTGAGCTATGTGGACCTTCACACGCATTAATGGACTTTAAAGTAAAAACATTACCGAGAGATCAATTTGACAACTGGGTTGCAGCTATGCAAAAAACAGCTGAAGAACCTGTTGTTGCAAATGCTGACGGTGAAGAAGTCTTCGCTCAAAGCTGTATCGGTTGTCACGCAGTTTCAGGTGTAGGTGAGTCAGGTGCACAAGGACCAAACTTGGCTTCATTCGGTGATCGTAATCGTGTAGCAGGTTACCTTGAACACGATGAAGAGAACTTGAAAGAGTGGATTCGTGATACACAGAAACTTAAACCTGGCAATACGATGCCTTCATTCAGTAAAGATCAAATTTCTGATGAAGACTTAGATGCATTAGCTGAATACTTAATGGGCTTAAAAGTTGCAAAATAATTTTCAAACGGAAATTGAATAGGAGGTAACACAGTGAGTTCAGTTGCTCAAAAAAGTGGCTTTGGCGCAACACTTTGGGATTGGCTGACAACAGTCGACCATAAGAAGATCGGAATTCTGTATCTCCTCGGGGGATTATTCTTCTTCGTTCTAGGTGGTATTGAAGCGATGATCATTCGTCTTCAGTTGATAACACCAAACAACGATCTCGTAAGCGCAGGGCTTTTTAATGATTTAATTACAATGCACGGAACGACCATGATTTTCTTGGCAGCAATGCCGATTCTCTTTGGCTTTATGAACGCGATCATGCCGCTTCAAATCGGAGCACGTGACGTAGCGTTCCCATTCATTAACTCATTAGGTTTTTGGATGTTCGCATTTGGTGGTTTATTCCTTAACATCTCTTGGTTATTCGGTGAAGTTCCAGATGCTGGTTGGACATCTTATGCATCGTTATCACTTCACTCACCAGGACATGGTGTAGATTTCTATGCAATCGGTTTACAAATCGCGGGTGGTGGTACGTTAATGGCAGGGATTAACTTCCTTGTAACAATTATTAACATGCGTGCACCAGGGATGACGTATATGCGTATGCCTTTGTTTACATGGACTACGTTTGTTGCGTCTGCAATGATTTTATTCGCATTCCCTCCGTTGACTGTTGGATTGTTCTTCCTAACGTTTGACCGTATGTTTAGTGGTAACTTCTTTGATCATACGATGGGCGGGAACACGATTATCTGGGAGCATATTTTCTGGATTTTCGGTCACCCTGAAGTATATATCTTGATTTTGCCAGCATTCGGTATTTTCTCTGAAGTATTCTCTGTATTTGCAAGGAAACGTCTTTTCGGTTACACAGCGATGGTATTCGCTACAGTGTTAATTGGTTTCCTAGGCTTCATGGTATGGGCTCACCATATGTTTACAGTTGGTCTTGGGCCGACAGCAAACGCAATCTTCGCAGTAGCGACAATGGCAATTGCTGTACCGACAGGTGTTAAAATCTTTAACTGGTTGCTTACAATTTGGGGCGGTAGTATTAAAGTTACAACTCCAATGCTCTATGCTTTAGGTTTTATTCCTTCATTCGTAATGGGTGGAGTAACAGGCGTAATGCAAGGGGCAGCACCACTTGATTATCAGTTACACGATTCTTATTTCATCGTAGCTCACTTCCACTACGTAATTGTAGGTGGGGTAGTACTCGCCATTTTTGCAGGCCTTCACTACTGGTGGCCAAAAATGTTCGGTACGATGTTGAATGAGTTTTTAGGTAAAATCACTTTCGTATTCTTCTTTATCGGTTTCCACCTGACATTCCTAATTCAACACTGGTTAGGTTTCTGGGGAATGCCACGTCGCGTTTGGACGTTCATGGATGGACAAGGTTGGAACCTTGCAAACTTTATCAGTACAATCGGTGCGCTTTTAATGGCAATTGGATTTACAGTCATGGTAATCAACATCATTATGACAACTGTTAAAAATGAGCGTGTTGGAAATGACCCTTGGGGCGACGGACGTACACTTGAGTGGGCGATTCCATCACCACCGCCGTTCTATAACTTCCCTGCAACTCCATTAATTCGTGGTTTGGACACATTATGGGTTGAGAAGATGGAAGGTAGTAAGGAAATGATTACACCAGCTGAACCTATTACGGACATTCATATGCCACACGGTTCAATTATCCCAATGTTGATGAGCCTTGGATTATTCATCGCTGGATTCGGTGCAATGTTCCACCAGGAAACTTCATGGGGACTAGGAGTATTGATCTTTGGTCTTGCCTTCACATTCGTAACAATGGCAACTCGTTCAGTGAAAGATGATCTTGGTTACTATGTTACAAAAGAGCAAATCTTACAAGATCAAGAAAATTTAAAAAGGGGGCGTAACTAATGGATTTGAATACAAAATTCACCCCTGAAACGTGGCCCGCTCATCCAGAGAGAGCTACTTTGGAAGCAAAGAATAAATTCGTTGGTTTCTGGCTATTCCTTGGCGGAGAGACAATTCTCTTCGCTACGTTGTTCGCAACGTATATGGCTCTGAAAAACAAAGGCCCGAGTGGTTTTGGTTTCACAACGCAAGAACTATACACATTGCCGTTAGTATTTGTGATGACTATGCTTCTTCTAACATCGTCACTTACAAGTGTCTACGCAATGTATCACCTGAAGAGTTTCAACTTCAAAAAAATGCAACTATGGCTAGGTCTTACAGCATTATTAGGACTTGGATTCTTGATGTTAGAAGTATATGAGTTCTCTCATTACGTTCAAGAAGGATTTACTTTCAGTAACAGTGCGTTCAGTTCCGCGTTTTATACATTAGTAGGAACACACGGGTTCCACGTAGCAATTGGTTTAGTATGGGTTACTTTGTTGATCTTCCGTAACTCAAAGCGTGGATTGAATTTGTATAACGCAACGAAGTATTATACATTTTCACTTTATTGGCACTTCATTGACGTAGTTTGGGTATTCATCTTTACTGTAGTCTACTTGATGGGAGTGGTCGGTTGATGTCAGAAGTTCAAATGATTAAAAGATCTCCTGCTGAACAGTCACTGTCTCAACGTCGAGCAAAAGAATCAATGCGCAGCCAAATTGCGATGTTTGCTTTGATGATATTCTTAACACTTGTATCATTTTCTATGGTGTTTGCTCATCTAAATGACGTTGCTGGTTTCTCGAAATTCTTTGTAATTCCAACATTATTCCTCTTTGCAGCTGTACAAGTTGGTCTTCAACTTTACTACTTCATGCATATGAATGAAAAAGGACATGGCGTACCGCAAATGTTTATGTTTACAGGTGCAATGTTAGGATTTTTGATCCCACTAACATTTGTAACTATCGTTTGGTGGTAAGCAATAGAAAGGGCTTATGGATTCTTCCATAAGCTCTTTTTCTATTTACTTTAAGATGAAATTGTCAAAGTTCGTACATTGAGTTATGAGCTATATGCTCGTATAATAGGCATAGGTAAGAACTGTGTCGACTTCGTGCTGTGATCGAATATCAATTGTAAATATCTCCGTATTACACACAGAATAGATGTAGTGGGTTAATTATTAAAGGAGAGTGATTGTTTTGCCGTTAAGTATTTTTGGTTTTAGGGCTTTGTGGAGTCCTTACTTCTTAATAGCCATAGCACTTGGAATCGTTTTATATTATCTTATAACTGTTAAATGGCGAGATCGGTTTGAGGGATCACAGCCGTTAACGAAACGACAGGCCGTGTATTTTTTAGCTTCCATGCTGTTACTGTATATTGTCAAAGGCTCACCCATGGATTTAATCGGTCATATTCTATTTTCTGTTCATATGGCTCAAATGGCTTTATTGCTTTTGGTTGTAGCACCGTTCTTCATAATTGGCATACCGAACTGGGTATGGGAAAAACTTTTATCATACACGATGTTCAAGAAAGTATTCATGCTATTAACTAAACCGCTTATTAGTTTATTACTGTTTACATTTATGTTCTCGATGTATCACTATCCACTCATACTCGATCAGGTGAAGTTGAGTTTGCCTCTACACACGCTTTTCACTATCACACTGTTCTTCTCTGCTATTTGTCTCTGGTGGCCAGTAGTGAATACAGTAAAAGGACAACCGCAACTACACGGTTTGAAAAAAATAGGATATGTAATATTGAGTGCATTGCTCATTACACCTGCTTGTTCGTTAATCATCTTCGTGGACGTGCCGGTGTATGAAACATATAGCAGTGGTGAAGCATGGCTGCAAGCGATGGCACTCTGTGTACCAAGCGGAACTTTAGCAGGTCTGTCAGGCCTTGGTATCTCGGGACCTGAACTATTCACAAATATGCCTACGCTGTATGATCAGCAATTAGGTGGAATATTGATGAAAGTCATTCAAGAACTTGTTTATGTAGTCGTTATTGGTCGTATTTTTTATAGCTGGTCAAAGTATGAAAAAGACAATGCAGATGAAATTACACGAAAAGATTTACTCAAACGCCATAACCTAACTATGCATGGCTGATTGTGCAAAAGGAAGTTAGCAAGTAATAGGACTCCCTGAAGGCCATCAGTACTTCTTTCATCAGCTTATTTGCTATTTTGATCGGGATTGTTTGGTAATTGATACGGCAAAGAAAAATGGAAGGATACCAAAAAACCATGTTACAACTGTCATCTGATTTTTCACAGTCGTTACAAGGATTGTCATGTAGTTGTTGTTATATGTCTACTAGAAGGGTAAAGTAAAAATTTCTGTATTTAAAGTGCTTCGTGATATTCAATATTTCATTTTTAGACTGAAGCCATACCCAAAAGGGATGGCTTCAGTCTTTTATATGTAGCAAATTCATAAAGCCGTACGTTATACATACGAAAAGGGATACCTCCATGGAGATATCCCTTCTCGTTTTAAATCTTGAAATTCAGTTTAATGATGCCTGCTTCTCTTGCTGTATTAAAAAGTATGACGAGCAATGGTCCAATGAAGAAACCGAGAATGCCGAAAAGTTTCAAACCGATAAACATTGCAATCAAAGTAGGTAAAGGAGACAATCCGATTTGTGAGCCCATTACTTTTGGTTCGACCGTTCTTCTGATAATCAAAAGGATTACAGCTAATATAGCTAATTTTGTCCCCATTGCGATATCGCCTGAAACATACTGGTAGATCGACCAAGGCGCGAGAATTATAATAGAGCCGAGTATCGGAATGATATCAATAATCCAGATCACCAAAGCCATCACTACTGCATATTTAGGAATGACTACAAGTAAGCCTATAAAGGAAACGGCTAGGATAATTAAGCTGACCAGCAATTGGGCTTTAGCGAATCCTACTATGACGTAACGTAATCGGTTCATCATATAGTGGACTTTTTCCGCAGTAGCTTCTGTTAAATGAAAGTAAAAAGTTTTCTTCAAGTTTGGCAATTCCAACATGAACAAAAATAGTGCAATCATGAACACAATAAAGCTAACAAGGAAATTGGGTATATCCGAGATTATGGCTAAAATTCGATCGTAACTTAAAAGTGTAATGATTGAAATCCGAATGGATTCGATAATTTCATTGAATTCGTTCTCCAGCATAGCCAAAATATCTTCGGGCATTCCTACTGTGTACTGAAATAGCTTGCTTTGCGTGTTAATCCATACACTTGAGAGAGAATTTAAGTGATTCGGAATCTCTTTTGTAAAATTGACTATTTTTCCAATGAGTGTAGTGACGGTATAGAAAAGAACAAGCACACTGATTCCCACAAATACGATAAAATTCACAATGACAGAAACTTTACGCTTCCACTTAAATCGTATTTCTACCCATTTAACAAGTGGATCTAAGAATAGTGCCGTAAGCAAAGCCAAAATAATGGGAATGGAAACGGGTAAAATAAAGAATATAATAACCAAAAGTACGATGATACCGAATGCAACCATGATATTACGTTTTGTGAGCAATTTCAAAAGTGATCGTCCTCCACATAGATACTGTTTTTATTATAACCAAATTAGTGGAGTAATAGTAGAAAAAGCCGAAGAACATTTAGCTCTTCGGCTTTTACATATCATTACAAACTATATTGCTTTAACTCGTCATATACCTTCTTTAACGTTAGTTCGCAATCCTTAACTAAGCTAGCAGGGAAGTCTTCTTCTTCACCGTACTCAACGCCGTGTGGGTAGTAGTGCTTTCCTAGAACGGGTTGCTTTAGACGAACCGTAGCTTTTCTACCATCGATATCGCCTTCAACAAGTTCACCGAAGACGCGCAAGTAGTATGTACCTTCTTTAACAATATACTTCTTATCGAAAGTTACACGCTCATAATCCCATTGTCCATCAATTTCAAGATTATTCTTATTCATAATTTCTTCCATTACTCGTAAATCTGCTACAAGGCCTTTAAGACCAATATTTTCAACGTACATCTGTATATCCCCCTCTATGTTCGTCCTGACGAATACGTATACTATTATATCATAAAACAAATCGTTTTTAGTTGCAATGACAACATTGTGTCAACGCTTTCTTTCCTGTCCGATATAGGTGACTATAGTGTGTGTCTTCTGTACAATATAAGAATGTTACCGATTCGGACTAGATATTCATCTAGAATAAATGTTCACCGATAAATGAATTCTTGTAGTATGTAATAGTATTATAGGAGTGGCATATAAAGAGTGGAAAGGAAGATAACATGTGGAGAGTAGGATGGAAGATTCTTGTTTTACTTTTGATTGTAATGGGAGTCTTTTATTTCATGACGGATAAAATAAGTGAAAATTTGCCCCTGGAGTCACCTGTACAGCATGGTTCACCAATTGCTGTTCCTGAAAAAGGTCCATCGATAGGTGGAGAAGGTATGCCGAGACCTAATGAAGGCATGTCAGTACTTGTTGGGCAGAAAATTAATAAGCTGGAAGAACAATTTGGTAAACCATCTAGGATTGAACCATCGAGTTTTCAGTACGATTGGTGGGTTTATACGGAAGAGCCGCGTTTTATGGCAGGGGTTTTGAATGGCAAAGTGAACCAAATATATACTGCTGATCATACAACAGATTTAGCTCCGTTTAAAATCGGGCAAAACGTACAGGATATTCACCGCTTTACGCCAATTGAATCCGAGATTGACGTGACGATTAATGAAAATATTTATACATTTTCGTTAAATAGTGAAGATATTAAGAATCGGCTTCTTATACCCTATGAGAATTTGTATGTACAATTATATATAGATCAAATAGATGGCGGGATCGAAGGTGTACGGTTCATCAATCCGACTACTTTGGTGAAACATCAGCCTTACGACATGACCTATCTTGGAGAAATGATGGAAGCACCAAAGCCTTCATCTACTGTTCAGACTGAAGTGGATCGCGCGATGGAGCGACAGACATTTGAATTGACTAACCAATTGCGTGAAGGGCATCAACTGCCTCTTTTATCATATAATGATAAGCTGGCCACACTTTCAAGAAAGCATAGCCAGGAAATGATATTCCGTAAATATAGTTCTCATGATGAAGGACCTGTGGAAGTGTTTGCTGATAGATTAAAAGATGTTGGACTAACACCAAGCAAAGCAGGCGAAAACATAGCGTTTAATTATATTGATGCCATTGAAACTGTACATGGTTGGTTAAATTCTTCAAAACACCGGGATGTCTTACTGAATCCGAATTTCACGCATACCGGCATTGGTGTTTATAATAAATACTATACTCAGTCATTTATGGCGCAGACTGAATCGGAAAACTCCATACATGACGACTAAGGAAGAATCCATGTACCTTCCTCATTTGATGCGATGCCTCGTATATGAAGAGGCATCGCATTTTGCTTTGCATACACTGCTGCTTTTTCCTGAATAATGGGTCGATTACATTTTAATAACGGAAGAAATTCATCGAATGTGAGTCGATCAAAACGCTTATAATCAGAAGTAGTATGAGGATCTGCTGACATGACGCCTGGTACATCTTTGAAAAACTCTACATGATGAGCTTGCAATGCACAGGCTAATGCGATCGCTGTCAAATCACTGCCACCTCTACCAAGAGTCATAAACTTTCCTTGTACATTCATTCCTTGAAAACCGGGGACGATGATACAGGAGTGCGTTTGAAGTGTACTGACAATATGTGTACTGTTAATTTTATCGATCGTTGCGTTACAAAAATCTCCCGATGTGCGAATGCCTGTATTTTGTCCATAGACAATTGTGTTATCTATACCTTCTGTAGATAATTCTGCAGACAATACAGCTGAAGCGATTAATTCGCCGCATGCAGCGGCCAAGTCTCTGGCTTCGCTGGATTTTGAGAAGGCGTCCGTAAGAGTAAGTAAATCGTCTGTGGAATAGGCGTCGCCCCCTCTACCCATTGCAGAGACTACAACGATGACGGCACGGTATTTCGACAACGCTTGTCGAATATGCTGAATACACTTTGTACGTTGTTGTTGATTCTGCATAGCAATTCCGCCAAACTTTTGGATAATCATAGAATCCCAACTTTCTTCGTGACATTCTTCTTATGCCTTTCATAGAATACTTTATGCTTCGTTTCATTATATTCTCTGAAGAATAAAATGTTCGGGAAGGGGAGGGAGACCTTGCTTTTATCTGAATTACTAAAAGATTGGCCATGCACTATTTTACAGGGCTCAATTCGGCGAACAATCGATGGGATCACGGAATCATCAAAGAGGGTCGAGAAAAACTATGTATTTGTAGCAAAGAAAGGCGTTAAGACAGATGGCATCATATTTATTGAAAAAGCGATATCAAATGGAGCCAAAACATTAGTAATCGATCGGGATCACATAGATCGAACACGCATACCAGAAGAAATTACGATCGTTCTGGTTCCTGATAGTTCGCTATTTATTTCCTATGCAAGTGCAAAGTTTTCAGAAAACCCGGCTGAAGAATTGTGCATCATTGGCATTACGGGAACAAACGGTAAAACTACAGTCAGTCACTTTACCGGGCAATTATTAAAAGAACTCGGACACAAAACAGCTATTATAGGAACGACGGGTCTTTATATTGACGGTAAGCTGACAGAGACAATTCAAGATTCTATGACGACGATGCCAGCTGAACAATTACATCCTATTTTACGTAAATGTATTAAGCAACAAGTGACCCATATTGTTCTTGAAGCCTCTTCAATTGGGTTATCCACCAATCGTTTAGCGCACTGCCCGTTAACTGTTGGTGTTTTTTTGAATATTGGGATGGATCATTACGCAGAACATGGAGGTAGGCAGCCATACATCGACGCCAAAAAACTACTCATTCCATTGGCTGAACAGCTTGTGATGAATGAAGATGACGAGACGTGTCGGGCTATAGGAGAGGAATTATCTACACCACCAATTTATTTTAGCAGTCGACATATTAGTGGCAGGCAACAACAAGAGGTTTTACTTCCAAATCTAGGTCATCATAACGAAATGAATGCAAGAGCGGCTATAGGAGCACTCATGGCACTCGGTTATTCATTACACGCAATAAAACCCCATTTGCATGCTTTGCGTCTTCCAACTGGACGTCTGGAGAAATACGAAGAAGCGGGTGTTGAAGTGTATGTAGATTATGCTCACACGCCAGACGCCTTGCAAGCGGTGTTGGAAGCCTTGTCTGAGTCCTCTAAACGGTTGATTACTGTGTTTGGATGTGGTGGGGGGAGAGATCGTCAGAAGCGTCCACAAATGGGTGCGGTAGCTGCACACTACAGTTCACACGTAATTTTGACTTCGGATAATCCAAGAATGGAAGATCCGTCACAAATTATTGTGGATATTTTGGCAGGCATGTCGGGATTTGCCACGCCTGTTGAAATCTTCATCGACCGTCACCAGGCAATCCAATACGCTGTCACACAAGCACAGCCTGGCGAGATAGTGCTCATTGCAGGGAAAGGACATGAACAAATCCAGCAAATAGAAAATCAGACGACGCACTTTTGCGATATGGAAGAAGTTAAAAAATCATTTAGTCATCGAAATACCAAAAAGTAAAAGTCTTAATGAATAGTCGAGGAACTAGTTTTTTGTTATGATAGTTGTGATAGGAGGTGCGGCAATTGGTGATGATGACAGATGAGTGGATGCGAGTCATCGATATGGCGGAAGAACTTTCCGATATGCTGCTGTGTTCTGAAGTGGTGAAAACCTATCAAGACGCACATAACCGTGTATATTCAAACGCCGATCTGCGAAAAAAGATCATGGATTTCACTAAAATGAAAGAACAATATGAGGATGTGCAGCGTTTTGGACGCTATCATCCAGACTATAAAGTAATTATGAAAGAAATTCGACTTCAAAAGCGTGAACTAGATTTGCAAGATGAAGTGGCTGCCTTGCGTCTGGCTGAAAATGACGTACAGGATCTGTTGGACGAAATTGGTATCTTGATTGGCCGGTCTGTTTCAGAAGCCGTGAAAGTACCAGCAGGCGACGGCACATTCTCTAACAGCTCTTGTGGCGGAGGTTGTGGTTCAGGCGGTAGCTGTTCTTGTTCGGCATAGAGAATTTCATAAAAATGAGTAACCCCCTGCGGAAATTAATTTGCAGGGGGTTACTTTTTACATAAAGTTCGTATCAAAGGAGCAAGCAAACAGTAAGCAGCGTTTTGCGTGAAAACATGTCCACGGTAAGTATTCAAGTCACTTTGAGTCTCTAGTTTTCATTAAAGAATGTCAATAATTGTTTTGGATAACTGGTTATGAAACCATCGACGTCCAATTTGGCTAGTTTTGGAAGTTCATCCGTTTCATTCAATGCATAAAATACAGTTATATTGAGATCTTGTAAAAAGCGGACGAAGCCTTCTGAAGCAAGTGGGAACATACCAAGTTTTTCAGGCAGGCAGAATAGATCTGCGTTTGGTCGGTACAGATGACCAAACTTGCTCGTGTAAGCGATGTATGCTTTTTTTATTTCTTCGCTTCCTGCACCTAAAGCAACAGAATTTTGCGCATACAAATTAAACCGATCGATTTGTTCATCATATAGACTCGTCACGACGACACGTTCAGTAGCATCCATCTCTTTTAATAATCTCCACAGTTTAGAAGGAATTAAACTTCCTTCATATGTTGTAGGGCAATCATTCATAGAGACGACAAGTAAAAGTTGGGGGAACTTTTCTAACAGTTCGCGTAACGACACACTAGATACATCACTTTGCAAAGTATCAAGATCATGGGCATTATGATGTTTTGTCAGGATTTCATCTACCGCAGAGTCGGCTATTTCATTGGAAAGCAAAAGTTCTCGTTTAGGCACTAAAATAATGTCTTCATCTCTCGTGAGTTGTATATCGACCGCGAATCCGTGAACACCTAAATCAGCAATCTCGGTATAAGCGGTAAGTAAGTCAACTTCTGTTTTTTGACAAAGTTGCGCATCGGTTAAAATAGCTACTTCAGAGAAACTAAGCGCTTTCTTTTCGTCACGTGGCTCTTGTTTTGCTATTACTTTTGTAGCCGCCCATGCAGCCACACTTGCAGCTCCGACAGTTAATGCAACGTTTGTTTTCCTTCCCAATCTAAAACCTCCCCAATAATATAATGAGTTTTCACATTTTTGTTTAGCGATGTTTATACTTCAACTGAATAGAAAATACTTGTATCCAGTCATCTTGTAAAAAAACAGATTGGATTCAGATATATGTCTTCTTAAGTGTAACCTATTCCAGAGAAGGTGTGCAAACAAAGATTGAGGACGGGACCTGGTTTCATGTATACGCAAACATTTCATATGCAAGGTTGCAGGACTTTTCTCACCTATGGTATTGTATGAAGTAAGAAAGAGGGGGAGAATCATGATTGATCGACAAGGCATAATTGTCTATCTCCATCATTTAAAACAAGCAAAATCATTGCGCAAATTTGGGCATGTTCATTATATTTCTAAACGAATGAAATACGTTGTGCTTTACTGTGACATGGAAGACGTGGAAACGACAATCACTAAGTTGGAGCGTTTATCGGCTGTACGGAAAGTATTGCCTTCACAGCGTCCCTTTGTTAGCACGATATATGAAAATGCAAAGCCGGATAAAGCAAAAGAATACGATTATAAAACAGGTTTGTAACTTGCTGCCGCTTATTAATTTAGCGGCGGCAATAAGTGGTTTAAGCGTAAGATACCCGTAATATATTGGTAAAACAGCTCGTTCTCAGCAAATTCAGTTGAATGTTTTATTTCAACTCTGACGGGCTTTTTATTTAGCGACTCTGCATGCTCAACAAACAAGTCATAACGTTTCGATGGTTTGTCCGCAGAATAACGAATTCCTTCCCTGCAAATATAGATCGGCATGAAGTGACTGTTTTCAGTTGCAGGAGTAAGAGAAACCGCTAATGACAATTGTTCATTAGATTTATATTTGGAGGAGAAAATATAGGACTTATGAATTCGTTCGGCGTTTGTAGACATGATTTCGAGTAATTCATAGATGTCGCTATAGCCTTCCCCTAGTTCAATAAAACGTTGTTGGATCATAATCAAGCGCTTCCTTTCAGGCGATTAGTAATGGTTCGTGTCCATCATACCATGTGATGAGGTGTTGTACGTTGAAAGTTATTATAAGGATTTTATTTCTTTTGGTGGCAGTAAACGGAGGACTCGTTTATTTGCATTACAGCCAATCGGCCAATGCAAATGGTGAAGGCGCGAATTCAAATACGTATCGTCAGGAAATCGAAGTCATCAATCGAGCGGACGGATTGTACATTCGTCACCACTTTTATAATTTGTCAGATGGTAGACACGAGATTATCTGGCCGAAAGGAAGTGTGGAGCACGGATGCGAAGCTGAGGACTCCTCCGCATGCGCTCGACTCAATGATTCTCTTGTGGCATTTGAAGAAGGAAAAAGCGGTCAACAATCCGTTCAGTATAAATTGCTGAAAAAGACACCGCTTACCGAGCGTAAACTATTTAAGGAGCCATTTGTGGTTCTTCGGGAAGCAAAGCCACTAACGACAGTTCTTCACGTGACAGATGAGCAAGGTGTTGGTGGGATGTGGGTGTCTGGCTTGGAACGTGTAGGAAAGGCAAATAAAGAGCGTATTACTTATCGTTTATATCGTGGCGTAGGATTTGTTAATGAGCTGTATTGGCAGAAACAGGACGTGCCACTTGCATACTCTTCAAACAAGCTGACAATATTCGGTGAAGGTATTGATAAAAAGTATAATGACCGACTGGTTAAAATGCTAGAAGCTATCGGTGGGAATCATATAAGTGTAGTGTTAGCTTCAAGTAATCAGCCGTTGTATGCGGAACGCTTTATTATAGAGAAAACGGACAATATGTCGCAAGTAATAAAACAAATTGCCAGAATGAGTGTCCAGGCGCGTTTCACTTTCCAAACGGACGAGCCATCCATGAGCAGTATGATAGCTTCTATACTTGTAGACGAGCCAATCGGTACAAGGGCGGAACAAGCAGCATTTACTCGCTTGAAAGAATCCATCTCTGCAGAGCAATATCAACAATTCCGTCAAAATATTCAGGAGACAATAGGTAAAAAAATATCTTCATCCGATTTGGATCGGTCGTTATCAAAGATACTAGCGTTCGACACGCACTATTTTCATAAAACGATGAAAGAGCAGCGGTATAACTATCCTTTTTTGTTATTGGATCCACGGACTGTATTGCTTGATGGGGAAGAAGTTCCAGAAGTGAAGGTAATAGTACAGGATGGCAAAAGTTTTTACCCTGCAGAAGAATTATTGTCCAAAATGGGCTATTCAATTCGTTCAAATGAGCAATCGATTTATTTCGACAGTCCAAATCGTACTTATCGTTTTTCTAAAGTACAACCTTTCTACGTCATGAACAATAGCAAATATGATTATACGGAAAAGCCTTATACCACAATCAATAAAACATTATACTTTGATGAAAATTGGTTGCGCCGAATCTTCTTAGTGTTAATTGATAAATCGGATGAGACTATTTCTATTGAACAAATTGAAAAGTTACTAAAGGAGATGGAAAAAGAATGAGAGTCATTTCCGGTTCGAGAAAGGGCACGTCATTGAAATCCTTACCCGGGACGTCAACGCGACCGACATCAGACAAGGTAAAAGAGTCTATTTTCAATAAAATCGGTCCTTATTTCGATGGAGGAACTATTGTTGAGTTATTTGGCGGTAGTGGCTCCGTTGCCATTGAAGCGTTATCAAGAGGGATGGAACGGGCTATTGTATTTGAAAAGAATCCTAAAGCGTGTGCTATTATCAAAGCAAACACAGAAAAGTGTCGAATGGAAGAATGTCTGCGGATTGAGAAAAAAGATGCACGACAGGCAGCTGCGATTCTTAAGCAGAAAGAAGTCTCTATTGATCTGCTATTTGTAGATCCCCCCTATGCAACAGTTGAATACTATGATGTAATTAAAGACGTAATAACGCAAGGGTTGCTGGCGGACGATGCAATCATTATTTGTGAACATGATAAACATATAGACTTGCCTGAACACTACGATACATATAGTCAAATCAGTTCCGCCGTTTATGGAAGTACTGCTATTACGATTTACAAGAAAAGAGGCTAACGACATGACACAAATTGCAATCGTACCGGGAAGTTTCGATCCGGTCACGAATGGACATTTAGATATTATAGAAAGAGCAGCAAAAACATTCCAAGAAGTCCGTGTTGCCGTAATGAATAACTCTTCCAAAAAACCGTTATTTACAGTGGAGGAGCGTGTTGTGTTAATTCAGGAAGCGATTTCGAAATATGACAATGTCAAGATTGATACGTCTGCAGGACTGTTGATAGATTATGCACAAGAAGTTAACGCATCGGTCATAGTTCGTGGATTACGCGCAATTTCGGATTTTGAGTATGAAATGCAAATCACGTCAATGAACCGGGTATTGGATGAAAGTATTGAAACGTTCTTCGTGATGACAAAGAGTCAGTATTCGTTCCTTAGCTCTAGTATGGTTAAAGAAGTGGCACGTTACGCTGGAGATGTCTCCACGCTCGTACCCTCACATGTCCATGTAGCTCTGATGAGGAAGTTCGGAAAGTAAGGATAAATATATAAAAAGTGATAAAAAGGCTGGGACAAAGCCTCAAAAGGTATGAAGGAGAAGACACCTTCATACCTTTTTTAATTCACTGAAACTTATTTAAAAAGTTTAATTTGTTAGTAATCAAGAGTGTACCGAAGCGGAAAAAGGCCGACTCCTGCGGGATCCAGCGCGAATGTTGAGACCCCGCAGGAGCCTAGCGACGAGGAGGCTCAAGCGCGCCCCGCGGAAAGCGCGCCTTTTGTAGCGTAGGGGAACGGACTGTTTTTTAAGTTATGTCCCAGCCTCCTTCGTAGCAGTAAGTGTACCAACAAGCACTTCCCTTAAAAGCGCACATCCTCTCCCAAACAACTAGACGTGTCACACCAGTTGATTGAATACTTGCTCAATAAATCCAAATGAACAATATAGGGACGAGTAACGTATTCCAGACCCTAGCAAACACGTAAGGAAGTATGCGTATACCAGCGCTCCTCGCGATCGTCATAACCTGCATATGAATACTCATGCCGTTAATCGAAAGGATAGCCGCAATGAGCATCGGATAAATCGCATCATCGGCAAAATGCTCGGTAGCCGACTGGACACCTGAAGTCATCTCGAACACTGCGAGCAATAAAGTCTTGGTAACGCCCATATCCACCGTGATGATAGAAGATATGGAATGCGAAAGCACATTACCGAGGGAAGAGAAGAAAATGACCGTGGTGGCCACTAACAATATGACGGATGAACTGTCTTTAATAGAGCGCAGTAAAGGTGACGTTTTATGTTGTTGGGGGATAACTGGGACAGAGGGCTGCTGATGCCGACTTCCCACAAGCGACATGGCCAATAGGAAAAACACGATATTAGCCAGATGAATGGCAAGCAACAATTTCCAACCAATTGTCGTGCTGCCGAATAATTCGTTACCCACAAAGCCAATAATGAACATAGGTCCTGGTGCATGACAGGATGCGACAAGCAAACAACTTTCAGCGGCAGAGATTTCTCCATTTTTTTTCATTTCGCTAACGGTCACAGCTCCTACCGGAAAGCCTCCAAATGAACCTAGCACATAAGCTTTTATGTAACGGCTCCATTGACTAGTGCCTTGCTTGCTAGGCATTTTCAATAACCACTGCGTTAAAATAATATATGGTAGCAAATAGGGAAGTAACGCATGAGTGAATAATTGGATGCCTGAAATGGCTCCTTCATGTGCGACATCTGGTTGCAAAATAAATAAAATGATTAGCGCCCAGATGAAGAGTACGTTACTCATTGTTCAATACGGCAGGATCATAAATTAAAGGCATCTGTCGCACTCCTTCCTAATTTTTGAAATGCAAGAAAATCTACCGTAATATATATGTAGTATTCGTACAGGCTATTAATGGAGGTGAGCTTTTATGAAAATGCGTAAGTGGGGAATCGCTGCGGTAATCCTACTAGTAGTGGCTTTTTTAGCACTTTATCCGTTAGATATGTATATTTCTCGACCGGGTGGAGCTTATGATTTGGCACCACTCGTAGAAGTAGTAGGCGGGGATACTGACGATGTAGGAACTTTTAGTTTAATGACAATTGCGATTGGCAAAGCGACACCTGTAACGTACGCTTGGTCAAAAATGTCGGACAAAATGAAGTTGTTGCCGGCCACGCAAGTCAGAAGACATGGTGAAAGTGATGCGGAGTATGGAGTACGTCAGAAAAAAATGATGGCTGATTCTAAAACACATGCCATATCGGTAGCGTTTGAGAAGGCAGGATTACCAATCAACAGAAAATTCACAGGAGTCTTTGTTGCAGGTGTATTACCGACAGGAGCTTCTGCGGGAAAGCTCGAAGTGGGGGATATCATTCAATCGATTGATCAACTAAAGCTAGCTTCAACAGAAGCATTTATGCGTAAAATCAGTGATATGCATGTAGGTCAGAAAGTCCATCTGCAAGTACAACGTGGACAACAGCAGTTGGATGTTCCAGTGGAATTAAAAGAACTTCCGAAGACGGACGGACGAGTGGGTCTTGGAATAGAGTTTGAAGAACAGGTTACATTGGAAACAGAACCAAAGGTTGATATACGTACAGAAGAAATCGGTGGGCCTTCAGCAGGTTTAATGTTCACACTGGAATTGATGAATCGCCTAGTGGATGTCGATTTAACGAAAGGCTATACTATCGCAGGGACTGGCGAGATGCATGAAGATGGGTCAGTAGGACGAATTGGTGGAATTGATTTTAAAATCATAGCAGCTGATCGTCAAGACATGGAGATATTTTTCGCGCCTGACGATGAATTACCGGAGGAAGTGAAAAAGAAGAATCCGCAGCTTCTCTCAAATTATGAAGAAGCGAAAGCAACTGCGGATAAAATTGGCACAAATATGAAAGTTGTACCGGTCAAAACGATTGACGATGCACTTAGTTACTTGGAAAAACTACAGGAAAAATGAGTCATCACAGCAATATGGGCGGTGTTTTAAAATCGAGACCAGGCTCTTTTTGTATACCACACATATAAATATCCGTACTTTTACTATCTAACAAAAGTGATGGATCTTTGTGAGAACCTACCCGAGTGATAAGTGGCAAAGTCATTTCTTTTTTCATTGTGCGTAAATAACTTCTTCCGTTTGCTGACATACCTAATAGCCGTAAATAAGATGGACTGGCAATTTGTGCGCGGGTTGATTTTCGATAACCAGTCAAAACATGTACTAGCATTCGTTGTATGCGCGTCCATGTATACCGTTTGGATTTGACGGCATGCATGAATTCTTGAAATGTAGCATGCTCTTTTGCAGCGCGCCATAAAGCGAACTCCATACCTTCCGTAATATCAGCAATGGACGCTAGTTGCTCAGGACCTTCACGAAGAATTGTGTACCGAAGAAATGGATAGAGATGATCCCAGCTTTGATGAGGCTGTTGACGAAGAAGCTCAAAGGAAGTTGTAGGCATGAAAGACTGAACGTGCGCGATATCGGTCGCAAACAATTGTTTGCGTATTCCCGTTGCGCTAGCAATAGTATCCGCAGGTAATGCAGTATCATGATAATGTGTTCCTCTTCGCTCTAGCGTAACGGCAATCATCTTCGATTGAATTTCTTTTACGGCTTGCATATAATGAAATCCTAGAATATTATTTGGCTCTGATAAATCTGCGAGTGGTTCTTCAGTGGTGCGTGAAATGGCTTCATATGCAATTCGCAATGCATTCGGATAACTGATCCCTTCCTGTATGGAACTCTTTATAGTTTTTTCATAAAGTTCTTTCTGTGTATTCATTGTGTCCAAACTATTCATAAATGGCGCGATGCGACCTTCTTCACTTCCGAAGCAAATATACGCGCAGCGGAGAGCGTCGAGGATTTGTACGGCTCCTTTCGCGAATTGAGGAGCATGGGCTGTGGAAAAAGCATAGGGCAACTCGATGACCAGGTCTGCACCATTAGCAAGGGCCATGCGCGCTCGTGTCCATTTATCGACAATCGCTGGTTCACCGCGTTGAAGAAAATGTCCACTCATCACAGCAATCATAACATCTGCATCTGTTAGCCTTTTAGCTTCATTGAGATGAAACAAATGGCCGTTATGAAAGGGATTATATTCGACGACAATACCAGTAGCTATCAATGAAATCCTCCTCTGTACTTGCGTATATCGAATTATACCGTTAAACTTGTTAAGGTGACAAGAAAATATCTTGACATCCCTTATTTAAAATACTATAATCAACATTGTTGTCTTGAGGTGATAGACATGAAATGGTCCATTCATCAATTACGGAAACATAGGCAAGGCCCGCTACTGTTTGACGAAGCAGTAAATTTGGATTCCGTGAAAAATCGGAATGAAGAAATTAGGGCAATTCAGCCTGTTCGAGTAAGTGGAACATGTACAATTGGTGAGAAAAAGTTAACATGCCAGCTTCGGCTAGAAGGTTCAATGATTTTGCCTTGTGCACGTACGTGGGAAGACGTCGATTATCCATTCTCCATTGAAACAGTTGAGCAATTCAGCTGGGACGAGGAGACACTTCAGATGGATGATGAAATTCATCCGGTTGATGGGGAAACAATTGATTTTACTCCTGTATTGGAAGAACTAATTTTGCTTGAAATCCCGCTGCAAGTATTCTGTGAAAATGCAGATGAGATGCGACAGGTGGAAGGTAAAGGTTGGTCCTATACAACCGATGAAGAATTGGAAGCGCAACGACAAGAAGCAGAAGAAAAAGTGGATCCTCGTTTAGCGGGATTGGCTAATTTTTTTGAAACCGATAAAGAGTAAACCCTTATAAGGAGGTGCCCCCCAATGGCAGTACCAAAGAGAAGAACTTCTAAAACGAAGAAAAATTTGCGTCGAACTCATTTCAAAATTGAAGCGCCAGGTATGACTACTTGTAACAACTGTGGCGAAATGAAATTGGCACACCACGTTTGCAAATCATGCGGACACTACAAAGGAAAAGACGTTGTAGGCGAATAATTTAGATTCTGCACAACGAATGAAAGGCTACCTTGAGACCATGGCTCAAGGTAGCCTTTTTTGTTTTACATAAAAATGGTATGCTAAAAGAAAAGGGGGAATTTTTTTGTCTTATTCTATAAAGATCGATCAATCAATTGCCTATTTTACAATTAATCGTCCTAGCATGCGAAATGCGGTAAATTATGATGTCATGGAGGGGCTTGAATTCTTTCTAGATAAAATCGAAGATGACCCTGAAATTTCTTTCGCTGTCATAACAGGAGAAGGCGACTTGGCATTCTGTTCTGGTGGAGATCTAAGCGATTTTCACGGTTTTTTAAGCGCGGAGGATGCGTTTCCGATGCTTAGCAGGGGGGCAAGTATTTTATATCGTATCGCCACATTACCGATGCCTACAATAGCGCTTGTAAATGGGGCAGCTGTTGGTGGCGGTTGTGAACTGGCAACGGCTTGCGATTATCGATTGGTTGCATCACATGCAAGAGCTGGATTCATTCAAGGTACTTTGGCCATCACGGCTGGTTGGGGCGGAGCTACATTATTATTCGAGAAAAACGGCCCACATGACCGTTTGCTTCAGTTCACAAGCGGTGCTAGCATTCATTCACCTGAACACCTATTAGAGCTTGGCTGGGCGACTGAAGTGTATGAGGGGGATGCACAAGCAGCCCTTGATCAATTTCTAGCCCCTCAGCTTAAAGTACATCGAAATGTACACCGTGCGTATAAATCTATCGCCACTAGGAAGTGGGAGGCTAATGGGCTTGAACATGCCATGCAGGAAGAAGCCCGCATCTGTTCCATTCTTTGGGAAAGTGACGCGCATCATGAAGCTGTCCAAAACTTTTTAAAAAAAAGTAAGTAAACTTTCAGTCCCGACAGGCATACACTATCGGGACTGCTTAAAATGTACTTGAAAACGGTTTCATAAATAAGATACACTATCTATAAAGAAGTTGTTTGCAGCAAGCGTTTGCATTCGGAATGTGAGGAGTGATTGTATGCAAGAGGTAAAAGCAACTATGGCAGGTACGATATTTCAGATTGAAGTAAAAGAAGGAGATCTTGTGACGAAGGGACAAGTTGTCGTCATTTTGGAATCCATGAAGATGGAGATTCCGCTAGAAGCTGAAGTGGATGGAACGGTAAGTAAGATCCACGGTGCTGAAGGTGATTTCGTAGATGAAGATGAAGTGTTAGTTTCCATACAATCGTAATGAAAGGAGGGAAGTTCCTTGACAAACGAATCAACAAAGACCACGTATAATGAAAAACTTCAAAAAACCAACGCCGATGTTATGGCGGGTGGTGCAGAAAAATATCATCAAAAATTGGAAGAACAGGGTAAGTTATTCGTCAGAGAACGGTTGCGCCTTTTATTTGATAACGGTAAGTATGCAGAGGACGGAAAATTTGCGAACTGTGAAGCGAAAGATTTACCTGCTGATGGAGTGGTTACAGCCACTGGGAAAATTAACGGTCAAACGGTTTGCGTTATGGCTAACGATTCTACAGTTAAAGCGGGTTCTTGGGGTGCAAGAACGGTAGAGAAGATTATCCGCATTCAAGAAACAGCTGAAAAGCTTCGTGTGCCATTACTATATTTAGTGGATTCTGCCGGTGCACGTATTACAGATCAGCTAGACATGTTCCCGAATCGTCGTGGAGCCGGTCGTATTTTCCATAATCAAGTACGTTTGTCGGGTGTCATCCCACAAGTATGTCTTTTATTCGGGCCCTCTGCGGCAGGCGGTGCCTATATTCCAGCGTTCTGTGATATTGTCATCATGGTAGAAGGCAATGCCTCGATGTATTTAGGTTCACCAAGAATGGCTGAAAAAGTTATAGGTGAGAAAGTGACGCTAGAAGAAATGGGTGGCGCACGCATGCATTGTACGGTAAGTGGATGTGGGGATGTGCTAGTAAAGACTGAAGAGCAAGCGATTGTAGAGGCGCGTAGGTATCTATCCTACTTCCCAGCGAACTTTGAAGAGCCTGTTAGAATAGCGGAACCCCGTGGGGTAAAGGAAGGCCGTTCATTGGAAGAAATCATTCCCGAAAATCAAAATGCACCTTTCGATATGCATGAGGCGATCGATCAATTAGTGGATAACGATAGCTTGTTCGAAATCAAGAAGTTGTTTGCGCGAGAAGTCATCACTACACTTGCACGTATTGACGGACGTCCTGTAGGAATTATTGCCAATCAGCCCAAAGTAAAGGGGGGCGTGCTGTTTGTGGACTCAGCGGATAAGGTAACGAAATTCATTACATTATGTGATGCTTTCTCTATTCCGTTGTTGTTCCTTGCAGATGTGCCAGGGTTTATGATTGGGACGAAAGTGGAACGACAAGGTATTATTCGTCATGGAGCCAAGCTAATTATGGCAATGAGTTCCGCCACTGTACCAAAAATTTCAGTTATTGTACGTAAAGCATACGGAGCGGGACTGTACGCGATGGCAGGTCCTGCGTTCGAGCCAGACGTCTGTATTGCGTTGCCGACTGCGCAAATCGCTGTAATGGGTCCTGAAGCTGCTGTCAATGCGGTATATTCGAATAAAATCGAAGCCATTGCGGACCCAAAAGAGCGTATTGCATTTATAAATAAGAAACAGCTAGACTATAAAGAAGAAATCGATGTCTATAAAATGGCTTCGGAACTGATCATTGATGAAATTGTTGCACCTCATAATCTACGGTCAGTGCTTGCTGAAAGATTCGAATATTATAAGACGAAAAAAATTGTGAATTCTTCGAGAAAACATCCTGTCTATCCTGTATAATAAAATGTACCAACAGAGACGCCTTCACTGGGTCTCTTTTTTAAGGAGGAAAACTATGCGATTTGTAGTGGTTGGAGCAGGATCTATTGGATTATTAATTGGTTCCTATTTAGCTCAACACCAGGCAAATGTCATCTTTTGGGTAAGGCGTGAAGAACAAGTAAAACACTTGCGTAATGGTCTAGTAAGAGAGCCAGAAAACTTTACATATGAAGTAGATTCAACCATACATATTAAAGAGTTGCCGTTAGACGCATTATGGATTATTGCTGTGAAGTATGATGCGTTACATGATGTATTATCCGAAATCAGCGCTCTACCTATACAACCTGATGTATTATTCATTCAAAATGGAATTGGGCATCTATCGCTGATTGAGCAGTATCCACTTGGACATGTGTCGTTCGCGACTGTCGAGCATGGTGCAAAGAGAATAGATGATCGGACAGTATCGCATAATGGTATTGGACCTATTAACATCGTGGAAAATGAAAAGATTGCTCCCACCATACAGTGGATGAAAGAAATAGATCCACATAACTTTCCCATTACTACGCAACGAAATGCAAAACAGTTATTATTCCGTAAAGTCCTCATAAATTGTGCGATCAACCCACTAACGGCATTATTGAAGATTAGGAATGGACAGTTGTTAGAAAACCCCTACTTCCATTTAGTATTCCGTCAGCTATGTGAAGAGTTGCTCAATAACTTTGAAGAGTATAGCGGTCTATTGAGTTATGAAGATATAGAAGGGGTATGCCGTAAAACAGCCGACAATCAATCTTCTATGCTTGTAGATAGAATAAAGGGCCGGAATATGGAAATTGAAACTATTTTAACGGCAGTGTTGAAAGAAATTAATCAAAAAGGCGGCAGTGCTCCCATTTTGCAAATGCTTGAGACTACACTGCTTGGAATAAACAGGAGTGAATGTGGCGGATGTTGACGAATATACTTGGAGCGTTATTATTGTTCCCTTTTATAATTTTAGTTGTATTAATCATCGTTGCAAAGAAAATAGGGTTACCTAAGAAGAAGAGGGTCGGATGGGCAGTAGACTGGACTACGCCTTTTATGATACTCACCGTTTTGATTTTGATTCGTGCGATTTGGGATGCTTGGCTTCCCATTTTGTTAATCGGGATTTTGTGTTTGGTTGCTATCGGGTTTGCAGTAATAGAACGTTCAAGGGAAAAAGAATTTCGGACGTCTTGGGTATTACGCAGAACGTGGAGAGCGTATTTTCTACTCTTAACGACAGCATACTTTATACTGTTCATTACAGGAATTACAGTGCAGATCATCCGCTACGTGAACTAATGAGTCCTCATAAGCGTATCTATTCAACCTAATCGGATGTGGTGATATACTGGCTGTAGTATGGTACAAAAAGGAGTTTGTGAGATGGACTTGGACACGATGGAGTTGCCGAAAAAGAATAAATTGATGGAAGCGTATCGTCACGATTCACAATTTTTCCATAATTTTTTTGAATATGAAATGACACCTATAGGATATGAAAAAAGAGCGGCAGAATTACAACGACGTTCTTTTCAAAGAGAACAGTTGGCCGCTACTGTAGAAAACTATATGAAGCCATTTGGAATATCAGACTTGGCTGCTCGATATATCCAAGAGCTTTCTGAAGATGCATTGGTAGTAATTGGTGGACAGCAAGCGGGGGTTTTGACAGGACCTTTATATTCCGTTCATAAAGCTATATCCGTGATTTTATTGGCACAAGAACAACGAAAAGAATTAGGCAAACCCGTAGTTCCTGTATTTTGGATTGCTGGGGAAGATCATGATATTAACGAAATCAATCATACATATACTGCGGAGGCAGGAAAAGCGATTAAGCGGCAGTTTAAACAGCCGACCATTTTAAAAACGATGGCTTCAGACACGCATTACGATCAAAAAGAAATGGCCATGTACATTAAGAAGATTTTTAAAAGCTATGGAGAGACATCTTATACGCAAAAATTGTTGCGTGATGTGCTACAAACCGTAGAACAACAACAGAATTTCACAGATTTCTTCACTTCATTGATGAATGACTTGTTTACTGCGCATGGATTACTATTTATGGACGCAGCTTATAAGCCGTTGCGTCAATTGGAATCACCTTATTTCTCACAGATGATTGAAAATACGGCAGCAATGGCGAAAAGCATTTACTGTGCAGAACAACAGCTTCACATATGTGGCTATGCAAAGCCCATTGAATCGGAGGAACAGGATGCCAATCTGTTTTATGTCCACGATACAGGCAGAGTACTACTCCGAAGGAAAGATGGTAAATTCATCAATGAACAAGTAGGAGTATCCTTTACAGAACAAGAATTGCATACTATTGCAAAAAATGAGCCGTGGTTGCTTAGTAACAACGTTGCCACTAGACCCATCATGCAAGATCTCGTATTTCCGGTATTGGCATTTGTAGGTGGACCTGGCGAAATAGCATATTGGTCTTTACTGAAAGAGGCATTTCATATCATGGGAATCAATATGCCGGTAGTCGTACCGAGGCTTTCAATTACTTTGGTCACTAGGCAAGTTCAGGAAGCGTTAAAGCTTACAGGTACTACAATGACTCAAGTAATGAATGACGAACTGCCGGAACTACTGGAAAAATGGCAAGAGCAACAGCGTGATGAGCAATTCGATCGTTTGTTGGCGGAAACGAAGAATCAATTACAACTGCAGTATGAACAATTGCAGTCACGTTTAGAAGCGACAGATCCGGGACTGTTACAATTGCTCGATAAAAACCTGCAATTCCATAATAGTCAGTTTGAATATTTACAGAGGAAAAAAGAGCAGTCGATTTTGCTTAAGAACCACGTGCAATACGAACGTTTTCACATTATTTCGGAACAGCTATTTCCGGAAGGCTCCCTGCAAGAGCGTCTCTACTCACCATACTTTTATATGAACCAGTTCGGTGAAGGGTTGATTGACGAGTTACTGAAACAACCTTATACGTGGAATGGATCACATCAGTTAGTCTTTTTATAAGAAACCACTCAAACCCGTCATTCGTTCTATGAATGGCGGGTTTCGTTTGCGTGTAAAAAATTGGTTGACCAATTTATTGTGGTAGGGATTGTCGTTTCTGAGGTGATGTCTTTCCAGAATGTCGCAAGGAATTGATCGTTTAAGTGATGCTCCTCTTATGTTTCGCTTTTTCCAGATGAACTGAATGTAAAATTGAACGTAGGTAAGTTTAAATGCAACGCAATCCCCCATACTAACTTCAATAAAAGATTTGTAGTCCACTCCACTTTCTCAGCAGACAGAAAGCAACTCTAACGACAGCTTCCACCCTTCGTACTCACTCGTAGACTTTCCATTACCTATTGAACATTCTCAAGGTGCTAACTTGAGAAAATTGCGAAAAAAGTAGTTTTTTCGGGATACGGAAGAGAATATAAAACAGAAAGAAGTACTATTGACACATTTTAAAAATTATGCGAGAAAAAATGGTGTAGTGGGTGGAGGAAAGTGGGGGGATGTGGTACATTATTTCATACAGTGGGGTGAATTATATGTTCATGGGTGAGTATCAGCATTCAATCGATATAAAAGGTCGACTGATCGTTCCTTCAAAATTTCGGGAGCGATTAGCAGAAGGCTTTATTTTAACCCGTGGACTGGATAATTGCTTGTTTGGATATCCACTGGATGAATGGCAAAAGCTTGAAGAAAAATTGAAAGCATTGCCGGTTACAAAAAGAGATGCACGTGCATTCACTCGTTTTTTCTTCTCAGGAGCAAGCGAAGCGAATCTCGATAAGCAGGGGAGAGTAAATATACCTGCAAACCTACTTGAATTCGCGAAGATTGAAAAGGACTGTATGATTATCGGCGTATCCAGCCGGATTGAAATCTGGTCTACAGAACTATGGGAAGCGTATTACGAGGAATCTGAAGAATCATTCAATGACATTGCAGAGAACCTTATTGATTTTGAATTTTGAAAGCAGGCGGAATAACAATGTTTAACCACACAACAGTATTACTGCATGAAGCCGTTGAAGGCTTACATGTAAAAGAAGATGGCATTTACGTGGATTGCACACTTGGTGGTGCAGGTCATAGTGAAGAAATTGTCAAACTTCTATCATCCGAAGGACAACTAATTTGCTTCGACCAAGATATGACAGCTATTGAAGCAGCACGAAAAAAACTATTGAACTATGATGCACAAGTACACTTCGTCCATGCAAACTTTAAAGACTTGAAAAGTGAATTAGCGAAATTGGGGATTTCTCATGTAGATGGGATTTTATATGACCTAGGAGTTTCATCTCCGCAATTGGATACACCGGAGCGAGGCTTCAGTTACCATCATGATGCACCGCTAGATATGCGTATGGATACATCTGCATCATTGACAGCTTTTGAAGTCGTCAATGAATGGTCTTATTCAGATTTGGTCAGAATATTCTTCCGCTATGGTGAAGAAAAGTTTTCGAAACAAATCGTTCGTAAAATTGAAGAAGCACGCGCTGATGCGCCTATACGTACAACAGGAGAACTGGCTGAGCTTATAAAAATGGGTATTCCGGCCGCTGCGAGAAGAACCGGAGGTCATCCCGCGAAACGTGTGTTCCAGGCTATACGAATTGCGGTAAATGATGAGTTGGGAGCAGCTGAACAATCTTTGACCGATGCACTCACGTTATTGCGTGAAAATGGTCGGATTAGCGTAATTACCTTCCATTCACTTGAAGACCGCTTATGTAAAAATATTTTCAAGGAAGCATCTTCCATGCCGGAGTTGCCGCCAAACTTACCAATTATACCTGAGGGCATGGATCCGGAATTCCGTCTCATTACACGAAAGCCAGTCATTCCTACAGATGAAGAAATCAAGCATAATAAACGTGCCAGATCAGCGAAATTACGAATTATAGAGAGAAATTAGAAAAGGGGAATAGAGCAATGGGACTAGAACAACGGAACCTTAATACGTCACTGACACCGGAGATAGAACAACATACAGACTCAAATCAGCCGCAGGTTGTCCGTCGTGTAAAAAAACGTTTTTCTAAAGGTGAAAAGATATTGTTTACTCTATTTGCGGCATTTACAATTGGATCTTCTTCAATGCTTTTACAGACACATTCAGATATAAACGCTGTAAATAAAGAAGTGCAGTTGATGAATTCCGAAATTGAAGATACTGCAAAACAGAATACTGAATTGTCCATTCAAGTAAGTGACAAATCCACGTACGAACGTATTTGGAAAAAAGCACAAGAGAGTGGTTTGAACCTTAACGAAAGTAACGTAAAGGTCGTACCGGGACGATGAAGAAGTTTCGCTTTCAATGGGGAGCCTTTCTAATGTTTGTAGTATTCGGAGGGCTCTTTTTCATATTATTCGGCAGAATCCTATTTATTCAAATGACGGGCCAAGTTGATGGTAAAGAGTTAGCGAAAATCGCCTCGAACCAATATGAAAAACATGCTGTCTTACAAGCAAGCCGCGGGGCAATTGTAGATCGAAACGATGTGCCGATTGCATCAGATACGTTAAGTTATCATGTAGTTGCTGTCCTCAATGAAGCGGCTAGTAAAAACAGCAAAAGAAAATATCATGTTGTTGATTATAGAGAGACGGCTAAAGTACTGGCTAAGTATTTACCTTTAAAAGAACGTGAAATTTACGATAAAATGAAAAATGCCAGAGAAGGCGCATGGCAAATTGAGTTTGGACATGCGGGTAAAGATCTGAACCGTGAAACGGTTTTGAAAATGAAGGAAGAACTCGATAGAAAAAAATTATCGGGTATTTTGTTTGTGGAAGGTAAAAAACGTTTCTATCCTAACGGTCGATTCGCATCTTACTTAGTGGGCTTTGCCCAAAAAGAAGAATTGGAAAACAACCAAACCGTCACCAAAGGGAAAATGGGGCTTGAGAAAACATATAATGAGCAACTAACTGGTATCGATGGAAAAGTAAATTATCAATCGGATGGTTGGGGATATTTATTGCCCACAGCTAGCAAACAAATTACAGAACCCAAAGATGGCCAGACGATTAAGCTTACTGTGGACAAGACGATCAGTAACTTTGTAGAAGAAGCGATGGATCAAGTAGAAGAGGAGTATTCTCCAAAGAAAATGATGGTTCTCGTATCTAATCCTAAAACCGGTGAAATCTTGGCAATGAGTCAGCGACCGACATTTAACCCGATGACGCGAGAGGGTCTGACGGAAAACTGGTTGAATGATGCAGTTGAACAGACGATTGAACCAGGTTCTCCTATGAAGATGTTCACATTGGCTGCTGCAGTAGAAGAAGGTAAATGGGCACCGGACGATTACTTCAAATCTGGATCTTATCGAATCTATGACCGGGTGATCAGAGATGTGAATGTAGACGGTTGGGGTACGATTACGTTTATGGAAGGTTTGCAACGCTCCTCTAACGTGGGAATGGCATACCTTCTGGAAAGAATCGGCGATCAGAAATTCATTGAATATGTTCATAAATTTGGTTTTGGTAAACAAACTGGAATTGATTTGCCGAATGAAGCGGCAGGTGTAGTGCTCGACAATTATCCGGCTGAACGACTAACGACTTCCTATGGGCAAGGTTCTACAGTTACACCATTACAAATGATACAGGCTGCTTCTGCTATTGCGAATAACGGTGTCATGATGAAACCATATGTAATTGACCAAATCATTGATCCGAATACACAAGAAGTGCTGGAAAATCATGAGCCTGAAGAAAGTGGCACACCGATTTCCGCAGCGACAGCCAAAGAAGTGCGTGAAATCCTTGCGACAACAGTGACTTCAGAAAATGGTACTGCACAAAAGTACCATCTTGAAAATTATGCAGTAGGTGGTAAAACGGGTACGGCGGAACTTCCAAGAACAGATGGAAAAGGGTATATGTCTGGCTACGGGAACTATTTATATTCGTTCCTTGGGATGGCACCGATTGATGATCCGCAGCTTCTGATTTATGTAACTGTTCAGCAACCTGAATTAAAAGCAGGTGAAACAGGGTCTGACCCTGTTTCAAAAGTGTTTAACCCGATTATGGAAAACAGCTTGAAATATTTGAACATTGCTCCTGATGATGAACAAGTGATTCCTGTGAAAAAAGTTGGGGATTATGAAAGTGAAGATGCGGAAACAGCGGCTTCTCTAGCCGTGGAAGATGGTTTCCAAACTGTGTTAATCGGAGAAGGTGGCAAAGTAACGAAACAAATACCAAAAGCCGACACGAAATTACCGGAGGGTTCAATTATTTTGTTGGAAACAAAAGGGGATACGACATTCCCAGACATGACAGGATGGTCCAAAAAAGCGGTGCTTTCATTTATGAACCTTTCGAAGTTAGACATACGAATCAACGGAGAAGGTTATGTTGTGGGACAAAGCGTAACAGAAGGAACAGTAGTAAACAAAAAAGATCCGATTGTTGTTGAACTTCGGACGCCTGAACAACAGTATAATAAAAAGAAAAGTAATGAAGATAAAGAACAGAATGAAGAAGTGCAAATCATGGGAGGCTAATGTATAGCGCATGATTTCACAGCATACCTTAATAGAAAAAAGGTAGTGAGTCATTGCGTTCATTTATTGATATGCAGTCAAAAAAACGTTTACGTGCAGTCTTCCTAGGTTTTCTTATCTGTCTATTACTTGTCATAGGAAAACTATTTCATGTCCAAATCGTCAAGCATGAATGGCTGACCGAAAAAGCAGAAGAGAATTGGGACATTGAAGTACCTTTTGGTGCCATGCGTGGAAATATTACGGACCGAAGCGGTAAGTTGATTGTTGGTAATAAACTAGCACCCACGCTGTATTTCATGCCAGCTCAAAATCCTGACATTTCTAGCGACATACCTGCAATTGCTAAAATCCTTAACATGCCGCCAGAAAAGTTGGAAGAAAAACTGAAGAAAAAAACCTATATGGTGAAATTAGCTCCGGAAGGAAAAAACATCACGAAGGAGCAGGGAGATGAAATTACTAAACTACAAGTAGCCGGCTTGTATGTAGGTGTAGATTTCGTCCGCCATTATCCATATGACGATCTGTTAGCACGTTTAATCGGTTTTACCGGCTATGATGGCAATGGCTTGGCGGGTATTGAGTATGCGTATGATGAAATCTTGAACGGAACAGGGGACAAAGTGCGCCTGTTCACTGATGCTAAAGGAATTGCATTGCCTCATGTCGAGGATAGTTTTGAACATGGAAAAAATGGATCCACCTTGGAACTGACGATCGATTTGAAGATGCACCAAATTGTGGAACGCGAACTGATCCAAGCGATGGAGAAGTATGATGCAGCACAGGCACTGGCTATCATAATGAATCCGAAAACGGGGGAATTATTGTCACTGGCCTCCGTACCTGGTTTTGATCCACGGGAATACCAATCAGCCGATTCCACTATCTATAACCGGAACTTGCCTGTATGGATGACGTACGAGCCAGGTTCCACATTCAAAATTCTTACGTTGGCAGCGAGTTTGGAAGAAGACGTCATCGATTTGGAGAATGAAAACTTTTATGACCCTGGTTATAAAGTCGTTGCAAACGCTAGATTACGGTGTTGGAAACGAGAAGGTCATAAAGATCAAACATTTTTACAAGTTGTAGAAAACTCATGCAACCCTGGTTTCATTACGATGGGTCAGCGACTCGGTAGTGAAAGATTAGATCGCTATATTCGTGAATTCGGTTTTGGTAGCTCGACAGAGTCAGGCATTGCTGGAGAATCGAAAGGTATTTTGTTTTCCAAAGAAGCATTTGGACCGGTAGAACAGGCAACCACTGCGTTCGGGCAAGGAATCTCAGTCACGCCCATCCAGCAAGTGCAAGCAGTTGCCGCAGCAATTAATGGCGGTAAACTCTATAAGCCCTATATCGTCAAATCGATAAAGGACTCTGAAGGCAAGACGTTAAAAGAATTCGAACCTGAATTAAAAAGACAAGTAATTAGCGAGGAGACATCAGCTAAAGTGCGGCATGCGCTTGAATCGGTTGTAGCAAATGGATCGGGGCGTAATGCATTTGCAGATGGACTTCGGATCGGTGGTAAAACAGGGACAGCACAGAAGGTAGAGAATGGTCGCTATAAGGATGGTGATTATATCGTCTCCTTCATTGGCTTTGCGCCTGCAGATGATCCAGAACTGCTCGTATATCTAGCTATTGATAGTCCAAAGAATTCCATTCAATTCGGAGGAGTCATCGCTGCACCAATTGTCGGACGGATCATTGAAGAAATTGCTCCAATTGCTAATATTGAAAGAAGAAAAGAACAGTTGGAAAAAGAATATCGATGGGGAGACGCGATCACATTCCGTTCACCCGATTTACTTGGAATGAATGAAAAAGAATTACTGTCACAAAATTACACGTTCAAAGTGAAGTGGCATGGAAAAGGCAAGAAAGTCATTCGACAGTTGCCTGCTCCTCATACTTTGATGACCGTGGAAGACACGATTCATTTGTACACAGAATAAGCAGTGCTTCACTGACACGCAATTGATAGTAGAAGGAGAACTTGACATGACACTCGGCACCACAGTCACGATAATCGCTGTCGCATTTTTCGTATCAGCGATTATCGGGGTGATCATCATCCCATTACTTAGAAGGTTGAAATTTGGTCAAAGCATACGGGAAGAGGGCCCGCAAGCACATTTAAAGAAAGCGGGTACGCCTACGATGGGCGGGCTCATCTTCCTTCTTTCCATATTGATTTCAACACTCACTTTATCTTACATAAACGACACATTAACTACTCATACGATTGTGTTATTGATCGTGCTGGTTGGTTTCGGAATCATCGGCTTCCTAGATGACTTTATTATCATCGTGGCGAAGCGCAACTTAGGGTTGACATCACTTCAGAAATTAATCGGTCAGATCATCATTGCGATTGTGGCCTTTTTCTTACTGAAACTAGGACCATTCGAAACTACCGTAATGATTCCTTTCACAGAAATTGGAATAGATTTAGGTGTGTTTTATGTGGCATTTTTGGTCTTTTGGCTTGTAGGTTTTTCAAACGCCGTAAACTTAACGGATGGCTTGGACGGACTCGTTGGTGGTACATCCACTATAGCATTCTCTGCATTTGGTGTATTTGCTTTAGCATATGAGCAAAACGATATCGCGTTATTTGCATTTGTAGTAGCAGGTGCGATGCTTGGCTTTTTATTATTCAATATCAAACCAGCAAAAGTATTTATGGGGGACACAGGTTCATTGGCACTAGGTGGCGCAATCGCTATGATTTCGGTATTGATCAAACAAGAATTATTGTTGTTGATCATCGGAATTGTCTTTGTAGTAGAAACGCTATCTGTCATCATTCAAGTCATAAGCTTTAAAATGACTGGAAAACGCGTCTTTAAAATGAGCCCTATTCATCATCACTTTGAATTATCAGGCTGGTCTGAATGGAAAGTAGTGATTGTGTTCTGGGGTGTGGCATTGCTTGCTGCCCTCGTACCGGTCTTCTTGGAGGTCATGTAGATGAAGAATACAGAACAATTCATAGGAAAAAGAGTACTTGTAATTGGACTTGCGAAAAGTGGAGTGGCAGCAGCTGGTTTGCTTCATCGTCTAGGTGCTGAAGTTGTGGTTAATGACTCAAAACCGCTAGAAGGCAATGTAGAGGCAATGGAACTCCAAAACGAAGGAATTGAAGTTATTGGTGGGGGACATCCAAGTGATTTACTAGACCGCAATTTCGACTTCATCGTGAAGAATCCGGGGATTCCTTATAGCAATTCGTTAGTAGCGAGTGCTGTTGAGCAACATATCCCGATTTGGACCGAAGTGGAATTGGCAGGGATTCTTAGTGAAGCACCGATTATTGCGATTACGGGTTCAAACGGTAAAACTACCACCACCACATTGCTTTATCACATGCTGAATATAGCAAAGAAAAAACCATTAATTGCCGGCAATATTGGAACGGTTTCATGTACGGTGGCGGAAAAAGCCCATGCGAATGAAGTAATTGTACTCGAAGCTTCTTCATTCCAATTAGCTGGAACAGAAAGCTTTGCACCGAGAATTGCAATATTTACGAATTTATATGAAGCGCATTTGGATTATCATGGATCGATGCAAGAGTATTTGGATGCAAAATTGCAAATGGCTCGCAATCAAACTTCGGAAGAATACTTGATTTTTAATGCAGATCAAATGGTAATCAAAGAATCGGTAGAATCATTTGAAGCTCAAAAAGTACCTTTCACAGTACTTGGAAAAACCAATGAGGGCATCTCGGCAGACGAAGACTGGATTTATTGGCTTGGTGAACCTTTCATAGAAATTAAATATATTAAATTACCGGGTCGCCATAATCTAGAGAATATCTTATCCGCAACAGCTGCGGCCATATTGTCAGGGTGTGAAAAAACAGCGATAGAAAATGTTTTAAGTTCTTTCACTGGTGTTCGTCACCGTATGCAATTCGTTCGTGAAGTGAACAGTCGTACCATATACAATGATTCGAAAGCGACGAACACATTAGCAACAAAAAGTGCACTTTCCTCATTTAAGAAGCCAATCGTTTTGATTGCGGGTGGACTTGACAGAGGGCATTCCTTTGAAGAATTACGACCGTTTATGAAAAATGTTCGCGCTGCCGTGACGATAGGGGAGACAGCAGAGCGTTTTGCAGAGTTTGCAAAGTCTTGTGGTGTAACGGAGACGATACAGACATCAACTATGCAGGAGGCGGTTGAGAAGGCATATGCGTGTAGTTGTGAAGACGATGTAATTTTATTGTCGCCTAGTTGTGCGAGTTGGGATCAATATAAGAACTTTGAAATTCGGGGCGACGAATTTATTGATGCTGTTATGAAGTTGTAAATTCGTTGTAATGGTCGTTGAGTAAGATGAAGAACTGATTGATTAATTTGAGGAAGGATGCGAACGCTGGAGAGAACCTACCGAATAATCTTTTTGACAACCGCCTTACTATTGTCTTTGATTGGATTAGTTTTTGTACAATCGGCAGGATCTTATTGGGGAGAAGTTCATTATCAAGATTCTTCTCCGTTTATTGTCAAGCAAGGCATTTATATGATTATTTCGTTGGCTGTTGCTTATGTGCTAGTCAAAAGCCCATTAACATCTCATCCTAAATTCTGGACGTATTGCTATATCGGTTCAGTGCTTATGTTGATAGCTGTATTGATCCCAGGTATTGGAGCGGTGAGAAATGGTTCTCAAAGCTGGATCGCGTTCGGTCCTATCAGTTTACAACCGGCGGAATTCGTGAAGGTGGCTTTACTTGGGAAATTAGCCAGCGGTATGAAGAAGCATAAAGAAAAGTCCTGGCAATGGCAACATTTTGCTTGGATTTTATTACCTGCCACTTTGATCATGTTGCAACCAGATCTCGGCTCGGCCGTCATCATGATCGTAGCTGCTTTTGTCATACTTTTCTTGGCAGGCTATCCATTGTCATTCTTTATCTTTCTTTTCGTTTCAGGAGTCGGTGCTTTTATCGCACTCATTCTAGCTGCACCGTATCGTTTGGACCGCATTAAATCCTACATTGATCCGTGGAACGACCCTCTCGGTACGGGATTTCAAAGTATTCAATCCTTGTTTGCAATTGCCCCTGGCGGATTATTCGGTCACGGCTTCGGAAATAGCCGTCAAAAGTTTTTGTACTTGCCTGAACCTCAAAATGACTTTATCTTTTCTATCATTGCGGAGGAAATTGGCTTTATTGGTGCAGCGTCTATCGTATTGCTGTTTATCTTGTTATTCGCTTCTGCATTCGGCATAGCGATTCGGCTGAACAACTGGAATTCCTTTTTAATTGTCACTGGTATGGTGTCCATGGTAACTTTCCAAACGTTTTTAAATATGGGAGTCGTTTCAGGGTTGCTGCCTGTGACAGGGGTGACGTTGCCTTTCATTAGTTATGGAGGATCCTCGCTGTTGACCACTTGGCTTGCTGTTGGGACAATATTACACTACTCTGCAAATAAAAGGGCAGGATGAAAGGAGAATAGGATGTGGAAAAAATAATAGATATTGAAGATCGGATTCCATCCATGCGTAAAAAACGCAGAAGAAAGGCCAATATGAGCTTTCTTTTGCTAGTCGTGATATTCGTCCTTGTTCTTCTTGCCTTGTTGTATTTCCAATCTTCATTAAGTGATGTTTCGAATATATCCATTAATGAGACTGTTTTACACGAAGGTGAGGAGTATAAAGATCAGAGTGGATTGTATAAGGGGCAATCACTATGGGGGTTCCGTACTAAAGATATAGAAAAAAATATCAAGAAGATTCCTGGCGTGAAGGATGCTCAGGTGAACCGTGATTTTTACAATGATGTGTCTATTCGTGTTACAGAATGGGAACCGGTTGCCTTTATAGAGAATAAAGGACAATATGATCTATTGTTGGAAAATGGTGAACGCTTAGAAACGACCGATCCAGATATCCTTTCGCATGCCCCCATTCTATCAGGTTTTACCGATCCTGAAGTGACGGAACGAATGATCAATGAACTACAAGTGATGGATAGCACGGTTTTTGAACTCCTGTCAGAGCTTCGTTATCAAGGAGAAGAAAAAATTGACGTATTTATGAGTGATGGATACGAAGTTCATGCGGTAATTCTAGGTTTCGCTGATAAAATGTCCTACTATCCGGATATCATCGCTCAATTGCCTAAAGAAGAAAAAGGCGTGCTGGATATTGAAATTGGTGTGTACTTTAAAACCTATACAAATTTCTACAAAGAGCCAGTGCTGATAGATGTAGAGATCCCACAGCCTACTGAAAAGTCAAATACAACAAAAAATAAACCGCTCGATGTGGAAACGAATAAGGAGGAAGAAAGTGAGCAAAAAACTGAAGAAAACTAGAGAGAAACGCGGCAAGCAATTAGTGCTATCCATCGTATTTCTAGTCCTAGGCTTCATGCTTGCGTTTTCCTATCGTACAGTTGGCAGTAAGCAACAAATGCTAAATTTAGAGCAAACCAATTTATTTCAGCAAGAAGAACAATATCGGGCAGATTTAATCGAACAGCAAGAAAGAAATAAGGAATTGACGAATGAATTACTAGAGAAACAGAAAAAAGTACATTCGTTTGAACAGGATTTCTCCGACAAAGAAAAAAATCATGCGGTCCTTGTAGAAAAAGCACGAGATTTAAGATTATTGCTTGGCGATATTCCGTCAAAAGGTGCGGGGATAAAAGTGACATTGGAAGATGCGGACTATGATCCTTCCATACAAAATCCGAATGATTATATAGTCCATGAGAGTCACGTTTTACGTGTAATCAATGAATTGAAAATCGCAGGTGCGCAAGGAATGACAATCAACGGGCAACGGATTAATTCGAATTCGTACATAAAGTGTACAGGCCCTGTTATTATGGTTGATGGTAGAACGTTTCCAGCACCTTTTATTATAGAAGCAGTAGGAGATCCGAAAGTGCTATTACCAGCGCTACATTTAAAAGGCAGTGTTATAGATGGCTTGTTGAGAGATAATATCGTCGTCACATTAGAAGAAATGAAGGAAGTTCAACTACCTGCGATTCGTGACGAAGTATGAGGGATTGTGGGGGGGGTAGAGTGAAGCAAAAAATACACTGGAAGTTCACGTTGATTCTCGGTATAGTGGGATTTGTATTGGCTTTACAATATAACACGATGAATACCACATCTCCACGAGACACACGAGATTTATGGGCTATACGTAAAGAATTATCAAGTGAAAAGAAAATCCACTCTGAACTTTTAGAAGAAATTAGAGGAATTGACCAGACGCTTGCTGCTTATAACGCATCACCCGAAACGAATGCAGCAAATGTGTTGCAAGATACATTGGATAAATTGTATAAACAAGCGGGATTCATGCCGACCACTGGTCCGGGATTTGTAATAGAAGTTGCGCCATCGCCTGAAAGTATTGCGCTTGGCTATGAAATAAAGCCAGTATCATCTGAACTGCTGGCATGGTTTATTAACGTGGTGAATCAACAACAAGGTAATGAGTTGGAGATTGACGGAAAACGCTTTACTACATTGAGTTGGATTCGGGATATCAATGGTAATCTGACAGTCAGTGGGGAAGTGGTTTCTACACCACCTTTCAATATTAAAGTCGTTTCTCCTTCGAAGGAAGCAAGTGATGAGTTGTATAATCAATTATTGACAACTACTATTCAAGACGAATTCTATTTAGACGACTTAATTTTGACCATTAGTGAACCAACGGACCGTATTACGTTACAGGGCTGGACGGGCGGTTTTGAAAATCGATTTTTAAAAGAACAAACAAAGGAGTAATGACAATATGTGGCTACCCTTACTTGGGCTCCTCCTTGGCGTTTCACTAGGTTTGCTCTCAGATATACAGATTCCGCAAGTTTATAATAACTATTTAACTATTGCGATTCTCGCTGCATTTGATACACTATTTGGTGGAATCAGGGCCTATCTTCAGCAAGTGTATGACGATCGAATATTCGTCAGCGGATTTTTCTTCAATATACTTTTGGCAGCAGCACTTGCTTTTATTGGTGTACACTTAGGTGTTGATTTATATTTGGCAGCAGTTTTCGCTTTTGGTGTACGATTATTCCAAAACATCGCGGTCATCAGAAGAATCCTGCTCGCGAAATGGACAGGGAGAAACAAAAATTCCGACACAAATACGTAATATTACATGTTTTTAGAAGAGGGTGTTGAAAATATTTAGACAAAGCAGTCATAATACAATAGAATGGAAGTTACTAGTTACATTAAGGAGGTGTCAATAATTGAGTAAATCAAATCATTACGTATCACTTGATATAGGATCATCCACAATTAAAGTTTTAATTGGAGAGATGGATCAAAATGCCCTGCATGTAATCGGTGTAGGAAATGTTCAATCTGCTGGAATTCGCAAAGGAACAATTATTGATATTGATGCCACTGTCCAGTCAATCCGTAAAGCGATTGAACAGGCTGAAAGAATGACAGGCTTGAAAATTGAAGAAGTAGTTCTTGGCATACCTGCAAATGGCGTCCAGTTCCAAAACGTCAAAGGCGTTGTGGCAGTGAACTCTGAAAATCGTGAAATCACAGATGATGACCTAGAAAGAGTTATGAAATCATCACAAGTAATGAATGTTCCACCCGAAAGAGAATTCGTCAATTTAGTGCCAAAGCAATTTATTGTCGATGATTATGATGAAATCACAGATCCCCGTGGTATGATGGGAGTAAGATTGGAAATGGACGCAACGTTAATTACGACGTCCAAAACTCAACTACATAACATTTTACGCTGTGTAGAAAAAGCTGGTTTACAAATACGCGAAATTTATTTGCAGCCATTAGCGGCAGGTACATTCGCATTATCTGAAGATGAAATGTATCATGGAACTGCCTTTATTGATATTGGCGGAGGATCAACTACGGTTTCAGTATTTGCCGAAAATCGTTTGATTAGTACATCTGTATTACCTGTTGGCGGAGACCATATTACAAAAGACCTGTCAATCGTCTTAAAAACACCTACAGAACAAGCAAGAATGATTAAGCATCAGTATGGACATGCCTATTATGACGATGCTTCAGACGAAGAATTATTTGAAGTACCAGTAGTAGGTTCAGATGCAAAAGATCAATATAGCCAGCGATATATCTCTGATGTTATCGGTTCACGTCTTGAAGAATTGTTCGAATTGATTCTCGAAGATTTGTATGCAACAGGCATCCGTGACTTGCCTGGAGGTATCGTCATCACAGGCGGTACGGCTAAACTGGACGGAATTTTGCAGTTGGCTCGTGATGTCTTTAAAACAAGAGCTAGATTGTACACACCAGAATATATTGGTGTCCGTGAGCCAATGTATTCTACTGCGGTTGGCTTGATTCGCTATGCATATATGGAAGATGTGTTCTTTGGTTATGAAGAAGAGCCGGTTGGGGTAACTCAATCGCCAGAGTCCATTTATGAAGTTGCGGAACCTGTAGCTCGGCCAGTTAAACCGAAGAAAGAAAAAGGTCAAGGATTCATGAAACGCGCTAAAAAAGTATTCGACAATTTCTTTGAGTAAAACAGTATGTTAGACGGGGAATTGCAGATAATTTAGAGGAGGAAAATCAATGCTTGAATTTGAGACGAACATAGATGCATTAGCGGTAATTAAAGTTATTGGAGTGGGCGGCGGCGGAAACAATGCGGTAAACCGTATGATTGAACATGGAGTGCAAGGCGTAGAGTTTATCGCGGTTAACACGGATGCTCAAGCATTGCAATTATCGTCGGCTGAAATCAAACTACAAATCGGTGAAAAGCTGACTAGAGGACTAGGCGCTGGCGCTAACCCTGAAGTAGGTAAAAAAGCAGCTGAAGAAAGTAAAGAGCAGATCGAAGAAGCTTTACGTGGGGCAGATATGGTCTTCGTTACAGCTGGTATGGGAGGCGGAACGGGTACGGGGGCAGCACCAGTTATTGCTCAAATCGCCAAAGATATTGGTGCATTGACAGTAGGCGTGGTCACACGTCCGTTCACTTTTGAGGGAAGAAAAAGATCTACTTCGGCAGCTGGCGGTATTGCAAGCATGAAAGAAGCAATCGATACGCTAATTGTTATTCCGAATGACAAGTTGCTAGAGATTGTAGATAAAAACACTCCTATGCTTGAAGCGTTTAGAGAAGCTGACAATGTATTGCGCCAAGGTGTTCAAGGTATCTCGGATTTGATTGCCGTACCTGGATTGATCAACCTCGACTTTGCTGACGTGAAAACCATCATGTACAATAAAGGTTCTGCATTGATGGGTATCGGTATGTCTACCGGTGAAAATCGGGCAGCAGAAGCAGCGAAAAAAGCTATTTCTAGTCCATTGCTTGAAACATCAATCGATGGAGCCAAAGGTGTCCTAATGAATATTACAGGTGGCTCGAACTTGAGCTTGTTTGAAGTACAGGAAGCAGCTGATATTGTTGCCACTGCTTCAGACGAAAACGTTAACATGATCTTCGGTTCTGTCATCAACGATGATTTGAAAGATGAAATCATCGTAACAGTCATCGCGACAGGATTTAACGAAGAACAATTAGCGCCATCAAGACAACGTGGTGCTGGTGTAACGGGAGGCGTTCGTTCACAACGACCTGTACAACAGCAACCGCCAACACAAAACAGGTATGAAGAGCAACCACCACGTTACGAACAACAAGCTGAGCCAAGACAGCCACAGGTTAATCAGCATCAGCACGAAGAACAACTGGATATCCCTACGTTCTTACGTAATCGTACGCGTCGTAAATAATAAATAGACCTAGCTTCCCGCAAGAGATGAAATTCTCATGCAGGAAGCTTTTTTGATTTCAACACCCCATGATGACTCTACGCATTTAAAAATATGTCGAAGTTTTTATTGGAAACAAACCAAAGCCCGACAGGTTTTTCATGAAAGCCATGATAATCTGTTTGTAAGGAGGCCGGCATATGTATGGAGAACTGATGATAGGGATCAATATGCTCTTTAACTACGCCATCCTATCGTTCACTAATAAAGTGGGAAATCATCAAACGAGCAAAAGGAGGTTATGGAGTGCGGCATTTCTCGGTGCCTTCTTTATTACATTGTTCCCGTATTCTTTGCTAGCGATGATCTTCACTTTTTTAGGAATGACGTATATTGCATTTGGACAAACGTTTAGTAGTTGGAAAAGTTCGATCCTCGCTGTACTGATCGCGGCTTTCTTCGCAGGGGGAATGTTGACCTTGATCTATGCTCAGATAAGTGTCAGCGTAAATCAGAGCTTTTTATTTGTAGCGATTGGTCTAACATATCTTTCATTATACATCGTGAAGCATAAATGGATTGACACACGCATGATGAATAAGTTAATGAGTTTCACGCTTGACTCAGAATTGAATTTATGGGGACAATCGATTCCACTTAAGGTATTTATCGATACGGGTAATCATTGCGTAGAACCATTGTCAGGAGATCCTGTACATTTTATCGGCTTTTCGGCAATCAAAGAACAGCTACCAGTCGACTTCGCTTCAGCACTAGTGTCCTGGAATCCTGAAAAATCTCCAGACTTGGCCAGTTTCCCTGCTACTTATCAAAAGAGTCTTCGGTTAATACGATTGCAGACTGTTCAAGGTGCTTCGTGGGCTGTCGGAATCAAGTACGATAGCTGGTTGCTCGAAGGAAAGTTATTGCCCGTAGGATATATCGTCTTGACAAAAGAACAGCATCAATACCCTCAAGGTGCAGCGGCTATTTTGCAAATGAGTGCGATGGATGTACTAAAAGAAGAAGGGAGAACGGCTATATGTTGACAGAAGTAAAAAAGTGGGTTTCTTATATTGCGGGATTCTTCAGACGAAAAGGCGGCGTATTTTATATTGGTGGACATGAATCTCTTCCTAAGCCTCTCGATAAAGAGCAAGAAGCTAAAATGATCGCGGCATTAATGAATGGAGATGCTGCGGCACGGGATACATTGATCGAAAAGAATTTACGTCTCGTTGTTTATATTGCAAGGCGCTTTGATAATACGAACACAAATATTGAAGATCTTATTAGTATAGGAACTATCGGATTGATCAAAGCAATCGAAACATTTAAAGCGGATAAAAATATTAAGCTTGCGACATATGCTTCTCGTTGTATTGAAAATGAAATTTTAATGCATTTGCGTAAAACGAATCGAATTCGTTCAGAGATCTCATTCGATGAGCCATTAAATTCAGATGCCGATGGTAATGAGTTACTTCTATCGGATATCTTGGGGACGGATGAAGATATTATTATAGACGATGTTGAGAAAAAGTTGGAGCGGCAGTATATGATCGATGCTATTTCCATTTTAGATGAAAGAGAACGTTATATTATGGAACAACGATTCGGATTGATGGGGACCAATGAAATGACACAAAAAGAAGTGGCAGATCTTCTCGGCATTTCACAGTCTTATATATCTAGATTGGAAAAGAAAATTATCTCCGAGCTTCGAGATCGACTAAATCAGCCAATTTCATAACTGGGCGTATCGGCAGAAATTGGCGATTCTAGAATTCGCATATTCTAAAGAGTTGAGGACACACTACTCTGTACACTCACCTATAGAATGCGGAGGAAGAGCCAATGGTACGTACAAGAGTAGAAATTTGTGGCATCAATACGTCCGAGCTACCTTTATTAACTGCAGATGTGATGAAAGAGACATTCATCCGTTTGCAAAGCGGTGACGAATTTGCTAGAGATGAATTGGTATTTGCGAATTTACGTCTCGTACTTAGCCTTGTTCAACGCTTTAACTATCGTGGAGAGCAGGCTGATGATTTATTCCAAGTTGGTTGTATTGGGTTGTTGAAAGCCATAGACAATTTTGATTTAAAACATAATGTCCGGTTTTCCACCTATGCTGTGCCGATGATCATTGGAGAAATCAAGCGACATCTTCGCGATCATCATGCCGTTCGTGTATCCAGATCGTTGCGTGATATCGCTTATAAAGCCATCAGGGCTAAAGAACAATATGTCAACGAACATCAACACGAACCAAAAATTTCAGATCTCGAGAAAATCACCGGCATACCGGAAGAAGATATACTCTTCGCCTTAGATGCCATACAAGACCCCATGTCGTTACATGAGCCAATGAACAGCGATGGCGGTGATCCGATCTATATGATGGATCAGCTACATGATCAAAGAGTATCAGAGGATCGCTGGATGAACTACGTGTCCATTAAAGATAAAATGAGCGAGCTGGACGAACGTCAACAGCTAATCGTTTCCAAACGATTTTACCTCGGTCAGACGCAAACTGAAATTGCCAAGGAGCTCGGGATCTCACAAGCGCAAATCTCGAGAATCGAAAAGCATGCGATGGAACAGATCCGGCTTGGAATTGAGCAGAATAAATAGTAATAGCAATTAATATACAGAGACTGTCCTTTCCACTTGAGAGTGGGGAGGGCAGTTTTTGTTTTTTTAGCGGCTCAAGATTGTGCCCCCCAGAAAGCGTCCACCTCTGCAATGGAAATCCCAACCCACTAGCCTTATTTCTCCGTATATTTGCTAATTGGTTAAGAAAATTTTCACGTTCTCAATAAAACGCCCTATGCATAGTATGAAAGAAGGAGGGGAAACTATGCGTTTTTCCAGCTTACAGAAAAAAGAAGTGATTGAACTGAAAAAAGGGTCTTTCCTCGGCTTTGTTCAAGATGCCACAATTGACATCGAAAAAGGAGAAATTGCGCAACTTCATATAGGCGAACTTGAACGCTCCTTTTTCTCAGACAGCAAGTCAAAAGGTGTTCAAAAAATCGATTACAATGACGTCATGACGATTGGTAAAGATATTATCTTGGTTGAGAACAAACGGCTCAATAAATGACTTATCATTGATATATAGTGCTCAAATTGATACAATGAAATAAAGTTGATGAAAAGTAGTGATAATATGGGACAAATAGAGCAACGACTAGAAACAATACAAAATCAAATAAACGAAGCATGTGAAACGTCAAATCGCAGCTCGGATGACATCACGTTAATAGCCGTCACGAAGCAAGTATCTTCCGCTAGAGCGCAATCGCTGCTAGATATTGGGATTAAAAACTTAGGAGAAAATCGCCTCGAAGGATTACTTGATAAACAAAAAACGATTGAAGATCCAGTCAATTGGCACTTTATTGGTAACTTGCAGACGCGCAAAGTAAAAGAATTAATCGACACGATTGACTGCCTTCATTCGCTTGACCGTATAAGCCTTGCGAAAGAAGTGAATAAGCGGGCAAGTAAGCCGCTGGATTGTTTTGTACAAGTTAATGTTTCAGGTGAAAAATCTAAATCGGGTATTACACCGGACGAAGTGGATGTGTTTTTCGAACAATTGGCGACTTACGAAAACATTCATGTAATTGGACTGATGACGATGGCACCAAATACGGATGATGAATCAATAGTTCGCAACACATTTCGTTCTCTACGTGAACTACGAGATAGAATCGCATCAAAAGGATTACCCTATGCACCGTGTACAAAACTGTCCATGGGTATGTCCAATGACTTTACAATCGCAATAGAAGAAGGTGCAACTCATATACGCATCGGCACTGCATTGGCCGGATCAGAAAGCGAGGAAACTGAATGAGCCTTAAAAAACGATTGGAAAAAATGTTTTGGGTACAGGAAGAAGATTTAATTCAACAACCGAAACCACAAAGTAAACTTACAAAAGGTGAACAAGCAATGGCTCGTAAAGAGATGAAGAAGCTAGGAGGTAAGAAACGAGCTGTCAATAGTCGTCCTCAAGCCTCTCCGCAAAAACCTTCGTCTACCCAAGCTCCAGTGATTAGTCTACAAAGTCTTCAAAAATCGTCAAAAGTCATTCTACTGGAGCCGCGTTCTTATGCAGAAGTAGAAGACATTGCAGAACATCTGAAGAATCGCCGTTCTGTCGTCGTGAACTTACAGCAGATAGAGCGTGATCAAGGATTTCGTATCATTGATTTCTTAAGTGGTACAGTTTATGCCCTCGGTGGCGACATTCAACGAATTGGCGCAGATATATTCCTATGTGCACCTGACAACGTAGAAGTAGCCGGTAAAATTACAGAGTTTCTATCTGAACAACAAGAACGATAGGCTACGCAACTTAGAGCTTTCCACCAATGAAAGTTGAACAATTTGAATGAGGTGTACATGTTATTATGATCGCATTATTAAACAACTCGTATTTATTTATTTCTGGAGCCTTGCAATTATATTCTATTCTGTTGGTCATTTATATTTTAATGTCATGGGTTCCTTCCACAAGAGAAACAAAATTTGGGCAGCTTATAGGAAAACTGGCTGAACCCTATTTAGGCTTTTTCCGTAAGTTCATACCTCCATTTGGTATGATTGATTTTTCACCGATTGTCGCATTGCTGTCATTACAATTAATCAGCAGAGGGATTGGACAGATATATTTGATGATCTTCCAAGCATTAGTTAGTTAAGTATATCCTAAACTGAATTTGGAAATCCTCACAAGGTGAGGATTTTTTTATATAAGGAGAAGAAATAAAATGGATTCAATATTTCAGCATTTTCGTAAAGAAGAACAACCGTTTATTGAAAAAGTGAATAGTTGGGTGAAAGAAGTGGAAGATACGTATGCACCCAAGCTAACGGAGTTTATGGATCCACGTCAGCGGTTCATAACCGAATCCATAGTGAGGAATTCAGATCTTACTTTGACAGCAGAAGGTGGCTTTAACGAGGCTGAACGACAGCGTGTGCTAATCTATCCCGATTATTACACTCCAACCAAAGAGGATTTTCAAATCAGTGTATTTAAAGTAAATTATCCGCAAAAATTCGTGACAATAAAACATTCCGAGCTCCTTGGTTCCTTACTGTCTGTTGGAATTGAGCGTTCACGATTTGGTGATATTCGACTAACGGAAGAAACAGTGCAGTTTGCGGTTGCTCAGGAAGTATCTGAATACATCCACGTCCATTTCACGCAAGTAGGTAAAGTGAAAATTTCAGTAGAGCCAGTTCTGAACACGGAAGATTTTATTAATGTAAGAGAAGAGTGGACAGAAGATCTGCATATCGTTAGTTCATTGCGTTTGGATACCATTGTCGCAACATTAACAAACAGTTCAAGAGCTAAAGCTTCATCACTTATTAAGGCGGAGAAAGTTAAAGTGAATTGGGCTATGATTGATCAACAAGCGTTTGAAGTAGAAGAATATGATGTCCTGTCAGTTAGAGGGTATGGCCGCTTTAGAATCACGAGTATAGAAGGACGTACAAAGAAAGATAAAATACGAGTGATGATTGGTGCACTAGTCTGAATTGAATCCTTGATAAATTAAGAAAAGTAGTGTTTAATCAAGTAGTATACACAATCACACAGTAAACTATGTAAGCATACTGAAAGGAGAAAGCGAATTATGGCTTTAACCCCTACGGATATACATAACAAAACGTTTAATACGAAATTTCGTGGCTATGATGAAGATGAAGTGAATGCATTTTTAGAACAATTGATGAAGGATTATGAAAACGTCCTGAAAAAAAATGAAGAACTTGAAAAAACGGTTTCTGATAACGAAGTGAAGATTACTCACTTTAATTTAATAGAAGAAACGATGCAAAAATCCATTCTGATTGCACAAGAGGCTGCAGAAGACGTTCGGAAAAATGCTATTCAAGAATCAAAGTTAATCATTTCTGAAGCAGAAAAGAATGCGGACCGTCTCGTTAACGACGCACTTGCGCAGGCGAGAAAGATTGCATTAGAAGTTGAAGTGTTGAAGAAACAGTCAAAAGTATTCAAAAGCCGTTTCAAGATGATGGTAGAAGCACAGCTAGATATGATCAATACTGAAGACTGGGATGATCTGTTGAAGTATGAATTGGATACATCCAGCGTCGAAAGTGTAGCTGAGCAAGAGTTGGATATTCCGAATGTAGACAGTTTAGATGAAGAACTAGTGAAGCAGACGAAAGAAGCTTGACAACTTTCAAACACATTTTTATAATGAAAAGTAAATTGAAACGAAGAAGCGTTGACGGAAACAGTACTTTCTGATTTTGCCCATAGCGAGCCGGGGATGGTGTAAGCCTGGTGGTGAATCATAAACGAAAATCACTCCTGAGCTAGAACCTTTACATAGATCTTGGTTCTCGGTCTCACACTGCCGTTACTAGTGTCTAAGCGGCAATTGCTTTATGCGATTGCAAGTAGGGTGGTACCGCGAGAATGAACCTCGTCCCTTTTTGGGATGGGGTTTTTCTGATTTCTTAAGCTGTTGAGCGCTTAAGCTAGCACAATTCATTTCTATAGCAACAAAGAGAATCACCCATATTTTAAGGAGGAATTATAATGGAATATAAAGATACATTGCTTATGCCGAAAACTGATTTCCCTATGCGAGGAAATTTGCCAAATAATGAGCCGAAAATACAGGAAGAGTGGAATGAGAAGAATATCTATCAGCAAGTTCAAGAACGTACCGCAGGCCGCCCGTTCTTCATATTGCATGATGGACCGCCTTATGCGAACGGTGACTTACACATGGGTCACGCACTGAACAAAGTGTTAAAAGACTTTATCATTCGTTATAAATCGATGTCTGGATTCCACGCACCATATGTTCCAGGTTGGGATACGCATGGTTTGCCGATTGAGCAAGCACTTGTAAATAAAAAGATTGATCGTAAAAAAATGAGTACCGCTGAATTCCGTAAAATGTGTGAAGAGTATGCCCTACAACAAATCGACAATCAGCGAACGCAGTTTAAGCGTTTAGGGGTTCGAGGCGATTGGGAGAATCCATACATCACACTGAAGCCTGAATTTGAATCACGTCAAATCCAAGTGTTTGGTGAAATGGCTAAAAAAGGATACATCTATAAAGGACTAAAGCCTGTCTACTGGTCTCCTTCAAGTGAAACAGCTTTGGCGGAAGCGGAAATTGAATATCAAGATAAAAAGTCTCCGTCTATATATGTCAGCTTCCCAATCTCGGATGGAAAAGGTGTACTGGAGCATGATGTGAAGTTCCTGATCTGGACAACGACACCTTGGACCATTCCTGCAAACCTAGGAATTTCCGTTCATCCTAAATTTACGTATGTTGTAGTAAACGTACAGAATGAGAAGTTTGTCATTGCAAAAGACTTAGTCGAGTACTTGGCGAATGAGCTTGAATGGGAAGAATACACGATTGAAAAAGAAATTCAAGGTGTAGAACTAGACCGAATTGTTGCAAGACATCCTTTTTATGATCGTGATTCATTAATCATGTTAGGTGAGCATGTTACGGCAGATGCAGGTACAGGCTGTGTCCACACAGCACCAGGTCATGGTGAAGATGACTTCTACGTGAGCAAGCAATATGGAATCGATGCATTATCTCCGGTTGATGACCGCGGTGTCATGACAGAAGAAGCACCATTTTTCACAGGCATGTTCTATGAGGATGCAAATAAAGCAGTGACTGAAAAGCTGGAAGAAGTCGGAGCGCTTCAAAAATTGTCATTCTTCACTCACTCGTATCCGCATGATTGGCGTACGAAGAAGCCAGTTATCTACCGTGCGACTGCACAATGGTTCGCTTCTATTGAATCTTTCAGAAGCGATTTACTCGAAGCCATCCAAACTACTTCGTTTACGCCAGCTTGGGGAGAAACACGTTTATTCAATATGGTCCGCGACCGTGGCGACTGGTGTATTTCTCGTCAGCGCGTATGGGGTGTTCCGATTCCGGTATTCTATGCAGAAAATGGTGAGGCAATTCTTACAGATGAAACAGTCAGTCATGTAGCAGATTTATTCCGGGAGAATGGATCGAATGTCTGGTTCGAACGTTCTGCAAAAGAATTATTGCCAGAAGGTTATACACATGAAGGAAGTCCGAATGGCGAATTCACGAAAGAAACCGATATTATGGATGTCTGGTTCGACTCGGGTACTACACATCAAGGTGTACTGGAAGAACGTGACGATCTCCGTTACCCAGCAGATTTGTATCTTGAAGGTTCCGATCAGTATCGTGGTTGGTTCAACTCTTCATTGACGACGAGTGTAGCTATCAATGGGATTGCACCATATAAAGGCATCTTGAGCCATGGTTTCACATTGGACAAAAATGGCCGGAAGATGAGCAAGTCTCTAGGGAATGTCATCCTCCCTTCGAAAGTAATCAATCAGCTTGGTGCGGATATCGTACGCTTATGGGTATCGTCTGTAGATTATACAGCTGATGTTCGTGTATCTGATTCGAACTTTAAGCAAGTTTCGGAAGTCTATCGTAAGATCCGTAATACAATTCGCTTCTTGCATGGTAACGTAGCGGACTTTAATCCGGCTACAAATCGTGTAGCGTTTGATGATATGCGTGCAATTGATCAGTATGTCTACGTGAAGTTGCAGGATTTGATCGAGGAAGTTCTTACAGCGTACGATCAGTATGCGTTCCCTACGGTTTACCACGCAATCAATAATTTCTGTACAGGTGTACTAAGTTCGCTTTACTTGGATATTGCGAAAGATGTAGTGTATATCGAAGCTGCGAATCATCCAGACCGTCGTGCAATGCAGTCAGTGATGTATGAAACATTGCTTACACTTGTCAAGCTCATCACGCCAATCTTGCCACACACTGCAGATGAAATGTGGAAAAATATACAGTACGTTGATGAAGACAGTGTCCAATTGACGGATATGCCTGAAGCTGATCATAAAGGTGAAGTTGCGGACAAGCTTCGTGAGCGTTTCGATAACTTAATGGACATTCGTGATGATGTCTTGAAAGCTCTCGAAGAAGCACGAAACGCGAAAGTAATTGGGAAATCTTTGGAGGCAAAAGTGACCGTTGTGTTGCCAGAAGGTCAACAAGGCATTTTGCAAGCAGAGGATATTGATTTTGCACAATTCTTCATTGTCTCAGAATTTGAGGAGAGTACAGATGCAGATTTACCGAATGCTTTGAAACTAGAGCATGCAACGGTCTTGGTAGAACCTGCTGAAGGTGAAAAATGTGAGCGTTGCTGGACAATTTCTGAAACGGTTGGAGAAGATGCAGAACATTCAACACTATGTACACGATGCGCGACTGTTGTGAAAGAAAATTATGCGTAAGTAATTTTGATGTCGCAGCCATCATCATTCATTCGTGGATGATGATGGCTTTTTTGAATCGTTGAACTAACAAACATAATGGAAGACGTGTTTTTGTGGTAAACTAAAGAAGAAATTAGCTGGACGGAGGGTAATGATTTGATCGTTTATTATGCAATTGCAGCACTGGTCATTGGCTTGGATCAATGGACGAAATGGCTAGTCGTGAAAAATATGGAGTTAGGTGAACATATCCCTGTTCTAGATCCTTATATTGCATTGCTATCTCACCGTAACCGTGGTGCTGCATGGGGGATGCTTGAAGGAAAGATGTGGCTATTTTTTATAGTGACCATTGTAGTAGTAGCAGTTATTATTTACTTCTTCCATACAGAAGGTAAAAAGGACCGACTACTAGGTACGAGTCTGATGCTATTGCTAGGCGGTGCGATCGGGAACTTTATCGATCGATTAGTAAGGGGAGAAGTAGTGGATTTCATCAGCGTCTTGATTCCTGTTATACATTATGATTTTCCGATATTTAATGTGGCGGATGCCGCACTGACAATTGCTGTCATACTTATTTTGTTACACGTTATGCTTGACGAAAAAAAGAAAAAGAAAAAGGTGTCGTAATGGAAAGAATTGAATATGAAATAACTGAAGAACTTACAGGCAATCGAATAGACAAAGCATTGGCTACTCTTCAACCGGACTGGTCCCGTACGCAAATCCAGCAATGGGTGAAAGAAGAACATGTTAAGGTAAATGATAGTGCAGTTAAGCCGAACTATAAAGTCAAGACAGACGATAAGGTTACTGTCGAGCAGCCGGAAATCGAAGAGTATGATGTAAAAGCCGAAAATTTACGCCTCGAAATCATTTATGAAGATCAAGATGTATTGGTTGTTAACAAACCTGTAGGTATGGTGGTTCATCCGTCGGCGGGGCATGTAAGTGGTACTCTAGTTAATGGATTGATGTACCAAGTGACAGATTTGTCAGGCATCAATGGTATTATGCGACCGGGTATCGTACACCGTATTGATAAAGATACTTCGGGGTTATTAATGGTAGCAAAAAATGATAAAGCGCATGTTTCATTAGTTAATCAGCTCGTCGCTAAATCGGTTAATCGTGTATATACTGCTTTAGTTCACGGACATATTCCGCATGATCACGGCACAATAGATGCACCGATCGGACGTGACAAGCGTGATCGTCAACGAATGGCGGTCGTGGATGACGGGAAAAATGCTGTTACACATTTTAAGGTTCTAGAACGTTTTGGCGCGTATACATTGGTTGAATGCCGTCTTGAAACAGGTAGAACTCATCAGATTCGTGTGCATATGAAATATATTGGGTACCCTCTTGTAGGAGATCCGAAATATGGTCAAAGAAAAACTATCGATTTTGGCGGACAAGTTCTACATGCGGGAACTGTTGGTTTTAATCACCCAACGACAGATGAATATATGGAGTTCACTGCACCGTTGCCTGAAAATTACCAACAATTACTTAATGAATTACGTTCTTAATAGGCGTTGACAAACGTTTAGTAAGGGATGTATACTACAATAAGCAATTGAATAGCGATACCTTTAACGTCAGTCCTGTGAGGCTGGGAAGGTTGCACGGAATTACATGATAGCTTACTGCGGTAAGTATCGATGTATGCTTTTTTCTGCACGTCCACCCTCCAGTCTACTCTGACTGGAGGTTTTTTTTATGGAAAAAGGTTAGAGAGAAAGGGGACTTATAGATATGACGGAAAAAGCAGAAATACTAGACGAACAAGCCATCACGCGGGCGGTCACACGTATTGCCCATGAAATTATCGAAAAAAACCGAGGTATTGATCACTGTATCCTAGTTGGCATCAAGACAAGAGGAGCAATCTTAGCGAAACGCTTAGCAGATAAGATTGAACTAATCGAAGGTAAACCTATCAAAACCGGTGAATTGGATATCACATTGTACAGGGATGATCTTCAATTAAAGAATCAGCAAGGAGAAGCCTTTGTACAACAAGTCGATATCGAACATAATGTAGCGAATCAAAAAGTCATCTTGGTCGACGACGTTCTTTATACAGGCAGAACGGTTCGGGCTGCACTCGATGCCATTATGGACCTCGGAAGACCTTCTTCCATACAGCTGGCTGTCTTAGTAGATCGAGGTCATCGAGAACTACCGATTCGTCCAGATTTTGTTGGGAAGAATATCCCGACTTCAAATGAAGAACGAGTAGTAGTCAGTATGATCGAAAAAGATGGAAAAGATGGAGTCAAGATTCACACACGCACATTATAAATAGCTGGGAGAAATGATAGATGAGTGTAAAAGTATTGGATGTACATGAAAAGCCGCAACCTATTCGTTGGCTTGTATTGAGTTTGCAACATATGTTCGCCATGTTTGGCGCAACCATTTTAGTACCACAATTAGTAGGCTTAAGCCCAGCCATTGCGCTATTAACGAGTGGGGTCGCAACCATCGTATTTATTATCGTAACGAAGTTTCAAGTTCCGGCCTATCTAGGCTCTTCATTCGCTTTTATTGTACCCATTCAGATGGCGACCCAATCTGGCGGTATTGGCAGTGCAATGATAGGTAGTATGTTCGTAGCGTTGATCTATGCGATTATATCGTTACTAATTTATAAAACAGGCTATAACTGGATCATGAAGTTATTGCCACCCATCGTAGTGGGACCGGTCATCATGGTAATTGGATTGGCGCTCGCACCGACAGCCGTAAATATGGCGAGCACGATCAATGTTGACGGAGCGGATGTTTATAGCGGCTTACACTTTTCCGCGGCTCTAGTAACACTTGCTTCTGCAGTATTTTGCTTAATGTTCTTTAAAGGAATTATCAGTTTGATGCCAGTTCTTATTGGAATCGTAGTGGGGTACATCTACTCTGCGTTCATCGGTATTCTAGATTTTAGCAAAGTTGTGGAAGCCAAGTGGTTTGCGGTACCGGAGATGCTGATTCCCGGTGTGGATTACGAATTTGTCGTAACACCGACACTTCTGATCATTATGGTGCCAATAGCGATTGTCACGATCTCTGAGCATATAGGACACCAGTTGGTACTAGGTAAAGTAGTAGATCGCAATTATATTGAAAGTCCTGGATTACACAGATCACTACTTGGTGATGGACTGGGAACGCTTATGAGTGGACTAGTCGGAGGACCACCTAAAACTACATATGGAGAAAATATCGGTGTACTTGCTATCACGCGGGTTTATAGTGTGTATGTGATCATGGGTGCTGCGCTATTTGCAATACTCTTCTCTTTCATAGGCAAAATTATGGCGTTGATCGCTACGATTCCTACAGCAGTACTTGGGGGGATATCCATTCTGTTGTTCGGTATTATCGCTTCATCAGGAATACGGATGCTTATCGACCACAAGATCGATTTTGATAATCAACGAAATTTAGTTATCGCGTCCATCATCCTAGTCATCGGAATCGGTGGAGCGACTATCAATATAAGTGAAACATTCCAAATCGGCGGTATGGCCCTGTCAGCAATTATAGGCGTTCTGTTAAATCTCGTGTTGCCAGGTAAAACAGATGATACGTTAATGGATCGGGAAGAATAGAAAAAAAGCATTCAGTGCATGAATTACTTGCAGTTCGTGAAGGAGGAACATCTAATGGAACATTTAGTTTCAATGAAAGACCTGACAGTTGAAGAGATCATGCTCATACTCGATAGGGCAGCGATTTTTAAGCGGCTGGGCTTCAGGGAATTGCCTGGAACATATACCGTCTGCAACTTGTTTTTTGAACCTAGTACGAGAACGAAAACGAGTTTTGAAATGGCAGAACGTAAAGTAGGCGCGCAAATCATTCCTTTTGAGACGAGTTTCTCGAGTACTTTAAAGGGAGAATCCTTGTATGATACGATTAGGACGTTGGAAGCAATTGGGTTGGATGCTCTAGTCATTCGTCATCCAGCCGATGGTTTCTATGAAGAATTGATAAAACGTACGAATGTTGCCATCATTAATGCAGGAGATGGATCAGGTCAGCATCCGACACAATCTTTGCTCGACATCTTCACGATTCAAGAAGAATTCGGACATTTTGAAGGACTGAAAGTATTGATTGCGGGGGATATCGCCCACAGCAGGGTAGCTCGCTCAAATGCGGAAGCTTTGCGGAAGCTCGGAGCTGAAGTCACATTCCTTTGCCCACCGGAATGGGCGGGAGAATTCGACAGTGTTGACAACTGGGATGAAGTGATTGAAACGAGTGATGTCGTCATGCTGCTTCGCGTACAACACGAGCGCCACAATACAGAGATGGCTTATACGAAATCTGCTTATCATGAGCAATATGGTCTCACTATAGAACGGGCTGCAAGAATGAAAAAAGGTGCAATCATCATGCATCCAGCTCCAGTGAATCGTGATGTAGAAATAGCGGATAGTTTAATAGAGAGTCCGCAATCACGAATTTTTAAACAGGTAGAAAACGGCGTCTATATTCGGGCAGCTGTTCTAGAACTTATTTTGAAGGGGCGGAAGTAATATGAACACGTTAATTCAACAAGTGCAAATGGTAAACGAGGAAGGCAAGATCGTCGAAACGGATATTAAAATTGCAGACGGAAAGATTCTGGAAATTGGTAATCAACTAGTTACAGCCGGATGTAAAGTGATTGAAGGAAAAGGATTACTTGTATCACCAGGGTTCATCGATGTACACGTTCATTTGCGCGAGCCAGGCGGTGAGCATAAAGAAACCATTGAAACAGGTACACATTCAGCTGCAAAAGGCGGATATACTACTATTTGTCCAATGCCGAATACACGTCCAGTACCAGACACAAAAGAAAATCTTGAAAAAATCAACACATTAATTAAAGAACATGCTAAGATTCGTGTGCTCCCTTATGCGTCCATCACCATCAGAGAAGCGGGAAAAGAACGCACCAATCTAACTGAATTAAAAGAACACGGCGCATTTGCGTTCACGGACGATGGCGTAGGTGTACAAGAAGCAGGCATGATGTACGAAGCAATGCAAGAAGCAGCGAAGATCGATATGGCTATTGTGGCACACTGCGAAGACAACACACTAATCTATGGTGGAGCAATGCATGAAGGAAAACGTAATAAAGAACTTGGCCTACCAGGAATTCCTTCTATTGCAGAATCTGTACATATTGCACGCGACATTTTACTTGCGGAAGCGGCAGGCGCACATTACCACGTATGCCATGTCAGCACGAAAGAATCAGTACGCGTAATCCGTGATGCAAAAAAAGCTGGTATTCATGTGACAGCAGAAGTCAGCCCTCACCATTTGTTGTTAACAGAAGATGATGTACCTGGAGACGATGCGGACTGGAAGATGAATCCGCCACTACGTGCCATCGAAGACCGCGATGCGTTACGTGAAGGCTTGATGGATGGGACATTGGACTGTATCGCAACCGATCACGCACCGCATACAGCAAATGAAAAAGCAGTAGGCATTGCAAAAGCACCGTTCGGCATCACAGGATTAGAAACAGCATTTCCCTTACTATATACAAACTTCGTAAAGCCAGGATATTGGACACTCAAACAACTTCTTGACTGGATGACAGTAAAACCTGCGGAAGTGTTCAACTTGCCTTACGGTAAGCTTGAGGTAGGAGCTGAAGCAGATCTCGTATTACTTGATCTGGAGAAGCAGCAAAAAATCGACCGTACGACATTTGTTTCAAAAGGTAAGAACACGCCATTTGACGGAGTAGAATGCGCTGGATGGCCTGTAATGACAATTTTCGGTGGGAACATCGTATGGAAGGATGGTCAATGATGACAAAAAGATACTTAGTATTGGAAGACGGTTCCATTTTCGAAGGAAAAGCATTCGGAGCAGAAAATGCTTCAATAGGAGAAACGGTATTTGCAACAGGTATGACAGGCTATCAGGAGACAATTTCAAGTCCTTCAGGTTGTGGACAAATTATCGTAATGACGTATCCATTGATCGGTAACTACGGAATTAACCGAGACGATTATGAATCTATCGACTTAGCAATCAACGGCCTAGTCGTTAGAGAGCTAACAGAAGAGCCTTCAAATTTCCGGAGCGGCATGTCACTAGGAGACTTGCTAATATTAAAAGGAATCCCAGGTATCCAGGAGATTGATACTCGTAAACTAACGCGTCTATTACGTGAAAAAGGTGCGCTGCGCGGTAAATTGACAGCTGCAGGAGAAGAGATCAATACCGATTCAACGGTTGCAGAACTTCAACAATACGAACTGCCAAAAGATTTGGTTGCGAAAGTATCTACAAAACGTCCATATCCATCCCCAGGCTTAGGGAAGCGTGTCGTCGTTATTGACTATGGCATTAAACATGGCATTTTACGCGAATTAAATAAAAAAGATTGCGATGTCATCGTTGTACCTTATGATACATCGGCAAAAGAAATATTAGCATTGTTCCCAGATGGCATTTTATTATCAAATGGACCAGGAAACCCTGAGGACGTAGAAGGGGCTGTCGAAACTATCAAAGAATTACTAGGTAAGAAGCCTATCTTCGGTATCGGACTTGGTCATCAATTATTCGCACTAGCATGCGGTGCTAAAACGGCGAAGATGAAGAACAGTCATATTGGCGGCAACTATCCTGTAAAAGACTTGATTACGAATCGTACCGATCTCACATCACAAAGTCATGGATATGAAGTACTTGAAGACTCTTTAGCAGGAACGGGTCTTGAAGTGACACATATTGCATTGAATGATAAGTGTATTGAAGGGCTTCGAAGTGAGAAGCTAGAAGCATTTACTGTTCAGTTCCACCCCGAAGCTTCACCAGGGCCACAAGATTCTAGCTATATATTCGAACGTTTTATTCAATTGATGACTGCAAGCAACCGAAAGGAGAATACTAATGCCTAAACGTACTGACATAAAATCCATCCTCGTGATTGGTTCAGGTCCGATTGTAATTGGACAAGCAGCAGAATTTGACTATGCAGGTACACAAGCCTGTTTATCTCTTAAAGAAGAAGGATACCGAGTTATTCTTATCAACTCTAACCCTGCAACCATTATGACTGACACGGAAATGGCAGATAAAGTATATATCGAGCCCATCACACTTGAATTCGTTAGCCGCATCATTCGTAAAGAACGCCCGGATGCACTACTTGCGACGTTAGGCGGACAAACTGGTTTAAATATGGCTATTGAATTACATGAATCAGGGATCCTGGACGAATTAGGGATTGAGATTTTGGGTACTAAGCTGGATGCGATTCATAAAGCGGAAGACCGTGATTTGTTCCGTACATTAATGAATGAAATGGGGGAACCTGTTCCAGACAGTGAGATTATCCATAATATTGATGAAGCCTATGCATTCGTCGAAAAGATTGGTTATCCAGTGATCGTTCGTCCTGCATTCACGCTAGGTGGTACAGGCGGAGGGATTTGTCATACTGATGAAGATTTAGAAGAAATCGTAGCAAGTGGTTTGAAATACAGCCCAGTTACACAGTGTCTTCTAGAAAAATCTATTGCAGGCTTTAAAGAAATCGAATATGAGGTAATGCGTGACTCAGCAGATAATGCAATTGTCGTATGTAATATGGAGAACGTCGATGCTGTCGGTATTCATACAGGAGACTCTATCGTAACGGCGCCATGCCAAACATTGACAGACCGTGAAAATCAGATGCTCCGTAACGTATCTCTAAACATCATTCGCGAGTTAAAAATCGAAGGTGGCTGTAACGTACAGCTGGCACTTGATCCACATAGCTTTGATTATTACATTATTGAAGTGAACCCGCGTGTTAGTCGTTCATCAGCGTTAGCTTCGAAAGCAACGGGTTATCCAATTGCAAAACTAGCGGCGAAAATTGCTGTCGGATTAACGTTGGATGAAATGATGAATCCAGTAACAGGTAATACGTATGCTTGCTTTGAGCCGACACTGGACTATGTAGTCACGAAAATTCCACGTTGGCCTTTCGATAAGTTTGAATCAGCGAAGCGTAACTTGGGTACACAGATGAAAGCCACAGGGGAAGTAATGGCGATGGGCCGTACATTTGAAGAGTCCATTATGAAAGCTGTCCGTTCATTAGAAACAGGTCAATTCGATTTGTCACTTCCAGGCGGTGGTGAGATGTCTGATGAATGGATCGAACAACGAATTCGCAAAGCAGGCGACGAGCGTCTATTCTTCATCGGAGAAGCATTGCGTCGTGGTGTAACAATCGAAACATTACACGAATGGAGTGCAATCGATTTATTCTTCTTACGTAAATTCGAAAACATTGTACGTTATGAAGAGATATTGACAGATAATCCATACGATAAAGCTATTGGTTATAAGGCAAAACGTCTTGGATTCCCGGACATGACGATTGCGAAGTTATGGAATACAACAGAGCGTGAAGTATACGACTGGAGACAAGAACAAGGGCTAGTTCCTGTCTATAAGAAAGTGGATACATGCGCTGGGGAATATGAATCGGATACACCGTATTTCTATGGTGCGTACGAAGACGAAAATGAATCTGTAAGAACGGATAAGAAGAGCGTGATCGTTTTAGGTTCAGGCCCAATCCGAATTGGGCAAGGTGTGGAGTTCGATTATGCGACAGTGCATTGTGTATGGGCTATACAGCAGTCAGGTTATGAAGCGATCATCGTCAATAACAATCCTGAAACCGTTTCGACCGACTTCTCTATTTCCGATAAACTATACTTCGAACCGTTAACAATTGAAGACGTCATGCATATCGTGGATCTTGAGCAACCAGAAGGTGTCATCGTACAGTTCGGTGGCCAGACAGCGATCAACTTGGCTGATGAATTGGAAGCACGCGGAGTGAAAATTCTGGGTACAACACTTGAAGATATCGACCGTGCGGAAAATCGCGATAAATTTGAGAGTGCTTTGCATGAAATTGGTGTGCCACAACCACTTGGAAAGACCGCTTTATCAGTTCCAGAAGCAGTCGTTATTGCAAATGAAATCGGCTATCCAGTCTTAGTCCGTCCGTCGTATGTATTAGGTGGCCGTGCAATGGAAATCGTCTACTATGAAGAAGAATTACTTCAATACATGGAGAACGCGGTAAAAGCTAGCCCTGAACATCCGGTATTGATCGACCGTTATCTAACAGGAACGGAAATTGAAGTCGATGCAATTTGCGACGGTGAAACAGTTTTGATTCCTGGCATCATGGAGCATATCGAACGTGCAGGCGTTCACTCGGGGGACTCGATTGCAGTCTATCCTCCGCAAAACCTTTCACAGTCCATGATCGAGACGATTGCTGACTATACGAAACGTTTGGCTCTTGGGCTTAAAATCCGTGGTTTAATGAATATCCAGTTCGTTATTTCAGAAGGACAGGTTTATGTAATCGAAGTGAACCCGCGTTCTAGCCGTACAGTACCATTCTTAAGCAAAATCACGAATATTCCGATGGCAAATGTCGCAACTCAAGCAATCTTAGGGAAATCCATCTTAGAACAAGGCTATACAGACGGACTTGCAGAAGTTCCAGCAGGTGTTTATGTCAAAGTACCGGTCTTCTCTTTCGCAAAGCTTCGTCGTGTAGACATTACACTCGGGCCTGAAATGAAATCAACAGGTGAAGTAATGGGTAAAGATGTAACATTAGAAAAAGCATTGTATAAAGGCTTAGTAGCAGCTGGAATGGAAGTAAAAGAATACGGTACTGTGTTAATGACAGTTTCTGATAAAGATAAAGAAGAAATTGTAGATATCGCGAAGCGTTTCATTGAAACTGGATATCGTATTGTGGCAACAGAAGGTACTGCTAAAGTACTTGAGGCAGAAAATATCGAAGTGAAAACTGTAGGTAAAATTGGCACAGAAGGTCCAACGTTGATCGATGTGATCCAAAAAGGACAAGCACAATTAGTTATCAATACATTGACTAAAGGAAAACAACCGGCACGTGACGGCTTTAGAATTCGCCGCGAAACAGTAGAAAATGGTGTGCCTTGTTTAACTTCAATTGATACAGCTGCAGCGATGTTGTCCGTCATCGAGTCCATGACATTCCAGACGGATGCAATGCCACAGCCGCAGGTGGTTCAATGATCATCCAAGACTTGATGACTGTCGAATCGCAACAGGAAATCGCGAAAAATATTTTTGAAATGAAGTTAACAGGCAAGTTGGTCGGAGAAATTACTTCTCCTGGCCAGTTTGTCCACATCCGAGTGTCGGATTCATTCGAACCGTTATTGCGACGTCCAATTTCAATTGCTGAAATTAATCCCGAGAAAAATGAAATGACCATCATTTATCGCGCAGAGGGTCGAGGTACATCGCTCTTATCTGAAAAACGTGAAGGAGATACAGTAAATGTACTAGGACCTCTAGGAAATGGCTTCCCAGTTGAAGAAACATTGGTTGGTCAAACAGCTGTATTGATTGGTGGCGGTATCGGTGTGCCTCCACTCTATGAATTGTCAAAACAGCTAACAGCAAAAGGCGTGAAATGCATTCATATACTTGGTTTCGAATCAGATCAAGTAGTTTTCTATGAAGAAAAATTTGCTGCTCTAGGCGAAACATATATAGCGACAGTGGATGGCAGTAACGGTACACAAGGATTTGTTACGAACGTCATGAGTGAATTATCTCATGACTTCGAAACGTTTTATAGTTGTGGACCTATGCCGATGCTTGATGCTGTACAAAAAGCGTATGTGCATAAAAAAGGATTTTTATCTTTTGAACAACGTATGGGATGCGGTATCGGTGCTTGTTTTGCTTGCGTCTGTCATACGAACGAAAATGCGACAGATCAAGCATATGTCAAAGTATGTTCGGATGGACCAGTATTTCCAGCAGGGGTGGTGCAGATATGAATAGATTAGCGGTTACATTGCCAGGACTTGAATTGAAAAATCCCATTATGCCCGCATCTGGCTGTTTCGGTTTTGGTAAGGAGTACGGTAATCTGTACGATTTGTCCCAACTCGGAGCCATCATGATTAAAGCGACTACAGAAGAAATGCGTTATGGTAACCCGACGCCACGTGTAGCTGAAACATCTTCGGGTATGTTAAATGCTATCGGTCTTCAAAACCCCGGGTTACAAGGCGTGTTGACTAATGAATTACCATGGTTAGAGAAATTTGATGTGCCGATTATTGCCAACGTTGCCGGATCTGAAACTGCAGATTACGTTGAAGTGGCGAAACAAATTTCAAAAGCATCAAACGTGCATGCGCTCGAATTGAACATCTCTTGTCCAAACGTCAAATGTGGCGGGATCCTGTTTGGAACGGATCCTGAAATAGCAAAAGAACTGACGGCTGCTGTAAAAGCTGTTTCTTCTGTTCCTGTTTATGTGAAACTATCACCGAATGTCACGGATATTAAAGCGATGGCATTGGCAGTAGAGGCAGGTGGGGCAGATGGAATTACGATGATTAATACATTGGTCGGCATGCGTCTGGATGAAAAGACAGGTAAGCCGGTTATTGCGAATAAAACAGGTGGTTTATCAGGGCCTGCTATTAAGCCAGTTGCGATTCGCATGGTCTATGAGGTAAGCCAAGTGATTAATATTCCGATCATTGGAATGGGTGGCGTGACATGTGTACAAGATGTTGTGGACTTTATGTCTGCCGGCGCAAGTGCAGTAGCTGTTGGCACAGCAAACTTCGTTGACCCATTTATTTGTCCAACAATTATCGAGCAGCTACCTGCTAAATTGGATGAACTAGGAGTCGATCATATTTCTGAATTAGTAGGAAGGAGCCATCGTGTATGAACCACTCCCCAATTATCGCATTAGATTTTGATTCAGCAAAAAGGACATTCGATTTCTTACAAGCCTTTGATCACTCGGTCAATGTCAAAGTAGGAATGGAATTGTATTATAAAGAAGACGCTGCTATGATTGCACGATTGAAAGAAGAAGGGTATTCCATCTTTTTAGACTTGAAATTGCATGATATTCCGAATACGGTAAAATCAGCAATGAAAGTATTGGCTTCACTTGAAGTGGATATGGTCAACGTACATGCGGCTGGCGGGAAGACAATGATGGAAGCGGCACTTGAAGGACTTGACGCTGGAACTGCTATGGGCGTTCAACGTCCTGCACTAATCGCAGTGACTCAATTGACATCAACAGATGACCGTCAAGTAAAAGAAGAACAATTAATTCGTGTACCGCTTCGTGAATCCGTGGAGCATTACGCAAAATTGGCTTCATCCGCACAGTTGGACGGCGTGGTTTGTTCAGTACAGGAAGCGAAGATTATTGAAGAAGTATGCGGCAAGGATTTCTTCAAAGTGACGCCTGGTATTCGCTTGGCACAAGGTGATGTCCACGATCAAAAACGAGTGGCCACCCCAGCAAAAGCAAGACAGGAAGGCTCAACACATATCGTAGTGGGCCGTGCCATTACAGGAGCCGATAATCCGCTTGAAGCATATGAACATGTAAAGACTTTGTGGGAGGGAATGACATCATGACAAGAGAAAAAGAAGTTGCACAAATCCTATTAAATGTAGGAGCGGTAGCAATTAATCCAGAAGAGCCGTTCATTTGGGCCTCTGGGATCGAGTCACCTATCTACTGTGATAACCGCTTGACAATGGCAGATCCGGTAGGGCGTAAAGAAATTGCTGAAGGGCTTGCGGCATTGATCCGCGTTCATTATCCTGAGGCTACTGTAATTGCAGGGACTGCGACGGCAGGCATTCCGCACGCAGCATGGGTGGCAGATATTCTGAAGTTGCCTATGGTCTATATCCGATCTACTGCTAAAGCACATGGCAAGAGCCGTCAAATCGAGGGGAAAATCGAGTCGAATGCGAAGGCTGTTATTATTGAGGATTTAATCTCAACTGGCGGAAGTAGTTTAAATGCAGCGAATGCGTTGATTGCAGAGGACGTAGAAGTATGTGGAATCGTCTCGATCTTTACATATGAGTTGCAAAAGGCTGACGAGAAGTTTGCGGAAGCGAAACTTTCTTATCACAGCTTAACAAACTTTGCAGCGCTTGCTGAAGTAGCGAAGGAAGAAGGCGCGGTTAAGGAAGAGTCTATGAAAGAATTGATGGAATGGCATACGAAGTTGAAGCTTGGTACTCTATAATGAAAAAACGGTTCCCGAAATGGGAGCCGTTTTTTGGTTCTGAAGTAGTGAGTGAGATAGGGGTGAGCATCGTTGATCGACGTTCCAGGCGGACGCTTTCCCGAGGGCGTGGCTTAAGCCGCTCCCCTCACTTCGTTCGGTCCAGGGTCTCAAGGCGCACGCTGATCCTGCAGGAGACACCGCCTTGCACTTACGATCAACTGGTGTCTATTTTAAAACATAGAACTATGATGCATAATTTTTTTAAAAAAGATAGATGTGAAACCTATAATAGCAGGAATTCTCTTTTATCTTAATTTGTTTAAAACTTATACCAAGACAGTACCTTATTTACTTAGTTTACGTACTAAATCTTCGTCAGGTGTAACGAATACAGTTTTCTGTTCAAAGTAGATGACGAAGCCTGGTTTTGCACCTGAAGGTTTTTTAACGTGACGAATTTGTGTGTAATCGACTGGGACGGAAGATGATTCCCGGGCTTTGCTGAAGTATGCAGAGAGTGCGGCTGCTTCTTCGATTGTTTTGGCGTCTGGATCAGTGTCGTGAATGACGACGTGTGAGCCTGGTATGTCTTTTGTGTGAAGCCATATGTGATCTCGAGCAGCAAGTTTGAATGTCAGGTAGTCGTTTTGTTTGTTATTTTTCCCTACTGAGATCGGAATCCCTGTGGAAGAAACGAATGCTTCCGGTTTTGGTTTCTGGAGTTTTACTTTCTTTTTACTTCTACGAGCACGCATAAATCCAAGTTCTACTAATTCTTGACGAATTTCTTCAATATCGATTGGTGAAGCTTGATATACTTGCTGTCTGACCATTTCGAAGTATTCGATGTCGTCTTTCGTTTTTTCAAGTTGTTCTGCAATCCGAATCAGTGCTGTTTTTGCTTTTGAGTAACGCGAGAAGTAGCGTTGTGCGTTATCAATTGGTGATTTTCTTGGATCGAGTGGAATTGTGATGGTTGTGCCTTGTTCATAATAATTTTCTACAGTCACTTCTTTATCGCCTTTATGCAGCATGTAGCTGTTCGCAGTCAATAATTCACCATATAATTTCAATGTATCCAAGTCTTGCGCTGTCTCTTGTTCTTTTTGAAGTTTCTTTGTTTTGTTTTCCAATTTAGCAATCTCATTTGCTAACCAACGTTCCAAATCGATAGCTTGGGATTTTACGCGTTCTCGTTCCGCCCTGGCAAAATAGACTTTATCCAGCAACTCACCTAAAGTGGAGAACGATTGAGTGATTCCTTGTGCATGGGTTAATTCAATTGCGGAAAACAAAGTTTTCCCGTCATTTTCCACGGTAGTGGGTTTCATTGTACATAAGCTGAAACTTTCAAGAAATGATTGCCACACAGTAAATGATTGGTTATTATCCCCTAAACGATATAATAATTCCGCTGCTGTTAATGGAGAAAAGCCTGCGAAATGCTGTACTATATCCTTTGGTTCTTGTAAAGCACCAACTAATGTATTGAATTCCGTCTCTGTTACTTTGAATGGGTCTAGTTTGTCTTGTGGCGGTGCTGGAATATAAGGCTGTCCAGGTAAAACAGTCCGGTAACTATTAACGGAAGGCGGTAAATGTTTCATACTGTCAATAATCATATCTCGTGAAGCGTCGAGTAAAATTAAATTACTGTGTCGCCCCATGATTTCAATGACTAGCTTCCGTTCGATTTGGTCCCCCAATTCGTTTCGAGCTTGGACGTGAATATTCACAATCCGATCATTCTCATGCTGTTCAATTGAGGTGATCATTCCACCTTCAAGTTGTTTGCGTAATACCATACAAAACAACGGTGGCTCAGCAGGATTCGTTAACACTTCATCAGTCAACTGTAATCGTGAAAATGAAGGGTGTAGTGATACTAATAATTTATGATTTTTATTATTAGCTCGGATTTGAAAAATGATTTCCTGTGAATTCGGCTGATGAATCTTCGAAATCCGACCCGTCTTCAGTTGCTGCAATTCGCTTACTATTGCTTTTGTAAATAAACCATCAAATGCCATACGGATTCCTCTTTCATTTCGTTTTGTTCCATTTTAGCACTCATCGTATGATTATGGTATAATATGAACAGATTGCACACATGGGCCTACGTAGTCTAATCAGACAATTTTGTATGAATTCTTCTTTCGATTTTAGAAATATAGGATCTCTAGTTGATTTTCGTTTTAGGTGGGCGACTCCTGCGGGAATAGCATGAGCCTTGAGACCCCGCAGGTAGCGAGAGCCGTTACGAAGGACGGCTTTTGCGAGTAAAAGCGAAGCGTAGGAGCACGTCTTTGCACTTAGCGGACGAGGAGGCTCAAGCCATGCCCGCGGAAAGCGTCCCACCTGGAACGAAAATCAACGGTGCTATCTACTTTAATTGTCTGGAGTATAGGTTATAGTTAGGTTTGACGTGTTAATGAATACATAACAAAGAGGGATTACATGTACAAACATCGAGGACTCCTAATCGTCCTTTCTGGTCCATCCGGCGTCGGAAAAGGAACCGTACGAAAAGAACTATTTTCAAGTCCGGACACCAACTACGAATACTCCATATCCATGACTACCAGAAACCCGCGCGAAGGCGAAGTGGACGGCGTTGACTACTTCTTCCGATCAAAAGAAGTATTTGAAGAAATGATCGGAGAAGGAAAGCTTCTCGAATATGCGGAATATGTAGGGAACTACTACGGAACTCCACTCGATTACGTTAACGCAACGCTCGACGCTGGCCGTGACGTATTCCTTGAAATTGAAGTAGTCGGTGCAGCCCAAGTACGTGAAAAAGTACCAAACGGCTTATTTATTTTCTTGGCACCTCCAAGTTTAAGTGATCTAGAAACTCGTTTGATTGGGAGAGGTACGGAAGCATCTGACATTATTGCAGACCGTGTATTAAAAGCAAGAGAAGAACTCGAAATGATGCATCTTTACGATTATGTAGTAGAGAACGACGAGGTCTCCAAAGCATGTGATCGAATCAATGCAATCGTCACGGCAGAGCATTGTAGAAGAGAACGTGTGGAAAAGAGATACTTACAAATGTTGGAGGGAGAATAAACTATGTTATATCCATCAGTTGATTCACTAAAAGGAAAAGTTGATTCAAAATACACTCTGGTTACACTGGCAGCAAAGCGTGCACGTGAACTACAAGAAAAACAGGACGAATCACTTCATTCATACCGTTCAGTAAAAAGTGTTGGTAGGGCTCTTGAAGAAGTGGCAGCGGGCGTCTTAATCAACGTAGCAGCAGATGAATCAATTATTTATGATGATGAAGTTTGATTTGAAATAAAAAACAACTCCCTTAGAATTCAACCGTTCTCAGGGAGTTTATTATTTTTAGAAAGGACGAGGGTTCCATGAAGATAGATAATAAAAACATTTTACTCTGCGTAACAGGTGGGATTGCGGTTTATAAAGCTGTTGCACTCGTCAGCAAATTAAGTCAAGCAGGCGCGAATGTAAAAGTCGTGATGACTGATTCCGCGAAAGAATTTGTTCAACCCCTATCCTTTCAAGTAATGTCACGCAATGATGTGTACTTTGATACATTTGATGAAAAAGATTCCCGTGTCATTGCGCACATTGATTTAGCAGACTGGGCAGATTTAGTGGTCGTTGCGCCTGCTACAGCTAATGTAATTGGCAAGCTTGCACACGGAATTGCAGATGATATGGTGACGACTATTTTACTTGCAACACAAGCAGACGTTTGGATTGCGCCTGCAATGAATGTACATATGTATGCCCATCCCGCTGTCATGCGTAATATTGATCAATTGCATAGGGATGGCTATCAGTTTATCGAACCGTCAGAAGGCTTTTTAGCTTGCGGTTATGTAGGTAAGGGTCGATTGGAAGAACCCGAAAAAATTACGGAGTTAATTTGCAAGCATTTCAATGAAGCATCTTACCAACCTTTACGTGGTAAAAAAGTTGTGATTACAGCTGGTCCAACTCGTGAACGTATAGATCCTGTCCGCTATGTATCTAATTTTTCAAGTGGCAAAATGGGCTACGCAATGGCAGAGGCAGCACAAAAGCTAGGTGCACATACAGTACTCATTTCAGGACCGGTCGAGCTATCGGTTCCATCAGGTGTCGATGTGATCCATGTAGAAAGTGCTGCTGAAATGTTCGATGCTGTAATCAGTCAGTATGATGATGCGTCCATTGTAGTAAAATCAGCAGCTGTTGCAGATTATCGACCGAAAAACATACATGATCAAAAAATGAAGAAAAAAGATGGCGATGATGTACTTGAATTAGAGCGGACGACCGACATCCTAAAAACACTTGGGAAGCGCAAAGAAAATCAATTACTAATTGGCTTTGCAGCTGAAACGACGGATGCGATTGCCTACGGACAGAAAAAATTAGAATCTAAAAATCTAGATTATATTATCGTCAACGATGTCACGGATCCTGGTGGCGGTTTTGGTAGTGAAACAAATGTTGTGACATTGATTTCTAGAGAAGGAGAAACTATTCCTTTTGCCGCCATGCCAAAAACTCAACTGGCCGAACGGTTATTTGAAACCATTCTTCAGCATGAAAGTAGTAAACTGCATGATCGCTGAAGTTATTGTAGATGTAGCGGCCTACCCGATTGACCGGCCATTTGATTATGTAGTACCTATTGATTGGGAACATGTGATGGAGCCAGGTTTACGAGTAAAAGTACCTTTTGGTCCACGAAAAGTAGCAGGCTATGTAACGGGGATCAAAGAAGAAAGCGAACTAGACCCAAATAAAATTAAACCGCTTGCGGAGATTATAGATTTAGAGCCAGTGCTGTCTGCGGAATTATTAGCTTTGTCGAAGTGGTTGGCAACGGAAACGATCGCCTATGAAATCGATGCACTGCAAGTCATGCTACCTGCAGCTATGCGTGCCAAATATGAAAAGATTATGACTGTGATCAAACCAGATGAGCTTGATGAATCATTCCGCGCGTTTTTAGGCAATCGCAAACAAGTCACCTTAAAGGCACTTCAAGATGCGAATTTATTAAATGAAGTAAAGAAATATAATGAACTAGGGATTGTCGAAATTGATACGGCAATCAAACAGAAAACCAAAATGAAAAAAGTGCGAATGATTCATGTGCCGGATGCGAAGCAACTTGAAATGGCGTTAGAAGAAGTACATCCAAATGCAAAAAAACAACAAGAACTACTTAGTTGGCTGTTGCAGCATCCGACAGAATCAATAGAAGCGAGTAAAATCCTCAATGAATCCGGCGTTACCGCTACTGTGTTGAAATCACTTGTAGATAAAAAGATAGTGGAACAATCACAAGTGGAAGTGTACCGAGAATTAGAAACACCCAAAATGCAAGATAGTGGCAAGCCGGAACAACTAACAGACGAACAGCAAGTAGCTCTTTCCGCTATTGAACAGTCGAGTGACAACAACATTCAGGAAACCTTTTTACTTCATGGTATTACAGGAAGCGGTAAGACAGAAGTTTATTTACAGGCTATTGATCACGTGTTGAAGCAAGGGAAAGAAGCAATTGTGCTAGTGCCTGAGATCGCATTGACGCCTCAAATGACGGCTAGATTTAAAGGGCGGTTTGGGGAATTAGTTGCGGTTTTGCATAGCGGTTTATCTGCGGGTGAAAAGTATGATGAATGGCGCCGAATCCATCGTGGTGAAGTGAAAGTTGCAATTGGTGCACGTTCAGCGGTATTTGCTCCCTTCACGAATTTAGGATTACTAATTCTCGATGAAGAACACGAGACTACCTATAAACAAGAAGAGTCACCCAGATATCATGCACGTGATGTAGCGATTTGGCGTGCTGAATACTATCAATGTCCTGTTATATTAGGTAGTGCGACACCGTCATTGGAGTCATATGCTAGAGCTTCCAAAGGGGTGTATTCATTATTAACATTATCCAAACGAGCCAATAACCAGTCTTTGCCAAGTGTTGAAGTGGTAGATATGCGAGAAGAACTAAAAGTAGGAAACCGTTCAATGTTTTCTGTAGCGCTTGCTGAAGGGATTCGCGAACGATTAGCAAGGAAAGAACAAATTGTCCTGCTACTTAATAAACGTGGGTTTTCGAGCTTCGTTCTCTGCCGTGATTGTGGAACAGTTGTCGAATGTCCAAACTGTGATATTTCATTGACATACCATCGTGCCAGTGAAAGTTTAAAATGCCATTATTGTGGCCATGAAGAACGAGTACCTTCCGAATGTCCGGAATGTACAAGCGAGCATATTCGATTCTTTGGAACTGGAACCCAAAAAGCGCAAGAAGAATTATATAAATTGGTACCTGAAGCCCGCGTAATTCGGATGGATATTGATACGACGAATACAAAAGGCGCCCATGAACGTTTGCTATATGATTTTGGTGAAGGAAAAGCAGATATTTTACTTGGAACACAAATGATAGCTAAAGGACTCGATTTTCCGCGAATAACTTTAGTAGGCGTATTGGCAGCTGACACATCGCTCCATTTGGCCGATTTCCGCGCTGCCGAGAAAACATTCCAATTATTGACACAGGTGAGTGGTAGAGCCGGTCGTGATCAATTACCTGGTGAAGTGGTCATTCAGACATATGACCCTGAGCACTACGCGATTGAATTATCCAAAACACAAGATTATGTACCTTTTTACGAAATGGAAATGGATAGAAGAAGACAACTGGGTTATCCACCGTACTATTACGTGACGGTTGTACAGTTTAGTCATGAAGATGTATTAAAAGCAGCTGACTATGCACACAAAGGCACTGAATTTATGGCGGAGCGACTATCACAAGGTACAGTCATCATTGGACCGACAGCAGCTGCTATCAGTCGTCTCAACAATAGATATCGGTACCAAAGTTTGATAAAATACAAACGGGAACCCGCACTTATACCGGTTCTGCAACAACTTTTGAAACACTACAAAACAAGTTGGGCAAAAGATGGCTTGGCCATGTCGATTAACCGTGAACCAACATCGATCTTTTGACCTTGCTACGAAGAAATGAGGAAATAATTTTGACTATATTAAATATTGTTAAGCACCCATCATCTATTCTCACGACTCCATGTGAGGAAGTGACTGTATTTGATGATGAATTGGGTATCTTACTAGATAATATGCATGAAACGATGATGGAACATGACGGTGTGGGTATAGCTGCTCCACAAGTTGGTAAATCGATTCGTGTGGCAATAGTAGACTTCGATGAAGGACAAGATATTATCGAAATGATCAATCCTGTCGTCACAGCAACTGGTGGATCTGAAGTAGAAGTGGAAGGATGCTTAAGTTTCCCTGGATTGTTCGGAGAAGTAGAGCGCCCTTTCCACGTTAGGATTGAAGCACAAGAACGTAGCGGTAAGTTATATGAATTAGAAGCAGAAGGCTATGAAGCGCGTGCAATCTTACATGAGATCGATCATTTGAACGGCGTTCTATTTGATAAGAAGATTCAACGTGTCGTCGATCCATCTGAATTCGAAGATGAAGAGGAGGATGACGAATGACAAAAATCATTTTTATGGGGACGCCTGAATTTTCTGTAGGTGTTCTGAAGATGCTATATAATGAAGGATATGAGATTCTTGCCGTCGTGACACAACCAGATCGTCCGGTTGGTCGTAAGCGCGTGTTGACTCCACCCCCTGTAAAGGAAGAAGCAGTGCGTTTAGGACTTCCTATCATTCAGCCTGAGAAGCTAAAAGGCTCCGTAGAGTTGCAAGAAATCCTCGAACTACAACCTGATTTAATAATAACCGCTGCATTCGGTCAATTGCTTCCGAATGATCTTCTCGAGGCGCCTAAACTCGGTTGTATAAATGTCCATGCTTCTTTATTACCTAACTATCGTGGAGGCGCACCGATTCATCAGGCTGTTATCGATGGCCAAAAGGAAACGGGTGTCACGATCATGTACATGGCGGAGAAACTGGATGCAGGTGATATCATTTCACAAGTTACCACTCCGATTGATGAAACAGATGATACGGGAACGATGTTTGCAAAACTGTCTGTAGCAGGAACAACATTATTAAAAGAAACATTACCATCGATCATTGAAGGCACGAACGAACGTATAGTACAGGATGAGACGCAAGTAACGTTTGCTAGAAACATCTCGAGAGAACAGGAACGAATTGATTGGACAAGTTCAGCTAGATCCATCTATAACCAAGTACGGGGGTTGCACCCTTGGCCTGTCGCCTATACAAATTTTGCTGGTGATCAAGTGAAAATTTGGTGGACCCAGTTGGAAGAACTAGTTTCAGATGCACAACCTGGAGAAATCATCGGTTTGGAAAAGGACCGTATTATTGTGCAGACAGGTGAAGGAGCATTAGCAATTACCGATTTACAACCAGCAGGAAAAAAACGAATGACAGCTACCGTATTCTTAAATGGAATCGGATCCAAATGGCAAGTGGGAGACAGGTTTGAATGACAAATTATAAAAAGAAAATTTGGCGCGGTAACGTACGTGACGCGGCATTATCCATGTTGATGCAAATTGAAGAAGAGCAAGCGTATAGTAATTTATTGCTTCATAAAACGATTGAAATTTATGATCTTCAACCAAAAGACCGTGCGTTATTGACGGAATTAACTTACGGTACATTACAACAACAAATGACTTTGGATTATTATTTAGCCCCATTTGTTAGAGGGAAACTACAACCATGGGTACGACAGTTACTTCGTCTGTCCGTTTATCAAATCATTTACTTATCTAAAATTCCTGAGCACGCCGTTGTCAATGAAGCAGTGAAGATTGCGAATAAGCGTGGACACAAAGGTGTTTCATCCATGGTCAATGGTATACTGCGCTCGATTTTGCGTGAAGGCGTACCTTCTTTAGATGAAATAGAAGACCCTGTTACTCGTTTATCTATAGAGACAAGTCACCCTGAATGGTTGATCCGAAGATGGATTGAGCAATACGGCATGGAAGAAGCTACCGCTGCGGCAGTTGTCAATAATCAGCCACCCATCACGACTGCTCGAATCAATAGAACGAAAACCAATATAGGTGAAGTTATCGGCTTGCTGAAAAAAGAAGGGATCACTGCAATAGCTGGTACTCTTTCTGACAGCAGTATCCAAGTAGAGTCAGGTAACCTCGCTTCCACAGAAGTGTTCAAACAAGGTTTGCTGACCATTCAAGACGAGAGTTCTATGCTTCCGGCTATCGCATTACAAGTGGAGCCAGGTATGCGTGTATTGGACATGTGTGCAGCTCCCGGTGGTAAGACCACACATATTGCAGAACGTATGAAAAACGATGGGGAAATTCAAGCTCATGATCTGCACCCCCATAAATTACGATTAATTGAACAAAATGCAGAGCGTCTCGGGTTGACTTCCATTCATACAAATAGTGGAGATAGCCGAGAGTTATTGAAAACTTATGAACCTCAATCTTTCGACCGGGTGTTAGTGGATGCGCCGTGTAGCGGGCTAGGGGTTATTCGCAGAAAGCCTGAAATTAAATATAAAAAAACTTTACAAGATATTGAAAATCTGACAGTCATTCAAAAAGAACTACTTGAAGTTGCTTGTCAGTTGGTCAAAAAAGACGGTCTCTTAGTATACAGTACATGCACGATTGATAAGTCAGAAAACGAAGAGATAGTGGAATGGTTCCTGAGAGAGCAGCCAGACTTTGCACTCGTCCCGCACCATATTCAGGAAGATGACAATGAGCCTCGATATTTGCAAATATTACCGCACGACCATCAAACTGACGGTTTCTTTGTAGCGACGTTACAACGAATAAACTAGTCAGACCAAGTGGAAGGGAGGGTAGCCTATGGAATATGAAATACGGTCAGATACAGGACGAAAGCGAACTGTCAATGAAGATGAAGCCGCCGTATTCGTTCATCCTGAAAGGCAGACAGTACTTGCAGTCATTGCTGACGGAATGGGCGGTCATAAAGGCGGAGATTACGCCAGTTCCACAGCAGTGCGTATGATAGGCGAGCGATTCATGTCCGCTGACGAAGAAGTCGTAACGGAGCAGGATTGGATTGACTTGTTGTATGATGCGGTAGTCGATATTAACCAGTTATTGTATACAACTGCCCAAGCAGATGCTACGTATAAAGGCATGGGAACTACGCTAGACCTTGCACTACTGTTGGATGATCACTGTGTAGTTTTTCATGTGGGCGACAGCCGAATATATCAAGTGACAGGCAAAGCGATTCGCCAAATAACAAAGGACCATTCTTTTGTTAATGTGTTGATCGATAGCGGAGAAATTACGGAACAAGAAGCCGAAGTCCATCCGCAACGGAATTGGATTATGAAAGCGGTCGGTTCAGAGAAATCTATTGTACCTGATCGCTACAAATTTTCGTTATTGTCGCAGTCGTATGTATTACTTTGTACAGATGGTTTAAGCAATAAAATCGAAAAGGAAACTATGCTCGATATTATGTCGAAGCAAAGTTCTTTAGCAGACAAAGCAGATGAGTTCATTGCCTTGGCGAACCAGCGTGGTGGGGAAGACAATATTACAGTAATCTTGCTGGCTATACCCGAAATTGAGGTGACCCCGGTATGATTGGAAAACGAATCGGTAAGCGATACGAAATTATTCGGGTGATCGGTGACGGAGGTATGTCCAGAGTTTACATGGCGCATGATATCATTCTCGACCGCGATGTAGCGATCAAGGTATTGCATTATGATTTTTCCAATGAAGATGAATTAAAAAAACGGTTTCAGCGCGAAGCACTTTCTGCTACGAGCCTGACACACCCCAATATTGTAAATATTTTCGATGTCGGTCAAGAAGACGAACTCCATTACTTAGTGATGGAATACATAGCCGGCAAAACACTAAAAGACTATATCCATACCCATGGTGCATTATCGGCTGACCATGCTGTGTCTATTATGAAGCAGCTTGTATCTGCCATCTCACACGCTCATCATAACGGTATTATTCATCGTGATATTAAACCTCAAAATATTTTGATGAACGGTGAAGATGACGTAAAAATAACAGACTTTGGAATTGCCATGGCTTTAAATTCAACGGCACATACGAAGACAAACTCTGTTATTGGAACTGTCCATTATCTGTCTCCTGAACAAGCCAGAGGCGGTATGGCTACGAAACGATCAGATATCTATTCACTCGGTATTGTATTTTATGAATTACTGACAGGGGAGTTGCCGTTTTCAGCGGAGACAGCGGTAGCGATTGCGTTAAAGCATCTGCAAGAAGAAACACCATCCGTCCGTGAGCAGTATCCTGAAATACCTCAAAGTGTAGAAAACGTCATTTTAAAGGCAACAGCTAAAGATTCATTCTATCGCTACACGACTGCAGATGACATGTATGATGATTTACTAACTGTTTTATCTCCGGAACGATTGAATGAAAGCAAATTTGCCTTGCCGTTTGATGATGACAAGACAATGGCTATTCCTGTTATTAAAGACGTTGCGAAATCCGCTGTTGTGGCAGATACAATGAAAATAGATCCTGTAAAACCCGAATCAGTAGTACCTGTGAAAAAGAAAAAGAAGAAGTGGCCGTATGTAGTAGTGAGTAGTATTCTGCTACTTGCGTTACTGGCATTCATTTTGGTTATGATGATGAAACCAAAAGAGATTGTCGTACCTGAAGTAGTAGGCGAAGAAGAGCTTGTTGCGACAGAGATACTCGAAAAAGAGGGCTTTGTTATAGATGAACGTTTTGAAGAGACGTCCGACGAATTCACGGTGGGGCAAGTCATTAAAACAGTACCTCAGGCGGGAAAGAAACGTAAAGAGGGAGACGGTGTGAAATTATTTATTAGTGCCGGGAAAGATCCTATGGTACTTAGTGATTACACGGGCCGGAACTTTGAAGCGACTAAACGCTTTTTAGATGGCTATGGATTTTTACCTATTGAATCAGTGGAAGTCTATTCGGATGAGCCAAAAGGAACAATTCTTAGCCAGCAACCTGAAGCAGATCAGTCTGTTATTCCCGAGGAAACAGAGTTAATCTTCACGGTAAGTAAAGGCAAAGAGTTACAATCTCTTGATGATTTATCGGGTATGTCTGCAAAACAACTAGAAGACTACGCGAAGAAATCTGGCCTAAAGATTCACATTGTCAGTGAGGAACATTCAGATAAAGTGGATAAAGGATATGTCGTTTCTCAGAAACCTTCCAAAGGAGAAAAAATGGAGAAAGGGGAACGGGTGGATGTCGTAGTTTCGAAAGGGCCTGCATCCAAGCCGATTAAATTGTTGGTGAAGACCGTAATGATCCCGTATGACTCTCCTGAAGAATCAACAGATGAAGATGATGAAGGGGAAATAGATTCAGAAACAGACTCGAAACCCCAATTGGAGCCCGTTCCTCAGAAAGTCCAGATTTATATACAGGACCGCACACACACGATGAATGATCCTGTCGAGGAATTTGAGATTACAGATGATACGACACGCAAGATTACAATCGAACTTCTTGAAGGCGAGCGCGGTGGATATAAAATCATGCGTGATCAAACGGTGATTGAAGAGGATAAATTCAACTATACAGATTTAGAATAGAGGAGGAGTTCGATGGCTGAAGGCCAAATTCGTAAAGCAATCAGTGGCTTTTATTACGTAGAACATAAAGGGAATTTAATTCAATGTAAAAGCCGGGGCGTTTTTCGATTAAAGAAAATTAATCCCTTGGTAGGAGACTTCGTTACGTATGTACCTGACGGAGCCAATGATGCGACGATTACAGATGTCCATGAGAGGAAAAGCGAGTTAGTCAGACCGCCCATTGCCAATGTAGATCAAGTGTTATTGGTCTTTTCAGTCGTGGAACCCAATATGAGTCTTCGTTTACTCGATCGTTTCTTGACAGTCATTGAATCACATCAATTAGAACCCATTTTGTATATTTCTAAAGAAGATCTTGCCAACCCTAATACACTAGAAGAAAATGAAAAAAATCTCGCGTATTATCAACATATCGGTTACACTGTTTTGCGTAATGTGGAGAATAAGCATTCATTACTCGAAACACTTCGCCCGTATGTTAGTGGTAAAACTACTGTACTAGCAGGTCAGTCCGGAGTGGGCAAATCCACGTTATTAAATACGTTATTACCTGAATTACAACTAAAAACCGGTGTGATCTCCGATGCGCTTGGACGGGGGAAACACACTACACGCCATGTAGAGTTATTGGAAGTGGCAGATGGCTTAGTAGCCGATACACCTGGGTTTAGTTCTCTCGATTTCGAACATATCGAAAAAGAAGAACTGCGGGATTATTTTGTGGAAATCTCAGAAGCGGGTGAAGGTTGTAAATTTAGAGGATGTCTTCATGTCAAAGAACCGGGTTGTGCAGTTAAAGCACAAGTTGAAGAAGGAATCATTTTGGAAGGTCGCTACGAAAATTACTTACTGTTCTTGCAAGAAATTACCGATAGAAAGCCGAGGTATTGATTATGATAAAAATTGCACCATCTATTTTAGCCGCAGACTTTGCTAAACTTGGTGAAGAAGTGAACGAAGTAGAAAAAGCAGGAGCCGAACTAATTCACATCGATGTAATGGACGGACATTTTGTGCCAAATATTACGATGGGTCCCATTGTCGTCGAAGCGTTGCGTCCATTGACGGAGTTACCGCTTGATGTTCATTTGATGATTGAAAATCCGGATGCTTATATCGAGGATTTTGCGACGGCGGGTGCAGATTATATTACTGTACACGTAGAAGCATGCCCTCACTTGCATAGAACACTACAATTGATTAAATCGACAGGTGCGAAACCAGGCGTTGTATTGAATCCTCATACACCGATTGAGCAAATCCTGCATGTCCTTGAAGAAATTGATATGGTATTGTTTATGACAGTCAATCCAGGTTTTGGTGGGCAGTCGTTTATCCATTCCGTCTTACCAAAAGTGAAGCAACTCTCTGATATTATCAAAGAACGAAATCTTTCCATCGAAATCGAGATTGATGGGGGGATCAACGAAGAAACAATCAAACCTTGTGTGGAAGCGGGTGCGACTATTTTTGTTGCAGGTTCAGCAATCTATGGTAAAGAAGACCGGGCAAAAGCACTCCAAGCTATTAAGTCGGCAGGTGAGAGTGTGATGGCGAAATGAAATATGCTATCGTGTGTGCAGCAGGTCCTATAGAGGAAGTAGTTGATCTAGATGAATATATTCAAGAAGATACTGTGTACATCGGTGTAGATCGCGGTGCGTTGTATTTATTGGAAAAAGGCATTCAGCCCAATGAAGCAGTTGGTGACTTCGATTCTGTGACGGACGAACAGTTAAAACAAATTAACTCGAACGTAGAAATTGTCCATCGTGCGAATGAAGACAAAGATGAGACAGACACAGAACTGGCTGTACAGCGAGCGCTTGCATATGAACCTGATTATATTATTTTGACTGGCGTGACGGGTGGTCGCTTGGATCACTTACAGTCTGCATTGCATTTATTGTATCGTATGCAAGCGGAAAATCGTAAAGTGAAATTCAAGATACACAATACGACGAATGATATCCGTGTCATGCTTCCTGGCGTGAGACGTGTAAAGAAAGACGCGCGCTATCCATACACTTCCTTTTTCTCGTTTGGCCCCGTCGTGACAGGGTTGACGTTGACAGGATTCAAATATGAAACGGTGAATGAACGATTAGAAATGGGTGTAACACGTTTTACAAGTAATGAAACAGTGGCGGATGTTTGTACTATATCTTTCCGTGAAGGCATATGCTTAATGGTAAGGAGTTCAGATTCCTGAAAGGAGTTGGGGGATTTGCGAGTATACACATTCACGCTTCCGAAGTTTGTCAGTAACATTGTAAGAAAGTGCGCAGTAGCTTTCCAAAAGGACAGCCGTACGAAAACAACCGTTGCTGCCAATCCAAAAGCCGCCAAGACAAAAAAACGCAAAAAAGAAAAATCACAAAGCGCCTAAGAAGGTGCTTTGTGTTTTTTTCTTTTTTAGTAAGGCAAAAAAGCGCCTTTATGGCAATTCCTCCAACATCTGTCGAGGCTACCCAGGCGCTTTCAGCTTTAGATTATTATACTCGTTGTACTTTGCCTGATTTCAAAGCTCTTGCAGATACCCAAACGCGTTTAGGTTTGCCATCGATTAGGATTCTAACTTTTTGAAGGTTAGCGCCCCAAGTGCGCTTGCTAGAGTTCAAAGCGTGAGAACGAGTGTTTCCAGAACGAGCTTTACGTCCAGTAATAACACATTGTTTAGCCATTTTAGTTCCTCCTCGTGAATTTATTTAGCGATTCACGTTACAATTCGCATACCATAGTACTTTATCATAAGCTACGTATCGATGCAACAATTTTTTTTGATACTTTCAAGGTTTTTTCCTTTACACTATATTTTAACGGTTTCAATACTTTCATTCCTGATGAATTCCCGTATAATGTACGTATGATGTGTCTAGAGATGGGAGGAGAAGAGGAATGTCAATCGAACTGAGAAATGAGCATGGTACGATAGATATTACAAATGATGTAATTGCGCAAGTGGTCGGAGAGGCTGCGGTCGAATGTTATGGAATTGTGGGGATGGCTTCTCAGCACCAAATTCGCGATGGGCTTACAGAAATTCTTCGCAAAGAAAACTATTCTCGTGGCGTGATTGTTCGTAACGAGGGAGATGCATTCCATATCGATATCTACGTCATCATGAGCTATGGCACGAAAATTACTGAAGTGGCCTATCAAGTACAATCTAAAGTGCAATATATAGTGAAAACCACGTTAGGTTTATCAGTAAGTTCAATCAATATTTTTGTTCAGGGAGTTCGTGTGACGAACGTGTAAAAGGAGGCCTTTAAGTCAATGACTTCAATCAATGGATTGCAATTTGCGAAGATGGTAGAAATGGGTGCGCATCATCTTCATCAAAATGCGGATTATGTGGATTCTTTAAATGTATTCCCGGTGCCAGACGGTGATACGGGAACGAATATGAATTTATCCATGACATCCGGTGCGAAAGAAACAGAAAGAAATGCGCAACAACATATTGGCTTGACGGCACAGGCATTTTCAAAAGGATTGCTAATGGGTGCCCGTGGGAATTCTGGAGTGATTTTATCCCAGCTATTCAGAGGATTCAGCAAGCAAATTGAGAATGAAGCAGAAGTAAACGTAAAACAATTTGCGGAAGCACTTAAATATGGTGTAGATACAGCTTATAAAGCGGTTATGAAACCTGTAGAAGGAACCATTTTGACAGTCGCTAAAGATGCAGCAAAGGCTGCTGTTGAGCATATAGAAGTGTCAGCGGATTTAACAGCGTTACTAGAAATTATTGTAGAAGAGGCCAAGGAATCGCTGAAACGGACGCCTGATCTACTGCCAGTTCTAAAAGAGGTAGGAGTAGTAGACAGTGGTGGACAAGGTCTCGTATATGTATATGAAGGATTTTTGGCATGCCTAAAAGGTGAGGATTTACCTGAGAAGGTAGTTATGCATTCAATGGATGACCTAGTGATGAAAGAGCATCACCGCAGTATACAAGGTTTCATGAACTCAGAAGACATCGAGTTCGGCTACTGTACGGAATTCATGGTCAAATTGGATTCGGGTAAGTTGCTCGACAAACCATTTGACGAGGCAACATTCCGTCAAGACTTGAGCGAACTAGGTGACTCACTGCTCGTCATTTCAGATGATGAAGTAGTAAAAGTACATATTCACACTGAAGAACCTGGAGATGCTTTATCTTATGGACAGAAATATGGTTCATTGACGAAGATGAAGATCGATAATATGCGTGAGCAACACAGTGATATTATGAGTCGGGATCAAGTATCAACAACAAAGCCGGTTCAGCATAAATACGCAATTGTGACGGTTTCTATGGGTGAAGGTATCGCAGAACTACTGAAAAGTATTGGAGCATCTGCCGTGATTGAGGGCGGTCAGACGATGAATCCATCTACGGAAGATATCGTCAAAGCGATTCAGGAAATCGGTGCAGAACGCGTATTGATCTTGCCAAATAATAAAAATATCATTATGGCGGCTGAACAAGCGGCTGAAGTGTTGGAAATTGAAGCGGCAGTTGTGGCAACGAAATCTGTTCCGGAAGGCTTGGCGGCTATTTTGGCATTCAACCCCGAAGCTTCAGTTGAGAAGAACGCGAAAGCAATGTTACAAGCGGCTTCTACTATTAAAACTGGTCAGGTCACTTATGCTGTTCGTGACACATCGATTGATGGTGTAACGATTCATAAGGATGACTTCATGGGAATCGCACAAGGGAAAATCACTAGCTCTAATTCTTCATTAGAAGATGTAACGAAGAACCTCATTTCTTCCATGATCGATGAAGTGGATGAGATTGTCACAATTATTTATGGTGAAGATGTGACGCATGAAGAAGCAGAAATGATCAGTAGCTATATCGAAGAACAATTTGAGCATGTGGATATAGAAGTGTACGCTGGAAAACAGCCGCTCTATCCATATATTATCTCTGTTGAATAAATACATTACGTTGTCCCGTAAGTGGGGGCAACGTTTTTATTATCCTGTCTTTTCATGGTAAACTAAAAAAGAGGAACATTCGTTTTCCAACAAGGTATGGAAAGGAGGTCATTTTCACGTGGGGAACATTTTAAAAAACAGTGTAGGTACAGTAAAAGGAATAGGCAAAACAACAACTGAACAATTCGGAAAGCTAGGAATTCTGACGATTGAGGATTTATTATATACTTTCCCTTATCGCCATGAAGATTTTCGTATGACAGATTTGACTGAAACACCACATGGCGAACGTGTCACAGTAGAAGGTCGGGTAGAGTCCGAACCGACAGTATTTTTCTCTGGGAAAAATCGCTCCAGAATGCAAGTCCGTTTATTGGTCGGTCATCATTTGGTGAAAGCTGTATTTTTCAATCAACATTACTTAAAAGATCGTCTGCTCACAGGAATGCAAATAAATGTTACCGGTGCATGGGACCGTGGTCGTCAGACGATTACGGTGAATCGTTTACATACCGGTGAACAGACTGATTTTGAGCCGGTTTATAGTTTGAAGGGAATTATGCATCAAAAAACGTTTCGTCGTTATATGCGTACAGTCATAGACTTAACTGCCCAAGATATAGAAGAGACACTACCGCGTGAGATGCTGGAAGTATACAAGCTACCATCTATAGCTGAAGCATTGGAAATGGTCCACTTCCCAACTAAAGCTGAAGACGTTAAGCATGCCCGTAGACGTTTTGTTTATGAAGAATTATTGCTGTTTCAGTTGAAAATTCAAGGAATGAAAAAGTTGCGCAAAGAACAGGAAAAAGGACTTGTCATTCAATATGATTTGAATTTATTGAAGAAGTTCATCAGTACATTGCCGTTCGAATTAACAAACGCGCAAAAACGTGTGGTGAATGAATTATGTGCAGAGTTGAAATCACCACTCCGCATGAATCGTTTACTGCAAGGGGATGTGGGATCAGGTAAGACAGCTGTCGCAGCCATAGCGCTATATGCAGCCGTTACTGCAGGATTCCAAGGCGCATTGATGGCACCAACGGAAATATTGGCTGAACAACACGCTGAATTATTAGCCAACTGGTTCGAACCATTCGGTGTGACTGTTGCATTTCTTGCTGGATCTACAAAAGCAAAAGCAAGAAAAGAGTTGTTGGAACGCTTAGAAGCTGGGGATATAGATTTGCTGATCGGAACGCATGCGCTCATCCAACCTGAAGTACAATTTCATAAACTAGGCTTTGTTGTGACAGATGAACAACATCGTTTTGGAGTGCAACAACGTCGTGTTTTGCGAGATAAGGGCTTAAACCCCGATGTACTATTTATGACTGCGACTCCTATTCCAAGAACATTGGCGATTACGGTATTTGGTGAAATGGACGTTTCGATCTTAGACGAACTACCGGCAGGACGAAAAGAAATTGAAACCCATTGGTTGAAAGAAGACTCCTTATTACCTGTGTTACAGAAGATGGAGAAAGAGTTACGTGCAGGAAGACAGGCGTATGTCATTTGTCCGTTAATCGAGGAATCGGATAAATTGGATGTCCAAAACGCAGTCGAAGTACATGCAGAATTAAGTAATTATTTTGGTGGTCGCTATAAAGTAGGTTTGATGCATGGTCGATTATCTCCAGTCGAAAAGGATCAGGTCATGAGGGAATTCAGTGAAGGACTGTTAAACGTTCTTGTTTCCACGACAGTAGTAGAGGTAGGTGTCAATGTGCCGAACGCCACTTTCATGCTGATTTATGATGCAACAAGATTCGGTCTAGCCCAGTTACACCAATTAAGGGGACGTGTAGGGCGGGGGTCAGATCAGTCATATTGTGTATTGCTTGCTAATCCGTCAACAGAAGAAGGTAAGATGCGCATGCAATCGATGACGGAAACGAACGACGGATTTATTTTAGCTGAAAAAGATTTGGAGTTACGCGGAGCAGGAGATATTTTTGGCAAGAAACAGAGTGGAATGCCAGAATTTAAAATGGCTGACTTGGTCCATGATTTCAAGGCACTCTCTATAGCGCGTGATGATGCGGAACGCTTATTGAATTCGGATGCGTTTTGGACAAATGATGAGTACGCAACGTTACGTGGACGTCTTGAGCAATCGGGCGCACTCACTGATAAGCGGATAGATTGATAGATGTGAACGGAGTATATTCGATAACCTCTTGCAATCTGATTTACCTCTTTATATACTTAGTATTAATACCAAGTGCTAATCTAAAGGGGTGTAGTAATTGAGAGTTCCTAAACAGGAGAGGCAACAATTACTCGTAACGCTGCTTGAAGAAGATCCATTCCTGACAGATGAAGACATTGCCAGGCATTTTTCTGTGAGCATTCAAACCGTACGGCTAGATCGGCTGGAATGTCGTATTCCTGAATTGCGAGAGCGATTGAAATCCGTAGCGTCGCAACAAATGTTAGGTACAGTGAAGTCTATGCAAGCTGAAGAAATATTTGGAGAAATTATTGATGTGGAATTGGATAACAAAGCCATTTCAATTTTTGATGTAAAAGAAGTGGATGTGTTTAAACGAAATGGAATTGCCAGAGGTCATCATTTATTTGCGCAGGCGAATTCATTAGCTGTAGCAGTCTTAGATGATGACTTGGCTTTGACGGTTCGTTCCTCACTGCACTTTCAAAAACCAGTTAGAGCCGGTGATCGCGTAGTGTGTCGTGCTACTGTGCGTAAGGAAACCTTGAAAGATAAAAGTACGGTTGTCGACGTCCTGTCAACAGTAGAAAGTGAGCCTGTTTTCTCGGGAGAGTTTCAGATGTATCGTACAACAAAAAAAGGTGGGTAATTACATATGATTATTGCAGTAGATGCAATGGGTGGAGACAACGCACCCGGGGAGATTGTGAAGGGTGTATTACAGAGCCTTCATGCATTTGATGACATTAGAATACATATATTTGGTGATGAGCAAAAAATGGCACCATTTCTCGAAACACATCCACGCCTTCAAGTAGTACATTGCTCCGAAGTTATTGAACCTGATGATGAGCCTGTGCGTGCAATTCGAAAGAAAAAAGATGCTTCCATGGTCCGTATGGCGCAAGCCGTAAAAGATGGAGAAGCACAGGCATGTGTATCAGCCGGTAATACAGGTGCTCTCATGTCGGCGGGACTCTTTATCGTAGGTCGCTTGGAAGGTATTCAAAGACCAGCGCTAGCACCGACGTTACCGACGATTGACGGCAGTGGCTTCGTGTTGTTGGATGCTGGAGCAAATTCAGATAGTAAACCTTCACAGTTGGCGCAGTTTGCCGTCATGGGGAGTATCTACGCGGAGAAAGTGCGCGGAATTGACAAGCCGCGTGTAGGCTTATTAAATATCGGAACAGAAGCAGGAAAAGGGAATGAGCTTACAAAATATGCCTATGAAGAGTTACAAGCTGCATCCATAAACTTTATCGGGAATGTGGAGTCGCGTGATTTATTGAATGGCGTGGCAGATGTCGTGGTCACAGATGGCTTTACGGGTAATATGGTATTGAAAACTATTGAAGGTACGGCAATGAATGTGTTTTCCATGATCAAAGAAGTGTTTATGTCTTCGTTAAAAACTAAGCTTGCGGCTGGATTAGTGAAAGATGATCTAAAAGGTTTAAAAAATAAGATGGATTACTCGGAGTATGGTGGAGCAGGTTTATTTGGTTTGAATCATCCTGTCATCAAAGCGCACGGTTCATCGAATGCCACTGCATTTTTTAATGCAGTTCGCCAAGCGAGAACCATGGTACAATACCAAGTATGCGAAACAATTAAAAAAACAATCGGAGAGGAAGAGGAATCTTGAGTAAACTCGCATTTGTTTTCCCGGGACAAGGCTCACAAGCTGTAGGGATGGGGAAAGTATTTACAGAGAAGAACGAAGCGTGTAAGGAATTCATGCGAAAGGCTGACGAAGCTCTTGGATTTGAACTGAGCGCATTGATGCTAGAAGGCCCTCAAGATGAATTGACGTTGACGTATAATGCTCAACCGGCTCTACTCACGGTGGGTGCCATGATTGCTGCACGTTTGGAAGAAGAAGGCATTATGCCGGATTATACAGCAGGACACAGTCTGGGTGAGTATACCGCTCTTGTTGAATCCAAGGTTCTTTCATTTGAAGATGCGGTAGTTGCTGTTCATAAAAGAGGTCTGTATATGAATGAAGCCGTACCTGCAGGTAAAGGTGCTATGGCGGCCATACTTGGAATGGATCGTGATGTTTTGGAGTCAATTACATCGAACATCACAGAGTCCGGACACCCTGTACAACCAGCCAACTTAAACTGCCCCGGCCAAATTGTTATTTCCGGTGCAAAAGAGGGTGTGGATAAGGCCTGTACAGCCTTGAAGGAAGCGGGTGCGAAACGTGCATTGCCATTGAATGTAAGCGGACCTTTCCACTCAGTTCTAATGCAACCAGCAGCTGGAGAATTACAAAAGACGCTTGAAGGTATCGAAATGAAGGATGCTGAAATTCCTATCATCGCAAACGTTACGGCAGATGAAGTAACGAAACAAGACGAAATAAAAAAATTACTGGTTGAACAATTGTACTCACCGGTACGCTGGGAAGAGTCTGTTGAAAAATTACTTGAACTGGGTGTTACTCGTTTCATAGAGTGTGGACCTGGAAAAGTGTTGAGTGGATTAATCCGAAAAATAGACCGTACAGCGAAAGTATACCCAGTATATGATGAAGAAACGCTTGAAAAGTTGCTTGAAGAAGCGAAAGGATGGTCATGATGGGAAGATTCGATGGAAAAACAGCAGTAGTCACAGGAGCATCCAGAGGGATTGGGCGCACTGTCGCTTTGCGCTTAGCGTCTGAAGGTGCTAAAGTAGTCGTCAATTATAGCGGTAGCCAAGATCGAGCAGAAACTGTAGCAGCCGAAATTCGCTCTGCGGGTGGAGAAGCGCTCGTATTTCAAGCAAATGTCTCCAATGCTGATCAAGTGAAAGCTATGATGGATGAGACGATTAAACAATTCGGTAGCATTGATCTCCTCGTCAATAATGCTGGCATCACGCGAGACAATTTATTGATGCGCATGAAAGAAGACGAGTGGGATGATGTATTGGCCATTAATTTAAAGGGTGTTTTCCTTTGCACTAAGGCTGTAACGCGCCAAATGATGCGTCAGCGTGCAGGAAGAATCGTCAATCTGGCTTCTGTTGTAGGAGTTGCAGGTAATGCAGGGCAAGCAAATTACGTGGCAGCAAAAGCAGGGGTTATTGGATTGACGAAAACAACTGCAAAAGAATTAGCGGCACGTAATATTTTAGTAAATGCTGTTGCTCCAGGATTCATCACAACGGATATGACAGATGAGTTGGGCGATGACATGAAAGAGCAATTATTGTCAACGATTCCTTTAGGCAAGCTTGGAAGTGCGGAAGATGTAGCGAGCGTTGTGGCATTCTTACTATCCGACGATGCAAAATATATTACGGGTCAGACTATCAATGTAGATGGCGGCATGGTGATGTAAAAGAACTACTTCTATGAAAGCGCTATTTATGGTTGCGTTACGAGGGGACTAACCTCTATAATTCAATAGTAGCTAATGAGCCGACTTTGGCCTTGAGAGGAGGTGACTATGTTGTCAACAGTACTTGAGCGCGTAACAAAAGTAGTTGTCGACCGTCTAGGTGTCGATGAAAGCGAAGTAAAACCTGAAGCTTCTTTCCGTGAGGATCTTGGAGCTGATTCACTAGATGTAGTAGAACTTGTTATGGAATTTGAAGATGAGTTTGAAACGGAAATTTCTGATGATGATGCAGAGAAAATTGCAACTGTCGGAGATGCAGTAACGTACATTACAGCAAAAGTAGGCGAATGACCTTTTTGGTGAGACACTTTCTTCCTTTCATCTGAAAAGGAGAAAGCGTCTCTTTTCGCTTTATACGTGTGTACAGACTATTAATAGACGAGAGGCAGAGTAGTTTATGAAAAATAAAAGAACTTCGAAAGAAACCGTATCACACCCTACATTGCCACAAGCTGTACGCGAGAAGTTTAGTACACTCCAGCAGAAACTAGATGTTCAATTTCACGATGAAAATCTATTGTATAATGCATTTACCCATTCATCCTATGTCAATGAACATCGTCGCAAGAAGTTTTCCGATAATGAACGATTGGAATTTCTTGGTGATGCTGTCTTAGAACTTGGAGTATCTAAATTTTTATTCCGTACAGAACCGGCAAAAAGCGAAGGGGAGCTGACGAAACTTCGTGCGGCGATTGTTTGTGAACCATCACTTGTTAAGTTTTCAAATGAATTGAACTTTGGAGACTATATTCTTCTTGGTAAGGGTGAAGAACTAACTGGTGGGAGAATGCGTCCTGCGTTATTAGCAGATGTATTTGAAGCGTATATCGGCGCGCTTTATTTGGATCAAGGCATGGAAGTCGTTGAAGAGTTTCTAAAGCGAATCGTTTTTCCGAAAATTAGTATCGGAGCTTTTTCGCATGTGACAGATTATAAGAGTCGCCTGCAAGAATTAGTGCAACAAAAAAATAACGGACCCCTTCAGTATGAAGTCATTGAAGAAAAAGGTCCTGCACATGCGAAAAAGTTTGTTACAGTAGTGAATCTGAATGAACAACCACTTGGAAAAGGAATTGGCAAATCCAAGAAAGAAGCGGAACAGGAAGCTGCCCGTCGTGCGATAGAACATTTATTGATGCAGACAACCGAAGGGGAGAACTAATCGTGTTTTTGAAGAGGCTGGAAATCGCAGGCTTTAAATCTTTCGCGGAAAAAATCCATATAGACTTTGTACCGGGAGTAACAGCCATCGTAGGACCTAACGGAAGTGGGAAGAGTAATATTATCGATGCGATTCGTTGGGTGCTCGGTGAACAATCTGCAAAATCATTGCGTGGCAGTAAAATGGAAGACGTTATTTTTGCAGGCAGTGACTCTCGGAAGGCAGTTAATTTTGCAGAAGTCACACTCATTTTGGATAATACACAAAATCTATTTCCGCTTGATTACACCGAAATCAGTGTAGCTAGAAGGGTTTTCCGATCTGGAGATAGTGCATATCTTCTGAACGGCCAGACTTGTAGGTTAAAAGATATTATCACGCTATTTATGGATTCGGGATTGGGTAAAGAAGCATTTTCCATTATTTCGCAAGGTCGGGTAGATGAGATCTTGAATAGCCGTGCTGATGAAAGACGCAATGTCTTTGATGAAGCGGCAGGTGTCTTGAAGTATAAAACCCATAAACAGCAAGCGGAGCATAAATTATTCGAGACGACTGATAATTTAGATCGTGTACTGGATATATTAAAAGAAATTGATGATCGACTTGTTCCTCTTGAAAAAGAAGCAGATTCGGCTCGTAAAGCGGCTAATTTGCGTTCTGAACTTCGAGAGGCAGATGTTCGTCTACTCCATCACGACGCTTCTACGTTGCAACAGCAGATTTCTGAAAAGGCGACAGTTGTGAAAAGTGATGAAGCTGAACAGCGACAGATTTCGGATACCCTTACACAATATGAAAACGATCTGGATAGTGACAAGAAGGTTCTTATGAAAGTAGAGCTTCAACTGGATGAATTACAAAATGAATTGATCAAACAGACAGCAGAAGCTGAAAAGTGGGAAGGTAGAAGATTGCTGTCCGTTGAAAAGACACGCAATACGAAGCAGCAAGTGGAGCGTATTAGACAAGAGCTGCAATCTGCAGAAGACGCTCACCGAACGGCAAAAGATAAACATCGTGCTATGCAGATGAAGCAGAAAGCTGCTCAGCATGAACTTGAAGAAGTGACGAAAGAAAGTAAGCAAGTCACGGCCATGTTAAACAGTTCATTAAAAGAAACAGAACAGCAAATTGAACAGTTGAAATCAGTCTATATTGAGCGCCTCAATGAGGAAGCCACTGTGCGCAGTGAAATCAGGCATGTAGAGGAGCGGCTTCAGGGAGAAAAGTCTTCTACGGAAAAGATTACAGTTCAGACTACGTTACTTTCCGAACGCAAACGACAATTAGCTAAAGAACAGCAAGAAAAAAATGAGCAAAAAAAGACTGTTCAGAAACAGCTAGATGAGCTAGAAAAGTCAGCTAGGGCTTGTCAGCAACAATTGACAGAAGAAGAGCAACGTCTAACTACACAACAGCAAATTCTGCAGAAAGCATTGCGTAAACAATCCGAAATGCAAGGAAGACTCCGTGCCCTAGAAAGTCTTGAAAAAGATTTTTCAGGGTTCTATTCTGGCGTCAAAGAAGTACTTCATGCAAAGAAACAACAACGTATACAAGGGATCGAAGGAGCTGTAGTGGAACTCATTAAGACGGAGCCAGCCTATACAAAGGCAATTGAAACAGCTCTTGGCGGTGCTATGCAACATATCATTACTACGACTGAGCACGATGCAAGACGAGCCATCGGTTATTTAAAAACGAAAAACTTCGGTCGCGCTACGTTTCTTCCTATGGATATCTTGAAGCCGCGTGAACTTCCTATAAATAGCCGACACGTACTCTCTCAACAGCGGGGCTTCATCGGCACGGCATTTGAACTCATTCAAACGTCTGCAGCATATGAGTCGGTTGCCAAAAACTTATTAGGTCAGACGATTATTGCCAATGATCTAGAAGTTGCATCAAGTTTAGCCAAAACGATAGGACACCGTTATCGCATAGTGACACTTGATGGGGATATTATAAACACAGGCGGTTCGTTGACCGGTGGCGGTGCGAAAGGACAGACTACGTTATTTTCCCGCAAGGCTGAGCTGGAGACTCTTTCCAATCAACTGCAAAAAATGGATGAATCTATTCAACAGGCTACTGCACAAACTTCTGAAACTCGTAATTTAGTTGGTGCGAGTTTACATCTTCGTGATCAATTGCGCGTAAAGTTAGAGGAAACTCAACAGAAAAAATCCCTCATTCATGCGTCATTACAAGAAACCGAAATGGAATTGCGTTCTGTCGAAATGGAAATATCCACAATTGAAATAGGACGTACTGACACAGTATCTGCAGAAAAGCAGTTATCGACCAAAAAACGAAATTTACAAACTCGGCATGAAGTATTGAAAAGTGAACTTCAGGAGACGTTAGAAAAGCTAGAAGGTTTAGAGAGACTAGTAGAGAATAGACGTGAAGAACAACAGTCATTGCAAAAGAGATTGCATGACTTACAGCAAAAAAGTGCTGTATTGAAAGAGCAGAACGCCTATCATTCAAGCAGTATTTTGGAAACCATCAATCAACTAGATGAGTTGGAGTTGACAATTAGCCGCTTGCAAGAAGAACAGCACTATGTGCAGGAGTTCGTGATCGGTAAGGAATTAACACCTGAAGAAATAGAGAAGCAGAGTCAGCAGGCAAATGATACAAAAAAACACTTGCAACAAACGATTGAGATAGAAAAAGCTAAGCGTGTTCAGCAAGCTAAACGTGTTCGTGATCATGAAGAACGCATAAAAATGATCAGACAACAAGTAAGTATGATTTCCGAACGCTTGAACACACTGAGGATTCAGTTATCCAGGCTTGAAACACAGTTTGAAACGGTCAAAAATCGACTGGATGAAGAGTATGGTTTACGACCGAATGAATTGCACTTTGAATCATTGGATATTCCGCTACTACGCAAGACAGTAGAAGATTGTAAGCAACAACTAGTTATAATAGGACCTGTCAACCCGAATGCAATTCAGGAATTTGAAGAAGTATCTGAACGTCATGAGTTTTTACAATCACAGCGCAATGACTTGGTCGAAGCTAAAAATACGTTACAAGAAGCTATGGCAGAAATGGATCAGGAAATGAAAAGTCGCTTCGAGACAACGTTTGAAGCAATCCGCAGCCATTTTCGCCGCGTGTTTAAGGATATGTTCGGTGGGGGAGAAGCAGATCTTGTGTTAACGGATCCAACCAACTTACTGACTACCGGAATTGATATCATGGCACGACCTCCAGGGAAAAAGTTGCAGAATTTGCGTTTGTTATCTGGTGGGGAACGCGCATTAACTGTGATTTCCTTGCTATTCTCTATTCTAGAAGTTCGTCCTGTACCCTTTTGCATATTAGATGAAGTGGAAGCAGCACTGGATGAAGCGAATGTGGTACGATATAGTAATTATTTAAAGAAAGTTTCGGATCAGACGCAATTCATCGTGATCACACATCGAAAAGGCACGATGGAAGGTGCGGACGTCCTATACGGCATTACGATGCAAGAATCGGGTGTTTCGAAATTGCTTTCTGTTAAACTTTCTGAAGTGGCAGAAGAAATCAGTAGCTAAGGAGTGAAATGAATGTCTTTCTTCAAGAAGATTAAAGATAAAATATCAGGAACAAACGAAGCGGTAGCGGAAAAATTTAAAGATGGACTGACCAAGACACGCGATTCATTTACATCAAAAGTTAACGATTTAGTGTTTAGATTCCGTGTCGTCGATGAAGAATTTTTCGAAGAACTGGAAGAATTATTACTTCAAGCGGATGTTGGTTTTGAAACTGTCATGGAATTGATTGATTTACTAAAAGAAGAAGTGCAACGTAAGAATATTAAAAACACGACAGGTATGCAGTCATTGATTTCCGAGAAGCTTGTAGAAATTTATAATTCAGGTGAAGCAGATACCAATGAATTGAATATCGAAGAAGGTAGACTAAACGTAATTTTGATGGTTGGCGTGAATGGTGTAGGTAAAACGACAACGATTGGTAAAATGGCTGCCCGCCTTAAAAAAGAAGGGAAAACCGTTATGTTGGCTGCTGGAGATACATTCCGCGCAGGGGCCATTGACCAACTAGTTGTGTGGGGAGAGCGTACAGGCGTAGTAGTTGTACGCCAGGCGGAAGGTTCCGACCCAGCTGCCGTTATTTTTGATGCGGTGAAAGCAGCTAAGAAGCGTAACGTGGATGTTTTAATCTGTGATACAGCAGGTCGCTTACAAAATAAAGTGAACTTGATGAATGAGCTGGAAAAAGTACATCGCGTCATTGGCCGCGAAATTGAGGGGGCTCCTCATGAAGTATTGTTGGCATTGGATGCGACGACTGGACAGAACGCATTAATCCAAGCGCAGACATTTAACGAAGTAACGAATGTTACGGGCATTGTATTGACGAAACTGGACGGTACAGCGAAAGGTGGTATCGTGCTCGCGATTCGCAATAAGCTCGATATTCCAGTGAAGTTTGTTGGCCTTGGTGAAGGCATCGATGATTTACAACCTTTCGACCCGGAGAAATATGTCTATGGTTTATTTGCGAACGGATTAGAAATGGAAGAAACGGATGATCATGAAGCTGAAACTGAAGAAGACAAGTAAAAACACTTGACGGCAATACTCATGCGCGATACTATATAATAGTGACTGAAGGGGGTCGTGATCTTGCTTGAAAAAACGACAAGAGTGAACTTCCTCTTTGATTTTTATCAATCATTATTAACTGACAAACAACGTTTATATATGCAATTGTATTATTTAGATGATCTTTCTCTCGGTGAAATCGCTGAACAATACGGTGTATCGAGACAGGCTGTGTATGACAATGTGAAGCGGACTGAGGCAATGCTCGAAGATTACGAGAATAAACTCAATCTGTTTGAAAAGCATGAAGGACGACTTGAAATTGTAGAGTTGCTAGAAGAAATGGTGCCTACCGAAAATTCAAATCGCTTCATGAAATTGCTACATACCTTAAAAGACTTTGAATAGGGGGGATTGTCTTTGGCATTTGAAGGTCTAGCTGAACGCCTGCAAGTAACAATGAACAAAATTACGGGCAAAGGTAAAATTAACGAAGCTGACGTAAAAGAAATGATGCGTGAAGTACGTTTTGCACTAATTGAAGCAGACGTTAACTTGAAAGTCGTTAAACAATTTGTCAAGACGGTCAGCGAGCGCTCAGTAGGTCAGGATGTAATGAAGAGTTTGACACCTGGTCAGCAAGTGGTAAAAATCGTAAAAGATGAATTAACGAATCTAATGGGTGGAGAACAAAATCCCATTCAATTCGCGCGTAAATCACCTACGGTCATCATGATGGTAGGGTTACAAGGTGCTGGTAAAACAACAACTACCGGTAAATTGGCTACAGTTTTACGTAAAAAACATAATAAGAAACCTTTGCTTGTAGCGGCAGATATATATCGGCCAGCAGCGATCCAACAACTCGAAACATTAGGTAAACAGATCACTGTGCCCGTATTTTCTATGGGTACCGATCAGTCTCCTGTTGAAATTGCTCGCAAAGCAATGGAAGAGGCAGAACGTGAGCATCATGACGTCGTAATCATTGATACTGCAGGTAGACTCCACGTAGATGAAGAACTCATGCAAGAATTGAAAGATATTCGAGAGTTAACGAATCCTGATGAAGTATTCCTCGTAGTGGATGCCATGACAGGTCAAGACGCTGTCAACGTGGCAAAAAGTTTCGATGATACCATCGGAATCACTGGCGTCATTTTGACAAAACTTGATGGGGATACACGTGGTGGTGCGGCGCTATCTATTCGTACCGTTACTGAAAAGCCTATCAAATTTGTCGGTATGGGTGAGAAGATGGATGCACTTGAACCATTCCATCCGGAACGTATGGCTTCCCGAATACTTGGCATGGGCGATGTCATGTCATTGATTGAAAAAGCACAAGAAAACGTGGATGAGGATAAAGCGAAAGAGTTAGAGCAGAAATTGCGCACTCAAAGCTTTACACTTGACGATTTTCTTGACCAAATGCAACAAGTAAAAAAGATGGGACCACTCGATGAAATTTTAAAAATGATGCCGGGTGCGAACAAGATCAAAGGACTCGACAATGCCAAAGTGGATGAGAGTCAAATGGGGCGCGTAGAAGCCGTCATTTATTCCATGACGCTTGCAGAACGGGAAAACCCAGAAATTATTAATGCGAGCCGAAAAAAAAGAATTGCTACAGGATCTGGAACTTCTACCCAGGAAGTCAACCGTTTGCTAAAGCAGTTTGAAGAAATGAAAAAAATGGTTAAGCAAATGACCAACATGCAACAAAAAGGTAAGAAAAAAGGTAGAATGCCTGGTTTTGATGCGTTTTTTAAATAAAATTGAGGGTGTTAAGAAAAAACCCTTTACAAACAAATAAAAACTTGGTAATATACTATCTTGTGTGAAACTATTCGGAGGTGTAGATAATAATGGCAGTTAAAATTCGTCTAAAACGTATGGGAGCTAAGAGATCTCCTTTTTATCGTATTGTAGTAGCTGATGCACGTGCACCACGTGACGGCCGTCAAATCGATCAGGTTGGTACATACAACCCGCTTACAAAGCCAGCAACAGTTGAAATTAACGAAGAATTGGCTTTGAAATGGCTTCAAGATGGAGCTAAACCATCTGATACAGTTCGTAACTTGTTCTCAGAACAAGGTATCATGGAAAAATTCCATAACGCTAAATACAGCAAGTAATTTGGAGGGGTGGACATGAAGCAGCTGATTGAAACAGTTGTAAAACCGTTAGTCGATTACCCGGACGACGTGAAAGTGGTATCTGAAGAACAGTCTCAACGAGTCGTTTATCAGTTATCAGTGAATGCGGAAGATATGGGTAAAGTGATCGGGAAACAAGGTCGTGTGGCAAAAGCGATCCGTACGATTGTTTATTCAGCAGCAGGCAGCCACCACGGTAAAAAAGTGTATTTGGATATCTTGGATTGATCCAAAAGGAAGGAGCCTCGGTTCCTTCCTTTTTTGCACCTATAAATACTTTTACTCATATAATGGAGGCGAAATAATGGAATGGTTTAATGTAGGCACAATTGTAAATACACATGGTATTAAAGGTGAAGTTCGTGTAATGTCCAAAACAGATTTCCCAGATGAGCGATATGAAGTGGGAAGTGAACTCGCGATCTTCATGCCGAAAAGCAAAACACCTACGTTTGTGAAGGTGATCAGTCATCGGAAACATAAAAACTTTGATTTACTTATGTTTGAAGGCTATCCGAATATCAATGACGTCGAGAAATTCCGAGACGGCGTAATCAAGGTCTCAGAGAAGGAATTGACAGAACTCGGAGAAAATGAATTTTACCATCATGAAATCATTGGGTGCCGCGTGATTACAGAAACTGGAGACGAGATCGGTACGGTTTCCGAAATTATCGAAACAGGCGCAAATGATGTATGGGAGGTAACGCCTGCTGAAGGCAAGCCGCATTATATCCCGTATATCGAAGATGTGGTTAAAGATGTGGATATAGATAAGCGAATTATCCAGATCGAATTGATGGATGGGTTGCTTTCATGATGAAAATCGATGTGCTTTCATTGTTCCCCGAGATGTTTGAAGGTGTACTTCATTCTTCAATCATGAAAAAAGCGCAAGAACAACAGGCCGCATCGTTTAAGGTTACGGATTTTCGTGACTATGCAACAAATAAACATAGAAAAGTGGATGATTATCCGTACGGGGGTGGCGCGGGAATGGTACTAAAACCCGAACCTCTCTTTGCGGCAGTAGATGCTGTCACAAGTTCGAGCAATAGTAGGCCGCGCGTTATCTTAATGTGTCCGCAAGGCGAACGGTTCACGCAGAAGAAAGCGGAAGAACTTGCAAAAGAGCAACATCTTGTTTTCATTTGTGGTCACTATGAAGGATACGATGAAAGAGTTCGTGAACATTTGGTTACGGATGAACTCTCACTTGGCGATTTTGTATTAACAGGCGGCGAAGTAGCTTCTATGGCCATCATAGATAGTGTAGTGAGGTTACTTCCTGATGTTCTAGGAAACGATCAATCGGCTGTCCACGATTCCTTTTCAACGGGCATGCTAGAACATCCTCAATACACTCGACCCGCTACATTCAACGGCTTTGAAGTGCCTCCTGTGCTGTTGTCGGGCAATCATGCAGAGATTGATAAGTGGAGGGAAGAGCAGGCATTCCTTCGCACCGCACAGCGTCGTCCAGAATTATTGCAAGAAGCACCTTTAACAGATTATCAGAAAAAACTTTATCAGCAATGGCTACAAAAAAGAGACTAAATTTGCTTGATTCGTTAACAGGCGTGTGCTATGATTTATTAAGCGCTTTTTAAGAGCGTCTATTTTACTGTTGTTCCGCTGCAATGCAAAACGTGCAAGAGCATCAGAAAAGAAGGAGAGAAAAAACATGCAAAAACTTATTGCAGATATTACAAAAGAGCAGTTGCGCACTGAACACCCTTCATTCCGTCCTGGCGATACACTTCGCTTGCACGTGAAGATCATCGAGGGAACTCGTGAGCGTATCCAGTTATTCGAAGGTATTGTTATCAAACGTCGCGGTGGCGGAATCAGCGAAACTTTCACTGTACGTAAAATTTCAAATGGTGTTGGAGTGGAACGTACATTCCCATTACACACGCCTAAGCTAGCTCAAATTGAAGTAACTCGTCGCGGTAAAGTTCGTCGTGCGAAGTTGTACTACCTACGTAAACTACGTGGTAAAGCAGCGCGTATCAAAGAACTCCGCTAATAAGATAAACAGAAACGAAGGGGGCCTTGCATTTGGCCTCTTTTCTTTTTGCTCGGAAAGACAATTGGCTGTACAATAAAAACAGACAGGGCAGGAGGCTGGATTGATGGAAGAGAAAAAAACGAGAAGTGAAGGACTGGAATGGATTAAAGCATTATTGATCGCATTTGGATTAGCCGCCATTATTCGTATATTTTTATTCACACCAATCGTCGTTGACGGTATTTCTATGATGCCAACATTGGAACATGGTGACCGCATGATCGTTAATAAAATCGGTTATACGATTGGTGAACCGCATCGTTTTGATATCGTAGTATTCCATGCACCCGAGCAGAAAGATTATATTAAACGTGTAATTGGACTGCCTGGCGATACAGTGGAGTATAAAGATGATGTACTCTATGTAAATGGTAAAGCATATGAAGAGCCGTACCTTGATCAATATAAATCGGAAGTACAAGATGGTACGCTGACGGAAGATTTTACACTACAGGATGTGCCGCAAATCGATGCACAAACAGTGCCTGAAGATCACATATTTGTAATGGGTGATAATCGTCGGAAAAGTAAAGATTCTAGACATATAGGCGCAGTCTCCATCGATGAAGTCATCGGTAGTACCAATGTGGTATTCTGGCCGATTAAAGATTTTGGTCTTGTGAAATAATGAAAGGAGACGATTCGAATGACTATTCAATGGTTTCCGGGCCATATGGCGAAAGCGAGACGAGAAGTCTCAGAGAAACTTAAGTTAGTTGATATCGTATTTGAATTAATTGACGCTAGACTACCACTTTCCTCACGTAATCCTATGATAGACGAAGTAACCCAGCAAAAACCAAGATTGCTTATCTTGAATAAAATGGACTTGGCGGATGAAGTTCAAACTAAACGTTGGATTGCCTACTTTGAAAATCAAGGCTTACGCACAGTGGCGATCAATTCATTTGAAGGGAAAGGTCTTCAAACAGTCACCAAAGCCGCTAAAGAAATCCTGCAGCCGAAATATGACCGCATGAAGCAACGAGGCATACGTCCTGGAGCAATCCGGGCAATGATTGTCGGCATTCCCAATGTCGGGAAATCTACTTTGATTAACCGATTAGCGAAGAAAAATATCGCTAAAACAGGAAATAAGCCAGGTGTAACCAAAGCGCAACAATGGATTAAATTTGAGAAAGAATTAGAACTTCTTGATACACCGGGAGTCTTATGGCCGAAGTTCGAAGACCAGAATGTAGGGTATAAGTTAGCGTTAACAGGTGCCATTAAGGACTCGGTATTAAATATGGAAGAGCTTGCAGTATATGGACTTCGATTTTTAGAGTCGCATTATCCTGAAAGACTAGCACAGCGTTATGAAATGACAACGGTGGGCGATAATATTCAATCATTGTTTAATAAAATCGGTGAACGTCGAAAAGTCTATACGGTTGGTGGAGAAATTGATTACGACAAAGTAGCGGAAATGATCGTACAAGACATCCGTGACCAACAAGTAGGTAAATTAACATTCGATTTCCCTGAAGAATTCGAATGACTAGAAGCAACGGCTTGGAACTCTGTTTCCGAACCGTTGCTTTTTTGTCGAAAAAATCATGTAGAAACCGATATACTACTTAGACAATCATATTTTGGATGGACAGGTGAAGAAAATGACAACGATACAACAAATAAAAAATCAATTAGCAGAATTACAAGAACCGAATGATTGGCTTACAGAACTTGAAGCGGACAGTAGAAAAGGCGTCCAGCAAGCAATTAGTCAATGGCGCACTCGATACGAAAAAAAACAAGCGATTGTTCAAGAATTTCAAAAGAAAATAGCTTTTGACGATTCATATAGATCTTCACGCGTTGTATTGGTTGCAGGAATTGACGAAGCGGGAAGAGGGCCTTTAGCGGGGCCGGTAGTTACAGCCGCCGTTATACTACCTGAGGATTGCACTGCCCTAATTGGATTAGACGACTCAAAAAAAGTTTCTAAGGAGAAAAGAGAGCAATTCGCCCGACTGATTAAGGAACAGGCTGTAGCGTACGCTATACACGTGCAGCCTGTGAAAGTGATTGATGAATTGAATATATACCAAGCAACAAAAGAATCGATGGAGAGAGCGATAAGTGAACTTCCAGTAGTGCCACATGTAGTGATAGCAGACGCAATGAATCTACAGACAGCATGCCTGTGTTACTCCGTCGTAAAAGGAGATGAAAAAAGCTTAACTATCGCAGCAGCTTCGATATTAGCGAAAACAACTCGTGACGCTCTGATGAATGAATTACACGAGGAGTTCCCTTGGTATGGATTTAATGAAAATGCCGGATATGGAACGGCGAAACATCTACAAGGACTTGAAATGCATGGACTTTGTGAACATCATCGCAAATCTTTTGAACCGATTAAAACGATGTGGAGGGATCGACAATGAATTTGCATTCATTATCTGCTACATCTGCAAGGGCTATTACGGAAACCCAACCGTTATCTCTAAAAGAAGGGCAAATGATACACGGAAAGGTTACACAATTATTTCCTGGTCAAATGGCACAAGTGCAGGTTGGAAAGCAGCAGTTATATGCTAAATTGGAAGTGCCGATGCAAGCTGGAGATCATTATTACTTCAAGGTCAATGGCACTGAACCTGATTTACGGTTACAGGTCATTTCTGGTCCGATGCGTGGAGAAAGCCAGTCATCACAACTAACTCAGTTAATGGAATCATTACATGTACCGAAAACACAGGAAATGAAAGATATACTCGCGACGATTATGAAGCAAAAAATTCCTATGACAAAAGAAAATATACTGGAGGCTGTCAGTCTACTGAAATCGTTACCGGATGGAATGAAAGCAGAGGCACTAGCGACGCTCGGTAAAATCGCTGAAGCAAAACTACCTTTCACGCCAGCTATATTTCAATCTCTCTTACAAGTTCAGACAAGCACGATTGCGCAGCAATTGACGACTTTGCTAGCTAGCATACAAAGCGAAGCTAATCTCCCATCAGCGACGCGTGAGCAGCTTCTGGCGACCATTCAATCTCTTTCTTCTCCTTTAAACACAGTGATAGGGAAAGAACTGCTGAATCAAAGTGTAGCCCAACTGCTAAATCCACAAGCGACTCAAGCAGATCGATTTACCGCGCTACAGTTATTGAAAGATGCCGCTATATTGCCGGCTCAAACATCTTTGGCCAATTTGCCACAAGTGATGGCTGAGCTGGTCACGAAAGCGAATACACAAACTGCCTATGCTACTGACGACATGATAAATCAAAGAGATTCTACTAAAGCTATACATTCTTTAGTGAGTCAACTGAGTCAAACACCTTTTATAAATCAACAAACAATAAAAGCGCTTGTGCAAAATATCACACAACAACTATTCGACGTAGCACTCCCAGAACATGTGAAAAACACGTTGCGGACTGTAATTAATCAGTTTAACCAACAGCCGCTGACAGCTAGTACTAAAGCTACTATCGTTGAGCAATTTACTAACGTATTGACTCAAGCCACTGCAACACCTACAACCGCTCCGTTAGTACCAAGTAGCATTGCGCAACAAGCTGCAGTTGTCCCTGCAACTGTGCAAACGGTCCAAGCGGCCATAAGTCAAATAAGCCAATCGCCAGTATCTGACCAAGAAACAATTAAAATGAATATGCAACACCTGACACAACAGCTGAGTAGTAACTCTGCTTTACCTGAATCGATGAAACAGGCATTGCAACATATATTGAATCAATTTGTGCAACAACCAGTGACAGAGGGAGCAAAAACAGCACTAGTTGAACAACTTAGTCACACATTGATCCAACAAGCGAGTAGGCAGGATGTGTCAGTTCAGCAGCAAACGGTCATGAAAGAAGTACAACGGTCAGTCCAGTCGCTCTTACTGCCATTTGATCAAGCGGATGAGGCGATTCGTGCATTAATGCAAATGGCCGAAAAATCAGGAAATAATTTAGTAAAACAACTGATCCAGACAGCTGAAGCTCAAGTGTCACAGACGATGAATGGTGTGGTCATGAAAGAGGCTATACAACATGTATTAAGTACACTAGGCGTGAATTACGAAGCTATACTCGGAGGGGAAGAACCTGATATAGCACATTTGGCTAGCACATTAAAACCACAGTTACTGAGCATGCTACAGGAACCTCTATTATCCCCGCCACTGCGGGATGCAGCGGAAGCAATGGTGCTTCGCATGAATGGAACTTTACTACAGTCAGGGGATTTAGGTGCGCAACAACAGCTGATTATGCAACTACCACTCGAGATGTTCGGCAAGAAAATCGATGCTACGTTGCAATGGAATAGTCGAATGAAAGAAAATGGAAAAATTGACCCGGCTTTTGCGCGAATAATATTTTATCTGGAATTGGAATCACTGTCGACGACTTTGGTTGATATGAATGTGCAAGACAAAGTGGTAAACTTGACGATTTTTAATGATATACCTTCTTTAAAAGTAGTGGGAGCCGATTTTCAAGATCCATTAAAAGAAGGTCTTGAAGGAGTCGGCTATAAACTGTCGGGTATAACTTTTAAACCATTCATGGAAAAACAGCAAGAGGTCAAATTATCAGCTAGCACCTTCCAATCAGATGAGGGAGGAGTAGATTTCAGGATATGAAAGAAGAACAACGTTTTACTAGAAAAGAGGCCGTTGCACTATCCTATGACCCTGAAGTTTCAGATGCTCCGAAAGTAATAGCCAAAGGAAAAGGGAAAATTGCGGAGAATATTCTTGAGCGTGCGCAAGAACATGCAATTCCTGTACAACACGATCCGAGTCTGCTGGAATTGCTTGGTCAATTAAATGTCAACGAAACGATACCTGAAGAACTATATCTAGCGGTATCGGAAGTATTTGCCTATATCTATCGTTTAGATCGTCAAAAAGATAGTGTGAAGTAAGAGTGTATTTAAATTGTTGGAAATTAAAGAATTTTAATTTGCAATAGCGATTCTTGGACAATGTGTGACAGTTTGATTACAATAAAGCAGTAGTTGAACATCAAGCAATTGTAAAACGAATGGAGGCAGTACGTATGAACATCCATGAATATCAAGGGAAGCAGTTATTGAGAGATTACGGAGTAGCTGTTTCAAAAGGCCGTGTCGCGTTTTCTCCAAAAGAAGCAATGGCAGTAGCAAAAGAAATCGGTACATTACCTATTGTGGTAAAGGCCCAAATACATGCAGGTGGACGAGGTAAAGCAGGCGGAGTCAAAATTGTAAAATCTCTTGACGAAGTGCGTGCAGTAGCAGCCGACTTAATTGGCAAGCAACTCGTAACACACCAAACAGGTCCTAAAGGACAAGAAATTAAGCGTCTTCTTGTTGAAGAAGGAATTGATATCGAAAAAGAATTTTATATTGGTCTTGTCGTTGACCGCGCAACAGATCGAGTAACGTTGATGGGATCTGCAGAAGGCGGCGTAGAAATCGAAGAAGTGGCAGAAAATAATCCCGAAAAGATTTTCTATGAAGTAATCGACCCAGTAGTTGGATTGGTTCCTTTCCAAGCACGTCGTATGGCGTTTAATATGGAAATTCCTAGCAACTTAATCAATAAAGCAGTCAGCTTTTTCTTAGGTTTATATAAAGTGTTCAGCGAAAAAGATGCATCTATTGTCGAAATTAATCCTTTGGTTGTTACAAAAGACCAGCGTGTACTTGCATTGGATGCAAAATTCAACTTTGATGACAATGCTACATTCCGTCATAAAGATATTATGGAATTACGTGACTTTGATGAAGAGGATCCGAAAGAAATTGAAGCATCTAAGTATGACCTGAGCTATATTTCTCTTGACGGAAATATTGGCTGCATGGTAAATGGAGCCGGTTTAGCAATGGCTACAATGGATACGATCCATTACTACGGCGGAGAACCCGCTAACTTCTTAGATGTTGGGGGCGGTGCAAAGAAAGAAAAAGTAGCAGCCGCTTTCAAAATCATTTTATCCGATCCAAAAGTTAAAGGCATTTTTGTTAATATCTTTGGTGGAATAATGAAATGTGACGTAATTGCTGAAGGTGTTATTGAGGCAGCTAAAGAAGTGGGGCTTCAAGTACCTCTTGTCGTACGTCTTGAAGGAACGAATGTAGAACGCGGGAAAGCCTTGCTACAAGAATCCGGCATCAATATCGTTGCAGCGGATTCCATGGCAGAGGGCGCGAAAAAAATCGTTGAGTTGATAGGATAAGAAAGGCAGGTACAAATCATGAGTATTTATGTGAATAAAGATACAAAAGTAATTGTACAAGGAATTACAGGTTCCACTGCCCTGTTCCACACACAGCAAATGTTGGAATATGGTACGAAAATTGTCGCTGGCGTAACGCCTGGTAAAGGCGGTCAGACGGTGGAAGGTGTGCCGGTATTTAACACTGTGGAAGAAGCAGTAAAAGAAACAGGTGCGACGGTTTCTATTATTTATGTACCTGCACCGTATGCGGCAGATGCCATTATGGAAGGCGTCGACGCAGGACTAGACATGACAATCTGTATTACGGAGCATATTCCAGTCCTAGATATGATCAAAGTGAAACGTTATATGGAAGGCAAAAAGACACGATTGATTGGTCCAAACTGTCCGGGTGTTATTACGGCAGACGAGACTAAAATCGGTATTATGCCAGGCTATATTCATACTAAAGGGCATGTGGGCGTAGTTTCTCGTTCAGGTACACTAACTTATGAAGCGGTTCACCAGTTAACTCAAGAAGGCATTGGTCAAACTACAGCTGTCGGAATTGGTGGAGACCCGGTAAATGGTACAAACTTTATCGATGTCTTGAAAGCATTCAATGAAGATCCAGAAACCTATGCAGTCGTCATGATCGGTGAAATTGGTGGTACTGCAGAGGAAGAAGCAGCCGCTTGGATCAAAGAAAATATGACGAAGCCTGTAGTAGGCTTTATCGGTGGTCAAACTGCACCTGAAGGCAAGCGTATGGGACACGCAGGTGCTATAATTTCCGGTGGTAAAGGTACTGCTGCTGATAAAATCAAAGCACTACAAGAAGCTGATGTTCAAGTTGCAGATACACCTTCAGTCATAGGTGAAACGTTAATCAAAGTCCTAAAAGAAAAAGGACTATACGAGAAATGTAAAACGAAGTAAACTAAAAGGAGTAGCTTAATCGCTACTCCTTTTTTCGTGCTCTCGCTTGTAGTGTCGAACAGAGGAGAATTCGATGCTCTATACCAGTCAACAACTACATTTACTGTACGTACATTATATCCATCCCGTACCTTTTAATCGTTTTACGAGGCTATTGCAGGAGAACCCTTTATTAGAGAATCTACATTCTTACTCGGCTCTTCAATGGTCGTATATTTTTAATTTGCCGATAGAGAGAATGAATCAATTCCCAGAGAAATACAGAGAGATTTCCTGTCTCCCTATAGTAGATATGCTGAAGAAAAACCATGTGGTACCCATCACGTACTTTCATTCGAATTATCCCAAAGAATTAAAGCAATTATGTGATCCGCCATCGGTTCTTTATACGAAAGGGAATAAACTTTTATTGAAAAAACATCCCCGAGTTGGAATAATTGGCTCTCGTACAGCGACGAGCTATTCCAAAATGGCGCTGGAATTCATTGTGCCACCACTCGTCGACCGTCAGATCCCAATTGTTTCAGGCTTAGCAGCTGGAGCTGACACGATGGCTCATCAAGCTGCGATTGACTATGGCGGAGAAACCATTGGCGTATTAGGTCATGGATTTTCTCACATGTATCCGAAAAAGAATCAAAAAATAGCTGAAGAAATGGCGCGAAATCATTTACTTGTGACGGAGTATCCACCATACTTTCCACCAGCCAAATGGACATTTCCTATGCGTAATCGAATTATCAGTGGTTTATCTAACGCGCTAGTCATTACAGAATCTGTCGAAAGAAGCGGAACAATGAGTACTGTTGAACATGCTCTCGATCATGGAAAAGAAATATTTGCAGTACCTGGTGCCATAGATTCTCCTCTTTCCGTGGGTCCAAATAAGCTGTTGGATGAAGGGGCCAAGCCGTTGTGGAGTGGTTATCAGATTATTGATTCTTTACTATCATGAGGCATTTCCTCTTCTTGTAAAATGTTTAAAAGGTTGCTTTATTTGAAAAACTGTTATACATTTTGCAACAGATATTCTTTTGCTGAATAAATATAAAGAAATCTCTCTGAGGAGGGAACGATATGGCAGATTACTTAGTAATAGTGGAATCGCCTGCTAAAGCGAAAACGATTGAACGTTACTTAGGAAAGAAGTATAAAGTTAGTGCATCACTCGGTCATTTACGCGATTTACCCCGCAGTCAAATGGGTGTAGATACCGAAAATAATTATGAACCGAAGTATATTACAATCCGAGGTAAAGGACCGATACTTCAAGATTTGAAAAAAGAAGCGAAAAAAGCGAAGAAAGTTTTCCTCGCAGCTGACCCGGATCGTGAAGGGGAAGCAATAGCTTGGCATTTATCACATCAATTAGGTGTAGATATAGAATCAGACTGCCGCGTGGTGTTCAATGAAATTACAAAAGATGCAATCAAAGAATCATTTAAACACCCCCGTCCGATTGATATGGATTTAGTGGATGCGCAGCAAGCAAGAAGGATTTTGGATAGACTAGTAGGCTATAACATCAGTCCGATCCTTTGGAAGAAAGTTAAGAAAGGATTATCCGCGGGACGTGTGCAATCAGTTGCTTTGCGTTTGATCATCGATCGGGAAAATGAAATCAATGCATTTGAGCCTGAAGAGTATTGGTCCATCACTGCACAATTCACTAAAGATGATAAAACGTTTGAAGGGCAATTTTACGGCGATGCGAATGAAAAAGTGAAACTAACGAATCAAGAACAAGTGGAAAAAATAGTGAATTCAATAAAACCGGACGAATTCGAAGTATCCACAGTAGTGAAGAAAGAACGTAAACGTAACCCAGCGTTGCCGTTCACTACCTCATCCCTTCAGCAAGAGGCAGCACGCAAGCTGAACTTCCGCGCAAGGAAGACGATGATGCTAGCGCAACAATTATATGAAGGAATTGCGATTGGAAAAGAAGGTACAGTTGGTTTAATTACTTATATGCGTACCGACTCGACGAGAATCTCTGATACTGCAAAAGAAGAAGTGAAGTCATTCATCCAAACGATGTACGGTGAAGAGTTTATTTCAACTAGTACGAAAAAAACGAAAGCTACAGCGAAGACGCAAGATGCGCACGAAGCGGTGAGACCTACTTCAGCTATGCGTCCCCCAGATGCCATGAAAGCGTTCTTAACAAGAGACCAACATCGTCTTTATAAACTAATTTGGGAACGTCTCATCGCTAGTCAAATGGCACCAGCTGTTTTGGATACAGTGACTGCAGATTTCTTAAATGGAGATATTCGTTTTAGAGCATCGGGATCTCAAGTGAAATTTCCGGGGTTTATGAAAGTATATATTGAAGGCAATGATGACCAACAAGAAGAAAAAGAAAATATATTACCGCCACTTGAAGAAGGTGAGCGTATTAAATATGCAGACGTAGATCCGAAACAGCATTTCACACAGCCGCCGCCAAGATATTCGGAGGCGCGTTTAGTGAAGACGCTTGAGGAGCTAGGTATAGGGAGACCTTCTACGTATGCACCTACTCTTGACACCATTCAAAAGCGTGGCTATGTCACACTAGATGCCAAGCGGTTTATCCCGACAGAACTTGGAGTCATCGTCCATCAGGCAGTTAATCAATACTTCCCTGATATCATTGACATCGAATTTACGAGGCAGATGGAACAACGTCTTGACCATGTGGAAGAAGGTACAATTGAATGGCGTACAGTGATCGATGATTTCTACCGTGATTTTGAAAAGCACGTAGAAGTAGCGGATGCCGAAATGGAAAAGATTGAAATTAAAGATGAGCCAGCGGGTGAAGATTGTGAAAAATGTAGTTCTCCAATGGTCTATAAGATGGGCCGCTACGGAAAATTCATGGCATGCTCCAACTTCCCAGATTGTCGTAATACGAAGGCCATTATCAAACCAATCGGTGTCAAATGTCCGAAGTGTAAAGAGGGCGAAGTCGTCGAGCGAAAAAGTAAGACGAAGAGAATTTTCTTTGGTTGTGATCAATATCCTGAATGTGATTACGTTTCATGGGATAAACCAATCTCGAGACCGTGTCCGAAATGTCAGCACACAATGGTCGAAAAACGATTGAAAAAAGGTGTTCAAATCCAATGTACGGAATGTGATTATAAAGAAGAACCACAAAACTAGTAAGTTAGAAATAATTCAACATAATGAGAAAGAGGTAGTGAAAATGACGCAAATTGTAAATGTGATCGGTGCAGGGTTAGCTGGAAGTGAGGCTGCTTGGCAATTAGCTAATAGGGGAGTCCAAGTGAAATTATTCGAAATGCGTCCTGTGAAGCAAACCCCTGCCCATCATACAGATAAATTTGCGGAGTTAGTATGCAGTAACTCGTTACGTGCGAATAATCTGACAAACGCAGTAGGTGTCATCAAAGAAGAGATGCGCCAATTAAATTCATTGATTATTCAAGCGGCGGATGATTGTGCGGTACCGGCTGGTGGAGCGCTTGCAGTAGATCGGCACGAATTCGCTGGCAACGTCACGGACAAGGTCCGTAATCATCCGAATATAGAAGTGATCAATGAAGAAGTGATAAAAGTACCGGAAGGAATTACGGTAATCGCATCTGGTCCACTCACATCTCCAGCATTAGCTGAAGAAATTAGACAGCTAACTGGTGAGGATTATTTATATTTCTATGATGCTGCGGCTCCCATCGTAGAGGCTGATTCCATTGATATGGATAAAGTTTATTTGAAATCACGTTATGATAAAGGGGAAGCAGCCTATTTAAACTGCCCTATGAACGCGGAGGAATTCGAGCGTTTCTATGAGGCTTTAACATCTGCTGAAGTAGCGCCTTTAAAAGATTTTGAGAAAGAACTTTATTTTGAAGGATGTATGCCAATTGAAGAGATGGCGAAGCGTGGTGTGAAAACGATGTTATTCGGCCCTTTAAAACCGGTTGGACTTGAAGACCCTAAAACAGGTAAAGAACCAATAGCAGTTGTTCAGTTACGCCAAGACAACGCAGCGGGAACATTATATAACCTAGTAGGATTTCAGACGCATCTAAAATGGGGAGCCCAGAAAGAAGTATTAAAACTGATACCTGGATTAGAAAATGTGGATATCGTACGTTACGGCGTGATGCATCGTAATACATTCATCAACTCTCCTAGAGTATTGAACTGCACATACCAACTGAAATCACAACCAACCATTCTATTTGCGGGTCAAGTAACAGGTGTAGAAGGCTATGTTGAATCAGCAGGATCAGGATTGATTGCAGGCATTAATGCAGCGCAATTGGCAAAGGGCGAGAGACCGGTCCGATTTCCAAGAGAAACGGCACTTGGCAGCATGGCGCGTTATATCACGGAAGCTGACCCAAATAACTTCCAGCCGATTAACATCAACTTTGGATTATTTCCTGAGTTGAATAGGCGCTATAGAACAAAAGCCGAACGAGCGGACAAACATGCGACACGCGCATTGGATGCATTACAAGAATTTAAATCAACGACAAAATTATAAAAACTTTACTTTAACAACTTAAAGACGAACTGAAGATCGAACTCCATTTAATCGGAGTTTGATCTTCAGTTTTTTTGTTGTTGTCGCTTTGTGCAACTTTCTAGTTGGTATAACGTCTTACAATTAGGGAAATGATGAACAGTATGATAAATAATTACTTAGTATTAAAGTAATTTGACTGTTATGTGACGGAAAAGGTTCTTTAATTTAAAAATGATAAAGAATCAGTTTTTCAAAGTTGCCCAATAATCCTTGCTAATGTATAGTGTTTAATGGACTACATTCGGCTTTGATAGTATATATCGCACTATATATAATCAACACACTTTCGTATTTTCAGGTGCACGTTGTACGATGATAAATTCGTATTGAGGTGATAAAATGATCCCTGAAATAAAACAATTGGCAGAAGAATATGTATCCTATATTCGACTAGAGAAAAACTACTCATCCTACACGGTCGCAGAGTATGAAAAAGACCTTCGGGATTTTTTATTGTTTCTGCAAGAAGAGGGCATTGGGAAGTTGGAAGACGTCGACTATCCTGTAGCTAGATTATATATTACACGTTTATATGATCGTTCGTATGCAAGAACAAGCATTTCTAGGAAAATATCAGCCATTCGGTCATTTTTTACATTCATTAATGCTCGTTACGGGATTGAAGATCAAGCATTTCGATTATTGTATCATCCGAAGCAAGAAGAACGTCTTCCTGCATTTTTCTATCAGCAAGAGTTGGAAAAGCTTTTTGAAGTTACGGTGGGTGAGGATTTTCGCTCCTTGCGTGATCGTGCTTTACTCGAGTTGCTTTATGCGACGGGAATCCGTGTTGGGGAACTAGTAGAAATCGAAGTGCAAGATGTGGATCATTATTTAGGAATTGTAAAAGTAATGGGTAAAGGACGGAAAGAACGTTTTGTGCCATTTGGAAGTTTTGCAGGGGAAGCATTGCGGAACTATATAGACAGTAGTCGACCACAATTGATAAAGCAAAAGAAGCATACAAAACTGTTTGTCAATTTACGTGGAGATCCTTTGACGGATCGAGGCGTGCGCTATGTATTAGATGACTTAATGAAGAGAGCATCCTTACATACTAATATTACGCCACATATGATCCGCCATACGTTTGCGACACATTTGCTTGGCGCAGGTGCGGATCTTCGGTCAGTACAAGAGTTACTAGGACATAGTCATTTATCTTCAACTCAAGTCTATACCCATGTCACAAATGAACACTTACGCCAAACTTATTTACAAACGCACCCTCGTGCTTAGGAGGAACTATAATGAAATTTCATGCAACAACGATATTTGCTATTCATCATGATGGGCAATGTGCCATGTCAGGTGATGGGCAAGTGACGATGGGCGAGTCGGTCGTCATGAAACACACAGCGAAGAAAGTTCGTAGATTATTCAACGGCAAAGTCTTAGCTGGTTTTGCTGGTTCCGTAGCGGATGCATTTACGCTATTTGACTTATTTGAGGCTAAACTCAATGAATACGATGGAAATCTTCAACGCGCGTCAGTTGAACTTGCTAAAGAATGGCGTGGAGATCGGATCTTACGTAAGTTAGAAGCATTGTTACTCGTTATGGATGAACATACACTATTACTTGTTTCAGGTACTGGTGAAGTAATAGAGCCGGATGATGGAGTATTGGCAATCGGTTCTGGAGGCAATTATGCATTAGCGGCTGGGCGTGCACTGAAGAAGCACAGCCATAAATTAACGGCAGAAGAAATTGCTAAGATTTCACTTGAGACAGCTGCCGATATTTGTGTGTTTACCAATCATAACATTATCGTGGAGGTGCTTTAAGTGATGAAGCAAGAAATGACTCCTAAAGCGCTAACAGCGTATTTAAATCGTTATATTATTGGGCAGGAAAAAGCTAAAAAGGCAGTTGCGGTTGCTATGCGTAATCGTTATCGTCGTATGCAATTGTCTGCTGAAGAACAAGAAGAGATCATTCCGAAAAACATTTTGATGATTGGACCTACTGGTGTCGGGAAGACTGAAATTGCTCGAAGAATTGCCAAGTTAATTCATGCTCCTTTCGTAAAAGTCGAAGCAACAAAGTTTACGGAAGTCGGCTATGTAGGACGAGATGTTGAGTCAATGATTCGAGATTTAACCGAAGTCGGAGTACGAATGGTAAAAGAAGATATGCGTGAAGCCGTAAAAGAGCAGTCCCAAAAGTTAGCGGAAGAACGTTTAGTAAAGCTATTGGTCCCTGAGGCGAAAAAGAATACCGAAGGTCAAAACCCTTTCGAAATGTTTTTCGGGCAAAAAACACAGCCTGAACCCGAACAAAAAGAAAATCAATCCGAAATTAGACGAAAGCGTTCAGAAATCGCTGAACAACTTGCGAGCGGTAGAATCGAAGAAAAAATGGTGACGGTAGAAGTGCAAGCGCAACAACCCTCTTTATTCGATGCGTTGCAAGGGTCCGGTATGGATCAAATGTCGGGTATGCAAGACGCTTTATCTTCGCTCATGCCGAAGAAGAAAATTCAGCGTCGCATGAAAGTAAAAGATGCAAGAATTGTACTGGAAGCGGAAGAAGCGGATAAGTTAATTGATCAAGATGAAGTAGCACGTAAGGGAATCGAATTAACTGAACAGGCGGGAATTATTTTCCTAGACGAGATGGATAAAATAGCAAGTAGCAATCAAAAGTCTTCTGGGGAAGTGTCCCGCGAAGGTGTACAACGTGATATTTTGCCGATTGTTGAAGGTTCCACAGTCACAACAAAGTATGGTGCAGTTAAGACAGATTATATATTGTTCATTGCTGCTGGAGCGTTCCATATGTCAAAGCCTTCCGATATTATTCCTGAGTTACAAGGTAGATTCCCAATTCGTGTAGAATTAGACAAATTGAAAAAAGAGGATTTTGAACGCATACTACGTGAACCCGATTTTTCTTTATTAAAACAATATGAACGTCTTCTTGCAACAGAAGATGTAGAAATTGAATTTACCGATGAAGCCATCAGTAAACTGGCTGAAATCGCATTTGAAGTAAATAATGAAACAGAAAATATTGGCGCAAGAAGATTGCATACGATTTTGGAGAAGTTGCTAGAAGATTTATCATTCGAAGCGGCAGAAATCGGACCTGCTTCCATCAAGATTACACTGGCATATGTAGATGAAAAGCTTGATGGCATTGTAAAGAACAAAGATTTGTCACATTTTATTTTATAATGAAGACGTAATAGTTTATTTAATGATTGAAAAGCTTTAGAATATTCATTAAAGTCAGAATAAGTCCTTGAGGAGGAACAATAGAAATGAGTTTATTAGTCAAAACAAGAAAAATCAATGCAATGTTACAACAGGGTGCAGGTGGTCCTGTTAACTTTAAAGAGATGGCAGAAGAGCTGAGCAACGTAATTGATTGTAATGCGTTTATCGTGAGCAGAAGAGGTAAATTACTTGGTTTAGAAATCCATCACCAAATTGATAATGATCGCATGAAAAAAATGTTTGAGGAACGTAAATTTCCTGAAGAGTATACAAATCGTTTGTTCCAGATTAATGAAACGTCTCCAAATATTGATATCGAAAGCGAACATACAGTATTCCCTATCGAAAACAAAGAACTATTCCAAGAAGGTTTAACTACAATCGTACCGATCATTGGCGGTGGCGAACGCTTGGGTACTTTGATTCTTGCGCGATTAAAAGATGGTTTTACAGAAGATGATCTAATTCTTGCTGAATATGGTGCAACAGTAGTAGGTATGGAGATCTTACGTGAAAAGTCTGAGGAAATTGAACATGAAGCGCGTAGCAAAGCGGTTGTACAAATGGCTATCAACTCGTTGTCTTACAGCGAGCATGAAGCAATTGAGCATATTTTCAAAGAGTTAGACGGAAACGAAGGATTACTTGTAGCGTCTAAAATTGCTGATCGTGTGGGAATTACACGTTCAGTAATCGTCAATGCACTTCGTAAACTTGAAAGTGCTGGCGTTATTGAATCGCGTTCTTTGGGAATGAAAGGTACGTATATTAAAGTATTGAACGATAAATTCCTAGAAGAGCTTGAAAAACACAATTCATAATACTACTGCTTGAAAGAGAAATGTTTAGAAACTGAAGGAACTTCCGTTATTACGGATTTTCTTCAGTTTTTTATTTTTATTAATTTACTATCCTGTTTATGGACTAGAATTCATGTTGCGTTTTATACTACATAGGAAATTTTAATTAAGAACTTAATATTGAGTAGAAAGATAGAGGAGTGAAGAAATTTTATCAGCTTATATAGCATAACTGTTTTACATAATGCGACAAATCATACCAAAAAACTCGGACAGGAATAGAATACCACTTACTACTTATTTTGTTGGGAAATCCATATGATGCTTAGTGATTAGTTATAATGTATAGAATAATCTGAACTCATCTGAATGGTTACTTTGTACTATAAAATCATTTAGAAAACATTGGACAAAAATCATTAGTCTCCGCTACAATAGAGTAGTAGAAAAATAAGGAAGAATTTTATCGAAAATAGTATTAAAGAGTAGTATGGTATAAGTAGAATTCTAAAAAAAACGCGAAAAATGAACTAAATGAGGGAAGGGTGGGGGAACGATGGAGATTTATGGTGGTACCATCAACCTGCTTGAAAAAGGATTGAATTACTCATCTGCGAAAGGTAAAGCAATTTCGCAAAATATAGCGAATGTAGACACACCCAACTATAAAACTAAAAATGTTAACTTTAAAGAAGTGTTTTCTAATGAGAATAGTAAAGTCCTAGAGGCATATAAGACCGACTCCAAGCATTTAGACTTTACACATTCCACGCCAAGTAAAACATTCGACATATCAAATTTCCGTTACCGGCAAGATCGCAATGGCGTGGATATGGACAAACAACAAGCAGACTTAGCGGCAAATCAAATTTATAACTCCGCGTTAATAGAACGATTAAATGGGAAATTTAATTCATTACAAAGTGTTATTAAAGGGGGACGTTGATGATGGGTATATTTCATAGTCTGAATTCATCGGCTTCTGCATTGACGGCTCAACGTTTGCGTATGGATGTCATTTCTTCCAATATGGCGAATGTTGATTCAACTCGGGCCAAGCAAGTAGATGGCGAGTGGCAGCCGTATAGAAGGAAAACCGTCACGTTACAACCGAAGGAAGGGCAGTTTTCTTCATTTTTGGAAGCGGCGAAGGGAGTTCACTCACGGGGGAATGCAGGAAATGGAGTGGCTGTAACACGTGTGAAAGAAGATCGTGAGACTCCATTCAAATTGGTATTTGATCCTTCTCATCCAGATGCGAATGAAGAAGGATATGTGGAAATGCCAAATATCGACCCTTTACGCGAAATGATTGATTTAATGTCTGCAACAAGATCATATGAAGCGAATGTAACAGCGTTGAATGCAAATAAATCTATGCTAATGAAAGCATTGGAGATCGGAAAATAATATACTAGTATTCTATTGGGAGTGAACTGAATGGCGATACAATCAATTACAGGTGCTATGCCTGCTATGTCAATCCAGCAACCTGAAGTTAAAGCACAAAAAACACCTTTCGAAGCTCAACAGAATTTCTCGGCAATGTTAAACGACGCGATTCATCAAGTAAACCAAACACAAAATGTCTCAGATGCTATGACGACAAAACTTGTTAAAGGTGAAGATGTCGATTTGCATAATGTGATGATCTCGGCACAAAAAGCGAGTATTGCATTCAATGCAACAATGGAAGTGCGCAATAAAGTGGTAGAAGCATACCAAGAAATCATTAGAATGCCTGTCTAATTGATAGAAAGCACTAGGCGTAAATGGAATTGCGCCTAGTGAGGCTGACCGGGGGATTAGAATGAAAGAAAGATTGACAAAGCTCAGGGCGGATCTCAAAGCTTTCTGGGGAAGTCGAACAAAGAATCAAAAAATTATATATATAACGATAGCGGCTGGCATTATTGCGCTGGCGGTTTTTTTAACAATGATTATGTCCCGTACTACGTATGTAACGCTTTATTCAGAAGTGTCGCCATCTGAGATTGGACGTATAAAAGAAGTCCTAGATGGACAAGGAGTACCTTACCTGGTGGAACCGGGCGGTACTGCAATTTCGGTACCTGAAAAACAACTGGATAATCTACGTGTATCACTAGCGGCAGAAGGATTTCCAGATTCCGGTCTAATCGATTATTCATTCTTCTCGGATAATGCGGGGTTTGGTACTACCGATAATGAATTTAATATGATTAAGCTTGCTGCGATGCAAACAGAATTAGCTAATCTAATAAAGGGTATAGAAGGTATTAAGGACGCAAAAGTCATGCTTACTTTACCGACAGAGGGAATCTTCGTAAATGACACAACATCAGAAGCAAGTGCAGCGATCATGTTGAAGACGAATCCCGGACAAAGATTTACCGAACAACAAATTACATCACTTTATAATTTAGTATCAAAGAGCTTGCCTAATCTGTCTAATGACAATATCGTCATCCAAAACCAATATTTTGAGTACTTTGATCTAAAAGATTCAGGAAATTCTTACGGGGCTAATGTGACGGATCAAATGGGCGTGAAAAAGACGATCGAGCGTGACTTACAACGACAGGTTCAAATGATGCTCGGTACATTGATGGGACAAGATAAAGTAGTTGTGTCTGTTACGACAGATATCGACTTTAAGAAAGAACAACGTGAAGAGAACCTTGTGACGCCTGTCGATCCAGAAAACATGGAAGGTATTGCATTAAGTGTACAACGGATAACTGAATCATTCTCGGGTACGAATCCTGCAGTAGGCGGTACACCTGAAGCGGAAGATCCGACTGATAGTCGTACTACGTATGTTGAAGGTGAAGGCGGAAACGGTGATTACGAACGTCTAGAAGAAACAATTAATAATGAAGTAAATAGAATTAGAAAAGATATAGTAGAGAGCCCATACAAAATAAGTAATATCGGTATACAAGTTATGATTGAACCTCCTACTGCTGATGATCCAACTTCATTGGCTCCAGAAGTGCGACAAGATGTTGAACGAATTTTAGAGACCATAGTACGTACTTCATTGGATACAGAAGTAGCTGGAGAATTAACCGATGAAATACTAGCTGAGAAAATAGCAGTTTCGGTTCAACCATTAAGAGGGAAAAACGTTGCGTTTGAAGATACTAAGACTGTCATCCCTTGGTGGGTATATTTGATTGGCGGTGTCTTGCTACTTGCAGTCATTGTTCTTGTTGTATTGTTCGTGCGCAAGAGACGCAACGAAGCAGAAATGGAAGAAGAGTTGGCAATGGAACAAGCTCAGACTCAATTTGATTCAGTACAAGTCGATGACATCAATATGGAACAAGAGACAGAAGCGACAGCTCGTAGAAAACAACTAGAAAAAATGGCTAAAGATAAACCAGAAGAGTTTGCAAAATTATTGCGAACATGGATCACCAAGGAGTAACGGAGGGGTTTAGTTGGTTAAGAAAGATAAAGACATGTCAGGAAAACAAAAAGCTGCTCTGTTGCTTATCTCATTGGGGCCTGAGGTGTCGGCTTCAGTCTATAAGCATTTGAATGAAGAAGAGATTGAGCAACTGACGTTGGAGATTTCCGGTGTGAAAAAAGTGGAATCCTCTGTAAAAGAAGAAATTATTGAAGAATTTCATAATATCGCTCTTGCGCAGGATTATATTTCTCAGGGTGGGATTGGCTATGCCAAGACTGTACTTGAAAAAGCACTCGGAAAAGAACATGCCCAAGCAATCATTAACCGTCTGACATCTTCACTCCAAGTGCGCCCGTTTGATTTTGCAAGACGCGCGGAACCATCGCAAATACTAAACTTTATCCAAAATGAACATCCGCAGACAATTGCATTAATTTTGTCTTATTTGGAAGCGGAGCAAGCGGGATTAATCTTGTCGCAGCTTCCGCAAGAAATGCAAGCGGATATTGCCAAACGAATAGCTACTATGGAATCAACCTCACCGGAAGTAATCAGTGAGATAGAAGCAGTACTTGAACGAAAATTATCATCTACTGTAACTCAAGACTTTACCGAAACAGGTGGCGTAGACGCAGTCGTTGAAGTGTTAAATGGCGTAGATCGTTCGACAGAGAAAACGATTCTCGATGCTCTTGAAATTCAAGATCCTGAGCTAGCCGAAGAAATTCGCAAAAGAATGTTTGTTTTCGAAGATATTATCACGTTGGATAACCGCTCAATTCAACGTGTCATCCGTGACTGTGAAAATGAAGACTTGATTTTAGCGATGAAAGTATCCAGTGAAGAAGTGAAAGATATATTATTCAAGAACATGTCACAACGTATGGCAGAATCTTTCAAGGAAGAAATGGATGTAATGGGTCCTGTTCGACTTCGTGACGTGGAGGAAGCGCAGTCTCGAATTGTAGGAATCATTCGCAGACTTGAAGATGCCGGAGAAATCATCATAGCGCGTGGTGGAGGAGATGACATCATTGTCTAATCTGTTTCGTTCCGAGCGAACTGTAATGAATCAACGTCCTACAAAAGCCATATCTATACGCAATTTGCAATCGATGGACGCTACAGAGACAGTGGAGGAGCCAGTTAGCACAGGCGAGATGTTCATGGAACGCAATCGTATGTTGCAGGAGATGGAGCAACGAAAGAACATTGTAGATACCGAAATTAAACAGCGATTGGATCAAGCAGCAGCGGATATCGAATCGATGCATGCAGCTTGGAAGAATGAAAAAGAAGAACTGCAACAACGGGCATATGACGAAGGGTTTCAAGTCGGATTCGATGATGGGCGCAATAAAGCACTTGCGGAAATGCGTGAAATGGTAGAGGCTGCGAACGAAACTACTACATTATCTTACGAGAACGCAACGCAATATTTAATCAATCAAGAACGAGTAATTCTGAATATCGGAATTCACTCGGCAGAACGAATAATTAATAAAGCGTTAGAAGACGACGACGAGACGTATTTATCCATCGTGCGTAAAGGGATTAAGGAAGCGCAAGAGAGTAAAGAGGTAAAATTATTCGTACCGATTGAACAGTTTAAAATGGTGACGACACATCGCTCTGAACTGGCTTCAATCTTTCCGCCCGAAACCCCATTCCTTATTTTCGTCAATGAAGATTTCAATGCAACAGATTGTTTTATCGAAACGAACCATGGTCGAATCGTAGTGAGTGTAGATGAGCAACTGAATGAGCTGAAAGAGCAATTGGTGAAAATCATGGAAGATGGTGTTTGAATTTGAAAAAAGCTGAAGATTTAATTCCGATCATTCCAAACATCAACACATTGAAAAAGTATGGTCGGGTAATACGAGTTGTGGGTTTACTAATAGAATCTGAAGGTCCTGAATCGTCGATAGGAGATGTATGTTTCATCCATTTGAATGTTCCTGAAGGGGGACGTTCTCTAATTCAAGCAGAAGTTGTAGGATTTAGGGCAGAGATTGTCATGTTAATGCCATACACCGATATACGCAACATTTCAAGTGGCTGTTTAGTTGAAACATTAGGTAAGCCCCTTGAAGTGAAAGTAGGCATGAATCTACTAGGAAAGGTCCTTGATTCTCTAGGGAAACCTATTGATTCAAGCGTGTTACCTAAAGGTTTGGCAACTGTTCGTACAGAAAACAGTCCACCGAACGTTTTGACACGCCCTACTATTAACGACAAGTTAGCTGTAGGGGTGAAAGCCATCGATGGAATGTTAACGGTAGGTAGCGGTCAGCGTGTAGGGATTTTCGCAGGTTCGGGTGTTGGTAAAAGTACATTGTTAGGGATGATTGCACGCAATACAGAAGCGGATATTAACGTCATCGCCCTTATAGGAGAACGTGGCCGTGAAGTCCGTGAGTTTATCGATAGAGACTTAGGGCCAGAAGGTCTAAAAAGAACAATTGTAGTTGCAGCGACATCTGATCAGCCCGCGCTTATGCGAATTAAAGGTGCCATGACAGCAACAGCCATTGCAGAGTACTTCCGGGATAAAGGTCTGAACGTTATGTTGATGATGGACTCAGTCACACGTGTAGCCATGGCGCAGCGTGAGATTGGTCTAGCGGTAGGTGAACCGCCTGCAACGCGAGGATACACGCCCTCTGTTTTCGCTATTCTTCCTAAACTATTGGAACGTAGTGGAACTAACGAAAACGGAGCGATCACTGCATTCTACACAGTGCTAGTTGATGGTGACGATATGAATGAGCCGATAGCGGATGCCGTGCGAGGCATTCTTGATGGTCATATAGTCTTGGATCGTACACTTGCTAATAAAGGTCAGTATCCCGCGATCAATATTTTGAAAAGTGTCAGTCGTCTGATGAATCACATTGCAGATCCTGATCATTTGAAAGCGGCGGCAAAATTACGCGAACTGTATTATGCCTATGACAAATCTGAGGATTTAATTAATATTGGTGCATATAAAAAAGGGACGTCACGCGAAATCGATGAAGCGATTGAATATGAACCAATCATTACCGACTTTCTAAAACAGAAGTTTAATGAGAATATTCAATTAGAAGATACGGTAAATGAAATGATTGCGTTAGCTTCTGGAGGAGGAGAACGGAGATGACTTCTTTCCGTTATCGTTTTGATAAAGTACTGAATTTACGGGAACAAGAACGTGATGAAACAGAAATGGCTTATAAAGAGGCGATTGAAGAATTTGAAAAAATCGCAACACAGCTGTATGACCATATGAAAAAGAAAGAAACGATCTTAGAAGAACAGCAACAACGAATGACTACTGGTTTTTCCATCGATGATTTGCACAGTTATTCCCGATTCATAAATACGCTTGACCTAACGATTGATCATATGCAGCAAGAAGTGATCAAGTCCCGTTCGAAAATGAATTGGTATGAATCGCAGTTGCTGGAGAAAAATATCGAAGTGAAGAAGTTTGAAAAAATGAAGGAAATTGGGAAAGAACAATATGATGCTGAAATGGAACATGTAGAGATAAATCGAATTGACGAACTATCGACGATGAAGTTCCGTTCAAGAGAAGACGGGTGGTAGAGTGGCTAAATTGAAAAAGAAAAAAGAGGCTGGGGAATCAGTTGGAGAGCAGAGCAAAAAGTCTATTGGGTTTTTCCAAATATTGCTCGCATGGGTTATCATACCTCTTATGTTCACAACGGCTGTCGTTTTAATCATAGCCAAAGTAGCTGATGTAAACGTCTTCGATCAGGCGAAAGAGTGGACATCCAAAATTCCATTCCTTGAACAAAAAGCACCTGATGAAAAGGTCGAAGGAGATCTAATATTAGAAGATCGTGTTATTTCACTTCAAGCAGAAATTCAAGAAAAAGAAGCACAATTATTCGAAGTTCAAGACGAACTTACACAAGTGAAAGATTCGAACGAAACGCTAGTAATTGAAAAAGAAAAATTGAATGAAGAAATCGAGAAATTAAAACTAGCGCAAAGTGAATCTACGCGTGATTTTAAAGAAATTATAACGACTTACGAGCAAATGTCCGCCAAATCATCAGCCCCTGTTATTACAAAAATGGGAGATGCGGAAGCTGTCCAAATATTATCTAGTCTAAAGCCCGCTACTTTAGCAGCTATCCTAGAGAAAATGTCCCCTGAAGATGCAGCTAAATATACTTCTATGCTTACAAAGTAGTATAATAGTAATTGAGGGAGGTGAAAAAGTGAACTTAGGACTATTAATGAACGTAAGTTCCTCAGGGATGCCGTTGAAATCATCTATTTCTACAGTTAATAGTGAGAGTGGAGGATTTGGAAGTATGTTTCAGGGCATCATGTCCGCTAGTTCTGTTCCGGCTAAGCAACAATTAGTGGGTTCTATATCAGAGCTAACTACATTAGTAGGTAATGTTCTCAACACCGATTCCTTAGAGAAGTTAGAAGGAATTGTTGAGGAGTTGAAGCAGTCTGTTCAGTCACCCGTTGTAGCGCAACTAGTAAAAGAGGCTAGACTGCTTCAAACACAGTTAGTAAATGAAGCGACTGTCAAAAAAATGTTATCTGGAATAGTAGAAGAAGAACCGCTTCAAAACATTCCAGTTTTGTTAAATGAAGATGTTGAAATGAAGTTAACGAATATAGTAAATCTGCAGAAGTTTCCTAGTCTGCAACAATTAGCACATCAAATTAGCGGAGAACCTGATAAACTAATAGAAACGATTACAAACGTCCTAGAAGATGCCGGTATGACCAAAGAACAATTTGACCAGTTAGCAGCAACAGGAGACATATGGTTTGTGCTCGATGTGTTACAACAATTACCAACTGCGAACATTAAAGAGGCGATGGGACAAGTACCGCCAAAATCAGCTGTAGAAGTGATCGCATTGCTTAAAGCAGTTGAATTGGTAGCACCTAAGCTTGATTTGTTTACAAAGCAAGTAGATCTCGTGAAAACGATCCAGCCAATTCTTTCACAATTTGCAAATCAGTTAGAACAAAAGGCCATACAGCCTGAAGTGAAACACACAGTACAAATTCCACCGACTATGCAACACGTCATTCGAATTTCGACGGAACAAATGAGCGCAGATACCGAGCAGCAAAATCAACAGTCAAAGCCTAGTGAAACAGTGGCTCCATTGTCAGCTGTCACTACTACTGAAACTAGACCAGTATTCCAACTGAATGCTACAGAGAAAGTACCGGAAAGCCGAAGTGAAGCATTGATGCGGGAATTCCAAGCCATATTAAACCGAGCAAACTTTGGCCAAACGAATGGAATAAATCGTATTTCAGTCAAACTGTACCCGGAACATCTCGGACAAATTCGTATTGAATTATTGGAAGTAAACGGTGTAATGACTGCGAGAATCTTGGCATCTACTGCGATAGCACGTGAAATGCTGGATAGCCAGATGCATCAGTTGCGTCAAGCTTTCAATCAACAGAACTTGCAAGTAGACCGAATTGACCTATCACAAACTCTGCAAGATCTGTCGAAGAGTGATAGAGAACAAGCGTTTAATAAACAAAATCAACAACAAAAAGAGCAGGCTACCGAACAAAATGAAAATGCAAATGAACCAGAACAAACATTCCAAGAATTCATGATTGAATTGGAGGCGTAAAAATTGCCAGAAGCAACAAATTCAGCAACCACGAAAAATGCGATTACTGAATCGATGTATTTAGTCAACAAGCAACGAGATCAACGGAAAACCGGACCCGATACAATGGGGAAAGACGCTTTTATGAAAATTTTAATTGCACAGATGGCTAACCAAGATCCAACCAATCCGATGAAAGACACAGAGTTTGTCGCACAAATGGCCCAGTTTTCATCATTGGAACAAACCATGAACTTAGCAAAGGCATTTGAAAAGTTCGCGGATTCACAAAACCAGAGTCAGTTAATTCAGTACAATAGCTTTGTAGGTAAAGAAATTCGTTGGCATGAAGTATCAGATAAAACAGGTCAAGACGACAAGCCGATTATTAATGAAGGGACTGGCGTTATACAGTCTATCAAGTATATGAATGGTTCAGTAATCTTTACGATGGCGGATGGCAAAGAACTGTCGCCTGGTAACATTTCGGAAGTAATGGGATATGGATCTAGTTCAGGGACTGGAGCAGTCGGTCAACCGAACAGTCTAGTACAAGCCAGTATGTTAATTGGTAAGACAGTAGGCTATATGGAAGGCGAAGAAGAACGTACAGGGAAAGTCGTATCGGTTACAAATAAGGAAGGTAGTCTGCATTATGTGTTGCAAGACGGCAAGAAAATTGAAGGAAATCAATTTACTACTATTAGTGAATAATTGAATGGGGCGATATCATGAACAAGATCGATATCCATCGCATTCCATCACCACCACCCATACGTCAAGGACAAATACAAGCACAGTCAAAGCAGTCATTTCTCGAACATTTACAGCAAGCGACACGGCCTGAAACACTAAAGATTAGTAAACATGCTAACGATCGGCTGCAAGAACGAGGCATTCAAATGACCGATGCAGAATGGGCACACATCTCAGAGAAAGTAGACGAGGCGAAGAGGAAGGGAATCCGCGATTCACTCGTGTTGACCGATCAAGCCGCACTCATTGTCAGTGCAAAGAACTCAACCGTCATCACCGCGATGAACCGCATGGAAGCGAAGGACCAACTATTTACGAATATTGACGGCACGATACTACTCAGCTAAATACGGCAGGACCTTAACAGGATGCCAATTGCACCGCCGACTGAATGACGCGGTGCACTCTAAAACCGAGAGGGGAAACTATTTATGATTCGCTCAATGTACTCAGGAATTTCTGGACTAAAAAACTTTCAAACTAAGTTGGATGTAATTGGTAATAATATTGCTAATGTTAATACTTATGGCTTTAAGAAAGGGCGTACGGTGTTTAAGGATTTGTATTCACAGAATATTGCGGGGGCTTCTGCACCTGGAGATGTTAGAGGTGGTGTGAATCCAAAGCAAGTAGGATTAGGATCACAGTTAGCTACTATTGATACAATTCACTCTGGGGGCTCAATGCAAACTACAGGCAATACGCTAGATTTAGCGATTGAAGGCGATGGTTTTTTTGTAGTGGAGGATGGAGCGCAAAGATTTTATACAAGAGCGGGTAATTTTTATTTAGATGCAGGTGCAGATGCTGGAGCTGCAGAAGGAACTTTAGTAGATGGCGATGGAAGATTTGTTTTAGACGATCAGGGTGAGTACATAACCGTACCATTAGAAGCTACATCTCTTTCTATTGGACAGAATGGCGCGGTTAAATACGTAACTGAAGCTGATGGATTGGACGGAAACCAAATAATTGCGATAGCCAAATTCAATAACCCAGGTGGACTTACAAAAGTGGGTGGGAATATGTATCAAGAATCTGCAAACTCAGGCGCACCATCCGAAAATTTAACTCCTCTTGAAGAAGGCCGTGGCGCAATCAAATCCGGCTCCCTAGAAATGTCTAACGTAGACCTATCCGAGGAATTCACGGAAATGATTGTTGCACAACGTGGTTTCCAAGCCAACACACGGATTATCACGACTTCGGACGAAATTTTACAAGAACTAGTAAACTTGAAACGATAACATAGTATAGTTTGAGAAGGAGGGTCGGGCCGGCCTTGGCCTGGCCCCTTACATATGATTAAAGTGACGAGATTGAATCGAACGACTTTTACGTTAAACGCATTGTACATAGAAAGAGTCGAGTCGTTTCCAGACACGACAATCACGTTGACGACTGGTTCAAAATATGTCGTGCTTGATTCAGCTGACGAAGTAAATAACCGAATCATTGAATTTTATCAAGCGGTCCAGCTGCTATCCAATCCGCATATCCGGGGTGATGAAGAAGATGAAGAATAAATTATTGACGATTTCATTGATTATCTTAGTGAGTATTACGTTGATCGGTGTCGTGGCGGTCGTATTGATATTGAATTTCAATAAAGATAGTGACGGAGAGGAAAAAGCACCGTCAATTGATGAAATTATTGAGGCATCAGTGGATATGGAAGAAATTACAACGAATTTGTCTGGCCGTAATTTTGTCCGTATATCCCTGAAAATCCAGACAGACAGTAAAAAGGCAGCGGAGGAATTAACGAAGCGTGATTTTCAAGTGAAGAACCTAGCTATTCAAGAACTGTCTGAAATGACAGCGAAAGACCTTGAAGGGAAAGCAGGGAAACAGCAATTTGAAGATACTATAAAAGCGAAGCTAAACGAGCTGATGCAAGATGGTGAAATACAGAAGGTGTATATTGTCTCATATATCATCCAGTGACGGCCGGAAGGATCTACAAGAGAAATGTGCGCGATGGGAGGTGGGCCTATGTCGGGAGATGTACTGTCCCAAAATGAAATAGATGCGCTGCTGTCAGCTTTATCGACGGGTGAAATGTCAGCAGAAGAAATGAAGAAAGAAGAAGAAACAAGAAAAGTACGTGTCTATGACTTTAAGCGTGCACTTCGTTTCTCTAAAGATCAGATTCGGAGTTTGACTAGGATTCATGAAAACTTCGCCAGATTACTGACGACGTACTTCTCCGCTCAGCTGCGTACGTATGTACAAATTAATGTGATGTCGGTAGACCAGATACCGTTTGAAGAATTCATCAGCTCGATACCCAATATGACATTGATCAATATATTTGATGTATCCCCCCTTGAAGGGAATATTTTGATGGAAGTCAATCCCAATGTCGCTTACTCGATGTTGGAACGATTGATGGGTGGTTTTGGATCGAGTTCAGGAAAAACGGATAATATGACGGAAATTGAAACGAAGATCTTGACGAATTTGTTTGAACGTTCATTTGATAGCTTACGTGAAGCTTGGTCCGGGTTAATTGATATCGATCCGTATTTAGCGGAAATGGAAGTCAACCCCCAATTTCTTCAAATGATTTCACCGAACGAAACCGTGGTCGTGATTTCATTCAATATTATGATTGGTGAATCTAGCGGTATGATCAACATGTGTATCCCGCACGTTGTGTTGGAACCTATTATTCCGAATCTTTCTGTGCAGTACTGGATGCAGACGAATAAGAAAGAACCTACCGCTGAGCAAAGTGTCGAATTGGAAAGAAGAATTAAAAACGCAACACTCCCTATAGTTGCTGAACTTGGAAAAGGCCAGATATCTATTGAAGATTTCTTGCATCTACAGCTTGGTGATGTGATTTCATTGGATACAAGCATTGAAGAACCTTTGACAATAAGAATAGGGGAAAAGCCTAAATTCACAGCACAGCCAGGGAAATTACGTAATCGTATGGCTGTTCAAATACTGGAAATATTGACTACGGGAGAGGATGACGATGATGAGTGATAATATTCTCTCACAGGAAGAGATTGAAGCGTTGTTACGGGGTGAAACTCTAGAACCTATCCAAGCAGAAGAACCTGTATCGGAAACTATCGATATTAGCGATTACTTGACCGAAATGGAGCAAGATGCTTTAGGGGAAATTGGTAATATCTCGTTCGGTAGTTCGGCAACAGCACTTTCTGCTTTATTGGGTCAAAAGGTGGAAATCACTACACCACAGCTATCGCTAATCCAACGTGATAATTTGGAGGGGGATTTTGTCCATCCATATGTAGCAATCAAGGTGGAATATACTGAAGGATTAAGCGGCGTCAATCTGTTGGTGATCAAACAAAGTGATGCGGCAATCATTGCAGATTTAATGCTTGGAGGAGACGGTATTACTCCAAACCAAGAGTTAAGTGAAATCCATTTGAGTGCAGTGCAAGAAGCGATGAATCAAATGATGGGATCTTCAGCGACTTCGATGTCTACCATCTTCAATAAAAAAGTAGATATTTCACCGCCTACTATTGACTTGATGAATATTCAAATAGATCAGGGAACCGAAAATATTCCTGCGCATAATTTATTGATTCGTGTGTCTTTCAATTTGAAAGTTGGTGAGTTGATTGATTCAGATATTATGCAATTGTTCCCATTGGAGTTCGGTAAAAAATTAGTCTCATCACTAATGGGGGAAGAAGAAGCGGCGACTATGATAGAAACACCACCTAGTCCGCAGGCACCACAATATTCGGAACCAGAACCGACATATGCACAAGAGCCTACACCTATGCAACAGCCGCAACCTGCATATCAAGCACCGCCAAGTCAACAAACCGCAACACCACGTCAGACTCAGGAGCCAGTGCATGTTCAGCAAGCAGAGTTTGCGAGTTTCCAAGCACCTTCTTTAAAAAAAGAAGAATCAAATAATTTAAATTTGCTACTTGATATACCGCTTCAAGTAACAGTAGAATTAGGACGTACGAAACGTTCTGTTAAAGAAATACTAGAAATGTCTGGTGGTTCAATTATTGAACTAGATAAATTGGCAGGGGAGCCGGTCGATATATTAGTCAATAATCGCTATATTGCAAAAGGAGAAGTCGTCGTCATTGACGAAAACTTCGGAGTCCGTATTACGGACATTTTAAGTCAAATGGATCGATTAAATAATTTACGATAGAAGATACTTGGAGGGAATATGAATGGGAAAACGAATTTTAGTAGTAGATGACGCGGCGTTTATGCGCATGATGATCAAGGATATTTTAACAAAGAATAATTATGAAGTAGTAGGAGAGGCAGCAGACGGTGCTCAAGCTATTGAAAAGTATAATGAATTGAAGCCGGATTTGGTTACAATGGATATCACGATGCCTGAAATGGATGGCATAGCGGCATTAAAAGCAATTAAAAGTACCAATCCATCTGCAACCATCATCATGTGTTCTGCAATGGGCCAACAAGCAATGGTCATTGATGCAATCCAAGCTGGAGCAAAAGACTTTATCGTTAAACCATTTCAGGCAGACCGTGTGATTGAAGCGATCGACAAAGCGTTGAGCTAACAGCAACAGATGAAAGTAAAACTGGTAATCTATTGTATACTACTATTCTTTCTGTGCTTCACTATCACACCATTTGCACATGCAGAAACTAATCCTAATGTCAGCGTATCAGACTGTATTGGAAAAAATAAAGACTGCGAAGAGAAATCTCCTGCTACAGAGAGTGATAAAAAACTAGTAACCCATAATGAATTGGACAAGCCAAAAGGTCTCACGGTGAAAGATTATATCCGAACACTTTTTGCTTTTGTATTTGTCATTGGTTTGCTCGTGTGGTTACTGCGTTTCATGAACAAACGTAATAGAAACTTCGACTCGAATCGACTCATGACGAATATGGGCGGCGTACCGTTAGGTCAAAATAAGTCCATTCAACTAGTGAAAATGGGTAATCACTATTTTGTGGTCGGTGTTGGAGAAAATGTACAGTTGTTAAAGGAAATTGAAGATCCTGATGAAATTGCTGAATTACTGGCACGTTATGACCAAAATGATGAAGTTCAGAAGGGACTAGTTTCAAAACTGTATACTAGATTTTCTTCAAAGGCTAAACAAACACCTTCAGAAGAAACCACTTTTAGTCAATTGTTTTCTACCAAAATGAATGAGATCAAATCTGATAGAAAAGAGCAATTAAAACATTTACATCGGAAGGAGAGCGACCGCGATGGTTGATTTTCTGGGCACATTTTCTGACAGTGATCCCACCAATGTCTCAACTTCCATTAAGATGTTGCTTTTACTTACGGTATTGTCACTTGCACCAGCAATTTTAATTTTGATGACTTCGTTTGCTAGGATCATTATTGTCCTGTCATTTGTTCGGACGGCGCTAGCTACACAGCAAATGCCTCCTAACCAAGTTTTGGTTGGGTTAGCATTATTTCTGACGTTTTTCATCATGTCGCCTGTGCTATCTCAAGTGAATGAAGAAGCATTGACCCCTTTGTTTGATGAAGAAATCAGTTTGGACGAGGCATACGAGCGGGCCAGTGTGCCATTCAAAGAATTTATGAGCCAACATACAAGACAGAAAGATTTAGAATTATTCATGCGCTATAACCAGATGGAGCGACCGGAAACAATTGAAGATATTCCGCTAACTATGATGGTACCGGCTTTCGCCCTCAGTGAAATTAAGACAGCATTTCAAATGGGCTTTATGATTTTCATTCCCTTTCTTGTCATCGATATGATCGTAGCAAGTGTGCTTATGTCTATGGGGATGATGATGCTTCCACCCGTTATGATTTCATTACCATTCAAAATATTATTATTTGTACTAGTTGACGGTTGGTATCTCATTATCCAGTCATTGCTACAAAGCTTTTAGGAGGGGATTTGAATGACGAGTGAATTTGTTATATCCATTGCAGAACGGTCAGTTTGGGTGATTCTCCTCGCTTCGGGACCTCTCTTAATCGTAGCGTTAGTAACGGGGCTTGCCGTGAGTATCTTTCAGGCAACTACACAAATTCAAGAGCAAACATTGGCATTTGTGCCGAAAATCATAGCGGTTATGGTTGCTATTATATTTTTTGGACCTTGGATGTTATCCTATGTCACCGGATATGCTAGTGAAATCTTTTCCAATCTCTCTAGGTACATTGGGTGATTAAATGAATGAACTGATTCCGTCGTTACCCGCATTTTTACTTATACTAACCCGTGTTACTTCTTTCTTCGTAACACTGCCATTATTCTCTTACAAGACCATTCCAGCTACGCAACGATTATTATTTGGGGCAATACTAGCCTGGATGATGTCTTACTCCATCACGATGCCCGAACTGGTAATCGATGGTCAATACATATTACTTGTACTTAAGGAAGCGGTAGTCGGCTTATCAATCGGCATTGCCGCTTTTATTATTATGTCAGCTATTCAAGTAGCTGGTGGATTTATTGATTTTCAGATGGGATTTGCTATTGCGAACGTTATTGATCCTCAAACGGGTGCGCAGTCACCATTGCTAGGACAGTTTCTTAATTCGTTAGCGATGTTATTGTTATTAGTGGTCAATGGTCATCATTTGCTTTTGGATGGGATATTTTACAGCTATGAGTTTGTTCCGATCACGTCTATGTGGCCGCCTTTTGGTAGTCCGAACATGGCAGAATTTATCGTTTTGACCTTTGCGAAATCCTTTGCGATTGCGTTTCAAATGGCGATTCCAGTTGTAGCTACGTTATTTCTTGTCGATTTGGCACTCGGGATTACTGCACGTGCTGTACCACAATTAAATATTTTTGTAGTGGGGTTTCCAATTAAAATTGGTGTCAGTTTCTTGGTAATCGTTACGATGTCTAGTGTCTTCATCATCGTCATGAAGAAAATGTTTGAAATTATGATTGTGACGATGAGAAATCTGATGATACTGCTTGGGGGTGGCTAACTTGTTACTAAGGCTAGATTTACAATTCTTTGCCGGTGAGAAGACGGAAAAAGCTACCCCCAAAAAGCGGGAAGATTCCAGGAAGAAAGGCCAAGTACTAAAAAGTCAAGACGTAACAGCAGCTATTGTACTTTTTTCTATTTTTACATTTATGTTCTTTGCCGCAGGTTTTATGCGGGATAATTTCTTTGTGTTTTTCCGGGAATCTTTTACACACTTTATCCCGATCAAATCGCTGGATGAAGAACAAGTCATGTTAGTATACATAAGCGTTATTAAACAAATGGCAATCATTTTATTGCCGATTATGTTAATAGCAGTTGTTGCCAGTGTTGCAGCGAATTTGCTACAATTCGGTCTCTTATTTACTGCAGAGACATTGAAGTTTGATTTAAAGAAAATAGATCCAATTAAAGGATTAAAGCGAATCTTTTCTATTCGTGCGATTGTAGAGTTATTGAAATCCATATTAAAAATTTCTTTTATTGGGACTGTTACCACCCTTATTGTATGGAGTAATCTGGACCAAGTGCTGGACTTGGCATTTAAGACACCGCAAGTAACATTGGTGACTGTAGCAAAGTTAGTCGGAATGATGGGGATCATCGCATCAATGGTATTATTGTTTATTTCTATCTTGGACTTTCTTTATCAGAAATTTGACTATGAAAAAAACCTTAAAATGTCTAAACAAGATATTAAAGATGAAAGTAAAAATATGGACGGTGACCCGCTTATCAAATCCCGTATTAGACAGCGTCAGCGTGAAATGGCCATGCGTCGGATGATGCAAGAGATCCCTGAAGCGGACGTAGTAATCACCAATCCTACTCACTATGCCATTGCGCTAAAGTACGATGAAGATCAGATGGATTCGCCAATCGTCGTTGGGAAAGGTGCAGATTTTGTCGCACAAAAAATTAAAATGATTGCGTCAGAGCACGATATTGTAATGGTAGAAAATCGACCTCTAGCACGTGCTATGTATGATGAGGTAGAGATTGGGGATCGAATACCGGAGCAATTCTTTAAAGCAATCGCAGAAATTCTAGCGTATGTATATCGTATTCAAAAGAAAATATAAGTTATAGAAGAAAGTAGGGATGGCATGCAGTTTAGAGATATAGGAGTACTCGCGGCGGTTATTATGATCATTGCGATGCTTGTCATCCCATTACCACCTTGGTTATTAAGTTTCTTGATTATTATCAATATTACACTTGGGCTGATGGTTTTACTAACTGCGATGAATATGCAGGAAGCACTGCAATTCTCTATCTTTCCATCATTGTTATTATTACTTACATTATTCCGTCTAGGTCTTAACGTTTCTACAACACGTGCGATTCTTTCGGAAGGTGATGCGGGTGGAGTAGTAGACACGTTTGGTACGTTCGTTACGGGCGGAAATATTGTTGTAGGATTAGTAGTTTTTGTTATTTTAATCATTATTCAGTTTATTGTTATAACAAAAGGTTCGGAGCGTGTTTCCGAAGTTGCTGCACGTTTTACTCTTGATGCAATGCCAGGTAAGCAAATGAGTATTGATGCCGACTTAAACGCAGGGATGATCTCCGATATAGAAGCTCGCACACGTCGTGAAAAAGTAAGTAACGAAGCAGATTTCTATGGTGCGATGGACGGTGCAACAAAATTTGTTAAAGGGGATGCCATTGCCGGAATTATCATCGTTATGATCAACTTATTGGTCGGTATGATTATTGGCGTCGTACAGATGGGGTTGCCGTTTGCTGAAGCAGCAGTTCAATTCTCTACACTCACTGTCGGGGATGGTATTGTTTCACAAATACCTGCACTATTGATTTCCACGGCAACGGGTATTGTAGTTACCCGTGCTGCATCAGAAGGAAACTTAGGCACGGATATTACGAATCAATTATTAGGACAACCAAAATTACTTTATGTAGCATCTATTACAATTTTTTTACTAGGTCTTGCTACACCGATTAATGACATCTTAACCATTCCGATTGCGGGTGCATTGGCAATGGGTGCATTTATGATGTCACGTAAAAAAGATGAAGATCCAAACGAATTATTAGAAATAGAAGAAAATGTTGAGACTGAAGGGTTGAAACGGCCTGAAAATGTTGTTGACCTCTTGAATGTCGACCCGATTGAGTTTGAATTTGGTTATGGTCTCATCCCTCTTGTAGATGCCACACAGGGTGGGGATTTGCTGGATCGAGTCGTTATGATTCGTCGTCAGTTAGCGATAGAACTTGGTCTCGTCATTCCAGTCGTTCGCATTCGAGATAATATACAATTACAACCGAACGAATACAGAATCAAAATCAAAGGGAATGAAATGGCTAGGGGTGAACTATTGTTAGATCATTATCTAGCTATGAGTCCAGGCGGTGAAGATTTAATAGAAGGAATAGATACTATTGAACCTTCGTTTGGATTGCCAGCGAAATGGATTACTGAAGAAGCGAAAGAAGAAGCAGAAATCATGGGTTACACAGTCGTGGATCCACCAAGTGTTGTATCTACTCATTTGACTGAAGTCATTCGTGCCAATGCATCCGACTTACTTGGACGTCAGGAAACCAAACAACTGGTCGATCACGTACATGAAACATATCCGATTTTGGTTGATGAACTTACACCAACTCCATTATCAATTGGCGAGATTCAAAAAGTGCTTGCTAAATTATTGAACGAACAAGTTTCCGTCCGTAATTTACCTATCATTTTTGAGACACTTGCAGACTATTCGAAGTACACATCCGATGTAGATGTCCTGACTGAATACGTCAGACAATCATTGGCACGTCAGATCACTGGTCAATTTGTTGTAGGTAACGGGGCGTTAAAAGTATTAACAGTCGCTGGGAAGGTAGAGAAACTCATTGCGGATAGTATTCAACAAACAGAACAAGGAAACTTTCTTTCAATAGACCCATCACAATCTCAAATGATCTTGGAACGAATTGCGCAAGAAGTCGAACGGGTAGCTATGCTGGACCAATCTCCTGTCATTTTATGTTCACCTGCCATTCGTATGTACTTACGTCAAATCACGGAGCGGTATTTCCCACAGATACCTATACTATCTTATAATGAATTGGAAGCATCAGTGGAAGTGCAAAGTGTAGGGGTGGTGGATATTTAATGAAAATGAAAAAGTATACAGCATCTACAATGGTTGATGCTATGGCGAAAGTCCGTGAAGATTTTGGGGAAGACGCGATCATCCTCAGTTCAAACGTCACGAAAACAAAAAGTTTTTTTGGTCTGTTTCGTAAACGGTCAGTAGAAGTAGTTGCAAGCTATGACGAAACGAATGCAGAACGTATCTATGAATCACGAGTTCATTCTGTGCAACCCATTGCAGAGCCAGAGTCTGTTGAACAAATTGAACAAGAAATGCGAGAGATCAAACAAATGCTGAAAGATATTCAGCCAGTAGATCGTACATTTGAAAAGTATCCCGATGAACTATTACCTATATTGAAGAAGTTACAGAAGCAAGGTGTGGATAGTAAATATATTACAGAGATTGGTAATCTAGTATTCAATCGAATGAAGCAAGATAAGATCGATTTCACTGAAGGACAGCAAATGGAATTGATTAGAACATGGTTCAGCGATCAACTTCACGACATACCTTTCGGTGGAATCACTTATCAGAAACAGTTTATAAATGTACTAGGGCCGACTGGTGTAGGAAAAACCACGACCATTGCGAAAATTGCCGCACGTGCCTTACTGGAAGAAAAAAAGAAAGTTGGTTTCATTACGACCGATACGTATCGAATTGCAGCAATCGAACAATTGCGCACATATGCCAATTTACTTCAGGCGCCGGTTGAAATCGCTTATAGTGAAGAAGATTTCCGTACCGCAATTGAAAAGTTAAAAGATTTAGATCTCATATTTATCGATACAGCGGGCCGAAATTATAAAGAAGCAAAATTTGTCGATGATTTATCGAAACTCATTGATTTCTCATTGGATATGGAAACATTTCTTGTGTTATCTACCACATCAAAGGAACAGGATATGGATACCATCATTAGACAATTTACTAATTTCCCAATTGAGAAATTTATATTTACCAAGACAGATGAAACCGATTCAGTCGGATCTATAATTAATTTAATTCTGAAATATGGTATAGGTGTATCCTACTACACAGATGGACAAGAGGTACCTGAAGATTTAACAGAAGCCAGTTCGGAAAAGATAGTGGACCTTCTATTAGCAGGTGATTCACATGCATGATCAGGCTGAAGCACTTCGACTAAAAATGATGAAAAGTCAAAGACAAGTAGCTCGCTCAATTGCCGTCGTTAGTGGAAAAGGCGGAGTAGGCAAATCGAATTTCACCGCTAATTTCTCTTACGGACTCGTAGCGAAAGGTAAGAAAGTATTAATTGTGGACATGGATATTGGGATGGGGAATATTCATATATTATTTGGGGCTACCCCAATGTTTCATCTAAAAGATTACTTGTCTGATAAGCAACAATTGCAGAGCGTTGTGACTCCTATTGAAGACAATCTTGCGTTTATAGCGGGTGGTTCTGGGCTGGAAAATGTGGTGGAGTGGTCAGGTGAAATGTTTGATCGATTGATTGAGGCATTTTCTATTTTACAGATGGAATATGATGTTATTTTATTTGATATGGGTGCAGGAGCAACGAAGAGTTCAATTGATTTAATCTTGGCGATGGATGAAATTATTTTAATAGCGACACCGGAGCCAACTTCTATTACGGATGCGTATTCGATGATTAAGTTTATATGTCTGCAAGATGCGAATAAATCTATTCACATAGTGAGTAATCGTGTTCTAAAAGAGCAAGATGGACGAGACTCCGTCGCACGGCTTCAGTTGGCTATGCGGAAGTTTTTATTTATAGATACTCATGTTTTAGGCTTTTTGCCGGATGACATTCATGTACGTAATGCAGTAATAGCTCAAATCCCTTTCGTCAAATTATATCCTAATTCAAAAGTTAGCAAGCGAATGCTGGCAATAACTGATACATTTTTACACAGCAACAAACCGAACACTTCTGTTGAAACTTCTGGATTCATAGATAAAATCAAAGGTGTTTTCCTAAAGGGGCGTGTCTAATTTGATTACTGCAAAGAAAAAACGCATTCTTGTTGTAGACGACTCGGCTTTTATGCGGAAGTTAATCTCCGATATGTTGAATAAACACCCCATGATGGAAGTCATTGGCATCGCTAGAAATGGCAAAGATGCGATAGAAAAAGTTCGTGATCTTCAACCAGACGTTCTTACAATGGATATTGAAATGCCTGTGATGAATGGACTGGAAGCTTTAAAGTTTATTATGGATCACATGCCAATCCCTGTAGTGATATTATCAAGTACGACAAAACATAATACAGAAAATGCAGTTCTAGCGATAGAATACGGTGCTGTCGACGTAATAGCAAAACCCGGCGGCGCAATTTCGTTAAATCTTCATGAAATTGAACAAGAAATTGTGGAGAAAGTATTTGCTGCTTCAAATGTGGTGATTCACACACTAACGCGTCAAATAACATCCAAAAATAACCGTCATACACCAACGCCAAGCAAACAAAATATCGCAAATGAAAGTAGAAGCACTTCGACACTCCCTATTAAAATAGTAAACATACCTAAAAAAAATACACTTATTGCTAAACAGTTTGTTATAATAGGTACATCGACCGGAGGACCAAGGGCCTTGCAGGAAGTCATTACAAAGTTTCCAGCGAACTTTCCACATCCAATTCTCATTGTCCAGCATATGCCACCTGGCTTCACCAAGTCATTGGCTGAACGACTGAATAATTTGAGTGAAATAACCGTTAAAGAAGCTGAACATGGTGAACCGATCGAAAATGGAACAGCCTATATTGCACCAGGCGGCTTGCATCTGAAGTTTGAGAAATCTAGAACGGGCTATAAGATCGTATTAGACGGAGACGCAGCACCGCGTTCAGGACATCGCCCAGCGGTAAATGTGTTATTAGAATCAGCAGCAACACATAAAGAACTTGGGTATATAACGGCGATCATGACAGGTATGGGGTATGACGGTAAAGAAGGTATGGAGTTATTACGTGCTTCATGTAAAACGTTTACAATAGCGGAATCTAAAAACACGTCCGTTGTATATGGCATGCCCAAAGCTATAATTGATGCAGGTCTCAGTGACGAAATCAAAGATATACAACAAATCGCTGATGCGATAATAGGAAATTTGAAGTAACTAGGGGGCCTTACAATGGATGTAAGTCAATATTTGGATATGTTCATAGAAGAAAGTAAAGAACACTTGCAAGCTTGTAGTGAACAGTTGCTAGCGTTAGAAAATAATCCGGATGATCTTGCAATTGTCAATGAAGTCTTTAGAGCTGCACACACGCTTAAAGGAATGTCGGCGACAATGGGATATGAAGATATTGCAGATTTAACACATAAGATGGAGAATGTCCTTGATGCGATTCGAAACTCAAAGATCCATGTTTCAACGGAGATTTTAGACGTGGTATTTGAAGCAGTAGATGATCTTGAACTAATGGTACAAGACATTGAATCAGGTGGCGATGGAAAAAAAGACGTGAGTAAGTTAGTAGATACTCTTAATCGCATTGAAGCTGGACAACCAGTAGATGTAACGAACGAGCCTGCAGCAACAGCTGAGGAAGTTTCAATGGAGGTCGTCACTTCGGCTGGAATTTCTTATGATGAGTTTGAATTAACGGTTATTTCTCAATCCGCTGAACAAGGCTTTAATGCATTGGAGATCACTGTTACATTACGTGATGATTGCTTGTTGAAAGTAGCTCGTGTCTTCATGACTTTTGAAATTTTGGAAAAGTCAGGCGAAGTCATCAAAACGGTTCCTACAGTAGAACAATTAGAAAATGAGGATTTTGATCAGAAATTTACGATTGTCTTGTTGACGCAAGAAGACGCTGCAGATTTAAAGGCGAAAGTACTGAAAGTTTCTGAAATAGAAGATGTACATATTACACATATCACGGATGAATACGTGCAGAAGTACAAGCAAGCCTCATTGAATACTTGTGACCCAGAACCTAGTGTAGTAGAAACGACAATCGTACCTGTTACTAAAGCCGCAACAACCAACGAAACGCCTAAAGAAACTATAAAGACCAAAAAGACCACTACTTCCAATTCCAATAAAACTATACGGGTCAATATTGATCGACTTGATATTTTAATGAATTTATTTGAAGAACTGGTTATTGACCGTGGACGCCTCCAATCGATTGCCAGTGAATTGCATAACCCCGAATTGAATGAATCAGTAGAAAGAATGACTCGGGTATCAGGAGACTTGCAAAACATTATTTTAAACATGCGAATGGTACCTGTAGAAACGGTCTTCAATAGATTCCCCAAAATGGTTCGGCAATTGGCGCGTGACCTGAATAAGAAAATTGATTTAGAAATTGTCGGCGCTGAAACAGAGCTGGACCGTACCGTAATCGACGAAATAGGAGACCCCCTTGTTCATTTGATTCGAAATGCCTTAGATCACGGTATTGAAATGCCGGAAGAGCGAATCGCGAATGGCAAGCCAGAGACTGGAACTGTAACATTACGTGCCTATCATTCGGGTAACCATGTATTTATTGAGCTTGAGGATGATGGAGCGGGTGTAAATCGTGAACGCGTAGTTAGTAAAGCGATTGAACGGGGCATTATCAGTCCGGAAGCTGCGGATACATTGACAAATAAGCAAGTAGCGGAATTGATATTAGCTTCAGGGTTTTCCACCGCGGCTTCCATTACAGATGTATCAGGTCGCGGCGTCGGTTTGGACGTTGTGAAAAACACTATTGAATCTCTCGGTGGACATATTTCGATTGATTCCACTGAAGGAAAAGGATCATTATTCCAGGTGCAATTACCTCTAACTCTTTCTATTATTTCTGTAATGTTAGTAGAGTTGGATGAAGAAATTTATGCAATTCCGCTGTCGTCTATAATTGAAACTGCCATTATTCAGAAGTCAGATATTTTAAATGCTCACAATCAGCCAGTCATCGATTTCCGTGGAACCATTGTACCTTTGGTAGACTTAAAGGATATATTTGAAATGAAGAATAGAAGTAATGAAGAAGATGAGTTCCAATCTATTGTGATCGTTCGTAAAGGTGACAGTTTAGCTGGGTTAGTCGTAGATTCATTTATTGGTCAACAAGAAATTGTTCTAAAATCTCTCGGTGAATACTTGCAGAGTGTCTTTGCGATATCTGGTGCTACGATTCTAGGAAATGGTCAAGTCGCATTAATTGTTGACTGTAATGCATTGATTAAATAATCGAGGTGATGACATGACAAAAGTAACGGAAGTAAGCGAAATGAAAGTGATTGTCTTTCAGTTGATGAATAAGGAATATGCGATTGGCTTAGATGTAGTTGAATCCATTGAGAAATCGCTATCGATTACACGTGTTCCTCGTATGCCTTCTTATGTTAAAGGAGTGTTAAATTTACGTGGTGTAGTGACGCCAGTGGTGGATTTACGTGAACGTTTTGATATGGAGTATAAAGAGTTTGATGAGACAAGCTGCATTATTATCGTTTCGCATGCGGGTGCAGAAGTAGGATTAATTGTGGACGATGCGAATGATGTAATGGATGTTCCGACAAGCGCAATAGGCCCTCAGCCGGAAGTAGTGGGGTCTGTAGAATCCGAATTTATTTCAGGAGTGGCGAAAGTTGATAAGCGATTATTGGTTATGCTAAATCTGGAAAAAGTACTGCAACCGATAAAGAAGGGGAATACGGATGAATTCTAAAAATGACATCACCGAGATGCATCTGGATGTCTTAAAGGAAATCGGGAATATTGGAGCAGCACATGCTGCAACTTCATTATCTCAATTGTTAGGTCAGAAAATTGACATGCGTGTACCTAACGTGGAACTAGTTACATTTGATGAAATGTTTGATTTAGCAGGTGGTACGGAAAAAGTCGTGGCGGGTATCTTTTTACGTATTGAAGGTGATTTGACGGGCACGATGTTTTTTGTACTGACTATTAAATCTGCTACACAATTTATTCGCAAATTGACAGGGGACGCAACGTTTACATTTACGGATGTAGATGATTTGGGAATGGGTGCTTCTGCGCTACAAGAGTTGGGGAATATATTGTCAGGTTCCTATTTGTCGGCGCTCTCTGATTTTACATCATTAAATATCTATCCAACTGTACCTTCATTAAGTATTGACATGGTGGGTGCCATTGTTAGCTTCGGCCTGATCGAAGTATCCCAGTACAGTGATGAAGTTATCGTCATTGAGACGGAAATATTACAAGAAGGGGAACAGGGTGTGTCAAGTTTAGCGGGGCACTTCTTTTTACTACCTGATCCACCGTCATATCGTACGATATTTAGTTCGTTGGGTGTCTTATAGATGGCAGGCGTTCAAACAGTAGTGCGTGTAGGGATTGCGGATATGAATATCGCAAAATCCCCTCATACGATTCGCACATCAGGACTGGGTTCGTGTGTTGGCGTAGTACTGTATGATTCTTCAAAAAAAATAGCAGGTATGGTGCATGTCATGTTGCCTGATAGCGAGTTGGGTAAGTCAACAAAATTGAATGTAGCAAAATTCGCAGATACGGGCATTCATGCAATGTTGGAACTTTTAAAATCTGAAGGAGTTAGACCTTTCAGCATCAAAGCGAAAATTGCTGGTGGAGCACAAATGTTTCAGTTCGGTTCGAATGATACGATCCGTATAGGTCCTCGCAATGTAGAAGCGGTAAAAAAAGAATTGAAAAGATATTCAATTCCGATTGTCGCAGAAGACACAGGCGGATCCAGTGGACGTACAATTGAATTTGATCCTGCTACGAGTATCCTATTTGTTCGTACCGTCAATGCTGGAACGCAGGAAATTTAACAGTACAAAGGAAGGCGGCTAATACATTAGTCGCCTTTATCTATTGTATTTTGCTATACTTATACATAAGACATAAAATCGGTAGAAGGAACCTGACAGGAAAGGCGTGAATTCGATGACAAATCAAGATGTAACTGAACGACATCAGTGGAAGTTATGGATCGAAAACCGTGATCCTGATGCAGGTGATACGCTAGTACGAATGTATACACCTCTTGTGAATTATCACGTCCAACGAATCAGTGCTGGACTGCCGAAAAACGTATCACGTGATGAAATCAAATCTCTTGGTTATCAAGGGCTTTTCGACGCGTTAACGAAATTTGATCCTTCACGTGATTTGAAATTCGACACATACGCTTCATTCCGGATTCGGGGTACGATTATAGATGGTTTAAGAAAAGAAGATTGGTTATCACGTTCCCTAAGAGAAAAAACTAAGAAAATGGATGAAGAAATTAGTAAGCTCGAACAGTCCTACTTGCGAACGGTGACACCCGAGGAAGTAGCAGATCACTTAGGCGTTACAACAGATCAAGTCTATCAAACTATGCATGAACAGTATTTTGCCAATGTTTTGTCCATTGATGAAAAAATGAATGATGAAGATGATCACGATCAAACCTTTGTATTGCAGGATGATCAAACGAAAACACCTGAACAACAAGTGGTCAAAGGCGAATTGATTGAAGACTTAATAACGAAAATCAAAGAACTAAATGAAAATGAACAATTGGTACTTAGTTTGTTTTACCAGGAAGATATGACGCTAACAGAAATCGGAGAAATTTTAAGCTTATCTACATCGAGAATCTCACAAATACATTCAAAAGCATTATTTAAGTTACGGTCGCTGTTGGCGGCTGAAATTACCGACGGAGGGATTTTATGAGTTTGAAAGCTATCGAACTTCAAATTGCTATCCCGAAGACATTTGAGGCAGGCAAAATAGCGGAGCAAAAGCAGCAACAGTCTCAACTTGCTCAAGACAGTGCCAATTTGCAAACAGAAAAACAAGCCTTAAAGAGCAAAGAAACGGTCCTAAAATCATCTCCATATGCAAAGATGGATGGAGATCGTCAGCAGCCTAGCGAAGAGTCACAACAAGAAAAAAATGAGAAAGAACAACAGCAAGCCAAGCATCCGTTTAAAGGTTCGTTCGTTGATTACAGTGGATAATTTTATGGGAATTCTACTAGCTCTTTTATTCATCTTACAAATCATCGGATTTATGGTAATGACGTTGATGTACTTAAAAATCACAAAATTTGACAATTTGGAGAAAAAGCAACAACGTCTTATGAAAGAAATGGATCAATCCATATTAGCTTATCTAGGGGAAATCAAAGAAGAAAACGATCGGTTAATCCATCAATTGAATCAACAAACAGATGCTCAAATGAAGCCTACTACAAATACAGCTTCAAGCGAACAGTCAATAACAGAAGTGTCTGGTTCGAGACAGAAGCCACATCCGGTTCCTTTACATTTCGCTTTACGTTCCTACCAAAAGACGGTGGAAACTGAAAAGAATGAGAAAGAAAAGAATTCAGAACTACATTCAAAATCATTTGACGACCTGGATGACAAAGAAAAAGCAAAAAAGCTTTATGCCGAAGGTAAATCAATAGAGGATATTGCAAGAAAATTGAAAAAAGGTAAAACGGAAATCGAATTGATAATTAAGTTTGACTGAAGTTAAACACAGTAGTTGCAAACAACTTAGAGTTGTGTTAATTTAATAGATGGTATTACTACACACGCGTGCGGATGAATGAGTGGGTGCCATTATGGTCACTTATTCGTAGGAAGTACGCGGAGGACAAAAAACCAATAGGAGGAATTAAACATGTCAGTAATCTCAATGAAACAATTGCTAGAAGCTGGTGTACATTTCGGACACCAAACACGTCGTTGGAATCCAAAAATGAAGAAATTTATCTTCGTGGAGCGTAACGGCATCTATATCATTGACCTTCAAAAAACGGTCAAAAAATTAGAGGAAGCTTACAACTTCATGCGCCAAGTCGGTGCTGATGGTGGTAAAGTTCTTTTCGTAGGTACGAAGAAACAAGCACAAGAAGCAATCAAAGAAGAAGCAGAACGTGCTGGAATGTATTACATCAACCAACGTTGGTTGGGTGGAACATTGACGAACTTCGGTACTATTCAAAAACGTGTAGCACGTATGAAAGCTATTGAGAAAATGGAAGAGGATGGCACGTTCGACGTACTTCCTAAAAAAGAAGTTTCTCAATTAAATAAAGAACACGAGCGTCTTGTGAAATTCCTAGGCGGTATCCGTGACATGAAAGGCTTGCCTGATGTAATCTTTATCGTAGATCCACGTAAAGAGCGTATTGCGGTAGCTGAAGCAATCAAATTGAATATTCCACTCGTTGGAATCGTTGATACTAACTGTGATCCGGACGAAATCGACTATGTCATCCCTGCGAACGACGATGCAATCCGCGCAGTACGTTTACTTACAAGCAAAATGGCAGATGCTTTGATTGAATCCCGTCAAGGTGAAGACGACGAAGTAGCTGAAACAGTAAACGAAACAGCAACTGTTACTGCAGACTGAAATGAGTACATGATGAGACGATAAGTGGCGTACCCCTTATCGTCTCTTTTTAAAGCAATAAGAAATTTCAAATGATATCTAATAGGAGGAATTTTCAAATGGCAACAATTACAGCCCAAATGGTTAAAGAACTTCGTGAAAAAACAGGCGCAGGTATGATGGACTGCAAAAAGGCATTAACTAAAGTAGACGGTGACATGACTGCAGCAATGGAGTATATGCGTGAAAAAGGCCTTTCAAGTGCAGCGAAAAAAGCAGATCGTATTGCAGCTGAAGGTGTTGCAAACATTTTAGTTCAAGGTAATGATGCAGTTATACTTGAAGTGAATGCTGAGACAGACTTCGTAGCAAAAAACGAAGGCTTCCAAACTCTTGTTAAAGAAATTTCTGAGTTCTTACTTGCAACGAAACCTGCTTCAGTAGAAGAAGCTAACGCAGCGAAATTAGATAACGGTTTGACAGTATCTGAACACATTTCAAACGCAGTAGCTAAAATTGGAGAGAAAATTACTCTTCGCCGTTTTGAAATCCGTGAGAAAACAGATCAAGACGCTTTCGGTCCTTACCTACACATGGGCGGTCGTATTGCCGTGTTGACTGTACTTGAAGGTTCAACAGATTCTGAGGCAGCGAAAGATGTCGCAATGCATATCGCAGCAATGAATCCGAAATACATTTCACGCGACGAAGTATCTGCTGACGAAGTAGAAAAAGAGCGTAACGTATTGACTGAGCAAGCTTTAAACGAAGGTAAACCAGAAAATATCGTAGCGAAAATGGTAGAAGGCCGTCTTGGGAAATATTTCGAGGAAATCTGTGTCTTGGATCAAGCTTTCGTTAAGAATTCTGATCAAAAAGTTCGCGATTTCGTGAAAACAACTGGCGGAACATTAGTAGAGTTTATTCGTTACGAAGTAGGCGAAGGTATTGAGAAGCGTGAAGACAACTTTGCTGACGAAGTAATGAGCCAAGTAAAAGGTAACTAAGTATAATCCAATCGTACAGAGGGGCACATCCATCATGTGTTCCTCTTTTTTGAGAATAGGAAATTGCAGGAGGGCCAACATGAGTATTCCAAAATATAAGCGCATCGTGTTAAAATTAAGTGGGGAAGCATTAGCTGGAGACCAAGGCTTCGGATTGTCTCCGGAAGTTGTTAAATCAGTTGCAAGCCAAGTGAAAGAAGTAGTAGAACTTGGTGTAGAAGTAGCAGTAGTAGTAGGCGGCGGAAACATTTGGCGTGGGAAAGTCGGAAGTGAAATGGGAATGGACCGTACAACAGCTGACTACATGGGAATGCTTGCAACGGTTATGAACTCACTTGCTCTTCAGGATGCTCTTGAAAAGCTAGGACCAGAAACACGAGTAATGTCTTCCATTGACATGAGACAAGTAGCTGAACCTTACATACGTCGCAAAGCAATCCGTCATCTAGAGAAAAAACGTGTCGTAATATTTGCGGCAGGAACGGGTAATCCTTATTTCTCTACAGACACAACGGCTGCTCTGCGTGCTGCTGAAATCGAAGCGGATGTCATTTTAATGGCAAAGAACAACGTTGACGGTGTGTATTCTGCTGATCCGATGAAGGACTCCACAGCTACTAAATACTTAGAACTGTCCTATCTTGAAGTGATTAGTCAAGGACTTGAAGTGATGGATTCCACTGCATCGACTCTATGTATGGACAATGATATCCCGCTCGTAGTATTCTCAATTATGGATAATGGTAATATTAAAAAAGCCGTACTAGGTGATAACATCGGGACGGTCGTCAGGAGGAATAAGCAATGACAAAAGAAGTAATGGATCAGACGAGAGAACGTATGGATAAAGCGCATAGCGCCTTTTCAAGACAGTTGGCTTCTATCCGTGCTGGAAGAGCTAACGCGAGCTTATTAGACAGAATTTCTGTTATTTATTATGGAGCACCTACACCGTTAAACCAAATGGCTGGAATTTCTGTGCCAGAACCACGTTTGTTAGTAGTTCAGCCTTATGATAAGACTACAATTAGTGAAATCGAAAAAGCCATCATGAAATCAGACATCGGGATCACACCGTCTAACGATGGGTCAGTTATTCGCCTAGCTGTACCTGCACTTACGGAAGAGCGTCGTAAAGATTTAGTGAAAGATGTAAAACGTGAAGCAGAAGATGCAAAAGTAGCGATTCGTAATGTTCGTCGTGACAGCAATGAAGATTTGAAGAAGCTTGAAAAAGATGCAGAAATTACTGAAGATGAGTTGCGCCGTTACAATGAACAAGTACAAAAGATGACAGATGAATTTATCGAAAAGATTGACCAAACTGCAAAAGATAAAGAAAATGAAATCTTGGAAATCTGAGTACAGAACTTTCTATAAGGAGGAGCGTCCTACTTTTAGGACGCTCTTTTCTTTCTTTTGCATGCTATTTACCATGCAATTTGGTAGGATAGTCAGTAGGAGTATCCGAATTGAGCCAAGTGGGGGAACGCTATGCTTAGAAAACTAATGCGAAAAAAAACGGCAGATATTCAGTTGCTGGACGAACGGATAGAAGCCGTTAAAAATAGACAAATTCCTAACCATGTGGCGATTATCATGGATGGAAATGGTAGATGGGCGAAGCAACGTAAAATGCCACGAATTGCAGGCCACCATGAAGGAATGAAAACCGTTCGGCAAATTACCAATTTTGCAAATGCGATGGGTGTAAAAGCACTCACACTCTATGCATTTTCAACCGAAAATTGGAAGCGGCCCAGGATGGAAATTGACTTTTTGATGAACCTTCCGGGCGAGTTTCTTAATACGTATTTGCCTGAGTTAATGGAAAAAGGCATCAAAGTGGAAATGATCGGAGACATGGATGCGCTTCCGAGTCATACAGAAAAAGCGATTAAGAAAGCCATAGAACAAACGAAAGAAAATAAAGGGTTAATTTTGAATTTTGCAATGAATTATGGGAGTAGAGTAGAACTGGTTCATGCAATGAAAGAGATGGCAGAAGAAGTGGCTTCCGGAACATTGAAAGTGGAGGAAATTGATGAAGGTTTAATTGAATCCAAGCTAATGACAGCCCACTTGCCAGAACCTGATCTACTAATTCGCACAAGTGGTGAAGTCCGTTTGTCTAATTTTATGCTATGGCAACTTGCCTATGCGGAATTCATTTTTACGGATGTATTATGGCCAGATTATGATGAAGACTGCTTTTTACAAGCAATAGAAGATTTCCAAAAAAGAAATCGACGCTTTGGAAGCTTGGAAGGAGATCAGAAAAGATGAAGCAAAGAATCATCACTGCTATTGTAGCTCTCGTATTTTTTGTGCCATTAATTATCATCGGTGGCTTACCGTTTATCATGATGATTTTTGCGATATCTACGATTGGTTTATACGAACTACTGCGTATGCGTAATATGTCACTTTTTTCTATCGGCGGATTACTCTCATGGTTACTTCTGCTCGTCATTTTACTACCATCAAGGTGGACAGAACAGGTTGAAAGTTTCCTGAGTTTAGAAAAGCTTGAAATGATCTATGTATTGATATTATTGTTATTGGTTTATACTGTAATAATGAAAAATAAATGGACATTCGAAGATATTGCATTCAGTGCAATTAGTGCGCTGTATGTTGGTATTGGTTTTTATTATTTGATCGAAACTCGATTATTCGGTTTAGAGTACATAGGCTACGCATTACTCATTATCTGGTCAACAGATTCAGGTGCGTACTTTGTTGGACGTAAAATAGGAAAACGAAAATTATGGCCGGATATTTCACCTAATAAAACGATTGAAGGATTTATTGGAGGGATAATTTCTGCGGTCGTGATTACGTTGATTTATAATATGTTCTACCCTATCGCCACGTCATTCGTGTCGTTTATTATCATTACAATAGTGGCATCAATTGTAGGACAAATGGGTGACTTAGTAGAATCAGCACTAAAACGTTTCTATAACGTGAAAGATTCAGGGAAGCTGCTGCCTGGACATGGAGGCGTTTTGGACCGATTTGACAGTTTACTGTTTGTACTCCCGTTGCTTCACTTTGTTCAATTCATAGGGTAATGGAAAGGAAGTTCATAATATGAAGAAAATCAATTTGCTTGGTGCCACGGGTTCAATCGGGACTCAAACATTAAGCATTATTGCAGCTCATCCTGATCGTTTTGAATTAACAGCGATGTCGGCAGGAAGAAATATACAAAAAACAAGTGAAATCATTACAAGATTTCAACCTAAATTAGTTTCTGTTTTAGAAGAGGCGGATGCAGAGCGCTTAAAAAAAGAATTTCCCAAGATTCAATTCGTTCATGGTGATGAAGGATTAATTGAAGCGGCGGTTGGACTGGAAGCAGATGTCTTGCTAAACTCAGTAATCGGTAGTGTAGGCTTAAGACCGACACTTGCGGCGATCAAAGCGGGCATGACGATTGCCATTGCGAATAAAGAAACACTGGTAGCAGCCGGCAATCTTGTAGTAGAAGCAGCACAACGTCATAATGTCCCACTTGTTCCAGTAGACAGTGAACACTCTGCATTATTCCAGTCGTTAAATGGTGAGAATCCGAAGAGAGTCACAAATTTGATATTAACAGCATCCGGTGGAAGTTTTAGGGACTACACGCGGGATCAACTTCAGCACGTTACAGTAGAACAAGCACTCGCGCATCCAAACTGGTCGATGGGTAATAAATTAACTATCGACTCAGCAACGATGATGAACAAAGGTTTGGAAGTGATAGAAGCCCATCATTTATTTGCGATGCCATATGATCAAATAGAATGTCTACTACATAAAGAAAGTATTATCCATTCGATGGTGGAGTTTGAAGATACAAGTGTCATGGCGCAACTAGGTTCACCTGATATGCGTGTTCCGATTCAATACGCACTTACCTATCCGGATCGTATTCAAATGGCTGATGCTAAACGTCTTCGTCTAGATGAAATTGGCAAATTACATTTCGAAAAAATGGATTATCAACGATTTAAAGCCTTGTCACTTGCATATGATGCAGGTAGGGAAGGAGGCACTATGCCTACAGCGATGAATGCGGCAAACGAAGTGGCGGTTCAACTGTTCATGGAAGGTCATATTCCTTTCTTGCAAATCGAAGAAATCATTGAGGACATGATGCAGCAGCATCTAACTATTAAAAATCCTAATTTGGAAGAAATTTTGGAGACAGATCGCAATACGCGTAAAAAAGTCTATGGTATAGTGAAGTATCAAGATTAATTTCAGGCTATCATAGCCGGTGAAGGTGGTTACTGAATGGAAACGGTTATTGCGTTTATAGTAATATTCGGGACACTTGTAGCATTTCATGAGTTTGGTCATTTCTTGTTTGCCAAGAGAGCTGGCATCATGGTTCGAGAGTTCGCTATTGGAATGGGACCTAAAATTTTAGCGATTCGCAAAGGTGAAACGCAATACACTATCCGCTTATTACCTATAGGGGGATATGTTCGGATGGCTGGTGAAGATTTCGATACAGTCGAGTTACAGCCAGGTTACCGTGTAGGCTTATTATTGAATGCTCAAGACGAAATAGAAAAGATTTACTTAAATCGAAATGTTTCCAATCCGAATATTTTAAACGTGGAAGTGGAGTCATCCGATCTCGATAAAAAATTATATATTGAAGGATATGACGAAGATGGACAATTGGTTCATCTGAAAATTTCCAGAACAGCTTTGATTATAGAAAAAGGGCAGGAGACATTAATCGCTCCTTACGATCGTCAATTCGAATCCAAATCATTGGGTAGCAGAGCATTGGCAATATTTGCAGGGCCGCTTTTTAATTTCATCTTGGCATTTTTCATCTTCCTAGCTCTTGGTTTAATGAATGGTGTACCAACCAATGAACCGATTATTTCGGAAGTGAAGTCGGATACGCCGGCGGAGATGGCTGGTATGAAAAAAGGTGACTTAATCACAGGAGTCGACGGTAAGTCGATTGATTCCTGGATGAAGTTTTCCGAAGCAATCCAAAAAAGCGCCGGAGTCCCGATGTCAATTGAAGTGGATCGTGCGGGTAAGCAAGTGGTTTTGGATGTAGTACCTGATACGGTGGAAGACGCTGGACAGGAATTCGGTCAAATTGGTGTTATGTATTCAAGTCCGTTAGAAAAAGGATTTATTAAATCCATAATGTTCGGCGCTGAGCAGACTTATTCATGGACTGTGAAGATTTTTGAATTATTAGGTATGCTCATTACGGGTCAGTTCACAATAGATGCACTGTCGGGTCCGGTAGGAATCTATAAAGCGACAGAAGAAGTGGCTCAACATGGTATTTTCAATTTAATGAATTGGGGCGCTGTACTAAGTATTAATCTAGGGATCATGAACTTACTGCCATTACCTGCGTTGGACGGTGGAAGACTATTGTTCTTCTTGTTTGAAGGCTTAAGGGGCAAACCGATTGATAAACAAAAAGAAGGTATGGTGCATTTTGTAGGTATTATGTTATTAATGGTTTTGATGCTTGTTGTGACATGGAATGACATACAACGATTTTTCTTCTAAAAAAGGTGGAAGTATATGATGAAACAATCGAAAACGTTTATACCCACAATGCGTGAAAATCCCTCTGAAATAGAGATGCGTTCGCATCAGTTATTATTGCGGGCAGGTTATATTAGACAGAATGCCAATGGTGTTTACACATATTTAACTCTTGCACAAAAAGTATTTAGAAAAATCGAATCGATTATCCGGCAGGAAATGGAAGCTATTGAAGGCATAGAGATTTCTTTGCCTGCACTGCAGAGCTCAAGTATTCTAAAGGAAACTGAACGATGGGATTCATACGGCAAGGAGATGTTCCATGTCGCCGACAGACAGACTAATCAATTGGCATTGAGCTCAAGCGATGAAGAAGCAATCATTGACCTACTCCGTGATGAAATTCGATCGTATAAAAAGTTACCATTAACAATTTTTCAAATCAAAACAAAATTCCGTGATGAAATAAAGCCGCGTGCAGGTTTACTTCATAGCAGGGAATTCATAAGAAAAGATGCCTATTCATTCCATTCAACGCAAGAGAGTTTAGATGAAAAGTATTTAGAAGTCATGCAGGCATACACCAATATGCTAACCCGTCTTGGTATGCATTTCCGCATGGTAATATCGGATGGTGGAACAGATTCCCATGAGTTCATAGCGTTAACCGAAAACGGAGAAGATCAAATCGCATATAGCGATAGTTCTTCTTACGCTGCGAATATGGAGTTTGCCGAAGTCCATGAAGATTACGAGCTGTCCGATGAAAAACAGTTAGAGATGATAAAAATCTCGACTCCGAATCAACGAACGATTGATGATCTTGCTTCATTTTTATCAGTTAGTCCGGAGCGTATAATTAAATCATTGGTGTATAAAGTGGACGATGATTTTGTTATGGTCATTTGCCGAGGCGATCATAGCGTCAATGAATATAAATTGAAGCGGTTTCTACATGGGAAACATATGGAGCTGGCAACAGAACAACAGATTGAAGAATTATTAGGATGTCATGCCGGTTCGATTGGGCCTGTGAAACTACCGATTGGTGTAAGGGTATATGCAGATCATGCAATCAAAGCAATGGTGAACGTAGTGGCAGGAGCGAATATGGACGACTATCACTTATTGAATGTCAATCCTGAACGTGATTTTGCTATTGATGATTATGTAGATATTCGTTTCGTTCAAGAAGGGGACAGTTCTCCTGATGGAATAGGTACGATTAAATTCACTGAAGGAATTGGTGTGGGACATTTACGAAAATTAGGCACCGTCTTCAGTGAACAGATGAAAGGAACATTCCTCAATGAACATGGCAGAAAAAAGCCTTTCATTATGGGAAGTTATAGTCTCGGAATCTCTCGTTTACTGGCTACAATTGCCGAGCAGTTCAATGATGAAAAAGGATTAAAGTGGCCGAAGCATTTAGCACCATTTGATATTCATTTGATTACAACGAATGTGAAGGATGAAGTGCAAACGCAGCTGGCGGATGAGTTATATGCTGTTCTAGAATCGTATCGATACGATGTGTTATATGACGATCGTGCTGAGCGTGCGGGTGTGAAATTCGCAGATGCTGACTTGATTGGTTTACCAGTACGCATTATAATTGGCAAGAAAGCAAATGAAGGCATTGTCGAGGTTATGTACCGCCACAGTGGCGAGTCAATAGATTGGCAAAAAGAAGAAGTGTTGGAAAAGCTACAATCCTTCTTTAGTGCAGATTAATCCAAGAAGGGGAGTCCGTTAACGGAACTTCCCTTCTTTTCGCGATAGAATGGAGGAAATTTAGATGGATGCCGCTCAAAAGTTTTTAACTTTACTGCAACAGACCGGACTGACAGATGATCAGTTCATGACCTATTTTCGAAACGGTGAGTTAAACCGTGTGACTATACAGAAGAAATCAAGAGTGTGGAAATTCAATATCACACTCGATGAAGTGTTACCTATCGAGGTATTCCAAATTATGCAACAACGTGTTCATGAATCGTTCGCAGCTATTGCGAATGTCCATATTGAAATGGAAGTAAGAAAAAATGAAGTGAATGAACAATTAATTATAGATTATTGGCCACTAATCGTAGATGAGCTAGCGGATATATCTCCTCCTATACGACAGTGTTTAGTGGAACAAAAGCCTCAGATACACGGCGAGAAATTATTGCTTACTTGCTCAAACGATTTGGAGTGTCAGACATTAAAAAATAAATATGTGGATATATTATCATCTCTCTATCAGCAATTCGGTTTTCCAAAGTATATGTTCGATGTATCGATTGTTGAATGCCATAACGCAGAAGAAGAACGTCAGCAATTTCTTTCGCAAAAGCAGCAGGAAGAAGATCTGTTATCCAAGCAAGCGTATCGTCAGTTGCAACAACGTGAAACGATGAAAAGCGAGCAAGGTGATTCTGACAGAGTATTATCTCTTGGTACACCGATCAAAGCAGGCGAGCCAGTGATGCCGATCCATGAAATACAAGATGAAGAAAGACGTTTGATTATTGAAGGCTTTGTATTTGATGTGGAAGTACGAGAGTTGCGAAGTGGCCGTTCATTATTGACACTGAAAGTAACAGACTACACCGATTCCATCTTAGTTAAAATGTTTTCGCGTGATAATGAAGATGCAGAAATTATGAAATCCTTTAAAAAGGGTATGTGGGTAAGAGCTCGCGGTGGTATACAGAACGATACATTCGTACGTGACTTAATCATGATGGCGCAAGATATTGCCGTTATTCCTACTATTGAACGAATAGACAAAGCACCTGATGGACAGAAACGTGTGGAATTACATGCGCACACATCCATGAGTCAAATGGATGCAGTCGTTTCAGCGCCAGCATTAGTGGCACAAGCAGCTAAATGGGGACATCCAGCGATTGCCATTACAGATCATGCGAACGTTCAGTCTTTCCCTGATGCTTATAACGCTGGGAAAAAACATGGTATTAAAGTGTTGTTTGGCTTGGAAATTAATCTGGTAGATGACGGTGTTCCGATTGTCTATGAAGAGCAACACCGTCTGCTTGAAACAGATACGTACGTTGTTTTTGACGTTGAGACTACAGGCTTGTCAGCTGTGTACGACACGATTATCGAGCTAGCAGCTGTACGAGTGAGAGATGGAGAAATCATTGATCGGTTTGAACGCTTTGCCAATCCGCATCATCCGTTGTCTTCCGTGACGACGAATCTGACAGGTATTACAGATGACATGGTAGCAAATGCACCAGAAGTTGAAGACGTAATGGCAGAGTTTATAGAGTTTATCGGGGATGCAGTGTTGATTGCACATAATGCTTCGTTTGATATGGGCTTCTTTTATGCTTCATGTAAGCGAGCAAAAATAGAAACAATCGCTTATCCGGTCATCGATACATTGGAGCTATCTCGTTTCCTTTATCCCGAACTCCGAAATCACCGTTTGAACACATTGGCTAAAAAATTCGATATTGAATTAACACAGCATCACCGCGCCATTTACGATACAGAAGCTACTGCATATCTGTTTTTGCGCCTGCTATCGGAGACACAAGAAAAAGGGATCAAGTGGCTGGATGATCTAAATAAGAATATTGGTGAAGGGGATGCGTATAAACGCTCACGACCTTCACATTGTACTTTACTTGCAACAGATGATGAAGGGCTGAAAAACTTATTTAAGCTCGTATCTATTTCGCATATGGACTTTTTCTATCGCGTGCCTCGTATACCGCGTTCGTTACTTGTGAAATATAGAAAGGGAATAATCGTTGGTTCAGGCTGTGATAAAGGTGAAGTATTTGAAGGGTTAATGCAAAAGCCGATGGAAGAAGTAGAAGAAATCGCAAGCTTTTATGACTACCTGGAACTTCATCCAAAGCCTGTCTACTCGCATTTACTTGAACTCGATTTAATACGAGATGAGTGGAACCTCGAGGATATTATGCGTAAGATGATCAAGCTTGGTAAAAAAACGGGATTGCCAGTTTGTGCAACAGGGAATGTGCATTACTTAAATGAGACGGATGCGACCTACCGGAAAGTTCTTGTTCGTTCACAAGGTGGAGCAAATCCGTTAAATCGACACTCGCTACCTGAAGTTCACTTCCGTACGACAGATGAAATGTTGAAAGAATTTGAGTTTTTAGGTGAAGACGTAGCGAAAGAAATTGTAGTAGACAATCCATTGAAAATTGTTGAACGTATTGGTGAGGTGAAACCAATTAAAGATGACCTGTATACACCTACAATTGAAGGGGCGGAAGACGAAGTACGTGATCTGACGTATTCTATGGCACATCAAATATACGGCGAAACATTGCCAGAGATAGTTGAAGCGCGAATCATAAAAGAATTAACGTCTATTATTGATAATGGTTTCTCAGTTATTTATCTAATTTCACATAAGCTGGTGAAAAAGTCATTAGACGATGGCTATTTAGTTGGATCGCGGGGATCTGTCGGCTCCTCATTTGTTGCAACCATGATGGAAATCACTGAAGTGAATCCGTTGGCGCCACATTATGTTTGTCCGTCATGTAAAACATATGAATTTTTTGATGATGGTTCAGTTGGTTCAGGATATGATTTACCAGATAAAGCATGCCCAAATTGCCAGACGATGTTTAAAAAAGATGGTCAGGATATCCCGTTCGAAACCTTCCTTGGGTTCGCGGGTGATAAGGTTCCAGATATCGATTTGAACTTCAGTGGTGAGTATCAGGCGCATGCGCATAACTATACAAAAGAGCTGTTCGGAGAAGATTATGTGTTTCGTGCAGGAACAATAGGAACAGTAGCTGAAAAAACTGCTTATGGATATGTTCGAGGGTATATGAATGATAACGATATCCAAATGCGTGGTGCGGAAATTGACCGACTTGTACAAGGATGCACAGGCGTAAAACGAAATACGGGACAACACCCTGGTGGGATCATTGTAGTGCCTGATACAATGGACATCTTTGATTTTACACCGATTCAATTCCCGGCGAATGATCTAGAATCTAGCTGGAAGACAACACACTTTGATTTCCACTCCATCGATAATAATTTATTGAAATTAGATATTCTAGGGCATGATGATCCGACGATGATTAAAATGTTGGAAGATTTATCAGGCATCGATGCGATGTCCATTCCGCCCGATGATAAAGGTGTTATGGCACTGTTTAGTGGTACGTCTTCTCTTGGTGTAACAGAAGAACAAATTGATTGTAAAACAGGAACTCTTGGCGTGCCAGAATTCGGAACGCGATTTGTGCGACAGATGTTAGAAGAAACGAAGCCGTCTACTTTCTCTGAATTAATACAGATTTCCGGTCTATCACACGGTACGGATGTTTGGCTTGGCAATGCACAGGAATTAATCCAGAATAAAACATGTCAGTTATCAGAAGTGATTGGCTGTCGTGATGATATTATGGTTTATTTGATCTATCAGGGACTTGAACCTTCTCTTGCATTTAAGATTATGGAATCAGTACGAAAAGGAAAAGGATTGACTCCTGAATTTGAAGAAGCGATGAAAGAGAATAAAGTGCCAGCTTGGTATATCGGATCATGTAAAAAAATCAAGTACATGTTCCCGAAAGCTCACGCCGCAGCATATGTATTAATGGCACTACGAATCGCATACTTCAAAGTGCATCATCCAATTATGTATTATGCGACGTATTTCACCGTTCGAGCGACCGACTTCGATTTGGTGACGATGTGTAAAGGTTCTGCAAGTATTCGAGCAAAAGTTAAAGAGATCAACGCCAAAGGATTGGACGCACTTCCGAAAGAGAAAAGCTTAGTAGTTGTTTTGGAAATAGCGTTGGAAATGGTGGAGCGAGGATTTACATTTGCGAAACCTGATCTCTATAAATCGGATGCGACACAGTTTCTTATTGAAGACAATAAACTGATTCCGCCATTTAACTCGATTCCTTCACTAGGAACAAACGTTGCAAAGACGATTGTTGAAGCGAGAAAAGACGGTGAATTTTTATCGAAGGAAGACTTCCAAAAGAGAGGTCGAGTTTCTAAAACGGTTGTGGAGTATTTGGATAACCTCGGTTGCTTGGAAGGGATGCCTGAAGCGAACCAACTATCCCTATTCTAATGGGCTTGCAACGGTTGCTTCAGTTGCATTGTAAAAGGCCTTGTGATACGATTAAAACAACTTTTGCTATACGTCTTGCGGAAAAGAGTGGGGCTTCCCGCTCTTTTCTGTTGTTATTTTGAATTTCGGGAGGGATACCATATGAGTAAAATTATAGAGGAAGTCGAACAGTTAGCGAGGCCGATCGTTGAAGAATTGGGTCTTGAACTGGTTGATGTTGAGTTCTTGAAAGAAGGTCGCGATTGGTTTTTACGCGTCTACATCGATACACCTGAAGGGAATATTGACATAGATCAATGTGCGATAGTTAGTAATAAACTTAGCGAGGAACTAGACGTTGTGGATCCGATTTCGCAAAATTACTTCCTTGAAGTGTCTTCTCCCGGGGCGGAAAGACCTTTGAAAAAAGATGAAGATTTTGAAAAAGCCGTGGGCCAATACGTATTCATCAAAACGTATGAACCGATTGATGGAATGAAAGAATTCGAAGGGTATTTACTCGGGTACGGACCGGAACAGGCAAAAGTGGAAATACGGATCAAGACGAGAAAAGTGCTAGTGGAAATTGACAAAACGAAAATTGCATTCGCACGACTGGCAATTGATTTTTAAAGCGAAAAACAACCTCTGTCTAGCCTTGCGCTAGTGTCCGAGGAACCAAGAGCAACAACAATTGGAATGTAGGAGTGATGAACATGAGTAGTGAGCTACTCGACGCACTGACAGCTCTTGAACAGCAAAAAGGTATTTCAAGAGACGTAATAGTCGATGCAATTGAAGCAGCGCTTGTGACAGCGTACAAACGAAATTTTAACCAAGCACAAAACGTGCGTGTGGACTTGAATTTAAACAAAGGCACAATGGCTGTCTATTCACGTAAAGATGTAGTAGAAGAAGTAGAAGACGAGCGATTGCAAATTTCATTGGAAGATGCACAACTCATCAATCCTGTATATGAACTACATGATGTCGTTGAGGAAGAAGTCACTCCGCGTGATTTTGGACGAATTGCTGCCCAGACTGCTAAGCAAGTTGTAACCCAGCGTGTTCGTGAAGCCGAACGCGGTTTGATCTATGAAGAGTATATCGATCGTGAAGAAGATATCGTCAACGGAATTGTAGAGCGTATGGATCCAAAAAACTTATTCGTTGGATTAGGAAAAGTGGAAGCGGTGTTACCGTCAAGCGAACAAATTCAAACAGAATCATATGCACCCCACGATCGCATCAAAGTATACATTACAAAAGTGGAAAGAACAGCACGAGGACCTCAAGTCTTTGTTTCCAGAACACATCCAGGTCTCTTACGGCGTTTATTTGAACTAGAAGTGCCTGAAATATATGATGGTACAGTAGAAATCAAATCGATTGCACGTGAAGCGGGCGATCGCTCAAAAATCTCTGTCTATACAACAAACGAAGAAGTGGATCCAGTAGGTTCCTGTGTAGGTTCAAGAGGAGCACGTGTCCAAACTATTTCGAACGAATTGAATGGTGAAAAAGTAGATATCGTAGAGTGGTCTGAAGATCCGGTAATCTTCGTCGCAAATGCTTTAAGCCCTTCAAAAGTAATTGATGTACAAGTAAATGAAGAAGAGCGTTCTACTACTGTTGTTGTACCAGATTACCAACTCTCCTTGGCGATTGGGAAAAGAGGCCAGAATGCAAGATTGGCTGCTAAATTAACGGGTTGGAAAATTGATATCAAAAGTGAAACGGATGCCAGAGAATTAGGGATTTATCCCCGTGAGGAATCTCTTGCAATACCAGTAGAAAAGGTAGATGGTAGTGCAGATGACTACCTAGAAGCGTATGAGTATGAAGATGAAACACCAGCTGAATCAGCTGAAGATTTTGATTTATACGCAGATGAAGACAAAGAAGATTGATTTGGAAAGGATTGCATGCTGATGGCGAACAATCGAAAAATCCCTTTGCGTAAATGTGCAGCGACTGGTGACATGTTACCTAAAAAAGAAATGATTCGAATTGTCCGTACGAAAGAAGGCGAAGTATCCGTGGATTTGACGGGAAAGAAGTCAGGCCGCGGTACATACGTTTCCAAAACGGAAGATGCTGTAGAAAAAGCACGGAAGCAACACTCGATTGAACATCAATTGAATGTCAAAGTACCGGAAGAAGTATACGAAGACCTCTTGCATGCAATTCGTCGAGAGGCAATTAAATGATAAAAGATCCGACACCTATTTATCAATTGCTCGGTATGGCGGCACGTGCACGTAAAATTGTAACGGGTGAAGATTTAGTCGTACAGGCAGTTCGTGCAGGTGAAGCGCATCTGGTTATCCTATCAGGTGATGCATCAAAGAACACAATGAAAAAATTAACGAATAAATGTAATACGTACAACGTTGAGAAGCATGTATTTGGAAGCCGTGAAGAACTCGGGCATGCAATTGGAAAAGAAGCTCGAGTCGTTTTGGCACTAACAGATAAAGGATTTGCAAAAAAGTTATCCGAGCTTCTCAATGAATTTAATCGGAGGTGGGCTAATGACGAAAATGAAAGTACATGAATATGCCAGATCAATAGGCAAAACAAGTCGAGATATTGCTGCTGAATTAAGTAAAAGTAATATAGTAATAAAGAGCCATATGGAAGAACTGGATCCTGTATCTATTGCAAAATTAGATGAGAAGTTTGGTGATCTGAAAAAGCCAGAGGCGAAAACTGCTACAGTTAAGCCAGCGAGCAAACCAGCAAACCAGAGAACAGATCGTCCAAACAACACAAATAAACCAACTGGTGCGCAAGGTTCTAACCGACCTGCAAGTGGCCAAGGCGGATCTAACCGTCCAGCTTCCACTCGTCCTCAAGGACAATCTGCATCCGCTCCGAAAGCGGGTAGCACACAACCACCACGTCAGCAGGGTGCAGGTTCACCACGTCCAGCTGGCGGAGGCGGACGTCCAGGCGGCGGTCGCGGTGGTAGACCACCAGCACGTGGGATTAATCAAGGTCGCCGTAGATACCGTCCGGCGGTACCTGCACAAAAGGTTGAAGTACCATTACCGGATAAAATTACTTTTTATGAGTCATTATCAGTGGGTGAGCTAGCTAAAAAATTAGGTAAAGAACCTTCTGAAATCATCAAAAAGTTGTTCATGCTTGGTGTAATGGCAACCATTAACCAAGAATTAGATAAAGATGCAATTGAGTTAATTTGTGCGGAATACGACGTGGAAGTAGAAGAAGAGATACGCATTGACGTAACAGACTTGGAGATCTACTTCGAAGATCCTGAAGAGGAAGAAGAAGTACAAGGTGAACTAACAGAAAGACCACCAGTTGTCACAATTATGGGTCACGTTGACCATGGTAAAACGACGTTGCTTGACTCTATTCGTAACACTAAAGTAACGCAAGGTGAAGCGGGTGGCATTACTCAGCATATTGGTGCATACCAAATTACAGCTAACGACAAGAAAATCACATTCCTTGATACACCAGGCCACGAAGCTTTCACAACGATGAGAGCGCGCGGTGCGAAAGTTACGGACTTGACAATCTTAGTTGTAGCAGCCGATGACGGTGTTATGCCACAAACAATTGAAGCGATCAACCATGCAAAAGCAGCAGAAGTTCCAATCATTGTTGCAGTTAACAAAATGGATAAACCTTCTGCAAATCCTGACCGCGTTATGCAGGAATTAACTGAACACGGTTTAGTCGCGGAAGACTGGGGTGGCGATACGATTTTCGTACCAATTTCTGCACTAAAAGGTGAGGGAATTGATCAGTTACTCGAAATGGTTCTATTAGTTGCAGAAGTAGGCGAATTTACTGCTGATACTTCCATTAGAGCTAGAGGTACTGTAATTGAAGCGCAACTCGACAAAGGAAAAGGTTCTGTAGCTACTTTGCTTGTGCAAAATGGTACATTGCATGTAGGAGATCCAATTGTTGTCGGAAATACGTACGGTCGTGTTCGTGCAATGGTCAGTGACCTTGGTCGTCGCGTAAAAGAGGCAGGTCCTTCAACACCAGTAGAAATTACTGGGTTGAGTGATGTTCCATTTGCAGGAGATCGTTTCGTCGTATTTAAGGATGAAAAAACGGCTCGTCAAATCGCTGAATCACGTGCTGGAGAAGCGCTTCAAGAACAGCGTGTGGAGAAAACACGTGTAACACTCGATAACTTGTTTGATCAAATGAAACAAGGCGAAATGAAAGAATTGAACTTAATTGTTAAAGCAGACGTACAAGGTGCTGTTGAGGCAATGGCGGCTTCTCTAATGAAGATTGAAGTAGAAGGCGTTAATGTAAAAATTATCCACACTGGCGCAGGAGCTATCAATGAGTCCGATATATCTTTGGCAGCTGCCTCTAACGCGATCGTTATTGGATTTAACGTACGTCCAGATACCAATGCAAAACGTGCTGCTGAAGCAGAAGGCGTAGATATACGCCTGCACCGTGTTATTTATAAAGTAATTGAAGAAATCGAATCAGCTATGACAGGCTTACTTGATCCGGAGTACGAAGAAAAAGTAATAGGTCAGGCAGAAGTTCGTGAAACATTTAAAGTATCTAAGATCGGAACGATTGCAGGAAGCTATGTAATCGATGGTAAAATCACAAGAGATGCTGGCGTTCGTGTTTTGCGCGATAACATTGTAGTCTTTGAAGGCGAATTGGATACATTGAAGCGTTTCAAAGATGATGCAAAAGAAGTTGCAAAAGGCTATGAATGTGGTATTACAATTAAAAAATTCAATGATGTCAAAGAAGGAGATATCATCGAAGCGTACGTTATGGAAGAAATTAAAAGAGTATGATTGTTTACGCGGAATGTTCTTTCTACATCCCAGCGGCGGCTTCTTTAAAAGAAAAGCGAGCCGTTTTGAATAGGATGAGGGATCGGGTGAAAAACTCCTATAATGTATCGGTTGCAGAAATCGATCATCAAGATCTATGGCAACGTACTACATTCGCATTAGTTGCTGTGGCATCTTCCAAAGACGCTGCGGAACGGGAAGTGAGACGTGCGATTCGTCTGTTTGAATCCAATCCTGATTGGGAAATGACTACGTGTACAGTTGACTACTTATGAGCGAAGAACGAGGTGAATTGCCATGTCAGTGCGTGCTAATCGTATAGCAGAGCAAATGAAGAAGGAATTGGGCGATATTATCGGCCAAAAACTGAAAGATCCACGTATCGGATTTGTGACGGTGACCGGTGTTGACGTAACTGGAGATTTACAACAAGCGAAAATCTTTATTTCTGTTCTAGGAACGGATAAAGAAAAGGAAGATTCGTTACTTGGGCTTTCCAAAGCAAAAGGTTTCATTCGATCAGAAATTGGTCAAAGAATCCGCCTTCGCAAAACACCTGAAATTGAATTCGAAATCGATGAATCAGTCGCTTACGGTAATCGGATTGAAAGCTTGATCCGCAAAGTAAATGACGAAAATGAACAATAAACACGAGGAGGAAGTTCATAGTCGCTTAGGCGGCATGACTTCCTCCCTTCTTACATAGAGCAAGTTTTTCTGAATGAATTTAGGAAGAAGGGGTAAGATGAACGGTATTCTACCTTTATGGAAAGAGAAAGGTATGACGTCGCATGACTGTGTCTTTAAGCTACGAAAGATATTACGGACAAAAAAAGTCGGTCATACAGGCACGTTGGATCCAGAAGTAGAAGGTGTCTTGCCTATTTGTATAGGAAGAGCCACAAAAGTCGCTTCATATATTACAGATGCAGGTAAAGAGTATATCGCAACCGTTTCTGTAGGGCGCTCAACGGAAACCGAAGACGCGCAAGGCGAGACTGTAATAAGTGATTTGACACAGAAGGAATTTACAAGGAATCAAATTGTAGAAGCATTAGAGCAACTAACAGGTGAAATCACTCAAATCCCACCTATGTATTCAGCGGTAAAAGTAAACGGCAGACGTCTGTATGAATATGCGAGGAAAGGCATTGATGTAGAACGTCCTGTGCGTAAAGTACAAATCTATCAAATGGATTTATTGAATGAAGATCAACTTTTCAGTGGCGAAGAAGTGATGTTTTCCATTAGAGTACGATGCGGTAAAGGAACTTATATCCGAACGTTAGCTGTGCAAATTGGCGAACTACTTGGATATCCAGCACATATGGAATCCTTAGTCCGAACTGTTTCGGGTAATTTTGACGAGTCACATTGTAAAACTCTCGAAGAAGTAGCACAAGTGATGGAGTTAGATCAAGTACAGACAATTTTGCGGCCTATCGAAGATGTATTGACCGATTTTCCACAATTTGAAATCGACGCAGCATCATTGGAATCTATACGAAATGGTCAAGTGCTTCCCGCGGTACCACTGCTAACTGATCATCCTTCTATCATGATGATGTTCGAAGGTCGCGTGTTGGCAATCTATCAAAAACATCCAACAAAGCCCGGTTTAATGAAACCGGAAAAAATGCTGCTAGCTAGTGAGTAAGGAGAGATAAAAATGAAAATCTATAGATTACGGTATCCGGATTCGATAAATATTCGACAACATCTTGCTTCTTCGTTAGCTATTGGATTTTTTGATGGTGTACATAAAGGACATCAGGAAGTCATTCGCAGTGCAAAGAAAGTTGCAGATGATTTATCAATCGAGACAGCTGTCATGACATTCGACCCCCATCCATCACAGTTGTTTTCAGGGAAAAACGTTGGATATATTACACCGATTGAAGAAAAAGTCAGGGTGCTTGAATCTCTTGGTGTGGATACACTATTCATCGTCAATTTTGATTGGGAATTGGCTAGTCTTTCACCGCAAAGATTTATCGATATCTTTATCAAAGGACTTGGTGTTAAACATGTTACGGCAGGCTTCGATTTTACGTTTGGTTCAAAGGGTTCTGGAACGATGAAAGATATGCAAGAGCTATCAGAAGGTGAGTATGGGACAACAGTTATTTCCAAAGTGACTTTCGATCAAGAGAACAAAGTATCTTCCACGGAAATTCGCCAACTATTATCTAATGGTGATGTAGAAGCGGCAGCGGTACTTCTCGGTCGTCCATTTCGTACAGTGGGTGAAGTAATACATGGAGAAAAACGGGGACGTCAGTTAGGTTTCCCTACGGCTAATATCCAAACTGCCGAAGAACATGTAGTTCCCGCCAGTGGTGTGTATGCCGTGCGTTGCCTGATTGGAGATACATGGTATCGCGGTGTCTGCAATATGGGTGTAAAGCCAACATTTCATGATCCAGAACATCGAATTCCTACAGCTGAAGTACATCTGCTAGACGTCAATATGGATCTGTACGGACAAAAAATGGCAATTGAATGGCTGTACCGTATACGTTCGGAACAAAAATTCGATTCACTTGATGCATTAAAATTGCAAATTGGAAAAGACAAGCAAACAGCAAAGGACTTATTATCCGACTAGTTGGTTGTTGCAACTGACATAATGCCGTGATATGATACAATAGTGTTCATTACACGAACCTCTTCTTGGCAAAACGAATCACCAACGTTTGCTCGGGAGACGGGGATACTTTTATTTAGGAGGTGAAAAGGATGGCTATTACACAAGAGCGCAAAGCTGAATTGATTAACGAATTCAAGACTCATGAAAATGATACTGGATCTGCTGATGTTCAGATTGCTATCCTTACTGAAGAGATCAATAACCTGAACAACCACTTACGTACTCACAAGAAAGATCACCACTCACGTCGTGGTTTGTACAAAATGGTTGGTACACGTCGTCGTCTATTGAGATATCTACGTGAAACTAACGTTCAACGTTACCGTGATCTTATTGCATCACTTGGCTTACGCCGTTAATAAGACTGAGAAGCGGGCTTTGCCCGCTTTTTTCTATGGAATTAAGATGAAATATTTCGCATATATGTATCACGTTTGATACACTATTACTAATTACATACAAGATGTATACAGTTTTTAGAATAGAGAGGAGTTCTACAATGTCAGAACAGAAAAAAGTTTATACACTCGATTGGGCAGGACGTACGCTTACAATCGAAGCCGGCCAACTTGCAAAGCAAGCTAACGGTGCGGTGCTTGTTCGCTATGGCGAAACAACAGTACTTTCCACGGTGACAGCTTCTAAGAAACCAAAACCTCTAGATTTCTTCCCACTTACAGTGAATTATGAAGAACGCATGTACTCGGTTGGTAAGATCCCAGGAGGATTTATCAAGCGCGAGGGACGTCCTTCAGAAAATGCAGTATTGACTAGTCGGTTGATTGACCGTCCGATAAGACCTTTATTCCCTGAAGGCTTCCGTAACGACGTCCAAGTAATTTCACTTGTTATGTCAGTGGATCAGGATTGTTCATCTGAAATTTCAGCTATGATTGGTTCTTCTTTAGCTTTATCTATCTCAGATATTCCATTTGATGGACCAATCGCAGGCGTTCAAATAGGTCGTATAGATGGAGAATTCATCATCAATCCTACACCGAGTCAGCTGGAAACATCAGAACTTGATTTAGTCGTTGCAGGAACAAAACATGCAATCAATATGGTAGAAGCAGGAGCTAAAGAAGTTTCTGAAGAGATCATGTTGGAAGCAATTATGTTTGGTCACGATCAAATTAAGAAATTAGTCGAATTCCAAGAGGAAATTGTAGCTGAAATTGGCAAATCAAAGTTTGAAATTGAATTATTCACATTGGATGCTGACATCAGTAAAGAAGTAAAAGATCGTTGTGAAAGCGAACTAATGACAGCAATCCAAACCGAAGAAAAGCATGCACGTGAGGAAGCGATCAACGAAGTGAAGGCAGCTGTACTTGAGCAGTACACAGAAGCCGAAGCTGACGAAGAGACTATCAAGCAAGTGAAAGCGGTTCTTGAGCAAATGGTGAAAGATGAAGTACGTCGTCTGATTACAGTCGACAAAGTTCGTCCGGATGGCCGTTCGCTTGACGAAATTCGTCCACTATCATCCGAAACTGGAATCTTACCTCGTACGCATGGTTCTGCATTATTCACACGTGGACAAACACAAGTACTAAGTGTATGTACATTAGGTGCGCTTGGTGAAAATCAGATTATTGATGGTCTAGGTGCAGAAGAGTCTAAGCGCTTCATGCATCACTATAATTTCCCGAACTTCAGTGTAGGTGAAACAGGTCCGATTCGTGCTCCGGGTCGTCGTGAAATTGGTCACGGTGCATTGGGAGAGCGGGCATTACAGCCTATGCTTCCCGATGAAGTGGAATTCCCTTACACAATGCGTCTCGTGGCGGAAGTATTGGAGTCTAATGGTTCCTCTTCACAAGCATCAATTTGTGCCTCTACAATGGCTATGATGGACGCTGGTGTACCACTCAAAGCGCCTGTAGCTGGAATTGCTATGGGATTAATTAAAAAAGAAGAAGACTATTCCATTCTGTCAGATATTCAAGGAATGGAAGACCATTTAGGCGATATGGACTTTAAAGTGGCAGGTACTACTAATGGTATTACTGCTCTTCAAATGGATATCAAAATTGACGGTTTATCTCGTCAGATTTTAGAAGAATCTCTTGAGCAAGCGAAAATTGGTCGTATCAAAATTCTTGATCATATGTTGACGACAATATCTTCAACTCGTGAAGAGCTATCTGAGTACGCACCGAAAATTATAGTTATCCATATCAAACCGGATAAGATTCGCGACGTGATCGGACCAGGCGGAAAAGTAATTAATAAAATTATCGAAGAAACTCAAGTGAAAATCGATACAGAACAAGATGGAACGATTTATATCTCGTCGCCAAACTCTGAAATGAATGAAAAAGCTAAGAACATGATCGAAAATATCGTACGTGAAGCAAAAGTGGGCGAGTACTACTTGGCAAAAGTTAAGCGTATTGAGAAGTTCGGTGCATTCTTAGAAATCTTCCCGGGCAAAGATGGCTTACTTCATATTTCTGAGATTCAGGAAGCACGTACGAAAGAAGTAGAAGATGTATTGAAATTGGATGATGAACTATTTGTAAAAGTAATTGAAATCGACAGACAAGGTCGGGTAAATCTTTCACGAAAAGTAGTCATTCAAGAAGAAAAAGAAAAAGAACAAGCTAACAAAGAGTAATCAAATCGTAAAAAAAGCCTCTTCCTGCACAAGTTGCGGCGAAGGAGGCTTTTTGTTCTTATAATAAGGAGTGAAGTCTGTGATTCAAAAATATAATTGTTCAAATGGTGTACGTATTATCCATGAAAAGATGCCGCATTTACAGTCCGTGGCGATCGGTGTCTGGGTGCATGCAGGTTCAGCCAATGAAACAAAAGAGCAAGAGGGCATTGCCCACTTTATTGAACATATGTTGTTCAAGGGAACGGATACACGAAGTGCACGAATGATTGCCGAGCAGTTTGATCAGATTGGGGGCGATCTAAATGCCTTTACTTCTAAAGAAATGACTTGCTATTACACTACAGTCTTAAGTCATCATGCTTCATACGCATTAACAATCCTATCCGACATGTTTTTCCATTCCCAATTTAAAGAAGAGGAGATGGAAAAAGAAAAGTCTGTCATTCTGGATGAGATATCTTCTGTTGAAGACATGCCCGATGAAGATGTGGATGAAAGATTATGGGCCGGAATGTTCTCAGAAGATGCAATTGGAAAGCCTGTAGGTGGACGGATTGAAACCATCAAGTCATTTACGAAAGAAATGGTTGAAGAATTCATGGTGAAACATTATCGCCCCGAAAATGTGGTTATTTCTATTGCAGGAAATTATGATGAACGTTTAATCAAGCTGATTGAAGCAAACTTCGGAAGCTATCAAGCTAAAGACCAAGCTCCTGTTTCGATACAAGACGAAAAAGTACCGAATTTTACAGCACAACAAATCATCAAAGCAAAAAATATTGAACAAGTTCATGTATGCTTTGGTTATCCATCTCTGCCTTCGACTCACGATAAAATTTACGAGTTAAGCTTATTCGATAGTATCCTTGGTGGAACGACGTCCTCTAGGTTATTTCAGGAAGTTCGAGAGAATCGCGGTCTAGCCTATTCGATTCACACATACTACGCCGCATATAAAAATGCTGGCTCCTTTGTGATTTATTGTGGAACCTCACCGGAAAACTTTTTAGAGACGTATCGTACAATTGATCAGGTCATTGCGGAAGTACTTCATGACGGTCTAACAGATAAAGAGTTGCGAAATGCCAAAGAGCAACTTAAAGGTAGTTTTGTTCTTGGTTTGGAAAGCTCGGAATCGCGTATGTATAGGAACGGACGCAATGAATTAGTGCTAGGAAAACATCAGATGATCCATGACGTCGTTAAACATATTGAGAATGTTGAAAAACGAAATGTCTATCGACTAGGACAGCAAATGTTAGAAAGTGATCGTGCACTATCCATTATCGCGCCTAAATCAAGTATTCAGCAATTAAAAAAATTGCAGAACTAGTCGACTTCTCGCCTCTGATACATATGATGAAAGAGATCTTTATAGGGGAGGGCTTTCATGAAATTATCAGAACTGGCACAAAAAGAGCTGATTCAAGTAGAAGAAGGTATGAGGTATGGTTTCTTAGCAGAAACAGATTTACTGTTCGACCGAAAAACAGGAGCAATCATTGGATTTGAAATACGGAAAAAATTAGGTAAAACTCTTTTTAGGCAAAAAGACCAAGATATAATTGAATATATTCCTTGGCATGAAATTGTGCTAGTGGGCGAAGATCGGATTTTATTTGGCAAAACGCATGAACTGAATAGAAAGGAAGTGGAAGAGTATGACTAAATGGCTAGTAGTAGGCACTGATCAACGGTTGCGCATCGCAAATGAACTCTTGGTGGAATCAGGAATTGACAGTGAATATATATGTTCTGATACGTTTGATGAACAGTTAAAGCAAACTTTGATAGATACAAAGCCTGATCATCTTCTACTTCCTTTGTTGATGATGGAACAAAGCATACCCATAGACTATTTGAAAAAAGGCTCTTCAGTTTATTCCGGTAATACTTCAGCGGAATGGAGACAAGAGCTTGCTGACAAAGGTATAACGCATACGAATTATCTAGAAAATGAACAATTTATTTGGAGAAATGCTCAATTGACTGCAGAAGCATTCGTTCATGTCTTTTATGAACATACCAAAAGACAGATTGCAGGCAAGCATTTTTATATTGCTGGATTTGGCAGAGTAGGAAAAGCAATTGCCCATACATTGTATCAATTGCAGGCCACTGTCACCATCGTTGCACGTGCTGACGGACAATTGGCGGAAGCAGAGGTGTTTGGATATAACACTCTGAAACTCCACGATACCACAACATTCACACATGGCTACTTAGTTAACACTATTCCAGCTCCATGGCTCGATACAAATCAAAGCGGTACTGTACATGTATTTGATGTCTCTTCCACACCTGGGTGCCTAAAGCATTCCAATTCCGCTGAATACTATACGATACACCTCAAATTGCCCGGGAAGCATTTTCCCGAGGATGCGGCTGCTGTATTAGTTGACGCGATTTTGAGAATAAGTATAGACGAAAGGGGAACTAAATGCTCAAAGGAAAACGAATCGGATTAGGCATCACTGCTTCACACTGCACATACGACCAACTGCTTCCGATGATCACTTCGTTGCAAAAAGAGGGAGCGATTGTCGTTCCAATTATTACACATTCAGTTCTTCATGCTGCAACGCGTTTTGGTACAGGTGAAGAGTGGATTAAACGAATAGAAGAAGCGACAGGCGAGAAGGTAGTGACAAGTATTGTTGAAGCAGAACCATTCGGACCATCCAATCCGCTTGACTGCATGGTAATTTCACCGCTTACAGGTAATTCTATGAGTAGGTTCGCAAATGCTGCTACTGATTCACCTGTTTTGATGGCAGCTAAAGCAACATTGCGTAATGGTAAACCTGTAGTACTTGGTATTTCTACAAATGACGCACTAGGACTTAACGGAATGAACCTCATGAAGTTATTGAATATGAAACACGTCTTTTTTATTCCATTCGGTCAAGATGATTGCATAAAAAAACCGAACTCCTTAATATCGGATTTCTCATTATTACCTGCTACCGTTGCTTCCGCAATAGATAGTAAACAATTACAACCGTTACTAATAATTCATAATAATGCATGAAAATAGATTTTTAAATTCTTCAACATATGTTATAATTCGTTCAATCACAATTAACGAGACGAGGACATACAATATGTCCTTACTATTGCTTGTTAATAATTGAAAGGAAGATATAGATGAAGAGTGTTACTGTTGCAATTGTTGGCGCGACCGGAGCGGTAGGTACAAAAATACTTGAGAAATTGGTGGAACGTAATTTCCCTGCCACTTCTATTAAATTACTTGCATCTAAACGTTCAGCGGGCAATGAAATCATAGCGGGTGGAAAAACGTATGTTGTACAAGAAACAACACCGGAAGCTTTTGAAGGCATCGACATTGCATTCTTTAGTGCCGGTGGAAGTATTTCTGAGAAGTTTGCACAAGACGCAGTGAGAAGCGGAGCGGTTGTAATTGATAACACAAGCGCGTTCCGCATGGACCCAAACACACCGCTTGTCGTTCCAGAAGTGAATCCACAGGAGTTAGAGAACCATTCAGGAATTATTGCGAATCCGAATTGTTCTACCATTCAGATGGTAGCAGCACTTAAGCCTATTAAAGATCAATATGGACTAAGTAAGCTCATCGTATCTACTTACCAGGCAGTCTCAGGGGCCGGAGTGGAAGCGATTGATGAATTAGCAGAACAAAGTAAGCAATTCACGGATCGCAGTGAAATAGAAGCAGAAGTATTACCATCCGCTTCTGCAAAACGTCATTATCCGATCGCATTCAATGCGATTCCACAAATTGATTCATTTGATGAGTCAGGCTATACATTGGAAGAACTGAAAATGATCAATGAAACAAAGAAAATATTCGGTGATCAAAACATGGCAGTAGCCGCAACTTGTGTTAGATTACCAGTTGTATCCGGACATTCAGAATCCGTTTACATCGAAATTGATCAAGATGATGTCACAGTGAAAGATATCCAGGCATTGATCGAAAAGGCCCCAGGAATTGTCTTGCAAGATGATCCGGCTTCACAACTCTATCCAATGCCACTTTATGCAGAAGATAAAGATGAAGTATTTGTAGGAAGAATCCGTAAAGATTTAGATAACAGCAAAGGATTCCACCTATGGATTGTATCGGATAACTTATTAAAAGGTGCTGCATTAAACTCCGTGCAAATCGCCGAGGCACTTATCAAATAAATTAATTATATAAATTGAATTAAAGATTTTAGGATACACTAAGTTGATTGGAGAGGAAGGCGGCGTGTGCAAAGATGTGCTCCTAACGCTTCGCTTTTACTCGCAAAAGCCGTTCTTCGTGACGGCTCTTCCAGCGGGAACAGCACGAGCTGAAAGCCCCGCAGGTAGCGTAGCGGACGAGGAGATTGAGGCCGTGCCCGCGGAACGCGTCCGCCTGGAACGGAAATCAACGGTTCCCATGAGAGGATTACTTCTTAAGTTCAACTTATTTAGGTAGAATTAAGAATAATAACGAAAAGGGATGGTCAATGTGCAACTTGGAAACGTAGGGACAGCAATGGTCACTCCTTTTTCTCCTGACGGTATGATTGATTACGCCCAAACAACCAGCTTGCTTGAGCATTTGATCGCAAATGGGACAGATTCTGTCATCGTAAGCGGTACAACTGGTGAATCACCGACGCTAACTGTCACGGAGAAGAAGGAATTACTGGATTTTGTAATAAAGGTTGTGAATAAGCGTATTCCAGTGATTGCAGGTACAGGGACAAACAATACTGCGGAATCCATAGAGCTGACTAAGGCTGCCGAGCGTTCAGGGGCTGACGGAATCATGCTCGTGACACCTTATTATAATAAGCCAGACCAAAAAGGTATGTATGCACACTTTTCAAAAATTGCTAACGTTACAACATTGCCTGTATTGTTATATAATATTCCAAGTCGTTCCATCGTCAACTTGCTTCCAGAAACCGTTATTGCATTATCGAAAATCGATAATATTAAAGCAATCAAAGAAGCAAGTGGAAATTTGGAGCAGATGGCAGAAATCATTGAAGGAACCGCGGACGATTTTGAAGTGTACAGTGGGGACGACGGATTGACTTTGCCATTGCTTGCAATTGGCGGTAGAGGAATTATTTCAGTTTCTTCACACATCGTAGGAAATGAAATGCAAGAAATGATTCAAGCTTTCCAAAATGGCAAAATAAAAGAAGCCGCTGATCTTCATCGTTCATTATTACCAGTATTCGGCGCATTGTTCTCTAAGCCGAATCCAGTGCCTGTGAAATATGCACTGGAAAAAGCAGGTGTGCCAACAGGCGGCGTTCGTTTACCCCTAGTGGAAATGGACGAAAAAGAAGCGATGATCATTGATGAGGCGCTTGAAAAATTTGAAAAAAGAACACGGATTCTGTAATAAACAAAAGCCGGACGACCATTCCGGCTTTTTTTGTTTGTACTGAACGCCTACTATCTCGTATAATGGTGTTTAGTCGTTGTGGGCGGGAATATATTATAGGAGGAAATAATGTGACGAAAATACAAAATGAATTAATTAGAGTGATTCCACTAGGTGGAGTAGGGGAAATTGGAAAGTCTATGTATGTCGTTGAAATTGACGACGAACTATTTGTTATGGATTCAGGGTTAATGTTTCCAGAAACGGAAATGCTAGGTATTGACTTTGTCATACCTGACATGACGTATCTTGAAGAGAATAAAGATCGGATCAAAGGAATATTCTTAACTCATGGTCATGAGGATGCAATTGGGTCGATTGCGTATTTATTACAGAAAGTACAAGCTCCTGTCTACGGTACAAAGTTGACATTGGCTTTGGCGAAAGAACATTTGAAAAAAATGCCGGCACCATCAACTGTCCGCTTCTTCGAGGTGACAAGCAAAAGCCGGATGAACTTCAAGCGTACGCATGTGACATTCTTTTACACAACGCATAGTATTCCGGATTCTTTAGGAATTGTCTTCCATACAAGTGAAGGTGCAATCGTCAATACAGGAGAGTTCAAATTCGACCAAGCAGCAAAAGGCAAATATCGCCCTGATATTGCGAAAATGGCTACAATTGGTGAAGAAGGAGTCTTTATCTTGATGTCCGACTCTACAGAAGCAGAGCGTCCAGGTTATACGACATCTGAGTCTGTAATTGAAAAACGTCTTTTTAAAACTTTCCACGAAGCACAAGGAAGAATTTTAGTAGCGTTGTATGCATCAAACTTCATTCGTATTCAGCAAGTACTAGATCAGGCAGCAGCACAGAAGAAGAAAGTTGCAGTTGTTGGTAAAAGTTTAGAGAGCTACTTTGAGGTCGGGTTAAAATTAGGATATTTACAAGTGGAAGAAGAGATTGTAATTCCAGTTAAAGACATGGAGCGCTATGATGACCAGGATATCGTAATCATTGTAACAGGTAACCAAGGTGAGCCACTAGAAGCTTTGGAAAAAATCGTCCGTAAACATCATAGAGAAATTAATATCAAAAGTTCTGATACGGTCTTAATTACATTCACACCGTCACCCGTTATGGAAACTTCCATGTACAAGATGATGAATGAATTGGCAAAGGCTGGTGCGACTGTACTGACATCCACACGAAATGTACACGTCTCCGGTCACGGTTCTGCTGAAGATTTGAAAATGATGTTAAACTTAATGCGACCTCAATATTTTATTCCGATTCAAGGGGAATATCGTATGCTGATTGCACACTCCAAGCTCGCTCAAGAAGTTGGTCTACCTAAAAGCCGTATCTTCATTGCGGATAAAGGCGACATTGTTGAATTCAAGAATGAAAAGCTTCGCATGGCGGGTAGAGTCCAGGCTGGTAACGTCTTGATCGATGGTATTGGTGTAGGAGATGTAGGAAACATCGTGTTGCGTGACCGTAAGCTGTTATCGCAGGACGGAATCTTTACAGTCGTTGTGACATTGAACAGAAAGCAAAAACGAATCGCTGCAGGTCCTGAAGTCGTCTCACGAGGGTTTGTCTATGTACGTGAATCAGAGGAATTATTTGAAGAAGCGACAAAATTGATTACTAAAATTGTCGAGAAGTACGTGAATAAAGAAACATTTGAATGGACAAACATTAAACAAGAGATCCGTGAGACATTGAGTTCGTATTTATATCAACAAACAAAACGTCGCCCAATGATTATCCCAATTATCATGGAATACTGATCCACATTGTTTGTTGACTAATTAAAGAACAATTGGATTTCCATGCCTTTATGGCTGGAAATCTTTTTTTCAGAAAGGGGGTTAGCAAATGGCGAAGAAACGTGCTAAAAAGAGAGCGCCAGCGAAGAAAAGACAACAGAAAAAACAGCAAAGTCAAATGCAACCGCTCTGGTTTGAAATTTTAGGTGTCATTTTAATCGGTATCGCAATTATCATGATCTTCGAATACGGTGTAATCGGTCGAGGGTTATCGGCTTTCTCTAGATTCTTATTAGGTAATTGGTATGTTGCATTGCCATTTTTGATTATTGTGCAAGCATTGATTTTCATGATCAAGAGACAAATCGGCGGATATAAGCACCGAATTGTCATCGGTTGTTTATTCATTTTAGGTAGTATGTTGTTGTTCAGTCATGTTCATTTATTTCAGACATTGTATGAAAGCAAAGTTCTGATGTCAAATTCCGCACTCAAGGAAACATGGAAAGTTCTCATCACCAATGATGGTATACATGACCAAACAGGGACGCTGGGTGGCGGTATGATAGGCGCTGTACTATTCGCGATGTTTTATTCACTGGTTGATTCATCAGGCGCTACAGTGGCTGGTGTACTGTTACTGCTCATTGGCATGATCTTGTTGACGGGAAAGGCTTTGATTCCGATCTTAGTCGAACAAACACCTATCTTGATGAATAGTATCAAGCACAAATGGATGGCGAGAGAAAAGAAACCTGTCAAGTCACCTGAAGAAAAACGTAAAGAGAGTGCGCGCAGTAATAGAAAGAGTAAGCCGAAACAGGTAAACAAAGCTGAAACGGAATCGGTACAAGAACATCCAGAACCGGTGAGTGAACCAATTATCTCTAGTTTCACGGCAAAAATCGAACAGGCTGTACAACCCGAAGTTGTACAAGAAAGGGAATCGATAGATAAAGTAGACACAACCCTTGACCCTAAAGATCCCGCGGTTGATTATCCAGTAATGGGCGGAGAACAAGAAAACGAGTCGTATATTTTGCCATCCACCAATCTATTGGAACCACCTGTAGCAAGTGATCAGTCTGGAGAATATAACTTAATCCAGGCAAACGCCAAGAAACTAGAGAAAACGTTCCTAAGCTTTGGTGTCAAAGCACGAGTGACACAAGTCCACTTAGGACCAGCAGTCACTAAATATGAAATCCTACCTGATACAGGTGTAAAAGTAAGTCGTATTGTTAGTTTGGCGGATGATATTGCATTGGCATTGGCAGCTAGTGGTATTCGTATTGAAGCACCGATCCCTGGTAAGTCAGCAGTTGGAATCGAAGTACCGAACAATGCAGTGGCGATGGTAAGTTTACGTGAAGTGTTGGAATCTAAAGAGAATAATTCACATGAATCCAAGTTGCTAGTAGGTTTGGGCCGTGATGTAACAGGACAGGCCATGATGACAGAGCTCAATAAAATGCCTCACGTATTAGTTGCGGGTGCCACAGGCAGTGGTAAAAGTGTTTGTGTCAACGGTATCATTATGAGTATTATCATGCGGGCGAAACCACATGAAGTGAAAATGATGATGATCGATCCGAAAATGGTAGAGTTGAATGTCTTTAATGGTATCCCGCATTTGTTGGCGCCTGTCGTTACGGATCCGAGAAAAGCAGCGCAAGCGTTGCAACGTGTGGTATCGGAGATGGAGCGCAGATATGAGTTATTCTCGCATACCGGCACACGGAACATTGAAGGGTATAATAACCATATTGAACAGTGGAATGAAGAACATGATGAGAAACATCCACGCATGCCGTATATTGTTGTGATCGTCGATGAATTGGCAGACTTAATGATGGTGGCATCAAGCGACGTAGAAGATTCCATCACACGTCTTGCTCAGATGGCGAGGGCCGCTGGTATTCACTTAATTATCGCTACTCAACGTCCAAGTGTTGATGTCATTACAGGGATCATTAAGGCAAATATTCCTTCACGAATTGCATTTGCTGTATCTTCAGCAATTGATTCTCGAACTATTTTGGACGGTGGCGGTGCCGAGAAGTTATTGGGAAGAGGAGATATGTTGTTCCTGCCTGCTGGCGCTTCAAAACCTACGCGTATTCAAGGCGCATTTGTCTCGGATGAAGAGGTCGAAGCTGTAGTAGATTTTGTTATCGAACAGCAAAAAGCTCAGTATCAAGAAGAGATGATTCCAACTGAGGTTGAAGTAGTAGCACCGCATGAAGAAACCGATGAGTTATATGATGAAGCGGTACAAATGGTAGTAGAGATGCAAACCGCGTCCGTATCGATGATCCAGCGTCGTTTCCGAGTCGGTTATGCTAGAGCTGCACGTATAGTGGATCAAATGGAAGCGCGGGGTGTGGTTGGACCACCTGAAGGTAGTAAGCCAAGACATGTACTACTCAATAAATCTGAGCTGGAAATATAAGTCTTCTTTCATTCTTATTTTGATAAGTCGAAGTTATTCGTGATTTTGGCTAGATATTTCCTTCTACCTAAGTAAATGTTATAGTGAAGGTAGAAGGAAATTATCAGTGCAGTCGATTAAAATTAAGTCTGCCATCTGATATGTAGTGGTACCGAAAGCGCTACCATGTAATGTAACTTCATTACTGTTATCATGAACATCATCTACAAGCCGAGTAAAAAGTTACCGAATATTTTACTAACAATATGCTTTTCCTATTCTGTTTTTAAGTAAAAAGTAATGTCGATAGGGGTATAAGACGTACAACGTCCTAACATAATACCAAAATTAGCCAAGGGAGGTCATTATTGATGAAAAAAAGAAAATTTGGTCTAGCGATGTCTTTAGTGTTAGCCGCAGGTACAATGTTAGCAGCATGTGGCTCTGACGATAAAGGCAAAAACAATGCGGGTGAAAAGCCGGCAACCGGGGACAGCGGTGAGAAAAGCGAATTTTCAATTGCTATGGTAACTGATGTTGGAGGAATTGATGATAAATCATTCAACCAATCAGCATGGAAAGGCGTTAAAGAGTTTGGAGAAGAACAAGGATGGGAAAAGGGAACTGGCGGATACGATTACCTTCAGTCAACTGGCCCAGAAGATTATACAACAAACCTTAACAACTTGGCTCGTCGTGACTTTAACTTAATTTACGGAGTAGGTTTCTTGATGGAAGATGCAATTGAAGATATTGCAGCGCAACAAAAAGATACCCAGTTCTCAATTATTGATGGCGAAGTAGATGCTCCAAACGTAGCTAGCATCCTCTTTAAAGAACAAGAAGGCGGATACTTAGCTGGAGTAGCAGCTGGATTAATGACAAAATCAAATAAGATCGGTTTCATTGGTGGTATGGACAATCCTGTAATCGAGCGTTTTGAAGCTGGATTCCTTGAAGGTGTCAAATCAGTTAAGCCTGAAATCAAAGTAGATTCAAAATATGTAGGTGCATTTGATAAAGCAGAACTTGGTAAAGCTGAAGCGGGCCGTATGTATTCTTCAGGCGTAGACATTATTTTCCACGCTGCTGGCGGAACAGGTAACGGTGTATTCTCAGAAGCGAAAGAACGTAAGCAAGCAGATAAAGATGCATACGTTTGGGTAATCGGTGTTGACTCTGACCAGTATGAAGAAGGTAAAGTGGGAGATGCCAACGTAACACTTACATCTATGTTGAAGCGTGTTGACGTAGCAGTTAAAGACATTGCTGATTTATCAATGGCTGGTAATTTCCCTGGTGGGGAAACAAAAGTATATGGCCTTGCAGATGATGGTTTAGGTCTTGCTGATTCACGTGGTGCTATTCCACAAGACGTTTTGGATCAAATTGATGAACATGCACAAAAGATTGCAAATGGTGAAATTGAAGTACCAGAGTTCGTAGAAAAGAAGAAGTAAGGTCATTAAACAACTGAAGGCCGGTTTTATATCCGGCCTTCATTTCATTAAGTTAATAAAATAAAGGTTCCTTGAGGTGTGTTCTGGAACTTTTATTTTATTAATTTTTAAGATTAATAATAAAAAATATCGGCAGGCTACTTATAAAAAATGGCAAAGCTTTCAACTTTTCATATAGGAGCTTTATCACGTATTATTGAAGATAAGTGTTATGCTATTTAATTCTATGGAATTCAATTATAGGCAAGGAAGTGATGGGGATGAATTATGTAATTGAGATGCTAGATGTTTCAAAAAGGTTTGGAAATTTCTATGCAAATGATCATATTACATTACAACTTGAGAAAGGCGAAATTCACGCATTGCTAGGTGAAAACGGTGCGGGGAAATCTACCTTAATGAATGTGTTATTTGGTTTGTATCAACCGGATGGTGGAGAAATTCGTGTCCGTGGCGAAAATGTAGCAATCACTGACCCGAACGTGGCGAACGATCTCGGAATCGGGATGGTGCATCAACACTTTATGTTGGTGGAGAATTTAACTGTAACCGAAAACATTATTTTAGGTAGTGAGCCAACTAAATCTGGAATTATTAACATCAAGGATTCTGCAAAAAAAGTTGCAGAAATTTCTAGGATGTATGGTCTCGATGTGGATCCTTACGCCAAAATAGAAGATATTTCAGTAGGTATGCAACAACGTGTCGAAATTCTTAAGACGCTTTATCGTGGAGCAGATATCCTAATATTTGATGAACCCACTGCATCACTCACGCCCCAGGAAATTGATGAATTATTGAATATCATGAAAAAGCTCGTTGCAGAAGGAAAATCCATCATCTTGATCACCCATAAACTGGCGGAAATCATGAACGTCTCAGACAAAGTTACTGTCATACGAAAAGGTAAAGGAATTGGTACTGTCATTACATCGGAAACGAATCCCGAAGAGTTAGCAACGTTGATGGTAGGACGTCAAGTCACATTTAAAACAGAAAAAGGTCCATCCCAACCGACTGAAGAAGTATTGAAGATTGAAAATCTACAAGTGAATGACTATCGGGGTGTTGCTAAATTAAAAGGCCTTAACCTTTCCGTACGACGCGGCGAAATTATTGGGATTGCTGGCATTGATGGTAACGGTCAATCGGAATTAATCGAAGCAATCACGGGCTTAACTAAAGTGAAGAGCGGTAAGATTTTTATCAATGATGAAGATGTTACAAATAAAAAACCGCGAAAAATTACTGAAACCGGTATTGGACATATTCCACAAGACCGCCATAAACATGGACTTATTTTAGATTTTTCAGTGGCGTACAATAGCGCGTTGCAATCGTATTATCATGAACCATTATCAAAAGGTGGAATCATGAATTATAAAGAGATCAATGAAAGAGCAGGAGAAATAATCAAAGAGTACGATGTCAGAACCCAAGGTGCACACGAATTAGCGAGGGCGTTATCCGGAGGAAATCAGCAAAAGCTCATCATCGGACGAGAAATTATGAGAAATCCGGATTTATTAATTGCGGCATTACCTACACGTGGTTTGGATGTGGGAGCAATCGAGTTTATTCATCGCCGTTTGATTGAACAACGGGATAAGGGAAAAGCAGTTTTACTCATTACGTTTGAGTTAGATGAAGTTATGAACGTTTCTGATAAAATCGCTGTTATGTATGATGGGACTATTGTAGGTACTGTAAATCCCAAAGAAACAACGGAACAAGCCCTAGGATTAATGATGGCAGGCCATTCAAAAGATGTTGCTGAGAAAAAAGTGCTAGCCGCTGAGAAAGATGGTGATGAACATCATGTCGAATAGAATGATCAATATACTCGTCCCAATAATTTCGATCCTTCTAGGACTTTTAGTAGGCGCTGTCGTGATGTTGATCAGTGACTATAATCCAATCACAGGCTATATAGCATTATGGAATGGTATTTTCGGTGATTCTTATGCAATTGGTGAAACCATTCGTCAAATTAGTCCATACTTACTTGCCGGGCTTGCAGTGGCATTTGCATTCAGAACTGGACTATTCAATATTGGTGTTGAAGGACAATTGATCGTTGGCTGGTTTGCTGCAGCTTATGTAGGGATAGCATTCGATCTACCAAAAATTATTCATTTACCTTTCGCACTTATAGCAGCAGCTGCCGCTGGGGCACTGTGGGGGCTTGTGCCGGGTATTTTAAAGGCGACATTGAAAGTGCATGAAGTGATTGTCACGATCATGATGAACTATATTGCCTTACACGTGGTGAACGCATTAATTAAAACACTCTCCGGTGGTGGATTCAAATTGGAGCGTATCCATCAATCGGCTTCGCTTCGGTCAGAGTTCTTATCTAATCTAACGGATTATTCTACATTGCACTACGGAATATTCGTAGCATTGGCAATGGTTGTTGTCATGTGGTTCATTTTAGAGAAAACCAAGACTGGATTTGAGTTAAAGTCTGTTGGATATAACGATAATGCTGCTCGCTACGCGGGTATGAGTGCAAACAAGAATATTGTTCTTGCAATGGTCATTTCGGGTGCTTTTGCTGGACTTGGAGGCGCAATGGAGGCACTTGGTACGTTTGGTAATATGTCCTCCATGGGTGGCTTTACAGGAATTGGTTTTGATGGAATCGCCGTAGCCTTGCTTGGTGCGAATACGCCACTTGGTGTCATCTTCGGAGCCACATTATTCGGCTCATTGAAATATGGTGCGAATAATATGCCAAACGAAGCAGGAATTCCAGTAGAAATTGTTTCAATTATTATAGCATTGGTTATTTTCTTTGTTGCCTGTGGATACATCATCCGTGTAGGACTCATACGTTTACGTAATAAGAAGGAGGAGAAGTAACATGTTAGATGTATTATATTTTATTATACCTATAACAATTGCTTCTGCAGCTCCTCTTATTTTTACAGCAATTGGCGGTGTATTCTCTGAGCGATCCGGTGTGATTAATATCGGTTTGGAAGGCCTTATGATTATGGGGGCATTCATTGGTATCTTATTCAATCTGTTTTTCGCTGATACCTTTGGCGCCTGGACGCCATGGCTTGCGTTACTTGTGGCAATGTTCGTTTCCGCTCTATTTGCAACGCTTCACGCTGTAGCATCTATTTCGTTCCGGGCGGATCAAGTAGTGTCAGGTGTTGCAATTAACATGTTAGGTCTGGCTATCGCGCTATTTTCGGTAAAAATGATTTTTGGCAAAGGTCAAACTGATTTTATCCAACAAAAAATCCCAAGATTCAACGTGCCGTTTTTGGAAGATATTCCAATCATTGGACCCATGTTCTTTAAGTTAGTATATGGTTCTTCAATTATGGCGATCGCCGTAGCGTTTATCGCATGGTTTGTTATTTATAAGACACCATTTGGTTTGCGTCTTCGCTCAGTAGGAGAACATCCTATGGCGGCAGACACAATGGGCATTAAAGTAACAAAAATCCGCTATATTGCAGTACTCATTTCTGGTGGTCTAGCTGGAATTGGTGGAGCAGTTTATTCACAGACCATCACGAATGATTTCGGGCATGCAACAATTAATGGACAAGGATTTATGGCTTTAGCAGCCATGATCTTTGGGAAATGGCATCCACTGGGAGCTCTAGGTGCTGCTCTATTCTTCGGATTTGCGCAGGCGCTAGCAATCAGTTCTTCCAGTATTAAGTTACTAGCAGATATCCCGTCAGTGTACTTCCACATATTCCCTTATGTTTTAACTATCCTAGCTCTTGCTGGATTCCTTGGAAAAGCGAAAGCCCCAAAAGCACTTGGTAAACCTTACGTTAAAGGAAATAGATAAATGTTAGAAAAGCTATCTGGAGATACGAATTCTTCAGGTGGCTTTTCTAAGGTTGCAGCGATAATAGTCGGAATTACTTTCAACTTCCGTTTTAGTCTTAGCTAAACTCCATCTGCAGCGCGCGAAAGTTGTATCATTTTCCAAATGACAGGCTAAAATGTATAGTGAGACTAGGAATACATATAATAAGGTAAACGAGGTGTTTGTATGTTCAATAAAACAAAATTACAAAATGGTGTACATTTGTATATACGTAAAACGGAACAGTTTAAAACAGTGAATGTGACAATTAAGTGGAAAGCACCACTGGATCAAAAGAAAGCCTCTGAACGTGCGGTGTTGGCGAATGTAATGGAGGATTCAACGAAGCAGTATCCAACACTAGGTTCCATGCGCAAGGCGCTTGACGAGCTATACGGTACAGTATTATTTACGGACGTCTCCAAAAGAAGTTCCCAACACATGGTTTCACTTTATACGGAATGTGTAAATGATGAATTTTTTGCAGGGGAAGATATTTTTAAACAGTTATGGCAATTAATTCGTTCTGTAGTGTTTGATCCGAATGTAACGAATAAAGCATTTGATCCTGACGTTACAGAGAGGGAAAAACGTAATGTCCGTGATCGGATTCGTTCTATTTATGACGACAAAACACGTTTTGCACAAAAACGCATGCTTGAAATCATGAGACCAGATCACCCAGCATCCATTTCGGCTTATGGCACAGAAACTGCGGTATCGGAAATTACTAATGAAAGTCTTTATGCTACATACGAAGATATGATGAACAATGATTTGATTGATATTTATGTAGTAGGCGATATAGATGAAAATGATATCATTAAGCAAATTAAGCAGTTCCTACCATTTGCGGCTAGAGATGCAGTGAAACAAAATGGATCACCGGATGTGAAAGTTTCAGATACTGTGAATACAGTGAGAGAAAAACAAGACATGAAACAAGGTAAACTTCATCTTGGTTTCCACACACCGGTATTTTTCCATCATCCGGATTACCATAAGATGCAAGTAACCAATGGTGTTTTCGGAGGCTTTGCCCACAGTAAGCTATTCATGAATGTGCGAGAAAAGGAAAGTATGGCATACTATGCGAATAGTGCATTTGCTTCGCATTACGGTATCGTCTATGTCACAGCAGGTATTGATGCGGACTTAGAAGAAAAGGCTGTCAAGCTAATTCTTGAGCAACTTACGGCATTACAAAAAGGTGAGAGTACTGAAATCGAGTTAAGTCAGACAGTCGCACTTCTAGAAAACAGCATCTTGAGCGCAAACGATTCAGCCCGCAGCCAGATTGAAATTTATGATCAATATAAAGAATTGGATGAGAACTTCACGGCTGAACGATTAATTGAAAAGTGGGAATCGGTCACATTGGAAGACGTAAAGGAAATGGCAAATACAATTCAATTGGAAATTGTTTATTTGCTGTCAGGTAAGGAGGATGTTTCCGAATGAAAGAAGTAAATTTTGATCAACTACAAGAGAAGATTTATACTGAAACGCTAGATAATGGGTTGAAAGTTGTTATATTACCGAAACGTGGATTTTCTAAAACATTTGTAACATTTACGACAAAATACGGTTCTATTGATCGTACGTTCAAACCACATGGCAAAGATGAACTTATCACAGTACCTGATGGGATTGCCCATTTTCTAGAGCACAAAATGTTTGAGAAAGAAGATGGAGACGTTTTTCAGAAGTTTAGTTTAAATGGTGCTTCCGCCAATGCCTATACAACATTCGGAAGGACGGCATATCTTTTTTCTGCAACCAATAAACTAAAAGAAAACACCAAAATATTACTCGACTTTGTTCAACAACCATATTTCACTAAGGAAACTGTTGATAAAGAGAAGGGGATCATTGCCCAGGAAATTACCATGTATGACGACCAGCCTGACTGGCGCCTATATTTCGGCACAATTGAAAATCTCTATGAAAACCACCCAGTGAAAATCGACATCGCGGGAACTGTTGAGTCGATTCAGGACATCACAGCGGAACATTTATATACATGTTATGAGACGTTCTACCATCCGTCCAACATGCTACTGTTTATCGTTGGAGCAGTGAAGCCAAAGGAAATGATGGAATTTATCAAAGATGATCAAGCGAAGAAAACATTTGATAAACCAGAGGCGATTGAACGCCAATTTCCAAACGAGTCAACAGAGGTTGATGTATCTGAACGTACATTGACGATGGATGTTTCAAAACCTAAACTGAATATCGGAATGAAATGTAACAAGGTAGATTTACAGGGGCAAGAGATGCTTGAAGCGGAATTGTCAGCAAACCTTGTATTAGATAGTCTATTCGGTCGCACATCTGCATTTTATGAAAAAGCAAATGCAGAAGGCTTAGTTGATGAATCGTTCTCATATGAATTTACCATGGAAGAAGGCTATGGTTTTGCGATGGTCGGTTCCGATACAGATGAACCAGAGCGCTTAGAAAAACTGATTCGTCATACGATTAAAGACGCAAAATCAAATTGGCCGGTGCTTGAAGAAGATTTGAATAGAATGCGTAGGAAAAAAATTGGTCAATTTATGCGTTCATTGAATTCCATTGAATTTATCGCCAATCAATACACGCGATATGAATTTAATGAAATGAATTTATTCGATGTCGTGCCGACTTTAGAGAAGTTATCGATGGATAAACTAAAAGAAGCATTTGCAATGTTTTCCGATGACAATAGCTATACAATCTTCAAAGTCATGCCACCGAAGACGCAATGAGTATGACGCGTTTCGCACTCGTTTTAGGGGCTTCCGGGGGAGTTGGGGAAGTGATCTGCAAACAACTAGCAAAAGCGGGCTGGTCTTTGTATATGCACTATAATGCAAATAAAAATCAGCTCGATCTATTGCGTTATGAGTTAGAAGAGAATTATCCCAACCAGCAATTCCGTAGTGTGCAAGCTGATTTCAGGGTAGAATTAGCGGCAGAGAAATTGACGGATAGCATACAAAGCGTTCAAGCAATTGTTGTAGCCAACGGTCAGGCAGTTGTCAAACTGTTATCGGAGACAAGCGAAATGGAAATGTCGGAATTATGGCAAGTCCATGTGCAGAATCCAGCTCGTTTAATCGCACTGTTATCTGAAAAACTGCGTAAGCAAGATGTCTCGTATATTGTATTTATCGGATCGATATGGGGAAGTACAGGCGCTGCAGGTGAAGTCATGTATTCTGCAGTCAAAGGTGCCCAACATGCCTTTGTCAAAGCATATGCAAAGGAATCCGCCTTTTCTGGCATACGGGTAAATGCAATTGCCCCAGGTTGGATCGACACCCGCATGAATCAAGAGTTTACTGCGGAGGAACGTCAAATGGTGCTTGAACAGATTCCGCTTTTGTCAGTGGGGACACCGCAGGAAATAGCAAATATGGTCGAATTTATGTTGAGTGGCAAAGCAGATTATATGACAGGTGAAATAATTCAAATCAATGGTGGTTGGTATATGTAAAGCCTTTGGAAAAGGACAATGCCTGTTGTCCTTTTCTTTTTTTCTTTTATTCACTTTGGCTATCCGCTATTATAGAATTAAGTGCATACTTGTGCATTCTGGAAAAAGTAGTTTTATGAAGGAGTGTGTTGAATGGGAGAATGGTATGTCGAATATGAGTTGCAAGTCAATCGGCCTGGATTACTCGGAGATATTGCTTCCTTACTTGGAATGTTGCGTGTAGATATTGTGACGATTAATGGGGTAGATGGCAGATACCGTGGTATGCTTGTTCACACTGATCATGACCAGCAGATTAAACGTTTTGAGTTGATCGCTTCTACTATGGATGCGATTGTCATCCATAAGATCAGAGAACCTAAATTGCGTGATGTATTGGCTGTTCGGCACGGACATTATATTCAGCGGGGTACTGATGACCGAAGAACGTATCAGTTCATAAGAAGTGAGCTTGGAATCTTAGTGGACTTTTTAGCTGAGATCTTCAAACAAGATGGCCACAAACTAATCGGTGTCCGTGGAATGCCGCGCGTAGGGAAAACAGAATCCGTAGTAGCGGCGAGTGTTTGTGCCAATAAAAAATGGGTCTTCTTATCTTCTACGATGATTAAACAAACAATTAGAACGAGCATGATGGGGGATGAATTCTCGGACGATAACATTTTTATACTTGATGGGATCGTGACTCGAAAAACATCTGACGAACGTCATATGCAATTAGTGCGTGAGATTATGGGCTTGCCGACAATTAAAGTGGTTGAGCATCCGGATATGTTTGTGAAACAATCCGAATATACAATTGAAGATTTTGATATTATTATAGAGTTGCGGACAACTGTAGACCAAGAAATCACTTATGATATTTTAGAGAAAAATGATCCGCTATCCAACCGTAACCCTATGGGTGGCTTTAATATGTTTAATTGATTGAAATGAGTTAGGTGGGTGTTGAATATGATCGGAATAGGTGCTCGTTTAAAAGAAGCGAGGATTTTAAAAGGATTGACTCTAGAAGATCTGCAAGACAGTACGAAAATCCAACAACGTTATCTGTCAGCAATTGAAAACGAGGATTTTCAAATTATTCCTGGTGCTTTTTACGTACGTGTTTTTATTAAAGAGTATGCGGAAGCGGTTGACTTGGATGCGAATGAAATTCTGAGTCTTTATCAGGATGAGTATGAACCTGCAGTGCAAGAAAAACAGGAAAAAGTTATCCCAGCGACTATGCAACGTAGTGCGGTTTCAAAGCAAAGTGGCCAATTAAAAGAAGCAATGCCAAAAATACTTGTAGCACTATTAATTATTATGATTTTTGTAATTGTTTATACTTTACTAAGAGACAAAGCCACAGAGCCAGAGATAGGTCATGAATCAACAGAGCCAGGTTCTTCGGAAATAGCTGATCCACAAGAGGATTCAGTTGAAATTGGCCAATCTAGGCAACCAGTTGAACACGCTTCTACTGTAGGTGAAACGTCTACATTCAAATTATCAGACTCTGAAAACATCACATTGGTTATCAAGACGACGGGAACATCTTGGATTTCCGTAACGGATCAAGATGGGAACGAACGAATGCCGAAACCTAGTGGTGCCCGAGTAGTACAAGAAGGCGAAACGATCGAAATACAAGCGAACGATGCAGAAAGTTTGAGAATCCGAGTTGGTAATTACAAAAATGCAGAACTGACTGTTAATGGACAACGAGTAGATTACCCAACAGACCTTGTACCACAAAATATTGTGTTAAAAAAACCATAATAAAATAGTCATCTAATAAGGTGGCTATTTTATTCTTTACATATAGATTTTACCGTTAGAAAGGCGGACAAGTAATGAATTTACCAAATAAAATTACACTCTCTAGAGTATTTATGATCCCTGTCTTCATCCTGTTTCTTACAGTGGATTTTGGATGGGGAATGATTCGGCTAGGTGGAGTAGAAATGCCTGTTGAACATTTGGTGGGTGCGATGATCTTCATCATAGCTTCTACAACTGACTGGCTAGATGGATACTTAGCAAGGAAACACAACTTGGTAACAAATATGGGGAAGTTTTTGGATCCGTTAGCAGATAAGCTACTAGTCTCGGCCGCTTTTATTTTATTAGTGGAGATGGGGGCGGCTCCTGCATGGATCGTCATCGTAATTATTAGTAGAGAATTTGCAGTTACAGGATTACGTTTGATTTTAGCGGGTGGTGGGGAAGTAGTAGCAGCAAACCAGTTAGGTAAAATTAAAACAGTTACGCAACTACTAGCGATATCATTTCTTTTACTGCATAATATTTTCTTCGAAGCGATTGGTATTCCATTCGGAACTATCATGTTGTACATCGCATTAGTATTTACCGTATGGTCAGGTGTCGATTACTTTGTTAAAAATCGTAAAATTTTAGTGGAGTCAATGTGAGGGGTGGAGTGTATTCATGAAAGCGGAAATTATTGCTGTAGGATCTGAACTTCTTCTGGGACAAATCACGAATACCAACGCTAGGTTCATATCGGCTAAATTAGCTGAAGCCGGAATAGATGTATATTGCCACACCGTTGTAGGGGATAATCCTAAACGCTTGTCACAAGCCATTCAGTTAGCTCAGCAACGTGCTGACATCCTGATCTTTAGTGGCGGTCTCGGGCCGACAAAGGATGACTTAACAAAGCAAACTATTGCAAGTGAATTGGGTTGTACGCTTATATCTGATGACGATGCGATGAAAACGATTGAGGATTATTTTACCCGTGTGGGAAAAGTGATGACCGAAAATAATAAACAGCAAGCTCTTGTTTTAAAAGGTTCTACAGTATTGCCAAATCGAAATGGTATGGCACCAGGTATAGCGATAGGGAAAGACGGTAAACAGTATATATTGCTACCGGGGCCACCTCACGAAATGGAGCCCATGTTTGAACAAGAGGCAATTCCCTACTTACTTGGTGTATACGGTAAACAAGATGTAATCTCTTCAAAGGTATTGAAGTTGCAAGGAATTGGCGAGTCGGAATTAGAAGTTCGTATTCAGTCTATTCTTGAAAAGCAGACCAATCCAACAATTGCACCACTTGCTTCACCGGGCATGGTTAACCTCCGTATTACCGCAAAAGCCAAAACAGAAGAAGAAGCCCAGAAATTGATAGCACCTGTTGAACAAGAAATCCGTTCTATTGTGGGAGAGTTTATCTATGGTGTGAATGATGATACGCTGGCTTCCAAAACAACCGAATTATTACTTCAAAATGACTGGACTATTTCTGCCGCAGAAAGTCTCACAACCGGAATGTTTATGGCGGAACTAGGTTCGGAAGCGGGAATAGGCAATTCACTTAAAGGTGGCCTTGTGGTATACAATAAAGAGATGAAAATTGAGCAATTGGGTATTCTACCATCATTACTTGACTACCATGGCATTGTCAGTGCAGAGTGCGCTGAATCGATGGCCGAAAGTGTTCGAGAGAGATTCACCACAACATTTGGAGTGAGTCTGACTGGCGCTGCAGGCCCTGAATCACATGACGGTCAACCAGCCGGTACAGTTTGGATTGGCATTGCAGCAGAAGGTATGAAGACAGCGTCTTATAAACTTCAGCTGTCAGGTTCCCGTAATGTAAATCGTAAACGTTCTGTTCAATTTGCTTTACATTATCTCATTCAGACAATCAAAGAGAAAAAAGAACTAAAGTATTGAATTTTGCTAGTGAATTAGCTAGCAAAAATCAATTCTACCTAGCTTTTTACGCTTGTTTTTCAATTTCTAAAACCAATTTATCGAATACCCGTTCGTTTAATTCTTGTGTATTCTGTCGGGAAAAGGTATAATAAGAGTAGAAAAAGAGTTTGAGGAGGAATTGTAATTGAGCAATCGTAAAGCGGCATTAGATATGGCATTAAAACAAATAGAGAAACAATTCGGTAAAGGTTCTGTCATGAAATTAGGAGAAAAAACAGATCTTCAAATTGATACATCATCATCAGGTTCATTAGCTTTGGACGCGGCGCTAGGAATAGGCGGATATCCACGTGGACGTGTAATTGAAATATATGGACCGGAAAGTTCCGGTAAAACAACCGTTTCGTTGCATGCAATTGCAGAAGTGCAAGCAAGCGGTGGTACTGCGGCATTTATTGATGCAGAACACGCACTAGATCCTGTCTATGCACAAAAGCTAGGTGTCAATATTGACGAGTTGCTATTATCACAGCCAGATACAGGTGAGCAAGCATTGGAAATTGCGGAGGCACTTGTTCGTTCAGGTGCTGTAGATATCGTGGTAGTGGACTCGGTAGCAGCACTTGTACCGAAAGCTGAAATTGAAGGCGAGATGGGTGACGCGCACGTTGGTTTGCAAGCTCGTTTGATGTCTCAAGCATTGCGTAAACTTTCTGGCGCTATTAATAAGTCAAATACTATTGCGGTCTTCATTAACCAAATTCGTGAAAAAGTAGGCGTCATGTTTGGTAATCCAGAAGTAACGCCAGGTGGACGAGCATTGAAGTTCTATGCGTCTGTTCGTCTAGAAGTACGTAGAGGTGAGGCGATCAAGCAAGCCAATGATATTATGGGGAATAAAACAAGGATTCGCGTCGTCAAAAACAAGGTGGCTCCACCTTTCCGTACTGCGGAAGTAGACATCATGTATGGTGAAGGGATTTCAAAAGAAGGTGAAATTCTAGATTTGGGATCTGAATTGGAAGTAGTCCAAAAGAGTGGTGCTTGGTATTCTTATGAAGGCGAGCGCTTAGGTCAAGGTCGTGAAAACGCGAAACAATTCTTGAAGGAAAACTTGAAAATGCGTGATGAAATTGCGTCCAAAATTCGTGAATCATACGGTTTAAATGCAACAAACTATGTGATTGCAGCCCATGATGAAGAAGACGAGCTCGATGATTTACTTACACTCTCCGAAGAGAAGTAAGTCATATGTTAGCAAAACCGCCAATTTTTTGGCGGTTTTTTTATAAAAATTATTTTCGACGACGTGTATACATCATGAGCTTGGGAATGACATACTTTTTGCCTTTATGGAACTAAAACATTTTTGAATGAATAAGTGAAATATAAAGTGGAAAGACTCGTGCAAACAAAATAAAAAGTAACTATAGGAATGAATTTTCCTTTATCATTCCTTGACACAATAAAAATACAACTATACAATTAAAGTGGCGTATTATATACGTCCTATATTTAACAAACCAATCAATTGTTTTTGGCGGTATGTTGATTTTAACTTAATTCAGCAAAATGAAAAGTTAAGCAAAAAGTAGTGACATCAATAGAAAATTAGTCCCGAAACAGCAGGTTTTCTACTACCCGTTGGATTAAGTTAAGCCTCAGGCGTTTTCACAGATCATCGGGATATTACCGATAGGATTCGGTAACTAGTAAAGTGAATGTATTCGCCGAGGCAAAATTGATTATACGAGCCGACTGAAAAGAAAAGAATAAGCAGGAGGAGGTGACCTCAATGGGTATTGAAATACTCATCTCCGTTTTGCTAAGTCTCATCGTCGGTGCAGTTGTTAGCTTTTTTATATTGAAAAATGTGAATGATTCAAAAGTAACTGGTGCCAAACATACTGCCAACCAACTCGTCGAAGAGGCGAAGCGTGAAGCGGAGTCAGTAAAGAAAGAGGCACTGTTAGAAGCGAAAGATGAAACTCACGAACTGCGGATTGAAGCAGAAACAGAAGTCCGTGAGAGAAGGACGGAATTACAGAAACAGGAAAACCGTCTCTTACAGCGTGAAGAAAACCTTGATCGCAAGGATGATGCGCTCAATAAAAGAGAAGCAGGTCTAGAGCGCAAAGAAGATGCGCTATTAGAAAGACAACAGCATATTGAAGAGATGGAACGCAAAGCGGAACAACTCGTTACTACACAGAAGACCGAATTGGAAAGAATTTCTTCTTTAACAAGAGATGAGGCAAAGCGAATCATCTTGGAAGATGTAGAAGAAGAGCTTTCTACGGATATTGCTGTTATGACAAAAGAATCTGAGCAACGGGCTAAAGAGGAATCCGAGCGTAAAGCTCGTGAAATTCTATCACTGGCATTGCAACGATTTGCGGCAGATCATGTAGCAGAAACTACAGTTTCCGTTGTTAATTTGCCGAATGATGAGATGAAAGGTCGCATCATTGGTCGTGAAGGACGAAATATTCGTACACTTGAGACGCTAACGGGTATTGATTTGATTATTGACGATACGCCAGAAGCCGTTATTCTGTCTGGTTTTGATCCGGTTCGAAGAGAAACGGCAAGATTGGCCTTGGAGAAACTGGTTCAGGATGGACGAATTCATCCTGCACGTATCGAAGAAATGGTCGACAAATCCAGAAGAGAAGTGGACGAGTTAATCCGGGAAAAAGGAGAACAAACTACATTTGATGTAAATGTCCACAACTTGCATCCGGATTTGATTAAAATTCTTGGTCGTTTGCACTTCCGTACGAGTTACGGACAGAACGTCTTGAAACACTCTATTGAAGTAGCCTATTTAACAGGTTTACTGGCAGCAGAGCTTGGCGAAGACGTAACACTTGCTAGACGTGCTGGTTTACTACATGACATCGGTAAAGCGATTGACCATGAAGTAGAAGGCAGTCACGTGCAGATCGGTAAAGAGTTGGCAGTGAAATATAAAGAACATCCAGTTGTTATTAACAGTATAGCTTCCCATCACGGTGATGAAGAGGCTACCTCTGTTATTGCAGTGCTTGTAGCTGCGGCAGATGCATTATCTGCAGCAAGACCAGGTGCTCGCAGTGAAACATTGGAAAACTATATTAAACGTCTGCAAAAGCTCGAAGAAATTTCGGAATCATACGAAGGTGTGGAGAAATCATTTGCCATTCAGGCAGGACGGGAAGTACGAATTATTGTTCGTCCTGAACAAATTGATGATATTACCGCACATCGCTTAGCACGTGATATACGAAAACAAATCGAGGAAGAATTAAACTACCCAGGGCATATCAAAGTGACGGTCATACGGGAGACCCGCGCAGTAGAGTATGCTAAATAATACCTAACACAAAACAGCTTCCGATTCGTTTGGAAGCTGTTTTCATTTTGGAAAGAGGTTATTACAAATGAAAGTACTATTTATTGGAGATATTGTAGGATCAATGGGAAGAGAAATGGTAATGGATTATGTATCGCGTTTGAAGCGAAAATATCAAGCGGACGTAATTATCGCGAATGGTGAAAATGCAGCTTCAGGCAGAGGGATTACAAAATCCATTTATCATGATTTATTGCATGCGGGAGTAGATGTCATTACGATGGGCAACCATACATGGGATCAACGTGAAATCTATGATTTTATTGACGAAGTGGATTACTTGATTCGTCCTGCCAACTTCTCAGAACAAGCACCTGGTAAAGGCATGACGTCCATTACGAAAAATGGAGTTACTCTATCTGTAATAAACTTACATGGTCGCACATTTTTACCACCGCATGATGATCCATTTGCTAAAGCAGATGAACTAGTAGAAGAAGCCTTGCAAACATCACCTTTGATTTTTGTAGACTTTCATGCAGAAGCAACAAGTGAAAAGATTGCAATGGGATGGCATTTGGACGGAAAAGTATCTGTCGTTGTGGGGACACATACACATGTCCAAACTGCAGACGAACGAATTTTGCCAGGGGGTACTGCATATTTAACAGATGCGGGGATGACCGGTCCGTATGATGAAATTTTGGGAATGAAAAAAGAGGACGTATTGTACCGTTTCTATACTAACTTGCCAACCCGCTTTGAAGTACCGAAAAGTGGAAGACCACAGCTAAACGGCATGTTTGTGGAATTGGATGACAAAACCGGTAATGCGCTCAAGATTGAAAGAATCCGAATTAACGAAGATCATCCGTTCAAAAACTAATTATCTAGGTGTCTAAATCCTCCTTGCCTATCATAGGATGTCGTATGGAATATACTCGTTCCATAGACATTGCAAAATAAGGAGGAAATATCGTGAGTCCCTTGAAAGTATCATCTCGCTCAAATCCGAACTCAGTAGCAGGAGCATTGGTTGCAGTTATCCGTGAACAAGGCTTTGCCGAGATCCAAGCGGTCGGTGCTGGTGCATTAAATCAAGCAGTAAAAGCAATTGCTATCGCAAGAGGATTCGTAGCACCAAGTGGAGGCGATCTAGTTTGCGCACCTGCCTTTACCGATATCGAAATCAACGGTGAAGCTAGAACAGCGCTCAAACTTTTCGTAGAAAAAAAGGAACGTAAGTAGAATACAAAAGACCACGAATTCATCTGTGGTCTTTTTTTCATGACAAACCAGCGACATTTTCCCACTTTGCTGTCATATCATACAAAAGTTCAGTATAATAACATCAGGTATGCTTATTTCCCGATAAGTAATAGAAAGGGGCTTCTGCAATGAATGAAGAACAGCGCTTGCAAGCTGGACTCGTAACAAATGACAAATCGAAACAAGACATTATAAAAAAAGACTATAGCAAATATTTCGAGTCTGTGTATAGCGGACCTTCCCTTAAAGACGCAAAAAAACGCGGGAAAGAAGAAGTGGAATATCACGATAACTTTCAAATAGATCAGCGCTTTAAAGGAATGGGACAAGGTCGTAAATTCTTTATTCGAACATTTGGTTGTCAAATGAACGAACATGATACGGAAGTGATAGCTGGTATTCTTATGGCATTAGGATATGATGCTACTGAAAATGTAAAAGAAGCTGATGTCATACTGCTTAATACATGTGCAATTCGTGAAAATGCGGAAAACAAAGTGTTTGGAGAATTAGGGCATTATAAACCACTCAAACTGACAAACCCAGATCTACTAATCGGAGTATGTGGCTGCATGTCACAAGAAGAATCTGTTGTTAATAAAATCTTAAAAACGTATGATCAAGTGGATTTGATTTTCGGAACACATAACATCCATCGCTTGCCGAATATCTTACATGAAGCGTATATGTCTAAAGAGATGGTCATTGAAGTGTGGTCCAAAGAAGGCGACGTGATCGAGGATTTGCCAAAAGTCCGTCACGGTAAGATTAAAGCGTGGGTGAATATCATGTATGGATGCGATAAGTTCTGTACGTACTGTATCGTGCCATATACGCGCGGTAAAGAGCGTAGTAGACGCCCAGCAGATATCATTCAAGAAGTTCGCCAATTAGCTGCACAAGGGTATAAAGAAGTTACCTTACTAGGGCAAAATGTAAATGCATACGGAAAAGATTTCGATGATATTACGTACCGTCTAGGTGATCTGATGGATGAGTTACGATTAATTGATATCCCGAGAATTCGCTTTACTACAAGTCATCCTCGCGACTTTGACGACCATTTGATTGAAGTCCTAGCAAAGGGTGGGAACTTGGTAGATCATATTCATTTGCCCGTACAATCAGGCTCATCTGAAATGCTGAAGATTATGGCCCGTAAATACACGCGGGAAAGTTATTTAGAACTGGTGGATAAAATTAGAACCGCAATACCTAATCTATCACTCACAACGGATATTATCGTAGGCTTCCCAAATGAAACAGAAGAACAATTTCAGGAAACGATGTCTCTGTATCGTGAAGTTGGTTTTGATATGGCGTTTACATACATTTATTCACCACGCGAAGGTACGCCAGCGGCTAAGATGCAAGATACTATACCAATGGAAGTGAAGAAGGAACGCCTGCAACGTCTTAACAAGCTAGTGAACGATATGTCTGCTGAAGCAATGAAGCCTTACGAAGGACAAATTGTTAAAGTGCTAGTTGAAGGGGAGAGTAAAAGAAATCCCGATGTACTGGCGGGCTATACAGAAAAAAGTAAACTAGTGAATTTTGTAGCGCCGCGTTCTGTAATTGGTGAAATTGTAGAAGTTCGTATTAAAGAAGCAAAATCTTGGTCACTCAATGGTGAATTCATTGGAGTAGTCCAACAAGAAAAGGTGATGGGATAATGGAGAAGAAGTTTACGAAAGAAGAAATTATAGAAAAAGCACGCGATTTGGCACATATGTTGGCAAACACGGAAGAAGTAGAGTTTTATAAACGTGCAGAAGCACAAATCAATGAAAACCAAAAAGTACGTGAGAAAATTGCTAGTATGAAATCTCTTCAAACTCAAGCAGTGAATTTCCAAAACTACGAAAAAGAACGAGCATTAAAAGCGATCGAAAAGAAAATCGAACAAGTTCAAGGTGAAATTGATGCGATTCCATTAGTACAAGAATTTAAACAGTCACAAGACGAAGTGAATAACTTGCTTCAATTGGTTTCAAATACGATTGCAAACAGCGTGACAGATGAGATTATCAAGTCTACTGGCGGCGATCTATTACGTGGAGAAACAGGATCATACGTAGAGAATACTCAAAAAAAATCACTTTCTTAAATAAAAAATCGGTTAAGGATAAAATTCCTTGCCGATTTTTTTCAATTTCTGGGCAGCTGTTGCATAGGATGGATAGAAGCCAAAGAAGGAGGAAGAAAACTGAAAAACTTACGACAAATTGTAACGAAAGCTGTTATTGCCAAAGGGAAGCATCGATCGGAAACAACTGAGCTGCTAAAGCCACCTAATCGTCCTTCCAGCATATTGGGTTGCTGGGTGATCAATCACACGCAACAAGCAAAGAAAGTCGGCTCGCATGTGGAAGTAACAGGTAGTTTCGACGTGAATGTTTGGTACTCACATCATGATCATTCTAAAACGTCCGTCTTTACTGAATCGATTCCTTATAAGGATAAAATCGCATTGCATTACCGCGATGAGCCGACATCTGCTAAAGAAGAAACGATTGTCACGGTATTACAGCATCCGAACTGTACAGAGGCAAGTATTTCTGAATGCGGTCAAAACTTCTCAATTTCCATAGAAAGAGAATTATTGGTTGAGATGATTGGTGAAACAAAAGTCTCTGTAACCATCCATCCTCATCCATATGATGAAGATTGGCCGATACTAGAATCAGAATCTTCATCTATTGTGATGGAGGAAAAGAAGAATAATGAAGTGCCGAATAAAGAGAGACCACACCAACCGCCACAACGTAAAGATTCACCATTCTAAAAGCCGGGAATTCACCGGCTTTTTTTATTTGTTTTTTTACTTTGAGTAGAAGAATATGATGCAGGTCAAGTGAATTTTGTAACAATAAATGTAGTCTATAGATAGGAGGAGATCTTATGGTAAAGATAAAATGGCTTACACTTCTATCTGTAATGACACTACTGACAGGATGCGCGAAAGGAAGTGAAATTCATACTCTTACCGCTCCCTCACCCGAACAGAAATTAATGGCGAACGAGCGAGGTCTGACATTCTTAATGGTAGAACATCAATACGTGGAAGGAACGCCGTTGTTCCACACGTTATTAAAGAATGACAGTCAAACCGTTTATGAGTATGGTGAATACTATCAAATAGAAGTACGGAAAAATGACAAATGGTACACTCTGACACATTCTGATTCCGTATTCTATGAAAATCCGAAATTTACTAATTTGGGTAATTTGCTTGCGCCAGGAAAAGAAACTCAACATTCCTTTTCTGTAGAAACCATTGGAGTGACACTCATCCCCGGTCAGTATCGCTTAGTGAAAATCTTTTTAAAACCTGTCGCTCCGTATTATACAGTAACACTTGCTGTGCCATTTACAGTGACTTCTAAACACGAATCAGAATGAATGTGGAAGACAGATATAGATAATTATAAACTATCTCAGCTAAGCAAAAGTTAGGATTGTTTTCAAAAAAGAAATACTTAGTTGATTACCTATGTCTATTCTCCTTTTAAAATTACTTCAACCCCTTTTGATTCGTTAACTCCTAGGGTGTTTGGTATAATGTATAGAAAATGAGCGAGAAAAAGAGGGTTTACCATGTCTGAACATACACCAATGATGAAACAATATTTAAAAATTAAAGAGCAACATACAGACGCATTTTTATTCTTTCGTTTAGGGGACTTCTATGAAATGTTTTTTGAAGATGCCGTCAACGCATCTGCACTATTAGAAATCACCTTAACGAGTAGGGATTCTGGTGCAAGGGAACGGATACCCATGTGCGGCATACCCTATCACTCCGCAACTGGATATATTGAAACATTAATCCATAAAGGTCATAAAGTAGCGATATGTGAACAGATGGAAGATCCGCGTAACGTAAAGGGAATTGTGAAACGTGAAGTCGTGAAAGTGATTACACCTGGGACATTAACAGAAGGTAAAACAATTGATGTCGAAGCCAATCATTTTATCGGTGCAATCGATAGCTTGGGAAATCAATGTTATGCATTAGCATACCTCGATGTTGGCACTGGAGAAGGAAAAGTAGAGTTGATTAAAGGAAGCGAGCGCACGTTACTAGCAGAAATAGAAGCACTTAGCATGAAGGAAATTGTTGTGGATCAACAACTTCATGTGATGTTGGCGGAACTATTTGAAAGTCGCGAAATCATGCTCTCAATAGAAGATACGGAGCGTTCAGGATCCATTGCTCACGATACATATGAGCATCTGCCAGATGAGTTACAGGAAGCTTGCCGTAAATTGCAATCATATCTACTCCGTATGCAAAAGATGGTTTTTGGTCATATTCGACCTTTCACTTATATTGAGAAAGATGCGAAGTTATCGATTGATGCGAACTCGATGCGGAATTTAGAACTCGTGCAAACTATTCGTTCGGGTAAAAAAGAAGGCACGTTGTTCTGGGTGCTTGATGAAACCGTTACAGCGATGGGTGCGAGGAAATTACGGATGTGGATTCACCAGCCTTTGGCCCAGCGCCAAGCGATTGAAGAACGTCTAGAAACGGTTAACAACTTGCTGGATGAGTATTTTTTGCGTGAAGAATTACTGGAAGAATTGCAGGATGTATATGATGTAGAACGGCTTGCGGGGAGAATTTCCATGGGCAATGCAAGTGCACGTGATCTTGCACAGTTACGAAACTCACTGTCGCATATACCGAAACTAAAACAATTGCTTGAAGAATCAAAGCGACCGATGTTACAGCGATTTGCTGAGCGAATGGATCCTTGCGGGGAAACATTCCAATTGTTGACGGATGCTATTGCAGTAAACCCACCGATATCTAGTAAAGAAGGTGGACTCATTCTAGACGGTTATCATGAAAAGCTGGACGAACTTCGTAATGCATCTCGTAACGGAAAGACATGGCTAGCGCAGCTCGAGCAAAAAGAGCGGCAGCTAACAGGAATTAAAACGTTGAAGATCGGTTATAATCGGATTTTTGGATATTATATTGAAATAACCAAGTCCAATATTCATTTAGCTGACTTATCACGCTATGAGCGTAAGCAGACACTCGCGAATGCGGAGCGATATATAACAACGGAACTAAAAGAAAAAGAAGAACTGATTCTAAATGCGGAAGCAGATAGCCAGACATTGGAACTTGACTTGTTTCAGTCGATTCGTGACCAAGTGAAGGGCGATGTGCAAAGAATTCAAGAACTGGCCTCCGTTATTAGTGAACTAGATGTTTTGCTGTCATTTGCTAAAGTATCCGAAAAGAATCAATATGTCCGACCAGAATTTCATACAGGAAAGGCTGTCGACATTCAAAATGGCCGACATCCAGTCGTTGAGAAAATGATGAGCCATTCATTATATACTCCGAATTCTTGTACGCTAGCTGAAGAGGAAAATATGTTACTTATTACAGGTCCGAATATGTCCGGTAAAAGTACGTATATGCGCCAAGTCGCTTTGACCGTAGTGATGGCTCAAATCGGTTGTTTCGTCCCTTGTGAAAAGGCTATACTGCCTATTACAGATCAAATCTTTACACGGATTGGGGCCGCAGATGATGTAGCGTCTGGACAGAGTACATTCATGATGGAAATGATGGAGTCTCAATATGCATTGGCCCATGCGTCGTCCCATAGCTTATTGTTGTTTGACGAAATTGGGCGCGGGACATCCACGTATGACGGAATGGCACTTGCACAAGCGATGATGGAGTATATTCACGAAGAAATCGGTGCTAACACATTGTTTTCTACGCATTATCATGAACTGACACAACTAGAAGACGTTTTGGATCGGTTGTTGAATGTCCATGTCGCGGCGAAAGAGCAAAATGGTAAAGTCGTGTTTTTGCACAAAGTATTACCAGGTGCAGCTGATCGAAGCTACGGGATTCATGTAGCTGAACTTGCGGGTCTTCCTGCAGACGTGGTTGGACGTGCAAAAACCTTATTACAACGACTTGAGGAAGACAGCACAACACAAGGTCTGTCTTCGGTTTCGGAGCAGTTGGCTTTGTTTGAGACAGATAGTGAACCGACACTTTCAGCGGAAACTCAAAAATTACTGGATGAAATTGAAGCAGTCGATTTAATGAATATGACACCTATGCAAACTATGCAAAAAATAATGGAATGGAAAGAACGCTTGACAACAGAGAAGAAGGGGTGAAGCGGATGAATCAAATTCACATCATGGAAGACACCCTGGCCAATAAAATTGCGGCGGGGGAAGTGGTAGAACGTCCAGCTTCTATCGTCAAGGAGTTAGTGGAGAATGCGATTGATGCGCAAAGTACCAAGATAGAAGTATCTCTTATTGAGGCAGGTTTAACTTCGATTCGTGTGACCGATAATGGCAAAGGGATGTCTGAAGCAGACGCGATCCGCTGTTTTGAAAGGCATGCTACCAGTAAAATAACTAATGAGCATGATCTATTTCGAATCCGTACACTTGGCTTTCGTGGAGAAGCATTGGCAAGTATCGCTGCAGTATCAAAAGTATCGTTATGGACCTCGGATGGTGTTGAAGGAGCGGTAGTGGAAATTGAGGGCGGTAAAGTACTGAAATATGAACCCGGAGCATTACGAAAAGGTACAGACTTTCACATACAACATGTATTCTTCAATACACCGGCCCGTTTAAAATATATGAAAACAATTCAGACAGAACTAGGACATACGATAGATTTAGTAAATCGATTAGCACTAAGTCATCCAAATATATCCTTTACGTTAACTCACGATCATCATGAAATTCTTAGAACATCGGGTTCAGGAGACATATTACGGGTATTATCAGATATATATGGTGTGGCGGTTGCACGTAAAATGATACCGTTTCAAAAAGAAGATGCTGATTTCAAGGTGAAGGGCTTTATTACACTTCCTGAGATGACACGCGCATCAAAAAATTATATTTCACTTCTAATGAATGGCCGTTGGATTAAAAGCTATGCAGGGACTCAGGCAGCTATTGATGCGATGCATACGTACTTGCCGATTGGAAGGTTTCCGATTGCAGTCATTGACATTACAGCAGATCCCATTTTAACAGATGTCAACGTCCATCCTGCGAAGCGCCATATCCGTATCAGTAAAGAAGGCGAATTATTTTCTTTGATAAAGGAAGCCATCAAAGAGGCTATTCAAGGGGTCACTATTATTCCCGACGCTGTAAAAAAAGAAAAGCCTATAACAAGAGACTCAGAGCAGCAGACAATTTGGACGCCACCTTATCGCCGGCCGGAAGTAACGATTCCATTACATGAACATGAAACTCAGCCAACCAGTACGCCTGTTGAAGAACCTATTATAGAACAACCTTCACCTGTCTTCCCTGAAGCGATTTTTGAGTCACAAGAAGACTCAGTGCCCGAAGAGCCTGTCGTTGCGCAGAAACAGCAGGAGAGGAATCATTTTCCTTCCATTGTACCTGTAGGACAAGTTCATGGGACATATATAGTGGCACAAAATGAAGATGGATTTTATTTGATTGATCAGCATGCTGCGCAAGAGCGAATCAAATATGAATATTTTAAAGTGAAGCTCGGTCAGGTGGATGCGAGTGAACGTCAGCAATTGCTTTTACCACTTGTTTTTCACTACTCGGCTGATGAGCAAGTGAAGATCGAAGAGTGTAAGAGTGCACTAGAAGAAGTCGGGGTGTTTTTGGAAGCGTTCGGGCCAGCGACATATACAGTGAAAGAGTATCCCGCATGGTTTCCTGAAGGACAAGCTACTTCGATTATAGAAGAAATGATTGAGCAAGTACTCGAGAAACGCAAAGTAGATATCGAGAAATTGCGTGAAGAAAGTGCAATTATGATGAGTTGTAAAAAATCTATTAAAGCAAATTATTACTTAAGACAAGAAGACATGGAACGTTTGCTCACTGATCTAGGGGCTTGTCATAATCCTTATACATGTCCACATGGTCGTCCGGTATTGATTCATTTTACAACGTATGAATTAGAGAAAATGTTTAAAAGAGTGATGTAACACAGCCTATCAGAGAGGAGCAATTATATGTTTTCTACATTAGAAAGATCAAGCAGAATTCAGGACTTGAAGACCTTTTCATTCGATGTTTTAGTTATCGGTGGAGGAATTACAGGTGCGGGTATCGCATTAGATGCGGCTGCTAGAGGATTTTCGGTTGCCCTAATTGATATGCAAGATTTTGCGGCGGGTACATCTAGCCGTTCAACAAAGCTGATACATGGTGGTTTGCGTTATTTAAAACAACTAGAAGTGAAAATAGTAGCAGAAACGGGAAGGGAACGGGAAATCGTCTTCCGTAATTCTCGCAATATCACGAAGTCCAGACCGATGCTATTGCCGATCTATCAGAGAGGAACGTATGGAAAGTACTCTACTTCTGCTGGACTTCTTATTTACGATTTACTAGCAGGTGTAAAGCCCACTGAACGACGTGAAATGCTAACGAAAAAAGAAACGTCCGTACTTGAACCATTATTGAAAAAGGAACGGTTAAAAGGTGGCGGGCATTATGTGGAATATCAGACTGATGATGCGCGTTTGACGATTGAGGTACTAAAGAAAGCGGCAGAAAAAGGAGCACTTTGCCTAAATTATATGAAGTGCGAACAATTCAACTTTGAGAAGAATCGTGTCGTGGGAGCGGTCTTAAGTGATCAACTAACCGGTGAACGATTCTCCGTAGCGGCTTCTATAGTGGTCAACGCAGCAGGTCCATGGGTTGACGAGTTGCAGAGGAAAATCAACAGCAAGCAAACCAAACAATTGCATATTACAAAAGGCGTCCATATCGTAGTAGATCAAACGATCTTTCCGTTACAGCAAGCAGTATATTTTGATAACTCAGATGGCCGGATGTTATTCGCCATTCCACGGGATTATAAAACGTATATTGGTACGACGGATACATTTTATACGGATAATAAACAGCATCCGATAGCGACAGAAGATGACATACACTACATCATCGACGCGGTTCGCGAAACCTTCCCAAGTATTCATCTGCAACGTCAACATGTGGAGTCTACATGGGCTGGAATCCGTCCATTGATTGCACAAGAAGGCAAGGATGCTTCTGAAATCTCACGAAGAGATGAACTGTGGGAAACAGTTCCTGGATTGCTGACGATTGCAGGAGGAAAGTTAACCGGCTACCGGCAGATGGCGGAAGTCGTAGTGGATCGAATTGATGAACAGCTAGGAAAGCCATCTATCAAGCAATGTGAAACGAAGAATATCGCCGTTTCAGGAAGCGAATTCATAGACGATGAAGCTTTGAAGCAGTTTATTGATCTGCAAGCTAAAAGAGCACCATTGTTCGGCTTAACATCACAGCAAGGAGCGCGTCTTGCTTCATTTTATGGAAGAAATAGTGACCAAGTGTTTCACTTCGCCCATGCGATTTCAGCGAAAAAAAATAATTTGCCAGTAAGTTTACGTGCTGAGATTTTATATAGTATTCATTGCGAGATGGTGACATCGCCAAGTGATTTCTTTATCCGTAGAAAAGGAGATTTATATTTCCAAATCGATGTGGTGGAATCATTAGCGACACAAGTAACAAACTACATGGCAAAGTTATTGCATTATACGGACAGCGAGAAAATCAAATATGAAAATGATTTGAAAAATGCGATTGCGGAAGCGAAAGGGAGTGCAAGTTCATGACAAATCAGTGGATAGAAATGCGTGACGGCACTAAAGTGTATAGTGTTAGATATACGCCTAAAACAAAACCGATTGGCCGTGTGCATATCATTCACGGATTGGCTGAACATTGCCTCCGCTATGAACGATTTGCACAGTACTTGCTATCACAAGGATATGTCGTGACGTTGCATGACCAGAGGGGGCACGGGAAGACAGCTGTAGAAAATGGCAATGTATACGGCTATCTCGGTGACTCTGCTTCATTTGACCAATTGGTAGACGATGTGTTTGAAGTGAATCAATTCTATCAACTGCAATACCCAGCGCTTCCGGTCGTACTAATTGGACACAGTATGGGTTCGTTCGTTGCAAGACGTTATATACAGCTATACGGTTCAACGGTTAGTAAAGTGGTTTTATTGGGTACTGGGAGCAATTCCGAACTCATGGCACATGCTGCGATTGCACTAGCTATGTACAGAGAAAATACGTTACCTAAAGAGCAACCAGATGAGTTTTTGAATGGTTTGGTCTTTGGCAATTACTCAAAACAATTTCCTGGGGAAGGGGAATTTGCATGGTTATCACGCAATGTGGAAAGTGTAATGGAATATCAAGCAGATGAAGCATGTGGATTCGTGCCTACTGCCCAAATGTTTCGTGTATTGCTAGAAGGATTGAATTCGTTGGAAGCGCCCGAATTTTTATCGAACATTCCAAATGAATTGCCGATATTATTACTCTCAGGTACAGATGATTTAGTAGGAGACCGTGCGAAAGGTGTTTGGAAAGTAGCCAAACAATTTGATAAAGCGAATCAACAGCAAGTAACTGTTGTGCTCTATGAAGGCGGAAGACATGAAATGCTTCAGGAAACCAACTATAAACATGTGTATACGACTATCGTAGAATGGATGAAACGACATGAACCTACCCGTTGATGTACTAGCAGTAGTAGGACCGACTGCTTCAGGAAAGACAGCACTTAGCATAGCACTTGCAAATTCGTTTAATGGGGAAATCATTAATGGAGATGCCATGCAAGTTTACAAAGAATTAGATATTGGTACAGCAAAAATACATCGTTCTGAAATGCAAGGAATCCCGCACCATTTCTTTGATGTGAAAGAACCAACAGAATCGTTTTCCGTAGCGGAATATCAACAAGCAGTCAGACAATGGATAGCGGATATTCAATCTCGCGGAAAACTACCTATTATTGTCGGTGGTAGTGGAATGTATGTTCAGTCCGTTTTGTTTGATTATCGATTTACAGAACAAGCGGCTGATCCTGCAGTGCGAGCGCGTTTAGAACGGGAACTTGAATTAGAAGGCGCAGATGTATTACATGCACGACTTACAGAATTGGATCCGAAAAGTTCGGGGAAAATACATCCAAATAATCATAGACGTCTAGTACGTGCGCTAGAAATCCTTGAAGTGACGGGTCAAACAAAACAAGATCATGAACAGCAGCAAGGAAGTCAACCCATGTATCATTCCTTAATTATTGGATTAGATCTTCCGCGAGAATTACTGTATAAACGAATCGATTTGCGTGTGGAACAAATGGTTCAGGCGGGATTGTTCAATGAAGTGCAGCAACTCTGGAATAAAGGAATTCGTCAAACTCAATCCGTACAAGCGATAGGTTATAAAGAACTCATCTCTTATTTCGACGGCCTATTGACAAAAGAGCAGGCAATTGAGGCGGTCATGAAAAACACACGTAATTACGCAAAGAGGCAACTAACATACTTCCGTAATAAGTTGCCTGTCCAGTGGGTAGATGCTAATCAGTCAGAGGAAGAAATTTTTCAAACAACCTGTAAGATAATAAAGGATTTTAAGAAGTGAGTATGGAATAACTACATTACAGTGACAAGGAGGCAATTGAATGGCACAAGGAAATATGCAAGATACGTTTTTAAATACTTTGCGAAAGAATAACACATTTGTTACGATTTTTTTATTAAATGGTTTTCAGTTAAAAGGTCTAATCAAGTCGTATGATAATTATACGGTTCTACTGGAAACGGAAGGTAAGCAACAACTTATTTATAAGCATGCGATTTCCACATATTCTCCTGCAAAACCAGTAATTTTAAAAGATGAACTATAAACAGGCGCTTGCCTGTTTTTTTTGTTGTCTTTCGTTTGGTATATAGACTCCATCTGCTAAAATAGGATATGACAAAATGAAATGAGGTACTACACATGCAAATTACTCCCATTAATGAAGAATTACTAACTAGATCACGAGAAGCGGAAGAACTAATCGCTCCGTATGTGAAGACGGTAGAAGAAATTGCGTTTTTTAACCAAAGAAAAGTCTTACAAGCATTCAAACAAAATCATGTAAGCGACTTTCATTTAACGGGCTCAACAGGTTATGGCTATGATGACAGTGGTCGTGATGTATTGGAACAAGTATATTCAGATGTATTCGGCGCGGAAGACTGTCTCGTTAGAAATCAAATCATCTCCGGAACACATGCAATAACAATTAGCTTGTTTGGAATATTGCGCCCGGGTGATGAACTTCTGTATATCACAGGTAAACCATACGATACGTTAGAATCTATCGTTTCCGGAAATGGCAAAGATACAGGTTCACTAGAAGATTTTCAAATTTCTTATCAGCATATTGATTTGAAAGAAGATGGCTCTGTTGATTTTGAAAAAGCAAAAGAAATGATTTTATCGAAGACGAAAATCGTGGCGATTCAACGTTCTAAAGGCTATTCAAGCAATCCATCATTCAGAATCCATGAAATTGAAGCGATTATTAAGGAAATCCGCAACATGAAAGAGGACGTTGTAATCTTTGTAGATAATTGCTATGGAGAATTCGTGGAAATGAAAGAGCCTGTTGAAGTTGGGGCAGATCTTATGGCGGGCTCACTCATTAAAAATCCAGGTGGTGGACTTGCCAGAACAGGTGGTTATATAGCCGGTAAGAAAGACTTGGTTGAGAAGTGTGCATATCGAATGACATCTCCCGGTCTTGGGGCTGAAGCAGGAGCCTCTCTTGATACGTTACTGGAGATGTATCAAGGTTTCTTCTTGGCACCGCACGTAGTCAGTCAGGCCGTTAAAGGTGCACTATTCACATCTGCATTTTTAGGCAGCTTTGGTATGGACACGACTCCGCATTACAGTGAGCTTCGAACAGATTTAATTCAATCCGTGAATTTCAAGAACGCTGAACAAATGATTGCATTCTGCCAATTGATTCAGCAAAATTCACCAATCAATGCCCAATATGCACCGGAGCCGTCCTATATGCCTGGTTATGCCGATGACGTCATCATGGCCGCGGGAACATTCATTCAAGGCTCTAGTATTGAATTGACAGCTGACGGTCCGATTAGACCACCCTATACGGCATATATCCAAGGCGGATTGACTTACGAGCATATAAAATCCGCAGTACTAGATTCTATGGAACAATTACTTGAAAAGAAATTGGTATAAAGAAAAAAGTGTATCGAGAACCTATTGAGGTTTCTCGATACACTTTTTTGATCTTTAATGAATCATACGGAATACACCGATCACTTTTCCTAATATAGAAACTTGATCTACAATGATTGGCTCCATAGAGGAGTTTTCTGGTTGGAGTCGGAAATAGTCTTTCTCTTTAAAGAAACGTTTGACTGTTGCCTCATCTTCTTCTGTCATAGCCACGACAATTTCACCATTACTTGCAGAGTGCGTTTGTCTGACAATCACGCGGTCTCCGTTTAAGATGCCGGCTTCGATCATGCTATCCCCAACAATCTCCAACATGAAGACTTCATCCTCAGATGAACCGAATGTATCCGGCAGAGGAAAGTACTCTTCAATATTTTCAATCGTTGTAATTGGATTACCTGCTGTAACTTTACCGATCAACGGTACATGCATAACACCGCTTTTTAACTCGTCCAATCCCTCAGGATCCAATATTTCAATGGCGCGAGGTTTGGTCGGGTCCCTCCGTATGAAACCTTTACTTTCGAGTCGTGATAAGTGACCGTGGACCGTGGAACTTGATGCAAGACCGACAGCTTCTCCAATTTCACGAACGGAAGGGGGATACCCTTTTAAACGTACTTCTTCTTTTATAAACGCAAGTATTTCTTCTTGTCTTTTTGATATTTTCTTCAACAGATTCACCTCTTCTACTAGTTTGCGAGCAATGGAATACTGAACCACTATTTTGAATATAGTATAACATGTGTTCGATTACTAATCAAACAAAGGTTCTAATTTTACTTGACATAGAATCGTATGTTCTCTTATAATTAGGAACAGGTATTCCGAACATGCATTCTAAAAGCGTAAATTGGAGGAGGAGTTATAATGGAGATTATTAAAGAATTTATTAAAAATAATTATTATTTTGCTGTATTATTAGTAGTTTGTGTATCATTTGCTTGGGTTCAATTCGATAAAATGGCTGAGGAAGATCACTATATGGAAATCGTTATTAATGAAGGAGATACACTGTGGCAACTGGCTTCCAATTACTCGGAAGATATACCAACCACCCACTGGATCGAACAGGTACGTTCTTTAAATGAATTACCTACAGATGAAATCGTTTCAGGTGAATTACTGCGTGTGCCTGTTAAAATTAACAAACAAACAGATATTCGAGTAGCTGAAATAGGAGTGGGATCTAAATGATACAAAAGAAATGCGTAATATACTGCCGAGTGAGTACGGAAAAAGAAACACAAGAACAATCTATTGTAAGGCAGCAAGAAGAACTTGAAAAATTAGCTGCTGAATTGTCATATAATTGCATTGGCATCTATACAGATCGTCAGAGTGGATATGACATGGATCGTGAAGGTCTTCTGTCCATGTTAGATCGAATTCAAAACGGTTCAGTGGACGCAGTATTCATTCAAGACGAAACACGATTAGGGCGGGGCAATGCAAGAGTCGCGATATTGCATGTAATTGCCAAAAGTGAAACGATCGTGATTACCAATCATTCAAACGGTACGATAGAACTGAATGAAATGGACTCGATGTTGTTGGAAATTCTGGCAATCGTAGAAGAATACCAACGTAAACTACATAATGCAAAAATACGTAGAGGGATGAAGCGTGCTGTTGACAGGGGCTATGATCCATCGAAGAATTTGCGAAATATTGACCAAGGAGTGGGACGTGAAAGACTTGAGCTTCCGATAGAAGAAATTGTCTCACTACGTAACAAAGGTCTTACATATGAAGAAATTGCAAACGTGTTAAATGGATTAGGTCATGCTGTCAGCAAGGCCACGGTTCATAGAAGATATAAAGAGTTTATGGCACAAGAACACTAATAGGTTGCACTTTTCCTCCAGGTTGTTTACATTTTATTAAACGACTAACTTATGGAGGTTTTTAAAGATGCTCTCAGAAAAGAAAATAAAACGTATTAATGAATTGGCAAATAAAAAGAAAACAACAGGATTATCAATCGAGGAAGCAAAAGAACAGACCCAGCTCAGAAAGGAATACTTGGAAACCTTCCGTTCCAGCATGCGTGAAACTATCGAATCGGTCAAAGTAATGGATCCGGAAGGAAATGACGTTACACCTGAAAAAGTCAAACAAGCTAGAGCGAATCAAAAACCACTAAATTGATGATAGGTAAAGGATTAACATTGTAATTAACCGTGGAATTGACTACACTATAGAAGGAATATGTACTATAAAACACTCATATGAGACAGGACGGAAAGGATGTACAGCATGACCGAAAAAATCGATCAACTGGCAATAACAACAATCCGAACATTATCAATCGATGCGATTGAAAAAGCAAATTCTGGTCACCCCGGATTACCGATGGGCGCAGCGCCGATGGCTTATACACTCTGGACGCAACATTTACACCACAATCCATCAAACCCCCAATGGTTCAATCGTGATCGCTTTGTACTTTCAGCAGGACACGGCTCGATGTTACTCTATAGCTTGTTGCATTTAAGTGGCTATGGTCTGACGATTGATGACTTGAAAAATTTCAGACAATGGGATTCAAAGACACCAGGACATCCAGAATATGGACATACAGTGGGAGTTGAAGCAACGACTGGACCACTTGGACAAGGAATTGGTATGTCTGTAGGTATGGCAATGGCTGAAAAACATCTTGCAGCAACATATAACAAGCCAGGTTTCGATATTGTGGATCACTACACATATGCACTTTGTGGAGATGGTGATTTAATGGAAGGTGTAGCAGCAGAGGCAATCTCGATGGCAGGTCACCTTCAGTTAAACAAACTGATCGTACTATATGATAGTAATGATATTTCTTTAGATGGCGATTTGGACATGTCATTCTCTGAGAACATTAGAAAACGCTTTGAATCATATGGCTGGAACTATGCGCGAGTAGAAGACGGCAATGATACAAAATCTGTTTCTGATGCAATCGAAAAAGCAAAAGGCAATACCGGTGGTCCAACAATCATTGAAGTGAAAACCGTGATCGGCTATGGTTCACCAAACAAATCTGGTAAAGCAGATGCACACGGTGCGCCATTAGGTGAAGATGAAATGGCACTTACGAAAGAGTATTACAAGTGGACATTCGAAGAGGACTTCCACGTTCCTGAAGAAGTCTATGAACGTTTTAATTCAGCAACGGATCAACTGGGTGTTCAGTCAGAGCAACAATGGAATGATTTATTCGCAAGCTACGAAAACGAGCATAAAGAATTGGCTGCACAGTTTAAACAAGCAATTGCAAATGAACTGCCAACTGATTTGAAAGAACAAATGCCAGTTTATGAAGCGGGTGCTTCTGTAGCGACTCGTTCAGCATCCGGTGAGTCAATCAATGCATTAGCGAAAGCAGTTCCAGCTTTATTCGGCGGTAGTGCGGACCTTGCTGGTTCAAACAAGACGACGATTAAGAATGCAGGTGACTTTACTGTAGACAACTATGCGGGCCGTAATATATGGTTTGGCGTTCGGGAATTCGCGATGGGAACAGCTTTAAACGGTATGGCTCTCCATGGCGGTGTGAAAGTCTTTGGCGGAACATTCTTTGTGTTTAGTGATTATGTACGTCCTGCTATTCGTCTATCCGCATTGATGGGCTTACCTGTGACTTATGTCTTCACACATGACAGCGTGGCGGTCGGTGAAGACGGACCTACTCATGAACCTGTGGAGCAATTGGCTTCATTACGTGCAATGCCTGGATTGTCTATCATCCGACCTGCTGATGGAAATGAAACATCCGCTGCATGGCATATTGCTACGACTTCACAAGACACGCCAACTGTCCTAGTATTGTCTAGACAAAATCTTGAAGTATTGCCTAAATCACAAGAACTTGCGATGGAATATGTATCTAAAGGTGCGTATGTCATATCACCAGCTACTAAAGAGCAAGCGGACGGTTTGCTTCTTGCAAGTGGCTCGGAAGTAAGTCTTGCGGTTGATGCGCAGAAAGCTCTAAAAGAGCAAGGCATCGACGTTAGTGTTATCTCCATGCCTTCCTGGGATCTATTTGAGAAGCAGGATCAAGCATATAAAGATTCTGTTCTGCCAAAGAACATTAAGAAAAGAGTGGCGATTGAGATGGGCGCTTCTCTTGGGTGGCATAAATACTCAGGCGATGAAGGAACTGTCATGGCAATTGATACATTCGGTGCAAGTGCACCAGGCGACTTAGTCATTGAAAAGTATGGCTTTACGGTTGAGAATGTTGTGAAAGAAATGACAAATTTAGTGAATAAGTAAACAGACCTAACACACGGCCTTTATTAAAGAGCCGTGTGTTTTTTTTGCGCAGCTTTACGACAATAATAGTGAGGAAGTTTTCCGCAAACTGACACGATTTACTAAGGACAAGTTCTATGATAGATAGTAGGAGGTGTTCGTTATGAGGAAGTATGAAATTTTTAAGATTAAGTCAGCGTATCAATCCTTCATAATGGGGCGTGAACGTTTATTATTTGAGCTACTAACAGTAGGTCCTTCTACGAACTATCATGAAATTGAATATTTATGTGATCAATTAAATCAAAGAGAACTAGATCATATCATTCAGAATAACTTGGCGAAAAGTTTTGATGAACTGGATTCCTATCATAATGAATACCGATTGACACACTTAATCAAAGGAGAGGTCTTCATCAAAATGGGTACGCATAGTATACAAGTGTATTGTCAAGGATCACGGATGTTGGATTTAGACTTATTTGTAGCGCTATCCACTTCAACAGATCGTTTTTTTGCCGTGATGAATGAACAAGAAGAATGTGGGTGGCTCAAACCACTTAAACACTCTGAGCGCATGATACTAGAAAATTCAATGATGTAAAAACTTCCGTACAATTTGCATAGAGTCATTGCTATTCACTGCTGCTATGTTGTATAATCCTTCTTGGTAGTATGTAATCGAACTATTTTTATGAGGGAGGTTTGGCAGTAATGACTTTATGGATAGCAATTTTATTGATCGTCGTCGCTTTGATCGGCGGAGTAGCTCTCGGCTTTTTCATAGCACGTAAATATATGATGAATTATTTGAAGGACAATCCGCCAATTAATGAACAAATGTTACGTATGATGATGATGCAAATGGGACAGAAACCTTCACAAAAGAAAATTAACCAAATGATGGCTCAGATGAACAAGGTTCAAGACAAGCCAGCCAAAAAAAAATAAAGTAAAACTCCGTGAGTAGCAAATTCGCTAACACGGAGATTTTTTGTTTTCTGCTATATTGTCATGAATATAAACGGAAGCGATTCAAAAACCTTTGTACCGTTTGTAAATATTCATCAGGATTATCATTATACGATTTGGCATGTGCTCCTTTCGCAAAAAGCTTCATCATTTTATCGCCTTCTTTTAATTCATATAATTCTTCTGTCATCTGAGGCAAAATAAACGTGTCTTCCATGCTGTGAATGAATAACACAGGTTTATCAATAAACTTCATTACTTCGCGGGGGGAAACCGCTGCTGAAGTATAGCCATCACGAATTTTTAAAAATAAATTGGCGATTCGCAAACTCATAGAAGTCTTAAACGGCATCTCTGTACGAATGATATGCAATAGTTGCTCTGAGAAGTCCGAGAATGGACAATCGGCTATATAGAAATCTGCCTCATCTTCATAGGTACCTGCGTACAAAAGCGTAGTGGCGGCTCCCATCGATTCACCGTGTATGCCAATTAAAGCGCGCTTACCTACACGTTTACGAACAGCTGTTACAACTTCTTTCAGATCCATTTTTTCATAAAATCCAAAACTTGTTGTTTTTCCACCAGAATCACCATGCCGCCGATGATCAAAAATAACAGAATTAAATCCTAAACGTTCAAACAGACGTGCATATTTGATGGAATTCACTTTGTTTTCTGTTACGCCATGGCAAATGACAACCGTTCGCGTTGTATCCAAAGGCCGCAAGAAAACTGCGCGTAAGTTATAGCCGTTAGGTGAAGGTATCCAAATATCATCTTTTCTTATGGTTTCAAACCACTGACGATCAAAGCGTTTAGCAATCATCTCGCGCTGCAAAATAACTTCTGAGTCTTTGGTTTTTAAATACATTAGACGATTAGTGACAAGTATCCCGAAAAATGTAAGAAGCGCTGTAAAAACACTTGACGTGATACCGACAATATACATTACTCTACGTCTCAACAAAATCCTCCTTCCTATTTCCTTATATATAAGTTATACATGGCTGTTTCAATAGGACGTGATAGATAAGGTGCAACTTCATCCACTGCTGCGCATATTTTGTCCATGTCAATCCCTGTTTCTATACCGACTGATTGCAATAGGTATAGGACATCTTCTGTTGCGACATTACCTGTAGCGCCAGGCGCAAAAGGACAGCCGCCGAGACCGCCTGCAGATATATCGAATCGATCAATCGCTGCTTGCATAGAGGCGTAAATATTAGCCAATCCTAATTTATAGGTATTATGGAAATGTGCTGTGATCAAAATGTTTGGAAACTGCTTTTTCAGTTCATGAAACAAAGTAAAACTGGCTAAAGGATTTGCCATACCATCAGTATCTGCCACACTTAATTCATCTACACCCATATCGACAAACTTCTTACAAAGAGCTAGAGTTTTTTCAAGTGGAATGAAACCTTCATACGGACAGTGAAAGCTGTAGAAATACAGGCTCTAACAAACTGATGATTATTTTTGAGCCGATTGATAATTGGCCGTAGTGTCTACATGCTTTCTGTAGTAGTTTGATTGATATTATGTTGGGTGAATGTATCACTTACGCCTACAAACACCGCCATACTTTCTGCACCAGCTTTGAAGGCATACTCCACACCATTTGCATTCGGTGTAAGAACAAATTGCCTGCTCTGTTTACTTACCCGACTCATAACTTCTTTGAAGTCTGACATTTGAGGAACCCACTAAGGCAATACAAAAGAAGTAACTTCCATTTAATGTATAGACGCTCACTGTAAAGCGTGTATAAAAGCTAATTTTTGATCAGTTGGGATACTATTTTTTTCATTTTGTAAACCATCGCTTGGTCCAACCTCGATTAACGTTACGTTCTTTGGTAAACTATACATAAACATCCCTCCTTCAATCTATTGTACGTAAAATAAGTGAATAAGGGCAATGTAAAAACCTTGTCAATTAACTTGGTAATAATAATAATAATATGCAACTCTTTATCAAATAGAAAGTAGTGATTAGTATGTCAAAAAAACAACGAAAAGTATCAAATAATCAGAGGAACCATATCGCAGAGGATTCTGCAACTTCACTATCAGATTTCGTGAGTGATGATATGTTAGCTAAATTAAAAGGAATGAAACGGGAGATGAAAGTGGAAGAAGAAATAAAACTAGAACAAGAAAAAGAAAAACGCATTCAAGAGCGAAAAGAACGTGAAAAAAATAAGAGTTTTGAAGAATTACTGGAGGAATACGGATACGACGGAACAAAGTATTAAGAATACTAGAACAGTAGGTGTGAGAATAGGTATACTAGTCATATAAAGGTTTGATAAAAAGGTCTTTTACACGGGAGATGAAGAAATGAAGTTTTTGTATATTACGTATCATAAGAAACAACATCTTCAAAAAGAACTTATATCCGAGAGCCTTTTGAAACGTGTTCATTCAGCACCTATTGAGCACGCGATTGTTTATTGGTTGCAAAGTAATCTAGAAACTGTTGAAATAGTGGATTCTGTTATATCTTATGATTTACCAAAAGAAATGGTAGAAAATTTTTATACTACATTATCAAAAGCGCATGCGGAAAAATCTAAGGAGTCTCCGAGACCCTGGAAATTTCTGCCGAACCCAACTGACGAACAGTATATGTTTCCGGTTGCACAATATGAAAAAGAATACGGAATCACGTATTATGAATCTATATACAAATACATAACGGTTTTCGGGGTCATTTTAAATATATTTGACTTTGAATCTAATCAATTAATTATATACATTCGATAACATAGAGGAATGTATCCAGGGGGATGTAAGATGAAACAGCTTGATGTCAAGCTTTATGAGTATTTACTAGCAAAACTACCTGAAATTACAACTTCTTGGCTGGCAATGAGAAAAGTAGAAAAAGACTCTATTTATTCGATAACTGCTCATCCAGAAATGGAAGAAACACTTCGGGAACAAAATAAACTTACGAATTTAACAGTCATCAGCAGTTTACTTGATGATCCTGAAATCTTTGAGAAGAACAAAATAAAATGGGCAGCGGTTGTCGCTCTTAGCAGAGTGAAAAGTAATACACCGATAGAAGATGTAATTCAAGCTTTGAGTAATGTTCGTTTAACATATTGGCGCTTCATAAAAGAATTTTATTTGGCCTATAAAGAAGAAATTACACTTGATGATTATATGCGCTGGAGTGAAACCATTAATAATGCATTTGATCGGATCTACATTAGTTTCGCTGAAGCCTATAATGAATATATTAGTGGCAAGTTCGATATCCAACAAAGCTTAATTAATGAATTAAGCTCTCCCGTCATCAAAATTACCGACGAAATTGGCGTGGTACCGCTAATTGGAGAGTTGGATGAACTGCGTGCACAAGTTATGTTGGAAAGCATACCAGAGAAAAGTTTAGAGTCTGGTATTGAACACTTATTTATTGATTTATCGGGTGTGACCGTTATTGATACACATGTAGCCCAGCAGATTTTTCAAGTGACAAAAGTGTTATCTCTATTAGGGACGCGATGCACAATTACGGGGATTTTACCGGCAATTGCTCAAGCATCGACAGAGCTTGGTTTAGACTTTAAAAATATCCAAACATTTAGTTCGTTACAACTAGCATTTCAAAAAGAATTTTTTATTGTAGAACAGTAAAAAAACCAAGTCACTTATGTGACTTGGTTTTTAGATTTTATTTATGCTTTTCTTGGAAATCCAGCATGAATTTCTGTAAAGCCAGACAAGCTTCATATGGTACTGCGTTGTAAGTAGAAGCACGACATCCGCCTACGGAACGGTGACCATTTAGCCCAACGAATCCCGCCTCTTTAGCTTCTTCCAAGAATTGCTTTTCCAACTCTTCATCCGCTACACGGAACGTGATGTTCATGAATGAACGACTTCCTTTTTCAGCATGTCCTGTATAGAAACCGTTGCTGTTGTCGATCGCGTCATAGATCAGATTCGCTTTTTCTTCATTGCGTTTTGCAATTTTTTCTATGCCGCCTTGTTGTTGCATCCAACCAAGAACTTCACCCAACATGTAAATACCGAATGATGGAGGGGTGTTATATAGAGAGTTATTTGATGAATGTGTTTGGTATTTCAAAATAGCTGGAATCTCACTATTCGCTTTGTCCAACAAGTCTTTGCGTATAATCGCAACTGTAACGCCCGAAGGTCCGAGATTTTTTTGTGCACCTGCATAAATCATTCCGAATTGACTAACGTCAAGTGGTCTTGACAGAATATCACTAGACATATCTGCTATTAACGGGACATTTCCAGTGGAAGGGAACTCATGGAATTGGGTGCCGAAAATTGTGTTATTTGAAGTGATATGCACATATGCATCCGTCTCTTCAAATGTAATTTCATCAGAAGATGGGACGCGATTATAATTTGTGTTTTTTGTAGAAGCTGCCTCGTATACTTCTCCAATTGTCTTGGCTTCTTTAAGTGCTTTATCAGACCATGCACCAGACATAATGTAGCTAGCTTTTTTTCCATCTGGTAAGAAATTCATTGGCACCATTGCAAATTGTAGACTGGCTCCGCCCTGCAAGAATAGTACTTCATAGTTTTCAGGAATTGAGAATAAAGAACGCAAACGCTCAATTGCTTGATTATGTACTTGTTCATAAGTAGCACTGCGGTGACTCATTTCCATAATAGACATTCCAGATTCTTTAAAATCCACTAGTTCGGCTTGTGCTTTTTCAAGAACTTCGCGTGGAAGTGCGGATGGACCCGCGTTAAAATTATAGACAGACTTTTGATCAATCAAAAGAATCACTCCTTCATTAGTTTACAACTATAAAGTAAAGTATATACGAAAAATCATACATGGGGAATAGATAACTGCCAATTCGCAATAAATCTTCCAATCAATTAAGAGGGGTGTCTTGTTTGTTTCAGTGAGAAATAGGGTAAATTGAAATCAAGTAGCAACTACATAGTGATGTAAAGTTCAGCCTACATAAAGCCGAAACGAGGGAGAGAGTATGAAAACAGATGGACGCAGAAAAAGTTCAAACGTAGAGGATCGAAGAGGAAGGAGTGGCGGAGGCGGTGCGATTGCATTAGGCGGGGGTGGTCTAGGAATTGTTGGTATTATATTATTTCTCCTTCTAGGTGGAAATCCAACTGACTTATTAGATAATAGTTCAGCAGTCCCTGATCAACCATACGTGGAAACTGCACAAGATAAAGAATTGGCGGATTTTGTTTCGGTTGTGCTTGCGGATACAGAAGATATTTGGTCGGAATTATTTGCGCAACAAGGAATTCAATATGAGAACCCTAAGCTAGTTCTTTATACAGGCCAAGTGGATACAGCGTGTGGCTACGGAAGTGCAGCTGCAGGGCCATTTTATTGCCCGGGTGATCAAAAACTATATATTGACTTAGCATTTTATAATGAATTACAAAGTTCATTTAAAGCGCCAGGTGACTTTGCCATGGCCTATGTAGTAGCTCATGAAGTAGGACATCATGTGCAAACGCTCCTTGGAATTTCAGATCAAGTGATGCCACTACGTCAAAAACTGAGTGAAAAGGAATTCAATAAATATTTAGTGAGATTTGAATTGCAAGCAGATTATTTTGCGGGAGTCTGGGCACATCATGCGAAAGGACGAGGATACTTGGAGCAAGGGGATTTACAGGAAGCAATTACTGCCGCGAGTGCGGTTGGTGACGATACGATTCAAAAACGCGCGAGAGGGTATGTTGTACCGGAGAGTTTCACACACGGTACAGCAAAACAACGAATGTATTGGTTCGAACGTGGTTTTGAATTAGGCACTATTGAGGGTGGAGACACGTTTAATCAAACAGAAAAATAAAACTCGCGAACGTCATTCTTTTCGAAGTGACGTTCACGAGTTTTTATTTTGTTGCGGCTATAGCGGGTTCAGCTGGAATAATTCCTTCTTTTTCATTGCGTAATCTTTTAATATCCACTCGAATGAGCAAGGAAATTAGTAGAGCCACAGCGAATAAGCCGGCGAAGAATAATAAGCTGCTTTCGTAACTGCCTGTTGTATCTTTCATCCAGGCAGCAAACATCGGTCCAGCCACTCCAGCTGCAGACCATGCAGTCAAAATATAACCGTGGATGGCTCCAAGTTGTCTCGTTCCAAAAATATCACCAATATATGCCGGAATAGAGGCGAACCCCCCTCCGTAACATGTATAGATTACGGCTAGAATTACTTGGAATATAATTGCGTTCGTGGTGAATGGTAAAATGGAAAATAGAACTAGTTGAATGATAAAGAACGTGGTATACGTATTGGGACGACCGATATAATCCGAAATCGCAGCCCAGCCAAGTCTGCCGGCCCCGTTAAAGATGCCTAGCACACCAACTAATGCGGCTGCCTGAATAGTCGTCATGCCAATACTATCAATCGCCATTGGTTTGGCAGCCGAGAGAATGGCGATACCGCAAGTAACATTAATAAACAACATTAGCCATAAATAATAAAAGCGTTTTGTTTTAACTGCTTGATTTGCTGTCAATTGAGAAAGATCTTCTTTAACTTCCGTTTTACCTAAACGAACTTTTTCAATAAATCCAGGCGGTGCCCATCCATCTTCTGGTTTTTCTAGATACAGGGAAGAAAGTAACATAATTAAGAAATACGATATACCGAGAATATAAAAAGTGTTCTGTAATCCGACATTGCTGATCAAGTATTCCATGATCGGGCTACTGATGGCTGCAGCAAACCCAAATCCCATGATGGCCAGTCCCGTTGCTAGCCCCCTGCGATCAGGGAACCATTTGACGAGTGTAGAAACGGGTGCGATATAACCTACCCCTAAACCAATTCCACCTAGCATACCGTAAAAAATATACAACAACGGTAATGAAGACATTTCTACTGCGAGTCCCGAACCTGTCACGCCCACTCCGAAAAACACAGCTGCAAGTAACCCTGCTTTTCTTGGACCGTATCTCTCTACAAAGTGACCTAAAAAAGCAGCTGATAAACCAAGAAATAAAATAGCAATACTAAATGTCAACTGTACTTGGCTTGTGGTCCATCCAAACTCTTCAATGAGTGGATTAGTGAAGTTACTCCAGGCATAAACAGATCCGATAGAAATGTGAATGCCTACTGCAGATAATGCAATCAGCCATCGGTTCTTCGTTTTTTTCATCCGTAATCCTCCATTTTGAAAACTTTTCCATAACTCCAATTCGAGTACCCAAAGACCTTGACTAATTGGTAATGTAAAAGAATAGTTGATACACTATTCCGTCATGACACGACAATCAAAGGAAATCGATTAAACAATTACTGGAATGTAAGTTAGGATTAAGGAGTATAATAGTAACAATTCACAGAATTGTCAATATCTCTTTTTCATGTAGTCGATAAAAGAGTCGTAGCATCCATGACGATTCTTTCAGGATGTGTGTACACGTTAAAAGATCTTCCGCGAATGAATCCGATCGTCGTTATGCCTAGATCATCTGCTAAACGTAAAGCTAATTCAGTAGGTGCGGACTTTGATAATACAATTTCACAACCAATTTTAGCGACTTTAAGTAATATTTCGGAGGAGATTCTTCCGCTGAACACAATGATTTTATCTCGTACAGAAATATCATTCCTCAGACAGTGTCCATAAATTTTATCTAACGCATTATGGCGGCCGATATCCATACGGGATAGTAATAATTGATCTGGAGCGCACAAAGCAGCATTGTGTACTCCACCAGTATGGCGGAACATTTCCGCTTGTTCTTCCATTTGATGCATCAAGGAAAATATTTGTGCAGGGATCAGTTGAACAGAAATACTATCCATCTTTTTCGCTGTCAGTGCATCATTTGCAAAGATGTACCCTTGTCTGCTCATGCCGCAACAAGATGTGATATACCGTTTATTTTGCAATTGTTCAAAGAAAGGGTAGACTTTACCCGTATTGACATAAATGAAGCCATTTTCAAGATCAAGTCGAATATCTGTGATTTGTTCCCACTTAGGCACGATTCCTTCTGATGCCAAGAAACCAACAATCATATCCTCAATATATTCCGGTGTACATACGATCGTCGCAAATTCTTTGTGGTTTAGTTTAATTGTGACTGCATATTCAACAGCGACTTGATCTGCTTTTTCAAAAACTTTACCATCCTGAAATCGAATAATGGATCGTTGTTGTTGCTGTTTCATGATCTGTTCTCCCTTCAGTCAATCGATCGATCGAATAAAAATACTGAAACTGCAATATCATCATCAATTTTAAAATCGCTGAATAAATGCAGAAACTTGGCCTCGACTAATTCTTCCAATGCTACAGGTGGTTCTTTTGCATATACTGCCTGAATCATGCTAGTTCGTGCACGATGCACCATCTCTTTTCCTTCTGGCGTTCCCGCTATGAACTTTTCAGTGGGCGTCAAATTACCATAGAGGGTAGAGACCACCATATTATCTATAAATATCGTGTGAATTCGTTCGGGACCTTTACCAAATAAGTCTTTTCGTAATTTACGAATGATATCATTAAACTCATGAACTTTTTTCATAAGGCACTTCCTCTTTTCATTTACAGAATAATTAAATTATTTTAATGTGGTCATTGTATTATACGCTTTATTACTCTATACTAAATACATAATCGATGGAAATCTAGTATGTGATTGCTAGGAGTTCATTAACCTACATGTAATAGTAAGTATGGATTGGTTCTTTAGCAAGTCCTGTTAAGAAACTATTCCACCATAGAAAATACCGTTTTGACGGTTTTTTTATGGTGGATTTTTTTATTTGAGAAGGAGGACGCCTGTATGTCAATTTCAATCAATGATAAGATGTATAACTTCGAACAAGGTTCGACGCTCATTCAAATCATCAATGCAAATAAGATTGAGCACCCTCAAATATGTTATTTGCCGGAAGTCGACCCGATACAAACGTGTGATACGTGCATTGTCGAAGTGAATGGCCAATTAACACGTGCTTGTTCAACACAAGCCATCGACGGCATGGATGTCAAATTAGCGTCCCCACGTGCAAAGGAAGCGCAGACGGAAGCAATGGATCGGATTTTAGAAAATCATTTACTATATTGTACGGTTTGCGATAACAATAATGGAAACTGCAAAGTACATAATACCGTGGCACTTTTGGAAGTAGAAGAACAAAAATATCCCTACGAACCGAAATGTTCAAAAGATGCGGTGGATTTTACACATCCATTCTATCGTTATGATCCCAATCAATGCATCGCATGCGGACAGTGCGTGGAAGTATGTCAAAACTTACAAGTAAATGAGACGCTTTCCATCGACTGGGAACGGGATCGTCCGATTGTTCTATGGGATGGCGGTGCGAAGATTAATGATTCTTCTTGCGTAGGCTGCGGTCATTGTATTACGGTTTGTCCATGCAATGCCTTGATGGAGAAAACAATGCTAGGTGAAGCTGGATTTATGACGAAGATAAGTGACGAGTTGATGGAGCCTATGATTGATTTAATTAAGGATGTAGAACCAGGTTATAGCAGTATCATGGCGATTTCCGATGTAGAATCCGCGATGAGAGAATCCACAATTAATAAAACTAAAACCGTCTGCACATTTTGTGGAGTAGGTTGTTCATTTGAAGTCTGGACAAAAGATCGTACGATATTAAAAATTCAACCGGTTTCCGAGGCACCTGTCAACCAGATTTCTACTTGTGTCAAAGGGAAGTTCGGTTGGGATTTCGTCAACAGTGAAGAACGCATTACAACGCCTCTTATTCGTAAAGGTGACAACTTTGTTGAAGCATCATGGCAAGAAGCGTTAGATCTAGTCGCGAAAAAACTAGGTGAAATCCGTGACGAACATGGCAAAGATGGAATTGGTGTTATTTCCTCATCCAAAATTACCAATGAAGAGAACTATGTCATTCAAAAATTTGCTCGACAAGTGTTCGGTACAAATAACGTGGACAATTGTTCCCGCTACTGCCAGTCCCCTGCGACAGATGGGTTATTCCGTACTGTTGGAATGGGTGGTGACGCTGGAACGATTAAAGATATTGCTGAAGCAGGATTGGTCATCATTGTAGGTGCCAATCCCGCAGAAGGTCATCCCGTTCTCGCGACGCGTGTAAAGCGCGCACATAAGCTACATGGTCAAAAGTTAATCGTAGCTGATCTCAGAAAGCATGAAATGGCTGAACGTGCAGATATCTTTATGACACCACAACAAGGAACGGATCAAGTATGGCTTATGGCAGTGACCAAATACTTAATCGACCAAGGTTGGCATGATCAGCAGTTCATTGAGGAAAATGTCCATCATTTTGATGATTTTAATGAAGTATTGAAACGCTATACACTCGAATATGCAGAAGAAGTAACAGGTGTTTCAAAAGAAGTATTGATTCAAACAGCTGAAATGATTCGTGATGCGGATGGTACATGTATCTTATGGGGGATGGGAGTTACACAAAATACAGGAGGTTCCGACACTTCAGCGGCCATATCCAATTTATTACTGGCATCAGGAAATTACCGCCGTCCAGGCGCAGGTGCTTATCCATTACGTGGTCATAACAACGTACAAGGTGCATGCGATATGGGAAGCTTGCCGGGGTGGTTACCTGGCTATCAGCATATTACAGACAATGCAGCACGTGAAAAATTTGAGCGCGCTTATGGTGTAGAGATAGAAGGGAAGCCGGGTCTCGATAATATTCAAATGCTTCATTCGATTGATAATGGGGTTATGAAGGGTATGTATATTGTAGGGGAAGATATGGCACTAGTGGACTCGAATGCAAACTATGTACATGATGTACTGTCGAAGCTCGATTTCCTAGTTGTCCAAGATATTTTCTTCTCACGTACAGCACAATACGCAGACGTCATTTTACCTGCAGTGCCTTCACTTGAAAAAGATGGTACGTTCACAAATACAGAACGTCGTGTTCAACGACTTTATAAGGCATTGCCAAATAAAGGTGACTCCCGTCAAGATTGGTGGATCATCCAAGAAGTTGCAAATCGGTTAGGTGCTAATTGGAATTACACACACCCAGGTGACATATTTGCTGAGATGTCAAGTTTGAGTCCTATTTTTAGCGGAGCTTCTTACGACGTGTTGGAAGGTTGGGGTAGTTTCCTTTGGGGAAGTCTAGAAGGGATTAGTACACCACTTCTTTATACAGACGGCTTTAACTTCCCTGATAAGAAAGCGCGCTTTGCATTATCGGATTGGGTTGAACCAGTAAAATTCCCTGAAGAGTTTGATCTTCATATTAATAATGGTCGTATGCTTGAACATTTCCATGAAGGAAATATGACGAATAAATCAGATGGTATTCAAGAGAAAGTCCCCAATATATTTGTAGAGATTTCTCCTGAATTAGCAAAAGAACGTGGGGTAGTCACAGGTACTTATGTAAGACTCATTTCTCCGTATGGTGCATTGAAATTGCCCGCACTTGTCACCGACAGAGTACGAAAAAATGAATTATTCTTACCGATGAACTCAGTAGAGAAGCAATCTGCGATCAACTTCTTAACAGGGCCTGCTACAGATGAGCGCACGAATACACCGGCTTACAAGCAGACAAAGGTTCGTATGGAAGTACTTGAGAAGCAAGGAGATAATCCACTACCTAAGAGTAACCACCGTGATAAGAAGCGTCATCCTCAAAACGGTGTAGAAGTGGAGCGGAAATGGAATCGACCGGGATATGTCCAATTAACAGATCAATAATTAGTGAGGTGAAGATCAATGGCGGCACCTATAACTTCTATTAAAAGAACAGAACGATCCGAACTGGAAATACAGCAAGCTAAGTTGGATGAACTACAGAAAAAAATTGCTGAACAGGAAGAGTCTTTGCAGAAAATTATGGAGATCACGGGTGAATTGCATAAGATTGGTGCGTTGGACGCACTACAAGCAATGCTTCATTCAAAGGAAAAGATTACGGGCATAGCGTTAGATCAAGTATCAAGAGAACCTGTTACAAACATGCTCAATAATTTGATGGCGGGTGCAGGAATTCTAACGGCATTAGATCCAGCAACAATTCAGCAACTATCAAAAAGTGTTCAAAAAGGATTATCTGAAGCCGAGCAAGCAAATGAAGAAGGGCAGAAAACAGGCGTTTTACAATTGATGAAATCCATTCACGATCCTGATATCAATCGGGCGTTAACATTCGGTATGAACTTTCTAAAAGGGATGGGCAGAGGTTTAGAAAAACCAGTGGAATAAGATTTTTGCGAAAAGCGTCACTTTGCTTCATACTGTATTAGGAGAGTTCAACCGATCCCTAGCCATTCTGGCTGGGGAACTTATTCTTTCAGTAACATTATTTGTAGGAGATGAAAACATGTCAGCCCAAAGTAAAATTGCAACACATTTAGAAGAACAATCAACAGCACAGAAAAATATCGGAAGACTGCTTATAAAATGCCCCGATAAACCAGGAATCGTATCCGCAGTCTCAACATTTTTGCTTCAATACGAAGCCAATATCGTAGAATCTAGCCAATACTCAACGGATCCGGAAGGTGGCACGTTCTATCTACGTATCGCATTCCATTTAGACAATTTATTGGATAAAAAAGAAGAAATAGAAGAGGACTTCAAGTACATTGCGAAACAACATGAGATGGACTATCGCTTTTCATACGCAGTGGAACTAAAACGAACGGCTATTTTCGTTTCCAAAGAACCATACTGTTTAATGGAATTGCTATGGGAATGGCAGAATGGTGATTTAAATACCGATATTGTTGTAGTGATCAGTAACCATGAAGATGCGCGCGGAATGGTTGAAGCACTCGGTATACCTTTCCACTACATCCCGGCGAACAAGGACATACGTCAAGATGTAGAGAGGCAGCAAATAAAGTTAATGGAAGAATACGACGTAGATGTACTTGTGTTGGCACGCTATATGCAGATACTGACACCTGAATTCGTCAAGCATTTCCCGAATCAGATCATCAATATTCATCATTCCTTCCTACCAGCCTTCATCGGTGCACGTCCTTATGAAAGAGCATTTGGACGCGGTGTAAAACTAATTGGGGCAACGTCACATTATGTAACGAATGATTTAGATGAAGGCCCAATCATTGAACAAGATATCGAGCGAGTGGATCACCGGGACGATATTGTTCAATTGAAGAAGATTGGCCGCACTATCGAACGACGTGTTCTTGCACGTGCAGTAAAGTGGCATCTTGAAGATCGAGTGATTGTAGAAAACAATAAAACCATTGTCTTCCATTAAGGGAAAAGAAACCGCCACTCGAATGAGTGGCGGTTTCTTTTAATGTATAGGTGATTTGAAGGTCGCCCCATGCGTTTCATGTGTATTCATGATGGTTAGAAAAGCATTGGGGTCTACATCAGTAGTGATTTGTTTCAGCTTGGAAATTTCTAGCCTTGTCACGACTACATAGATTACGTCTTTTTCATTGTCGGTATAGCCGCCGCGACCGTGCAACATGGTAGTGCTGCGGCCTAGTCGCAAACGAATTGCCTCCTTGAGCTCATCGTATTCGTCGGAGATAATAAAGACCGCCTTAGTTTCGTCTAAGCCTTGGATCACAATATCGATCGCTTTTGAAGCGATATAGTATGTAATGATCGAGTACATCGCTTTTTCTGGTCCGAGTACAAAGCCTGCCCATCCAAAGATGAAGAGGTTGAAGAACATCACGAATTCCCCAACACTGTAGGGGATTTTTTTAGTAAGTAAAATGCCAAGAATCTCCGTTCCGTCAAGCGCCCCACCATTACGTATAATCGTTCCGACACCCGCACCTAGCAACAATCCTCCAAAGACTGTAGCTAACAGTGAGTCCGTTACGAATGGACCTAGATTTTTAAGTGGGAATTCCACAATGGCAAGTAAAGCAATTGAATAGGAAGAGGAGAAGAAGAAGTTCTTGCCGATATGTTTATAGCCGAAAAACAAGAAGGGCAAGTTTAAGATCAAAATCAAAATTCCAAAAGGTACTCCAGAGATGAAATTCAATATGAGTGCGATCCCGATGATGCCACCGTCAATTACGGAGTTAGGGATTAAAAATAAATCTAACGCAACTGCTGTAATTACGACACCAATTGAAATGAATAAGTAACGTCTAAGTAAATGTCCTACAGTTTCCTTTTTATGCTGTTTGCTCATAAAAATCCCCTTTTTCAAACAAGTTTATTCTATCTTAACGGAATTTTAAAAAAGAAAGTAGTGGCAATATAAGCTTTTCAGTTTTTCTTCCAACGTACGTGATGAATCTTTTACACTTCCTGAACATAAGATGATACATCATAGCCTAATTGGAGGAGATATGTTGGATATCATACGTCAGTTGCATAATTATCGCAAAGAAGAAAATGAGTTGAAGTGGGAAGGTACATTTTTGGAGTATCTAGAATTAGTAAAAGAGCGTAAAGAAGTGGCACAGACCGCTCATTCTCGTATTTATGAAATGATAAAAAATGCAGGTATTGAAAAAAAAGACGGCAAGAAAATTTATAATTTCTTTGATGAAGAGTTGTTTGGTCTAGAGGAGTCTATCGAACGTTTAGTTGAAGAATATTTTCATCCAGCAGCAAAGCGTTTGGATGTAAAGAAGCGCGTATTGTTATTGATGGGGCCTGTTAGTGGTGGTAAATCTACTATCGTTACGATGTTAAAACGTGGATTAGAAGCCTATTCTCGAACGGATGAAGGAGCGGTTTATGCCATCAAGGGGTGTCCAATGCATGAAGATCCTTTACACTTGATTCCGGAAGCTTTAAGGAAGTCATTCTTTGAAGAGTATGGTATACGAATCGAAGGCAGTTTATCACCTCTAAATCAATTGCGACTGGAAGAAGAATTTGAAGGTAAAATTGAAAATGTACTAGTGGAACGCATTCTGTTCTCGGAAGATCGCCGTGTTGGAATTGGAACATTTACACCATCCGATCCGAAGTCACAAGACATTGCTGATTTAACCGGAAGTATAGATTTCTCCACAATTGCTGAATATGGTTCAGAGTCAGATCCACGTGCATACCGATTTGATGGGGAATTGAATAAAGCGAATCGTGGCATGATGGAATTCCAAGAGATGTTGAAGCTTGATGAAAAGTTTCTTTGGCACTTATTATCCTTAACACAAGAAGGGAATTTTAAAGCAGGAAGATTTGCGCTAATTAGTGCAGATGAACTAATCGTTGCCCATACAAATGAAACGGAATATCGTTCATTTATTAGTAATAAAAAGAACGAAGCACTTCATTCAAGATTGATTGTCATTCCAGTTCCATACAATCTGAAAGTAAGTGCAGAAGAAAAGATCTATGAAAAAATGATTCGTGAAAGTGATATGGCTCACGTCCACATTGCGCCGCATGCATTGCGAGTGGCTGCTATTTTTTCTGTTTTGACACGTTTGAAAGCTTCGAAAAAACAAGGCATCGATCGATTAAAGAAATTGCGCCTGTATGATGGACAGAATGTTGAAGGGTTTAACGATGCAGATGCGGAAGAACTGAAGAACGAATTTATAGATGAAGGTATGGACGGAATCGATCCACGCTACGTTATCAATCGTATTTCTTCAGCCATTATCCGAAAAGAAGTCCCAAGTATCAATGCACTAGACGTATTACGTGCGTTAAAAGACGGCTTCGATCAACACGCCTCCATTTCAAGTGAGGACCGTGACACGTATATGAATTATATTTCAATGGCGCGTAAAGAGTATGACGAAATTGCGAAAAAAGAAGTTCAGAAAGCTTTTGTTTATTCTTATGAAGAGTCTGCAAAAACTTTAATGGATAATTACTTGGATAACGTCGAAGCATACTGCAATAAAAATAAACTACGCGACACGCTGACGGGAGAGGAAATTAACCCTGATGAAAAGTTGATGCGTTCGTTAGAAGAGCAGATAGGAATTTCAGAAAATGCGAAAAAGGCATTCCGTGAAGAAATCCTTATTCGTATCTCTGCATACGCTAGAAAACACCAGCGCTTCGACTACCGTTCCCATGACCGCTTGCGTGAAGCAATTCAGAAAAAATTATTCACCGATCTAAAGGACGTTGTGAAGATCACTACAACATCTACTACGCCCGATGAGACACAATTGAAGAAAATGAATGAAGTCGTAGCGCGCCTAGTAGATGAACATGGCTACAATTCCGTTTCAGCAAATGAGCTTCTGCGTTACGTTGGAAGTTTGTTGAATCGGTAAGCCGAATGGGATATATGAATAGAATAAATGTCTAAGTTCAAGTTGGAAAACGAGCACAAGCCTAGCTTTACTACACATTAATAAATTATTACACAAATCCACTGCCTAAGATGAATCCCAGCTAGTGAATATTGAATTCAGAGACCTCGATACACGAGGTCTCTTTTTAGTTTTGTTGCTGTTTTGTAAATATTCAATCAGCTGCCGCATATGATAAGGAAACAAATTGTTCGAGAGATAGGCGGGGATACGAGTGGAAGAAAACCAGAAAAGTCGATTCGTTGTCACTGAAGAAAATTGGTCTCTCCATCGCAAAGGCCACCAAGATCAGCAACGCCACCTAGATAAAATAAATGAAGTACTAAAAAGTAACTTACCTGATTTAATCAGTGAAGAGAACATTATACTATCAAATGGAAAAGACATGGTCAAAATACCAATTCGCTCATTAGATGAATTTAAAATTCGCTACAATCATGACAAGTCCAAGCATGTTGGCCAAGGTGATGGCGATAGTGCGGTAGGGGACGTAGTGGCGCAAGGAGAAAAGAAAGCACAGCCAGGTGAAGGAAAAGAAGCGGGCGATCAACCAGGGCAAGATATCTATGAAACAGAGGTCTCGATAGAAGAGTTGGAAGAGATGTTCTTTAAAGAATTAGAGTTACCGGACTTGGAGCAGAAAGAACACTCGGTAACAACGATTGAAGACATTGATTTCACAGACATTCGTAAAAAAGGATTAATCGGTAATATTGATAAAAAACGGACGTTGTTATCAGCCATTAAGCGTAATGCAATAAATGGAAAAGCTGAGGTCGCACCGATTCTGGAAGATGATCTACGATTTAAAACATGGAATCCCGTGGAGAAGCCACAATCTAAAGCGGTTGTCATCGCCATGATGGACACGAGTGGTTCAATGGGCAAATTTGAGAAATATATGGCAAGAAGTTTCTTCTTTTGGATGACGAAGTTTTTACGGACAAAGTATGAAACGGTAGAAATTGAATTCATTGCGCACCATACAGAAGCGAAAGTAGTATCTGAGGAAAACTTCTTCAACAAAGGGGAAAGTGGCGGAACCAGATGTTCATCAGCCTATAGTAAAGCATTGGAAGTTATTAAAGAATTTTATCCACCCTCTCGTTATAATATCTATCCTGTCCACTTTTCAGACGGGGAAAATATGACAAGTGACAATAAGAAATGTTTGGAACACGTGGATGAATTATTGGCGATATCGAATATGTTTGGTTATGCCGAAGTCAATGAGCATCGTAGAATGTCCACATTGATGTCTGCGTATAAATCAATTGAACATCCCAAATTCAATTATTATATTTTGCAAAAAAACCGCGATGTCTACTTTGCGCTCAAAAAGTTCTTCGAAAAGCGAACGGAGGGATTACGCTGACTGATCAACGGGCGTTATATTATGCAATTGATGAAATTACGGAGATTGCCAGTGGATTTGGACTCGACTTTTATCCGATGAGATATGAAATTTGTCCAGCAGATATACTGTATACATTTGGTGCCTATGGAATGCCTACGCGTTTTACACATTGGAGTTTTGGTAAGCAGTTCCATAAGATGAAGTTGCAATATGATATCGGATTAAGCAAGATATATGAGCTCGTTATCAATTCAAATCCGTGTTACGCATTTTTATTGAATACGAATAGTTTAATTCAAAATAAATTAATCATCGCGCATGTATTGGCGCATTGTGATTTTTTCAAGAATAATACCTATTTTTCAAAAACGCGTAAAGACATGGTGGAAAGCATGGCAGCTACAGCCGAACGAATTGCGGACTATGAAGTACGCTACGGTAAGAAATGTGTGGAGACATTTCTTGACGCGGTATTAGCCATTCAAGAACATGTGGATCCAAGTCTGATGCGGGATATCATTCCGTCATCTTTTATTGACCAACAACCTCAAAGAAGCGAATATGAAGATTTATGGGACCTGGATCAACGGAAAATTCCTGGACAACAAGCGATTGAAATGCATAAAAAGAATCCAAAAGAACCAGAAAAAGACATCCTATTATTTATTCTTGAAAACAGTCGTAATCTAACGGAATGGCAAGCGGATATTCTGACGATGTTGCGCGAAGAGATGCTTTATTTTTGGCCACAGTTGGAAACAAAAATCATGAATGAAGGGTGGGCATCTTATTGGCATCAAACGATTCTTCGACAAATGGATTTAACGCCTTCAGAGACAATTGAGTTCGCAAAACTTAATGCTAGTGTTTTGCAGCCTTCCAAGACTTCAATTAATCCATATTACCTCGGCGTCAAAATATATGAGGATATAGAGAAACGGTACGATATACTAGCTAAGGAAGCTATTTCACGTGGTGAAGAGATGATGACGGGACGTGAAAAAATATTTGAAGCGCGCGAAATTGAAAATGACACATCCTTCATTCGAAATTATTTGACCGATGACCTGATCAAACAAGAAGATTTGTACGTGTTCCAAAAGCAGGCAGACCAATACAAAATCTCTGACAAACAGACCGATGCCGTTCGGAATCAACTAATTGGACAGAGAGTGAACGGTGGCTTTCCTTATATAGTGGTAGACGATGGAGATTATATGCGAAATGGGGAATTGTATCTTATTCACCGCTATGAAGACACTGAACTTGATCTCCCGTACTTGGAGCATGTTTTACCGCATATTCATCAACTCTGGGGACGCATCGTGCATATCGAAACAGTACTTGAGAACAAACCTTTGGTCTTCTCATACGATGGCCACAAAGTGTTTAGGAGAAGTAAATAGCGGAAAAAGAATAGACACAGATTATTCGTAGACTGAAGATAACTCCAGACATATGGAGATTACCTTCAGTTTTTTCATTTTACTACTTTTCATTTTGTGCATCTAATGCTATTTTTATAGTATACTAACTCATTAACGTACTAAAGAATTAAGAAAAGAGGAAAATTAATGAAAAAGACAACCATTGCTTTATTATTCGCAGCATTATTCCTACTGCTGGCTGGATGTTCGGACAAGTCATCTGAGGGAGACAAATCACCCACGGATGGAGGTAACAAAGAAACGAAAGAAATTATCATCGGTGTGGATGACAAATTTGCACCTATGGGATTCCGGGACGATAAAAATAATTTAGTAGGTTTCGATATTGACATGGCAACTGCAGCGGCTGAGCATATGGGCGCTACTGCAAAATTCCAACCTATAGACTGGAAAACGAAGGAAACGGAACTTAGCAGTGGAAGAATTGATTTAATCTGGAACGGCTATACCATCACAAAAGAGCGTCAAGAAAAAGTATTATTCACGAAGCCTTATTTGGATAATAATCAAGTCGTTGTGACGTTAGTAGATTCTGACGTGAAAACAATTGAAGACCTAGATGGAAAAACTGTAGGTGTCCAAGCATTATCATCTGCTGGACCGGCATTAGAAAGTCACCCAATCCACGAAAAAATAAAAAATATCACAGAATTTGCAGACAATGTTCTGGCGTTAACAGATTTGAAAACGGGTCGTCTAGATGCAGTAGTACTTGATGAAGTCGTCATTGATTACTATATGACAACTGAAGAAGGGGTCTTTACGAAACTTGACGGATCATTGGCAGTGGAAGAATATGGCGTTGGAGTGAAGAAAGGCAATGAAGAATTGCTTGAGAATCTTCAAAACGCATTGGATACGATGAATGAAGATGGTACTTCAGCTGAAATCTCCACAGAATGGTTTGGAGAAGACAAAGTTCTTCGTTAAGTTGTAGAATAAGTTATGTCAACGGAAGTTGTATTTGCGACTTCCGTTGGTATGCGTATTGTAAGAGAAGTACATATAGCCTTGAATGGTTTTTCGGAGGAATTCACTAATGAGTTATGAATATTTTATGTCTATGCTGATTCCTATGTTGGAAGGGGCTAAAGCGACTGTACTATTATTTGTAATAGCGATTGTCTTATCTATTCCACTCGGATTCTTGCTGACACTTGCCGTAAGAAGTAGTATTAAACCAATTTCTTATTTGGCGCAGACTTTTATATACGTCATGCGTGGGACTCCTTTGTTATTACAGCTATTGTTTTTCGTTTTTGGTTTACCACTTCTGCCGGTAATTGGTGAGTATTTAGTTCTTGATCGTTTTGTAGCAGCTACACTAGCGTTCATTTTGAATTATTCAGCATACTTTGCTGAAATATTCCGAGGTGGTTTGATCTCCATCGATAAAGGGCAATACGAAGCTGCGCAAGTACTTGGATTATCGAAATGGCAAACGACTGTGCGCGTCATCCTACCACAGATGTTTCGTGTAACGCTACCACCTATTGCGAATGAATCGGTATCTTTAGTAAAGGATACGGCGCTTTTATACGCGGTAGCGGTTCCAGAACTTCTACACTATGCGCAAACAGTCGTAAACAGAGACTTCACAATCATACCGTTCTTCATTGCAGCTGGGATCTACCTGCTGATTGCATTCGGGTTGACTGTAGTCTTCAAGTATTTAGAGAGAAAGCTGCAATACGAATGAGGAGAGGAAATTATGTCTTTCATAGAAGTACGCAACTTACAGAAATCATTCGGTCCATTGGAAGTATTGAAGGATATATCGTTTGATGTTCAAAAAAATGATGTCATGGCAATTATTGGACCTTCGGGTTCTGGAAAGAGTACAATGTTAAGAAGTCTAATTAAATTGGAACAAGTTGGTGGCGGTAGTATTATCGTGGATGGAGATTACCTAGTTAAAGATGGTATTTACACAAATCCTACCGATAGTAAAATGATCAACTCCAAGATGGGAATGGTATTTCAACAATTTAACCTATTTCCACATTTAACGGTAAAGCAGAACTTGGAACTAGCACCGAAACTGGTGAAGAAAGAAAAAACCGAAGATTATGGGCATAGAAGTATCGAATTGCTAGAAAAAGTGGGGTTGGCTTCGAAGGCTAATGAATTACCTTCGAGACTTTCGGGTGGTCAGAAACAACGTGTTGCGATTGCGAGAGCGTTAATGATGAATCCGGATATTTTATTATTCGATGAACCGACTTCTGCTTTAGACCCGCAATTGACGAAAGAAGTATTGGAAGTGATGAAAAATCTTGCGGAAGAGCATATGACGATGATTGTGGTGACGCATGAGATGGAATTCGCGAGCAATGTGGCTAATCATGTGATCTTTATGGACGACGGAAAGATCGTTGAAGCGGGTACTCCGGATGAAGTAATCAAATCACCGAAAGAATTACGTACAAAAAGATTCCTGAATTACGAGTTAAATAAATAACCCAAAAATAGTGATGCGATTGTTATAATCGCATCACTATTTTTTATGTAGATTAATGTTTTTCCTTTGAGTTATCTTAATATACGGAGAATTCTACCAGGTAGTTCATTAACTTATGAGAATTCACACAAAATATTGAATAATGCATTGACGAATAACATTGTAAAGGGTACGATTACGTATAATTATTATCTTTTCTACATACATCGAAAAGGTAATAGATAATAGTCGAGGGGGATTTACATGAAGAAACATTGGGTGACTTATGCAGTAGCACTATTTAGTATTGTGCTCATTCTCGCTGCGTGTGGTGGAAAAGGGGAGTCATCTGATCCAGTAGCAGATGATAAGAATAATGACAAAGCAAGCACTGAAGAAAAATACATAATTGGTGTGACACAAATTGTTGAACACCCGTCTTTAGATGCGGCGTTTGAAGGGTTTCAAAAGGCAATTGAAGATGCTGGATTGAATGTAGAATACGATAAGCAAAATGCGCAAAATGATAATAGTTCCAACTCAACCATTGCAAACAACTTGGCAGGCGCAGGCGTCGATTTGATATTTGCTAACTCTACACCAAGTGCACAAGCGGCAGCTAGCGCGACACAAGACATTCCGATCATCTTTACATCAGTTACAGATGCTGTAGCAGCGGAACTTGTTGCATCCAATGAAGAGCCAGGCGGCAATGTTACAGGTACTACTGATAATCATCCTGATGCCATTCCAAACACAATGAAGTTTTTGAAAGAAAACGTGGGTGCAAAAAAAGTAGGAATGATATTTAACTCAGGGGAGCAAAACTCTCGCCTACAAGTGGATCATGTAAAAGGAATTCTTGCAGATATGGATATGGAAGTTGTAGAAGCATCCGTTGCAACTTCAGCAGATGTAAAACAAGCAGCCGAATCTTTGATCGGTTCAGTAGATTCATTTTATATTATTACGGATAACACTGTAGTATCAGCACTTGAATCAGTCATTTCTGTCGCGAATGATAATAAGATTCCAATGATGGTGGGTGAATTTGATTCTGTGAAGCGTGGTGGACTTGGAGCATATGGCTTTGAGTACTATGATATCGGATATGAGGCGGGTGAAATGGCAGTAAAGATTCTTAAAGGTGAAGAAACGCCTGAATCATTACCTGTCCAATTACCACAGAATTTGAAGCTAGTGATGAATGAAGAGACTGCAGACGCAATCGGTTTGAAGATTCAAGATGAGTGGAATGCCGAGATTGCAAAATAAATAAAATTAGGAGATGATCTTGCATGTTTTCAGCTGTATTTGGCTCAGTTGAGCAGGGTATCATCTATGCGATCATGGCACTCGGAGTGTATCTAACATTCCGGGTGCTTGATTTTCCAGATTTAACAGTGGACGGAAGTTTTGTAACAGGCGCAGCAGTAGCGGCTACGATGATTGTATTTGATTATCATCCACTTGTTGCAACACTTACCGCAATCCTGGTTGGCTTTTTTGCTGGATGTATAACTGGTTTATTACATACCAAAGGAAAAATCAATCCACTTCTATCCGGAATCCTCATGATGATAGCTCTTTACTCGATAAACCTTCGGATAATGGGACTGACGACAGAAAATTCAGTAGGTCGTCCAAATATTCCGCTTTTAAATTCAGAAACGATTTTCAGTAAGTTCCAAGGTTTCTGGAGTAATCTTGGAATTGATGAAACCATCAATGGTTTCCTATTGGGACTTGGCTTGGAACATTTACCATCGACTTGGGGAACATTAGTTTTGATGATCCTAGTTGTGGTTCTCATTAAATTCATAGCGGACTGGTTTTTGCAAACCGAAGTTGGTTTAGCCATCCGTGCAACTGGTGATAATAAAAAAATGATTCGGAGTTTCTCTGCCAATACAGATACTCTTGTTATTCTCGGATTAGGAATTTCCAATGCACTAGTTGCTTTCGCGGGTTCATTGATTGCACAGTATGGAAAATTCGCTGACAATGGAATGGGAATTGGTATGATCATCATTGGATTGGCTTCTGTTATTATCGGTGAAGCGATATTTGGGACGAAAACCATTTTCCGTACAACAATGGCCGTCGTCATTGGTGCTGTAATTTACAGAATCGTACTCGGGCTGTCATTGAAAGTGAAGATTCTCGATTCAGGTGATATGAAATTAATTACTGCAGTCATCGTAATTGCGGCACTAATTATTCCGCAGATTCTCGAAAAAAGACGGGAAAAAGCGCGTAAAGCGAAAAGGCAATCTGAACGAATGGCGATGAAGTCATCACAAGGAGGTCATAGCGTTGTTGAAACTGGATCAAGTCAATAAAGTTTTTAATGAATCGACTCCGGATGAGAAAGTAGCGCTGGACCAAATTAACTTACATTTGCAACCGGGTGATTTCGTAACAGTCATAGGGAGTAACGGTGCAGGAAAATCTACCATGATGAATATGATATCCGGCGCATTGACACCGGATTTTGGTTCTATTTATATCAACAACAAAGATGTTACACGTTTGGCAGAGTTCAAACGTTCCAAAATGATAGGACGAGTATTCCAAGATCCGATGTCAGGTACAGCACCGACGATGACGATTGAAGAAAATTTGGCGATGGCTTATTCTCGTAATCGACGGCGTTCATTGCATCGCGGAGTAGATAAGAAACGGAAAGACTTATTCCGAACTTCACTTGAAACATTGCATTTAAATCTTGAAAATCGGATGACAGCGAATGTTGGACTATTGTCCGGTGGTGAACGTCAAGCGTTGTCATTGTTGATGGCGACTTTTACGCAACCTTCTATTTTGTTGTTGGATGAGCATACCGCAGCACTGGATCCGTCCCGCGCAGAGTTGATCACCGATTTAACGAAACGATTAGTTGAGAAGGATCGGCTAACGACGTTGATGGTAACGCATAACATGCAACAAGCACTTGACCTTGGAAATCGCTTAATTATGATGGATAAAGGTCAAATTATTCTTGAGGTAGAAGAAGAACAGAAAAAGCATTTAACTATTGCGAAATTGATGGATGAATTTCAGCGTATTCGTGGAGAACAACTTACGAGTGATGCAGCTTTACTATCTGTATAAACAACAGCCCCCGCTTTCCAGTTGTGGAAAGCGGGGGCTTTTCGATGTCTTAAGCAAGTTTTGCTATACGTTTCTTAATTTCATATACCCAAGCAAATGGATCTAGTTCTTTGCCTGTTTGGATATTCGTTAACGTGTTATAAAGACGAGTGGATAGTTCACCTGTTTCACCGTTGCCAATGATCATTTTATAACCATCCCAATTCAGTTCACCGACTGGAGAAATAACAGCTGCTGTGCCTGTACCGAATACTTCTTCAAGTTCACCGCTTTCATAGGCAGACCGGATTTCATCCATTGAAATTTGACGCTCTGCAACTGGCATATTCCAATGTCGTAGCAACTGCAAAATGGATTTTCGTGTAATTCCCTCCAGAATACTGCCGTTGATTGCAGGCGTTACAATTTCACCGTTGATCTTGAAAAAGATATTCATACTTCCTACTTCTTCCACGTATTTACGCTCGACGCTATCGAGCCATAAAACTTGGGAGTAGCCTTGTTTGTCTGCTGTCTCCTGAGCCTTTAAAGCCGCTGCGTAGTTGCCAGCCGTTTTAGCGCTACCCGTTCCGCCTTTTGCAGCACGGACGAATTCATTTTCGACCAGGATTTTAACTGGGTGAATCCCTTCTTTATAGTATGAGCCAACAGGGGACAGAATCATGAAAAATTGATATTTTTTAGCTGGTGCTACACCTAGGAAGGCTTCTGTTGCAATGACAAATGGGCGGATATATAATGATGTTCCTTCTAGTGTAGGAATCCAATCCTGCTCGATCTGCAACAGTTGGTTCAGCGCGTACAATGCGTTCTTTTCATCGATCCGTGGCATACATAGACGATCGAGCGAATAATTCAGACGCTTCATATTTTGATCTGGACGGAATAAACGAATGGTTCCATCATCTGAACGATATGCCTTCATTCCTTCAAAAACCGTTTGACCGTAATGTAGAACGATTGCAGCTGGATCGAGTGTTAAAGGTGCGTACGGAGTAATGCGATGATTATGCCATCCTTTGCCTTCCTCATAGTCTATAATGAGCATGTGGTCTGTAAATGTTTTCCCAAAAACTAATGTGCTAGGATCTGGCTTTTCTTTTTTATTTTGTGCTAGTTGAATTTGCATAGGTAATCTCGTCATAATCATCAAAACTCCTCAAGATATAGAATATTCCGAAAGTTCAATTCCGAATAGTGTAATTATACTGCTTTTTTAGAAAAAATAAAGTGAAAAGTTTGTCGATTTTCAAAACTATTATATAAAGGAGCAAATTTTCATGAGAAAAGTATTAATTATAGGCGGGGGAATCGTTGGTGCTTCCGCTGCTTATCATTTATCCGACGAACAAGCGGAAGTCGTACTAATCGATAGGCAAGAGCCAGGACAGGCTACCAAAGCCGCAGCGGGCATTATTTGTCCATGGGCATCTCAAAGACGAAATAAAGCTTGGTATGCCCTAGCATCAGCTGGTGCTGCGTATTATCCTGAATTCATTCGCTCATTAGAAAAGCATGGCGAAATGGAAACAGGATATAAGAAAGTAGGTGCCTTGGCGATTCATACGGAGCTAAATCGTTTGGAGAAGAAAGTCGATTTATTAAATATGAGGAAAGAACAATCTCCTGAGATCGGGGAAGTGGAATTACTGAATGCGGCGCAGATCGCTAGCTATTTTCCGATTTTATCTGACGAATACTCAGCTGTTCGTATTTCAGGTGCTGCCAAAGTAGAAGGAGATCAACTACTTAAAGCATTGGAACGTGTGGCAGTTCAACGTGGTGTTCAAAGTATAAAAGGCTCTGCATCGCCGTACATAAGAGAAGGAAAAGTCTGTGGTGTTATGGTCGATGGGCAAGTTATTGAGGGAGATCAAATCATCGTAGCGGCAGGAGCCTGGGCTAGTAAATTTACAGAGCCATTAGGTAAGAAGCTACAAGTAACAGGACAGAAAGCACAAATCCTTCATTTACAATCAAAACATGTAGCGTCAGGGGAATGGCCAGTCATTATGCCGCCTGGGACTCAGTACCTCGTACCATTCCAAGATGGCAGATTCGTTGCGGGCGCAACACACGAGGATACAGATGATTTCGATATTCAACCGACAACTGGTGGAATTCTTGAGGTATTATCGAATGCTTTACCCATTGCACCTATACTGAACGAGGCGGTATTGGCTGAAGTACGTGTAGGTGTTCGTCCACATACACCGAATTTTATGCCGGTCATCGGTCAACTACCTGATCATCCGCAGGTTTGGATCGCTAATGGCCTTGGTTCATCTGGCTTAACAGTAGGACCTCTTCTCGGCAAGCTCTTATCCCAGCTCGTACTAGGCGAGGAGACGGGATGGGACTTAGAAAGCTACTCTATTGACCAAATAATTGCCGACGAACATTGAATAAAGTGCGTATAATGATTATTATGAATATATAGCGATTGAACGGTAAAGGGGAAGATTCATAATGAGAAGATATGTTTCGTATTCAGAAGAAGTGAAAGAAGCGATGAAATACGGCAAGCCGCTAGTCGCATTGGAATCCACAATTATTACGTACGGCATGCCATATCCTGAAAATGTGAAAGCTGCACGTGAAGTTCAGCAGATTGTGCGTGATCATGGCGCAGTTCCGGCAACCATTGCCATTATGGACGGTAAAATAAAAATAGGTCTATCTGATGAAGAGCTAGAACGATTCGGAGATAGCAAGGGTGTTGTCAAAGCTTCTAGACGCGATATCAGTTACTTAATTGCTACTAAAAAACCGGGTGCAACGACGGTTGCTGCATCGATGTTCTTTGCTGACTTAGCGAGAATCCGCGTATTCACGACTGGGGCCATTGGCGGTGTGCATAGAGGTGTGGAACAAACGATGGATATTTCTGCAGATCTTGAAGAGTTCGCACGCACAAGTGTAGCTGTTGTTTGTTCAGGAGCAAAATCCATTTTGGATCTCGGTAAAACACTTGAGTACTTGGAAACAAAAGGTGTTCCAGTCATGGGGTATCAAACAGATATATTCCCCGCTTTTTACACAAGAAGCAGCGCACATCATGTAGACTACCGGATAGATGAAATTGATATGATGGCAGAAATGTTGCGCGTTAAATGGAATTTAGGCTTGGAGGGTAGCGCAATTATCGCGAATCCGATACCGGAAGAACATGCCATGGATCAGGAGTATATGGATGGATTGGTTTCAGATGCTCTTAAAGAAGCCGAACAAATGGGTATTAGTGGAAAGTATCTTACACCACATATGTTAAAAAAGGTTCAGGAAATGACAGACGGTAAAAGTCTGGAGGCCAATATCGCCTTAGTGAAGTCAAACGCTGAACTTGCAGCGAAACTGGCAGTGAGTTTTAACGGCAATTAATAGAGACAGGTTGTGGAAAATTGAAAGTAGTATCTTGGAACGTGAACGGTATTAGGGCATGCGTGAAAAAAGGCTTTAGTGACTTTTTTGAACAAGTACAGGCAGATATATTCTGTGTCCAAGAGATCAAATGTCAAGAAGGACAAATCGACCTTTCTTTCGATGGGTATGAATCCTATTGGAACTATGCGGAGAAAAAGGGATATTCAGGTACGGCAGTCTTCACGAAGAAAACACCTCTTTCTGTACGCTATGGATTGAATGATCTAGACCACGAAGCAGAAGGGCGAGTGCTAACGCTAGAATTTGAAGAGTTCTTTCTCGTTAATTGTTATACGCCCAATTCACAACGGGACTTAGCTCGATTATCATTTCGATTGGCATGGGAAGATAATTTACTTGAGCATCTGCAGTCATTGGATGCTATCAAACCCGTCATCTATTGCGGAGATTTGAACGTAGCACATGAAGAAATTGATATTCGTAACGTTAAATCTAATATTGGCAATTCGGGATTTACGAATGAAGAACGCGGGAAAATGACGCGGTTGTTAGATGCCGGATTCATTGATACGTTTCGCTTTATGAATCCCGATCTACAAGATCACTACACATGGTGGTCTTATATGCGCGATGTACGGGCACGAAATATCGGCTGGCGTATCGATTACATTATTATTTCAGAGCGCCTCCAGTCAGCCCTGCAAACAACAGCCATTCATTCAGAAATCATGGGCAGTGATCATTGTCCGATTTCTACAGAATTAGATCTATATTGATAGTAAGTACCACTTAGTTTAAGTTGTTCAGTTGAGAGGTACAATAGCTGAAATAAATAAAAATCGCATCACAAGTTTACGTTGTGATGCGATTTATTAATTGAATCCATTCCAGTTACCAGCACAAGATTGATTTATGGATAGTGCGCTTGGGAGCAAAAAGGAATGTGTCATAAATTTTTATCCTCGGAGTAGACGGCGATGAGTAAGACTGCCTCTTCTTCTCCGATGTTTTTTACAAAGTGAGGCACACTAGCATTCCAACTAAATGAATCGCCTTCCTTTGCAATAACAGAATCTTCGCCTTGTTCAGCAAGGACTGTACCTTTTAGTACGACATGGCTCTCTTCACCTTCGTGGGCAATCGCTTCACCGGTCGATGTACCAGGCGGTAATTCAACGTGCATCATTCGCAGACCACTTTGCGAAGTAATATGTTCAATTTTTATTCCGTTAAACGTTGTATATATCCGATCAGCTTTCCTAATGACTTTCATATGCTTCTTTTTCTCTAGTAGCAAATAAGGAAGCGGAACGTCTAAAAAGCGAGCGATTTCTTGCAACGTATTAAGGGAGGGGGATGTATTATCATTTTCGATGTTGCTTATAAACCCTTTTGAGAGTCCGATTTGTTCGCTCATCTGAGCGATGGTTATTTTCTTTCTCTTCCGTATATCCCGTATTTTTGAGCCGATTTCCACATGGATCCCTCCAAGAATATTGTGATGTATGTATATAATAGCACAACTATCTTGACGCTATCTATTATTTGATGTTATCATAGAGAGAATTAATATTCACATATGAATATTAAGGACTGAATTAAATACTCACAATAAATATATTGATATGATGCAAGAAAGAATAGTAAGTGGTAAGAAGCAACTATATGTTTATAGATATATTTGTTTTAGAGAAGTGAGGAGGTATTGTAAACCAAGTATGTAATGATGCTGTAAGTCAGATGAAATAAGATAGAGACTCATTTTTTTTACACTTGGTGTTCACCCATAGAGATATAATATTCTCATTAGTATAACGGTAACTTGAAAAGATGCCGGACAGTTTAAATATGGTCTTTAAAGTCCAAACTCATTGAAGTAAACTTTGGTATTTGATCGAGTGATATGTCATAAGAAGCGAATAAAAATATAGATTACGCACAGTAGAAACGATACAAGATAGAAAAGGGAGAGTATAAAGATGAAAAACTTTCATAAAAAACCTAATACATTTGTTGGACACGTTAATATAAATGTAATGAGTTTGGATGTAGCTCTTGAATTTTACCAACAAGTGATCGGATTCCAAGTTTTGGAGCAAACAAATCGAAAAGCGATTTTAACAGCAGACGGGAAAACGGGATTATTAACGATTGAACAGCCGGTTGATGTACTACCAAAGGAGGAAAGGAGATCTGGTTTATTCCACTTTGCACTTTTGTTACCGACAAGAGCTGACTTATCTGCCTTTTTACGCCATTTATCTAAGACGGGTTCTCGATTCGGAGCATCGGATCACCTGGTTAGTGAAGCACTCTACATTACGGATCCAGACGGAAACGGCATTGAAGTGTATATAGATCGGCCATCTTCTGAATGGAGTTGGTCTAATGGAGAAGTCAAGATGGTGTCTGACCCATTAGATGGAGAAAGTCTACTAGCGGTAAGCGATGAGGAATGGAACGGGTTGCCGGCCGATACGATAATGGGCCATATTCATTTGCATGTAGCTGATCTTCAGAAAGCAGAAGAATTTTACACAAAAGGACTTGGCTTTACAGTTGTAAGCCATTATCCTCAAGCAATTTTTGTTTCGACGGGGGATTATCATCATCATATTGCCTTAAATACATGGCAAGGAGTAGGTGCTCCTAAACCACCCAAAAATAGTGTGGGGATAAATTGGTACTCGCTTGTTTTCCCAGATGAAGCTGAAAGATCGAAAGTAATTGGAAAATTACAGAACCTGAATGTTTCGTATACGGTTGAAGGTGAAGTGTTTGTGATTGAAGATCCATCAGGAAATAAGATTCAATTAACTGTCTAAATTTCTCCACTTATCCCGCCTCAAACGAAGAGCCCCAATTCGCAGATGAATTGGGGCTCTTCGTTTTATTATTGAAAGGCATTTTGTACTCATACACCTAGATATGTACCTCGAACACACTTTCTTTTACGCATGCTTTGTTGGTTCAAGCGAAATTAAACGCTCTTTGCCTGCGTACATTCCACTTATAAATAGTATTGTTGCGACAACGATGAAGGTATATAGTGGCGCTGTCCAAGAACCAGTAAAGTCATGAAGAATACCGAACAACACAGGACCAATCGATGCGAGTAAATAGCCGATCGACTGCGCCATTCCGGAAATGGAAGCCGCTTGGTCTGGTGTATGGGTACGTAAAGTGAAGAACATCATAGCGAGTCCGAATGCTGAACCGCCTCCTAGTCCGATGAAAATCATCCAAAGTGCAGTCAGGCTTTCGCTTCCGAATTGTACACCACCATAGCCAATTACATAACAAGCGAAAACAGCTACGACCAGAACACGTTGATCACGTACTTTATCCGCAACCACTGGTATGATAAACATCATAGGCAATTGTGCGAGTTGGACAAGCGCTAACATCCATCCAGCAGCATCAGCAGTCATGCCATTTGTTTGCAATACAACTGGAATCCATGAAGCTGTCGTATAAAATAGGAACGATTGTAGTCCCATGAAAACTGTGATGCTCCAGGCTAGTGGCGAACGCCAAATAGGCCGAGCAGGGTTTGTCTTCCTGTTTTTCTGAACGGTTTTGATAACCTCTTTCTTTTTACGTATTTGAGGAATCCATACGATAATAGCTAACAATGTAATGACTCCCCAAATTCCTAGAGCACCTTGCCAACCGTAGACAGTTTCATTGGCGATTGGAGAAGCAATTCCAGAAGCTAGCGATGCAGATATACTCATAGAAACGGAGTACAGCCCTGTCATTAATCCGATATGGAAGGGAAAGCTCAGTTTTAGCAGGCTTGGTAATAAGACGTTAGCAAATGCAATTCCGACGCCAATTAAAAATGTGCCGATCAGTAGCAAGATACTATTGCCGACAGAACGCATGACGATTCCAATTAGTAAAATAATCATTGCATAGAAAAGTGTTCGTGACATGCCAAACCGTTTTGCGATGCGTGGTGTAAAAGGTGATACAATGGCAAATGCCAGCAGTGGAATAGTCGTTAGAAATCCGGCCAATGAATTGGAGATTTGCAGTTGATCGCGAATATTTCCAATAATAGGTCCGACAGAAGTGAGTGGAGAACGGATGGTAGCGGCTAAAAATAAAATACCCACTAACAGCATCCATTGACTTTTAGGGAAATGTAAATGTTTGCTTGGTCGTTCTGTTTCCATCATGAAGCCTCCTATATCCTTGAAGATTGTTCTGAGAAGTATATCGCTGAATCAGCAGAAAGGAGATTCCTTTATGGAGTACTTACTCATAGTCTTTGTAAATGTTATCACACCGATGCTTATTTTATTAGCAATTGGCGTGTTTTTACAAATAAAGTTTACTTTTAATGTTAAGGCGTTAGGGAATATTCTTACATACTGTCTAATTCCTGCCGCTGTGTTCATGAACTTATATCATACTGTTATTGATATAGACATCCTACTCGATGTATTAATGTTTGTCGTATTATTCACATCCGCTTTAATCATTACCGGCCATTTATTTAGTAAATTCTTGCGTTTAAACCGCCAGCAAACCGCCGTAATGAAAAACAGTATTGTGTTGATCAACTCTGGAAACTATGGCTTACCCGTTAGTCAACTAGTCTTTCATGCCAATCCACTCGGTGTGTCCATTCAGATCGTGTTGATTGTCTATCAGAACTTACTAACGTACTCGTATGGATTGTATAATCTCGTGTCTTCCACGCAATCGGGAAAAGACATCGTGAAGCAATTTCTTCGAATGCCGATTATTCATGCATTGTGGCTAGGTGCTGTGCTTAATTTAGCAAATATCCAGTTGCCACAATTTATCGAGCTGCCAATTAGTCATTTATCGGATGCTTTTATCGCCATTGCGCTCATTACACTAGGCGCGCAGTTAGCGCAGATTAAGGTGAAAACGCTATGGAACCGTTTGATCTACCTAAGCGCTATTGGCAGACTTATTATTTCACCAACTGTGGCGTTGCTGTTGATTTTACTGTTGAGGATAGACGGTGTCACGGCTCAGTCACTCTGGATCGCCAGCTCATTTCCAACGTCAAGAAACAGCTCAACGCTGGCTTTGGAATATGATGTAGAGTCTGAGCTAGCAGCCCAAATCGTTCTGTTCAACACTGTAGCAAGCAGCTTTACAGTAGGCGTAGTGATTTATCTTTCCTCACTATTTTTCGGGTAAGTAAAAAACGGGGAATTTATTAAAATAAAGTCTGGAACTACTGAGGGGACGCTTCAATCCAATGCATTCTCTTAAGATTACTCTTAATCCCAATTCACGCCAACTTTTTGTCGAGAATATGTCCATGTGCTTGATAGCTTGAAGCTATCAAACTAATTGGCAAATATTCGTGTTGAAAATTTGTCGAATCATGCTATACTGTTAGCATTCAGTTAAATAAGACTCATATAATCACGGGGATATGGCCCGTAAGTTTCTACCGGTTTACCGAAAATAGACCGACTATGGGGAGAATGAAAAGCAGCTTTCTTTGTCGTTCGACAAGAAATTGCTTTTTCATATTTAAAAGCGTACATGCCGCTCTCTCATAGTTGTTATATGGGAGGATGGCATATACGCTTTTTTTATTCGGAAAAATGAAGGGAGCACAACGGCGTGGAGTTGTTAAAAAACAAGATTCGACAAGAAGGTAAAGTATTATCGGAAGAGGTATTGAAAGTAGATTCGTTTTTGAATCATCAAATCGATCCATTACTGATGCAGGAAATCGGAAAAGAGTTTGTTAAACGATTTAGCGATCAAAACATCACGAGAATCATCACGATTGAATCTTCAGGTATTGCTCCTGCGACAATGGCGGGAATGATATTGGGCGTTCCGGTAGTGTTTGCCAGAAAACGTAAATCACTTACATTGACGGATCATTTATACTCCGCGAAAGTGTATTCTTTCACTAAGAAAGAATCGAATGATATTTCGGTTTCTAAAGATTTTATTTCAAATGAAGATACGGTTTTGCTCATTGATGATTTCCTTGCGAATGGACAAGCTGCACTCGGACTCATAGATATCGCAAAACAAGCAGGTGCTACTATTGCCGGTGTTGGAATTGTCATCGAAAAATGCTTCCAACCAGGTGGAGATTTGATTCGTAAAGAAGGCGTACGTTTAGAGTCACTGGCTGAGCTTCAGTCACTGAAAAACGGACAAGTCCAATTCGTCGGGGAGGAAAATAACGGATGAAAACAACACTGCTAGGCTTTCAGCATTTACTAGCTATGTATGCAGGCGCAGTATTGGTACCGCTCATTGTGGGGAATGCTATCGGGTTAACTCCCACACAGCTAACCTATCTTGTTTCAATTGATATATTAATGTGTGGTATCGCTACGTTGTTGCAAATTTCACGTAATAAATATTTCGGTGTTGGTCTACCTGTCGTTCTAGGGTGTACGTTCACAGCTGTAGGCCCTATGATTTTAATCGGCAATGATTATGGAATTTCGGCCATTTACGGCGCGGTTATTGCTTCGGGCGTAATCATTTTCTTCATTAGCCGCTTCTTCGGGAGTCTCGTGAAATTCTTCCCTCCAATCGTTACCGGTTCTGTTGTCACAATTATTGGAATCACATTGATTCCTGTTGCGATCAATAATATGGGTGGCGGACAAGGGGCTGAAGATTTTGGCTCAATGATAAATATTTTACTCTCGTTTGGAACGTTATTATTCATTGTTTTACTGTTCCGATTCACTTCAGGTTTTATGCAGTCTATCGCTATTTTGTTAGGATTAGTCGTTGGTACGATCGCAGCGATATTCCTCGGTATCGTAGATTTTTCCAACGTACAAGATGCTTCTTATGTTCATATGGTCATGCCGTTTTATCTAGCAACACCTACGTTCCATTTGCTACCGATTGCCATTATGACCTTGGTTGCGATGGTGTCACTCGTAGAATCCACTGGAGTATACTTTGCACTCGGTGATATTTGTGAAAAAGAAATCGATCAAAAAATGTTGGAAAGCGGCTATCGTGCGGAAGGTTTAGCTTCCATTATTGGTGGTATTTTCAACGCATTTCCTTACACGACATTTTCACAAAACGTGGGTTTAATGCAATTATCTGGTGTGAAGTCACGCCGTGTAATATTGGTTACCGCGATCATGCTGATTTCTTTAGGATTCTTGCCGAAAGTAGCCGCTCTGGCAACGATAATTCCTACGGCAGTACTTGGAGGGGCAATGGTTGCTATGTTCGGAATGGTTGTTTCGCAAGGAATTAAGATGTTGAGTCCAGTTATTTCAAAAACTCAAGATAATGCAATGATCGTTGCGTGTTCTATCGGAATTGGTCTTGGCGTTTCGGTTGTACCGGATCTATTCAAGGAATTACCAGAAAGTGTCCAGATCTTAACAAGTAATGGGATTGTACTCGGAAGTATGACGGCTATCTTCTTAAATATCATTTTCAATATGCTGCCTTCAAAGAAGAAACAAGCGGCAGAACAAGCACGTCAAGCGGAGACTACGTCACCTGGCATTAAGGAAGGACCATCATCTGTCTTAGTAAGTGCGACAGCTAATCATAAATAACAAAAAGAGCAACTGCGAAAATGCAGTTGCTCTTTTTGCTTATTTTATACGCGATGCTGATCATATGAATGTTGCTCTGTTTTGTTTGTTAGTATCGTCAGCAATTGTGGATCGATTGGCGTGTCATAAGCTCTTAATGACTCTTGAAGCTGTTGTTGTGTTCTTGCACCTATCAAAGTAGAGGCCACAGCAGGCTCTTTTAGTGCGAAAGCAAGAGCGTAGGCATGCAGGTCGTTTGTTTCCTCCGAAAGCGATTGAATGATCTGCTGTAACTCAGACGGTGTGTAAGAAACGAAGCCACTCATTTTCTTCGCACGGTCCACGCCTTCATTCGTCAGTAGACCTTTTGCTAATGTTCCTCTCGTGACAACAGATGCACCTTTTTCCGTAATCATAGAAAAATATTCTTCAGGACGTCGATCGAGCAAGCTATACTGCATCATGACAGAAACTGCATGGCTAGTATTCAGGAATCGTTCGATGACAGTGGGGCGGATACTTGAGATACCGTATTCACGTATGATGCCTTCTTTTTTTAATGTTTCGAATGCCTCGATTGTCTCTTCAGCATCATCTTCCATCGTACCACCGTGAAGTTGGTACAAGTCGATATAATCGAGTTGTAAACGTCGTAAACTTTGTTTGACAGCGTTCATTATATGGGTTTTTGAAGGATCCCATGTCCAGGAATCTTCCCCATTCCACTTGTTACCGACTTTCGTTGCGATGATCAACTCTTGACGTTTTTCTTTCAATACTTTTCCTATAAGTTCTTCATTTATTCCTTTATCATACAGATCGGCTGTATCGAAATAGTTGATGCCATGTTCCACTGCTTCATCGAGTACGGAACGAGCCGATTCAAGATCAGTTGGTAATGACATGCACCCTAATCCAAGTTCGGAAACAAGTAAATTACTAGAACCTATTGTACGCTTCTTCATGTGCTTCACTCCTTTCGTTTCATGGTACAATGAAAACGGGATATAAAACCAATGGAAAGGGTTGAGTACTGGATGAAGTTTGAAGAAATTACCCTCTCAACAGAACAAATCTTTACAGGTAAAATCATTTCGGTGCAAGTAGACGAAGTAGAATTGCCTGATGGAAAACTAGCAAAAAGAGAATTAGTAAAACATCCAGGAGCCGTGGCGATTATCGCCTTGACTGAAGATAAAAAGCTCGTGTTAGTTGAACAGTACAGAAAGCCTTTGGAACGAACGATGCTGGAAATACCTGCAGGAAAGATTGAGCTTGGCGAAGAACCTAAACTGACGGCAATTCGTGAACTGGAAGAAGAGACAGGTTACCGTGCTAATTCATTCGAATATTTGCAGACTTTCTCAACTTCGCCGGGCTTTGCCGATGAAATCATTCACTTATATGTGGCAAAAGAGCTTGAGAAAGTGGAACAGCCTGCGACAGGGGATGAAGATGAATTCATTGAAGTACTTGAAGTAACCGTTGAAGAGGCAGAGGAATTGATTGCGAATGAACGGATTTATGACGCCAAGACGGTTGCGGCAGTCTGGTATGTAAAAAACCTATAAAGGATTGAGCTATTTCTGGACGGACAAGCATATGTTATAGAAACGATGCGGAGGTGTCCTATTTATGGCTCGATCATTGTCTTTTGTATATTTATTCGTTATACTCGCAATTAGTTATATAGGAGGGGCTTTATTATTTAGAGAGTGGCCGATCACGTCACTAGAGCAGATCATTGGTTTATATGATCAACGCGTAGTGAAGGGATCTGAAGCGGCTTTGTGGTCGCCTGTTGTGGTGACATTGAGCTTTATTCTGTTAGCCATCATTCTGTCTAAATATAAAAGAATCCGTTTTATCACTATGTTTCTTGGTGCAATTAAATGTGCTTTTTTTGGTCTGTCATCCACCTATTTATTGTCGACAGGCTTAAAAATGGTATCCTATACGATTTGGTGGTTTCCATTTCAATTAATCAGCTGTTTGTTGTTTTTGATTTTATGTTCGGTTTTGAACCCGCCATTTTTCGCTACACCGGCCAGCAAGAAAGATCGTCCATTAACTGCTGTGCCTCCATTAATTGCATTATTGTTCATCACACAGATACTGGAACTATCGATCTTTCATTTTATAAAGTAATATCTACTACACACACTATAATGAACTGAACCTTTCCTTTCTATTGTCATCTGGAACGACAGTTTGGTATAATGGAAACAATTTGAGGGGGGCGTCGTATGGAAAGCCGAATCGAACGAATCAAGAAGCAATTGCACGGGGCCAGCTACAAGTTGACGCCTCAGCGTGAAGCGACTGTAGCAGTTCTTCTGGAAAATGAAGAAGACCACTTAAGTGCAGAAGATGTATTTTTGCTAGTAAAAGAAAAAGCTCCAGATATTGGTCTGGCGACTGTATATCGTACATTAGAATTATTAACTGAACTAAAAGTTGTCGATAAAATTAATTTTGGCGATGGGGTAGCACGTTATGATTTACGTGAAGAAGGTGCTGCAAGGTTCCACCATCACTTAATTTGTCTGGAATGTGGAACGGTTGATGAAATTCAAGAGGATTTGCTTGGCGAAGTAGAAAAGGTCGTGGAAGGTCGTTATGGTTTTACAGTCAAAGATCATTGGCTGACGTTCCATGGAATTTGTAAACGTTGTAAAACGAAAGACGAAGAGAAAGAACAAGAAGACAATGGGATGGCCTAAGCGCTGTCCTTTTTTACTTTTTACAAAAGAAAGGAGGAAAGTCTATGAAAGATGCGGAGTTTGCGTTAGAAGATTATGTTCACTTTTTAACAGTTGAGAGACAATTAGCCCAAAATACGGTGAAGTCGTATCAACGCGACCTGATAGCTTATATACGTTTCCTCACAAGCTTAAACTTAGAAACTGTTAATTCTATCGAACGCGCGATGGTTCTACAGTATCTGCAGAAATTGAAAGATAGTGGTAAATCTAGTCGTACCCTTTCCCGACACATTTCCTCCATTCGTTCATTCCATCAATTTTTAGTGAGAGAACAAATCACGACACATGATTGTACGATTCATATCGAATTGCCTAAAATCGAACAAAAGTTGCCGGACGTCCTCTCTATACCAGAAATTGAACGATTGATCCAGGCCGTTGATGGGAATACTTCACAAGGCATGCGTGATATTGCATTGCTTGAATTGTTATATGGGACTGGAATGCGGGTAAGTGAATTGATAGCGATTGATTTGGCTGATCTTCATTTGACCATGGGTTTTGTGCGCGTATTTGGAAAAGGTAGCAAAGAACGAATAGTACCACTTGGACGTTCTGCAATCGATGCCTGTACGTTGTATTTAAATGAGGGGCGTCCTAAGCTCATCAGTGATACGGAAGCCTTGTTCCTCAACATGCATGGCAGACGGCTGACGAGACAAGGCTGTTGGAAGATCTTGAAAGAAGCAGGAGTAAAGGCAGGAATTCAAAAAGTTATTTCCCCGCATTTATTGCGTCACTCATTTGCCACACATTTGATTGAAAATGGGGCTGACTTGCGCGCTGTTCAGGAAATGCTCGGACATGCCGATATTTCCACAACGCAACTTTACACGCATGTCAGCAAAAAACGCTTGAAAGATGTTTACAGTCAATATCATCCGAGAGCGTAAACTACTATTACTGGAGGTTTTCATATGGAGAAATTTCGTTATAATCGAATTCATTTAATCGTACTTGATTCAGTAGGGATCGGCGAAGCACCCGATGCTGAAGCTTTTGGTGATGTAGGGTCTAATACGCTTGGACATATCGGTGAAGAGATGGATGGACTGAACCTACCAAACTTGGAACGTCTCGGTCTTGCGAATATTGCACCGATCAAAGGACTTGCACCTCAAAAAGAAGCACAAGGATATTACACAAAAATGCAAGAAGCATCTGTCGGTAAAGATACGATGACAGGTCACTGGGAAATCATGGGCTTGCGTATAGATGATGCATTCAAAGTGTATCCGAATGGTTTTCCAAAAGAATTAATAGATGAATTGGAATTGAAAACGGGTAGAAAAGTTATCGGAAATAAACCGGCAAGCGGTACGGAAATTATCGAAGAACTAGGCGAAGAGCATATGAAGACAGGCGCTCTCATCGTTTATACTTCTGGTGACCCTGTCCTGCAAATTGCTGCACATGAAGAAATTATTCCAATTGAAGAGCAATATCGTATTTGTGAAATCGCCAGAGAACTTACGTTGCAACCTGAATTTTTAGTAGGTCGCGTGATTGCGCGTCCGTTTATTGGGGAACCAGGTACATTCACTCGAACTACAAATCGTCATGATTATGCATTGAAACCATTTGGGAAAACGGTAATGAATGAATTGCAGGATATAGGCTTTGACGTAATCGCCATCGGTAAAATTGCCGATATTTACAATGGTGAGGGCGTGACGGAAGCCGTCCGGACAACAGGAAACATGGACGGTGTAGATAAGCTAGTTGCGGTGATGGAAAAAGAGTTTGAAGGCCTCAGTTTCGTTAATCTCGTAGACTTTGATGCATTATATGGTCACCGTCGCGATCCGATTGGTTACGGTAAGGCACTTGAAGAATTTGATGCACGTTTGCCTGAAATCATTGATGCAATGCAGCCAGACGATTTACTGATCATAACAGCAGACCACGGGAATGACCCGGTTCATGAAGGAACGGATCATACAAGAGAATATGTACCGTTACTCGTCTATTCCCCTTCAAATAAAGGAGCAGGGCAATTGCCCATCCGTAAAACGTTCTCTGACGTCGGAGCGACAATTGCCGAGAACTTCCAAGTAGAAATGCCTGAACATGGAGAAAGTTTCTTGTCTGCATTGGTGAAGGAGGACTAATCGTATGCTGCGCATGGTAGATATAATTGAAAACAAGCGAGACGGAGAAGAACTAACTAAAGAACAGATTGAGTTTTTTGTGACGGGTTATACGGATGGCTCAATCCCCGATTATCAGGCGAGTGCTTTCTTGATGGCCATTTACTTTAAGGGGATGACTACAGAAGAACAAGGCTATTTAACGATGGCCATGGCGGAGTCTGGAGATCAAATCGATTTATCTGCAATTGAAGGAGTGAAGGTAGACAAACACTCAACGGGCGGAGTAGGAGATACTACGACACTGATCTTAGCACCACTTGTCGCAGCGTGCGGTGTACCAGTTGCTAAAATGAGTGGTCGAGGACTAGGCCATACAGGTGGCACACTTGATAAACTAGAAGCAATTGACGGCTTTCACGTAGAGATTTCTACGGAACAATTTATTCAACAGGTCAATGAGTTGAAGATCGCTGTAATCGGTCAAAGTGGTAATTTGACACCAGCCGATAAAAAACTATATGCGTTAAGAGATGTCACAGCGACCGTCAATAGCATTCCGCTGATTGCAAGCTCTATTATGAGTAAAAAGCTAGCGGCGGGCGCAGATGCTATCGTATTAGACGTCAAGACAGGCGCGGGAGCCTTCATGAAAACAGTAGAAGAATCAAAACGACTGGCAGATGCCATGACTGCGATCGGAAATGAAGTGGGAAGAAACACAAGTGCTGTTATTTCGGATATGAGCCAACCACTAGGATTGGCGATAGGTAATGCACTTGAAGTAAGGGAAGCTATTGATACACTACGAGGAAAAGGTCCAGCCGATCTAACAGAGTTGTGTTTAGTACTTGGTAGCAAGATGCTTCTTGCAGCGAACAAAGCAGCAAGTGACGAAGACGCACGCAAACAACTACAGAACGTCATAGAAAATGGTGATGCACTGCGCTTGTTCGGCGAGTTAATCAAAGCACAAGGCGGCAACGAAAAAATTATAGAGAATACCAATCTATTGCCGCAAGCACGGTATCAAATAGAAGTTCCGGCTAGTAAAAGCGGCTATGTATCCATGATCGATGCCGATGAAATAGGCGTAGCTGCCATGCTTCTTGGCGCCGGTCGTGCAACAAAAGAAGACATTATAGATCTTGCGGTTGGGATTGTACTGCGCAAGAAAATAGGTGACTTTGTAGAAGTTGGGGAGACACTTGCTATTCTCCATTCAAACACGGAACAAGTGGATGACTCGATCAAATTACTGCAAACTCATATGCATATCACAAAGGAAAAAACTGAAGCACCACCGCTTATACATTCCTTATAATGAATAAAAGCCATGTGCCTGTAGCACACCAAGAAATTGGTTCTTACAGGGCGCATGGCTTTTTTGTCGTTCATGTGTAAAAACAAATTCAACTGTACATACTCTTGTGTAGCTCTAGGTAGGAGCGAAAGAGTGGCTAGCCGTGAATTCAGTGCAAGGCAAACGGGTATCTTTAGCTAGTGAATGAAGAATGTATATTCGTGTTATCCCGATTAAACACGGCACTTTAGTTGCTAATAAGTGAAAGGCAGCTAGTTCGTAGAAAAGATCTAACTGCTTCGCTTTTTTCCAAAATGCCGTTCTTTGTGACAGCGTTTTAGAGAGGTTAGCTTGAAAGCCGTGAAACTCTGGAAGGGTTCGCTTGGAACGTTAATTGATACTTTATGACCCAATTAATTTCTGTCACAACGTAAGAAGTTTTAGGGACAGCTGACTAGTTTTGTCAAAACTAAAGGATAACCGTTCTAAATGTGCGACAATGCCTTCATGAAGGAGGCGTATCTACACATGTCAACTATTACACAATTGGAAAATGGCATTGTCTTAATCACGCTAGCAGGAGAACTCGATAACCACCAAGCCAATCAAATTAGAGAAGAAGTATCTACCGCTATATTCACGGGAAAGACGCGTGCAATCATCTGGGACCTCTACCAACTAGGCTTTATGGACAGCGCAGGGATTGGACTTATTCTCGGGAGAATGCGCGATCTAGTTCCTGTTAACGGAGAAACGCTCATATTGAATCCATCTCCGACAATGCAGAAACTATTTCAATTTTCGGGTCTTGGTGATGTCGTCAGAATATGTACAGTCGAAGAAGCAATCGACGAAATCGGAGGGGTTGTACATGAAAAATGAAATGACCTTGTCGTTTCTAGCGATAGAACAAAATGAAGCACTTGCCAGAATGGCACTCACCTGTTTTATTGCGCCATTGGATCCGACACTGGAAGAAATTTCAGAATTTAAAACTATTGTTTCGGAAGCTGTTACGAATGCCATTATCCACGGTTACGAATGTGATGGTAAAAGTATGGTGAAGATCCATGCGTCAATTGATGACCGCTCAGTTAAAATGACGGTCACAGATGAGGGGATGGGTATCTTTGACATTGAGCAAGCAATGGAGCCGATGTTTACGACCAAACCACAAATGGAGCGCTCCGGTATGGGCTTTACGATTATGGAAAGTTTCTCGGACGGTATCCGTGTAGATTCTACCCTTGGAAATGGGACAATCGTGACATTTGAGAAAAATTTTTCTCCGGTCACAGAAGTAAGTAGAATGAGGTGACGTATGGAAGCATCTGTTGAGAAGCAACACGCTCTATTGTCACAAGAAAAAATGCGAGAACTCATCAAAGAATCACAAGCGGGTGACAAAGAAGCTAGGCGAATGATGGTAGAAGGCAATACAAGACTTGTGTGGTCCATCGTTCAACGCTTTGCTTCGCGTGGTGCGGATTTAGAAGATTTATTTCAAATAGGCTGCATTGGCTTGATGAAATCAATAGATAAGTTCGATTTATCCTATGAGGTGAAGTTTTCAACGTATGCGGTACCGATGATTGTGGGAGAAATACAACGTTATTTACGTGATGATGGAATGGTGAAAGTAGGACGTACCATTCGTGAGTTAAGTTATAAAATTCGTCATGCAACCGATGATTTCTTTAAGAAAAATGGACGTTCACCCTCCATTTCAGAAATGGCGGAAATATTGGAAGTAAAACAAGAAGATATAATCCTAGCCTCTGATGCGCTTCGTGATCCAGCCTCGTTGCATGAACAATTGTATGAGAGTGACGGAGATAGCCTGACGTTAATGGATCAACTTCGAGACGATAGATCAGAGAGGGTATTCGACCATATTCCGTTACGGGATGTCATTACTCGGTTGAATAAACGTGATCAGACGATCATTTACATGCGCTATTATTTAGATTACACACAAAGTGATATTGCGAAACGTATTGGAATATCACAAGTGCAAGTATCACGGTTGGAAAAGAAAATTCTAGCTCAAATGAAAACATGGATGGGCGCAGATGCCGAAGAAGCGCTCGAGAAGGTGAGGAGACCGTAATTTGACCGATACACTATTTACGTCCATACGAGAAGGGGAAAGGTGGTTCATCAACCAGTTTGGCGAAGACGAAACATATGATGCGACTAAACGATTGATCCACCTATGGGATAAAGAAATACTTCTTCTGTATATGAACGGTTTAGTGGATGGAGAGGTCTTAACAACCTTAATGACAGAAATGCAGTATCGTAATGATCTATATACAAGTGAAGATGTGGAAAACATTGACCGTGCAATGATGGATTATTTTCCGTACCATTCGGTGGAAATCGTCAAGGATGAAGATCAACTCGCAAAAGTTATTTTAAGTGGGTTAGCTGTATTCATTATGAAAGATGGTTTCACATTTGCACTTGATGTGCGGTCATACCCAGGCAGAAATCCTGAAGAACCTGATACGGAAAAAGTCATACGAGGCTCAAGAGACGGTTTTACGGAAAACATCCTGACGAACACCGCGTTAGTTCGAAGACGTTTACGTACAACGGAACTACGATTTGAAATGCATGAAACGTCCGTAAAAGGCAAAACGGACATTGCCATTGCCTTCATGAAAGGCGCCGCTAATGAAGAACATTTGAATTTCGTGCGGGAGCGACTGGATGCATTGAAAACAGATGGCTTGACGATGACCGATAAATCACTCGAGGAATTTCTATTTAAACAAGGATTTCATCCGATGCCGTTTGTTCGGTATACGGAACGTGCGGATATTTGTGCGGCGCATTTACTCGAAGGGCATATTGCGATCATCGTCGATACGTCTCCTTCCGTCATTTTAGTACCTGTTACGCTTGTGCATCATCTGCAACATGCGGAAGAATATAGACAAGCGCCTTTGATCGGTACTGTTATCCGGATGGTACGCTTCTTAGGGACATTTTTAAGTCTAGTGATGTTGCCGTTTTGGTATTTGATGTCAGTCGAAAATCAATTCGTTCCGGAGGCAATCAAGTATATCGGTCCGAATGAATGGGGCGAAGTTCCGTTATTTGTCCAATTGTTAATAGCGGATGTCGGTATAGAAGTGTTACGGATGGCCGCAATCCATACACCTACACCGCTGTCAACCGCGATGGGACTCGTTGCTGCTATCGTCATCGGGCAAGTGGCGATTGATGTAGGATTGTTCTCTTCGGAAGTTGTGTTATACGTAGCGGTTAGTGCTATTTTAACATTTGCCATTCCGTCATTTGAATTAAGTATTACGACAAAAGTGTTCAGGGTTTTCTTGTTAGTTTTCACAGCGTTACTAGGGGCGCCGGGCTTTTTCATAGCACTTGCTGCAATTTACTATTATTTATGTTCATTAAAACCGATGGATGTGCCGTATTTGTGGCCGTTCACTCCATTCTTCCCGAAAGCTTTGTTGCGTGTGTTGATTCGTTTCCCTATGACAATTGACGATCCACGGCCGTTTATTACGGAATCGCCGAACCGTGATAGAATGTCATAGGACTATTAAGATATTCCGCATGTCGTTGCCACTTCCCGTCTTCTTGTGATAAAGTTATCTGAGAGAATTCGGGAGGGGTATTGGACATGCATCTTTATGGAACACAGGCAGTGAATGAAAACGGTCATTTGACAATCGGTGGAGTGGACGTGTCAGAACTGGCTACACAATACGGAACACCGGTTATGGTCTATGATACAGAGTTATTCAAAGAGCGTGCGCAGGCATTTAAAGAAATGTTTGAGAAAAAAGATATTAAAGCACAAGTTGCGTATGCGAGTAAAGCCTTTTCTTCAATCGCGATTTATCAACTGGCAGAACAGCAAGGATTGTCCCTTGATGTTGTTTCAGGCGGGGAATTGTATACGGCTGTAGCCGCAGGATTCCCACGTGAGCGGATTCATTTCCATGGCAATAATAAAAGCAAAGAAGAACTAGTATATGCATTTGAAGAGAAAATTGGATGCATCGTAGTCGACAATTTCTTGGAAATCGACATGATCAAAGAAATTGCGGACGAGCGAAAGCAAACAATGAATGTCTTAATCCGTGTAACACCGGGTATTGAAGCACATACACATGACTATATTACGACAGGCCAGGAAGATTCAAAGTTTGGTTTTGATTTGAAAAATGGTCAAACGAATCAAGCATTCCTCGCTTTGCACGATCATGAATACATTCATTTCCTTGGCATGCATTGTCATATAGGCTCGCAGATTTTTGAGACCGATGCATTTAAATTTGCAGCAGAAGTGTTGATGGAAAGAATGGTTGAGTGGCGAAAAAATTATCAATTTATCTGTCCGGTCTTAAATCTGGGTGGAGGATTTGGTATTCGCTATACTGAAGAAGATACGCCGCTTGAGCCAGCTGTCTATGTAGAGGAAATGGCGGATGTAGTGAAAAAGATGGCAGAGGAATATGAATATCCAATTCCTGAAATTTGGATTGAACCCGGCCGCTCGCTTGTCGGAGATGCAGGAACGACCATTTATTCTGCTGGCAGCACGAAGGTTGTGCCGGGTGTCCGTACATACGTAGCAGTAGATGGCGGAATGTCTGATAATATTCGCCCGGCTTTATATGACGCGCACTATTCCAGTGCACTTGCTAACCGGATGAACGAACCACATGACCAGCAATGGACAGTTGCAGGAAAGTGCTGTGAGTCAGGTGATAAATTAATTGAAAAAGCCCATTTGCCCAAAGTGGAAACCGGTGATTTACTAGCTGTCTTTTGTACAGGAGCCTACACGTACTCCATGGCTAGCAATTATAACCGTTTGCCTCGACCAGCCGTTGTGTTTGTAGAAAATGGGCAACATCAATTAGTGGTAAGACGCGAAACGTATGAAGACATCATGAAGTTAGACCTTCCGTTGCAGTTAGATGAGAAGGAGAGTTTCTGATGAAAAAGAAAAATATCATTCTCTTCATTTCAATTGTTGCGATGGCAATAATTTGGGGAGTCATCTATTGGTATTTTGTTGTTCCTGTAATTGATCCGCGCTATAAATAATGCGCAAGTTGAAGAAAACCGTGTAATGGTGTAAACTGTACAAAGGATTTCTGAAAAGAAGGGGTTACTATTGAATCTTATTCGTTTTAAGAAGGCACAAGAAAAAATTGCTATGGGCTTTTTATCTTATATCCCTAGTGAGAAGATGTTATGCAAATTGCAAGAGACTGTTCAGCAATACCTATGTGATGAGCAGTGGCAGCTATTTCTATATAAAGAAGCAGAAGATTACATCGGATTAATAGGGGTAGAAGTCAACGACAATGACAAGATGTACACTGTTCAGCATATTTCCGTCAACCCATCTTTTCGTGGAGAAGGAATTGCCTCTAAGATGGTGAAGGAATTGCAGGAGATCTATCCAGGATACGGCTGTAAAAGTACGGACTTTACAGAGCCATTTATACAAAGTTGTTTAAGAAAAGAAGAAGGCGCAGATCTTTAACGGCTGCCCTTCTTCTTTTCTTCACGTTGTAATAGAATATCTGACCTGTCTCGATGCATATGCTTATGAATAACTGACGCACTGTTTTTAGGTAGTAATACAATCTGTGGCTTGTATTTCTCTGCTTCAATTTCCAACTGTTGTGAGATGGGAAGTGGGAATGTATAGAAATCTTTACCTGATTCAATGCGTGTAAGGCAATGCTCTAGCTGCATGATAAGTTCGTCAATAGACACTTCTTCTTGATAGCTATCAAATTGTACAGGCATCTCGCGGAAACGTGTGATGGCTTTGTTTAAAGTACGCGAAGCACCTGCTGTATTTCCTCTGCGCCAATGATATAATCCAGTAGCCATAAGAATATAGCCTGTTAGCGGATGGTCTTTTGAAAAGTTCTCTTGTTCTTTCCAATATTCCTCCAGCACTTCATGGCACTCGAAATAATCTTGATTGTCATTGAAATACACAATAAACTGTAGAAAAAGAGGATGGTAGTAAGGGTGCATCCGAATCATTCCTTTCTGGTTAGGTAGGTTGGTGAAAATGAGTTATAGTGTAAAACTCGAAGTCTTCGAAGGACCGCTTGATTTGTTACTGCATTTGATCAATCGGCTCGAAATTGATATTTATGATATCCCCATGGCGGAGCTAACACAGCAGTACATAGAACATTTGCATGCCATGCGCGTTCTTCGATTGGATGAATTAAGTGAATACCTTGTACTGGCAGCGACGTTGCTTGAAGTAAAAAGCAAAATGCTGTTGCCGGTCAATGAAGAAGAAGCGTTCATCGAAGAATTCGGTTATGAGGAAGACCCGCGTGAAGAATTGATTGCCCGATTAATGGAATATCGAAAGTTTAAAGAAGCGGCCAACTCTCTTCGTGAATCTGCAGCATATCGTGATGAGCATTTCACTAAAGAGCCTGAAGACTTAACGGATTATGGTGAACCGCTTGTAACCGAGACGGAAGATCAGCTAAATGTTTTTGATTTGATTGGTGCATTTCAGAAAATGCTACACCGAAAGAAACTCAAGCTGCCTCTTACAGCGAGTATAACAAAATCTGAGCAATCTGTCGGGGATAAGATGTCATCGATCATGAGTAAGTTAGAACTATGTGGTGGAGAATGTGATTTCCATGCACTTTTTGAAACGACAACTGTACCTGAGCTCGTATTAACATTCTTATCATTGCTCGAACTAATGAAATTGCAAGAAGTGAAAGTACGACAAAATAATAATTTTGAAGAATTACGAATCTCGTTGATCTGAAGGGATGATAGGAATGGACATCGAAACTCGTTACGTCGGGATGACGGAAAGTTTTTTATTCGTTGCGGGTGAAGAGGGGTTAACTCTTGCGCAGTTAGCCACATTGTTAAACTGCGGAGAGCAAAAAGCAGAACAAGTACTGAATTTGTTACGAGAGGCATATGACGAAGATGACACACGTGGCATAACGTTGAGAAGTTATGGCGGAAGTTTCCGCTTAATGACGAAGAGCGAATGGGCAGATGACATCAAAAGAATGTTAGAAGATCCAAAACCTTCTACGTTTACACAAGCGGCACTCGAGGTGCTTGCTATCATTGCATATAAGCAACCTGTAACGCGCGTAGAGATCGATGACTTGCGTGGTGTAAAGTCTGAGCGCGCATTGTCTTCATTGGCAGGTAAAGGCTTCGTAGAGGAAGTAGGGCGCATGGATGGGCCTGGTCGGCCTATTTTATATGGTACGACAACTTTTTTCCTAGATCGTTTTGGACTGACGTCGCTCGAAGACATGCCTCCACTGTCACTTGAAGAAGAACAGGAAACATCGGAGGAAACGGATTTATTCATGACAAAATTCCAAGAGGCATTTTCCATTACAGAAGAAGGAGGACATGATGCTTGAGAAAGACGTTGATCATCGTTCTACTGATAGTCGGATTATTGATAAATCCTGTAAGTAGTCAGGCGGCAGGTTCGTCTTTTGCAGTGATAGATGGAGAGAATGGTAGGTTGTTGATGGGATCAAATGAACATGAACCACTACCCATCGCAAGTTTAACTAAAATGTGGACGGCTTATACTTTTTTGGAGTTATCGCCCCATGAAGAAGAGACAGTCATTTCCTCAGATGCCGCCACGGCAGAAGGATCATCCATTTATCTCGAAGCGGGTCAAGTAATGAAGACGAAAGATCTGTTATACGGCCTCATGCTGCGTTCAGGTAATGATGCAGCGTCGGCACTGGCTGAACATGCGGGTGGCTCATTTGAAGGATTCGTCTATTTAATGAATGAATTGGCGCAAAGTCACGGCTTGGAGCAGACGCATTTTATGAATCCGTCCGGTTTGCATGGTGAGCATCATCTGGCGTCTGCATATGACACGGCTAAAATGTTGTACTTTGCCATGAAGAATCCGGAATTCCGTAAAATAGCTTCAACAAAGAACTATCCTTTTGAAACGGAACATGGTAAAAACAGTTGGCAAAACAAACATCGCCTAGTGCTATCTGAACCTACTGCTGTTGCGGGCAAAACCGGTTTCACAAAAGCAGCGGGACGTACATTGGCTACTTATTTCGAAAAGGATGGAAAGTCTGTCATTGTGGTTACGCTAAATAATGGAGACGATTGGCAAGTCCATAAACAGTTATCCCAGCAAGTGTTTTCCGAATATCAATCGTATACAGCAGTGAAAAAAGGAAAGTATCAAGTGTTTCCTCATATGACCGCAAAGTTGGATCACTCTGTTAAAGTACTTCTAACGAAAAAAGAGAAAAAAATGTTGTCCAATGTGTTACAGATTCCACAAGCGGATGAACAACAGAAAAAAGGTTATTGGTCTATTTATTTAGGTACAGAACCCATTAAGACGGTAGCGGTAGATATCATGACCGAAAAGTGAATAGAAAACACACTATTTCGAAGATTGTCCTACACAGGTCAGTCTTCTTTTCATTTGCCCCAAAGTGTGACATAATTTTTTCAGTATGTAACATCAAGGAGGAACCCATGGAAAGATTACAAAAGGTATTAGCACAAGCCGGCGTAGCATCAAGAAGAAAGTCAGAAAAACTAATATTGGACGGTTTAGTTAAAGTGAATGGTAAAGTCATAACGGAACTAGGCACAAAAGTTAGCAGAATGGACACAATTGAAGTAGAAGGCGTTCAACTGACAAAAGAAACACCTGTCTATTATCTACTTTATAAACCACGCGGTTATATCTCGACTGTAGATGATGAAAAAGGTCGTAAAACCGTAATGGATCTAATACCTGAAGTCAGCCAGAGAATATTCCCGGTTGGTAGACTGGACTATGATACATCAGGCGTATTGCTGATGACAAACGACGGAGATTTCTCGTATTTAATGACGCATCCAAAATTCGAAATTAAAAAGAAATATGTGGCTAAAGTAAAAGGAATCCCAACCCGTGACGATCTTAAGAAGTTGGAGACGGGAATTGAATTAGAAGACGGTAGTACTGCTCCTGCGCGTGTGAAAATGACGAGCTCAGATAAAAAAACGAATTCTGCGATTGTCGAGATCACAATCCATGAAGGACGTAACCGACAAGTTCGAAGAATGTTCGATGCAATTAATTGTCCCGTGCAAAAATTAAAGCGTGAAGAGTTCGCTAACTTGACAACACGCGGATTGAATGCCGGAGAAGCGCGTGAACTAACAACGCATGAATTGAAACAACTACGCGTGTTAGCAGAAACAGGAAAGATCGGCTAAGAAAGTGTCAAAAGTTCACAAACCTATCACTAGTGCCGGGCCAACTGATTTTATGTTTTGCTATAATAGCAGTTGGAATATAAATTAGACAGGAGGTTACATGATTGGCCAAAAATAAAAAGACTGTCAGGCTAATTAGCAGAACAGCCCTTCTATTAATTTTAGCTGCGATTATGATCTACGCAATTACTTCAAAAGATAAAGTGAAAGTCTTGGCGGAAGGAGATACAGCGCCTGATTTTGAGCTTATAGATTTAGAAGGAAATAAACATCAGTTGTCGGATTACAAAGGACAAGGCGTATTCCTGAACTTCTGGGGCACCTGGTGTCCACCTTGTAAAAAGGAAATGCCACACATGGAGGATCTCTATAAAGAATTTGAAGCGAAGGGTGTACATATCCTGACTGTCAACGTAGGAGAACCGAAAGTGAAAATTGAACTTTTTAGAGACGACATGAACCTTTCATTCCCGATGTTATGGGATAAGAACAAAACCGTTATGGATTTGTATAATATCAAACCATTACCTACAACTTTCCTCATCAATCCAGAAGGAAAGATCACGAAAGTCATTAAACAGGGAATGACAGAGCAACAAATTTACGAGTATTTAGAAAGCATACAACCAAAGTAAGGAGATTGTTACTCAATGAGCAAAATCAAATGCCAATGCGGGCATGAAAATCCTTATGGTACAGAGCTTTGTGAGAAGTGTGGTCGTCCCTTATCTGAAAAAGCAAAGAAAAGTGATATTGTAGATATGCGCTACGAGGGATCTTCTAGGAGATCTCAAACCTATAAGAGTTCCATTGTCGATAAAATTTGGAACTTCTTCTCCAGTGTGAAGATTGGTGTCAGTATTATTGCGGCCGTATTAATCGCGTCAGCAATTGGAACGATCTTTCCGCAGAAGTTCTATGTACCTGCCACTACGCCGGAAGGCTATTTGGAATACTATGAGCGTCTGTATGGTACGGTAGGAAAGCTGTATTATGAGCTAGGATTTTATGATATGTATAATAGCTGGTGGTTTAAAGTACTGGTCGGTATGCTTGCAACATCGATTATCATCGCAAGTATTGACCGTGTGATTCCGCTTTATAAATCACTTAAAAAGCAACGTACACGTCGTCATCCTTCCTTTATGAAGCGTCAACGGATTTTCGGGGAAGGCGATGTCCGAAATACGAAAGAATCACTTGCAAAAGCAGAAGAGAAACTAAAAGCAATGCGTTACAATGTGAAGACGGAAAATGGTGCGATTTTAGCTGAAAAAAATCGTTTTTCACGCTGGGGCCCATATGTTAACCACGTCGGATTAATTATTTTCATTTCTGGTGTTTTGCTAAGAGGAATTCCTGGTTTTTATGTTGATGAAGCGATGTGGCTTCGTGAAGGGGAAACACGTAATATCGTCGGAGCACCGGGTTATGTGCTGGAAAATAAAAAGTTCACGTTAGAGAATTATACAAAAGAAGAAGCGGAAGAAGTATTCGGTGAGGCGTTGGATAAAAATGGCATGATTGCTAAATCGTATACAACAGACGTTACATTGTATAAACAAGATGAGGGAGCGCTACCTGGTAGTGAAAGTCTAAAAAAAGTGAAAGATTACGCTATCAATGTCAACAAACCATTGAAGTTTGATGGATACAATGTTTTCCAGATGGATTATAAACTGGACGAGCTTAAAAACATGACATTTCATTTGGTGAATAAATCTTCTGAAGAATCACTGGGAGAATTCACGGTAAATTTAAGTGATCCGGCGAAAGTATATGATCTTGGAAATGGATCTACTGTCAATATGCTCGGTTTTTATCCAGATTATGATGGAATTAAAGACGGAGAACCCTATTCAAAGTCACCTGTTCCCAATAATCCAGCATTCATTTTTCAGATGAACACACCGGATAAGCCAGAAGGTGAAAAGAGTTTCGTTGCAATTCGTCAAACACTAGAAGTGGAAGAGAACGACTATGCGATTAAGTTTGCAGCTGCCGAGACTCGAAACATTTCCGGTTTAACCATCCGCAAAGATAAAACTTTATATATCCTCTTACTCGGTGGTCTAGTATTTATGATTGGTGTTATTCAAGGTATGTACTGGCAACACCGCAGAGTATGGATCCAAGAAGATACAGAAGGACATCTATTGATTGCTGCACATACGAATAAAAACTGGTTCTCATTGCGTAAAGAGCTGGATACATTACGAGAAACAGCAGACTTGCCTGCTTATATAGATCGTCAGGATCCTGAGTTGGACAAGCCAGAACAGGAAGGGGACGAGGAAATATGGACTTAGTTACCATTAGTAGTAACTTATTATTTGTTTCATTTGTTGCTTATTTAGTAGCGACGCTCTTTTTTGGGGGCGCTATAAAAAAGTCGAAAACAGAAAAAGCTTATCATAATAGTAAGTGGGGGACGATCGGTTTAGTTATTACTATCATCGGGTTCCTTTCTCACTTGGGCTATTTCATTACAAGATGGGCTGCATCAGGTCATGCACCACTTAGTAATATGTTCGAGTTTACAACTGCGTTCGGCATGATGCTCGTAGGGGCATTCATCATGTTATATATTATTTACCGAACACCATCACTTGGATTGTTCGCGTTGCCAGTTGCGATTATCATTATTTCATATGCAACGATGTTCCCAACGGAAGTCACCCCACTAATTCCCGCACTTCAAAGTAAATGGTTGTTTATTCACGTAATCACGACGGTTATTGGTGAATCGATCCTGGCGATCAGTGCGATAGCGGGTCTTGTATTCTTAGTGAAGAATATCGATTTGACGAAAAAATCTAAATCACGCTTTTGGATAGAAGCGGTTATGTATACGTTAGTTCTAGTTCTTGGTTTTGTTGTATCTTCTACGACTTTCAACGTCATGAACTATGAAGCAGAATTCACGTATATAGACAAAGATCAAGCACCAGCGGAAATTACGTATCACATACCTCCATTATTCGGAATGAACGAGTATGAAGCTATGACACCGGAGAAAATGACACCTTGGGTTGAGTTGCCTCCGATTATCAATGCGCAAAAACTATCTTCACTTGTATGGTCTATAGCCATAGGATCAGTGCTTTACGTATTATTACGCCTAATCGCACGCAAGCCTCTTGCCGCGGTATTCCAACCGTTAGCGAAGAAGGCGAATTCTCAACTGATGGATGAAATTGGCTATCGTGCTGTATTGATTGGCTTTCCAGTCTTCACGCTCGGTGCGTTGATATTCGCCATGATTTGGGCACATGAAGCTTGGTCACGATTCTGGGGTTGGGATCCGAAAGAAGTGTGGGCACTCATTACTTGGTTGTTCTATGCTGCATTCCTTCACTTGCGTTTATCAAAAGGTTGGGAAGGTAAAAAGTCTGCATGGCTTGCTGTCATCGGGTTTGTTATCATCATGTTCAACTTAATTGCTGTAAATTTAATTATTGCAGGTTTACACTCATACGCATAAACCTCGACTGCATGACATTACTTGTCATGCAGTCTTTTTATTTCTTTTTATAGGTCAGAAACTGTACAATGGTGTTAGAAGGTTGTCGAAAGGGGTAATAAACTGTGGAAGAAACTGTGAAGCTCTTAGTGGTGGATGACGAGGATCGCATTCGTCGCCTGTTGAATATGTATTTATCTAGGGAAGGTTATGAAATTGAAGAAGCGGTTGATGGAGCCGAAGCGTTAGAAAAAGTGTTTGCTGGACAATACGATTGTATACTACTCGACGTAATGATGCCTGAAAAAGACGGCATGGAAGTATTAGCTGAGCTGCGTGAAAATAAAATTATGACACCTGTTATTTTATTGACAGCAAAAGGTGAAGAAGCAGACCGTGTAAGCGGGTTTGAGAGTGGTGCAGACGATTATATCGTGAAACCATTCAGCCCAAGAGAAGTAGTCTTACGCGTAAAAGCTATGCTCAGACGTTCAGTTGCATTTCCGAATGTATCGTCTAACACGACATCGAAAGATTTAGTTGTCTTCCCGCAGCTGACGATTGATCATGATGCACACCGTGTAACAGCTGAAGGTAAAGAAGTTAATTTAACACCGAAGGAATATGAGTTATTGTATTTCTTAGCGAAATCACCAGACAAAGTATTCGATCGTGAACAATTACTAAAAGAAGTATGGCATTACGAATTCTTTGGAGATTTGCGTACAGTGGATACACATGTCAAACGGCTACGTGAAAAATTGAGCCGTGTTTCAGAAAGAGCAGCGAAAATGATTGTCACCGTTTGGGGTGTCGGATATAAGTTCGAGGTTCCACACGAATGATGAGAATATGGAATTCAATTGTCGGGAAGCTATGGGCCACCATATTGCTTCTCGTTTCCTTTGTCTTGTTTATCGTGACACTGTTCCTACTCGAGTTTCTAGATAATTTCCATACGAAACAAGCAGAAGAATCTTTGCAAAGAGAAGCAGCCACCATCAGCAAAATCGTTAATGATCAGAGCGGACAAACGGCCCATTCCATGCACCAGATTATAGAGGATATCCTCGACATGGAGACGAATGCCATTGTAGTGGATCAACAAGGCGATATTTTGTATTCATTCCATACCTCCTCAAGTAAAGGGGAAATTGAAGATAAATTGCTGTCCGAAAGCAGTTTATATGAGTCACCAGAACTGGGTAAGCAAAAAGTGAAAGAAATGATACTGCCTTCATTGACTGAGCAAGATGTCATGGAGCAATTTTTGATTCTATCCTATCCATTCGAACAAGTTAACGGTGAACAAGCGAGCGTACTCATGTATCAAAGCCTCGAAGCCGTGCACCGTACGACGAAAAGTACAACCAATATTGTCTTTCTATCCGCATTCATCGCATTTATTTTGACTACATTTTTTGCATTTTTCTTATCTACGCGGATTACATTGCCATTGCGTAAGATGAAACAAGCGGCGTTTGAGTTGTCTAAAGGAAATTTCGATACACATTTACCTGTTGCGCAAAAAGACGAAATTGGTCAGTTGGCAACTGCATTCAATCAGATGGGACGTCAACTGAAATATAATATTGAATTAATTAAGCAGGAGAAAGAACAGCTTTCCAGCATTCTTACGTCTATGACAGATGCAGTCGTGACGTTTAATCAAGATTATTCAATTCTCTTGAAAAACCCACAAGCTGAGTTACTGTTGAAAAAATGGTATGGGTACAACCAAAAAAATCATCATCCATTGCCTAAAGAAGTTTTCCATATGCTTGAGCATGCCATTTCATTCGCAGAGGAAGTGGAAGACGAGTTGGAATTGGGTGGACAGTTTTATGTGATTTCTATCAGTCCTTTATACAGTGAAAATAGTATCCGTGGAGCGGTGGCAGTATTTCGTGATATGACGGAACAACATAAACTGGATAAATTACGTTCGGATTTCATCGCTAACGTATCGCATGAATTACGAACACCTATTTCGATGTTGCAAGGATACAGTGAAGCCATCATTGATGATGTAGTGAGCACTGAAGAAGAACGTATGGAAATGGTCCAGATTATTCATGATGAATCCAAGCGTATGAGCCGCCTCGTCACGGACTTGTTGAATCTAGCAAGAATGGAGTCAGGCTACATTCAATTGAATAAAACTCCCCTATCTATTGTGGATTTTTTAGAACGTATAGTGACGAAGTTCTCACAAGTGGCAAGAGACGCGAAAGTGGACTTGTCTTTGAAAACCGATGAATTGAATACACTAATGATATCGGCTGATGAAGATCGGCTGGAGCAAGTATTCACTAATTTGATTGATAATGCCATTCGTCATACTCCGGACGGTGGAGCCGTAACGCTATCTGTCTACCGATCTGCGGGGATGCTTGATATAACAGTAGCTGATACAGGTGTCGGTATTCCTGAAAAAGATTTGCCATTTGTTTTTGAGCGTTTCTACAAGGCGGATAAAGCTAGAACAAGAGGAAAAGGCGGTACAGGACTTGGTTTGGCAATCGCAAAAAATATTATGGAAGCCCATAACGGTTCGATTTTAGCGACACGTGGTGATGAAAGAGGAACCATCTTTATTTGTTCTCTACCATTTGATGTATTAAACACATGAAACTTCTCTAAGATTGAAACGACTACTATAGAGCGAGGGGATTGAATGGATGACTCCTTTTTTCTACGATTATATGAAGACTATAACCGTGACGTTTTCAACTTCCTCACTTATTTGACTCGCAATCGGGAGGTAGCGGAAGATTTGATGCACGAGGTATATGTGCGTGTTCTCAAATCATACGGCCGTTTTGAAGGGAAGAGTTCTGAGAAAACCTGGTTATTTGCGATTGCGAAAAATGTCTCCATCGACTTTTTCCGAAAACAATCGACCAGTATGAAACATACAAATATTCATTTCAATTGGGAAACAGAGCAACTAATTTCAGTAGACCACTCACCCGAACATGTAGTTGAAGTAGGCGAAGAGCAGAAACAAGTGCTTGAAGCGTTACACACATGTACGGGTGACCAGAAAATGGTCATCCTTATGCGGTTCTTCCAGGATCTATCGATTGCTGAAACGGCTGAGGTTTTAAGCTGGACCGAAAGCAAAGTGAAAACGACGCAACATCGGGCGATCAAAGCGTTAAAGGCGAAATTGGAAGCACGTTCGGTCAGGGAGGATAGATGACATGAGCAGAGATAAATGGAATGAAGATAATCTCGAGAAACGATTACGTGACATGCCGGTCGTGAAAGATCAGCGTTCTAAAGAGGAGATTATGCAACGGTTGAAAAGTGATTCAAGACTTTCTGGAGCGAATCAGCTTATAAAAAAGTCTTTCAAACCTAAATGGTCTTCACTTATTGCTATTGTTGCAGCGATTTTATTGCTCACCATCATCCTGCCGATATTGATTCAACAAAATAATGAAGTATCAATGGATAAAGCAACGACGGAAGAGTCAGCTGATGCTATCAAGATGGAGAGTAATGATGAAATTCAATCGAGCGAAGCAAGTGATGCATCTGTGTTTACGAGACAGGTCACAGCGCCACTGTCGTACGCGGCCTATCCTGCCAATGTCGTGGATCACACCGCGTTTCATATTGGCCTGGTTACCGATCAGGCGACCGTTGTTCCAGTGACGTTCCTACTACCGAATGAAAGCTTGCATGAACGCTTAGGAGGCACTTCGGATGCAGTGACACTTTATAACGAGTATGCAAATAAAATAGATGAAGAAGCGCTTGGATTTACAGAGTATCATCCTTATAAAGCGATCATTTCTTCACATGGTCATCAAGTTCAAATGAAGTTTGCTTCAGATCATACCTATGACGTGTCAAGTGCGACACTTGAGATGTTACATTTGTCTCTACAAGATACGTTTCAAGGATATGATGAAATCGTGTGGCTACAAGAGGATGCTTCCGCAATTACATTGGATCAAGTAGGTCAAGTAGAAGAACCGATTGCTTTGTTAGGTACAGTTTCACATCAAGCATACTATCGATACATGAAGTCAGACGGAGAAGTAGTACTGTCCACTAATTTCGGCAAAACTTCCAATACGGTAGAGCAAGCATTGATTGACATGAAAAAGTCACCAAATGATATGTATTCGACTGTGGTCCCTGAAGGAATTGACTTCGCGGTTAAAGTAGAAAAAGATAGTGTCAACGTGAAATTCACAACAGTACTTGATTTAGAGAAGATGCAACGCGATGAAGCACTACAATTGATAGAAGGGATCTTGATGACAGCAGCAAGTTTCGATAAATATGTAGAATTCGAACGAATCGCACAAGAACAATGGATGGGATTTGATTTCACTCAGCCATTGGAAAAGCCCATTGGTGTAAATCCAAAGTATTTAATTAACGAATAATTCTGTTTTGTAAACTTGTGAAGTTTACAAAACAGTTTTTTTGCGTTATAATAGGTTCATAATTAAATATTGATTCATCTTCGGGGCAGGGTGTAATTCCCGACCGGCGGAAATGAAGTAGAATACTACTTTTAGCCCGCGAGCTTAACAGCTGATTCTGGTGAGATTCCGGAGCCGACAGTATAGTCTGGATGGGAGAAGGTGAAGGTGCAGCCATCTTTTTGTGTACGCAAAAGTGGTGCTTGTTACCTGACGGATATGTTTATGTAATTTATCTGTTCTTAACAGTGCATTTTATTCTCCCTAAAGCATCGTTTGCTTTAGGGATTTTTAGCGGAACAATGGATGAGCAAGCCTTTCCTCTTTTGAAGTGAATCGCAAAAGGAGAGAGGAACAAGTGAATAATAAGAAGTTACGTAAGCTAATTTTGGTGGCTATTTTGGGAAGTATTTCAACTGTGTTAATGCAGTTCAACTTTCCAATCCCGGCAATGCCTGGATTTTTGAAGATTGATTTCAGTGAGATTCCTGCTGTACTGGCTATCATGACCATGGGACCTGTTGCAGGTATAGGCGTAGAGTTATTGAAGAACATCATGCATTGGTTCTTATCAGGAAGCCCAACAGGTGTACCGGTAGGGGAAGTCGCGAACTTTGTGACAGGTGTATTATTTATCATGCCAATCTACTGGATCTTTACGAAGTATCGTTCAGCTAAAGGACTTGCATCAGGTTTGATCGCAGGTACAGTAGCTATGGCAGTAGGTATGAGTATATTAAATTACTTAGTGTTCTTGCCGATGTACACCTATTTCCTAGGTATGCCAGCAGTTACAGGAGATTCGCTGTATCAGATGATCGTATTGGGGATCTTACCGTTCAACTTAATCAAAGGTGTAATGCTATTAGTCATCACGTTGATGTTATATAGAAGCATGGAAAAGTGGATTAATCAGCAACAAAAGAAATTATTGTTCTAAACAAATAAACGCCAGTCATCCTGAATCTACGGGAGGCTGGCGTTATTTAATTCAACAAATAAAAAACAACACTTCCGAGTAGTAGGAAGTGCTGTGAGGACTGAATCAATCTTCATATTTTAATGGATCGCCTTCGAAGGCTTCATCCGCAATTTTAATTGAATCTGTAGGGCAGCCATCGTATGCATCCTCGAGATCCTCCATCAGTTCTTCTGGAACTTCAGTGTTTCCCATGTTATCATCTAAAATAACAAATGCAATTCCCTCATCGTCATAATCATAGATATCCGGCGCAGCAGCCCCGCAGGCCCCGCAGGCTATACACGTATCCTGATCGACAATCGTAAACTTTTTGCTAGACATTTGTCTTTCTCCCTTCTTCCATTCACTCAACCTATTTTGTATCTACTCTATTCTAAAGCTGTTTTCATCACTTTTCAACAAAAATACGCAATTTCTTCAAGGAGGACCCGCAAATGAGTTTGGATTCAATCTTATTGACGATCTTTCAACGCCTCCATGGTGAGCGTTCAGCGCAAGGTGTCTATCATATACTTCGCGGAAAACGGTCAGGACAGACGTTACAAGACGTGGAATATTATCAAGTTAAATCATACTATGCATTGTTGCCACAATTGACGGCAAGCGAATTCCAGCAAACGTTAGAGCGAATGCAAGCTGACGGACTGATCTTAATAAATGAACTCGTCTACGTGACAGCAAAAGGTCAGATGGCGACAGGCAGTGAAATGTGGCGATTTAATGGCTGGAATTACCGAGGACGTGAAAGAGAGTTCGGAAGACGGTTGGCCTTGCTAGTACAGACGTTGTCCAATTTACGCAGTGGTGAGACGATGTTCATGCCAATCCAAAAGGAGTTGCCTACCCAGCAATTTATCAAAAGCCTTTTACGTAATCAATTAAGTAACATGACTAATCTATCCACGTCATTGCGAAAAGAATTGGAGCAAGCGCTAATTCAATCCTCATTATCAGATTTGCAGCGTACGATAGTGACCAGTCGTTTGACGGGATATGGGTTTACTGCATCTACTTGGGAACAGCTGGCGGAGAGTCTAAACGTGTCGGCTAAGACTATACAACTTTACTATTTAGAAGCATTACATATATTGCTCGATTACCTACCCCAGCAACCGAACATGCCTTTGCTGACAGAATTAGCAGTAGGCTGTAGAGTGGACACATATTTGACACAATCTGCTGAACGGACACAGAAACTATTCGAGCGGGGCTATTCACTGGAGCAAATTGCTTCACTACGAAATTTGAAATTGAGTACTATAGAGGATCATTTCATTGAACTAGCGGCGAATATGGATAACTTTCCATATGAAGAATTTGTAACGAAAGAACAAATGGTTACGGTTTGGCGTCATGTTGAACAGATGCAGACTAAACGATTGCGTTTGTTGAAAGAGCAATGCCCGGAATTGTCGTATTTTCAACTACGATTAATCATCATTATGGAAAGGAGAGAGAGTTGATGGAACTTCAGAAAGTATTGCATCAAAAGTTTGGTTATGAATCCTTTCGACCTGGCCAACAAGAAGTGATTACAGAGTTACTGGCTGGACGAGATACGGTGGCAATTTTTCCGACGGGTATGGGGAAGTCACTTTGCTATCAATTACCCGCCTACATGCTTGATGGGGTAGTGATCATCATCTCTCCGCTCGTTGCGTTGATGGAAGATCAAGTGGCCAATCTAAGAAAACATAAAGAAAAACGTGTAGTCGCTATCAATTCATTTTTATCTAGGAAGGAAAAGGAGTTGGCGCTCTCCACTATGGCGCAGTATAAGTTCATTTTCTTATCGCCTGAAATGATGATGCAACAACATGTCCGGCAATTAGTTCAACAACTACCTATTGCCTTTTTTGTAGTAGATGAGGCCCATTGTATTTCGGAGTGGGGGTTTGACTTTCGGCCAGACTATTTACGGCTAAAAGAACTGTTCTCTTTTACAGAAAGAGCACCTGTATTGGCATTAACTGCTACTGCGAATAAAAAAGTAGTAGAAGACATCATCACTTACTTACGCTTAAGAAATCCTCACATACAACGACAGCCGATGGATCGTCCTGCTATATCCTATCGTATTGTGCATGTAGATAATGAATCGGCAAAAACTGAGTGGATAAGTGAAAGGTTAGCTACGACAATTGGACCTGGCGTTATTTATGTGGCATCACGAAAACGTGCGGATGAACTTGCGGCTATAATTCGACAAAGAGGAATCCCGACAGCAAGTTATCATGGCGGCAAAGAACAGGATGAACGATCTATAATTCAAGAACAATTTATACAAGGTGAACTCGAGTGGATTTGTGCTACCAATGCATTTGGTATGGGAATCCATAAAGATGATATCCGACAAGTTATTCATGAACATCTACCTGCTACGCCAAGCGCATACATTCAGGAAGTAGGACGTGCAGGACGTGATGGGGATAAAGCCGCGGTCACTCTTTTGTATAGTGAGCGTGATAGTCAGAAAGTGAAGTTCATAGTTTATGAAGATCTGCCAGATGAACAGCAAATTCTGTATTATCATTCTTTACTGCAATCAGGTACGGCGACTCTCTTGGCTGCCGAGCAAGCTGGACTATCGGAAATAGCTAGTCGTTTACTTGATTATTATTTGGAACAATATGAGGTGGAAAATGTTATTCGACAAATCCAACAAATATATCAAGTAAAAGAGAAGCACATTGCGGAAATGGAGAGCTATGTAAAAAGTGATAGTTGTTTACGTGAGAAATTGATGCAGTTTTTCGGCGAAAATATTTTGCCGGCAGAAACGGATTGCTGTTCAAACTGTCAAAATCTGGATGATGACTGGCTAATTAAGTCAGAAGCATCAACTAAACAAGAAACTGAAACGTTACAATGGCATGAACGTCTGCACCAGTTATTAGGTTGAAGCAGGGGGTGTGTATTTACATTCTAGACAAAATTCGGCATAATAGAGGAAGATGAGTTTGTGAACGAACGTACTTTTCACGGATTAATAGAGGAATTGCATCATATAATAGCAACAGACATTATGCGGTGTGAAGGAGAAATTAGATATGTTAAACGATCAGTATAAAGTGGATTTTGAACAGCAGCGAAAAGAGATTAAAGAAAAAGTGACTGTCGATAAACTTCCTTCCCGTGCAGAAGTACATGGAAAGAAGAAAGAAGAGAAATATGGTCATGTGAAAGTCATCAATATTTTTCTAGCGATATTTACTTTGATACCTATAATTATACTACTCTATGTATTATCGGATCTTTATTCCCCTGATGTTCCAGATCAAGTACCTATAGAAAAAGTCGAGTTGTCGGTTGGATTTTATCCGTCCGTAACACATTCCATACATGCCGTTTCTTAAGCGCAGTACAATAGTTTGAGGTTTTTTGAAATCTTGCTATACTACTAATGAAAATTACTACACAAAAGCAAAGTAGACGCTTTGCTTTTTTTTATGGGAGTTGACAAATGAAAAAGGTTCGAATAGCGGGATTATCAATTTTATTATCAGCGATGGCTATGCTGACTTACATGTACGCCCTAGCCCATCGGAATCGTGTGCTTACCCATACATTATATAGTACATCGACCCCAACTAATAAATTGAACGTGTTCTTTATTTCAGATATCCATAAACGCAGTATTCCAAAGCGATTGATAGATGAATTGCGTACGCGTTCTATTGACGCAGTTATCGTAGGTGGGGATGTGGCGGAAGGTGGCGTGCCGATTGGGCGAATTGAACGCAATATACGCTTACTCGCCTCAATAGGACCGATTTTTTATATTTTCGGAAATAATGACCAAGAGGTAGGTACGGAAAATATACTACGTGTGATGAAACAAGTTGGCGGAAAAGTGTTAGTTAACAGTACTACATCGATACCGAACCATCCGGCTTTCGGCATATGTGGATTGCAAGATCCGAATAACGGAATAGTAGAGATTGATAAGGCAGTGGATTCTGCAAGCGATTATGATCATCTGATCTTAGCTGTACATAATCCATCATTTTTTAGAAAGTTTGAAGAGAAGCGACAACCGGATTTATCTGTTGCTGGTCATACACATGGAGGCCAAATTAGACTTGGACCTTTTGGTATGCAAGACCTTGGTCGCTTCGAGACAGTGGGAAATTGCGCGAAATTAATTAGTAACGGCTATGGAACGACAATGGTGCCGTTGCGTTTCGGTGCGAAACCTGAATGTCATGTAGTGGAAGTTCATTACTAGAACGCGAGAAATTAGGAGAGTAGATGTCATGAATTCTGTAGATGCAGTAATTGTCGGTGGCGGTCCATGTGGCTTGTCAGCAGCAATCGAATTGCAAAATATCGGTTTGTCGGTAGTGGTAATCGAAAAAGGAAATATCGTACATTCGATTTATAATTATCCGACCCACCAAACTTTTTTTAGTTCCAGCATGAAATTATCGATAGGCAAGACACCATTTATTACAGCTGTAGATAAACCAAAACGTAATGATGCCCTCGTGTATTATAGAACCGTCGCACAAATCGAAAACTTGCGGATCAACAGTCATGAGCGAGTGGAAGATATAAATAAGCAGCATGATAAATTTATCGTGACGACGGATAAAGCGGTCTATGATGCGCAATATGTCGTGGTGGCGACAGGCTATTATGATCAACCTAATCGTTTACATGTCGAAGGAGAGGATTTGCCTACTGTCTATCACTACTTTAAAGAAGCGCATCCGTACTTCAATAAAAAAGTGACGGTCATTGGTGGGAAAAACTCTGCTGTTGACGCAGCACTTGAATTACACCGGGCAGGTGCTCATGTAACTGTCGTTTATCGAAACGAAACGTATTCGAAAAGTGTCAAACCATGGATACTTCCTGGCTTTGATAGTTTGGTCTGTAACGGTCAAATCGAAATGCATTTTAACGCAAATGTAACGAAAATCACTGAAAAACATGTCACCGTTCATAAACAAGGTACCCTATTTGAACTTGAAAGTGACTATGTATTTGCGATGATCGGCTATCATCCTGATCATGCATTTTTACGTAAAATAGGAATTGAAGTAAATGAACAATCTGGACGGCCTGTTTTCAATGAAGAGTCGATGGAAACAAACATTGAGAATTTATTCATCGCGGGTGTTATTGCAGCGGGGAATAATGCCAATGAAATTTTCATCGAAAATGGACGTTTCCATGGTGGAATGATTGCACAGCATATTGCTCAAAATACGTGAATGGATAAGTCGCTTACTTTACAGGTAGGCGACTTTTCTCATTTATGATGTGATATACTAGCGACGTGAGGAGGCGCCTATGTTAATTTTACTGACAGTCGCAATAGCGCCGGCGCTGGCCCTTTTTAGTTATTTGTATTTACGTAAGCAAATTGCCAAAGAGCCATCCAAGACGCTATTCCGTGCATTCGTTTACGGTGCAATCATGACATTTCCTATTTTGTTTATCCAGCATGTATTTGAAGAAGAGCATGTATTTTCTAATGAATTTTTCCGCAATGTTTTATTTACGAGCAGTTTAGAGGAATTTTTTAAGTGGATTATTATTTTTATTCTCGTATATAAAACTATAGAGTTTGAAGATGCTTATGATGGAATTTTATATGGAGCGAGTGTCTCACTCGGATTCGCTACAGTAGAAAATATTTTATATTTACTATCTTTCGGTTTGGATACAGCGTTTCTGCGTGCATTACTGCCTGTTTCAAGTCACGCATTATTTGGAGTCGTCATGGGTTATTATTTTGGTAAAGCTAAGTTTTCAGCTATGTCAGAAAAAGCAAAATGGATAGCTATTGCATGTTTGGCGCCATTGTTGCTTCATGTACTATACAATTCCATTTTATTTACGAATGATTATTGGTTGTATCTAATGATCCCATTTATGCTATTCCTATGGTGGTTTGGGCTGACCCGAGTGAAGTACGCGCATACGTTTGCGATGCAACAATTTAGAAAACGAAATCAATCAAACTTTTAAGAAATCCATCTGAGTTCTTCAGATGGATTTTTTGCCTTATAAAATACTCGAAATTGGACAAACTACGAGGAAGCACAATTTTATGGAGGTGGATGTCTATGAAGCGAATTACAAAACGCTTCCTATTTTTATTACTGGCAGGCATCATGATGTGTTCTTTCTTTGCGAGTCATAGTGAAGCGTTCAGTGGACGCGATTTGGCAAAAGGCGCAAAAGGAGATGACGTCATTGAATTGCAAGCAAGACTTCAATATATCGGTTTCTATCATGGGGAGATTGATGGTAATTTCGGTTTTGGGACTTACTGGGCATTACGTAATTTCCAAGAGCAATACGGTTTACCAATAGACGGGATAGCTGGTAAAAGCACTCAAAAAAAGTTGGCAGGAATTACAGATTACGATGAAAAGTATGTAAAAGGACAGATTGCGAAAGGAAACCAATTTACCTATTATGGCGGTCAGTCGCTAGAATCCCAAGTGAAAAAGGGAAGTGCTCCACACAAGCAGTCCCAAACCCAAATGCAAGCACCGCCTAAATATACTGATCAAGACATTAATTTATTAGCCAATGCAGTGTATGGTGAAGCCCGTGGCGAGCCATACGAAGGACAAGTAGCGGTAGCGGCAGTTATTTTAAACCGTGTCGAACATCCAGACTTTCCTGATTCAATTGGTGGTGTCATCTTTCAACCAGGGGCGTTTACTGCAGTGGCGGATGGACAGATTTGGTTGACACCGAATCAGCGTGCGAAAGAAGCAGTTATCGATGCAATCAACGGTTGGGATCCTTCTGAAAATGCAATTTACTATTTCAATCCAATCACAGCTACTAGTAAATGGATTTGGTCAAGGCCACAAATTAAGAAAATCGGTTTACACATATTTTGTGAATAATAGAAAGGAGACCTAACTTATTATGAAACGAATGATTTTCATTCTGACCTATTCATTTATTGTATTGGGAATATATACGTTTGGAACGGTACGTGAAAATGAAGAATTATCTATCGCGTTGAATGGCCAGTATTCCAAGAGTATGACAGATGCCTCACAAAAGCTTGGTGAATTGGAAGAAGCGGTAAACAAGTCATTGCTTTTTGAGGATCAAAAAAGTTCCGCAAAAGAAAGAGAAGATATTTGGCGTTTATCTTCAGATATTAAGTCATCCATTTCCGCACTTCCTGTAGATGAAAGTTTCTCTACTTCCTGGATGAACTATTTAGGAAGGTTAGGGAATTTTGCAAAGGAATCTACAGAGAATGGAGACCCTGACAAATACTACGGTGTGATGCAACGCGCTTCAGAAAATCTGGATGAGCTAACGAGTGAATGGCAGTTGGCAACGAAGGATATGTTTTCAAGTAAAATGTCAATTAGTAACTGGGAAAAAAAGTTGCGTGACTCACCTGATGGTAAGGCGAATTGGTCAAAAATGGGAGAGTCTGTCATGAGTTATACAGAAGCGGTATTTCCTTTAACGGCTAGTGAGTCTGATGCCCAGAAGAAAAAAGAGTTGCGTGATATTAAAGAAAAGAAAATTAGCGAGGACGAGGCAATTCAGAAATTTAAAAAGCTTCTACCCGCTGTTTCAAATGATATCATTGCGGCAGAAAGAAGTAGAAAAGGTGCTCCATATCCATTTTATCATATCCGTTATGCAGAAAATTCTTCAATCGGTTATATAGATATCACTGAAAAAGGCGGGCATGTACTGTCGTACCTTATGGAGCGTCGCATGGGTAAGTCTACAGTATCGTATGAAGAGTTAGAGAAGTTGGCTAATGAATTTTTAAAGAAGGCAGATTATACAGATTTGGTTTTAGAAGAGGCTAGAGAGAATGATAACGCGTGGCATTTTGTTTTCGTTCGGGTGCATCCTGAAAATGAAGCCAAAGTATTCTCCGATCCAATTCATATAAAATTAGCGAAAGACAACGGCGAAGTAATTGGTTTGGATGCATCGGAATACATTCGTAAAGAGCAACCGAAACCACAGCCTATTCGTACAGCGGAGTGGCACACGTTCTTCAGACCAGATGTTACCGTAATGGCCCAAGAGCTTGCCTACGTAGAAAATAGTCAGTTGGAGCAACGTCTTGCGCATTATTTAACAGTCGTTTCAGGAAAAGAGAACTTGGAGACATATAAGATTCTCGTTGACACAGAGACATTAGAAGTGATTACGACGGAAAAACAATAAAAAGATTGGAAAAATTTACTCCACATGACATAATGAAAGAATAGGACGAATGGCAGGTGGAGAAATGAGACTAAGTATCGGGACAGTATTAACATTAGAGAAAGATTATACGGAGGAATCGGAAAAATTCAAATGTCGTGTAGTGGATATTGAAGATGACGAGCACTTCATGATGGATTATCCTATTAATATAATGACGGGTAAAACAGCGTTCTTCATAGATGGTACGCAGCTTCTCGTGACATTTGTAGATGAGTATAAGATGTCTTATGCCTTTCGTACGGAAGTGCATAGCCGGGTTAATCAAACGATACCTATGCTTAAACTGAAATATCCCGGTGATAAGCAATTGATTAAAATCCAAAGAAGGGAATTTGTTCGTGTTGATACGTCATTAGACGTGGCATTACAGGCGGACTCCTCAACGTTGCAATTGGTGTCATTGGATATTAGTGCTGGCGGATTGGCAGTCAATATGAAAAGTCATGATTATTTCCCGCGAAATACTGAAGTGAAATTATTGATCGTTTTGTTTTTCTCCAAAACAGAAATCAAATATGTATCATGTAAAGCAAGAGTAGTACGAAACTGGGAAAGTGAGAAGCGGAGATTAAGCTCTTTCACGTTTGATGAAATAGACGATAAAGATCGACAACACATTATTCGTTATTGCTTTGAAAGACAATTAGAATTACGAAACAGCTAAAGGAAAAGTCTGTCGAGAGCAGACTTTTCCTTTTTGCTTATGGTACAATAAAGGCGTAAATGGAGGGGTTTTCATCATGACAGCTGGAATGAGAATTGCAATTGATGGTCCTGCAGCTGCAGGTAAAAGTACAATTGCTAAATTAGTAGCCAAAAAATTAGGATATACGTATATCGATACAGGAGCCATGTATCGTGCGATTACTTACAAAGTACTTCAAAACAACATAGATCTACATAATGAGGAAGATATTTCAAAGTTGATCGCCCAAACGGAAATTGAATTACAACCGGACGAACACGTGCAAAAAGTGTTGCTCGATGGGATTGAAGTAACCGATGCGATCCGTTCACACGAAGTGACGACAAATGTTTCAGCGATAGCGGCGTTGACAACTGTCCGTGAACTCTTGGTAGCTAAACAACAGAGTCTTGCAGCGGAATCCTCCGTTGTAATGGATGGTAGAGATATCGGTACTGCCGTTTTACCTGAAGCTGAACTAAAAATCTTCATGACAGCTTCTGTAGAAGAGCGTGCACAGCGTCGTTTACTAGAAGAACAAAAGCGTGGAATGAAATCGGATTATGAAACGTTGAAAAGAGAAATTAGCGAGAGAGATCAAGCAGATAGTGAACGTGAAATTTCTCCATTAAAAAAAGCAGAAGATGCGATTACAATTGATACAACAGGGAAGACAATAGAAGAAGTGACAAATAGTATTGTCGAATGTGCCGAAAAGAGGTTAGCTCAATGAATTTATATCCACTTGGCAAATTTTTGATTAGTACTGTTTGCTTTCCACTTTATCGAATCAAAGTAATTGGAAAAGAAAACTTTCCTAAGGAGGGTGGAGTGCTATTATGCACGAATCATATCGATAATCTAGATCCCCCTATAGTTGGAATTACAAGCCCAAGAACGGTTCATTTTATGGCCAAAGAAGAGCTGTTTGATATGCCGATTCTTAAAACGGTGTTACCAAAAGTACAGGCATATCCTGTAAAGCGCGGTATGAGTGACCGAGAAGCATTCCGGAAAACCATTAAACTATTACGTGAAGACAAAGTAGTAGGCTTATTCCCTGAAGGAACAAGAAGCAAAACAGGGGAGATTGGAAAAGGTTTGGCAGGTGCAGGCTTCTTTGCGTTAAAAGGTGGAGATGCTAAAGTCGTCCCTTGCGCAATCATCGGTCCGTATAAAGCCTTTTCGCAACTGAAAGTCGTGTACGGGGAAGCTATGGATATGACACCTTATCGTGAAAGGAAAGCATCTGCCGAAGAGGTAACGGATGCAATTATGGCAGAGATATCCAAGTTGATTGAACAGTATAAATAAAAGAATAAGTGTAATTTTTTGTTTTTAAGTCTCAATTCGCATAATATAGAGATAGGATCATTATGGAGGAGGACTACATATGACTGAAGAGATGAATATGGATGAAGTTAAAGAATACGGTGAAGGTACACACGTAACGGGTGTAGTGACAAAGGTTGAAGAGAAATCAGTGACTGTTGAAATCGCTGGCGCTCCGTTTGATGGTGTGATTCCGATCAGTGAACTTTCCAGCTTGCATATTGAAAAAGCAGCGGATGCAGTCTCGATCGGTGATGAATTGGCGATTACTAAGGTAGAGGATGAGATGTATGTCTTGTCCAAGCGTCAAGTAGATGCAGAAAATGCATGGGATTCGCTTGAAGAGAAATTTGAAAGTGGCGAAATCATCGAGACAGAAGTAAAGGACGTAGTAAAGGGCGGACTGGTTGTCGACCTTGGCGTTCGCGGTTTTATTCCAGCTTCATTAGTAGAAGATCACTTCGTTGAATCGTTTGATGATTATAAAGGACGCACAATGACATTTAAAATTGTGGAAATGGATAAAGAAAAGAACCGCTTAATCTTGTCTCACCGTGCGGTTGTTCAAGCACAAAATGAGCAGAAAAAGGAAGCGGCACTTTCTGAAATTCAAGAAGGTGACATTCTCGACGGTACAGTACAACGCATCGCTTCATTTGGTGCATTCGTTGATATCGGCGGCGTAGATGGTTTGGTACACATTTCGCAAATTTCACACGGACATATTGAAAGCGTGTCAGATGTGTTGAAAGAAGGAGATGAGATCCAAGTCAAAGTGTTGTCTGTTGACCGTGATGCGGAACGCGTATCTTTATCCATTAAAGATACGTTGCCTGGACCATGGGAAAATATTGAAGAAAAAGCAGAAGTCGGCTCTGTACTGGATGGCACGGTAAAACGTCTAGTAGCCTATGGTGCATTCGTCGAGATTTTGCCTGGCGTGGAAGGGCTTGTTCACATCTCACGTATTGCACATGAGCATATCGGAACACCACAAGAAGTGCTTGAAGAAGGCCAGACTATCCAAGTAAAAGTATTAGACGTGAATCCACAGGAAAAACGTATTTCATTGAGCATTAAAGATCTTATTGAAAAACCGCAAGAAGCTCGTGAAGAAAACTTTAGTTATGAAATGCCTGAAGAAACAACTGGCTTCTCTTTAGGAGATGTCATCGGTGATCAACTGAAGAAATTCCAAAAATAAACGTCAGAATGTGAAAAGCTAGCCACAAATGATAAATAAGCTTAACGGGAATGATGATGCTTTCATATGCATCATCATTCTTTTTGTGTATAATATTCAAAGATAGGTCGGAAGGGTGTTATGAAAGAAAATGAAAAAACCAACAGTAGCAATTGTAGGAAGACCAAACGTCGGTAAGTCGACAATCTTTAACCGGATCGTAGGCGAACGAATTTCTATCGTAGAAGACGTTGCCGGTGTAACGCGGGATCGTATATACAGCGCAGCCGAATGGTTGAATTATGAATTTAACTTAATTGATACAGGCGGTATTGAACTGAGTAATGAACCATTACTTGACCAAATTCGCATGCAGGCTGAAATCGCCATTGAGGAAGCAGATGTCATCATCTTTTTGACGAATGGCAGAGATGGTGTGACAGATTCAGATGAACAAGTAGCACGTATGCTGTATAAAACGAACAAGCCAGTCGTATTGGCAGTGAATAAAGTAGATAATCCAGAGATGAGAGATATGGTCTATGATTTTTACTCGCTTGGATTTGGCGAACCGTATCCACTCTCAGGATCACACGGTCTAGGACTTGGTGATTTATTGGATGCAGTCGCAGAAAGCTTTAAAGATATGAACTTAGAGGAAGAGGAAGACGATTCCATCAAGTTCTGTTTAATTGGACGTCCGAATGTTGGAAAGTCGTCACTTGTTAACGCTTTACTTGGTGAAGAGCGTGTCATCGTAAGTGATATCGCCGGAACGACAACTGATGCGATTGACTCTACAAAAGTAGTTGATGGACAAGAATTTAAAATTATCGACACTGCGGGAATGCGTAAAAAAGGGAAGGTATATGAAAATACAGAGAAATATAGTGTATTACGTGCCTTAAAAGCAATAGACCGCTCCGATGTCGTATTGATTGTCATGAACGCAGAAGAAGGTATTCGTGAACAGGATAAACGTGTAGCTGGTTTTGCTGAAGAAGCAGGAAAAGGTGTCATGTTTGTCGTCAATAAGTGGGATACGCTTGAAAAAGACGATAAGACGATGAATAATTTCATCGATGATATTCGTGATCAGTTTAGATTTCTTGACTATGCACCTATTTTCTTTGTTTCAGCTAAAACAAAGCAACGTGTGCATACATTATTCTCCAATATCCAATTGATCAGTGAAAATCATGCGATGCGTATTCAGTCGAGTGTCTTGAATGAGGTAGTGGAAGATGCAGTAGCGAGAAATCCTGCACCTGCGGACAAAGGACGCCGTTTGCGGATTTATTATGCAACACAAGTTGCTGTGAAGCCACCGACATTCGTGGTCTTTGTCAACGAACCCGAACTTATGCACTTTTCTTATGAACGTTTTCTACAGAACAGATTACGTGAAGCCTTTGGATTTGAAGGAACACCAATCCGCTTAATTACAAGAGCAAGAACTTAACTACGTAAATAGAAAGGGTGGAGGTAATGGAAAAAGTCTCTATAATCGGGGCAGGCAGTTGGGGAACCGCACTTGCTGTTGTGCTAGCTGAAAACGGACATGATAGCTTAATTTGGACGAGACGTGCAGAACAAGCAGATGAAATCCACAATCAGCACACGAACAACCGGTATTTACCAGATGTAAAACTGCCCGATAACCTTAACTCTACCAGTGAACTACAAGTGGCAGTCCAACATGCGAAAACAATTATACTTGCCGTACCGACTGCTGCGATGCGTGAAACGTGTCGCCATATTCAGGAATTACTAACAGAACCTGCTACATTTGTCCATGTCTCCAAAGGAATTGATCCAGATTCATTGGAACGGATTTCTGAAATCATTGCGGATGAAATCGATGAAACACTTCGCGAAGCCATCGTGGTGCTTTCTGGACCGAGTCATGCGGAAGAAGTCGTACATAGACATCCGACAACAGTAGCGGTCGCTTCAAGCAACATGGAAGCGGCAGAACGGATACAAGATTTGTTTATGAGCAATTATTTCCGTGTCTATACAAATAAAGATGTAATCGGTGTGGAGCTTGGCGGGGCATTGAAAAATGTTATCGCATTGGCTGCTGGAATTTCTGATGGACTAGGTTATGGTGATAATGCAAAGGCCGCTCTTATAACGAGAGGTCTAGCAGAAATTACACGTCTCGGTGTTGAAATGGGTGCGGACCAGCAAACATTTTCCGGATTAACGGGACTCGGCGATTTGGTCGTTACATGTACAAGTGTTCACTCTAGAAACTGGCGGGCAGGAAACTTACTTGGTAAAGGACAGTCTTTGGAGAGAGTAACTGAAGAAATGGGCATGGTCATAGAAGGGGTACGTACTACGAAGGCTTCATTTCAGTTGGCGCAACAGTTTCATGTCAACATGCCGTTGACAGAAGCACTGTATTCTATCCTATTTGAAAAAATTCCACCCAAGCAAGCAGTGGATCAATTAATGACTCGCGGTAAGAAACAGGAAATCGATACATTTTTCGGTATTTAAACAGTAGGAGGGTGACAATTTTGTCCTCGTTAGATAAAATGTGGCTATCTTTTTACGCGATGGGATTCATGGTGATTTCAATGGGCTTGATTTATTTGAGCCGCTATAAAATAAAAAACCGTGTCATACGAATTCTATTTGCGATTATTGCCTATACATTATTAATTACATCGTTCTTCGCAATGGTCTATTTGGTCTTCAACGGACCGACTGGAGGAGCGTAATTTATGAATAAACGAATACTACTATTTTTAGTTATAATCAGTGGACTTTTATTGTCTGCTTGCGGCGGCCGTCCACCTGAAGAAAAACAAGCAAGTGAAACACCTTATCCTGAACTTCAAGAAACTATCCAAAAAGCTGTAGAGCGCTATCAAGAACAATCAGGCGGTCTATTACCTATCAAAACACGCGATAAAGAAACCGATCAATTCATCAAATATCCAATCGAGTTCTCAAAAATCGTTCCGGATTTTACTGAAAAGATCCCGTCTAACGCATTCGAAAACGGTGGTATCTTCCAGTATGTTCTCGTAGATGTAGAAGAAAATCCTACAGTTAAGCTAGTCGATTTGCGTATAACTGAAAAACTACGCGACTTAAACTTGCGCAAATTTATCAACGGAGAATTACCATTCTTAGATCCAGTTGGCGACAACGTCTATAAAGTGGACTTCAAGAAAATGGGCTTCAAAGAACCATTAACCGTTCAAAGTCCATACTCTGATGCTCACTTACCTATCGTAGTAGGCGGCGACGGAAACTTTTACGTAGACTATTCCATCGACCTTAACAAAATCTTAATGGAACAAAAGCCAGAAATAAAAGCAGGCACAGATATTCGTTATCTGCTATATGAAGACTCCTTAGTCCTTCCGGCATATTCCTTGCCGTACACAGTGAATGAAAACAACGAACCTGTGTTTATGAAGAAATGACATTCTCTAATTTGTAGGTGACCTCATGTAGTAGCACTTGAACTTTACATATTTCAAAGAGTGAAACAAACTGTCACCATCATATAACTAGGATTGTAGTGGAAGGCGGCGACTCCCGCGGGAATAGCAATTACTTCTGCGATTAATAGCGAAGCGTTATGACCATGAGCTTGAAACCCTGGACAAGGGGCCTTAATTTCTGCAAAGTACACAGAGATGCGGCCAAGCGAACTCTCCGTTTTTCGCTTAGCTCAAGCCATGCCCGCAGGAAAGCGTCCGCCTGGAACGGAAATCCCAAATCGCAATCCGTGTTTTGTAACATATTAGAAGAAAATTTCATACCATTACTCAAAAACGTTTCATGCATTTATGCATGAAACGTTTTTCTGTTTCATAAGCTACAATGCGGAGAAAAAGGAGGGCTAATGATGAAAGAAGAACTATACGAAAACTTAGCTAGAAGAACAGACGGCGATATTTATATAGGTGTGGTAGGCCCTGTTCGAGTAGGGAAATCCACTTTTGTCAAACGAGTCATGGAGGAAGTTGTAATTCCCAACATGACGGATGCCAATGATCGAATACGTGCACAAGACGAACTTCCCCAAAGTTCACCAGGTCCCGTAATCATGACTGCAGAACCTAAATTCGTACCTGCCCAAGGCACAAGCGTTTCAATAGGGGACGGCGAACTGGAATTCCAAATTCGCCTAGCAGACTGTGTAGGCTACGTTATTGATGGTGTTAAAGGATATGAGGACGAGGATGGGCCGAAATATGTCCATACACCATGGCACAATGAACCGATCCCGTTCCAAGAAGCGGCACGTATCGGAACGGACAAAGTGATTCGTGATCACTCGACTATTGGAATTTTGCTGACGACAGACGGTACGGTGAACAATATTTCGCGCGCGGCCGCGGAAGTTGCTGAAAAAGAAATCGTTTCGAAATTGCAGGAAATCGGTAAACCATTCGTCATTGTATTAAATTCTAAAATGCCTGCTCATGAAAAAGCATTGGAACTAAAACAGCAATTACATGAAAAGTATGGTGTTCCTGTCATTGCTATCAGTGCGGATCAGCTCAATGCAGCAGAGATCCAGCTTATTCTCAAAGAGGCATTGTATGAATTCCCTATCACGGATATCGAACTGCAACGTCCGGATTGGATGGAGGAGCTTGGGGATAGCCATAAGCTCAATGCACGTATCGATCAGCTAATCACAGATGGATTCCTAGGCGTCTCGAAGATTCGTAAAGTTCAGGAGATTGCGGAGTTATTGCAAGAAGAAGAGTTTGTTAGACAAGCAGAAGTAGTGGAAGTCGATGCAGGTAAAGGCCGCGCCATCGTGAAGATTGATATGGATGAGCAAGCTTTTGTGAATGTGTGTGAGGAGTTCATGGGAACAGAAATGCGCTCCAAAAAAGATTGGTTAATTTTCATTCAAGAAGCGGTTAAAGCGAAAAAATCGTATGATATGTATGCGGAAGCAATTGATACGGCAAAAAAATCAGGTTATGGCGTAGCGTTGCCATCGATCGAAGATTTTCAGCCAACTGCTCCTGAATTAATTAAACAAGATACGTTTTATGGTGTGAAAATGAAAGCGAAAGCACCTTCACTTCACATTATTCGAATCGATATGGAAGCGGAATTCGCTCCATTAATCGGCTCTGAATTCCATAGTCATCACTTGTTGAAAGAATTAAAAAATGCGTATTTACATGATCGTGAAGCATTATGGGAAACACAATTATTTGGCACACCATTACATGAAGTCATGAAAGAAAGTATCCGATATAAGACCGCGGCAGTTCCAGATCGAGCTAGAAAACGCTTGCGTGAAACAATTGAACAAATGGTGAATGACGGGAATAAAGGTATGATTACCTTCATTGTATAAGGTGAATAAATAAGGAAATCACGTAACAACTATAGTTTGAAATGAAGAGAGATCCGTCAAAAACGGGTCTTTTTTCTATGCTTTTCTATCAAAATCGCTTGAAATGCCGTGAATAAAGGAAAAGCGCGATAATATTGTTGCACCGTAGTTTTTCTTATGTTACTCTTTTTACAGTGTTAACAGCAATAGCATCCCCTTTGAGAGGAGGTGAACGGTGTGAATAAAACAGAATTAATTAACTCTGTGGCAGAAGCGGCAGGTCTAACAAAAAAAGACGCAACTAAAGCTGTTGAAGCTGTATTCGATACAATTCAATCAACTCTTGCTAACGGTGATAAAGTTCAATTGATTGGTTTCGGAAACTTCGAAGTACGCGAGCGTGCTGCTCGTAAAGGACGTAACCCACAATCAGGCGAAGAAATCGAAATCGCTGCAAGTAAAGTTCCAGCTTTCAAAGCAGGTAAAGCACTTAAAGACGCAGTAAAATAATTTGAGATTTTACATAGGAGTCCGTCCAACAAATCTGTTCGTCAGATGGCCATGGATGGACTCCTTTCCGTTTTTTTAGTTGGTATACATAAGGAAGTACAAGTAACTATACGGAACGAATGGAATGTGCTAATATTTTGGGGAAATAGGTTTAGTTCTTACAAGGAGGACATGCTGTTATGAAAGAGCAAGATATAAATAAATTAGAACAGGCAGTTACGATGATCTTAGAAGCAATCGGTGAAGATCCGACTCGTGAAGGATTACTGGAGACACCGAAACGTGTTGCTAAAATGTATCAAGAGGTATTTGAAGGATTAAATAAAGATCCAGGAGAGTATTTCGATACAGTATTCCATGAGAATCATGATGAAGTCGTATTAGTGAAAGATATTCCATTTTATTCCATGTGCGAGCATCACTTAGTTCCGTTTTTCGGTGTAGCCCACGTAGCATATATTCCGCGTAATGGAGTAGTTGCAGGTTTGAGCAAGTTGGCAAGAGCTGTCGAAACAGCAGCACGTCGTCCACAATTGCAAGAACGCATTACATCCAGTGTGGCAGATGCCATGATGGAAAAGTTGAATCCCCATGGTGTCTATATCATTATCGAAGCAGAACACATGTGTATGACGATGCGAGGAATTAAAAAGCCAGGAGCTAAAACCATCACGACCGTCGCTAGAGGAGTCTATGAACATGATGACGTGAAGCGTGCGGAAATTTTATCTCTTATTCGAACGAACTAAGGTCTTTGCCGAGCGCTTGCTGTATATGCTATCATTAGAATTATATATAGACTGGAGATGCGAAAATGACACAACCAGATTATCTGATTATCAAAGCGAAAAAAGATGGAGTGAATGTCATTGGACTCACGAGAGGCAATGACACCAAGTTTCACCATACCGAAAAGCTGGATAGAGGAGAAGTCATGATCGCGCAGTTTACCGAGCATACCTCCGCTATTAAGATTCGGGGGGAAGCTGAAATTCATACAGCCCACGGCGTAATTGCGAGTGAAGAAAAAGAATGACCGTATCCTTACGGGAATGGAGCTTATTGATGGAAACAAAAGGATTCACTGACCAAGTCGACAATTACATACACCATTTGCGACGGGCAATTTATCAGCCAGTGGTCGAACGAGATGCGGGGCATGCTCCGATTGACAGGCGAAAAGCTTCGTTGCTCCTGCTGCCTTTACTTAACGGTGAGCAGTGGACAGATGAGATGCAAACTGCAGCGCTAGCGATTGGTGCCATCCATACGGCTTTTGATGTCCATGATCAAATCGATATCGTAGATGCTTCATCCAAAGAACAGCAATTGATGGTTCTTGCGGGCGATCACTTCAGCGGTATCCACTATAAGCTATTGGCGTCAATTCCAAACTTCCATCTCATTCGTTCTTTGTCATTGGCCGTCGGCAGGATAAATGAATGCAAAACGACATTGTTTCAAGCACCGCCCTCCACTCTTGAAGATCGGTTGCAGTTAATTTCTGAAGTGGAAAGTGCATGTATTGTGAAATTCTTCGAGGCATTCGGCTTTAGTCACTACACACATATCGTAGAAACAGTCTTTCCACTCGTTTGGCTGCTCGACAGCACAGAGCGTGACTTGAATCGGATGAAATTTCCGCATCTAGTGCCGAATACGAATGATACAGAAGATTGGATCGATCAATTACAACTACAGCTGAACAACAGATTAAAGAACAGCTCTTATTTACATACTGAAGTGCTAGCAGAGTTGCAGAAAATGACGAAACTATGAGAAAGAAAACTGAAGTGAAGAAAGAAGGGACAAACTGTGGCGGTCTCAAAAGAAGAAAGAGTTCATGACGTCTTTGAAAAAATTTCGACAGACTATGATAAAATGAATTCCGTGATCAGTTTCAATCAACATATTAAATGGCGGAGTGATATCATGGCACGCATGAATGTACAGCCAGGCGCTAAAGCACTTGACGTTTGCTGTGGTACTGCAGATTGGACGATCGCATTGGCCCAAGCTGCAGGCCCTACTGGTGAAGTTATCGGTTTGGACTTCAGTGCCAATATGCTGGATTCGGGTAGAGACAAAGTAGCCCCTTACCCGAACCTTACGTTAGTTCAAGGTAACGCAATGTCACTTCCTTTTCCAGACAATTCATTTGATTATGTGACGATCGGGTTCGGTCTACGCAATGTTCCCGATTACTTGACTGTATTAAAAGAAATGCGACGCGTGTTGAAGCCGGGTGGAATGGCAGTGTGTTTGGAAACATCTCAACCTAAAATACCTGTCTATCGTCAAGGGTTTCGCTTCTATTTCAAATATATTATGCCGCTATTTGGTAAACTTTTCGCAAAGAGCTATAAAGAATATTCTTGGCTACAGGAATCAGCAAATGATTTCCCAGACATGAAAGAGCTAGCACAGCTCTTTGTTGATGCAGGATATCAAGAAGTATCCTATAAGTCTTACAGTGGCGGTGCGGCGGCAGGTCATATCGCTTACAAATAATGAATACACGGGAGAAGGTAATGGGGTTGGAAAAAATTAAGTTGATGTCGCTTTATACGGATTTCCGCAAAGATATGTCCTATATTGAAAAAGAGCTTGAGCGTTCCGTGCAATCCTCTTCTCCCATTGTTCGTCAAGCTTCCTTGCATTTATTGAAAGCCGGTGGAAAAAGGATTCGGCCGATTTTCGTGATAATGGCTGCTCAATTCGGAACGTATTCGCTAGAAAACGCTGCGAAAATTGCGGTATCCCTTGAATTAATCCACATGGCATCACTCGTCCACGATGACGTAATTGATGATTCTGATATGCGGCGAGGTTTACAAACCGTTAAAGCGAAGTGGAACAATCGAGTGGCAATGTATGCAGGGGACTTCATCTTTTCGCGCGCGCTGACATCTATCGGTACTATCGAAAAAGCACCTATCCATCAGATTCTCGCTGAAACCATGCTGGAAATATGCAAAGGGGAAATTATTCAGTTTGATTTCCAACAACAAACGGATCAAGGTTTGCGCGACTATTTAAAACGTATTAAGCGAAAGACTGCTTTACTGCTGTCCTCTAGTTGTGAACTTGGCGCACTTAGTGCAGATGCAGATGCTCAGACTGTACGGAAACTAAAGAGATATGGGTATTTCACTGGAATGGCATTTCAAATCATCGACGATATTTTGGATATTACGTCAACGGATGCGGAACTTGGAAAGCCGGCAGGAAGTGACTTGTTAAATGGTCATATTACATTACCTGTTTTATACATAAAAGATGATGAACAATTCAAGCCCTACATGGAACGTGCGTTTACCGGTAAGATGAAAGAGTCCGATAGACAATCGATGCTTCGCTATATTCGACAAAGTGGTGCGATTGAAAAAGCACAGCATGTAAGTGATCTGTACTTAACCAAGGCACTAAAGGAATTAGAAGATTTGCCCAATGGTAAGTCGAAGAAAGCACTGACTCAAATTGCTGATTTTATCGGCCAACGAAAATATTGACGGAGTTTGTTAATAGTTGAAAGAAAAAGGCGTCAATGGTACGATTTAAAAGGGATAATCCCTATAGAAGATCGAAGGAGTGTTTTAGAGATGGAAAGAACATTTTTAATGGTAAAGCCTGACGGCGTACAACGTAACCTTGTAGGTGAAATCGTTGGTCGTTTCGAAGACAAAGGATATCAATTAGTTGGTGGGAAATTAATGAACATTTCTCAAGAACTTGCTGAACAACATTACGGAGAGCATAAAGAACGTCCATTCTTCGGAGAACTTGTAGAATTCATTACATCTGGACCAGTTTTCGCAATGGTATGGGAAGGCGAAAACGTTATCTCTACTGCTCGCTTAATGATGGGTGCAACGAATCCAAAAGAATCAGCTCCTGGAACTATTCGTGGAGATTTTGCTGTAACAGTAGGCAAGAATATTATTCATGGTTCAGACTCATCTGAGTCAGCAAGCCGCGAGATCAACTTATTCTTTAAAGAAGAAGAGCTTGTGACTTATGACAAAACAGTGAACAACTGGATTAATTAATCGCCAAAAACAGCCGAGCGAATTTCGCATGGCTGTTTTTCTTATACATATGACCTACTTTTTCCGTTATACTAAGAACGTACATAAGAGAGAAGAGGCAACAGGGGGTTGTTAAATGTCTGATTATTCGATGTTAATTCAAGGAGTAAAGAAGAAAACCGGGATCGATTTGTCTTTGTACAAAGAAGCTCAGATGAAGAGGAGACTCACTTCTCTATACGAAAAGAAAGGTTTTCGTAATTTTAAAGATTATTCTCTAGCTATTCAAACGGATCAAGACTTATTGGATGAATTCCTGGACCGCATGACGATTAATGTGTCAGAATTTTACCGCAACGCCTTGCGTTGGGAGGTCTTAGAGAAGAAAATTTTCCCTCAATTATTGGAGAAAAATAAACGATTGAAAATTTGGAGCGCGGCTTGTTCTACCGGAGAAGAGCCTTATTCGCTTGCAATGGTTCTATCATCCTATCTTCCTTTGCGTGATATTTCTATTTATGCAACAGACTTAGATGTGGGCGTATTGAATCGTGCCAAAGTTGGTTTATACAATGATCGTGCAATAAAAGAAGTGCCAAAACCGATCGTCGATAAATTCTTTATAAAAGAAGGTGCTTCTTATCAAGTAGTAGAAGATATCAAGAAGACTGTTACATTCAAACAGCAAAACTTGCTGGAAGATCGCTATGATACGAACTACGACTTGATCGTCTGCCGTAATGTGATGATTTATTTCACAGAAGAAGCGAAAGATCAGATTTATACCAACTTCTCCAAAGCACTTAAACCAGGTGGTGTGTTGTTCGTTGGAAGTACAGAACAAATATTCAATCCTGAAAAATATAATTTTGAATCAGTAGATACATTCTTTTATAGAAAAAAATAATAAACCACGTTACGGAGGAATGGAATATGCGCTTTATTACAGCTGGTGAATCCCATGGTCCACAGCTTACTGCCATCATTGAAGGATTACCTGCACAGATGGAGCTAACTGCTGAGATGATCAATAAAGAATTGAAGAGAAGACAAGGTGGACATGGTAGAGGACGTAGAATGCAAATAGAGAAGGATCGGGTAGAAATCTCATCAGGTGTACGCCATGGTAAAACAATTGGCTCACCCGTTACGCTAACGGTGGTGAACGATGATTGGAAACACTGGACAGGTATCATGGGCGTAGAACCCCTTCCGGAAGACGTGAAGCCAGAAGATGTAAAACGCCAAATCACACGCCCTCGTCCCGGACATGCGGATCTAGTCGGCGGCATGAAATATGGCCATCGTGACTTGCGAAATGTGTTGGAACGTTCATCGGCACGTGAAACGACGATGCGTGTAGCAATCGGGGCGGTAGCAAAACAATTTTTGCGTCAGCTTGGGATTGAAACTGTAGCGCATGTTACGGAAATTGGTGGCATCGAAACAGATTCTGCTACCTATGCTGATCTTTCCATTGAAGAACTACGCGCTATCGTAGAAGAAGATGCAGTATATTGTGCGGACAAAGAAGCGTCTGTCAAAATGACCGAAGCCATAGACGATATTAAAAAGCGCGGTGATACACTAGGGGGCGTAGTGGAAGTCATCATTGAAGGATGTCCTCCAGGAATCGGTAGTTATGTACAATTCGATCGCAAAATGGATGGCAAGCTTGCAGGTGCTATGATGAGCATCAATGCTTTCAAGGGTGTTGAAGTCGGTCTAGGGTTCGATATGGCAAAAATGCCAGGCAGTGAAGTGCATGATGAAATTAGCTGGAATAAAGAGCGAGGATATTACCGGAAATCCAATCGTTTAGGTGGACTGGAAGGTGGAATGACAACAGGTATGCCGATCGTAGTCCGCGGTGTAATGAAACCAATTCCAACACTTTACAAGCCACTAGAAAGCGTAGATATTGATACAAAGGAATCTTTCGTAGCAACGATTGAACGTTCCGATCCTTGTGCCGTTCCTGCTGCATCTGTAGTAGCTGAACATGTCATCGCAACAGAGATGGCTAAAGCAATTATGGAAGAATTCCGTTCGGATACAATGGACGCCTTACAGAAGGATATTGAACAATACAGACAATATGTAAAGGAGTTTTAAGATGGATAAGTTAACTGTTTCCGTCCGAGATCACCAATACGATGTCTATGTAGGTTCGAATACTTATGAATTATTTTCGACTGACTATGCAGAATTGCTAAGTACGACAGATAAAATTGGAATTATTGCCGATGCTCGTGTGGCAGAATTTCATCTCCCTTTATTGCAAGAAGCTTTACTACGATCTGGTCGCGAGGTATCGGTGAAAATCGTACCTGGCGGCGAGAAGTGTAAAATGCCAGAAGTTTACGTGGATTGTCAGTCTTTCTTATTGACTGAAGGATTTACGCGAAATTCCCTCCTTATCGCATTTGGCGGAGGGGCATGTGGGGATTTAACAGGTTTTGTAGCCGCTACATTTATGCGTGGTATTCGCTTCATCCAATGCCCGACCACTGTACTTGCGCATGACAGTGCAGTCGGTGGGAAAACAGCCATCAATATGCCGGAAGGAAAAAATATGGTGGGGTCATTTCATCAACCCTCAGCCGTATTGTTTGATACTGATGTATTCAACACGTTACCTGCGTCCGAAATGCGTTCAGGTTTGGCGGAATTGGTCAAGCATGCCTTTATTTCGGATCCATTATGGACGGAGCAATTACTGGAACAAGAACAGTTTTCTACACCTTCTATAAAGTGGCTTGAAAAGGAATTACTTCGTGGCATCAAGGTAAAAGCGGATATCGTTGGAGAAGATGAGTTTGAGAATTCCACGCGTAAGTTTTTAAACTTCGGTCATACATTGGGACATGCAGTGGAAGCGGCTTCTGGATTCGGCAGCCTCAGCCATGGAGAGTGTGTCATGATTGGTATGGGGTATGCCTTCTTGCTAAGTGAGAAATATGGTAATATCCCTGAAGGATTCACGAATCGCTATCTTCATTTTGCTAACAACAATGGCTATACATTTAAGCCAGTATTCTCTTATAGTTTCGAAGAGTTGTTATCCTATATGCAAAAGGATAAGAAAGCTTCATTTGGTAAGATGAATTTCGTTTTATTACAAAAAATCGGTGAACCTTTTGTGAAAGAAATTAGTTCAGAAGAGTGTCAGACTGCATTTGAGGAATTTAAAGTAAAATTGAAAAGCGAGGGAATCGTATGAGTGTTAGGGGAATTAGGGGTGCGACAACAGTTGAAAATGATGATGCATTCGAAGTGTTACAAGCGACAGAATCTCTTGTACTCGAAATGGCGGAGGCGAATCAATTCAAACCGGAAGATATCGGTTCTGTAATTGTTTCAACTACAGTGGATGTCAAAGCGGCATTCCCCGCAAAAGCGATCCGTTCGATTGAAGGGTGGACTTATGTACCGGTCATGTGTACACATGAAATTGATGTGCCTGGCTCTATGCGTAAGTGTATACGCGTCATGATGAACGTCAATACTTCCAAAAAACAAGAGGAAATTCAACATATCTATCAAAATAATGCAGTTCAATTACGACCTGATTTACAAAAATAATACAACGTGAAGGGGAGCGATCTAATGAAGTGGAAACCAATATTACGCACGATGAAACCTTATACACCCGGTCGTTCATTAGCGGAAGTAAAACGTACATACGGCCTGCAAGAAGTACATAAGCTCGCTTCAAATGAAAACCCTTATGGTTCATCACCTGAAGTCGCAGAATATTTACGTTCAAAGGCAGCTCAATTTGAAATGTATCCAGATTCTTACACCGCAGGATTACGGGGGAAACTGGCAGAATTCCATCAAATCGATCCAAATGAAATTATTTTCGGGAATGGCTCAGATGAAATTGTTTCCATCATTTCCCGCGCCTTACTGCAAACAGGAACGAATACGGTAATGGCTTCTACTACATTCCCACAATACGCACATAATGCAAAAATAGAAGGTGCCGAAATTCGTGAAGTGGCTATGCTTGAAAATGGTGATCATGATTTAGAAGGCTTTTTAAAAGCCGCTGATGAAGAAACGGCTGTCATTTGGGTGTGTAATCCGAATAATCCAACAGGTAATCTGTTGTCAAGTGACTCCATTAAAAAGTTCTTGGATCGGGTACCTAAAACGGCACTTGTTGTTCTTGATGAAGCATACTTTGATTTTGTTACAGATCCGACACAACACGACGCTATGACGTGGATTCATGACTATGAAAACTTGATTGTACTGCGTACGTTCTCTAAAGCATACGGACTGGCAAGTTTCCGCATCGGTTATGGCGTTGCTAACGCGGATATAGTATCTGAGCTTAATAAAGTGCGGAACCCATTCAACAACAGCTCGCTTGCATTAGCAGTAGCGGAAGTTGCTCTTGCGGATCAGCGATTCCTCCAAGATTGTGTTACGAAAAATGCCGAAGAACGAAAACGATATGTAGACTATGCGCAACAGCACGCATTGGCCATCTATCCGTCAGAAACGAATTTTGTATTAATCGCCGTCCCTCTAGACGCGGATGCTGCATGCGAGATTTTCATGCAAAATGGATATATTGTTCGTAGCGGAAATCTGCTAGGCACACCAGGATTCGTTCGCGTAACAATTGGAACGCATGAACAAAATACGGGCTTCTTAAAAGCATTCGATCAACTATTAATTAACCAATAAGGATAGATGACAATGAAAACAACAGTAGCTATAATTGGACTCGGATTGATCGGTGGATCACTAGGTCTAGCATTAAAACGAAATCCAGAAATTCATATTGTAGGTTTTGACCGCTCCTATGCAACTGCTGATGAAGCATTTCGAAGAGGAATCATTGACACGGTCGCACCTTCTGCAAAATCAGCCTGTGAACAGGCTGACTTTGTTGTTTTTGCGACGCCCGTCAATACAACGGTTGCTCTCTTTAAAGAAGCACAAGACTGGGACTTCAAAGAACATGTAATCGTCTCCGATACAGGGAGTACGAAAAAGCCGATTATGGATGCCGCGAAGATCTTACAAGAAAGAGGAATCACCTTTATAGGTGGCCATCCAATGGCGGGATCCCATAAAAGTGGTGTATCCGCTGCGATGGAACATCTCTTTGAGAACGCCTATTACATCCTGACACCGAATGACACAACGACGGAAAAACAAATCGATGATATAGAGAAATTGCTTTCCTCCACCAAAGCGAAATTGATTGTTCTGCAAGCGGAAGAACATGATCGTATGACAGCTATCATCAGTCATTTCCCACATATTGTAGCCTCTTCATTAGTCGGCCGCTTAGCTGCACAGGAAGCACAACAACCATTCGTGAAAAAATTAGCTGCAGGGGGTTTCCGTGATTTAACACGTATCGCTTCGGCAGATCCTGTCATGTGGCGTGATATTACAATTCAAAATCGGGAAGAGTTGTTGTCACAAGTAGACGGTTGGCTCGATGAAATGAATACAATTCGCGTTATGCTAGAAGACAATAATCCTGAGCGTATTTTCGATTTCTTTGCTCAGGCGAAAACGTATCGCGATCAACTTCCTTCTACAAATGAAGGCGCAGTTCAAGGTGCGCTATACATGACATTTGATCTACACATCGACATACCAGATCATCCGGGTATCATTTCCGAGATCACGAAAATTCTAGCAGATGCCAATATTAGTTTGACCAATATACGTATTGTGGAAACCCGTACCGATGTGTACGGCATTTTAGTTGTCAGCTTCCAATCAGCTGCTGAACGCAGGAAAGCTCGTCAAGTATTGACAGCAAAAACGGACTATTCTATGCATGTACTTTAAGAGGAGGAGAGCGTAATGTCAGAACAACAAACGGTTTCATTCGAAAAGCCAGTTCTTCGCGGTGCTTTACAAGTACCTGGAGATAAATCAATTTCCCACCGCGCGGTGATGTTGGGTTCAATTGCAAAAGGCAAAACTACGATCAGTGGTTTTTTGGATGGTGAAGATTGTCTGAGCACAATTGAAATGTTCAAACAGCTTGGCGTAAAGATTACGCGCAACGGAACTTCTGTGACGATTGAAAGTCCTGGCATCGCGGAGTGGCAGACGCCAGTTGGAGCACTTGACGCGGGTAACTCAGGAACGACTGCGCGCTTAATGCTAGGTATTTTATCCGGTTCTTCCGTGACGTCTGAAATGTGTGGAGATCAATATTTATCTAAGCGTCCGATGAAACGTGTGACGAATCCTTTGGAGCAAATGGGTGCAGATATCAAAAGCAAAGGATCAGCGGATTACTTACCACTTACAATTACTGGTAAAACATTGCAGGCAATCGATTATTTGATGCCAGTTGCTAGCGCGCAAGTAAAGTCTGCTGTATTACTTGCAGGTCTTCAAGCCAAGGGGACTACGTCTGTTACAGAAATTACTGTATCGCGGGATCACACGGAACGTATGTTAGTACAATTTGGTGCGAAGCTGGAACAACAAGACAAAGTAATCCGGATCGAAGGTGGGCAACAACTAACAGGGACTGATGTCGTCGTACCAGGAGACATCTCTTCTGCGGCTTTTTTCATGGTAGCCACGGCATTGGTTGAAAACAGTGATGTATCGTTCCTAAAAGTTGGATTGAACCCTACTCGTACAGGTATACTAGATGTACTAGAAGCGATGGGCGTGGAAATCGAACTATCAGATGAAAAAGGCTTTTCGGGTGAGCGTTATGGCACTGTACGAATTAAGCATTCGCGCCTGCGAGGAACTGAAATCGGTGGTGATTTGATTCCAAGATTAATCGATGAACTTCCTGTACTTGCTTTATTAGCAACACAGGCAGATGGAAAAACCATTATAAAAAATGCTGAAGAACTTCGTGTCAAAGAGACGGACCGTATTGAGGCAGTTGCTACGGAATTACGGAAGCTCGGAGCGGATATTGAGACTACGTCGGACGGTATGATTATTCATGGTCCGACACCACTCACAGGTGCCACACTTCAATCCTACGGTGATCATCGTCTAGGCATGATGGCAGCGGTAGCGGGATTGATTACATCAAGTCCTGTTCAGATTGATAACCCATCTTGTATCGCGATTTCCTATCCGCGCTTTTTCGAAGATCTTTCGCAGCTAGTTAATCAATAAAGTAGAGTAGAAAGCTCGGGTGAAAAAATGAAGATATTGCAGGAATTGGAGCAAACAGTACTGAATGGAGATTTAGATGTACTTCATGATGAAATACAGAAACTGCAAGCTACCAATGAGTATGACACATTATACAATGTCGCAAATCTATTGATCGAATATGGATTCGTCAGACAAGCTGACGATATTTTTTCTCAGTTGTTGCTCGTATTCCCTGATGAAGCGCAGTTGAAAATAGATCGCGCTGCGGCTTTACTTGAACTTGGTGAAGAGGATGAAGCCTTACTATTACTGACGGACGTCTCGCCAGACGAAGAAGAGTATGTCCAAGCATTGCTTGCACAAGCGGATTATTATCAAATGCTCGGACTTGCCGAAACGGCATTATCTAAAGTGCGTGAAGCCGCAACATTGGCCCCGCATGAACCGGTAATCCAACTTGCGCAAGCAGAACTTCTATTGGAGTCAGGTAGATACAGTGAGGCTGTGAGAATTTACGGGAAGCTTAATGAGACAACTGAAGAGATCGCAGGCGTTCGTCTATCTTCGCGACTTGCAGAAGCATACAGTGCAGGTGCTGCGTACGAGGAAGCCATTCCGTTCTACGAGGCATTACTGGACAAGGAAGTAAATCCTGAAGAGTTGTTTGGATTAGGGTTGGCTTACTATCAAACTGCTCGTTACTCGGAAGCGGTCACACGTCTTGAGCAGTTGCTAGAAATGGATCCAGATTATTTCTCCGCTTATATGCTTGCAGGTCAAAGCTACGCGCAACAAAATGAAGATGAAAAAGCGTTGGAGTTTTTTAAAAAAGGTATTGAACGAGATGAGTTCGATAAAGAGTTGCAGCTGGCCGCAGGGAAATCTGCGTTGAAACTGCAAATGCCAGAACAGGCAGAAGAGCACTTAAAAGAAGCTCTCGTTTTAGATCCGGAGTATATTGATGCAATTGTCACACTTGCTTCAGTATATGAAAATCAGGAAGATGACGAAGCGTTAATTGATCTGCTGACGTACTCTGAAGTCGATCAATTAGAAATCCCTTTACTTCATGCTTTCCTTGCATATGCCTATGAACGTACAGAAGATTACGAAAAAGCGTATGAAATGTATTTCAAAGCATATGATGGGATGAACGAGGATGCTGCTTTCTTAGATCAATATGCACGATTCTTGCTGGAGGAAGGTAAGCGCGATGAAGCGTTACCAGTAATTCAGCAGCTAGTAAGAATCGCTCCGCATGATGAGGAATGGATCGCATACATCGCGCAATCTGAAGAGGAGGGATAGGATGAAGGCCGTGGTTCCTGTAGCTGCTAAAAAAGAATTTTTAAGGTGGTTTTTAAAGCGCTATCGATTAAAGCGCCGGGAATGTGTATGGATTTTAAATTATCTTCTCAGCAACGAACATTTATTAATGAATGTTCATTTTACAAATGAGGCACATCACTGTCCACGCGCCATGATTATTTCCACAACAGAGGTGGATAGTATTCCGTTTCGCTTCTACAAGGGAAATTTGATGACGGCTGATGCGGAAAAGTCATTTCACGACCTTAGACTGCATCCAGACGAGGATATGTTCATCCAACTGAATTTCAAAAACAGCAACAAATGTCCTGAGTATGCAAGTGTGGCGGAAGAGAATCCGTATCTGCCGGAGGATCTGCTGAAGAAAAAGAAAGACCAACAAATAGCTGAAAAGCTATTGGAAGAAAGTTTCACGTTAACGACCAATGACATGTTATTGAAGAGAATCGACGAAGCGCTGGACAACGGCGACCGTGAGCTGTTCATTAGCTTGACAGCTATGTTGAACGAGATGAAAAAAGATAAAGACATCAGCCAATGATTTCGCCCTCCGCGGTGGAATCATTGGTTTGCGTTGTGGAAAAATATAAGCTAAACTTTACTGAGTAATATAAGGAGGAATGACAATGAACTGGGTTCCAAAAGATATGGATACATATATAACTCAAAAAGAATATATTGATACCGTCGTAGTACCTTTAATAACGATAGACACACGGCCTGAAATGATGAAAAACAGTGCATCCTCTTCTGAGTTTTTAATGAATCTATCTATGTTCATAGAGAAGCAATTTAAAGGACGTATGATGTTCTTACCGCCCGTTTCATACACGCAGTCAACAGACTTGCAACAAATGGCGAACACGTTATCACAAGATTTGAAGAAGTCTTCCTTTACGCATGTCTTCTATCTTACCACGGATTCTAAGTGGACGAGCGTGGCGGTAGAAGGTAAGGTCGTCTGGCTTCCGTCCATTCCGCTCGAGACGATGGACAACCATCTTCGACAGACCATCATGGAGGATCAGCTACGTCAAGTACTGACACACTTTATGGAGAGTTGGAATGTGCAGTAGGGTGATAAATAGTGAAGACAGAGTTCAGGATTGTCACGCTCTTTTGATATAGAACTTGAACTAAATGAATTTTAGTGTCATTATCAGTACAGTCATACCTAAACACCGTCCTCAGAAGAGTACAAGCACTAATCGGGACGTATTTAAAGGTTGATTGCCGTTTGTCACCAAATCTTAATATTTGTCCACAAACTTAAGTACCTACTAAAAGCATTATTGAATTTAGTTTCATATTGATATATCATAGATATGTCCTAGTATTACAATTAGCAAAAGAATGTCCGTGGGACTGACTTTGGAGTAAGAGGAGGGAAATTACTGATGAGCAATAAAGTGTCAAGACGCACGTTCCTAAGCTATACATTAATGGGAACTGGTGGGTTCATGGCCTCTGCAATGCTGATGCCGATGATTCGTTTCGCAATTGATCCCGTTCTGGCTAGTGCCGGCGGTTCCGACATGATTCCAACACCGCAAAAAGAAGCTGATCTCTCGGAAGTACCAGTTCGTGTCGACTATACAATCAAAGATCGACAAGATGGATGGTATACTTCTGACGAGTCTAATACGGCTTGGGTCTACAAAGAAGGCGACAAAGTCATAGCACTTTCACCGGTCTGTAAACACTTAGGGTGTACAGTAAACTGGGAAGGCGACGAGCATAAAAACGAATTTTTCTGCCCATGTCACGCTGGACGTTATAAGAAAAATGGTGCCAACATTCCAGGATCACCGCCACTTGGACCGCTTGATGAGTTTGAAGTTGAAATCATCGACGGATTTGTCTATCTTGGTGGAGTAATACCGAACACATTAGTCTAAAGGGTAAGGGGGTACGACCGCAGTGTTAAATAAAATTTATGATTGGGTGGATGAACGGTTAGATATCACACCAATTTGGCGAGATATCGCTGACCACGAAGTACCTGAGCACGTAAACCCTGCACATCATTTTTCTGCATTCATCTATTGTTTCGGAGGTTTGACGTTTTTCGTAACGGTTATCCAAATCTTGTCTGGTATGTTCCTGACAATGTATTACACACCGGATATTGAAAACGCATGGAAATCAGTTTTCTACCTTCAGAACGATGTTGCATTCGGTGAACTTGTGCGTGGGATGCACCACTGGGGAGCTTCGTTAGTTATCGTAATGATGTTCCTACATACTTTACGTGTATTCTTTACAGGGTCTTATAAGAAGCCTCGTGAATTGAACTGGATCGTCGGCGTAATGATTTTTGGCGTCATGCTAGGTCTAGGTTTCACAGGATATCTATTACCTTGGGATATGAAAGCTCTATTTGCAACAAAAGTTGGGATTGAGATTGCCGCGTCAGTACCTTTCATCGGAGAGCAGATTAAAATTCTTCTCGCGGGTGATTCCACGATTCTAGGTGCACAGACGTTAACGAGATTCTTCGCGATTCATGTATTTTTCCTACCGGCTGCTTTGCTTGGGTTGCTCGCAGCACACTTTATCATGATCAGAAGACAAGGTATTTCCGGACCACTATAAGAACCAATTTTTTGGTTAGGGTCATCTGAAATTTAAGAAGGAGGGAATAACATGCACCGCGGAAAAGGGATGAAATTTGTCGGGGATTCGCGCATCAAGGCTTCAGGCAAGATGTCGAACACACCCAAAGATTACTCAGAATATCCGGGTAAAACCGAGGCATTCTGGCCAAACTTTCTATTGAAAGAGTGGATGGTTGGAGCAGTTTTCTTAATCGGCTATCTAATCGTTACACTCGCACACCCGTCACCGCTTGAGCGTCAAGCGGACCCGACGGATACAATGTATATACCGATACCAGACTGGTATTTCCTATTCATGTATCAGCTATTGAAATATGAATTCGCATCCGGTCCTTATAACGTGATCGGTGCGATCGTCATTCCAGGATTGGCGTTTATGGCATTAATGCTAGTTCCTTTCATGGATACAACAAAGGAAAGACGTCCGTTTAAACGTCCGTTGCCAACAGCCTTCATGATTCTTTCATTCTTAGCTATCTTCTACTTGACTTGGGAATCAGTCGAAAACCACGACTGGGAAGCAGCAAAAGTTCAAGGTGCTATTGTGGACGAAGTAGAATTTGATGAAACGGCTGAAGGGTATGAGATTTATCAAGGCTCTTCCTGTATTGGTTGTCATGGTGACTCATTCCAAGGTGGACTGGGATTACCGTTAACTAACACAGGTATGACAGCTGAAGAAATTGTTGAAATCGCTCATGATGGCCGAGGTACAATGCCTGCTGGCACATGGGAAGGTTCAGATGAAGATCTTCAAGTACTTGCTGAATTTATAGCTGAGCTAGAATCGAAGTAAGAAAAAGAGTCAGGAAACTGACTCTTTTTTTTATATATTGATCTTTCATTAAACTTTACATAAAACTACTATATTCCAATGGAAGTGGTGATGTTTTTGCGAATGTTATGGCCACAAATCTGGATGACCCTTTCCCATAAATCATTCTTATGGATTCTTCTTTTTATTAATATAGTAGGTTCGGTCTACGGATATGATTGGTATATGTGGCAACTGGAAATCACAGAACCGAAATACTGGATTTTCGTACCGGATAGTCCTACAGCTACTTTGTTCTTTTGTATAGCTATAATAGGCTGGCTACTGAATCGAAACTTCAAATTGATGGAAGCACTCGCATTCATCACTTTAGTAAAGTATGGCTTATGGGCGGTCATTATGAATGTGTTGACGCTCGTTGTAACCGGTTCAATTGGTTGGGTAGGTTGGATGTTGATAGGCTCCCATTTCGCAATGGCATTGCAAGGCATCTTATACTCTCCCAAATATAAATTTACAGCTTGGCATATTGCCATTGCGGCTATTTGGACACTTCATAATGATGTAATCGACTATGTCTTCGGACAAATGCCAATTTATCACGACCTTTCGCAATTTAGTCCTCAAATTGGCTATTTCACATTTTGGTTATCCATAGCTTGTATTGCTTTGGCTATGTGGAATTATAAGTCGAGACTGGACATACAAGTATTGAAAGCGTAGTTAATAGTTGCAGTAAGCACGTAAACATTATAAAATTAAGGCAGAGAGAAAGGGGAGAGATAGACGTGTTCTGGATTTACTTTGGTATCATTTTATTGCTTCCTATCTATGCGCAATTTAAAGTGAAAAGCACATATAAAAAGTATTCAAAGATTCGTTCTACTTCTGGAATGACGGGTGCTCAAGTAGCGAGACTTATTCTGGATCAAAATGGTTTACATGATGTAAAAGTTGTGGAAAGCCAAGGATTCTTAACGGATCATTATAATCCATTGACAAAGATCGTGGCACTATCGACAAGTAACTATCACGAATCATCTGTAGCAGGTACTGCAGTAGCAGCGCACGAAGTCGGTCACGCTATTCAAGACAAAGAGGCTTACTCATTCTTACGTTTCCGCCACAGATTGGCGCCAGTCGCAAGTTTGACTTCAAACGCATCCTGGGTATTCATCATGATTGGGATTATTTTCTCTAGCATGAACTCTTTGCTAGGTATCGGAATTCTGTTGATGGCAGTTGGGGTGCTATTCCAAATTGTTACATTGCCAGTAGAGTTTAATGCATCATCACGTGCGATGGATCAAATCGTGCAACTTGGCATCATCCGTAATGAAGAAGAACCACAAGCGAAAAAAGTACTGAGCGCAGCCGCGATGACATATGTTGCTGCAACTGCAGTAGCTGTACTGGAGCTAGTTCGTTTGATTTTAATCTTTACCAACCGTGACTAATAAATACAAAATCCTTCTGCTATAGCAGAAGGATTTTTTTAATCACTGATTGGCCTTTTTTGTTCATCCAATGTAAATCCTTCACCCATTACATCATGTACTTCCATCATGGAGACGAATGCTTCGGGATCTACAGCAGTGATGAGGTTTTTCAAACGAATCATTTCATTTTTCCCGACCACGCAGTAGAGTATTTCACGGTTTTCTTTTGAAAAATGACCGTAACCTTTGAACACCGTCACGCCTCTCTCCATGGAATTTGCTATGTTCGTAGCGATTTCATCCGGGAAGTTCGTTACAATGAATGCACCTCTCGCGGAGTACGCTCCTTCTTGCACGAAATCAATGACGCGTGCTCCAACGAAAAGCGCAACCAATGTATACATCATCGAGCGGTAATCTAAATAGACAGCCCATGATAACAAAATGATAGCAGCATCGAACACAAACATTGTTTTACCCATCGTAATTCCATATTTTTTATGTACGAGTCTTGCTATGATATCGGAGCCGCCTGTCGTACCACCGCTTCTAAATATAATACCTAGTCCTACACCGATGAATACACCAGCAAATAGCGCGACTAGGAACAGATCACCTTCCATATGGATATTCACTTGATACTGCATGAACACTTTAATAAAAATCGACACTGCCACCGTACCGATGACAGTATAGATGAAGGAACGCCTGCCAAGCATTTTCCAGCCAATTAAAAACATAGGGATATTCAGTAATAAGTTTAGTAAAGCAGGATCCCAGTTGAAAGCAAACAGTAGAATTAATGTAATTCCGGTAAATCCACCTTCTGCAAGTTCATGCTGAATCGTAAAGTTCACGAGTCCAAAACTAAATAGCGCTGCACCTAACATAATCAATAAAATATTCCGTACACGAATTCCAGCGAACAAACACACCACTCCTCCTGTTAATTGATTCTGGATGTAATCGAACTTCTTGTTTATGTAGCTTGTCCTACGTACGCACTTATAATCATTTAGTGATACGTCCACTATTCATAGTATGTGCTAAATATTATATTTTGACAATAGCCAGAAGAATGCATACGATAGGAAGGGGAGTTGATAGCGTTGACTAAAACGATGGAACAATTGCAACGAGATGTTGATACATACATAACAGGTTTTAAAGAAGGATACTTTCCTCCAATGGAACTCATCGCACGACTGACGGAAGAGTTGGGGGAATTATCCCGTGAAGTACAGGATCGCTACGGGATGAAGAAGAAAAAGTCTACTGAAGCCATCCGAACGTTGGAGGAAGAAACGGGCGATCTATTATTCGTCTTAATTTGTTTTGCTAACTCTCAACAAATCGATTTATCCGAAGCGCTAGATACCGTATTGACAAAATTCAACACAAGAGATAAAGATCGCTGGACCAAAAAGGAGGAAAAGAATGATGATTAAATTAGCAATAGCAGGTGCACGTGGAAGAATGGGTGGGACTGCTATAGTCGCAGGAACGGAAGCGGCGGATATAGAGATTGTAGCAGTACTCGATTATAAACATGATGGGGAATATTTACATAATGGAACAGTATCGGATGCTGAAGGTGGAATACCGATCTTCACATCGCTTGAAGCGTTGCATGCTACGCACCATCCTGATGTATTACTCGATGTCACAGATCCCGATGCAGTATTTTCAAACGCAAGTAAAGCATTGTCACTAGGCATGGATGTAGTAATTGGAACATCTGGATTGACGGCTGAAATGCTCAAAGACTTAGAAAGTTTGTCTAATGAACAGCAAAAAAGCTGTATTATCGCACCGAACTTCTCGATTGGTGCTGTTCTCATGATGAAATTTGCTCAACAAGCTGCCCGTTACTTAGGAGATGTTGAAATACTTGAAATGCACCATGATCGAAAATTGGATGCACCGTCCGGAACAGCTGTGAAAACGGCAGAGATGATCCGTGAAGTACGTGCAGCACATATCCAAGGCCATCCAGAAGAACAAGAGAAGCTTACAGGTGCACGTGGTGCCGATATCGAAGGAATGAAGATTCACAGTATTCGTTTACCGGGATTACTCGCACATCAAGAAGTATTACTTGGCGGTGAAGGGGAATTGCTCAAGATCCGTCACGACTCTTTCGACCGGAAGTCCTTTATGCCGGGTATATTACTTTCGATTCGTGAAGCAGTTTCAACTCCACGATTCATTTATGGGCTTGAAAAAATTATAGATTAAATTTTTGCGGTGAGGCGGTTAACGTATGCAACAAAGAAAATTAAAAGTAGGTGTCATTTGTTATCCATCTCTCGGTGGTTCAGGTGTAGTGGCGACGGAGTTAGGACTCAAAATGGCTGCTAAAGGGCATGAGATGCATTATATTACATCAAGTAGACCGTTTCGGTTTTTAGATATCCATCCGAATATCCATTTTCATGAAGTGACGATTGAAGGGTATGCAGTTTTTAAATATCCTCCATACGACATTGCCCTTGCCAATCGCATTGCGCAAGTCATAGAATCGGAACAGCTGGATTTGCTTCATGTTCACTACGCCGTACCACACGCGATTTCTGCTATTTTGGCGAAAGATATGGCGCAATCATCTATTGGCATCATCACGACCCTACATGGCACCGATGTGACGATTCTCGGTCACGACCCTGCGTTAAAAAACACATTGTCGTATGGTATGAATAAGTCCGACCGTGTGACCGCTGTATCTCGTTCATTGCGCAATGAAACGATCGAGTTGCTGCAGCCAACGACAGAAATACAAACGATTTATAATTTCATTGATGAAGAAAAGTATTATCCACGTGAAGTGAAACATCTTCGGGAAGAACTTGGTATTGCGTCCGATGAAAAAGTTCTTATCCACATATCCAACTTTCGAAAAGTGAAGCGCATTCCGGATATTATTGAAAGCTTCCGTTTGCTTGATAAGCAACATAAAGCGAAATTGCTGTTAGTGGGTGAAGGTCCAGAGAAATTTTATTTGGAAGAATTCGTTAAGACCCATGGATTGCAAGACGATATTTTCTTCTTAGGTAAGCGTAACGATCTGCCCGAATTATTGTCTATTAGTGAAGCGATGTTGTTGCTTTCAGAGAAAGAAGCATTCGGTCTCGTGCTGCTTGAGGCTTTTGCTTGTGGTGTGCCCGCTGTAGCAAATGCGATCGGTGGCATTCCGGAAGTGGTTCAAGACGGTGTCAACGGATTCTTAGTAGAACTAGGAGATGTACAAGCCGTTGCTGATCGTCTGACACAGTTGCTAAGTGATTCCAACTTGCATCAACAAATGAAAAGCAATGCTTTGCGCACAGTGCAGGAAGAATTCAGTTCCGAATCAATTGTAGCGCAATATGAGGATTTATATTATGAAGTGGCGGCGATGAAATGACCATTTCTTTCGGTTCAGCAGCAAGTCGGCAAGTAATTAAAGAATTGCAGGCAGCAGGTTATGAAGCTGTCTTTGTCGGTGGTGCAGTACGTGATGCCGAGCTTGGTAAAAAACCACTAGATATTGACATTACAACTTCCGCTACACCGTCTCAAGTCAAAGAAGTGTTTAGACGTACAATTGATGTGGGCATTGAACACGGTACGATTCTTGTGCTGATGCATGGAGAGCCTATTGAAGTGACGACATACCGCTCAGAAACTACAACGAGTGATTCCGTCTATGTAACAACGTTGCGAGAAGACTTGCAACATCGTGATTTTACAATCAATGCGCTCGCTATGACAGTAGACGGGGAACTCATCGATTTATTTGATGGACTTGAAGATATGAAGCGAAAAACCATCCGTGCTGTTGGAAAGCCTGAAGAACGCTTTCAAGAAGATCCACTGCGAATTTTCCGTGCTCTGCGTTTTTCGTCCGTATTGGACTTTACTATAGAATTGGAAACATTACATGCGATGAGAACACTGGCTCCTTCATTGCACGGTGTTGCGATTGAACGGATCAAAACAGAAATGGATAAACTGTTTCAAGGTCAAAATCCTTCACAAGCTTTTCATTACGGATGTGAAATTGGATTGCCGGAACTTTATCCCGAATTATTTATAGCGTTTGAATCACTGGATCGCTATACACCATTTCTTGACGCGCTTCATGGCTTTGCTGCGATGCTTGCTATAACGGATATGAACGCAACAGACCTGGCCCGGCTCTTCAAATTATCCAATAAGGAAAAACGCTTCTTGAAACAATTTGAAGATGCCTATGCGATACGCACACAACGAGCGTTTGATCTATGGGATTTCTATAGCTTTCCAACCGATATACTAGAAGTAGTGGGAAAGGTCTTTAACGTAAATCATGAGGATTTTATTGTAAGCAAACAGCAAATTGAAGAGTATAAACAACAACTACCGATTCTGCAACGCACAGACCTATCATTCACTGGGAAAGATTTAGTAAAATGGTCTGGGAAAAATGGTGGGAAATGGACAAGTGATTGGATTATGAAAATTGAACGAGCAGTTGTCTACGGACAAATTGAAAATGACGCACAGGCGATAAAGGAATGGTTTATAAATGAAATCTCCCGTGAAAAGTGAATTATTGAAACGACTATTTGCTGCACAAGGTGAGCCTATATCAGGCCAAGATATTGCCGATGAGTTCGGTCTTTCGCGCACAGCAATCTGGAAATATATTAAAGAACTTGAGGAAGAGGGCTACGAAATCGGGTCACAACGTAAAAAAGGCTATTATTTAATCGAAGCACCCGATTTGGTTAACCAAGGGAATATCACAGAATATTTAACGACAGAACGCTACGGTCGAAACATTAAATATTTCACAACAGTGCCCACTACACAGACAATCGCACATGAGGATGCGCAAAATGGAGCAGAAGATGGCACATTAATTATTTCAGAAGAGCAGACGGCGGGTAAAGGGCGTTTGGCAAGGCCTTGGACATCAAAAGCCAATCGCGGTATTTGGATGAGTTTGATCATTCGGCCTGATTTGCCACCTCAACAAGCGCCGCAACTGACACTCGTTGCAGCGGTGGCTATCGTTCGTGCAATTGAAGAAGTGACGGATATTCAACCGGTTATTAAGTGGCCAAATGATATATTAATCAATGGAAAAAAAGTCACAGGTATCCTAACAGAGCTTCAGGCCGATCCTGACCGTGTCAAAGCCATTATTTTAGGGATGGGAATTAACGCCAATCAGCAGCTAGCTGATTTTCCGGAAGAATTGCAAATGATTGCGACTTCATTACGCATTGAAAAAGGAGAAATGATTGATCGTGCACAATTAGTGGCAACCATTCTAAAGTACCTGGAGCAATATACAGACTTATATGTAGAAAAAGGATTCGCACCGATTAAAATTTTATGGGAGAGCTATGCTGCGATAACGGGTAAGAAAATCAAAGCGAATATGGTTCATGAAACGGTTGAAGGTATTGCACTTGGTATTTCCCATGATGGCATGCTAGAACTTCAATTGGCAAACGGCACGGTGCGTGGAATTTATTCTGCAGATATCGAAGTTAAGAATTAAAACTATACAGAATCTTACTGTTTTGATATAGTGTACGCATAGGGCGGTATCGATTTTGGAGCTGCACCAGTTTGGCAAATGAATTATATAAGAAATCTGCCTTGATCTATTTAGACAGGGACGGAGGAAGCATGATCAAACGCTTACGCAACCCTTCTGTCCATATTTGGATCAGTAGGGTTTTAATTTTGGTTTTTTTGCCTACCAAACGCCTGCTGAAATCAGACGTAAAGGAGAAGATTAACAGTGAAATCCACAACAGATTTTTCAAAAATGAAAGCAAATGGTGAAAAAATCAGTATGTTGACAGCATACGATTATCCGACAGCACAAATTGCAGAACAAGCAGAGATTGATGTACTTCTTGTCGGAGATTCTCTTGGCATGGTTGTGCTCGGCTATGATTCGACAGCACATGTAACACTTGATGAAATGAGTCATCATGGTAAAGCAGTTCGACGGGGTGCAAAAGATACATTCGTGATTGTAGATATGCCATTTGGTACGTATCATGGTTCCGCTGACATGACATTACAGAATGCTTTACGTTTATTCCAGGAAACGTCTGCAAATGCTTTGAAAGTAGAAGGCGGTGGTGCGGTCATCGAAAAAATCCAATTATTGACGACAGCTGGCATACCAGTATGTGCGCACTTAGGATTGTTGCCGCAGTCTGCCGGAGTCAGTGGTGGATACAAAGTACAAGGGAAAACGGCAGCTGCAGCTAAACAGTTAATTGAAGATGCCAAAGCGTGTGAAGCAGCGGGTGCGTTTATGATTGTAGTGGAATGTATTCCTTTCCAATTGGCGAAAGAAGTTGCGCAAGCAGTTTCTATTCCTGTTATTGGAATAGGTGCGGGTGCTGAAGCAGATGGGCAAGTACTCGTATTCCATGACATGGTGCGCTACGGTAATCATAAACTACCAAAATTCGTCGAAAGTTACGCAGAAGTCGGTAAAGATATCGAAGGTGCTATGAGGTTATATAATTTGGCAGTGAAAAACGGAACATTCCCTTCTGAAAGCCATCGCTTTACGATGAGGGAAGAAGAACTTGAAGCATTATACGGAGGCAAAACACTATGAGTACTAGTGCCACCATGCAAATTGTTCGGTCGATTGCGGAATTGCAAAATATCCTAAATCCGAGAAAACGTGAAGGACGCACAGTAGGTTTCGTACCGACCATGGGCTTTCTTCATGAAGGTCATTTGGAGTTGGTAAAAGAAGCCAGAAGAGACCATGATATTGTCGTTATGAGTATTTTCGTTAATCCAGCGCAGTTTGGGCCAGGAGAGGATTACGAAGCATATCCACGCGATGAGCAACATGATGCAGAACTCGCTTCGACAGCAGGAGTCGACTATTTATTTATTCCTTCTGTTGAGGACATGTATCCGCGCAAGAGCGGCATCAGAATTTTGCCTGGAGAACAAGCATCACGTCTTTGTGGAGCTTCAAGACCAGGACATTTCGACGGAGTGTTGAAAGTACTCTTGAAATTATTTAGCATCGTCGATCCAGATGAATCGTATTTTGGAATGAAGGATGCGCAGCAACTAGCGATTATTGAAACGTTTGTTTGTGATTTCAATCTTCGCACATCGATCTCACGTGTACCTACTGTGCGTGAAGAAGACGGACTGGCCAAAAGTTCGCGTAATGTTCGTTTGCTTGAACATGAACGAAATGAAGCGAGTGCAATCTACCGTGCACTATGCCAAGGGAAACGTAGCTATTACGAAGGTGTTCCACTGCAAGAAGTAGCGAAGATCGTGCGCAAAGTGATTGAAGAAGAAACATCTGGCACGATTGATTACGTCGAAGTGCTTGCGTATCCATCGTTGGAAGAGAACCTTACTGATACCGAAGAAGTCATCTTGGCCGCTGCGGTACAATTTACTTCCGCGAGACTAATAGATAATATTATTATGTCAACTATAAAGGATGAGAAAAATGTTTAGAATGATGATGAATGGAAAATTACATCGCGCGACTGTTACGGAAGCCAATTTAAATTACGTAGGGAGCATTACGATCGATGGTGCGCTATTAGAGGCTGCGGGTATGTTACCGAATGAGAAAGTGCAGATTGTCAACAATAATAACGGTGCGCGCTTTGAGACGTATATTATCGAAGGGGAGCCAGGCAGCGGAGTCATTTGTGTCAATGGAGCTGCAGCTCGTCTTGTGCAGCCGGGCGACATCGTGATCATTCTATCCTATGCGTATGTTTCGGACGAAGAGGCACGTACTCATCAGCCGACTGTGTTGATTATGGATGAACAGAATCATGTGAAGGAAGTCATCACGGAAAAACCAGGTGTCGCTATATTCTAAAAAGTATTGAACCCTCCATTTGATAATTATTTGAATGGGGGGTTCTTTTGTAATACATTGAAACCAAAACAGGTTTGCATGCAGGAGGCTAGAACGTGGGATTTACGCTTTTTTGTGGTCACTTCACTTTAGTTGTCTTACATGGGTTTGTTCCTCTGAGTAGCCTCCGCTTCCGCTACAATCCCGAACCGTCACCAAAATTTTCCTTTATATTTGTTCAAACTATGGAGTTTCTTTTTGGCTGATGCAAGACGTGAGTCGTCATGGTATATGTGATACAATTTGCATTAGAAACCAAATAGGAAGTTGATGATGGTATGTCTACAAGCAAATATGCAGTTGTCGATTTGGAAACGACCGGTCATTCGCCTTTAAATGGTGATCGGATCATTCAAATTGCAATTGTTTTTATAGAGAACAATAAAATAATAGATACATATATGCGTTACGTACATCCAAAGCGCCCGATTCCACCTTTCATTCACCAACTAACATCCATTGGTGATGAGGATGTAAAAGACGCTGCCCCTTTTGAAAAGATTGCACAAGAAGTGGCTGATTTACTTACGGGATGTATTTTTGTCGCGCATAACACAGACTTTGATGTATCGTTTCTACAAAAAGAATTGGTTCGCTGTGGGATATCAAAATGGCATGGTAAGACGATCGATACCGTGGAACTAGCGAAAATTATGTATCCCACTTTACCAGGCTTTCGTTTGCAAGATATTGCTGAATCATTAAATATATCATTAAAGCAAGCGCATCGAGCAGATGATGATGCAGAAGCGACAGCGTTGTTTTTGTTGAAGGCTATTGAGAAAATTAGCACTTTGCCTAAAGAGACGCTAAATCATATGCATGAGCGTTCATTTGCAATGAAATCGGATGTTTCGACATTGTTTTATGAAGCGCTTAAGCAGGCACGTGGAAAGGAAACGTCGAGCGACTATGCGCTATTTCGTGGGATTCCCTATTTAAACTCAACACCAACCCCTGCATCGTGGCCACAGCCAATAGAATTTCCGATCGACACTATGGCGAAAGAACGAGTCATGCAGAAAATTCATCCATCTTATCACGTGAGGGAAAGTCAGGCACATTTGATGGATTTGACATGGCAAGCCTTTGTTGAAAAGAAGCAAATCGCAGTGGAAATTCCAACGGGCGTTGGTAAGACGATTGGCTACTTAGTGCCTGCTTTGATTCGCGCATTTGAAACGAAACAGCCTGTTGTCATTAGTACGTATACGAATCACTTGGTCGATACGCTCGCTGAAGAAGTCCAGAAGCTTGAGAAAGCTTTGCACATGACGATTCCGACGACTGTTGTGAAAGGCATGGCGAATTATATTTCATTGGGGAAATTTGAAGAACTTTTACATTTTAACGATGAGGTTTACGATGATTCCATCACGATTATGCAATTATTAGTTTGGTTAACGGAAACCACAACGGGCGATTTGGATGAAGTCAATGTTTCAGGTGGCGGTCAGCTGTTTATCGACCGTATTCGTAAGCGTTCCATGCGAGTAAAGAAAGATGAACGGGTGGCAGATTTCTATACACATACAGTAAAAAACTGTCAGCAATCGATGATAATATTAACAAATCATTCCATGTTAGTGAACGATCAGCAACGTTATGATCCATTATTCCATTCCATCAGTGGATTGGTGATTGATGAAGCCCATCAAATGAACCAAGCGGCAATACGAACGCACCAACAAGTGTTTTCTTATACGAAGTGGAAGTATGTAATGAGTCAGTTGAACGGTTTAAGTAGCTGCCAACTATTGTTTGATATTCAGGATATCTTAAGGCGATTTCATTTCAATCATAAAATGTCTACAGCACGGCTTCAATATTCATTCAATGAATTCCTGTTCGCATTCGATGAATCCATGCTTATACTGGCGAACTCCAATTCAATTAACGACAGTAAGTCGACAACGAGAACAGTGAAACCATTATCCAAACGTGTGCGGACGAATGAAATCTTCGACAAAGTTTTGCGTAAGATGAATGAATATATCAGTGTGACCGAGAACTATGCAATGCCAATCCAAAATCTGTCGAATGAATTGACGGTACATGAGCAAGCAGCGCTAAGTGAATGGTATTATTGGATCAATGAAATGAAAATTAAAGCTGGCGAGTGGATTGAATTGTTTTTGGAAAAGCCAAACACAAGCACGACCATTTGGATGGAGAAAGACAGTCGAAGTTTACCTGGCAGTTTACAAATTAAGAAAAGTCCGGTAAATGGTTCAGAAGTGATCCGTGATTTTATAGGTACGTTTGAAGGGGAGGCAGGCGTCGTCTGGACATCCGGCACATTAACAGCGGGACAACAGGACCGTTTCGTGCTGGACCAAGCAGGATTGCCTTCTAGCGTACCGCTTTACACATTTGATGCCCCAGCGAACTTCTATGAAGGTGCGCATACATTGATTGTGGAAGATATGCCGGATATCCAGCAAGTTTCAAATGAAGAGTACATCGAAGCAGTAGCAGATGCATTAATCCAAACAGCCGTTGCGATTGAAGGACGCGTCTTTGCATTGTTCTTGTCTCATGATATGTTGAAGAAGACACATCAAGCAGTGATAGACAGCGAGTCCTTACAAGAAGAGTACATGCTAATCGCACAAGGAGTCAGCTCCGGAAGCCGTCATAAATTGCTGAAGACGTTTAAACAGCAAAAGAAAGCAGTGTTATTCGGCACGACAAGCTTCTGGGAAGGTGTAGATGTGCCAGGTGAGCAATTATCTGCAGTGGTCATCGTTCGTTTGCCGTTTACTTCACCTGAAGAGCCACTATTTAAAGCACGGTCAGAAGCTTTAGTAGCGGCCCATAAAAATGCATTTACCCATCTTGGTTTGCCTGAAGCAATACTGCGTTTCAGACAGGGGTTCGGCAGATTGATTCGTTCAACCGATGAACAGGGATTTTTCATCATATTGGATCGACGTATTGACACTAAATCCTACGGCAAATCCTTTTTACAAGCTTTACCTAAGTCATTTGTGAAAAAAGTATCTTTGGAAGGTCTAGTTAACGAGATCGAAAATTGTTATAATAATTGATGTACAAATAGAAAGCAGGTTGGAAAATGAATCGAAAAAAATCTGCGGTTCATTCAATAGGAAGTGACAGTTATGCTCAACTGGATTAAGTTTCTATTCCTATTTTTACTCGCGCTCGGGTTCACGGTTACGATTATCGTTTTCTATCAAGCAGAGAAACCGTTTGCTGTATCGGAAAACAAAGTTAAAGAAGCCATATTGGCACATAACGTACTTGAAAAAGTAGATAAGATGGATCACTATCATGGTAAAACGTCATGGATTACCGTCTATGGTACGGATAAAAACCATCATGAAAAAATCATCTTCGTGGAAGAAGAGACGACAAAAATTTTGAAAGCTATATCAATTAAAGATGGTATCACAAAGCGAATAGCCACGGACATCGTAAAAAAAGAAAAGAACGTCAAAAAAGTCCTCAACGCCTCATTGGGCTTAGAAAATGATACCCCGTTTTGGGAAGTTAGTTATCTGGATGATGAGGATTTCTTAAACTATGCGTATCTGAATTTTGCAGATGGAAAATGGTTAAAGCGTATTTCGAAATTATAGAGAAAAATGGAATTAGAACAAAAGGAGAGCGGTCAATTTGAGAAAGCAATTAGCGTCCAGAGTAAATACTTTATCACCATCTACAACATTAGCGATTACAGCGAAGGCAAAAGAAATGAAGGCATCAGGCATCGATGTGATTGGACTCGGAGCTGGCGAACCGGATTATAATACACCTAAGAACATTTTGGATGCAGCATATCAATCTATGAAGGATGGCAAGACGAAATATACTCCGGCCGGTGGTCTTCCTCAATTAAAGGATGCCATAATTGACAAATTGAAAAGAGACCAAGGATTGACTTATACGCGCAATGAAGTATTAGTCGGTATTGGAGCGAAGCATGTGCTTTATACACTTTTCCAAGTGTTGCTTAATAAAGGCGACGAGGTCATCATACCTTCGCCATTCTGGGTGAGTTATCCTGAACAAGTGAAGCTTGCAGAAGGCACTCCCGTGTTCGTTGAAGGGACAGCAGCTGAGCAGTTCAAAGTATCAGCCCAACAAATCCGTGATGCCATCACGGATCAGACAAAAGCGCTCATTATTAATTCACCGGGTAATCCAACAGGTATGATTTACTCAAAAGAAGAACTCACAGCGATTGCGGAAGTTTGCCGTGAAAAAGATGTGTGGATCATTTCAGATGAAATTTATGAGAAGCTTGTTTATGATGATAAGGAGCATGTATCGATCGCACAGCTTTCAGAAGACGCGAAAGATCGTACATTCATTATTAATGGTGTATCGAAATCCCATTCAATGACTGGATGGAGAATAGGATATATCGCGGGGGATGAGGAAGTAGTAAGCGCAATGACGAATCTCGCTAGCCATTCCACATCCAATCCGACGACGACTTCGCAATACGCAGCAATCGAAGCATATAACGGAACGCAAGATACTGTAGAAGTTATGCGAAAAGATTTCGAGTCCCGCTTGAATCAAGCGTACCCTAAACTTTCTGCTATTCCAGGTTTCCATGTATTGAAGCCACAAGGCGCATTCTATTTATTGCCGGATGTACAGGAAGCAGTAAAGAAGACGGGCTATGCAAACGTAGATGATTTTGCCCATGCGTTATTGACGGAAGCCAAAGTAGCTGTCATTCCGGGCACAGGATTCGGTTCTGACACTACGATTCGTCTTTCTTATGCCACGTCAATCGATCTATTGGAAGAAGGAATTGCACGTATCGATCAGTTTGTACGAGATCATTGGAAAGAGTAAAACAGAAGCGACTGACAAGTTGCTGATGAGAGGAAGTTTCAAATATGCAACAAGATGAACGGCTGAAAATTTGGATGGAGCAGGGAAATGTTTCTATTTCCCAGCTCTTTTTTCAACATTATAAACAATTGTTGATTACGGATACTGACGCCATGGTATTATTGCATTTACTTGCATTTCAAGGAGTGGGGAACCATTTCCCAACTCCTACTGATATCGCGAATCGTATGCAACTGCAAGAAAAAGAAGTAACGAATTGTCTGCAGCGTATGATGCAAAAAGGATTGTTTTCAATTGAGCAAAGTACCGATGAAAATAAAGTGTTGCATGAAAAATTTTCATTTTATCCTCTATGGAAACGATTGATAGAAGAAGTCGAAAAACAATCGATGAAAACAGAAGAAGAAGTGATCAAGCAGGAAGAGGGAGAAATCTTCTCGCTTTTCGAGCAGGAATTCGGTCGCTTCCTATCTCCTATGGAATTTGAAACAATTGGAATGTGGATTGACAAAGATGGTCATTCAACGGAAATCATTCGTGCGGCATTAAGAGAAGCAGTCCTTGCACAAAAAATGAGTTTACGCTATATCGACCGAATTTTATTTGAATGGAAAAAGAAAAACGTGAAAACGATGCGCGATGTAGAAAAGCAGACAAAAGCATTTCGTCCAACAACAGTAGCCACAACACCGCTAGTGCAAACAGCAATTAAAGATGTGCCTTTTTACAATTGGCTTGAAGAACGGGAGTAGGTGATAACGGTGCTGACAAAAAAAGAGTGGCATACATGCCTGCAAACGTTTGAAGAGATGTTTCCTGAAGCGCATTGTGAACTCGTTCATGAGAACGCTTTTGAATTGTTGATTGCGACACTCTTATCTGCACAATGTACGGACGTATTAGTCAATCGAGTGACGGCAGAATTATTTAAAAAATATAAGACACCAGAAGATTATCTTGCTGTACCTATTGAGGAATTACAGCAAGATATACGTTCGATTGGTTTATTCCGTAATAAATCAAAAAATATCCAAGCGCTTAGCCTCCGGTTAATAGAAGAGTTCGGTGGGGAAGTACCTCCTAACCGAGATATCATGATGACGTTACCAGGTGTAGGTAGGAAAACAGCCAATGTCGTCGTGTCGAATGCGTTCGGTGTGCCGGCATTAGCTGTCGATACACATGTTGAACGTGTAGCGAAAAGGCTAGGTATGAATCGCTGGAAAGACCGACCGATTGATGTTGAAGAAAAAATCATGCGTTGGACACCGATGGAACTATGGACACAGACCCATCATCAAGTGATTTTCTTTGGTCGCTATCATTGCAAAGCGCAAAATCCCAACTGTCCAGAATGTCCATTATTGGATTTATGCCGCGAAGGACGAAAAAGGATGAAAGCGAAATGACATACGAACAATTAAAGGAAAACGTGAAACAAATACTCGATATATGGCAACAGCAAAAGCCGGAATTAGAAGAGGCATATGCCATAAATGATTCACGTAAATTGGAGTTCATACAGCCGGCAATCGATCAGCTGGAATGGTTAATTGGGCAAAGTGAACAATTGGAGAATCCCCATACAGGTAAAATGCATCACGCACTTGCGCCAAATAATTATGAGGAACGAATCGAGTTCATCAAACTTCAAAAAAGCAGCCATTATGCATTAATTCAATTGACTATGCTATATGATGAGATGAAAAAGAAAGCAGCACGATTACGCGTTCAACAATAAATAAAAAGAGCGATTCCACATGTGAAGTGTGGAATCGCTCTTTTTTAATTGGCGGAGGCATCGGATGATGTATCGCCCGCATCGTTAGGTTTTTGTCCTTGTCCTTGTCCTTGCCCTTGCCCTGGATTGCCCTGGTTGCCTGGGTTCCCTTGGTTTCCTTGTCCTTGGTTGGACTGACCTTGACCCTGATTTTGATCTGTATTTTGGTCTAGGTTATTCTGATCGTTAGGTGAGTTATTGTCATCTTGATCGTTCGAGCCATCTGGATTCGATTGGTTCGGATTTTCATTATTGGCATCATTGTTGTTACCTGAGTCGTTGTCTGATGGATCATCTCCAGTATTGTTTTGATCATCATGATTGTCATCAGGCTCAACGATAGGTTCATCTTCAATGACCGGTTCATCAGCGCCTTTTATTGAAAGGGAAGCTGTAGCCGAACCGCTCGTATAACCGCCCATAGTGGCACTGACATAGAATGTGTAGCTTTTACCGTATTCCACACCAGAGTAAGTGGTCTGTTTATCGGAAGTCGTCGTGATACTTTGTGCACCACCGCCATCAATAGAAACACTGACGTTGAATGTAGGACTTCCAAGACTGCTGTATTTATTCGGTACATCATAATTCCATTGTAATTGAATCGTATTGGAATTCGCATCGAATTGTGCAGTTAATCCATCGGGACTTGGAATGGAAATCTTTTCAGGAACCGATGCTTTTTTTGGTAATGTTCCTCTGACAAATAATTCATTACTGATGAGATTACGTGAGACGAATGAACTAGCAAGCATAATAGGGTCGCTGCCTTTGACGATTGCGGCTTCTTCGACTGAGTCCGGTTGAACGAACGTACCCGGGTCTTTTGCGATACTGCTCATGACATCTCTAAATAGATTCTGCGGTACGTAACGTCCGTGATCATAGGTTTTAATCGGTGAGAAATCGCCATAACCGCCCCATGTAGAAATGGTGTACTCCGTTGTATAGCCCGTGAACCACGTGTCGGGTACAAAGTGACTTTCCATATTATCTTTTTTCATTTTTTCAGCAGAATAATTTGTTGTACCTGTCTTTCCGGCAATATCCATATTTCCGATGTTTGCTCGCGTTCCAGTTGCTCCATACTCGGTTAAGACATCACGCAATACATCCGTAATCATATAAGCAGTAGAATCTTTCATTGCGGTTACGGGGTCAGGTCGTAAATTCTTTTCTGTCTTCCCGTCACGCAATATAAGCTTATTTACAGTATGGGGTTTGGTATAAATACCGCCATTACCGAAAGCGGCATATGCGCCTGCCATTTGAACTGTAGAGAACTCATCTCCACCCCCAAGTGCGTTGGATGAATCTATACTTTTATACGTAAATCCAAGTTTATTAGCAAAGGCTTCTGCTTTCTTTGGTCCTACTTTTTCAAATGTCTGGACAGCGGGTATGTTTCTCGACCAGTACAATGCCTGCCGCATAGTCAATGTACCAAGGAATTTACCATCAGCGTTACCGATGGCTACACCTGAACCTTTATAGCTGTAAGGTTCATCTACTACCTTTTGACCTGTAGACCAATCGAGTTCTTCAATTGCTGGACCATACGATAAAATCGGCTTAATACTAGAACCTGGTGCACGTTTGACTTCAGCAAAATTCAAGTTGCGCCCCGAATAATTCCGTCCGCCGCCAATCGCTACAATGGCACTTGTTTTCGTATCCAGCACGGTCATGCCGGCTTGCATTTCATCTGATTCATAATAGCTTGAATTATTGATTGCGGCTTCTACTGTTTCTTGTACTTTTGGATCTAAAGCAGTTTGTACGGTGACGCCTTCAGATAAAAGATCGGTAAATCCAGCTGCCTCGATTTCATCCAGTACCGCATCTACATAAGCTGGGTATTTACCGAACACTTCACGATCTTCTTCTGCTAATAGAGTAGAAGTGACTGGTACCTTCTTTGCTTCATTCATTTCCGATGTCGTAATTTTGCCGTGACGCTCCATAAGTGTTAGGACTATATTTCGGCGCTTTTCTGCACGTTCCGGATGTTTAAATGGATTATAGCCGTTTGGAGATTGTGGCATCCCGGCTAACATGGCCATTTCAGGTAAGTCCAGTTCGCTTACTTTTTTTCCGTAGAAGTAATTTGCGCCTGTACCGATGCCGTAGCGTGTACCTGACATGAGAATTTTATTGAAGTACATCTCGAAGATTTCTTCTTTTGTATATTCTTTTTCTAGTTTGTGGGCAAGCCAAGCTTCCTGTGCTTTACGCTTCAATGTTTTTTCATTCTGCAGAAACGAGTTTTTGATGACTTGCTGTGTCAATGTCGAAGCACCTTGTGATCCAAATCCACTACGGAAGTTCGCGACTACGGCTCCTCCAAGACGATAAAAATCGATCCCACCATGCTTAAAGAAACGAATGTCTTCCGTGGCTAGAATGGCATCTTTCAGTTTTTCAGGAATTTCATCGTACGGTACGAAATCCCTTTTTTCTGCACCGAACTTCATGAACACATCGCCGTCTTTTGTCAAGAAGTTAGAGGTGAGGGGATCTTTCAACAGTTCTTCATCTAATTCCGGAGCTGTACTTGCATAATAAGCAAATAATGAAGCTCCACCAACTAGCACCAGAAGGAAAAGTGCTGCAATACCTAGGAGGATTTTCTTCCATAATTGATCTGGAAGCTTTTTCTGTGGCCGCTTTGGTTGCTCCGTCACGTGTTTCTGTCTTCTTGCCGTTCTCGAGTTTATATTATCACTCATCATATTTCCTGCCTTTCGCTTTCATTAATCTTTCTTGCGCTCGATCCAATCCGCCACGGCTTGTATGTAATCAAGCCGCGGATGAAAACCGGTGTTGATTTCGATAGATCGTTCCTCTATTTCAGATAATGTAATAGATTTTCTTCCGCCATCTTCCATGCGTTGCCACAAAGGATAAAATTCCTCGAATGGTAATAAGAAATATCGATCCAACAATGTAAAATTGACAATAAAAAAAGCGAGTCCGGATTGGTCGATTACTTGCTTCATATGCTGCACTTGATGTAAATGAATGTTTTGCAGTGGCAAAGAAGTTTTATTTTTCGTTTCCTTTGCTTCAAAATCCACATACAATCCATTCCAAACACCATTATAGTCAGTTGTCGAAGGAGTACGGAAATACGCTTCTGTTATCACTGCAGCACTTCTTGCAGGATAGCGGACATTGACGATTTGTATGGGGACCGGCTTTTTATGGATGACGGCTAGACCATGCGCCAGATAGTATTCATTTGTGTCGTTCAGTTCGTCTTCTAATGATTTACCCCGATTACTGAAAGAGTAGTCATAGGTTTTCTTTTTCGCAGAAGATGCAGTAGGATTGAACTTTTTTCCGTTTGGATAACGTATCGCCAATGTGACCACCTCGTACTCTACATCATATCATACCGACTATTAGACGAGTTACCAAAAAGAAAGTTTCCATCGAATTGAAAGTAGTCGAATTGGTGACAGCTTGGAATGTTTGTTCGTAGAAAGTGGAGCTGTAGTGGAATATCTGATAAAATGAAAGAAAGTATGTTTTATATTGGATCTTAAAGGAGTTATATATAAATGAGCAAGATGGAAGACACGAAGTTATTGCTAACTATTTGTGACGAATGCGAACAGCGGTTTTATCATATGAGAGAAACAGATCGTGAACCAGATTTTTTTGTAGAAGTGAAGCCGTATGCTGATAGTAGCCACCAGGCAATTGCACGGTGGGCCGAAGAGATGAAAGTGTGGATACAGAAAGAAAAGCCGCGCTATGTACATGAAGTGCAAGTGGATTCATTGAAAGACTCGATGACTCAATTCGTTGTACAGTCTTTCTATAAAGCGACTGGAAAAAAGCGTTTTATTCTTTCTATCCGTGCAGCACGCTATACATTGCAAACGGTTTTGGACGCAATGAACGCGGAGCGAGGAGAGGACCAGATGAATGAATAAACAAAGTATACCGGAAACAATTAAGGAGCTATTCGCTGACTCACGCTTTGGACCGAATATTGCGTACATCGAAACGCTAAAAGAGCAAGAGGCCATCTTAGCGGAGTTTCCTCCTACGTTGCACTCGTCGATTCGTAAAGCGTTAGCAACGAAAGGGATCACACAGTTATACAGTCACCAGCGCCAAGCATTTGACAAAGTGCGTGAAGGACACTCGATTACCGCCATTACTCCGACTGCCTCGGGGAAATCACTATGCTATCATTTGCCGGTATTGCAGTCGATTTTGGATGATCCATCTTCACGGGCATTGTATTTATTCCCAACTAAAGCATTGGCTCAAGATCAGCTAGCAGATTTGCATGAGTTGATTGAAGCAAGTGGCGAAACGATTTTAAGTCACACCTATGACGGAGATACAGCACCTGGCTTGCGAACCAAAGTTAGAAAATCGGGACATATTATTTTGACGAACCCGGATATGCTTCACTCAGCCATATTGCCTCACCATACAAAATGGATATCATTGTTCGAGAACTTGAAATATATCGTGGTAGATGAACTTCATACGTATAAAGGTGTATTCGGTAGCCATGTGGCGCATGTATTAAGAAGATTACAGCGCATTTGCCGATTTTATGGCAGTGATCCAATTTTTATTTGTACATCCGCAACGATTTCAAATGCCAAAGAATTGGCAGATAATCTGACGAATAAAGATATGGCGCTGATCGATCAAAACGGGGCACCACGCGGCAAAAAACATTTCGTTTTTTATAACCCGCCAATTGTCCACGATGTCTTTGGCATACGGAGAAGTGCAGTGCTTGAAGTCCGTGATCTCGGCGCATTTCTTTATCAAAAACATATTCAGACAATCATTTTTGCGCGAAGTCGAGTACGCGTAGAAATGCTCGTGACGTATATGAAAGAACTAACAAAGAAAAAGTTATTCGATAAGACGGTAATGGGTTATCGTGGCGGTTATTTGCCTTCAGAACGTAGAACGATCGAAAGTGGTTTGAAAAATGGTGATATTCGCACCGTAGTCAGTACAAATGCCTTGGAACTCGGTATTGATATCGGCCAATTACAAGCATGTATTATGACAGGTTACCCGGGAAATATTGCCAGTGCGTTGCAACAAGCGGGTCGTGCGGGAAGACGTCAAGAAGATGCGCTAATTATTTATGTTGCGCAATCGATGCCGCTCGATCAATATATTATTCAACATCCGCAATACTTACTTGGACGGCAGCCGGAAGAAATCCATATTCATCCGGACAATATGCTGATACTGATGGATCATTTAAAATGTGCTTCATTTGAACTGCCATTTAGCTCTACGGAGACGTATGGTGAATTTGAAGTACAGGAATTATTAGCGTTTTTGCAAAGTGAAGGCGTCTTGTTACAAACATCGGATAAATGGCATTGGATGACCGATCGTTTTCCCGCTGGAGAAATCAGTTTGCGTTCCGCATCACAAGAAAACGTCATCATCATTGACCAGTCGTTTCCAAAAGAGACTCGAGTCATTGGAGAAATGGACCGGTTCAGTGCCATGACGTTATTGCATGAAGAAGCGATTTATTTACATCAAGGAACGCAGTATCAAGTAGAGAAACTGGATTGGGAAGAAAAGAAAGCTTACGTTACAGTCGTCGATGTCGATTATTTCACCGATGCAAATCTAGCGGTAGAATTAAAAGTCATCAGTGAAGACAAGCGGATGAACGACGGGGAGCGTATACTAGCGTACGGGGACTTAGCAGTACTCGCCATTCCAACAATTTTTAAGAAGATTAAATTTGATACACATGACAATATTGGTTCAGGTCCGATCTCGTTGCCTGCAGAAGAAATGCATACGTCAGGTACGTGGTTAACGTTTGATGTTCCCGAAGACTGGGAGAAATCCGACTTAACCGACGCGATGACAGCTGCAGCATATGTGATTCAATCGTTGGTACCGCTATTCATCAAATGTGATCGAAATGATATTCATGTCGTACCACAAGTGAAGGCGATTCACATGGAGCAACCAACCTTCTTTATTTACGACAGTTATCCAGGTGGAATTGGTTTAAGTGAAAATATTTATAGTCGTTGGAAAGAATTGTTGATGCTTGCAGCGGATCATGTGGCAGAGTGCCGTTGTGAATACGGCTGTCCCGTTTGTATTGGAGCGCAAGAAGCAGGACAAAAGAATAACAAACACCGTGCACATAGCTTGCTAGCAGAGTTGGCGAAGTGAGTAGAAAGAGAGTTGAAGCGAATAGCTTTGACTCTCTTTTTTTATAGACAAAAAGCAAGATAGATCCATTTAAAAACCCAAAAAAACATCGCCCCTCTATCTAAACGGCAGTGTATTCTGATAATATGGATATGTATAACTGTCAGACTACTAAAACGAGGAGGGGAAACAGATGAATAAAAGAAAAGTTCATAGGTTTGGTGCTACATTTGCTGTGGCTAGCGCTATTGTATTGGCGGGAGGCTCTGTCAGTGCAGCAGAGCCATGGTATACCGACGTATCAAAGGACAACACTCATTATGAAGCGATTAAAGCGTTGACGGAACAACATATCATTCGTGGCTATTCCGAAAATCAGTTCAAGCCTGGGAATTCCATTGAGCGTCGTCACGCGGCATTAATTTTGGCAAAGTTAGGGGACTTTGAAGAACCAACTAATGTGGCGGAAGCGTTAAAAAAGTTTAAAGATATTTCAGCAAAGAGTTTCTATGCGAAAGAAATGGCAACTTTAGCGAACGCCAATGTATTTAAAGGGGACTCAAACGGGAATTTTAATCCGACAGCAGCCCTTACACGTCAACAAATGGCGAATGTACTAGTGAATGCATTGGATCTTGAGAAATACGATACAGGTAAGAAAGTGGCCATCAACTTATCGAATGTAGGAGAGTCACATAGAAGAGGCGTGCAAATCCTTGCGAATCTTGGTTTAACGGATCAACTGAGTAATTTCAGACCGAATGAGCCCGTCACGCGAGGCGCGTTCTCCTCATTCATTCACCGTGCAAACCAGCTACAATCAAGCGACTTCACCTTATCATTGATGCATATGAATGACACACATGCACGTGTTGCAGAAATGCCGAAAGCCATTACCGCTATTAAAGAAGTGCGAACTGAAAAGCCAGATGCTTTACTTCTCCATGGAGGAGATGTTTTCTCGGGCACATTATATTTCTCAGAGTTTGAAGGACAAGCCGACCTAGAACTAATGAATTTAATGGGTCTGGATGCAATGGTTTTTGGTAATCATGAATTTGATTTGGGCGACAGTAAGAATGGCCACAAGTCACTGGCAAGTTTTGTGAAAGGTGCTAATTTCCCTGTAATCGGTGCAAACATAGATTTCTCCAAAGATCCTGAATTGAAAAAACTAGTAAGCAAAACAGAATTTACTAGCACGCCGGCATTGGGAGAAATTCATAAAGGCTTGATCAAGGAAGTGAATGGTGAAAAGGTTGGAATCTTCGGTTTGACTACAGAAAGTACAGCGTTTGTCGCGAGTCCAGGGGCAGTAGAGTTTTTGGATTATAAAGAGTCAGCTGAAAAAGCCGTGGCCTACTTTGAGAGTCAAGGCGTCAATAAAATTATTTCGCTAAATCATCTTGGGTTTGATAGTGATCCATCTGTAGGTAATGATTTGCTTCTAGCCCAAGCGGTGGAAGGCATCGATATTATTGTAGGTGGGCATTCACATACGAAATTGTCGGAACCAGTGATTGTTGATAAAAAAGCCAATGGAGAACGCAAAGATCCTACAGTCATAGTTCAAGCAGATCAATACTTGACGCATCTTGGAACACTGGACGTAGAATTTGATGATAAAGGTGTCATTACAGGACATGCTGGTGAATTAATTAACTTAAAAGACAAAGCGAATGATGCAGAAGCAGCGGAAGCACTTCTTAAGTATTCTGGAAAAATCGATGAAACGTTTGGTAAAGAAATCGGAGCGACATTAGAAGTGGATTTGCCAAACCCGAGAAGTCGCGAAGGTGAGAATTCGACAGATAGCGTCCGTGCGAATGAAACAGCACTCGGTAATTTAATAACGGACGGAATGCTAGAAAAAGCAAAAGAATACGATCCGAAAACGGTAATTGCTCTACAAAACGGTGGAGGAATCCGCAACCAATTGATTAAAGGGCAAGTCACGGTCGGAGCAGTAATTGAAGTACTACCATTCGGTAATACATTATCTCTCGTTACGCTTACGGGTGAAGAAATAAAAAATACGCTTGAGCATAGTGTGCGAAATGCACCTAACGAAGAGGGCGGTTTCTTGCATATGTCAGGCATGAAAATGACATTCGATAGCAGTAAAGAAGCTGGCAATCGAGTTCAGAGCATGCAAGTACAAATGAATGACCAGTTCGTTGATGTAGAGATGGATAAAGAGTATGTGATCACGACAAATGCCTTTACAGCAAGAGGCGGAGATGGCTTTAAAGTGCTTGGTGAAGCATACGAAAATGGCCGTGTGACCGATCTAGGTTTGGATGACTGGGTGAACTTGCGAGATCACATGATTAAGCTTGGAACAGTTAAACCTGAAATTGAAGGTCGAATTATTGATTTAAATAAGTGATCTAGACAAATGTAAAAGAGTTGGAGCTTAAAAGCTTCGACTCTTTTTTAAATAGACGCATTTTTTTACATAATGCTTCTATACAGTAAGTGAGGAGATGAAAGGATTTCTCCTTCAATCGATTTCATCTAATAGTAATACTTTGTATTGTACTTTAAATAACTTAAGAATAAAGATATTGTCGAGATGAATCTCAACATTGTATTTTTTGTATACTTCTAAAAGCATGTTCATTCATGGAAGTGGGTAGAAGAATAAAGAAAACGGATTAGGAGGAGATCGACATAGTCGTTCAGATAAAGCGAATTTATGATGATGCGGAGAAAGCAGATGGATTGCGTGTGCTAGTGGATCGAGTGTGGCCACGTGGGGTGAGCAAGCAAGTTGCGCAAGTGAATGAATGGTTGAAAGAGATAGGGCCGAGCACAGAACTCCGCCAATGGTTTAATCATGAACCCGGTAAGTTTGATGATTTTAAAAAGAAGTACAAAGAAGAATTGAAGAATAATAAAGCACAGCAGGAAGAGTTAGAGAAGCTGAAAAACTGGACGAAAGAATATAAGAAGAATATAACGTTAATATTTGGTGCGAAGGATGAAAAGAATAATCAAGCTGTAGTATTAAAAGAAATCTTGGATCGTCAGCACGTGGAATAGTTGAATACAAAAGCGCAGTTCAATAGTATGCACACTTGAACTGCGATGATTCATACATCGGTTGAACTTTCACTAATATGAAAGGAATACTATGCATTCCTATCATGTAGATTACCCATATACTTTCTGATGTGCTTTTTTTCGCTTAATATAATCTTCATCTTCTCGAATAACGTCCCATCGCTCTTTGAAAATTTGTGCAGACTTTGCTTTGACTGGGTCCATATCGCGCTCTTTTACCGTTCCATCTTCATTATACTTCCGTCCACTTTTATGATTTGCATAACGACGTGCACGTGTATATCCCATTTGAATGAATTTGCGTGCCATATCCATTCCAACGAAGTCATCATGCTTTCGATATTCTTCAAAGAGCTCGCAAATCTTATCGGCAGACTCTTTTGCAATTTCAGGTGTCTTAAAGCGCCAATGAGGTAAAATTTCACTTTTGTAAGGCTCGACTAATAACACGCCTTGTTCACCTCGTCCTACTCTATATAATTCAGGCTGTTTGCGTAAATCTAATGTACTGTAATCTACATCATAATCAAATGGCATGTACTCACATCCTTTTACCTTTACTGTACCCCTGAAAGAACGGTTAGAAACGTGGGAAACATTCATGTGAATTACTTTACAACAGAACGTACATTCTTTATAATGGAACAAAGGGAGGGAACGAATGTGCGGTATTCATTAGAAAAGGCATTAAGATACGGTGATATTCTTGAAGTAATGTATGAAGCTAAAGATGGCTCCATTAGCAAACGAAAAATACGTGTACTGAATATACACGGCAAAACGTTTACTGCCTACTGTTTCCTGCGGAACTCCAAAAGAACTTTCCTGATCGATCATGTATTGGCAGTCGCTCCTGTAAGAGTGAGAGAAAAGGTTACAATTTGATCGAATTCAATATAGATGGAACTCAAGTGATCTATCCGATTTTCTAGGATATATCGCTTTTTTGTTCTCAAGAAAACAATGTAATGGAACGTCAGAAAATCAAATAACATATAAATCTACACATATCATGTATAATTTAGAGCATTACAATCATTTCTGAGGTGAAGTTATGATAGGCCAGTATGTAACTAAAGTAAAATTTACTCAGTACTATAAAACAGGAGTTCAACATATAGTGGATAGCCAACAAATACAGGAACAGATAGATGAGTTGAAACGTCATGTCATATGAGCAAAAACTGATGGCGATGAAATCACTTTTGAAGAAGACCGCTGTTGTTCAAGAAGTGGAAGAGACATTTAACGCGCCGCCAGCACCAAGCTATGAAAAACGCTGGCTGACGACAGGTATGAAGAAAATCGAAAATGAATTCGGTGTCGTCTATACTCGAGTTATTCATTATCCACTCGATACGATGCACGGTGATTTTCGTTTAGGTGATGTCAAGCAGAAGTTGATGAAATGGTCTAAAGCTGAATACATGCACCCATTATCTCCAAGTGCCGGTAAGCTCCTATTTTTTGATACAGAGACAACAGGTTTAAAGGGCGCTGGAGCTGTCATTTTTTTAATTGGACTACTAGAATTAAAATCTAATGAATTCGTTATGACGCAGTACGTGTTGCCGAACCCAGATCATGAGGCGGCATTTCTTTATGCATCGGAATTATGGAGAGAAGATCTGACACTCGTCACATATAACGGCAAGAGCTTTGATTTCCCTCAACTACAAACACGTTGGTCATTGCATCGAAAGTTGTTGCCGCCACTGCCTGTCCCACATCAAATCGATTTGTTGCATGGATCACGCCGAATTTGGAAAGGGCAGATGGAGTCTTTCAAGTTGACCGAAGTGGAGCGAACACAGCTAGGCTTTCATCGCAAAGACGATATACCAGGCCATATGGCGCCTATAATTTATCAAGATGCAGTGAAAAACGGTCGTGCAGAAATTTTAATGAAAGTCATGTGGCATAATGAATGGGATATCCTATCGCTTGTGACACTCTTTAGTCTTTCTACCGATATCGTCATGGAAGAAGATAGTCAGCAAAATGCTCAAATCGCAACGAATATCGCCAAATGGTTCCAAGATCTTGGTTTGACAGATCATAGTTTTACAGAACTTCAGCGAATTGCGGAAGTATACGGGACGAGTTATCCTATGACGCATTATCATCTAGGCTTTTTACTCAAGCGTCATAAAGAATTCGATCGAGCGATTCAGTCATTCGAAATCGTTGCAACGCACGGTACTGGCAGAGAACAGGTACTTGCTTATGAGGAATTGGCAAAATTATATGAGCACCAAGTAAAGGATTATTCGCTCGCATATGAGCACATACTAAGTGCGGATAAACTATTACAGCAATCCAATGAATTTACACCGCGTTTTAGCAATCGGATGAAGAAATCATTAGCAAAACGGGAAATGCGAGTAAATAGAAAATTATTTCCTGGGCAAGCGCAAGAAGCGACGCATGAAGAACAATAGTCTTTTTCAGTAAGACAAGGAATGACAACATATGCTATAATGACCTTATGGAATCACAGACGGAAGGACGTTTTGTCATGGAATTAAAGCTAGATACGAAAACGATTTTGGAAAAAGAATTTAAGCAAGCCATTCGAGGCTATAAGCAAGAAGAAGTAGACTGGTTTTTGGATGATGTCATTCAAGACTATGAAACTTTTAAAAAAGAAATTGCACGTCTACAAGAAGAGAACACTAGATTGAAGTCGGAAGTCAACTCTTCTCAAAGACGCTCTGCCACACCAGCTCCCCAAACGACGAATATTGATATCATTCAGCGGATCGCGAATCTTGAAAGAGAAGTATTTGGCGATAAACTGGTTCAGCCTGAAGAGTAAAACTCTCCATATGAAATAGAAGAACCGCCACGGTAAAATGTGGCGGTTCTTTTTGGTTTAGTGAAGTTCATTTCTCGATTTGATTAATTCTTCTATTGAATCAAAATCCTGAACAAAGCCGAGATGAATGGCTTCCCATAGATAGTGGGACGCCATCGAACGCTCGGGTGCAAAAAGTAACGATTTCTCCATAAGTAGTTGACGCCGCTCCGATTTTTCAACGCCATACAGCCACTGTGCAGAACGTTGGATTCCTACATCATCGATTGCGAGCACGTCTTGTCGGCCGAGTGATAAAATTAAAAACATTTCAGCTGTCCATTTACCGATGCCTTTAACTTGGGTTAATTGCTTGAGAATCGCGTCATCATTATATGCTTCAATATTCTTGAGATCCAGTTCATGATTCACGATCTTGTCCACAAGATCTTTTACATATTCCGCTTTTCTCCTAGTCAGGCCAACTTCCCGCAAATCTTCTGTAGAAGCAACGAGCAACCCGTCAACCGTTATATGACCCCCAAGCAAATCGAGCAAGCGTGCGTAGATGGCACTTGCAGCACTGACTGAGATTTGCTGACCGATGATGGAACGTACGATGGAAGACAAATAATCGGATCGTAACGGAACTTCGATATCCCCAATGAGTGAAATCAACTGTTTAAGTGTAGAATCTTTAGCGCAAAGTGACTGAACTGCTGGATCTTGTGTACGAATATGAAGTGTTTCCAAGTCGCTCACCTCTTATTTTAAAGTTAGAAAGAAAAGTTTCAGACACTTTCCCTCATCCATTTCGCTGTTAGCGTGTCTGCAGACAACATTTCTTGTGGTGTTCCTTCAAAAAGTATGGTGCCGCCACGTTTGCCACCGCCTGGACCTAGCTCGATTATCCAATCACTCGCTGCAATAAAGTCTAAATTATGTTCGATGATCATCACCGAGTTTCCTTTGTGAACGAGTTTTTGGAACAACTCAAGTAGCTTGTCGTTATCGCTCATATGCAGTCCTAATGAAGGTTCGTCTAACAAATAGATTTTCCCTTCGTTTTGTAAGTGACTCGCCAGTTTAAGTCGCTGAATTTCCCCACCGCTTAATGAACTCGTCGTTTGGCCTAACGTGAGATAATTTAAACCGACTTCATCCAGCATTTCCATTCTTTTTACGATCTTCGGCATAACAAAATATTCCTTACATTCGTCTACTGTCAACGCCAAGATTTCTGCGATGTTTTTTCCACGGTATACAAAAGAGAGAGCCTCATCCGAATAACGTAATCCACCACACGATTCGCATACAACCGTTACGGGATCTGCAAAAGCCACATCTGGAGTAGTGACTCCTTTCCCATCACATATTGGGCAAGCCCCCAACGAATTAAAGCTGAATAAGCCGGCCGGCTGACCTGTTTCTTTCGCAAAGATCTGTCGAATGTCATCCATAATTCCCATATAGGTAGCCAATGTGGAACGGCTAGAAATTCCGATGCGGCCTTGGCTCACTTTAATGATATCGGGATATTTTGCCGCGAACGCTTCAAATAGTAGGGAACTCTTACCGGAACCTGAAACGCCGCAGACGGAGACGAGAACGTTTTTAGGGATATCAATCGACACATCCTGTAGATTGTTAGTATTAGCCCTAGTAACAGAAAAATAATCGCTTGATTGACGTGGTTGCTGATTAATTTCCAATTTGTGATCGAGTTTCGTTAATGCAGAAGTAACTTTTAATCCGTCAGGCTCTCCCTGATAGATAATTTCTCCACCTGCAGCACCTGCACCCGGTCCCATTTCCACAATTTCATCCGCTACTTTTATAACGGATAGATCGTGTTCAATGACGATAACAGTATTATGATTAGCTTTCAGACTCTTTAGCATTTGAATGAGCATATCTACTTCTTCAGGATGAAGACCCGCACTTGGCTCATCGAATATATACGTAATATTGTTTAAGCTGCTACCTAAATGTCGAGCTATTTTCACTCGTTGCGCTTCACCGCCAGAAAGTGTTCCCATTTTTCTTGAAAGGCTTAAATAGCCGAGTCCCAAATCTATCAATTGCTGTACATTTGGGATCGCCTGTTGCGCAATGGACTCACCTAAGGGATCATGTATATTTTTCAGTTCTAGCAGAAGCTCTGTCAGTTCCAACTTATCGTATTCCGCAATATTACACCCGTTAATTTTACACTTCAATACTTCGGGATTTAACCCTGAACCATCACAAGTAGGGCATAGTGTATGGGTGGATACTGCCAGTACATCCTCTTGCGAAGTTTGTTTAAGTTTCGTTATATCACGATTAATATATAGACGTACAAACCTAGGTAACAAACCATCCCACTCATGATCATGTGGGCCATCTTTCGTATGGAATGGCGCAAACACTCTTTCACCTTCAGGAGGTCCATAGATCAATAAATTATACTGATCTTTTGGGTAATCTTTAATTGGCAGATCAGGATCGAATAATCCGCCTGTCATCATCCATCTCCCTTGCCAACCAGAAGGAGACAGAGGCTTGAATTTTACTGCATATTCTCGTAGTGATTGGTCCAGATCGATCAGTTTATGTAAATCAGGGTACACAACTTCGCCGAATCCATTACAGTCTGGACATTTGCCAAATGAACTTTGGCTCGAGAAATCGGTAGCAGAACCGATCGCGGGTGTACCGATGCGGGAGAACAGTAGACGGATCAATGGATGAATATCCATGTATGTCCCTACAGTGGAGCGTGTATTTCCACCAATAGGTTTTTGTTCCACCACAATGACAGGACTTAAATGATGCATTAAATCTGCACGTGGCCTTTCATAACGAGGCATTTGGTTTCGGACGTATAGCGGGTAATTCAACGTCATCTGTCGTCTACTTTCCGCGGCAATTGTGTCAAATACAACGGAGCTCTTTCCTGATCCTGATAAGCCGGTAAATACCGTAATTTTTTCTTTTGGCAAGTTTATATCTATATTTTTCAAATTATTTTCCCGAAGTCCTCGTAAAACCATCTCATCTCTGACTTCCTTCATAAGCATAGTCCTCCTTCAAACCTTACATACTAGTCTTGCTAGATGATTTCCCTGTTTTGAGGAAGTTACACCATACAATCATTTTTTGTGTCGTTGTTAGTTGGAAAAAATAAATAATTACTGGATGCAAACTTGTCAGCGCTCATTCTTTTTTGAAATGATCATACCTCATCCAAATCCGCTCATAGCCCTGCCGTCCTCGCTCTATGCCAGTTGGAATCCGCTCAAAGTCACGTCGTTCCCGCTCTATCCCAGTCGGAAAGCGCTCATAGCCCCACCGTCCCCGCTCAAAACCCAAAAGATCTGCACTAATGCACTCATCACATCACGCAAACTATTTAATCTACTTCATTCCAAACGAATTCATTGTATAACGAATGAATTTGGTGTATACTCAGGAGTGCCATAGAGAGTATTCAGGTAATCGCTGCAACTTCGGTTGTAGAGGAAAGTCCATGCTCACACGGATCTGAGATGACCGTAGTGTTCGTGCTCGGTGAAAAAATAAGCCGGGGCAATGCATTTGCATTGATGGCGGGAATAACTCCTAAGTCTTCGGATATGGACTAGATTCTCTGAAAGTGCCACAGTGACGTAGTCGGCATGGAAACATGTCGAGTGGAACGGGTAAACCCCACGAGTGAGAAACCCAAATTATGGTAGGGGCGTTCTTCCGAAAGAATTCAATGGAGGAAGGAACAGACAGTTGTCTGTAGATAGATGATTACCACTTCACGTACGAGGCGCGAGCCGTTTGAGTACCGAAGAACAAAACATGGCTTACAGAATACTCTATGGCATTTATCTTACAATTAGCTCTCCTACAGTTTTGGGAGAGTTTTTCTTTTTATAGAAGCGAACAAATACATATACCTTTCAACTGACAGAAAGGACATATTGACCAGAAGCAAAGAATGGAGTGTTGTAACATGAGTGAATACAAACTAGTAGCAACTGCTGCGATGGGTCTTGAATCCATTGTCGCATCTGAAATCAAAGATCTTGGCTATGCATGCCAAACAGAAAACGGAAAAGTTTATTTTACGGGTGACGAAGAAGCCATTGCGAGAACGAATATGTGGTTACGTGTAGGTGATCGTGTACGCATCATTGTGGGCGAATTCAAAGCTTTTACATTTGATGAGTTATTCGAACGGACGAAAGCTTTGCCGTGGGAGGAGTTTTTGCCGGTAGATGCGGCGTTCCCTGTTTCAGGTAAATCGGTCAAATCAAAATTATTCAGTGTTCCTGACTGTCAGGCGATTGTGAAAAAAGCGATTGTCGAACGATTGAATAGTGCGTATAAACGAAGTGGATTCCTAAGTGAATCAGGACCACTATTTAAATTAGAAGTTTCTATATTGAAAGATCACGTAACATTGACAATAGACTCAAGTGGCCAGGGCTTGCATAAACGTGGCTATCGTATGGCTCAAGGGGATGCACCATTAAAAGAAACGATGGCAGCTGCACTCGTTAAACTTTCTAAGTGGAGCCCGAATCGTCCATTCGTTGATCCATTCTGTGGTTCTGGTACGATTGCTATCGAAGCGGCTATGATTGGACAAAATTTGGCGCCGGGTTATAACCGTTCGTTCTTAAGTGAAGAATGGCCTTGGATGAAAGCGGATGTGTGGGATCGTATCCGAGAAGAAGTGGAAGACGTGGCGAAATATGATTTGGAGCTTGACATACGTGGGTTTGATGTCGATCACAATATGATCGCTGTTGCACAGCGTAACGCTATGGAAGCAGGATTTACAGATTTGATTTCATTCGAACAGCGAGATGTGCGTGATTTGAGGCTCGAAGGTGAAAATGGAGTCTTGATCGCTAATCCGCCATATGGTGAACGACTTGGTGAAGTGGAAGAAGCAGAAGATATTGCGCAAGTACTTGGTGAGATTATGAAACAGTATCCGTCATGGTCAGTATATATTTTATCTTCACTGGAAAACTATGAAACGATGTATGGCAAACGTGCAACAAAAAAACGTAAACTATTTAACGGCTTTATCCGTACTGATTTATATCAGTTCTGGGGACAGCGTTCATAATTAGACGGGCAGGAAGAGGAGTAGATCCCTCTTCCTTTCGCTTGCATTCAGGAGGAGTCAGTATGAATACAAAAATTCCATTTGAGTTGGATAAAGGGCAAACGTTTTATGAATCTCTCAACGATTGGCTCGGAGATACGTTATATGATGATTTAACAGAAAAAGGTTTCGAATGTCGCGATGAGCAAATTTATATGGCATTTCAAATAGAAAAAGCACTGAAAGAAAAAAGCGTCTTGCTTGCGGAAGCGGGAGTGGGTACGGGGAAAACGATTGCGTACTTATTACCGGCTATCGCGTATGCACGTTATACAGGAAAGCCAGCGGTGATTTCCTGTGCAGATGAAACATTGATCGATCAATTGATCAAAGAAGAAGGCGATATTCAGAAGTTGAGTACCGCACTCAATATGACAGTAGATGTTCGTTTGGCGAAAGCGCGTAATCAGTATATTTGTCTGAAACGTCTGGAAGATACTAGCATGAAGACGAACGAAGATTTTGTCGATTTAGTGGAAGATCAGTTGCCAGAATTCGTGCATGCAGAGCGCTCATTACAGTCGGTATATCCGTATGGCGAACGTTCAGATTATCCATATTTGGCTGATGAAGAATGGGAAATGATTAATTACCACCCGATTATGCAATGTGCGGCTTGTGATATTCGCAATCGTTGTGGCCAAACAATTCATCGTAATCATTATCGGGAAGCTGCAGACTTAATCATTTGCTCGCATGACTTCTATATGGAGCATTTGTGGACAAAAGAATCACGTGCTAGACAAGGGCAACTGCCTTTATTACCGGAAGTTTCGATGGTCGTCTTTGATGAAGGACATTTGCTGGAGTATTCCGCTCAGCGTGCATTGACATATGAAGTGCAAGAGCAAACGATTATCAACTTGCTTGAACGGATTATGGTGGATGGCATCCGAGAGAAAACCTTGCAGTTGATGGAACATTTGCTCGAGACGCATGAATTATTTTTCAAACAGCTAAAAAGTAATGCCATTCAAAATGACAATGAGCGCCTGACAATTGATAAGAACGAAGAAATGATGAAGTTAGCGAAAACAGCGGTTGCATTGTCTCATGAACTTCTGGAAGAATTTGTTTTTGAAGGTGAGTTATATGTAATCCCTGAATACGACTTGAAAATTGTCGAAGAGTATTTGGAACAGTACATTTATTCAATGGAGCTATTTGCCGGTGACAACGATGCAGTAGATTGGCTTGAAAATCGTCGTGAAGAAAGCACATTGCTAATTATGCCAAGACTTGTAACGTCTATCTTGAAAGAGAAATTATTTACGGGGACGATGCCGATTATCTTCTCTTCGGCTACTTTATCAGTTGAGAAATCATTTGATTACTTAGCGTACAGTTTAGGAATTGTAGATTATCAATCATTTTCTATCGCATCACCATTCGACTATGAAAATGTCATGAAAATTCATTTGGAACAAGGGAATACCAATGAAAACATCACACGTCTCTCCGAACTGCTTGAGGAAGAGGAACAGACATTGGTATTGTTCGGTTCCAAGCAATCCATGATGGAAGCCTACGACCAATTACCCCTTGAACAAAGCGTTATGGTGACGTATGAAGGGGAGCGTTCACTGTCATCATTGGTAAAAGATTTCCAGCAACGTAAAGTGAATGTCTTCTTCTCCTATCATTTGTGGGAAGGTCTGGATTTACCGAATGAAGCGTTGACTCGTGTCATCATTTTTGACTTGCCGTTCCCACCGCATGATCCGCTATTCCAAGCGAGAAGGGAATTTGCGGAAGATCCGTTTGACGAAGTAGATCTACCATTTATGTTATTGCGTTTACGACAGGGAATTGGCCGATTGATTCGAACGAGCGATGATTACGGTTCGATTCATTTATTTGTAAAGCCAGAGAATCTAGAATTACTGCCGGTTATTGAACGTGTGTTGCCTGTACCATTTTCGTAAACAGTAAAGAAGAAAGCGTGCTGACGTCGGAATTTCGACAGCTGCACGCCTTTTTGGCTGTCATCGTTCTTCGTCAATGGTGAGCAATAAATTTAACATTTGGCCATCTTCAAATTTTACGGGAATTTTAAATGCTTGCTTGAAGCCATAAAACTTTGTTTGCCCCGTCATGACAGTAGGTGGTGAAATATCTAGCGTCAAATCTGCTTTTTCCAATACTGTACATAGATTTCCGGCAATCATATTTCCGAGTTCCCCAGTGAAAGACTCAGCCATTTCCCCTTCGATTTGCATACCGAACATGGCGAGGCCAATTTCACTAATAATGGAATGCGTAGGCTCTACAATTAAACGACCTTTAATATCTCCAATTAGACCGATCAACACACTGATTTCGCGTTGTTCGTACGGCTGTTGTATGAGGGCGGGGGATAGTACTTGGAATTTCAATGGAACTACAGTAGTGAGTGAAGCAATCGTTGCATTTAAAACTTTTTGTACATTTGCTGCTGTATCCATCTAAAGAAACACCCTTTCACGAATAGTTTGGTAGTGCAATCATATCACTAGGAGTATCTAAAAGACTAGACAAATTTTATGAAAGTAGCCAGTTCCTCACTATTTATTCGATTTCTTCAAGGTTAGCTGTATACTGGTTCTTCTATTTAAAAAGTAATACTTATAAAGTAACTATCTATTTTTTCACGCATTAATGGTATGATGGGATGAGTTAAAATTGAAAGGACGACGATTATGTCTACAAACAATGAATTTTTACAGCAATCTGCTACATATGGACAAATTTTTTCCAACAATGAAGATGATGAACGCAAAGCAAAGACGACATTACTTGCTAATAAAATAATCGATAAAGAATATACGATTGCTTTTGCTGGACACTTTTCAGCGGGAAAGTCTTCGACAATTAATGCATTAACAGGCGACGATCTCTTACCGTCAAGCCCTATTCCGACAAGTGCGAATATTGTGAAGGTACATAAGGCGGATGAAGATTATGCTATTATCCACCGTGTGGATGGAAGTGCTGTGAAATTCAGCGGCCATGGGTTCTCTGAAGGTGTGAAAGCGTACAGTAAGGACGGGGCTGAAGTTTCATTGGTTGAAATCGGCCACACAGAATCCAAGTTACCGGAAGGGATTACGGTAATGGATACACCAGGCGTCGACTCGACAGATGATGCACATAGACTATCGACAGAGTCTTCATTGCACTTAGCGGATCTTGTCTTCTATACGATGGATTACAACCATGTACAATCTGAAATGAACTTCCGATTCACAAAAGAATTAATGCGCTATAATCGTAACGTTTATTTAATTATTAATCAGATCGATAAGCACCGCGACAGTGAATTATCATTTGATGAGTTCAAAAAATCCGTCGAAGATTCGTTCAAGTTATGGGGGGTAGAACCAAAAGGGATTTTCTACACGTCATTAAAACAACTGGATCACCCACATAATGATTTTGAAAAAGTCAAAGCGATCGTTGATGGTTCGATCGAACACCGAGAAGAGAATTTTGAACAAAATATCGAGCAATCTTTATTGAAACTAAAAGATGAGCATATGAAATATCTTCAACAGCAAGTCGATGACTTGAAGGAGAATTATTCGGAAATCCTCAGCGAATCCGAGTGGGGGCAGTTTGAAGAGTTAAATCAAGATTTGAAAGATGCGAAAAAACGACTAGAATTAGTTTCGGGTGACGAATTCTATGTGAATTTCGAGAAAGAACGCAATGAATTATTGTCGAACGCAGGACTGGCGCCGTTTGAAACGAGAGAATTACTGAAAGACCATTTGGAAGCCAAGTCACCAAAATTCAAAGTAGGTTTACTATTTGGTGCAAAGAAGACAGCGGAAGAGCGCGAAAGACGTCGTCAAAAGCTAGATGACAACATTTCAGGTCTGGCGCATACACAAATCGAAATTTATATGAAAGCGTTGATGAAGAGTTCATTAAAGCAAGCCGGCATCTTAACCGATGAGCGTTCACTAGCGATTGATAATATGGATCTGACACTACCGTTTGACGAAGTGGATGAGCAACTGCATGTGCAAGAAGTGATCACTGGCGAAACCATTTTGAATTATGCAGAGCAAATGAAGCGTGCCATACATTTAGTGTATAAACGTAAAACGGATAAGTGGAAACAAGAGATGTCCGTCATCGCGAAAGAATCGGGGAGTGAGCAATCGGGACCTCTCGTTGAAACAATTGCTGTACTGCAAGAGAAAGTAGACGCACTAAAAGAAATGAATAAGTGGCAAGAACGTATGGAGTGGGTCGATAAAGAAATCGCCAATCCATCTGCGCCGACACGTATGGGCCGCGATCAACTGGTTACGGAGTGGGAAAAGCCTAAGAAAATCGAAACTATTGATTATGTAGCAAAAGTAGAAGAGCAAGAAGCGATTGTTGAAGAAGTAGAAGAAGTAGTGGAAGAAGAACATCAATTGGTCGATTCAGATAAAGCCATTATACATGCACAGCACATCGCCGAATCGGTCGAGGCGATTCCTGGATTTGCAGAAACAGCATCGTATTTGATGACGAAAGCAGACCGCCTAAAAGGACAGGAATTCACAGTTGCATTGTTTGGCGCATTCAGTGCGGGGAAATCTTCATTCTCTAACGCGTTGATTGGCGAAAAAGTGTTACCCGTATCACCAAACCCTACAACGGCTGCAATCAACCGAATTCGCCCAGTAAGTGAAACCCATTTGCATAATACTGCGGATATTCACTTGAAAGATGAAGCAACGATGACTGAAGACGTAGCGTTGTCTTTCGGTGCACTCGGTATCACGATTTCTTCACTAGAAGATGCCTTCAATAAAACAGATGTTGCTATGAAGCAACCACTTGAAGACGAGAACTTGCACATCCATAAATCGTTCATCAGCGCATTCCAAAGAGGATACCCTCTTTATACGCCTGCACTAGGAACGACGTTGACGGTAGAGCGTGAAGAGTTTACGAAATTCGTTGCACAAGAAGAACGTAGCTGTTTCGTCGATTCCATTGATTTCTTCTATGACTGCCCATTGACTCGTCACGGTATCACATTGGTGGATACACCGGGAGCAGATTCCATCAACGCGCGTCATACCGACGTAGCGTTTGAATATATTCGTAATGCCGATGCGATTCTTTTCGTAACATACTATAATCATGCATTCGCACGTGCTGATCGTGAATTCCTTATCCAGCTGGGCCGTGTGAAAGACGCATTCGAACTCGATAAAATGTTCTTTATCGTCAATGCGATCGATCTTGCTTCAAATGAAGAAGAAGGTGAAGAAGTAAAAGGCTTTGTTGCCAATGAATTGCAGAAATTTGGAATCCGCAATCCGCGCGTTCACGGTATTTCAAGCCTTGAGGCACTGGAAGGCAAGTTAACACAACAACCGAATGCATTAATGGTCGATTTTGAAGAGAAATTTTATTCATTCCTTGAGCATGATTTGCGTGCGCAAGTCGTACAGGCATTGGAAGAAGAAACGACGAAAACGATCGATCGTCTAGCTTCATTAATCGACAGAACGATCCAAAACCGCTCACGTAAGGCGGAAAGACTGGAAGAGCTTGCGGCTGCTGAAGTAGCAATAAAAGAGCGCTTTGAAAAGAGTGCTAGGAAGATCTTAGTGAAATCTACTCAAGATGAATTAAGTGAACTCGTCTACTATATTTTACAACGTGTATTCTTACGTTTCGGTGATTTCTTCAAAGAAGGATACAGTCCGTCCACTTTTGCGAAAAATTCATCGGATAAAGCATTGAAAATCGCGTTGGCGGAAACAGTCAATATGGTAGGCTTTGACTTGACACAGGAATTGAAAGTAACGAATTTGCGTATTCTTCAATACATGAAGAAACAATTGCTAGAACGTCAGCGTATGGAAGTTCGTTCATTATCCGATATGGACCAGTCCATCGTGCCTTCGCCATACGAGCCGAACGATAAAGATATGTTGTCATTTGAAACACCATATGAAGATCCCATGGTGTACAGCGCAGTGAATAAATCGTTCAAAAATCAAAAGTCGTTCTTTGAACGTGGCGATCGGGATATCTTGAAAGTGAAGCTAGAAGAAATATTGAAAAAAGATGCATCCAGCTATCTTGGCGATCAGAAAGAACGTATTGAAAAGTGGGCAGACTTATGGATTGAAGACGAAGCAGAAGCGTTACGCGTTCATTTATTACAGGAAAGTCTTGTGCAAATTGAATCAGAGCGTACATTGCTCGATGGTTCGGAGCAGCTGGAACAATGGCAGAAAATCTATGAACAAATCCGTCAAGAGGAGTTGGTTCAATGACACAAGTATTTGTATCTATTCACGATATAGAGACAAGTCACGCGAAATGGATCGATGCGCGCTTTTCATTGCAAGATGAAAAGCAGGGGAAACTCGATTATCAAAAAGAACATGTAAAAGGCGCGGTTCATTGGGATTTAGAAGAAGACCTATCCGGGACTTCTGTAGAAGGTGGACGTCATCCATTGCCTTCTGCTGAACAACTGACTGAACTGTTTCGTAATAGTGGACTGGAACGTACAGATACGATTTTGATCTATGACGAGGGTGGCGGTCCATTCGCAACACGCGCTTGGTGGATGTTGCAGTATGGAGGTTTTACGAATGTACATGTCGTAACGGAAAGTTATACAGAATTACGCAAAATAGTAGATGTAACATCTGATCCTGCTACGCCTGTGCGGTCGACGGTAGAACCAGATTGGCAAAAGCATCTATACGCTAGCAGAAGTGAAGTCGAAGAAGTTGTGGCGGGTAATCGACCGTCTCAACTTGTCGACGCACGCTCTGAAGTTCGCTACCGCGGGGAAAAAGAGCCGCTCTATCATAAAGCAGGCCATATACCGACAGCGCGAAACTTCGATTGGGAACAATTGAAGAGAGACGGACAGTATGATGTGCAGCACGCAAAAGAACAATTACAAAAGATCGTCACGCCTGAAGACGATGTGATCGTCTACTGTGGCAGCGGTGTTACGGCTTCCCCTTTATTCGCGGCACTTAAAGAACTGGATTATCCAAATGTAAAACTATATGTCGGCAGTTTCAGCGACTGGATTTCCCGAGATGACGCGCCAATTGAAACCGCAATAAGGGGTTGATAGACGATGCTATTTGCGTTGCTAGGGGATATTCATTCATCTAAAGAAGATTTGCAAGCCGTACTGGCACATATTACTGATCAAGCACCTGACGCAACTATCATCGGGACAGGTGATTTGTACGAATGCACGGTCAGTAAAAAAGACCTTCATGGGCAGATTTATCCTACTGTTGAAGAAGTGATTAAATATCCGGAAGGCGTCGATGAGCTGTTAACCTTTCCATCGATCTATGGTAATCAAGAAGAACGTATTCTGTTGCTGACAAAGCAACCGGAACCTATACGGGACTTCTTGAATGGCTTGCCTGAAACGCTAGTCGCTGATGAAGCGACCATCATTCATGGTCACCAGTGGCCGCATAACGAAGCTGAAGCATGGCTAGCTGAGCATCTACCTGAAGCACAATTGGTCTTTCATGGACATACCCACCAATCAGGCTTCACAAGTGATGGACAATCTGTGCCGATTAGCTGGAATAACGAGCTGCTGATTGTGGGAACTCGAACTGTTGTCAATGTAGGTGCCGTAGTAGGCTTTCGAGAATGGGTGCTATATGATTCTGAAAAACAAAATGTTAGATTTATGAAAGCGTTAAGAGGCTAAAAGGTTTGATGTCTGTCCCGTTTAGTTGAGTAGTGAATAGTAAACTAACAAGTGAAGCACCGCATGTTGCGGTGCTTTTTTATTTCGAAATATATTTGGATATCCTTGGTATAATGTTGTTGAAGTGTAGTGAGTTTTTAGCGTTAAATAAATGTGGCATTTTGTAATATAAACCGTGAGGAGGAAGGTCCAATGAGAATAAGAGCGATTTTTATTGGTGATGTTAGATTTGATCAATGCCCAGTTTTTGAATTGAATAACGAAACAAACTACTTTGAAATGATAATCGACAAAGAGATTAGATATGAAAAAGTAGTAGTTGAAGAAGATGAAGAATTTTTGATTTTTGAAATTGAAAATGATATTGCAACAATAAAGAATTAATAAAGCATATAGTTGCAGTTGTGGAAGTTGAATTGTTCACGAAACGGACCATATACGGTCTAAATTTATACTAGGATAGGTGGAAAATGATTTCGATTGATAGAAAATTAAGATTAAGGGATTTGGAGATTTTTCGCTTTTTAAAAGATAATGTAGTATTAGCTTATGTCATCATCGAAGATACTAGGAAACCTTATACAGCGGAAGACAAAAAGCTAGATCCTCTTTGTTTCTTAGATGAAGAAGACTTGAATAAAATAGTTAATGTGTTTGAAATTTATTTTTTAAGTGATGAACCTTTAAAAAGAGATGATTCGGTAATGTTAAGAGAGTTTTTCGTGGAATTAGTTAACAATAGTTATTTTACAAATTACATTACAAAAGAATATGTAGATGAAAAACTATACGAGTATGCAGACGATATTTGCAACACTGAAACTTATCAAAGAATGTTGGAGGTCGTGGGATCTTCATACAAAATCCGAAATATCCATACTGGATGTTGGTTGCATTTATCTCAAGACTAATCCGTGGAAGACATGATTACCAAATTTTACTGAAACTATCAAGTCCTTCAGTCACTGATACCGCTGCAAAAGGGTGCGATTGTATCTTGAGTAGTCGTGCTGGTGCCACAATAGGGCCATTTTGTGAAAGTTATTTTTAAAAATGAAGTTAAAACAAAATTTAAGTAAAGGGATGCGAAAGAAGTGGAAATAAACGATTTTCAAGTTACACCAGAAAAGCTGAAAGGTAAGATAGTGTCCGATATTGCGGTTACTCTCAACGCTGTAGTTATAAAGTTTACAGATAAGACGTATTTAGACATCTATCTCGATGAGTCAGCACAATCATTAAAAACATCTACTAACAAGCTAGAAGATTAAAAGTTTCAACAAATCACCTAATACTTTTAGTGCGATCGCTTAAAAAAAGATTGCATTTAGATCACGTAAACGGGCCATTAAGCGTAGGAAGTCTGTGAAAGAGGTGTAACAATGGAAAAGTTTATAAGCTTTTTAGAAAAACTAGAAAGTAATAAGATTTACTACACTTTAGACAAAACTAGAGACGAGTATGTAAGGGTTGATATTTCGGTTCCTGGTGAAAGATGGGAAGTTGAGTTTGCTGCTGAAGATGGTGATATTGTTGTTGAGCGATTTAAGAGTGTAGGAGACGTAGAAGGAGAAGAAGCTATAAAATATTTGTTTGATAACTTCACGGATTAAACAATCGGGTGCGATTGTGGCACAAACTTTATGCTATTAACAGGCCAGATTATTTAATTAAAGGTTAGTGATAAAGGAGGCAAATATTGTGTCTTATGCGCCATTTAAAAAACGTATATATGCGTTCCTTTTAGATTATCTTGTTATCGCTGTATATGGAATATTTGTTGTAGGTACCATTTCGTTTGTATTCCGTCCATATATTGAATCGCTATTTTCAGGTTCGCCAGTAACAGCTGAACTTACAGGTTTTTTTATGGTCACATTGCCGATTTCTCTCTATTTCATTTTGTGTGAGTGTTCTAAATGGCAAGGAACATTTGGAAAGAGGAAAATGGGCATCTGCGTTGTTGACCGTTTCGGCCAGCGTATTAGAATTAGCCGTTCTGCTGTTCGAACAGCTGTTAAGTTTCTTCCTTGGGAGATTGCCCACTTTGGTGTATGGCGATTAATGCTTCCATCAAGCCTTTCTGAAATTACTGTTTATATAATCCTAAACGTTGTCAATCTAGCAATATTAACATATCTAATAATTCCCTTCACAAATAAAAAAAAGAAAAATGTTTATGATTGGGCTGCAGGCACAGAAGTGATTCATTGGCATAAGTCGAGTAGCCCTTAATAAAATAGTGACACTTCCACAAAAGGGTGCATCAATCGTGCCATGTTAGTTCAATAGGAAATTAAAGAATTTCCAATAAGAAACTAGGGTTTTCAGCTGTGATTTACAGTAAATAAATTAAGAGAGTGTGGATACTATATGAAATATTTGTTCTTGACAATTTTGGGGGCAGTCTTTGCTTGGATAGTTCTTAGCTTTATTTTGAAAGATTGGGATCAGGAGGGGCTTACGATTCTAATCATAGGAATAGTTATTGGATATATTACTAGAAAACAAACTGAAGATAAGCTTTAAACGCAACAGATTCTAAGAACTCCCTCACTAAACTAACGAAGGCTTTAACGGTCGAAAGTTAGTGCCTCTATTGGGCCGAAGAACAGAAATAGTCCACAGTGTATGATCTATAAGTCGTTCAACAACATGAGGAGTATGTATATGAATACTGGAGTTTTGTATTATAAAATTTTTGAAAGAAAAGTACTGGCTACTGATTATATTGAGTGGGCTTTTTATATGTTGCATAATGGAAAATCTACCCCCTCTCTGAATGTACTTGTTTCACTATCAAAACCTCTGAATACTTTTGAAGTAGAAGAATATTTCAACAGGGCTATAACTGAGCTAAACATTGCAATACCTTCTTCCGAGGAAAGTGCGAGACATTATGTCCGATATTTATTAAGAGAAACTATCGACGATCCTAGTAAAGCAATTGATAATGCATATGATATTTATAAAATTGTTCGTGAACATTTCCTCGATGAAGAGCAAGATATTTGGTATGAAATAAGTGAAATGATAGATGACCTTTTGTACGGAGATAATATAAAAGACATTACCCGAACTTCCTTGACAAAATGTATTGTACTTGAATCCGAGCATCAATTGAAAAATGAAGTTCTTTAAGCGGACGTTTGCGAGTGAAGCCTAGCGAGAGGTAGCATATCTTCGCTTTCGACAAGTGAACCACACCCAGCGCGAAAGGGTGTGGTTCACCGCCCGATAGGACACGCATCCGGCTGCAAAGTAGATCAACGGTTTCCAACCATAAATCTATAATTGAGCGCGTTTGTTAAACAATCTTCAAACATAGTATTCACTACAATAAAACGAAATGAAGTGAATGGAGGTAAGCCCTTGTTAGCAGAACAGTTCTATAACCAAGTAGGAAAATCGCGAAATACATTTCTACTATTCGCGGCTTTAAACCTTCTCATCCTATCGGGAATATCATTTACGTTTGTAATTCCAGGTCTGAGAGGGTTTAATTTGTTTTTTGTAGTTTTGACATTACTAATGTATTTTATTGTAGCAAACATATTCGTCGACTTATTTAAAGATAGAGTATGGTTTGTTTTTACGATTTGTATAATTTTGATCAGTCTAGGAATGGGTTGGCGTTTATGGCTTGAATCGGGAGAAGTAACTTTAGTTGAACATATGAGTCTGGCAGTTTATATAGGGTATCCAAGTATTAGTGCGATCATCCTGACAATATTTTATATCAGTAGCAATTCCATAGGTAGAAAACGGTCAACTTGTCATTAAGATTGTTGAAGAAGTTTACCTAGTGACCTATTTCTGAGCAAAGTTTAAGATTCATAACGAGAAGCTGATAAACTAAATATTAGGAATGTTTCTCTACTGTTAGTATGATGGAGTTACTAAATAGATAGTAGGAGGAATGTTCAGATGACAAAATATGAATTATCAAACGTGTGGAAGTGGGAAGAAGAGAATTCAAATAGATGGGGGAATCGTCCGACAGCTGGTGAACGTTTTGAACAAAAACTACCGGTCGGAGAGGCACCGTTCCAACTCTATTCACTGGGAACACCGAACGGAATTAAAGTGACGATTATGCTGGAAGAATTAAAAGAGTTGGATGTCGATGGTGCAGATTATGATTTGTATGAAATCAATATTGGAGCCGAAGAACAATTTGGTTCAGATTTCGTCAAGATCAATCCTAATTCTAAGATCCCAGCCTTAGTCGATCAAAGTCAAAGTCCACGTGTGGAAATTTTTGAATCAGGATCGATTTTGCTTTACTTGGCTGAGAAATTCAACAAACTGATCCCGACAGATATTCATGGACGGACAGAAACCCTTAATTGGCTATTCTGGCAAATTGGGTCGGGTCCATATATTGGTGGAGGATTTGGTCACTTTTTTGCTTATGCGCCAGAACCTATGAAATACCCAATTGACCGTTTTACTATGGAAACGAAACGTCAATTAGACTTACTGGATAAAATATTAGCGCAGCGTTCTTACATCGCTGGTGATACCTATACGATTGCAGACATTGCGATATGGTCTTGGTACGGACGTTTAGCTTTAGGAAAATTGTATGAAGGCTCTTATGAATTTTTAAACATGGATGAATATACCCATCTCTTGGAATGGTCTCATCGCATTGCAAAACGACCAGGCGTTCAAAAAGGTCTTGCAGCAGAGTATCAGTCGATTGGAGAGTAGTTTCAAAAAGACATGTGTTGATACTTTTCTTCTTTAATATAGACATGTCCAGGACAACGATATCGTGAATAAGAAGATTGGTTGATTCAACAAGAAGGGTGCAATTCTCGTATAAGAGTTTTGCGCCTTATTTAGTTATAAGCCAAATTCTTGAAGAAGAATCGTTCTCTAGATTGGATCAGTGAGTTCGGTCGTATAGTTAAAAATGAGGGAGATATTACGAATGAATAAAAACGAATGTCCAAAGTGTAACGGTACTGAGTTTGGTGAAGGTACGGATTTTATGGCAGTTAAGCCACTGGACAAAAAGTTATCAGTTGGATCGAATAAAATATTTACCTTCTGTCTGAATTGTGGAGAGGTTGTCTCTACAAGGATTGAAGACCCGAGTAAATTTCGGAAGTGAATTGTAACTCTTATCACTTTATTCATCAAAAGCTGCAGTTATCGTATAAGATTTAAAACTGATTCGAGAAGAGTTTAAAATACGTGACTAACGGGCGTGATTGTGGCACAAATTTCATACTTTCATCTAGGTTAAAACGTCAAGATCTGAAGTTTTCGGGCATCATAATGGAAGAGCGGGTAGGCCGAAACATTATTCGTTAGGTTCAATAGATATTGACGAAAGACTAAATTATGGTTTATCTTTTATGAGAAAGGCTCCTTTTGATAGTGTAGGGAACGGATTTAGCCGTCATCCCTACCCACATTAGGAGTTTTTTGTGTTTTTGTAAGAGTGATTCACCACTTAATCGAATTCTATACTACTATTTACGCCCACACGAAACTATTGGGAAATGCCAAGTTCCAAGACTATTCAGACTGGTGTTGGAACCTGGTACCTTTAATATAGGAGTGGTATACTGGCAAATGGATAATTACATGCAGCTGATTAAAAAGATCGTGAGGAGATAAATAGGATGACATACGCATTAGAAATTAAAGACTTAAAAAAAGTCTATGCTGGTGGTGTCGAGGCTTTGCGTGGCATTGATTTGAAAGTGGAAGAAGGGGACTTTTATGCTCTTTTGGGTCCTAATGGTGCCGGCAAATCTACGACTATCGGGATTGTGACGTCACTCGTCAATAAGACATCAGGAAAAGTGAATGTCTTCGGCTATGATATGGACACGCAGTTAATGCAAGCCAAGCTACAGATCGGTCTAGTTCCCCAAGAGTTCAATTTTAGTCCTTTTGAAACAGTCCGGCAAATTGTGTTGAATCAGGCGGGTTATTACGGCGTATCGAGGAAAGAGGCACTAAAGCGTAGCGAAAAATACTTGAAGCAGTCTGATTTATGGGAGAAACGAAATGTTCAGGCACAGATGCTTTCTGGAGGGATGAAACGCCGACTGATGATCTCACGTGCTTTGATGCACGAACCGCGTCTACTTATCCTTGATGAGCCGACTGCCGGTGTAGACATTGAATTGAGACGAGAGATGTGGACTTTTCTGAAAGAGTTGAATGAAAATGGCACGACGATTATTTTGACAACACATTACTTGGAAGAAGCAGAAATGTTGTGTCGGAACATCGGAATTATTCAAAAAGGGCAGCTGATTGAAGATACTAGTATGAAATCATTGCTCGCTAAGCTCCAGTATGAAACCATTATTTTAGATATCGATTCTTCAGGACAAGCACCAGTGATCAAAGGTTATACTAGTGAACTCATGGACGATGGATCTCTTTCTGTAGAGGTAGCACGTAATCAAGGGATCAACGAAGTGTTTAACCAATTGACAGAACAAGGGATTAAAGTGTTATCTATGCGCAACAAGTCCAATCGATTAGAAGAGTTATTTTTAAAACTTACAGAAGAAACTGCGTAGTGGAGGATACATATGTTTAAATTATATCTAACAGCATTAAAAGGTTTAGCGCTCAAAGAAACGAACCGCTATCTTAGAATCTGGATCCAAACACTGGTTCCGCCAGTTATTACAACTTCTTTGTACTTTATCATTTTTGGAAATTTGATTGGTGAACGAATTGGAGAGATGGAAGGTTTCTCCTACATGGAGTTTATAGTTCCTGGATTGATTATGATGTCAGTCATCACCAGTTCCTACTCAAATGTCTCGTCATCATTTTTCTCACAAAAGTTTCAAAAGAACATTGAAGAACTATTAGTCGCTCCCGTACCGACTCATATTATTATCTGGGGCTTTGTAATTGGAGGGATAGGAAGAAGTGTTCTCGTAGGGATACTGGTTACGATGATCTCGCTGTTTTTCGTTCCGTTGCAAGTTCACTCGTGGAGCATTGTCATCTTGACGTTTTTGATGACATCTATTTTGTTCTCTTTGGCAGGACTGTTGAACGGCATTTTTGCAAAATCATTTGACGATGTGTCTATTGTTCCTACGTTTGTTCTTCAGCCATTGACTTACTTAGGTGGCGTGTTCTTTGCCATCTCTATGTTGCCACCCTTTTGGCAGGTAGTATCTCAGTTCAACCCGATTGTTTATATGATATCTGGATTCCGATTTGGGATTCTTGGTGTAATCGATGTTCCGATTTTATTCTCTATACTTATTTCGATTACCTTTGTCATTGTGCTTTATGTAATCAACTGGTATTTGATTGAAAAAGGCCGTGGACTAAGAAGTTAACATCTGTTATCGCGTTCAACTATGCATCATACAGCCTAGGAACAATTCTTAATCCTATCTAGACTTGATACGTTTACAATCGATGAAAGAAGTGTCTAGCAAGTAAAAATATCTGCCTGTGCGTCAAACTTTCTTGAATATTTAAACATTCATGAAAGTTTCTCGCACAGGTTTTTTATGATTATTTCGTACACTAACTTTCGAAACTCAACTAATTAGTGCCGAGACTTTGCGCTTTTTCTAAGCGTGTATTCAAGGGGTACATTTAGTAAGACGTTATTAAACCTTTAAAATGGAAGGAGACTGCTATGAAAGTAAGTGAGTGCAAAATAAAAGATTGAGAAATGAAAAACTAATAGATATAAACAATCGAGTGCATTTGTATAACATGGTTTATTCGTAGTCACTTAGTTGAACTTCGCTACAGCTAGCGACTTTCGAGAGCCGTAACGAAGAACTACTTTTACGAGTGAAGCGCTGATCAACAGGTATCCAACCGTTGTCTCATCACGGGTGCATTTCTCGCATCAGGGCTACCACTCAATCAGGCTGAAACTCCTGCATATAAGGTCGTCATAAAGTACGACCTTTACGAATAAAAATAAAGCGGTAGAAGTACACTCTTTTAGTCGCAGGTTTTCAAATAATAAAACATCTCGCCTAGCTTATCCTTTTTGCTTCTTCTGCATCAAAATCGCTTGTCGCGCAAGCATATCTGCCGTCTTGTTTGTACTGTCGGCAATCCACTTAATAAAGAACATGTCAAACATCGCTGCGAGTCTCAATGCCTCTTTCAAATAAGGTGCATATTGCTCGTTCTTCACAAATTCCTTTTCCATCGACTGCACGACTACCGTCGAATCCGAGCGCATCGACACCATGCCTGTTGTCAGCTTTGAAGCCTCCTCAAGACCTCTCACAAGCGCTTGAAACTCCGCGTGATGATTATTCGTCGGCTCAATCGGCTCACTAATCCGCACGTCCTGACCTTCACCTTTAATATACACACCAATTCCGCTCAACCCCGGATTACCTGCACTTGCACCATCTATGTACACTTCCAACATAAGATTTTCCGCTCCAATCTGGTAATGAATTGTAAAAAACATGGAAACACTTGCAACATCCCGTCGGCCGACTTAAAATAGATAAAAGAAAGGTGGGAGTTCTTTTCCAATGAATAAAGTCGTTGTCATGAAAGAAATTAATCAATTGCTCGATATATATTGTGAAGGTTGTTATGTTAAAAAACAACTTACAAACGAACGCGGCAAAACAGGCGCTCACCAATTTTGTATTTCTGACTGTACAGTAGGAGACCAGCTACAATTCCTTGGGAGAGAAATTAACAAGATCAGTACTGCCTCCAAATAAATAATGAAAAAGCATCCCGCAACTGCGTGGATGCTTTGTTTATGTTATATATTCAGCTGTCTATGTCGAGATGAGGTTACACTTCATCCTCAAGAGTCGATACGTTAGCCGCCTGTGGACCACGATTTCCTTCAATTACTTCAAAAGAAACTGTTTGACCTTCAGCCAGTGTTTTAAATCCATCTGTAGCAATTCCTGTGAAATGCACAAATACATCTTCACCATCATCTGCTTCGATAAATCCATACCCTTTGTCACTGCTGAACCACTTCACTTTACCTTGGTGCATAATAATTCCTCCTCGGCAATTAGAAATCCATCTCCACACGTAACGTGCAAGTGTACTAAGGACAACTTACACAATACGGCTTCTTACACTATACACGAGTAGACCAAGCGTGTCAATGTTAGACGGAATACTCTGATTACTATTCGAAAATAGCAAGGAAAGTATTGGTTTTTTTCTGAATAGTATCTATAATGAAGAAAGATTCATTTTTACTATACTTATGGATTAGGTAAGGAAGTGTTGGAGTGAAAATTGTCATCACGCTTTTGCAAGCAGGGTTTTTATACATACTCTTTCTAACAGGAAAATTTTTACACGAGAAACTCTCCATTCCATTGCCAGGTAGTATTATCGGTTTGCTGTTGTTATGGGGACTGTTATCGATCAAAATCATCCCACTTCGCTGGGTGGAAAAAGGTGCATATGTATTTCTATCGACTTTGCCGCTGTATCTGATTCCCGCAACGGTTGGCGTGATGGATTATGGTCACGTGTTCGCAGGGAAAGGAAGTCTACTGATCTTAATCACAATCGGTAGTACATTTATTACGATGGTCGTCGCCAGTCTGGTCAGCCAATTTATGGCCAAGCGCAATGTGAAAGAGGAGGGGACTCTTTCATGAATACAGTAGTACTTGCCTTCACGATGATCTTATTAACGGTTATTCTTTATTTTGTGATGAACGCGGTCTATGTAAGGTTACGTTCGCCGTTTTTAGTACCCATCTTGACAACGACTATCGCAGTCATTGGATTGTTATCGTTATTCGACGCATCTTATGAAACGTATATGGTAGGTGGTAAATGGATTGACGCGTTGCTCGGCCCTGCCATTGTCTCTCTTTGTATTCCACTCTATAAACAACGGGATGTCATCAAAAAAAATGTGTTGCCTATCTTTGGTGGAGTCGTTGTGGGTGGTATTGTCGGAATGTTAACAGGTGTCCTAGCGGCAAGATGGGTCGGATTTTCGACTGAACTTCTAGCGAGTATTTTACCGAAATCCATTACATCCCCAATTGCCATGCAAATAGCAGAAGAGCTCGGCGGTATTCCTTCACTGGCGACGGTATTCGTTATTATCGCTGGTCTTGCTGGAATCCTTATGGGTCCTTGGATCAATCGCTGGTTTAAGATTGACACAGCGATTGGTCAGGGCATCGGTCTTGGAGTGGGTGCACATGCAATTGGAACCTCTAAATCCCTAGAGTACGGTGAACAAACGTCTTCCATGAGTTCAGTTGCCATGACGTTGTCAGCAATTATCGGCGCGCTTGCAGGCCCTCTATTCGGTATTTGGTTATTTCCATAGAAAAGCGGAATTCCTATTCAATTAGGAATCCCGCTTTTTTTAATGCTTCTTCTGCATCGTGTAGCTGTTCTATTCGTGGAGCGGAAATAGCGTGTAAATGAATCCCGCTATCATCCAAATTCAATAGATAAGGCGCTTGTGCTTGCTGGATCTGTTCGATGAACGTCTTGACTTCTTGCCGGTTCGATACCATGATCGATGCGCGCACATCGCCATACACAGGATGTTCAACACGGACATCTCTTACGGTTACGCCGTGGTCGACTAAAATATTCAACTCTTCCTCAGTTTGTTCAGGAGCATGTTTACAGACGATGATTTTTTCTATGTCTTTTATTTTTTTAGTTGACTGTGTGTATAAATATCCTTGATTCGTCGCCATGATGGGTTCGTCTTTTGCTTTCAATAAATTAATATCACTGACGATTACTTGTCTGCTGACTTTTGTTAAGTCACCTAGTTCTGCACCCGTAACGGGATGATTAGCTTCTTTTAACGTTTGGAGAATCAAATTTCGACGCTGTTCTCCTGCCACTTTTGCTTTTGGTCGCAAATTTTTCACCTTCTATCTATAAAATATCTATCGGGGTTTGTGCTGTATGTGGGAATACCGCGACTTCAAGTAACGCGTTTGCCAATTGAGTGACATTTGCTCGCGTTGATGTCTCGCCAAATGAAATCCGAATGAATCCTTTCGCCAAGTGGGCGGGTATATTCATTGCGCTCATCGTCATAGATGACTGTTGCTGACCAACTTGGCAAGCACTGCCTGTCGACACCGCAAAACCTCTTCTATTTAATTCTAACATAATGAGTTGTCCTTCTGAATGTTTGGTGCATAGACCTATAATGTGCGGAAGTTGTTCAGATGTCTCTAGACTGCCATAGAAAGTGAATACATCTTGCCGGGTAGAGAGTATATCCATAAAGAGAGAGCGTAATGCAGCATACTTTACCTCATTGAGTTTTGCTAGTTCAGCTGCCGCAACGAATGCAGCAATTCCTGGTACATTCACCGTTCCACCCCTGAATCCCTTCTCTTGTGTGGCCCCTGGAAATAACGGAACTGCACGGATGTGTGGATTAATATAGACCGCGCCAACCCCTTTTGGACCGTGCACTTTATGGCTGGATACAGATAAGCTGTCTACATAGGGAGAGATATCACGCACAGATAATTTACCGAATGATTGTACACAGTCACTGTGCAAATAAATCCCTTTAGTTTTTACTAATTCAGATATAGATTGGATCGGTTGAATGGTACCGATTTCTGGATTGCAGTGTTGCACAGATACGACCGTCGTTTGTTCAGTAATAGCATTTTCCAGTGCGTGTAAATCGATAATGCCTTTCGATGTAAAAGGGATCATGGTGATATGGAAGCCTTGCTCTTCAAGGTATGCAGCAGCTGAATGCAGAGAAGGGTGTTCCGCGGCAGAAAGAATAATATGTTGTCCTCTTTTCTTTGCGGACTCAGCTAATGATAGTAGTGCAAGCGTGTTACTTTCCGTACCGCCTGAAGTGAAGTATATTCCTTCAGGACATACACCAAGAAGTGCAGATAGGTGTTGTCTGCTGTGGGTCAAGATGTTTTGCGCAGCTCCTCCCGCATCGTGGAGGCTCGTCGTGTTGCCAAACTGTTGTTGAGAGACTGACACATAGACCGAGGCAGCTTCTTCACGAAGAGGCGTCGTGGCTGCGTAATCAAAGTAATGCAAATGAATGACCTCCTGCAAAAATTAATATATTCATCTTGTCATACAACTGTATATATGTAAAGATAGATGTAAAGACACTATGAAAAGAGAAGGGTCGTAGGAATACAGATGAATAGAATCAAATTGGTCTCAATGCTTGAACAGTTTTTCATAGAAGACGTGGGAGATGGTGATTTGTCTGCTAATTCATTATTTCCTGCAGACGCGGTAGGTGAAATGCAAATCGTCACGAAAACTCCGGGAGTATTTTGCGGGGTAGATGTCATCACGACAGGCTTTCAAGTGATGGATCCTTCTATAGAAGTCACATGTCTCGTAGAAGATGGTGAAAGAATAACGGGTAAGCAAATACTTGCGACGGTAAAAGGGTCTGTTAGGAGTCTATTGACCGCGGAACGAGTAGTGTTGAATTGTATCCAGCGAATGACTGCGATTGCAACGAAGACTGCTGACCTAACCGCATTATTGTCGGGAACAAATACAAGAGTTTGTGATACACGCAAGACAGCACCCGGACTCCGCATGCTAGATAAATATGCAGTTCGTACAGGTGGTGGATTTAATCACCGCAACGGTTTATATGATGCGGTGATGCTAAAAGATAATCACTTGGCTTATGCAGGTTCTATCACGAATGCCGTGCAACTACTGAGAACACAATTAGGGCATACGGTGAAAATAGAAGTAGAAATCGAATCACTAGCGCAACTACAAGAAGCTATTGAGGCAAACGTGGATATTATAATGTTCGATAACCGGACGCCACAACAAATTACCGACTGGTTGCCATTAGTCCCCCCGGATATCATAACTGAAGCTTCCGGCATGATTACAGAAGACACCATCGCTTCGTATGGTGAGACGGGAATTGATTACATATCGGTTGGCGCACTGACACATTCCGTAATTGCAGCTGACATTAGTGCTACTATACAACTTACTACACAGGAGGATAAGAGAATATGTCGATGATGGAACTTCTAAAAGGACAGGCAAACGCTATGTTGCCTGAACAGTATAAACAGTATACGGTGAATGAAATGGAAGAAAAAATTCGAACCATTAAACAAACAATGGGAAACAAGTTATTTATTCCTGGCCATCACTACCAGAAAAATGAAGTCATTCAATTCGCGGATGCTACAGGAGATTCTTTGCAATTAGCACAAATTTGCGCAGCAAACGAAAAAGCGGAACATATTGTGTTTTGCGGCGTGCACTTCATGGCGGAAACAGCGGACATTCTAACAACAGAAAATCAAAAAGTCTATTTGCCTGATATGCGTGCCGGTTGTTCGATGGCTGATATGGCGGACATTTTCCAAACGGAACGCGCATGGAAGGACTTGCAAGCGCGTTTTGGAGATACAATTCTGCCATTGACGTACGTCAATTCAACGGCGGCAATTAAAGCATTCGTCGGCCGTAATGGTGGCGCGACTGTGACTTCGTCAAATGCGAAAGAAATCGTTCAATGGGCATTTACACAGAAAAAACGAATTCTATTCTTACCCGATCAGCATTTAGGACGCAATACAGCGTATGGACTCGGTGTGCCTCTTGATCACATGGCTGTATGGAATCCGATCACGGATACACTCGAATACGATGGACAAAACGAAGAGTGTCAAGTGATATTATGGAAAGGGCATTGCTCGGTTCATGAGAACTTCACGGTAGAAAACATTCGTCAGTTAAGTGAAAATGATCCTGATCGGCGTATTATCGTCCACCCGGAATGTTCACATGAAGTCGTGATGAAGTCTGATGACGCTGGTTCTACGAAGTATATTATTGATCAAATTGAAGCCGCCGCTCCTGGTACGAAATGGGCGATCGGCACGGAAATGAATTTGGTCAACCGTCTGATGGAAAATCATCCCGAGCAAGATATCATTTCCTTAAACCCTTTAATGTGTCCTTGTTTGACAATGAATCGTATCGATTTACCACATCTACTATGGAGTCTTGAAAGTATTATGGAAGGCGCAGAGCAAAATATCATCAAAGTGGATGCAGTGACTTCCGCTGAAGCGATTGATGCGCTTAACCGTATGTTGCAACGAAACTAACGTAGCGCGCTTGACAATTACTCTGAATATTGTATGATTGGGAAAATGATAGTGAATGTTGAAGAAGGACCAGTAGATAAATAGCATGTGTTAGAGAGCGGAATCCATCGGCTGAAAGTTTCCGTCGCAATGCCTTGTCGAACCTGCCTTTTGAGTCCTGTAAAAAAACAGGCGCGGACCTTGGCGTTAAAAGGAAAGTGGGATTCGTGAAGACGAGTCCAATGATGGTGGCACCGCGGAAGTTACGTCCTTTCGTCCTGATTATATCGGGACGATTGGGCTTTTTTATTTTATAAAGATAGATGATATGGAGAAATGGAAGGCGAATTCATATGAAAAGACAACGAATAGTTGTGAAAATCGGTAGCAGCTCGTTAACGAATGATAATGGAGAAATCGATCAGGTAAAATTCAATGATCATGTGGATGCCTTGGCGATGCTAAAAAACGTCGGGCATGAAGTCATTGTCGTCTCTTCAGGAGCGGTGGCGGCAGGCTTTGCCCGTCTCGGATATCCTACCCGTCCCCAGACCATAAAAGGTAAACAAGCCGCAGCGGCAGTCGGGCAGAGTTTATTGATACAGTCCTATATCGAGAGGTTTAGCGCACATCAAGTCATTCCAGCACAGATCTTATTGACGCGTCATGACTTTGCCGATCGCGATCGATACCGCAACGCATTTGCAGCGATGTCTGAATTACTTGATCGTGGTATTATGCCGATCATTAACGAAAATGATACAGTATCCATTGACGAGTTAACGTTCGGTGATAATGATATGTTATCCGCATTGGTCAGTGGTTTTCTACATGCGGATCAGTTGATTATCTTAACCGATGTCGACGGGATCTACACAAGTAATCCACGAACAGATCCAGACGCTGTACGATTGACTAAGTTGGATGAAATCACGGATGAATTATTGGGTGGTGCTGATGATGTTGGCTCAAAAGTCGGTACAGGGGGCATGCGTTCGAAGATACTAGCTGCAAAAACCGCTCACACGTTGGCAGTTCCGGTCTTCATTGGAACAGGACGCGGCCCATCAAAATTGCTAGATATTTTAAAAGGTCATGGAGACGGCACATATATTTCCAGTCCTGTTGCCCATACGATCAATACGAACCGCCAATGGATTGCCCTTCATTCCGAATCAACTGGACGTCTGTACGTGGATAAAGGGGCTGAAGAAGCCATTATGCATAACGGACGCAGTTTATTACCAGCAGGTGTCTTTAAAGTACAGGGTGATTTTGGTATTGGAGAAGTGGTGGAAGTGTTTGGTTTAGATGGTTTGATCGGTAAAGGTGAAGTCACGTATTCGTCTGAGCAATTAAAGCAAACGATATCCGACAAGGATAAACTGGAAGAATCCAAACCAATGCTAGAAGTCATCCACCGTGACCGCTGGGTACAAGTATAATTAGAGGAGAGAAAATAGTATGAGTGAAATTAGAGATAAAGGCAAGGCGGCAAAAGAAGCGAGTATTGTGCTGAACGTAGCAACGACAGAAGAGAAAAATGATGCATTACAGTTAATTGCTGATCAATTAATGAAAGAACAGGATCAATTGCTCGCGGAGAATAAAAAAGATATTGAAGAAGGTCGCGAAAAAGGAATTGACGCAGCGGTTCTCGATCGTATTTTATTGACACCTGAACGCATTGAAGCTATGGCGGAAGGTGTTCGTCTGCTGATTGATTTACAAGATCCAATTGGAGAAACGCTAGAAGAAATCCATAAGGAGAACGGATTACATATTGTCAAGAAGCGCGTGCCGATTGGTGTCATTGCCATGATTTATGAAGCACGTCCGAATGTTACGATAGATGCTGCGTCGTTGGCGCTAAAAACCGGCAATGCGGTCGTGTTACGCGGTAGCTCATCAGCGAAATATTCCAATTTGGCTCTATGGCGTGTTATTCAACGCGGACTCGAAAAAAGTTCATTACCCGTTGATTCTGTTCAATTAATCGAAGACACGAGTCGAGAAACAGCAAAAGAGTTGTTCACACTCAACGACTATTTAGATGTGTTGATTCCACGTGGCGGTGCGAAGTTGATCCAGACTGTTATCCGTGAATCTACTGTACCGGTGATTGAAACAGGGGCGGGGAACTGTCATGTATTTATTGATGAATCTGCAGATGAGAAAATGGCGATCGATATAGTAGTCAATGCCAAAACACAGCGTCCGTCAGTGTGTAACGCGATCGAAACTGTGCTGATCGATACGAACTGGTTGGCGAAATATGGAAAGAGTTTAATCCGCGCATTGCAAGACCATGACGTTCAACTGCAAGGTGACGAGAAACTTCAGGCGTTTGATTCGGATATCACTGCCGTTGAAGAAAATGATTGGTCAAGTGAATACCTGGACTTGACATTACGCGTAAAGAGCGTGGAAAATGTACAGCAAGCACTCGATCATATTGCCACATACAGCACGAAGCATTCGGAAAGTATTATTACACAGACGGATGCACATGCCGAGCAATTTTTGAATAGCGTCGATGCGGCAGCTGTTTACGTTAATGCTTCCACACGCTTTACGGATGGCTTTGAATTCGGTTATGGTGCAGAAATAGGTATCAGTACACAAAAGCTTCACGCAAGAGGACCAATGGGATTAGAGGCATTGACTTCTTCAAAATTTGTTATTCGAGGAACCGGACAAATCAGATAATATGTAGGAGGGTTTATGTATGGCAAATGAAAAACATATTTTACATTTTGAAACTTCCGCACCAAAAGACAAGCCGGCAGCGGATGATCCACTTGCTTTCGGAACAATTTTCACTGATCACATGTTCGTGATGGACTATACAGATGGAACGGGATGGCATGATCCACGTATTGAGCCGTATAAGCCGTTTCTTTTGGATCCAGCCGCTATCGTGTTGCATTATGGACAAACTGTTTTCGAAGGTTTGAAAGCTTATGTAAATGAAGACAAAGAAGTCGTTTTATTCCGGCCGGAGGAAAACATGAAACGGCTGAACCGTTCTAGTGATAGATTATGCATGCCGATGTTCGATGAGAAATTCGTATTAAGTGCACTAAAGGAATTGATCTCTCTTGAAAAAGATTGGATTCCGGATAGAGCAGGGACATCACTTTACGTGCGTCCGTTCATTTTCGCTACACAACCTTATTTAGGTGTAGCCCCTTCTAAAACGTACCGCCTTATGATCATTTTATCGCCGGTAGGTCCGTATTATAAAGAAGGAGTGAACCCTGTCAAAATTGCTGTTGAATCACAGTATGTCCGTGCGGCAGTGGGCGGTACAGGCTCTGCGAAAACAGCCGGTAACTATGCTGGGGCGATGAAAGCTCAAGAAGTTGCGGAGGCAGAAGGGTATTCGCAAGTTCTATGGCTTGATGCAAAAGAACATCGCTATATCGAAGAAGTAGGCGCGATGAATGTATTCTTCAAAATCAATGGAGAGATTATCACGCCAAGCCTCAATGGTAGCATTTTAGAAGGCATCACGCGCAAGTCCGTTATTGAGTTATTAATAGCTTGGGATATTCCAGTAACAGAACGTAAAGTGTCTATCGAGGAAATTATGGAAGCCAATCGGGCAGGCACGTTGGAAGAGGCATTCGGGACAGGAACGGCCGCTGTTATTTCTCCGATAGGCGAACTGTTCTTTGATGGCGAAAAATGCGAGATCAATCAGAATGAAATCGGTGAGCTTTCATTAAAACTTTATGAGACGATTACAGGCATCCAGACAGGAAAAGTAGAAGATCCATTTAACTGGGTTGTGCCGGTAGACTAATTTCCTTCACAAATAAGATAGAATGTTCCGTGACAACTGCGTTGCTGTGAAGTACACTGTTAATAGTTTTGATTGAAGGGGAGTTTCCTGATGAACAAAAGTTTGATCGTTCTATTCCTGGCAGTGATGCTATTTACAGTGACAGGATGCGGAAAAACGTCTTCCGCTCCGTCGAGCGCGGAAGATTTATTGAAGAAAGCGGAACAAGCGATGAATGAATTGGAATCTGTCCATGCCAATATCGCGTACGACGAAAGTAGCGTCACATCCGATCCTGCAAAACGAACAAGTAAAAATGTACAAGTTCAGGCGGATATTGAACAGAACCCATTGAAAATTTCAGAGGAAGTCGTCTGGAAAATTCCAAAACAAGGCGCGAAAAATGTTCAACTATTTCGCCAGGGTGATGAATTAGCTATGCAAGAGACAGTTGAAGCAGAAAAAAGTGAATGGCAAGAGCTAACAGAAAAGCAACGCACGGAATTGCTTGGTGTGTGGGTGCCGTTTGTTTCGCCTGTAATGGACTTTTCGCTGTTAAAACCTTTCTTGCATGATGCGGAAATAGAAAAGATTGATTATGGCTATGCATTGCAGTTTTCACTATCCCCGGCTGATTATCGTCAGTTGATGGAAGTGGTATCAGTGAATAGTCCACAACCAGCAAAGTTTGTCCATACGCATGGCGGGTTTCCTGTAGTGGAGAAACTGGATGTCGAGCTAACGGTAAATGAAAAAACGATGTTTGTGACGGGCATGAAGATGTCAGCGAATGTCACCAGTTATTTTGGCCGGGATTATATTCGATATAAGCAGAAACTCGATGCAAAGTATAGTTATTTCAATGATATCGATGCGATTTCCACATCGAAAGATGCGGAAATGTTCAAGTAAATGAAAAAATCCACACCGACCTACTAAAGGTTGGCGTGGATTTTTTCTATATCTAGTTAAATAGTTAACGTGGATTCTTTTTACCTTTGAATGACTGAAGCCGTTTGTGAATAGCGGCCATTCTAGTTTCTTCACCTGCTTCTACAGGGGTGTAGAACTTGGAGTTTACTAAACTGTCAGGCATGTATTGTTGGTCTGTCCAACCGCCAAATGTCCCTACTGGCGTTGCATGGGGATACACGTAGCTTCCATGACCGAGTGCAGCTGATCCGCTGTAGTGTGTGTCTCGTAAATGCATGGGAATTTCACCTGTTGGTTTTTCATGTAAGGTTTTTGTAGCGGCATCGATCGCTTTATAAGCGGAGTTTGATTTAGATGCTAAACACATTTCTATAATAGCCGTGGCAAGTGGAATACGGGCTTCTGGCATGCCGAGACGCTGTGCGGCGTCTGTAGCCGCGAGAACTCGGCTCCCTACATTCGGCGCTGCCAATCCGATATCTTCATAACTCATGACGAGCATGCGTCTTGTAACGGCAGTTAGATCTCCAATTTCAAGTAATTGGGCCAAATAATAAAGCGCCGCATCAACATCGCTGCCGCGTACACTTTTTTGCAAAGCAGATAATAAATTAAAATGATGTGAGCCCTTTTTGTCACCTAGTAAACTAATCCTCGTTAATAATTGATCAAGCAATGTATCTTCAATAATAATTTTGCCATCCTCTTCATCACTTGCAGCCAGTAATGATTCAAGGAAAGTTAATGCTTTTCGCGCATCGCCATTCACGCCTTCTGAGATTTTCTCTAGTTGTTCTGTCGTGATGTCGATCGTTTCTTTACCAAGTCCTTTTTTCTCGTCTGTTAACGTACGCTCTAGTAGTTTGAGTAAGTCTTTAGGTTGTAATCGCTTCAATTGAACGATTTCATTACAACGTGAACGAATAGCGGGATTGACGTCATGGAATGGATTTTCCGTTGTCGCGCCGATTAAGACAATCGAACCGCTTTCTACGTGAGGAAGTAGCGTATCTTGTTGCAATTTATTAAAACGATGGATTTCATCTAAGAATAGCAATACTTTACCTGTCATCCGCGCTTCTTTCACTACATCTTCAACATCTTTTTTGCCTGCAACTGTCGCATTCAACGCAATGAAAGGTAGTTTCGACGTACCCGCGATCGCGTAGGCTAGAGACGTTTTTCCAATGCCTGGTTCGCCATATAATAAAAGAGACGGAACATGCCCGTTCTTGATCATTCGATATAAGGGAGTATGGTTGCCGATGACGTGGTCTTGTCCGATCACTTCATCAATCGTCTCGGGCCGCATACGAAAAGCCAAAGGTTCATTATGCATGTATATCCTCCTAGCGTACGTTTGTTCTTTCATTATACTGTAAAACATTAGTGAAGTCATTTGCAAGAACCAATGATACAATTATGCTATACTGATTTCAGCAATTTTAGTAAAGGACGATGCCCAATGAAAATATCCACTAAAGGCCGATACGGACTTACAGTAATAGTAGAATTAGGACGAAAATATGGAGAAGGTCCTGTGCCTTTGCGTAAAATCGCAGAAGAGCAAAATCTCTCCGAAGCATATTTGGAACAACTCATCCCGCCTTTGCGCAACAGTGGAATGGTGAAGAGTGTCCGCGGGGCATACGGTGGCTATAAACTCGCAAAAGATCCTTCGGAAATTATGGCGGGTGACATTATCCGTTTGCTTGAAGGACCGATCCAATTAGTCGAAGGACTTGATGAAGATGATATTCCGCAACGAGAACTATGGAAACGAATCGGGGATGCCATCCGAGGGGTGTTAGATCATACGACGATCAAGGATTTAATTGAATTTGAAGATACGTCCACTATCGATGAATACATGTTCTATATTTAAAGGAGTTTAGCTATGAAACCAGCTATATATTTAGATTATGCTGCAACGACACCGATGCATCCAGTCGTATTGGAGCGATTTACGACTGCATTGCAAGATACGTATGGTAATCCTTCCAGTACGCATCAATTGGGTCGTCACGCGAAGAAAGTGCTAGAAGATGCTCGCAAAACGTTAGCATCCTCGATCAATGCGTCACCAAATGAGATTATTCTGACTTCTGGAGGAACAGAAGCGGATAACTTAGCAATTTTTGGGTACGTACAATCAGTGAAAACAGAAGGCAAACATATTATCACAACGGAAATCGAACATCATGCGGTGTTAAACCCGTGTAAACAACTGGAGTCACAAGGCTATAACGTGACATATCTTTCACCTGACCGCAATGGGGTCATTACAGCAGAGCAAGTTCAGCACGCGCTAACAGAAGAAACCATTTTAGTCTCTATTATGTATGGAAACAATGAAGTGGGAACGATCCAGCCAATTGCGGAGATCGGTCAGCTACTCTCGACACATCCGGCCGTCTTCCATACAGATGCGGTGCAAGCTTACGGTACGTGCCACCTTGACGTCGAAGAGTTGCAAGTCGATTTATTGTCCGTTTCGGCACATAAACTGAATGGACCCAAAGGCATCGGTTTTCTTTATCAACGAAATGGCAAGGTGCTGTCGAGCCAAGTACTCGGAGGTTCACAAGAGAAGAAACGCCGCGCAGGTACAGAAAACGTACCCGCTGCAGTTGCATTTGCAGAGGCGGTCTCCATTGCCGAGCAATCAAAACTAGTTAAACAAAAAAACTATTCTACGTATAAACAAAAAATGGCGGAAGTCTTTGAGAAACAGCAAATCGATTTCCGACCGACCATTCCCCACGAAGTAGCATCTCTACCGCATATTTATCATGTATCGTTTCCGGGCACCGACGTGGAGACATTTTTGATGAGTTTGGATCTGGAAGGCATAGCTGTATCAAGTGGTTCTGCTTGTACTGCAGGATCATTTGAACCGTCACATGTCGTAACGGCTATGTTTGGGACAGAATCAGATAAAGCGCGAAACTCGATCCGCATTAGTTTCGGCTATGACTTGGATGAGTCCATTATAGAAGAAGCAGCAAATCGAATCGCAAGTGTAGTCAAACGACTAGTGAAATGAATTAAGTAAAGGATGAACAATATGACAACGAAAAAAGCACCTGCCGATACACGTGTAGTCATTGGAATGTCTGGCGGAGTAGACTCTTCGGTTGCGGCATTACTCTTAAAACAACAAGGTTATGAAGTGATTGGAATCTTCATGAAAAACTGGGATGACACGGACGAATCGGGACATTGTACCGCGACAGAAGATTTCGAAGACGTACGCAGTGTCTGTGATCAGATCGGCATTCCGTATTACTCTGTGAATTTTGAAAAACAATATTGGGATAAAGTATTCACGTATTTTCTTGATGAATATAAAAAAGGCCGCACACCAAATCCAGATGTAATGTGTAATAAAGAAATCAAATTCAAAGCATTCCTCGAACACGCAAAGAGTCTAGGTGCCGATTATTTGGCAACTGGACATTATGCACAAGTCGTAAAACGCGAAAACGGTGTAGCGATGCTCCGTGGTGTAGACAATAACAAAGACCAAACCTACTTCTTAAATCAATTGACACAAGAACAACTTCAGCAAGTACTATTTCCTCTAGGTCATATGGAGAAAAGTGAAGTCCGTGAAATCGCGGAACAAGCAGGTCTCGCAACTGCAAAGAAAAAAGATTCAACTGGCATTTGCTTTATTGGTGAACGCAATTTTAAGGAATTCCTTGGGGAGTACTTACCTGCACGTCCAGGCGAGATGCAGACAATGGCCGGAGTGAAGATGGGCACGCATGACGGACTCATGTATCACACAATTGGACAGCGTCACGGTCTAGGCATTGGCGGAGCTGGAGAACCTTGGTTTGCGGTTGGTAAAGACTTGGAACGCAATGTGTTGCTAGTTGAACAAGGCTTCTATCATGACACATTATTCTCAACTAGTTTACAGGCAACCGATATGAATATTTGTACACCAAAAGAATTACCGCAGACGTTCACGTGTACAGCTAAATTCCGATATCGTCAGCCGGATACGAAAGTAACTGTGCAATTAGTTGGTGATGAAGCGATCGTCACGTTCGATGAACCAGTTCGCGCAGTCACGCCAGGACAAGCTGTCGTGTTGTATGACGGTGATGAGTGCCTAGGTGGCGGGACAATCAATGAAGTATATAAAGATGGCAAGAAACTGACGTACGTCGGATAAGGAGGCAACAGCATGTCAATACATCAAGATGCGATTACAGAAATGCAAGAAGGCAATTATGAAAAAGCGATTGAGCTTTTCATGAAAGCTGTAGAAGAAAATCCGGAAGAACCTACAGGCTATATCAATATTGGAAATATTTTTGCATCGCTTGGTGACGCCGAGCAGGCGGAACCATTTTTCCAAAAAGCGTTAACGCTTGATGAAAAAGCAGGAACCGCTTTTTATGGATTGGCGAATCTGTATTACAATCAAGAGCGCTTTGAAGAAGCGGCAAAATTATATGAAAAAGCCATCAATACAGGATTGGATTCTGCCGATGCCTATTTCATGCTCGGTAAAAGTATAGAACAAACAGGTAATGACCGCTTAGCATTGCCTTATTTGCAGCGTGCCGTTGAATTAAATCCTGACGATCAGGAAGTGGCATTGTCGTATGGGATTTTACTAGCTAAGCTCGAACTATTTAAAGAAGCTAAGCCCGTATTCGAATCCATTTTGGCAGTGGCTCCTGATCATGCAGATAGCCATTATAATTTGGGCGTTTTATATGCAGTTTCAACGGAAGACAAAACAAGTGCGCTATCACACTTAGAACAAGCCTTCACTGCGGAACCTGACCATACCCAGGCGCGTTACTTATTCGATATGATCAAGCTTGGAGAACAGAGCGAGTAATACAGTAGGTGAAAAGGAGGGAGACCTAGCGATGAGTGAAAATGGACAATATGTAATCGGTAGGCCGGTCGTGACAATTTTTCATAATACGACGAATCTATTTTCCATCGTCAAGTTGAAAGTCACATCCACCAATACCGACTACCGCGACAGTGAAATAGTGATCAAAGGGTCATTCCCTCCTTTAGTTGCGGAAGAAGAGTATAAGTTTACGGGGCGACTTGTTACGCATCCGGTACATGGACAGCAGTTCGATGTGCAGACGTTCTCGAAAGAATTGCCTGCAACAGAGGCGGGTCTGATCCATTACCTTTCGGGTGATTTATTTCCCGGAATTGGGAAGAAAACAGCTAGTGATATTGTCAAGACACTTGGCAATAACGTCATTCAGAAAGTTCTTGAAGACCGCAGCGTCCTTGACCAAATCCCACGTTTAAGTGACGAACGGAAAGATACGCTTGTTTCCGTGTTGCAGGAGAATCTAGGTCTTGAACGGACGATGGTGCAACTGAATGAATGGGGCTTCGGTCCACAAGTGGCCATGCGAATCTATCAAGCGTATCAAGATGATGCCATCACGATTCTGACAGAAAATCCATACCGTTTAATTCAGGAAATCGAAGGAATCGGTTTTCAACGTGCAGACGATCTAGCGAAGCAACTGGGGCTCGTCGGAGATCATCCTGCGCGTATTAAGGCAGCAGTTTATTACAGCGTACATAGTGAAGTACAGTCAGCAGGACATGTCTACGTAGAGTCTGAGGTGATCTTACCACAAGCGAAGCAGTTGCTTGAATCGAGTCAGGCGCATATAATCTCCTACGAATCGATTACCCAAGCAGTGATTGAACTCGTCGAAGAAGGCGCATTGTCTGCTGAAATGCAACGTCTCTACTTACCTTCTCTTTATTTTTCAGAAATCGGTATTGCTGCTAAAGTAAATAAAATTCTTGAAAATGAAGTCGCTGAACAATTTCCTGCTTCAGAAATTAGAAAAGCTATAGGTGAAATTGAAGAACGCTTGGAAGTGCAATATGCCGAAACGCAAGTCGAAGCCATCGAGCGCGCCCTTCATTCTTCACTGCTCGTATTAACGGGGGGACCAGGGACAGGGAAGACGACGGTAATTAGAGGATTGGTTGAGGCATATGCAGAACTGCATGGCATCTCACTCGACCTCGACGAGTATGCACGAAAAAAAGAACCGTTTCCAATCATTTTGGCAGCACCTACTGGACGCGCTGCGAAACGCATGTCCGAATCGACGGGATTACCTGCCATGACGATCCATCGTCTACTCGGATTTACGGGTCAAGACGACGAAGAGGAGACAGAACGCGAAGTGGATGGCAATCTCATCATCATTGATGAAACATCCATGGTAGATACTTGGCTCATGCATCAGCTGTTAAAAGCTGTTCGCAACGATGCACAGTTATTATTCGTTGGAGACCAAGATCAACTACCTTCCGTTGGACCTGGACAAGTGTTGCGTGACTTCATGCAATCAGGGAAAATTCCAGTTGTTGAACTGACGGATATTTTTCGACAAAGTGAAGGCTCGACCATTATCGAAATGGCGCATATGATCAAGCAAAAGGAATGGACAATGGATGTCACAAAGAAGACATCGGATCGTTCATTTATCAAAGCATCCAGTGATCAAATTTTGCCTGCGGTCAAACAAATCGTCCAAAATGCAACATCAAAAGGACATTCTATTAAAGACATTCAAGTTTTGGCACCGATGTATAAAGGTCCAGCAGGCATAGATGGCTTGAATAAAATGATCCAAGAAGTCACGAATCCGCCTGCAGAAGGAAGAAAAGAAATGGTTTTCGGTGAAACGACGTATCGCGTCGGAGATAAAGTGCTGCAACTTGTCAACCAACCGGAAAGTAATGTCTTTAACGGAGATATGGGCGAAGTCGTTGCGATCATGTTAGCGAAAGAAACTACTGACAAGAAAGCGATCATGGTGGTCTCCTATGACGGCAATGAAGTGCAGTACGAGCGAAGTGATTTGAATCAGCTGACACTTGCGTATTGTTGTTCTATCCATAAATCCCAAGGAAGTGAATTTCCGATTGTTGTCATGCCGATCGTGAGAAGTCAGCGGAAAATGTTGCGACGTAATTTACTATACACAGGGATTACGCGCGCAAAGAACTTCTTAATACTGTGCGGTGAAGCGGAAGAATTTAAAGCGGGTATTGCACGTACTGAAGAAACGGAACGGCAGACGACGCTAAAAGAACGTATAACGGGGGAAACTCAAGAAAATCAGACAGCACCTCGCGAGGAAACCATTGCACTCGACGCTGGACCTGCGAAAGTGACAGTTGAACCGCAAGATTCATCGCAAGCAAAGTTAACAATGGACAATTTTTCTGGCATCGACCCGCTCATTGGCATGAACAATGCGTCGCCATTTGACTTTCTTGAAGTGACTGATTGACAAAGCAAGAGAACTTTCCTATAATTCGTTTAGAAATAAGCAAAAACGTTGAAGGAACAAGTACCTGTTTATTCTGTGTCATAGAAAAGAGCTTCTTGGCTGAAAAAGCTCTCTCAGATCTACAGCGAACGCTATTCCGAAGTTGCAGGCTAATCCCTGCCGTCTTGCCGCGTTAAGGCAACTCGAGATACCGCGTCATGCGGTAATTAGGGTGGTACCGCGATCAATGAAACCTTCGCCCCTTTATACAAGGGGTGGAGTTTTTTTAATTTTAGGAGGAGCAAAACGATGAGAAAACTTACAGCATCTGAAATTCGCCAAATGTTTTTAGACTATTTTAAAGAGCATGGGCATACTGTAGAACCATCAGCTGCATTAGTGCCAGTTGATGATGCATCACTATTATGGATCAACAGTGGAGTCGCTACATTGAAGAAATATTTTGATGGGCGAGTGATTCCTGAAAATCCGCGGATTGCGAATGCACAAAAATCGATCCGCACAAACGATATTGAAAATGTCGGCTATACAGCGCGTCATCATACGTTCTTTGAAATGCTTGGCAACTTTTCTATTGGTGATTATTTCAAAGAAGAAGCAATTATTCGTGCGTGGGACTTTCTGACAAATGAACAATGGATCGGCTTTGATCCAGAACGCCTGTCCATTACGATTCATCCAGAAGATGAAGAAGCGTACACCATTTGGAAAGATCAGATTGGTATTCCAGAAGAGCGTATCATTCGACTTGAAGGAAACTTCTGGGATATCGGTGAAGGTCCAAGTGGTCCAAACTCCGAAATCTTCTACGATCGCGGACCAAGTTACGGTGACGACTTCTCGGATCCTGAATTGTATCCAGGTGGAGAAAACGAACGTTATTTGGAAATTTGGAACTTAGTATTCTCTGAGTTCAATCATAATCCCGATAACACTTACACACCGCTTCCAAAGAAAAACATCGATACAGGAATGGGTCTTGAGCGCATGGCATCCGTGATCCAGGACGTACCTACAAACTTCGATACGGACTTGTTCTTACCGATCATTGAAGCTGTAGAAAATGTTTCAGGCAGAAAATACGGCCATACTACGCAAGCAGACACGGCGTTTAAGGTGATTTCAGATCATATCCGCACTGTAGCATTCGCTATTGGGGACGGAGCACTTCCTTCCAATGAAGGCCGTGGCTATGTCCTGCGTCGTCTATTAAGAAGAGCCGTTCGTTTTGCGAAACAATTAGGTATTGATAAGCCATTTATGTACATGCTGGTGCCTATTGTTGGGGATATCATGAAAGACTTCTATCCTGAAGTCCACGATAAACAAGCGTTCATTATGAAAGTCGTGAAAAACGAAGAAGACCGTTTCCATGAAACATTGAATGACGGTATGGCGATCCTATCGACGATCATTGAAAAGGCAAAAGCTTCAGGCTTGCCAATCGTCTCAGGCAGTGATGCGTTCAAGCTCTATGACACATATGGTTTCCCGTTTGAATTAACGGAGGAATTTGCCCTTGAGGAAGATGTAGCAGTTGACCGTATCGGATTTGACGAAGAAATGGCTGCACAACGAAACCGTGCACGTGCTGCGCGTGCGACATCGGACTCCATGCATATTCAGTCGGGTATTCTCGGTGAAGTGCACGAAGCAAGTGAATTCATTGGCTATGGTCAACTAGAAACCAATGCGATCGTTAGTGTTCTGGTTCAAGATGGTCAACGCATCACACATGCATCTGAAGGAGAAACGGTACAAATCATTTTGGATCGGACTCCGTTTTATGCAGAAAGTGGCGGTCAAGTAGCTGATAAAGGTACGATCTCAAATGAATCATTCACAGCGGAAGTTCGCGACGTAAAAAAAGCGCCTAATGGACAGAACTTGCACACAGTCTTCATCAGTTCAGGTGAATTGAATGAAGGGGTTTCAGTTCATACAAAAGTGGACGAGTTCTCACGCAATCTGACGGTCAAGAATCACACGGCTACACACTTATTGCACCGCGCATTGAAAGATGTTCTTGGTGAACATGTCAATCAAGCAGGTTCATATGTTGGTCCAGATCGTCTTCGCTTTGACTTCTCTCATTTTGGACAAGTCACGAAAGAAGAACTTGAGCGCATTGAATTCCAGGTCAATGAACAGGTTTGGGCGGGTATTCCCGTCAATACCCTCATTTCACCAATTGCAGAAGCAAAAGAAATGGGTGCGATGGCATTGTTCGGTGAAAAATACGGCGATATCGTTCGCGTGGTCAAAGTCGGTGATTACTCTGTCGAGCTGTGTGGCGGATGTCACGTTCTCAACACATCTGACATCAACGTATTCAAAATCGTTTCTGAAAGCGGTATTGGAGCGGGCACACGCCGTATTGAGGCCTTCACGGGTGGACAAGCATTCCGTTCATTTAAAGAAGATCAAGCAGTCATCGATCAAGTAGCAGCAACGGCTAAAGCTACGCCGAAAACAGTTGTCGCAAAAGTCGAATCGATTCTTGCCGACTTTAAAGAACTTCAACGTGAAAACGAATCATTGCAAGCGAAAATGGGCAACAGTCAATTGGCTAGTATTATGGAAACGGCTCAGCAGATAGAAGACGTCACAGTCATTTCTGCAAATGTAGAAGTAAAAGACAATAACGGTTTACGTCAATTGATCGATGAAATGAAACAAAAAACTTCCAAAGGCGTCATTGTACTGGGTACAGTTACGGACGGGAAAGTGATGCTAGCGGCTGGCGTTACGGATGATCTAAAAGGCGGAAACTACCACGCAGGTAAAATCGTCAACCATGTTGCGTCACTTTGTGGCGGAAAAGGTGGCGGACGTCCGGATATGGCAATGGCAGGGGCGAAAGATGCGTCAAAACTTGATGATGCGCTTCAATCCGTGTATGATTATGTAAAATCTGTTTAACCATTTTGAAGAGCGATTCATCATAAAATATAGATACATGTTACTAGTTACATTTCATTGGGGTAGCGAAAGTGTCTACCTTGATGATTGAACTGGAATGAATACGAACGGTGGTAAATCCACAAATCTATTTACTATATATATTATGACGGTAAATCGTTATACACATAAATGGAAATCGGAAAGCGGGGTGTCGAGTATGAATTCGTCCGATGAAACGATGAAGTTTAACTTTCCTGAAGAATCAATGGAGGAAGAAGTCAAAACAGTCATGCTCCACGTTTACAAATCATTAGAAGAAAAAGGTTATAATCCAATTAACCAGATGGTTGGCTATTTACTATCTGGAGATCCAGCCTATATTCCGCGCCATGAAGACGCTCGTAGTTTGATAAGGAAACTGGAACGAGACGAAATTCTAGAAGAATTGGTTAAGTTCTATATCCGAGAAAACAGAGGTACAGCAGAATGAGAACTATGGGGTTGGACGTTGGCACAAAAACCGTGGGTATTGCCATAAGCGATAGTCTCGGTTGGACAGCCCAAGGAATCGAAACCATCAAAATTGATGAAGCGGTAGGTTCCCTCGGGATGAAACGGGTCAAACAATTGATAGAAGAATACGAAGTGACGGAGTTTGTCGTCGGGTATCCTAAGAATATGAATAATACAATAGGACCCCGTGGAGAAGCATCTGAACAGTACGCTGAGAAGTTACGCGAGAAGTTCGGTTTGCCTGTCATTTTGTGGGATGAACGATTAACTACCATGGCTGCTGAACGCGTGTTGATTGAAGCGGATGTCAGCCGTAAAAAGCGCAAATCGGTCATTGACAAAATGGCAGCTGTCATGATTTTACAAGGTTATTTAGATTCACAAAAAAACTAGAGGTGATTAAACAATGGAACACGGACAAGAAACAATGACAATCGTAGATGAGAACGGCGAAGAGCACGTATGTGAAGTGATTTTAACATTTGATTCAAAAGAATATGAAAGATCGTATGTGCTTTACCATATTTTAGATGGCGAACAGACAGATGATGAGGAGGAAGTTGAAATTCATGCATCCGCATTTATCCCGACTGAAGAGGGAGAAGATGGCGGAGAACTGCTTGAAATCGAATCCGATGAAGAATGGGATATGATTGAAGAAGTATTGAACACATTCCTTGATGAAGAAGAAGAGTAAGCGATAATCTCATGTGACGGGCGGAATGGTGCTGACCGTTCCGTCTTTTTAATGGATTTATCTATTGCGAAAGAAGAGGTGAGGCTTGTGGGAAAAGAGCCCCAAAGAAAAAAGGAAGTCATGTTTGAACGTATGTTAGAACAGAAGGAAGAAGTGAGAACCGTCAGAAAAATAGTGCTTTGGATTGTGGCGATCGTATTGGTTGTAGGGATAGTTGGAGGTTTTTCAGTCTATACATACATAAAAAGTGCGTTGGAGCCTGTTGATCCCGATTCGGAAAAAGTCATAGAAGTAGAAATTCCGATCGGTTCAGGTTTAGATACAATTTCAGAAAAACTGGAAGAGTCGGGTATCATTAAAAATGCGCGGATATTCAAATACTATGCAAAAGTAAACAATGAAGCAGAATTCCAGGCTGGCACGTATGGATTAACACAGTCCATGACGCCAGATGAATTGATAAAGAGTCTGAAAACCGGTGTAGTGTATCGCACACCAGTATTTACATTAACGATTCCAGAAGGATTGACGATTGATCAAATTGCAGATAGAACAAGCAAAAAAACATCGATTACCAAAGAGCAGTTTATGGAGTATGTGACAAATGAACAAGTCATTCAAGAATATATGGCCAAGTATCCAGATGTTATAACAAAGGAAGTTCTTAACGAGAATATACGCTATGCACTGGAAGGTTATTTATTCCCAGCTACGTATCCGTTCTATGAGGAAAAGCCTACTGTCAAAGAAGTGGTTGATACGATGGTGGATGCCACTGTGCAAAACGTCATACCGTATAAAGCGTATTGGGCGGAAGAAGGCAAAAATCGTTCTGTTCATAAAATGCTAACATTTGCCTCTTTGCTAGAAAAAGAAGCAACGGGACAAGCAGATCGTGAAACGATTGCGAGTGTCTTCAATAATCGTCTTGAACAAGGTATGCCGCTGCAAACAGATCCGACGGTTTTATATGCATTAGGAGAACATAAAGCCCGCGTCATGAATGAAGATTTGAAAGTGGAAAATGTCTATAATACGTACAAAAATAAAGGATTACCACCAGGGCCCATTTCGAATGCCGGAACTGCTTCTCTCCAGGCAACTGTAGAACCTTCTAAGACAGGCTACTTGTTCTTCTTGGCAGATAAAGATGGCGTGAATCATTTTGCTAAAACATATGAAGCCCATTTGAAAAACAAAGCAAAGTATATCGACAGCCAATATAAATAACACGTCGTAAAGGGGAAGTAGATATGACGGATTACAACACGTACATTAGCCGCTTTGTAGAAGTAAAAGAGCCGCTCATCCTAGAGATGGAGCACTACGCTGCAGAGCATCGTGTGCCTATCATGGATGATACAGGCTTGTATACGCTAATCGGACTACTACAAATCCAGCAGCCGAAACGTATTCTAGAAATTGGAAGCGCGATCGGCTATTCGGCTATTCGATTGGCGAAAGCTTTTCCTGAGGCTGTCATTTATACAGTCGAGCGCGATACAGAGCGATATGAGAAAGCGGTCGAGTATATTGAGCGCAGTGGACTACAGGAGCGTATTATCATTATTCATGACGATGCGCTCGAGTTAGATGAAACCAAGTTACCACAAGAACCATTTGATGCACTGTTCATCGACGCAGCAAAAGGGCAATATCGAAAGTTTTTCGACAAATATAGCCCGCTCGTCGGTCCTGCAGGTGTAATCTATTGTGATAATATGTTCATGCATGGTATGGTGCTGTTGGAAGATGCAGACATACCAAAACGCAACCGCACAATGATACGTAATTTGCAACAATTCACGAGCTGGGCGATGCAGAACGATCACTATGACACGTCTCTAGTACCAATAGGTGACGGCATTTTAATAGCTGTGAAAAAGTAGTAAACAGTAGGCCACAAAAGGGGAATCGCTGTGAAGAAAAAACCTGTCGTGATTGGTATTACCGGTGGTTCTGGCTCCGGTAAGACAAGTGTCACAAAGAAGATACATGAAGTATTCCAGGGTCATTCAGTCGTCGTCATTGAACAAGACGATTATTATAAAGACCAATCACATTTAGTATTTGAAGAAAGATTAACAACAAATTATGATCATCCATTAGCATTTGATACCGACCTTCTGATCCAGCATATTCATCAGCTGATTAACAGACAGGCAATCGAAAAGCCCACGTATGATTACACATTGCATACACGTTCTACTGAAAAAGTGATTGTGGATTCACAAGATGTCATCATTCTTGAAGGAATCTTAGTGTTGGAAGATGAACGATTGCGAGATCTCATGGATATCAAGCTGTTTGTTGATACGGATTCTGATATTCGCATTATTCGTCGTATTTTACGGGATATTCACGATCGTGGACGTACAGTAGATTCAGTCGTCGAGCAATACGTAAAGGTTGTGCGTCCGATGCATAATCAGTTTATTGAACCGACAAAAAAGTATGCTGATATAATCATTCCCGAAGGCGGCGAAAACGCGGTCGCCATCGATTTGATGGTAACGAAGATAAAAACAATTCTTGCTTCTGTTGACGAAGTATAATATGATGATGACATAATTTTAAATTAATTCTGCATCCGCGAGAGTTGCTATAGGTAAACTAGGATGCATGCAAGGCTAGCAAGAGTTTATTCGTCTAGATTAGAATACGAAACAGAAAAAAAGTATAATCAAAACTACAATAGTTCCGCTATGTCACATAATTGAAGTTAGTGTGACATAGTATTTTTATGAACAGACATTTAAGGAGTGTTATTACATGGTTTCAGAAAAGAAATTCCCAATGACGGCTGCAGGTAAAGCGAAGTTAGAAGAAGAACTAGAGTATTTGAAAACGGTTAAACGTGTGGAAGTAGTAGAGCGCATCAAAATTGCACGTAGCTACGGTGATCTATCGGAAAACTCCGAGTACGATTCAGCGAAAGAAGATCAAGCATTTGTCGAAGGGAAAATTTCTTCTATTGAAGGAATGATTCGAAATGCGGTCATTATTACTGAAGATGAATTGAATACCGATGAAGTCCAATTAGGAAAAACAGTTACATTCAAAGAAATTCCTGATGGTGAAAAAGAGACATATACGATCGTTGGTTCAGCTGAAGCTAATCCACTAGAAGGTCTGATCTCAAACGACTCGCCGATTGCGAAAGCGTTAATTGGTCGAAAAAAAGATGACAAAGTAAAGATCCAGACTCCCGGCGGTGAAATGTCAGTAGAAATACTTGAGATAAAATGATACACGTACCGTCTTCTGGCTAACAGAAGACGGTATTGCTAATTTTTATTCCCACCGCGGTATATGTATTTCATTTCTTAGTGAGGGAGATGTCTGAAATGGCAGATCAAGATCCAAAATATTCGAGAACGTCAAGAAAACAAGGCAATAAAGCGAGCAAAGTGAATAAAGCATTGAATATTTCAATTGGTGTAGTAGTTTTCCTCATTGCGGTCGTTGCCATAATTTTCCTCAATGGTAATGACGATCAAAAAGAAATAGCAATTGATGAGCCCAAGCAATCCACACAGTCCGAAACGGCTCCAATTGAACCTATCGTTTTAGACGATGAGGACGAGTTGGACAAGCCTGAAGCAAATGAGCCGATTGAGACAGAGGAACCAGAAGCTCAAACCCAAGAAGAAGAAAACGAAGTGATAAATGAAGTGGTTGAAGAACCGGAAGCGCCAGTAGTTGAAGCGCCTAAAGTAGAAGAACCGAAAAAGGTAGAACCTAAAAAGGAAAAACCGAAGAGAGAAACTTCATCGGATTCGGCCAAGAAAGTTGTTGTGAATCCTGACTGGAAACCTATCGGAACGAAACAAACAGGCGAGCACGTCTCGAAATACGATGGTCAGTCCGATGACTGGTATGAGAAGAAGAAAGCCATAGCCTATGCAACCGGAATGTCTGAAGATCAAATGTATTTTGAGCGTATTCAAAATGGTGGTAGTCCTCAAAAATCAGAAGGTATTGTAAGAAGCAAGGACAATTCCAAAAAATACAAAGTATATCTTGAATGGGTTGATGGACAAGGTTGGAAACCTGTGAGAATGGAAGTATTGAAGTAAATTTATCGAACTATCAATGTGCTGCCTTCCGTGCAGCACATTCTAGTAAGTAAAAATGAGGAGAGGACCTAAATGAAAATAGCAATTGTTGGTGCGATGGAGGAAGAAGTCCAAATCCTACGCAGAGAAATTGGACTTGGGAAAATCACGACTATTGGAAGCTGTGAGTTTATTGAAGGGAAAGTAGGCAAGCATCAAGTGATTGTGACGAAGAGTGGTATCGGAAAAGTAAACGCTGCCATGGCAACCGCAATCCTTTTGCAAAACTTTAAACCTGACATAGTGTTGAATACAGGTTCTGCGGGTGGAACTAATCCTGAACTTGAAGTAGGAACGATTGTAATATCTGATTATGTGCTGCATCATGATGTCGATGTAACTGCATTCGGCTATGAGCTTGGCCAAGTACCTCAACTTCCTGCAAGCTTTCCTTCAGATCCTAAACTAATCGAATTTGCTAGAGAAGCTGTTATGGAGTTAGATACATATGAACATGCTGTAGGGACCATCGCTTCAGCTGATACTTTCATGGCTGACGCTGAAAAAGTTCTACAAGTTAAAAACAGATTTCCACGCGTAATTGCTGTAGAGATGGAAGCAGCGGCTGTTGCGCAAGTATGTTATCAGTTTAACACGCCATGTGTTGTCATCCGCGCACTTTCTGATATTGCCGGAAAAGAATCAACAGTTAGTTTTGATGAGTTTTTACCGCTAGCTGCCAAACACTCGTCACAGATTGTTTTGCGAGTCATCTCGAAACTTTGATCGTTCTATGATAAAATGTCTAAGTAAACAGACTAGCAGTTCATTAGGTTGATAGGAGGGATATACAATGGGATTCTTAATGGGTGGAGTGTTTATTGTCACAGCATTATTAGCAGCAGTTATTTTACGCGAGGTTAAAGCTGACTGAGTAAAGAAACAAAGCGTTTCCGATGTGCGGGGGCTGTGGGCCTCTGTTGCACAATCGGAAACGCTTTTTGTGTTATTGATATTCATGTTTGAATGATTGATATAATTTGACGATTGCCCGTTTCTCGATACGTGAAACATAGCTCCTGGAAATATTCAGTTGCTCGGCAATTTCTTTTTGTGTCATCGGCTGATCATCCAGCAAGCCATAGCGTCTTTGAATGATTTCCAACTCGCGTGAGTCTAATTTATCCAAATGACGGTAGAGTCGCTCTTTTTGTTCATTTTGTTCTACGGTTGTTTGTGGAGGTATGTCGTTTGTTTGAAGGAGGTCCGCAATTTCTAGGGATTGGCCATCTTTATCCATGCCGATTGGTTCGTAGAGAGAAACATCTTTTTGCACCTTTTTCTGTGTTCGTAAATACATAAGAATTTCATTTTCTATACAGCGAGCAGCGTACGTTGCGAGCTTGGTTTTTCGATCTGGTGTAAAGCTGTTGACAGCTTTCATCAGACCGATCGCTCCTATGGAAATATAATCGTCAAGAAGTTCATGCTTTGGCTGGAACTTTTTGACGATGTGGGCGACCAAACGCATATTGTGTTCAATAAGTTCATTACGTGCACTTTCATCACCATCAGCTAATCGTCTCAGGCACTCTGCTTCTTCTTTCTTGGACAACGGACGAAGGAAAGCTTGCCCTCTGATATAACCGATTAGCGCGGGGATCTCTAACCATAATTGCATGACGGCCAGGAAAAACCCGCTCATGTGACCACCTCCGATTATTAGTAGTTTACTCTATGCAAACGACGGAAGGTCTATCACTGACAAGAAATGCGATAAAATCAGACATAGTTGTGCGTGCATGCCGCACAACTATGTTATAATCAGACAAGAATTTGTTGTAGGGCGGAGAGGATAATGTGTTAAATCATTTTTTACCGAGTGCTTATGTAAAATCCGTTTTGTTGATTAAACCGGAAGACCTTCTTGAAAATGGTTTTAAAGGGATCATTACAGATTTAGATAACACACTCGTTGAATGGGATCGCGCGGATGCTACGCAAGATATTATGGCGTGGTTTAAGTCCATGCGCGATGCCGGTTTGCAAATTACAGTTGTATCCAATAACCATATTGAACGCGTCAGTCACTTTTGTGATCCATTAGGCATTCCGTATATTTGCGAAGCGCGTAAGCCGATGAAAAAATCATTTCATCAGGCACTTGCTACATTGGGCTTGCCCAAAAAAGAAGTCGTCATGATTGGCGATCAATTGTTAACGGATATCTTAGGTGCGAATCGAGTGGGACTGCAGTCGATATTAGTTGTCCCTGTCGCAAGTTCCGATGCGACAATTACGAAGTTTAACCGTGCGATAGAACGACGGATTATGGCAAGGTTTAAAAGAAAAGGATTACTTACGTGGGAGGACTAAATTTGGAATTGATTAAGTGTATTGGATGCGGTATTACGATCCAAACGACGGATAAAACAATGGAAGGCTATGCGCCACCGGCTTCATTGGAAAAAGAAGATGTCATATGCCAACGTTGTTTTAAATTACGAAACTATAACGAATTACAGCCTGTATCCTTATCAGGAGACGACTTTTTAGCGATTTTAAACGGAATTGGTGAAAAACAAGGCTTGATTGTGAAAGTGGTGGATATTTTTGATTTCAACGGTAGTTGGATCAATGGATTACATCGCTTTGTAGGCAAGAAAGATATTTTATTAATTGGTAACAAGGCAGATATCCTACCGAAAGCGATCAATCCGCAACGAGTGAAAAATTGGATGAAAACAGAAGCTGCAAAGTTAGGCCTCAAACCAATTGACGTACTGCTTGTGTCCGCTGTAAAAGGCAATGGCATGAGTGAAGCACTTGACGCGATTGAGAACTATCGTAAGGGTAAGGATGTTTATGTAGTTGGCTGTACGAATGTAGGCAAATCTACCTTTATTAACCGGATCATTAAAGATGCGACAGGCATGGACGATGTAATTACGACGTCTTATTTCCCGGGTACTACACTGGATGTAGTGGAAATTCCCTTGGATGACGGAAAAATGCTGATGGATACACCGGGTATTATCAACGATCATCAAATGGCTCATCACTTGGATCCTCATGATTTGAAGTTGATTACGCCGAAGAAAGAACTAAAACCGAAAGTCTATCAGCTGAATGCTGAACAGACATTATTCATTGGCGGACTTGCACGTTTTGACTTCATTCAAGGTGGTCGCTCTTCTTTCAACATTTATGCAGCAAACAGTTTGCCAATTCACCGCACGAAGTTGGAAAATGCGGATGAATTGTACAAAAATCATCTGGGTGACATGCTATCTCCACCAGGACCTGCATCACTTGAGAAGTTGCCGTCACTTGTGCGTCATGAATTTTCTATTAAGGAAGCGAAGACGGACTTAGTGATTTCAGGCCTTGGCTGGATTACGATTCAGCACGCTAATGTAAAAGTGGCTGTACACGCGCCAAAAGGTGTGAATGTTGAAATTAGACCTTCATTGATTTAAGAGGGACAGGAGGAAGACCAGATGAAAAAATGGTATGCGGTTATAGGCGATCCAATCGCGCAATCTATGTCACCGGTCATGCATGATCAGTGGTTTAAAGAAAATGCCTTGGACGCAACGTATATACCGATTCATGCAACAGCGGGAAGCCTAGAGCAAACGATAAACAGCTTGCGTTCTCTCGGTTGCAGTGGCTTCAATGTGACAGTACCCCATAAGCAGGCGATTCTCCCTTTCCTTGACGAAGTGGACGAGTCGGCAATGGTCATGAATGCGGTCAACACAGTATATCAAACAGATGATGGTGAACTAATCGGTGCCAATACGGACGGAGCGGGGTTCGTGAAGTCGTTAGAAGAGTTTTCGGATTCAGTAAAAGGACCGGTATTACTTATTGGAGCTGGCGGTGCGGCTAGGGGTATCGCCTTTGCGTTGCAATCAGCTGGCTATGGACCTCTCTATTTCACGAATCGTACCGCTTCACGAGCTGCAGAACTAGCGGCAGATATGAAGGATGGTCATGCGCTTTCCATTGAAGATGCCAAAGATCGTCTCGGTGAGTTTGGACTTGTAGTGCAAACGACATCCGTCGGTATGAACTTTGCACAAGAAGGATTACCGCTCGATCCAAAGAATATTGCAAATGGTGCAATAGTAGCGGACATCATTTACAATCCGCTTGAAACAGAATTTTTACGACAAGCAAAACAAGCAGGTGCCCAGACGATGAACGGCATAGGAATGTTCGTCCATCAAGGTGCTCTTGCTTTTGAAAAGTGGACAGGCGTCTATCCTGACACGAAAAAGATGAACGATATGATTACAATGAAAGTTGGCGGGTAAACATGTTAACAGGTAAACAAAAAAGATTTTTACGCAGCGAAGCACATCATTTGGACGCGTTATTCCAAATTGGGAAAAGTGGTTTGACTGACGCAATCCTCGTGCAAATCGACGAAGCACTCGAAGCACGTGAATTACTAAAAGTGAGTGTCCTTCAAAATTGTGAGGAAGATAAGAAGGAAATTGCTGAAAAGATTGGCGCGTACAAAGGTATCCACGTAGTTCAAATCATCGGTAACACCATTGTTTTATACAGAGAATCGACAGAGAAGAAGCGCATACAATTACCGTAAGGAGAATCAGATGAAACAAATCGGCATTTTGGGCGGAACTTTCAATCCGCCACACACTGGACATTTATTAATTGCCAATGAAGTGCGCTATGCACTACAGTTAGATGAAGTATGGTTGATGCCTACCGCAGTCCCGCCTCACAAGATTGCGACAGGCGATGCGTCAGCTGAACAACGCTTGCAAATGGTGAAACTTGCGGTAGATGAAGTGGAAGGCTTGCGTGCGTCATCATTTGAAATTGAGCGCGGTGGAGTATCTTATACGTATGATACGGTATCGCAGTTACTACAAGATGAAACAAATGTTCATTTTCATTTCATTATTGGCGGAGATATGATTGATCAGTTACCGACATGGTACCGAATTGAGGATTTACTCGAAATGGTTACGTTTATCGGTGTAAAACGTCCAGGTGCTGATAATACTTCTGCAATCCCGGTACAATTAGTAGAAACACCACAACTTGATTTGTCATCCACATTGATCCGCCAACGTTTTGTAGAAGGTGGAACCGTGCAACTATTGATTCCCCCGGCTGTCGAAGCTTACATTCGAGAGGAGAGATTATATGGATCTTCAACAAGTTCGAAATGACCTAGAACAACGCTTACCTAAAGCGCGGTATGAACACGTACTGCGAGTCACGGAAACCGCAATGAAATTAGCTGAAGAAGTAGGTGTGTCAGTAGAAAAGGCTGAAATTGCTGGCTTATTTCATGATTATGCCAAATTTATGGATAAAGATGAATTACACGAATTACTAAAACGAGATGAAGAGTATGAACTCTATGCACAATATCACTCTGAATTATGGCATGCGCCGGTTGGAGCTATGCTTGCGAAAGAGCGATATGGTGTAGAAGACCAAGATATCTTGCAGGCTATCCGTTTTCATACGACGGGACGTGCAGAAATGAGCGAGCTAGAGAAAGTGATCTATATCGCAGATTTAATCGAACCAGGAAGAAAGTTTCCGGGTATCGAAGAGCTACGCCAACGTATAGACGGGGAACCGCTCGAAGATCAAATGACAGAATGCATCCAGCATACATTTAAATTTTTAGTTCAGCGATACGCAGTCATTTTTCCACATTCATTTGATTGCTATAATGAACAGGTACGTAGAAGAAAGGAACAGTGAAATATGCCAACATTATTGGAAGTAGCTTATGAAGCAGTAGATAGTAAGAAAGCAGAAGACATCGTAGTATTAAACATGGAGGGCATTTCACTAATTGCTGATCAATTCATCATTTGTCATGCTAACTCTGAAAGACAAGTACAAGCCATCGCGCGCGAAGTAGCGGATGCGGCCTCAAAAGAAGGGTACACAGTGAAACGTTTGGAAGGATTCGATGCGGGTCGTTGGGTTCTAATCGATCTTCTCGATGTAGTCGTGCATGTATTCCACAGAGATGAACGCGGATTCTACAACTTGGAAAAGTTATGGGGAGACGCACAGCTACTAAACGTTGAGGATGAAGTATGAGTTCTTCCTATTCAGCGTTCGCATCCATTTATGACGAACTAATGAATGATATCCCGTATGACGCCTATGTCGAGTTACTCGATTTGGCGTCTGCTGGCGTTTTCGGAAAAAAAGTATTGGATATAGGTTGCGGAACGGGTGTACTTTCTGCGAAGCTTGCAAAAAAAGGGGCATACGTAACGGGTGTTGATCTCTCTGCTGAAATGCTCGAGGTCGCTTCACATCGTGCGCAGTCACTTTCACTCGATATTCAGTTTATTGAACAACCTATGCAGCAATTACAGGTGGAAGATACGTTTGATGCTGCCATCATCTCAATCGATTCATTAAATTATGTCATCCAGCAGCATGATGTCGTGGACACGTTCCGCCGAATTTACGGTGTGCTTGCTACAGGTGGCGTGTTGCTGTTTGATGTGCATTCATTATACAAAATGGATGAAATTTTCCTTGAAGGACCGTTTGTTTATGATAATAGACGTATTGCATACATTTGGCAAACTACCCCTGGAGAAGAGAAGCATTCAATTTATTCCGAACTGGCGTTTTTCGTAAAACAACAAGATGATTCTTATCAGCGTTTTGACGAAGTACATATGCAACGAACGTTCGCAGTGCCGGAATACGTTCGAATGCTTGAAGAAGTTGGATTTCGTATTGAACGGGTTTTTGCAGACTGGGAAGATGAAGCACCTGAAGAGGAGAGCGAAAGAATATTCTTCCAAGTTCGAAAATAGGACTACCATAGTATTTCGGAATCAGGTATAGTGAATAAGACTCCATACGGTGCTGAAAGAAAGGATGGTTGCTTATCCGTTCGTTCCTTACCGAAAAATGGCGTACATTGATCATTCCTATTGCAGCATTCGCTGTACTTTCCACTGTTTTGTTCTTTCCCCGAGAACAGCCGGATCAACTATCCGAAGAACGTGGACAAACCCTATTTGAACCAATCGAATCTATGGAAAATACTGAGCAAAATAAAGAACTGGAAGCGCCTATTGAATTAGTCGCGGAAGCTGTCTCTGTTGCGATTCTGGTAGATGTTAAAGGTGCTGTGAAACATCCTGGACTTTATTCGATGCAAGATGGTGACCGATTACTTGATGCGGTCGATAAAGCAGGAGGCTACACAGAGGCCGCCGACACTAGGTTGTTGAATCACGCCCAAAGACTGCAGGATGAATCTGTCATCTATGTGCCAATCGCAGGAGAAGAGCCACCTGTATACGAGCAACCGGCTCCAGCGTCATCTTCCTCAACTGACAGTTCCACAGGAAAAGTAAATATTAATACCGCAAATGAAAGCGATTTTCAGACGCTTCCTGGCATCGGCCCAGCCAAAGCGATGGCGATTGTCCAATATCGGGAAGAACATGGACCTTTTTCGCAATTGGACGGAATAAAAAGCGTGTCAGGTATTGGCGACAAGACATTTGAAAAATTAGAACCACATATTATTCTTAACTGATGGAGGCAACCGTATGGAGCGAATTACTTGGGATCAGTTCTTCATGGCGCAAAGTCATTTGCTGGCGATGCGCAGCACATGCACGCGACTCTCGGTAGGATCCATTTTAGTACGCGATCAACGCATTATTGCTGGCGGCTACAATGGCTCGATATCGGGTGGAGATCACTGTATTGAACACGGCTGTTATGTCGTAGATAATCATTGTGTTCGAACGATACACTCAGAAATGAATGCATTACTCCAATGTGCTAAATATGGCATACCGGTAGCAAAGGCGACCATTTATGTCACGCACTTCCCGTGTTTACAGTGTAGTAAAGCATTGATTCAAGCGGGTATTGAACGCGTTAAATATGCCGCGGATTATCGAAACAGTGAGTATGCACTTGAGCTATTTGCGCAAGCGGGTGTGGAAATTGAAAAAGTACCGTTTGACGAGCGTTCTATTGACTTCGCCAGTGAAGAGAAATTTTCATTATTCAACGAAATGTTGACGAAAATGCAGGAGCTTGGCGCTGAACCTGAAGAACTGGATACCCTTTTGCAAAGGGTGAATCATTTATTTGGCAATTAATCCGATCGATACGATGGATGTATATAGCGATTCCTGTTGCGATATCTGCGTTTGCAGCTGAGCTTTCAGGATCGCTTTTATGTTTGAATGTAGTATTCCTCATACCGTTCTACTTTTTACGCAAAGATTATCTACACCTTCTTCTTTGCACACTTATTGCAAGTCTCTCCTTTTTCTATTTCTCAAGTCAATTTACATCACTCCCTGACGACTCAGTGGTGACCTTTCATTGGAAAGACCAAGTGAAAATCGATGGTGCTAAAGTGAAAGGTTTCGCTACTCTGCGTGATGGCACGGTCGTCTATATGATGTATGCATTCACTTCTGAGCTACAAAAAAGTCAATTTCAATCTGCGCGATTAGCAACCTATCAGTTCACGGCTGAAGTAGAGCCGAAAGAACTGGAACCAGCGGCCCATGACTATTCATTCGATATGGCACGCTATTTACGAATGAATGGCGCGGCGGGAATTCTAGAAGCCACCGAGATCATATCGAGCGTCCCCCTCACAACACTGCGTTCACGACTCTCTCACTATCGTTCTGCGATCAAACAACATATTCATGATCAATTTCCACCTTCACTTGTTACAGAAGCTGAAGCATTATTGATTGGTGACCGTTCCGGAATGGATCGTATCTTGCAAAAAGAGTATCAGACGCTTGGTATTACGCATCTCTTTGCGATATCGGGGTTGCATGTCGGTCTATTGACGTTTTTCATTCGCACGATTTTGTTGCGTGTCGGTTTTCGCAAAGAATGGGTGACCTACGGATTACTCATGTTCTTACCAATCTATGCATGTATTGCGGGCGGAGCACCGTCTGTCTGGCGTGCATCAACGGTGACAATGATTGTATTGCTTGCTGTTTCAGGTAACTTTAAATTGCGTCTGGACGATGCTCTTGCTTTGAGCGCATTATTTTTTATCGTCATGCACCCTTATATCGTCTTTCAACCGGGATTTCAGCTCTCGTATTTAGCTGCGTGTTCTTTATTGTATTCGTCAGCTATTCTTAGCCAAGCGAAAAATGGGATGGTCGTTTCTTTTTTTGTTACTGTCATTACGCAAGTCGCGCTTTATCCTATTTTACTGTATCATTTCTACGAGTTATCACTATCTTCTTTTATTGCGAATTTGTTCTATGTTCCGTTGTATTCTATATGTATTTTGCCAGCTAATTTACTGTTGCTCATCTGCACATTTGTCACACCACCGCTGGCAACTATCCTTTTTATAATATACGAGCCTGTGAGGCTGTGGATGGGTAGTATGACAACTTGGTTTGCTTCCTTCCCCTACCAAATGTGGACGCCCGGACAACCGGATGGAGTGGGTTCAGCGCTTGCCGTTGTTGGCATTCTCATTTTCCTAGTCTGTCTGGAAAAAAAGAAGTTCGTACTGGTCGGCCTTATTTGTTTATTACTCCCAGCACTCTACTTGGAAATTAAGCCGATACTTCACCATGATGCGATCATTTCCTATGTAGACGTCGGGCAAGGGGACAGCACGATAATCGAAATGCCTTATCGGAAAGCAGTGTATGTGATTGATACAGGTGGAGTGGTTCGTTTTGGCGAAACGGATTGGAAGACACCCGAGCAGCCTTTTGAAATTGGCCGAAATATCGTTGTGCCGTACTTAAAAGCGAAAGGGATCACAAAAATCGACCGGCTGATCATATCTCATGCTGATCTGGATCATATGGAAGGTGCCGATGAAGTATTGGAAGAGTTAAAAGTAAAGGAAATTCATTTGCCGCCTGGAAGTGAACAAGAGGAAGCAATGGATGAAGTGTTACAACTGGCAAAAAAACAGAGCATTTCTGTGCAACTAGTCGGGGAAGGCATGAATTGGAAAGTGGGAGACTATGAATTTCAATATGTAGCACCCGAAGAGCGTATATATGACGGTAATGATAGTTCACTAGTACTTGTAATGAAGGAAAAAGATCTTCATTTCATCTTTCCAGGAGATCTCGAAAAAGAGGGGGAGCAGCGGTTTTTGCAACGATATAGTTCTGCTGATTTTCAACGTGTCGTATTGAAAGCTGGCCACCATGGGAGTAAAACGTCGAGCATCGAGTCGTTTATCAATTTTCTTCAACCGGAGTTTATTATTGTATCGGCAGGGAGAAATAGTCGTTATGGACATCCACATGAAGAAGTAATCGACCGCTTCCGTGAACATGGTATTCCTTTTTGGTCGACTGCTGAGCAGGGAACTATTGAAGTACGAGTGAAAGACGGAGTGTATTCCGCCACTTCGAGTCGTTAAAAAAACAAATAGACACATCCGCTAAGTTGGTGGATGTGTCTATTTTATACAACAGTTGATTAGAGAGCGACGATATCGATGATCGTAGCAATAACAAAAATTGCAGAAAAACCGATAAACGCTACTATAAAGCCGATGCCGCTGTCAATCGCATCATTACGTTTGGATTGGACATCATGTTCAAATTCATTCATTGCTACACCTCCTAATTCCATACTAAGTATAGATGAAAGTGAAAGAAAAATCCATTAAAATCGCAGTTTTTAGGAGTTGCAACGTACGTTGACACAAATTGTTCATAGAGTAAGTAGATGATTCGTTACAAGAGCGGAATTGCTTCTAGCAAATTCCGCCCTGTCTTTTTAGAATCAATAATATTTATCCTTTTCTGCTGTCTCCCGATGGTTCGGAGTCATCGGTTCCTGTTTCGGCGCTAAATGTTCGAGCTCTGTTAACTCTAGGGATATTTCTTCTTTTACTACAGGCTTCGATTGTTTTCGGGAATTTACTCGTGGACGGTCAGACTTTTTCATCAAAAAACCTCCTTTACATGCTAGTATGGAGAAATGATTGATTTTCATGTATAGTTATCACAGGTTTTTAGTAGCAAGCAATCGGTAATTGAGGTGAAGAAAGTGGTTACAAAAATTTGGAGTCAAATTGAAAAAGGCGATGTGCAGCCAGTTTATCTTCTGACAGGCACCGAGCAACACTTACTGGACGAAACAATTAAGAGATTAATTAAAGCAGTGCCTGGTATGACATCATCTGACGTGAATCGATTTGATTTAGAGGAGATTCCAGTCCAGGCTGTGCTCGAAGTGGCGGATGAATTTCCGTTTTTAGTCGACCATAAATTAATAATCGCAAAAAACTGTTCATTCTTAAAAGCGACGGATCATTCGAAAGAAAAGCAAAATCATCAACTTGAACTGTTGGAAAAGTGGCTAGAAAATCCCTCTCCTACGGCTACCGTAGTGTTTGTCGCACCTTATGAAAAGCTTGATGCACGAAAGAAAATCACGAAAAAAATAAAGAAACATGCTATTGTCGTAGAAGCGGTTGCGTTACAAGGACAAGATGTATCTACGTGGATTATGCAGCAAGGTAAAGATAAAGGTATTGAATTCGATAAAAGAACAGCTGAATTTCTTATGGAAATGTCTGGAACCGACTTACTGACATTGTCAACTGAAATTGATAAGCTGGCTGGCTTCTTAGCGTTTAAGGGCACCGTGGATAGCAATACAATTGAGCAGCTAGTAACTAGGACACCTGAGATGGACGTATTTCGCCTAACGGATTTATTTGTCAATAATAAACGGGCAGAATCCATCGTTGTCTATCATGATTTAATACGTAATGGGGAAGAGCCGATCATGCTGGCGTCACTCGTTGCGAGTCAAGTGCGTTTAATGATTCATGTGTCAAATTTACGAAAAAAAGGTTATCAGCAACAACAAATCGCTACAACGCTTCGGATCCATCCATATCGTGTTAAATTGATGATGCAACGAAAGCTACCTTCTCTAGAAGTGTTGCTTAAAGCATTGGATAATTTGGCGACTATTGATCTGCAACTTAAAACTACGAGTGGTAATCGTAAGCGGAAATTGGAATTATTTTTAATGAATGGACTATAAGAACGCAAAAAAAGACTGCCGTCACGATGAGGCAGTCTTTTAACATATCATTATTGAGCTTTTTTAGTTAGACGTGATTTTTGACGAGCAGCAGTGTTTTTTGGGATAAGACCTTTACGGGCAGCAGTATCCAATTGTTTCACAGCATCTCTCAAAAGTTCTTCAGCGTTCTCTTCTTTATTCGTAAGAGCCGCATCCGCTTTACGGATTGCAGTACGCATAGAAGCTTTTACGTGAGAGTTTTGCTCGTTAGCAGCAGCACTTTGCTTCACGCGTTTAATAGCACCTTTAATGTTTGGCATTTCATTCACCTCCAGCTTTCAGGTAAGGCAAGAGTGTTTCCACAATCATCCGGATATCTCTTTACAACAAGCATTATTTTATCAAAGCTACCGACAGATTGCAAGAAAAAAAGTAAAGTGATTCAACTTTACAGTAATCTATTTGAGAATAAACACCGGTAAATTGCACAAACTTGTTAATAGAGGTGAAGAAAATGAGTGAAATCAATTACTACCGTACGGATTTAATTGATGAAAGTGATGAGTTTGTCAGACATCAGACCAAGCAAGAAGAAAAGAAATTGAAGGAAATGTCCGGAATACATGTCGAAGAACAAACAATCGGTCGAATTAAGGCGACCACAGTTAAAGTGACAGCAGAAGGGGAAGAGGAAATCGGAAAAGCGAAAGGTACATATATTACGCTGACGATTCCGACACTTGCTGTTCACGAGACCGAGGAACTCCAAGTATTATGTAAAGTTGTGGTAGAAAAAATGGACACATTAATTAAAGAAAAGTTACCGGGCGGCGTAAAAAAAGTGTTGTGTGTTGGTCTTGGCAACCGAGAAATTACGCCAGACGCTGTGGGACCGGCTGTTATGGATTATGTGAAAGAAGTTATACCAGATTACTACGAAGCAGATGAGAGTGGTGTCATGGTGTATGCGCCGGGTGTAACCATTCAGACTGGTTTGGAAACTGCTTCCTTCGTTAAAGCGATTGTAGATCATAGTAAGCCGGATCTATTACTTGTCGTTGATGCACTTGCTGCAAGGAGTAGCGCAAGGCTTTGCCGCACGGTTCAGCTAACGGATACTGGTATTCATCCAGGCTCAGGTGTAGGAAATAGCCGCAAAGAGTTATCGGAAAAAAGTCTCGGCATCCCTGTTATTGCCATAGGTGTACCGACAGTGGTGGACGGACCTGTACTAGTGGCAGATGCTATTGACACGATGTTCGGCTATATCGCAGCGAAAATAGAAGAAGATGGCATGCCTTCGTCAAAACTTTCTACAGGTCGGTTCCCTCAACGTTCCACAAAGGATGCGGATCGCACAGCGCTTGGCCCCATATTTGGTGACTGGTCATCGTGGACGCATGAAGAACGAATCCAATTATTTGAAGAAGTGCTGACCAATCAGGAATTGGCGACATTTATTTCTCCAAAAGAAATTGATTCATGGGTCGCAAATTACGCCATTGCATTATCTTCTTCATTAATTACGTGGATTCACAAAGTAAATGAATGAACTAGTCATTGACCTTTTTTCTTCCGCATAGTGTGGAAGATGGAGGGATTACTATGAAAAAAACTTTGCAAATTTGGATGAGCGTTATTTTTGTATTGTTCATCTTTCCTGTCGTCTTGCAATACATTCCCAAACAGCCAACCATATCCACTGCCCTCTCGTTAAAGGAACCGAGCACAATTGTCTACGCATCCAATGTGTTGGAGGAAGATATTCGACCGAAGATAGAAGGGAATGTGTTGATTTATTCGACCCACTCACATGAAGCGTATGAACCGATTACGCAAGCAGCGAACGGAAAAGTGGCGGTATCCCATCATTCGGAGAATATTTTAAAAGTGGGCGAGCGACTAAAAGAAAATTTAATTTCACATGGTTTAGCAGCAGAACAGCTCGATATCGATATTGTGAAAATTATGCAACAAAAAAAGATACCGTATCACCGTTCGTATGCTGCGATTAGACCCTATGTGGAAAAGAAGGTTAACGAGCAATCTTATGACTTAGTCATCGATATGCATAGAGATTCTCTAGGCCCTTCAAAAACGACGCTCACACACGCCGGTCAACGCTATGCGAAAGTGGCATTTGTCATTGGAAGAGACCATCCGTATTACGAACGAAACCTGGCCAAAGCGAAGCAATTGAAAAATGAGATGGAAAAATTAGTGCCTGGCATTACGCGGGAAATCATTATTAAAGGTGGCCGCGGAGTAGATGGTAAATACAATCAAGATCTAAATACCAGCATCATTTTAATTGAAATGGGTGGTGTGGGTAATACAGAAACGGAGATCAATCAAACAGTATCTGTCGTTGGTGAAGCTATTTCCGCTATGATGATTGTGCAATAATCTTTCAAATATTGAAGTCTGAACCGTTCACTGCTATAATTCAAGTAGCTTAAATAGGTACGTACATGTAGGAGTGAACAGTGATGAATCAAGAGCAGAGAGCAACACGTCAAAAAAACATTCGAAATTTTTCTATCATTGCCCATATCGACCACGGGAAATCAACGCTGGCGGATCGGATACTAGAAAAAACAGAAATAGTGAAAACACGTAACATGAAAGCCCAATCATTGGATTCGATGGAGCTAGAACGTGAGCGCGGTATCACCATTAAATTGAATGCTGTTCAGTTAGTTTATACAGCAAAGAATGGTGAAGACTATACGTTCCACTTGATCGATACACCAGGACACGTCGACTTCACATATGAAGTTTCAAGAAGTTTAGCTGCTTGTGAAGGCGCTATTCTTGTAGTAGATTCTGCGCAAGGCATCGAAGCGCAAACATTGGCGAACGTTTATCTAGCGCTAGACAATGATTTAGAAATATTACCTGTTATTAATAAAATCGACCTACCGGCGGCTGACCCAGACCGTGTGAAAAAAGAAATTGAAGATGTGATTGGACTAGACGCATCTGAAGCAGTTTTAGCTTCCGCGAAAGCCGGAATTGGGATTGACGAAATCCTGGAACAGATCGTAGAAAAAGTTCCAGCACCTCAAGGAGATCCGGATGCGCCACTAAAAGCGTTGATCTTTGACTCTCACTATGATCAATATAAAGGTGTTATCGTCAATATTCGTATCGTAGAAGGAAAAGTAAAACCCGGTGATATGATTCGAATGATGGCAACGGGTAAAGAATTTGAAGTACTGGAATTAGGTGTCTTCACTCCAGGTATTTCCCCACGTGACGAATTGACTGTAGGAGATGTAGGATTCTTATCTGCCTCCATTAAAACAGTAGGCGATACGCAAGTAGGGGATACGATTACACTTGTCAATGATCCTGCCGAGGAAGCATTGCCGGGTTACCGTCGTATGAATCCGATGGTCTTCTGCGGACTGTATCCAATTGATACATCCAAATACAACGATTTGCGTGAAGCGCTTGAAAAGCTTGAACTAAATGACTCTGCACTTGAATATGAGCCAGAGACATCTCAAGCGCTAGGCTTCGGTTATCGTTGCGGTTTCCTAGGACTGTTGCACATGGAGATCATTCAGGAACGAATCGAACGTGAATTTAAGATCGATTTGATCACGACAGCACCTAGCGTTATTTATAAAGTAAACTTAACGGATGGCTCGACGATGAACGTCGATAATCCATCGATGATGCCTAGTGCACAAAAAGTAGACTTTGTCGAAGAACCATATGTTAAAGCTTCGATTATGGTACCGAATGATTACGTAGGGTCTGTTATGGAACTTTGTCAGCGTAAACGTGGAGATTTCTTGACGATGGATTATATGGACGCATCCCGTGTCAACATTATCTATGAACTGCCATTAGCTGAAATCGTTTACGACTTCTTTGACCAATTAAAGTCTAGTACAAAAGGGTACGCATCATTGGATTATGAATTAATTGGCTATAAGCGTTCGAAACTCGTCAAAATGGATATTTTGTTAAATGGTGAAACTGTTGATGCGTTAAGCTTTATCGTGCACAGTGACTTTAGCTACGAACGTGGGAAGGCGATTGTTGAAAAACTGAAGTCGTTAATACCAAGACAACAGTTTGAAGTGCCTGTCCAAGCGGCAATCGGGCAGAAAATCGTCGCACGTTCAACCATTAAATCTATAGGTAAAAACGTCTTAGCAAAATGTTACGGTGGAGATATTTCTCGTAAGCGTAAATTGCTTGAGAAACAAAAAGAAGGTAAGAAAAAGATGAAGCAAGTTGGCTCAGTAGAAGTTCCACAAGAAGCGTTCATGGCGGTTCTTAAGATGGATGAAGAATAATTAAATTCAGCGAAAGGGGGCAAAGCGCCCTCTTTTTGCTGTTTACATACTCAAACAAAGGATGTGACAGCATGCGGGGAGTGTATATCCATATACCGTTTTGCCAGCAAATTTGTCATTATTGCGATTTCAATAAAGTATTTCTAAAAAATCAACCCGTCGATCAATACGTCGAATCGATTGGCAAAGAGTTTTATTATATGAAAGAAGCCGGCTTTTCATTTCAAGAAGTGGAAACCGTTTTTTTAGGCGGTGGCACACCGACAGCACTCAACGTTCCCCAGCTCGATCGGTTACTGACAATTGTTTCACAGTATATCGACGTTACGGCATTGAAAGAATTCACAACAGAAGCAAATCCTGATGATTTATCGGAAGGACAACTTTCTATATTGAAGGCAGGTGGCGTAAATCGCTTGTCGATCGGTGTGCAAACTTTCAATGAGCGATTACTGAAACAAATTGGGCGTACGCATTCGAATGAAGACGTGGAGAACGTGATTCAGGCCGCTCGTAAAGTCGGTTTCGAGAACATTAGCATTGATTTAATGTACAGCCTACCGACTCAAACACTGAAAGAATGGGAAGAGACACTTGATCGTGCATTAGCGCTAGATCTGCCTCATTACTCCGCCTATTCATTGATCGTAGAACCGAAAACCGTCTTTTATAATCGAATGGTCAAAGGGAAGTTGCCATTGCCAGGAGAAGACATGGAAGCAGAGATGTTCTCCATGGTAATGGATCGCATGCATGCAGCAGGTCGCAATCAATATGAAATCAGTAATTTTGCTAAACCTGAACATCCTTCGTTTCATAACCTGATTTATTGGGAAAACTCCAACTATGCAGGTATTGGTGCAGGCGCCCACGGTTATATAGGAAAAGAACGTTATGCGAACGTCGGACCGTTGACACACTACATTAATCTATTGGAGGAAGGAAAGTTACCTCGTAAAGAAGTGCATGAAGTAACTCTTGCCGAATCAATGGAGGAAGAAATGTTTCTTGGTCTACGAATCATTGAAGGAGTATCGATGCAAGAATTCGAGCAGAAATTCCAGCGCCCGATTCATCAAGTATTCAGTAAACCGATAGAAAAAATGCAACAACAAGGACTTTTAGAAATCGATGGAGACCAGCTTCGCTTAACTAGACAGGGTGTTTTTCAAGGAAATTCTGTATTTCAGGAATTTTTATTGGGAGATTGAGTTTGATTCGTTGACATATAAAATAGAATTTGATAAATTATGAGTAGTATTAGCACTCGAGGTTAATGAGTGCTAACAGGAGTGATGATCATGTTGACAAACAGACAATTGCTCATACTACAATTGACAGTGAAAGATTTCATCGAGTCTGCCCAACCGGTTGGTTCGAGACAACTGTCGAAAAAGCCGGAAGCGCCATTTAGTTCGGCAACGATTCGGAATGACATGGCGGATCTGGAGGATATGGGTTATTTAGAGAAGACTCACACATCATCTGGAAGAGTGCCTTCCGAAAAAGGCTATCGGTTCTTTGTGGACCATTTATTGCAACCACAAGCTTTGGCCCTGGAAGACAGCTTGCAGTTACGTACGATGTTTCAGGAGAAAGTTGGAGAATCAGAAGAATTAATTCGGAAATCCGCAACCATTCTATCTGACTTAACGAATTATACGTCCATCTTACTTGGACCTGATACCTCTACGCACGCCGTCAAGAAATTCTCTATTGTTCCACTAGATCAACAACGAGCAGTGGCGATTATCGTAACGGATAATGGACATGTGGAAAATCGGATCTTTGATGTGCCACTTGGTCTTACTGCTTCGGAGATTGAGAAGACGGTAAATATTTTAAATGAACGCCTAATCGGCACATCGCTAGTGCAGTTGCAGCAAAAATTGCAACTCGAAGCGAAGCATGTATTTGAACAACATATTCACCAAGCTGAACAACTATTCAGCTCTTTGCAGCAAGCAATGGCAGTGGAGCCGGAAGAGCGATTGTATTTTGGCGGGAAGTTGAATATGTGGAAACAACCGGAATTTCACGATTTCCAGAAGATGCAGTCATTTTTCGAACTAATAGAGAAAGGTAATCCTGCCATGGGGCTTTTCCAAAAAAACGAACAAGGGATCCAAGTTCGTATTGGTTCTGAAAACAAAGTGATTGAAATGGAAGACTACAGCGTGATTACTTCCACGTACTCGGCAGGAGAGAATATGGAAGGTTCCATCGCAATTATCGGTCCGAAGCGGATGGATTACGGAAGAGTTATTACATTGCTCGATATACTAAGCAGTGATTTATCTTCCGCGCTTCATCAGTTAACTATCGGAAAAGACGGAAACGGGAGGCAAGACACGTGAAAGAAAATCAAGAGTTTGAAGAGCAACTAGATGAAAATCTTTCCGAAGATGAGCAAGAGCAAACTAACGCGACAGAACAGCAAGATGTAGAAGAAATCGTCGAAGAGCTCACTTTAGAACAAGAGCTTGAGAAAAAGATAGACGAGTTAACAAAAGCTCTTGAAGAAGAAGAAGGTAAGAAATTACGCGTAATGGCAGATATGGAAAACGTTAAGAGACGAGCTTCACTCGACTATCAAACGTTGCAAACATACCGTTCGCAAAATGTAATGGTTAATATACTGCCTGTACTTGATAACTTCCAACGTGCACTTTCTGTTGAAGCAAAAGAGGAAGAGACGAAGGCCCTCTTAACAGGGATGGAAATGGTTTATCGTTCATTACTAGAAGCTTTAAAGTCTGACGGCCTGGAAGAAATCGAAGCGCTTGATCAAGAGTTTGATCCAAACTTCCATCAAGCAGTAATGACAGGCAATGAAGAAGGAAAAGAATCTGGAATTGTTTTGGAAGAACTGCAAAAAGGATATAAACTGAAAGAACGTGTACTACGACCATCCATGGTTAAAGTAAACGAATAAAAAATTACAGCATTCACATTTTAGGAGGAAAATTACACATGAGCAAAATTATCGGTATTGATTTAGGTACAACAAACTCAGTAGTAGCAGTATATGAAGGCGGAGAAGCGAAAGTAATTCCGAACCCTGAAGGCAATAGAACATCACCGTCCGTAGTTGCATTCAAAAACGGCGAACGACAAGTAGGGGAAGTAGCGAAACGTCAATCCATCACAAACCCTAACACGATCATGTCTGTGAAAAGACATATGGGTACGGACTACAAAGTAGAAGTGGATGGCCAAGAATATTCTCCACAAGAAGTTTCTGCTATGATTCTTCAATACATGAAGGGTTATGCTGAAGAATACTTGGGCGAAAAAGTAACGAAGGCTGTTGTTACAGTTCCTGCGTACTTTAACGATGCACAACGTCAAGCAACAAAAGATGCTGGTACAATCGCTGGTCTTGAAGTAGAGCGTATTATCAACGAGCCAACAGCAGCAGCATTAGCTTATGGTATGGATAAAACGGATGAAGATCAAACCATTCTAGTCTATGACCTAGGTGGCGGTACATTTGACGTGTCCATTCTAGAACTTGGCGACGGAGTATTCCAAGTACGTTCAACAGCTGGTGACAATAAACTTGGCGGAGACGACTTTGATGATATTATCATGGATTACTTGGTACAAGAATTCCGTAAAGAAAACTCCATTGATCTTTCAAAAGATAAAATGGCTATGCAACGTCTAAAAGATGCAGCTGAGAAAGCGAAGAAAGATTTGTCTGGTGTTACATCCACTTCCATCTCTCTTCCATTCATCACGGCTGGGGAAGCAGGACCGCTACACTTGGAAGTTACGTTGACTCGCGCTAAATTCGATGAATTAACAGCAAGCCTTGTAGAACGTTCCATGATTCCAACTCGTCAAGCACTAAAAGACGCAGATCTAACAGCTTCGGACATCGACCGTGTCATCTTAGTTGGTGGTTCTACACGTATTCCAGCAGTACAAGAAGCAATCAAAAAGGTAACGGGCAAAGAGCCGTTCAAAGGTGTAAACCCGGACGAAGTAGTAGCGATGGGTGCAGCAGTTCAAGGTTCAATCTTAGCTGGAGACGTAAAAGACGTTGTACTTCTTGACGTAACACCTCTTTCATTAGGTATTGAAACCATGGGCTCTGTTTTCACAAAACTAATTGACCGTAACACGACAATCCCTACGAGCAAGTCACAAGTGTTCTCTACAGCAGCTGACAACCAGCCAGCAGTAGACATCCATGTATTGCAAGGTGAGCGTCCGATGGCAACTGACAATAAAACATTAGGTCGTTTCCAATTGACGGATATTCCACCAGCACCACGTGGCGTTCCTCAAATCGAAGTAACATTCGACATCGACAAAAACGGTATCGTTAATGTTAAAGCGAAAGATATGGGTACACAGAAAGAACAGAACATCACGATCCAATCTAGTTCAGGCCTATCTGATGAAGAAATTGATCAAATGGTGAAAGATGCGGAAGCACACGCTGAAGAAGATAAAAAGCGTAAAGAAGAAGCAGAACTTCGCAACGAAGCAGATCAATTAGTATTTATGGCTGAAAAGACACTGAAAGATATAGAAGGCAAAGTGGATGAAGCAGAAGTTAAAGAAGCAGAAGCGGCATTAGAAGAATTGAAGGCTGCCAATGAATCTGGAGATCTTGAGGAAATTCGTTCGAAGAAAGAAAAACTTGACGAATTAGTCCAAGCTTTATCTGTAAAACTATATGAGCAAGCTGCTGCAGAAGCGCAAGCGGCTCAAGGCGATGCACAACCTGGTCAAGAAGATGACAGTGTAGTGGACGCAGATTTCGAAGAAGTAGAAGACGACAAAGACAAAAAATAAGTAAATTAAAATAGCTATTGACGGAAAAGTCAAAGTCCGAAATTCCGGCTTTGACTTTTTCGTTTGTTAACTTAACAAAATTCGATATTAACGTGTTACAATGAACAACAGGTAAAATGCGATGAGGGGTGCAATGATGAGTAAACGAGATTACTATGAGGTGCTGGGCGTTTCTAAATCCGCTACGAAGGAAGAGATCCGCAAAGCATACCGTACACTTTCTAAAAAGTACCATCCAGACTTGAACAAAGAAGCGGATGCGGAAGTGAAATTTAAAGAAGTAACAGAAGCATTTGAAGTGTTGAGCGATGAGAACAAAAGAGCCGAGTATGATCAATATGGTCACAATGGGCCAGGTGCAGGCTTCGGTGGATTTGGCGGTGGAGGGGCAGATGGCTTTGGCTTTGAGGATATTTTCAGCACGTTCTTCGGCGGAAGTGCAAGAAGAAGAGATCCAAATGCTCCACAAAAAGGTAATGACTTGCAATATACAATGACAGTCGACTTTATGGATGCCATTTTCGGTAAAGAAACAGAAATTGATATTCCTCGCGAGGAAGAATGTGATACATGTGATGGCACGGGTGCTAAAAAAGGCACAAGCGTTAAAACATGTACGGAATGTAATGGTTCAGGCGAGGTTTCATTCGCTCAAAACACACCATTTGGTCAAGTTGTGAACCGCAGAACATGCCCTACATGTCAGGGCACAGGAAAAATTATTCCTGAAAAATGTGAAGTTTGTCGTGGTAAAGGTCGCGTAACGAAAAACAAAGTCATCAAAATAACGATTCCGGCTGGAGTAGACCAAGGACAACGTCTACGGGTAGGTGGACAAGGTGAAGCAGGAATAAATGGAGGACCTCCTGGAGACTTGTACATCGTCTTTAATGTCCGTCCACATAAACGTTTCATTCGTGAAGAAGATGATATTATATTGGAATTGAACTTGACGTTCCCACAAGCATCATTAGGAGACGAACTCGAAGTGCAAACAGTGCATGGAAAAGTGAAGTTAAAGATTCCAGCTGGTACACAAAACGGCACAACTTTCCGCCTTCGTGGCAAAGGAGTTCCAAACGTACACGGTCATGGAACAGGCGACCAACATGTGATCGTCAAAGTGTTGACTCCGAAAAAGATGACAGAGCGACAAAAGGAATTATTGCGTGAGTTTGCATCAATTGAAGGGGAATCACCTGATGAGTATTCCAGCTCATTCTTCGATAAAATCAAACGCACTTTTAAAGGTGAATGAAAGGATTGACTGACTGTGAAATGGTCTGAAGTTTCCGTGCACACGACACATGAAGCAACTGAGGCAGTAGCGAACATCTTGCATGAAGCTGGCGCGAGCGGAGTCGTAATTGAAGATTCCGAAGAACCTGGAAAAGAACGAGTAGACCAATACGGTGAAATATATGCATTAGATAGAGAGGACTTCCCAATCGAGGGTGTCATTATAAAAGCTTATTTGCCTGTCACTAGTTTCATCAATGAAACAGTTGAAAATCTTGAATTGGAAATTGAAAGTCTCCGTCAGTTTTCATTAAATCCTGGACGCTTTACTATAGGCATTACAGAAGTGGATGAAGAAGATTGGGCTAACTCGTGGAAACAATACTTCCATCCGGTAAAAATATCGAAGCGTTTTACAATTGTTCCTACATGGGAAGAGTATACACCAGTGGAATCTGATGAGTTGATCATCGAACTGGATCCAGGTATGGCATTCGGTACGGGTACACACCCTACGACAGTCCTTTGTTTACAAGCGTTGGAAAAATACCTTAAACCTGATCAGGTGATTGTGGATGTAGGAACAGGCTCAGGAGTACTAGCAATCGGTGCTGCTTTACTTGGGGCAAAACATATTACCGCGCTAGACTTGGATGAAGTCGCTGTACGTGCTGCACAGGAAAATGTGACGTATAACGATGCAGATGATCGCATTACCGTCTTGAAAGGTAATCTTCTCGATTCGATAGAAGAACCGCCCGACATGATTATTGCGAATATATTGGCAGAAGTGATCATGTCGTTTTCCCAAGATGCATATCAACTCGTTAAACCAGGCGGATTATTCATTACATCCGGTATCATCGGTGCGAAACGGGACGAAGTGCGCAACGACTTGATGGCGCAAGGTTTTGAGATTTTGGAAACGGTTCTCATGGAAGATTGGGTAGCGATCATTGCGCGTAAGGGCAGTGAATAATCATGCAACGTTATTTTCTGAATCAACCATTTAATGAGCAACGTCAAGTAGCGATCGGCGGAGATGATTATAAGCATATCGTCAAAGTGATGCGCATGACGCCAGGACAGGAAATACTGACTGTTTATGAGGGTGTAGCTTCGGTAGCAGTGATCGACAGTATATCTGAAGATATCGTTACCGTTTCTCAGCAGAGACAACTGGATAAAAATAATGAGTTACCGATATCCGTAACGATTGCTTGTGGATTGCCTAAAGGCGATAAACTGGATTTGATAACGCAAAAAGGTACTGAACTCGGTATGAGTCGATTGATTCCTTTTGCTGCGAGTCGGTCTATCGTCAAATGGGATGCTAAAAAAGGCGATAAACGTATTGAACGTTTACAAAAAATTGCCAAGGAAGCCGCTGAACAAAGTCATCGTAACCAAGTACCCGAAATTTTATCCGTCCAAAGCGTCAAGCAACTGATTACGTATACAGATTCCTTTAATGTAAAATTGTTTGCGGATGAAGAAGATGCGAAAAGTGAAATGCCGCATAAGATTGCGGACCGTCTGAAAAACGTGTATCATGGACAATCAATAGTAGTTGTTTTTGGTCCGGAAGGCGGATTAGAGCGGGAAGAAGCCGCTCTACTCGAAGATGCAGGTTTCCTTCCCGTGTCGTTAGGACCTAGAATCTTACGCACGGAAACAGCTCCTTTATATGTATTGTCCGCTATGTCTTATGAATTTGAATAAAAGAACTGAACAACTTATGTCTTCAGTTGCTTTTCATACACCGGGCTGTGGGACTGTACACATATATATGATTGCGTAGGAACTCAATAGCACCAAGGCTTCAACTGCTTGGCAAAACTCATCTGAAATGACGATTTCAGGTGAGTTTTTCTCTTTATTCACAGCGGGTTAGAGTAGACTGGTCTGTTTTTATACCAAGCTGACGCTCGATTAATTCGGCCAATAAAGAGTAAGTGCCCTCGCGCGTAATGTTGGTCGTCCTCTGCAAATCAGCACGTGAAGTAAGTCCATTTTGTGTTAACTGCTCAAGTACAGCGTCCTTGTATTCTCCACACTGCATCTTGGCCGGTGCAGCGCTCTTACTATCTGTGAGTAACTTGTAAGCGAAAGTGTGCGTGATGCCGTTAACAAAAGTGATGGATGGTACACACTTGTCCATGAAAATGATATTATCGACGAATGCATCGCTTGTTTTCACTTCGCCTGTTTGTTGTAGCGCATTGATATCTATCTCGATTTCCTCCAAACGCACTTGAATATCACGTTTTCCGAAAAAATCATTCTTCTGACTGATTGCATCCTCACTGAATAGATACAAACCTTCTAAACACATACGGATAATCAATGAATAAATCATGGCTGAGTAATTCAGTGATTGTTTAGTACCAAAACGGGGTTGTTCATTACCACATCTAGGATAGGATGGAAATCGATAACCGATAAAATGAAATTAAATCGTTGGATAGGTTCCAAGTCAAATAAAACCTGTATGTCAATCAGGCTTTCTTGTCGTGTACTAGTCATTGAGCATTTCTCCAGTCTGTTAATGTGTGTGTCGTAACTCCCATTATACAAGATTTGGAGCGGTGCTCTATTTTATTGTTGATTTACACTTAGAGCCGTAAGAGCTCGGAGATATGAAATGGATTCATATAAAAGGAAAGAAGTAAACTTTTCAAATACAGAGAATAAAAAAGTATTGCGTCGCTTTTAAATCTCATTTATAGTAATTGATATAACGTATATTTCGTTAAATATACGTAAAATGAAACAGGAAGTTCTGAAAAAGGAGGTTTCTCTATGGTTTCTGTGAAACAGAGGAATATAATTTTGTTATTACTTTTCATTGGATGGGCGATTGGGAATTTCGATCGGTATTTTATTAACTATGCAGTACTGTCCATAACAGAGGATTTACAATTAAATCCTACCAGTACGGGATTGATTCTTAGTAGTTTTTTTGCAGGGTATGCGCTCATGCAAATTCCCGGCGGCTGGTTGGCTGATAGATTGGGGTCAAGAAGGGTCCTTATTGTCTCCGTTCTAATGTGGTCGATCTTTACGGCTTTGACTGGGGCAGTTTGGTCATTGACTTCGATGATGATCATCCGTTTCTTATTCGGAATTGGGGAAGGTGGATTTCAGCCATCAAGCTCGAAATTGATATCACAAACGTTTCCCATCGACAAAAGAGCTTGGGCTATGTCGATCATGCTGTCATCGGGAGGAATTGTGGCGCTGATCGTACCGCTTCTTTCCGCCTATATGCTGACGACGATAGGTTGGCGTATATCGTTCTTGATCCTCGGTGGTATTGGAATTCTCATCACGATCCTCTTCTGGATCTTCATCAAACCGCCTGCTGATCTTAATGATGAGGAGACGAAACCGGTAGGGAATTCCCAGGCAGGAATTTTCAAGCAAATAATAAAGACGCCACTCATGTTGAATCTGTTTATCGCCTATTACAGCATTTACGCCATTAACTGGGGCTTGGCGACATGGTTGCCGACGTACCTCGTGAATGTCAGAGGACTTGACTTAATTTCACTTGGATGGGCGCAAACAATTCCAGGTTTCGCGATGATTTTTGCGATGTTTTTAGCTGGATATGTCATCGACAGACTTCCGCTTGGCAAGGAAAAAGTGGTTGGCGCAATTTCTTGTATTGTTGTCGGTATCCTCCTATATCTCATGTACAATGCGCCAAGTGTGACAATGTTCGTTGCATATCAGACGATTGTGATTATCTTTATTTCCTTTGTTATGCTTCTGTTGCCGGCAATTATTTTGAAAAGGCTTCCATCCTCCGTGACGGGGACAAGCATGGGTATTGCGAATACAGGAGGTCAGCTAGCCGGTTTTATTACCCCGCTTGCTATCGGGTTTATTGTGCAGACATTTAACGGTTCGTATAATGCGGCTTTTTGGATGCTGATCATTTTCGCCATCATCTGTATGATTTCACTTTTAACGTTGAATTTTCGGAAGGGCGAGCTAGTTCAAGCTGACGCATAAACGCTAACAGCCATTCTTGTAGATAAGGAGAGGAAAATGATGGAACCAATGAAAACGATTTCAGATTTAATTGAACAAAAAAGGGATAAGTTCATTGCGTTAAGCGATAAAATTTGGGAAGTACCCGAATTGTATTTCGAAGAACATCAATCATCCGCCTACTTAATTGGGGCGTTAGAAGAAGAAGGGTTTCAAGTCGAGCAGGGAGTCGCGGGTCTTAGCACCGCTTTTGTCGGGAGTTTTGGAACGGGGAAGCCGGTCGTCGCGATTTTAGGTGAATTTGACGCTTTGCCAGGTCTCAGTCAGAAAAAAGGACTTTCCCATCATGATCCGGTCGTTGAGGACGGAAATGGGCATGGCTGCGGCCATAATCTTCTTGGGACAGGCGCCTTTGCAGCTGCTGTCGCTGTTAAAGAGTATATGGAACAGAACGGTTTGCAAGGGACGGTCCGTTATTATGGTTGCCCTGCAGAAGAAAATGGATCTGGTAAAGCCTTCATGTCGCGGGCTGGTCTGTTTGACGATGTAGATGTCGCGTTATCTTGGCACCCTTGGGATGTACCAGGACTCATGAATATGAAGACACTTGCCAATTACTCTGCGCGCTTCAAGTTCAAAGGGAAGAGCGCTCACGCAGCAGCAACGCCTCATTTAGGTAGAAGTGCGCTCGATGCAGTGGAGTTAATGAATGTCGGTGTCAATTATTTACGGGAGCATATGGTGCCGGACGCAAGAATTCATTATGCGGTTACGGATACAGGTGGCACTTCGCCGAACGTGGTGCAGGCGAATGCCGAAGTCGTCTATTTGATCCGGGCATCGGAAAAGGATGAAGTGGAATCGCTTTACGAAAGGGTTCATGACATTGCACGCGGCGCTGCATTGATGACGGGGACGACGTTTGACGTTGAATTTGTAGGAACTGCGTCCAATCTGATTCCTAATTCTGTCCTTGCTGATGTAATGTATGAAAACTTAGTGAATGTCGGGGTTCCTTCCTATGATGAAACGGATATGGAATTTGCGAAGGAGATCCGGAATACGTTGTCAGCAGAAGATCTGAACAATGCCTATGCAGGACGAGACCGGGAAACAGTGAAAAAGCTGAAGGAAAAGGTTATTGCCGATCTGATTCCGCCCCATTCCTCTACGGAAGCCACTTTATCAGGCTCAACGGACGTAGGGGATGTCAGCTGGGTCGTGCCAACGATGCAATGTCTCACAACTTGTTTTGCTTTGGGCACTCCGCTCCATACATGGCAGGTCGTGTCGCAAGGAGCGACGCCGATTGCGCATAAAGGAATGCTACAGGCGGCGAAAATAATCGCATCCACCGCGCTGCAAGTTATGGAAAACCCGACAATCATTGAACAAGCGAAGAACGAGTTGGCAGACCGCTTGGACGGTAAATCTTATAATTCTTTAATTCCTAAATCAGTAAAATAAATTATTGACAAAAGTCTCAAGTGGACACACTTTCGAGACTTTTTGTTATTTTATTTCGGCTGAAATTACGAAAAATTTCCTTCATTTGAAGCTTACCGATAGAATGGGCGTATTGGCGTTGAGAAAGTAGGTAATTGTATGTACAAAGTAGCGGTTGTTGGTCCGAATCAATCGGTCGACAGAATTCTAACGTTGGCAAGAGAGATTGAGGAGGAATTAGAGTTCGTTCCGTATATTTATTCGAAAACGAACGAAGTAAAAGACTTCGTACTGAATCCGGACATACCGGTGGACTTTTGGTTGTTTTCAGGCTATATCCCGTATCAAATTGCAGTCAATGCGACGGGGACGAACGAAACATTTGTGTTTATCGATTCAAGCGAATTGAGTATTTATAAGGGAATCTTGAAGCTTTCCAATGAGATTGGTAAAATTCCAGAACGGATTAGCGTAGATATGGTTTCGTCATATCATTTTGATGAAGAATTTACCCAGTTGGAAAAAGAGCTGGGGAAGGCATTTATTAAACAATTCGATGTGGAGATTAAGGCGGAAGAATTGTTTGATTTTCATTACGGGTTGTGGAAAAAGAATGAAATTGAAGTGGCGTTAACATGCTATCCGACTGTCTATGAATCCTTGCGGGAAGCAGGTGTACCGTCATATTGGCTATCACCTTCACGCAATGAAATCTATCAGACCATCCGGATGTTCTTCGAAAAGATTAAAACATCATACTACAAAGACACACAAACTAGTGTCAAAATGATTGAAATCGTGAAGTATGATGCGATAAAGGAAAAAATGAAGGAATCCTACCAACTGGAATATTTGGAGCTGCATTTAAAGAAAACACTTATCCAACTGTGTGAAACGTTGAATGGCTTGCTAATTGAACAAGGAAATGGACGGTATATGATCTTTAGTACAAGAGGAGCAGTGGAGCGGGAAATCGGAACACTGAAGGAAAAAGTGAATTATCTCTCGCTTGAAGCGGACTCGACTGTTGCAGTCGGAATTGGTTTTGGCCAAACTGTCTTTACAGCTGAGGTAAATGCAAAACGTGCCATTCGGGAGTCGAAGGATAAAGGGAAGCAAGAAATTGTCATTATTCAAGAAGATGGCACGATGATTGATGCAGTGGGGAAGGATGAAGAACTCTTTTATTCCTACCGTACGGACGATAATGAATTCGTGAAGAAACTACAAGAAGGAAAAATCAGTGTTAAGACATTTAAACGAATTGAGTCGCTCATTCGGAAAATGGATTGGGCCCATTTCACAACGAAGGATTTGGCGACCCACTTGAACATGAGTGAGCGTAATGCCCAGCGGATTGTTTCCGATTTGTGTAAAGTAGATTTAGCTGTATGCGTCGGGGAAGAATCCCATTATTCAAGGGGAAGACCGGTGAAAGTGTACCAGTTGACATGATTAACGTCACCATGTTCTAAAGGATAGCGTTAGAACGTGGTGACGTTGTTGGTTGCTACGCGCGCTTCGAATTCAAAGGAAAAAGCGTCCATGCAGCGGCCCGAAATAAGTTGATTCATTATTTATTCGATGGCAGGTCAGTCTTTTTTAGAGTAGTAGTCTGTGCGCAACACTACCTGGACAATCTTTTTCTATTCAAGATCATAGTTTTCAACGTCTATCCTCATCATTTTAAAAAACAGATACTCCATTGGATATGCTTTTAAGCTAAAATAGTATTGCACCCAAAATAGATTGTTCGTTAGTTATTGCAGTTTAAAGAAGAAAGGTCCTTTTAAAAGACAAAGCAGGAAGCGCACGTTAACATGCTCCCTGTTTTTTTGATTTGTTGAAAAAGGGCGATGTATTAGTCAATGAATCAATTTTTATGTATTAATTTGGGCTTGTTAAAAACATTCCTTTTCGTATCGACTAACAAGCAGGAATTTTTTGAAGTTTGCAGACCGTTTTTTCTTTCTAGTAAGGTTGCATTATGCCCCTTATGCACGATTGTGATATTATAGTTTAAGTCGTGTTTTTTATTGAGTGTAATGAAAGGATGAAAAATAAATATGAGTAACAATGAGCTTACGAAAACCGTAGCTTTTCATACGCTAGGTTGTAAAGTGAATCATTATGAAACAGAAGCTATTTGGCAACTGTTCCAAGAAGCAGACTATGAAAGAGCAGAGTTTGATCAGAATTCTGATGTCTATGTTATTAATACATGTACCGTTACGAATACCGGTGATAAAAAGAGCCGACAAGTGATCCGACGTGCTATTCGTAAAAATCCAGACGCAGTAATCTGTGTAACGGGTTGTTATGCGCAAACATCACCAGCAGAAATTATGGCGATTCCAGGTGTGGATATTGTGGTAGGTACACAAGATCGTTCAAAACTACTTGGGCTGATTGACCAATTCCGTGAAGAGCGCCAACCGATTAATGCGGTGCGCAACATTATGAAAAACCGTGTCTACGAAGAACTCGACGTACCGTCATTCACTGATCGCACACGTGCTTCGTTAAAAATACAAGAAGGTTGTAATAACTTCTGTACATTCTGTATCATTCCGTGGGCTAGAGGATTAATGCGCTCACGTGATCCTGAAGAAGTGATCCATCAAGCACAGCAACTTGTCGACGCAGGCTATCTTGAAATTGTCCTAACAGGTATTCATACAGGTGGTTACGGTGAAGATCTAAAAGGCTATAACTTAGCTCGTCTGTTACGTGACTTGGAACAGCAAGTAAAAGGATTGAAACGTTTACGTATTAGTTCAATCGAAGCGAGCCAATTAACAGATGAAGTAATCGACGTATTACGCGATTCTGATATTGTTGTACGCCACTTGCATATTCCTATTCAGTCAGGTTCAGATACTGTACTCAAACGTATGCGCCGTAAATACACAATGGAATTTTTCTCTGATCGTCTACAGCGTCTGAATGAAGCGTTGCCGGATCTCGCTATTACATCTGACGTCATCGTAGGTTTCCCGGGTGAAACGGAAGAGGAATTTATGGAAACCTATAACTTTATTCGTGACCATAAGTTTTCTGAACTCCATGTGTTCCCTTATTCGAAGAGAACTGGCACACCTGCTGCTCGAATGGAAGATCAAGTCGACGAAAATGTGAAAAACGAACGCGTCCACCGTTTATTAACATTGAACGATCAATTAGCAAAAAATTACGCTGCTCGTTTTGAAGGTGAAGTACTCGAAGTTATTCCGGAAGAAAGCTTTAAAGACGACGCGGATCAAAATCTCTATGTAGGCTATACAGATAATTATTTGAAAGTAGTCTTGCCGGCAGATGAAACGATGATCGGACAAATTGTAAAAGTGAAAATTACAAAAGCGGGCTATCCTTACAGTGAAGGTCAACCTGTTCGTGTACTTACAGAAGAAAAAATCATGGCTTAATATGGACCACCTGTAATGGGTGGTCTTTTTCGTGCAACAAAATGTAAGCTTTGTTATACTGAAAAAAACGGTACGTAAAAAAGGAGCGCTTTTATTGACTACAAACTATGCCGCTTATATCGATCATACGCTGTTAAAGGCAGAAGCAACAAAACAGCAAGTACTGGAATTGTGTGAAGAGGCTAAGAAATATACTTTCGCTTCGGTATGTGTTAATCCGACTTGGGTCAAAACAGCTGCAGAAGCTCTTCAAAACACGGAAGTAAAAGTATGCACTGTGATTGGCTTCCCTTTAGGTGCAAGCACATCTGAAGTGAAAGCGTTCGAGACAAAAGATGCGATTGCTAACGGGGCCACGGAAGTAGATATGGTCATCAATATTGGTGCATTACAAAGTGGATTGCTTGAACAAGTACAAAATGACATTGCAGCTGTTGTAGAAGCGGCAAAAGGTCAGGCTTTAGTAAAAGTGATAATTGAAACATCTTTGCTGGACGATATCCAAAAACGTACAGCATGTGAACTGGCAGTGCTCGCAGGAGCAGACTTCGTTAAAACATCGACTGGGTTCTCTACTGGCGGTGCAACTTCAGAAGACGTGAAGCTGATGCGTGCTGTAGTAGGACCGTCAATTGGAGTCAAGGCGAGTGGCGGTGTGCGCAGTGTAGAAGACGTAGATCGTATGATGGAGTCGGGTGCAACACGCATTGGTGCGAGTTCGGGTGTTTCCATCATGGAAGGCCTATCATCATCAGCCGATTATTGATCACTGCAATAGAGTAATTCGTAAAACTTCTCATGATATTCTAATAGTTTTTATTGACCAATCAGAAAATATACGATATAATTTTATAGTACATAGCAAAGTGCTATGTTTCGAAGTGTGTGTTTGGAGGGAGGGACAAGAGATATGACTAAGACAGTCGTTCGCAAAAATGAATCACTTGAAGACGCTCTTCGCCGCTTCAAACGTACTGTATCCAAGAGTGGTACAATACAAGAGAGTAGAAAGCGTGAATTCTATGATAAGCCAAGTGTAAAACGTAAAAAGAAATCAGAAGCTGCACGTAAGCGCAAGTTCTAATCTCTGCCTACATTGAATTTTGATATTACCTACTAATGTAATTTCTTATAAACCGAAAATCCTTCCATGGATTTTCGGTTTATTTTATTGTCTGGAATTAACTAAGCCATTTATAGGAGTAGTTGGCGAAAGTGTAGGGGTGGGGATTGGTACTTCGGAGGGGACGCTTTCCTGAGGGTTCGCGGCGAGCCAACCAGTCGCAAATGCAAAGATGTGCTCCTAACGCTTCGCTTTTACTCGCAAAAGCCGTTCTTCGTTACGGCTCTCGCTCTCTTTGGTTGTCTCGCCTGTCGAACTGATCCTTTGGGAGTCGCCCCTCCTACGCGGCAATCCCATACAATGTGAATGGATGATACTTTTTGATGTGCATTGAAATTATGTTCATAATCTATTTTGAACTTTAACTTAATTAAGTTTAGATACAAAAATACTTCACTTACTTGCTCCGATGAATATTCTAAGTATCTCCACTCCATCCCCTCATAGATACTAATTCAGTCTTCTAATTTAACCTTCATCCACTACAACTTTAAACAAGGCTTCAACTATTCTGCTTATTTTATCCATATACTAACGAGCTATGACACACAGCAAGAAAAACTTTTATTTAATTGCGATTAAATGAAACCAAATGCTTCTTCAAACGTAAATAGTAAGTATAATAGGCAGTAGAGAGAGGTGAGAAAATAATGTCTAAAATGATTAGGTCAGTTTTTCTGCTCATTTTATTCATCGGTACAATCGCGTTGCCTTTTATACACTCAGACGCAGCTGAAACAAAAGTATATCGCGTACCCCTTCACCAAGAAGTAGAAAAGGGGCTGCATGCCTTCCTACAGCGTTCATTCAAAGAAGCTAAAGCTGAAGGTGCAGAGACGATTGTGTTGGATATAGACACTCCTGGAGGGTTTGTAGACGCCGCTGATCAAATCGCCAAGCTGATGAAAACGACTGATGATGTAAAAATTATCGCTTTCATCAACGACCGAGCACTATCTGCGGGAGCTTTCCTTGCGCTCTATGCAGATGAAATCTACATGACACCAAACGGTTCAATCGGTGCTGCACAAGTCATCGATGGATCTGGAAATGCAGCAGAAACGAAAGCCAATAGTTATTGGTTGGCGCAAATGAAAAATGCCGCAAAGCACTCAGGCCGTGACCCACAATATGCACTTGCCATGGCAAATCCTGAAATCGATCTGCCAGACTTGCGTGCACAAAAAGGGGAACTTCTGACTCTTACTGCTGACGAAGCTGAACAAGTGAAGTACAGTGAAGGTACAGTGGCTACATTTGATGAGTTACTTAAGAAGCTAGATTTGGAAGGCGCGCAAGTTATTTCTACAACGGAAACGTTTGCAGAGAAAATGGCGCGATTCATCACCCACCCGGTCGTAGTACCGATTTTACTTTCTGTTGCAAGTCTCGGACTGATTGTTGAATTATATTCACCGGGCTTTGGTGTGCCGGGAAGCATGGGGTTAACCGCTCTGTTTTTATTCTTCTACGGACACACAGTAGCGGGTCTTGCAGGTTATGAAACATTGTTATTATTCCTGCTCGGCGTCGCCCTTATTATTGCCGAATTCTTTGTTGCAGGGGGGATAGCGGGTATCTTCGGAGTCTTGGCTATCATAGGAAGTATTTTAATGGCAGGCACAAACTTGGCATTCATGGCAATCTCGGTGCTAATTGCGATAGCCGTAGCATGTATAGGAGTAGTGGTTATTATGAAATTCTTCGGTAAAAAACTTCATCTGTTGAACAAAATCATTTTAATGGATACGATGGATACGGAAAGCGGTTACGTCTCCAACAAAAATCGTAATGAATTGTTGCAGAAAGTTGCTACAACCATTACACCACTTTATCCATCGGGTGTCGCCGAGTTGGACGGTGAACGAATCGATGTAGTATCAGAAGGTCGTTATATCGAGAGTGGTAAACAAGTAGTTGTCGTAGCAGTAGAAGGTTTCAGAATTGTAGTAAGAGAGAAGAAAGAGGAGGAACAAGGCTTATGATGGGACTAGGAACAATCGGACTGGTAGCTGCAGTCTTCATTATCATCATCGTACTGGCGGTATTCTTTACATTTGTGCCAGTCACACTATGGATTTCCGCAATGGCGGCAGGCGTACGGGTAAGTATCTTCACGTTAGTCGGTATGCGTTTACGTCGGGTTATCCCGAGCAGGGTAGTTAACCCGTTAATTAAAGCACATAAAGCGGGTCTAACAGTATCGATCAACCAGTTGGAAAGCCATTACTTAGCAGGTGGTAATGTTGACCGCGTTGTAAATGCATTGATTGCTGCGCAACGTGCGAACATCGACTTGACTTTCGAAAGAGCACAAGCGATTGACTTGGCAGGACGTGACGTTTTGGAAGCAGTTCAAATGTCCGTTAACCCGAAAGTAATCGAAACACCATTTATCGCAGGTGTTGCGATGAACGGTATCGAAGTGAAAGCGAAAGCTCGTATTACAGTCCGTGCAAACATCGACCGACTAGTCGGTGGAGCAGGTGAAGAAACAGTCGTTGCGCGTGTTGGTGAAGGTATCGTATCGACAATTGGTTCTTCTATCAGCCACGCAAAAGTACTGGAAAATCCGGATATGATTTCCCAAACTGTTCTAAAAAAAGGTTTGGATTCAGGTACAGCGTTTGAAATTCTCTCGATTGATATTGCTGACGTGGATATCGGTAAAAACATCGGAGCGGAACTTCAGACTGAACAAGCGATGGCAGATAAAAATATTGCCCAAGCAAAAGCGGAAGAACGCCGTGCGATGGCTGTTGCGAGTGAACAAGAGATGAAGGCAAAAACGCAGGAGATGCGCTCGAAAGTTGTGGGTGCGGAAGCCGAAGTACCTTTAGCTATGGCAGAAGCTTTGCGTTCAGGAAATATCGGAATCATGGATTATATGAATTATAAAAATATCCAAGCAGATACAAGCATGCGGGATTCTATCAGTAAAACAGGTTCGGATCAACAACCAAAGAAAGATCAATCATAACGAGATGAATTCCCGGGAAGGGGATGCATAATGGAACAACTGATAATTTTTGTCATTATGCTGGCTTTGGGTTCTCTATTCGGTAAAAAGAAAGACCAAGAGAAACCAGATGGAAAACCGAAGCGACCGCCTAGCCAGCAATGGCCAGCACAACCAACTCAACGTCAAATGAAGCAGAGAGAAACGCAGCGGACCTATGCAACTCCTGAAGAGAAGCCGCGTTCGTTGAAGGAATTATCTAGGAACCTATTCGAAGATATTCAAAAGGAATTCCAAGATCTCCAACAAGAAACGAAAGAACCTGAACAGCCTGTAAAGACGCAGGCGCCTCAGTCGGAAATTTTCTATGCAGAGCCTAAAAAGCCAGCTAAGTCTGCTTCTGCGTCACGTTCAGAACGTCAAACGGGAAGAGGTAGACTACATGGAGGGAAGATCATGTTAGAAGATGAACCCATCTTGCAGGAAGACTTAATTCCGAAAACTCCGCAGCAGATCATGCAAGGGATTGTCTATGCAGAAATTTTAGGTCCACCAAAATCAAAACGGTAATCATGCCGCCCCCTGTCTTTTCATAGGATGAGACAGGGGGTTTTTTCATGAAAAAATTATTCGCACTTCATCCATCCATTATTCTAGATGAATTCAACTCATTGCGGATTACCGGCAACTATCGCTTGCTTGCATTAAGCGAACAATCCGTATCCTTTCAAACGAATGACTATGTCATGACTGTCAAAGGAGAAGATGTAACAGTTCTAATGCTGACTGAACAACACGCCCATATATCGATCGACGAACTGCAGGAAGTAACGGTGCGTTTTACGCCTGAAGAAGGAAACAGCCATGAGTACTAAACGATTTGAAGTTCAGGTGAAAGATGTTCGTAACGGTTCTGTTTTTCTAAGTAGGTTACAAAGAGAGCATGTCAAGATCAGCAGCTTGTATGTCTCTGGAAGTGCAATGTTTTTTGAGACGGATTCAAAAGGAATTCAAATTATCCGTCGTTATAGAAGAAAATACCGTGTGAAAGTACAAATCAGGCGTAAAGGTCAGGATACAGTTCAGCATCGACTATTCGCATCTTCATTGTTCTTAATCGTCTGTGTCATCCCGCTAGTTGCATCATTGTTTCTGTGGAATATCACAGTGGAAAGTGATGTACCGGAAATTGCGCAACGAATGGAAAACAAGATGCAGAAAGCGCGAATTACAGCGCCTACTTTATTATCCAAATTACCGGAAGAAGATGAAATTCGTCGACTGCTGATGCAAGATGAACCCTCTCTATCGTGGATCCGGTTCTCAAAGACAGGTACTTCGTTAACTGTTTCACCGATGCTTGCTCCACTTTCCACTGAAGTGAAAGAAGAAGTGAAAGAAAAGCCCTCCCATCTAGTAGCAAAAACAGGAGGAGTCATTACACACTTTGCGTTAACGAGAGGAGAAAGAGCGAGTATCATTCATCAAACCGTAAAAAAAGGTGATATGCTAGCAACAGGTATTCTAGAACAAGGAGAGAAAACGACAGTAGTAGGGGCAGATGGAGAAGTCTTTGCTGACTACTGGTTAGAATGTCATTTTGAATTACCCCGGACGATTAGTTATTCGATTCAAGGAGAAGAAAATGTGAATATCAGTTGGCAAAAGCCATGGACAGGTAACCAGATAAAAGATATACGTTTTAGAAACCCTATTGTGATGGATAAGTTGAAAGAAACGCATATTCAGGAAGTGTTTTTGAAGAAAGGAATGGAAGAGACCATCATATTGCCGTTGATCAAGTATGATTTATTGTCAAAGAAAACAAATGAACGCATAATTAAAGAAGAAAACATTTTACATGTATCCTTTACTAATGATAAAGTGAGTGGGACTATACTATTTTTACTTAATGAAAACATTGCTGAAAAACGACCTATAACTCAAGGAGACTGAAAATATTGAGCGAACATTTACTTCAACTTCATATTGAAGAACCGAACGAAGCGATTATGCTTCTTGGCATTTCCGATCAGAACATGAATTTAATTGAAGAGGAATTGAAAGTTTCAATCCACACTAGAGGTGAAAATATCTCGATCAGTGGAGCAGAAGAACAAGCGGTAGCTGCGAAAACATTGCTCGAGCAGTTATTGAAAGTGATCCGTAAAGGTATTAATATTAATTTACGCGATGTGGCCACAGCGATAGAAATGGCGAGAAATGGCACGATTGAATATTTCTCTTCTTTATACGATGAAGAAATTGCACGCAATACAAAAGGGAAAGTTATTCGTGCAAAAACCATTGGACAAAGAGAATATGTCCAGGCAATTCGTTCAAGAGATCTAGTGTTTTGTATCGGACCTGCCGGAACAGGAAAGACGTATCTCGCTGTCGTGATGGCGGTGCAGGCAATGAAAACGGGTTCAGTAAAACGAATTGTGTTGACCCGACCTGCCGTTGAAGCTGGAGAGAGCTTAGGATTCCTTCCAGGCGACTTGAAAGAAAAAGTTGACCCGTACCTTCGTCCTCTTTACGACGCGTTACACGACGTGCTAGGAGCCGAACATACAGAACGTCTTATGGAACGTGGAGTCATTGAAATTGCACCACTTGCGTACATGCGTGGAAGAACGCTTGACGATGCATTCGTTATTTTAGACGAAGCACAAAACACCACGAAAGCTCAGATGAAAATGTTTTTGACTCGTCTCGGTTTTGGATCGAAAATGGTCATCACAGGTGATAAAACGCAAATTGATTTACCTCGTGGTGTAGATTCTGGTCTAAATGTTGCAGAACATATTTTGAAGAACGTGCAAGATATCCAATTCATGTATTTGGAACAAGGTGACGTAGTCCGACATCCGATTGTTGCGAAGATCATTGATGCATATGAGAAAGAGCAGTCAACTAATTAATTGACTGCTTTTTTTGAATGATGAATATACATAGTTACCCATTCATGTGCGGACCATTTGCCGAAAAGGAGGCAATTGCATGACAGCTTTAAAGGAACTATTTTCACAACTAAGAAAAGTGAAATTTACCTTTCTTTTGCTTCTTGTCGTCTCTCTTTCCAGTATCCCATTGTTTTTTCTAATGTATGGCAGTACACAAAACGAAACGTACGAAATTTCGGCTTTTGAAATTTCACCGAAAACTATACGTTCACCTAAAACAATAGAAGATATCGAAAAAACCGAACTTGAACGTGTACGGGCAGAACAGGCGGTACCTAATTCCTATCGTTTCTCAGAGGATGTTATGAAAAACCGCCAAGCGATCCTCGGTTCCATCTTTACTGCAGTCAGTGATGTCAAAGTCGAAGCGACAGAAGATCCTGATATGACGTCAAGTTCAAAAATGAAGCTACTTCAAGAGAAATTGGAAGGGCTGGAAAAAGAACAAACTTTATTACCCGTTACACATGATCAGCTTAAGCAGCTACTTACGGCTGAACAAAATGATCTAAATAATTTGCATGAATTACTGACACTTGTAGTGGGAAGAGAGTTATCAAAGCCGTTTAAAGCTGAACAAGTGCCGATTCATCGCTATGAAGTGGAGCGCAGAATTCGTGAAACTACTACCCTACCGAGAGATTTGCTTGATGTTGCGCTATCCCTCGGGCGAATGGCAGTGGTGGAAACAGAGGTTGTCGATGAAGAATTGACTGTTAAGAATCGGACGGATGCGCGAGCTTCAGTTGAAGCCATTCGTATTTTACAAGGACAAGTCATCGTACGTGAAGGACAGTTGATCGATCGTGATGTGTATCACCAGCTCAAGCTTTCTGGAGTCCTTACTAATCAGTCTTCACTTAAACCGATGTTCGGCATTATTTTGTTTATTTTGTTCGTATCAGGTTTGATTGCCATACACTTCGGCAAGTCCAAAAGAGATGAAGCATTCAAAAAGAAAGCACTAGTTATTTTCTATTGTATTTTACTACTATCCGTTGTTTTAATGAAAATCGTCGGCTATATCGATCGTGAGTTTGATGTCCTCATTGCGTTTTTATTTCCGACGGCTCTCGTGCCGATGTTGATCAAGCTATTAATTAACGAGCGTTCAGCAGTACTTGCGACGATTATTACGTCTGCGACAGCCGGTATCATGATGCAAGAAGGCTTGGCGGCAATTATGCAAATGGAAGTAGCGCTGTATATTCTATTCGGTGGGATTGTGAGTATTTATTTACTAAGTGAACATGGGAGACGCTCAACGATTCTACAGACAAGTCTCGGTGTGGCAGGATCAAACATGATGTTCATCATATTTTATTTATTGATGACACAGACTAGTTATACAACACCCGAGCTGATTTTCTATGCGGGGGCAGCCATCTCATCAGGTTTGTTGTCTGGGGCTTTGACGATGGGGTTATTGCCATTTTTCGAATCGAGTTTTCATTTGCTTTCTAATATGCGATTAGTGGAGCTCTCAAATCCTAATCATCCGCTCCTAAAGAAAATCTTAGTGGAGACGCCGGGAACCTATCATCACAGCATTATGGTTGCGAATATAGCGGATGCGGCGTGTGAGGCAATTGGAGCCAATGGGTTGCTCGCGCGTGTTGGCAGCTATTATCATGATATCGGGAAGACTATACACCCAGGATTCTTCATTGAAAATCAACATAATGGCCGTAATCTACATGATGCACTGACACCCGAGAAAAGTCGTGATATGATTATAGCCCACGCGGAAGATGGAGCGAAAATTTTGGAAAAGCACCGTATGCCAAAAGAGCTTATAGCTATTGCGAGACAGCACCATGGAACGAGTAGCGTCAGATTCTTTTATCTGAAAGCGAAAGAAACCAATCCAGTTGTGAAGGAAGACGATTTCCGTTATCCTGGACCAAAACCGCAAACGAAAGAAAATGCAGTGATCATGATTGCAGACAGTGTAGAAGCTGCGGTGCGTTCTATGAAAGAACCGACACCTGAAAAAATTGCCACGCTCGTCAACGCGATTGTGCGTGGGAAATTAGAAGATGATCAATTTGATGAATGTGATTTGTCGTTAAAAGAAATTAAACTAGTGAAACAAGCCATTAATGAAACGTTAAACGGGATCTTCCATAATCGGATTGAATATCCCGATAAGTAAAGGAGCAGAGCAACTATGATAGATTTTTATTTCGAAGATGAAACAGAAATCGTGGAACCGAGTTCGGAAGCTTTGATCAAGGATTTGTTGACTCACGCATCAAAAATGGAGAAAATGGAAGGTCTGTATGAGTTGTCTATTACGTTTATGGATGATGAATCCATTCAAGCTGTGAATGCTGAGTACAGAGGCAAAGACCGTCCAACCGACGTTATTTCATTTGCACTAGAAGAATTGTCGGAAGGAGAAGTGGCAATTGTTCAAGAAAGCGATATGCCTGTTGTACTGGGGGATATCGTGATTTCCATCGATACAGCAAAACGTCAGGCTCTTGAATACAATCACTCGTTCGAGCGGGAACTGGGATTTCTTGCATTACACGGATTCTTGCATTTACTCGGATATGACCATCTCGATGAAGAGGAAGAACGTGAAATGTTCGGTAGACAGACGGAAATTTTAACTGCATTCGGTTTGGAACGGCAGTGAGTCTATGCAGAAATTCTTGAAATCATTCATCTATGCGTGGGAAGGCATTAAAGACGGCTTTAGGCAAGGTCGGAATATGAAATCTCATGGTGTATCCGCAATGATCGTGTTGATTGCGGGTTGGTTCACCGGTCTGTCACAAACAGAATGGATGATTATTTTTATCGTCATTGCAGGAGTGATGGCGCTTGAATTAATGAATACAGCAGTGGAATATGTAGTGGATCTTGTCACAACGGAATTCCATCCACTAGCGAAAAAAGCAAAAGATATTGCAGCCGGATCCGTTTTCGTGTTTGCCATAGCCAGCGCGATTGTCGGCTGTATAATTTTCTTTCCAAAATGGTTTGGATAAATTGATCGAATGAAGGGATGGTATGTAGATGCAAGTAGAACAATTAATGAATGAAGCAAAGCAAGCGATGAAAACGGCCTATGTTCCCTATTCGAAATTTCCAGTAGGTGCTGCACTAGAGGCTAGTGACGGTACGATATATCGTGGATGCAATATTGAAAACTCTGCGTATGGTTTATCCAATTGTGCAGAGAGAACAGCTATTTTTAAAGCGGTATCTGAAGGTGTTACATCGTTCAAGTCAATCACAGTAATTGGCGATACGGAAGGTCCAATCGCGCCGTGCGGTTCTTGCCGCCAAGTCATTGCGGAATTTTGCGCACCGAACATGCCTGTATACTTGACGAATGTGAAAGGTGATATACACGAAACAACAGTAGACCAGCTATTGCCGGGTGCTTTTTCCAAGGAGGATTTAGATTATGCAGAAGAACAACTTTAAGTCAGGCTTCATTTCCATTATCGGACGTCCCAATGTAGGGAAATCTACATTTATTAACCGCATGGTCGGTCAAAAAATTGCGATTATGAGCGACAAGCCGCAAACTACACGAAATAAAGTCCAGGGAATTGTGACAACCGATACATCTCAGATGATTTTCATCGATACACCAGGTGTTCACAAACCGAAACACCGCCTAGGCGACTTCATGTTGAAAGTGACACGCAGTACGTTAAGCGAAGTCGACGTCATCATGTTTATGGTCAATGCGGATGAAAAAATCGGTACAGGTGATAGATATATTATGGAATGGCTCGAGAAATCCAAGACTCCTGTATTTTTGGTCATCAATAAAATCGATCTTGTGCATCCTGATCAATTATTCGAGATCATTACATCGTATACAAATGAAATGAACTTTGCGGAAGTAGTTCCAATCTCCGCGCTAAATGGTAACAATATTGAACGATTGGTGGAAACGCTAGAAAGTTATCTAGAAGAAGGCCCACAATTTTATGATGCAGAGCAAGTGACGGATCACCCAGAACGTTTCATCATTTCCGAAATGATTCGTGAAAAAGTGTTGCATACTACACGCGAAGAAATTCCGCACTCGATTGCGGTGGCGATTGAAAGCATCGAGCAAGACCCTGTAACTGACAAAACGCATATCCGCGCGACCATCATTGTGGAACGTGATTCACAAAAAGGGATTGTCATCGGTAAAGGTGGTAAGCTCTTAAAAGAAATCGGTGTGAAGGCAAGAAAAGATATCGAAATGTTGCTTGGACATAAAGTATATTTAGAGCTATGGGTGAAAGTCCAAAAAGACTGGCGTAACCGTCCAAGTCGTTTGAAAGAATTCGGATTTAACGAGGAAGACTACTAAGCTGTCTGTCCTGCTAAAGGAGAGAACGTGTTGCTGAATAAGTTGGAAGGCTACATTATCAAAAGTATCCCTTACGGAGAATCCAATAAAATCGTGACGATCTATACGAAAGAAGCGGGAAAGATCACGACGATGGCAAGAGGTGCGAAAAAGCCCGCGAGTCGCTTAGCGGCTATTACACAAACCTTTACGCACGGCTATTTTCTTGTTCGTGCAAGCAGGGGCATGGGATCGCTTGAGCAAGGCGAGCTTATCAGCAGCGTCCGTCACATTCGCTCTGATTTAGAGACGACTGCATATGCGGGTTTGATTGTAGAGTTGCTTGATCGCCTAACGGAATCTGAACAGCCGAATGCAAGCATATTTCGTTTGCTTGACGAGTCATTTCATGCTATGGAAGAAGGCTATGACGCAGAAGCCATCACACTGTTCGTTCAGTGGAAGATGCTGCCGGTTGCTGGAATACATCCTATACTTCACGAGTGTGCAAGTTGTGGCGCTACAGAAGGTGAATTCGCATTTTCTTTTCAGCAGATTGGTTTTCTCTGTCATCGCTGTTTTCATATCGATCCGTATATCATTCGGCTGTCACCTACACAAATTAAATTGATTCGAATGTTTTATAATGTTCCGCTAGATCAGATTGGTAAGCTGACGTTGAAGAAACAGACGAAAACATTTATGGCGAAGCTGGTTTCGACGATTTATCAAGAGCAAACCGGAATCTATTTAAAATCCAGAAAGTTCATTGAGCAATTGGAACGTACACCTGAATTGCAAAAACCAAAAGAACGAACTAAAGAAAGCCCAGAAGAGGAAGGCTGATGCCAACTTCTCCTGGGCTTTCCTATAATTAGAATTGTAGGTGTTTTTGGATATATGCTGTAACGTCTGCAATAGGCATACGTTCTTGTTCCATAGAATCACGGTGACGAACAGTCACTTGTTGGTCTTCTAGTGAATCAAAGTCAAATGTAATACAGAATGGAGTTCCGATTTCATCTTGACGACGGTAACGGCGTCCGATAGATTGGGAATCATCATATTGTACTGGGAAATGCTTTGAAAGCTCTGCATATACTTTTTCTGCATCGTCCGCAAGTTTTTTAGACAATGGAAGGACTGCTGCTTTGATTGGTGCTAATGCTGGGTGGAAACGAAGAACGGTACGTGTATCGCCGTCTTCAAGTTCCTCCGTATCAAATGCGTCACATAGGAAAGCCAACGTTACGCGGTCCGCACCAACGGAAGGCTCGATACAGTATGGTACGTATTTTTCATTCGTAATTGGATCTTGGTAATGGAAGTCCTCGCCTGAATATTCCATATGACGCTTCAAGTCGAAGTCGGTACGGTTAGCGATTCCCCATAGCTCTCCCCAGCCGAATGGGAATTTGTATTCGATGTCCACAGTTCCTTTAGAATAGTGGGATAGCTCATCTTCATTGTGTTCGCGAAGACGAATATTATCTTTCTTCAAACCAAGTTTCAATAATAATCCTTCAGACTGGTCAATCCAGTACTTATACCACTGCTCATCGTCGCCTGGCTTACAGAAGAATTCAAGTTCCATTTGTTCGAACTCACGAGTACGGAATGTGAAGTTACCTGGTGTGATTTCGTTACGGAAACTTTTTCCTACTTGTGCAATACCAAAAGGTACTTTCTTTCTCATAGAGCGTTGAACATTTTTGAAGTTCACGAAGATACCTTGTGCTGTTTCAGGACGTAGGAAGATTTGGTTAGCAGAAGAATCTGTTACACCTTGGCTTGTTTTGAACATTAAGTTGAATTGACGGATTTCAGTATAATCCAACGCATCACATGTAGGACATTTGATTTCGTGTTCTTGAATCAAATCGAACATTTTATCAAACGGAAGGCCATCAACGACCATTTCAATTCCCTTTGCATCCAAAGCTTCTTCAATTAATTTGTCTGCACGGTGGCGGGTTTTACATTTTTTACAATCGATCATCGGATCATTGAAGTTTCCAATATGACCGGATGCTTCCCAAACTTTTGGGTTCATTAAGATTGCGGAATCAAGACCTACGTTATAAGGTGATTCCTGGATGAATTTCTGCCACCAAGCACGCTTGATATTATTTTTTAGTTCGACACCTAGTGGACCGTAATCCCAAGTGTTCGCTAAACCGCCATAAATATCAGACCCTGGGAATACGAATCCCCGTTGTTTTGAAAGATTGACTACTTGTTCCATAGATAACATTCTAAACGCCTCCAATTAAAATAAGCACACGTCTCCGGACATAGATCATGTCCGGGGACGAGTGCATGATAACCCGCGGTTCCACCCCGATTGGTTTTTCAACCCACTTTCATAATGAATGTTTCAACTCCCGGCTGCCGTTTCGTGTAGGTACAGGCTTTCACTATCCCTGTTCGCTCAAAATATACACTACTTATTGACCGTTCTTCGTTTACTTGATTCAAAATTAGTTTAGCATGCTTCTCCTTTCTTCGCAATAGCGAGCGTGTTGATATATAATTAGACAGTAAATACAACTTTGAAGTCTGAAGGCGGTGACATGTTTGGAATTAAATACACGTCAGAATGAAATCCTCGACATCGTCAAAGGAAACGGTCCGATTACAGGAGAGCAAATTGCTGAACGTTTACATTTGGCACGCGCTACGATCCGACCAGATTTAGCAATCTTGACGATGGCTGGATTTTTGGATGCACGACCGCGTGTAGGTTATTTCTATTCTGGTAAGAAACCTATTAAATCCGTTGCGGATGGCATGGTGGATATGATTGTAGCTAATTATCAATCGAGGCCAGTCGTCATCACTGAAAATCTATCAGTATATGACGCGATTTGCCAACTGTTTTTAGAGGATGTTGGAACGCTATTCGTAGTGGACCAGCAGTCATTATTGACAGGCGTTGTATCACGTAAGGATCTGTTGAGAACGAGCATCGGAAGAACAGAACTAGAAAAGATACCCGTGCATGTCATTATGACAAGAATGCCGAATGTCACATATTGCAAAAAAGAAGATACACTCATTTCCGTTGCCAAAAAAATGATGGACAGCCAAATCGATTCATTACCTATAGTTCAAGAGCGTAAAAACGGACTTGAAGTTATGGGACGAGTGACAAAAACAAATATTACTGCCGCTTTTCTTTCATTAGTGGAAGATCAAGATGTGTGAGGAGTGACTACATGACAAAATTCACATTATTCATTGTCTCTGATTCCGTCGGGGAAACTGCAGGTCTTGTGACGAAAGCGGCTGCGAGTCAGTTTCGTCACGATTTAGAGACGGTTTCAATAAAAAGATTTTCATATATAGAAGAGAATTCACAATTAGAAGAAATTGTATTCTTGGCAAAGCAACAGCAAGCGTTGATTGTCTTTACTTTGGTCAAAAGCCAGATGAGGGAACAGCTATATGTCCTTTGTGAAGAATTGGAAGTTCCTTTCGTAGACTTACTCGGTCCATTGATTGAGAAGATGGGGAACCAATTGAAACAACAACCATTTGAAGAGCCGGGTCTTGTCAGGAAGTTGGATGACGACTATTTCAAAAAAATCGAAGCAATCGAGTTTGCAGTTCGCTATGATGACGGAAGAGACACGCGTGGCATATTGGAAGCAGACATGGTTCTAATCGGTGTGTCGCGAACATCCAAAACCCCATTATCTCAATATCTCGCGAATAAAGGTTTTAAAGTGGCCAATGTGCCCCTTATGCCAGAAGTAGACCCACCATCAGAACTTTTCTCCATTGACCCTACAAAGTGCTTTGGTCTATGTATTTCCATTGAGCAATTAAATTCGATTCGGAAATCTCGCTTGGAGGCATTAGGCTTGAAAGATGATGCAAACTATGCGAAAATAGCACGTATTCAACAGGAGATGGACTATTTCAATGAAATTACTACACGTGTCGGTTGTAAAGTCATCGATGTGACGAATCGCGCGGTAGAAGAGACAGCCAATACGATTCTAAAAGCATTTTCTGCAAGGAAGGCCAACTGAACGATTTAGTTGGGTCTTCTTTTTTCTGTGTGTCTCTACTCGGCTAATATGTCATAAATGTGACATAATTGCAGATACTGAAAATAATTATAGCAAAAAATGTCGATAAAGAAGGATTTTTGGAAAACGTCTAGAATTTATGTATATAGAGTGGAAATGGTGATAGAATGACAAGAATATCTGACGAAACAATTGAGGAAATCCGTTCAGGAACTGACATTGTCGATTTAATCAGCGAATATGTCCAATTAGCAAAAAGAGGTAAAAACTGGTTTGGACTCTGCCCATTCCATGAAGAAGGTAGCCCGTCTTTCTCTGTTTCCGAAGACAAGCAATTATTCCATTGTTTTGGTTGCGGCGCAAGCGGTAATGCCATCACGTTCATGATGGATATGGAAAATCGATCATTCATTGACTCCATCGTCAAACTAGGCAGTCGAATGGGAGTAGAGTTGGAAAGTTCCCAAACAGACAACCAAGCGTCAAAATCCTCGTCTAATCAAAAAATGCTGAAAGCCTACACACTGGCTGCTAATTTTTATAGCCATCTGCTCTTAAACACCATAGAAGGCGAAAAAGCATTAGAATATCTAGAAAAAAGAGGATTTACGCGTGATGAGATAGAACAGTATGAAATAGGATGGTCTCCTGTTCAGTCAGATGCCTTATCGGCACTGCTAAAGAGACAAGGTTTTGATATGCAAGAAATGGAAACGGCAGGACTTTGTTTCCATAAAGAAGATGGCTCAGGTTATTTTGACCGTTTCAGGGGAAGGATCATGTTTCCAATTCAGGATGATAATGGCGCAACCATCGCATTCTCCGGCAGAAGGTTGGAGGATTCTTCTTCTGACGCTAAATATATCAATAGTCCAGAAACTCCCGTCTTTGAAAAAAGCAAGGTTTTGTTTAATTTTCACCGAGCACGTCTTAATGTTCGAAAAACGGGTAAAGTAGTATTATTCGAAGGTTTCATGGATACGATTGCAGCAGATCGTGGCGGAATAGGAAATACAGTGGCTGTTATGGGTACTGCATTATCCGCGCATCATATCGTGAAATTAAAGCGAATGGCAAAAAAAATCGTCATTTGCTGTGATGGTGACTCAGCTGGCTGGGGGGCTGCCAAACGATTTGCTGACCAATTGATGGATAGCGCAATGGATGTACTCGTTGCCACATTGCCTGACAAAATGGACCCTGATGATTATATCAGTCAGCATGGTTCAGAAGTGTTTTCGGAAAAAGTGCTTGATCAGGCGTTGTCCTATATTTCTTTTGTAGCGGCCTACTATAGAAGAGATAAGAATTTATCTGTCGATCATGATATCAAGCAATACGTACACGAAGTATTTGACGAACTGGCTCACCGTTGTTCTCCTATCGAGAAAGATTTATTGATCCAGCAACTCCACAATGAAACCCATGCTTCAAAAGAGTCACTTGAACAAGAATTTACTAAGTCGATTGCGAAAAAGGCAAAACAATCGAAACAATCGCATGATTCAAGTCCTGATGAAAGCAGAACTGTACAAGTAACGAGAGTCCCGGCGAATCGTACAGAAACAGATCGCGCGGAACAATTACTTCTTGCACATCTGCTGATGGACGCAGATCTATTCGAGGAAAAACGACTGGAACTTCAAGATTTATTTGTAAGAGATGATGTCATTAAAATATTCTTTAAGTTGGCAGCGTTTTATGAACAATATGATTTGCCAAACTATCAGCGATTTGCAGAAATGTTGGAAGACCGGCAACTGAAGAAAGTCGTCATGGAAGCCATCTTAACTGAACGTTCAAAAGAGCATACCACACAAGAAGTAAATGACTGTATCCGTCATTTAAAAAGAAATCAAATGAAACGTCTAATTGATCAAAAGCGGCACGAATCTAAAGAAGCAGAAAAAAGGAACGACCTACTGAAAGCAATGGAGTTGGCCTCGGAAGTAATCCAGCTTGTGAGATCGTTAAAGGTTCTGTAAGGAGGTATAGTCACTATGACAAAAGAAGAACAAACGGGAGAAGTAGAATTGACTCTTGAAGAAGCAAAAGCAGCAATTATTGAAGCAGGTAAAAAAACAGGTGAACTAACATTAGAGGATGTAACAGAAAAATTGGCTTCTTTCGAAATGGAGCCAGACCAATTTGAGGAGTTTTTAGATCAGATTGAAGCGCAAGAAATCGAAATGGATAGAAAAGAAGAAGCTGATCCCAAGGCTGAAAAAGAAGAGCAATTTGATTTAAATGATTTAAGTGTACCACCTGGCGTAAGAATCAACGATCCAGTCCGTATGTATTTAAAAGAAATAGGACGAGTAGATTTATTGACGGGTAAAGAAGAAGTAGAGTTAGCGATTCGGATTATCGATGGTTTAGCTGCTGAAAAAGAGCTTGAGGAAACAGGGAAAATGACTCCTGCATTAGATGCTACTATTATTCGTGGTGAGAATGCCAAAAAGAAATTGGCTGAAGCGAACTTACGTTTAGTTGTCAGTATTGCAAAACGCTATGTCGGTCGCGGTATGCTATTCCTAGATTTGATTCAAGAAGGAAATATGGGTCTTATTAAAGCTGTAGAGAAATTTGACCATACGAAAGGCTTTAAATTCAGTACGTATGCAACTTGGTGGATCCGTCAGGCAATCACACGCGCAATTGCAGATCAAGCACGTACCATTCGTATTCCTGTGCATATGGTGGAAACGATCAATAAATTGATTCGTGTTCAGCGTCAATTACTCCAAGATTTAGGACGAGAGCCTTCCCCTGAAGAAATCGGAGAAGAAATGGACTTGACTCCAGAAAAAGTTCGTGAAATATTGAAGATTGCTCAAGAGCCTGTTTCATTGGAAACGCCAATTGGTGAAGAAGACGACTCCCATCTTGGTGATTTTATCGAAGACTCAGAAGCGCAGTCTCCTTCAGACCATGCAGCTTATGAATTGTTAAAGGAACAACTTGAAGATGTTTTAGATACGTTAACAGATCGTGAAGAAAATGTATTACGTTTACGTTTTGGTCTAGACGATGGCCGCACACGTACGCTTGAAGAAGTGGGCAAAGTATTTGGTGTTACGCGTGAGCGTATTCGTCAGATTGAAGCAAAAGCACTTAGAAAGTTACGCCACCCATCACGCAGCAAACGACTTAAAGACTTCTTAGAATAATAGGTGCATCGGCTGGAAATAGCCGATGCTTTTTATTCTTTATTTAAAAAAAGAAGATTGATACTATTGGAGGAGAAAGGATGGCTATAGATAAGAAACAGATCATCATTTCTGAAATCCGGTATTGGAAAGCCAATAAACTCTTGCCTGAGCATTATTGTGATTTCCTCATAACCTTGTATGCACAAGGAGAAGATCCCGACGAAGTGGCAGAGAAAGAATCTTCCACCCTTCAAAGGGAACGCAGAAAGTTGCGAGCCAAACAATTTATGATTTTGCTTATTAGCTTATTGCTGGCAGGTGTAGCATCCATTGCTATGTTTGTACTGACGGAATATCCAGTCGCCACATTGACTGTTGCAGCTGTATTGGCTTTGACTTTCCTCACGTTCGTATCAAGAAAAACATTCATTAAGAAAGGTTTTGCACCATTTCTCTACATATCGATGGCTTTTCTTTTATTGATGATGTCATTGAAGATTTGGACTGCATTTTTTGATGGGGACACGACATTATTGGTCGGACTTCTCGTGTTGAATTGTGGTTTATGGTTATTTACTGGAAGAATATTAAAGTTGCTATACTTTACTATTTCAGGCTCACTAGGTCTATTAACAGTAGTCGCATTTTTACTATTATCTATATAAACGGACGGAATGTGATGAAGGTATTGTTATATTCCGTCCGTTTTCTATATACTGTAATGTAAGGGCTTACAAATGTAATAGAATGGTATAAGTGTAGAGAGGATGATCATGATGAATTTTGATTTAACTCAAGAACAGCAAATGGTGAAAAAACTGATGAGAGATTTTTCGAATGAGGAAGTAGCGCCAGGTGCAGTAGATCGTGATCGCACGGGAAAGTTCCCGGTGGAAATTTTTCAAAAACTTTCAGAAATGGGGATGATGGGCTTACCATTTCCCGAGAAATACGGGGGTGGTGGAGCAGACACGATCAGTTTTGCTATTGTGACGGAAGAATTGAGCCGTGCATGTGCATCGACGGGTATTACGTATTCCGCTCATATTTCACTAGGTGGTGCACCTCTCAACTTATTTGGAACAAAAGAACAAAAGCAGAAGTATCTAACGCCGATCTGTACTGGCGAATCCTTTGGGGCTTTTGGTTTGACAGAGCCTAATGCTGGGTCTGATGCTGGTGGAACAGAGACGTCTGCTGTGCTTTCTAATGGGCAGTATACGATCAACGGCTCAAAGGTCTATATTACCAATGCAAGCTATGCTAAACACCTAGCATTGACTGCTGTGACGGGTCGTGAAGACGGCAAGAAAGAGATTAGCGCAATTATCGTACCGACAGATTTAAAAGGCTTTAAAATTATTGATAATTATGAAAAGATGGGCTTGCATGCTTCCAATACAACAGAATTATTGCTTGAAGATGTAGTAGTTCCAGAAGAGAATCTACTTGGCGAGAGTGGAAAAGGGCTTCAGCAATTCCTTGTAACGCTTGACGGTGGTCGTATCGGTATCGGTGCGATGGCAGTAGGTATTGCGCAGGCAGCATATGAGAGGGCTTTGAAGTACTCAAAAGAACGTAAGCAATTCGGAAAGACGTTATCCTCTTTCCAAATTACACAATTCAAACTGGCTGATATGGCGATGAAGATCGAACTTGCAAGGACTATGGTGTATAAAGCGGCCTGGCTGAAAGACCAAGGTAGAAAGTTTACAAAAGAAGCTTCGATGTGTAAATTATATGCTTCCGAAATTGCTATGGAAGTTGCCAATGAAGCGATCCAAATACACGGTGGCTATGGCTATATGCGCGAGTATGAAGTCGAACGTTATTTACGTGATGCCAAGCTTCTTGAAATTGGAGAAGGTACTTCAGAAGTACAGCGGATGGTCATTGCTAGACAACTAGGTTGCTGAATTGCGAATTATGGCGATTCTGTCACAAAAGACGAAAAGTCGTCCAATAACACTTTCAGTTTTCTTATAGATACAGTACAATGTTAATTGTATACTGTATCTTTTACAGAATAGATTCTGGTGAAGGAGGGTAATCCAATGAATAAAAATCCTGTTGTACCATTTTTCCTAATTTTCGCACTCGGAATTGGACTGGTTTTCTTCATGTCACTTTATGGCTTAGATCAAAAAAAGGAAATTGCTGGAGCTAACGAAGAAGGCACTGAGCAAACAACTGAAGAAAGTGCAAACACTGGCGAATTTGATGCAGAAGCAGTTGCTCAACAGAAGTGTATTAGTTGTCACGGCGATGGCTTGGCAGGCGGAATGGGGCCGGCTTTAAATAGCTCACTTGACGCAAAAGAAGCACATGATGCAATCAAAGACGGTGTTGCTGGAACTGCAATGCCAGCTGGACTAGTTCCTGATGAGAACATAGATGAAATGGTTGATTACATTTTATCATTAGACTGATTGTCTACTTAATTTAAAGAGCCAGTAAACCGGAGTAACTCTTGGTTTACTGGCTCTTTTGCATTGCATGAAATGAGTAGCGATTATACAATAGATAAGAATGAAAGGCGGGGAACCATGAATACCAATCAATTATCGGAACGTCTGGCGATGGTGGCCAGTTTTGTACCGAATCAAACTGTGCTTGCGGATATTGGTAGTGATCATGCCTATCTCCCATGCTATTTGATGAATAAAGGCAAGATACGGAAGGCTATCGCAGGAGAAGTGGTGACAGGTCCCTTTGAAGCGGCGACACGCAATGTAGATCTTCATGGTTTTGCGGATCGTATTGAAGTGCGTCTAGCAAATGGTTTACAAGCGATAGAAGATGCTGATCATGTCGAAACCGTAACGATTGCTGGAATGGGTGGAACATTGATTACATCCATCTTAGAAGCGGGTAAGAATCGTCTGAAGCATGTACAGCGGATCATCGCACAACCTAATCTGCATGCGATCGCGATTCGGGAATGGGCTGTAGCAAATGGATTTATTATTGTAGACGAAGAGATTTTACAAGAAGACAGTAAAATTTATGAAGTCTTAGTGTTAGAAAGAGGAACGGCTGATTACACGAGAACGGATTTGCTCGTTGGGCCAGTTTTACGACGTAAATTATCTACGGTATTCCGCGCGAAGTGGGAGCGGGAGATGCTGGAATGGCAGCGGGTCATAAAAGCCCTGGATAACGCAGAACCAACAGAAGAAATTAAGCAAAAAAAAGCAAACATACAAGAAAATATAGAATTAGTCAGGAAGGTGTTAGCACATGAAGAAAAGTAATGGATATCAGATCATTGAACTATTTGAAAAGTGGTCACCGAAGCGACTTGCATTTGAAGGAGACCCAATTGGACTGCACATCGGCCAATTGAATCGTCCCATTGATAAAGTTCTAGTTACGCTAGACGTCAATGAACAAGTGATTGATGAGGCAATTGAAAATGGGGCAACTCTCGTGATTGCACATCACCCTCCATTATTCCGTCCCGTTAAATCTATTCTAACCGATACACCACAAGGAAAAATGATTGAGAAATGTATCAAGCATAATATTGCGGTCTACGCTGCTCATACCAATCTGGACATTGCAGCAGGTGGCGTCAATGATATGTTAGCGGAACGTCTTGGTATACAGCAGACGGAGCCGATCGATATGACAAACTCTGAACATTTGATGAAACTTGCGGTATTTTGCCCGTTAGAAGATGCTGATGCATTGCGTCAGAAATTAGCATCTGCTGGAGCGGGTGCGATTGGCGATTACCAGGCATGCAGTTTTAGCTCGCAAGGTACTGGACGATTTACACCGGTTGCAGGGGCAAATCCGGCAATCGGAGAAGTAGGCGAACCGACACTTGTGGATGAAGAGCGAATTGAAGTCGTTTTTGCGGAAAGTCAGCAAGTTAAAGTCATCAAAGCGATGTTTGCCGCGCATCCTTATGAAGAACCGGCATTTGATTTAGTGAAAATGGAGCAGAAAACGAATGAACAAGGGATCGGGCGTATCGGACAAATCGCTGAAGAGATGACACTAAAGGAATTCGCACAACATGTAAAAAATATATTCGAAGTTCCCGCATTACGTTTCGTAGGTGATCCGGAGAGAAAAATTCGTAAAGTGGCGGTTCTCGGTGGCGATGGGAATAAGTACATTACGGCTGCGAAGAGAAAAGGAGCCGATGTATTCGTGACAGGGGATATGTATTATCACGTCGCGCAAGACGCGCAAGCACTCGATCTTGCCATTGTAGATCCAGGGCATAATATCGAAAAAATTATGATTGCTGGCGTTGCGAATAAAATGACAGAACTGTGTAAAGAAAATAAATTACCTGTTGAATTTATTGAATCGAAAGTCATTACTGAGCCTTTTCAATTCCTATCGTAAAAAAAACCGTCGAGCACAAACTCGACGGTTTTTTTGTTATTTATGGTTCGATCCGGATAACAGGAGACGGATTCTTGACTTTTGGCAAGATTTTTTCAAGTTTAAACTTTCTCTCCGGATGATGTGTTGTAGGATCTTCTTGGTCAAATTTGTTTAGGAACTCTATAACTTCTCTAACGATTATTGTAGGGGTAGAAGCACCTGCCGTGACCGCTACTGTCTCAATGTCCATTAACCATGCAGGATCAATTTCTGAGACGTCTGAGACGCGGTATGAAGGTGTATTTGCAATTTCTACCGATACTTGCGTTAAACGGTTGGAGTTATTACTTTTCGGATCTCCGACAACGATCAGCAACTCTGCCTCGCCGGCTTGTTCTGCTACAGCTTCTTGACGAACTTGTGTAGCTAGACAAATTTCTTGATGTACTTCAATGTGAGGGAATTTACGTTGCAACTCTTCCATGAGATGTGCAACATCCCATTGACTCATGGTTGTTTGATTTGTAACCAGTAGTTTGTCATTGGTAATCTCTAAGTTATCAATATCTTCAAGACGTTCAATTAAGTGAACAGAATCTGGGGCAACGCCAATCGCGCCTTCGGGTTCTGGATGGTGCTTTTTACCAATATAAAGAATGTCATAGCCTTCAGCTACTTTTTCTTCAATTAAGTCGTGTGTAACGGAAACGTCAGGACATGTTGCATCGATTGCGACCAATCCTTTTTCTTTTGCTAATTGGCGAACTTCAGGTGAAACACCGTGTGCTGTGTAGATTACAGTTCCCTTATCTACTTTGCGTAAAATTTCCAGGCGGTTTTCGCCGTCCAACGTGATAATTCCGTCTTCTTCGAATGCATCTGTTACATGTTTGTTGTGGACGATCATGCCTAATATATAAATGGGTCTCGGCAGGGTAGGATCTAGCGCAGCATTCCTCGCAATGACCATCGCATCAACTACACCATAACAATAACCTCTTGGTGATATCTTGAGTACTTTCATTTATTCCACTCCACTCCTCTACTAACTTCTCTTTCATTATAGCGGAGATTCATGGACGATTCAAAGAGTTCAGAAGGGAGGTTGAAAAATTCGCGGTAAAGATGGCTGATTAGTGGCTTGAGGAGGTACAGGACTTGACGTTCGCGGACCACTTGGACGTGGAGCGGAAGAGGCTGTCGGTGCGTCCGGCATAGATTGTACCCCTTTATATAATCGCCACATAGCCGGTAAATTCTGGACAAGTGGTGCAAACTGCTGAACTAATGGTGCAAATTGTTGGGCGGTATTGAAAAAACGATTGGCGGTTTGCATATATTGTTCAGCCCGTGAAGGACCGTTTTCTTGCATGCCTGCTTGCTGTTGCGGAGCACCGCCACGCATTTCCCGCGGACCCCTGGGATTCCCTTGCATGCCTTGAGGGAAAGGCATGGGCGCCCTTTGTTGAATAGGCGGAGTGTTAGGTGTCATCCTAGACTGAGGTGGCTGATTGCTGAACGGATAAAATGATTGATATCTCATCACGAACTCCTTTCTAATTTTTTAGTTGTTTCCCCTATATCCTATGCGAAAAAAACCACTGATGGCACCGAATCATGGTACAATAAGATTTATCTAGAGGAGGAACGATATGTCTAAATTTACTGATTATCAATTCAAACCATTTTTGAGAGAAGCTATTCAAAAATTAGGGTTTGTAGAACCAACACCCATTCAAAAAGAAATGATTCCATTGATCTTGAAAAATACAAGTGCAATTGGGCAAGCTCATACAGGAACAGGTAAATCCCATAGTTTTCTCATTCCGCTTGTTGAAAAGCTTAAGCCGGAGCAAGATGAACTGCAGACGGTCATTACAGCACCGACACGCGAATTAGCTGTTCAGCTTCATGATGAATTAAAAAAGCTAATCGAAGGAACGGATATTAAAAGTGCGATCTTGATTGGCGGTACAGATAAAAAACGCTCTGCTGAACGATTGAAGAGTACACCGCACATCATCGTCGGTACACCAGGACGTATCCAAGATATGTCGGAAACCGGCGCATTACCGATCCACACTGCCACTCAGCTCGTAATTGATGAAGCGGACCTAGCATTCGACATGGGCTTCATTGAAGACATTGATAAGTTTGCTTCCAGAATGCCTGAGAAGATCAGCATGTATGTATTCTCTGCAACGATTCCTGAAAAATTGAAGCCCTTCTTATCGAAGTATATGAACTCACCTGTTCATGTGCGGATGGATGATAAAAAACCGTTGACGGAGAATATGCATTATTCCTTAGTTCCTGTTAGGAGTATGGATAAAAACAAGAAATTACTTCACGTGATGGATGCCCTTCAGCCATATCTTGCGATTATCTTTATGAACACTAAGCAAAATGCTGATCAACTAGTTACTTATTTAGCAGAGCATGGCTACAAGCCCGGGAAAATCCATGGTGATTTAACACCTCGTGAACGTACACGTGTTATGAAGAAAGTACGCGATCTAGAGTATCAGTACATCGTGGCAACTGATTTAGCAGCTAGAGGAATCGATATTCCCGGTGTCAGTCACGTCATTAACTTTGAATTGCCAGATGATCTGGAATTCTTCGTTCACCGCGTAGGACGTACTGCACGTGCGGGCATGCAAGGTCATGCGATTACGTTATACGAACCGTCTGATGAAGATGCAATTAATCAAATTGAAAAGCTTGGAATTCCTTTCCTTCATGAAGATGTGAAAAATGGCGAATGGATTGAAGTAAAAGAGCGTCAAGCGCGTAAGAAGCGCGTGCGTGAAGTGGATGAAATCGATAAAAAAGCGGATTCCTATATTCGCAAACCAGATAAAGTGAAGCCCGGCTACAAAAAGAAGATGGCGGAACAAAAAGAAAACTTTAAAAGAAGACAAAGGAGAATAAAGAAGAAATCATGACACAAAATGATATCCTTCTAGGTTCTCACGTATCCATGAGTGGTAAAAAGATGCTGCTTGGTTCAAGTGAAGAGGCTCTTAGTTATGGAGCTAATACATTCATGATCTATACGGGAGCACCTCAGAACACGAGACGTAAACCAATTGAAGAATTAAATATCGAAAATGGTACACAGAGCATGGAGGCAAATGGTCAATCAAATCTCGTCATCCATGCACCATATATTATTAATCTTGCGAATACCACGAAGCCTGAAACGTTCCGCCTAGGTGTAGACTTTTTACAACAGGAAATTCAGCGCACTGAAGCACTAGGTGCCAATCAAATCGTTCTTCATCCAGGAGCTCATGTAGGTGCTGGGACAGAAATAGGTATCGAAAAAATTATTGAAGGCTTGAATGAAGTATTATCTGAAGACGCAAATGTTCGCATCGCACTTGAAACGATGGCTGGTAAAGGAACAGAATGTGGGAGAAGTTTTGACGAAATTGCCAAGATCATCGACGGCGTGAAGTATAATGAACGGCTATCCGTTTGTTTTGATACATGCCACGTCCATGATGCGGGCTATGATATTGTCAATGACTTCTCAGGCGTCTTGAATCAATTTAACGACATTATCGGTTTGGACCGAATATCCGTCATTCATGTGAACGACAGTAAGAACATTTGTGGCGCTGGAAAAGACCGTCACGAAAATATCGGAATGGGACTTATTGGCTTTGAACCATTAGCTTATATCGTTCACCATCCAGCGTTTAAAGACGTTCCGAAGATTTTGGAAACACCATTTGTTGGACTGGATAAAGCGAGTAAAAAGGCACCGTATGCTGTGGAGATTGACATGTTAAAAAACCATCAATTCACTCCTGCTCGATTGGAAGAATTGCATAACTAAAAGCTTTAAGCGTTGCGTAACCGCAACGCTTTTTCTATTGAAGTTTATAGTATTCCAAATACAGCATCGTCTTCTCATATCCAATGATCGAAGTAACTTTTTCGATAAATGCGGATGGAATGCCTGTAAATAGCCAAGTGAATGAAACTTCGTCCAGCAAAGGGCGTAACTGCCGCACTTCTTTAGTAGACAACTCTACACCATAACTTGCCGCATAATCTACAGCTTCCTGATCGGGCAACTGTTTAATTTCTTGAATTAACTGAAGTAAATCCATCTTCATCAATTCCTTTCAATTGGTTGTATCCCTTCGCATCTTACTATATAATTCATAAAGTAATCGGAATGATTCCGAATTAAAGGAAGGGATATGTATATGACAAATTCCATTATTAACTTAGAGCATATAACGCATAAATTTAACCATTCCGTTGCGCTTTCTGATGTCAGTCTAGAAGTGAAACAAGGGGAGTTTTGGGCATTAATTGGACCAAATGGTTCAGGTAAATCCACGTTGTTAAAAATCATACTAGGGTTGCTAAAACCGTCACAAGGAACCATTGAATTGTTTGGCGGGCCGATTGATTCGTTTAACCAACAACAAAGAATCGGCTACGTCTCTCAAAAGTCCAACGCATTTACGACGAAGTTCCCTGCTACTGTATTGGAAGTCGTAAAAAGTGGTTTGACTGCCAAAAAGGGACTGTTTAAGCGATTCAATAAAGAGGATGAACAGCAGGCCATTGATGCATTACATATAGTGAAAATGGCAGACCGTAAAGATGAAAGTATAGGTGATCTGTCAGGTGGTCAGCAACAGCGAGTCTTTATTGCTAGAGCCCTCGTGAGTCACCCCGATTTGCTGATCATGGATGAGCCAACAGTCGGAATCGACAGACAGAACGTTGAATCTTTCTATTCTATGCTTAGCGAACTGAATCGTGAGTACGGAATAGCGATTTTACTCGTGACACATGAAATCGATGTCGTAACGAAGCTCGCAACGCATATTGCATGCTTGAATCGTTCTATTCATTTCCATGGCGTTCATGCAGACTATGAAAAAATGAGTGAGGCGGAATTGTCTGGTTGGTACGGTCATCCTATTCGTCGGCTCCATCAAAAAGAAACGGAGCCGGTTAAATGATTGAAGCTATTTTTACCTATGAGTTTTTACAAAATGCTATTTTATCTGGGCTGATCATCGGTCTCATCGCTCCCATGCTCGGCTTATTTATCGTAGTGCGTCGCATGTCGATGATTTCAGATGCGCTTAGTCACGTAGCACTCGCAGGGATTGCAGGCAGTCTCTATTTAAGTCAGCAAGTATTGTTCTTTGCAGCACTTAATCCAGTGTATTTAGGAATGGGTGCTGCGGTAGTCGGATCTTTATTGATCGAGCGATTACGTAGAGTATATAAAAGCTTTGAAGAACTGGCGATTCCGATTATTTTATCTGCCGGAATTGGTTTTGGGGCCATATTCATCTCTCTTGCCAAAGGATTCGGTACAGATTTAGTCGGTTATTTATTTGGATCAGTGTCCGCCGTGAGTCGGCAAGATTTATATATTGTGATGTTCATAGCTGTTATGGTGATCGGATTTATCTATTTCTTATATAAAGAGTTATTTTCATTGGCATTTGATCCCGAGTATGCACGTGTATCCGGAATAAATGAACGTGTTATTCAGGCAGCATTTATGATTATCACAGCGCTAGTTATCGGTGCATCCATGCGAATCGTTGGAATTTTGCTTGTCTCTTCGCTGATGACATTGCCTGTGGCGGCAGCTATTCAAGTAGCCAAAAGTTATAAAGGTGCACTGGCATACTCCATACTATTCGGGGAAATTGCGGTAGTCATCGGACTGATTTCTGCGTATTACTTAGATATCGCGCCTGGTGGGACTATTGTAGTGACATCGGTGTTCATTTTACTGTTAGTACTTTTCTGGAAAAAAGTACGGTCATGAGAAGCAGGAAAGGTGGCGTTAGGATATGTCGATAGATGAAGCATGGGATATTCTATTGAAATATGATTATAAACGAACGAGAAATCGAGAGATATTATTGCAGTTTTTTGATCAAGCGGATCGGTATGTGACGGCTATGGAAGTGCGAGTAGCTGTGGAGCAAGATAATCCAGGCATTAGTTTTGATACGATTTACCGAAATCTTGCCATGTTCTCAAAGCTTGGAATTTTAGATGAGACTGAATTGAACGGCGAGCGACTTTTTCGTATGCAATGCGCTACAGATCATCATCACCATCATTTCATTTGTACAACGTGTGGTGGCACGAAATCGATTCCGATTTGCCCGATGGATAGTGTGACAGTCAATTTGTCTGATTATGAAATAGAAGGGCATAAGTTTGAGATTTATGGTAGATGTCCGAGTTGTATAGCGGGGTAGGTTAAAAAAGGGCAGTACATCATTTTACGTTCATGATGTACTGCCTTTTATTATGTACTAGTATTCGAGTGGTAGTAAATGGTAATGCATTTAGAATCATCTATTATGTATACTACACATGATTATAGTTGTGAGAATCAAGGTAAGTTGCAGAAATAGAAGTAGACTACGAAAAAAGAGCACCGCAATATGCGATGCTCTTCCGATTACTTACTCTTCATCATTTCTGTCGCGTGGAACATCTGTCTGACGTACTGATCCGCTTGTTTCCAATTCGCCACACGTATAACACCTTCCGGAATTGGATCCTGGTTATAAGGTGTATCAAACAAGAACACTGGAATATCCAATTCTTCATGAATCCCGACTGCATTGTCATGCTTGTCCTCGAAGAATACATCTACGTTGAATTGCCTAGCCGTCTCAATTTTATGATGTGTGCCAATCAACTCTACGTGGTCATAAGGTATTTGTTGCTCATGAAACCAGTTCGTTGTTGACTCGAGTACATTTCGACCACGTGCCGAAATATAAAATAACTCGAACTGCTTCTGCCAATTCGTTAAGACTTCTTTTGCAAATTCTTGAGCAGGGGAAGTCTGATAGATCAATTCTTCCGTTTCCTTGTACCATTGCCCAAACTGTATAGGATCCACATCAAACGCCTTCGTCAAGTCATACTCTTTAATATCATCGAGTGTCAGATTGGAACCGAAATGTTTGTTGATATGGGGGAGAAGGGCTGTCGGGGTAGTTACCGTTCCGTCAATATCGATCCCGAAACGAATATCCCTCATTCAGAAACGCTACCTTGTGCCGCAAGTGCTTCTTCTTGTCTCTTCTTCTCAAAATACTCCTCAGCCAAAATGTCGATTTCTTTTTTTAATTCCTCGACCATTGTTTCTTCAGGAACTTTACGTACAGTTTTACCATGCATGAAGAGTAATCCCTCACCACGAGCTCCAGCGATACCAATATCTGCTTCCCGTGCTTCGCCTGGGCCGTTTACCGCGCAGCCAAGAACTGCTACTTTCAACGGTGCTTTGATGTTCGAGATATATTCTTCTACTTCGTCAGCAATGGAAATTAAATCAATTTCGATACGGCCACATGTAGGGCAAGAAATTAATGTTGCAGAGTTAGACGATAAACCGAATACTTTCAGCAACTCTTTCGCTACTTTGATTTCTTGAACTGGATCCGCACTTAACGATACGCGCATCGTGTTACCGATACCTGCAGATAAAAGAGAACCAAGTCCTGCTGCACTCTTAATCGAACCAGCGAATAATGTACCCGATTCTGTAATACCTAAGTGCAACGGATAATCGAATGCCGCTGCCGCCAGCTTGTACGCTTCGATCGCCAAGTTCACGTCAGAAGCTTTAAGTGACACGATAATATCGTGGAAATCCAAATCTTCAAGGATTTTAATATGATGCAATGCACTTTCGACCATACCTTGCGCTGTAGGGTAGCCATACTTTTCAAGAATTTTTTTCTCGAGTGAACCTGCGTTGACGCCGATACGAATCGGTATACCTTTCGCCTTTGCCGCGTTGACAACAGCTTCTACTTTTTCTTTACGGCCGATATTACCTGGATTGATACGAATTTTATCTGCACCTTGTTCAATTGCAATCAATGCTAATTTATAGTCAAAGTGAATATCCACTACTAACGGAATATTGATCTGCTTTTTGATTTCACCAATCGAATACGCTGCACGCTCATCGGGACATGCTACACGTACGATTTGGCAACCTGCATCCTCCAAACGTTTAATTTCTGCAACTGTTGCTTCGACATCATGTGTTTTTGTCGTCGTCATGCTTTGCATAAACAGCTCATTGCTTCCCCCTATAGTCAAATTACCGACTTTTACGGGACGGGTATTGGAACGATGAATCATTTCAGTCATTATGTCTCTCTCCTTCAAATGAGTAAATACCATCGAAATTCGATGGAATATAAATTTATCCTTTTTCGCCTTCTTCGCAAGCCGATTCTACTTGTTCCCCGATAGGCAACTTAATTTGTTCGCCAGCTAGAAATTGTTGGCGTTCGAGATGAGGGTTCATGGAATAAAATTGTTCCAACCTCTCAAGAAAGTTTTGTGTTGAATCTGGATATAATGCGAATAACGATTCTATTGTATCACCTTCAACCACTCGAATGACAATTGAATGATTGGAAGTTTCCTCTATACAGGACGATTCATCATCAAAAAAGGCTGCAAGAGGGATTGTCCCTTCCGTTAAATCCATTCGAACAAAATGAACTATGCAGAATACAGCAAGTGCGATTAGTAAAATTCTCATCATGCATCCCTCCTGCACTACACTATGCAGATAAGAGGAAGTCTATTCATCGTGGGAGTTTTGGATAATAGACTGCTGCTCTCCACACAAAGAGTAGATGGACTAAAGATGCAAGCCACAAGCTATACGATTGCATGTCTGGAACAAATTCAAATGCCATCGTCAGCAAGATAGGTAATGTTGCAGCAATCGCTGCTGTTCGCCACATAAAACGGAATTCACCACGGCGACGCAATAGTTTCAATAGCAATACCCCTATGATAGCAAAAATACTGATGCGAATAAATAAATACGACGTAATAATGACCAATTGCAACACAAATGCGATTGGATAGATCAAAAAGCCGATCGTTTCGCCGATTTCCGCTAATTCAGGAGATGACTGGAACAGTGTATGATCACCTAATACAAATTGTAGAAACGATACACCGGTGTAAAGAAAAATAAACACAAATATGTATTGAATGACTTTACCGATGGATAACATGCGAAATGCTGCAAGTTTTTTCGGTTCGTGCAATGAAGCTTTAAAGAGTTGATGAAATTTCACTGAGCCGGCCTCCCTTTCTACATTCAGTCTACCATTTATTTAAAACATACTGCTTTGCAGAAATTTCGACATTCTTATGACATTTTATTGCGGCATTGTTAAGGTGATGTAAAGATTGCTGTCGGATACTTTACAATTGATGTATACAACTTGCATAATAAGTTGAAACTTCACGACGATTTGCAAGAAGTGAAGGGCAGTTAGAAATCATACATAAAAAGTGTAATGGAGGTTGGCAATTCAATGGAAGTGAACTGGCAGGAATTGGTGTTCCAATTTCTTGGAGGATTAGGAATTTTCCTATTTGCAATTAAGTACATGGGGGATGGGTTGCAAAAGGCTGCAGGGGATAGACTTCGTGAAATCTTAGACCGTTTTACTACCAACCCACTTATGGGTGTTCTAGTAGGTATAGTCGTCACCGTGTTAATCCAATCTAGTTCCGGAACAACTGTTATTACAGTCGGTCTAGTAAGTGCTGGGTTCATGACACTCCGTCAGGCAATCGGCGTCATCATGGGCGCCAATATCGGTACGACTGTGACTGCATTTATTATCGGTTTAGATGTCGGTGCGTATGCGTTACCGATCATGGCATTTGGGGCCTTCCTGATTTTCTTCGTCCGTAAAGCTAAAATCAAGAACTTGGGTGAAGTCATCTTCGGCTTCGGAGGATTGTTCCTAGGGCTTGAATTAATGAGTGACGGTATGAAACCTTTACGTTCATTAGAAGCATTTGCTGATTTCACTCTCGCAATGAGTGAACATTCATTGCTAGGTGTCGTAGCGGGAACAATCTTTACATTAATCGTACAAAGTTCCAGTGCCACTGTTGGAATCTTGCAAGGTCTCTATGCTGAAGATTTAGTAACAATGAAAGCAGCATTGCCGATTCTCTTCGGTGATAACATCGGGACGACAATCACTGCGGTACTTGCGGCACTTGGAGCATCCGTTGCAGCAAGACGAGCGGCAGCTGTACACGTACTATTTAATATCGTCGGAACCATCATCTTTATGATCCTGCTCATACCGTTTACGGCGTACGTCGAATGGATAGCTGGTGTTTTGAACCTTGAAAGCAAAATGCAAATCGCATTTGCGCACGGTTCGTTCAACGTCGCCAATACGATCATTCAATTTCCATTCATTGCTGCTTGGGCATTTCTAGTCACTAAGATGATACCGGGCGAGGATGTGACGATCGAATACAAACCGAAACACCTTGATCGTCGTTTCATCGCACAATCACCAGCTGTGGCAATTGGACAAGCTAAAGAAGAAATTGTTCGCATGGGTGACTTCAGTGTCCGTGGTCTTCAGGAATCATTCGAGTATTTGAAGACAGGCCAGAAAAAACACGCGGAAACAGCGTATCAAATTGAAGATGCCATCAACAATCTCGACCGCAAAATTACAGACTATTTAGTAGAAGTGTCTGTAGTAATCGTTTCGCCAGCCGAATCCGGCCGACATGTATTATTGATGGATTCTGTTCGGGATATCGAGCGTATTGGTGACCATTTCGAAAACATTATTGAGCTGATAGATTTACGTGAAACCAATAAACTGAAGCTGACAGACGATGCGTTGGAAGATTTAACAGAAATGTTCACATTGACAATCGAAACTGTACAAAAAGCCATTGAATCATTGGATCAGAACGATACAGATCTTGCGCGTGTCGTTTCAGAGAAAGAAGAGTTAATTGATAATATGGAACGTCGATTCCGTAAAAACCATATTGTGCGTTTGAATGAAGGACATTGTAGTGCACAAGCGGGTATGGTATTCGTCGATATCGTGTCGAATCTCGAGCGAATTGGTGACCATGCAGTAAATATTGCGGAAGCCATTTTAGGCAAGCACGCATAATGAATTAAAGGAGTGACGACTATGTTATGGATCGGTTGGACATTGGCAATTATCATGTTTGCGATCGCGTTTGTCGGATTGATCTATCCTGTCATTCCATCTGTTGTGTTTTTATTGGTAGGCTTCCTGCTTTATGGCGCAATCGTTTCATTTGAAGAGTTAACGTGGTTGTTTTGGGTAATCCAAGTCTTATTCGTATTGCTATTGTTTGGCGCAGATACGATCGCAAATCTCGTCGGTGTCAAACGTTTTGGCGGTAGCAAGGCAGGAATGTGGGGAAGTACGATTGGACTGCTTATTGGTCCATTCGTCATTCCGGTCGTGGGTATTTTAGCTGGACCATTTCTTGGCGCAATCCTTGCAGAACTACTTTTTACTCGTTCTGGGATCAAACAAGCTTTTCGCACAGGAATCGGCTCTGTTGTTGGTTTTCTGACATCAGTTGCTGTAAAAGGTACTATTATGGTAGTGATGATTGTCATATTCCTATTATTTCTCCGTTAACAGTCCATTTTCTTTGAATGCTGACTCATATTTTGATAATGTGAAGTGGTAGGGCAAAACAGAGATATTTTAGAGGAGGAATGGAAAATGGCTTATACATTACCAGAACTACCATACGCATATGATGCGTTGGAGCCACACATCGACAAAGAAACGATGAACATCCATCACACGAAACACCACAACACGTATGTAACGAACGTGAATAACGCACTAGAAGGTCACGATGAACTTCTTAACATGCCTATTGACGAATTAGTTGCAAACTTGGACAAAGTTCCAGAGGACAAGCGTACAGCAGTCCGTAATAACGGTGGCGGGCACTCTAACCACTCATTGTTCTGGACAATCCTTTCACCAAACGGTGGCGGCAACCCAACTGGGGAAGTTGCAGAAGCAATCGACAAAAAGTTCGGTAGCTTTGATGCTTTCAAAGAAGAGTTCGCTAAAGCTGCAACAACTCGCTTCGGTTCAGGTTGGGCTTGGCTTGTTGTAAACAACGGTGAAATTGAAGTCACATCAACTCCTAACCAAGACTCACCTTATATGGATGGTAAAACACCATTGCTAGGTTTGGACGTTTGGGAGCATGCGTACTACTTAAACTACCAAAACCGTCGTCCTGACTACATTTCAGCATTCTGGAACGTAGTAAACTGGGATGAAGTTGAAAAGCGTTACCAAGACAATAAGTAATTGAAACCTGACACACATCTAGTTCGTCTAGATGTGTGTTCTTTATTGTTTTCATGCTATAATTCTTATACATAAACTTCCTGAGAAAGGAGATTCCTGTTGAAGAGAAACCAAAAAAAGACGGAGCCGCCCAAAACGAGTCAACGTCAACATATTGCATTTCGAATGAATTTTTTATTTGTAGCGATTTTTGTCCTTTTCTCCTTACTCATATTCCGTTTAGGTTATATGCAAATCGTCAAAGGGGAGGATTATGCACGCAGTCTTGAACGAACGGAGGAAATTGCGGTCAACACGAGCACCCCGCGTGGAAGAATTTTCGACCGTACCGGGAAAGTACTCGTCGACAATGAGGCGAAAAATGCCATCACGTATACGAAAACATCCTCCACGACAACAAAAGAAATGCTTGCGCTTGCTAGAAAAATTGCGAAGTTGATTGATCAAGATACAAAGCGCGTGACAATAGGCGATAAACGAGATTTCTGGATTTTATTGAATCCTGTAAAAGCAGCTGATAAAGTACCTAAGAAAGAACAAACCGAGCTCAGTAAAGACGACAATAAATCTCAGAAAGATATTCAACGAGAGATTAACCAGCTGACGCGCGACCGGATCACGGACGAAGAGCTAGCTACATTAACAGCGGAAGATTTAGAAGTGCTCGCAATTTATCGAGAAATGATGGCAGGTTACTCCTACTCCCCACAGATCATCAAAAGCGATGGCGTTACCGATAAAGAACTTGCTGTGGTTTCTGAAAGATTGGATCAACTGCCGGGCGTCAATACGACTACGGACTGGGATCGAGTTAAGAAATCTGATAGTGCAATTCTAGGATCTACGACGAGTCCGATAGAAGGAATTCCTCGTTCTCATGTAAATTATTTCCTAGCGCGAGATTATTCGCGAAATGATCGCGTCGGACGAAGTTATTTGGAATTGTATTACGAAGACTTACTGAAAGGTCAAAAGACGATTGTGAAAAATATCAAAGACCGCACAGGAAAAGTCGTTGAAACGAAAACGGTGAAAGAAGGAAAGCCTGGTAAAGATCTGATCTTGACTACAGATACTAATTTGCAGAAGGCGCTTGAAGATGTCGTGTCCAATAAATTATTGCGTTTAAAACAAGGTCCGAATACAAGTGCGTTGGAATCAGCATTTCTTGTTATGCTGGATCCGAATAACGGAGAAATTCTCTCGCTTGTTGGTAAGAAAGTAGCAAAGGATGACTCGACGGGACGATGGGCAATACAAGATTACACATTTGGTACGTTTACTTCAGCGTATGAAGTGGGATCCACAGTGAAATTGGCGACCATGCTTACAGGCTATAATGAAGGAGCCGCAAGAATCGGTGAAGTGAAAATTGACCAACCGATCAATATTGGTGGCAGATACAAACGGTCCTTATTTAATCCGAATGGTCGAGTGGCTTTAAACGATATTTCTGCTATCGGTCGTTCTTCCAACGTGTATATGTTCCGTATTGCGATGGGGTTAGGAAACGCAACATACCGACCGGGTCAAGGATTACCAATCGACAAAAAAGCGTTTGATACATTCCGTGAAAACTTTGCGGCATTTGGTTTAGGTGTAAAAACAGGCATTGATTTACCTGGCGAATATACAGGTGTTACGGGTACGGAAACGATTCCCGGGAAACTCCTAGACTTTTCAATTGGCCAGTTTGATACGTATACTCCTCTGCAAATGGCGCAGTATGTGGCAACCATTGCAGCTGATGGAAATCGAATAGCGCCAAAGATTTTGAAAGAAATTCGTGAACCTTCTCCAGATGGGGAAGTACTTGGAGAATTAGTTGAAGAAACACCCATAAAAGTGTTGAATCATCTGAAAAACTCACAAGCGGAAATCGATCAAGTGAAGAAAGGTATGCACTATGTATACTATGGCGCGAATGGTACTGCATCTGGTTTACTAGCGGGCGCACCCTATACAGGAGCCGGAAAGACGGGTACCGCTGAATCATTCTATTACACGGGTAATAAATCCAATCCTGTAATTCCAACAATTAACTTGTCTCATGTAGGATATGCCCCTGCTGATCGACCTGAAGTTGCGTATTCAGTAATCATTCCCTATATTTCAACGAATACGAAACGCTATCCATCTGCCACGGCAAGTGAAATAGCCAAAGAAGCACTCGATGTATACTTTGAACAAAAAAGACAGAGAAGTTTACAGGCTGACAACGCGTCTCCGAATGTGAAGATACAGAAGTAACAAGGATTGATCCATACAAAAACGACGAAAACCAAATGGTTTTCGTCGTTTTATTATAAGTGTAAAAAGATTTTGGCAATCTCAGGAAAGCGCATATCAGAGCGTAATTCATATGTACCGGTTTTAATTTTTCGTGTGTAATCATTTTCAATGATATATAGTTCAAATTCTTCGGCGTTTTTTATTAATTTTTCGTTTTGTAATTCACGTGATAACTCGGCAGGTGTAATGCCTGCTTTAACCGTGAAACTCTTCGTGACAATTTCTTCCGCTTCACTTTCCTCTGGAATCGTATCCTGTTCAGATTCTGGTTGACGGATAGCATCTTTCCGGGACACTGTCTGTGCAATCGCCAGTTCTTTTTTTAGGATGGCTATCTCTTCTTTTGTATCCGCTAATTGCTTCTGCAACGAACCTTCGGATGTTTGTTGTTGTACGAAATACAGAATGCCACCAGCTAGTAAACAACCAATACCTACAGCACGCAAGATTTCCTTGATCATGACAACCGCACTCCTTTGGAATGTAGCACGTCCGTTACTTCCTTTTCACTTAGTGAAGCGCGTTTTGCGATCTCGGGGACCGTGTAGCCTTGTTTGTGAAGAGAGATAATTTGATTGACTATAATAGCGTGTATCGTTTTTTGGGGTGCTGGTGCAATGGGATCGGAAGTCGGGGATGCAACCATCAATTCCTCTTCAAGCAACCGCACTCTCTTTTTTAGATTACTCATCTCCTGATGAAGGCTAATCGAAACCATTTCCAATTCCTCATCCATCGCACGAGTCTTATTTCCGATAAAAAACGATAGGATAACAGCCAATACACCAATACTGAGTAATATTAAGGGGATATCCATATTGTTTCCCTCCCGCATAACTAGAATTTTCTTCATAATACCATAAGCACATGATGAATGATATTTGATTTTTTTTGCTGTACATTGATTGAATCTATGGTATAATATATTAGTCGTATAAATCATGCTCATGTTTTACTTATATCTATAGCTATTGAGTGGGAGGGACAGTAATGCGCGTAAACGTAACACTCGCTTGTACAGAATGTGCAGAGCGTAATTATATTACTAAGAAAAACAAGCGTAATAATCCAGAACGTATTGAAATGATGAAATATTGCTCACGTGAAAAAAAGCAAACTTTGCACCGTGAAACGAAATAATCATTAAAACCAAAACCTGCTTCGGTTTTGGTTTTTTCTTACGGGAGGTAGAACAGTGGAAAAGCAGCATCTTCGAAAACAGGTTATACAGCAATTACATCAATTAACTCCATCTGATCACGAACAAAAATCAGCTAGTATAGTAGAAAAAGTTCTTGCTTCGGATGAATTTAAGTATGCAGAGACAATCGGAATCACATTATCTAGATTTCCGGAAGTGGACACGCGTCGTTTGATAGAAATCGCTTGGCAAGCCGGGAAGCGAGTTGCGATTCCCCGATGTATCTCCTCAACGAGGGAAATGGATTTTCGTTTAATTGATTCATTTGATCAAACAGAAGTAGTCTATATGGATTTGAAAGAACCGAAAATAGATATGACAGAGTCTATAAAACCTGAAGAAATAGACTTACAAATCGTACCCGGTGTCGTGTATTCAGAGACTGGTTACCGGATTGGATTCGGTGGCGGTTACTACGATCGCTATTTGATAATTTTTCCATTTGAAACGATATCACTGGCATTTGACTGTCAAATCCGCCATAATATAATTAAGGAACCGCATGACGTTCCGGTGTCCTATATTTACACAGACACACATATTATAGATTGTCAGAAAGCACGTGACGCGAATGAATGAATTTTATGATGTGATGAAATTGCTTAAACGGTATGGTGTAATCATCTATACAGGAAATAAAAGACAGGACAGCATCGTCATGGAGTCCGAAGTCAAAGAACTGTATGATCATCAATTTATTGATCAACAAACATATATGCAAGCATTGCTTGTTTTGCGAAGAGAACAAACCAGCTAACAACTAGCTGATATCATACAAACTACTCATTCCTCGTCTTATGTGAAACTTTTCACGCAGTCAAACGTATATATATACGCTGACAATAAAAACAATATCTAAACGAAACGAAAGGAAGAGATGGAATGAGAAAATTTTCATGGCCTAAGCATTCCGTACTCATTATCGCTGTAATCGCAACTTGGTTGACTACCTACATCGGGTATTACACCAGTTTCAATATGAAGATCGATAATGCTATGCAACAATTTATCTTACTAATTAATCCCCTAGCATTTCTATTGTTTATTTATGGGGTGGCTTTATTTATTAAAAAAACAAAAACACGTAATCGATATATAGTAGCGGTCAGTTTCATTACTTCTTTTATCATGTTTGCCAATGCTGTGTTCTATCGTTTCTTTACAGACTTTATTACACTGCCTTTATTGTTCCAAACAAGTAACTTTGCAGATTTAAGTTCTTCAATTACCGAGAACTTGCGTTTCCTTGATCTATTCTTTTTCTCGGATGTTTTGATTATTTTAGTAGCTATTCGCTTCTTCAAACAAGGTCCAGAACGAGTTCAAGAATCAAGCAGTAAAATGGGACGGAAAGTGTACTTTGCCGCCGCTGCTACGTTGATGATGTTCAATTTGGCGCTTGCCGAAACACAGCGACCACAGTTGTTGACAAGAAGTTTTGACCGCGAATTACTCGTTAAAAACCTTGGTACGTATAACTACCATTTATATGATTTATTCGTTCAATCTAAATCTCATGCACAGCGTACATTTGCTGATGGTACAGAGTTGACAGAAATTGAGAACTACGTCAAAGCCAACCATGCGCAACCAGATCCGAAAATGTTTGGTACTGCAAAAGGCAAGAACGTAATTATCGTTTCACTTGAATCCTTACAAAACTTTGTTATTAACAATGATATGGATGGACATGAAATTACTCCATTTTTAAATGGATTAACAAACGATAAAGATACATTCTACTTTGATAACTTTTATCAACAAACTGGGTTAGGGAAAACATCCGATTCTGAGTTTATCGTAGAGAACTCATTATATGGACGTAACGGTAGTGCAGTATTCTTTACGCATAGTGGTAACACATACAACTCGCTTTCTGAACGTCTAGGCGAGAATGGTTATGCTACAAGTGTCATGCACGCAAACAGTAAGAGTTTCTGGAACCGTGATATTATGTATAAAGCACTTAACGTACAGAAGTTTTACGATGTGGATAGTTACACAATTGGTGAGGATGAAGCAGTCAACTGGGGAATGAAAGATATTCCGTTTTTCCACCAGTCAGTTAACTTGATGAAAGATATCAAGCAACCATTTGCTACTCGAATGATTACACTAACAAACCATCATCCATTTGATTTGGATGAGCAGGATAAATTAATTCCTGAATACACATCAAATTCCAACACGTTGAATAAGTATTTCCAAACAGTTCGATATATGGACGAAGCGGTTAAGGAGTTCTTTGATGACTTGAAGGAAAGCGGTTTGTATGAAAACTCGATCATCGTCATGTACGGAGATCACTATGGTATTTCTGAAAATCACAATAAAGCAATGGGTATGTATATGGATAAAGAAATTACACCATTCGATAATGCAGAACTTCAAAAGGTTCCATTATTCATTCATATACCAGGTTCTGGTGAAGGTAAGAAAATGCATGAGCTTGGCGGACAGGTAGATATCCGACCTACTATTCTTCACCTACTGGGAATTGATACGAAAGCAGATATGCAATTCGGTTCCGATTTATTTTCACCAGATCATGAACCGTTTGTCATTTTCCGTGACGGCCGACTTGTCACAGACAAAAATATTTACGCTCAGGAAGTTTGCTATGACATCGAAACAGGAGAACCCGCAATAGATGAAGCACAATGTGAGCCGTATATTGAGCGTGCGAATACTGAATTGAATTATTCGGATGCTCTCATCAACGGTGACTTGCTTCGCTTTAAAGAAAGACCAGACGGCAGTCCTGAAATGAAAGAAAGTAAATAAATTGATGAGCTGCGCGGCTGCCTATGCCGTGCAGCTTTTTTTTAACCAACTGAAAAGGAAGTGAACAAGTGAAAAGAATTCTTATCTCAATAGTGTGTGCATTGTTTTTAATGTCATGTACGCGATCTGAAGATGTTGAAAAAGAAGAACAACTAGTAGAAAATGAAGCCGAGCCAGTAGAAAAACTTACAGCTTCACAAGAGGATATTCGTTTTGTGGCAGGCTGGTTGAACGAAATGGCGATTTTGTTCGTCAATCAAAAAGACGCTGAAGATCGTCTACTGTCGTTTGATTGGAAGACGGGAGATATACATACTTTATTTACGACGACTGCAACGATCTCAGAAGTGCAAGTACATCCTACCGCTTCGCAACTGCTAGTCAAAACAGCGGACGACTCAACAGAAGCTGTCATACATATACTCGATCATGCGGGTACTAAATTAAATGAAGTGTCGGTAGAATCTTCAGAACTTGAAATTCAATGGAACGAATCCGATGCTTCACAATTACTGATTACCGCTTTCTCTGATGATTGGAGTTACGAAATCATGCGCTATGACGCGAATGACGATACATTGGTAGCGGTAGAACTACCTGATCCGTTTCCTCGTTGGCTAGGTGCAGAAGAGTTGGTGTACATGGAAGACGTAGTTGTAATAAAACAAGCGCTGTCTACGGGGGAAGAGACTATACTCGCGAATAACGCCAACCAATTCCATACCTCTTCAGACCAAGTATTGATTGAATCATTTGAAGATAAGCACATACGATACACTGTAATAGATGCTAACGGGAAAGAGAAACATTTATGGTTTTCCGAAGATGATTCATTCGTGATGGATCACGCTGCATTTTCAGATGATACTACATTGATGATGACTGTTACCAATCAAACCGAGATGAGGCCAACTAGTTTTCTAGTGAAGATACAGGACGGTAAAGAAGTAAAGCGCCAAGAGCTAGAGGCAGGCGGCTCCTTAGTTTGCAAAGACAACAAGTGTCTCATTGGATATAGTTTGGATACGTGGATGGATATAGAGACCGGTGAGACGGTAAAGTGGCTAGATATCAAGCCGCAAGAATAAATGTGAGAGTTACTATTTTACGTGGGGAATGAAATATAAGCTAGAATGCGTTTCGCCGAAGCATCAATACTTCCTATTAACGAATCAAAAAAATAAGGACATCCCCAATGAAAGGGTGTCCTTATTTTTTGGAACTTATTTGTGGAGTTGTGGCGGGTATCCAGAATATATAACAGTAGCGATCGTAAATCCTCCGATAACTACAACCGTTACCACATTGAATACTATACTTAACAGATTCCGCTCTTTAAAAGCTTGGACCGTTCCAAAGACTGCTAAAATTGCAATCAATCCAAAAATGATGACTAATAAATTCATTGAGTAGACACTCCTTTCAACATTGAAAAAATGAATGCCATAAAGCGATATTCCTCCTCTATTGTACTGTTAATGAATCGTTTTGTCGAGATTAAATAATGACGATTATTTGAAGTTTGTGTCCATATTCATTAATATTAGACTAAGAGGTGAGGTAAATGAGGATACATATACGTCCATTAGGTCCAATTCAGACGAATTGTTACATATTGGAAGACGAAGAGAAAAATTGTTTACTATTCGATCCAGGTGAAGATGGAGAGGCATTACTATCGGAATTACGAAAGTTATCTTTGAAGCCAGTTGCCATTTTGCTGACGCATGCACACTTTGACCATATCGGAGCGGTGGAAAAAATTCGAACTGCTTTTGATATTCCCGTGTATTTGCATGTGGCGGAAAAGAAATGGCTAGGGAGTCCTGAGTTAAACGGTTCGGCTAAATACCCCGTATTACCTGACGTGGTTTGTCATCCTGCTGACGTACTACTTCATGATGAAAAGCATTTGGAAGTGGGCCCGTTTAAGATGGAGCTACGTCATGTGCCTGGACACTCGCCTGGAAGCGTTTGTTATATCTTTGAAGATGAAGGGTTCGCAATCGTAGGCGATACATTGTTCCAAGGAAGCGTAGGCCGTACCGACTTGCCTGGTGGCGATACGGAGACATTGCTCAAAGCGATTCACGAAAATTTATTGTCACTGGACGATGAGATGTTGGTCTATCCAGGACATGGACCTGCGACAACCATCGGAATTGAAAAAGACCAAAACCCATACTTACACGGATTTTGATCAAAATAAAGCAAACAAAAAACAGCTTTCCACTGGGGAAGCTGTTTTTTGTATGTACGGATTAGTGTCCTCCGCCAGGTACGTGAATGAAAATAGAATAGTAACTAAAACCAACCATGAAGATCATCAGGTATGCTCCGAATAGGTAAATATACATACGCTCTGAAAGCTTCAAGTATCCTAGTAGAACAAAGAAGATTGTGCCTGCTACCATAAGTAAAGCAGCCGGAACCATATTTCCTACAAAGAACATTACCGCAAAAATACCTGACCAGAATCCTAAAAGTTTAAACATATTATCCATCTAAGAATCCCTCCTTCACAACATTACAATAAGCTCTTATCCATTATAATAGAACGTCAGCCCAAAAGTAAACTCCAATCAATTTCACATTGTGTCAAAAGAGTGTACTTGTCCGAACAGATTAAGATAGTAGCTGATTATAGTATAACAGAACCTATGATGAAAATAATGTGAAAATTGATTTTTGATAGCGAATTGACGTAAAGAAATGAATTATGACCCCATATAGACTACGAAAAATGAATTAACATAAATGTCATGCGTTTTCAAACAATTTAATTTCCATATATACTTCTTTCTAAGATAAAAAGTGGTCTTTTGTCGAATGGAGAAAGGAGAGAACTATGGAAACTGAAAAGAACATTATAGAAAAAACGTGTTTGGAGTTGCTTGAGAAAGCAATTCATTCAGAAGCGACAGATATTCATTTCGTGCCGACGATAGAAGGATATGACGTGACAATTCGCAAGCACTCGTATTTTTCAAAAATCGGGCAGTATCCTCATACATTAGGCGGACGGTTAATTTCATTCTATAAATTTTTATCTTCTTTAGATATCAGTGAACAACGTCGTCCGCAAAGTGGTTCCTTTCACCGGTCTATCTTAGACTGCAACTTCTCTTTTCGCGTCTCGACCATTCCATCTATTCAATTGAGGGAAAGTGTCGCGATCCGTATTCAGAAACACGATAAAATCGTTCCGCTCAACCAGCTATGTCTCAATCCAGAATGGACACAACAGTTGGCTGAAGCTGCCGCTTATAAACAAGGACTGTTTCTTGTCACCGGACCAACTGGTTCTGGTAAAACGACTACATTATACTCCTTAACTTCCCATTGCGTTTCCGAACTTAAGCGTCATGTCATTTCACTCGAAGATCCTGTAGAGAATAATCACAGTCATCTGCTACAAATTCAAGTGAATGAACGTTCTGGTATTTCCTATTCTGCTGGGTTAAAAGCGATTTTGCGTCATTCACCCGATGTCATCATGATTGGCGAAATACGTGATGCAGAGACAGCTAAAATCGCAGTTGAAGCGGCGTTGACGGGACACTTAGTTCTTAGCACCATCCATGCGAAAGATCCGGTAGGTTGCTTATATCGCTTAGTAGACCTTGGAATTCATGTGGAAGAACTCAGACAGACCATCATTGCAATATCCGCTCAGCGACTGATTATACAACAGTCTGGAGAAGCGGCAGCAGTTTTTGAAATATTGCAAGAGTCAGATCTGCAATTGGCTACGGAATCAATGGTGAAAGGTCTACGGTTTACGACTCCTATTAATAAGAAAATTGAAGTACAACAAGCGTTGTATGAAAAGGTGCTGTATGAAACGGATTAGATTATTTAGTCCATCTTCCAATAAAAAATTAACAAAGCCGGCGGAGTTTCTAGTACGACTGTCAGTGTTATTACAAGAAGGATATACCTTTCATGAAGGACTCATCCTGATATTGCCTTATCACACGAAAGAGTATGAGGAAAAACTTCTGCAAGTAGAAGAAGAGTTGAAGATGGGATATGGTGTTTCGCATATTCTGAAGAGTTTAGGTTTTGGTAAAAGTATCATGTTGCCGATCGTTATTGCAGAAGTGGACGGCAACTTGATCCGCGCGTTGAAAGAAGTGGCGGATCGTGTCAATAGAAAAACGGAGAAGCAGAAACAAGTTCGTAAACTGTTGGCGTATCCAAGTGTTCTGTTTTCTTTCTTATTAATTTTATTAGTCGCGTTTCGGCAATTTTTCTTACCGAATTTTGAAGCATTGACTGTCATGCGGGCGAATGACAGTGGAGGATTCGTTCAATTACTACCGAAACTCGTTTCATCGATACCAGACCTTTTGCTAGTTATGGCTATTCTATTTGCTGTCGGTTTTCTTGTAGTTCGCTTGTGGTTAAGAAGATTGTCTCCATATGAAGTTTTGCACTATATAGTAAGAATTCCTCAAATCAGAACATTTTATTGTGAAATGAAAACTAGGGATTTCGCCAGTGAGCTTGGGAGCTTATTACAATCTGGACTTTCTATGCAAAGCGCATTAGCTGTTCTAGTGGAGCAGACAGAGGACCTTATATTATCCGTTATCACGAAAGAACTAAGTGAACACGTCATTTATGGGGAATCTTTACATGAAGCTATACGTTTAACAGAAGGACTCTCACCACGTCTAGCGGATTTTGCGAAACACGGAGCCGATACTGGATACTTACCGAAAGAACTTATGCTGTATAGCGAACATACGAGTGAACAGTTGGAGGAGAAGATTACACAGTGGATAACGATTTTACAGCCCGCCTTATTTGGAATTCTGGCGGTTTGTATTTTATTATCCTATTTATCTATTTTATTACCTGTTTATAAGATGATCGACACTATCTAAAAGGAGGAATAATGTTGCGGAAGAATGAGAAAGGTTTTACGTTAATTGAAATGATGATCATCTTAAACGTTGGGGAGTGGGAAGAGCGCAACTACAGCGCTCGCAAGGGTTTATAGGAGACTTGGCAAGTCGAAAAACCACAGAAAAACCACATTTATTTTGATTTTAGATAAATTGGCGGAAATACTCATTAATTTTGTCGTCACTTTGCTTCTGCATTTTTTTCGTGACATGCGTGTAAATGTCGAGAGTGATATTTATGTTCGAGTGTCCGACACGTTCCATGATGACAGGCAAGTCCACGCCGGCTTCGACAAGCATGGTGATATGTGTGTGCCGCAAGATATGGGTGCCGCTAACGTCTTCAATTCCATACGCCTTATATATTTTGTTGAAAACCGCAGCGATTGTGACAGCACGGACAGGCTGCTGACTCCTACCTGTAAAGACTAGATTGCACCACTCGGATTTCGGATCCCGTAAACCGATCAGCTTTTCTTTATTATATTGGACTTTCATTCTTTTTAATTCTTCAGCCAGATCCTGGTTAAACGAAACTGTTCGATTGGAGTCTTCTGTTTTCGGAGGTACCAATTCAAACCCACCTTCATCAGAAGCCTTTTCAAACAACGTTTTGCTGACCACCAGCCTATGCTTTTCCAAGTCGATATCATCCCAGGTAAGCGCTAATACCTCTCCGACACGCAAGCCGGTAGAAAGCATGGTGAGTGCTAAGGGATAAGCGTTTCTTCTACCAGAAGATTTTACACCGGATAAAAAGCTTTGGATCTCATCTTTTTCAAGATACTTTTTCTTGGAGTTAACAAGTTGTTGTGATTTCTTGTTAGCTTTCGGAATTACAGTATCTTTCACTATGTTCTTTTCGACATAATCATTTTTAAAAGCAAATTCAAACAATAAGTTCAATGCGGTGCGAGTAGAGGCAATATGATGTTTCGAAATATCTGTATCGCGTCTTTCAACTAAGAATTTCTGTATGTCGTTTATTTGTAACTTGCTGATCAAGTGGTTGCCATGCTTATCAATAAAGGGACGCATTGCCACCATTCTAGCTTTTACTGATGAAGCTTTAACCGTTTCTCTGTATACATTTAACCAGTCGTCATAAACTTCCTGGACGAGTCTTTTTTGTGGTTGTCTCTGTTTAGATAATTCTTCTGCAGCTACCTGGGCTCTTTGTAATGCTTCCTTCTTTGTGTCGCCACGGCGTGTTACTTGTCGCCTCTGACCAGTTAGGGGATTAGGTGTAGCGTCAGTGGTGCATGACCATTTTCCGTTGTTTAATTTACGACAGTACATAAGTATCTCTCCTCTCGATTAAAGTTGCTATTTATATATTTCGGTTGATGAAGCGTAGATCATTTTATGCACATCCTTTCTGTGGTACATTTCTAATCTTTTAACAGCAAGGCTATATTCAACGTTAAATGTTTCCGAAATTAATCTGATAGCTTCAAATTGATCATACGGTAAATGAATTTTTCGCAACATAAATGTCGGCACGCAAAAATGATACATAAAATTGTCGGCCTGCCATTCCTGTAACTCACGAAAGGGGACAGGCATATGCCCTTGATGTCCAGAGTGACGCAATACATGGCACAGTTCATGACCGAAGTCTTGCCAGCGTTGTCGACTATCTAGATTTCTATCAATAAAAATATAATAACGGTCTTGCCAATAAAAAGCTTCACTCGTATTACTAGTTAGATAAACGCCTACATTTAATTGATCTGCGATGACATACTTATTTAATTGCTCCGGTTGCTCTATGGATAGCTCTTTATAGAGTTGCTGGATATAGTCTTCTAAATGAGTGTTTTGATACATAAAATAACCACCTATCAAACATATGTTCTTTTTGTTGGTGAAAGAAAAGCCCTAGATAGGGCTGTTATATATTATCTTTTTATTTTATAGCCTCCTAAAATTTTAGGAGTTGCCAATTCCTTTCCGTAACTATCGACAAAGTAGGTATGCACAACACCGTCAGTTTTTCCGGCACCTATTACATATTTCTCAATCGTGCCTCCTACCTGTTCTACAAATCTCTCTTTTTCATGGTCAGCTGAAATGTACCAAGTGTCGCTTACAACAACTTTCACTATACTCCAATCTTCTTCTGCGGGATAAATTTTAGTGATTATGCCCCCGCTTAATTCAATAAGTTCTAATATAGAGTTTTCAAAATCGGTAGTCTTTTTTTCTTCTACCACAGATGGGGAAGGGTAAGGAATGTTTACGGGTTCAAAATCAGCGTTTTTTCCGTCTATGCTATTAAAAAACTCTAAATCCCCAGTAATTTTTTCGCCCTTATTTCCATAAGTATTCTTGATTTCTTCTGGTTGCGGGTGCTGTTTATCATCAAAATTAAAGAATGCACTCACCATATATTCGCCAGGCATACGGTCTTCTGGTATTTTCATAGTCTTGCTGATTTCACCATTTTCCACAGTTGCATAGTCTTCTATGGTTTTTAATTCGTTGTCCAATATAGACAACTTGATTAGACCGCCGTCGGGTATATTAGTCTTCACGTTGACATCGATTACCCCTTGGCTAGCTGATGCTTTAATTTTTCCGCTAACATCCAGCACATTAACTTCAGTTTTCTTTTCTTTCTTCACATCAATATTCTCGGTTTGGCTGTTTGAATCATTCTTAGTTTGGGAATCAACAACTACTTTTTCTTTCTCTGCAACAATATCATCTTCGGTTTCAGGAAGTAGAGATCCGACGATAGCTACCAAAACAAATCCAATTCCGGTAATAATCGCTGCTTTCTTTTTAGGTTTCTTTTTAATGAAAGCCCAAATCAACATTACTGTCCCAACCATGAAAACAAGCCCGACTACAAATACTAAAAAATCAACCACGGTATCCCTCCTAAATAATTTGTCTCACATACACTACTTAGTGAGATATAACTATACTCACTGTAAAAATATACACGGCTAATTACACCGTGTATTGCAAAGTTTATTTATTTTTACTATCACTTTTGATTATATCCCACATTTGTCGTAGCTTGCGAAGGTCTTCTTCGTCGTTGTCTGGGAGCTGTCTATACCAGCGCTCCATATCCGGATCGTTGGCGAAGGCTTGGAATTCATCATCCTCTGTCAATGTAGGATTATCAGACGTACCTAAAAGATAATCCGTGGTTATTTGTAGTGCATTGGATAACAGTATCAACATATCATTTGATGGCGTGCTATGTCCGTTCTCGTAGTTACTAATTGTACTTTTTGTTGTGTTTACTTTTAAAGCTAACTCATCTTGTGTTAGCTTTCTGTTTTTTCGTGATTCTTTTAATCTTTGAGATAGCATTCGATCACCTCTAAATCTAATAGGTACAAGTATATTGTACATGATATGAATAAAGATTAATTAAAAGTACAAGATAATTGTATTTAATTGTTGACGTACAAGAATCTTGTATGTATACTAAGGGTACAAGTTATTCATACAGGAGGTGAGGTCATGAAAAACTTAAATTTAATAAACTCTCGAAAAGAAAAAGGACTATCCCAAGAAACTCTTGCTAGAATGCTTGGCTATAAAGGTAAGCAATCAGTTGCTAACTGGGAAAATGGTCATATCTCTCCACCTTTAGAAACTGCACTTAAAATAGCGAGAATACTAGAACAAGATATGTTCTTTTTATTCGGTAGTTTAGTACAAGATTCTCATACCTTGAACAAAGAAAAAGTAATTTAGTAATACGTTGCTCACACCCAACAAACTGCATTCGAATAGCCACCTGCGCCATGAATCAATTAGGAGAGCGACAATCAGATTTAATGAGCAGTGATTCAATTTCAGTTTGATGGGTGTGAGAAAAGAAGTCGGATAGGAGGGAGAAAGATGTCTGAAGTAATTGTGACAAATGCAACAGAATTAAACGAGCTTATCAATGCAGCAGTAAATCGGGCGGTTGGTGAAGCTTTACGCGAACGCCAACTACCAATCTTACTATCATTGCAAGAGGCTGCAGACTTGCTGGGTGTGAGTTACACAACAGTGCACCGTGCAGCAAAAATTCAAGGCTTTCCAGTCACTCATGATTTTGGTCACGCCAAGATTGTAACGGATCAACTGCTGCAATGGATTAAGAACCGGAGTAATTACGATTTGGTTTACAACTTCGGTAGTTAGGTTTTTGGAAATCTTCTATAGAGGAGGCGGGGAGAGTGTTGAAACATTACATCACTAAATATGAAGAGTCCGGAGTCAGATATGCAGAAGCTTGGCTTCAAATTAATTTGCTAGGTAAGTGTTGGTGCTTTTCTAAAAAGAAAATTCAGATAGGAGGATGAAATATGAATGAAGTACTCGAAGCGTTAAAACAAAGAATCATCTATGAAGCGGAGCATCAGGGAGACACAAAGGGATTAGCGGAACTGGTAAACAGTTATACCAATTTAGTGAAAGTTGCCGCTGGAACGGCAACTTTCGATAAAAAGGAATTCAACAAAGTATTCATGGATCATTGGTCTGATGACTGGGATAAAAGTGAAGTCTCGATTTTACACGATATCGCTAACTCGGCGGGTGCTGCTGTCCTAAGTGTTCTGGAACATTTACACGAACCGGAGAATCAAGACCATCAGCAACAATAGTGATAAATAACTCGTTCTTTTCGCTATCCCACTCGATTAGTTTCACTTCATCGACTGTATAACCTAAACCGCTCGGATTCCCTTCTGATGAATCAGAGCATCGGTGATTAACAATAGCGGTCGCGAGTCTTTCACATTGCTGATTAAATGCTATTTGTCTCGTAGAATACGGCAGTAAATCCATTAAGCCGTATGGGTGATTCGGTTTTTTCTCGGTTCTTAATATTTTTTGAAAGGTTTGTATAAACGCTTTCTCGCCTTTAATGAAATCACCGATTCGCAAATTCCCTTTAGCGTCTCTGGTCATCTCATAAGTTTTCGGCGGATCATCCACTTTCACTCTAGGCAGTAAAACAGAATGAACAAGCGTCTGTGGTTTCCATTTCATAATCATGTTATCACCTCCTCCACTGTCACTATTCGACAAGGAGGAAAAATATACCTACTAAAAGGAGGAAACAATGTGAATCTATCAATTATTGAGAGAGAAGGAAACAGGGTTTTAACAACAGCGCAACTAGCAGAATCATTCGGAACTGATAATGGCATTATCAACCGAAACTTTCAGCGAAATGCAGAAAGATATACACCAGGCAAGCATTACTTCGCATTATCCGGTGAAGAACTAAGAGAGTTTAAAGGGTCAGGTCAAATTGACGGAAGCCTAAAATTCACATCTGTTTTGTATCTCTGGACTGAAAAGGGCGCATGGCTTCAAGCGAAATCTTTAAATACAGATCAAGCATGGGATGCATACGAAAAGTTGATTGATGAATATTACACGACTCAAAACCAAGTAAGGGCACTGAGTCCAACTGAGCAACTAAAAGCTTCTATGAGACTATCACTAGAAACATCGGAAGAAGTGGAAGCTATAAAAGTGGATGTCGCTCAATTGAAAGACAAGGTAGAGAACCAGATGACGCTAGATTATGGCATGCAGCGGAGGTTGCAAAGAGCAGTAGGCGCTCGGGTTTATGAAATTGAAAGCGATGATCAAGTAAGAAGAAAATTGTTTCGTGAACTATATCGAGAAATTAAAGACCGTTTCGGTGTTGCTTCATATAAAGATGTTCTACGCAAAGATTTACAATCAGCAATCTATTACGTAGAAGCGTGGATCCCTAAACGGATAGCTTAGAAGTGATCTAGCGGAGCGGAGGGGTTTGCTCCACTAGATTCAGAGGTTACTTACGAAGCGTAACACGAGGGTTATGAGTAGGTCTATTACTAGAATACAACACCCTACAAGAGTATTAAATTCCACTCCGGCTTATATGCTTCAACGGCATATAGTCCAATCTGGAATATTGAGAGGGGGTGAGCCAATGGAAATCGGGAAATTTTTAAGGCAATGCCGAAAGAGTCAAGGCTTGAAGCAAGAGGAGTTGGCGTTTGCGCTCAACATCAATCAGTCAGATGTATCGAAAATCGAGCGGGGCGAGAAGTACCCAGCACTAGATATCTTCCGAGATTGGACAGTACAGACGCAGACAGTCGACTTGGGCATTGCCTTTCTATACGGAACGGAAGTATTGCATACATTGCCAGATATCATTAATACCGTCAGCACGATGGTAGCAGGATTCATAACACTTATTTTTTAGGAGGACACTATGAAACTATCAAATTATCGTAGAGCAGACATTGAAAGAGCGGCTGATTTAAAGAAGATGGCCATGCATCAAATTGAAGCATTGGAGTTATGTAACTGGACGGATGACATGGAGGAAGCTGTATTCCGTGCGGAGACGTTGCTAGAAATGTTTAAACAAGTGAGGGTTATGCAACATATGAAGCGCGCAGACAGTAGCACGCATGTACTTGCAGAAAAGTTGGTCGCACAAGGAATCAATGCACAAGCCATGTTATTTACGCACAAAAAAGCCGACTGACGTGTCCAGCGTCAAATCGGCAAAACTAGAATTTATGTACTTTCAGTATACCACAGATTAGGAGCTTTGGCTCCTATCAAGAAGCTCAGGTTGGTTGGTTAGCCATTGGATCATTTCCACTGCGAATTGGAAACTCGTAGACCTGGTCTTCTTGATGGGATTCACATCCATCACAGAAAGGAGTTGATGACATGACGGAATACGAATACGCACTGATCTGCGCCATCATGCTTCCGATTATCGCATTTATGATTGGGCGATTGTGGGAAGATGCCGGTCACCAACTTAGAAAGGAGCGTGAAGAAGATGACGACGTATCAATGGGAAATAGTCTTTATGCAAGAAATCGATTCGGTCTACGTGACGACGCTTGAGGACAGTGTACTGGATGCTGCTCAAACGTATTACAACAATTACGGTGATCACATGAAGGTATATGCGATTCGTAAAGACGCGGAAATCATTCGTTTTGAGGAGGCGATCTGATTGGGTGAGTATGCTGAAATGGCTTTAAGCGGTGTCGTCTGTCAAATGTGCGGCGAGTTCATGGGTGAAGATGTTGGTTATCCGATGACTTGTAATGATTGTCACGCAGAGATGATGAAGTGGGAAGTTGAAGAGGAAAATGAACAAAAATAAAACCCGCTGTTCGAGCAGCGAGTTCGGGATTCCATATAAAACTACTTGGCGCTATTATAGCGCGGAATCCCGAAAATCACAAGGAGGAGAACATTTTGAAAAATATTAAATTGATGAATCTCACATTGAAGAACTTCAAGGGGATCAAGGAATTTGAACTCAACGTAAACGGTAACGATGCAACAATCTTTGGGGATAACGAAACAGGTAAAACGTCTTTGTACGATGCATTTTTGTGGCTTTTGTTCAATAAAAACAGCCAAAACCAAACGAAGTTCTCACTTAAAACACTGACGTCTGACGGTCAAGAAATGAACAACTTGGAACACGAAGTTGAAGCGTCGTTCCTGGTAGACGGTCACCCGTTGGTATTGAAAAAAGTGCATTACGAGGATTGGACTCAAAAAAGAAACGCACTTGAAGCAACGTTTAAAGGAAACAAAAACAAATACTTCATCGATGAGGTTCCGACACCAGAAAAGAAGTACAACGAGGCGATTAAAGAATTGATTGACGAAGAGGTATTTAAGCTTTTGACTTCACCCACTTACTTCAATGAACAATTCAAGTGGGAGAAGCGACGAGAAGTGCTTTTGGACATTACCGGAGATTTAACTGATGAAGAAGTTATTTCTGCTAACAAAAAGTTGCAAGAATTGACCGGCATTCTGAATGGTCGAAAAATCGAGGACCATAAAAAAGTGATTGCTGCTAAAAAGAAGAAAATCAATGATGAAATTAAAAGCATTCCGACAAGAATCAGCGAGATTAATAACATGCTTTCGGAAGGGAGTATTGATGTCTCTTCTATAGAAGTAGAAATCGCAAAAGTAGAAAAAGAGATTGACGCGGCATCTACTCAAATCAACAACATCAAAAACGGTTCGGCCGTTACGAATAAAAAGAACGATTTGCGACAGATTGAAATGGATCTCGAATCTATCAAGCGTGAACTGGAATCGGATGCGACTGAAAAAGGATATCAAGTTCAGGCGAAAATCCAAGAAGAGAAATCAAACCAAGCGATTATGCAAAGGAAATTAGATGATGCCAACTATGTGGTTGAGCATAACAAAAAGGATATCGCACGTTTCGACTTAGAAATTGCGGATCTTCGCAATAAGTGGAATGAAGAAAATGCGAAAACGTATGAACACAAAGAAGAATGCGAGTGCCCGACCTGCGGACAAGCTATTCCAGAAACAGATTTACAAGCCGCTAGAGATAAGGCTGTCAGCACTTTCAATACAAAGAAATCAGAAGAACTTGAACGTATCAACGAAAGAGGAAAGTCGCTGACAGCAAGCAAAGCTGAGGTTATCGATAAGAATGTAAAACTTGATAAAGAAATCGAGGAACTGTCATCCGAACTCGTCAAGAAAGAAGAGGCGATCAATAAGCTGACGATCCAGCTCAACGCGCTACGCGATGAAGTGAAGAACGCCCGGATGAATCCTAAGTACACGAACAAGGTTGCAGAAATGGCTACGGTCCAGGACGAAATCAAATCCCTCGAGGCAAACGCAACTGAAGCTGTTGTAGAAATCGAGAAAGAAGTAGTTGCACTAAAGGCAAAACGCTCCGAATTAAACGGACAAATCGCAAAGTACGAACAGGCGGAAGCGTCCAAGAAACGTATTTCAGAACTCGAACAACAGCAAGAACAACTCGCAAAGGAATTCGAGAAAGTCGAAAAGGAACTATTCCTGATTGAAGAATTTACTCGAATCAAAGTAGAAATATTGGATGAAAAAATCAACAGTAAATTCAAGATTGCACGCTTTAAATTAACTCACAAACAAGTTGATGGAACGCTGGTTGACGTGTGTGAAACGACGTATAAAGGTGTTCCTTATGGTTCCGGACTTAACAATGCGGCGAAGATCAATGTCGGCTTGGATATTATCCAAACTCTATCAAATCATTACGGTTTCAGAGTCCCGATCTTTGTGGACAACGCCGAGGCGGTAGTTGAGTTAGCTGAAACAGATTCACAAGTTATTTCGCTAGTGGTGAGCGGAAAAGATAAAGTTTTGCGGATTGAGCAGCAAAAAGAGAGTGTTGCGTCGTGAGTAAAAGAATAGATAGAACCGGAATGCGATTCGGGAGACTAACCGTGAAAAAATTTGTGGGTGTTGACAAGTATTACAACGTGAGCTGGGAATGCGTTTGTGATTGCGGAAACACAACAGTTGTAAGATATCCTAATTTGCATAGCGGTATAGCAAAGAGTTGCGGATGTTTAAAAAGAGAGCTGACCATTGCCAGGAACACGAAGCATGGCTTATCCGGAGGAGCGGGAAATGCGACCAGGCTGTACAGAGTTTGGCTGCACATGAGAGGTCGCTGTTTAAACGAAAAGAACGAGAGTTACGAATACTACGGGAAGCGTGGAATTTCGATATGCGAAGAATGGTCGGATTACGAAGCCTTTCATAATTGGTCCATGAAAAACGGGTATGAGGATCACTTAACAATTGAGCGAATCGATAACGATGGAAATTACAATCCGGAAAATTGTAGGTGGGCGACACGAAAAGAACAAGCGAGAAATACAAGAAGTAATCCACTCATTATATTTGAAGGGAAAACGCAGACAATGCCTGAATGGGCAGAGCAATTAGGTATCGAATACAACACCTTAAAAATGAGGCTTCACCGTGGATGGAGTGTCGAAAGGTCATTTACGCAAGAGGTTAAATGAAATATAAAAACAGGAGGAATTATAAATGACAAACCAATTACAAGAATCTCAACAAATGCAACCAGCTGAAAAGAAAAACGAACTGGTGACAAAAGTCGCCAACAAAGTGAAAGCAATGGTTGAAAACAATCAGATTAACATCCCTGAAAACTACTCCATTGTGAATGCGGTACAAGCAGCATACTTCAAACTGACAGAAGTAGATTTCAAAAAGAAAACATCCTTAATGGACAGCGCAACACCTGAAAGTGTCGCATTCTCCCTTCAAGATATGGCGATCCAGGCATTGAGTGTAGCGAAGAATCAAGGTTACTTCATCGTATACGGTGACAAAATGCAGTTCACTCGTTCATACCACGGCACGCAAGCGGTGCTAAAGCGCTTGAACGGTGTAAAGGATGTATGGGCTAACGTCATCTGGAAAGGTGAAGAATTCAACGTGGAGTACAACGAGAGAGGGCAACTAGCTTTCAAATCTCACAATGTTGACTGGATGGCGGCAACCGGAAAGAAAGAAGACATTCTCGGAGCGTATTGCATCATCGAACGTGACGATGGCGTGCAATTCTTAACAGTCATGACAATGGCAGAAATCCAAACATCATGGTCTCAATCATCTATGCAGACTGTACAAAACAAGTATCCGCAAGAGATGGCGAAACGAACTGTAATCAATCGAGCGTCTAAAGCGTTTATCAATACTTCAGATGACAGCGATCTATTCATTGGAGCAATTAATCGCACGACAGAAAACGAATTTGAAGATGATAAACCTTTACGAGAAATCAATCCGCAGCATGAAATTGACCAAAATGCGAACAAAGAAGTATTGGATTTTGTTGAACCGACAACTGGCGAGATCATCGAACCTGTAAAAGAGGTACCGACGCAGAAGCCAACACCGAGAGAACCTGAGCCAGTAGCAGTCACATCAAACGAGCCTGGATTCTAATGATTACGATTCAAACACTCGCAACAGGCAGTACGGGGAATTGCTATCACATCACAGACGGCCATTCCTCGCTCCTCTTGGAGTGCGGCATCAAATTCAAATCGATTCAAAAGGCGCTGAACTTTAAAACTAGCAATATAGCAGGCGTATTGGTATCACACGAACACAAAGACCATTGCAAGGCAGTACAGGACGTTGCAAACCGAGGGCTAGACATTTACATGTCACAAGGCACAGCGGACGCTATCGGCATTCAGCATCATCGTATACGGCCTGTTCCATGTAAAGAGACGTTCAGAGTCGGTACGTGGACTGTATTACCGTTTGATGTCCAGCACGATGCAGCAGAGCCTTTCGGCTTTCTAATCGCTAATCAGGATGGTGACAAGCTGTTATTTGCAACAGATACCTACTATATCAAGTATAAATTTTCAGAACTTACACATTTAATGATCGAGTGTAATTACTCGCAAAAGATACTGGGAGAAAACGTAGAGAGCGGACGTATTCCTGAATTCCTAATGGAACGAGTTATGCAGTCGCATTTCAGTCTGGAAAACCTATTGGTCTTTTTAAAAGCTAACGACCTATCAAGAGTTCAAGAGATTCATCTACTTCACTTATCGGATAGTAATTCAAACGAAGAAGAATTTAAAAAAGAGGTACAAGCAGCAACCGGAAAACTTGTTTTTGTGCCCTAAAGAAAGGTGATTGACCATGAGTAATGTGAAATGGATAAAGCTGAGTACGCAGATGTTTGAGGATGAAAAAATAAAGTTGATAGAACAGATGCCGGACGCTGATACCATCCTCATTATCTGGGTTAAATTGCTTTCTCAAGCAGGCAAAACAAACGGCAACGGCTACATTTACTTGAGCGAAAACATCCCTTATACGGATGAAATGTTAGCAACAATATTTGGTAGACCGCTCAATACAATTAGACTTGCGTTAGAAACTTTCAAGGCTTTCGGAATGATTGAAATAGACGACGAACACTTTATTAGTATAGCAAATTGGGAGAAACATCAGAACGTTGCTGGATTAGAAAAGATTCGTGAACAAACTAGAAAAAGAGTCGCTAAACACCGTGAAAATCAACGATTAGGAAGCAATCAAAAGGATGTAACGTTACCTGTAACGCAGGGTAACGCAATAGAACTAGAACTAGAACTAGAAGAAGAACTAGAACTAGAAAGAGATAAAGACATATTGTCCGATTCTCCGAATCAGACCGCGGATCTCATTCCCTACTCTCAAATCATTGATTATTTAAATGAACAATGTTCAACGAAGTATCGAAGTTCAACCGCTAAAACAAAAGAATTGATTCGTGCCAGGTGGAAGGAAGGCTTCCGTGTTAAAGACTTCGAACAAGTGATTGACACTAAACGTACTGACTGGATCAACGATAGCTCGATGAATAAATTCTTACGACCAATCACACTATTCGGCACCAAGTTTGAAAGTTACTTGAACGAAAGGAGTGCAGCTGATGCGAAAAATGTCGGACGTAATGACAAACGTAATGCAAAATCTACAAAAACATACGCGGATGGAGTCAACTTCTAATTACTGCACTCACACAACATTGGTATTTGGTAAAGAAGTAACTAAACGACATCAAATGATTATGTTTGACGGCAAAGAAGTATGCCCGGTATGCGAGATTGAGCGTGACACGGAAGAGTTCGAGAAAAGAGAAGCGTATCGGATCAAAGATGCAGAAAAGAGAGCGGAGTATTCGATTCTCGAAAGTAAGTCACTGTTTAAAGACAAGACGCTGATCAACTCTGGATTCAAAAATTACGAAACGAAAGACATAGAAGAAATCGCCAATAAGAAAAAAGCCATTAAAGCAGTTGAACAATATCGTGCAGGTGAAGTATTCAACACATTCTTGCAAGGCGATCCAGGCGTCGGTAAGAGCCATCTGGCAATGAGCATCATTCGGACCATGAACGAAACGGACAACCAAGACAGGTCGTGCTTGTTCATCGACATTGATGAAATGCTGTCCAGAGTGAGAGACAGCTTCAACAATCGTGAAAGTATCTACACAGAACAGTATTTCATTCAACTGTTATCAAAAGCGGATTTCTTGGTGTTGGACGACTTGGGAGCAGAAACTGGCTCGACGAACACAGAAAAAACCGCGTCTGATTACACGATGCGGATTCTGAAAGGTATAGCGGACTCTAGGCAGGACAAGCCCACCATCTTCACGTCTAACTTAAACCGCGAAGCGTTAGGGCGCATGTACGACGCTAAGACGGTTTCCAGGCTATTGCGAAATACGTATGTGATCAAGTTTGAAGATACTACGGATAAACGGATAAAGAACATTGAGTTTTAGGAGGATGCAGAGTGATAGGAAAAATCAAATTGACACCAGAACAAGCAGACGCAATACAAAAATGGCTTTGTGAGAGAAACGGTGATAAAGCCGCACTGTTGGATGTACACGCCACAGCAATGAAAAAGCAAGGCGGCTGGAGAAATGGCAACCCGTACCGAGCATTTAACGGCTTAGATCAGGCAGATATGGCAAGAGCGTTGTTGATCGGTTATGAAGTCGAAGAGACTTTCGAGGTTGGCGATTGGGTCGCTTGCGAATATGAAGATGGTGCATGGATTGCACAAATAGAAAGAATCGAAGGTAAAAAAGTATTTGCTCAGTGGGAAAATGGCCAACTGGATTGGAATTACGTTCACCATATTCGCCACGCCACATCAGAAGAGATCAAAGCCGAAAAAGAATATAGAGCGTGGAAGTCTATTGGTCGGGAAGTGGGCGGATTCAGAGAAGGAGATATAGGTATATTCAAAAATGAATACGTAGATCACGTTGACGCTCTAGGAGTTTTTTATAAAGACGGAGTGCTTACAGGTTTCTACCCAACGGAATCCTTCATCGAGTTTGGAGGTGCAGACGAATGAAACCTACACATCGAATCTATGACAGTCGAACAGGCGAAACACTTGACCGTGATTTAACTGAGGTTAAGCCGAGTGTTTGGGTGAGTAGTAATTACTCAGAGAGTGATGTCAGTTTTGATGACATTCAGATCGAGCGCTTGAAAGAAGGTGCATCCGATGTGGACTAACAACAGCGGGATCTACACGGTTCCTATGCCAGATAAAGTCGACTGGCAGAAGATTAAACGCGAAATGGACGCATTGGAAATCAAGTTGCAACAGGCAGAGGCGGCTATGGCTATGAGGAAGGGGATGACGGCATGAGGGAGATTAAATTCAGAGCGTGGTTAGAAAAACGCAAAGAAATGATTTCGTGGAAGCGGCTGTTAATCGAAAAAACCAAAAGAAGCACCTGCCTTTGGATTCCGGATAAACCGTATCGCGGAGGAATGACAGCTGAATATGATTATGTTCTCATGCAATACACCGGCTTAAAAGACAAAAATGGTGTGGAAATATATGAAGGTGATGTTATTCAATTTTTCCCTCATAAAGAAAGATCATCAGTAAAGTTCGTGGATGGTTGCTTTGTTTATTACAAAAGAGTTCCTGAAAGATTTAATATGCCGGATGGAAAGGTTAGAGAAGATATGGTTATCAATCTCTTGACTGATCACAAGTATGGAAATCACTGCGAAGTCATCGGCAACATTTGCGAAAATCCTGAACTACTGGAGGTCAACAAATGAATTCAGTAAATCTAATCGGCCGCTGGGTCCGAGAACATGAAGTAATAAACGGTAATACCACAGTCGTAAAGAACACGCTGGCGGTCGATCATCCATACAAGAAAGACGATGCGAGCTTTATCCGCGTAGTCATGTTCGGTAAAACTGGCGAACTAGCAAACCAGTACACAACCAAAGGATCGCAAGTGGCGGTCATAGGCCATATCCAAACTGGTAGTTATGAAAAGTCGGACGGTTCGAAAGTTTACACAACGGATGTCATTGCGAGCAGCATTAAGTTCCTTGAACCAAGGGGCAACAGTTCGGTACAGCCGAATAGTTCACAGCAAGCTCCACAACCGACGGAAACACACGGACAGACAAATACTCAATCGAACTATCAGACAGGGCAAGGTGGTTACGGTGGACAAGCACAGGGGTATGATGTGCCGCCTAACGTCACAGATGATGATTTGCCGTTTTGAGACTATGAAACTTTGAAAGGGTGGTAGTTATGACATTGAAAACCAGAAGTGGAACCAGTAAGGCTATACGAGCAATCAAAGCGGAAGCAGCGCGTCATGTATCAAAAGAAATTGAATGCCGGATCTGCGGTTGCAAGGAAACGGTACAAAAACACAGTTATTGCAGTACCAGTCGTTTATGCATAAAGTGCGCGAATCGAGAATTTGACGGATGGCTAAAAGAGGAGGGAAAAGTAAATTGAACATACAGCAACTAACAGACGCAATCAGAACGTGGGCGATCTACCGAGGGTTAGATACAGCCGACAGCACCAAACAAGCACTAAAACTGGGGGAAGAATTCGGTGAGTTGTGCCAAGGGTTGGCGAAATCACGACCAGACGAAGTGAAGGACGCGTTGGGAGACATGTTCGTGGTGATGACGATACTCGCTATGCAAGAAGGTGTCGCTATCGAGGAATGTGTGCAGATGGCTTACAACGAAATCAAAGACCGGAAAGGTGAGATGGTGAACGGTGTTTTTGTGAAAGAGGATGATTTAGTAAAGGGGTGATCCGGTGCTAACTATGTTCAAGGTCGATCACAAGAAAAAGCTGTACATCCACGGTGACTTAAATGCCCGTGAAATTAGAGAGCTGAAAAGAGAGGGGTGGCGCGTTGATGTCAAAGCCAAGCCCTCCATACCTAGCGAAGCAGTAAACAAAAACGGTATACCACGGGAAGGAGATACATCATGTCAAAGTGCAAGCGGTGCAACAAACCGCTCAAGACGTCGGAGAGCATCCAAGTCGGGTTCGGTCCGGTCTGCAAACGGAAACACGACGAGGCGGAAGCAGAGTTCTTGAAACGGCAGATTACGTTGGATGAAGAAATCGAGTATCAGGAAAAGGTGAGTGTATGAGGAAACCATATAGTCGATCACACGCAAATCGTGGAGCGGTACTGGAGAGTCTGATTGATATGACAAATAAGCAATATCAAAATAAGGGAGTAGCGGACATCCGAAAAGTTCCTACTCCAGTGAAAATCATGAAGCAGCACGGAAAAACTATCACAGGTTACACGCAAAAAGGCGAGTGGGTGGATTATTCTGGGGTTTATGACAGTAGGGCCATTATTTTTGATGCAAAAGAGACATCCAACCGAACGAGCTTCCCACTCAACAACATTTCCGTGCATCAGTACGAATTACTGAAATCATGGCACCAGAAAGGTGCACGGTCGTTTCTATTGGTCTCTTTTACAAAACTAGATGAAATATACCTTCTGCCATTCCCGTTGCTAGAAACGTATTGGGAGGGCGCTCAGAAAGGTGAAAGAAAATCTATTCCGCATCCGTTTTTCTTTATGCAGTGCGAATTAGTGAAAAGCGGCCGAGGATATGTATTGGATTACTTAGGGGTGATTAATTGAGCGATATGACTCTAGCAGGCATCATCATTGGAGCATTTTGGACAGCCAGTGTGATATTTGCGAATCGTAAAGGATATATAAATGGTCATTTTGACGGTTGGAAGCGAGGGCATGAAGATACAAAACTTGCAAATAACGAAGTGATGCAGAACGTTAAAAGAAAAATCGAAGAGCAAGTGAGGAAAAAGGAATGACAGAAGTGTATCTGGCAAGCGGCTTGATCTTTATTACCGCGTATGTATTTGGATTTATGAGGGGTAGGCAGTAGACAGAAAATGTGTAACAAGAAAGGAGCGATGAATTATGAAAGAAGCGTGGGTGCTGCAACTAAAGCCAGAAATAGCGATAAAGGAATACGAAGGCAAAGTTATGTATTTAAGTCATCGTGAACCAGTAGATCATCTAACTGATGATTTACAAAGAGCGACGAGATATAAAGATAAGCAAACGCAAATTGATTTGTTTAAGAGGCACGAAGAATTTATGCGTGATAAATATGGCGAAGATCCAATTTGTAACTTCGGCTGGACAAACATTAGCAAGAATTTCGACTTTGTTGAAGTAGAAGTTGCAGAAGTAGATTGATGCACATTCCGATTATAAAGCGCAGGAGCCGCAATAAGCGGCTCAATTATTCCGATTTTCCTTGTACATGTCCTTAAACACTTTGGGCATGTAACCGTAATAGCATTTGATAGTGCGGATCCTTCCTGCTTCTTCTCGCGTTCGCATTTCACGATATAAGCGATCTCGGACAAGGCTTTTGCTACACCCCAACAATTCGGAGATTTCTCCAGAGGACATTAAATCATCATAATACAAGCGATTAATTTCTTTTGTGCAAAACATATACATCACTCCTTTTCAGCAGAATACTATGAATTTGCCTAGTTGAAAAGAGCGAGCAAAAATAAATAGACAACAGGAGTTACACCATGGAACTAAATCCAATCTATGAAATTAATAAATTGCAAGAACAACTACCATTATCGGTAGTACAAGACTTACACCAACGCATAGCGGACTGGCTATCATCTGGCGGTAACTATGATGATCCGTACATGTTTCAGCAGTTAAGGTATGCGCGAAATGTGGCAAGGAGGATGAATAGAAATGACAACTGAAACGAATGCAGAGCGGCTTGACAGAATAGAAAATAGTGGCACAGGTTTGGAAGACGAGGATTTCGATTGGCTTTTCGAACAAGCTGAACGAGCGCAGGGATTGGAATACGAGAAAGATTTTTTCAGAAGTAGACTTGTAGAATTAAAGGCAGCGGACGTTATTACAAGAAAAGAAAACACACGCCTGCGGGAAGCGTTGGAGTTTTATGCAGACGGTAAAACCTATACAGATAAGCAGCACACTTCAAGCGGCGAATTGGTCGGCACGGGCTATTTGAATATCTTGTCCGATAACGGAGACAGAGCGCGGCAAGCATTGAAAGGAGAATCCGAATGGTCAGCGCGAGAAACGAACCGACAATCTTGATTTTGGACGACATTGAAATCAAATGGACATGGAAAGAAAGTGAGTTACTTCATTTTCGCGAAATGTGGGATGACGGTGTGCCGATTAATGACTTGGCTAGGGAGTTAAAAACGAATAGACGGAGTGTGGCATTGCTCGTTATGGATCAGGAGATGAAGGGCGAGATTGAGCAGCGGAAATTTGGGTTGTATGGGAATTGAGAGGAGGGAATGCGCGGTGAATCATTTTTATGTTTCTTATGCATACAGCGACATGGTTAAGCACGGCTACGGGTATTTGGAATTTAAGACGGAAGGACAAATGAGTGATGAGGGCTTCATGGATAGAGTCAGGAAAAACATTGGTGACAACGGCAAGCTTCCAGACGGATCTGTGACGGTACTAAACATTATTAAATTGAATTAAAAAAAGACAGGAATCTCTCCCCGTCATGGCTGACATTATGTTAACACAAGGAGGGGTCCTGTGGGAAGAACAGCAGAACGAAAAGAAGATGAAGTGGTTTTAGAAATAAATGGTGAGCGTTTTCCGATGAGTGCAAAAGAGTTTGGAGAGGATTGCTTAGTTTGGAAGAATTGGCGACTGTTGGACATCGTGAAAAGCGAAAGGATACGAGTGCAAGGAAATAATAATTGAATAGATAAGTCCACTACGGAAGAACCGACTGGACATCAGGAGATAGCGTTTATTCGCTGTTTCTTGGTGTCCTTTTTATTTTGCCGAAAGGGGTGAAGGGAATAAAAGCATACAAGAACAGCTCTTTGAAAAAGGGCTCGTACAGCCCGTTAAACGAGAGATAGAGCAAAAGGATATTAGGACAAGCAAGAAGCGGAATGAGCGGTTGAGTGAGCGGGAACTAGCGGAATTGATGGGGACTAACAGACCTACGTACGGACGGAAAAAAGGCGGAGCATACAGACAACGATAAGAGGGGGAACTCACATGCTGGATTGGGCGGATCAGTTGATACAAGAGTACACAGATGGACGGCAGCAATTACGAAGAAAAGCGGATCAACTAGACAGAGAGAATCCACTAGATATGCAAGACTTGAAGCAATTCAATTCTATGATTGAATCCATGTCGTACTCTTTGGAGTGGATGCAGACAGGACGTCAACCAGGGACTTATCGTGGAGCAGAAGAGAGTAATGTGTATCAAAAGAGATCCTATGAAAATATGGATTGGCTACCTGATTTGGAAGCGCAGCTACGTGAAGAAAACGATATAAACAAAAAGCATTTATTCATGACCAGGGAAGAGAAGATAATCCTTGCCGACATCCTTTCCTCTTTCTCTCTACGGGAGCGTCAGTGCTATCTATTGCATAAGGGGCAAAAGAAAAGCATGAGTGATATTGCGGAAGGTTTAGGAGTCAGTAAAAGTATGGTGCAGCAGTCTATACGTCGTGCTAAAAAGAAGATTGCAGACCGCGTTCAATAAGATTCATGATATACGCTATGATATACGAACATGCCATATATGAGGGGAACCATTAAAGGAGGGGTGCGTTCGTACGATGAATTGCATCCCAGCAGCCCCGTACATAACGAGTGATATTTAAAGAATTTTCACCTTTTTTGTTGTAATATAAATTGGGGTGAATTTATGGAAAAATTATCGTCATATATAAGTGTCTTAATACCATTTTTTCTTTTAATTTCTGTTGTACTGTTAGATATTTTAATTATAACAGGAGTTCTAAGTGAATTTTATCAAGATAAAGACACTGTGCTAGCAGGTATAATAGCTTTCTGGGGAGCAGTACTGGGCGGAACAATTACTTTTTTAGGTGTTCAATATACATTGTTTAACCAAAGAAAGATGAACTATGCAGAAAAAATCCCCGAAATAGTAGTGAACAGCTGGAAGATTTATAAAATCGTACAATTTGGCGCTAACCTTAAAAGCTATGTAAAAAGCTACCCTGAAATTGACGACGTTAAAAAAGTAGAAAAATTTTACGATGCGAATGAACTTTGGGCCAGTGAGTTGTCTGCAAAAACGAGTCTTCAGTGGTATCGATTAGTTGACAAGTATTTCACTCACTTATCAGATTACCATAGCTATAAGAAAAATAATCGTATAGACGAATGGCATGAGAAAGCGGAAGAATTGGCATTAAGTTCAATGGAGTTAATTGATAAATACGAAAAAGAATATGACGAATATGGAAAGTGAGCGCCTGATTCATTCGGGTGCTTTTTCTATGCCTAAAAATAAACGAAGTGACTAACATAATGAGGTGATACGATGTGACTGCTAAAAAGAAGAAAACAGGCGCTCGTGGTAAGTATGCCGAATGGATTACAGATGAAGGGCTTATCAAGATTGAGGGATGGGCTAGGGATGGGCTGACTGATGAACAGATAGCCGGAAACATCGGTATTAGTCGCTCCACGCTGAACGAATGGAAAAAGAAGTACTCGGACATATCGGACTCCTTAAAAAGAGGGAAAGAAGTTGTGGACCGTCAAGTTGAGAATGCATTGCTGAAACGAGCGCTTGGCTATCAATACGATGAAGTGACAAGAGAGCTTGGAGATAAACTCAATCCTGAAACAGGTGAGTTTGAAGAAGTGTTGATGGTAACTAAGACGGTTACTAAAGAAGTGGCTCCAGATACCACTGCTCAAATCTTCTGGTTGAAGAATCGTAAACCGAATGAATGGCGAGATAGGAAAGACATTGAGCATTCAGGCGGTATCGCCACACACAATCCATTTGAAGGATTAACAGAAGAACAACTACGAAAGTTAGCTGATGGCAAATGAAGAACATTGTACTTGGTGCAAAGATGGAACTTTCAAGACGCAACTTCTTTGACTACTGCAATCTAACCGCTGGGGACTTCTACAAGCGAGATCGAGACTTTCTAATTGAATTAGCTGACGTCATGCAATCATTCGCTGAATCAGATGACCAAGACGTTCTAGTGATAAACGTGCCACCACGCCATGGGAAAAGCCGAACAGCAGGAAAGTTCGTTGAATGGCTATTGGGTAGCAATCCTAAATTGAAAGTCATGACAGGTTCTTACAATGAAACCTTATCAACAACTTTTTCTAAGAACGTTCGGAATACAATTTCAGAAGTAAAAGCACAAGAGGATGCAGTGGTATACGCTGACATCTTCCCAAATACGCGCATTAAGCATGGGGATGGCGCGATGAACCTATGGGCATTAGAGGGTGGCTACAACAACTACCTAGCTACTTCTCCTACAGGTACGGCTACAGGGTTCGGTGCTGACTACATCATCATTGATGACTTGATTAAGAATGCGGGTGAAGCCTACAACGATCGTGTACTTGAAGGTCATTGGGATTGGTTCACGAACACGATGTTATCCCGATTAGAAACAGGCGGTAAAATCATTATTATCATGACGCGTTGGAACAGCAACGATCTAGCTGGCAAAGCACTCGCTGAACTCCCTCAACTTGGCTACTCACTAAAACATGTCAACATGAAAGCGAAAGTAGACGGCAAGATGTTGTGTGATGATATCTTGAGCGAGAAGGAATATGAGCGTAAAACAAAAGCCATGGGCATTGATATAGCAGAAGCCAACTACAACCAAAACCCGATTGATATTAAAGGACGGTTGTATTCGTCGTTCAAGACGTATACCGAGATGCCGAGAATCAAACGCATCGTAAGCTATACAGATACAGCAGATACAGGCGCGGATTACCTTTGCTCATTAGCGGCTGCAGAAACGTTCGATGGTGAACTATACATGGTGGACGTTCTGTACACGAAAGAAGCGATGGAAGTAACCGAGAAGTCTAATGCTGAAATGCTCGTAAAGAATGAAGTGAACTATGCATTGATTGAATCCAATAACGGTGGACGCGGTTATGCTCGTAGCGTCGAACGGATTATGTGGGAAAAGCATAAGACGCGTAAAACAGCAGTCAAATGGTTCCACCAATCGAAGAACAAGCAAGCGCGGATTTTATCTAACGCATCATTCGTAATGGATCACATCTATTATCCTGAAAACTGGAAGGATAAATGGCCTGAATATTACAAGGCTATGCACGCCTATCAGCGCGAAGGAAAGAACAAACACGATGACGCGCCGGATGCCACAACTGGATTAGCGGAAATACTGACAGACAGAAGTAAAGCGACTATTAGCAGCGCATCTGCTTGGTAAGGGTGAGGTCTATGAGACCTTGCCTTTTTCGCGTTTATAAAGGAGGGGCAACATGCCGCTAGAATGGAAAAAGTTTGACGAGAAGACCGTGACGGAATTGCACGGCAATGTGTACTACTACCGTAAATTATACGAAGGCAGGCACTCGGAGATATTCGAGCGTGCGAAAGAACTGATAGAGAATGGCGAGATCGTCGACAACATCATTAATGGTGTGCCGAAGACAGCAAACGTCAAGACGCCGTATATTGTCGCGAACATTTGTAAGCTGATTCCCGAAGTTCCGGCCATGCTTGTGAGTCGTTCACTTGGTAGTATTCAAACGTCGTTTTCACCTGATGATTTTGCGAATGAAGAAGTCAACGAAGAAACAGACGACTTTATTGAAGGTCCTGGCGACGGTTCAGAGTCTAGTCGCATTATTCATGCACAACAGGAAGTCATACGACAGATTGAAAATAACTCGAAACTTGCATTTGAACATTGGGGCAACATCGTACAGCAACAAGTCGATGGCGGTCTAGTGGGTGTGCCGTGGCTCGATGATGCAGGATTACGCATTGAATTTAAAGCGCGCGACGTCTACTACCCACATGAAGATGGCATGGGCGTGGACTTGGTGTATCGCATTGAAAAGGACGACAAGGACTATCTGCAAGTGTATAGGGAGCGTGTGGAGCGCAATGCAAGCGGTGATATGGATTTACACTCCAGTCATATGTTGTTTGAATTGAACGCAAGTAATGAAACAAAGCAACTGCCTGACGATGAAACTAAGTTGATTCTCGGCATGAATGAGTTGGAAAAGGTGTACAAAGGGCGTGGTCGTCCGTTTATTATCTACTGGCCGAATCAAAAGACATTTATCAACCCACTGGGTGCATCGTGCTTGCGCAACCAAGAGGGTAAACAGGATGAAGTTAACTGGACATTAACGCGGAATTCTATCACGTTTGAGCGTAACGGTAAGCCGCGCATTGCGGTGACAACTGAAATCATGCAGGCGTTACAGGATAAAGCTATGCAGCGATATGGCGATGACAGTCGTATTGACAGCCGAGATTTAGAAGTTACAACGATGGACGAGAAGGGCAACGCGCTCCAAGTCATCCAGATTGATGTTACTAAAATTGGAGACATTGGATGGGTTAAAGACTTGGTCAAGCTCATGCTCATGGAAACGCAGACGTCTGAAAAGATGATTGACTTCTATTCGGATATTGCCGGATCACAAGGCGCTGCACAATCTGGTGTCGCAAAGTTTTATGACTTGTTCGTTTCGTTGCTCAAAGCGGAGCAGATCCAACAGGAGTATATCTATTTCTTGCAACAGTTATTTGAAGCGGCATTATGGATTCAGCACGAGCAAGATTCAGCCATTCAAATTGAAGAGCCTGAAGTCATGATCAAGTCGATGATTCCGATTAGTCGCAAGGAATTGGTGGACGAGAACAACAAGGCGTATACAGATGGTACGCAGTCACTTGAGACAACGATTCGTAGGAATAACCCGACAGCATCGGACGATTGGGTGCTTGAGGAGCTTGCCAGAGTAGAGGCGGAGCATTCAACAGATGACAACTTTTCATTAGAGCGTGGACGTCAGACGTTACAGAACTTCTACGGTAATCGTGATGAGAATATGAATCCGATTGGAGATGAAGAGGAATGAAGGATATCAGAGAAATGACCAAGGGCGAACGTCTGAAATTCATTGCAGATCATCACACAAGAGAAAACGGCATTGTGTACGGAGAATGGAATTCTGATGATTATTTCATCATCGAACGAAACGATAAGCTGTATGTCGTGCATTCTGATTATTTTGGTTACACAAGCGCTGTCCTATTCGCTGTAGGTGGCGACGACCACAGGGCTTCAGATTGGTCCGACGGAATGCTGTTAGATGCAACGAAAGAAGTCGTGGACAGCCTGAACGTTTCAAGTCGTTATCCGTTTGGTGGAGATGATGACAATGCTTAATCTAGCCATCAACCTATTTCTATTCATTGCGATTCTTTTCATGGTTGGCTTCATGTTTCTTTTCTTTTGGGTGGTTACTGTTTTCGTTTTCGCGGTTAAGGAAGTTAAGAAAGAATACAGCATCAATGTGAGGAGTGGAGAACGTGGCGAAAATGGCAATTGATATTGAAAATACAAAAACATTCAAGGCTATTACCGAATCGCTTGCATATTTAGTGAATGAAAAAGCAGACGAGAAAGATATCGCTCACATCAACGGCGTGTTTGAGCGTCTTGGTGTAGATATGGAGTTTGAAATGGGCGACATCGAACCAATCGAATCAACAATGACGATATGTGAACCGGAGGAGTGATAGAGATGGACAACCAAACAGCAAAGAGCATTGACCGGTCGTTGAAAAGTATTGCGTCATCATTGCAGAAGATTGAAAAGAACACGCGTCCGACTATCGTGGTTCCAGAACCAGAAGAATCAGTTCGATCTATTACCGGAACTATCTCGGAACAATTACAAAAAGAAACACAGCGATTAAGCGGCTGGACTGGTATTAGCGAAAGCATTAGTAGGCGATAACCCATGAACGAAGAACTCCTTAAAGTCATCCGTCAACTGAAAGACGAGATCCTGTTCATTCTCACCAGTTACAACATGACAGACGAAACGCACGCACAGGCGGCAATGGACAAGATCAACGCGTTGTTTGACAAGCTCGGCATCGTAATTGAAGACGTCATTCCACCCATCGTTATGCAATCGTATCTAGCAGGTACAGGTGGCGCGGCATTAGGTGCAAGTCTCTATGCAGTAACCGAACTGACAGACAACGTCATGCTCGATTTAAAGGCGGCTATCCGTACAGCAAAGGCAAATACCAATAAGTCCATCATCGAAGCGCTAGGCGAAGTGCAGGACGAATTGCGGGCAGGTGTAGCGAGTGCATCCAAAAAGCGTAAGGTTACCGCGAAGGTAGTGGAGACGTTTGATAAGTACGGCATGACGTCCTTTACGACTGTTGACGGTAAGAAATTACCGTTGGATTTTTACAGCGAAGTCGTCACCAGAACCAACATGCAAAACGCGGAGAATCGCGGCAGAGTGGACTGGTTTGAAGATAACGGCAAGGATCTAGTCATTATTAATGGCGTAACGCCTACATGCAGACACTGCTACGCTCATCGGGGCGTGGTTTTTTCTATTTCTGGCAAAGACAAGCGATTCCAACCACTGAATGAAGAACGTACTCCTCCTTATCATCCTAACTGCATGTGTTATGTGGAAGAGTATGACGAGGATTCGCTGGATGAGCGTTATGTTCAAGCGGATATTGAACGAGCTGAAGCGTTTAATCCTGAAGAGGATAGACGACCGGACAATATCAAGAAAGCTTATGATAAGAAACAGGCGAGTAACCGTAAGAATAACTACGAAAAGAAAGCCTATGCTCGTATGGTGGCGAAGTTGGGTGATGATGCTCCTGCTACGTTAGGGGCTTTTAAACGTATGAAGCGATCGAAGTCAAAGAAGTATAAAGAGTTGCAACGTATGATGAGAAAAGGAGATGAAGAATCATGAGAGTTATTAATATAGTCGAGAAGGAAACGAACGATCTGATTGCTTCTATTTCTGAAAACAACATCATTATTCACGATGATTACGAAGTTATTGAATGGCAAGAGGAGGATGACGAATGAGTAAAGTAGAAGATATTTTTCAAGTTGTAGCTGATGAATTGGGGATTAATTATTGGGAAGTAGCCGGTATAAACCAATCGTTTTCTAATTCTGATAACCCCTATTGCAAAGTAGAAACAAGAAGTTATGGAGATTTCTTCATTGAGGGATCGCGTTATTTGAAGATGATCGAAAAACTAAAAGAAGAAAAACCGAAAGAACTTGTAGCGACTTTGCGATTTGCGAGTGGTGCGACAACGGAAATACGCGGTCATGAAGCTAGTAGGGTAAAAGAGATTGTCGAAAAAGTTGGCGAGCACGGATGGAGAAAAGTCAGCGGTCGAAACATCAACTTTGCAAATGTAGAGTCAGCCGATTTCGAATACAAATAAATTTGTCTTTAGCCAATAGACGTTATAAACAGGGCTTTTTATTATGCATTAAATTCGCTCGCACAGCGTTACCGTGCAACCTTATCGAGTTCGTAAACTCGTAAAACAACGTAAAGGGAGATATGCAAAATGACAAGAGAAGAACTCAAAGCACTTGGACTTACTGATGAACAAATAGAAGCTGTAATGAAGTCACACGGAACAGTAGTGAACGCTACGAAAGACGAACTGACAAGTGCACAGTCGGAACGCGATTCGTACAAGACACAACTAACCGACCGTGATACACAGCTTGAGGATTTGCGCGGCAAAGCAGAAGGTCATGCAGATTTGCAATCGACTATTGACGCTTTAAAACAAGCGAATGAGGATGCGAAAAACGCATATCATGTGGAGCTGTCGAATACCAAGTTGAACTACGAACTAGATCAAGCGTTGCTATTGAATAAAGCGCGTAATCCACGTGCTGTTCGTGCATTACTGGACAGCGAGGTCATTCAGTTGGGTGAAGATGGACAGCTGACTGGATTGACTGACCAACTAACAGCCTTGAAAGAGTCTGATGGTTATCTATTCGATGAGGGAAGTGCAACTCCACCACCTGCCGGACATACACCAGGGGCAGGGCAAAAGCATAACAACCCACCAAAGCCAGACGGCTATAACGTGGGTGTAGCGATGTACGAGCAGTTAAAACAAAATAAACGAATCTAAAGGAGGAATTACTATGCCATACACAGGCAAAACAGTTACTACGGAGTTCCGTGGCGGACTCAACATTCTCGCTTCTGAACATTTTCAATTCATTGAGGGTGGCGCTACATTAGACGCGGCAAAATTTGGAGCGGTGTATATCCCTGTTGGAACACCAATCGCACGCAATACGACAACAGGCTTTTTTGAGCCATACAAAGACGATGTGGATGCAGTGCCGGAAGGTTTTGACGAATTCTCCATCTTGAACATCGATATGAATTGCGATGGAAAAACGAATATCGTGGTCGGAGAAGTTCTCATTCGTGGTTCTGTCTATGACGCGAAACTACCCGATACAGTAACAGCGGCATTCAAAGCGGCTACAAGCCCGCAAATTCGCTATGTTAAACACATCAAACAATAAGAAGAATTGAAGGAGGAATTTTACTATGGCAGGTATTACGCATTTAGAATTATTTCAAAAGCCAGCGCTTAAAGCGTTAGTGGATTTAACAGAACAGGACGTAAACGAAACAATCGCAGATCGGTTTTTACCGACTGTAAACACATATGACCGTCGCTTCGCCTATGACATCATTAAAAACAATCAATACATTGCAGCGTATATCGGGTACGGTGCAGAACCGCCTGTCGTTGACCGCAATGCGGTGGCATCTAAAATGGGTGAGATTGCATACTTTGGACTAAAGGACATCGTCACTTACGAAGAATTGCAATCCATTAATGAAGCTCGTAATGATGCAGAACAGCGGGCAATCATTGAGAAGATCACGGTGAAAAATATCGACCTGCTAAACGGTCTGCGCAAGTTGATTTTCGTTGCGAAGATGGAAGCATTAACACGTGGCACGCATTCTTACGATGCGAACAATGTAAAGGTAAACTTTGACTTTGGTGTTCCTGAAACTAATAAGGTGGCACTGTCAGTCGGTCAAGACTTGGATACTCCTGACTTTGATGTAATCGGGATGCTGGACGAGCATGTGCAGAAGTACGCGGAAGCGAACGGAAAAGCGCCTGACGTCATGTGGGTATCGCGTGAACTGAACCAGAAGCTATTGCGTAATGCAGTTGTCATTGCAGAAGCGGGACGTGCTGCAGGCGCTACTCGAGCGTCACAAGCGGAAGCAAATGCCGTATTTGAAGCGTATGGTCTACCGCCTGTACAAGTCATCACAGATCGTTTCGTGCAGTACAAGGACATCTACACAGGCGATATTGTTCGTAAAGAAGTAATGCCTGTCAATCGTATTGTCATGCTATCCGAAGGAGTTGGGGAGTATTTACTTGGCCCAACACTTGAAAACAACTTCCAACCAGGTTTGTTCTTGGAAGCATACGACAAAAAAGAACCTATCCAGTCTGTGTTACGTGCAGTTGGAGCTGGATTCCCTGCACCTGAAAAAATCTCGTTTGTGTATCACATCGATGCATACACGCCTTAATAGTAGGAGGGAAATATTGTGGCTAAAACAAAAGTAGAAGTCCTTAATGCAATTGTGGATGGAGCGCGACGTGGTGAAACTATCACCATTGATTCGCGTTCCGCTGCACATCTTGAAAGAATCGGTTATGTAAAGATTCTGGGTGAAGTGAAAGCCAAAGAACCTAAAGAAGAAAAACCCAAGAATAAGAAAGGGTGATCTACATGGTCACTGATCTAACTGTAAAGCTGTACATGATGAAGCTGTCCAACACGGACGGCTTTTTTGCGTTGGATTCATTGGAGCAAGACAAGGCGATCTTTAGCGCGTTTGAATTGCTCAAAGACAACTTTCCTGTCGAGAAGCTGACAGACCGCGTTGTAGCCTTGCAAGTCCTGTACATGCTCGAGGGCGAAGGGGAAGAATTCGCCATGCTCAAACGTCAAGGTGTCAAGTCCTACTCGGTGAAAGGTATATCTGTCACGTTTAACGGTTCCGGCATTTCACCAGATGTCATCGGGATCCTTGTCGGTACACCACGTGCGGCGATTGGGAGGCTGATCTAATGTTTCCTACACCGCATATGGTGACTGTCTATAAACCAGGCGAAGAGGATTTCTGGGGCAATGCGGGTGACGAGGTCATTCTTGTTATCAAGTGCCGTGTCGATGAAAAGACGCAAGTCGTGAAGAATCGCATGGGGGATGAAGTGGTGGTCGGGGCAGAAATCATGTTTCGCGGACTGCCTAACATCGACTATGAGGACAAGATTGAATTCGTCAACGAACGCGGCAGTAGCCTAAAGCGCGAACCCGAATTGATAGCGCCCGCTCGAAAATTGAACGGCAAAGCACTATATACATCGGTGTACTTGTGAGGTGGTCAAATGGCGAAAGAGTTTGAACTGGATATATCCGCGTTTGAAACGGCATTGAAGCAACTATCGAAACAGATGGGCGAAGGTGCTCAAAATGGCTTGAGTCGCGTCAAAGATGACTGGGTTGAAGAAGCGAAACACGTCGCTCCTGAAGACACAGGAAACCTACACGACTTGATTACTGGCGAAGTGCGAGGACAAGGCACGAACGGTTTTATCGAGATCCATGGTGACGCCCACTCCATGAAGGGTGGAGACCATTTCGACTATGCGTATTACATTCACGAGGAAAACGCAGGCGGCAAGTCGTTGAAACTCGACAAGAACCCGAACGCTGTCAAGAAGTTCCTAGACGAACCTGCCGAGGACAACATGGATAAATGGCAAGGCATCATGGAAGACGAATTGAAAAAGGCGGTGGGAGAGTGGTCAGAATGATGAATCTGCCAAATATCACAGCGAATATCCCACTCGAAGTGCAGACCATTGCGGAGTATGTCGCCCCTCTATTTGCAGAAGTAAAGGGGCAGGACATACCCAAGGTTTACAAGCCTGACCTATGCGTTGTGCAGTGGGAAGGTGATGATGTGGAGCGCGAGACAGGAGTAGTTGATCGGTACGACCGAGTATTCAACATCCTCTCATTCGCAAAAAATCAGTTTGAATCACTGCAACAAATCGATACATTGCAGAAACATTTTACAAACATACATTCATTGCAAATCAAAGGGTCCAGTCGCTATATGCGAATCGGGTCCTTTTTGCCGTCCCGTCCTTTTTTGACTGAGGACAAGACGGTCTACGCGTCCATCGGTAAGTTGCATGCACAAGTGCGGCAGATGGCAGTACAGGAAGTGTTCCCACCGATTGGTGGAGTTATCATCCGACCTGGAGGACCTGGGCTTGGACCAGACGGCGGCATTATCATTAATCCGGGTTTTGGAGATGACATCATTATCGGAAAAGATTGCAGAAAAGGAGAGATGTAAACATGGCAAATGGAGGTCAATGGGATCCATTATCCCTACCAAAACGCCCAGGCTTTTACCTTAACTTTGTTGAGAGAGCTTTGGCGCAAGTCGTCGGCGGTCCACGCGGTATTGTGGGCATGCCGATTTTTAATTATACAGACGGTGAAATCGAGTCGGGAAAGTTTGTGACAGTAGAGGGCGAGAAAGAAGCCATTACTGCTATAGGAAAAGCGAACGCGGGACCTGTACTCATGGCGTTAGCGAGAGGTGCAGCGCAGGTGTTGGTCTATGCAGTCCCTATGCAAATTCCTGAATCTGATTACGATTATGCGGGCATTCGCCATGCATTTGAATCACGTCCATTCAACGTGTTCGTGTTTCCAGGGGCTACAACGTCAGCGGAACAAGAAGCGACGAAGGACTGGACAGCTCGTAACCGTAAAGATGGAAAGCACTTTACGTACGTAACAGGTGGAAGCGCGGAAGACGATCAAGACCCTACGACAGGAAATGCTCGTTCTGTTCTGTTGGCTGACGATTATGTAGTCAACTTGATCAACGGTGGCATTGACAGTTCGGGCAACGAAATCCCGTCTGAAGAGTATGCAGTGGCTATTGCAGGACTCATTGCAGGTACGGCAATCAATAAATCTATCACCTATACGAATTTGCCTCTGTCTGACGTCAATAAGCGCCTCACGAATGCAGAAACGATTACAGCATTGGAATCAGGTTCTTTGGTGCTTACGAATGATGGACGCAACGTGAAAATCGAACAAGGCATTACGACGAAATCGACTGCCTCAAAAGCAGGTAAGATTCGAGCGATGCGCGCACGTCAAGCCATTGCGACAGATTTGCCAGAAGTCGCGAAAGATCACTATATCGGCAAGATTGATAACAATCCAACTGGGCAAAAGTTGTTGCTTGCCGCGATTATGCAATACCTAGAAACACTGGTGCTCAACAATGTATTGCACGAAGAAATCTTTGCAGGACTAGATCCAGAACGAAAATCAGAAGGAGATTGTGTATTCCTCGTTATTGATGCAAAAGAAGTCGATAGCATGGAGCGCATCTTCTTAACATTCGGAGTATAAGGGAGGGAATTAAATGAATCCATTAGCAGACGGCACGAAGATTCTAAATGGAACGTACGGTAAAGCGTACTTTGATGGAGAATGGCTATTTAATGTAACCTCGCTTGAACTCAACGAGGAAATCGAATATGAAGAAGTTCCCCTGCCTAGCAGATTAACACCAGGACAGAAAAGGAACAAAGTCACACGAAGCGGTACGCTCACACAATACCGTGTATCACGCAAGCTAGAAAAGCTCATTCGTAAATCAATGAACGATGACAGCCCATCTTTGGTTGTTGAAATCCAAACTGAAATTACCGATCCGGACAATCCTGAAATGTCGGAGATGACACGTATTATTGGCGTGCAGTTCCAACGTACTCCAGGGCTTGGATATACCGTAGGAGAAAACGTCACGGATGAAATTCCGTTCTTATTTACAGACAGCAAACCAATGTAATCAAGCGCCCTTCACGGGGCGTTTTTAATTTCACTTAAAAAGGAGAATGACCATGACAGAAAACGTCGCCAAATTTGAAGAATATGAAAAAGTAGAAACAATTGAGGAGCAAGAAATGCACCAAGAACCGAAGAAGAAAAAATCCGCTCTTGAAGCGTTGCTTGGGACAACTGCTGACATTCAGAAGCCCGTTTACATGAAGCGCCTTAAATCGGACTTTATTATCAAAGCAATTACAGGTGACAAGCTCGATGAAATCCGTGACCAATGTACGCACTCCCGTCCAGGCAAAGGCGGAAAGATGGAGAGTCACGTAAACGATCAAGAAGTCGGACGCTTGGTTGTAGCAGAAGCGTGTATCGAACCTGACTTTTCCAATCCTGAATTGATGGATCACTACAAAGCAGAATCACCTGCTGATTGTACGCAAAAAGCATTGCTTGCAGGCGAAATCGTCAAACTATCATCTGAAATCATGGAGCTGTCAGGCTTTGATGAGGACGAGGTAGCAACTGTAAAAAACTAATCAGGGAGGGTGGCGAGGTGACCATGTGGCATCGTATTTGGCAACGTCACAGCATACCCCCGCATGAAATACATGCCCTCCCATGGGATGACAAAATACTTATCTATGCTTCCGAAGAAATTGAAATGGAAGAGGAAGAAAAAGAACGTAAGAAAGAAGAACAGCGCAAGCAGAGAGGAGGGTAAATCATGGCATTTGATTTAGTCGCCAAGCTGAAGTTGCAGGACGAGTTTTCCGACAAACTGAAAAGCGTGTTCGCGCAACTGGACAAATTGAAAGGTCAAGTCAAACAAGCGGCTACTGGCACGAGTGATATGGGAGCGAAGTTTTCTGCAGCCAGTACGAAGATGAGTACCGCGCTTGATAAAGTACAAAGTAAAACGGTCGATCTTCCGAAGAAATTTGAGTCGTTCAGCAACGTGGCCAATCGCTCACTTGAAGCAGTATCTAAAGGTGCGACAACTATCGGAACATCTACGGACAGTGCCGCTAAACTATCACAGGCATCTCTTAAAATGCTTGGCGGTCGTGCGGATGAAGCGGCAAAGAAATTGACTGGAGTAGGGTCGGTTGGTGCAAAGTCGTTGAATAGTGTTGTCAGTACAGCTGCAAAAGTACCGGGTCCAGTTGGATTGGTGGCTAAAGCGGCGAAGTTGTCGCAAGGAGCCTTGAAGGTGTTAGGCGGCACAAGCTCGAAGACATTCAAACTCATGTCGACAGACTCAACTGCATCCGTCAAACTGATGACAACAGGCGCACAGAAGATGTCGAAGGTCTTTTCTGCGTCAGGCATCAAGTCTAGTAATGCTTTTCAGAAGGTATCGACTAAAGCTAAAAGCGTGCAAGACGCGCTAAAACGCGCGGGCGATGGTGGAAAGCGGGCATTCGATATGATGGACCGCAGTTTGTTCCGGATTCCAAGCAAAATGGGCGGTTTTGTCAGTAAGATGCGATCTGGTTTCAAAAATGGGATAAGCGGTCCAGCATCCACAGCTAAGAACGCAGTCATGGGTATAGCAACCGCGGTCGGAGCAGTAGCCCTGGCATCTAAAGGTTTTCAGTTGCTAAAGGGCGCTATTGAAGGTGCGGTTGCCCGTTACGATACGCTGAATGCATTTCCGAAAGTTATGGAGAAAATCGGATTTAGTACAGATGAATCTACAAAATCCATCAAACGATTAGCAGAAGGTATTGACGGCTTGCCTACCACACTTGGGGAAGTGACGGACACCGCTCAACGTATCGCAGTTATGACCAAGGATTTAGATAAAGCTACAGAAACCACACTCGCGTTGAACAATGCATTCCTTGCGTCTGGCGCAGATGCCGATAAAGCGGCACGAGGTACAGAACAGTATATCAAGATGATTGCAACGGGTAAGGTTGGTTTGGACTCGTGGACAACATTGCAAGAGACTATGGGGCTTGCGCTGAACGATTTAGCAGAAGCGTTTGGTTATACAGGTAAATCCGCTCAAAACGACTTATACAAAGCCTTGAAAGATGGAGATGTCACCTTTGACCAATTCAACGAAAAATTGGTTGAGTTAAGCAAAGCGACTGGCGGTTTCGCTGAAACAGCGCTAGACGGTTCAGGTGGTATTGCTACAGCTTGGAAGAACATCAAGACCGCTATCACTAATGGAGTGGCCGGATCCATCACAGAGATCGACAAGGCACTAGGTGGTACGGGCGAAATTGAAGGCGCGTTGCTACGCATGAAAGGTTTAGTTAAGTCGGTATTTACGCCATTCAATACGTTTATTGGTAAAACGGCAAAACTCATGAAAAAGCTATACGACGACACAAAGCCATTCCACTCTATTCTTATGGATATCGGGAAAGCGGCATTGATATTCATTGGTGTGCTTGGCGGTATGTCAACTGTAGCCGGAATGATAGCAGGTACTGTCGCATTGTTCGCGTTGATTGGTTCAGGTGTAGGACTTGCGATTCTAGCGGTAGCTGGATTGGTTACAGGCTTTGTTGTTGCGTATCAAAAGATCGAGCCGTTTCGAAATGCCGTACAGGATCTTTTAGGCACATTCAAAGAAGTATTCAACGTGCTGAAAACGGGTTCTGGCGGTGGCGATCTCATGAAGAAGATGGGATTCAGCGAGGAACAGATTCAAGTTGCTCGAGACTTCGCGGATAACGTGAGAGAAACTTTCGAAAAAATGAAAGACGGATTCCGTCAATTAGGCGACTTCTTCGTTGCAAAAGGACAAGAACTTGCGCCTACATTGGACATCCTAGCAGAAGCATTCGCAATCGGTAAAGAGGTTCTTGTTAGTGTATTTACAACGTTGTGGGAAGTTTTGAAGCCGATTTTCGGTGCACTTAAAAATGCACTTATGATTGTCGCCGATATTGCGGTTATGGCATGGACGCAAATCATTGCGCCAGCCGTCAAGTTCGCAATGACGATATTCCAAACCGCGTGGGCGATTATAGGTCCGATTCTTAAATTACTCGGTTCAGCCATTGGAGCGGCATTCGAGGTACTGAAATTAGCATGGGACAATGTTATGAAGCCTGTAGCAAACTTCCTCATGGGACGATTTAAAGTAGCATTTGAGAACCTGACGCCTATTCTGAACAGCGTAAAGGATGGCTTTGATTTAATTGGTCGAGCCATCGAAAAAGTAGCTGGTTGGTTCGATTCGTTCAAGACTGCGATATCCCGCTTCAAAGTGCCGAAATGGCTTTCCAAATTAGGCGGAGGCGGAACGGTCAAGTTTGAAGGCGGTGGTGACGATGGTGGCGGAGAAGGACGTTATAACGGTATCAAATACGTTCCGAGAGATGGCTATAACATCCGAGCGCACCGCGGCGAACGAGTGCTTACAGCAAAGGAAAACAAGGAGTACAACAAAGGCGGCGGAAATGGTCGTGCATTCGTCATCAACATGAACGGTACAGTCATTCGCGAAGAAGCCGACGTCGATCGCCTAGCCGAGAAGATGGTCCGTAAGTTTATTGCAGCAGGAGAGGGGGGCGCGTAATGGCCATACCGGAATATTGGTTAAGCTACAACAACGGAGCGGAGAAATTGCGCTTTCCAGTGCCCCCTCCTGTTGTCAATGTATCTTCTCCATTTGGTAATACAGATATAGATATAGTCAATGGTAAGGAGTTTACGATCATTGGAGACAGAGGACTAAAGGAGTTTTCTTTTCAGTCCTTTTTGCCGCGTCATTATAACTCCACATATTGTGATTATGTCAAAATACCGGACCCGTATGTATTTATCAACTGGATTGAGCGTTGGCGTAACAGCAAGCGCCCTCTACGCTTTATCGTGACGGGTACGAATATCAATCATGCAGTCACTGTTCGTGATTTTAACTATGACTTGGAAAAAGCAGGCGAACCAGGTGACATCTATTTCAGTATCGTATTAAAAGAGTATGAATTTCTTACTCTTGGTAAAAAAGTAGATGTGAAAAAGCCAAATACACCAACGAAGCCGACGGATAGGCCACCAGTAGTCAACAAAGGCAATACAGCGAGTCCGAGCGGTACGTATATTGTTAAATCGGGCGATAGCCTTACTAAAATCGCGTTTAATGTTTATAAGAATGCGAACCATTGGAAAGACATACACAACGCCAATAAAAAGGTGATTGGTAATAATCCCGATGAACTCAAGATCGGCATGAAGTTGGTGTTGCCGAAATGAAACTGGATTACAAATCAGACAGGCCGGAACTGCAAGTAATGTACTTTAACAAAGGCATATTGCATCGAATGACCGAAGTTGCTGAATCTGTCTCTATCAAGGGGGATGTAGCACAAGCGGCTAGAGAGTGCTCCATTAACTTTGCGAACACAACCAAAGGCATTCAACGTATTTTCGATATCGTCAATGGACAAGAAGTTCGTATCATGTCTGGAGAAATGGAAGTATTCCGCGGCACAGTACGGAGTTTTGAGCGCCATTCAGACGGCCGAGACAGCTTGATTGCAAAAGACGGCAATGAGTACTTAGTCAAAAATACAGTCAACGTCAAATTTATTGAAAAGACGGCAACGCAGATCATCAAAACGCTTTGCGGTAATTACGGTATCGCAGTTGGCAAATTAGCTGATACGAAACACAAAATACCCCGCTATATCATGCGAGGTAAAACGATCTATGACGTATTTATTACAGCGTTGACCATGACGCAGAAGGTCACTGGCAAGCGCTACATGCTTCACAACGTCAAAGGAAAGCTAACACTCGAAGTAGTTCAGCCAGCACAGGAATGGCTACGCTACGAGCAAGGAAAGAACCTGATTTCCGCGTCTTATTCGGAATCTATTGAAGATACACGAACACAAATACTGTACACGGGCGGTGATGAGAAATCACCATATAAAGTCGTGGTCAAAAAGAATACCGACAAATACGGCATCATGCAGCACGTGGAGCATAATTCCGACGCTAACCAATCGGCATTGCCAGGGCTTGCAAATGCGTTACTCGCGGAGTTATCCAAACCGCAAACGGAAATGAATATCAAGGTGCTTGGCATCCGTAATATGGTGGCGGGCATGGCGGTGGTGGTACAAGACAACTTGACAGGTATTCGTGGCACATACTTTGTTTTGGCTGATGCTCACGAATACATAGCAGGCGGTGTCCACGTGATGGATTTAACGCTTTCCAAAACGCTTGATTTGCCTGTATTGGAATACGAGCCGCCGGATGAATCGAGCGACGATCCGGACAGCGGCAAATCAGCAGAGTATGACTTCCCGTATTCGACCGGCTGGGTAGCAACTGCCTACGATCCAATGCTTGGCGGTATCAATACAAGCGGCGATCCGCGCACAACTGCCACAAGTACTCGATGGGCGTATAATCGCACGATCGCTGTTGATCCGAAGGTTATCCCATACGGTAGTGTAGTTGCCATTAAAGTGCCGTCCATGCCTAAATACAACGGCATGTATCTAGCAGAAGACACAGGCGGAGCGATCAAAGGCAAACGGATTGACATCTTGATACAAGGTAAATCAGCAACTGCCGCATTTGGCCGTCGCGATGTAGAGGTCGCCATACTCGAAAAGGGTAAAGGTGCTCCTGACGCACGAGCGAAAGCCAAGACGTGGGATTCTATCAAGAGAAAGTGGAATACGAAGAAAGAACAAAAAGGTGTCGACAAGGCAGCTAAAGGCAAAGCAGCTGAAATACTCAAGACAGCTCATTCGTACAAGGGGAAATTACGTTATGTATTTGGCAGTAAAGACTTGCCAAATGGTAAGTCGGATTGTTCCGGATTTATCAGCTATGTATTTAACAGGCATGGTATTAAATTGCCACATGGAACGTCTGCGCAGATCAGACTTGGAAAGTCAGTCAATAAAGCGGAGGCGATACCAGGTGACTTGGTATTCTTCCAAAACACCTATCGTAAAGGCGTGTCACACGTCGGAGTCGTTACGCGTAAAGGCTACTGCATTAGCATGCACAACAGCGGTTGTACAGAGCATACGTACACCACTGGTTATTGGGGAAAACACTACATGTCGATAAGGAGGGTGCTGTGATGCAACTCGGAAAAGAAGTGCAAAACGAAGGTGACGCCTATTCAAAAATGGCGAAGTTTATCCGCAAACAAGGACGCAACGAAACGTCCACCATGACATTCGGTCGGATTGTCAGCGCGCCCCCTGAAATCGAAATGAAGGTTGATCACGATGACGAGGTGTACGACAAAGGCGATATTTACATTGCGGAGCGTTTGACGGCCCACAAAAGACGTGCAGATATTACAGGATTGGTGATCGCTTCTCCGATGACCGCAAACGGTTTAGGTCCGCATACACACAAATTGGAAAGCATCAGTTTGAAAGAGGCAGAAATATTCTATTTGGACGAACTCAAAGAAGGCGATCGGGTCCTAGTCGAATGGGATGAAGACAACATGAAATTCATAATTATCGACAGGGTGGTGAGTTATAAATGAGCCTACTACCCAACAATGAATCCGAGTTATTAGACGATTATCTTGAAAGGGTGTCCGGCGACAATGCGGAACAACCAACCAAGACGTATAAAATTGATTTTGAAACAGGTCGGATCCGCGGCTTTATTGATGAAATGGAAGCAGTAAAGCAATTTATCCGAAAAGCTATCATCACAGAACGCAGTAAGTGGCGCATCTATACGGATGATTACGGGTGTGAACTCCCCAGTCTGCTCGGGCAAGATGTAACAGAAGGATTTATGCATTCCGAAATACCGCGGATGGTCCGTGAAGCAATCGAATATGACGACCGAATCACATCGGTCGATAACGTAACAGCGCGCCGTGATGGTGACGCTGTTTTTATTTACGCTGACGTTACGACTATTTACGGAAACGTCACGCAAGAGGTGGTGATTTGATGTACACGGATAGAGACAAGGACCAGATATTGTCTGACATGTTGGAAAGCGTACAAGGGGACGTGGATAAGCGAGAGGGATCTGTTGTGTATGACATGCTTGCTCCTCCATCCGAAGAAATTGAGCTGCTACAACACGTCCTAGAAGCGGTTTCGGAAAACGGTTTTATCGACACCGCCCAGATGGAATACGTCGACTTACGAGCGATGGAATACGGTGAATATCGCAAAACTGCAGAACAAGCAAAAGGTTGGTTACTCATCGCAGATAAAGCGGGCCGTGAAATAAATATCGACACGGTGGTGATGACAGAACATGACGGTGAGCCGATAGCCTTGCAAATTGTCGAGTATAACGTGGTGCCTGAAAGCGGTGAAGTCACTGTACAAGCGGTGGCGGTTGAACCGGGTGATAACGGCAATATTCCTGCTTACAGCGATATGACATGCGTTGACTTACCAGAGGCGATCATCACTAATCCAATTGAGTTTTTGGGTGGTGTAGACCGCGAATCTGACGAAGAACTGAAATCGAGAGTGTTGCTCAAAGTACGCAAACCTATCACATCAGGCAACATCTACCATTACGAGTTATGGGCACGACAAATAGCTGGCATCAGTCAAGCGCGCGTCACGCCTTTATGGGATGGACCTGGCACAGTCAAAGTTACCGTCATCAACTCAGAGGGCCGAGCACCTACAGAAGAGCAAGTTTTGGCGGTGGCGGAGCATATCGAAAAAGAGCGACCTATCGGTGCTACTGTATCGGTTGTCGCTATTAAAGAAGTTCCGATTGATGTGACAGCTACGATCGAATTAGAGGGCGGGTTATTGCCGGAAGACATACAGGAGGCCATAGAACAAAGTATTGCAGAATACCTGTCTGAAGCAGGTACGGAAATCCGTTACTCGCAAATTTCCCGCGCTATCCTACGTACAGAAGGCGTCAAGGATTACGACGATGTGCAGATTGGTGCAGATGGCATTATGGGCAATGACAATGTACTAATATCAGCAGATGATGTAGCGATCGTAGGGCAGGTGACCTTGACATGATTACAGCGAAAGAGAGTGATATCGAGCGTCGCAAACAGGAAATGCTCGACAGTCTTCCACCCTATTATCAGGAGTCTCCTGAAGCAAATGCGATTATGCGTGGGAATGCCTCGGAAATCGAACGAAAACGAGCAGAAGCACAGGATTTACTTGATCAGATGTTTGTGTCGACTGCTACTTGGGGGTTGGATTGGTGGGATCGTGTTTTTGATCTGCCGCCTGCTCCACGTATGTTGACGAGAAAACGCAGAGAACGAATCATTGCGAAGTTGCGAGGTGCCGCACCAGCGACGATTGAGTATTTGACGAATCTCGTGAACTCGTTCGTGCAAAATGGCGACGCGTATATCGAAGAACATGCAAAAGAGTATACATTTAACGCAGTGATCCCGATTGATGGCAAAAATGAAATTGACACAGGTGACATTTACGGGGCAATCGAGGAAGTAAAACCGGCACATCTGAATTTCGGAATTGTAGGTTCAATTATGAATACCGTCACGGTAACTGGCCATGCATACGATTTCCCTGTTCCTTATCCAATATGCAATACATTCCATACAGCGGATATACCAGGGGTGTTATCTGACATTATCGCAAAGGTTAGAACGCAGTCTTACGCATTTGATGCCAATTACCCTATTTGCGGTACATTCGTAACTTCGTCTGTCATCTCGCAAAACGAGCACATCAACGTCACATTGGCAGCCGAATACAGAGCAAATGACATTTTATATAAACGAGCGGGCACTATTTACGCGGGAGAAGGTGAGATTTAATGAATGATAATCAAGTGGTCAAGCCGGTCGTCATTGACTGGATCAGCGCATTGTTGGAAGATAAGGCGCATCGAAGTAAAGTCAAACTTAACGGGCAATACGTTAACTATGAGATCTACAAGAAACTACGTGACGATAATACGTTACGCATCTACATCTATCTCGAAACCGAAGAAGGTTTTGTGGAAGAAGCGCAACTGTTAACGTCTTCAGGTGAAGTTTGGGCAGTCAAGCCGTTTTCCATTGAAAAGAAAGATGACGGTCTGATCATCGCGTTTGAATTCGATATCCAAGTACGAGAGCGAGGTGTTTCTGATGCCTTATAATCCGACAAAGTGGGTCAATACGACATATGACGCAGACGGCGAGGTCTTGCAAAAAGGCACGCCGTACAACGCGGAAAATATGAATAAGATCGAAAATGAACTAGAAGATGTCAGCACTAAGAAGCACACGCATCCGAACAAGGCAGTCCTTGATTCCGTTAAAGTCGAAAATGTTCATACTCATGCGAATAAAACGGAAATCGACCAGGTTGACCAGTCACTTATAGACAGCAAGCACACACATCCGAACAAGGCGACACTGGACACGATAGCACCGGAAAACGTTCACAGCCACACGAACAAGACGGCGCTGGACAACCTGACACAGCCCGTTATAGATAATTCGCACACGCATCCTAATAAAGCTGTGCTCGACAAGCTGAAACAGTCGGACTTGGATGCGATTATGGCGCATGACATTACTTTAACTGACCACGAACAGCGACTTGTAGACGTCGTGGAGCGGATAACGAGCCTAAAGATCAAAGCGGTACAGACAATCGCAGAACGCGATGCGCTGGCAATCAAAGAGAATGTGATTATTCATGTTGTCGATGCATCCGCAGACCCTACCGTTACAAGCGGATGGGCGCAGTACTTGTTGCAAGAGGGTGAGTGGGTCAAGATTGCGGAGAATGAGAGCATTGACGTCGTTCTCGCTTGGGCGGATATCGTCGGAAAGCCCGCTAAGTTCCCGCCGGAAAGTCACACGCACGCCCCAGCGCAGGTTGGACTCGGAAACGTCGATAACGTTAAACAAGCGAGCAAAACCGAATTTAATGCACATGACGCGGACGAAACACGCCACATAAAACCAGCCGAGCGTACTGACTGGAATAGTAAAGCGAATGGCACGCACACGCATGGTTGGGGTGAAATCACCGGAAAGCCTGCGACATTCAACCCATCTGCCCACACGCACACAGAAGCGGACATTGTGGGATTGGACAAGTACACGCGCGATCAAGTTGATGCGAAGGTAAACGCGAAGGCGAACGCTGTCCATGCGCATACAGAAGCGGATATAACGAACCTAGACAAATACACAAAAGCCGAGGTTGATGCGAAACTCGGGGGTAAGTCCGACACGACACACACACATCCGCAGTTCGCGCAGGTGACGAATAATACAACACGTATAGAGTCGCTTGAATCGTCGTCTGGACAGCTTCACACGCACGCGAATAAAGCAACGCTCGACAAGATAACGTATAGCGGGGCAAAGCCGACCATTGATTTGGTAAAGATTGAAGAGCTTGAAAATCATACGCACAACTACGAAGATTTAACGAACAAACCGACAGTTCCAGCAAAGACGAGCCAACTGACGAACGACAGCGGATATGTAAAGTCTAACGCGGGCAGAATACATGTCTCTTATTCCGACAGCGACATTCCACCTTTGCAGCCGAATGATATAGTCCTGAGGGTGATTTAATGCTGAAAGATATTGAGGTATGGGATGGATTACGGTATCGGAAAGTCATCGGTAAGGTGATGACGGCAAACGGCTTAAAAGACTTTTACAGACCGATAGATTTTCAAGATGACACGGCAACGCAGGTGGGCATGAGCCGTTTTGGAACTTCCGCATTTTTTAAAAAGAATGTTGGATTCTTTGATGATTTTGACACTATGCGCTACGGCACTTACGGGTCTACGATTAACTCTATTGCTAATGACGTAATCAATCTCACATCTATTAACGGAGATCCAATGCTATATATGGAAGATATAGGACGATTCGATCCGAATATTTACCGATTTATCGAGTATCGGTATCGAATATTAAATGGTGTTTCAACTGGATGGGAAGTATTCTTTACGAACGATTTATATCCTTTTGCACACGGTGAACACCATATAGGCGGTTCGACGCTCATTGCGGATGGCCAGTGGCATACCGCTTACATTGACGGATGGTCTCATCCGACATGGAAGTCAAACGGAAATATACGTGGATTCCGTTTTGATTGGGCGACAGCTCCGGGTGTGAATATAGAAATCGATCACATTAAATTGACAAACTACAGTGACACTGTCCTACCCGTCAGCAATTCGACGGGTTTTCATGTTGGGCAAGAAGTGACGATAGCAGACGGTATGAATAGTGAGAACGTTCGGATTACAGGCGTTAGCGCGAGCGATATTATCGTCACTCCGCTATCGGTCGAATACCAATTGAATGCGATTATCGCACGGTCAACATCGGTTATTACGAGTGGGAAAATCGGTTATCTAACCCGCACGACATATACGATTACAGCAAATTAAAAGGAGTGAGAGCATGGCATATGTACCAACAAAGTGGCGAGACCATATCGTTGATCCTACACAATCCGAAAAGGACAAAGACGGCAACGTTATTATAGACGAATATACAGGCAAGCCGAAACCAAAAGTAATCCAAGAAGGCACGCGGTTTGCAGCGCAGCGGATGAATAATATCGAGGATGGTATTTTAGGAGCGCACAGCGGCATCGACCGTCTGAAATCAGAAAATGACCGCCTGAAAATCGAGATTGAAATGCTTGGCAGAGTGAAGGATAACAACGGCACATTCTTCGACGCACTCGATGGGGAATCAGCTAAGGCGTTGACGAGATTGACAGCATCGGCAGTTTCTCAATTTGCTTTAAACGCAGGAGAAACAACTATAAAACTTGATAAAGTACCGTTCAAAGTCGGGGAGGTTCTGACGATTTATGACGATGAAAGACAAGAAGATGTGACGATAGTCAGTGTTTCAGAAACTGGCATTACAGTTGCCGCTCTTGTCAATTCATATAAAAAAGGTGCAGGAGTTGCACGGAGTAATTCTATTTTAAGCAACACAAAACTGTCTATTGGTAACTGGGGCAGTTATTCAATTAATGTAGCGGAGGTGGTTTAATTGGCTCCTATCATTGGAACTGATTCACAAGGGAGAAAAACATATACATTTGGTTATACTGGTGCGCCAGAAATTTATGCTGGGCCGTCAGGTGTTTTGTTAGTTGAAGCGTGGGGGGCAGGTTCAGGTGAGTTGTATAATTCAGGATGGCCGCTAAACCAAGTGATAGATAGACGCTCTTACGGCGGGTATGCAAAGGGTATTTATACAGCAAAGCGAAATCAAACGCTATATGTTCATGTAGGAGGGAAAGGAGAAAAATCAGGAGCCGCTGGCTGGAACGGCGGAGGCGCAGCAGGAACAGGAGTCGGTAAAAATGTCTGGTCAGGCGGTGACGGCACAGACGTAAGGACAGGTGGCGGGTTGGATTCCCGTATTATTGTAGCGGGCGGTGCGGGTGGATACGTTCCAGATGGTAAAGGAGGTAACGGCGGAGGTTTAGAGGGTGGAAAAGGTGTGACTAATAGTAGCCTTGATGACAACTTTAACGATACCGGAGGAAAGCAAGGTCTAGGTGGTAAGGTTTCGCGTTTACGTGATACTCCGCCGTATGACGGCCAATTTGGAAAAGGTGCAAACGGCGGTTATGCAGGCGTTCAGCCGAACGGTGAAAATGGTAAGCCAGGTGGAGGCGGCGGAGGCGGTTGGTATGGCGGAGCAGCCGGGCAAGGTGGGTCTGAGAAGGGAAGAGGTGGATCAGGTGGCGGGGGTTCGTCTTATATCGCTTTGCTCACAGATGGTGAAACCAATTCAGGAGTGAACGAAGGTCACGGGAAAGTAGTCATAACTGTAATAAGCTCCAATACAGAACCTACAATAACTCTTGCAACATCGGATAACCGCACACTCTACGAATCCGACACTTATACGATTAGTGGAACATCAACAGAAACAGATGTTGGAGACGTTGTCATGGTGAAATACAAAGTCAATAGCGGAACAGCTCGCACTATTGCTTCGCCTGTTTCAACCGGCGCAGAATTCCCATTCAATCGCTCGCTCACGTTTAAAGAAAGTAAGCTATTCGATGGAGCAACCGCAGTCACAGGGGCATTAGCAGAAGGCACGCAACACGTCTTAACCGTGTGGGCAGAGGATGACAAAGGTGGCAAGTCGCCGGAAGTCACTCGCACATTCTACGTTGTGCCAAACCGTCCGCCTAAATTGACTGTTGACCCAATTACACCGAAAACCGATATGATTGACTCTGACTCGTTCGAAATAAAGGGTACAGTCAACAATCCGGATGCAAACGGTGTAAAAGTGCATTACAAAATTAGTAATAGCGCGTTTAACGAAGTGTACACTTCTGATGGAGCGGGCGGTGAATTCACATTCCGTGTATCCCTATCGCAATTGATGATTGGTGCAAACTCGCTAACAGTTCGGGCAACCGATCACTTTGGCGCAGTTGACACCAAAACTATCACGATTACCAAGGCGGGCAATGTAATCCCTCTAAAACAAGCGGTCACGCGGTACAAGATGTTGCCACCAAACGGCACAGCAAAAGGTGTCCTCTTATGGATTGAACGCGAAGTAGGCGATCTGGTTGTCGATGCCAGAATCAGCATGACAGCAGCGGGTGAACCCGAACACTTCGTGCCAATGACGAAAAACAAAACAGCCTTTGTCAGTGAAGGAATCGAAGAAGATGAGTATTTGCTCGATGCAGGGGCGGACAAGTCGAATATCATCTTGGAAATCACCGAAAAACGGACCAGCACAGCAAGTGAGAAGGGTATTACGAAGATCACGGGGGTGTTTGCATGATTTTCTTGGAACGTCGAGAAAGACGGGATGACGGCACATTCGGAGACTTTCAGAATGTCTTTAAGGGCATGACGCCAGAAGAAAAAGTAAAGGCGCTCGAAGACATGAACAAAGCCCTCATGCTCACCGTCACAGACATGTATGAGGAAAACATGGACCTACAAGAGATGAATCGAAACGTCATGATGGTCATTACGGATCTGTACGAAAAAGTGTACTCGGAAGAAGGTGTTACTGAATGAATCCAATCATCCCGATCTACGCTGAACTCGTTAAGAGTGGCGACAAGACAATTAAACAAGTTCCTACACAACTACGCAAGGACGTGCAGAAATTACTAGACGCTGGTGAGGCTAATGCGTAATCTCATTCAAGCGTTTTTATTATGTCTACTTTTAGTAGTGTCGAAGGGCGGTGACAATATGCCAATCGCAGTGATTTATGTAGCGTTGATAATCAGTGGTGATAAGACATACGCACAAGTACCGAAACATGTACAGCCGGAAGTTAAGCGTCAGTTAGAACTTCTTGGGTATGGAGAGTTAGCTGAGTAAAAAGGATTTCTTCCCCTTTTTGTCGAACTATGGATGAAAGGGGGAGATTTCAATGACAAATCTATCGGAAATACATTTACAACCTTATATAAAAGAAATATTAACCAACGCTCATTGGGCACTTTCCTTGATTGAGCAAGGAGACAAATTTAGTATTGTAGATTACGAAAAAGTAAAGTATTACTCACTTGCTGTGAATACAGCAGATCTGGTGGGACAATTAGCTTGTTTTACAACAGCCAGAAGCGGTAAAAATAAAACTCAAGCCGTGGAAAGATTACGCGCCTTGGAAAATAGTTACCCTGGTATTCCTCAACCACCTGATAGTGCCAAGAGTATTAGAAATACCATTCATCACTTTGACGAAAGAATGGATGATTGGATTTTCGAGCAGCTGAAAGTGAACGATGGAAGTTATGCCTATGTAACAGATTCAGCTGGCAACTTAGAAGGATTTGCTTCAAAAGATTTAAACGGTAAACCGTTTAACTTCGAAAGACGAATGTTAGATGCGAATGAATTTCTATATTGGGATGAAATCATAAAAATTGATGAATTGAAGAAGTGGTGCGAGGAAATAGTTTCGCATTTTTCTCAAGTGAATCCAAGGTGATATGTCATATTAGGAACATTATGTGCCGCAACAATAAATAAAGGATTACCTCCTCATCTGTCGAATATTGGAAGATAGAGGAGGGGATAAAGTGTTTCATTTCAAGGTGAAATATGCAAATTTACAGCAACCTGGTCACGAATTTTGGGCGAATGTAAGTCTTGCGGAAGATTACGAAGACGAAGATGAATTAGGCACAGCTTTACAGCAAGTGATTGCAAAAGAAGCAGGAATAATCATGCGCGAAATTGTAGTGTTGCAAATTGCTCATAGATGATAAGTTGTAAAATGAGGAACGTCCACCCGGGCGTTCTTTTTATTTTATCAGAAAAGAAAAGGGTGTGGGGTGAGATATGACGCAGCAAGAAGTGGAGGAAAAAAGCATGGAAAGTATTGTGCAAGACCATGAAAAGCGAATTCTTGAACTCGAAAACAGCTACAGGGAAGTCAAAAAAGAAATTACAGTTGTTCAGACTTCTCAATCTAAAATTGAAAATATGATATATAGCCAAAATACCGAGCAAAAAGAATTAATCAATCGCCACCAGAACGAGCAACGGCAACTGCTTGATACACTATTGGGGCACACGTTAGGAATTAAAAAAGAAACAAATAAACAGAGAAAAGACATCCTCATTGCCTTATTCGGCGGTGGTGGTGTCTTCTTTTTATTAATCGAAGCACTTCAAAAATGGATAGGAGGATAAATCATGACAGAAGTATTAATATTCGCAACGGTGCTTGCGCCGATAATTTTAGCAGTGGTGCAGTTGGCCAAGAAAACAGTTGACTTTAAAAACAATCTAGTCTCGCTCATCGCGTTTGCGGTGGGTCTTTTTGTTGGGGCGGCAGCTGCGCCTTTTACGGATCTCGATATCGTGCTGCGCTTGTGGGCAGGTGGACTAGCGGGATTGTCGGCAACTGGATTGTTTGAGTTGATGGACAATCAGGATGGTACTACAAGAGAGGAGGGTAAATAATATGAATAAAACAGAATGTGTAGTGTGTGGAATAGAAATAGAAGTACTGGAACGATTTAATGGTGAAATGATGTGCGAGGAATGTTATCAGAATCCAGAAAATGAGGTGTTTGGCGATGAGTAAAATTTTTATCGATCCAGGTCACGGTGGCCATGATCCCGGCGCTGTTGGAAACCGTTCACGAGAGAAAGACAATGTACTAAAAGTTGCTTTACGACTGAAGACGATTCTCGAAGGTTATGGACATGAAGTGAGACTATCACGTTCAACTGATGTATTTATTCCGTTGGGAGAGCGTGCGAGACTAGCAAACGCTTGGGGAGCCGATTACTACTTCAGCTTACATGACAACTCGGCTACAGCAACAGCAACAGGTTTCGAGACGTTCGTCTATAACGGTAGTGTTAGCGCCGCTACAACAAAAATACAGAACGCTGTACACAGTTCAATCGCTAATCAAATCGGAATTCGTGATCGCGGTAAAAAGAGAGCAAACTTCGCGGTTTTGCGCTTAACACATATGCCGGCTGTTCTCGTAGAGTATGCGTTCATCTCTAATTACAGCGATGAAACTATCTTGATTGACGAAGTTGAGAAGTTGGCATTACTGACAGCGCAAGGAATCGTTAACTATGCAGGAGGTAAAAAGGATGTAGCGGCAGTGCCGAATAAGCCAACCCCTAAACCTGTAGCAAAAACAGAGAAGCTTACAATCGAGTTAGAATTTACGTCTGGTACATTACGTAAGGTAGTCGAAACGTTCCTGGGGAGTAAATTACAGCAGGAGATTGCAGTTAATGCGGCATCGGAACGCGGATATTCATCATCATGGGTTAATAAGCAAACAGATGGGGCCGCGGCAAACGGTGATTTAGTTGCACTGATGATTGGTGCTGGGGTTAAAGAATTTAAATAAGAAGCAACTGGCCATGCAAAGTTAAAGCGACCTATCCTTAATTGGACAGGTCGCTTTTTTCATTTATTCGTAAAACAACTATAAGATTTTCTGTATAGCAGAACCCTGATCGATTGGATGAGGTGTTTTAAAAAAGTAAAATGCATGCATTCTAGAATAAAAAAATGTTTAATAAGCATCATATATGGTATAGTAGTAAAAAAGCCGTTAACCTATTACGTTAAACGAGCCTATGGGTTGGTGATTCCTTGGAAGTGTACGTCAGTACAAAAAAACTGAAAAAAATACTTGATTCTCCAAAAGCGATGAATAAAGAATTTCCCTCTAAAGTTGCCGATGCGGTTAGATTACGTTTAACTCAACTGAGAGCTGCAGAAAATTTGAGCCAAATCACTCATCATCCTCCGATGGGACTTCATAAACTAACAGGGAATAGAAAAAACCAGTTTGCAATTTGGGCGAAAGAAAAATATAGGATTGTTTTTCATGCGTTGGACGAGGAGGATCAAATCATCAAGGATCTAGACGTCCCAAAGGATACAATCCAAAAAATAAAAATTATTGAGGTGGTGAATTACCATGTCTAATCTGAATATTTTTGAACCAGATTATATTGTCCCACCGGGAGAAACAATCAATGAATTGTTGGAGCATTATAATATGACCCAAAAAGAGCTATCTCAACGTATAGATCTCGCTCAAAAGACAGTTAATGAAATAATTAAAGGAAAAGCCCCAATTACCTATGAAACTGCAGGTAAATTAGAAAATGTATTTGGAATGGAGGCCTCCTTCTGGAATAACTTAGAGAAAAATTATAGGGAGCAACTCGCAGAAAGAGATAAAAAAGAGCAACTTGAAAGTCAAATAGGGGAATTAAAAAAATTCCCAATTAAAGAATTAGTAAAAAATAAATGGATAACTTTGGACAAGGGAACTGCCGAAGAAAAAGTAGATAAGCTATTAAAGTTTTTTGGAGTATCATCTTTCGATACACTTGGAAAGTTGCTAAATGATAACAAGATAATAGAAGGTGCATTTAGGATCTCTCCAAGTCATAACATAGACGAAGAAGCATTGATGTGTTGGATACGTAAAGGTGAAATTGAAGCAAGCAAAATAGCTACTGCTCCATTCTCCAAGAAAAAAGCTCTTGAAAGCTTGGATGAGTTAAGAAGCTTAACATTAGAAATAGATCCCGATATATTTCTTCCTAAGATGCAACAGATATGTTCGGAATTCGGAGTTGCGTTAGTGTTTATACCAGAAATAAAAGGGAGCAGAGTTAGTGGGCTTACAAGGTGGCTTACTCCAAAACCAAAAGCAATTATACAACTTAGTTTAAGATATAAGGTTCATGACAGCTTATGGTTTACTTTCTTTCATGAGTTAGGCCATGTTATTTTACATGAAAAAAAACCATTCGTTGAATTTGGAAAATATAAAGAGGACCCTCGAGAGAGAGAGGCTGATGAATTTTCATCAGAATTGTTAATACCTAAAAAAGAATTGACTGCGTTTATTGAGAAGGGGATAAGTCGCAATAAGATTAAAAATTTTGCAAACGAAATTGGTATACATCCAGGGATTGTGGTAGGACGTCTTCAAACCCTTAAAATTATCGCCTGGAGTCAATATCAAGATTTGAAAGTTAGATACGAGTGGAATGAAGACGAAGTATAAAAAACTCCCTTCAGGGAGTTTTTTATTTACTTTACAAACGAACGTACATTCCTTATAATTGGATTAATGAGGAGAACGCTTGTGCTGAAAACGTTGGAAGATGCGATGGAATATGGTGAAACCCTAGAAATCATGTGCATGGCCAAGGATGGCTCAATCAGCAAAAGAAGAGTCAAGGTGCTGCAAGTTCGAGAGACATCTTTCCGCGCCTACTGTTTTCTTAGAAGGTCCAAACGAACCTACCTTACCGACAATGTATTAGTAGCCGTCCCCGTCATGCATAAAGAAAGGGTGGTCATATGATAGAAGGTAACCGTGACCGCGGCAAAATAAAATGGACTTCGCTCATGCTGCCCGAACACTTAGAGCGACTACGTAAATGGCAGGCAGAGGACGATTATATTGATCAACCACAGCTGGACCAGTTAGACTGGGACAACATCCAAGAAACATTAGAAACCGCCCTCAAGCGACAGTGTGAAACAGAAATCAAAATCTGGCAGGATGGCAAGATTGTTTACCATCAGGGCAAAATAAAAGAAATCAACATACAGAGCAAAGCTGTAATAATGGAAGATCCATTCGGAAAAGATCGAATTCCCGTAATTAAAATCGTTAGTACTCGTTGTTTGAATTAAAAATGCGGAATATTTGGAGAAATAAAAGGATATCACCGAAACCTGTCGAATTTAATCATTCATAAGGGGGAGATATTATGAAGATAGATATACCAAACCATCTAAAACACTTGGATTTCCTAGACGTGATATTTGACTCGAGGAGTCCGATGTTGATTCTTGCACTGGGAGAAAATATTAAAACCAAGGGAGAGAAACCGGCAATCATCAGACTGTACTTATGTATGTCTAAAAAAGGTGAATTTATAGTTCAATGTGAGCTGGAAGCTTTTCAGTTCGGATCAGCAGATGCAGCTGATAGTTTTTTAAAGAGGTTGCCCACGATGAACGCCATAGAATTGTTGCTGTTAAAAGCAAAGATTCCTGCGGCTATTAAATAATCAAAAAGTAGTTTGACGCATTGGCCAGATTAGATGAGCATTTACTCTTTATAAGGGTAGTGCTTTTTTGTCTTTTGGATCGAATATCAATTAAAATATATCAGAAAAATCATCTAGACAATATACTTTTGTCATACTATGATTACAATAGTATGACAAAAGGAGTGTTGAAATGAAGAAATTAACAATGATTATCATGACTATGGTTCTAGCCATCAGTCTGCTGCCTGTCACTTCAGACGCAGCAACAAAAGAGATGAAGGTACATTTCATCGACGTAGGACAAGGGGACGCAGTATTAGTCCAGTCTCCAAACGGTAAAAACATGTTAGTAGACGGTGGTCCGAAGGCTGCTGGAAGTAAAGTAGTTTCATTTTTAAAAGAAAAAGGCGTTAAACGTTTGGATTACGTGGTAGCGACGCATCCAGATGCAGACCATATTGGTGGATTGGAAGCTGTATTAAATGCATTTCCGGTAACAAACTTTATCGATTCTGGTTATGTACATACGTCACAAACGTACTATAATCTGTTGACGCTAATCGACAAAAAGAACATTAAGTTTACAGTTGCAAAAGAATTGGACAAGTTGGCACTTGATCCACAGTTGATTACGCGGGTATTGTATGCGGACGAAGAAGCGAAAGATAGTAATGCAGCGACTATCGTGTTAAAAGTGACGTACAACAAAGTGTCCTTTTTATTAATGGGTGACGCGGACACAACGATTGAAGACTACATTCGCAAGAAATATGATGTAAAAGCAACGGTCCTTAAAAACGGTCATCACGGATCTAACACGAGCAGTTCAGCGGCGTTTATCAGCAATGTGAAACCAAGCGTAGGCATCTTGTCTTATGGCAAAAACAATAGCTACGGACACCCACATGCTGCTATTGAAGCGCGTTTGAAAAATGTTGGAGCGAAGACTTACAAAACACCTATTCATTGTAATATAACGGTGACGACTAATGGCGCAAAGCATTCGGTAACAAATAGTTGTGGCAAGGGATCTACTCCTATTGCAAAGCCATCTAAGCCGGTGGCGAAGCCAAAACCAACTAAACCTGTAGCAAAGCCGACACCAGTCAAGCCTAAGCCGGTACCATCTAAACCGGTTACAAAACCTGTCACACAGACTAACTTTAAAAACTGCACAGAGTTACGTAAAGTTTATCCTAACGGAGTTGCAAAAGGACACCCAGCATATCAATCCAAGATGGATCGAGATAAAGACAACTGGGCGTGCGAGCGATGAGTATAAAATACACGCTGGACAGAATTGAAGAAGGAATATACGTGTTTTTAGAATATCCTGAAGAAGAGAATCAACTACTAATACCAGTTGATCAAGTAGATGAAGTTTTTCATGAGGGTGATATAGTCTCTATCAGCTCAGAAGGACAGCAATACAAGATTGAGCTGCTGATTGATGAAACGCAGATCACTCGTGAAAAAGTGAATAATCTATTAGAAAGACTAAAGAATAAAAAATGATGATAAAACAGCCGCCGACTCTATTGAGAAGGTGGCTGTTTTAATTTTTGGATACAACAGAAAAACGGTACATTATATAGAAGGTTCTTGATAAAATGTGGTCTTTTTTTAGGGGACCACATTTTAATACTGCGGAATGTGGTCTTTTCCGGTGGTCCACTCACATAAAAACCACAGAAATATACACGGACAGATAGACACAGCAAATAAAATAGATAAAGAAAGTGATTTACACTGCTTTAAATCAAGCTTTTAGACAGACTGAAAACTACAGGAAAAGCTGTTTTAAATGATGATCGTGTTGCTAATCATTACTGTATTAATCTTAATTGCTATCCCGAATGTCACGAAGCATTCCAAATCGATAGATGAAAAGGGCTGTGAAGCATATGTGAAAATGGTTGAAGGTCAAGTACAAGCCTATAAGATGGATAAAAAAACGATTCCAACGATTTCATCGCTAACTTCAGAGGGCTACTTACCGACTGAACCTGCGTGTCCAAATGGCAGTACAATCTCGATCGATTCGGAAGGAAAAGTAAAAGCTGCGAATGCCGGAAACTAAACGTATTTTCAATAGCCAGTATGGTTTCACCTTATTGGAACTCATTCTGGTCCTATCGATCATGATGATTTTGACAGCCGTCATTCTTCCTTTTAGCGAAAAACATCTGACAAAAGAATCCGAAGAGGATGCGCTGAAGCAATTCATTGCTGCTGTACATGAGGCGCAGTTATATGCAATGACACATAAAGCGAGTGTTGTTGTGACGTTCAGCGATAGTGGAACAACGTATAAGGTAGAAACAATGGATGGGACGGTAACGGTAAGGAGTGGGATGTTTCCTGATGGCATGCGTATGACGAAACAATCTCCGTTTAAAAGATTGGACTTTGCTGAAACAGGATATATGGTTAAGACAGGGAAAATGTATTTTTCTACACAAAGCAGAGGACTATTATTCCTCTCGTTCCAGTTTGAAAGAGGGAGGATGATAGTCAATGAATGAGAAAGGTCAGTCCTGGCCTGAAGCGATGTTGTCACTAGTCATTATTATGGTGATCTTCTCATCTCTATTACCATTGGCCACCAGTATCACTTCGTCTGTCACAGCGAAAAAACAAACAATGATCGCAGCCCAAACGATCTATCAAGCAGCGATTTTATATAAATCATTGGGACAAACAACAGGATACAGATCACATGAAGAACTGCACTATAATTGGACGGTTAGTAATGGACAGATTTGTGTTTCCTATGAAATACAACAAATCGAAAATCAAAAATGTGTGAGTTTATGAAGCGATTGGATGAAAAAGGATATTCATTAGTTGAAAGTATCATTCACTTACTTATATTCATAATGCTAATCCAATTTACAGTTCTGTTTTTCTACTGGAAAGCTCCTGTCGAGAATGTTTATCAAGGAGATCTACTTGGTGAGTGGGAGTTGTTTTCATTGGAATTACAAGAATTGTTGGAAGAAGTAACTAGAGTAGAAGAAGTAAAACCTACGCTCATTACGTTCCATACCCAAAGAGGAAAGATTACTATACACCAATACGATACAATGCTTCGCAAAGTTGTAGATGGAACGGGGCATGTTCCCTTGTTGGTGAATGTGAAATCCAGTAAATTTACTGTGAAAGATAGCGAATTGAAAATTGCTGTCGAAATGAAGGACGGTATGCGTAAAGAAAGGACGTTTGTCATTGGATTATATCAAGAATGAGAAGGGAGGATCATTTATTTTCGCGATTGTCCTATTAATTTGTGTAAGTCTCTTTCTTTTCTCCCTCGTTTCATGGCATGATAGTATCTACAGAATATACGACTGGCTCGAAACCTATTATGAGCGTAAAGCAGTTGAATTAATGAAACGGGATGGATGAAAATGAAAAGGATATACTTAGTAGGATTTATGGGATGTGGAAAAAGCGCAATCGGTAAACGGCTGCATACGTTAACAGGTATTCCGTTCTTTGATATGGACCATGAAATTACAGAACAAATGCAAATGACGATTCCTGAAATATTTGATCAGTACGGTGAACTGTACTTCCGACAGTTGGAAACAGAATTTCTCGAAAAATTCCCTGAAGAGTATTGTATTGTGGCGACCGGTGGGGGTGTTGCAATAAAAGAACAGAATATTCAACTGATGCGTGAAACGGGTATCGTGTTTTTCCTCAACGCATCATTCCGTGATATTTGGCGAAGAATCTCAACTGATGTCAATCGTCCGATAGTACAACAATCTTCGCGGGCAGAATTAGAAGCCCTTTATAAAAAACGCAAATCGAAGTATTTACAGTCTGCCCATTTCACTGTGGAAACAACGGGAAAATCTTTAACGGACATTGCAGAATATATTATCTTTCAAATTGAAAGATACCAATAACTTATTTAAAAAGCGAATGATTTAGTTTGTGGTTGAGCTATCATTCGCTTTTATGCGTTATTAATAAATAGATTGCGCTTACTTCTCTAAAATGTTAAGATATCAGTGAAGAAAAAATTAACTCAATAATGCGAATGATTGTATGGGGAGAGCGCGCATTAGGCGCCGCCGAAGGAGCAAGTAACGAATGTTATGAATCTCTCAGGTAACAAAACGCATACATGACGCATCTCTGGAGAGTGCTGAGTAATCAGCGGCCGAAGAAAGTATGGAAACTGTAAAGCTTTCAGGCAAAAGGACAGGGGTTCTCTTTTATAGGAGACCCCTGTCCTTTTTTTGATGAAGTACATACTGATCGTTCCTTGATCAGAACAAAAAGGAGGAAACAGTTTGACAAATCAATTATTGCGTACACCGTTATTTGAAAGTTATAAAGAGTACGGGGGTAAGACCATCGACTTTGGCGGCTGGGAGTTACCGGTGCAGTTCTCTAGTATTAAAGCGGAACACGAAGCTGTTCGGACAAAAGCTGGTTTGTTTGATGTCTCGCATATGGGTGAAGTGTTTGTCAGTGGTAGCGGAGCACTCGATTATTTGCAGAAGCTTGTGACGAATGATGTTTCCAAACTGAAAATAGGCCAAGCACAGTATACAGTGATGTGTAATGAGCAAGGTGGAACGATCGATGACTTTTTAATTTATAAATTAGAGGAAACGCGTTATTTATTGGTAGTCAATGCAACGAATATTGAAAAAGATGTAGCTTGGATGAAAAAACAACAGACCGACAATGTTGTCATTGACAACCAGTCTTCCAATTACGCGTTACTAGCATTACAAGGACCGATCGCTGAGTCGGTATTACAAAAACTGACGGATGAGCCACTTGAAGAAATCAAGTTTTTCCGTTTCAAAGAACATGTTCAAGTGGGCGGAGAAAATGTACTCGTTTCACGTACTGGTTATACGGGAGAAAATGGATTTGAGATCTATGGTACACCTGAAGCAATCCAAAACTTGTGGACAAAAATTTTGCAAGAAGGCAAAGAAGACGGTGTCGTACCTGCAGGTCTTGGTGCACGGGACACATTGCGCTTTGAAGCAGGTTTACCTCTTTACGGTCAAGAATTGAGAGAGGATATTTCTCCATTAGAAGCAGGGCTTGGTTTCGTCGTAAAAGTGAATAAAGAAGAGGATTTCATTGGTAAAGATATTCTTGTGAAGCAAAAAGAACAAGGTGTAGAACGTAAGCTAGTTGGACTGGAAATGATCGATAAAGGAATTCCACGTACTGGTTATAAAGTATTTGTAGGTGACCAAGAGATCGGCGAAGTCACAACGGGTACGCAATCTCCTACATTAAAAAAGAACATCGGTTTTGCGCTTCTATCTACAGAGTTCACTGAGCTTGGCACGGAAGTGGAAGTGGAAATCCGCGCGAAACGTCTGAAAGCAAAAGTCATTGCAACACCTTTCTATAAAAGATCATAAGTGAAAAGGGGTAAAAAATTATGAAGCATCGTTATCTACCTATGACGGAGCAAGATCAGAAAGATATGCTAGAAACAATTGGAGTTTCCTCTATTGATGAACTTTTTTCGGATATTCCAGAGAAAGTACGATTTAAAGGGGAGTACCAAATTAAACCGGCTAAATCCGAAACATCTCTTTTAAAAGAACTTGGACGTTTGGCTGCGAAAAATATAAATGCTCAAGAATATGCTTCGTTCCTAGGAGCGGGAGTCTATGATCACTATCGTCCAATTATTGTAGATCATGTCATTTCACGTTCTGAATTTTATACGGCTTATACACCATACCAACCCGAAATTTCACAAGGCGAGTTACAGGCGATTTTCGAGTTTCAGACGATGATTTGCGAATTGACAGGCATGGAGCTAGCGAACTCTTCCATGTACGACGGAGGCACGTCACTTGCTGAAGCAGGGACACTTGCTGCAGGTCATACACGCCGTAAGAAGTTACTTGTATCTGCTACGGTTCACAACGAATCACGCGCTGTTGTGAAGTCATACGCAGACGGGCAGTACATTGACGTGGTAACGATTCCACATACAAACGGTGTAACAGATATCGATAAACTCAAAGAAATGATTGATGATGAGACTGCGGCAGTGCTCGTTCAATATCCGAACTTTTACGGCCAAGTAGAAGATTTACAAGTAATCAGCGATATTGCACATGAACATGGGGCACTATCGATCGTCTCAGCGAATCCACTTGCACTTGGACTCTTGACACCACCAGGCGCGCTTGGAGCGGATATTACGGTTGGAGATGCACAACCATTCGGAATCGCGGAATCATTCGGTGGGCCACACTGTGGGTATTTCGCAGTTTCGAAAAAATTGATGCGCAAAGTTCCTGGTCGTCTAGTTGGTGAGACGAATGACGATCAAGGGCGTAGAGGATACGTACTGACATTGCAGGCGCGTGAGCAACATATTCGTCGTGACAAAGCGACATCCAATATTTGTTCGAACCAAGCGCTGAACGCTCTTGCGGCATCCGTTGCGATGACGGCTCTTGGTAAAGAAGGAATTAAAGAAATCGCTTATCAGAATATCGCGAAAACAGCTTATGCGAAACAAGCATTTGAGAAAGCTGGATTTGAAGTGAAATTCGGTCCTGCACATTTCAATGAACTCGTGGTCGATTGTAAAGCGCCTATTCAAGATGTCAATAAACGCTTGCTTGACCAAGGAATTATCGGTGGGTATGATCTAAGTCTCGTAGATGAAAGTCTAGCGAATCACGCACTGATCGCTGTAACAGAACAACGTACGAAAGAAGAAATCGATGCATACGTGCAAGAACTGGAGGCTATCCATGCATAAGGACAATCAATCACTCATTTTTGAACTATCCAAACCCGGACGAATCGGTTATAGCTTACCTGAATTAGATGTGCCTGAAGTAGATGTTACGTCCATTTTGTCTCAAGGCGTAATTCGTAAGGAAGACGCAGAACTGCCTGAAGTATCTGAGTTGGACATCATGCGTCACTACACTGCGTTGTCAAACCGTAATCATGGTGTCGATACAGGATTCTATCCATTAGGTTCTTGTACGATGAAATACAATCCGAAAATCAACGAAGCAGTTGCCCGTTTCCCAGGATTCGCACGCGTTCACCCGCTACAAGACGAATCTACGGTACAAGGTGCACTCGAAGTTGTATATGATCTGCAACAACATTTAGCGGAAATCACGGGTATGCCACAAGTTACATTGCAACCTGCAGCTGGCGCACATGGCGAGTGGACAGCATTGATGATGATCCGTGCTTTCCATGAGGCGAACGGTGATACGCAGCGCACGAAGGTACTTGTTCCAGACTCCGCTCACGGAACAAACCCAGCTTCTGCAACGGTTGCTGGCTTTGATACAGTAACAGTGAAGTCGAATGAAAAAGGCTTAGTAGATCTTGAAGATTTGAAGTCAAAAGTAGGTCCTGATACAGCGGCATTGATGTTAACGAATCCGAATACGCTAGGTCTTTTCGAAGAAGATATCTTAGAAATGGCGGCAGTCGTTCACGGAGTCGGTGGAAAACTCTATTACGACGGCGCGAACTTGAATGCGGTTATGTCCAAAGCACGCCCGGGCGACATGGGCTTTGATGCGGTTCACTTGAACTTGCACAAGACGTTCACAGGTCCTCACGGCGGTGGGGGACCAGGTTCAGGTCCGGTAGGTGTAACAGATGAATTGGCTGCATTCATGCCAAAACCCGTTGTTCAAAAAGTAGATGATCGCTTCGTGTTGAATTACGACGTGCCACAATCTATTGGTCGTGTGAAGCCGTACTACGGAAACTTCGGTATTTACCTACGTGCGTATACGTATATTCGTTCAATGGGTCCCGACGGCTTAAAAGCTGTAACGGAATACGCAGTACTCAATGCGAACTATATGATGCGTCGTCTAGAGCCATACTTCGATCTTCCGTATACACAGCACTGTAAACACGAATTTGTTTTGTCAGGTCGTCGTCAGAAGAAACTGGGTGCACGTACACTCGATATGGCGAAGCGTTTGCTAGACTTTGGTTATCATCCGCCAACCATCTATTTCCCGTTGAACGTAGAAGAGGCTATAATGATCGAGCCGACAGAAACGGAATCCAAAGAAACATTGGATAACTTCATCGATGCGATGATTCAAATCGCTAAAGAAGTAGAAGAGAATCCGGAAATCGTTCAAGAAGCACCACACACAACCGTTATTGGCCGTCTAGATGAAACGAAGGCAGCGCGTAAGCCTGTGTTGCGTTATATAAAAGAACAGTCACCAGTAGAAGAAACCGTACAATAATAAAATGCATGAAATGGAGCGCCGCTGAAAGTTAGCGGTGCTTTTTGAATTGAAAATACTGTAGCACTCTAATCACTCTTTCGTTATACATAGTGTGTTTGAAGAATACTATATTAAGAACCAATAGATCATCGGAAGAGAAATAATGATTTAATTTTTATACGCTGTAAACCCTATGGTTTATGAAGATATCTCGCGGCACGTGTGGACTACATATGGATACCAATAAGAATAAAACTAGCTCTCAACATAGTCTCGTAAAATTAAAATCGTATATTATACGATAAACAAATGATCAATGTCAACCATAAATTTGAGAAAATTCGAATTATGTGTTATACTGTATATGTACAAGTAAACAGGACGGTATGGAAGACGCCTGCGCACTTATTCCAGTTAGGAATGAAGGGCGTATTTTTTTGAATTTGAAAAATGGGTGGTTGTATTTTAATGAAATAATAGGTGAAAACACGGATTACGTTAATTAGATTACCTGTAAAGTAGTTACCAAAGAATGTATAGGAGGAGATTGTCTAGTGAATTTAATTAATGAAGAAATTACTCATAACGTGTTTGGTGAAGGGAATATTGTGGAACACGAGGAGTCATTTATCACCGTTGACTTCAATAAAGATCGTAAAAGATTTGTCTATCCGGATGCATTCGAGAATTTTATTACGCTAAACAATCGAAGTATGGCAGAGTCTTTAGAGAAGGTCTTCGTAGAACGAAGAGCAGAAGAGAAAATATTGGAAAAGAAGCGTAAAGAAGAGAAGGCTATTCAGGCGCTTGAACAGCAACGTAGGGAAATATTAAAAAACAATAAAATTCATGAAAGTTCACAAATTGTTTTCTGGTTAGATAAAGAAAGACAGTTTGAAGTATTTAGCGATTGGGAAATTTCTACTGGAAGCATACAAAGTGGGAAGAATAAAGGCTTACCCAACCCAGTAACTCGTTTGCGTCCGAACAGTGCGGGTGTTCTGACAGTGAGAACTTCAGATCAAGTGGAAACGGAAAGAACGATTACGGGTCTTTTCATGGTTGGTGATACGTTTACGGGAAGTATCGGCGAAGATGGTTTGGTGCCTACACACCCTGAATATAGAATTCAACTCACAGAAGAGGAAGCCGAGAAAATGCTTTTCTGGAATTACTATAAAAATAAGAACTATCCTGAACGTACATCATGGAATTCAGGTACATTCCGTTACTTTGATAATATTTGGACTGCTCAAATTGTAAAAGATATTATTGCGTTAAAGACGGATGAAGAGCAAATCAAAGAAGCGCAAGAATTTTTGAACTATTTCTGCAAATTAAATGCCATTGACATAAACAATATTCCGGAAGCTGAAGGTGTTTTACGTTAATAAGTAAAATGACTTTGAATGGAATACTTTATTCAATTACACATAAAGCTACCAGACACGAGTGCGCGATGACGAGCCGGTACCTGGTAGCTTTTCACTTTTTAAAATTGTTCTATTGATATAGCATCCAACAGACTGAGAAAACTAGATCAAGTGATTAGCAATATACAGCGTACAGAATAAATAGTGATTATTGAAGAGTTTCATTGTGGATCGTCTTGTCTTTTAATTTCCCAGGTAATGAACAGCGTTGCATATATTAGCGCAAAAGAAGCGAGAGTTCGTACGCTACAGAAATGATTAAGTGACTTTTTCATGATGTTGTTTTTAAAAGGCGGATGAATAAATTTAAATACAAAAAGCGTCACTCTAAATGAAGAGTGACGCTTTTTGCTTTACATATTAGTAAATATCTCGTTCCCAAAAACGTTGCTGTGTAATGGCGAGTATAAAATCATCACTAAACGTAGCGTTATTTTCTCCAAGTACAATACCCGGTCCCTTTTTTGCGTCAGATGCTGTGAAAATAGTATTTCCGGTTTTGGCAACGCCAATCGGTTTATAATGTCTGAATGCCTCATTGATGAAATAGACACTATCCGCATTGAACTTCGCTTGATTGGCTGCGTTTCCGCCTACTACATAGAGAGCGTCGAATAAAACGGGTGCTGTAGTCATAAACGTTTCATTGATATGAATCTCTAATCCGTTCTTACCAGTTACCGTACCCAGCTTCTCACCGATCGTATATGCCCACACTCCATACTTTGCTAGATGTTCAATTGTTGACTTCACTTCTTCGTCAGAGAAACCGTCACCAATGAGAATACCGACCTTCAAACTGTATGGATAGCGGGGGGTATTTTCTTGGCTCAGCGCAGGGGATGACTCTGTAACATTGACTTGTTGACCAGTAGGCTTATTCACTCCAACATTGTTTGCGATGAGTGTAGCCATTTCCTGATCGACGTTTGCGAACATATCCACTACTTGTTGTCTAACACTTATACTATTCACTTTTCCGACTTCAAAGCTGAACGCGTTAATAATATGTTGTTTTTCCGGTGGTGACATACTATTCCAGAAAAGTCGAGCTTGAGAAAAGTGATCTTTGAATGATTCGCTTCGTGCTTGAATAATTCGCCCTTCCACTTTTTCAGCATAGTGAACAAATCCGCCTTCTATTGCTGTGGAAGTGGAAGGTGTATTATCAGCCAAGGAATTTTTATGATAACTTACTTTGCCGACATCAATCCGCTGACGATTGAATCCATTTCTCTGATTGTTATGGAATGGACATACTGCACGATTAATCGGAATTTCTGTAAAGTTTGGTCCACCGAGGCGGTACACTTGAGTATCGAGATAAGATAAGAGTCTTCCTTGTAAAAGTGGATCATTAGTGAAATCTATACCTGGCACTACGTTACCAGGATGAAATGCCGCTTGTTCAGTTTCAGCAAAGACGTTCGTGACGTTTTGATTTAACGTCATTTTGCCAATGATTTTAACAGGCACTATCTCTTCTGGCCACAGCTTTGTTGCATCGAGAATATCAAAGTCGAACATGAATTCGTCTTCTTCTGCAATCAATTGGACGCCAAATTCATATTCAGCAAAATAACCTTTATCAATACAGTCCCATAGATCTCTGCGTTGGAAGTCCGGATTTTTTCCCGCGATTTTTTGTGCCTCATCCCATACTAATGAATGAACGCCCAGTATCGGTTTCCAATGAAATTTTACGAAAGTGGCTTTACCTTCGCTATTAACCAACCGAAATGTATGGACACCAAAGCCTTCCATCATTCGCCAACTTCTAGGAATCGTGCGGTCTGACATTTGCCACATGACCATATGGGCGGATTCTTGATTGTTTGCTATGAAATCCCAGAAGGTATCATGGGCGGAAGCTGCTTGAGGCATATCAGTGTCCGGTTCAGGTTTGACTGCATGCACGAGATCAGGAAACTTCATACTATCCTGAATGAAAAATACAGGTATATTGTTTCCTACTAAATCGTAGTTTCCTTCTTCTGTATAAAACTTTACCGCAAAACCTCGTACATCTCTTGCTGTGTCAACCGATCCTAAATTTCCGGCTACGTTAGAAAAACGAGTGAAAACGGGTGTCTTCTGTCCTGCTTTCTGGAGAAAGTCAGCTGTTGTATAGTCTTTCATTGATTCATATAACTCGAACTCACCATGTGCTGCATATCCTCTTGCATGAACAACTCGTTCAGGAATCCGTTCACGGTCAAAATGCATGAGTTTTTCTTTTAAATGGATTCCTTCCATTAATGTCGGTCCACGTACTCCTGCTTTTAAAGACTCCTCATCATTGGACACTTTCACTCCTTGATTGGTCGTAAGCTTTTTCCCTTTATTGTCCACTTTGAATTGATCCAACTGCTGAATTTTTCGATTCTGTTTTCTATTTATATTTTCGTTTGCCGATCCATCCTTCACGAAATCTCCTCCATGTACTGGTATAAAATGATGAATACTTCACGTCCCATTTACACCGTATGTGTAAGCGATGATGAAAATTACGATAGTGTATGTGACGAGAGTAAAACTATATACATTTTAATGAAAGAGCTAGGAATGGATGTAAAATATTGTTATGTATATCATGTGTTTTGCATTGTATGGCAGTTTTTATATGTGTTCCGCTCTATTTTAAGACAAATAGTAAAATGCCAGGCACGGAGACAATGTTGAATTGTCTGTGCCTGGCGTGGAAAATTATCTATTATCTATCTTTTCGGGATATATATCATGTTGGAAAAGTCTTTCTTTCGCCATTTGTTCAAAATACGTTCCAGGCTTTCCGTAATTACAATACGGATCAATTGAAATTCCACCGCGTGGGGTGAACTTGGCCCATACTTCAATGTATCGTGGATCCATTAAATGAATTAAATCTTTCATAATTAGATTTGCACAATCTTCATGAAACCCTGGATGATTACGGAAACTGAACATATAAAGCTTTAACGATTTACTTTCTACCATTTTTACATCAGGAATATAGGATATATAGATGGTAGCAAAGTCAGGTTGGCCAGTAATTGGACACAGGCTAGTGAATTCAGGAATATTAAATTTAACAAAGTAATCATTGTCTTGATGTCGATTTTCAAATGTTTCTAAAATATGAGGATCATATTCATAGTTGTATTTTGTCTCTTGATTGCCGAGTAATGTAAGGTTGTTTTTATTGTTTTCTAGCATTTTTCAAACCCCTTTTAATGTACTTCTGAAACATTTGGTTCATATATATTTAGCTTCATCACAACTTGTCTAATTCCACCCGCAACAATTAACTGCATCAACACTTTCGCTATCCATTGTCCGAGTATGGCAAATGGAACTAATTCCCACGGTACGAAGTGAAGCCCTAGTGGACCGATACCAATAATTACAAATAAACTAGAGTCTAAAAATCCAGCGACAACACCCGAAAATAGTACTCTCTTTACAAAAGGGAATTTAAAACGAGTGTAAATTTCCGTATCTGCTGTTTCTGAAACAATAAAACTAAGTGTACTTGCAAAGACGATCCATAATTGATCCCCTAATAAATGACTTGTAAGAGCAGATAATAAAAGTGCGACTCCAATCAATAGGTATGTTTGTTGTCTACCGAATCTATTTTGAACCATATCTCTCATGACAAGTGTTAATCCAATGAACAAAGTACCGTAAGGAATAATGAGTGGACCTAGTTCAAGTGGTGCAAATCGTGCAAATCGTGCTGTAATGACATTAGCAAGAATAATGGATAATAAATAAATCGTAATGCGGATCATGAGGCATGTTGTCCTTGTAAGTATTTCGCTAGTCCGTCATTTCTCAGCTTACAAGCGGGGCATTCTAGGCAGCCATCGGCAATCACACCGTTATAGCAAGTTAATGTGTTGTCTCTTACGTACTCCAACCGACCCATTTGATCCGCTAATTTCCAAACTTCTGCTTTGTCTTTCCACATTAAAGGAGTGATCAAATCAAATGTATAGTCCATTGCTAAATTCAACGTCGTATTTAACGAACGAATGAACGCATCACGACAATCCGGATAGCCGCTGAAGTCCGTCTCGCTTACACCGGTTATAATCGCCTTCGCGCCAATTGATTTAGCATAGATTGCTGCAAATGAAAGAAATATATGATTCCGTCCTTCAACAAATGTATTGGGGACACTTCCTTCTTCTGCTTCAATTTGCATGTCGCTTCGGGTCAAGGCGTTCGAGGTTAACTGATTGAGAACATCCATTTGAATGATTTTCTGTTTAACCCCTAAGTCATTCGCGATCTTTGTAGCGCAATCAACTTCCGACTTATGTCTTTGCCCATACAAAAACGTGACGGTTTCTACTTCATCAAATTCTTCCATTGCCCATAATAGGCAAGTGGTAGAATCTTGTCCGCCACTAAATACTACAACTGCTTTATTCACTTTACATTCCTCCATAGTTTTGTTTTTAGAGGGGATGGTTACGAACCCTCTTTAATAATCGAAGCACCTTACCTACCTATAGCTAAGACACCTATGATTATCAATAGTTTAATATACACGTTACTTCTACTTTTCACAAGTAGATTGAGAATGCTAACTGTACGTGGTATCGTGAATAAATCGTAATGAAACATAAAATTGTATTCATATTACGTCGTGTTTTATAAATAAAACTATTTGGGGAATGAATATGAAGGGAAGACTGACTTTTCCGTTACGTCAATAATGCAAACAAAATAGTTGAATGGGGTGTAGGTAATGTACGAATTAAAAACAAAAGAAACCGACAGAAGTGTTATGGAATTTATTGAGGAAATTGGTCAACCTAAAAAGCGTGAAGATGCTTTTAAATTAGTAGATATCTTCACCGAAACGACGGGGTATCCAGCGAAAATGTGGGGACCTAGTATTATAGGGTTTGGAAAATATCATTACTCATATAGTTCGGGGCACGAAGGGGATGCGCCAATCGTAGGTTTTTCACCACGAAAAGCCAAAATCAGTTTATATGTAACGCTTGGAAGTGAACAGCGAGAAAAATTATTAAAAGATTTCGGGAAATATACAACAGGTAAATCCTGTATATACATCAACAAAGTCGCGGATATTGAAATAGAGATATTAAAGAAATTACTAAAACAATCTATTTCATATATTCACGAAATCTATCCAAATCAAGAAACGCTGTAGAGTGGAATGTTTGTAATAGATAGCCAGTGCACTACATATGGACTAAAGAAAAGTAATGAATATCGAATGTAATTGAAGTCTTGAATGATAAAGTGTAGGCAATACAAAAAGACAGTTCCAAAACGGGAACTGTCTTTTTTGCTTGGAACGATTATTGATACTATGTATGGAACTTCAATAGTTATGAATAAATTCCTTGTACTCTGTTCAATAGGCTATCCAGTCGCTGGCTACTTCTTACAACGCTTGGATGGGTGATTCCCAAGAATTCGGCTTTCTTGTACATGATCATTCTTTTTAGTTCAATTCTAAACATGAGTAGTTTTTTTTCAATAGATTTATTCATTTTCTTCCTCCGTACTATATATTACGCTTCAAGTCATGTGGCGATTATCTAGTTCGTCGTAGAAGCAACTTACTTAGCATATATAAAGCGAAATGAAAAGTATGTCGCATTTTGACTGACTTCTATATTGATTTCAAATTATGACGGAAATGTGTATGTTGATTGATAATTCAAGCATTATAGGCGGGATAAAACACCCTTAAATCGACACGACTGTTGTTTAGTGTATACATCACTGTGAATAATTGAAGCTTACTAGTATATACTTGTGATCATATGGGACTACAACATTCACAAACCATTGCGGTCTAGGAAAGTACTGCGTATTTTCGTATGGAGATCAGAATCTGGAACTAGACTGAGTGACACTGCGTAAAAATATTCATAACCAAGAACAAGAGGTTGTCTTGATCAAGTCAAGGCAACCTCTTGTTCGTCTTAATAACCTATTGTTGAATCGGTTTCCCAGTCATGTCGAGTAGCTTGTCGATGCTGTTTCTGTAACTGGCGGATTCGTTCTTCATATTGAATGTTCTTCTCATAATGGTAAGTAAGCGCGATCGACATATATAATTCATTCAACTGTGATACTGAAAGGCCTTTTGTCTGCTTCGCTATTTCTTCAATTTGTTCTTCTGAAAGTATCTTTTTGCGATCCAGTTTTTCCATGTATAGCTTTCGGACTTCTCGTGTCGGAGATTTGATTTCATATGTGCTATCAAATCGGCCAGCACGGTTGATGAGGGCAGGGTCAATGCGTTCAGGGTAATTGGTCGTACCGATGATGAATAGGCCGTCACGGACATGTACGCCATCTAGAATGTTCAGGAATGTACTTCTCATATGTTCGGGCATGGAGTCCATATCTTCAATGACGAGGATGGCGGGTGCTAGACGTTCGACTGTAGTGAACACTTCTTGTACGGAATGACTTCCTGTGAATTCCGTGATTTGCCAGTAGACGACAGGTGCGTCAGTTGTTCCGGTGATGGAACGCACAAGCGTCGTTTTGCCGTTACCTGGAGATCCGTACAGCAAGATCCCTCTTTTATATGGCAGTCCGTATTCTTTAAAGAAAGCCCCACCGTCTCGGAAGAATTCATCAATAGAACGAAATAGATCATTCTTCAAATGTTCATCGAGCAGGACGTCACTGCGCTCGATTTGTGTGCCAGCGCCATACGTCTTTTTTTCCATACCTTCTTCCGTATCCACTAAATACGTAATATTCGTTTTCATCGCTTCTCGTTGGAGTTGATTCAGCACTTCGATGAAATCTTTGACGTGACTGGCAGATGGCGCAAATACTGTATGCTCTGACCAAGTGGAGCCTGTTGCGACATAATAGCTAATATTGGCGATGGCGATTTGATGTTCTGGGAAGAATAGCAACTGGTTGTCAATAGTTTCAGCGCCTTGTAGTGAAAATGCATCAGTTGATACGTCTTGCTGAATTTTTTGTGTCGGCAATGTGGCGTAGATATGACTAAGTGATTCGTAAGGCAGTTGTTTGCGATGAATCAATTCAGGAAGCATCGTTTCTGTGTAAGAAGAGAATTCATCGACTTGGATGATTTGCCAATCGGCAGGTGAACGTTGTTGAAGTGTGTCAAGAATCGCTTCAATAACGACACCGTAATAGTGATAATGTGTCAATTTTTCGTATTGTGCCGAGTGAAGTGGAATTAAAAAAGATGGTTTCATTACTAGAACACACTCCCTATAAATAAGTAGATCCCCCTTTTAAGGAGGATCTATACTGTTATTTTGTTTTAATTTTACCTGACCACTGTTTAAATCCACCGCGTAGCTGATAGATTTCTGTACAACCTTTTTTCTTCAAGAATAGCGCTGCACGGCCTGTACGGCTAGTGTTTTGGTCATAAAGATAAACGGGTTTATCAGGGCGGATTTCCTTATAGCGCTGTGAGAACTGTGTAAATGGAATGTTACGCGCACCTAAAATATGTCCAGCCTCGAAATCTTTTGGTTCACGCACATCGATCAATTGTGCTTTGCGATACCCTTTAATAAACTCTTCTTGTGTCAGACTGGTCAATGCCTTTCCGACCCGTATGTATGTTATAACGAAATACAAAATGACCGCGAGCACGGCTGCTCCCAAAATATAATAACTCAAAAAAACTTCCCCCTTCATCAATATCTCTATTATAAAGATTATCTGGCATCAGTTCAATCCTAATGATAAAATGAAATGCGTTATTGTTTTTTTCATTGACGATTTCCTATACTATAGGTGGAGTATAAAACACGAAGGAGAATAGATTATGACAAAAGCCGTGTGGCATTATGTAGACTCTGGGAAATGTAGTCCTTCCTTCAATATGGCGCTAGACGAAGCACTGCTTGACTTACATAGCCGAGGTGAAATCGGACCGGTTCTGCGTTTTTATGAGTGGGAACCCGCTACATTATCGATTGGGTACTTCCAGCGCATTGAAAAAGATATTGATATGGAAAAAGTGAAAGAACTTGGGCTTGGATTTGTCCGAAGACCAACAGGAGGACGTGGTGTCCTGCATGAACATGAGCTTACATACAGTGTGATTGTTAGTGAAAAATACCCGAATATGCCGGAAACGGTGACAGAAGCATACCGTGTGATTTCTGGCGGATTGTTGCAAGGATTTCGTAATCTAGGGCTTCAGGCAGAATTCTCGATTCCAGATCAAGAGATTACAGCGCAATTACGTAGTCCAAAGAGCGGTGTTTGTTTTGATGCACCAAGCTGGTATGAACTCGTCGTCGAAGGTAAAAAGGTTGCCGGCAGTGCCCAAACACGTCAAAAAGGCGTGATTTTGCAACATGGGGCAATTTTGATGAGCTTAGACGTCGATAAATTGACATCTATTTTTACCTATTCATCGCCCGCTTTGAAGGAACGCGTACGTAGAACGTTGCCAGATCGCGCTATTGCGATTGACCGATTGACGGACCGGGAGATTTCAATAGAGGAATGTAAACAGGCCTTTTCTAAGGGATTTGAAGCGTCGCTCGACATTTCCTTGGAACCACTTGAATTAACACCGGAACAGCTTGCTTTGGTCCATCAAATTGAAAAAGAGAAATATGCCAATGATGACTGGAATTTCAAAAAATGAAATTGGTACTTTGGTTTTATTTTTTTGTCGAAATGTCGTAATATCAACGATTTTATGTTTTTGAAAAATACATGGCGATTGATATACTATTCAATATGTAGTAGATTATTTAATAAGCTAAACACTATATATAGTGTTTGGAGCGTTATGAGGAGGATGTTATATGGTTACGATGTCAAAACAAGGCGAACCAGTGCTCGATAAGCAACAGCTGAATGAGGATATTGCGAATTTTCCTCAAGTTCACCCAGTTACCGAGGATATGAAGCTGACTCACAGCGGAGTATCACGTCTAGTAATGATCGATCGGTATTCATTTAAAGATATGGAAAAGAAGTCATTAAAAGAAGGCGATTTTGTCGTTCTTACGGTGAGAGAAGATCCAAAGTTCCCCGCTCGTGGGTTAGGTTATATTACAAAACTTGATAAAGCGAACGGAAAAGCGGAGATCTGGATCGAGCCAGAATATCGTTCATCGATCGATGATCTGGATGAGCAACAAAAAGGAATCATTACACGTCCTCTTGACGTGATTGAGAAGCCGCTGGAAGTGTTCTACGAGCAGATTGCAAAACGTAATGCGACTGGGCTTGCATCTGTCGAAAAGACGGAAGAGAGAAGAACGCAGTCGTATAACATGTTCTATGATCAGTTGAAGGCATTGAACTTCATTCCAGCTGGTCGCGTGCTGTATGGTGCAGGATCAGATACGGATGTCACGTTCTTTAACTGTTATGTGATGCCATTTGTACCCGATTCCCGTGAAGGAATTTCCGATCACCGCAAACAAGTGATGGAGATTATGAGTCGTGGTGGCGGTGTAGGAACGAACGGTTCAACATTGCGTCCACGCAACACATTGGCGCGCGGTGTCAACGGTAAGTCATCTGGATCGGTTTCATGGCTGGATGATATTGCGAAGTTGACTCATTTGGTTGAGCAAGGCGGATCAAGACGTGGTAAAGAGAAGTGCCTCGTCTATAAAAAAAACCTCGTGAATTGCTGGAAACTCTTATGACTTGTTGGCTACAACGTGACTGGAAACAGTGGGCGTGAATGCTTGAAAACAACAAGTGGTGAAAGACAATCAGCAGCCAAGCCTCTAAGACGAATGTTATGAGGAAGGTTCAACGACCATCGAAAGCATGCGAACAGCAGAAGCGAGTAGAGTAGGGTTCAAGCGAACTCGAAGTGCGAGGACACCACTATAAGGTGTAAGATATGGTCTGAACTCTATGGTGACATAGAGAGTTGATATAGCGCATCAACGTAACATAATGGCTCAAATGATCATGTTATCAAACTGGCACCCGGACATTTATGAATTTATCATCTCCAAAATGCAAAATCCGCGAATTTTGCGTTATTTGATCGAAAACACAGAAGACGAAATGATCAAGAAGCTGGCAGATGAGAAACTGAATTTCAAACCTTTGACAGCACAAGAAGAAGCGATGTATCAAGGCATCACGAACTATAAACAAATCCCGGGTCAAGGCGGTTTTAACGCAGCGATTATCCGTGACGCTGAGCTGAAGCTTCAGGATGGCGGAACGTACACTGTTCATAATCCAGAATTCCTGACGGGAGCGAATATTTCTGTAACATTAACGGATGACTTCATGAAAGCGGTAGAAGAAGACGCAGATTACGACTTACGTTTCCCGGCAGTCGAAAATTATTCTCCTGAACAGATGAAGTATTATAATGAACAATGGCATGAAGTTGGCGATGTACGCGAATGGGAACGTCTAGGTCACGAAGTTCGTGTGTACCGTACGATCAAAGCCCGCGCACTATGGGATTTAATTAATATCTGTGCCACGTATTCAGCGGAACCAGGCATTTTCTTCATTGATAATGCAAATGACGACACGAATGCGAAAGCGTACGGACAGCAAGTTGTAGCGACGAATCCGTGTGGTGAAGTTCGCCTCACGTTAAAAATTGCGGGATGAAGCGGGAAAGCTGAGATGCCAATCCGAACCGAAGGCTAGAAGTAAAATTTTAGTCAGGGGCAACGCATACCTGGTGATCCTGATTGATATTGATCAGACTATAATCCAGGCACGAGACCGCAACACTGTGTAATTATTTTTCAAAAAGGGTGATATTAAAGTTGAACAGAGGATATGCAGGTTTTTATAAAGGTTTTTATTTAAGAAGCTCTTATGAGTATGCCTATGCTGTCTATCTTGATCAATTTAATATCTCTTGGAGCTTCGAAACTCAGGTTTTTGAAGTGAATGGAAAGATTTATAAACCAGATTTTTTCTTTTATGATAAAAATGGAAAACTAGAGAAAATAGTCGAAATTAAATCTCGAAATAAAAAAGAGATTGAATTGGCAAAGGAAAAATTGAATTATATTGAGGTTCAATATCAAGTAAAAACAGAATTATTTTCTTATAAAGAGTTACTGAAGATTTATGAGGATATGCCGATATCTTTAAATTCAGTCATCGAACAATGGATTAACTCAGATAACACTTCCATCCATAAAGCCGCTTCGGGTATTTTGAATGCTCATTATGGATTAAAACATACTGAGGAAACAAAAAAGAGGATAGGAAAACATACCAAGATGCTTTGGAATGGAGATACTCCTGCTAAGAAAAAGATGATTGAAGGATTACGTAAATCTGGTTTATCTCAAAAAGGGAAAATTAAAACTGAACGCGAAAAAAGATATTGTGCCCTATGTTTCGGTGAATTTATTGTTATGGTTACTTCTAAGCAAATTTATTGTTGTCAACAATGCTCAGGTCAATCAGCTATTCGCATAGCAACTGATGCATATGTTGAAAGAAGAACTACTGTGCATCGTAATATTAAGCACTATATAATTCAATGGACCAAAGAGAATAGTGAAATTGTTCTATTAACGCCTTTCAATAAAATAAATTCGACTATTAAACCCTTAACCGACGAGATTTATTCTCGATTTGGAGTTAAAGATATGAGGGTCATCTCAAAGGCTGTTTTTGGTGAAGATAAAGGAAGAAAAGAATTACTAAGGTTTATGAAGAAAATATGCAGTGAAAATGTATGCTGAACTTACAGGAAGACAACTGTAAGAACTAGAGGATAAAAAGCCTTTAGGATAACAACTGGAACAACCACTTGCACCATATTCTGTCTGTAATTTAGCTGCTGTCAATCTTGCTGAGATGGCAGACAAAAATACGAAGACGGTTAACTTTGAAAAGTTGAAAGAGACGGTACGGACTGGTGTGCGTATGCAAGATAACGTCATCGATGCTACACCGTACTTCCTTGAAGAAAATAAAGTACAAGCTCTTGGTGAACGCCGTGTAGGTCTTGGTGTGATGGGGCTTGCTGATCTTCACATCTACTGTGAAAAAGAATACGGCTCGCCTGAAGGAAATCAATTAGTGGATGAAGTATTTGAAGCAATTGCGACAACTGCTTACCGCGAATCGATTGAATTGGCGAAAGAAAAAGGAAGTTTCCCGTTCCTAATTGGTCAAACGGATGAAGAAACGAAAGCATTACGTCATGCTTTCATTAATTCTGGCTTTATGAAGCGCATGCCGGAAGATATCCGCGAAGCGATTGTGGAACATGGAATTCGTAATTCACATCTCCTAACTGTTGCTCCAACGGGTAAATGAATTGCCCCCGATGCAAGTAATTGCATCGTGAACATCTGGCTATATGCGGGAAACTCTGAGAATCCTTTTGTACCTGTAACTTGCCATTACGCTTAAGGTAAAAATCAAAAGGTGCAGACAATCCGCAGGGAAGTCATGGCTGACCCCTCAACGACTACACGCCGGACAACCGAATTATCCATCACAATCTCTTTGAAAGAAGTGAATTGCTTTGGAGAAAAAATGTTTAAATTGCTCAGTCATTCTGGTGAAAATCATCCTAGCAAGTTTAAACAAAAATTATAATCGGTTGATGATATAGTCTGACCCATATGGCGACATATGGAGCGGGTACTGATAACCCCGCCCTCCTGAATAAGGGGAGTAACAAAAGTGAGTACTGGAACAATGGTAGGAGTTTCAACTGGGTTAGAACCTTATTTCTCATTCACATATTACCGCAGCGGACGCTTAGGGAAATTTATCGAAGTAAAAGCAGCGATTGTAGAAGAGTATTTACAGGCTAATCCTGAGGCAGATCCGAATAACTTGCCAGACTGGTTTATTTCTTCAATGGAATTAGCACCAGAAGCGCATGCGGATGTGCAATGTATTATTCAGCGCTGGATCGACAGCTCGATCTCTAAAACTGTTAACGCACCACGCGGCTATACAGTGGAACAAGTCGAGAGTGTGTACGAGAGATTGTATAAAGGCGGGGCGAAGGGCGGCACAGTATACGTCGACGGTAGCCGTGACGCACAAGTACTAACTCTAAAAGCGGAAGATAATATTCCGGATACAGAAGAAGTAGTCGAAGTGACCGATCAGCCGAAAGTCGTGCTCGTTAATACGATTCAGGCATTACGTTCTACAAACGTCACAATCGGTTCAGAAGTGGGCGACACATGCCCGGTTTGCCGACAAGGTACAGTAGAAGAAATTGGTGGATGTAACACGTGTACCAATTGCCAAGCACAGTTGAAGTGTGGTTTATAATTCAATAGTAGACAAAACCCCGAATGCTCTTATGCATTCGGGGTTTTGTGCGTTCATAGGCAAGGGTTAACAGCCTTCTCTTGGAAGTAAATATCATATTCAAAATAAAGGTTAAGTTATTTCAAAAATCTATGTTGATATAATTTTCAAACTATTATATAATAAGTTGAAAATTGTTTGATATTCTAAATATCTATCAGACAAATACATAAAAAGACGAGAGAGAAGGGGTTTCATGCTGACATTTTTATCATCCATCGTCTTATTAATCATTGGTTACCTAACGTATTCGAAAGTAGTCGAAAAGGTATTTGTGATTGATGATGCTAGGAAAACGCCTGCCTATACACAGGCTGATGGGATGGATTACGTGCCAATGAGTTGGTGGAAGGGCTGGTTGATCCAATTACTGAACATCGCAGGCTTAGGCCCAATATTCGGGGCAATTGCAGGCGCGTTATATGGACCCGTCGCATTCCTTTGGATTGTATTTGGTAGTATTTTTGCAGGAGCTGTCCATGATTACTTTTCCGGCATGTTATCTCTAAAACATGGCGGTGCACAATTCCCTAAAATTGTAGGAGAGTATTTGGGTGATTTCGCCAGACGTTTCATCAATGTGATTTCAATTGTGTTAATGGTTCTTGTGGCGGCTGCCTTCACTGCGGGGCCAGCGCAACTGATTTCATCCATTACACCGCTGTCATTTATCGTGTCACTACTAATTATATTTGGTTACTTCGTGTTGGCGGCTATTTTGCCGATCAATAAAATTATAGGTCGTTTATACCCGGTGTTTGGAGTAGTGTTGATCGTGATGGCAGTTGGAATCGGTGGCGCGTTATTATTTGGTCCCGAAAAAATCCCGAATTTAACTTTGCAGAACTTACATCCTGGAGAGTTGCCAATTTGGCCATTGCTGATGGTAACGATTTCTTGTGGAGCGATCTCTGGTTTTCACTGTACGCAAAGTCCAATTGTTTCTAGAACGATGAAAAAGGAGTCGGAAGGCCGGAAAGTGTTTTATGGTGCAATGATTGCGGAAGGTATCATCGCAATGGTGTGGGCTGCGGCAGGTATGACATTCTTTGGAGGTACGGCAGGATTGCAAGGGGCCTTGGCTGCAGGTGGTCCGGCAGGTGCAGTAAACGAAATTTCGAGCACATTACTAGGTTCGTTCGGTGGAATGTTGGCTATTTTAGGTGTGATTATCTTGCCGATTACAACGGGTGATACAGCTCTTCGTTCAGCGCGTATGATTTTCACGGAAGCGACATCCAAGTGGTTGAATCCCAATAAAAAGTGGGTGGTCTTGGCTAGTACATTACTATTGGGTGTACCGATGTTCTATCTATCCACAATCGACTATTCATTCTTGTGGCGGTATGTTGGCGGCACGAATCAACTGGTAGCAGCCATCATGCTTTGGACCGCAACCTCTTATTTAATCAGAGAAAAGCGAGCGCATTGGATTGCAGGAATTCCAGCACTGTTCATGACTGCTGTCGTCGTGACGTACTGGATGTATGCTCCTGAAGGTCTACATCTAGACTACGCTGTATCTGTAGGTACAGGAATTGCAGTTTCAGGTGCGATCGGTATGTTTTACATACTGAAAGTCATTCAATCGAAACAAGTCCCAGTTATCGTGAGTGAATAATAGAAAGAAAGGGCCTTTAGCGAATGTGCTAAGGGCCCTTTTTACGTGCGTGCAAATTTTTGTGGAAAAATAAGAGCCTCAAACGTGTAGAAAATACAGTTGAGGCTCTTTGTTTGATCTCATGAAAGAAGAGGTTTTGGCTCATTCTCTTCTTCGGTTTCTGCTGCAATTTGGGGATTCAACACACCTACTCCATGTTCTTCCACTTCCAATAATTTTTCGAAAGAAGCAATGGCAACTTCTACTTGCTTGTCGTCTGGCTCTTTTGTGGTTAATAATTGCAACCAAAGTCCAGGGTATCCTAGATAACGAAGTACTGGTACGTTGCGCACCGCATTCGTCAACTGTAATACTTCAAATGATATGCCGAGCACTACTGGAATTAATAAAATCCGATTGAGGACGCGCAACCAAAGTGGATCGGTTGGAACTAAGAAGTAGATAAACATTCCAACGATAACCGTGAACAAAATGAAACTGCTACCGCATCGATAATGCAATCGGGATTGCGATTGTACGTTTTCTACTGTCATTTCCATATTATTTTCGTAGTTATTGATGACTTTATGCTCTGCCCCGTGATATTGGAAAACCCGCTTGATTAGCGGTGTCATAGAAATCAACCCAATATACGTCAGTAACAAGAATAGTTTAAAGAAGCTTTCGATCATAATTTGTGCCGTTTTGCTAGGTGCCACGGATTGAAATAACTCCGCTAAGAAAACGGGTACAAGTGTAAAGACGAACTTACCAAAAATAAACGACAACACGCCGACTGCCGCCACTCCAAGCATCATAACTAGTTTCGACGTCTCTTCTTCTTTTGCCTGTTCCTCTTCTTCGCCAGGCATCACATCGTAGCGGTCACTCGCAAAAGTCAAATGCTTAGAACCATTACCAGCCGATTCGATCAGCGCGACAATACCGCGAATTAAAGGAATTTTTTTTAATTTGGTGCGTATAGGATGTGATTCTCTCGGTACATGGTAGTACTCGATCGTATCATCTTTACGGCGAATGGCTGTCACCGTATCCTTCTTTCCACCGAACATTACACCTTCTATAAGTGCTTGACCTCCGTATGCTGGAGGAGTTTTCTGTTGGCTCATAACATACCCACACTTTCTGTCGTAAGAAACGATATTCCCATTGTACTAAAAAAAGTGAAATTGCACCATTGTGAGGTTTAAAAAGTTGTAAATTGCCCGACACTGCAATGGGAGGTATTGTCATGAAAATTACATCAACACATGTATGGACAGCTATTGTGGCTGCGGTACTATCTATCATTTCACTGAAATTCCTAAAAGTTTTCAAATTTATAAAATGGTCACCAATAGGCTGGACAAAAAAACTTCATATGCTTACGACTTTTCCTGGATGGTTGAAGTGGGTGATATTGGGGGTCATCTGCTTCTTGCTATTTTTTATCCTGTACTTTATTGCACGTCTGACGATTAAAATTCCACCCACTGTATCTTCATTGATCGTCACAATTATTATGATTTTCTTCATTGAATGGATGATCCACGTCAAAGCGGATTTGACCATGACGCAATTCATTAAAAAAATATCGATACCATTTGCTTGTTTGTTTGCGATGATCTTCCGTTTCGTCATCGGAACATCTGTCTACATGAAAAAAACCATAGGCTAGAACAGTATTAGTATGTCCTGCTCCCTCATTGTGCTAAAATAGGAAAGAAAAATGAGTGGGAGGGGATTTAATGGAACTGTTACTCTTAAATGGTCCAAACTTGAACCGATTGGGCAAAAGAGAACCGGATATCTACGGGGCGGAGACACTTGCAGATATTGAAAGCCGCATTCAGCGTCTAGCGGATGAATCAGACGTCAAGCTCGCGTGTTTTCAGTCCAATATAGAAGGTGAGCTCATCAATAAGATTCACGATGCCGGGGATCGAGAAATTGATGGCATCATCTTCAATCCGGGCGCATTTACACACTATAGCATTGCGCTTCGTGACGCAATCGCCTCTATTTCCGTGCCGGTAATTGAAGTCCATATCTCAAATATACATACTCGTGAAGAGTTCCGACACACGTCTGTTATTGCGCCTGTTGCAGCAGGGCAATTGTGCGGTTTTGGAACAGCGGGCTACGATCTTGCCTTCCAAGCGTTTTTGTTAAAACGAGAGGAGAGACCGTCTTGAAAATAGAGCAATTAAGGAACTTACTAAAAGAACAGCAACTTGATGCATTAGTCATCACAAATCCGTATAACCGTCGCTATATGACAAACTTCACGGGATCTGCCGGGACTGCAATTGTTTCACAAGATGATGCAGTATTCATTACAGACTTCCGTTATATCGAGCAAGCCAATGACCAACTAACAGGCTATCGCATTGTCCAGCATACGGGCGCGATGATCCAAGAAGTTGCGAATCAAGTAAAAGAAATGAAGATTGATACACTAGGCTTCGAAAAAGAGGATCTCAGCTACAGTCAGTTTGAGGTGTATGACGAAAATATAAAGGCAAAACTAGTGCCTGTCGCAGGTTTAATAGAGCAATTACGTTTAATTAAGACACCGGAAGAAATCGAAGTGTTGAAGCAAGCGGCAGCCATCGCGGACGCGGCATTCGTTTATATTTGTTCGGTCATCCAAGCCGGTAAAACGGAGCTAGAAATCGCCAATGAATTGGAGTTTTTCATGCGCAAACAAGGTGCGACTTCCTCCTCGTTTGACATAATTGTTGCTTCTGGTGAAAGAGGGGCTTTACCACATGGGGTAGCATCTGATAAAGTGATTGAGACAGGTGATTTAGTTACAATGGATTACGGTGCCCTCTATAATGGGTATATCTCGGATATTACGAGAACCGTTGCGATCGGTGAGCCTTCTGCTAAACTTCGTGAAATCTATGAAGTCACGTTACGTGCCCAAGAACTGGGTGTGGAACAAATTAAGCCCGGCATGACAGGTATCGAAGCCGACGCAATTACACGCGACTATATCAAGTCCAAAGGGTATGGAGAGGCATTTGGTCATTCAACCGGTCATGGGATCGGCATGGAAGTTCACGAAGCTCCAGCCTTATCATTCCGTTCTAATACGGTGCTTGTACCGAATATGGCGGTTACCGTTGAACCAGGAATCTATCTTCCTGGTGTAGGTGGCGTGCGGATTGAAGATGATATACTAATTACAGAAACAGGTAATGAACGTTTGACAAAGTCTACTAAAGAACTGCTTATTTTATAATCGGTTAAAAATGGAGGAATACGAATGATTTCAGTAAACGAATTTCGTACAGGATTAACAATTGAAGTTGATGGTGACATTTGGCGCGTAATGGACTTCCAACACGTAAAGCCAGGTAAAGGTGCAGCGTTTGTTCGTTCGAAGCTACGTAATCTTCGCTCGGGGAATGTAAACGAAAAGACATTCCGTGCGGGAGAAAAAGTAGAAAAAGCACAGATCGATAACCGTAAAATGCAGTATTTATATGCTGACGGTGATATGCACGTATTCATGGATAACGAATCTTACGAGCAGATCGAACTATCTGAAAAACAACTTGAATATGAACTGAAGTTCTTGAAAGAGAATATGGAAGTTCACGTCATCACGTATAAAGAAGAAGTGCTTGGCGTTGAATTACCAATAACCGTTACGCTTGAAGTAGCTGAAACAGAGCCTGGAATCAAAGGCGACACAGCGAGTGGCGGTTCGAAGCCAGCTAAGATGGAAACAGGCCTTGTCGTACAAGTACCATTCTTCGTTAACCAAGGTGATATGTTGGTCATCAACACAGAAGAAGCGGAATACGTTTCCCGCGCATAAGTAAATACTTATTCAAGATGTCCCAGTGATGGGGCATCTTTTTTGTCGTGGAAATGCGTTCGAATACCACCTCACCTTCAATGAGAAACAATAAGTGACTCCCACTTAAAAATTAGAGATTGGAGGGGCAGGCGGCTCCCGATGGCTCACCGCGGGTCCCTGGGAAAGCGTCCGTCTAGAGCGAGAGCCGTCACGAAGAACGGCTTTTACGAGCATATCTTTGAACTGCAAATCACTACCCCGACAAAAACTCCACCTGATCTTTTCAATCCGCAAATGTCCCTTATACATTTATACTTTTGCATATCTAAGAAGCCTACCTCATAGAGTGGACTATGGAGGAGGCGTAGCGGGATGGAACTGAATGACTTATTGCGCATCGCCGGCGTTGGGTTGGTGATTGGGGTACTTCACGTGTTCTTCGAGCAAACGGGCAAGAAAGAGTTCTCATTTTTCCTATTTTTCTTAGCGTATCTGTATATCTCGATCGAGTTGCTGATGTTCCTTAGAATATTCTTTACGGAGATCACAGAATTCTTTAGCTGGCTATCCATGGCGATGTAAATGGCGATTCTCTTTCAATTATTTGTCGTGTATCTCTTGCTGCTTCTGCTTTCGTTTGCCGCGCCTGCCTTGCATCCCATTCTTTATACCACGCTATTCTTACTGGTTACCGTGTATGTATTATTCACGGTCCTGGTACCTTTTGGATCGACATTGTTAGCGTTGACGGAAAAGTTACCGTCGCCTTATGCGACGCTACTAGTGGTGAGTGCAGGTCTGTATTATGTGGCGGAAGTTCTGTCGCTTCAGATGAAAGATGAGGGGTACGGGGCATTCGGGCAGTTGTTTCAGACCAGCATGAAAGTAGTCATTATGACATTGTGGCTGCCATATATCACGCAATTGATCGAGACAATTCACGCGTTCATTCCCTGGTGAACGAATCCTAACAATAATGAATGGACGAGACCACTATGTTGAATATTCTGCAGGAAAGTATCGCGGGTATCATCGGACCATTTTTCTTGTTGCTCATCATGTTGCTCATTGCTTCTCTTGTCGATTTCTTTCTCCCGGCGTTTCAAAAGTGGACGAGGTTTCTGTTGCTCATCCTCATTTTAGTATTGCTGATTGAGCCAGCCAAGGAAAGTTTTGAACAGATCCAAGTTATTACGCATACGATTGCTTCATTATTCCTTGGGATGTATCCATTAATTGCTGCGATGATTTTGGCTTCTGGTGCAACGTTTGGCGTTTTGAATTTCCAACCCGCTATGTTGTTATTTGCGCAAGGGGCTGTCGTTTTTGCAGACAAGTTCCTGTTGCCGGTGTTATTAACGGCGCTGTTGTTCGATATTTTCACGCGATTGGTACCGGAAATTGCCTTCACGCGAATGGCGGATTTATTGCGTACGTCATTGCTTGCATTTGTTTCCGCCATGGTGGCAGCGTATTCCATTTTTATTACAGCGGGTGGTGCGCTGTCTTGGACGATGAATGGCGCTATGAATGAGCCGTTGAAAGAGCTGATCAAGAATAACATTCCTGTCATCGGTTCATTGTTGACGGATACGCTCGGATCCATCGGACGTTATTCTTCCGGTGCCACGGCTTATATGAGTATTTGGCTGCTCGTATCGATCTGGACGATTGCGCTATTGCCAGCAGTTAGAATTCTATGTATTGCCTTTATGTTTAGATGGACAGCGGCAATCATCGAACCATTTTCGCAAAAGGAAGTGTGCGGTTTACTAGATGATATCGGTCGTACGTTGTTTGTTTTATGCGCCATTTCATTTTTGCTGACATTCGCTTTCATCTACACAACGATTTTCATTGTGACGTTCATTAAACTGATGACGTTCGGGAAATGAGGCGGATGTATGGAAGTATTTTTAATAGGACTCGCCAACTTGGTAGTCATTGCGCTTCTTATTCAGTTACTGGCGAGCCGTGAAATGGAAAGACTGTTTATTCCATTGTGTAAAGTGGCCATCGGTATTTGGATTTTGCAATATATTCTACAATTCGCAAGTCATAAGTTACTGTGACGCTACATATTATGCAAATGTAGAATGCATTTTAGTTAATTCACGTTGAGTTGGTGATGGAACTTGGAAAAGCCCACAGGGAAACCCCGATTGATCATGATCGGTTTGATGGTTATGGTGTGTAGCGTTTTATACATCACCAGTACGGCGAATGTAGGAGGGGAGAAACAGAAAAAAGAAGAGAAGCGCATGCTGTCAACACTTGAAGAAACACTTGAACAAATGGAAGGGCTAGGGAAAGTGAAAGTTTATTTTCATTACGATGAAAAAGAAGAAGAGAGCCCGTTAGCCAATTATTTTTCCGCTTCATCCAATGGGAAAACTCAATCACCTTTGCAAGGGTTGCTCGTTGTAGCGGAAGGGGCAGACGATCCGGCTGTACGAAACGGACTTTCACAACTCTTAGCCAACGTCCTACAATTGCCTGAACATCGTATCGTCATCGTGGAAATGAAGAAAAGGGGGAATCAACATGAAAGCCAATAAACGAACAGTTTGGTTTTTAACTTTACTCAGTCTAGTCGCAGTGATTTCAATCTACTACGTGAAGAAGGAAGCGCCGATGCCGTTTGATGGGATCGCGATCTTCACGAAAGAAACAAAGGACGCAACGAATTTACTCGAAAAGGAAGGCAAGTCGGAGGAAGTGAAACCGGTCTTTGCTGAATCGTATATTTTCCAGGATATGCGTATGGAAGTCCGTAACGAACGCAGCGAGACAGTGCAACAGTTGACAGAGAAGATGACGTCTTCTGACTTTACGGCCGAACAGAAAAATGAAATTTTTAATGAGATTGCGGCGTTACGAAAAGTAAGTTCGACAGAAGCGTTGATGGAAATGCAAATCGCAGCACTTGGGTACCCAGAAGTGTTTGTCCGTGGAGATGGTGATCGGGTGAATGTGACAGTGTTATCGAATGAAAGCCACTCACCGAAAATGGCGGATGAGATTACACAGTATGTCATGTCGAGTTGGGATGGCGCGCAAACCGTCAAAGTGGATTTTGCGCAAACAAAAGAATAACGACAGGAGGAAGTCCATGGGGCTTCCTTTTTTACATAGTGAAAATTAAGCTTTTGAAATAGGGGAAACAGATAATTGGAATGATACGCTTATAGGTAAACTCAATAAAATTACTAGATAACACATCATCGATTTATCGAATAAATTGTCACAAGATTTGCAACTAACCGGTATTTTTCAAGAATAATAGGATAATTTGTGCCTTTGCTATTCCATATTTCCTGTAAAACGACTATCATAGTATACGATAGCAAGAAAATTTAGTTAGGAGAATGAGATATGTTGAAAATTCAAGAAATCCGAGAAATTATTAAGCTTATCGATCAATCATCTATCCAGAAGTTTTCATTAGAATCAGATGGAGGGAAGATTAAATTAGAGAAGAATGGTGGACAAGCCGTGACAACGGTTACAGAAACGCCACAAACACCACAAGTTGCACCAGCTCCAGTTCAAGCACCAGTGGAAACTGTAGAGGTAGCGGTAGCTCCAGCACCAGCACCAGAAGCACCGGCAGCTCCAGCGGCTGAAGTGGCAACTGACGAAACACTACACAAAATCACTTCCCCTATGGTTGGAACATACTACCAAGCTTCATCACCAGACGCAGAAGCATACGTTAAAATTGGTGATAAAGTAACAGCTGAATCCATCGTTTGTATCGTAGAAGCAATGAAATTATTCAACGAAATTGAATCAGAAGTACAGGGTGAAATCGTTGAAATCTTAGTGCAAGACGGTCAACTTGTGGAATACGGACAGCCTTTATTCCTTGTTAGAGAAAACTAAGGGGGAGTAACTAATGAAAAAAGTATTAATTGCAAACCGTGGAGAAATTGCTGTACGGATCATTCGTGCATGTAAGGAAATGGGTATTAAAACAGTAGCGGTCTATTCTGAAGCAGATGCAGAGGCGCTACATGTGCAACTAGCAGACGAAGCAGTTTGCATCGGACCACGTCTATCTACAGACAGTTATTTGAACTTCTCAAACGTTATCAGTGCTGCAAAAGCAACTGACTGTGACGGGATCCATCCTGGTTATGGTTTCCTTGCGGAGAACGCGAGCTTCGCAGAACTTTGTGAAGAAGTAAATATCGAATTCATCGGACCCACAGCGGCAGCAATTTCTAAAATGGGTACAAAAGATGTGGCGCGTAATACAATGGCATCTGCAGGAGTTCCAATCGTTCCTGGTTCTGATGGCATTGTGGATGACGCAGATCATGCACTCGAAATTGCAAAAGAACTTGGATTCCCCGTGATCATCAAAGCAACTGCTGGTGGGGGCGGTAAAGGAATTCGTGTAGCACGTGATGAAGATGAGCTAGTAAATGGCGTGAAAATTACACAAAAAGAAGCGGCTGCGGCATTCGGTAACCCAGGTGTGTATATTGAGAAATATATCGAAGTATTCCGTCACGTAGAAGTTCAAGTGCTAGCGGACAAATACGGTAACACGGTTCACTTAGGTGAGCGTGATTGTTCTATTCAACGCCGTATGCAAAAACTAGTCGAGGAAGCTCCGTCTCCTGCATTGACTCCTGAACTACGCGCGGAGATGGGTGAAGCGGCTGTTAAAGCAGCTCAAGCGTGTAACTATCGCGGTGCAGGTACTGTAGAATTTATTTTTGATCATATCAATCAAAAGTTCTATTTCATGGAGATGAATACACGAATTCAAGTGGAACACCCTGTAACAGAAATGATCACAGGAATCGACTTGATTCAGCAACAGCTAAAAGTAGCTTCAGGCGAAGAATTAGCATTTAAACAAGAAGATATTCAATTCAATGGTTGGTCTATTGAATGTCGGATCAACGCAGAAAATCCTGAAAAGAACTTCATGCCTTCACCTGGTAAAGTTACCATGTACTTACCTCCTGGTGGCTTAGGTGTACGTGTTGACTCAGCAGTGTACCCAGGCTATACGATTCCACCGTTTTACGACTCAATGGTCGCAAAGCTGATTGTTCATGCGGATACGCGTGAGCAAGCGGTCGCTCGGATGAAACGTGCACTAGACGAGTTCGTGGTCGAAGGCGTTCATACAACGATTCCATTCCACACGAACTTAATGGATGACGAAATATTCCAGTCTGGTGATTTTGATACAAAGTTCTTAGAAAAGTATGACGTCATGAAATAATTGGAGGAGAAGTGTAATGGCTGATAAAACAAATGCATCGTTTGTCGGAATGACACCATCTGGAGATGCCGCACTTGGACGAGTCCAACTCGCACCAGAAGTACTCGAAGTCATCATTGGTATCGCCACGTCAGAAGTAAGCGGAGTGATTGCTACCCAAGGGAATTTCGCGTCAGGTGTTGCGGAGAAGTTGGGGAAAGTGATGTACGGAAAAGGTGTGAAAACCGAATGGGTAGACGAAGGATTAAAAATCGATGTGTATTGCATTATTGAGTATGGCCATTCCATTCCTACGATTGCGACGAAGATTCAAAACGAAATTCGCCAAGCGATTTTGAATATGACTTCTCTTCAAACACATGAAGTGAATGTCCACATAACAGGCATTCATTTCGAAGACTGAGTGCGTCTAATTGAATGAGCGGTTCACCGAAGACACCCCTACTCAAGACAGTAGGGGTTGTCTTCGGTTTTTTGTTTCGAGATATAGGATGAGACGAATTTTGATATGATGGGCAATGAGCGGATACAAATGGCGATAGAGCGCTTGACGTCTAGGTATGAGCGGATGCGGTCTTGGATAGAGCGGGTGTCGCAGAGCGTAGAGCGGATATGCAAGGACTATGAGCGCGTAGACGAATTAATGAGCGAAACTCACATTATCCTTACTTGTTATTTACAAATAACACTTCAACTGACAATAAAAAGTTGACTAGCGATGTAAAGTTCTATAAGAAAGTGTCCGTCCGACTCGTTGATCACGGTGCTTTCCTCTTTACCAATTATTGCGGGCTCAAATATTTATGAACTTATTGACCGGAAATGTTAACGGGTGACATAAAATCGCTTGATTCCACTAGTTCTTTTCCTGCATTTTGTGCTATCATTAGGTTTTGAAGATGAGCGGTAGAGGAGATAACAATTATGAAACGAAGAGAAGCACGTGAAAAAGCAGTTCAAACACTGTTTCAGCTAGACAATAGTGAGATGAACGTGGACGAAGCGATCGGTTATATTGTGGAAGCACCACTGGATTCATTTTATGAACAACTAGTTCGAGGCACAGCGCAACACTTGACAGAAATCGATAGTGAAATCACAAATAAATTGGAAAATTGGACCATCGACAGATTGCCAAAGATTGAAAGAACCGTTTTACGATTGGCTGTCTATGAACTCCTTCATAACGAAGAAGTTCCGAATCGGGTCATTATGAACGAAGCGATTGAGCTATGTAAGACATTTGGTGACGAAAAGTCAGGTCGTTTTGTTAATGGGGTACTTTCTAAATTCCAATAACCGCAAACGTCTCTACTAGTAGCAAGTTTGAGCTCGATAAACTTTCATTACAAATAAAAAAAGTTTGGTGGGAAAATCATGTCTAGTAAAAAGATTGATGGTAAAGCGATAGGGCAGGAAATTCGGAATGAATTAAAAGAAGAAGTCGCTTCTTTAATCACACAAGGAGTGCAACCTGGACTCGCTGTTATTTTAGTGGGAGAAAATTCAGCATCTGAGACGTACGTAAAAAACAAAGAGAAATCGAGCAAGGAAGCCGGTATGAAATCCGTGCTGACTAAATTGCCTGAAACTGTGTCGGAAGAAGATCTTCTACATGAAGTAGAGAAACTCAACCAGGATGAGACGATTGATGGTATTTTGGTGCAATTGCCGTTACCGAAACATATTGATGAAAACAAAGTGATCCGCGCGATTAGCCCCGAAAAAGATGTCGATGGCTTCCATCCGATGAATGTCGGGAAAATGTTGATCGGTCAAGAAACATTTTTGCCATGTACACCTTATGGTATTATGCAATTGCTTGAGCGTTCCAACGTAGATATAGCAGGCAAGCACGCCGTAATTATCGGTAGAAGTAATATTGTAGGAAAGCCGATGGGGCAACTTCTCTTGCAAAAAGATGCAACAGTGACGTATTGTCACTCCCGTACGGAAGATTTGAAGAAATTCACGCAACAAGCGGATATTTTAATCGTCGCAATTGGTATAGCTAAATTCATTACAGGGGATTACATCAAAGAAGGCGCAGTGGTAATTGATGTCGGTATGAACCGTGATGAAAACGGTAAGCTATGTGGAGATGTGGATTATGAATCAGCTGAAAAACAGGCAAGTGCTATCACACCTGTACCAGGCGGAGTAGGTCCCATGACGATTACGATGTTATTGAAAAATACCGTCGAAAGTGCGGAAAAAAGATTAAAGGTACGTACAGAAAATAAGTAATTTTGAACGAGAGACGCTCTTTTGGGGCGCCTCTCTATACATAAAAGGGCAGGTGATGGAAACATGTCCAATCAAACTTTTTTAACCGTTCAAGCGCTAACGAAATATGTCAAACGTAAATTCGATGCTGATCCACATTTACGTAACGTCTATGTAAAAGGTGAATTGTCGAACGTTAAGCTTCATCCGTCCGGACATATTTATTTCACATTAAAAGACGATAAAACAAGAATTCAAGCAGCTATGTTCCGTTCCCGTTCGAACACACTTCAATTTAAGCCTGAAAACGGAATGAACGTTCTGATCACAGGTGATGTGACCGTATTTGAAACAGCGGGATCGTACCAGCTCTATGTACACACAATGGAGCCAGACGGTATTGGAGCGCTGTATCTAGCTTTTGAACAGTTGAAAAAGAAGCTTCAGCAAGAAGGCTTGTTTGAAGAAAGATTTAAGCAACCTATTCCACAAGTACCACAACGAATTGGCCTCATTACAGCTGAATCAGGTGCTGCGCTGCGTGACATGTACTCGACGATCAACCGACGATTTCCAATGGCGGAGATGTATCTGTTCCCAGCTCTCGTGCAAGGCCGCACAGCCGTTCCATCCATAGTGAAAGCGATTGAACAAGCGAATCGCATGGCGAATGTCGATGTATTGATTGTTGGCCGTGGTGGGGGCTCCATCGAAGATCTGTGGGCATTCAATGAAGAAGACGTAGCACGTGCTATTTTCTCCAGTCGGATTCCGATCATTAGTGCGGTCGGACATGAAACCGATACGACGATTGCAGATTTTGTGTCGGATTTACGTGCACCGACGCCGACTGCGGCAGCTGAAATGGCCGTGCCGGATCAGCTTCAATTATTCCAATACTTGAAAAATCAGCAACGTTCGATTTATCTGGCAGTCCAGACCTTACTAAACCAGTTGAATAAGCGATTAGAAACGGCACAAGCGTCTTATCCGCTCCAATATCCGGAACGATTATATCGACCATTCATTGAGAAGCTCGACAACTTGGAAGAACGCTTGCAACGCGGCAGTGAAGCAATCGTTCAGGGAAAACAGATGAACTTTGATCGTTTATATGCAGGTTTTCAGTACTACACACCGATTCGACGCATCCAACTAGAACAACAACAGACGAAACAGCTGGAAATGCGTTTGAACCGAGCTGCAGAACACACCATTAAACAGCGCCAGCAACACTTCGTAGCATTGATGCGCATGATGCAAGCCTTGAACCCGTTACAAGTAATGGAGAGAGGTTTTTCAATCGGTTATAAAAATCAGGAAGTGATAAAATCGATTCACGATGTAGCAAACGGAGATCGAGTGACGCTTCAATTAGCGGACGGATCTATTTCCACTATAGTGGAAGAAATCATTCCAAAGGAGGTCGAGTAAGGATGGCAGAAGAGAAAAATATGCAATTCGAGCAAGCAATGCACCAGTTAGAAGAAATTGTACAGAAGTTGGAGGATGGTGAAGCACCTTTGGATGACACGATTACGTTGTATAAACAAGGGATGGAGCTCTCAGCTTATTGCCAGAAGAAATTGCAAAATGCAGAACAACAATTGATTCGCATGATAGATCAAGAGGGTAATGAATCCTCATTTGACCCAACAGCAGGTGAGCCGAATGAATAAGAAATTACAAGCATTTGTCGATGAAATGATTCCTAAAATTGAACGTGAATTGACGAACCAACTGGCGAAGTCCGATATTCCTAACGTGTTGCACGAATCGATGATGTATTCAGTAGACGCAGGTGGCAAACGGATTCGGCCGTTATTGGTTATGGCTGTTTTATTTGATATGAAAAAAGATTCAGTGGATGCAGTAAAAGTGGCGTCTTCTGTCGAATTGATACATACATATTCATTGATCCACGATGATTTACCATGCATGGATGATGATGATTTTAGAAGAGGAAAACCTACGAATCATAAAGTGTACGGTGAGGATATAGCGACGCTCTCGGGTGATGCGATGCAAGCAATGGCATTCCAAGCGCTTGCAGATCTTCAGGAAACACCACCCGCAGCAGCAATTGAGCTCGTCGGATTACTGGCGAATGCTTCGGGCGCACAAGGAATGGTGAAAGGACAAGTCCTCGATATGAAAGGCGAACAGCAATCATTGCCTTTAGCAGAATTGGAAGAAGTACATATTCATAAAACAGGCGCATTACTCTCATACTGTATTGAAGCGGGTGCTGTGCTAGCACAGGCTACTGATGAACAGCGCGAGCAACTTCGCCGATTCGCTCACAACATTGGATTGGCTTTCCAAATTCAAGATGATATTTTAGACGTGACAGCAACTACCGAGCAGCTCGGCAAACCAGCTAACAGTGATACGTCAAGCGAAAAGTCCACATATCCTTCATTGCTAGGGTTAGATGGGGCTCGCGAACAATTAAAAGCACGTCATGAAGAAGCGTTACATGCGTTGCAGTCCATTGGCTTAGGGGAGTCTATGTTGCAATTGTTGGCAGATTACATTATTGAGCGAAAAATGTAATTTGGAACCGTTATATTTGTGTCGCACGTTGTTACTGTTATAATGTAGAAAACAAACAGCAACTACTTGGTCGAATGAACAGGAAATAGTGCGAATGAGCAAATAGAAAGACCTACTTACTTGATGAAGGTGTGTGATCATGATGGATCTAACAAAGATTACCAATCCATCTTTTATAAAAGAGCTCGATAAAAACCAGTTAGAATCATTGGCGGCAGATATTCGTCATTTTCTAATTGAAAATTTATCGGTTACTGGCGGGCATATCGGACCGAATTTGGGGGTTGTCGAATTAACGATTGCATTGCATAAAATTTTCGACAGCCCAACCGATAAGTTTATATGGGATGTAGGACATCAGTCATATGTCCATAAAATTCTTACAGGTCGTGCTGGCGAGTTTGACACGCTTAGAAAATATAAAGGATTGAGCGGATTCCCGAAGATGGCGGAGAGCATACATGATGTATGGGAAACCGGCCATAGTTCAACATCTTTGTCAGCAGCTATGGGAATGGCTGTGGCACGAGATATTAAGAAAGAAAAAAGTTTTGTCATCCCGATCATTGGTGATGGCGCTTTAACGGGCGGTATGGCACTTGAAGCATTGAACCATATTGGACACGAGAAGACGAATATCACGGTCATTCTAAATGATAATGAAATGTCTATTGCACCAAATGTTGGCGCATTGCACTCGATTCTTGGAAAATTACGCACAGCTGGCAAGTATAATAACGTAAAAGACGAACTGGAATTCCTTTTGCGTAAAATCCCAGCAGTAGGCGGTAGAGTCGCAACGGCTGCGGAACGTGTGAAAGATAGTTTGAAGTATTTAGTAGTGAGCGGAATTTTCTTTGAGGAGCTCGGATTCACGTATTTGGGACCGATTGACGGCCATGATTTTGCAGAATTGGAGCGTTCACTTCAATATGCAAAGAAAATGGAAGGACCGGTATTACTTCATGTGATTACGAAAAAAGGTAAAGGCTATAGTCCAGCCGAGTTAGATAAAATCGGTACATGGCACGGTACGGGACCCTATAAGATTGAAACTGGAGATTTTGTAAAATCCCCCGTTAATGGCCCTGCTTGGAGTGGGTTGGTTTCTGAAACGGTTCGCAAGCTTGCGAGAGCTGATCGACGTATTGTCGCGATCACTCCGGCTATGCCTGTAGGATCGAAACTTGAATCTTTCGCAGCAGAGTTCCCGGATCGTTTCTTCGATGTAGGGATTGCGGAACAACATGCGACGACTATGGCTGCGGGACTTGCAGCGACTGGAATGAAACCGTTCCTCGCGATTTATTCAACATTCCTGCAACGTGCATACGATCAAATGTTGCATGATATTACGCGCCAGAAGCTCAATGTCTTCGTCGGTATTGATCGTTCAGGACTGGTTGGGGCTGATGGAGAAACACATCATGGTGTATTTGATATCGCATTCTTACGTCATTTGCCAAACTTAGTCATTATGATGCCGAAAGATGAAAATGAAGGCCAACACATGGTGAAGACAGCTATCGATTACGATGAAGGTCCGATTGCACTTCGTTTCCCACGTGGCAATGGATATGGTGTTCCGATGGATGAAGAACTGCATACGATTCCAATCGGCACTTGGGAAGTGTTGCAAGAAGGTGAAGATGCAACGATTTTGACGTTCGGTACAACAATCCCCATGGCATTCTCGGCTGCTGAACAATTGAAATTACAAGGCAAAAATGTCGCGATTGTGAATGCGCGTTTCATTAAACCGATGGATACGAATTTACTGGATGAACTATTTGCTAAAGGTAAACCCATCATTACAATCGAAGAAGCTGTTCTTGCTGGAGGATTCGGCAGTGGGGTGTTGGAGTATGCAGAGCAAGTGGGTCATACAGGCACCATCTTTGAGAGAATCGGTATTCCGGATGAATTCATTGAACACGGTAGTGTCGATAAATTACTTGCCGAAGTCCATATGACACCTGATCACATAGCGGAAGTGACAGCAGCGGCTATTCAACAAGCAGCGGAAAGAGCGAAAGTATGAGTACATCCGTGAAAAAAGAGAGAGTGGATTTATTGCTAGTAGAGCGTGGATTGACTGAATCCCGCGAACAAGCAAAACGATCTATCATGGCCGGGCTTGTTTACTCTGATACTACAAGAATTGAAAAAGTGGGAGAAAAAATTGCAGTGGATGCTCCATTGACTGTAAAAGGACCCGCGATTAAATATGTAAGTCGTGGTGGCTTGAAACTGGAAAAGGCGTTAATGTCTTTTCCTATTTCTGTGAAAGAAAAGATTGTCATAGATATTGGAGCTTCCACAGGTGGCTTCACGGATTGTGCACTGCAAAACGGTGCCAAACATTGTTATGCACTGGATGTTGGGTATAATCAACTTGCCTGGAAAATTCGGCAGCATGAACAAGTGACAGTGATGGAGCGGCAGAATTTCCGTCATGCGACGGTTGATTTATTTACGGAAGGATTACCGGAAGTCGCGACAATCGATGTTTCATTCATTTCGTTATCCTTGATTTTACCAGCACTTAAAAATATCATTGTGCCGGGCGGACAAGTGGTGGCGTTAGTGAAGCCTCAATTTGAAGCTGGCAAAAAGAAAGTCGGTAAAAAAGGGATTGTCCGTGATCCAGCAATACATCTAGAAGTATTGGAGAAAATCGCATTGATGGCAGCGGCGGAAGGGTTTTCCGTTAAAGGTGCTACGTATTCGCCTGTTACGGGTGGAGAAGGCAATATTGAGTTCTTGTATTATTTAGTAGCTGAAGACGGAGCAAAGCCTGATTTTACTACAGAAGATTTCAATCAATTGGTCAAACAGGCACATAATGATTTAACATAACGCGCAATGAGTTGCGCGTTTTTTAGATGATTAGTATAATTTTGTTTATGGACTCAACAGAATCGGAGTGAATTCATTTGAATAAAGGACAACGACATCTACGTATTAGAGAGATTATTACGAACAATGAAATAGAAACACAAGATCAGCTAGTCGAGAGCTTAAAAGCCGCTGGGGCCGATGTCACGCAAGCGACGGTTTCGCGTGATATTAAAGAATTGCATTTGATTAAAGTACCTTCACCTTCAGGTAACTATAAATACAGTCTCCCTCCTATCCATCGCTATAATACGGAAGAAAAATTAAAGCGTATGCTTGAGGATGCGTTCGTTGGCATCGACAGTGCCAGTCATTTTATCATGTTGAAAACGCTTCCCGGTAATGCGCAAGCGGTTGGATCGCTTGTCGACAACTTGGACTGGGATGAAATGCTTGGAACCATTTGCGGTGACGATACGTGTTTGATCATTTGTCGTGAAGAATCTCAAACAGAATACGTCAAAGATAAATTATTAGCAATGCTATAAGTGAGGTGAGGTTTCTTTGTTAAGCGAACTTTCGATTAAAAACTTTGCTATTATTGAACAACTTGAAATCGCATTTGACGATGGACTAACGGTGCTGACTGGCGAAACGGGTGCTGGGAAGTCCATTATCATTGATGCTGTTCAGCTGCTCGCAGGCGGCCGGGGTTCACAGGAATTCATTCGCCACGGTGCAAAAAAAGCTGAGCTTCAAGGACTTTTCACCATCGATAAAAATATTGAAAATGTAACAGAGAAATTGACTGAATTTGGTATTGATACGGAAGAAGGTATCGTGATTTTACGCCGGGATATAAGTGCCAGCGGGAAATCTGTTTGTCGCGTTAATGGTAAACTCGTGACAATTGCTATATTGCGTGAGATTGGGGCATTGCTGATCGACATCCATGGACAACATGAAAACCAAGAATTAATGAATGAAAAGCGTCATATTCATTTGCTAGATTTCTTTATTGGGGCTCCGATTGAACGTTCCCTGTCTACATATACCGAATTATATGAGAAATATAAAAAACTTCAGCAACTCATTGCGGCGAAAACACAAGATGAACAACAAATCGCGCAGAAAATCGATTTATACAAATTCCAATTAGAAGAAATTGATGCAGCGAATTTACTGATCGGTGAAGAAGAAGCATTGGAGTCTGAACTTGTAAAGCTCCAACATTTTAACCGGCTATTTGACCGCTTAAATACTTCATATGAAGCATTGTCTCTAGAGTCGCATGGACTCGATTGGGTTGGCAATTCGATGAGTGATTTAGAAGAGGCAGCTTCCATTGATGAAGATCTTAAAACACTGTCCGAAACAGTAAATTCTTCATTTTACGCACTACAAGATGTTTCGCATGATTTAAAACGAATGATCGATGGTATGGAATTCCAGCCAGATCGATTAGAAGTTGTCGAAGATCGATTAGCGTTATTTTTGACATTGAAACGAAAGTATGGGAAATCACTTGAAGATATTTTGATTTATCGCGATAAAATTGCGGATGCACTCGATCAATTGGTCAATCGTGACGAAAGATTGCATCAAAACCAAGAATTATTAGCACAATACGTAAAAGATCTTGAAATAGAAGCGAAGGAATTATCAATCATTCGAAAAAAAGCGGCACTGTCTCTTGAAAAAGGAATTGAAGAGCAGTTGAAGCAGTTGTATATGGAAAAGGCTACATTTAAAGTGCAGATTCACCAAAAACAACCTTATCAATTCGATGCCAATGGATTTGATGAAGTCGTATTTATGATTTCCACAAACTTAGGAGAACCGCTCAAACCTTTGGTACGAGTGGCGTCTGGTGGCGAATTATCCCGAATGATGTTGGCGTTGAAAACGATCTTTTCTCAACATCAAGGTGTTACATCGATTATTTTCGATGAAGTGGATACCGGAGTCAGTGGACGCGTAGCACAATCCATCGCGGAAAAAATTTCCATGATATCCAGCCATTCACAAGTGTTATGTATTTCGCATTTACCGCAAGTGGCTGCGATGGCAGATCATCATTATCTCATCAAAAAAGAAGTGCATGATGGTCGTACCACTACAGCGATTCATGACGTCATGAAAACAGAACGTACGGAAGAATTATCCCGCATGCTGTCGGGCGCGGAAATTACGACATTGACGCTTCAGCATGCTGAAGAACTTTTAGTTTTAGCGGATCAACGTAAAAAGGAATTCCGCAAATAAAGTATGTATTCACAACGTTTTCCATGGAGAATGGCACTGTTTATTTTACCCTTTCATACTTTCTCTTCGAAAGGACATACCAAAGGTATCTTTCGTTGAGGAGGTGAAACATGGGATGGAATAAATCTTTCAAAACGCTTTTAGCACTCGTCCTGATGCTCTGCCTAGTGCCTGGAATTTCATTAGCAAATGAAGAGACGCTCATTCCGATGGGTGATTCCATTGGTATTCAAATGGATTTAAGTGGTATTTACGTAACGAGTGACGTCAAGGTGAGTCAGCAGGAATGGTTAAAAAAAGGGGATATCATTCGCCAGTTGAACGGTACGGATACGAAGCAACTCGTTCATTTCGAACGGGCGTTACAAAAAGATAGCGCTACGATGGTACTCGACATTGTGCGTAATGGGAAGAATGAAACCATTGAAGCAGATAAGTCGCTCATTAAGCGTGTCACGCCTTTTCTGAAGGATCGAACGGAAGGTACAGGGACGTTGACATACGTCGACCCGGAAAGCGGCACGTATGGTGCGCTGGGGCACCAGATTATTGATAGTACGTTGCAGTCTGCTCCGTCTTTTGAAAAAGGCGCGATTTATTTATCTGAAATCAGTCAAATCAAGAAAAGTTCTCCAGGGATTCCAGGGTATAAAATCTCCTCGATTATTGATCAGAATAAGTTACTCGGAAATATTCAAATCAATAGTGTGTATGGAATTTTTGGTCATTGGAAAAATGCTCAAAATAAAGTGTTGTCTGAACCGCTCGAAATTATGCAACCGTTTGAATTGATGATCGGTCCCGCAGAAATTTACACCACAGTGGAAGGTTCTACTGTAGAAAAATTCTCCATCCAAATTACGAAGATAGAAGAAGAACAATTCCATATCCTATTGACTGACCAGAAACTGCTGAGTAAGACGGGCGGAATCCTGCAAGGTATGAGTGGTAGTCCTGTAATCCAGAACGGTAAGTTTGTCGGTGCAATTACGCATATGTTCGTGGACGAGCCGGAAAAAGGGGCCGCGCTTTTCCTAAAGACGATGAGAAAGAATGAGAAGTGAAAAAGCAGCCTGTGCCTAAAAAATGCACAGGCTGCTTTTTCGTATAGGTGTTCGATACAAAGAAAAGGGAATAAAGTCGAAATAGGTAGAAAGCATCGTTCAGAAGTATCATTTTGAGTGAAAAATTAAGTAAATGTAGAAATCGTCAAATAGATGACTTACGATAATAGGAGAGAAACAGCGGGAGAAAGAAATGATGTCCGATCTTAAATCAGGGGGAATGGGTAATGGAAAATATAAAAGTAGCAATTGCTGACGATAATAAAGAACTTGTGAAAACGATGATGTCATATTTTGAGAAGCACGAGGAAATAGAAGTGATTTGGACAGCGAATAATGGGCAAGTATGCTTGACATTGTTGGAAGAAGAGCGTCCCGATATTTTATTGTTGGATATTATTATGCCGCATCTCGATGGGATTGGTGTATTAGAGACACTGAATGAAACGAATAAAATGGGAGATATGCAAATCATGATGTTGACGGCTTTCGGACAGGAAAACGTTATGTCGCAAGCCGCAAACCTTGGTGCTTCGTACTTCATGTTGAAGCCATTTGAATTTGACCGCTTAATCGGGCAAATCTTTAAAGCTGCTGGGAAGTCAAAAAATACGACGCCTTCATTTGTCGTGCAGGAATCCTCCGTACAACCGACAGGTGTTGTAACTCAGAAGGTACTCGATACGGCGATTACGTCGATGATCAAAGAAATCGGTGTACCTGCTCATATTAAAGGTTATGCGTTTTTACGCGAGGGAATTCAGATGGTTTATAGTGATGTGGAGTTGCTCGGATCGGTCACGAAGATTCTCTACCCAGACATTGCGAAAAAGTATAATACGACTCCATCCCGTGTGGAACGAGCAATTCGCCATGCAATTGAAGTGGCATGGAACCGTGGAAATTACGATTTGATTTCGAAGACGTTCGGCTATACAGTACATCATTTGAAAAGTAAACCAACGAATAGCGAATTTATTGCGATGATTGCGGATAAGATCCGTTTGGAGCATATGGTAAGCTGATTGAAGTAATAGAAGGATAGAGAGTGTATGCAAACCAACTAATCGGATATATTAGTTGGTTTTCGTTTGTACATGGGTAGGATACATTGTGGTTATGTAGTTTTAGATGGGAAGGTACATAATTTAGCGCGAAATCGTTTAGGCTCATTAATCCGGGCAAGTGCTCATACTGTCTCTGCAACCGCTCTTCACCTCCTGTAAGCGCTCACACTTCGTTCGCATCCGCTCTATACTCGGCTCAAAGCGCCCATATAGTTTGTTTAACCGCTCAATGCCTCACTATTCTGCACCTGTACTAAAATAGGTTTTAATTCCAAACTATTATAATTCAAGAAGTGGTGTATGCATGAACTCTGCAACCATCGTGTCGTGGGTATAAAGTCCATATTTTATTTCGAGGGTAAAAAAATCGAATGATGCTGTGAGAAAATGCTTATTTACGTGGGGTACTCGCAAAAAGGCTACCTGTAGTGTGTTGCTTCTTCTATACTAATAAATAAAGAGGGAGGGATTTCGTTGTTAGTGGAAAATGAATATTTTGAACTTCTGGAAGAAAATAATAAAGTAATCATGAATACGAAGAAAGCTGGATATCCGCTTAAGTCATTTGACGCACTGGCTTCTAAAATTCCTAGATTGAAACTGAATTCATTCAAAGAGCTGATGAAAGCACTTCAAACGGAAGGCCAGCATGAAATTGGGGCGTATTCCGCTCCTTGCGAAGTGTATATATCGCCTAGTAAAATGAAAGTAGAATTGTATATTCATGCAACGAATGAAGAATTTCTTGCAAATAAAGAGCAGTTCCTGAAGCAAGCGGAAGAACTACTCGATCAAAGAGATGTACGCTATGATAAAGAAAGTCTATTGAGCCTGGCGTATCTTCCGAGTAATCCACTAATTATTGCGGTAGGTAAAGAGCCTATTAAAGGTGAAAATGCACAGGTCGAGTATATTGCGATGCCAGATCGAAAACCTATTCTTCGCGATGATGGCTCTGTCGATCATTATGAGTTGAATTTCGTGACGCCCATTGTGAAAGATGAATGGTTGGGTGAAAAGACGCCTGCTAAAGAAGGATTTGAAGGCTATAACGTCTTTGGTGAACCGATAGCAGCTAAAAAAGGCGAGGACATAAAACTGGTCTATGATCGAAAATCCGTCGGGGAGTTTGAAGAAGATGGCAAAATCGTCTTACGCGCTTTGCATGGCGGAGCACTCGAAGAACTGAACGGCGCAATTAGTGTCGGTAAGCAATTGATTATTCAGGACGACGTGGGGACGAAAACGGGATCGATTACGTTTGATGGTTCAGTGCGTGTAATGGGAACGGTTTTGGCGGGCTTCTCGGTCAATGCTACTGGGGATATTTCTATCGAAGGAAAAGAAGGTATAACAAACGCTAAGGAAATTTACTCTGAAGAAGGCGATGTCTATATTAAAGGCGGCGTGTTTGGTGGAGGAGAAACCGTTATTAAGGCGAAGAAAAATGTTTTTGTAAAACATGCGAACAACTGCAAAATTTACGGGGAACGAGTCAATATTGGCCTCTATTCACTTGGATCTGAATTATACGGGGATCATATTTGTATTGATACACATAAAGGTCGGGTGATCGGTGGCGTTGCAGAAGCGATGTTTTCTATTGAATGTGCAACGGCTGGCAATAGCCAAGAACGTTTAACAAAACTGATCGTCAAAGGTGTCAATAAAGAAATGGAGCTGGAAGAAATTCAGCGATTGGCGGAAAAACTCAAAGCGGAGCATGCGGAGCTGAAGAAAATTGAGCAGACGCTGGATAAGATGACGAGCGTCAAAGCGAATTTCCCGGATGGACAGTTAAATATGCTAGAAAAAACATTGCAGGTTAAACGGCAAGACATTGTATCACTTGATCAGACAATCAAAAATAAATTGCAACTTGTGCAAGTGGCTAGCAAGCCTAAGATTGAAATTACGCGTGAAGCACATCCTGGCGTCCATATTGTAATAGGCGATAAAACGAGTATGTTGAGTCGCGTGACGAAAGGTGTTTTCGAACTAACGAGCGAAGGAGCATTAAATGTCTGATAGTAAAATATTTGCTCACCGCGGCGCATCTGGACATTATTTTGAAAATACGATGCGCGCTTTTTTAGGGGCTGTACAAAAAGGTGCAGATGGAATCGAATTGGATGTGCAGCAAACGAGCGACGGTCAATTAGTAGTGATTCACGACAATGAATTAGTACGTCTCGCTGGAATTGATCAGCGCATTGATCAATTGACATCACAGGAACTGCAGCACATTAAAATAGGTAAGGGCAGTTACAGACGATTGTTCGGTCACCCCATACCGATCTTATTTGATGTAGTTTCTTTCTGTTCTGAACATAATTTGACGTTGAATGTCGAAATAAAGGAAACGGTATACGGGCAAGTGGTTGCACTCGAGCAAATTTTGCATTATGTGGAATCGTTACCTAACGTACATCTCTCTTCATTTGATTATGAGACGATGCGTATAGTGAAGGAGCTAGACTCTGACATGGAAACCGCTTTATTGCTTACAAAAAAATCGGTTGATTGGCAACATCTAGATTTATATGAAGTCGATGCCTTTCATTTCCACAAGCGATTGTGGAAAGATCCGTTTAAGAGTCAGCTGCTTGAAAGTGGAAAGATATTACGAATGTACGGCGTAACGGGTGCAGAATCCTTTTTATCTGATACCCCCGAAGTGACGGGTTGGATTACGGATTATCCGAAGCGTGTGCGCAAAAAAATAAAAGGATCAAGGTAGTGTACCTTGATCCTTTTATTTCAAGTCTTTTTTAAATCTGTCAGCTACTCGTCCAGATCTGCGGTCTCGGCGTAACAAGAAGCCTGCAAAGAAACCAAGACCTGCGGCAAATAGTATGAAACCGCCTATAAATTGCATCCAAATAAATGGGAATGGCGAAAAAAGATGCCCGAACAATGAATCACGCATTAATTTTATTCCTAGAGCCGCTGCAATCCCTGGAATCAACAGTACAATAAACGCAGCAAGACGTGCCATATCCTTCAACCCCTTACCCATTTAATTTTACCGTGTGGTCATGGATTGTCAAGGACTCTGCCATCATGTACGATATAGGTAGATTGTTTACAAAACCTGCAGCGGAAATACTATCCAACATGTGTCGAATTTGCATTTTTGCCGTGGGAAATTTAGAATCAGAACTAGACGCACGAAACTTTATAATTTTTTACTAGCCTGGAGGGATACTTATGGAATTGTTTACGTACATGGAAGATCACGACTATGAGCAACTGGTGCTTTGTTATGACAAGACATCGGGATTAAAAGCGGTTATCGCAATTCATGATACGACACTTGGACCGGCACTTGGTGGCGCCCGCATGTGGACGTATGCTAGCGAAGAACATGCAATTGAAGATGCTTTGAGATTGGCTAAAGGAATGACGTACAAAAACGCTGCGGCAGGACTGAATCTGGGTGGCGGAAAGACAGTTATAATAGGAGATCCGAAAACGGATAAGAACGATGAGCTATTCCGTGCATTGGGTCGTTACATAGAGGGGCTAAACGGACGCTATATTACAGCGGAAGACGTGGGAACTACTGAATACGATATGGACTTAATCCATTTAGAAACAAACTTTGTTACGGGTATCTCTTCAGGAGAAGGTACGTCAGGAAACCCTTCCCCCGTTACTGCGCTCGGTATCTATAAAGGAATGAAAGCCGCTGCGAAAGAAGCATTCGGCGATGATTCATTGGCAGGTAAAACCATTGCGGTTCAAGGTGTTGGAAATGTTGCTTACACACTTTGCGAATTCTTGCATGAAGAAGGCGCAAAATTGATTGTTACAGATATCAATGAAGCGGCAGTCCAGCGTGCAGTGGAAGCGTTCGGGGCAACGGCTGTTGCGACGGATGCAATTTATTCACAAGAAGCGGACATCTTTGCTCCATGTGCTCTTGGTGCGGTGATTAACGATGAAACAATTCCACAATTGAAAGTAAAAGTTGTTGCGGGTTCTGCTAATAACCAATTGAAAGATCCGGAACATGGCGATCGCTTGCATGAACTGGGTATCGTCTATGCTCCAGATTACGTGATCAACTCGGGTGGCGTCATCAATGTGGCGGACGAATTGATCGGTTACAATAAAGAACGTGCACTAAAGCGAGTCGAAGGTATTTACGATACAATCCTAAAGATTTTCGCTATCTCTAAACGTGATGGCATTCCATCCTACCAGGCTGCAGACCGTTTGGCAGAAGAGCGCATTGCAAGAGTTGGCGCATTGAGAAGTACATTCTTGCGCAACGAAAAAAGTATTATATCAAATAAATAATCTAGTAGATGAGTCATAGCGGTAGGCAGGGGAAGCTGTCCACCGCTACACTCGTCTGTCTAAATTTATTTCAATACTGTAAGCGAAGGGAGTCCTTTACGTTGAGTAAAGAATATGATGTAGTAATATTGGGTGGCGGAACTGGTGGATATGTAGCAGCCATTCGCGCGGCTCAATTAGGTTTAACGACAGCAATTGTAGAGAAATCCAAACTTGGCGGTACGTGTTTGCATAGTGGGTGTATCCCGAGCAAAGCGATGCTAAAAAGTGCAGAAGTTTACCGCGTAACACGTCAAGAAGCGAATGAATTCGGTGTGAATACAGGTGACGTCTCATTGGATTTCTCACAAGTACAAAAACGTAAAGGTAAAATCGTGGATCAATTGCATGCAGGCATTGAAAGTTTGATGAAAAAAGGTAAAATTGACGTCTATCGTGGGACGGGTAGAATACTAGGAGCTTCCATTTTCTCTCCAATGCCTGGAACTATTTCCGTGGAAATGGATAATGGGAACGAGAATGAAATATTGATTCTAAAAAATCTTGTGATTGCTACTGGGTCAAAGCCTAGATCATTACCTGGGATCGAAGTAGATGAACAGTCTGTACTGACTTCCGACGGAGCTTTATTAATGAATGCGCTTCCATCTTCGATTACGATCATTGGCGGCGGTGTGATCGGCATTGAGTGGGCTTCAATGCTAGTAGATTTCGGCGTAGAGGTGACAGTTTTGGATCGTGTGGAGCAAATATTGGCAACTGAAGATCATGAAGTGGCTTTGGCTATGCACAAAGCGCTCGAAAAGCGCGGTGTGAAGTTTATATTAGGTGCGGAAGTGTTGACAGAGTCGTTACAAAAGAATGACAGTGAGGTCACGATTTCTTATAGACTAGGTGATGATGAACAATCCATCACGAGCGAGAAGATGTTGGTGTCTGTTGGACGCGCACCAGTTATCGATGATATCGGTTTACAAAACACGGATATTCAAGTCGAAAAAGGCGCCATTCAAACGAATCAACAGTATCAAACAAAAGACCAGCATATTTATGCAATCGGTGATGTGATTGGCGGACTTCAATTGGCGCATGTGGCGGAACATGAAGGATTGCATGCAATCGAACATATAGCAGGAAAACAGCTAGATCCGATTGATTACGATCTAGTACCACGTTGTGTTTACTCTTACCCGGAAACTGCGGCAGTTGGTGTGACGGAGCAACAAGCAAAAGATCGAGGGTTTAACGTGAAGATCGGCAAATTCCCATTCAAGGCAAACGGTAAAGCTTTAGTTAACGGTCATGCAGATGGCTTCGTGAAAGTCATTGTGGATCAGCAAACGGATGATATTATCGGTGTCCATATGATGGGTTCGCACGTAACGGATCTGATTTCTGAGGCGGGCTTGGCGATGGTAATGAATGCAATTCCTTGGGAAATATCCTCGGCAATTCATCCTCACCCGACATTATCTGAAGCGTTCAGTGAAGCGGCATTAGCAGTTGAAGGGCTAGCCATTCACATGTAAAGGAGGAAGTGGAATGAGTAATCGGCATATTGAATTGGGTTTGACAGATGAAGATGTGTTGAAAATGTACGAGACGATGCTGATGGCACGTCGTTTAGATGAAAGAATGTGGTTGCTAAACCGGGCGGGGAAGATTCCGTTCGTCATCTCTTGTCAAGGACAGGAGGCGGCACAGGTAGGGGCTTCATTCGCTCTGAATAACGAAAAGGACTGGATCGCACCGTACTACCGTGATATGGGCGTGGTCTTACATTTTGGTATGACGCCGAAAGAGTTGATGTTATCGGCTTTCGCCAAAGCGGATGACCCGAACTCCGGTGGTCGGCAGATGCCAGGTCACTTTGGCCAACGCAAGAATCGTATTTTGACAGGCTCTTCACCTGTTACGACACAATTACCACATGCTGTCGGTGTTGCATTAGCCGCAAAGATGAATAAAGAGGATTTTATCACGTTCGTGACTCTTGGCGAAGGTTCATCCAATCAAGGAGACTTCCATGAAGGTATGAATTTTGCGGGTGTGCATAAATTACCGACAGTGATTATGGTGGAAAATAATAAATATGCAATCTCCGTACCTCTTGATAAACAATTGGCATGTGAGAATGTCTCCGATCGTGCAATCGGTTACGGTATGCCAGGCTACACTGTAGACGGCAGAGATCCGCTGACAGTGTATGAAGTGGTCAAAAAAGCGGCAGACCGAGCTAGAAACGGAGAAGGTCCGACATTAGTTGAAGCGGTATGTTATCGACTGACTGCACACTCTTCAGATGATGATCAACGCCAATACCGTGATGCAGAAGAGCTTGAAGACGAAAGGAAACAAGATCCGTTATTGTCATTTATTCAGTATTTAAAAGAAGTAAAAGTCTTGACGGATGAAAAGTACGATGAAATAGAAGAACGTGTAAAACTGCAGGTCGATGAAGCGACAGAGTATGCGGAACTGGCGGAATACGCGAAGCCAGAACATGCATTGCGCTACGTCTATGAAGAAAAGGAGGGCGAAGCATAATGGCCGTTCGTTCATTTATAGATGCTATCAACCTGGCAATGAAAGAAGAAATGGAACGCGACGACCAAGTATTCGTACTTGGAGAAGATGTCGGCCGTAAAGGCGGCGTGTTTAAAGCAACAACGGGTCTATACGATCAGTTCGGTGAATACCGTTCGCTTGACACACCTCTCGCCGAGTCCGCAATTGCGGGTGTAGCGATTGGTGCAGCGATGTATGGTATGCGTCCGATTGCTGAAATGCAGTTTGCCGATTTTATTATGCCAGCGGTCAATCAAATCGTCTCGGAAGCAGCGAAAATCCGTTACCGTTCAAATAATGATTTTTCTTGTCCTGTCGTCATTCGCGCTCCTTTTGGTGGTGGCGTTCACGGAGCTTTATATCATTCACAGTCCGTTGAATCGATGTTTGCTTCGACTCCTGGCTTGAAAATTGTCATCCCATCCACTCCTTACGACGCAAAAGGTTTGCTAAAAGCGGCAGTGCGTGACGAAGATCCAGTGTTATTCTTTGAGCACAAGCGCGCATATCGGTTGATCAAAGGGGAAGTTCCTGACGATGACTACGTGTTGCCAATCGGTAAAGCGGATGTGAAGCGGGATGGGGAGGATATCACGATTATCACGTATGGTTTGTGTGTACATTTTGCACTGCAAGCTGCGGAACGATTAGCTGAAGATGATATTTCTGTCCATGTTTTGGATCTACGTACGGTCTATCCGTTAGATAAAGAAGCGATCATTGAAGCTGCTTCGAAAACAGGAAAAGTTTTATTGGTGACAGAAGATAACCTAGAAGGCAGCATCATGAGTGAAGTTTCTGCTATCATTGCAGAAAATTGTTTATTTGAATTGGATGCGCCAATCAAACGATTAGCAGGACCCGACGTACCTGCCATGCCTTATGCCCCTTCTATGGAAAAATTCTTTATGATGAATCCTGAAAAGATCGAAAAGGCAGCAAGGGATTTAGCGGAATTTTAACTAAGGAGGCGTAAGGAAATGGGCATTGAAAAAATTACTATGCCGAAACTGGGTGAGAGTGTAACCGAAGGAACTATCGAAAAATGGCTCGTCGCTCCCGGGGATACGGTAGCAAAATATGATTCACTTGCGGAAGTGACAACCGATAAAGTCACAGCGGAAATTCCGTCTTCATTCTCTGGAACTATCAAAGAAATCATCGCAAAAGAAGGCGATACGATTGAAGTGGGCGAAACGGTTTGTTTGATTGAAATGGAAGGCGATGCGGAAGAACCCGTACACGTTTCAGCACCTACGGTAGAAACACCAGCTGAAAAGCCTGTCGACAAGCAAGTCGATGCACCAAAAGCAAAGACGCGACCTGCAACGGGCGGGAAGGCAGCGGGCCGATTTTCTCCTGCTGTGTTGAAGATGTCCCAAGAACATGGCATTGACTTGTCTCAAGTAAGTGGTACGGGGCGCGAAGGACGTATTACGCGAAAAGACATTCAAGCATTCATTGAAAGTGGCGGAGCGCAGTTGCAAAAAGGATCACAGGACGTGGTGGTTGAAGAACAAACGCAACAACAAGTAGCAACTTCGGAACAGGCGGCACCTGAACAAGTTGCCTCGCCACATGTGAAACGCGAAAACGGTGATATCGAAATTCCGGTAACGAGTGTACGTCGAGCGATCGCGAACAACATGGTGCGTTCTGTAACCGAAGCGCCACACGCTTGGATGATGATAGAAGTAGACGTAACGGAACTTGTCCTATTGCGTGATAGCGTCAAAAAAGAATTCAAAGAAAAAGAAGGATTCAATTTGACGTATTTTGCCTTCTTTATTAAAGCCATTTCACAAGCTTTGAAGGAATATCCAGAAATGAACTCGATGTGGGCAGGCGATACGATTGTTATGAAAAAAGACATCAACATCTCGATTGCGGTAGCAACAGACGATGCGTTATATGTCCCTGTCATCAAAAAAACAGATGAAAAGACGATTAAAGGCATTGGCCGAGAAATTCATGAGTTGGCCGGAAAAGTGCGCAATGGTAAGTTGAAATCGACAGAGATGCAAGGCGGTACGTTCACGGTGAACAATACTGGCTCATTTGGTTCGGTCCAGTCGATGGGAATTATTAATTATCCGCAAGCTGCGATTTTGCAAGTGGAGTCAATCGTCAAGCGTCCAGTAATTATGGACAATGGCATGATGGCCGCACGCGATATGGTCAACCTCTGTTTGTCTCTTGATCACCGCGTGCTCGACGGACTCGTTTGTGGACGTTTCCTCGCACGTGTGAAAGAGTTGTTAGAAGGCATGGCTAAAGATAAGACTTCGCTATATTAAGATTCGGCAACCTCCAAACTTGGGTTTGGAGGTTGTTTTTTGATGTTGATGGGCAATATGTACGTGCAGTGGTTTATAGTTTGGGATTGAAGTTCTGGCTAGCATGCTTGCTGTTAGTCCAATTGTACTGCCTTGCGAGGGAATTTCGCTTAATGAGCGGTTAGATAAACTTTATGATCGCAAACAGTGGAGTATAGAGCGGATAGGTGTGAGGTATGAGCGCGTGTGGGAAGTTAAGAGCGGTTACAGAGAAAGTATGATCACGTACACGAATTAATGAGCGCAAACGATTGAGCTATCGTTTATTTATTCCCCTTCCTTCCTTACCAGCTCACTAAGCTAAAATCTACACTCACGTGTAAAAGTCAAAAATTCGTATTCTTATAATAAAACTAGACGGAAACTTCTGATTTTCCTCTTCCTTCATAACGTACTCTACGGTACACTAGAACTATTAATGGTTAGTAAAAGGGGAAGGAGCACCATTATGCCTATACATAACATGAAAACATTTACATTTACAGCCCCAAACTTTACTGAATGGAAAGAAGCGGCTGTTTTATCTCTAAAAGGAAAGTCTTTTGACTCGTTGTACACAAAAACAATTGAGGGTATTGAACTCAAACCTCTTTACACCAAAGAGGATTTGGATCAATTGGAAATTTCACGTGTCACAAAGCCTGCATTCGGCTGGACTGTCGCACAACCTGTTAGTGCAACAAATGGGGAACAGTTCGTAGAGCAGATGAAAGAATCTTTGGCACGGGGGAATGAAGCGATTGCTTACAACGGACTGAAGCCTTTAGTGTGGGCGGAAGAGGACATAAAGCAAGTCGCTGAACTGATTACGCGTTATCCAATTTTATTCACAGAAGTGCAAAGCGATGATCCGATTTTACAAGCCTTTACGTATATAGAAGAAACAAAACGCAAAGACGTTACAGGAATTTGTATCAGTGCGGTTCCGTTAGCACTTGAAGGATTTCCAGGAGTTCGTACAAAGGGTGCCGATTTATGGACAGCGCATCATGAAGGGGCGGACGCGGTAACTGAACTCGCGCTATCACTTTCGATCGCAGCTGAACTAGCGGAAGAAGCCACTTCATTTGAAGAATTTACAAACGACTTCTATGCACGATTTGCTGCTGATACACACTTTTTCATGGAAATCGCGAAGTTCCGTGCGTTCCGCGTATTATGGAAATTATTTAATGAAGCATATGGCGTGGAAAACGTGAAGCAAGTGCCTTTGCTAGGGATTACTTCACTGCGTTCCTACTCAAAACTTGATCCGTATGTAAACTTACTACGTGGCGGCAATGCGGCATTCTCCGCTATTTTAGGCGGAGCGGATTGGCTGACTGTATTACCGCATGATGTGTTGACTGGAACGTCTCCAAGCTCGAATCGTTACGCACGAAATATTCAATTGATTTTGAAGGAAGAAACGCATATCGATCAAGTTTTAGATCCCGCAGGCGGTTCATACTTCATCGAATCATTGACGGCAGAATTAATTCGTAAATCATGGGCGAAGTTCTTGGAGATTGATGAGAATGGCGGTTATCAAGCATTCTTGCAGTCTGGTGAATTAAGCAAACTGTATGCGCAACGTCAGAAAGAAATGGCAACGGGTAAAAAGACGTTGATCGGCACGAATGTCTACGCGGAATTGACAGAAGTGAATTATGCGAATGAATCGACCGTGACTGTATCCAAACGCTTGTCGGAGCCTTTTGAAAATATTCGTTGCAAACAACAAGACGAGTTGCCGAAAACGGTGTTGCTTAACTTTGGAGCATTGAAAGACTATAAACCTCGTGCGGATTTCGTCAGTGGATTCTTGGCAGTTGGCGGTATTGAAGCGATATGGAGCCCTTCTTTCGAGTCAAACGATCAAGCGCTCAGTTGGATCGAAGAACAGCAGCCAGATTATGCAGTGATTTGTGCGTCGGTTGCGGATACTGAGGAAGTCGTAACAAACTTCTTAGCTGCCTATAAAGGAAAATGTCCAATCGATACAGCGGGTAAATATCCATCAGAAACTGCAGATCAGTGGCTTACCAATGGACTGAATGGTTTCATTTTCGCTGGACAGGATAAGATTGAAAAGCTGAATACTATTATTATGCAAACTAAAGGAGGCCGTTCCGTTGAGTAAACCTGATTTCCGTAAAGTGAATATAGAGCAATCACTCAATGAACTCTCACAGCAAACATCGTCAAAAGAGAATTTTTTAACGAATGAAGGAATCGATGTAGCGCCCATCTATACAGCAAAAGATATTGAAAACACGGAGCATTTGAAAGACTTCCCAGGCATCGCACCGAACACGCGTGGACCGTATCCGACGATGTACGTAGCGCGTCCTTGGACAGTTCGCCAGTATGCTGGATTTTCTACAGCAGAAGAAAGTAACGCATTTTACCGACGGAACTTGGCGATGGGACAAAAAGGGCTTTCGGTAGCGTTCGACCTCGCGACTCACCGCGGTTACGACTCGGATCATCCGCGTGTAACAGGTGACGTAGGGAAAGCGGGAGTTGCCATCGACTCTATTGAAGATATGAAGATTTTATTTGCGGGTATTCCACTCGATCAAATGTCGGTATCGATGACAATGAATGGTGCAGTATTGCCGATCATGGCATTTTATATCGTAGCGGCTGAAGAGTCTGGTGTACGACCTGAGAAACTTTCTGGGACGATACAGAATGATATTTTGAAAGAGTATATGGTGCGGAACACGTATATCTTCCCACCGGCAATGTCGATGCGAATCATTGCGGATATTTTCTCGTACACATCTGAAAATATGCCGAAATTCAACTCGATTTCCATCTCGGGCTACCATATGCAGGAAGCGGGGGCGACTGCGGATATCGAGCTTGCGTATACTCTTGCTGACGGTTTGGAATATGTTCGTACAGGTTTGAAGGCGGGTATCGATATCGATTCATTCGCACCTCGGTTGTCCTTCTTCTGGGCGATCGGTATGAATTATTATATGGAAGTAGCGAAAATGAGAGCGGCACGGAAAATCTGGGCGCAGATGATGCAGTCGTTTGAACCGAAGAACCCAAAGACACTCGCATTACGGACGCACTCCCAAACGTCGGGCTGGAGTTTGACGGAGCAAGATCCATTTAACAACGTAACCCGCACATTAGTTGAAGCAAATGCATCATCCATGGGTCACACGCAGTCACTGCACACCAACGCATTGGATGAAGCGATCGCGTTACCGACCGATTTCTCGGCTCGTATTGCACGGAATACACAATTGTTCTTACAAGAAGAGACGATGATGACGAAAGTAATTGATCCTTGGGGCGGTTCATACTATGTGGAAAAATTAACAGAAGAGTTAATGGAGAAAGCATGGGAATTAATTGGTGAAATCGAGTCACTTGGTGGTATGGCAGAAGCGATTGAAACAGGCTTACCAAAAATGAAAATTGAAGAGGCTGCGGCGAAGCGCCAGGCGAAAATCGATTCGAAAGCGGAAACGATTGTCGGTGTTAATAAGTATCGTTTGGATACCGAAGATGCGATAGATATTCTGGATATTGACAACACGTTGGTACGTCAAAAGCAAATTGACCGCATCAACGATATGAAGGATAAGCGCGATGAAAATAAAGTTCAGGCGACGCTGACGGCAATCACGGAAGCGGCTAAGAGTGGTGAAGGGAACTTGCTTGCATTAGCAGTTGATGCCGCAAGAGCGCGCGCAACAATCGGTGAAATTTCAGATGCGATTGAATCAGTATCCGGTAGACATAAGGCGGTGATCCGTTCAGTGAGTGGTGTATATAGCTCAAACTTCTCAAATGAAGAAGAGATCCAAGAAGTGAAAGATATGACAGATGAGTTCCTGGAAAATGAAGGGCGTCGTCCACGTATTTTGGTCGCGAAGATGGGTCAGGACGGACATGACCGTGGAGCGAAAGTTATCGCATCTTCATTCGCTGACTTGGGCTTTGACGTAGATATCGGTCCTTTATTCCAGACACCTGAAGAGACCGCTTTGCAGGCGGCGGAAAATGATGTGCATGTCATCGGGGTAAGTTCACTGGCGGCAGGTCATAAAACATTGGTGCCCACATTGCGTGAAGAACTAAAGAAAATAAATCGTGAAGATATTTTAGTCGTAGTAGGCGGTGTGATTCCCGCGCAAGATTATGATTTCTTGCGCAAGAATGGTGCAGCTGCAATTTTTGGCCCGGGTACAGTCATTCCAGTGGCGGCTCAAAAAGTCATTGAGGAAATTTACCGACAGCTCGGCTATGAGGAAGTGACGGATTGACAGAAAAACAAAACGGACGAGATGAATCAGCCATGCATGTGATGCGCGGAATAGAATCCACACATGATGGATTTGTTGCCTCTTCACGTAAACGCTTTGTTAAAAAAGATCCATCTCATAAAAACTTGGATGTATTGCAACAGGAAATAGAAAATGGTTCTCGCTTGTATTTAGCGCGTGGTATTACGTTGCTTGAAAGTACGAAGCCTAGCGATAAGAAGGTCGGTCAGGAAGTGTTGACTAGCCTTCTGCCAAAAACGGGCAACTGTATCCGAATTGGGATTACAGGTGTTCCGGGGGCTGGAAAAAGTACGTTCATCGAGGCGTTCGGTCTAATGCTAGCGGATATGGGTCATAAAGTCGCGGTACTCGCGATTGACCCGAGTTCAACGCTAACAGGTGGAAGTATTTTAGGAGACAAGACGCGTATGGAGGAGTTGGCGCGGCATAAGAATGCTTTTATCCGCCCTTCTCCGTCAGCAGGTACACTTGGTGGTGTGCATAAGAAATCTCGCGAAACGATGTTGCTTTGTGAAGCGGCGGGATACGACGTCATTTTGATTGAAACCGTAGGGGTTGGCCAAGGCGAAACAATTGTACGTGGAATGGTCGATTATTTCTTATTGCTAGTGCTGACTGGTGCTGGTGACGAACTACAAGGAATGAAAAAAGGCATCATGGAACTGACGGATGGTATTGTCGTGCATAAGAATGACGGTGCTAATAAACCGCTAGTCAAGAAAACGGTGCGTGAATATACACGAATTATGCATATGCTGCAACCTGCTTCACCTGAATGGACGTCCAGAGTTCAACCGGTTTCTTCTATAGAAAAGACCGGCTTGGAAGCGGTATGGGAAACGGTTTTGGAATTTGAGAAAGAAATGAAAGATAAGAATCATTGGGACACAAGACGTCAACATCAGACACGCGATTGGTTCCATGCGATGATCCGTGATCACTTAATTGATTCATTTTTCTCAGAGCAAGGACGAAAAACGCAGGTGAAGGCACTGGAGGAAGAATTGCTCGAGGGTCATTTAACCGTAACTGGAGCAATTGATCGATTGTTTTCTTCTTAATTTCTGTAAGGATATGCTATGATTGAAGAGGATAGTCTAACTACTGTCAGGTACGTGTTCAAGCGAAACTGAAGAGGCTATCACAATTATAGAGTACGAGAGAGGAGATATTGTAAAATGACTATGAACTTTGATTTTTACATGAACGATATGACGAACCAAGCGAGAGCCGAAATGGAAGCGAGCGGCTACAAGCAATTGAAAACACCTGAGGACGTAGAGGAAGCATTCAAGCAACCTGGTACGACATTAGTCATGGTCAACTCCGTTTGTGGATGTGCTGGTGGAATCGCTCGTCCAGCGGCTGCACACGCAGTACATTATGACAAGCGTCCCGACCACTTGGTAACGGTATTTGCCGGACAAGATAAAGAAGCAACTGCACAAGCACGTATGCACTTCGGTGAAGATCACATTCCATCTTCTCCATCATTCGCTTTGCTAAAAGACGGCAAACTGATCGGTGAAGTAGGACGTTTCGAAATCGAAGGACATGACCCGATGTCAGTCGTTGTAAATCTTCAAGAACAATTCGAAGAGCACTGCGAAGAACTGTAATAAACAAAAGCGGAATGCGCCGTCTAGTCTCGACAGACGCTGGAGGCCCTGAAGCAAAAGGCCGAACTTGCCTTTTGAATCAGGACCGAAGCGATCCGAGAGACTGGCGCATGTAGCTAGAAGATAATAAAAAACAGTTCGCATATTTTCATATGCGAACTGTCATTTACATTATAAGAACATGCTGAGACCCATGACCATAGTAGATGCGATCATGGCGACGATCATCAAGTAGACCACTGTTTTTTGAATTTTTTTATTACTCATGCAGCAAAGCTCCTTACGCGTTGGAATGGGTTTGACTCTATTTTAACAGAAATAAGGATTTTCACAACTGGAATGGCTAGTATATGTTCATATAGTAGAATCGTAGTAAAAGGGGAATGTGCTATGAATAAGGTAGATCATATAGGGATTGCTGTAAAAAGTATAGATGAATCAATTAACTATTACATAGATACACTCGGATTGACAGTCATGGCTATTGAAGAAGTGGCTAGCCAAGGGGTTAAAGTGGCTTTCATCGATGCTCATAACGTCAAGATCGAGTTACTTGAACCGATGACGGAGACAAGTCCCATTGCGAAGTTTATTGAAAAACGTGGTGAAGGGGTTCACCACATCGCTTTTGGCGTGACGGATATTCGTTCAAGAATGAAGGAATTGGAAGAAAAGGGCGTTCAACTACTTTCAGATGCACCCAAGCCAGGTGCTGGTGGGGCAGAAGTGGCATTTCTGCATCCCAAATCATCATACGGTGTGCTCTATGAATTATGTGAAAAGACAAAGGGGGAAAACTAGATGAACATTTACGATAAAATTAATGAACTTTACGATAAGAAACGCGAAATCGAGTTGGGTGGCGGCGATGAGCGAATCATGAAGCAACACGAAAAAGGTAAGCTTACCGCACGTGAACGTATTGACATACTACTTGATGAAGGTACTTTCGTAGAGTTAAATCCATTCGTTGTTCATCGTACACGTGATTTCGGCATGGACAAGCTAGAAGGACCTGGAGACGGTGTTGTAACAGGTTACGGTAAAATCCACGGACGTCCGGTCTATTTATTCTCCCAAGACTTCACCGTATTTGGTGGAGCGCTAGGTGAAATGCACGCAATGAAAATTGCCAATGTGATGGATTTGGCTGCGAAAAACGGTGCACCATTCATCGGTCTTAACGATTCAGGTGGCGCACGTATCCAGGAAGGTGTATTATCTCTTGACGGTTACGGTGAAATTTTCTACCGCAACGCGATCTATTCCGGAGTTATTCCACAAATTTCTGTTATCCTCGGGCCTTGTGCGGGTGGCGCGGTGTATTCGCCAGCGATCACAGATTTCGTCATTATGACGGATAAAACGAGCCAGATGTTCATCACGGGACCAAAAGTAATTGAAACAGTTACAGGAGAGAAAATTACCTCTGAAGATCTGGGTGGCGCGAAAGTTCATAACACGATCAGTGGTAACGCGCATCTTCGTGGCGCAAGTGAAGAAGAAGTATTGGAAAAAACACGCGAATTATTGACATATCTGCCACAGAACAACACAGAAAAGACACCAATTCAGCCATTTGAAGAACAAGATGATTATCGTCCAGATTTGGCGGATACGGTACCTTACGAAACCATTCGTCCATATGACGTACGCAAAGTATTGGAGCAAGTAGTAGATGAAGGATCATTCTTCGAAATCCAGCCTGAATTCGCAAAGAACGCAGTAGTTGGCTATGCACGTATGAAAGGTGAGACAGTTGGATTTGTCTGTAACCAGCCGAAAGTAATGGCGGGTGGACTAGACATTAACTCTTCTGATAAAATTGCACGTTTCATTCGGACATGTGATTCATTCAATATTCCATTGATCACATTTGAAGATGTTACAGGATTCTTCCCGGGAATCAAGCAAGAGCACGGCGGAATCATTCGCCACGGAGCGAAGATTTTGTATGCTTACTCGGAAGCAACTGTACCAAAAATCACTCTAATCTTACGTAAAGCTTTCGGTGGCGCATACGTAGCCCTGAACTCTAAATCAATCGGTGCAGACCTCGTCTTCGCTTGGCCAAACGCAGAAGTGGCCGTAATGGGTGCTGAAGGTGCAGCGAATATCATCTTCGCGCGCGATATCGCAAGCAGTGAAGATCCGGAAGCAACGCGTACAGCAAAAATCGAAGAATACCGTGAAAAGTTTGCGAATCCATACGTTGCGGCTTCACACGGCATGATCGACGATGTCATTGACCCACGCGAAACGCGTATTAAATTGCTTCAAGGACTTGAAATGATGCGCAATAAGCACGAAGATCGTCCGAAGAAAAAGCACGGCAACATACCTCTATAATCAAAGGAGTCTTTCATCTTGAATACACAACGATTACTTCAAGAATTTTTGGAGTTAGTAAAAATTGATTCAGAAACTAAAAATGAACGAACTATTGCAGATATTCTTACGAAAAAATTGCAAGAACTGGGTTTTGACGTTACGGAAGATGATACAGCGGAAAAGACAGGACATGGAGCGGGCAATTTAATTGCCAACTTGCCAGGTACAGTGGCTGACGCAGATCCGATATTCTTCACATGTCATATGGATACGGTAGTACCAGGACGATCCATTCAGCCAATCGTCAAAGAAGACGGCTATATCTATAGTGACGGTACGACGATTTTAGGTGCAGACGATAAAGCAGGAATTGCCGCTTTACTCGAGATGGCGAAAGTGATCCAAGAGTCAGACAAGCCGCATGGTCCGATCCAGTTCATTATTACAGCTGGGGAAGAAAGTGGATTAGTTGGCGCGAAAGCGATGAATCCTGACTACTTACAAGCAAAGTATGGCTTCGCGATCGATAGCGACGGAGAAGTAGGCGGTATTGTTACGGCGGCCCCTTACCAATCAAAACTATGGACGACGATCTATGGGAAAACGGCTCACGCCGGCGTTGCCCCTGAAAAAGGAATTTCTGCGATCACACTTGCTGCTAAATCTATTGCGGGCATGAAACTTGGCCGAATAGATGAAGAGACGACTGCGAATATCGGTCGGTTTGAAGGGGGTAAAGCAACGAATATCGTTTGCGAAGAGGCTTTCATTTTATCGGAAGTTCGTTCGATTAATCCCGATAAAATGCAGAAACAAATCGACTTGATGGTCGAGAAATTTGCCACGACTTCTAAATCATTAGGTGGCAAAGCTGAGACGACAACAGAACTCATGTATCCTGGTTTCTCAATTGGAGATGACGAAGAAGTCGTGCAAGTCGCGATGAAGTCAATCCGCAACGTAGGACGTGAGCCGAAGATTATGACGAGCGGTGGGGGAAGTGACGGCAACGTTTTCAACGGTATGGGCGTTCCTACTGTGACATTATCTGTTGGGTATGAAGAGATTCATACGAAAAACGAACGTATGCCGATAAAAGAGCTGGAAAAACTGACGGAATTAGTACTTGAGATTGTCGGTCAGGCAATCCACACAGTGTAACAGTCCCAACAAAGAGCCTTGAAAGAAGGTATAACAATGCAAACTGTGATTGTGCGGACAGGCAATGAAGAGTATGCTCTTCCAGTTGAATCGGTGATATCGATCGAGAAGTTGGAGTACGTCACACCGATTCCTCACCTTCCAACGTATTTACTTGGGTTGATGAAATCCCGTGGCGAGCTAGTGCCTATTCTAGATTTACGTCAGATTCTTTATCATCAGGCGACACCGCGTGATATTGAATCCCATGTAGTGGTCGTGAAAACGGATCAGTTAGAAGTTGGGTTACTCGTGTTAGATGCAAAAGAGATCCTTGAATTGCCGGAAGATCGGTTAACATCTACTGCATTAAAAGCGTATTCCAAAACGCCTTACTTCGTAACCGTAGCGAATCTAGAGGACCGTGTAGTGACTGTCATCGATCCGAATATCATGGCGGATTCACTCCACGGCATGGATGAAATCTCTAGTTATATGAAAGAACAACAGCAATCAAATTAGTAGGCAAACAGAACGTATATTTGATAAAATGGAAAGAGTGGCAGACTGAAGTCGGTTTGCCGCTTTTTGCTATTACATAATTATTTCCTGGGAAAGATAGGTGTTGACATGACGGGTCCGATCATCTCTAATCCACGAGTCATTATGCATCTTGATATGAACAGCTTCTTTGCCTCAGTTGAACAAGCTGCGAATCCTGCATTAAAAGGAATTCCTCTGGCGGTCGCGGGCAACCCGAAAGAACGCAGAGGAATTCTCGTAACCTGTTCATATGAGGCAAGGGCATTTGGCGTTTACACGACGATGACGGTAGGGGAAGCGAAACGACTCTGCCCGAATTTAACGATCGTTCCGCCAAGACATGACCTATACAGACAAATGTCCCAATCGGTTTTTGATATTTTGCGAAGCTATACGGAATGGGTCGAACCTGTTTCCATTGATGAAGCGTATATCGATACGACCGATATTGGCGGTTTGACACGTGCGTACGACTTGGCGCTGGAAATTCAAATGCGTATTTTAGCAGAACTGGATCTACCTTGTTCGATTGGCATTGCACCGAATAAATTCCTTGCGAAAACAGCATCTGATTTTAAAAAACCAATGGGTATTACTATTTTACGTAAACGAGAAGTGCCGAATAAGTTGTGGCCGTTACCCGTCATTGAAATGCATGGCATCGGCAAACGGACGGAAGAGAAATTGCATAGTAAAGGGATTAAGACGATAGGTGACTTGGCTACTGCCGAAAAAATCACGTTGGAAGCGTTGCTTGGTAAAAATGGCTTGCGCCTTAAACAACGGGCAAACGGAATCGATACACGACCTGTCGATCCCGAAAGTGCGGAAGAACGTAAAAGTATTGGCAGCTCGACGACGTTGCCTGTTGATCTAACGGAACTAGAAGATTGTATTCCGATTTTTGAACGGCTTGCGAAACGAGTAGCGGCACGACTGGAAACGAAACGGTTGGCCGGAATGACCATCAGTATTCAAATGCGCTATGCCGACTGGCAAAATGCCACAAGAAGTAGAACGCTCCAACAAGCCATCTATCTTGAGGAAGATATTACAGAAGTAGCCATTCAATTATTCCAGCAACACTGGGACTACGAGCCCATTCGCTTGCTAGGCATTACGGCGACGAATGTCATGGAACGATCTGAAATGGTCAAGCAACTGACATTCGATAATTATGAGCAGCAACAAAAGGAATATGAAATGGATCAATTGATGTCGAGTCTGACGCAGCGTTTCGGAGATGGTATTATTAAAAAAGGATATACGAAGAAATAGCAAGGAGGCAAAGCATGTGGATATAGAATTTCTTGGGACAGGTGCAGGGATGCCGTCAAAACAGCGCAATACATCCGCACTCGTCTTGGATTTGACAGATGAAAATAAAGAAAACTGGCTATTCGATTGTGGAGAAGCGACACAGCATCAATTGCTACACAGCGCGATCAAGCCGAAGAAGATTACGAAAATCTTCATTACCCATTTGCATGGCGACCATATTTTCGGCTTACCGGGATTTCTCAGCTCACGGGCATTTTTAGGTGGAGATGATCCAGTGGATATTTACGGTCCCGCAGGCTTAAAAGAGTGGCTACAGCACACCTATAAATTGACGGGAACGTATTTGCCTTACAAGTTGAATGTGCATGAAATCCACGATGGCTTGATTCTCGAGACAGATGAATTCAAAGTCTATGCCAAAGAAGTCCAACACGTCATTCAAAGTTTTGGCTTCCGTATTGAACAAAAAGAGTTACCAGGTACATTATTGATCGACAAAGCGATGGAACAAGGCGTTCCGAAAGGTCCGCTGTTGCAACGGTTGAAAGACGGTTTTGACGTAGAGCTCGAAAATGGGCAGACAGTCTACAGTCAAGATGTTACGACAGATAAGAAAAAAGGCTTCGTCATTACGGTCATTGGGGATACATCGTACTGCCAAGCTTCGGTTGAACTGGCACAAGACGCTGATATTTTGATTCACGAAGCGACGTTTACGGATGAGTATGCAGCAGGCGCAAAAGAATTCGGTCATTCAACAATTGTCGAAGCAGCGACTATCGCGAAAGAAGCAAATGCGAAAAACCTTATTGCCAACCATATAAGCTCACGTTTCATGCCAAGTGAAATGCCGGCTTTCTTAGCTGAAGGTACCGAAGTATTCGAGGCGATTTCAATTGCAGATGATTTTACGCGTTATCAGTGGAAACACGGAGAATTACTAAAGCTAGCGAAAAATTAAAGGGCTATCCAAGAAGTCGCCATCCCAGTGACTTTTTGTGATCGGCCTTTTTTTGATTGATGTAAATGTATTAAAGCTCTATGTTACTGCGTATCCGCTCTATAAAGGGACTTGAGCGCTCTATCGCGCTTCATGAACGCTCTATCGTGTATCCCAGGCGCTCTATACAGCTTCATAAACGCTCTATCGGACATCCCAGGCGCTCTATCCGATCTCATAAACGCTCTATCGGGCATCCCAGGCGCTCTATACAGCTTCATAAACGCTCTATCGGACATCCCAGGTGCTCTATCCGATCTCATAAACGCTCTATCGGGCATCCCAGGCGCTCTATCTAGCCCCGCAACCGCTCATAACGCTCCTTATTCCGCTCAGTAAAAAAAGACGCTCGGAGAAATTATTTCCCGAAGCGTCGTATACCAATATTATTTCACAGCGCCCAATTGACGTGAACGGTGTTCCGCACTAATCAAGCAATCCGAAATAATGGTCTTGAAGTTGTGGTCTTCTAGCGATCGCAACCCGGCTGCTGTCGTACCGCCAGGGCTCGTTACATTTTCGCGTAATATACTAGGCTCTTCGCCAGTTATCTTCAACATGGACGCAGCACCGTAGATCGTTTGAACGATCAATTCACGTGCATCCGCTGAATTTAGGCCTTGCGCAACCGCTGCTTCTTCCATCGCTTCTACTAAATAGTAGATATACGCAGGACCGCTACCTGAAAGGGCTGTGACCGCATGCAAATCATCTTCTTCGACGACTTTGACAATACCGATTGCACTCAGCAAGCTCAAAATGGATTGTTGCATTCTTTCTGAAACCTTATCATTAAACGCAATCCCACTCGCTGATTTTCCAATGGTCGCAGAAGTATTCGGCATCGAGCGTGCAATCGGACGTTTGCCGAGTCCACTCTCAAATGTATCAATCGAAATTCCCGCGATAACAGAGAGAACCGTCGTATCTTCCCCAAGGTAGGGTGCAATATCGTCCATCACTTTCTCTACATCTTTCGGCTTGGTTGCGAGCACGACTAAGTCGACTTTTTTAATGAAATCACGGTCTTCACATACTTTCGTAATACCGTAACGCGACTCTAGTTCATCTAAACGTTCTGCATCTGAACGATTCATGACATAGACATTTTCTTCATATATGACGCGTTTCTTAATAATTCCTGCAATAATTGCTTCTGCCATTTGACCGGCACCTACAAATAAAATCTTTTCCATGTCTAACATCCTCCCAAAAATAAAAAAACGCTCCCGTCCTATGTTTCAGGACGAAAACGCTCGGTTTCCGCGGTGCCACCTAAATTTGCTGTTTACGACAGCACAACTTCGAGTCTTCTTTATCGCAGAAGGTACGGTCGTGTTTCCACGACAGCTCGGAAGGAGGTTCGAAGGGGAGTGGGATACATGACTTGCAGCCTCGGCCATGCTCTCTTCTATCCGTCACCCGTCTACTGATCTTCCTCAATGCCTTTTTCATACTATTTCCATGATTATGTCATGTACTAAATGAAATGTCAAACGACCGTTAGCTGCCGATGAATAAGTAGATGATGAATAAAACGATCAAAATTGAGATGACCAACGAAACGATCTTCATCGCGCTCAGGGGATAATTTCCGGATACTTTCCCCGTTTGCCCATTGACGATGAATTGATAGACTTTTTCCTTGAAATGAAAGGAAGAAATCCAAATCGGCAATAAAATATGTTTATATGTAATATCGGTATAATCTGTTGAGACATTGACCACTTGTACGATATCTCCAGCTACGCTACCCTCGATTCCGTTGACGATCCCTCTGGTCATCACGTCTTTTGCTTGTGCAAATCCTTGTTGTAACGAAACGGAATAGCGCTCAGCAAGGAAGCCAGACATGTATTCCACTTTATAATCGGTCAGACTCGTTAATTGGAAAGGCTGTACTTTCTGCAATAATTTTGGATCGACTGTGCTGGATGCTTTGATTAGAACGTCATCAAAGAACTCACGATAAGTACCGCTTTCCTGATGCCAACGGATTTTTTGCACTTGCTCGGTCACTTGTCTCGCCTTACCATCCTCATAGACCGTCCGTGTTTCGGTGACATAATAGTAATTCCCGACACGTACGACATAGTGTGACTGTGTCTGACTATCATACGTCCAGTAAGGTAAATAAGCGCCGGATAGTTTATTCATTCGATAATTCTTCTTCAATTCGTTCGGTGCGAAGAAGTGCCCTTTAATCCAGTCCTTGAACTTCGCCTGTGCTTGTGCCTCCGAAACTTGAAACGGAATCAATAACCCCGGTTGTATACCGGCGTCATGATTCGTAATCGATATGTGTGAAGATCCGCAAAATGAACAGAAATCTGCGACAATATGTGCGTCCAATACGGATTCTGCTCCACAACTGCTACAGGAAAAAACACGTTTCTCTTCATTCCATAGATGTTGAAGATTATTTCCCGCTTCCTTAAAATCCAGTTCCACATGGTGGTCGAACGTTGCTTCGATTGGCATTTCGTGACTACAGAATGGACATTTTAAGCCGCGTGTTTCCGGATGATATTCTGTGTTGCCGCCACAAGAAGGGCATTTGATATTTTCAGTATCTTCTACAACTGTGTGTTGTTCATCAAATGAAGTCAATGTCCATCCCTCACTTTTCGTCTAACGTCTCACCACATTCTGCGCAGAATTTTGCACCCGGCAGATTGGCATGGGAGCAAGCGGGACATTTTTTCTCGGTGGCTTGAGATGTACCGCAGTGACTGCAGAACTTCGCGTCTTTTGGAATCAAAGTTTCACATGTAACGCATGGTATTTTATCCGCTTCAACTGATTTTCCACATTGACCGCAGAACTTGGCATCGGCGTTGATCGTGGCCTGACAATGTGGACAGGATTTCGTTGCAACTTGTGCTTGAGGTTGCTGCGGTTGGTTCTGATTCATCGCATTTGCCATGACTTGACCCATGCCCATACCAGCCCCCATCCCGACACCTGCGCCCGCCATGCCACCTTCGTTCTGTGCTGCATCGCGCATCGCTTCAGCCGCCTGATATTGCTGATAGTGCTGCATATTACCGAGCACGCCCATAGAGGTACGTTTGTCCATCGCTTCTTCTACTTCTTTTGGTAGCGACAAATTTTCAATATAGAGTGAGGTGATCTCGAAACCGAATGCAGCGAAACGAGACAACATCTTCTCTTTACCTTTTTCGCTTAATTCGTCGTAATGCATCGATAGATCAAGCGCAGGTATTTGTGATTCTGCGAATAAATCGGATAATCCAGAAATGATCATTTTCTTTAGATGACCTTCGACGGAATTCGTGTCATATGAACTGTTCGTTCCAAATAGTTCCCGCAAAAATACGGTAGGATCTGCTACGCGATACGAATAAATTCCGTAACCACGAAGACGGATCATGCCGAAATCTGGGTCACGCATCATAATGGGGTTCGATGTGCCCCATTTTTGATTGATGAATTGCTTTGTATTAATAAAATATACTTCCGCTTTAAATGGTGAATCAAAGCCGTATTTCCACGATTTCAATTTTGTCAGGATGGGCATATTCTGCGTATACAAAATATGACGTCCCGGTCCAAATACGTCCGCAATTTCCCCTTCGTTGACGAAGATCGCGACTTGCGACTCCCTAACCGTCAGCTCTGCCCCCATTTTAATTTCATTATTATGCACGGGAAATTGATAAACTAACGTATTGGTATCCTGTGCTTGCCACTCGATTACTTCGATAAATTGGTTTTTGAACATATTAAAAAATCCCATTTTCATCCCTCCAACTCGACATCATGATGTCTATCATGCGATTTCCTGTAGTATACCATACGAAGAATAGACAAAATGGTTTCATTTTAGATGAAATATCTTTCGGTAAATGACCAATCAACGCGTGACGCACATGGAAATAAAGAGTACAATAGACTGAACAGTCATTCATTTAATAGGGGGAACAGAAAATGATCACAAAAATGAGTACGCCTACGCCATTTGCGGTAGGTGACGTGAACTGCTTTTTACTAAAAGGCGACACGCTAACATTGGTAGACGCGGCAACAAAAACGCCAGAAGCGCGTGAAGTGTTGCAGATGAAATTAAAAGAACTGGGCTATACGTTTCATGATATAGAGCAAGTTTTCGTCACGCATCACCATCCCGATCATTGCGGATTGATCGAGATGTTTGACCGCGCGGAAATCCTCGGTCATCCGTATTTAAACTTCTGGCTATCACGCGATGCAGAGTTTATGGATCGTCATGACCGCTTCTATGAACAATCATTAATAGAAGAAGGTGTGCCCGAGCAATATTTTAAGTGGGTAAAACGTTTCCGTCGATCAGTCGATTTGATGGGAGGGCGTCCCGTTGATCGCATGATGAATGAAGGGGACGATCTGCCAGGACATCCAGGCTGGAAAATCCAAGAGTCTTTAGGTCACGCACAAAGTCATTTATCGTTATTCAATGAAAGAGAAGGCATTCTAATCGGTGGCGATTTGTTGCTAGAAAAAGTGTCATCCAATCCATTAATTGAGCCACCGTTTAAGAAAGAGCACGGACGTCCGAAATCATTGCTTCAATACAATGCATCACTACAACGTTTGTTGGATTTACCGGTGTCACTCGTGTACGGAGGTCATGGCGGAGAGATTACCAATGCTCATGAACTGATAACTGAACGCTTGGCGAAACAGCATGATCGCGCCATGAAAGTTCTCGCTATGTTAGATGAATCGAAGACGGTCTTTGACGTAACGAAACTACTATTCCCGGCAGTTTATGAAAAAGAGTTGGGACTGACGCTGTCTGAAACGATCGGGCAGCTAGATTATTTAGTGGCGGCAGAATTAATTTCTGAAACGGTCGATTCAGCAGGAGTCCATCAGTATGTCCGTCTCTAAATCTGTGCTGATCACAGGAGCGACGAGTGGAATTGGGTTTGAACTAGCAAAACGTTTGGCGATGTTGAATGATTATCGTGTGATCGCGACAGGTCGCAATGCGAAAGCGTTAGAAGAGTTGCGCGATCTTGGGGTGGAAGGATACTGTGCCGATTTGCGAGACACGAAGCAGCTTGATTGGCTAGTATCTTGCATTGGAACACCTGACCTCATCGTATTTTCTGCTGGAGTAGGGAAGTTCCATTTAGCCCATGAGACAACCGATGAAGACATGGTTGCGATGCTCGAGACCAATGTACTCGTGCCGATGCAACTAACCGCGCGTGTAGTACCTGAAATGATCGAACGAAAGCATGGACATCTCGTCTATATCGGTTCACAGGCAGGGAAAGTAGCAACACCAAAAACATCAGTCTATGCCGCAACGAAACACGCGTTAATTGGCTATACGAATGCCGTACGTATGGAAGTCGCACCCTATGACGTCGATGTATCCGTCATCCATCCAGGGCCGATCGATACACCGTTTATCGAGCTCGCAGACGTCACTGGTGGCTACAAACAAGCAATGGGTAGCCAGTTGTTGACGGTGGATACGGTGGTGCGCGCTGTTATGGAAACCATCGAACGACCTAGACGCGAAGTGAACTTGCCAAAAATCACAGGTCTGACAAGCAGGCTGTATGCGTTGGCACCTAGTATAGTAGAAACCATTGGGAAGCCATTTTTCTATAAGAAGTAAGCGGATATGTATAACGCTATTGCTAGAAGTCGTGACAATACGACTTTTGGCGACAGCGCTTTTTGTAATGGGGGAATAAAATAGATGATACTACCGGACCCACTATAAAGTTGGCGGATGACTCCTGCGTTTGGTTAGTAGGTATTCTTTACATGTAAAATTATCTAGAAGAATAAACTAGTTGATCTTCGTTTCAGGCGGCGACTCCAGCGGGAACAGCGCGAGCTGAAAGCCCCGCAGGAACAAAGTGACGAGGAGATTGAAGCCGTGCCCGCGGAAAGCGTCCGCCTGGAGCGTCGATCAACGGTGCCATCCCGCTCCCTTTTCACATCGAGTTTAAAATAACATTATTATGTAAACAAGAATACGCTTCAAATAAAGAAGTTGGAATATTCTATCATGAATGCTATAGTGTACATACTAGAGTTCACATAGTAGACATAAATTACATATCTCAGACATGTTGCCAAGACTACTAAGATAAAACACCCTGACGCCATTCTGAGTGAATTCTTTCACAGTGAATTTCTTTATGAACGGAGGAAAGGGTGAGATTCGTATGTTGGCTACAGAACACGAACAAAACATTTGGAAATACGCATTTGCGAGCGTCGCCGTTACGGTCAGTTCTCTCGGCTTTGGACGGATGTCGTATGGAATTATTATGCCTTTCATGAAAGAGAACCTCGCAATGACCTATAAACAAGCGGGACTGCTCGCAACAACAGTATCGATTGGCTATTTAATGATGGTGATCTTTGTCGGATTGCTAGTGACTAAATACGGAGCGAAAAAGCTTGTGATTTTTGGAACGGGGCTCGTTGCATTCGGACTATTTATGTTATCACTTGTCGCTAGCTATGGCTGGACACTTTTCGCCATGCTATTGCTCGGAATTGGGACCGCCTTCACCTATACACCGCTCATTACGATACTTGTCGGCTGGTTTCCGAGGAAGCGCGGTATGCTTATTGGCTTTCTTGTGGGTGGCATGGGATTAGGAACGCTGATTTCAAGCGCCTTAATTCCGTTCTTCACTACATGGTTCGGCGATATGGGCTGGCGCTACCTATGGTTCGTCTACGGTGCTTTGTCGATCATATCGATCATCATCGCGACGATTATTTTGCGAGATCCACCGATTCCGTTACTACCTAAGGAAATGCAGAAACGTTCATTTTGGACGAAAGTATACTTCAATAAACGCGTACTTCGTGTCGCATTCATCTATGGACTCGTTGGATTCGCCTATTTGGTACCGCAAAGCTTTTTATTCAGCTATATTCTTGAAGTAGGCCTGACGAAGTTCCAGGCAGGCCAAATTATGGCGATCAGCGGGATTATGTCAATTTTCAGTGGACCTTTGTGGGGCGGAGTTTCTGATCGTATCGGACGAAAATCTGCATTGCTTGCGACACTTGGAATCGGTGCAGTTTCACTTATCGTTCCAGTTATTTTCCCCGTGTATATTGGGCTTGTCGTTAGTCAATTCCTCTGGGGTACAACGATTGTCGGGATGCTGTCGCTCTGCCAAGCATTATCTACAGAACAAGTTCATCCGACGTACGCACCTGTTGCACTAGGCTATGTAACGTTCTTCTTCGCGGCAGGGCAGTTACTTGGACCGGGCATGGGTGGCTGGATCATCGACCGCTTCCAGCAGATCCCGCTTGCACTCATTATGTGCAGTGTACTACTCGCTTTGGCGTTCTTGCTGACGATTCGAATGAACGCGCATGCGGTAGATGTAGATGTGACGGCATTAGAAGCGAAGCCTGTTTTAAAAAGTCTATGTCTGGAGGAGGCTTCTGCGGAGGAATTGTGAATCTTGTGGAAGTTGCCGTATGGTCAACTGAAATTAGACTTTGTCCATATGCTTCTTACTGCACATGTGATACGTAAACGTATACTAGAAGAAATATAGGCGCTGACATTCCGGTAAAGGAATGTCAGCGCCTTTTGAAAAATAGCAGGTGTTAGAGTGATTCGAAACTTTTTTGTGAGTAAAGACGAGACCCGGAACCAGCTAGATCATCTTGGATTGGCAGACCGTTGTTGTCCTACTGGTGCGACAGTTGTACGGATTTCTCGTAACTGCTAAATAAACGAATAGTAGAATTTGAGATGTCACGTATACGTTGAAACAGTCTTAGTTAACCATACTTTTCAAGAAGGGTTGATTTAAGTGTAGAATATTTTCGATATACAGTACAATAATAGAAAAGCTCTATATGTAAGTGGGAGGTTACTGATATGTTTAAAGTCGCAAATGAAAAAAAGTCAAAATTAGATGCTGCTCGTCCCTTGCCTAAATATACTTTGAAAAGTTTACGAGAAAAGTTATTTCTAGAGTGGACCTATAATTCGAATGCCATTGAAGGAAACACATTAACTATGAACGAAACGAAAGTGGTCCTTGAAGGGATTACGATTGGCGGTAAAACATTTAGAGAACATTTGGAAGTAGTTAATCATCGTGATGCTATTACGTATGTCGAAGAAATTGTTCAAATGAATGAAACACTTTCAGAATGGCAAATAAAAAATCTGCATCGTTTAGTGCTGAAAGGAATACATGATGAGTATGCAGGTGTATACCGTCAAGAACAAGTTTTTATTGCTGGTGCTAGACATAGACCACCCGCACATTATCTGATTCAAGAAAAAATGGATCAAATGATGAATTGGTATCGTAACGAAGGTGTCGATCTTCATCCTGTAGAGCGTGGAGCTATGTTGCATGCTATTTTTGTTGGCATCCATCCCTTTATAGATGGAAATGGGCGTACCTCAAGACTGTTGCTTAATTTAGAACTAATGAAAGAGGGATTCCCTCCAGTCGTTATTAAAGTGGAAAATCGATTGGCATATTATGATGCACTTGACAAAGCGCATACAACAGAAGATTATAAAGATTTCATAGCATTAGTAGAACATGAAGTAGAAGACTCTCTCGACTTATATCTAAGTACAATAAGTTAAAATCTCTCCATATTGAAGTACCCTGTTCAGTTCACTGGTAAAAAACGCAATTACACAACAATGAGTCTCTATTTTTTTAGAATGGGGACTCTTTGTTGTGTAACTCTGTATTAACCCTTGAGGCTGAAAAAATTCTTTTGGAAAGGCCCCCTGATCATTACACGCTAAATATCCCGTTCTTTAGTTGAATTAAATATGAAACAATTTCCTACCTTATCCGTATACGTAGTATGAAACAAAATCTTGTAACCGGAAAAGAGTGTTAATTATGTTAAGTTTATTACTATTTTCATTACTTGTAGGGGTTGTCGCGAGTGCTATTATTGTTCCATTCCTCTCTGTAAATAACAAAAAAGAACCGTTATCGTTTAACCGGTGGGTCGCTTTCGGGACACTTACTGTCATCAGTATGATGGGCGTATTCCTATTTTATTACGTGACAAATTTAGATCGTAATTGGACATCGCTATGGGCATTGTTCCTCGTCGTCGCTATTTTAGGGGCAGTTGTTTCGCAAGGTATCGAGCGGAAAATTAAAATGGTTGTGTCATTGGCAGCATTACTTATTGGCGTGTATGTGTTAAGTGCACCTCTTTTCAACGCAAATAAAAAGTATGAAACCGTTGCGATGACGCAGAAAGTTGAAATTACAGCGTTTGATGAAACGAAAACGCCAGCCAGTGTACCACCGAAGTTTGCACGCAATAAAATGAAAAAAGCGTTTGGTCAAGTACCGGATACGAGCTATTATGAACTGGGGCATTTACAAATTCAAAAAGTGAATGACCAATTTGTCTATATTGCGCCTGTTGAGTTTTCAGGATTTTTCAAATGGTTTAACGGTAAAACGACACCTGGGTATTTCACGATGAGTGCAACGGATTCATCAGATAATCCGAAATTTATTAAAACGGAAATGGCGTATACGACGTCTTCATACTTCCATAAAAAAGTGTATCGTAAAATGCGTATGGAAATGCCAGATTTAATCTTTTACGGAGATGTTCAATTGGAAATTGATGATGAAGGGAAGCCGCATTATATTCGCACGTATGGAGAATTCATTTCGGCACGTAACGGGTTTAACGCCAAAGGAATTGTCATGTTGAATCCTGAAACGGGCGCTACGAAGAAATATGCATTACAAGACGTGCCTGAATTTATTAACGGAGCCATTTCACCTGAAGCGGTTAGTCTTCAAAATAGTTATTTCGGGAAGTATATCCATGGTTTTTGGAATTCACTAGTTGGCAAAAAAGATGTAAAGATTCCTTCAGATGAAGGGACAGAAGCCAATGTTAGCCCGATTTTTGATGCGGATGGACATATGTATTACTTTACGGATTTCACGAGTCCAAAAGAAGGTGTAGACTCGATGCTTGGGTATGCATTGACAGATGGTCGAACAGGGAAAGCGACGTATTATACGGGAGATTTGGAAGAGTCCTATATGGATTCACAAGGTGCGCTTCAGATCATTGAAAAGAAGTTTATCGAGAAGAAGTGGAACGGGGAAATGCCTGTCTTGTATAACTTCTACGGTGAAGCCAGCTGGTTGACGCCGGTACTTGATTCAAATGGATTCCTGCAAAATTACTTCATTGTTTCCGCTGCGAATCCTGAAATCTCAGTATTTGCGAATTCACCAAATGAAGCGTTGAAATTGTATAAAACGGCACTTCAACGGGGCGGCAGTACAGTAGATGGAAGTTCCAATGCAGAAGAAGCGAAAGCAACGATTACAGCCATGCGCGTGTTTAAAGAACGCGTCGGTGATTTTACACTCGTTTCAATTCTCGCAAAAGACGGTCGGAATTTCCTTGTTTCATCGGAAGTTGAACCTCTTTCAATTTATGTGGAAGAAGGCGATCAGCTAACGGTGACGTATTTAGAAACGGGTGAGTTATTCTTACCTGTGAAGGAATTGGTGAATAACAGTATGAAATAAATAATGGGGAAAAGGCCTGATAGCGCATTCGCGTTGTCAGGCTATTTTTATAAAGAGTTCCATTTCAAGCTTTTGATTACTGTAAGTCATTAATAAATAAAAAAGTTTTACATTAATGAAACGATAACTCTATAAAAGTTATCGTTTCAACCCCGCTATCTCTTCTTCAGTCAAGTAACGCCACTGGCCCCGTGCCAATGAACCGAGCTCAATATGCTTGATTCGAACCCTTTGCAAGTGTGTAACGGTATATTGAAACCGTCTGCACATTCTGCGGATTTGTCGATTCAATCCTTGAGTTAACGTAATACGAAACGTGAAGTCGTCGAGCGCAGTTACGGGACAAGAATTAGTCGTCGTATAGCTTTTCGTTCTTGGATTATAAATATTTACACCGTTTGATAAGTCCTCTATAAAAGAATTCGTTATTTTTTTATCGACCATCACCACATACTCTTTTTCCTGATGGTTTTCGTCTTTCATTAACTCATTTACAATACTTCCATCATTCGTTAATAAAATTAGACCTTCTGTTTCTTTATCCAAACGTCCAACAGGAAATATACGTTCAGGATACGATATAAAGTCAATAATATTACCGGCAATAGTAGGCGAAGCGGTACAAGTAATCCCGCTTGGTTTATTAAGTATTATATATATGTCTTGTGCGGTGTGCGTGATGGCGTGCCCGTCGACTTCAACATGATCATGATCTTTAACAAAATACACATGCGATGCAATCTCGCCATTCACTAGAACTTTTCAGCCGTAATATAGCGCTCTGCTTGTCTTCTGGAACAGAATCCTGAAGAACTAATATATTGATTCAACCTCAATGTGTCCGCTCCTCGTCTATCTATGTATTTCTTCCATTATAACATGTATGCCATTTCCCATAATGCCTTCATGTGGCTTTCTAATATAGAAAGAAATCAACGCGTAGATTCAATGGATGGGACTATCGGTGTTTTTTAAAAGTATGTAAGAAGCATGTTGTGATATTATACTGGTAGTGTGCAAAGCGTAAAGGTGATACATATTCATTAGATTGAAAAACGTTGAAATCAGGAGGTGAAGGTAATGAATATTGAATTCATCACATTAACCGAACCAACATCCATGCTTGTGAATACGCTCAATCGATGGGGGAATGACGTGAAGTTAAAGTCATTGTCTCAACCTAATCACAGTAAAGAAGAATTGGAAAGAGTAAATGTTTTGACTCTAGAAGATGTACGCCGTCGGTTAGAATACCAACATATATTCCTGATTTATTTGGAAAACCGGCTCATCGGTGAAATGAGCTATACCGTGGACCCCGATCATCTGTTTGATAAGGAGTTGGAAACGGCATGGATCAGTATTTCCATTGGTGAGCCTGAATGCCGTGGGTTAGGAATTGGTTTTATCGCTTTAACGTACTTGGAAGAGCAAATTAGAAAGCGTGGTCTTCAACGAATCGAGCTAGGCGTGTTTGAATTTAATACACCCGCTTTGAAGCTTTATAAGAAGTTAGGGTATCAAGAAATGGGACGCATAGAAAACTTCACGTATTATGATGGAGAAATGCGAGCTGATATTCGAATGGAAAAACGTATTGGAATTAATTTTCCTGGCAACTAAGACGTCACAACATCTGCAAAAGATAGTACATGAGCAACCAAATGGGCTAAAGTGATTTTAAAAGTCTACTTAAACAGTGAAACCAAGCGCGTTTTCAGATGTAAAAAAGAAGAACTACAAAGGTTTATTTTAAGAAAGAAACATTAGGGTTGCTTTTTTATTTAATGTCTGTTATATTTAAAGAGTATTATCTTTGTTCTTTTTCAGATCGAGAATATATTTCATGGAAATATATTTTGTTTTTCGTCTAAAGTTTTGAGCAAGTATAGTAACATCATTGTGTGGACATCCACACTAGGAGGCAATTAATTATGGAACAAGGTACAGTGAAATGGTTTAACGCAGAAAAAGGTTTCGGTTTCATCGAGCGCGAAGCAGGAGAAGACGTATTCGTACACTTCTCAGCAATCCAAGGCGACGGTTTCAAATCTTTAGACGAAGGTCAAAGTGTAACATTTGAAATCGAACAAGGACAACGTGGCCTACAAGCTACAAACGTTCAAAAAGCTTAATAACAGCTTGAAAAAGACCCTACTTGTAGGGTCTTTTTTTATTTGCTAAAATTTATTTATAGTATATGAAAGAGCTGCTCGGTAAGCTATGGGAATTAACATACGAATTCAGAGTCGCTTCACGTAGGCGATGAACACGGTTACTTTACTTAATAACTTGTTTTTGAACATGCCTATAACAGATCGTGATCTACTCATGAGAGGAGTGTCTATATGGAAGCAGTATACATTGCTGGCGGTTGTTTATGGGGAGTACAAGCTTTTATCAAAACCTTACCTGGCGTGACGTTTACGGAAGCAGGGAGGGCAAATGGAACACTTCATTCCCTAGAAGGTGAGTATGATGGGTACGCTGAATGTGTAAAAACAGAATTTGATCCTGCTGTCGTAACCATTTCGGAATTAATGGAGTATTTATTTGAAATCATAGATCCGTATAGTGTGAATAAACAAGGAGCAGACGTTGGCGAGAAATACAGAACGGGCGTCTATAGTGAAAACCTTGAACACTTGGAAGAAGCGAGAGCGTTTATTACGAAGAGAAATGATGTGGACCGTATAGTTGTGGAGGTAGTACCTCTTACAAACTATGTGAAAAGTACAGACGAACATCAAGACAGATTAGCCAAATACCCAACAGATTATTGTCATATACCTGCGGGGTTATTAACTAAATATGGTTCTTGAAGAATGCGCAGTTGGAATCAAGAAAAATGACAACACCCTATGACGAATTGGTATATAATGGACTCAGCTTATAAAACGGTTTTATTTTAGAAACAAGTGTACAGTAGTGATATATGAGGAGAGTGACATACATTGAAATATAACAACACGTGGGATCTAGAGAGTATTTTTGCAGGGGGAACGCATTCTGAGGAAGTACAAACGAAACTTTCTACTGTCAAAGAAGATATTGCCCGTTATGCAGATCAGTTAAACGCTTGGAACAGTGATCCAGTTAACGATGCCTCTACTTTGCAAGAATTATTAAACAAACAAGAAGTCATCGGTAAAGGTCTCGGCCAAGTAGGAACATTTATCAATATGTGGCGTGACGCCTTCATGGATGATCCATATGCAAGCGTTGTCATAGGCCAGGTGATGGAACTAAGCAGTGAAATCCAGCAGCTCTCCACGATCTTCACGAAAAAATTGGTCGCGATTTCGGATGAAAACTGGCATAAACTTCTTGAAGACGATTCTTTGCAGGTCATCCGGTTCTCATTAAATGAAATCCGTGATGAAGGTAAACGGTTATTATCTGAAGCGGAAGAAAAACTGATTGCGAAATTAAATAAAGACGGTCTTGCCGCGTGGAGTGATTTATACAATACAGTGGGCTCCACGATGTCCGTTCCGTTTACAGATAAAGACGGGAAAACTACAGATTTATCTATCGGCCAAGCTATGAACAAAATGTACGCAAATCCTGATGCAGAAGTGCGCGCGGAACTTTTTGAGGACTGGGAAAAGACTTGGTCTGCGAATGGACCGATTTTTGCCGACATCTTGAATCATTTAGCAGGCTATCGCTTAACGTTGCAAGATGTTCACGGAAGAGAAGGCCATTTAGAAGAGCCGCTTGAATACAACCGGATGTCTGAAGCTACGCTTACTGCGATGTGGTCAGCTGTGGATGCGCAGAAACAAACATTCATTGATTACTTAGGACAAAAAGCGGATTTATTGGGCATGGATCAGCTCGGTTGGCAAGATGTGGCGGCTCCCGTTGCGGTAGGTGAAACCAAGCCGATGCGCTTCACATATGATGATGCCTGTGATTTTATTATTAAACATTTCGCTTCATTTGGACCGAAATTGACTAACTTTACGAAACATGCATTGGAAAACCGTTGGGTGGAAGCGGAAGATCGCCCAAACAAACGACCGGGTGGTTATTGCACGAGCTTGCCTGAATTTGAAGAGTCACGTATTTTCATGACATTCACGGGTTCTCCAAATGATACGAGTACATTGGCGCATGAATTAGGGCATGCTTTTCATAGTCACGTAATGAAAGATTTACCGACATTGAACCGTAATTATGCGATGAACGTCGCAGAAACAGCGAGTACATTTGCGGAAACGATTATTGCCGATGCTACGGTGAAAAATGCTACATCCGTTGAAGAGAAAGTCTCTCTGTTAGCGAATAAATTAGAAGGTGCCACCGCGATGTTTTTAAATATTCGTGCGCGCTTTCTATTTGAGGATCAGTTTTACACGGAACGCGCCAAAGGCATAGTATCAGAAAAACGCTTGAATGAATTGATGGTAGACGCACAAAAAGAAGCATTTGGTGCGAGTTTATCTTCTTATCATCCGCATTTCTGGGCAGCTAAGTTGCACTTCTTTATCGATAGCGTGCCGTTCTATAACTTCCCGTACACATTTGGCTACTTGTTCAGCTTGGGGATCTACGCAGAGTACTTGAAACAACCTGAAGGGTTTGAAGAGAAGTATATTGCTTTATTACGTGATACTGGATCTATGACAGTAGAAGATCTAGCGAAAAAACATTTGGGTGTAGATGTGACGAAAGAAGATTTCTGGGCAGCTGGCATTGCGCTAGTGGCTAAAGACGTGGAAGAGTTTGTAGAATTGACGAATTCATTACGGAAGTAATCCTGAAGACAAAAAATCCCGCTCCTTTTAAAAAGAAGCGGGATTTTCTAGTTGTTTTACGTATTTCGTTGTTTGCCGAACGTATCTAGTATATAACCAGCCACGGCTGCGACGAACGCTGGTACTGCCCAGCCGAGTCCATGTTCGAAAAATGGAATAACGTTTAACCATTCGGTAACGCGATCTGAACTGTACCCCGTGCTAGCAAATACTTCGTATAACGCAAAAACGAATGTGATAAATATAGATAGCCGATACATCATCTTTCCGCCACCCACAACATGTTGGGATAAGGAAAGAATGACGAGTACGATCGAGATCGGATAAATAAACACTAATAAAGGTATGGCCAAAGCTAATATAGCATTCAATCCTAAGTTAGATACAACCAAGGCGAATAATACGAAAATCGCGACATAGGTTTGGTAACTGAACTTCGGATATATTTCATTGAAGAACCTAGAACAAGCATTAATTAGACCGACACATGTTGTTAAACAGGCTAGTATGACGATGATACCAAAGAGAAGTCCTCCGCCACTTGGGAATAACATGCTTGCGGCTGCAGTTAATACTTCCGCACCGTTTCCAAACGATTGTTCTTTTGGAATGGCTTTACCAATCCATCCGAGTGAGAAATACACAACCGCCAAGCCAATACTAGCGATGAAGCCGGCGCCCAACGTGCCTTTAACAAGTTCTGACTTCGACCTCGAACCTTTATCTTTGAGCGCATTGATCACGACAATTCCAAACGCTAGCGCTGCGACAGCATCCATCGTGAAGTAGCCTTCTAAGAATCCATTGACAAATGGAGTGGATGCATAATCTTCTGCTGGAGCTGAAGATATGTTATCAAATTTGATAAACGCTTGGACAACGAGCACGCCTAAAACCAACAGGAGAATAGGTGTTAAAAACTGGCCGATGCGATCGACGATTTTTTTAGGATTTAAGCTGATGTAGTAGGTTATACCGAAAAATACTAGAGAAAATAGTAGCAACGGTAAGTTGCCGTTCACTTCCACGACCTGTTTGAAGCCTAACTCATACGCAACATTGGAGGCTCTTGGAATACCATAAAATGCTCCAATCGACATATAGATGATGACCGCAAAAATCATTCCGAACACTTTATGTACGCGGCTACCCATAGACAATAGCCCGTTATCAGACAAGGCGATCGCCAGAATAGCCATGAATGGTAGTAGAACGCCCGTGATGAGGAAGCCTACAATGGCGGGTACAAAATTAGTCCCTGATTCCAAGCCTAGAAATGGTGGGAAAATCAGATTTCCAGCTCCAAAGAATAAAGAGAAGAGCATGAATCCCGTGAATAGTATGTTTTTTTTACTCACTATAATACCTCCTGATGTTTTTGTGTGTAGAGTAAAATGAAAGTACATAATATATGTGTAATTGCATTTTGAATAGTAAGACTTCGCAAAATATAATGTGAATTATGTCGACTATTTCCCCAACGTGGTTGAATGTATCTTACACATTTCATTGCGTAAGATCGTTTTGATCAATCGGGTGTTTTGTTCATATACCAATATCTCTCCTTTATTTTTGCGCATAAAAAACTCGCCCCCCAAATAGGGACGAGTTTTTACTCGCGGTACCACCTATGTTCCAAAAGCTTTGTAAACGATAAAAACGTTTCATTCTACTTCATCTTACGCTTATATGTTTTCCATGTAACGTTGGAAATCCGGCAAAATTTACTATTTTCAACTTTGCATCTTAGAGATGATTTTCGGATATGCTCAGTCCATCGACTCTCACCACATGTCGACTCTCTGGGGAACGAACTTCATACCGTACTCTTTCTCGTCACTGAATATTATATACTACAATATAATTTAACAGACAACTATTAGAAAGGTCAATACCTTTTACTATATTCGGAATATTAGTATAATATGTTATTTTTTTAAGAGAATTCCTTCATCCAAGATGAGGAAAGACAGTGTTTTATTGGCTGTAGCCTAGTGAGTGTTATTCGTTCTGAGACATCTATACCTATTCAGACCATCCACAGTATATTTAGTTGTCTGGAGACTCCATATGTTGTATAAGCGACAAAACCCAAGTTCTATTGGTGTTGAATATTTTCATTATGGTATAGAATTTGGTTGTAAGCAAATGAAGAACACGTGAAGTAGCGGTAACTCACTGTAATATGCATGCTCTGTAATGCAAACAATACAGGCGTGAAAATTGTAGGTGGACGTCCACTTGAAACGTATGTTGACGGATTAAAAAAGAGTTTGATGTGGAAGGATTACAACCAAAGCAACAGCCAGCACTTTCTAGCGTACTTGAAAAAGTATTTTCATCAAAACATTATCAAGCAAAAGAAATTCTAGGCGAAATCTATTTTACAACTACTGAACCAAAAGGAGAATGAACATGACATACGTCGTACAAGTCTATTTTACAATGAATGGACCATTCGGGGATGAAATGGCGGAAGCATTTGCCGATTTAGCAACGAGTATCAATGAGGAAGAAGGATTCATTTGGAAAATTTGGACGGAAAATCCTGAAACAAATGAAGCCGGTGGAATTTACAGTTTCGAAACAAAGGAATCTGCCGAAAAGTATGTGGAAATGCACACGAAAAGATTGGCTAGCTTTGGGATTACAGACGTGAACGCCAAAATATTTGCAGTCAATTCTACACTTACCGCGATTAACAAAGGTCCCGTAAAATAAATCACTGGAAGTATAGGTATAGAAAGGAGGCGTTTTTTTGTTACAAAAACTTGCAGCAAGTAGTCACTTAAAGCCGTTTACTGGACCATTTAGCATTACACGGGTTCAACCAGGCAACATTCTTCAGGATGAAACGAAAGACACGGCGTTTGGACCATTAGCTATCATTGATCATGCCGTCATGAAAAAAGGTCTGACGATTCGAATGCATCAACACGTAAATGATGAAATTTTAAGTTACATTCGCTCAGGCGTCATGCATCATAGAGATTCAGCGGGTTTTGAAGCAGCTATTGCACGAGGGACGCTCATGATGATGAATGCAGGAGCAGGCTTTTGGCATGAAGAAAAAGTGAAAGAAGATGAAGTAGAAATGCTTCAAATCTTCGTTCGACCGAATGAAACGGACCTTTTACCAGCCATTCAATTTCATGAAAAACCGATTGATCAACAGGATTGGTATGTCTTAGTTGGACCTGAAGGAAGCAAAGCGCCACTGTACGTCAGACAACAAGTCTATATACTAGACGCGCATCCGAAAGCGGGTGAAGTGCTAGACGTTCCAACATATACTGGGCTAACGCCTTTTCTATACGTAATGAATGGTGAGATTACGATGCAACATCTTACAATTAGCAAACAAGAAGCCGTAACGGATTTGGTCGATCCTCTCCCAGCTATCACCGCAAATGTAGACTCGAACCTCGTGTTGTTTTTTGTTGAGATGAATGCACCGATGTCTATGGACGGAACGATTAGTGGAGTAATGAGCTAACGACCGTCGAACAGTAAAAAATTAAAGTGTTGACAATTGAAGTAGACTCGTGATATATTTACAACGAATTCGAGATAAGTTAATTAATTATAATTTTGGTTGAAGTTCAGATTCATACAACTTCATTTTTTTACGATAATATCTCGAATTGGTATTAAATTAATTCAGTTTAATTATAGGAGGTATTTTGAACCGTATCATACATGATTACGTTACAGCTGTAACAAACTATGCGGGAAAACAGAGATTTTTGATTTCACTCTCTCTTAGATTACATCCGTCAATAATGAAATCATCAGTGAAACCATTCGATACAGTAGGAAGCATACCTACAATCAATAAACAGTAGTTGTGAGGAGTCGGAAGTGAAATGGGTTTTTTTAGTACGTTTTTTGGAACAAAACAAGAGGAGGAAATGACTATGACAACATTAAATATTGGTATTATTTTAGGATCCACACGCGAAGGACGCGTAAGTCCACAAGTCGGAGCATGGGTCAAAGACTTAGCAGATCAACGCGGAGATGCGAATTACACAGTGATCGATATCGCAGATTATACATTACCCCTTTTAGGTGAATCAGGTGGAGATGTATCAGGCGTACCGGCTTGGTCAGAAATTATCGCGAAACAAGATGGATTTGTATTCATCGTTCAAGAATACAATCATTCCATTTCCGCTGCACTAAAAAATGCATTAGACTACCTTCGCGTAGAGTGGAACAACAAAGCAGCAGGTATCGTTTCATATGGTTCAGTAGGCGGAGCACGTGCCGCAGAACATTTGCGTGGTATATTAAGTGAATTATCCATAGCGCATGTTCGTGTTCATCCGGCATTATCCTTATTTACAGACTTCGAAAATGGGAAGGATTTCAAACCAGCTGCAGTGCAAGCCGCTTCAGTAGAGCAAATGTTAGACCAAGTAATCCCTTGGAGCACTGCGTTAAAAACCATACGCAAATAATGAACGAGTATATAGACCTTTGTAATGACCATATTAATAAAACGTTTGGCTAAAATGCTAATAATTTCGGATACCATCCAATTGGATGTATGTAATTCGAGATAATTGCACTATATGATGGCCTGAACACAAAAAAAGGAGAGTTTTAACATGACAAAATGGAATGTAGATGCAGCGCACTCAAACGTAGGTTTTTCAGTTCGACATATGATGGTATCCAATGTGAGAGGTAGTTTTACTGGGATTGAAGGTTCAGTTACTGGGGATCTAGACAATTTAACCGATGCGACAATCCACTTCGAGATTGATGTGAATACTATCAATACACATAATGAAGATCGTGACAACCACCTTCGTTCAGCTGACTTTTTTGATGCAGAACAATATCCGCATATCACATTCGATTCGACTGAAATTGTGAAAACAGGTGAAGATGAATATGATGTAACAGGGAACTTGAAAGTGAAAGATGTTGCGAAGAAAACTACGTTTAATGTGACGCGTACAGGTGCTGGAAAAAACCCATGGGGTGTAGATGTAGTCGGTTTTGAGGCAGGGATAAAAATTTCTAGAAAAGAATATGGTTTAACTTGGAACCAAGCACTAGAAACAGGTGGCGTATTGGTAGGCGATGACATTAAAATCACAGTAGAACTTCAAGTGAATCCGGAATAACGCATGGCGAATTCTTATTGCGTAGGCGAAGATCGGCACCTTGTAAATGACCGACGTTTCTCACCGAAATGAGTTTCAGGCGTCTCATCAAGTAAATTATTTTTAAAAAGGTGTATCCTTATTCAAAAAGATCTCTATATAGCTAGTGAAGAGGCAAATAGCTGCCACTTACAACTAGTTAGTAGGGGGATACTATCATGCAAATGATCCATGAACCATTTCTGCAATTTCATCCACACACGGCGGCACAAATCGGACTCAATGAATCGATGTTCTTGCAACAAATCCATGAGCTGTCTTTCGGTCCTCATGATACGGTAGAAGGAACGCAGTGGGTGAGGAGGTCGTATAAAGAATGGCATAACGTGATGAGTTTCTGGTCAATGGCTACGATTATTCGAGCAATTCGAAAGTTGGAGAAGTCCGGTTATATTCGTTCTATGCGACAGAACTTCGGAGAAAAGATGTATCTCGTGGATTACGAAATCTGTGAGTCAAATGCAATATTTCTACTACAACCAGTGAGAGAAGAACTTTTGAACGTGAACTAATGTCTATTACAGGCGAGTGGAGGCTCTATGCTTCCGCTCTTTTTTCGTGCAGTTTTTTAGCGCAAAATTATTTTCAAAACGAGTATCCTTATCCAAAAAGCTCTCTATATAGTAAGTGAAGTGGTGTATGGCTATCACTTACACGCAATGGAGGAGGAATTCAGTATGAAGTTAGTAATCAATGAACAGCCATTACAATTACTACCGTCTCTTGTGCATCTAGTCGGGTTACATGAGGCGTTATTTTTGCAGCAATTGCATTTCCATTTACTCATTTCTAAAAATATGCATGATGGCCATCTATGGGTGTGTAAAACGTATGATCAATGGTTGGAAGAATTTTCGTTCATGTCACAAATGACGATCAAACGCACAATTTATAATTTGGAGAAACAAGGATACCTTATTTCGACTTCTGAATACAACAAGATGAAAATCGATAAGACGAAATGGTACCGAATCGACTATACTCGATTGCCTGTAAGTGCGTTCGTACATGAGCAAGTCACTTGCTCAGAACCGCCACGTGCACCTGTCGAAGTTGAGCAAGTGCACGTGGCGGAATTGGGCAAGCCAATAACTAAAGAACTTAAAGAATCTTTAAAAATAAAGAATAAAGACCAAGTCGAGATGAATCTCGACGTCGCACGTCTTGTCATTAATTATCTGAATGAGAAAACCGGAAAGCAATTCAAAGCTACCTCAGCAGCTACTAAGAAGTTCATCGCTGGCAGAGTGAAAGAGGGCTATACACAACAGGATTTTATACACGTCATTGATCTCAAAGTATCCCAGTGGAATAATCATCCTGAATACCGTGCATACTTGCGTCCGTCGACGTTATTCAACCCGACGAACTTTGAAAACTATTTGAATGAACAACCAGCGAAGCCTATACAAACTACGCAAAACTACGTGCTACATTCTACTGAACTGGATTTTAGTCAAGGAGAAGATTTAGGGAATCTAGCGAGCGTAATGGAAAAATAAATCTTTTTAAAAAAGATCATCACTTTTGGATTCTGAATGATTGACACACCGTTCATAAAAAAGCATGATAAGAGTAAATGAACGGTAACTATACTGCCGAATTCACGTGATCAACGAAAGAGGTTTTGAGATGGAAGAACAGAAATACGAATACTTGGCGGATAACCCAAATAGTAAAGTACTGCCGATTATGTTGGCTCTCATCATCGGTGCATTTTTCGCCATTTTGAATGAAACATTATTGAACATCGCACTCATTACACTGATGGATCAGTTTTCCATCACATTACCGACCGTTCAATGGATGGCTACAGGCTTCATGCTCGTTATGGCAGTCGTCATCCCGATCTCGGCCTTACTAATACAATGGTTCACGACGAGGCAATTATTTCTCGGTACGATGACCGTCTTCACGATAGGAACGATCGTGGCTGCGAGTGCTACGACATTTCCAATTCTATTAACAGGTCGACTGATTCAGGCTGTGGGAACAGGATTATTGATGCCAATCATCTTCAACGTTTTCCTACTCATTTATCCACCACATAGACGCGGTAAGATTATGGGAATCATCGGGCTTGTCATTATGTTCGCACCAGCGATTGGACCTACGTTATCAGGAGTGATTGTGGAATATCTCGGATGGCGCTATTTATTCATCCTTGTCATTCCATTTGCCTTATTTTCTATCGGATTCGGTTATAAATATTTGATCAATATTACAGAAGTCACAAAACCAAAAATCGATTATATTTCATTGGTGTATTCATCGATTGGTTTCGGTTCACTCGTCTATGGATTTAGTTCGGTCGGTGAAAGCGCTAATGGATTTGCAAGTCCTCGCGTATTGTCGTTGATCGGTGTCGGTGTGATCGGAATCGCGCTTTTTGCAATGAGACAACTTAAGTTGAAAGAGCCCGTCATGGATATGCGTGTGTTTCGGTACCCGATGTTCACGCACTCGGTCTTTCTGTTCCTAATTATTATTATGGCGATGTTCGCATCCGAAATTATTTTACCTATCTATATGCAAGGACCGCTCGCACTGAGCGCAGCGACAGCAGGTTTGATCTTGCTGCCAGGAAGTATCTTAAACGGTATAATGTCACCGTTCATGGGGTCATTATTTGATAAATTCGGTCCGCGTGTGCTGATGATACCCGCTACGATTGTGCTCAGTGGGACGATGTTCATGATGAGCCGATTGACGCTCGATACACCTATTTGGGTGGTGGTCACGAGTTATATCTTGCTGATGCTCAGTGTATCTGCGATTATGATGCCGGCTGAGACAAATGGATTGAATCAGTTGCCGAAACGGTTATATCCACACGGCACGGCAGTTATGTCGACGCTACAACCTGTTGCTGGAGCTATTGGAGTATCTGTATTTATTAGTATTATGAATGCGAGACAATTGCACTTCCTAAAGAAATCTACGACGCCTGAAGATGCGTTAACTGCTGATTTGGCTCTCGTAGCCGGTGTGGAACTTGTGTACTTTATCGCATTCGCTATGTCGCTTGTGGCCGTTGTGCTGTCGTTTATCGTGTACCGTGCTACACCGCGAGAAGATATACAGGAAAGTAGTTAATTGAAGATCCTCAACCCTTGTCATAGGGTTGAGGATTTTTACGTCTGCAAACCTATGAAAGTATTGAAATAAGCTCAACTGGTTGACTTTCAAATCCGAGAATATTACTATGAGTTCGTATGCCAACTAAATTAATAGGAAAAGGGTGTTATGGAATGACTACTATAAAAGTACAGCCCATCCACGACGTAAAAAGTCCTGTGGAACGAGATGAGCTTCTATTAAATCCACCGCAAAAACTACTGATTGCGAGTGCAGTACTTGTGGCGGTACTATTATTCGCTTATTTGCTAGCCACCCAGCATATTTCTCAATCGATGCTTCTCGGCATTGGCTTATTGCTTGGTTTCACTCTCTTTCATGCACGCTTTGGCTTTACGTCTGCATTTCGACGCATGGCGTCAGTTGGAAACGGTCAAGCGATGCGATCGCATATGCTGATGCTGGCACTAGCGGTAACATTATTTGCACCGATTTTAGCGTATGGTACGACATTCTTTGGCGGTCCGGTCGCCGGCTATGTTTCGCCTGTAGGCGTTAGCCTCATCGTAGGTGCCTTTGTCTTTGGAATTGGCATGCAGCTTGGCGGTGGGTGTGCTTCTGGGACACTGTATGCTATAGGTGGCGGACGTACTGTGATGTTCGTAACGCTAGCATTCTTCATTATCGGCACTACAATTGGCGCATACCATTTACCATTCTGGACGGAAGAAATGCCTGCATTCGCTCCGATTTCATTGGCTACTTCCACTGGCTTAGGCTATGGTGGCGCTTGGCTTGTGTCGATTGCGTTATTTGGATTCATTGCGTGGACCACGTTGATTATTGAGAAAAAGAAAAAAGCGCCGAAAATGGCAGCTCTCCCCACTGAACGAGGATGGAAACGGATTTTCCGCGGATCTTGGCCTTTGTTTGCAGCTGCGATTGTATTAGCGGTGCTAAACGCGTTAACGTTACTGACGCGTGGAACGCCTTGGGGCATTACTTCTGCTTTTGCGTTATGGGGATCAAAAATTGCTTCTGTAATCGGCTTTGACGTAGCGAGCTGGGGGTATTGGCAAGGGGCCAACGCAGCTGCACTAGAAGCATCGATTTTCGCTGATTCTACTACTGTATTGAATCTTGGCGTGATTATCGGTGCATTCATCGCTTCAGCAGCTGGCGGGTTATTCAAATTCACACGCGTGACGGTAGGTAATTTTGCAGCCTCCGTCATAGGTGGTCTGATGATGGGCTATGGCGCACGTCTTGCATTCGGATGTAATATCGGTGCTTATTTCGGTGGCATTGCATCATTTAGCTTGCATGGCTATATTTGGGGGATTCTCGCATTAGCCGGGACATTCCTAGCATTGTATCTCCGTCCTTTGTTTGGATTAACGGTACCGAAATCCAATGATTCTGTGTGCTAAAGAAAGTAAACTAACGAAATTTGCAAAAAAGCACGAGATCCACGAAGTAATTTCGTAGATCTCGTGCTTTTTAGTATGTACTCCTCACAACAACATCCGCAAATACTTTTCAAAATTCACTCCCGCCTCTAACGGCGTATCATCTAATGCCGTATCTTCTATGGCAGCAAGCAAGAATTCTTTGGCAAGTGTGATAGCCTGTTCCATGCCCATGCCTCGAAGTCGGCTACCCATCAGTACTGATGCAAATAAATCACCAGTGCCTGAGTAGCTTTTATTATTGAATGGCACTGTAGTGAAAAGTGTGTCCGTGTCGTTAATATACATATTGCCAATAGTAAATTCCTGGCTGGGTGGCTGTATGCCTGTAATGATAATTTCAGCGCCAGTTGCTTGTTGAAGTAGCTTACCTAAATCCTCTACGATCTTCAGGTAATCTTGTTCATCTATGCAGCGGTGCAATGTGTCATAACTATAACCGGTCAACAAACAGCATTCGGTAAGGTTCGGCGTAATAATATCCGCACGCGCGACCAGAACCTTCATTTGTTCAAGAAGTTCTTCGTCAAAATTATCATACGCTATTCCATTATCACCTAGCACCGGATCAACGAGTAATAGCGTTCGATCGGTATAAAAACTCTCAAGAAATGTGAGGATTTGGCGAATTTGTTCTTTGCCCGTAATATATCCGGTATGAATACCGTCAAAGGAGACATGAAGCTTCTTCCACTCCTCCGTGTAGAGCGGCATGGCGTTCGTTAGATCATGACAGTAATAGCTTGGATATCCCGTTTGTGCAGACAAAACCGCAGTAGGCAATGGGCATGCTTGCACGCCCATCACGGAAAGCACAGGAATCGCGGCAGTCAGTGAGCATTTACCGAATGAAGACATATCTTGAATAATCGCAACTTTTTTCATGGGGATTCCTCCGTAAATCGCTATGTATTATACGTATCATAGCATAAAAAATGCAGTAGATTGTTATGTGAGAACGAGTATGGATTATTTAGTGACCGATCATGATGTAAGAAAAAGAGAGATTTCAGCAAATGTTTTAAGTAGAATTTTTATCAACATCATGGGTTACAATTTCTAGTCTGGAGGGTATACATATGACGAAGACCAACCCAACGTCTTGAGTTCCAGAGATTGCGAGAGAAAGAAAAGTATATGCTATATAAAACTAGAATACAAAAGAAAGTAGGTCATATCTTGGCTCATCATAATGAAGACTATTCCAAGCAATTCTCCGAAAAAAGTTTTGGGATAAAATTCTTAATTTCGGCAAACAAGCAGGTGTGAAGTTAACGTATGGGACGCTATTACTGTTTTATACGTTTAAAAAACCAACAGTTCCGAAGAAAGTAAAATCTACTATATTAGGGGCTTTAGGCTACTTCATCCTACCGTTAGACGTTCTACCAGATTTCACACCTATCGTGGGATATTCTGATGATTTGGCGATCGTCGTGGGTGCTTTACTAGTGGTGGCTACATATATTGACGCAGAAACCAAACAGCTAGCAAAAAATAAGGTAATAGACTGGTTTGGTGAAAATGCTGTAAAAGATACTGAGTCATTGGATGATGAAATGGAAAAGAAGTTACAAGATAGGAAGGAGAAGAAGGCGATTAAGAAAAGGACGTTAAACACGAACGACTAAGTGCTTTTTCAAGGTTTATACTCATAGCTTTTTTACTGTACCGCTCCTACATTGAATTCCATTACATCATCTCAAATTAGTAAAAATAGAAAGAATCCTTTCACTGTGATGAATGAAAAAATTATAAGAATAGTAAAATAATTATACTCTTTTCTGTGGTATCATGGTTTAATAGTAAATAACTTACTAGTTAGAAAGTGGTGAAAGCGTAGTAAGGATTGGAAATTCACTTCGGTTATAAGGTAATTTCTATTTATTTTTAGAAAGTAATAAGTCGCGATGGAAAGGAGGAAAGTTATACTAAAAGAAAGAATGAATCACTCATTTCAACCAATATCTGTTGTAAGCGGTTTCAAGCATCAAGGTAATGAAGTGTGAAAATTAGCGATATAGCTATCTAAAAAGGGAGTGTTGGAAAATGAGAAAATTTATCATGATGATCGTACTACTAACTGCATCGGTGTTCGTACTAGCTGCTTGTGGAAACAAAGACGACAAGACATCAGAGAACACCGGAGATCAAGAAGGCTATACATTAGTTAATGAAGGAAAATTCACGTTTGCTGCAAGTGGCGTGTATAAACCGTTTAGTTTTGAAGAAGACGGTAAACTTACAGGCTTTGATATAGAAATTGGAAATGCGCTTGCAGAGAAAATGGGACTTGAAGCGAATCCCGTGACAAATCCCTTTGAAACGATTTTACAAGGTCTAGTGGGAAATAAGTTTGACGCAATTATTGGTTCTATGGCTTATACAAAAGAACGGGCAAAGCAAGCGGACTTCACCAAGCCTTATTATTATTCAGGTGGAATGATTTTCGTAGCAAAGAATAACGACGAAATTACATCTCCGGAAGATTTAGACGGAAAGAAAATTGGCGTAGTAGCTCAGTCTACATATGAAGAGCCTGCAAAAGAATTATCGGATAATATTCAGTATTACAGCAGTGATGTAGTGGCATTAAAAGATTTAACAGTTAAAGATCGCTTAGATGCAGTCATTACAGCGGACATCGTTGGGTATGAAGCGATAGACAATGGGTTTGAAATCAAAGAGGTCGACAAGCCGATGTGGGTGGAACAACCTTCCATCGCCGTAAATAAAGAAAATCCTGAATTAACAAAAGCGCTTGATCAAGCATTACAAGAAATGATTGACGATGGAACGTATGAGGAAATCTCAGATAAATGGTTCGGTCGAAATTTACTTGATATGGACTTGGAAGGTGTCGAGTTGTTGGAATAAGATAAACTTTACTTATTTTTTAGAAAGTTGGTGTGCCGGTGCCTGAGTTTTTCCTAACATTTTATGATGTATTCAAAAGTACGTACAAAGGATTTTTACAAGCTGGTCTACTAACCATTGAAATCACGGCAATTGCTATCGTCATCGGAACAGTGTTAGGCATCATTTTCGCCCTTATGAAAATTTCCCATTCGAAAATACTGCAGACGATTTCGAATATATACATCACGCTAATTCGAGGGACACCGTTAATCGTTCAGATTATGTTTTTATACTTCGGTATCACATCGATCATCGTGTTGGATAACTTCTGGGCAGGTGCCATTGCTTTAGGAATCCATAACGGTGCATATATTGCGGAAATATTCCGTGGATCTATACAAGGAATTGACAAAGGTCAACGAGAGGCCAGTCTTGCACTGGGGATGAATAGTTCCTTGACGATGAGAAGAATCGTATTCCCACAAGCTTTACGACGTGCGATTCCACCACTCGGCAACCAATTCATCATTACATTGAAAGATTCCTCTTTAGTCTATGTGATTGGTGTATCTGAATTATTTGGTTTGGCCAATCGTGTGGCCGCATCTAATTTCAAACAATTTGAAACGTTTCTCGTAGTAGGTCTTTATTATCTCATTCTCGTTCTGATTTTCAGTGCTCTATTAAAATGGTATGAGAACAAATTGGATGTGGATAAATAATGGGGGCGGATACGATGATTAAAGCGGAAAATATTCATAAATCATTTGGAGATTTGAATGTATTGAATGGTATTGACTTGGAAGTGCGCCGTGGAGAAGTAGTCGTTCTTATAGGGGTCAGTGGATCCGGAAAAAGTACTTTTTTACGGTGTTTAAACTTTTTGGAATTGACAAATGAAGGCGTTATAACGATTGATGGAAAGCAAGTAAATCAAAAGAAAGACAATTTAGCCAAGATCCGTGCGGAAGTTGGAATGGTATTTCAACACTTTAATTTATTCCCGCACAAAACGGTTTTAGAGAATGTAATGGAAGCACCTTTGATGGTTAAAAAAATGGATAAAGCTCAAGTGAAGAAGATGGCACTCGAGATATTACAAAAGGTTGGATTATCCGAAAAAGCCGAAGTCTATCCCAATAAATTGTCTGGTGGTCAAAAACAACGTGTGGCAATCGCTCGAGCGCTTGCCATGCAACCAAAAGTATTGTTATTCGACGAACCAACTTCTGCTTTAGACCCTGAACTTGTCGGGGAAGTGTTGCAAGTCATGCAAAACCTGGCAGAGGAAGGGATGACGATGATTGTTGTGACACACGAAATGAAGTTTGCCAAAAATGTTGCAGACCGTGTGATTATGTTAGACGAAGGCGTTATCATCGAGGATTCTGATCCCGATACGTTTTTCAATCGTTCGACAAATACACGTACACTACAATTTCTCGAAATGGTAGACGTATAAGCGCAATAAAAAATCACCAGTCAAAGTAAACAAGAGTTACTTGGTCACCGAACATGTGTAACGTGTTCTGCGCCCTGGTACCTCTTGTTTTTGGATTTATTAGCTTTTCTGCTCCCATTCAGTCCGTACATATGGAATTTCCCATCGCACTATACGTGTTTATCTATTCGTTGTTGTGGTCATACTGCCAGTAGAAATGGAAAGCACTTTGTCGAGGAGGAATATCGTGGAAAAGAAACAACATAAACAGAACGAATCTCAAATGGAAGAGCGGGAAATTCTTACGACGCGCCAAGGGCATCCTGTACATGATAATCAAAATATCAGGACAATTGGCGACCGTGGCCCTGCTACGCTTGAAAATTATCACTTCATTGAAAAAATCTCTCATTTTGATCGCGAAGAAATACCTGAACGAGTTGTCCATGCAAGAGGATCAGGTGCGTTTGGCTATTTTGAAACATATGGGAAAGTGGGCAATGAACCCGTTGAAACGTACACGCGTGCCAAAGTATTTTCGGGTGCTGGAAAAAGAACGCCTCTTGTCGCGCGTTTTTCCACTGTAGCTGGAGCTAAAGATTCGCCTGAAACTGCACGAGATCCACGAGGCTTTGCGGTGAAGATGTATACAGAAGATGGCAACTGGGATTTAGTAGGGAATAATTTGAAAATATTTTTCATTCGAGATGCGATGAAGTTTCCTGATATGATTCACGCATTCAAAGCGGACCCTGCTTCAAATATATCGCATCCGCAACGCATGTTTGACTTTGTCTCTAGGTCACCTGAATCCATTCATATGATCACGTTTTTGTTCTCGCCATGGGGAATTCCCGCGACGTATCGTCACATGCAAGGCTCTGGTGTGAATACATACAAGTGGGTCAATGACAAAGGAGAAGCGGTTCTAGTAAAGTATCATTGGGAGCCAAAGCAAGGCATCCGTAATTTAACGCAGGAAGATGCTGATGCTATTCAGGCAAAAAATGTTGCCCACGCGACGCAAGATTTATCTGAAGCCATCGAACGTAAAGAGTTTCCTGAATGGGAGCTCTTCGTGCAAATTATGGAAGATGGCTACCACCCAGAACTGGATTTTGATCCACTTGATGATACAAAGCTTTGGCCGGAAGAACAGTTTCCTTGGCTGCCTGTAGGCAAAATGGTATTGGATCGCAACCCCGATGATTTCCATATGGACATAGAGCAAGCGGCTTTTGGAACTGGCGTGCTTGTAGATGGAATGGATTTTTCAGACGACAAAATGCTTCAAGGCCGTACATTCTCATATTCCGATACACAACGTTATCGTATTGGTACGAATTATCTCCAGTTACCTGTCAATGCACCCAAAAAAGAAGTTCGGACAAACCAGCAACGCGGTCAAATGGATAATCGTGACACCAACGAGTCAGGTGAAAATCCGCACATCAATTATGAACCATCTATGCTTGGTGGATTTCAAGAAGAAAAAGGGGAAAGTCGGCCTCCGCATCGACCTACGTATAATGCAGCGGCGATGAGCGCACCGATTGATCGACCCAATAATTATGGTCAGGCAGGCGAGACGTTCCGACAGTTTAAGAAGTGGGAACGAGAGGAATTAATCAACAACCTTTCAGAAGCGCTAGCCGTGTGTGACGTACGCATACAAAAGGCGATGATCGACCACTTCACGCAAGCGGATTTTGAATACGGGCGTCTTGTAGAAGAGGGGATTGAACAGAAAATGAAAGAACTAGAAGGAGTGGAGGCGGAATCTAACGTCCCAGGTCGTGGAGCCGGTCAATCGAAATTTGGACAAGGCACGCCTGATTCTAAACAAGCTGTGAAAGACGCAACGGAAAAAGGCCATAAAGCAGATCCTTATTGATGATCAGGCTAAACCTTTAGTTCACTAAATATAGAACAAATAAGCACCTATATAGGCAGCAAACGCTATGGTGGATGTACATGCGTTTCTGCTGTATATAGGTGTGTTTTTTTATGGCCCGCCTTCTGTCCACTTGTTCGATCACTAGGAACCATTCAATTTTGCATATTTCGGCTTCAGTTATACACTGAGTCTCATATCTTACTAACAGAATAGTTAGAAAAATTTACGAGAAAATGGTATACTTCATACTATGAAGTATGAGAAAACAAAGCGAATGTAATTCTCAACATAACGGATTGAAATACGCTAATTAAATAGAAGAATCACGTACAACCCATTAAAAAGATTGGGAGGTGACGATATGAATAATTCCTTTTGGATTCCGTTACTGGTTTCATTTGGAACGATGATATTCCTATATTTTCTAGGCTTTTTAGCGAATATAGACCTTCTACTATTTAAACTTTCACTGTCATATACTGAAATTTCATTGCTACCTATTTTTGTAGGTATGATAATGGGGTTTATAAGTGAACGTATGATCAAGTGGAGAGCACGTGCCAGCTAACAAGGGGAAGATCTTCTATACAAAGGGGAGCGTACTGCATGAATATCTGTAAAGAAGATGAAGTCACTAGTCTTTATCGGTAGAAGTTTCATTGTATGATACGGTAAATCACGGCCGTCTTTCAATAAAAAGAATAAAAGAACTGGCATAGTCAGCAATGCGATGACCACATTGGTAACCGTGCCGAGTACGCTGCCAATCCCCAAGAAAGCAGAGTCTATGAAGCCATTTGTTTGCTCTGTTATCGACTTGATGATCCTTGGATCCATATCGTCCAACTTACCTTGCAGTTGAGAAAATATAGTACTACTCAACAAGCTGTCAAATTGTTCTACTAATCTAGTCCAATATCCAGGCCAGTTTTGAATAAGGCTTGTAGCTTGTTCGCGTATAATCGGAATCAGTATGATAATACCCCATGCGACTAAACCACTAATGACCGCGAAGACGAGTGCAATCCCCCAAACACGCTTGATCTTCTTTCTTTCCATCATATCGATCAATGGATTTAATAAGTAAAAGAGAATCCCTGCCATTATGATAGGTAAGGCCACTACGCCGAGAAACTCTTTGACGAAATGAAACATATACATCACTTTTGAAAAAACTAGGAAGTTCAATAAAATTAATAGCGAAATTAATAAGATGGCAACTACTTTATTATCCAAAAACCAGTTTCTGAACCAAGTAGTCATCGTTTGGATTTTATCATTTTCCATATCCTGCACCTCTTCTTGTGAAATAAACTATAGTTTACTGCAGGTGGATCGAGAATCTGCTTTACGTTTCACCAGAAAGCCGTTCGCTAGTATTTACGTCTTGACCCGCCACTCGCTTTTCAAAAGTCTTCCGCCAGCTAGGCGACAACTCCACTACTTCCAGCAAACGACGAACCGCTTCCAAATCTTGCTTGTCATGATGCATCAGCCGATTCGCTTCCGCTACTGAAATAGCATGGGCTTGGCGTGTTAAAGGAACTAACATATCCGTCGGGGAAACCATGCCTTCACGCAACACGCGGAAATAAAAGCCTGTAAAACCTGTATCTTGTACAAGAAGCGGCAGCTCTTTTCGTTCGTAGACAAGCGCTAACTTAAAACAAGGCTGACGGGGTTGACTCACTTGAACAATCGCTTCACCGAGCAAAAAGGAGTCTCCAATACAGACATCTTCCTCTGTCATTCCAGCGATCGTAAGATTTTCACCAAATGCACCGTGCGACAGCATTCTTTCCAACGTGTTTTCCCAATGACTATAATGTTCATACGGATACACACAAACAGCCTTGTGAACACCTCCGTGATGAACGAGATCACCTTGACCGTCGCCGGTAAAATTGGTACGGGATAAAAATACTGCTTGCTGTATGTGCTGTTTAAAAAAGCCGGTTGTAATTGATTTCTTTCCGAATTCCATATCTTTCGGTTTTCCAACATTTAATGAAAGAATCTCCACTTTTTTCATGAAATCTACCTCCAGTAGTATGAATATATCACGTAGGTATAAGTGTATCACTATCATTAGAACTTCGTATATATCTTTAGGGTTTAGGACTTCCAGGTGATTGAAGTCAAACAATCATATATAATGAAGGTTCCATTAAATATATCCCAGCGAAACGATCCAAGCTACTTATCATAATTAAAGCATAATTTGAATATATAAAATGAAAAATGAAAGAGCGTGTCCCCTAGGTAACTAACCTAGAAGACACGCTCTTTTATATGAAACTATATATTAGAAAGGAATCTACTGTTACTCACAGCAACTACACAAGAAATCAATCAAATGTCAAAACAATTCGTCCGTTAATTTGCCCTTTGACCATTTTATCCAGCACCGTGTTGACTTCGGAAAGAGGAGCTGTTTCGATTTGAGCTTTTACTTTTCCACGGGCGGCAAAGTCTAAAGCTTCTTTCATATCGAGGCGTGTGCCGACAATGGAGCCTTTCACCGTGATCGCATTCAATACTGTGTCAAAAATAGGTATCGGGAGTTCGTCATGTGGAAGTCCAACCGCAACTAGTGTGCCACCGCGCTTAACAGAACGGTATGCCTGTTCAAACGGAACTTTTGCGACCGCGACACTGATAGCTGCTTGTACACCACCAACTTGTTGTTGAATAGCTTCGGCAGGATCTTCATTCTTGCCATTCACTGTGATGTCGGCTCCTAGTTTCTTCGCAAGCTCCAACTTTTCATCCGCAATGTCCACCGCGACCACATTGAAGCCCATTGCTTTAGCATATTGTAATGCAACATGACCCAACCCGCCGATACCGTAAATAGCCACCCAATCTCCAGGCTTCGCTCCCGATATTTTCAGCGCTTTATACGTTGTCACACCTGCACATAGAATCGGTGCTGCTTCAACGGAACTTAAATTATCAGGAATTTTCGCTACATAATCTGCTGCTGCTAGGCAATATTCTGCGTAGCCGCCATCGACTGAATACCCACCATTTTCTTGATCGTGACAAAGTGTCTCTTTACCGTCAAGGCAATAATCACACTCACCGCATGCGGAGTAAAGCCAAGGAATCCCGACGCGATCTCCGACTTTTACGGATGTTACATTTGGTCCGATCGCCTCTACAATACCAACACCTTCATGGCCGGGAATCAAAGGAAGTTTCGGTTTGACGGGCCAGTCCCCATTAATCGCATGTAAGTCAGTGTGACAAACGCCACAAGCTTCCATTTTAACTAACGCTTGACCGACACCTGGTGTTGGTTTTGACGTATCCTCAATTTGTAACTCTGTTTGGAATTCCTTGACGATGGCTGCTTTCATTGTCGTTTGTAGTACAGTTCCTTGTGTGTCTTTGTTTTCGATAGCTGATTTCATGAATGATTCCTCCCTTTTCTTGTGTACAATGTGACATAGTGCAACAGCGTGTCAATAATGAAAGCGCGTTACTATAGGGGACTATTATGAAAAATCATCATGATGTACGTCAAACAAGATACTGTGAATATTCGCGATCGTTTGACGCGAGACACCCTCTCATTAAGGACGTTTATCTGCTTGGCTGAAGAAGTGTTAACAACTTATTAACATAAGTCTCACTGAGTATAGCAAAATGCCTCTTAAATGTAAACTATTTTCCAAATTATACACAAAGCGACAAAATACTATCTGATTCATATAGTTGTAGCTTCATGCAGTGCTTCAAAACGCATATCAAAATCGAATTCTTAAAATAAAATTCCTTATACCTACAGCTTGTTCATTTTCACACAATTCAATTTTCTCATTTTGACGATTTTCTGCTTCTGTCATATGCTAATTTCAAAACAGTCACTAACAGAACAGTTAGAAAAATCATCGGAAAAATGATATGCTTTATTCTAAGAAGTGTGAGGAAAGCACATGAACAAACGAGCGATGAAACGGATCTATGTAAAGAATTTAGTAGATTTGAAAATCGATTTTGCGTTTAAAGAACTATTCGGAAGTAGGAAAAACAAAGCGATTACCATTATTTTTCTGAATGCCATTCTCAAACGAACTGGCAGGAATTCAATTAAAGAAGTCACATTTATAAATCCTGAAATCGGCGCGGAATATGAAAACGACAAACTATCACGTCTGGATATTCTAGTCACTACACAAGATCAGCATCAGATCAATATTGAAATGTAATTCACGAATCAATATGATATGGTCAATCGCAGTGTGTATTATTGGGCTAGATTATACAGTGGACAAAACAAAAAAGGAATGGCATATCATACACTCCAGCCTACCATTATGATGAACATACTGAACTTTGACTTGATTTCGGAAACGGATGGATATCATACGACGTATCACTTACATGAAGATGAAAAGAAATTTCGTATAGCCGATGGGTTGGAACTACATTTCATTGAAATCCCTAAGCTGCTTGCACATTGGTATGATGAAAAGTTGGATCCTTGGAATGATGTATTGGTTCGCTGGTTGCTTCTATTAAGTATCGTAGACCAAAGAAAACAACATATTTATGAAGATATTTACAAAGAACTGGAGGCGATTGCGGTGACTGACAAACATTTGCAAGAGGCATTTACAAGTTGGAACGAAATGAGTTTGGATTCAGACGGACGAGTTGCCTATGAAGTTCGCTTAAAACAAGTTCTAGATCAGGAAGCAGCGGTAAATGAAGCGAAGTGGCGAGAAGAGAAGGCTAGGAAGGAAGGAATAGAGAAGGGGAAAACAGTTGAAAAAGAACAAATAGCACGTAATCTTCTACTGAAAAAACTAGATATAGAAATCGTGGCTGAAACAACGGAGTTATCATTAGAGCGTGTACAAGAGTTGAAAGCGGAATTAGAACTGCAATAACACGCGTCTTGATGTGAGGTAAATGGAAAAGACGTCTACTTTTGACCTTTAACAGGTTGGGTGTGGACGTCTTTTTTGATAGGAAGATTTTCACCAAACGCACCGGACGACAGCGTTCTATCCAACGTGCGTGCCAAATAGCTGGACATGGCAATGAATCAAGGTATGTATGCATGTAGAAAGGGAATGCTGAAAACCTAGGAGCGTGAATAAGATGAATTCTAGTTGTTCAGCAAGTTGGCGGGAAGATCCGACGCCAAAAAGTCAGCAAGCTTGCCAAGAGTGTGGGCTATATAACCAAGGTTCTCGTATGGTTTGGGGAGAAGGAAATCCGAAAGCGTCGATCATGATCATTCTTGATAATCCGGGCGCACTAGAAGATCGTGAAGGGAATCGAATGGTTTGCGGAACGCGCCAAACTTTACGACAGACCCTATCGACTGTGGGTTTAGAGGAAGAGGTGCTGTACGTGACATATATTCTGAAACGACGGCCCCTTCGTAATTATGACAAAGAGAGAGTGCGATCCATTTGCATTCGTCATCTAGAAGCTCAATTAGACCAACAACAACCTTCCCTTGTCGTCTGTTTAGGCAATGTAGCGGTTCAATCATTTTTTCAACATCCTGAAGTGGATGTCAAAGGCTTGCGTGGAGAATGGCATGAAGTGAGGGGATTTAAAACAGCAGTTGCGTATCATCCCCTTGCAGTAAGACGCCGTCCCAATCTAGCGACAATGTTTGAGGAAGATTTATCGTTTGTCGCGAGGGCATTTCGTGAGTTGAACAGGGTATAATGTTTATTTCTAATCGGCAACTACGCCGTCCATGCAGAAATAGATAGAGGGTATGTACAAAGCAACTAGAAGGCTGGTATGGAATCAGCATTTTGTCTGACTCGTGCCAGCTAATTTCTCTTTGACCTACTGATTGTTTCACTACTTTGCGTTGTGTAACTTTTTGGAATTGACGAATGAAAGTATGATGATAATCGATGGGGAGAAAATCAATCAGAAAAAGATCACTTGGCAGCTGTGTAGCGATAGACACTTTCCAACCTATACATTGAAAGACGTCTACTCTTGACCCATCGCAGGGTAGGAAATAGGCGCCTTTTCCATGTATAGGTAAAAGTTTTATGACGTAAATCCTGTAACTTTCGCAATATGAACTATTTTTATTCATCCAATAATTAAGGTGGATAGGATAAAAATGGGAAATGACAATTAGGGATATCGCTAATAGTATTCTGAGTAAAAATCATGTATATTGTGTCTGTAGTCAATTATATTTAGGTTCGTCCACTTTTACTTATTACTTTGTACTTAATTTCATGCATTTATTCACATTATATTAAGTGTATTATTCTTAACTTTTAGTAATGAAAGTCTTTTGCACTATGCCATTAGACAGAAAATTATTTTACTTATTATTATGAAGGAAATTTAAGAAGTACAGATAGTTTTTACATCAACTATAATTCGATAAGGCGGCGATTTATTTGAACGATTTTGGAAATCACTTGCATATGTTACGCAAACAAGCACAGATGTCTTTACGTTATTTAGCAGAGCGCGTGAATCTCAGCTACTCCTTCATTGATTCTTTGGAAAAAGGAATGTATACGCCTACGCGTGAAGTAGTGTGTACATTGGCAGAAGAATTAGAAACAGATGTAGATGAACTGCTGGACTTAGCAGGTTATATGCCGAATGAAACGGTGAAAAACCTATATGCTTTTTCGAGTGATAGAAAATAAGATAGAATGATTTTGCTTGAAAGTGATCAACTGAACATGCGCATGTCGCTTGTGTACGTTGATCTATCGTCGATCTCATCCTGTCAAACATATGTGGAAAATGCCTTTGTTTTAAAGTGATCGTCACTCTATTCAAATAAGCAGGGGCAGGGTATCGCTTTTTTAAAAAAACCGTTCCCCGATAGTATTCGGTGAACGAGTTTTACTGGTCTTATGGTTTCAAGATGACTTTGATGCATTCATCCTCGTGTTGATAAAATGTATCATACGCCTTCGAAGCGTCTTCAAGCGGCAAAATATGGGTGATGATATCGGTCGGATCGATTTCTCCATTCGTGATTTTGTCGAACAGCATCGGCATATAATGCACGACCGGTGCTTGACCCATTCGCATATTGACATTGCGTTCAAATAGGAAGCCAAGCGGGAACATATTGTAAAGCGATCCATATACACCCGTCAGCTGAATGGTGCCGAATTTCCGGACAGACTGATAGGCAATTTCAATGGCGCTCAGAGTACCGCCTTGAACTTTCATTTTCTGTCCGACTTTCTCAAGAAGATTTTTCTTCCCATCCATGCCGACGCAGTCAATGACAACGTCTGCACCGCCTTTTGTCAACTCTTTCATTTGTTGTCCAATATCATCTACTTCATCGAAATTAAATATTTCCACGTTATTTGTCTTCTTCGCGTGCTGCAGTCGGTAGGGTACGTGATCGATTGCGATGACCCGTTTCGCCCCTTTCATCCAGGCAAATTTCTGCGTCAATAATCCGACAGGCCCCGAGCCAAGGACAATAACTGTGTCTCCCTTTTTTACACCCGCATGCTCTACGCTCCAGTAAGCTGTCGGAAGAATATCGGATAGAAACAACAAGGATTCATCCGGCAGTTCGCAGCTTTCCGGAATAACAAACGGCAGGAAGTTTCCGTAGGGTACGCGTAAATACTCGGCCTGTCCGCCTGGATAATTACCGTAGCGCTCCGTAAAGCCGAAATAACCGCCCGTGTCCACTTCTTCGTTCGGGTTCGAATTGTCGCACTGGCTCTCCAAGTCATGCTGACAGAAGAAACATTCACCGCATGAGACGTTGAAGGGGATGATGACACGGTCGCCTTTCTTCACTTTCGTCACTTCAGGTCCGGCTTCCACAACGATACCCATGGGCTCATGGCCGATTACATAGTCTTTATGAGCCGGCAAAGCCCCTACATAAATATGCAAATCCGATCCGCAAATGGCTGTAGAAGTAATTTTGACGATAATATCATCCGGCTTTTCAATACGTGGGGCCTCTACTTTTTTCACTTTAATGTCTTTTGCGCCTTGATACGTAACTGCTCTCATCATATACCATCCTCTCCTTTTTTAAACTGTACCCATTTTTAAAATAGTTAATCATCTTTGATTGCTATTATAATTCTGGCTCATTCATTGGTATTGTAGAATGCCGTCTATACTTCCCAGCGCAGTTGCACACCAAACGTCCATTCACTTGGTGAGTCCGTTCCTCCGTTTTGATGAAACAGGTAAAGTCCTTAATCCCGGTTGTTGTGAACCGATGTATTCCATCTCGTTTTTTAATTCAGTATAGGGAAAGCCCTAGTCAACAAGTCAGCGCCGATTTTTATCTGCTGGCGCACTGAAATGGGAATGTTTCTCATGCTGGCGAGCCGAATATCTGAAGGCTTCCAGTAACCCCGTTAAAAAATCATCATGGTATCTGCCAATCCCATCATCTTCCTTTATTCCATAATGCTTTTCGTAGTTCCGGTTGACGTAGACAATTCCGTTTCAACGTTCAACCTATAGGTTTCGTTAGACGAGTAATGCCGTCTAGTAGGCAGGGATTCCACGGATAAGTCTATTTTTCTTGCTCTTTGTTTTCAGGCATTTTCAACACCGTTCTGCTGTTTTACCTGAGTCAATTTTGAAAATACTACGTCTTTTTTGAGTCTGTTATGACTCGAATTTGAATGAATTGTAATAACGTTATGAAGATAAAACGACAGAGACCTTATTCCTATTGATATTTTACTAGTTGGCACGATACTTGCATTAATATTTGGGAAGATTTTGTGATGAAGCAAAAAGAGGTAATTCCCTAAATTGCTTCGAGCCAAATCGCTCTATATAAAGTAGTTAGTAGGAGGAATGAACTGGGTAAAACAGCGGAGGTTAGCGACATTACGATTATTGGAGGCGGTCCGGTCGGTTATTGACTGCGTTTTATGCGAGATTTCGGCAAATGTCCGTACTGTTCATTGAGAGCCTGCCGTAGCTTGCAGCACTGTATCCTGAAAAGTATATGTATACTAGTGCTGGATTCCCTAAGGTGAGGACTCAGGAGCTGGTGGATTATTTGGTTGAACAGATAAATCAATTTGAACCTACCATCTGCTTGGATGAAACGGTGATACAAGTCGACAAAGAAAATGAAGGCGTTTTCAAACGAACTACAAAAGTAAATTTGAGTGCATCAGGTTTTGGAGAAGCACCCGTTTCCGTAAGCAATGCCAACGTGTATATCGATCCACCAACGAAAATGCAACCCCTGCATAGTACTAGCGTTATGAGAGATAAGGAAGAAACTCCAAAAAAGCGACGTCCTAAAATAACTGATTATTTTGATTTTTGAAACAGAAGCAGGAGAATGATGCCATTTACTATGGTGGAACAAAATACTTGTATCGCGTGCCGGATATGTAACCTAGTCGTACCGAACGTATTAGATCATACTGCTGACGGCTTCGTATTTGCTTTTCTGGATGACAATGAAGGAGTGATTGAAGTACCTGAAGATTTGACTGAAGACTTGGAGGATGCTTTTAGTTGTAGAGGCTATTGAACAGCTTATAGTACAGAATAAAGTTCTTACACCCACTATGCAAGGAAGCTCCTCCACATCAGGAGTGATCGCTTGACTGCCTGACTTGAGAAATCTAGTACATCACATATTTAAGGTAACCTATCGTTGGATTTTCGACACCGATAGTTTTCTTTAATAATGACTCAATATGAAGTAAGATAGGAATGAACTATAGAAGATTTAAGGGAGTGTATTCATGAGATTTGAGACAATTGATAAAAAGATATTGGCGATTGCTTTGTCTTTGATTGCGGCGTTGACTGTTCCTATTTTAATAAACCCCGTCAAAGGGACGACGTTTTTAAATACCATCCTCCATTCCATCACAACAAATTTCGGTCCCATGTACTTATGGGTTTGTTTAGGAATATTCGGCTTCTTGCTTTGGCTAGCTTTTGGCAAGTTGGGCAAAATTCGATTAGGAAACACGAAGCCAGAGTTTTCAACATTTAGCTGGCTAGCATTAATTTTCACTGCTGGAATCGGTTCAGGTATCATGTATTGGGGAATTATTGAATGGGCGTACTACTATTCCAGCCCACCATACGGTATGGCCGCAGAAACAGTGGAAGCTGCAAGTTTCGCCTCTACATATGGAATGTTTCACTGGGGATTCTCTGCATGGGCGATCTATTGCGTTCCTTCCATTCCAATCGCCTATGCAGTATATGTCAAAGGTCAAAAATCCTATCGATTGAGTACAGCGTGCCGTGGAATCATCGGGGATAAAGCGGATGGTTTACTCGGGAAAATCATTGACGTATGCTTCATGTTCGGTCTGATCGGTGGAATTGGCACATCTTTAGCACTTGGTACTCCTTTGCTCGCTGAAGGAATCCATTCACTCTTTGGTGTTGAGAAAACGCTTACACTTAATTTGATGATTGTCGTTACATTAATGATCTTTTTCTGTATCTGTCTTTATTTTGGACTGAAAAAAGGATTGAAGCTTTTAAGCGACTGGAATCTTTACTTATATATCGCGATTGCGATTTTCATCTTCATCTTTGGTCCAACCATGTTTATTATTGCAAGCTTTACGGACAGTGTCGGTGTTCTATTCCAAAACTTCTTTAGAATGAGCCTGTACACAGATCCGGTAGGGAAATCAGGATTTAGTAACGCTTGGACCATTTTCTATTGGGGATGGTGGTTCTCGTATGCTCCATTCACAGGTATGTTCGCTGCTCGAATTTCGAAAGGTCGTACGATTAAAGGTTTAATACTAGGGCAGTTAGTGGGCGGAACATTGGGCTGTTGGTTGGCCTTCGCGATCTTCGGAAACACGGGGATGTACTTCCAACTAAATAATATTGTGCCTGTACTCGATATCTTACAAAATGAAGGTGCACCTGCCGCTATATTAGCTATCTTGAATGAACTTCCGCTAGGCGGAGTCGTCATGGTGCTGTATTTACTGATTGCCGCCATTTTCTTAGCGACAACTGTTAACTCGGCTGCTTATACGTTATCAGACGTAGCATCTATTAATTTGAAAGAAGGCGAGGAACCAGCACGTTGGTATCGTGTATTCTGGGGAATCGTCCTCACAAGCATCTCCATCGTTCTCATGTACGGTGACGGCTTGGAGGCTTTACAGACACTTTCCATTATCACGGCATTGCCTCTTGTTTTCATTATGTTATTAATGATTATGTCATTTATGAAATGGGTACGTCAGGGTGAAGTAGATGGTGTCCATATTTATGATGGTGCACCATTTGACGAGCCGAAAGAGCAGACGGTTGAAATTACGATTGACCGTAGCAGGAAAGAGTCCAGCAGAGTTGTGGAAAAGGAAAACTTGATTTAATTTCAATAGATAGAACAGGCAAGAGAAAACAGTAAATACACACTATCCGGGGACCCAATTCGCATATGGATTGGTGTCCCTTTTTTTGACGGGAAGGGTCATTCAGTAGATCGTCTTGGTCTGGCAACCATTTATTGTTCCTGAAGTATTCAGCTAGACATCAGCGTCATTACGAGTGTGATGAGCGTGACGGTCGAGGAGATGTGGGTGATCGAATCCTTCTTCTAATGTGTGAAGCAGAATCTGAGTGTATTAGTCTAATTTAACACGACTGAAAACGCCGTGCTTAACCAGCTATTCGCGGTATTGATTGCGTACGTTCTGCTCAAATTTCTTTACACGCAAGGTGACAATGGATCTTACTGTAAACCTTTTGTCATATACGAGCTGTCTAGTCATGCTTTTGTGATGAATTGCTAATAGAATGACATTTGGAAATCAGAAAATTGTTGGAATTATAACAGGGACTGACATCGGATAATTTAATGGGTTGAAAGTTTATGAATAGTATACTTTCTCATATAGTAGACAATCTAGAATTCAGAAAAACAACTTAAAAACTATCCTAAATAAGTTAGAGGAGTTAAATAAGGTACCTGTGTGAGAACCAATCTATAATGTTTAAACGAACATGAAAGTTTCACGCACAGGTTAAGCCGGTGGCGCATGAAACCAACGGGGATCAAGACTTTTTAACACGTGTATACAGCGTGTTGTCAGTTGATGTCAATCATTACACGGAGTTAAACAGCACCGACACAATGGATCTTTTCTTCACGATTACATCGGTCAAGTCCATCTTTAATCAACGGGAGGACGAGTACAACTTCGCTGAGACTAGAGCGCTACTGACTCGCGCTATCATTAGATACACGAAACAGATTAATCTTGAGTTTGAGGATCGCTTAAAAGAATTTGTTAGTTATATTAGTCTGTATTTGCCGGAACAGAAAGCAGTTGTTTGGCTATCATTGTACCGTGGACTAATTTGCGCGCAATCGTAGAAACTTCATACCCTCACTTCAATAATTCTTTTATAGCTTCAAATCCAAGCAATCCAGTTCCACCCAATACAAATACATTTTTCATCCTATTTCACTCCTCTTATATAACCTCTTTACTTTCTACCCTCTTGTTTAAAAAGTATTCAAATTAAAAAATTTCTCTAATTCATTCATAGTTCATATTTTCATGGTTTAATTACAAAAGCTTATATGCAATTGATAATGCTTTCGTTCACTTCATTCTTTAAAAAGGCTCGTAATGTTAAAGATGTAGTGATCTAAAATGAGGTCAATTCCGTTAGCTATAAAATGATAACTAACTAGATGAGGAGGGACACAATGAAAAAAGGTACGTACAATCGTTTTTGGAGATGGCACTTCTTTGGTGCTTTGTTCATGGCTCCACTTCTGATTACACTTACGCTGAGCGGAATTGGGTCCTTGTTTTACAATGATGTTGAAAACGTTGCGTACAAGGATCTTTTCTTTGGTACTAGCGAAGAAACGTCCCAACTGACGATCGACGAAGGAATTTCTGTTGTGAAACAGGAGAACGAAGGATTTGAAGTTTCGAAGATTATGACCATGGACGAGCCGTATAATACGAGGCTGAAGTTGAAGTCCGAGTCAGGCGAAGAGAAATACGTATTTTTAGATGATCATAACGAAATAGTCGGCTCTCAAAATCCAAAGTATACGTACGCTAATATTATGAGAAATGTTCATAGTTCACTTTTTGTGGGCGGAACTGTCGTCAATTACTTAGTTGAATTAGCTGCATGCTGGGCTATCTTTTTATTATTTTCCGGACTGTATATGACATTCAAAAGCCGTGCGCTAAAGAAACCGAAGAAATCAACACGTCGACTCCAATTTAAACGGATTCATGCGTTAATCGGTACAATCATCAACATTCCCATGATTATTCTCATATTCACAGGTCTTCCCTGGTCCGCATTCATGGGGAATTTCATCTATACTGCCTCTCAAGAACATCCTTCTATCGGAATGCCGTTGCTAAAACAACAGCCACCTACTTCTGATATGAGTGAGATTCCTTGGGCAACTCGTAAAGAAGAAGCCCCTACATCCGAAAAACCGGATCCTCACGCGCATCACGGTGGAAATGGGGACATATCTGGAATAGATATGGGCCATAACGGGATTTCTGTTGAAGAATTGATGGGGAAAGTACAGGATGAAAGGATTTCGAAACCGTATTCAATCGTCTATCCGTTTTCTGAAGATGGTGTGTTCACGGTATCCAAAGGTAGTAACACCGGCGTAACGGGGTTAGATGTACATCCTTCTGAAGAGATGACTTCTTATTTCGATCAATACAGCGGCAATCTGATTTCCAAAGTAGGCTACGGGGAGTATGGAATTTTGGCGAAGTGGTTTACGTGGGGAATTCCGCTGCACGAGGGTCATCTGTTCGGCTTGCCAAATAAAATTATCAATGTAATTGTCTGTCTGGCATTTTTATTCCTGATATTCTACGGCTTCAACATGTGGTTGTCACGCAAGAGAAAAGGAAATATTTCGGCACCACCTAAGACGACGAGTAAAATTTCGATAGGGTTTGTTGTGCTGATGGTGATCTTAGGTGTCATCATGCCGCTCTTTGGAATTCATTGTTGGTTGTACTTGCGATCGAAGGGATTTTGTATTTGGTTCATCGTGGGAAAGGTGATGCGCGGACTGAGTATTAGTGAAAATAGAAGAAGCTACCTAGAAAGTTAGTACGTTGGCTCTAGGTAGCTTTTTTATAGGATCTGTTTTGTCGCAGTTACATAACTACTACATTCTTTTATAAAAACATGAACAATTCAATTTTACCTTCAAAAAATACGTCAAAAATGAATTCTCGAAATCAAATTCTTTATATCTACCGCTTTCTCTCCCTTACACAATTCAATTTCCACGTTTTGACGATTTTCTGTTCCTGTCATATGCTGATTTCAATACAGTTACTAACAGAACAGTTAGAAAAGTCATCAGAAAAATGATATACTCTATTCTAAGAAGTGTGAGGAAAACACATGAACAAGCGGGCAATGAAACGGATTTATTTAAAGAATCTAGTCGATTTGAAAATTGATTTTGCATTTAAAGAATTGTTTGGCAGTGAGAAGAACAAAGCAATTACGATTGTTTTTCTGAATGCCATTCTCAAACGAACCGGCCGGGATTCCATTAAAGAAGTAACCTTCAGAAATCCAGAAATCGGTGCGGTATACGAAGACGACAAGCTATCGCGTCTGGATATTCTTGTCACCACGCAAGACGGACATCCTATTAATATTGAAATGCAATTTACCAATCAATACGACATGGTCAATAGAAGTCTCTATTATTGGGCCAGATTATACAGTGAGCAAAACAAAAAAGGAATGGCATACAAGACGCTACAACCTACGATCATGATGAACATCTTAAACTTTGACTTGATTACGCAAACCGATGCGTATCATACGACGTATCATTTACATGAGGATAAAAAGAAATTTCGTATAGCGGACGGATTGGAGTTACATTTCATTGAAATACCTAAGCTACTTGCGCATTGGTATGATGAAAAGTTGGATCCGTGGAGTGATGTATTGGCTCGTTGGTTGCTTCTGTTGAGTATAGTGGATCAGCGGGAACAACGTATTTACGAAGACATATACAAAGAACTGGAGGCGATTGCGATGACTGACAAACATTTAGAGGAAGCATTTACGAGCTGGAATGAAATGAGCCTCAATTCGGAAGAGCGACTTGCTTATGAAGTGCGCTTGAAACAGGTTCTAGATCAGGAAGCTGCGGTCAATGAAGCGAAGTGGAGATTAGAAGTTGCTGAAAAAAGAGCAACGGAACGAGGAATAGAACAAGGAATAGAGCAAGGAATAGAACAAGGAAAAACAGAGGGAAAGGAACATATAGCACGTAAACTTCTACTGAAGGATCTGGATATTGAACTTGTAGTTGAAACAACAGAGTTGCCGATAGAGCGTGTCCGAGAGATCAAAGCTGAATTAAAACAGTAATATACGGCATGTGTGCAAAAAAAGACGTCTACTAACGATCCGTAAAAGGTCGGAAGTAGACGTCTTTTCAGCGTGTATAAAATATTAAAAGTAATTTGAAACGATGGCTTCGATCCTAGTGAAGCATTTGACCTGCCGCGTGATTCGAACGTCAACAATTCGTTCACGGACCTCACATACGTCTCATCGCATAAACTGAATATCCTTATCATCTACAAGCTTGGCATTACAACTGGAACGTCTGTTCATCTATTCAGCCCAAATGCGGCAATTACACAAGAGGCCAGGCTGCCTAAATGCTAAAAGCGACAGAAAATGCAAAGCCGGTGATCACGACCATGGAACCGATCGATTTTGGATGGGATAAGTTTAGTTCATATGACGCTGTTGCAGATCAAACAAAGTCCGATATTCTCGAAGCGTTTGTCGTCGAAGGAAAAGAAGGCTATAGAAATGACGAACTTCAATTGGTACCAGGTAAAGAAGGAACTACTTCACTAAAATTAAGCGTTTATTCTAAAGGTACAGAAATGGAAACGAAAAAGTTTATTGTGGATGTAAAGAAAGTAGATGGAAAGTTGCAAGTTTCATTGACAGAAACAAAGGATTTTATATCCCAAGCAGAGAAACTAGGCGCCTATATGACCAATAAAGATAAACAAAAAGTGGAAAGTATTTCCCTCTCTACACTGGACGCAAAGAAGCTACCTAAAGCAATCACTTCACTTACAGATGTCATGGTAAGCATTGAAGAACCAGGCCAGTACATCGCGGTAGTTCGTTTCAAGAATGGCAAACAAGAGCGCCACGTTATTGAAGCGGTGACGGATCTAGAGACGCTTAAAGATAGCGTACGCGTCATTAAAGAAGTCAAGACTGCGGAATACACAAGGTACAGCTTTTAATATTGGCAAGCATATGATCGCAACGAAAAACTATGAACAGATTGCGAATGTTTCAAGAGATCCAGGCACGAACTTATTCTGTGCGACAGGTAAGACAGAGGGTAAAGTGCAGATCGATTATGAACATCCGAAAATGGATGAAGGATTTGGTGAGGAATATGCTAGCTATGACAATATTAAGCATGGGTTGTTTGTGTATGTGGAGCAGATTGGTTCTATTGTTAATGTGAGAATTGGGGCTAATTAGGTCCCCTGATGTTGATTTAGAGATTACTTTTAAGGTAGTAGGTTCAAGGATGATTTTTAATTGTACTGGGGCTTGCTGTCTTTTATTAATTACAGATATTGCCGGTTTTTGTACATAAAAGTCTGGATATTGGTATAATGGAACTAATGGTAGTGGAACGATATGTAAGCTAAAGCTACTTTTAGAAGAAGTTAAATAGATCATCTAATGGAAGTAATCGATTGCAAAGGATTGGGATGGAGTGCTCGGCTTCATATTATACGGACCCAACAGAATACTTTAAAGCTTCTACTGTTGTCTCATATCTTTAGTTATGTAGAATAGGAAGTTGGTAAAGCGCTACGTATGAATCCTCCCAAAATCCACCAGGCAGACCGTTTGAAATCGAACATATTTCGGTGAATGAATATCGAGAGCGCGTAGATGAGTTTGACTAGGAGAACAAATTTCAAAAATGGAGAAATCATATTGGTGTACTGATTCTTTTACTGTGAGGGCCAATCAATCTATCAGTAGTAATAAGTATGAGGATAATATACATCATTACTTAAAGGAAAATACATATGCCCAGACATTTCATTCTAACTACTACAGTAAGAATTATTATTTTCTGAAATCGGGAAAATTCAATGGTTACAGTTTAAACCACATTAGAGTTTAAGAGGAGGATTTGGAAGATAGTCAGGAATTAGTGAAGTGTATTTCCGAGAATGTATGGTCAACTTAATGTTTTGTGAATATTAAAAAATTAAAAGTATATGAGCTCTTTAATATACTAAGAATGACTCCGCGATTTAGTACTCCTAATTTAAATAGATTTAATCGAGGTGATAATATTGTTTGATTTAGAAGAATATGAAATATTGATGTCTGGCTTTATAGAAGTAGTTACTGAAAAATCTCAGTATAGGCCAAGTACTATAGTGAATTATAAAGTAATACTTGACGACTACTTTCATAATAATATTATTAATAAATTGGAGAAGAATGACTATAGTGAAATTTTTAGTGAAAAAAGACTATCTTTAATAAAGAGAAAGTCAAATATGGTTCGTCCTAGCTTGCTCAGTTTCTTGTCTTTTTTACACGATGCAAAATTCATTGAAGAAATAGAACATTTTCATCTGCAAAAAAATATAAAAGCGGTTTTTGTAACTGAAGAAATTGAGAAAGATGATGTAGTAAAGTTTTTAACTCCTAATGAGATACGATCTTTATTTACTGATCAATTAGTGTTTAAAAATGATAATGAAGAAAAGATTGTTCCTTTGATATGCGCTCTTTCTTGTTTCTATATGTTTAAGCAAGAGGATGTAATAAATCTAAAGATGGCGGATGTAGATTTAGTTGGAAAAAGAATAAGAAATATTCGTAGAGATAAAGAGAACCCAGAACTAGTTGAATGGCTTTTATTGAATGATATAACCGTTAAATATATTGAAGCATACCTGACTTATCGTCAAACTCTTGATTTAGAGGATGATTGGCTGCTAATGATGGAAAATGAACGCTTGGCGAATAATAAGATTAATAAGTTATTTAGATGTTTTTATAGAATAGATAACAGTTTATTGTTCGGTAACAAAAAGGTATCTCAAAGTATGTTAACTCGCAGCATGATGCTTTACATACTCATTTCAACTAAAGGAGAAGGCCTATATAAAATTTTGCTAGAACAAGAATGGAATACTGCATTGGATCAAGCTTTCGTAGAATATATGTCTATTAAACGCACTGAAATTGAGAATGAGCTTTATGAAAGGTATAATATCAATGAAATATTGCCTAAGAAAAAAACTGTATTAGATATTGGTTTATATTCAGAAGATAAGGATATTAATCAATCTGACATAGGAGATTATGACATGAATAACAATAGAAATCTAGAAAGTGATAAGATAACAATTCAACGTATGGTGCGAGACAGTAAGATAAGTAGAAGTTTGAGGAGAAACTACAATAACGAATGTCAATTGTGTGGGTATAAATTAAGGAAATCAACAGGTGAATATTATTCAGAAGCACATCATATTCAACCTTATAATAAACTTCACAGGGGTGATGATAATAGTCAAAACTTAATTGTATTATGTCCTAATTGTCATACTCAGTTCGATGATTTATATTATGCTATTCATCCAGAAACTAGAAAAATACATTGTATATTTGGTGGAGATGATCAATATCATCTGGAGGATTTGGTAATGAAAGAAGAGCATACTTTAAGTAGTATTTACTTAGAGTATACGTGGAATCTATTTGAAGAAAAGCGAAAATTGCTTCCGAATACTGAAAGTATAGATTAACATTTTTGTTTAATTGATTAAACAGACGTAGGAGTTCAGTATACAGGTATCGTACTATCAGTAATAAATAATGAGAGGAGAAAAGTAAATGATAAAAAAACTATATATAAGTGAGTGGAACCAATTTAAAGAAATAAAAATTGATTTTCACACCAATGTAACAATTATTACCGGTGCTAACGGTGCAGGAAAAAGTTCAATTTTAAGATTGATAGCAAATGAACTAGGCTGGCACTATTCTGAAGTCGCCACATTGCCAGAATATATTAACAACTCTAAGTTTGTGGCAGGGGTTTCTGAAAAAATATTAAATAAATGGCAGTTAAATAAATTAAAAGTAAATAAATTACGATTAAATAAAAGTGAACCTGAAGATTACAATATTAATGATGATAACATCGAATTCGGCTATATAGAGTCATCAAAGGCGATATTGAAGTTGTATGTACCAAAAGAGGTAGAAGCTTCGTACAATATTTTTACGGACTACGTATATAAGGAAGATGATGAGACCTTTGATTATCCTCTAATTCATGGAATAAATATTGCCTCTCATAGAGATCCTTATGGATATACTAAAGTTAATGATATCTCATTAAACCCATCAGAAATTGATGGATTATTATCTAGCTATACTGAGACGATTAAAGGTAGAAGAATAAATAATACTTATTATTATCAGGAAAATTCTCCTACCTATGTTATAAAGAAATCCTTGATTTCTCTCGCTGTTTTTGGTGAAGGAAATAGTTCAGTTTCAGCAAATCCGAAATATTTAAAGTGGCTTTCAGACTTTCAGGATTTACTTAAATCTATTATCCCAGAACATATTGGATTTGAAAGAATTATTGTAAAAGAGGGAGAAGTGTTTTTAATAACTAAAACAGGAAACTTTCTTCTAGATGCTTTATCTGGTGGGTTGTCGGCTATCATAGACTTGAGTTGGCAAATTTATGTGCATACATTAAATTCAGAAGATTGCTTTGTTGTTTTAATTGATGAAATAGAAAATCACTTGCATCCATCACTACAACGAGAAATATTGCCAAAACTAATTGGTGCATTTCCTGATTTGCAGTTTATAGTAACAACACACTCTCCTTTTGTTGTGAACTCCGTTGAAGATTGCAATATATACGCACTGAAGTTTCAGGATGATAATAAGGTGATAGTTTCAAAACTAGACTTCGAAGCACAAGCAAAAGATGCATTTAAGGTTCTTAGAGATGTATTGGGAGTGCCAGTAACTTTCCCAGTCTGGATAGAAGAGGAACTAGAAATGATCACAAGTAAATATTTAAATGAAGGGCTAAGTAAAGACAACTTAGAGAATATGAAAGATGAATTGAATCAAAAAAATTTAAATGAATATTTCCCTGAGATGTTGTCATACTTTCATGAGGATAATTATGATAAAAATAAATAAAATAAAAGAACCTGAGATTTTGGAATTGAATTGCGATCAATGGACTAAAGATTATTTAGAGTATAAGAATGGGAGGCCGGGTTATACGAAAACAACTGAGGGGAAGTATAGACATCGCGATATAAAAGAAGCTTTAATTAAAGAAACTTCGGGAAAATGTGTGTATTGCGAATCCAAAATTTTAAGTGTTAGTGATGGAGATATTGAACATATACTACCTAAATCAAAACATTATAATCTTTGTTTTGAGTGGAAAAACTTAACTTTGGCTTGTAGGATATGTAACAGGGAGAAGTCAGACTATTATAGTCAAAATTATCCTTTAGTGAATCCTTATACAGAGGACCCAACTGATCATTTACATTTTGCTGGTGCACTTTTAATTGCGCTGTCGGCTAAAGGGAAAATAACTTTAGAGGAAATGAAATTAAATAGGCTAGAATTACTTGAAAGTAGACAAAGATATTTACAGAAACTAGAGTCTATCACTATAATGATTAATCAATCTGACGAGGAATTAAAAGAAATTCTGTTTAAAGATTTATTAAGCTACTGTGATGAAGATAGAGAATATAGTGCGATGATGAAAGTATATGTAGAAACTATTCAGCAGAAGTTAACAAAAGTTAATTAAAAAAGTAATTCGACGGGTTATAACGAATTATTAAGGATTATGGTAATATTATAAAGTTTGCTATTAAATTGTTTTTATAGAAACTAGAAGATCAAAGAATTGTAATGGTCTGGTTAAAAGAATAAAACGAATTCTAGATATAATCATTAAGCAAACTAGATAAATTTGTACTTTAATACGTCCTTTTCTGATTATCAATGTATACAATGCGTTTTTCATGCTGCGCTGTCTAAAATTATAAAATATACAGCTCGTCGCGAAATAGTGTCCAAGTAATCATTTTAAGAATGTGTTAGACGTGAAAAAGTTTTTGAGGAATATGTTGAGTTAGTCAATAAACGGATTGCAAGATATATAAAAGATTATGGTATGTTTTTCAATTATGAGTATTTGAATACCTTAATATCCATTAAGAAAAGCCTTAATAGAAATCCACTTATAATACATGATATTATGGGAGTCACACCTGTAATATTAGAACTAGATAGCTTTTCAAGTAAAAATTAAGATTATATTGATACAATTTTATTGTTTGAAAAGTACTTTGAGGAGCTTCGAAAAGACAACTCTAATACAACTAAAACGACGTGGATTGGATCTATGTCAATATCCTGGACACAAAATTGTTAAGTCGTTATCAGAAACGGCATCCATTCATGGATGGTCCTGTATCCAGCGAAACCAGTCAAGTGGAAGCCCGCACTTGACAGCTTTCGCTGGATACAGGAAGTACAGTCCATGGTTGTCGTTCCCGAAAAATGTGTAGGTAGGGTGAATCGAAGTCCCAATGTCTTCCTTCGATTAAGCAGCTTCCTGTCTGCACAGATCTTCTAATTGTTGCGGCGTTAAATAGTTAATTGCCCCATGGATCCGTTTCCGGTTGTACCATGATTCAATGTATTGAAAGAGGGCGAATCGTGCTGCTTCAAAATCTATATAGGTTGTTTGATAGACTTCTTCCTTCTTTATAGTCGCATGAAAGGACTCAATGCAGGCGTTGTCATAAGGACAGCCTTTTCGACTGAAAGAGTGTTCGATTCCCGCTGCTTTTATTGCTTTTTCAAAGTCTTCGCTTGTATATTGGCTGCCTAAATCGGTATGAAGGATCAGCCCCTCTCCAGGTTGCTGGACATCAATTGCGTTCGTCAATACTTGTAAGACAAGCTCGGTTGTCATGGACTTGGAAAAGGAATAACCTACAATTTTCTTGGTATGTAAATCAAGGACGGAAGCTAAATAGCACCAACCGTTTTTAAGCGTGTGGATATACGTAATATCCGCAACCCATTTTTCGTTGATTGTCGAAGTCTCAAAATCCTGTTCCAGTAAATTATCCCGTTCTTCTATTTGGCTAGCTGATGAAGCGGGACGGTATTTCTTCGTGATGATAGATCGGATTCCTTCTGTTTTCATGATGCGTTAGACACGTTTCAAGCTGACCTTGAAGCCTTCCTTTTTGAGAAATTCATGGATTTTAGGCGCACCATAGCGGCCTTTACTCTCCGCATGAATGATTTTTATGCGTTCTAAAATCGCCTCGTTCTCCATTGCGTGCGTTGATTTCACTTTATGGAAGGATTGATAATACGTATTTCTGGGCACTTCAAGTACTTCACACAAAACTTGAACTGGATGGTTCTCCTTTTCCTGTTTGATATGGTCGATAATCTCTTGGTCGGTCATTTTTTCGCGAATATGGTCATAGCCTTTTTTAGGATTTCTACCTCCTGTTGAAGGCGAAGGTTTTCTTTCTGAATTTCTGCAATTTCAGCGGGTGTCAAACCACCTCCATTTTCAATCGGGGAAAGTGCTTTGATCCATTTATAGATTGTTACTTCAGATACACCATATTCACGGCTGAGATCACTCACAGATGTGCCAGACCTGTAGAGTTCGACGATTGTTTGTTTGAATTCCTGGTTATAACGTTTTTGTTTCATTCCGGACACGTCCTCTCTATTTATTAGGATAGAGACTTAACTAACTAGTGTCCATACATCTATACTAGCTCCAGATAGCCATATCAATTTGTTTTATTGTTTTATTTTTAGTTGTTATGTTGGTAAAGAAAGGGATGTTTTTAGTTTCGTTATAAATACTTTGTAAAACAGTAAGGCTGTTTTGATATAGCAGTTTTCGTGATAATCGAATCATAGTAAAAATCACTAACTTTACATGCTTACATTTGTATTAATAGCTGCACTGACCACATCTAATCCAGCTTTTTTACCTTCTTACTCTCCCCACTCGCACCCCAAACCCAATCAATGCTATAATAAATACATTCTATATAGTAACTACCTGTGCGAAGATTGATGGAGGGAACCTTACATGAAAACTGAAGCAAAACTACAAAAAGAAGCAATGAAAGTCCTAAAAGAGACAAGTCGTACATTCTACATACCAATCAAACTACTCGAACCAAACGTTCGAGAAGCCGTCGCGTCTGCGTACTTGTGTATGCGCGCAATCGATGAAATTGAAGACCATGAACAACTGGACGTACAAATCGTCATGGATTTACTGAACAAAGTAAGCGATATACTAGACCGCACGATTGCGACTGGCGAATCGATGGCGTCTGCACTGGACGAGTTATTCGCACCGTACCGCGATCAGTTGCCTGAAGTGACGTTGCGTTTAGCTGACTGGGTAGAGTTCTGTCCAGAAACGGCACGTTCTAAAGTACTCGAATCGACTGCGATCATGGGCCGTGGCATGGCGAAGTGGGCAGGCAAGGACTGGGTGATTGAGACGCGTGAAGATCTTGATGATTATACGTACTATGTTGCGGGACTCGTTGGCGTTATGCTTGCGGATATTTGGCGCTGGTATGATGGCACGGAGACGGATCGTGACTTAGCCATTGGCTTTGGCCGTGGCTTGCAGTCTGTTAATATTCTTCGTAACTACAAGGAAGACGCGGTGCGTGATGTGAACTTCTTCCCGAATGACTGGAAGTTGCCGGAAATGTTTGCGTATGCTGAAGAGAATTTGGCACTCGCTGATGCGTATATTGAAGACATCCATACGAAGACCATTTTGAACTTCTGTAATATTCCGTTGGCACTCGCGCATAGTACGCTCGATGCACTTAAAGAAGGACGCGAGAAGATGTCACGTATGGAAGTCGTAGCGGTCGTGAACAAGGCGATTCAAAAGTAATTTTTGTTAATCGAATGGATGGAGGATGGCGATGCTCGATTTACTGATCATTATGTTCGAACGGGTCGGAATGATTGTGGCGGTCGCTTTCCTTCTGACTCGTTTTCGGTTTTTTCAACATATGATCCATCAAGATGTATTGGACCGTCGGCAAGAGCTGACGGCGATACTCTTTTTTGGATTGTTTGGGATTTTCGGAACGTATTTCGGTGTGGCGCTGGATATGCAGACGTTTCATTTTGAAAATATGTCATGGCAACTCACTACCGATGAGGCGATTGCGAATTCCCGTGTGATCGGGGTAGTCGTCGCAGGATTGCTTGGTGGATATCGACTTGGGATTGGCGCCGGACTTATCGCTGGGATACACCGGATGTTTTTAGGTGGATTCACGGCTTTTTCGTGCGGCATATCCACTATAATTTCAGGTGTTCTGGCAGGTTACTTCTATAAAAAGGGCAAGCCTATTCGTCCACTTGTGGCATTCACGATTGGTGCAGCTGCGGAAGCGTTGCAAATGGTGCTTATCGTTGTATTGGCAGAGCCGTTTGAGAAAGCGTTCGCATTGGTTCAAACGATTGGCGTGCCGATGATTTTGGCAAACGGTATGGGTGCCGCGTTATTCATGCTCATTGCGTATAACGTCATCAGTGATCAGGAAAAAGTGACCGCGTTGCAAGCGCAGAAAACATTGCGTATCGCGGATCAGACGCTCGGCTATTTACGGACAGGTATGCGAAAGGAAACAGCTCAGGCAGTGTGCGGTATTCTCTTAGATGAGTTGAAGCCAGGTGCTGTCGCGATGACGGATAAAACAGATATTCTCGCGTATGTCGGATCCGAGGGTACGATGATGCAAGGCCCGATCCAGACTGATATAACGCGTCAAGTGATCCAGGAAGGTCGGCTCACTGTCACGGATTCTGTCACCCATGATCATCCGAGTGTTTCTGCATCAGGAGCCATCGTCATTGCGCCACTTAAAACGCGCGGGGAAACGATTGGAACATTGAAGTTGTTTTATCCTTCCCGTACTGCGATTACCGATGTTACGATTGAATTAATTGCTGGACTCGCTGAATTACTCAGCAATCAACTTGAAATTGCCGAAGCGGATCATGCCTACCAACTAGCGAAAGAAGCAGAAATCCAGGCGCTGCAGGCGCAAATTAGTCCGCACTTCTTGTTCAATTCGATGAATATTATCCTTTCCTTGATCCGAACGAATCCGGATGAAGCGCGTAAACTGCTGTCATCGCTGTCATTCTTCTTGCGTCAAAATCTTGAAGGTACGACGGTGAAGATGGTGACGCTACAGCAAGAACTTGCGCACGTCAAAGCGTATTTAATGATAGAAGAAGCACGTTTCATTGATAAATTGAAGATTTGTATCGATGTGGATCCGAACGTCATGCAGGTAAAGATTCCGCCATTGACGTTGCAACCGATCGTTGAAAATGCGATGACACACGGGATTAAGGATTTGGACGCAAATGCGATGATCCACATTTCGATACATGAAGCAAGCGATGCCATTCATATTATGGTGCAAGATAACGGTGAGGGAATTGTTCCAGAGCGGCTTGCTATACTTGGGCAAGAACAAATCCAATCTGAAAAAGGTACCGGGCTCGGTCTCTATAACGTTAACCGGCGCCTACAGATGACGTTCGATAAAAATTCAGGACTCACAATAGAAAGTACACCGAATGAAGGAACGAAGATTTCATTCCAGATTCCGAAATCGGAGGTGAACGGATATGACGGAAACGATTCGCGTATTAGTCGTAGATGATGAAAGGTACGCGCGCGAAGAAATGATGTATTTGCTTGGACGATTTGAACGAGTGAAGGTTGTCGGAGAAGCGGATTCAGGGGAGTCCGCGATTATCAAGGCGATGCAGCTACAGCCTGATGTCGTATTCCTTGATATCGAAATGCCGAAAGTGGATGGAATGGAAGTCGCGAAGACGCTAAGCGCATTGAAAAAAGTACCGCTGATCGTCTTCGCGACGGCTTATCCGCAATTCGCAGCGGAAGCGTTTCGTGTCCATGCGATGGATTATTTGCTGAAGCCGTATGATGAAGAGCAGCTGCAGCAGACGATTGCGCGTGTAAAAGAGTTGTTGCATCGGACGCAACTCGACACATCACCGAAACGAATCGATCGATTGCCCGTCGAAACAGAAGGCGAAATCCACTATATCCCGATTGGCGAAATTCTCTATGTCCACCGAGAAGAAAACTGGACGAAGATCGTGACGACTACGCGTGAGTATGAAACGCGCATGACATTGAAAGAACTCGAGAACAAATTGACGTATTCGTCGTTCTTCCGTATTCATAAAAGTATTCTCGTGAACCTCGTACACGTCAGTAGTTTGACGCCTTGGTTCAATGGAGCGTATCAGTTAGAAGTGGATCAACGTTCAGAGAAATTGTCAGTTAGCCGAAATTATGTCAAAGAATTACGGCAGCGCCTCGAAGGATAAAAAATCTCGTAACATGTTAATCTCTCGGAGTGCATCTTACCTTGCGATTTTGACATGTTACGAGATTTTGTCATAGTTCGGACATCTTTCTATTATAGTTGATGTAAGCGTTATCACTATGAGGGAGGGAAAAAAGCAATGATTACATTTTTATTTTCCATCGTATTATTAATAGTTGGTTACTTTACGTATGGTAAGTATATCGTCAAAATGTTTGGCGTTAAAGAAGAACGTCCTACGCCAGCGTATACGAGCGCAGACGGAGTCGATTACGTGCCGATGAGCACAAACAAGAACTCATTGATTCAATTATTAAATATCGCAGGCGTTGGCCCGATTTTCGGACCGATTATGGGTGCGTTATATGGCCCAGTCGCATTTGTTTGGATTGTCGTCGGTGCAATTTTCGCAGGCGCTGTACATGATTATCTGACAGGTATGATTTCGATCCGAAACCGCGGTGCACACTTGCCTGAATTGGCAGGAAAATTCCTCGGCAAAGCGATGAAACATATCGTCAATGCGTTTGCTTTATTATTACTCGTCTTGGTCGGTACGGTATTCGTCTCCGCACCAGCAGGACTGCTGTACAACCTCATGAATGGTTGGATGGCAATGGGAATCATCGTTGCTCTTATTTTCCTTTATTATATTTTAGCAACACTATTACCGATTGATAAGATTATCGGTCGTTTCTATCCTATCTTCGGTGCGCTACTTGTCATCAGTGCAGTTGGGATCGGCGGCATGATGGTGATCAAAGGTGTTCCGATTCCTGAATTGACATTTGCGAACTTACATCCTGATAATATTCCGATCTTCCCGTTATTATTCTTAACGATTTCATGTGGAGCGTTATCTGGTTTCCATGCGACACAGTCACCAATTATTTCTCGGACAACGAAGAATGAAAGCCAAGGTCGCAAAATTTTCTACGGCATGATGATCGCAGAAGCAATTATCGCGATGATTTGGGCAGCGGCTGGTATGGCGTTGTTTAACGGTGTGACGTTGAGTGAATTGCTTGCGGCTGGTGGACCGGCAGTTATTGTTAGTGAAGTATCTGTCACGATGCTAGGTGCTATTGGTGGAACACTTGCGGTGATCGGTGTCATCATCTTACCGATCACATCAGGCGACACCGCATTCCGTAGTGCGCGCATGATTGTTGCGGACTATATCAAGTATCCGCAGGCAAAAATCATGAGCCGTCTATGGATCGCGATTCCGATGTTCGCTATTTCGATTGCACTGACTCAAGTAGATTTCAACATCCTATGGCGTTACTTCTCCTGGGCGAATCAGTCCACGGCGGTCATTGCGTTATTTGTAGGCGCCATGTATCTCTTCATTGCCGGTAAGAACTACTGGGTCGCACTCATACCCGGAACATTCATGCTGATGGCTACGACGACGTATATACTAAATGCAGCCATTGGATTCGGCTTACCGATGAATGTGTCCATAATCGGAGCCACGGTCATCTCAATCTTCCTAGTAGCTTTGTTCTTCAACGCTGCGGTAAAAGCTCGAGCTGCACAAATTCCACTAGAAGAAGATATTACAAACTGGGATTCTACCAGAACGATTTAATATGCTATACACAACCTGTTGAACTTCGGTTCTGCAGGTTTTTTCTATGAAGATTTATCTAGTGAGACTAGTTGTGATACACTACTTATAGAGATAAAAGCTGTTTTACACGAATGAAGATAAAATGCACGAAATATATCAATGTACATATTTAATAACTTAAGTAAATTAAAGTGTAAATATACACTTTACTTGTAAAGGTGGAATAAAACGTTGAATAAGCAGACAGTCATTGACTTAGTGTCACCCCGCTTGAAGTTAATCCGAACAGAAATGGAGTATACGCAAGATCAAATGGCGGAGATTATAGGCATTTCAAAGAAGACTTTAGTCCAGCTAGAGAAAGGCCGCCAAGAAATTGGTTGGGCAACAGCGGTAGTAGTTTGTGCGCTATTTCGCGAGAGTGCTTTGTTGCGCTCAGTCATGGGAGAAGACCCGATTGAGTTAGCTGAAATAGCAGTACATGAAGAGATTCATTCGCGAGAAACGGCAGCGAGTGCGTCAATTAATTGGTGGACGGAAATCGGGCAATGGCAGCAATATCAATTGCAGCAGCATACCGCAGGTGGACATTATCGTATTATCGGTGCTGATCAAAGACGTTTATTCAGTACAGGAGACCGCGAAAAAGCTTTGGCTGAATTCAAAAAATATATGGACATGTTGTAATAGTTATATGAAAATAATGCATGAAAAACAGAATGAAACCGGCTGTACTCTTTTTAGGAGTGAGCCGGTTTTTCGATGCGGAAAGAGAATTTTTGAGTAGCGGTAAAGACACCATTTTTGTATGTGCGCTCTTCGAATTCTACACGATCTTCTCTGTCTATGGTCAGTACGGTTGTACAACGTGTGCCGTAATCTTTTGATGCGATAAATATCGAAGACAGTAAGCGCTCGAGATCTTCACCTACGCCGGTATCAGGCAGTCGTTCAACCGGAAATGGTTCCGCTCGTTGCATCATGCCAAATAATCTATCCGGATCTATCGTCTCTGTTTGTTGCAAGTAATCTGCCAGCAACGCTTTTGTTTTATCCACTTTCGGCCACGGCGTATTCAGCAAGGCATTACTAAGTCCATGTGTGCCGTTCGGTAGCTGTTGGATGGATTGCTCGACGTTCGAGTAATACAACATTTCCTTCGCGGATCCAGCCAGTACATTACAGCCTGCATAATCTTCTCGATTTGTATGCAGTTGCTCTATGAAATCTTGTGCAGACAGATTGGATTGTAGATAGGAAGATACAATATGACCGCGTGAGAGCTTGCCAGTTTGCGGTAGCGTGAAGTCACGATAATTGGTTAGTGCAGCGACTTTCCCTTGTCTATTGATGCCGAGCCACGTGCCCATTTGTTCGAGATCGCGCCCTGCTAAAATAGTTGGATGATCGCTCCAAAAGTTTGCCGGTGCTGTCGGACGTTCGTATGCTTCATCTCGGTTCGCCATCATGACAAGTTGATACTTCGGATGGCTTTGCAATTGAAATGCCAGTAAACACATCATGTCACCCCGTTTGTATAAGTATGAAATGAGTGTATCATGTGTGATTTTGTTTGGCGACTGTATGAAACGTATCGGAAATGAACGGACAAACAAAGTAGGACATTGTTTGCCACGCTATTGAAGTCAGAGAATGCGTAAGGTATCATAGAAGATAGCCGACAAACAAAAGGTCATTTTGTTTGTCGTACTTAAATAGGTAACAGGAGTGTGGGATATATGGAGTTTACAAAAACATTCTGGGATGCTTCATTAACGGAATTAAAGCAAGGGTATATAGAAAATTCTACATCGTATAATTGTTTACTATGCGGTAAACAAATTGAAAAAGGTGTGATTTATCCGTACGAAAATGCGCTGTATGAAGCGGAGCGATTTATGCATGTGCATATTGAACATTCGCATCAGTCGGTGTTTGCGTATTTGCTTGAACTCGATAAGAAATGGTCAGGGATTACGGATCATCAAGGTGATCTATTGCGTTTATTCTATCAAGGGAAAAGTGATAAGGATGTACAGGAAGAACTGGAGATTGGCAGTGCAACGACCGTCCGGCATCATCGCTTTGCATTAAAAGAAAAAGAACGTCAGGCGAAAGTGTTTCTTGCGATGATGGAGTTATTGAAAGAACGTGAGTCGTACGCGCAGGCGTTTATCCCGCCGCATAAAGCATCTCAATTATTCCACGATGAGTATTCAGTGGCGGAAGAAGAACAGCAAGCAATACTGCAAACATTTTTCCCTGACGGAACCGACGGCCAGTTAAAAGAGATGCCGGCGACGGAAAAACAGCGGCGAATTATTGTCCAGGAAATTAGTAAGCGCTTTGACGGAGATATATCGTACAGTAAGCATGAGATGAATGATCTGCTTTCGGAAGTTCATGAAGATTTCATTACACTTCGAAATTATTTAATTGAATACGGTTATTTCGGTCAGACCCGCAACGGCAGTCAATATTGGCTGAAGTGAGTGGCTTGCTCGAATCGTTTTAGGTTTAGAAATAGTGGCGGTGGGAAGACTAGGAGTAATCGCGAAAGGAGCGGAAGTACATGACTGCAAAAGACACAGTACAGAAAATTTTGGATGAAAGTATGATAGGAACAATGGCAACGGTGGACAACAACAAACCGTATAGCCGGTATATGACATTCATGAGTGATGGGTTGACTTTGTATACACCTACTAATAAAAAAACGGAAAAGGTAGATGAACTTGAAGACAATCCGTACACGCATATTCTTCTTGGGTATGACGGGGAAGGATTCGGTGACGCATACGTTGAGTATTCCGGCCGTGTAACGATTTCTGATGATGAAAGCTTGAAAGAGAAAATTTGGAATGATCATATGAAGTCGTGGTTTGATGGTCCTGAAGATCCGAATTTGGTTATTTTGAAAATTGAACCTGAAGCGATACGTTTGATGAATAAATCAGGTCAACCACCTGAAGATATTTCCCTGTAAATAATTACTATATTATAAAGGTATAGTTGGAAAGTATATCCCGAAAGTGAGAGGTCACACTCTGATTTTCGGGATATTTTCGTCTAGTCAATACATTCACCACAACTATCCATGGTACCCGCGAATTTCCATTGCTTGAGCACGATAAATGCGGGTATACTACTCATAGGAACACTTGTTCTTTTGAGAGGTGAATGCCATATGAAACCATTACCGAATAGAAAAATTGCGTGTCTTGATATGCGCAGCTTCTACGCGAGCTGTGCTGCAGCCATGGAAGGACTCAACGTAATGGAAGTGCCGATTGCGATTGTCGGCAATATTGAGAGAAAAGGCGGTGTCGTACTGGCTGCCTCGCCGCCACTGAAAAAACGCTTTGGAGTTACGACAGGCATGCGTCTGTATGAGGTGCCGGATGATCCAAGCATTCGTTTAATTGAACCGAAAATGCAATTTTATATCGATGTGTCGATGGAATTGACGAAATTATTGAACCGCTATGTACCAAAAGAAGCGATCCATGTCTACAGTATCGATGAAAGTTTTGTCGACTTTACGGGCACCGAAAAACTATGGGGTCCTCTTGAGACGTTGATTTTCCGCATTCAGGATGAGTTGTACCGGCAATTCGAGTTGCGTTCAGCATGCGGAGTCGGGCCGAATATGTTGTTGTCGAAGCTCGCGCTAGATCTCGAAGCGAAAAAAACAGGGATTGCGCACTGGACGTATGAAGATGTGCCAGAGAAATTATGGCCTGTTGCCCCGCTTCGTAAAATGTGGGGAATTGGTAAGCGAGTGGAGCGGACGCTTGAAGACATGGGCATTTATTCAGTTGGTGATCTCGCGCACACACCGCTTGAGAGTTTGGAGAAAAAGTTCGGTGTGATGGGCAATCAACTCTATTATCATGCGCATGGCATCGATTATTCCGACCTTGGCTCCGTGTTGATTGAAGGGCAAGTGAGTTATGGCAAAGGCCAGACGTTGTTGCGCGATTATACGAAGACTGACGAAGTATTGGCCGTCATGCTTGAAATGTGTGAAGATACCGCAATGCGCGCACGACTTGCAAAAAAGAAAGGGCGCACGATCACATTGTCGTTCGGTTATTCAAAGCACGTACTCGGTGGCGGGTTCAATCGTCAAAAAACGTTGCCCGAAGCGACGAATGAAACGATGGCGATTTATCGTGTCTGTTTAGAGTTGTTTGAAACGTTTCATGACGGACGTCCGTTACGCCATATTTCTGTCAACTTGTCGAATCTCGAAGAAGATAGTAGCTTCCAGCTCAGTTTATTTGAACCCATGAATTGGAAGCAACAAAAAATCGGTCACGTGATGGATGAAATTCGCATGAAGTATGGATCGGCTGCTATTCTTCGCGCAGTTTCCGTTACGCCAGGTGGTACGGCGTATAGAAGGAATCAATTAATCGGTGGACATTATAAATGAAAACAAGTCGAATCCAGTCGGACGATCCCGCTAGTATAGAGAGGATGTATTTCAAATACTGAAACATCCCAGTTCCGTAACTTTCGATAACCTAGAAGTTTTGCTAAAATCAAATAGCCAGCACTATAAAAAATACTGCAAGAAAAGTGGTGCAGAACAAAGGAGGAAAGCCAGTGAAAGTATTACTGGATTTACGCTGGTTTTTTTCTGAGAGAAAAAAACAGTACAGCATAGGGATCGCGGCCTTGATGATTGTCGCGTTACTGCAACTGGCACCGCCGAAAATTATCGGCTATATTGTCGATGCGGTGGCGAAAGATGAATTGACCGCGGAGATGCTGACGCGCTGGATGATTATTCTGGCGGTGACGGGCGTCTTGATGTATGTCTTGCGCTATATTTGGCGCGTAATGATTTTCGGCTCATCGGTATACCTCGCACGCGTCATGAGAGAGCGTCTGTTTACGCACTTCACGCGCATGTCGCCTTCATTTTATCAGCGACGACGTGTCGGAGATTTAATGGCACATGCAACGAATGACATCAATGCAGTGCAACAAACAGCGGGATCAGGAATTCTGACACTCTTCGATTCGATTTCGACAGGTGGTTTCGTCATCTTGATGATGGCGTTTTCGATTAGTTGGAAATTAACGTTGATCGCCCTTGTGCCGATTCCGGTGATGATTCTCCTGACGAGTTATTACGGACGATTATTACGTAATCGATTCCGTGTGGCGCAGGAAGCCTTCTCCGATTTAAACGACAAAGCACAAGAGAGTATTTCAGGAATTAAAGTGCTGAAGACGTTTGGTCAGCAAAAAGAAGATGTCGAGTCATTCACGAAACGTTCGGAACAAGTCGTCCAGGAGAATATGCGTGTGGCGAAAGTAGATGCGTTGTTTGATCCGACGATTGCGGGAGTTTTTGCGATCTCCTATATTCTATCCTTTTATTTCGGTACACGCTTTATTTTATCAGGGGAATTGTCAATTGGAGATTTAGTGGCATTCACTTCCTATTTAGGACTGTTAACATGGCCGATGCTAGCAATTGGCTTCCTATTCAACATTGTCGAACGGGGAAATGCGTCCTACAGCCGAATCCAGGATGTACTTTCGGTTGAGCCTGGAATTCAAGATCGTCCGAATGCGGTGAGTCAATTACCGCACGGAGATATCGTCTTTGCTATCGATACGTTCAAGTTCCCAGACGATAAACGAGCATCACTGCGTAATTTACACTTTACGATCAAGCAAGGTGAAACACTTGGCGTGATCGGCAAGACGGGCGCAGGGAAAACAGCAATTCTTAAATTATTAATGCGGGAATTCGAAGGGTATACGGGAACGATTACGTATGGCGGTATTCCGATTACGCGCTATAAGAAGGAATGTTTGCGCCAGGCAATCGGTTATGTGCCGCAAGACCATTTCTTGTTCTCGACGACACTCGGTGAAAATATTGCCTTTACGAACCCGAAAATTGATCCCGCGAAAATTGTGGCGGCTGCGAAATCCGCGCATATTCACGAAGATATTCTGACGTTTGAAAAAGGGTATGAAACGCTGGTTGGAGAACGTGGCGTATCGTTATCCGGTGGACAGCGTCAGCGTGTGTCCATTGCACGTGCGTTGCTTATGGATCCGGAGCTATTGTTGCTGGATGATTCATTGTCCGCAGTAGACGCCCGGACAGAAGAAGCGATTCTTCGTTCATTGAAAGAAGAAAGAATGGGTAAGACGACTATTATTACGTCGCACCGCTTAAGTGCCATTCAGCACGCACATCAAATTATCGTTCTCGATGAAGGCGAAGTCGTTGAAATTGGCGATCACGATAGCTTAATTGCGCAAAACGGAATGTATAAAGAAATGTACGATTTGCAACAGCTAGAGTCGATCGTAGAGCAAGGAGGCGGCGCAGATGACTAACAAACAGAAGATGTCCGCCAGAGATCAGTTCAAAACGTTCATGCGGCTAGCGAAATACGTCTTGCCAATGAAAAAAAGTGCACTGATTGCGATTGTATTATTGCTGTTGACGGTGACATCGACGATTCTTGGGCCATTAGTGATCCAGCGATTCCTCGATGACTATGTCGTACCCCTCAACTTCCCAGCGAAAGAAGTATGGACGATTGCATTGATTTACATCGGATTACAACTCGTCAACATCGTCGGGTCGTATTTCCAAACATTGAAGTTCCAGGAATTTGCACTTGCGATCATCCAGCAAATTCGGATTGATGCATTCTCGAAAGTCCAGAAGCTTGGTCTACGGTATTTCGATCAGACACCTGCTGGCGGAATCGTTTCACGTGTAACGAATGATACGGAATCCATCAAAGAAATGTTCGTCAGTGTGGCGGTTACGTTCATGCAGGCGATCTTCGGGATTGTCGGCGTCTATATTGCGCTCTTCACGCTTGACGGGAAACTTGCGCTTTATACATTGATCCTATTGCCGCTATTCCTGATTCTCGTATCGGTCTATCGCTATTACAGTGCAGACTTCTATCAAGATATCCGAGAACGGCTCAGTCAGCTGAACGCGAAAATCTCCGAGTCATTATCTGGTATGGATATGATTCAAGCGTTCCGCCAAGAGAAACGCTTGTCTGACGAGTTCATCGAAGTCAATGAAGGACATTACCGCGTCGGACTGCGAAATATCCGTTTTGATAGCTTGATGCTTGGACCATTTATCGACTTGCTGTATGCCGGATCCATCGTGGCAGTACTTAGCTATTTTGGAACAGCATCGTTTACGTCGGTCGTGGATGTCGGGATTATTTATGCGTTCACTACGTTGCTAAGACGTCTATTCCAACCGATCAACCAAGTGATGCAACGTTTGTCGATGTTCCAGCAAGCGATCGTATCGGCGTCGCGAGTATTCGAGCTAATCGATCATCCGGAAATGGAACCAAAGCAAACAGCAGTTTCTACTCAGCACATTACAGAAGGTACGATCGAATTCCGTAATGTGACATTCAGTTATGACGGCAAACAAGATGTACTCAAAAATATTTCCTTTACCGCGAATGCAGGTGAAACGGTCGCATTGGTCGGTCATACAGGAAGTGGAAAGAGTTCGATTATTAATCTATTCATGCGTTTTTATGAATACGAGCGCGGCGACATTTTCATTGATGGGGTATCGCTGAAAGAGTATCCAATAGAAGAATTGCGGAAAAAAGTAGGACTCGTCTTGCAAGATCCGTTCATGTTTTACGGTGATATCGCAAGCAACATCCGTCTCCATAATGAAGAGTTAACGGATGAAGATGTGCGGGAAGCTGCAGAGTTCGTTCAAGCCGATCAATTTATAGAAGAGTTGCCAAACGGCTACGAACAGAAAGTGACAGAACGCGGTTCGACGTTATCCAGTGGACAGCGTCAGTTGATCGCTTTCGCACGGACCATTGCGATGAATCCGAAAGTGCTCGTGCTCGACGAAGCAACAGCAAATATTGACACGGAAACGGAAGTGGCGATCCAGAAGAGCTTAGAGAAGATGCGCGAAGGCCGTACAACGATTGCGATTGCTCACCGTCTAAGTACGATCGCTGATGCCGAGTTAATTCTCGTACTCCACCACGGCGAAATCGTCGAACGTGGGACACACGCAGAGTTGCTTGCGCAAAAGGGCTTGTACTACACGATGTATGAATTGCAAAACGGGACGCAAGAGTAAGTTTGCGTGATTGTCAAAAAGATTTCACAATCAAATGCAGCGTAATCTAGCCTCTTGTTTGGTACGATAGAGTGGGAATGTTGGCGCTTGCCGGCATTCTACTTGTCCTACTGTTAAAGGAGGAATTTTGTTGGGGACGGATGTTAATATTTTCTTTGCGTTTGGAGCAGGTTTCCTGAGTTTTATTTCTCCATGCGTATTACCACTATACCCGGCCTTTATATCGTATATTACCGGCATGTCACTGGATGAACTCGGAGATAAGAAAAAAGGAATGAACCGTGCTGGCATGTTGCATACGCTGTTCTTCTTACTCGGATTCTCGATCGTATTTATTATTCTAGGATTCAGTACGTCCTTTATTGGATCGATTTTCTTGCAATATCAAGATTTGATTCGTCAGCTAGGTGCGATTTTCATCATTATTTTCGGACTGATGACGGTTGGATTATTTAAACCAGAATTTTTAATGAAAGAGAAGAAGCTACAATTTAAAAATCGTCCCGCGGGTTACTTCGGTACAGCGCTGATCGGCCTAGCTTTTTCCGCTGGTTGGCAGCCATGTATGGGACCGATCATCGGTGCCATCATTTATCTGGCTGCGACGAATCCGGCATCTAGCATGTTGTATATGATGCTTTATGTACTGGGTTTCGCGATTCCCTTCTTCTTCTTGTCCTTCTTCATCACTCGAATTGGTTGGATTCGCAAGCACAGTATGACGATTACGAAAGTCGGCGGCTACTTGATGATTGCATTCGGTATCATACTGTTCTTTAACGGAATGGTCTATTTCACAAGTTGGCTTAGCCCAATCTTTGGCGACTTTCAAGGCTTTTAATGTAAGTGGGTAAGCAGAAAAGAGGTGTAGGATGAAAGAAATTACTTCTTTTGACGAGTGGCAGCATCTATTGAATGAGACACCGCAGTTCTTGTTGTTCGTGAAAACGAATCATTGCTCCGTCTGCGAAGGATTGTATCCGCAGGTGGCGGCACTCGAAAGCGATTATCCATTCGACTTCTACCGTGTGAACGCAGCGGAAGTTCCAGAAATAGCTGGACAGTTGTCACTCTTTACTGCACCAGTCGTCTTATTATTTAATGAACAGAAAGAGTTGACGCGTTTCGCACGAATCGTTCCAATGAATGATCTGAAAAAACGCCTCGATGAGCTCGTGCAGTGGGGGAACATAGATGCATAAGATACAGGAACTGATAGATTACGTCTTCACAACGATTCCATCCATTTACTTGATCATCGCTTCGACGGTAGTTTTCGTCGTAATGACGACATTTGTCTACACGATGCGGGCGAAGGCGTCGAATAGACCGATTCAGGCGAAGAAGATTATCTTACCGCCATTGTTTATGTCGTCTGGGATGTTGATGTTCTTGTTCGACGAGTTTCAAGTGCCATGGACGCAAGTGGTAGAAGCCAGTTTGGTCGGCTTGATATTTTCCGCGTTTTTGATTTATACCACGAAGTTTGAGATCAAAGATGACGGGATTTATTTGAAGAAGTCGAAGGCATTTCTACTGATCCTCCTTGGGTTACTGGTGATTCGCATGGTCGGTAAGATTGCGCTCAGTAACACGATCGATGTCGGTGAGCTGGGCGGCATGTTTTTCATCCTCGCGTTTTCGATGATCTTGCCGTGGCGGGTCGGGATGTTAGTGAAGTATAAGATGCTTGAGAAGAGTAAGGTAGGGAAGGAGTCGTCCTTGTGACGGCTTCTTTTTTTTATGCATGGAAATAAAAGGAAAGGGGTTACGGGAGGGGATTTGCGCTCTAGGCGGACGCGTTCTGGAGGGGTCGCGGTGAGCCCCCTAGTCACTGCGTTCCTTTAGTGGTCTCACCTGTCGACCTGATCCTCCAAGAGTCGCCGCCTGCCGCTCCAATCCCTGCAATGTAAGTGGAAGTTACTTTTTATTGCGCATTAAAGTACGTGTTGAAATCCATTTTGAACTTCATTACTTGAATTTATATAAATGAAGACACAACAATAATTCACACACTAACTTCAGTGAGCGAAAGCCGTAACGAAGAACGGCTTTTGCGAGTAAAAGCGAAGCGTTAGGAGCATATGTTTGCACTAGCCGTAACGAAGAACGGCTTTTGCGAGTAAAAGCGAAGCGTTAGGAGCATATGTTT
>NZ_PDZC01000002.1 GCF_002743375.1 Sporosarcina sp. P34
AGGATAATCGAGTAGGAGGGAGTGATTAACTCCCGACCTCTCACACCACCGTACGTACCGTTCGGTATACGGCGGTTCAATTAAGATTGATGACGCAAAGTTTCATAACGAGATACTAGACTTTTGAGCCCTCGGGAATTCCAATAGGAGTTCCCGAGGGTTCTGTGTAGTATGGGGCTTTTCGAAGTTCTCCAGTGACTTTTGCGAGTGTTTCCCCATTCATAAGCCTTCTCCTTCGGAGCGCCTAATCCTAGGAGTTTCCTCACTTTGGTACTGGGTTTCTTCCAGTCCTTCCACATACACATTCTTAATCTTCTTCTAATCCACGAATCGAATGTAGTGAAGACACTTGGCGTATCTGCCAGTGCGAAATATCCACACCACCCCATCAGGTATTGGTTTAGTTTCTTGATCCGATATTCTAAAGGATAGGGTTTCTTTCTAGAGGTAATCTCCCGAATTTTATTCTTCATGCGCTCGATGCTTTCTTTGGCAATCCGAATCTTCGGTTCTTTATTGACGGTAAAACTAAACCCAAGAAATTTCCTCTTCCACGGACGGTCCACTTTGGATTTGTATACATTCACTTTCAGCTTCAGTTTCCCTTCAATAAATGAAGTGACTGAATTCATCACGCGATGTCCTGCTTTCTTTGTTTTCACATAGATATTGCAGTCATCGGCATAGCGGACAAATAAGTGACCTCTTCTTTCCAGTTCACTGTCTAGTTCGTCTAGAACTATATTAGATAGTAAAGGGCTGAGGGGACCACCTTGCGGTGTACCTTCTTCACTAGTTGTCACCACACCATTCACCATGATGCCTGATTTCAGATAGCTACGGATTAACTTCAGTAGACGTTTATCTTCAATTCGTTTCGCAAGTGTTCCCATAAGACGATCATGGTTCACTTTGTCGAAGAATTTCTCTAAGTCTATATCGACTACCCAGCGATTTCCTTCTGCTACATATCCTTTTGCTTTTCTGACCGCGTCATGAGCACTTCGTTTTGGACGAAATCCATAACTATGATCTGAAAATGTTGGATCATATATAGAAGTAAGTACTTGGGCAATAGCTTGTTGAATGAATCGATCCATCACAGTAGGGATGCCTAATAAGCGCACACCACCGTCAGGTTTCGGGATTTCGACCCTGCGGACTGGTTGCGGTTCATAAGTTCCCTCTAGAAGTTCCCTTTTTATGGAATCCCAATGTTGTACGATATGCGCTCGTAGGTTTTGTACGGGCATTTCATCTACACCGTGACTACCTTTATTGCGTTCTACCCGTTTAAGGGCAGATAGTAGATTCTCCCGTGATACGATTCGTTCCATCAACATTCGATACGCCTCTTTCCGTGAACAACGATTCTTCTTATGCCGGCTCTGCTCCACCATCTTGAAGTCCCCTATGGAATTCACCATTTCCTCCTTCAAGTATGCCTATACGGTTATCTGTGTTCATCGCAGTGTACTGAATGCAAAGGCGTTGTTCTCTCCTAATTGTTCAGCCCTTCCCATTCTTCTCGAGACAGAAATGGTACTATGACTTCTGCTGACTTCTGACTGTTCAGCTATCCATCACTGGATAGGTTATCAAGTGTACTTGACGTATCAATCAGACCTCCCCAGGTAAGGACGTAGTCTTTCCCTCCACCTATCTGCTCCATTTACTAGATGCAACCTTTGGCAGAAAGGGCTTTGTTTTGTTTCGCAAACTCACCCAATCGCACCTAGCCTTATATGAAGTTCGTGTTCCTCAGACCAGAGGTTTGCCGCTCGCTTCCTCCAGATTCCGCGTCACCACGGACACCCTTGCGTTAAGCTAACTGTTACTTCCGCCTTCACAGTTCGGGACTTGCACCCTATAGACTACGCCCATGCTGGGCGCACAAAAAAAACAGACACATTATCAAAAATGTGTCTGTTTTATATTACTTATCGAATTCCGTGCGCAACCATTGCATCTGCTACTCTCAAGAAGCCTGCTACGTTGGCACCCATTACTAGATTGCCTGGTTTACCGAAGTCAGCTGCTGCAGTACTGCAGTCTTTATAGATGTTCTGCATAACTTCTTTCAAATGCTTATCCACCTGTTCTTCTGACCATGATAGGCGTTGACTGTTCTGAGACATTTCCATAGCAGACACAGCTACACCGCCAGCATTGGCAGCTTTCGCTGGTGCGAATAGTATATTATGCTCTTGAAAAATTTCAATCGCTTCAATTGTACAAGGCATATTTGCGCCTTCACCGACTGCTTTTACACCATTTGCAATCAGCATATGTGCTGCAATTTCATCGATTTCATTCTGTGTAGCACACGGTAATGCAATATCACATGGAATAGACCAAATTTCTTTGCAATCAGCATGATACTCGGCATCAATATGTTCTTTCGTATATTCCCAAATACGTTTATTGCCGTACTCTTTTAGCTCCTTCACTAAGTCAAGATCAATTCCGTTCTTGTCATAGATATAGCCATCTGAATCACTACATGCCACAACTTTCGCTCCGAGCTGCATGACTTTTTCCATTGCATACGTCGAAACATTACCTGAACCTGAAACTACAACAGTCTGACCTTCCAATGAAAGATTGTTTTCTTTTAGCATTTCATTCACAAAGTAAACTGTGCCATAACCAGTTGCTTCTTTACGACCAAGACTTCCACCGTGATCAGGATTTTTCCCAGTTAAAATACCTGCTTCATAGCCACCTTTAATCCGATTGTATTGACCAAATAGATAGCCGATTTCACGTTTACCTACACCAATATCACCTGCTGGCACGTCAATGTCCGGTCCAATATGTCTGCTAAGTTCTGTCATGAAACTTTGTGTAAAGCGCATGACTTCGCGATCAGACTTACCCTTCGGATCGAAATCAGAGCCACCTTTACCCGCTCCGATTGGTTGACCTGTCAAGGCATTCTTGAAAATTTGTTCGAAAGCGAGGAATTTCATAATACTATTATTGACAGATGGGTGGAAACGAAGTCCCCCCTTATAAGGTCCGAGGTCACTATTAAACTGAACACGGAACCCTCTATTTACTTGTACCTTACCCTTATCGTCTTCCCACGCTACACGGAAGGAAATAATTCTTTCCGGTTCTGTGATACGTTCTAGAATTCCGTTTTCTATAAATTCGGGATGCTTAGCAAAGACAGGACGAAGAGAATCAAAAATCTCTCTTGTCGCTTGTAGAAATTCCTTTTCATCCGGATTCCTTTTCTTCACCAATTCATATACATTATGAACGTAATCATTTGCTCGTTTGCGATTATTATATTCTACCTCATCAATCTTTGTCATTTGCAATCATCCCTTTCCTTAGGTATTAATTAAAAACTGTCGACTGACCAGTCACTCATTTACTCAGTGGCTATAATTTAATATACTTATATGATTAAAGAGTAAATTCTATTAGATAAACTGAATTTTAATTGTTCTAAATATTTCTTTGTATTCCAATATTATCACTGAAAAGATAGTAAGTTACAAGATTTTTTTATAATATCTGTGTTTTGACTTAACTTTTGTGTCAATTTTATGTACTATCTTTAACTTTATCATTTACAATTACGTGAATTCGGAGTATTATTAAACTATTCAAACAAACTATGTGGGTTATAAATGTAAGCGCATACACATACTAGTGAGAACAATACGAAAAGAAAGAGGCGAAGCGTTATGACAAAGAAAACAAGTACAATTCGATCAATCTTAGGAGCGAATCTACTCCTGATCATGACTTTTGCTTTCCTACCTGCTTTACTCGTAAATCCAGATATGGAGATGTTCCAAAGCGCAATGAAATTGTTAACTAACGAATGAAAACTCATATGACAAAGCCTTTCCTTTTTCTTAAGGAAAGGCTCTTATATTTATCGCTTGCGAATAGTAAATCGATCGTCTAATAGTAGCCAGTTTTGTGGGAATGCTAAGCCGAGTTTCCAATACATGATTCCCCGCAACTTAAATCTCTTCAGCAAGTTAAATTTCTCGTTGATGCTTCGTGCATCTTCAAACCACACCTCATGTTCGGTTCCTTGTTCATCGTAATACGTATAATGTGGCGCTTGAGCTAGTGCGTCGTATTCGATTGCAACATTCTGCTCAATTGCCAGATTAGTAGCGGCACGCGGGCTTAATGCTCTGGCAGCTTTACTGTCCGATTGACCAAATGGGGCTGTCCAATCATAGCCGTATAGATTCTGACCTAAAAAAATTTTTTCTCTCGGGATTTGACTAACTGCATATTCTACTACTCTTGTGACCGGACCAATTGGGCTAACAGCCTGTGGTGCACTATACGTATATCCCCATTCATAGGTCATCAATACAACGAAATCTACAATTTCTCCATGCACTTTATAATCATGAGCTCCATAAATACCTGTCGTGACTTCCCCGGCTTTTGGTGCAAGTGCTGTGGAAATTGTAAGGCCTGCTTTATGAATTTGATCGCGTGCATTGCGTAATAATTGATTATATAATTCCCGATCTTCCGGGAATAATAACTCAAAATCAAAGTGAATATCGCCATAGCCGATTTCTTTTGCTATATCAATTGCGCTTTGAATCATTCGGTTTTGCACTGCCTGATCTGTAAATATAACATGCGCTAATTCCGCACTGAATGTAAAGTCTTCTAAATTCGTCAAAACTAGCAAATTTACAACGCCTGCGTTTTTTGCGATAGTCGGAATATCGGCTAGTGCTGGTGCTTTCAGTGATCCGTCACGTTGTACTTCATAACTAAACATCGCGAGATACGTAAGACTATCCACACGTTCACGAACTTCGGAGAGCATATCCTGACTGACTGGATTACGCGGTTCTACATATAATAATGAATCAATCATCGTTTTCTCTTCTTGTGGTATATATAGACGCTGACCAATCATTAACGGTCTCGTTGGGTTGATTGCATTAATTTCTGCCAAGCGCGCAACTGTTAGACCATACCTTTGTGCAATTGTATAGAGACTGTCACCGGGTCGCACCCAATAATACGAACCAATTATCGGAATGACAAGTGCTTGTCCTACAGCCAATCGTATATCGCTTTCTAATTCATTAACTCTTGCTATTTGCTCGTATGGCACACCATATATTTTACCAATTTCATATAAACTCTCCCCTTGCGAAACTACATGAATCTGCATGTATCCCCACTACCCTTCTTGAGTTCTATCCTTATGATATGATAGTGCGTTACAAACTATGCATGAGTCGTGAATGCCATTCCATGTGTATAAGATTTCGATGATTTCACATACTACTCTCGATGTACATGATAATTGAAGGAGGAAATACATTTGACAAATCAATTCGAAACATCTCAGCACATGCAAGGCGGACAAGTTCCCCCATCGATGAATCACGGTGGACATGAATTATTTGATGTTAAAGAGGTACTAAGTGCGACCGTTGGAGCATTGAACCAAGCGATGATTTTACGCCCACACGTCCAAGATCCAGAACTTCTCGATATTCTTGATCGACAATACCGATTTACACTGGATGAGTACAATATCCTTGTCGAAAGTTTTAAGACAGGCAAAGATCCTTCACATCCTACACAGCGCTATCAAATGAAAGCAGGCAGCGATTTCATTTACGGCATGAAACAAAAAGCACCTGCTAAACCTATTCAATCTACAGGTGAAATCAGTGATGAAATCATCTCCGGCTTTTTGTTGGGCGCTACAAAAGAAGCCGCTACAGGCAAAACGGCTGCTTCATTAGAAGTATGTAATCCAGTCGTTCGTCGTGTGTTGGCAGATTCCGTGCCCAACTGTATAGAAATGGCATACGAGTTGTCCATTTACCAAAACAAACATCACTACTATCAAGTTCCACAATTAACTGATCAGGATATGAATATGTTGCTTAATTCTTTCGCTCCTTCGCAAGGTCAACCCGGGATGCCAAACAACCTGCAATAAGTTAACGATTCAAGCAGATGGAGTTTTTCTCCATCTGCTTTTTGCTTTTACACTCGTTATATTTGTATACTATGAAGAAGAACAGAATGGAGGAACATTTATATGAGGGTGGCGATCTTTGATTTTGATGGTACGTTGTACACTAAAGAAACCTTTAAATTACTCATGGAGCATTTAAAGAATCATCCTACGTACAAGCAGTATTATAAAAAGTTTTATCGTTCGATATTACCGCTGTATATTCGCTATAAATTAAAAATACTACCCGAATCTATCATGAAGGAGCGTTCTATGCGTCTTTATCTACAAGCCCTGGATTCATTGACGATGACAGAACTTCATGAGTTTTTCAAAAGTATGCATAATAAAATGATGCCTGACTTCAATGAGCAAGTCATTAATCGACTGACAGAACATCGAAAGGAAGGTTACCATGTCCTCCTTGTTTCTGGGGCTTATACTCCTTTTTTAAGAGCAGTCACAAGTCACCTGACATTTGACCAAGTTATTGGCACAGAAATCCCTTCTATTGGTGAAAAAATTGCGATGGATCGGCCATTCCTACATATTCAAGGTACGCGTAAAAACGAACAAATTTATCAAGCGCTACAAGGAGTATTTGTTGACTGGGACAATAGCTTCGCATATGGAGACAGCATTTCCGACCTTCCAGTCTTAGAGAAGGTCGGGTGCCCGGTAGCTGTTCGTCCAGATCAGAAACTTACTGTTGTGGCTAAACAAAGAAATTGGGAAGTTTTATAAAAAAACCTGAAGAGACTGGGGCATAACTTAAAAAAAAACAGTCCGTTCTCCTACGCTACACTCTTGATTACTAACTAATTACACGTTATAAATAAGTTTCAGTGAATGAAAAAAAGGTATGAAGGTGTCTTATCCTTCATACCTTTTTAGGCGTTGTCCCAGCCACTTCACGTCAAGTAGATTTTAATGTATTAATATATAAACTGCCATCTGTCTGAATTTCTGCATAGAGAACATGCTCTGGCTTGGAAATCCCTTGTTTTTTTAACTGTTCAGTTAGCCACGTATCGGTCAATTGAAGTTCTCTCATATTTTTCTCTTCTACTTTCCCGTTAGTAATAATCTCTGTCGGGATATATTTTGGCGGCGGTGCTGGTGCTTTGACATCTTTCTTTGTAGCATATTTCTCACCTGCATTCAGCATGACACTTAAATTACCATTCGTTTCGAATATGGCGTAATTGACGTCTTTCATCGAAAATATCGACTGCTCCCGTAGCATCATATTTATATCATTGAAACTCAACCGTAATTTACGCAGGGAACCTTCCAAGATTTTTCCGTTCTGAATGACAATCATCGGTTTATCATCGAGTAATACGCGGAGTTTAATGGATTTGAATGATAAAAAGTTAGCAAGAATTGTTAATACTGCCCACAAAACCATTCCATATAAACCGTTCAAGAACGGCGTTTCAGACTCTCCCGCCAAATTGGCCGCAATCGAACCGATTGTTATACCTGTCACATAATGAAAGAAAGTCAATTGTGACACTTGTTTTTTCCCCATAAAACGCGCCAAAATCAACAGCACAACAAATGAGATCACCGTTCGCAAAGTCATTTCCCAAAAGGATAATTGCCAAAACTCATCTATGTTCACTGCAGACACCTCCAGTAGTCGGAGTATGTGCAAACTATAGAAGTTTATACACTCATTCTTTTACTTCCAGTTATAAGGAGTTTTCTGGTAAACATAGTAATTGAGCCAATTGGAGAATAATAAATGCGTGTGAGAACGCCAAGTATTCATAGGTTCCTCGGATGGATCATCGTTCGGATAATAATTTACAGGAATATCAATGTCAACGCCTTTTTCTAAATCGCGGGCATATTCATCTCCCAATGTGTGTGCATCGTACTCTAAATGTCCAGTTACCATAATATGTTTTGCATCATTTGAGATTACAATGAATGCACCAGCCTCTTCAGAAGCAGAAAGTAGCGTCAAATCGGGATGATTCTTTATCTCTTCTAATGAAACTCCGGTATGGCGGGAGTGTGGCGCTACATATACATCATTGAATCCACGTGCCAAGTTTACTGTCGGATCGGTAATATCATGTGAGAATACGCCAAAACATTTCTTTGGCAACTCGAACTTTTCAATTCCGTAGTGATGATAAAGAGCTGCCTGGGCACCCCAGCAAATATGGAGGACAGATGTAACATTCGTTTTTGTCCATTCCATGATTTCTTCCAACTCCCTCCAATAGACGACATCTTCAAATTCTAGAAGTTCGATTGGAGCACCCGTGATAATCATGCCATCAAAACGACGGTTTTTCACATGTTCAAAAGTGGTATAGAACGTTTCCAAATGATTCTGACTGACATTTTTCGAAACATAGCTAGCTGTATTAAGAAATGTGACATTCACTTGTAAAGGTGTATTACCAAGTAATCGGAGCAATTGTAACTCCGTCTTCTCTTTTTCAGGCATCAAGTTTAAAATCAAAATATTGATTGGGCGGATATCCTGTGTTGTCGCACGTTCTTCATCCATAATAAAGATTTTTTCTTCTTTCAGTAATTCTACTGCAGGTAAATGTTTTGGTATGTTAATCGGCATGCTATTTCCCCCTTGACTTTCATTTATTACAATTTCTATACAAAAAAGCCCTCATTTCTCTTAGATAAGAAAAGGAGGGTTGACCGTTCACCGTTCTTATCTCTCAAGACAACAATCTTGTTGGAGGTAGCACCTTCCTGTATGCACAGAGGTTGCTGAAGCTTCATCAGGCCAAATCCCTCAGCTTCTCTTGATAAGAAATATTTAATTACTGACTATTATAGCATTAATAAATTAATTGTATAGCAGAATTATCAAATTGTTCTGCGCATTTAAGTTTTGCAAATTGTAGATAGCATGTTTTGGTGTATAATAAAAATTACCCATTACTTTTCTTCGAGGAGGAGCTTATGAAGTCATTAGGTATCGTTCGTAAAGTGGATCATCTCGGTAGAATTGTTATTCCAAAAGAACTTCGAAACTTTTTGTTGATCGATAAGGGCGACCCGATTGAAATTTTTGTAGAAGATGATGGAATCATTTTGAGAAAATATCAGATCAACAGAGCATGTTTTATCACGGGTGATGTGATGGATGAAAACAAACTATTGTCAAACGGACTATATATCAGTCCACAAGGCGCTAGAATCCTTATGGAACAACTAAAAGATTTTACGTAAGCCATGACATAAAAGCTTCTTGTAAAAAGGACTGAAAACAACTTCTACAGTTGTCTTCAGTCCTTTTGTTTAATTGCCATATATCTTCCCATGGGCAATTATTTCATTACGTTAAGCTATTAATAAACTCTTCGATCTCTTCCTTAGTTTTACGATTTTTACTGACAAAACGACCTGTCTCTGTTCCTTCGCTGAATGCTACGAAGCTAGGAATACCGAATATATCCAACTGACTACACAGATCTATAAATTCATCACGATCAATCGTAACAAATTCATACTCTGCAAATTCTGTTTCCAATGTCGGCAAGAATGGTTCAATCACTCTGCAATCAGCACACCAATCTGCAGTGAATAAGAAAATCACTCTTTCCTCTTGTTTAAGTTGCTCAAATTGCTCAACAGATTCTAACTTTTTCAATTTCCAACACTCCTCTAAATGAATAGTATACGCACACTATAACACGTATACCTGCACTTCTCCCTATCAGACGACTTATGCTATTTCCTTTCATTTAGTTAAATCAAAGGTGTTTTCTTATAATTAACTCTCTAAACACGAACGTTCACAAATAATTCAATAATACCGTTCGCTTTTAACAGTTTTTCGTTTTTTCTGGAAAAGCAATTGACAATAGTTTTTGACGTGTTATGATTAATTCTAAATTAATAGTTGCTAAACAATTTTGACGAAGATATACCTTCCTAAAAAGAATTTTCCAGAGAGCTGACACAGTGGTGAAAGTTAGCAAATTCCGAGGTTGGAGGCACTTCCGAATTGATTCGCTGAACATTTTAGTAGGCTGATCCGTCACATGCACGTTACGCATGCTGAATGAAGGCTGCAATTGCAGCAAAAAAGGGTGGTACCGCGTTAGTTTATTGAGCTTTTCGCCCCTTACTAATATGTAAGGGATGGAAGGCTTTTTTATTTTACCTATAAGGGGGGTAGCGCGCAACTTACATAGATGATCAATTGTACTTAGCTTTTCCAACAAAAAATCCACTACAAACAATTGAAGGAGAGAATGAATATCATGGCTTTTAAAATACTTATTAGTGACCCACTTAGCGAAGACGGAATTTTCCCATTACGACAGGCAGAAGGCTTTGAAATAGTAATGGAGACGGACATGACGCCAGATCAGCTAAAAGAACGTATTAAAGATTTCGATGCATTACTAGTACGCAGTCAGACAACAGTTACAAAAGAATTGTTGGAAGCAGCTGATCAATTAAAGATCATTGGTCGTGCAGGTGTAGGAGTCGATAATATCGATTTGGACGCAGCTACCGAAAAAGGAATTATTGTTGTGAATGCGCCGGATGGCAATACAAACTCTGCAGCCGAGCACACAGTTGCAATGATGATGTCCATGGCACGCAAAATTCCTCAAGCTTTCAACTCGTTAAAAAACAATAAATGGGATAGAAAATCATTCCTTGGTGTGGAATTGAAAGACAAAACTTTAGGAATTATTGGACTTGGCCGTATCGGTGCTGAAGTTGCAAGACGTGCGAGAGGACAACGTATGAATGTAGTGGCATATGACCCCTACTTAACGGAAGATGTTGCGAAAAAATTGGGCATAGAAATTGGAACTGTAGATGAAGTGCTTGAAGTAGCTGATTTCATTACAGTTCATACACCTTTACTTAAAGAAACTCGCAGAATGATCAACAAAGAAGCATTCGAGAAAATGAAAGATGGCGTACAAATTATCAACTGTGCACGCGGTGGAATCATTGATGAAGATGCTTTATATGATGCAATTGTTGCTGGTAAAGTGGCGGGTGCGGCACTGGATGTGTTCGAAGAAGAACCATTCCTCGACCATAAATTATTGACATTACCTGAAGTAATAGCAACTCCACACTTGGGTGCAAGTACATTCGAAGCACAAGAATCAGTTGCAGTTGACGTAAGCCGTGACGTAGTAAACTTCTTGACAATTGGTTCGGTTCGTAACCCAGTAAACTTGCCATCTGTTTCCCGTGATGTATTGGCAAAGATCGAACCATTCTTCGATCTTACAGAGAAGTTGGGTATATTCTTATCCCAAATTCAAAACTCGGTTATCCATGAAATCAATATTCAATATGCTGGTGAATTGGCAAACTACGATGTGCGCGCATTAACACGTAACACAGTCAAAGGTATTTTGAAGCGCAATCTCGGAGAAACCGTTAATGATGTAAACGCGAAGTTATTGGCTGATCGTTATGGCATCAAAGTGAACGAGCAAAAAACAACTACTGGTAAAGGATTCTTGAACTTAATCTCAGTAGAAATTGTTACTGAAAAAGGTATTCGCAAAGTAGCAGGTACACTTCTAAACGGTCTTGGAGCACGCATTGTAAAAGTGGACGATTATGTAGTAGATGTGATTCCAAGCGGTCACTTACTATTTATCCGACACATGGACCAGCCAGGCGCAATTGGCCGTGTAGGTACACTTCTAGCAGAAGAGAATATCAATATTGCAGCGATGCAAGTCGGACGTTCCACTGAAGGCGGATATGCTATTATGATGTTAGCTGTTGACAACCACGTCGAGTCAGCTTCTATCAAACGTATCAAAGAAGTTCAAAATATAAACGATGCAAAAGCAATCGATTTATAAAAATATAAAAAATCCAGCTGAAATTTACATTTCAGCTGGATTTTTTATGTGCGCCCGATGAAGAAATCAAATCCCATAACGGTTAGCATTCCGAACACTACACACCATAGCGCAATACTGACCGCCGACCAAATAGCCGTATTCATTTTCTTGGCGCCTAATACGAGGCCAATAAAGGCCGCGATATGGGTTCCAATCAATATTGGACCAGCAAGTGCTAAAACTGGCAACCCATATGTATTCATAATTTTTTCTGCACGTCGTTGGCGTTTCGATTCGCTATTCCCTTTCTTTCGCTTTCTTCGTGCTACCCATTCTTTAATACTTTGGAAACCAACAATCAATAGAAGAACTGTTGCCATATTGCCAGCAAATGAAAGAACTATTACCCATATAGGCGATAGCCCCCGAATAATACCTAACGGAACGACAATCATAATTTCGATCCATGGAATAGCCGCTCCCAAAAACACCATGATATATTCCAGCATGATATACCTCCTTGCTGTACAAACAGTGAAACATGAGTGGACAAGGATTAAAACCGATGAGATCAACTCATCGGTTTTCTAATGTGGCCAGTATAGGAAAAAGACCATGTAAATTATCGATTTCATATGTAGGTCTCACTTCTTCATGCAGTAACTTATTTTCACGATTAATCCATACATTACGCATACCGACACGACTTGAGCCTAAAATGTCTGTCATCAAGTTATCACCGATCATCAATGCTTCATCTGCTTGGACCCCACTTAACTCAAGAACATGCTTGAATATAGAGGCATCAGGCTTTCCTTTGCCAAATGCACCAGAAACGATAATATGATCAAAGTATTCAGGTATCTCTGGTGAGATCGTCAGTTTAATCTGTTGTAAACTTGGTGAACCGTTTGTCAAAAGGATTAACTGATAGTTGTCCTTCAATTCATCTAACACTTCAAACGTCTCTTCATAAATATATGGGTGATTCTTACGCTCTCTTGGAAATACATCAGCTAATTCCCTGCCAAATGCTTCATCATCAATCCCTAGTTTCTTCAACCCTTTAACCCATGCTTCCTTTTGGTAGCCTGGAATAAGCTCTTTCATTTTCTGAAACTCTTCCCCTTCATCGTCAAAGACACCCCATAACCCTTCAAAAGGATTAATTCCGATATTTTGAGTATGTGGAAATGTTTCATATGTAGCATACAAAGCTCTTGCTTCCTCGCGCACTGCATGCTCAAGTTCTACTGGATTGACCCCTTTTTTCTTTGTTGCATACTCACAAGTTTTTTGAAAAGCCATGGAAATACTCTTGGCATCCCATATCAATGTATCATCCAGATCAAAAATCAACGTCTTAATCATCGTGGCATCCCCTTTGCAATTGTAATAATTCAGTTATATCTTCCTCTTATTATACACATTACTTATGTGTTTTGTTAGTGGGTTCCCTAAACAGCAAGCCATACGGAGATTTTTTATGCTACTATGCATATATTTCAAGAAGTGAGGGAACCTATTGAATAGGAGGTGAGCTGGAATTGGTACAACATTATTTTATCGGCATCTCTATTGCTCATCCTGTCGATGATATAGCACAACAATTTCGCACAGAATATCAATTGAACGAGAAATACAAAGTAATTCCACATGATAAGGATTTGCATTTGACCCTTCGCTATATTGGGGAGCTTGATGACACCAAACTCCCCTGGTTAAAATCCTGTCTACAAAAAATCGCCAAATCGCATACAGAATTCACGGTGTACGTAAAAGGTCTATCATTTTTCGGATCTGCAAGTGGACCACGTGTTGTTTTTCTAGCAGTTCAGGATTCCGAGTCATTACGCGAACTACAAAAGCAAATCACTAGACGTACAGAGGAGATACTTGACTTAGAAAGAGATACTCGCTTCGTTCCACACATCACGATAGCTAAAAAACGTAAGACTAGAGATAAAATGCAATTAGAAAAAAAATCTATTGAACCTGTTTCCATCATAATAGAAGGTTTTACCCTATTTAAGATTCATCCTAAAGCAACTCCCTCCTATGAGGCCATCGCGCATTTCCCATTAAAAAAGAGTTGATTGCCAACTGCGCAACCAACTCTTTTTTGGGGGATTTACTATACTTTAAATCGTGACATATCATGTTGAAGTTGTTCTGCAAGTTCCGCCAATGTTTGTGAACTAGATGTGATTTCCTGATTGGCCGCTAACTGTTCTTCTGTTGCAGCACTAGTGGATTCCGCTTCTGCTGCTGCTTGAACCGCTAGTTCTTCTACTCGTTTAGCTCCTTCTGTTACTTCATCTGTCATCGCACGAATTTCTTCGATTGCTGCAGATACTGTAGAAATTTTTTCACTAACGTCTGATGTTGCGTGCTCGATGTCCAAGAAGACGGCGTTTGTTTTCTCTGTTGACAATAATAGTTCAGCCACACGTTATCTACCTTCATTCGTGCTCGTCACCACTGTTTCTACATCATGAATGATCGTATCAATCATTTGATTGATAGAGTCGGAAATCGTTAGTTGAAAACCTACTCCATTTGTTCCAATAACAAGCGCTTGTTCATTATTTCCTGCGCGTTTTTCTTCTATAATAGATAGTAGTACCTTATCGTATTCTTTGTTTGCTACCCGAATGGATGCTAATGCATTCCGCATAGTGGTATTCTTCAGGATTTTCTCCAATTCAGTTAAGTTATTATTAATACGTGATCGGGTTTCTTCTAATTCTTTTATGTAAGATTCCGAGCCATATAACATATATCCCCTAATATTTTTCGTTAAGTTATTTTGATCGTTTTGCTGGCGCTCTAACAAAATGACCTTATGCATCCGATCGTTAATTAAAAATGAATACTTTTCGTTAATATTCCTCATTGCTAAGAACCCTATTAATCCAATGATAATGATAATAATGACTAGATTCATAAATCCAATCCATAACTTTTTTCCAACTGTGAATTTCATCTTAAACATTCTCCCCTATTCAATTTTCAACTTTTACATATATTTGGTACACAATGCCAATTATACCCTACAATATTCATATCCGTATAGCGAAATTAAAACTTTCAGCCAGATTAAAAAATGTAGCAAATTTTATCGTACATTTTCATTCAATGCATCTTTTTAGTTATTTATATACATTTCATTACTATAAATACAACAAAACATGTGTCTTTATACTTTCAAAAATGGATAGTGATTGATCCTAAGGTCCTTAATTTATAAAATGGACTTTTTTTACAAATAAATTACACACAGGAGTTTAGACTTAAATCGAAATCTCTATTGTGACTGCGAATAGTTATACCATTCTCTTAGTTCTATTTGTGAAATCTGACAGAGTTTGACATGTATTTTTTTCTTTCGTCAGAATGGTATTTATTTCGTTTTTCTAGTATAATAGAATTTCATGACCCTTGAGAGAAGTACTCGAGGCAATTTTGCGTTTGTATATAAATTGACAGTGAGCCAGCAGTGTAAAGCAGTACAAGAATGAAGTGGTTAGGATGTGTTACTCGTGTCAACAGAACTTTTTATCACAACGGACTTTCAACGCCGATGGGTCAATCAATTGACTGAGGCAGGTCCGTTTTTCAGCAGCTTTTCAGAACAATCTGATGAGCACTCAAAGTTTCCAAAAGAGAATATAGATAAACTCGTAAAAATGGGCTATACAACGCTGACCTTACCTAAAGAATTAGGAGGTGCGGGTATCACAGTGACTGATATGGTGCTCTTTCAGGAGACCATCGCTCGTTTCGATAGTGCTACCGCTCTTGCTATTGGCTGGCATCAAGGGGTCGTTGGTGAACTGTATGAGAGCCGGAAGTGGACGGAAGAACAGTTAGCCCAGTTTAGTGAAGCGATCCAACAAGGCGCCCTTGTGAATCGTTCCGTTACCGAAGCACAGACCGGTAGCCCTACACGTGGCGGCCGACCACAAACAACTGCTGTTCGTACGGAGAATGGTTGGGTGATTTCAGGTGAAAAGACATTTACGACTATGGCGCCTGCTCTTACCCATATTCTCGTATCTGTTTGGATTGAAGAAAAACAAAAAACAGGTTTTTTCTTGTTGCCAAGTGACACGGCCGGCCTTTCCATTAGAGATACTTGGCATATGATTTCCATGCGCGGTACGGAAAGCCAGACACTTGTACTAAATCAAGTGGAAGCAACGGATGATCAGTTGGTAGAAGTGAATGAGGCACAACGTGGCAACAACCAAAACGGCTGGCTTCTTCATATTCCCGCTTGTTACATGGGAATTGCCCAAGCGGCACGTGATTACGCGGTGCACTTTGCAGCCACTTATCAGCCGAATAGTCTTAATGAACCCATTGCTTCCCTTTTCAGTATCCAAACACAAATCGGAAAGATGGATTTAGAGCTGATTAAAGCACGTCACTTACTTTACGATATCGCGAGAATTTACGATGACCGTACTCGTCGAGTTCATTTACAAAACGAACTCGGGGTAGCGAAATCGATTGTAACGAATAGTGCGATAGAAATTGTTAACTTAGCGATGCGCATTGTAGGCGCTAAAAGTTTGGAATTGTCGAATCCCCTCCAGCGATATTATCGCGATGTGCGGGCCGGACTTCACAATCCACCGATGGATGATATGACGATTACCAAGCTTGCTCAAGCCGCAATTAGTGAACAACAATGATTAAACGTTTACTCGTGAGCGGGTATAAAGCCCATGAATTAGGAATCTTTAACGAAGACCATAAAGGCATACCTATCATCAAGAAGGCATTGACAGATCAATTGCTAGTTCTTCTAGATCAAGGACTCGAATGGGTTATAGTCAGTGGACAGCTTGGAGTTGAAACGTGGATTATTGAATGCGTGTGGGACTTGCAAGAAGATTATCCAAATTTACAATACGCGGTCATTACACCATTTCTCGATCAACAATCGAACTGGAATGAAATAAAACAAGAAACATATGAACAAATCATATCACTTGCGGATTACACAGTGAGTTTGACAAACAAACCTTATGAAGCACCTTGGCAATTTGTAGAGAAGAACAAGTTTCTACTTCGAAATTCAGATGCTTTGTTGCTTCTATATGATGAAGAAAATGAAGGATCACCGAAGTTTCTAAAAAAAATGGCAGTGCAACTAGCTGAAAATACCGCTTATGAATTATTATCGATTACTGCGGATGATCTACAACTCATTGCAGAAGATTTACAGCGAGAACAATGGGAGTAAGAAAATAGGCTGGTACATAACTAAAAAAACAGTCCGTTTCCCTACGCTACACTCTTGATTACCAACTAATTAAACTTTATAAATAATTTTTTATTGAATTTAAAAAGGTATGAAGGTGTCTTCTCCTTCCTACCTTTTTAGGTTTTGTCCTAACCTCTTTTTCTATTTGATGAATGTTCTACTTAATTACTCTTAAAACCCGCTTAAATTCATCTGTCCCTGCCTCACCTAACAATTCATATAACGCTGTCTCTACACAAGTGCCTGAGATCCCAAGGTGTTTCATCTTTTGTAAGCCAATCATTTTATTAGCTTCTGTTCTGGAAGTAACTGCATCCACAACCACTTCTACTTCGTAACCTTGCTTCACAAGATCAGCCGCTGTCATATAGACACAAATATGCGTTTCAATTCCTGCAATTAACACTTGCTTCCTACCCAGTTCATTAAGTTGTTTAACAAACTCTTCGTTGCCCATTGCACTGAATGTCATTTTTGATATGGGATGTTGTCCTTCAAGTAAGTTCGATAACGATTCTGTAGTCGGCCCTAGACCGTCTGGGTATTGTTCGAGCCATAGAATAGGAATATCCAATACTTGTAATCCTTTAATCAGCTTCTCCAAGTTATCATGTAGTTCCTGGCTTTCATTGACGATTTGTGCGAGTTTTCCTTGTACATCTACTAAAACGAAAACTGTTTGATCGGTTTGCAACATAATGAAGTCATCCCCTTTCCAACATTCTTGTTAGTATAGCATATTATCAGATTCATCAGAAATATTTCTATCTCTGATTAGTAAGTAAAAAACCGTCTCCCTTTCTTCACTGAAAGAGAGACGGTTTGAAATGGTGATTAGTTTTGAACGGCTGCTTTTTGTTTTGCTTTCGCTTTTGCTTCAATACGACGAGCATGCAAGATTGGCTCTGTATATCCGCTTGGCTGTTCTGCCCCTTTAAAGATTAGGTCAGAAGCTGCTTGGAATGCGATGGAGTCATCATAGTTCGGTGCCATCGGCTGATATAATTCATCATCAGCGTTCTGCTGATCCACTACTATTGCCATACGCTCCAATGTTTCTTGTACTTGCTCTTTCGTACAAACACCGTGACGTAACCAGTTGGCAATGTGCTGGCTGGAAATACGCAATGTTGCACGATCTTCCATTAATCCGACATCATTAATATCAGGAACCGTTGAACATCCTACACCTTGGTCAATCCAGCGAACAACATAGCCCAGGATCCCTTGTGCATTGTTATCCAGCTCCGATTGTACTTCTTCAGCAGACCAATCTGTATTAGGTGCCAATGGAATAGTTAGGATACCATCACGATAATCGATCGAACTGTCAATTCCAGCCTGTACTTCTTTAACATTTACTTCATGGTAGTGCAATGCATGTATAATTGCAGCTGTTGGAGATGGAACCCACGCAGTGCTCGCTCCTGCTTTTGGATGTGCAATTTTCTGTTCAAGCATTGCAGCCATTAAGTCAGGCATAGCCCACATTCCTTTACCAATTTGCGCATGTCCAGGTAGGCCCGCCCGGATTCCCACTGCCACGTTTGCAGCTTCATAAGAAGATAGCCATTCAGATGCCTTCATATCAGCTTTTCTAATAACAGGACCAGCTTCCATAGATGTGTGGATTTCGTCACCCGTACGGTCAAGGAATCCAGTATTGATAAATGCAATACGTTCTTTCACTTCATTGATTGCGGATTTCAAATTCAGTGACATTCTGCGCTCTTCGTCCATGACACCGATTTTAATTGTATGACGCTCAACACCTAGCAAATCTTCAATACGATTGAATAATTTGTTCGCAAATGCCACTTCTTCTGGACTATGCATTTTCGGCTTTACGATATAAATAGAATTATGAAGCGAGTTTTTAAACGCTACATTTTCTTTAAAGTTATGCGTAGCAATTAAAGATGTAAGAACACCGTCCAAGATGCCTTCAGGTACTTCATTACCGTTTTCATCGAGAATCGCATTATTTGTCATTAAATGACCTACGTTACGTACGAACATTAATGAACGACCACGAAGTGTCAACTCTTTGCCGTCTACACCTACATACGTACGGTCAGCATTCAATTTTCTAGTAACTGTTTTACTACCTCGTTTGAATGTGGATTCCAAGTCACCCTTCATTAAACCAAGCCAGTTACGGTATACGCCCACCTTGTCTTCAGCATCAACTGCGGCGATAGAGTCTTCACAGTCCATTAACGTAGAGAGTGCTGCTTCAATTACAAGATCTTTCACACCCGCTTTATCGCTTTTACCAATCGGGTTGTTCTTGTCAATAGCGATTTCGATATGCAATCCGTTATTCACCAACAATACTGCAGTCGGTGCATCTTTGGATCCATTATATCCAACAAACTTGGACTCATCTTGCAATTGAGTCTTGTTACCGCTCTCAAGCGTTACTTCAAGTTTGCCTTCAACAATTTTATAAGCAGTTACATCTGCATGTGAACCTTCAGCCAAAGGCGCCGCTTGATCTAGCAAGTTTTTCGCGAAATCAATTACTTTCTGTCCACGTACCGGATTGTATTCAACACCAGCTTCAGCACCCGCTTCATTACTGATTACATCAGATCCGTATAGTGCATCGTATAAACTTCCCCATCGTGCATTCGCTGCATTTAATGCATAACGAGCATTATCGATTGGCACTACCAATTGTGAGCCAGCTTGGTTTGCGATTTCATGATCAACATTAGCTGTTGTCACTTTGAAATCTTCGGGAACTGGCTCTAAATAGCCAATTTCTTGTAAAAACTCTTTATATTTAACGAAATCAATTTCGCCTTTATTATTTTGATGCCATTCATTAATGGTCTTTTGTAATTCATCACGTTTTTCTAATAGTGCTTTGTTTTCAGGAGCAAGTTCATGAATGAGCGAATCAAAGTTTGTCCAAAATTGATCATTTTGAATTTCTAAGCCCGGAAGAACTTCTTCTTTTACGAAGTTATATAGTTCTGTTGCGACTTGCAATTTACCTACTTGTTCATAGTTTGTCATGGATAAAGCCACCCCTTAATATTTTTCCGCTACACTGTTGTATAACATATAGCGATGAACACCCATCATTGTCCATTATCCGGCAACACCCCATAGCCCGTCGATTAGAAATCGACACAATAAAGACAAATGATTTCCTCACATGAAGACGTGTTAGTACTTATCATACCTAAAGTCTAGTTTACTTTCAACTGAATTGTGAAAATTTTCACATCATAGTTATTCATCTTTAAGACAACCTATTCGCAACAGTTATATAACAGCTGGCGTAATATGTTGTTATATCTTTTTGTAGTCTACTTCCATATCGTTAGTTGTTCTTTACCACTCATCATGAAATTCTAATAGCAAGTTGACACACTATTTAGCATGTGATAGCTTTAGAGACAATCATCTGAATTGAATAGTTTGAAAAGTAGGTGGAATGAAAATATTTTCATTTCTTAAAAGGGAATCCTTTTCTTGGAGCGGTCCCGCCACTGTGAAGACGCTAATGCGTCCAGCCAGACACCTGCCTATTTTTCATGACGCTAATCCTACGGTGAATAGGGAAGTGTTAGACAGACGCAATGTATAATCACATGCTTATAAGTAGCATGTTATTTTATACGTACTCGCATTTCTAACATTTCCCCTAGAGATGTTTTTTTTATTGAAAAAAATCAAGGGGGAAATTATCTATGGTAAAAAGCAGTATAACGGGTTATCCCGTAATAGGTGAAAATCGTGAGTGGAAACGTGCACTTGAGGCATTTTGGTCAATGAAGATCTCGGAAGACGAGCTTCTTCAAACAACGAAAGAGATTCGCTTGGCAAACTTGAAGAAACAGCAAGATGCTGGCGTTGATTGGATTGCTGTAGGCGACTTCACATTGTATGATCGCGTACTGGATACGTCAGCCATGTTCGGAATCATTCCTTCCCGCTATAACTGGAAAGGTGGACAAGTTTCCACTTCCACATACTTTTCGATGGCCCGCGGTAATGATGAAGCGGTTGCCTCCGAAATGACAAAATGGTTCAATACAAACTATCACTATATCGTGCCTGAATACGAAGGCCAGCGTTTTGAACTAACGGAAAACAAGCCTCTAGCTGCTTATCGTGAAGCCAAGAGCGAACTGGGTATTGAAGGTAAACCTGTTCTACTAGGCCCGTATACATTACTAAAGTTATCTAAAGGGTACGAGGATAAAGATGTACCATCTATTATCCTACAACTGATACCCCTCTATCAAAAAGTATTACAAGAATTACAGGATGAAGGTGTACAATGGATCCAAATCGACGAGCCGATTCTATGTACATCAATAAGTTCAGATGAAATGAAGACTGTTACAGAAATTTATTCACAACTATCGAAAAATCTAAGTGGACTGAATATTCTTCTACAAACATATTTCGATTCAGTTGAACATTATAGTGAAACGATCGCGTTACCTGTTGCGGCTATCGGACTAGATTTCGTCCACGGACGCGAAAGAAATCTAGAGAACTTGAAGCAATATGGTTTCCCAGAAGATAAAATACTTGCAGCGGGAATTGTAGACGGTCGCAACGTATGGCGTTCCAATTTACGTGAAAAACTTACATTGACTGAAAATATTCAACAGCATGTTACAGCTGACAATTTATGGATTCAACCTTCATGTAGCCTGCTCCACTCACCTGTTACGACTCGCTCGGAACAGAAACTAGATAAAACTATTTTGAACGCGTTAGCATTTGCTGACGAGAAGATTGGAGAAATTAAAGCTATTCAACTAGCAGTACAACATGGATACGAACAAGTTTCTCAGGCATTGGATGACAGTGAAGCAGCATTGACTGCATTTAATTCACTTCCTGCCCGCAATAATAAAGAAGTACGTGAAGCGACTTCGGGAAGTCTACTATCAGACAGTAAGCGGAATCTTCCATTTGCAAAACGCAAAGTCAAACAACAGGAAAAATTCCAATTACCACTACTCCCTACTACCACCATCGGTAGCTTCCCACAAACACCGGAAGTACGGGCTACACGCAATAAATGGAGAAAAGGCGAAATTACAAATCAGCAATATAAAGATTTCGTTCAAGCGGAAATTAAAGAATGGATCGATATTCAAGAAGACTTGGGACTTGATGTATTGGTACACGGCGAATTCGAACGTACAGACATGGTGGAGTATTTCGGGGAAAAGCTTGACGGATTTGTTTTTACTGAAAAAGCATGGGTACAATCCTACGGCTCACGTTGTGTTAAGCCGCCAATTATCTTTGGAGACGTTACGTTTATTAAACCAATGACTGTGGAAGAATCCGTTTATGCAAAATCTCTTACTGATCACGAAGTAAAAGGAATGCTCACGGGACCTGTAACCATTTTAAACTGGTCATTCGTTCGTGATGACTTATCCAGAGAAGAAGTGACAAACCAAATTGCACTGGCTTTGCGTAAGGAGATCGAAGCACTTGAAGCAGCCGGTATTCATATGATCCAAGTGGACGAGCCAGCACTTCGTGAAGGTCTTCCATTGAAGAGAACTGAATGGAAGCACTATCTAGATTGGGCCGTTAATGCATTCCGCGTATCGACTGCATCAGTCGAAGATACAACGCAAATTCATACGCATATGTGCTATTGTGACTTCAACGACTTTATTGAAGCAATTAGCGCACTCGATGCAGATGTAATCTCTATTGAAACGTCACGCAGTCATGGTGACTTAGTCGAGGCTTTCAATGAGTATCACTATGACAAAGGAATCGGTCTAGGTGTCTATGACATTCATAGTCCACGCGTTCCTGCAGTCGAAGAGATGACAGAGATTATTGACAAAGGTCTTGAAGTGCTTGAGCCTTCTCAATTCTGGATCAATCCCGATTGTGGTTTGAAGACGAGAAAGCGTGAAGAAACAGTTGCAGCTTTAAAAAATATGGTAGTTGCAACTGTCCAGGCACGCGAAAAGTTAGGTATAGTAGCGGTAAAATAATAAATTTAGGACTGTCTTAGAAATCAATAGGATTTCTAAGACAGTTTTTTATTCATAGTGTTTATAGTTGAGTAACTTGCACGGTTGTTGAAGAGGAATTTACATTGCAGAGAGGACATAGCCATGCGAAATCGCTCCTCTTTTGCATCCTTTGCAAGAACAAATGACGTGTTACGAGCATGCACTTGAATTTGAATTCCATATTATAAAAGAGGACGTCCCATGAAGTAAAGTAACTTCAGGGACATCCTCTTTTAACTCCATTACTAATCAGTCGAACTGCTTTGCTAGGTTTGCCATTTCAATAGCGGATACCGCTGCATCCCAGCCTTTGTTCCCCGCTTTAGTGCCTGCACGCTCGATTGATTGCTCAATCGTATCTGTTGTTAATACACCGAAAATAACCGGGATACCCGATTGCATGCTTGCTTGTGAAACACCTTTTGCCGCTTCGTTACAAACAAAATCGAAATGAGGTGTCGCACCACGAATTACCGTACCCAGCGTAATGACTGCATCATATTTTTTTGAGTCCGCCATTTTCTTTGCGATCAATGGAATCTCAAAAGCCCCCGGCACCCATGCTATGTCAACATCCGCTTCATCTACACCATGACGTTTGAACGCGTCTTGTGCACCTGAAAGTAACTTACCTGTGATAAATTCGTTGAATCGTCCAACGACGATGCCTACCTTTAATCCCGTGCCTACTAAATGCCCTTCAAATAAATTACCCATGTTTCATCTCTCCTCATAAAGTTAATAAATGACCAAGTTTTTCTGCCTTCGTGTGTAGGTACTTTTCGTTTGCTTCATTAAACGGTTGCTGAATCGCGACGCGTTCAACCACTTCTAGTTCATAGCCCTTTAAGCCAGCAATTTTCTTTGGGTTATTCGTTAGCAAGCGCATTTGCGTAATGCCAAGATTCCTGAGAATTTGTGCACCGATACCATAATCACGTAAATCAGCTGCAAATCCGAGTTTTGCATTCGCTTCTACGGTGTCATAACCTTGTTCTTGTAGTTCATAGGCTTTCAGTTTATTAATTAGGCCTATTCCCCTACCCTCTTGACGCATATACAACAAGACACCGCGCCCTTCTTCTTCAATTTGAGAGAGAGCAGTTTGTAGTTGCGGACCACAGTCACAACGGCACGATCCAAAGACGTCACCTGTTAAGCATTCTGAGTGAACTCTTACTAAGACCGGCTCTTCGGTTGTAACGTCTCCTTTTACCAGTGCGACATGTTCTTTTCCTGTCATAGTTTCAGTATAGCCAACCATGCGGAACTCGCCATAATCTGTCGGTAGCTTGATCTCTGCTTCACGTATGACTAATTGCTCTCTTTGTAAACGATAATGAATCAGGTCTTGAATGGTGATGAGTTTCAGATCTAGTTCTTCAGCCATCTGTCGTAATTCTGGCACACGCGCCATCGTTCCGTCTTCACTCATGATTTCACAAATTACGCCTGCCGAAGCACTGCCTGCCAGTCGCGCCAAATCAATCGCAGCTTCAGTATGCCCCGTACGTTCTAGTACACCGCCTGACTTTGCTACAAGTGGAAATATATGTCCAGGACGTTTGAATTCACCCGCAGTAGCACTTGGATCCATCATTTTAACGATTGTATCCGCACGTTCAAATGCACTGATTCCAGTATGTGTAGAGCGATGATCGACACTTATTGTAAACGCAGTGCCATGTGAATCCGTATTATTATCCGTCATCATCTGTAAGCCTAGTTGGGCGGCTTTTTGTTCTGTTATCGGCACACAAATCAAGCCTCGGCCTTTCGTTGCCATGAAGTTGATGATTTCAGGCGTAATACTGTCTGCTAGTGCCACGAAATCGCCTTCATTCTCTCGGTCTTCATCATCGACTACGATGACGACTTTACCTTGTCGTAAATCTTCTAATGCTTCTTCGATTGTATGGAACATCTTCATTCACTCCTTCACATAAATCCGTGTTGTTGTAAAAAGTCTTTTGACATCGTTTGACCCGTATCTTGTCTTTTTCGCAACATATTTTCTACATACTTAGCAAGCATATCGCATTCGAAGTTGACAATATCTCCTACTTGCTTTTTCGCAATGACTGTCATTTCCTGTGAATGCGGAATCAACGAAATCGTAATATCCGTATCTTGCACTTCGAAGATCGTCAATGAAGTACCATCCAATGCGATAGAGCCTTTATGTAACAGATAGGAGTCATATCCTTGAGGTAATGACAAGCGTATATATAATGCGTTATCAACTGTTCGCTTGTCACGAATCGTAGCTATTCCGTCTACGTGCCCCGTGACAAAATGTCCGCCAAACCTACCATTTGCCGCGAGTGCCCGCTCCAGATTCACAGGACTTCCCGTCGCTAATTGTCGTAGTGAAGTAGAGGTGATGGTTTCAGGCATGACGTCCGCAGCAAACTGATCTTTTGTAAAACTCTTTACCGTCAAACAGACACCATTGACTGCGATGCTATCCCCTATTCTCACATCTGTCAAAACAAGGGATGCAGCGATCGTCACTGTCATAGATTGAGCACCTGGTTGTATTTGCTTAACTGAACCAATTTCTTCAATTATTCCTGTAAACATAATTCAATGACCCTCTTTCGGTACCGCTACGATTTTAATGTCTGGACCAATCATCTCTACACTTTCAAAGGTTAAGGGAAACGCTTCATTCATCAATCGAGGATCTAGCCCGCCAATCGGTGTCAAAGATCCAATTCCTCCAAGCAATTTGGGTGCTACGTAGCAAATGACTTTCTGCACTGCGCGTGCTTTAACAAATGAAGCATTAATAGCTGCTCCACCTTCAACAAGCAATGTCATCACACCACGTCTTCCTAATTCTAGTAGAATATCTTCTACAATCAACTGGGCTTTCTGCATTCGGATGATCTGGACATGCGGTTTCACAAGTAACTTTTCACGTGTTAACTCCGCGTATTTCCCGCAAAAAATCCACGTTGGGGCTTCTGCATTTTGAATGACTTGACTAGATTCCGGTGTCCGTAATGATGTATCTAAAATAACTCGAATAGGATGTTGTCCACCTAGGGGCAGTCTGGTGGTGAGAAGAGGATTATCGTGAAGAAGTGTTTGTACACCTACTAAAATTGCATCCTGTGTATGGCGAAGCTGATGGACATCGAGTCGCGCTTGCTCACTCGTCACCCATTTACTATCTCCTTTTGAAGTCGCAATTTTACCGTCTATCGTCATAGCTGTTTTCATTGTCACATGAGGTGTTTTGGTTTTAATAAAATGAAAAAATGGTTGATAAAGTTTTTTAGCGCGTTCAACTGAAACAGATTCGGTTACTTCCACTCCTCCTCCACGAAGTTTCGCAATACCTTTACCCGCTACAAGTGGATTAGGATCCGTTGTCGCAACATAGACATGCTTTATACCCGCTTGAATGATGGCATCAGCACAAGGTGAAGTTTTGCCAGTGTGAGAACAAGGTTCAAGCGTTACATATAAATCAGCATCTCTTGCACTCGCTCCCGCCATATCAAGTGCGATTCGTTCCGCATGGCGCTCTCCCGCTTGTAAATGTGCGCCCATTCCAATGATTCGGTTTGTCTTTACGACGACCGCACCTACTGGTGGATTGGGAGAGGTTTGACCTGCCACATTTTCTGCGAGTTGCAAAGCCATTTCCATATAATTCTGATTCATTGAGCAACACTCCAGCTTACGGTATTCCTCTAGTGACAATTCTACATACAAAAAGCCCCACAAAAGATTATGCGGGGCTTGTAACCATGACTAAATAAACGTTATAAACAGTAATAAAAAATCATTACATGTAGTATATACGCACTGTTCCTTCTCTCATCCAGACTTTAACTGTCGGCTTTGGAGTTTCACCAAATCCACCTTCCGCTTATTGAAAGCATCCGGGTCACGGACTAAGAGCTTGCTAGCTCATCACCGTCGGTAGGGAATTACACCCTGCCCCGAAGGAAACATATTCGATTAACTAAAAGTCTAGCACATATGATGACTAAATAACAATAGTTGAATATTTATTCTGACGACAACATCCATTTTTGACAATCATAACGATCTGATGTACAGGGATTGGTTCCATTACCCAAATTCGCTTCTCAAGCTTTTGCACGGAATGAATATCTTCGATAATCGTCAATTTTCTGACTTCTATACCCTTCTTCAGACTGTCATCTTCTATTTTTTAGACTGGAATGTTAATTCAATTGCAGTAGTTAAAATTTCGACTCCTGTTGCCAACGCGTCTTGATTAAATGTCATGTGTGGATGGTGGAGTCCTGGCGTTAAGCCGCATCCCAATCCTAGCATTGTACTTTTGACAGTTGGTCGTTTTACAGAATAGAAGTGAAAATCTTCCCCGCCTGGTGTGACAACAGTACGTGTAGTCTTCTCTTTACCGATCACTTTAGCAATCGCTTGGTACATTAGATCTTCTGCTTCAACATTTACTTCCGCTGCGACCATTTCTGCCATAACTTCATAGTTAATGTCTACATCGTATTGTCTTTCTACTGCTTGAATCACACGTTCCACTTGTTCATATAATTCATCCATCACCACATTTTCCTGGGCTCGTAAATCCAAACTGAATTTAGCATTGCCGGGAATGATATTGGCAGATTCTCCTCCCGCTTGGAACATCGTCATCTTCGCTGTATGTGAAACCATTGGATTACAATGAATGGACTGTAAACCTGCTACCAACGTAGCCCCGACCTCAATGGCATTCTTTCCTTGATGCGGTCTTGCACCATGTGCTTCTGTTCCCTTTATCGTTCCACTAATCATTTTCGCCGCACCGTGACGCAGTGAGGCAGCGGAGTAACCGTCAGCCATTTCATCCGCTGCTCTTACATGAACGCCGTATAAGTAATCGATATCATCGATCAATCCCTGCTCCAGAACAGCTAGCGCACCTTTTCCCTTCTCTTCCGCAGGCTGAAAGAATACTTTTAATGTGCCTTTCTCGGGAATTCCACGTTCTTTCGCCATAAGCAATGCGCCAATTCCCATTGTCATATGCCCATCATGTCCGCATGAATGATTCGCTTGGTACACACCATCCACTTCTTGCCACAACGCATCTATATCTACACGTAATCCGACTACCGGCTTACCTTCACCGATCGTAACGGATAAACCTGTTATACCGTCGAATAACTTTACATTAAATCCTTCACGCTGAAGAAACTCTTTTAAGTAAGTTGTCGTTTTTGTTTCCTTCCAACTGACTTCCGGATGATTGTGCAAATGTGTAAACACTTCATCTAGTTTTGGCCTCAGTAATTGTACTTGCTCCTTCATTCATATACCTCCTAAAATCCAACTCTCATTATTTATTACGAACTGTTTATTCCTAAATTTTCAAACTCCTCAATAATTCTAGCACAAAAAAGACTTCTCTATCACATCGCGTGAAGGGAAGTCTTTTTCGTAATAATTAAAAAGTCCAAAGAATCATCATGCCGAATAATAGCGTCATGTAATTGACTGAATACAAGAACATCAAGTTAGCCCATTTATAATCATCTTTTGCATAGAATCCGTATATACTAGCCGCAATATATCCAAGGTTCATCAACGTCGCGATTATAATGAATGTAGTGCCAAACATTGTTAATAAAAACGGTAACGGCAATAAACATAATACATAAACTAGCATCTGACGTTTTGTGATATTAAATCCATAAACGACAGGCAACATCGCTACGTTAGCCGCACTATAATCTTTGTACTTCTTCATAGCAATTGCAAATGTATGAGGCATTTGCCAAATAAATAGTATAACGACCAAAACAATCGGTACAATATGATCTGCCGGCATTATAGCCGCCCATCCTATGAGAGGGGTAACCGCTCCCGACACACTGCCAATCACTGTATTCAATGTGTATTTACGTTTAGACCACATCGTATAGGGTATTACATACGTAAACCATCCGATAAATGCATAAATTGCCGCTTCTAATGTAGTGAATAATAACAATATCATTCCTATTCCCGATAATATCAAACCAATATTTAATACAGTTTTCAAAGCAAAATGGCCTGTCACAGTCGGACGATTTTTTGTTCTTTCCATAACTGTATCAATATCAGAATCAAACCAGTTATTCATTACAAGTGCACCTGCAACAAGCAAAGTGCTACCTATCATGGTTAGCAGGAACACACCCCAGTTGCCCGTGAGTGTCATGCCAGAAAAATATAGTGCCAACCAAAACCCCGTAAAAACCGGAAATACATTCGCGATGAGTACAGGTCCTTTAACTAATGATTTAATATCCGAGAAGAAGGTAGACGCTGAGCGGCTTTGAGTAGTACTCGAAACAACATGGGCTTCTTTCGTCATATTAGGTCCGTTCTCCTTTTACGTTACATTTAAATATCTTTCCATTCGTATATATAACTATATCATTTTCTTAAAAGTAAAATCAAAAAATCATGACAATTCCTTAGAAACTGTTACAAAGATTTGTCCGAAGTGCATAAATATAACCTCGTGTACGATAAAACACTGTTGTTATATGTAATCAGCATACCATATAGTATCACTTTCTCCTACTATTCGACAAAGCATGAGCCTATACCCCTTATAGGTTATCACCTAAGTTTACTCACCACGACCCATCTAACAGAATTTACTTTTTTCATTACAAAAACCTCTAATAGTTTATTTAAAATCGCATGAAGTTACAAGTTATCTAAATAATTAAATTGATATTAATTTAATTATCCTGTAAACTCGTGTAATAGTATCGCGAAAAAATGATGATTTTTCCTTGATCTCTTCAACTACCTACGTATTTTTTCTCGTGGTTGCTTTTAAGAGATCCAAGCAAAAAACAGCATTCCGTGATGTAAAAATTATAAAGAGAAAGGATTTGATTTTTTGAGAAAGTTTATATCGTTTTTATCTATTCTAACAGTAGTACTTTTAACAGCGTGCGGTAACAGTGATAGTAAAGATTCAATAAGTACGATTAAACTGGCAGATGCAGGCTGGGATAGTGTTCGAATTCACAACAGCATTGTACAGACTATTTTAGAAGAAGGTTATGGCTATGATACGGAAATAGTAAACGGTACTTCTCCTGCAACACTGCAAGCGTTACAACAAGGTGATCTACAAGTTTATACAGAAGTTTGGTCTGATAACTTGGGTGAAGCGTATACAAAGGCAGTCGACAGCGGAGACATCGAAACAGTTTCAACAAACTTCGACGATAACTCTCAGGGTCTGTATGTTCCTACATACGTAATTAAAGGTGATCCAGAGCGTAACATCGAAGCCGTAGCCCCTGATTTGAAAACAGTAAAAGACTTAGAAAAGTATCCTGAATTATTCCGAGATCCTGAAAACAAGGATAAGGGACGTATCATCGGTGCACCATCTAGCTGGTTGGTCAGTAAACACTTGGATGAAAAAATAACCACGTATGGCTTAGATGGAAAGTATACGTACTTAGCTCCTGGTTCTGACGCATCCATCGTAGCTGACTTAGCTAGTGCATATAAAAAAGGTGAGCCATGGGTTGGTTATTACTGGTCTCCTACCTGGGTGACTGCAACATATGACTTAACACTCTTAGAGGACGAGCCTTTTAATCAAGAGGCTTGGGATAAAGATAAGTCTGGTGAATTTCCTCCTAATGATGTCTACGTCAGTGTGCATAAAGATTTAAAAACACAAGCTCCTGAAGTAGTAGAGTTCTTGAGTCATTACAAAACTAGCAGTGCATTGACAGAAGAAGCGTTAAAGTATATGGGTGAAAATGAAGCTAGTCCAGATGATACTGCAAAGTGGTTTATGAAAGAACATGAAGATCTCTGGACTTCATGGGTACCCGAAGATATTGCTGAGAAAGTTAAAGCAGCACTGTAATACATTTTTGAATTTGCCGGGGTGGGCGCTTTCCGCTCCACCCCTTATCTTTTGTATTATTACTAAACCTAGAGAAAGAGAGGGACAAGCTAGTACGTCCTAGCTTACTGCCTATGAATGAATTCCCTAACGTCAGAATACCCGTAGGAGATTATGTAGAAAAGTTTATCGATTTTCTTGCAATGAATTTTGGCTGGCTATTTGATTTAATCTTCACGATTGCCTCCACTACAATCCGAACTATTGAAACAGCTCTACTCGCTACACCTTGGTGGGCTATTATGATTGTGGTGTTCCTACTTGGTTGGTATTTAAATTCCATTTTGAACGGCATACTGTTTGCCGCCTTTATCTTTTTGATTGGTTCCTTCAATTTATGGGAAGATACAATGACAACAGTCGCTATTATTGTCATATCTGTTGTACTATCCCTGGCGATTGGCATTCCAGTCGGCATCTTGATGGCTTTTAGCAAGACATTTTCCGTCATTATACGTCCTCTATTAGATGCTATGCAGACGATGCCTACATTTGTCTACTTAATACCTGTAATATTCTTCTTCCCTCTTGGGAATGTTCCCGCAATTATTGCGACCATCATTTACGCATTACCGCCAGTTATCCGTCTAACAGAACTCGGCATCCGAAACGTTGATTCTGAAGTGATTGAGTCAGCAGAATCATTTGGATCTTCTCGTAACCAAATGTTAGTAAAAGTACAATTACCTCAAGCATTGCCTACTATGATGGCAGGTATCAACCAAACTACAATGATGGCTTTATCAATGGCTGTTGTGGGTTCTATGGTTGGTGCCCACGGATTAGGTGAACGTGTACTCTTCTCGATCAACCAGATTAATATATCATTAGGATTTGAAGCGGGGATCAGTATCGTATTCTTAGCAATTATTATTGACCGTTTAACCAACGGAGTGGCAGACCGCCTACAAAGTACAGGGAGGAGATCAGCATGACTGTTAAAATTAAAGTAGAAAATGTCACCAAGATCTTTGGTCCTCGCCCTAAAAAAGTCATTCCTATGATTGAAAAAGGAGCTTCTAAGCGCGATATCCTCGAAAAGACTGGACATACAGTCGGTGTCTATAACGCCAACATGGAAATCATGGAAGGTGAAACTTTCGTAATTATGGGGCTATCCGGCAGTGGTAAGTCAACACTTATCCGTTGCTTCAATTTATTGAACAAACCTACGTCAGGTGCGATTTATGTAGATGGTGAGAATATTGTCAATTATAATAAAGAGCAGTTAAAATTTTTCCGTCAGAAGAAAATCGCAATGGTCTTCCAACACTTTGGTTTATTTAGTCATAGAACGGTGATTGAGAATATTGAATACGGTCTGGAAATTCGTGGTTTATCGAAAAGCGAGCGTCGCGATATCGCACAAAAGCATATCAATACGGTTGGTCTGAAAGGGTATGAAAATCAATATCCTGATGAATTGTCAGGTGGGATGCGTCAACGTGTGGGTATTGCCCGTGCCTTGACGAATGATCCGGATATTCTATTGATGGATGAGCCGTTCAGTGCTCTTGACCCACTCATACGAAGAGAGATGCAAATGGAACTTCTAGATATCCAGACACGTCTTCAAAAAACGATCATCTTTATCACGCATGATGTCAACGAAGCATTCCGTATCGGTGATCGTGTGGCAGTTATGAAAGATGGTCACGTAGAGCAAATTGGTACACCGGAAGAGTTATTGGAAACACCAGCAAATGATTATATCATTGACTTCACTCGTGAAATTGATCGCTCAAAAGTGTTACAAGCAATGAATATCATGTCTAAACCATTAAGTGTCATGAACGGCAAAGATGGTCTGCATGTAGCGATTAAGAATATGGAGGAACACGGGATTTCCAGTGTCTTCATTACGAATCGAGAACGACAGTTGCTTGGATTGGTAACAATAGATGGTGCGATCGATGGCGTGAAAAACAAGAAAACGTTGGAGGAAGTTATGACAACCGATGTCTTGACAGCAACACCGGAGGAATATGTTCAAGATATTATTCCGCGTGTGCTAGGTTCAAAATATCCACTTGTTGTCATAGATGAAACGAACCGAATTGAAGGGATCATTTTACGGGTTCATGTACTTTCCAGCATTATTAGCCACTCTGCTGATGGTGAAGTGGAAGGCGAGGAAACACTCAGCCAATCCGTCAAACCAGTTGAGGTAACCGAATAAAAAAGGGAAGAATGAGCATCGTTGCTCACTCTTCCCTTTTATTCACTTTTTCCCGAAACACCGGCACTTTCAAATGTAGCCATTTCATTGACCATCAAGACAGCCGATTGAATGATACTACATGCAACTGCTGCACCTGTACCTTCTCCTAAGCGCATGGACAAGGACAATATAGGTTCTTTTCCTAAGTATTGAAATGCCTTTTGATGTCCTGGTTCCATCGATTGATGACCGAGCAACATATATCCAGCTGCGCCTTTGCTTATGGTCTCCGCTACGCAAGCTGCCGCAGTTGAGATAAAGCCGTCTAAAATAATCGGGATGCGTTTAGATGCCGCCGCGAGCATTGCACCTACCATCGCGGCTAATTCTAGACCACCAACCTTACGAAGCACATCAAATCCATCTGAAGGATTAGGCTGATGAAGAGCTAGTGCCTCCCGTACTACTTTAATCTTATGAAGGTGTTGACCAGACGATATTCCGGTTCCGTAACCAACCAACTCTGCCGGATCTAGCCCTGTAATAGCCGCCACTACAGCACTGCTTGTCGTAGTATTACCAATTCCAACTTCCCCTACTACTAGGAAATCCGCACCTTTTTCAAATAATGCAATCGCTTCTTCATAACCAATCTCCAGTGCTTTTTCTACTTCTTCTTGAGTCATGGCCTCGATATGTAGAAAGTTCTCCGACCCTTGTCGAATCTTCCGGTCTTTCACAGGTTCCGGAAATGCCTCTCCTATTACACCCACATCAACCAATGAAAATTCTGCTTGCTGCTGTCTGCTGAATACATTGATTGCTGCACCACCTACAGCCATATTCTGCACCATTTGACGTGTAACTAGTTGAGGGTATGCCGAAATCCCCTCTTCCACAATTCCATGATCTGCTGCAAATACCAGTACACCTAGTTGGTTTATGCTAGGCAGTTTTCGACCTTGTATCTCGGCTAATGTGACCACGATTTCTTCAAGCTTCCCTAAACTTCCAATAGGTTTCGTCAATGTGTCTACATACGCCTTCGCTTCCGCTCCTGCAGATACATCCAATACAGGTATTGTATACTGTTTCAAGTGATGACCTTCCTTCTCATTATGTATAAGTATTCATCTAGTTTCTCTTATAAGTATATCAGTTGATCATTATAAGTATCCAATTTAATATCTGGCATGCAAATTATGTCGTTTAAAGGTATACTGTAAACAGCGGACATATCATACAGTACGCTAATTACGTTACGATTAGAAAAGGGGCGATACACATGATTAGCGAAAAATTAGCACAAGCTTTGAATGAACAAATGAATAATGAATTCGCCGCAGCACAAACTTACTTATCCATGGCATCTTACTGTGAATATCGAAATTACAGCGGATTTGCGCACTTCTTTCTACAACAAGTAGAAGAAGAGCGGCATCACGCAATGAAAATCTATTCTTATTTGAATGATCGTGGGATTCGTGCGATTATTACAGAAACACCGGCACCTACTACTTCTTTTGATAACTTGGTACACACGTTTGAAGTGGCATTAGTTCAAGAAAAAGAAGTAACCAAATCATTCTATCAAATCATGGATATAGCGTGGGAAGAAAAAGAACACGCAACGATTTCCTTCCTGAACTGGTTCCTTGACGAACAAGTAGAAGAAGAAGCAACATTCGATAGACACATCGAGTATTTGAAGCGGATCCGTGAAGATAAGAACGCATTGTTCATTTACGAGAAGGAACTTTCCACCCGTTCGTTTGAAGCTGAATAAAAAACAGGCAAGCTAGAGGTCTATAGACCTTTTGCTTGCCTGTTCTATTCTATTGATACGGATCAAACACGCTTCGCATATACACTGTTTATACAGATATTCTTCTGGTATTTGCCGAAACACTTCTTCCGGGAAGATCTTCTTTGTACACCAGCAATGCTCCCCACTCTCGGTTGAAGTACCACATAAATTATTCCCTTCGCAAATAGGACATTCACTTTTCATATAATCCTCTTCCTATAACCGATGCTTGTCCAGCTCAGCTGTATTTTTCTTCTCTAACTCCTCCACCCGTTCTTCCAATTCTTTATTTCTTTTCATACTTTCCATCGAATACAAACCAGCTAGTAAAGCGACCACAAATGTTGCGTAGTTAAACCACTCCATACATCCCGCCCCTTTTTACTTTTGTTTTTTCAAAAATAATTCATATACTTTTTTCAATGTGTCTGGTGTGAATTCCATATTATTTTCATACATGTATTTCACTGCATACCCTAGCGCAACTGTCATAGAACCTGCAACACTTGCGGCTACGACCATCCCTGCACCTGGAATCACTTTAACAATTTGTCGAAATGCTGTTTTCCCGATATTTCCTACAATCGTTGCAATGATCAACTCTTTCGCATGGTCTTTTGTAATCGGTTTTCCATACAATGTCGACAGCTTCAACATGAGGCCCACTTGCAATGTCGTCAATGGGATAAAGTCAGCACCTGGAATGGGTACTGCTCCAATCGTAGCAGCTGATGCACCAGCTGCGAGAATCCATCGTTTGGCAATCGATGACTTATCCGCCATATTTGCTGCAAGTAATAGATCTTTATTTGCTTCTTTTAATTGCTGAAGGATCTCTTTTTGTAGGAACTCCATTTGCTCTCCTGTCTTCGAAGAGATTGGAATAACCGGATAAGCAAACCCAGTATGCTCCAAAACATAGTTCACTAAACTCGGAATATCATCAGCTGCATCTATTTTATTGAGTACGAGAATGATTTTCTTGTTGAGTGTAGCAATCTTATTTAATGATTTTAGTTCCGTATCTGACAATACAGTACCTGCTGCATTCAAGAAAAATAAAATCACATCTGCTTGATTATAAAATTTCAGCGTCTCATTTGAATGTTCTTGATAGATATCGTCAAGACCGGGTGTATCAACAAATAGTATATTATCTGTGTAATAAAATTTTTTAACTTCCTTCGTTTCACCCGGTTGCGCGCCCACTTCCGCAACATCTTTTTGCATAAGACGATTCAGTGTAGATGACTTTCCCGCATTCACGTCGCCCACCATCGCTATTAAAATTTCTTTATTTAATTGCTCATTGATAAGATCAGATTCTTGTTTAAACACTTCATCAAATGATTCATCTGACATAAAATTTGGTGTTTTCATTACAGCACGTCCTTTCATTTATTTTGATTATTCAGATTACCCCTATTGTAAAAAAGAGCATCAGTCATTCATCCACTTTTGACTGATGCCCTACGCTATTTATCTCGTTACTTAATAATAAGGTGAAATCAAGATATACACAAGTACCCCGGTGAAACTAACATATAACCAAATAGGCATTGTCCAACGTGCAATTTTGCGGTGACGTGGGATTTCCATATTCCATGCTCTTGCTACACTTGTTAGCGCTAACGGAACGATTGCAGCAGCTAACACGATGTGTGAAAACAAAACAAAGTAATAGAATCCAGCTAAGAAGCCACTGCCGCCAAATGGTGTAGACTCCGATAAAAAATGATATGCGACATACGTCACTAAAAATAAAGCAGTTGTGCCAAATGCTGCATAGATAAAGCGTTCATGCAGTTTGACATTTTTCTTCAAGATCGCAACTAATGCACATACGAGAAACGTAAAAGTGAAACTGTTAAATATGGCATTCAATAAAGGTAAAATCGTAATATCGAATGCTGTGAAATTCTCTACACCTGGCATACCTGCTAAGATGCCAATCGCACCGATAAGAATGACTGAAATAATGATAATCGCCGGACGGTAATTCCGTTTTTTGAAATTCGCGTGCGGTGTTGTTTGATTCGTATAGTTCATATTGTGACACCCCTAATTCTATATTCATAACTACCCTATATCGTACCATACGTAGCACGCTATGCAGGTCAAATTTGTGTCGACTTTTGAAATTGCTCATCTGTTTTTTCTCTGAATTCATCAATAACTTTTATAAACTTTGCAATAGTCGGCGTTAAATAGGAATCAGCACGTCGTACAAAAACCGTTTTAATCTGGCTGTATTTCGGTGGCAAATGATAGCAATAGACTAAACCTTGATCTAGAAGATGAGAAACAGTTGATCTCGGAACGAATGTTACACCTAACCCTGCTGCCACACTTCCAAGAATCGTCTCCAGTGTTCCGAACTCCATCATTTTCGTTGGCTTAAACCGCTCATCTTCAAGCCATGACTCTAAACGCGCCCGATAACCACAACCCTTTCTGAAACAAAGAATTGGCTCATCTTTAATATCTTCTATTGACTGAAACGGTTTACTCGAAAGTAACACAAGTTCTTCTTCAAGAACATCGTGTACAGCCAGGTCGGGATGCATCGTACCTTCCGATATAAAAGCTCCGTCAAGTTGATGGTTGAGAACTTTAAACTGCAATCCTTCTGTTACACCTGTCAACAGTGAAATATCAACTTGCTTATATTTAGTATTATATCTCGATAGAATAATAGGAAGTTTGATGACCGTTTCTACGGATCCTAGCTCAAGCTTTCCTGAAGGCTCTTTGTCGTTTTGCACGACTTTTCTCATTTCATTGGTTAGTGATAATATCTTTTCACTGTAAATGAGAAGTCGTTTCCCTTCAGGTGTCAAGATCATTCCACGGTTGTGCCGGTTAAATAATGGGGTCTTTAGTTCCGATTCGAGTTTTTGTATTCGGGACGTGATATTTGACTGTACATAGCGTAATTCTTTGGCAGCCGCTGTGATCGTTCCCTTCTCCGCGACCATCTGAAATATCTCCAAGTCTTTAAATTCCATGAGAACCCTCCTACTAAAAATCTTCTTATATATATGGTATCAATAAAATCGATAGTTGTCATCATTATTATTCGTTTTACGTGATGTCTAATATAGTGTTTACTAGAGATAGTACATCAAGGAGGTTAAGCAAGTTGAAAAACAAAATTATCTGGGGAGCGTTTCTGTGTTTCTTAGCCAGTGTGTCATGGGGAGCAATGTTCCCAGTTGCCAATAGTGCATTCAAAAATATCGACCCGTTCTATTTCACATTAATTCGTTATCTTTCAGTCACATTACTACTTGTCGTAATATTATGGTTTAAAGAAGGAAAACAAGCTTTCCGTTTCGAGAAGAGAGGGTTATCCCTTTGGTTCTTCGGCACGATGGCATTCGTTGTCTATAACCTCTTCATTTTCTGGGGACAAGATCTAATGGGACAACCCGGGACTATGGTGGCATCTATTTCAGAGGCCATGATGCCGATGATTTCTATCGTTCTTGTATGGATGATTAGTAGACATAAACCACATGGCTTCACGCTCGCTTGTGTGTTTACTGCATTTGTTGGTGTAATGCTTGTCATTACAAAAGGTGACTTACGTACATTCTTCACGGCAACAGACGACATTGTCCCTTCATTACTGATTTTCATCGCGGTTATCGGATGGGTAATTTATACAATGGGTGGAAATCGCTTCAGTGAATGGTCGGCGTTGCGTTATTCTACGTTAAGCTGTTTACTCGGTACACTAACCGCCAGTATAATAGTCTTTTTCGTAACATGGACAGGTTATATTTCCGTCCCAACTGTGACAACATTACAAGTAGTAACACCCCATATGTTGTTTATGATTATATTTCCAGGCATTATTGCATTAGTAGGTTGGAATGTGGGCGTACGCATCCTGTCTCCATTAAATGGTTTATTATTTATTAATTTTGTACCGGTGACTACACTAGTAATTTCATATATACAAGGATATCAGCTAACAATTTTCGATTATATTGGCACACTATTTATCATTGCAGCGCTGTTAGGCAATAATATATTCCTCCGTTTACAGCAGAAGCGTAAAGACGAAGCTCGTCAATATAAAAAACATAGTATGCAGCCTAGCGTTTAATGCAAAGTTAGAAAGCAACTATTTTAGTCAACAAAAAAAAAAGAAACATTCCAATAATTTGGAGTGTTTCTTTGTTTTAATATACTGAGTTTCCTTTAATAGGTTAAATGAAGATTAAAAAGTGAAGCGGTGGACGATACGACTTAAAGCTGTTGCTTCATCTGTTAGTTTGCTAGCATCACTTGCCAACTGCTGGATTCCCTCTACTTGTTCATCCATGCCAGCTACTGTTTGAATGACACTTTCTGTGAATTGTTCAGAGATCTTCGTAATTTGTTCGATAATTTTTTCGATCTGTTCCCCGTCTTTGATTAATTCTTCCGCGTGAAGACTATTGTTTGTAACGGCTGCCTTTGTATCTACCACGGCGTCATTCATATAATGAATCGATTGTCCCGCTATTTTGACGATTTCTACGCCTTCATCAATAGTATCCGCATTCGATTCCACATGTTGTACCGCAATTTTCACTTCGTTATTAGTTTGTTCTAATGTTCGCACAACATCGTTTGCGAATGCATTCGTTTCTTCGGCTAGTTTACGAACTTCATTCGCCACGACTGAGAATCCACTCCCCGCTTCACCGGCTCTTGCTGCTTCGATGGAGGCATTGAGTGCCAATAAGTTCGTTTGTTCAGCGATTTTTGTAATAAGAGAAACTTTTTGAATGACTTGATTGATATCCTCAGCGACCTGCATAATTTTTTGTGAAGATACGTGAACGGCTTCATTGATTTGCCGCATCTTTTCCTCTGTTTCTTCAATTGCTTGACTACCTTCCGTTGCAGCAATCGATGCATTTTCAGACTTGGAAAGTGTTTGCTGTATGCGCAATTCCATTTCCCGAATTCCTGCCATCATCGTTTGAACCATCGCATTGGCGGATTGCAGTGAAGATAGTTGTTGCTCTGTTCCACCTTGGAAATTTTGCATAGTTTCACCATATGAAGTGAAAACATTTGATAATCGACCCGCTTCTGAAGCCTGCACTTCGCTAATTCGATCCACGATTTCAGAAGAGCGATCGAGTTCCGTGACGATATTCTTTGTTCCAATCACGATTTTATTAATTTCAAAACCAATTTGATTAAATTCAGATCTAGATTTTGCAGTTACTTCGGCCGTTAAGTCACCCGATGAAATTTTCCTTGTGACTTTGCGCCAAGACCGTACACCTTTCATAACCATCTTATAAAGAAGAGATGTGAAAATACCCGTAAGCAGTAAAGACGTACTAACAAATGTTACGCCCTGTAAGATAGATAGATTAAATATATACGCAAGTATCCCCATTGCTAAAGCCGGCAATACAACAGCTAAAGTCGCTCCATATAGAATATATCTCTGATGATTTATTCTGCCTAATCGCAGTGTAAATTGGCTGTTTCCTATTTGAATGATCGGCATAGCTGCATCGATAAGTCGCTCACCGGATTTTCGATCATACACTTGCAGCAACGGCTTAGTTGTATTAGCAGCACGCAAACCAATGGCATCGGAAAATACTGTACCTTCCCACAACCGATTAGTATGAATATAGCTTCGACCCACTTCATCCACAATGACAAAGTATTCATCTTCTTCCAGCTGTTCATCCAATAATTGATGAAGTACTTGATAGTTCAAAGTAAATGATTGTTCGCTTTCTATTAATGGTTGGATACGTTTTGTGACCCGTTCTACTTTTTTAAGCGCATTCCTTGCAGAAGATGTACTTAAGAGCTTTTCCAATCACGTCACCTCTTTAGGTCCTTTTATACTATATAATTACTATATCACAAATTATGAGAAAGGTCTTACTTTTTCTTTTCGAAGTGTAAGTATTCATAACATTGCGATATGTAAAAGTATATCCCCTCTTGACCGGTAACATATAGTTCTCGTAGGGATGAACTACTTTACTCATTCTATTTTTACAGTAGTTTATCCTCTATATGCCTTTCAATAAAGTACGAGACACTAAATAAGCTGGGACATAACTTAAAAAACAGTCCGTTCCCCTACGCTACACTCTTGATTACTAACTAATTAAACCTAATAAATAAGTTTCCGTGAAATAAAAAAGGTATGAAGGTGTCTTCTCCTTCATACCTTTTGAGGTTTTGTACTAGCCTCTTCCTCATTTTACATATCTTCTAGCTGAAACATATTCTGATTTATACGGTTCCGCAGTCATTGGAATAACCTCTACAGTCCGTTTAGGATTTGGAGCATGGATCATTTGTCCGTTCCCCGCGTACATCCCTACATGATGAACAATTCCTTTTCCTTTATTATAGGCAAAGAACAGTAGGTCACCGGGTTGTAAATCTTTCTTCTGTACCAACGTTCCATTCAGTGCTTGCACCGATGCATCACGTGGTATATCAATACCATGCTGCCGATAGACTGAGTACGTGAATCCAGAGCAATCCAAACCAAATCCCGAAGTTCCTGCCCATAGATATGTTAATCCGTCAAAGAGCTTGGCTGTTTCTATGATTTGCTGTGTTGTTGGCTTTGGCATGACACCATCCGCTCCTACTATCTTCACTGCACTTTTATCAATAAACTTCACTCCGTCAGCAGGCGTCTGAACAGCAAGTTTATGATCCATGACATTTACAATAGGCAATGTTGTGTTGAAGCTAATAGAACGAAAAGGCTGCTTGCCATTTTCATCAATCGTTAGTGTAGCTGATTTCGTCGCCACCATGGCTGTGTCGCATGTTGCATAGTTAGGAAATACTGTCGTTAAATGATTCTTCAGCATCCATCCTGGATAACCTGCTGCGTTTTTAGGAGATTTTTGGTCAACTACTGCCACTTGAACCCAGTCACCTTTTGTCTGTAGGACTTTTACTGTTTGACCATATAGTGCTTGAGTTTCTAATTTACCTACTAGCCATTGTTTTTCACGCAAGCTCATCGCAGCAACCCATCTCGTAATATCAGGCGATTTATTTATTGCGTAAGCATCAACCGTTCGTGATTTTCCCGGCTCTTTCCACAGTGTTGTAACAGGAACATTTACTGTTTGCACTGGCGTGTTACTCGGCTTATAACAAGCAGATTGTTCTCTGAAATTCGGCTCAAGAATTCGCGCAAGAAATACTGCAAAGTGTCCACGTGTTAAAGTTTGATTTGGCTTAAAGGTGTTATCTAAATAGCCTGTCGTAATGGCATTTACAGATAATTTTTGTATATCAGATACCCCCCAGTATGTTGCAGGTACATCACGGAATCGATATGTCGAATTACCCGTCAAGTTGAATGCGCGAACGAATACCGCTGCCATCTGTCCACGTTTCAAATTGCCATACGGTTGAAATTCATTTTTCTCGTTACCCATAAAGATACCTTCATCGACCATTGTGGCGATCAGTGCGTAATGTGGGTGAGACTGCTTTACGTCTGACAGCTGTACTTCTGGTCTATTATCAACAGTGATTTTTAGTGCGCGTTGGATCATTCCTGAGGCTTCGAGACGTGTGATTGGTTCATTTACACGGAATTTGGCGTTCGCTTTTTCTATAATAATATTATTTTCAACTAGGTATTGTATTTCTTCAGCTGCTGAGTGCTGAGAACGTACATCTTGGAAGACGGTGGCAAGTGAATTCGGTGGGATTGCCAATAGGACTAGCATCATCGTTAGCACTATTGCACTTATCTTTTTCAATTCTAGGACACTTCCATTCTCTTAGGTTGTTTTGCCTTAACTATACCTGAGCAATAATTCTTTGTATAGAAAGAATTCGAAAAACAGCTATGGTTTTCTTTCAAAATACTTTTAAAGGAATAAGCGTAATGAAGTAGTGTAGTCAGTAAAGATGCAGTTATTACTAGTTGTCGTTCATCGATATTTGTATTGTAATTAATTTAGTACTTTAGTTTAAATCCGATCTGAACTTAAACTCACGCAAAAAAGATCTCTCATGAAGTAATTAGACTTCAAGGGAGATCTTTTGTTTACTGAATAGCAGTTCACAGACTACTTTAATTCAAATATTTCTCAAATTAATACATTCTTTAATATCGTCACTGCCTGGTCGATTTCTTCTTTTGAAACCGTCAGTGGTGGTAATAGACGAATGACATTCGTTCCAGCAGGTACAAGGAGCAAGCCTTGTTTTTCGGCCTCTTGGATATATGAACCGATTTCATTATTTGACTGAATTCCAACTAATAAGCCATTACCGCGAATAGAATATTTATCATTTGGTAGTTCTGATTGGAGTTTTTGCTTCAGATACGCAGACTTTTCTTGAACATTCTTTAAGAATGCTGGATCAAATACATGATCAACTACTGTTTGGGCAACTGATATCGCTAATGGATTACCCCCAAAGGTTGTACCGTGTGTGCCAGGCCCGAATGTATGGAACAGCTCTTCACTAGCTAGCATTGCTCCAATAGGGAACCCGCCACCAAGCCCTTTAGCAAGTGACACAATATTAGGCTTTAATGCAGTTTGCTCATAAGCATAACGAGTTCCTGTGCGTCCAATTCCTGTCTGCACTTCATCGATAATGAGGAGAATATTATGTTCTTTACAAGCAGCCATAATCGCTTCTGCGAAAGCCGGTTCGATAGAGTTCACTCCGCCTTCCGCTTGGATGACTTCTAGCATAATAGCAGCCACGTTATCGTTCGTCGCTTGTTTCAAAGCCTCGATGTCATTAAAGGGCAATGCTTCAAAACTTTCAAGCATCGGACCGAACCCTTTTTGGATTTTATCTTGACCGGTAGCCGCCATTGCGCCAAAAGTTCTTCCATGGAATGACTGTTTGAACGATAAGATATGATGCTTGCCTGTATGTTTGCGTGCTAGTTTAATCGCAGCTTCATTCGCTTCGGCCCCACTGTTACAAAATAACGCATATGACAGATCGGTATTTTTTGTCAATGATTCAGCAAGTTTTTCTTGCTCTGGACTTTCGAACAAATTTGAAATATGCCATAACTTTTTACTTTGTTCTTGTAATGCTTTAACAATCGCAGGATGAGCATGGCCTAAACTGACAACTGCGATACCGCTAGTAAAGTCTAAATACTCTTTCCCTTTATCGTCCGTTACTACGGTACCATTTCCTTTTACGAGATGTACCGCGCGTCTTGCGTAGTTATTGAATAAATACGTCACACGATTGCCTCCTCATTGGTAATGACCGTGCCTTTTAATTTTTGACAGACAATTTGTACAGATGGAATACCCGCTTCTAGACAATCGATAGCCGCCATAACTTTCGGGATCATTCCTCCATAAATATCTTCTGTTTGAATCCAGCCATAAATAGCTTCAGGCCCTACTTCTGCCTGAGGACGATCTTGAATACGGATTCCCGATGTATCCGTCACTAATAGTAAACTTTCTGCCTCAACAGCTAACGCAATTCGACTCGCGACTGTATCCGCGTTAACATTCAATGGTTCTCCAGAAGTGGTTGCACCGATACAAGAAATAACAGGAATAATTCCTGCATCTAGTAGCGCATCCAAAACTTCTGTTTCAACTGTTTTTATTTCTCCTACATAACCATACGTTTCAAAATCCAGGACATCACATGTAAATAAGTTCGCATCGAATCCGCTTAATCCAATTGCTTTGATTCCTGCCTCATTGAAGCGATGTACGAGCGCTGGATTTACTTGACCAATCAGGATTGACTGGACGATACCAATCGCTTCTGCTGACGTAACACGGAATCCTTTAACTACAGTCGAAGTGACTCCACGATTTTCAAGCTCTTGATTAATATTCGGTCCTCCACCATGAACAATAATCACTTGAACACCATCTTGCTGTAATTTTTTCACACCCTGAAAGAACTCATCACTTAATTCGTCTAGCATACTGCCACCCAGTTTAATAACCTGTCGTTTACGTGCGGTATGTTGCGTTGATTTGGACGTAGTCATAAGTAAGATCGCACCCCCATGCCATTCCTTGACCAGCTCCCTGGTTTAGTTCTATTGCAAATTTTACTTCGTGTTGTTTAAGATAAATCAACAGCTCTTCTTCTGAAAACGGAATAGGTTCCCCGCCTTCTACTACTACAGTGTCACCGATATAGATTTTAATATCTTCAGGATCTATTGTCGCACCGCTATATCCGACTGCCGCAATGATTCTCCCCCAGTTGGCATCACAGCCAAATACTGCCGTCTTGACAAGTGGTGAGCCTACAACAGATTTTGCAATTTGACGCGCTTGTTCATCCGAAACTGCACCCGTCACTTTTGCTTCAATTAATTTGGTAGCACCTTCCCCATCTTTAGCGATCATTTTTGCCAAATCACGTGATACGGCATGCAATGCATCGACGAAAGATTGCCATTCGGGATGATCTGGCGTTAAAGAATGGTTACCCGCAAGTCCGTTTGCCATAACGAGTACCATATCATTCGTTGATGTATCACCATCTACCGTAATGGAGTTGAATGTTACATCCGTAATTTCTTTTAGTGCTGTTTGTAAATGTTCTGACTCGATATGGGCATCGGTTGTAATGAAACCTAGCATCGTCGCCATATTCGGTTCAATCATTCCCGAGCCTTTTGCCACACCCGCAACTACTACTTCACGATCATCAATCACCGTTGCATATGCAGTGTTTTTCGTTACGGTATCTGTAGTTAAAATTGCTTGTGAAAATTGAATGGAACCTTCTAATGTATCCAACGGTTGAAGTTTTTCAATACCAGAGAGTAAAGGCGCCATATTCATTTGTTCACCTATAACACCTGTTGACGCAATTCCTACAAGATTCTGGTCAATACCTAGGTGGTCTGCAGTTTTACGTTGCATACTCACTGCGTCTCGCATGCCTTGCTTTCCAGTACATGCATTTGCGTTACCAGAATTAATAACAATCGCCTGCATTTTTTGAGTTTCGTAGACAACTTTCTTTGTAACTTGAAGTGGAGCTGCCTGGATTACATTCGTTGTGAAGACACCCGCAACACTCGCTGGCACTTCGCTGACTAATAGTGCTAAATCATTTTTCTTATGCTTTAGCCCACAGTGAATGCCGACTGCCTTAAACCCTTTTGGTGAGATAATATTTTTACGCGAGATGCGCTTCATACCTTCGATAGTTTCCATAATCGTGCTCCCCTCAATTCTTGTGTTCAAATTACTTGTTTAAATCCATAATGGAATGAGATCAATTCCTGTTTTTTCATTTAAACCATATTGGATATTCATATTTTGTATAGCTTGTCCCGCGGCGCCTTTCACCACATTATCGATGACTGCTATAATCGTGGCTTGATTTGTACGTGGATCTACTTTGACATGTATATCGCAATAATTGGAACCATATACCTGTTTCGTACTGACCTTTTGCACATCTGTCAAAATCCGAACGAACGGACTATCTTTATATGTTTCTTGTAAGCAATTTATAAGTTGCTCTTGCGTTACTTGTCCATTTACTTTCGCATAGCTCGTCGTCATAATACCTCTTGTCATGGGAACCAAATGCGTAGTGAACATAATGGGTTCCGGCTGATCAGCAAATGTATTCATTGCTTGCTCAATTTCTGGTATATGCTGATGCTGATGAATCTTATATATAGAGAAATTTTCATTCGTTTCACTGAAATGTGTCGCTTGGCTTGGCTTATTACCTGCACCAGATACGCCACTTTTTGCATCGATTATTAATCGGTTACCATCAATTAGTTTATTTTTCAATAACGGAAGTAAAGATAGTAGAACTGCTGTCGGGTAACACCCTGGATTCGCAATGATTTCCGCATCGGCAATATGATGTTTATTCCATTCAGGAAGTCCATATACACTTTTCTCCAAGTGTTCAAGTGGCGGTGCATCTTTTTGATACCATTGCTCGAATGCCGCTTGATCTTTCAGTCTAAAATCTCCCGATAGGTCAATTAATTTAGCACCTGCACCTACCAATGGTGGAAGTAACTTAGTTGTTACGCCAGCTGGTGTACTGAAAAATACTGTATCTAACTTGCTAATATGTTCAGGTTCTATAGCCTTCATCGACTGATCGTGAATATTCACGAGATGTGGATATTTTTGAGAAAATACCGTCCCCACTTCTGAGGAAGTGAATAAATCAATCTGTTCAATTTCCGGATGGTTTTGTAGCAACCGTATTAATTCTAGGCCACCATATCCAGACGCTCCTACGATTCCAACCTTCAACGCCATCACCTCTTTATTCATTAATGACAAGTATACGTATGTATAATTATAAAGTCAACTGTATTTTTATTTATTAACAGTTAATTTATAAAATCTCTTTTCGTTCTTTTAGAAAAGCTATAACTTCTCCTTCACTATATGTTATTATTATGGAGAGTATAATATGATCAAATGAATAATAAGATTGCAGGAGGCTATTATGGTAGATTTGTTGAAATTATCCGGTAAAAACATTGTGATTATGGGTGTTGCGAATGAACGTAGTATTGGTTGGGGAGTAGCAAAAGCATTATTCTCAGTTGGTGCGAATGTCATTTTCACATACCGTAAAGATCGCTCTCGTGATAAATTAGAAAAAGCATTAGAAAAAAGCGAATTTACAGCCACACAAATTGTTCAATGTGATGTGAATAGTGATGAAAGTATAGAGCAGGCTTTCAAAACGATTGGCGAACAAGTTGGTGTGATCCACGGGGTAGTTCACTCCATTGCATTTGCACATCAACAAGATTTGCATAATCCATTCGTGGAAACGACTCGTGATGGTTATGCGTTCGCACAAGATTCCAGTGCCTATTCATTGGTAGCAACAGCACGTGAAGCCCGTCATTATATGACAGAAGGCGGAGCGATCATTACGATGAGTTATTTAGGCGCTGAACGCGTTCTTGAAGGCTATAATGTAATGGGTGTTGCAAAAGCGGCTCTTGAAGCTTCAGTACGCTATTTAGCATCCGAGCTAGGTGAACAAGACATTCGTGTAAATGCGATCTCTGCCGGAGCGGTACGTACATTGTCCGCAAAAGGTGTTCCATCCTTTAATACAATCCTCAGTCAAATTGAGGAACGTGCGCCATTAAAACGAAACGTTAAACCTGAAGAAGTTTCGGATATGACCGTGGCGATGCTAAGTAATTTATCGAGTGGTGTGACAGGTGAAGTCATCTATGTAGATGCTGGCTACCACATTATGGGGTAATCTTATGAAGGATTCTCTTAGGAGAATCCTTTTTTATGGGCACTTTTCATTAAAATGCAATTTATTATCGAAATACATACACTTTTCAAAGTACCTCAGGAGGAATTCCAAATGAATAGATTTACAAAATTCGATACGTTCAAACTGGGGCTGACGATGTTTGCTCTCTTTTTCGGTGCAGGAAATATGATTTTTCCTCCGTTACTCGGTCAACTAGCTGGAACGCAAACATGGATTACATTAGCTGGTTTTTTAATAACGGGAGTCGGTCTTCCCTATCTAGGGATAATTGCAGTAACTATGAGTGGCAATCAATTAAATGATTTAGCCAAAAGAGCGTCGCCTTTATTCGCCATGTTTTTTCCATTCGTTATCTATTTAGTACTTGGACCGTTCTTCGGAGTTCCTCGTACAGCGACTGTTTCATTTGAAATTGCGGTTTCCCCATTTATGCCGGATTCGTATGCTAAGTTGGCATTAGCGCTCTTTTCCATTTTATTTTTTGCAGTGACGATTTGGCTCTCCTGTAAGCCGAATAAAATTGTCGATCGATTCGGTAGTATTTTAACTCCAATATTGCTAGCTATCGTAACGATTATTGTCGTGATTGGAATGATCAACCCAGTGGGTGAAGCAGGCGCCCCACAAGGATCTTATGTAGAAGATTACTTTTACAAAGGATTTATTGAAGGTTACGGAACAATGGACGCAATGGCAGCTCTCGTCTTTGCTATTATCGTAATTAATGCTGTGAAGGCAAAAGGTATTACCGATAGAAAAGAAATTACTTCCATTACGATGAAAGCAGGATCCATCGCAGTACTCGGGCTGAGTTTTGTCTATGCCGGATTAGGATATTTAGGGATGACGAGCCGCTCTGTAGCAGAAGGTGCAACGAACGGTGGTGATATTTTAGCAAAACTTGCATATGCTCTGATGGGTAATAATGGATTATATCTACTTGGAGTTGCAGTAACACTAGCTTGCTTAACAACATCTGTTGGATTGACAACCGCTAGTGCTACATACCTTTCCAAAGTCGTACCTAAGATTTCCTATAAAGCATTCGTGTTTATTATTTGTTCATTTTCTACGATAGTTGCGAATGTCGGCCTCACGCAGTTGCTTGCAGTGTCCATTCCTGTACTAGTCGGAGTGTATCCACTAGCCATTGTCCTCATAACTTTCAGATTGTTACATCCGTTATTTAAAGGCTATCATGAAGTGTATAATTACGGTTTACTAGCGGCTGGTCTTATTGGATTCTTCGATGTGTTACGTGCATTCAATATCAATCTGGTACCGGTTACATACATTTTGGAATTCCTACCATTATATGAACAAGGTATTGGCTGGATTTTGCCTGCGATCGTGTTTGGCGCGGTAGGATTTATAGTCGCTTCTGCTCAAGGCAAGCCTCGTGTTGAATAATAAAAAGCCTGCGGATATTCCGTAGGCTTTTTACGTGCTAATTATTATTTAGTTTTACTGAGGAAGTACTCTTCAGTATCTAGTAAAAAAATGGCTTCCTTTCTAGAATTACTGTTCTTTCATCAATCCTTTGTTACCTTTTGAAATAATTGCTTCATAATCGATGTATTCGTAGATATCCTCATTGATATGGTCGCTGTACTCTTTGAGTTCCACCACTGTTAGATCTTCAATCGCTTTGTTTTCTTGTTCACAATAAATAATAATTTTTCCAACGACTTCATGAGCATCACGGAATGGGATACCTTTTGCGACTAAATAGTCTGCCACTTCTGTTGCATTTAGGAAACCACCTTTAATTGCTGCTTTCATTTGATCTGCATTTACCTGTAGAGTATCGATCATTTTAGACATAATTTCCAAACAATCCAGAACTGTATCAAGTGCGTCAAAGAATTGTTCTTTGTCTTCTTGCATGTCTTTATTATAGGTTAATGGCAATCCTTTCAACGTCGTAAGTAAAGCGAATAGAGAGCCATATACACGTCCTGTTTTTCCACGGATCAGTTCTGCTGCATCCGGATTTTTCTTCTGTGGCATGATGCTACTCCCTGTTGAATAGGCATCTGAGATGGTGATGAAACGGAACTCTTGGCTGCTCCAAAGAATCAGTTCTTCACTTAAACGGCTCATATGCATCATTATGAGGGAGAAATCGGACATCAATTCTACTAAATAGTCGCGATCACTGACCCCGTCAAGGAAGTTATCTACCGGCTTATCAAACCCTAGTAATGCAGTCGTCACTTGACGATCAATATCATGTGTAGTCCCAGCTAGTGCACCACAGCCAAGTGGATTTTCATTCAGAATCTCGGCAGCATTTTGCACACGTTTTTTATCGCGTTTGAACATTTGTGCATAAGCGCCCAAATGATGTCCAAAAGTGACGACTTGCGCGCGTTGCAAATGTGTGTAGCCTGGCATAATTACATTGTTGGCTTTTCCCTTTGACTCAAGTGAATCGATTAGGACCTGTAGCGCATCTATGACGACAGAAGTTTGGTTCCTCGCATATTGCCTCATATCGACAGCTACTTGATCGTTTCGACTACGTGCTGTATGTAATTTCTTGCCTGTCTCTCCTACTCGTTCTGTTAGATTCATTTCAACGAAAGAATGAATGTCTTCATAATTACCTTCAATTTGTAATTCGCCCGATTCGATATCCGCCAAAATGGACTGTAAGCCGTTTACAAGTAATTCGCCTTCCTCGGGTGACAGTAAATCTGAATGCACTTGCATCGTTACGTGTGCAATACTACCTGCGATGTCCTCTCTGTATAGTCGATAATCAACAGGCAAAGAGCTGTTGAATTTCTCCATAATCTTATCTGCTTTACTACTAAAACGACCGCCCCAAAGTTTCATCATTTATCATTCCTCTCAATATGTATTTTTATTCGTTTTTTTGTATACTAACTATCCCTATTGCCAACTTACATCAGATCTATTCTTTTATTTTGACACAGTAGAAGTAATTTTTCTACTTTGAGTGATGTTGTGTCCGTTTGCATAAACCGTATATTTATGGGATAATGATTGAACTATTAATGAATGAGTGATGACAATGAGAAACTTTTTCCCAATCCAACAATTAAAATTATGTATGACCTCGCCTAAGCTAAGCGAGGTTTTTTTGTTGCTTATAGGAAACACTCTTAGAGGAGGGAAACTTTTATGACAATTCAAGTACGCGAACATTCTACGTCTGCCATTTTAGCTATCTGGATTAGTTTATTGAGTAATGTGATTTTAACTGTATTAAAACTGGTAGTCGGATTTATTTTCAAAAGTCCTGTTTTACTCGCAGACGGTTTCCACAACGCAGGTGATGTGGTAGCTTCTGCCGCTGCACTAACATCCATGCGAATTTCAAAACGTCCCGCAGATGAAGATCATCCGTATGGACATGGCAAAGCGGAAGTCATTGGTTCAAGCATAGTCGCTATCATTTTGGGGTTAGCTGCAATCTATATTGCTTTCGAAGCTATAATGGCTTTATTCGAAGATCCTGCTAAAGCGAGTAAAATTGCCTTACTCACTGCGATTGTGTCTCTAATTTGGAAATATATACTCTATGTCTACACCATTCGAATCGGTACCGCGGAGAACAGTAAAGGACTGATTGCAACGGCCTATGATCACTTGGCAGATGTCTATGCCTCACTTGCCGCAGTGGTAGGAATTGGACTCGCCTTAGTTGGAGATGCTTACGCATTGCCGCTTCTCACATACGGTGATCCCATTGCAGGTATTATCGTCTCGATTCTTGTCTTAAAAATTGCTATCGATATCGGTAAGGAAAGTATTGATATATTAATGGAAAAAAGTGTAGACGATGAACGATTAGTTGCTTTTGAAGAATTGATTCACTCCATTCCAGAAGTGAAACGAATTGATCGCTTGCGTGCAAGGGAACATGGTCATTACGTATTGGTGGATATTCGTATCGGTGTCAGTGGTGATTTAACTATACAAGAAGGTCATGTTATTTCAAGTAGATTACGTAATTTGATCATGGCAAAAAATGAAGATGTCGACGAAGTGTTAATTCACTTAAATCCGTGGTATCCCGAAAAACAATCCGGTATACTTACTAACGAGGAGTGAAAAAATGAGTACATTAACAATTAAAACAATAGAAGTATGTGTAAAGGAAACAGAGGAAATAGTACGCACTGCGGATGAACGTTTTTTACACGAACCCATCTCATATTTGAATACGAATATAGCTGAGTTTCTTTTTGTCGAGTCACCTGAATTTGATGAACTCCAAGTGGATTCGCTAGCACTTGAAGTGGACGATATTTTCAAAACGTATATGGCTTTATTTGGTTTACAAGGCAAGAAAAAAGAAGGCGAACTAATTCGTACATTTATTGAGGAAAAACTTCAGCACAACTTAAATGGTTTTAGTATGTCGTTTTCGGATAACGAAGGTTTCTGGGAATTGAATGTTCCGTTAGATTCTCTTAATGGATTTGATGAGGCGATGTCTATAAAAGATGCATTACAACTTCTGTATGTAGTACTGGATGATTTGCATAAAATGAGAGCAAATAGCTGATGGCATCGCAGTTTATCTACACGTATGTTCGACACCGTGATGAGAAAGAATTATGTCGGATGGAAATGCGGGCTTTTTTCGGTTATGACGTAGAAGACAACGTGATTATAAGTGATATTGGCGTTGATCCATCACGAAGCCCGTTTATACAAACTCGACTCGAGGTCTTACTGGATGCTGACAACTTGGAATTGCTAGCCGACAAAGCTTCTGAATTGGAGATCGATCAATTATTTAAAACAGTCTGCTTAAACGATATAACGCTTGCGGAAACAGCTAAAATTGGTCATGATACGCGTCGTAACATTGAGCGCACCATAGGTTTACAGATCAATGGTGAACCAGAACTCGATCATCCGGAAGTGTTTATTGGCATTATGCAATTGAATAATCGCTGGTACGCTGGGAAATTACTTTATAGTTCTTCTGACTGGCATGTGCACCAACAGAAACCGCATATGTACTCTACTGCACTGAGTACCCGTTTAGCTAGAGCCGCCGTCAATATCGCAGTGCCACACCCTAAAGAGAAGCGCGTCATCGATCCTTGCTGTGGAATTGGAACGGTCCTTGTTGAAGCACTATCTATGGGGATACCTATTGAAGGTCGTGATATTAATCCACTCGTCGTCTATGGTTCGCGAAAAAACATCGACTACTTCGGTTTGAAAGGCAATGTCACAATAGGTCCAATTGCTGATGTCGAGGAAGAATACGATGTGGCGATCATTGACATGCCGTATAATTTATTTACACATATTACTGCAGAAGGTCAACTCGAAATTTTGAAAGAAGCCCGTCGTTTTTCTAAAAGCTGTTTAATCATCACAATCGAGAATATGGACGACATGCTCGAAATGGCTGGATTTGAGATAGTAGATCGTTGTCTTGCTCGCAAAGGTACTTTTTCGCGTGAAGTAGTTCTATGTAAATAATGAAAGATGCGTGGGGGCTTTTCCCTCACGTGTCTTTTTTCCATTTTGGCGCATCAGCAATTCTAATCACAAGTACATACTCCCCCTTATTTGTTAACTTGATAAATCGTCATACTTGTTATATGTTTCATTACAAGAAGTGTGAATTTTATAAATTGGGGGAAACAGAAGTAATGAGCCTATTATCTTTTACACTATTCGTTTTTCCAGTGAACAATTATTCTTAAGTAAGGAGTGATATCTATGTTTATTAGCATCATGAAGCTTTTAAGTATTCTCTATCTATGGACATGGTTCGTATGGCCATTCGTTTTCGTTATATCAATAATTTATGCAATCAAGGAGCTAGTGAAGGAAGAACCAGCATTTATGAAACCTGCGATGATCGCATCGGTATCTTTGTTAATCATTCTAGCAGGACTCGCCTCCCCTTCGTTGTTTACATGAGAGTTTAAAACGAAGTCAAAGCGTCAGAGCAGGCCTTTGCATTTACGACGTGAAGGCTCACGTCACGCCCTCAGGAAGTTTCCCCAGCTAGAGCATCCATCCCATCAAAGATATGGGTAACTCCCTGTAATCAAACAGACAAAAAAGAATGCCCCTTGAAGTATCGTAACTTCGAGGACATTCTTTTGATTTTATTTAGTCAATGACACCGTATAATCCGCAAGCAAACGTGCTCCGTAGCCCGTTGCTGACTTCGTATAATACCCCTTTGACTTCTGCTTATCCATAACGCCAGCCATGTCGACATGCAACCAGTTGTTCTTCGGTGCGAACTTACGCAAGAAGAGACCAGCTGTGATCGAACCCGCCACAGTTAGAGAACTCATATTGTTGCAATCCGCATAGGCGCTATCAAGCGTTTCTTCGTACTCATCAATTAAAGGAAGTGGCCAAACGAAGTCACCGTTTTGATCGCCGATTTTCTTCATTTTATTAGACAACTCTTCGTCACCAAACACTCCGCCTACTTCCGTACCAAGCGCAGCCACAACTGCGCCAGTCAATGTAGCGATATCCACAGTGTAGTCTGCGTTTAATTCACCTGCGCGAATCAATCCGTCAGCCAAAATCAAACGGCCTTCTGCATCGGTATTCCCGACTTGTACGCTAATGCCATTCTTGTATTGAATCACTTCGCCCGGCATAACAGCATCAGGTCCAGGTGTATTTTCAACCATTGGAATCAGCACGACTACATTCACTTTTGCATCTGAATGAGCAAGGAGTGATAATGCACCGCTGACAGCTGCTGAACCGCCCATATCCATACGCATGTCACTGTCATCGCGTCCGCCCTTCAAGCTAATACCGCCTGAATCGTAGGTTACGCCTTTTCCGACAAGAGCCACGAGTGGTTTTGAGGCATCTGTCTGCAACGTCATCTCAACGAATGAGGGCTCATACTTACTGCCGCGGCAAACTGTTAAAACGCCATTCATTTCGCGTTCTTCAATTTCTTTTTTACCAAGAACATCGATTTTCACTTTTGTCCCTTTGAAATGATCTTTTAATACTTCCGGGTATGTCTCTGGATTGAGCACATCAGAAAGTTCATTCATTAAATCACGAGAAAACGACATAGCGGCAGCACGTACTTCGCCTGATTTGACTGCTGCTTTATTTGCACCTTTTACATCTAATGTAGTGACAGGATCCGCCTTTTTAGATTGATAGCGGTCAAAGTTATAGGCACCAAGATGCCATCCTTCGACGAAAGCTGTGACTGCTTCATCTTGAGACGACCACATTTGTCCTAGCTGTTCTGCTTGAATCGAAGCAGAATCTACTTTTTGTGCTGCAAGACTGCGAGAGATTTCACCCGCAATACTGCGAATTGCATCTGCTGTTTTCCATTCTTTATTTTTTATAACGACTAGCTGTTTTCCATCATGGACAAACGTGGAAAATTCCCCGGCTTGATTGTCGACAAATTGCTTCACCAACAGGTTCTTGGTTATTTGTCCATCTGTTGAAAATAAAATTTCTGCATTGATTTGCATAGTTATAATAGCTCCCTTCACTATTTCGGTTTCCTAAATAGTTTATCACTTTTTACCTGATAGCGCTAAGAAGAGCGTTGCTAGCGGTCCTAAAAACAAAGAGATGATAAACCAGTTCAATCCGCTTCTGTTTTTTCCCTGTGCCAATACTGCATTGATTAGAGCTAATGTACCCCATCCCACGAAATATCCTTCATTCATTTTTTATCACTCCGTTATGTAGTTGTATTGTACACATACGTTTTGCCAAACAAGTTGGTTTCATTACTAACGGTTAACGCAAAAAAAAGGAACAGCCGTATTGTTCCTTTTTTCGCATGACTTTATTAGCTATTTATTGATGTGGGTGCGTTATCTTCAGCTGCATTTCGGTAGTTTTGATTACCGACTTTAGCTCTTACTTCTTCTTCTGTCAACGGTGGTGGAATTTCGTGATCTGCTAATGCTTTGTTTTCAAGTGGCACTTCTACGTTCTCCATGGCAGCATTCTTTGCATCTATTTCGCGTCCATATTGCTCACGTTGTTCTGCAGTAGTACGTTGTTCTTTTGATAAATCAGCCATTTCATCACCTCAACCTCTTGTTTTTACTTATCTTTCCCGATATTTGCTATACTAAACCTACTAGAAAAAGTAGGAGGAGAGGGATAACGTGACAACGATTTTAGTGGATGCAGATGGCTGTCCGGTAATTAATGAAACGATCGGAATTGCGAAAGAATACGGCCTACCTTGTGTATTAATATGTGACACGGCACATGAAATGCATCGGGAAGGCGCTGAAACGATTACTGTTTCCAAAGGTGCCGACGCAGTTGATTTTGTATTGGTGAACCGTATAAAAAAGGGGGATATCGTCGTCACGCAAGATTATGGTTTGGCTGCTATGGCATTGGCGAAACAAGGTTTGCCTCTTGATCAGAACGGTAGATGGTATACTAATGACAATATTGATCAATTACTTGCAGCACGTCATAAAGCACAGAAAATCCGCCGAGCAGGAGGTCGTTTACGCGGCCCTAAAAAACGAACTGCTGATCAGAATGAAGGATTTATTACTAGTTTGCGTGAATTATGTAAATCCATTCAACTTTAAATTAGACGATATTATACAACAAGGGATCGCAATGATTACTTACGATCTCTTGTTGTATAAACTTTACGGCTTCACTAGAATAACTAAAACATCAGAGTCTTCTACTGCATGTAAACTATGTCTTTCTAATGGCACCATATGCAAGACATTATTTGGTGTGACATCAACCGGCTCGCCTTCCACTATAAACCGTACCTTTCCTTTACGCACGATGATGAATACTTCTTTATTCGCATCATGCTCAACTACTTCTTCTCCTGCACGCAATTGAATATTCATAAACGTTGCATTGTCGACATTTGCCACTTTCTCCACATGCTTATACTTTTCAGACAGCTGATTTTTTGTATCAATCAAATTCATTAGTCTTCTCACCCTTTCAGAATTTCCTGCATAATCAGTTCATATGACTTTAGTTTATCATGAAAGTTATATGTAATAGAAACGAGCATGATTTCTTCTGCTCCAAAATCTTGCGCTATTTGTTCCAACTGCCTACGAGCTGCTTCTGGCGTCCCTACAATCATACGCTCACGATTTAATTGAACCAACTCTCGTTCCAGTTGACTATATGGATAAGCTGCTGCTTGTTCTGGTGAAGGTGTACCTTCTACTTTCATTCCTTGCTGTTGCATAATCAGTAACAGATCCAATGAGGACGCAATCCAGTCTGCCTTTTCTTCCGTCTCTGCACAAAACAAAAATACTGCTACTGCTTGCTTAGGCGAAGGTGTATATACAGAAGCTTGAAAATGCTCTCGATAAAACTTTGCTGCTTCCCTCCCCCCTTCACTATTGATAAATTGTGCAAACATATAAGGTAAACCTTTTTGAGCCGCTAAACTCGCTGACTCTCTGCTCGTACCTAACATCCATACAGGTGGTGCATTATTTGTGAGTGGGGTTGCTTTCAATCCTTCATATGGATGATCCTTAGGCAACGCGTCATGAAGATACATGTGCAAGTCATCAATTTGTTGAGGATATTGATCGCGATTCAGATATTCACCGTTATTGAGAGCATAAGTAGCTCGGGGCATTCCCGCTGGCGCTCGCCCTATACCCGCATCAATTCTCCCAGGAAACAAGGCTTCCAACACTTTAAAGTTTTCTGCCACCTTATAGGGGGAATAGTGAGGTAGCATGACACCGCCTGACCCGATTCGGATAGTCGAAGTGACTGTAGCCAAATGCGCCATCAGAATTTCAGGGGATGAACCTGCTAGAGTTGGAGCATCGTGATGTTCAGACACCCAAAAGCGGCTATAGCCTAATTCTTCGGCTTTCTTCGCTAAACAAGTAGTTTGCTGAAAAGCTTCATGGGCATCACTGCCGAATGTAATGGGAGATTGATCCAATATACTTAATTGTATCTTCAAGACAAGTCCTCCTCTTCTATTGCATATAGTTTACAAGAAACCACGGCATAATTCACTGCTCAAGCTCGTCATTAATTTAAACGGAGGTTACCCTATGCCAATCATCCAATCTGTTAGTACAGTTAGCCCCCCTGTTAATTTGCCACAGGAAGAGGCTATGATATTTGCTCGTTCTTTATTTTCGGATTCATTTAAAGATATCGACCGCTTATTACAAGTGTTTCAAAACGGTGAAATTGATTCACGACAAGTATGTATGCCGTTGGAATGGTACGCAGAGCCACATGATTTTGAAACAAAAAATAACTTATATATTCAGCACGCCGTGACACTTGGCAAGCAAGCAGTCGAACAATGTCTCACCAATTCGACTTCGCTTGAACGTCCGGTGAATGTTGCTGAAATAGACGCGATATTCTTTGTTTCAAGTAGTGGTATTGCCACACCAAGTATCGATGCCCGTCTTATTAATGAATTACCATTTCGACATGATATTAAACGTATCCCTATTTGGGGTCTGGGTTGCGCAGGTGGGGCTTCTGGTATGAGTCGCGCTTTTGATTACTGTAAAGCTTATCCTGAATCAAATGTTCTCGTTCTCGCTATAGAGCTATGCAGCTTAACGTTTCAACGGGATGATGTGTCGAAAAGTAACTTGGTCGGTGTTTCTTTATTTTCCGATGGTGTTGCTTGTGCACTTGTTACTGGAGAGCAGTCTACTGTTAAAAGCACTCGTCCGATGCCGCATATCCGTGCAACATCTTCACGTTTCATGCCCAATTCAGAGGACGTGATGGGTTGGGATATTAAAAATGATGGCTTGCATGTGGTCTTTTCAAAGAGTATTCCAAACGTTATCAAGAGTTGGTTAGGGCCCTTTGTACATCAATTCGTAGAAGATCATGAACTGTCAATGGAAGACGTACAGCATTTCGTTGCCCATCCAGGCGGTAAAAAAGTATTGGATGCCTATCAAAAAGCACTAAATATAGATCCAGAGCAAACCGCTACGTCAAAAAAAATATTGCAATACCATGGAAATATGTCGTCTCCTACTGTGCTCTATGTACTCAAAGATTTCATCGAGCAGCAGCCTGCTAAGGGGGAATACGGGTTAATGGCGGCACTGGGTCCAGGCTTCTGTGGAGAACTACTGTTATTGGAGTGGCAGTGAAATGGGTAGGCTCTTCCTGTTTGTTTTTATCATCGTCGTTATGCAACGATTAGTAGAATTAGTCGTCGCTAGTCGTAACGAGAAGTGGATCCGCAGTAAAGGCGCTATAGAAATCGGCGCATCCCATTATAAATGGATGGTTTTGATGCATACGGCATTTTTCATTTCCTTGCTAATTGAAGTTCTTGTATTCGACCGTCCCCTATCCCCATTCTGGTACGTCTTGTTTATAGTTTTCCTATTGATGCAAGTTCTGCGCGTCTGGTGTCTGTCTTCGTTAGGAAAGTTCTGGAACACTAAAATTCTCATACTACCTGGAGCGAACGTTCAGAAAAAAGGACCTTACCGCTGGATCCGCCACCCGAACTATGTCATTGTCACAACTGAACTAATCATCTTACCTTTACTATTCAGTGCATACTTCACGGTGGGACTGTTTTTCGTACTAAACATCTGGATGCTGTCCGTTCGCATCCCAGCTGAAGAACGTGCATTGCGGGAGTTTACGAATTATAATGAGGTGTTTTGATAAAAAAAAATGAAGGCAATTCCTAAATAGACAGGATTTGCCTTCATTTTTTATTTAGTATGTACATACTAAAATGCTACGCCCGTTACCCATAAATGGAAAATGTTTTCTAATGTGCACATACTACGTACTTCGTTTTCCTATTCTTAACAAGCTTGTCCGTCACTATTGCCATCTAGATGTTCTTGATACGCGGGGTGTCCTTTCTTAACGCCCTTCGGATATACTTTACGCAGTTCTGTACAATTCTTGAAATCCTGTGTTTCACCATAGACAGGTATTTTCACAGAATCAGCGGGATATTTCTCGCTATCAAAACCTCGGTCTGTAGTATAATCTTCCAACGTCCAAATCCCTATGCCTGATTTCTTAGCTTGTTGCTCCGCTTTTTCAAATGCATCCAGATGCCGTGTGTTAGGCGGATACACATAAGCGACTCTCGCTAAGCCCTCTTTCAATAACTGCTCTTGCACACTCTTGCCGTCTATGTAAATATACGCTAATAATCTGCCGTATTTATCGTATTTTCCGCCTACATCAAATTCGATTTCAAGATGTCCTTTTTGCAGCAGCTCTTGGTTACGCACTTTAGCTTGCTGTCCGTAAGGTTGCTTGCCAAGACGGGGATGGTTCGTTTCAGGTGTATCAATTAATAAATACCGCACATTCTCTTCTTTACCTTCAAACATAATCTTGATCGTATCGCCGTCAATTGTTTTGACTAATTCAACAGGGATAAGACCTTGACGACTCGTTTCTTTTTCCTCATCCCCAAATAGTTCCGGGAAATATATTGCCACTATCGCAACCCCTAAAGCAATCAAGAATGATGTAATCATTTTCTTGCGTTTATTTTGTTTCTCTTTGGATGTCGTTTTCTTACTCATCAGAACCTCTTTTCTATAAGCTAAAACCTAAATAGGCCAAGCCTATCCCCACTATGAACGTTACAAGTGTATAATAAATAGCTTTGAGCATTTGACCTCCAGCCCAGAACGTCCAAATCTCTTTCATTAACGTAGAATAGGTCGTTAAAGCGCCAGCCACACCCGTTGCAAAGAACAACGTCCAACTGAGTGAAAGATTTGAACCAATAATCCAGCCAATGAAGAAGCTTCCAATTGAATTAACAAGTAGCGTTCCAAATGGCATACGTTTTTGATTGAGCTTGGAAGTTAGCTCAAAACGCAATAACGCCCCTATAAATCCGCCACAGCCAACTGCTATGAAATGCCAGATCATACCGTTAACCTCCTAGCCAAAGAAAAGCCAAAGGCCGCCATAGCTAGTCCACCTACTAAACTACTAAAGACGTAGGCAACAGCAAGTCCAAAAAATCCATCACTTAGCAATTCGACTGTTTCTACACTTACCGCTGAAAACGTCGTAAATGCACCAAGGAATCCTGAAGTGATAACTGTCACTGCAAGAGAGCTAAGATTTCCCAATAGACGGGCACGTTCCACTATGTAGCAAAGTATAAACGTACCCATCATATTCACTAAGAATGTAGCGACAGGAAAAGAAGCACTGACGATCAACAGGTGACCGATCAGCAACCTTGTGCTCGCTCCAAAAGCCCCAGCCACACCTATGTACAGACGTTCTCTCATATGTTCACGACCTTATTTCATTCGATAATATATCCCAGCGAGTGCAGTACATTATGGATGAAGGATAATGTATATAAGTAGATCCCTTCTTGCTCAGGTGCTTGGATGACATCGTGCTCAACATCTTTCCATCGTTTCAATTGCAGTTCAGATAGATTTTGTGCGAATGCCCACTTGCGTGTGTAATCGGTATTGGTGATTTGATCCGCTTCCCCCGTATGCAGCAATAATGGTACGTCCTGGATAATTAGATCAGGTTGCATAACTGATTTCATAAGCGTCTGTAACTCGCGGTACCAGCCGCCCGTCACAATGGATACATACATTGGATCTTCCGCATATTGCTCCAAGAATTCAGGATTGCGCGATAGCAGTTCAGGCGTGATTTCATGATCCAATGTCATTGTTTGAGACCATTTTGTAAACATTTTCGCTCGGATTGGCGGATGATGTTCCAGATGTAGCCAAGGCGATGTGCAAATGACTCCTGCACAATCAATTCGTTCCATCTGTAATAAACGAAGTAAGAACGTAGCACCCAATCCATGTCCAAATAAAAACACAGGCAAATTATCATCTAAGCCGCTACGAATCATTTTTTTGATAAATCTCCGGTAATCTCTAAATGCCTCTGCATGCACTTCAATATTTTCTTTGCCGTGACCAGGTAAATCTCCTGCTACGACATGAAAGCCGTCGCTTCGAAATTTTTGTATGAGCCATACATATCTTCTATGATGTTCATATGCGTTATGTACAAGAACGATAACGCCTTTTGCCTTACCTTCTGCTTCCCACTTCCACAAAGTTACCACTCCTTATTTGACTAGCTTATTCTATCCGTTTCATTCTTATGTTTCACAAATACTAAATGTTTGTTACGATAAATTATACATGATTATTTAGAAATGAGGAGATTTGATTGATTTATCCATACGAAGGTAAATTGCCTGAGATTGACCCTTCCGTCTATATTGCGGACTATGTAACGATTTCAGGAGATGTAACTATAGGTCCTGAATCGTCTATATGGTTCAATACCGTTATACGCGGCGATGTATCTCCTACTATTATAGGACGAAAAGTAAATATACAGGATTTCTGCTGTCTACATCAAAGCCCAAAGTACCCATTAATTCTTGAAGATAACGTGACGATCGGTCACAAAGTCATGCTCCATAGTTGCACAATTAAAACCGGTGCACTTGTCGGAATGGGCGCTACTGTTCTCGATGGGGCTGAGGTTGGTGAAGGGGCATTCATCGGTGCTGGCAGCTTGGTAACTCCAGGCAAGAAAATTCCGCCTAACACATTAGCCATCGGTTCTCCAGCTCGTGTCGTTCGTGAGTTGAATGATGAAGATCGCGCAGATATGACAAGAATTGTCAATGATTATGCACGTAAAGGTCAATTATATAAAGCATTGCAAGAGGAGAATTAATTGGAGCACCCGTTACTAGCGGGTGCTTCTTTTAGTACCGGCTGAATGTCGGCACATATTTCGAGTATTATTGCTTATATATCATACTCACTACTATACATATGGATGTCATTTCATTTGGACCGTTCTTATAAAGGAGAAGAGTTGTGCTTGAACTGTTCTGGTCAGTTAAAAGTTTTCACTCTTCCTATGACTTATGATAGACCCAAAATGTTTCATCCATTTATAAAATTAGTAGTTAGGGTTTTTACAGAAACAAAAAAGCAGCCCGAGAGCTGCTCTTTGTTGAACTTATTTCCAGCCTACTTCATTCATTAATTCTACAGCTTTCGGATTATACTTACCGTAATCTGCGAAGTCCACTTCCTGTGGTTTGAATGTACCCCATTCAGCCATCACATCTGGTAATTTCGCTTCTTTATTAACTGGGAACTCAAAGTTTTCTGCCGTGAATTGTTCTTGAGCTTCCACAGTCGTTAAGTACTCAATCAATTTCACTGCATTTTCTTTGTTTTTACTATGTTTAATCAAGCCAGCACCACTGATATTAATATGTGTTCCTGTAGTTTCCTGGTTCGGGAAAAACACACCAATCTGGTCGAACACTTTCACATCTTCTGCTTCGTCAGAAACAGACATGTGACCTACATAGTAACTATTCATAATCGCAACATCACCAACACCTGCGACGATTGCACGGGCTTGGTCGCGGTCTCCACCTTCAGGTTCGCGCGCCAAGTTATTCACGATACCTTGAGCCCATTCTTTCGCTTTGTCTTCACCGTCAATTGCAATCAATGATGCCATCAATGATTGGTTATACAAGCTATCAGATGAACGAACAAGTAATTTATCTTTCCATTTGTCTGTTGCAAGGTCTTCATAAGTTGATAATTCTTCCGGCTTCACGCGATCTTTTGAATAGACAATCACACGCGCACGAGTAGATAATCCGATCCATTCGTTGTCTGTGTCCCGAAGCTCTGCTGGCACTGCCTTATCAATTTCTTCAGATTCAATTGACTGCAAAAGACCTTCTTCTTTCGCTGTGTTCAAGATCCCGCCATCCACCGTAATAAATAAATCAGCAGGTGAATTTTGTCCTTCACGTTTAAGACGCTCTATTAATTCTGGTGCTTTCGCTTCAATCACATTTACTTTAATGCCAGTCTTCTCCGTGAAGTCTTCATAAAGAACTGTATCCACGTCATAGTGTCTAGCCGTATAGACGTTTACTTCTCCACCAGTCTTCTCATCTTCTGTTGCATCAGTTGTATCTTCAGCGGGAGTTTCTTCTTTTACTGATTCGTCCTTTTGTTCCTCTTTATCGGAACTTGAGTTACAAGCGCTTAAAACTGCCGCCAGCATCAATAGGGCGAATACCCATAAAAACTTCTTCACATTGATTTCTCTCCTTGTTTTCTCATATACGTTGCATATCTCCAAACGGTAATGAGAATCATTTTCAGTACTAAAGAAATTGTAATACAATATCAAGTAGAAGTCTAGTATTCATTTTCTTTTATTTCTATAAATAAAAAGAGAGTGTCGGAAATATATCCGATACTCTCTAGGACAACGTTAAACAGGTATTGATTCTTTGTCTGAACCAATATACGTTGCACAATCAATATAAATGATTCGATCACAAATCGCGTCCACATCAGCTTGATCATGTGATACAAACAGACATGTACTATTTGCCTTTTGTAAGATATCTCGAACTTCCATTCGAATCAATGACTTCAAATTCGTATCTAGATTACTAAACGGCTCATCCATCAACAGGATGGAAGGTGAAGGCGCCAAAGCCCTTGCCAATGCCACACGTTGCTGTTGTCCCCCGCTAAGTTCATGTGGATAACGTTTGGCAAACTCTTGCAATTGAACAAGTTCCAACATTTCATTCAAACGCTTCTTTTTCTCAGGACGCTTCATCTTGTGCAAGCCAAAGCAAATGTTTTCGCTGACTGTCAAATGCGGAAATAGTGCATAGTTTTGAAACACCATACCCACACCGCGCTTCTCTGCCTCGATATACGTGTTATCTCCTACAATCAATCTGCCGTCAAGTTCGATACTGCCTGCCGTAGGATCTTCCAAACCTGCAAGCAATCGTAGCAAAGTACTTTTTCCACTACCACTCGCACCTACAATCCCTACGATTTCCCCTTTTTTAATCGTAAAAGAAAAGCGATCAATGACAGGCTGCTGTTTTTTTGAATATTGAAATGATAAGTTTTGAATGTCTACGAACATTGTTCTCACTTCTCCTCAAATCTTAAAATTATAATCACCGACAAGATGCTTAGACAAATTAATAACAGAGAGGATGGTGCAGCTTCATATATTCTTTCATCAATTGCATATTGATATGTCCGAGTCGCGAGCGTATCAAAGTTAAATGGTCTCAACAGTAAGGTCAGCGGTAGTTCCTTCATAATTTCGAGGAATGCCAACGCAAATCCAATTAAGATCGAACCGCGTAATAATGGAAACTCTACTTTCCAAAATGTGTATGTCATACTTCGTCCTAGTAAGAAAGAAGCTTCACGATAAGATGGTGGTACTTTTGTATAACCTGACTCAACCGAGTTGAATCCTTGCGCCATAAACCGAATAACGTATCCTGTGATCAGCATAGCGATCGACATACTTAATACGAGTGAGCCCGATTCTACACCTAACAGTTTCGGATAAATAAATGCCAGTTTCTCATCTAGCGTAATAAATAAAGCAAGTACCCCAATTGCAACGACTGCTCCTGGTACCGCATAACCGGACGTCATAATACGCGCAAGTAAATTTGACGAAGCGGATGGATACAAGTTAATCGTACGGGCAGCCAAAATCGCAAAGAAGCTTATAATCAATGCACCGATGAGAGCGGCCACTAAACTATTGGTTATTAAGGTGATGAAGTCTGCGCGCCATACTTTTTCATATGTTTTTAGTGACCAATAGATCAGTTGAACAAAAGGAATTAAAAAGGCACTGAAAAATACAATAGAACAAGAAAGGAATGCTAGCCAAGCAGTCCATCCACGTAATTTTTTACGTGCGAGTGGTCTGCTTTGTGTCACGTTCGTATCGTACTTCCTACCTTTTCGTAAAAAGCGTTCGAGCATGAAAATCCCTAATATAATGACGAGCAACCAAGCAGCTAAACGCATAGCCGCATTGATATCATACATCCCGAACCACGTTTGGAAAATCGCCGTGGAAATCGTACGTACGCCAAAGAAACTGGCTACGCCATAATCACTTAACACTTCAAAGATGACGAGCATCGATCCTGCGATGATGGCAGGTCGTGCAATAGGTAATCCTAAACGGAAGAACATTTGGAAACCATTCAATCCAAGAGTTTTAGCACTCTCAATATACGATGCGCTTTGTTTTTCAAAATAATTGAGCGCAATCATATACACATACGGATAAAGGAATAATGTGAGCACAAAAACCGCTCCACGCAATGACATGATCTCGATCGTGCCCGGTGTGAATTGATAATCAAAATAATTACGGAACAACGATTGAATGACGCCGGTATAGCTTGTCATTGTACTGTATGTATAAGCCGCTATATAAGGCGGTATAGCCAAAGGTATAATCAACAGCCATTTAAACTGTTTCCGTAATGGAAATTCATAGGCCGCGACAATCCAGGCCAGTACTAATCCGATGGTCGTTGAAAGGAACCCGACAGACCCAACTAAAATCACTGACCCTTTTACATAGTCAGCAAGCAAAAATTCTTTAATATGTTCCCAGTTTTCGCCTGTCGGCTGGAAGAAACTCAGTACAACGTAGGCGACCGGCATAATTATGACGAGTGCACCAAGCATTGTAATGATGAACCAACTATTTGCCCGACGACGAATCTCTCTTAGCCATATAGATGTTTTCATATACTATAATACCAACTTTACTACGCACGATGGCGGTTATGGTGTACGTTCATGGTGACTTAAATAGTATAAGTCACACTCAAGTATATACAAACTCTCTGTACATTCCAATGTTTTCATAAGAATTCAACAAATCGTTACTGTTGACGTTCTCCAAAAAACTACATGATGATCGAGTGGAATTACACAATGAATTTGTTTACAGTGAGACTTCGTATATAAAAATGAAGACAAACTCTTTTAACGGAGTTTGTCTTCATGTGAAAATACACGATCGATTTTCTATTCTAAGCCAGTTTCTCATTTTCCTTTCTAAAGAAACCGAAAATACCTACTGTTTGTACGATATTGGTAAATGCTTGCGGATCCGTCTCATTGATAATCCGTTCCAAGTCATATAGTTCATATCTTGTGATTACGACATACAGCATGTTCTTATCTTCTTTAGAGTAAGCACCTTTAGCGGGCAGTATAGTAATTCCACGCACCATTTGACGATGGATTGCTTGTTGAAGATCGTCTGCTTTGTGCGTGATAATCATCGCAGTTACTTTTTCATGTCGTGTATGAATCATGTCAATCACTGACGTAGTAACGTATAACGCAACCATTGTGTAAAGTGCGTTTTCCGGTTCATATAGGATACCAGCGAATACGATAAGAATACCGTTTAACACTAGAAAGTATACACCGATTGGTTTATCTTGCATGCGAGAAAGAATCATCGCAACGATGTCCATTCCGCCAGTAGATGCACCTAGCTTCAAGGATATTCCTACACCAACACCTGCCAGTACCCCACCAAATACCGCATTTAGCATAATGTCTTCTGACATAGAACGCAGTGGCAATAATCCAAGGAATAGTGTAGTGAACGCAACGGATAATATACTATAAATAGTGAAACCTTTTCCTACTTTAAACCAACCCAGAATAAAGACCGGTATGTTGAACAGTAATAATAAAACACCTGTACTAATTGTCATGCCTAAGTGGTCTTTTAGAACACTTGATACTAACTGTGCTGCACCCGCAAATCCACTCGCATAGACGTTTGCATTGATGAGAAAGAAATTTAATGATAGAGCCATAAGTAGCGATCCAAAAATAACTACCGTCACTCGTTTTGCTTCAATGAAAAACATAGCGACCTCCTCTGGTAAATAACAATTTAATGCACGAACTAGATTATATCTATTCTTACCTCATAATGGTACCCCTAAGCATCATTGGTTATAAAAAAGTCGTTATGAATAGGACTATTCACTTTTCATTTTTGCCATTCCACTATCAAGTTATTAAAAGTGTACTATAAAGCATAAGTCCCTATTACATTGCCAAAATAATAAATACATTTAGTAGAGCAGTCCGAAAGTTCCAACTATGGTTTATACGGTTTAATTCGAGACCATAACGGCTATATTTAGAGGGGGAATCAAGGAGGAAATGCACGATGAAAACAAACAAAAAAGTAAGTGAATCAAAGCGAGACAAAATGATTGAAGAGCTCGTTTCAAATGGGGTATTTAAAATTGATGGGAAGCAACTGTACGAATTACCGCTTCAATTATTAATGCAGGAATATGAAGCGTTCGGTCAAACTGACATTCAAATGTAATGAGAAAGAAGACATGCTAAATATGGCATGTCTTCTTTTCATTTACGTTTAGCGATCACATGGTCATTAGTAGGTATGCACCTATGATTTATTCATTTCATTTGCCTGGTCAACAGAAAAACTGAAGAGCCTCCTTTATAGGCTTGCTCTTCAGTTCTCAATAAAACGTATGCAATTATTAGCGATGTAATCTTTTTTCCACATCGTCTACGATGTCTTGTACCGAATTGCCTTCAATGCTCACCACAGGAAAATCGAATTGGTCGATGTTGACGTCGCTCAAGGCACGGATTACGCCCATGTCATAACCGCTCAGCTGTTCATCACTTGCGAACATCGTCACTTCATGTCCTTTTTCCTCTAGTGCTTTTTTCACGTCGTCAAATGGTACTTCTACAGCTATTTTCGCCATATTCCATTCCTCCTCAAAATACTACATGTATTCCGTTAATACTTCATAACTTCCCATTCTTACTTAAATTAAACATGACTTCTTGTAATATGTTTAGAAAATAATAATAGTAAAACGATTTGTTTTGAGTGAAGTGGGTACTTTACAATTAAAGCTATCGAATTATTACACAAAGAAGAATTTATAGAAGGAGTCGACTTTAATGTTTGGTTTAGCAGATCTCCTTAGCTTGATAATTTCATGTTTCATCATTTTACCTGTCGTTACATTTATAAGGGAGGCTGGCTATTTTATAATTAGTGGTCTTTTTGGTGTAAATAATGCCAGATTGACCATTGGGTCTGGACCCAGACTCTTTAAATTCGGTGTATTTGATATACGGAAATATTATCATATAAATAGCTGGTTTACATTTGATTCAGTCAAGAGACAAAGTAATTTTGCTTATATATGCATATATGCTGGGCCAATTTTAATTAACGTCGTCGTGGCGCTCACAATAAATGCACTCATTGCAAATGATTTTTTTGAGGAGTCCAAAACATTTTGGAGCCGTTTTATATTCTACGCCTTCTATTTCGTTTTATTTGACTCCATTCCGATGAAAACCGTAAATGGAAAACCGAATAACGGGATGATTATTTATGAGCTTCTACGATATGGCAAACGAATTGACTTTAATGAAGAACCCTTTATTCTCGGCACGACAGAAGCGGAAGAAATGTATCAAGAAGAAATGGATAAAATTGAAAAAGTAAAAGAAGAAATTAAAGAAGAAATCATTCAAAATGATAGCTCTTCTCCTGACAAGAAGAGGAAGTAAACTGATTCCTTTTCATATTTCGCTAGCAAATAAATAAAAAGTGCAGAAATAGGAAATGACTCCTCTTTCTGCACTCATTACTTTATTGCTTCACACGTACTGTACTTGCAAGATCTTTCAACGCTTCCACTTTATCTGTCTGCTCCCATGGCAATTCAATATCAGTGCGTCCAAAGTGACCGTATGCTGCCGTTTGTTTGTAGATTGGACGACGCAGATCGAGCATTTTAATAATCCCTGCCGGTCGAAGGTCAAATAATTCACGTACGAACTCCACTAATTGAGTCTCCGATAGTGTACCGGTATCAAATGTATTGATCGAGATAGAAACTGGGCTCGCTACTCCAATAGCATATGCCAACTGAACTTCACAGTGCTCAGCCAGTCCAGCTGCAACGATGTTCTTTGCCACATAACGTGCCGCATAAGAAGCCGAACGATCCACTTTCGTAGCATCTTTCCCCGAGAATGCACCGCCACCATGACGGGCATATCCCCCATACGTATCGACGATGATTTTACGTCCAGTCAATCCAGAGTCCCCCTGAGGACCACCAACAACAAAGCTGCCAGTAGGATTTATGAAGTATTTAGTGTGCTCGTCCAATAAGTTTTTTGGAACAACTGCATCAATCACCACGTTCTTTATATCCTGCTCGATTTGCTCGAGTGTTGCTTCAGGGTGATGTTGTGTGGAAATAACGATTGTGTCAATTCGCACGGGATTATTATCTTCATCATATTCTACCGTTACTTGTGTTTTACCGTCAGGACGTAAATAGGATATAAGTTCTTCTTTACGAGCTTGTGCCAGGCGTTGTGCCAATCTATGAGATAGGCTGATTGGCAAAGGCATTAATTCTGGCGTTTCATTACATGCATATCCAAACATCAGGCCTTGGTCACCTGCACCGATTGCGTCTAATTCTTCATCAGACATAGAGCCTTCGCGTGCTTCGAGTGCCACATTGACACTTGCAGCGATTTCAGGAGATTGCTCATCAATGGACGTAAGTACAGCGGACGTTTCGTAATCGAAGCCGTATTTCGCACGAACATACCCAATTTCCTTAACAGTGTCGCGAACGACTTTTGGAATATCCACATACGTTGTCGTAGTGATTTCTCCCATTACCAATACGAGTCCAGTCGTTATACTCGTTTCACATGCCACACGCGCATTTGGATCTTCCACTAAGATCGCATCTAAAATTGCGTCTGAAATTTGGTCGCACATCTTGTCAGGATGGCCTTCTGTAACTGATTCTGATGTAAACAGTCGACGGTTTGTCATGTTGTTTCCCCCTATATTAAGCATCATGATACGGTACTCTCATAAGTCCCTGGTAAAGTTCCACGCCTAGACGTCAAGCATATACCATAAGGATTCAGGGCTAGACAATATAAAAAGCCCTCCACTCATATTTAATAAATGAGTAAAAGGCAAAATTTCACGCGCAGCACCTTTCACTCTTATCGTCCAAGGAATTAAACCTTGCTTCAGGTTTGGCACCTTCGCGTTAGACTCACATCTATTGCAGGTTGCCGGGTTTCACAGGGCCTGTACCCTCCACCAACTCGGGATAAGAGTATCCGTTCATGTCACATCGTATTAAAAAGTTTGGATTTTGTCAAATTATTTCTTTCAAATCACTTGAGTTTTTAATTAGTATAGATTAATATTCTTAATGTGTTATACTATTTACGAATTAGGATATTCCAGGTAAGATAAAAATAAATCGACTACGCAAAGGACGGTATGTAAACATGATATCTGCAAAAATTGATGATAGTTTAAAAAGTCTTCTTAGTGGAAGCAACGTGACGATCCAAGCGTCTGTGGCAGAACTAACGGAAAAAGCAGTTGCAAGAGGCGAAGCTAAACTTTCTGCTGACGGTGCGATCACTGCACGTACAGGTAAATATACAGGACGCTCACCTAAGGACAAATTCATCGTTGAAGATGCAGTGTCTAAGGATAAAGTAGATTGGGGTAGCACGAACAGTCCGATTTCAGAAGAGATCTTTGATTCATTATACACGAAAGTCATCGAACATTTGAAGAAAAAAGACGAACTGTTTGTTTTTAAAGGATTTGCAGGAGCAGATAAAGACTCTCAATTGTCTATCCAGGTTATTAATGAATTAGCTTGGCAAAATCAGTTCGTTCACCAACTTTTCATCCGTCCAACTGAAGAAGAATTGAAAGCACATGAATCGCAATTCACCATTTTGGCAGCCCCTTCATTTAAAGCAGATCCAAAAGTGGATGGCACAAACTCTGAAACGTTCATCATTTTATCGCTTGAAAAGCGAATTGTTTTAATTGGTGGAACAGAATATGCTGGGGAAATGAAGAAATCTATTTTCTCTGTTATGAACTACTTACTTCCTGAGCAAGATATCCTATCCATGCACTGTTCAGCAAACGTTGGAGAAGAAGGCGATGTTGCTTTATTCTTTGGTCTTTCTGGAACAGGTAAAACTACGCTTTCGGCAGATGCTGACCGTAAACTTATTGGTGACGATGAGCACGGCTGGTCTGATAATGGCGTGTTTAACATTGAAGGTGGATGTTACGCAAAATGTATTAACCTTTCTGCTGAAAAAGAACCTGAAATTTTCGGAGCAATTCGTTTCGGTGCTGTTTTAGAAAACGTAGTACTAGATGAAGAAACACGCATTCCTGATTATGATGATAAATCATTAACAGAAAACACACGTGCTGCATATCCAATCGAAAACATTGATAATATCGTGACACCATCTGTTGCTGGTCATCCGAAGAACATCATCTTCCTTACAGCTGATGCTTCTGGCGTATTGCCTCCGATTTCTATTCTTACAAAAGAACAGGCAATGTACCACTTCTTGAGCGGTTTCACTTCCAAACTTGCTGGAACTGAGCGTGGAATCACTGCTCCTGAACCAACATTCTCTACTTGCTTCGGTTCACCGTTCCTTCCACTCCCTGCCGCAACGTATGCAGAGATGCTTGGAAAGAAAATAGATGAGCATGGTTCAAAAGTATTCCTCGTGAATACAGGATGGACTGGCGGAATCTATGGTGTAGGTTCACGTATGAACTTAGGCTATACACGTACGATGGTACGCGCAGCAATCGCTGGTAAGTTGGATAATATCGAAACAAAGAAGAACGAAATCTTTGGATTAAATATGCCTCTTGAAATCGAAGGTGTGCCAAGCGATGTTCTCCACCCTCGTGATGCTTGGGAAGATCCACAAGAATACGATAAAGAAGCAAACCGTTTGGCTGATGCTTTCCGTGAGAACTTCAAGAAGTTTTCTCATGTTTCTGAAGACATCGCGGTCAAAGGCGGACCACCTGTCATTAAATAATGTCATACGAAAGAGGCTGACCAATCTGGTCAGCCTCTTTTTGCGTCAATATGGTTATCACTTAACAGCAAGCCAATGTTCATTCTTGCCGCTTCATCCAATTCACTGCTTCTTTCACAAGCTGTCGATTCATTTCAGGAGGAATATAATGCGTATAGCCTTCCAAGTACCAAGTTTCAAACTCTTTATCCGCATCACGTAGTGCGTTCTCCAACAATAATGCCTGTTGGAAAGACACATTCGTGTCAAGAGTCCCGTGGATAATCAGTGTCGGAATATCGATATTTTCTATCTGGAATAGTGCCGTTCTTTCACGATACGCATCCGGTTGATTATTCGGTGTGCCACCGATGACACGTTTCATCATACGCCGCATATCTTGTCGCTCTTTGTATGTGAAGACCACGTCGGAAACTCCCGCCCAAGTCACCATAGAAGTTAAATCATCGCGCATTATAGCTGTCCATAATGCCATGATACCGCCTCTGGAAAAAGAGAATAGATGAATGCGATCTGAATTGACTGCACTTTGCTGTTTAAGTACTTCCACTCCCGTCACTGCGTCATTGCGATCCTCTCCAGCAAATTCATCCTTTCCTTCACCGCCACGATTGCCACGATAATAAGGAGCGAATACTACCAGTCCATGCGATGCAAATTGTGCAATACGCGCTGGTCTAACCATCCCTACATGTTGGATGCCGCCACGTAAATAAAGCAATCCATCATACCGTCCTTTTGCTTTTGGTGTTGCCAGAAGTCCTTTTACAAGCAAGCCGTCAGAACTGTACGTGATTTCTTCCAATCTCACATGGGGGTTTGGAGAGGGATAGTCTTTCCTTCGTATGATTTTGCCATCAGTTTGTTCTATCATTCGCTTCCACCCACTTCCTAAGTTCACCCATTCCGCGGTCTTTCATGTGAAAGCTGAGCTCTGTACAAGCATCTAGTTCAGCGTCTGTCATCCATAAGGCACCTTCTGTTTCCATTAATGTAAAGTCTTTTTCTACATGTGTTATATCTCCTGTGAAAACGGCCTTACAAAAAGGTGGTTCAGTAAAGACGACATATTCAGCAAATGAATGAATATTTTCTATAGTGACTCCTGTTTCTTCCATCGTTTCACGAATAGCCGCTTGTTCAATTGTCTCTCCTGGTTCTGCTTTTCCACCGGGAAACTCGATTCCACGTATTTTATGTTTGGTCAATAACCAACGAGCGCCGTGCTTAATCATAACGAGCACATGGCGGGATTCAATATGATGTGGGTTAGGTCCAAAAGTCAGCTCAACATGGGCTCCCTGTAAATCTTCAAATTTCAGCAATATGGATCACGTCCTTTCCCTTAGTGTAGCGGAAAGGTGAGCGGAGAATCAACGAAATAGCGGCAGTTTCTCGATAAAACGTTTAGACTCATCGTCAGTAAATTCATGAATCAAAGCAAAGATCTTTTTCAATCGTACATCCAATTTGTCATTGTCTTGATCATAGTGATATTGCGCATACGGTACATGTGAGCGGAGAAAGTTTTGGAATTCCAGTTGTTCCATTTGGGAAAATAATTTTTCGAATATTGGATATACTTCTCTTGTTACTTCTACTTTGTATTCCCATGTCGAAGAATGAGGATCTGTGAGTACTAATTTGTTATTAAGTGATATATACATCGGATATTTTTCTTCTATCATAATCATCCTACTTTCTTTTTTACGTAGGATGCCTCGTAAAGAAAAAATTATTCTACAGCAAAATTGAGGCTAAGATATAACTAAAAAAACAGTCCGTTCCCCTACGCTACAAAAGGCACGCTTGAGTTGGCCTTTTTCCGCTTCGTACACTCTTGATTACTAACGAATTAAACTTACTAAATAAGTGTCAGTGAATTAGAAAAGGTATGAAGGTGTCTTCTCCTTCATACCTTTTGAGGCTTTGTCCCAGCCACCTTCAAATTAAATCTCTTGATCCTGTTCTTCATACACTACTTTTTCAACTGCCAACGCTACGTTAATGTGTACATTGGGATCTAATGGGTGTGGTACTAAATCGTCGCGCTTTGTGCTATCGACAATGGCCAAAGCTGCAGCGATCAGCATGGGGTACGTAATAGCTTTCGCATTTGCATTTAATGCGCCACGAAAGATGCCCGGAAAGCCTAGGACGTTATTGACTAGACGACCATCTGCTGCATAGGCTGCGCCTGCTTCTAAAGCGGTTTCCGGAGTGATTTCTGCGTTGGGGTTCGATAAAGCCAAAATGATTTGACCTTTACGAACCATTTCTGGCTTGATGAGATTAGCAACACCGGTTGTCGCAATGACTACATCGCATGTCTCCATGATTTCTTCCATTGTTTCAACGACGGTTCCACCGTGTTTCGCTAACATCTCTTTCGCATGGGGATTAGGATCTGTCCCCTTCATTTCCTCTACACCATATGCCATAAACATACGACTGATTGCTAAGCCAGCTGCGCCTAAACCAATTTGTCCAACTGAAGCATTAGCCAGATCCACTTCAACATGTTTGCATGCTGTAAGTGCTGCTGCCAATGCTACGACTGCTGTACCGTGCTGATCATCATGCATAACAGGAATAGGCAATTCTTTTTTTAAACGATCTTCGATTTCAAAGCAATGCGGGGAACCGATATCTTCCAGTAAAATCGCACCAAATCCTTGATGAATATGTTTGATCGTTTCTACGACTTCATCGGGATTGCTTGTATCAAGTAAAATGGGGATCCCACTAATACCGACGAATTGATCAAACAAGACAGCTTTTCCTTCCATAACCGGCATACCCGCTACAGGACCAATATCTCCAAGCCCTAAAATAGCCGTACCATCTGTCACAATTGCCACAGTATTTGAAATACCTGTGAAATAATTTGCCTGTTCCGGATCTTCTTGGATCGTTTTGCAAACACTTGCCACACCTGGTGTATACACTCTCCGTAAATCTGCCAGAGAACGGATTTCATGAGTGGCTTTCATATGAATTTTTCCACCTTCATGCATTTGCAATACATCATCTGTAATCGCTTGAACTTTAATACCTTGTTTCAAGTTTTCAATCGCCACAACGATTTCAGCCAAATGCGCTTCATCATTACATTGCAACGCGATTTCTCTTATCGTAGAAAGCGTTCCTACTTTAATCGTTTGGATGTCACCTATGTCTCCATTTAGTTGACCAATTGCCATAGTTACCTTACCAAGATTCCCTGGTTTAGAAGGGGTTTCAATAATTAAATTACGTAAATACTGTCCTTGAGCCATCTTCACTATACCTCCTACTATGTTTTATTATATTTATATTCTACAGCATTTCTGCCAACTTCCATAAAAAAACACACATCTCTACTTATCCAAGATGTGTGTTCTTCATTCAAGCCTTGATATCAATAGAAACGCCCTTTGTTGGATGCGTTACAGATTGGTTTTCAAGGCCGTTCAGCATATCATTCATAGCAGAAGTCTCCATTGAAAGAGCCTTGTTCATGATGCTCATTTGAACGGTTGATTGCAAGCTTCTCAACTGGCCGGACATAATCGAATTGATATCCATATCGTTCAACCCCTTCCCGGTATTCACTTCTTGCTATCGGCTACTATTTTTATAATTGAAGGTTTTACTCGTTTGTTTCACCGAGAAATGCATTTAACATCCACTGATGCTTCTCCACGCTCTGATAAACCGCATTTAACATATCTTCCGTCATATCATCTGAATCCTTCGCTGCAAGTTCCATGCCCTTTTTCAATGATTTCATTACTTTGTCAAAATCATCTACTAGCGTTTGCACCATGTCATTTGCTTTTTCTGTGCCTTTTGCTTCGTCGATCACAGATTCGGATAAATGCTGCGATAATGTTGCAGTTGGTTCACCGCCCAACGTCAGTACGCGTTCCGCAATTTCGTCCATATGCGCTGTTGCTTCATTATATAATTCCTCAAATTTAGCATGCAATGTGAAGAAATGACTTCCTTTTACATACCAGTGGTAATTATGAAGTTTTGCATACAACACCGACCACGTAGATACTTGTTTGTTTAGTTCTTGAATTAATTCCTTAGACATAAAAAAACACTCCTCTAATCGTTTTATGCTTCTCTCTTTTAATTTACCACATATATAGGTAAACTAAACCTTATTACGTCAGAAGGTGATGGAGATACTGAAGAAAGCATGTATACAACTAATCCGATTCTATCAGAAGTTTATTTCCCCCTTATCACCGCCCTCTTGCCGATTTCATCCAACGTGTTCACATTACGCGGTGGAAGCAATGGAGACGCACGGAGCGCTAAAAGGGAGTTGGCTTGCGGTAATGAGGATTTTAAAATGTCACCCATTTCATAAAGGCGGATTTGATCCGGTCCCTCCAAAAAAATCAGAGACTAAATAATCTGGACTAGGTTGCAAACATACATCATATCTTGTATGATGAGAAAACAATCTAAATAGTAATCATTCCGATTACATCACGGAGGCTTTTTGAATGAAAAATCGTTTACTACTGCTGGCAACCGCTTTGCTGCTAGTATTAAGTGGTTGTAACAATAGTACAACTACTGAACCGGATGATACGTCATCCGAACAATTACTCGTTTACACTACTGTTTACCCATTACAATACTTCACTGAACGGATTGGTGGAGAGTACGTTGACGTGAGATCCATCTATCCGCCTGGAACAGATGAGCACGTGTTTGAACCTACGCAGAAAGATATGATGACCTTAGCAAAAGGGGATTTATTCTTTTATGTCGGGCTTGGACTTGAGGGTTTTGTGCAAAAAACAGAGAAAACATTGCAGAACGAAGAGGTTCGCTTTGTTCCAATCGCTGATTATATTGATTTCGAAGAGTTGGAAGAGGGACATTCCCATGAACACGGAGAAGCGCATGATGAACATGGACATGAAGACACGGTGGATCCACACGTTTGGATATCTCCTTATCTCAGCACGAAGCTCGCGGAAAAAATTACGCAAGAGTTATCTGATGAATTGCCTGAACATGCAGAATCATTCAAGAAAAATTTTGACGTTTTATATGATGAACTAGAAGAATTGGATCGCGAATTTAAAACGATGGCAGATGCAGCGCCAAACAAAACATTCTTCGTATCTCATGCAGCATTCGGCTACTTGGCAGACGCTTATGGGTTACAGCAACTTGCTGTATCTGGTCTTGATTCTCAGAATGAACCTTCACAAAAAGAACTAGCCTCTCTTGTAAAAGAGGCAAAAGAACAAGACATCCAGTATATTTTATTTGAACAAAACGTCAGCTCGAAATTAGCTGAAGTCATCAAAAAAGAACTGGATGCCGAAGCCCTTACTTTGCATAATTTGAGTGTCCTTACTGAAGAAGATATCCAGAAGGAAGAAACGTACTTTACTCTCATGGAACAGAATCTGAACGTACTAAAAAAAGCATTAGGTAACTAACAGTGGATGCATACTCCACTGTTTTTTTATAACCATTTTTTCAATTCGAACCGCATGAGTTTATTCGATGCATTACGCGGCAGTCTCTCCACAAAGCGAAATTCTTTCGGTAGTTTATAACGTGCTAGGCGTTGGGAACAGAAATCTACCAGTTCTTCCGTGTTAGCTGTGCCAACGAGAAATGCGACGGGTACTTGCCCCCACTGCGGATCCTCTTTACCACATACGCCAGCTTCCCTAATAGCGGGATGCGCTAGCAATACATTTTCAATCTCGGCAGGATACACATTCTCCCCACCTGAAATAATTAAATCAGCACGTCGATCTACAATGAATAAATAGCCTTCTTCATCAAGATAGCCAGCATCCCCTGTAGCAAGCCAACCGTCTTCAGTCAACACACTGCGTGTACTTTGACTTCCGATGTAACCTGGCGTCACGTGAGGACCTTTTATGAGCACTTCTCCTACTTCACCTGGTTGAACGGTATCTTTAATTGAAATTTGATTAAAAAATAACGGTTTACCCGCTGAACCTACCTTTCGTACCGCATCTGCTTTTCCAAGTGTCGTCGTTTGCGAACAGGTTTCAGTCATACCATACGTCTGAAGGATCGGTAGTCCACATGCCGTCGCGCGCTCCAAATAATCGAGTGGCACCGGTCCGCCACCAACGAGCATTGTTCGGAATTGAGGATGCGCTTTGTTATGATCCGCTTCCATCACACGGACAATTTGATCCAACGTCAGGGCAACGACCGAAATAGCTGTTACATTTCCCGCAACAATTTGTGAAGCAGCTTCTTTTGCATCAAATTTTTCGTACAAGCGCATTTCCATTCCATAGATGACTGCGCGAATAACAATCGAAAGTCCACTGATGTGGAATAAAGGCATCATGCACAGCCAGGAATCGTTGTCGGTCAACCCAAGATTCAGCGCAGAAGCAAGTGCGCTCGACGTATGATTGCCTGCTGTCTGTCGAACTCCTTTAGGTACGCCTGTAGTGCCTGAAGTATACATAATTGATAGCGTTTGATCTTCAGTCCACTGTTCTAGCATGATAAACTCTTTTCGTTCGGACCTTCGAACTGCTGAATAAGATAAGCTCTCGATATCATCTACATTCAGATGGATCTGTATGTGATCATCAATCAGCACTAGTTTTGCCTCGGAATCGCGGACTTGCCAGTGTAACTCTTGTTTTGTCAGCCGATTGTTCAGACAGACCACTTCCACACTTAATAACCAGCAAGCATGGATGAAGAGTACCGTTTGTTCATTGGAGTGGCTTAGCAGCGCCACCCTACTCTCTGACTGAACACCGAGATGGTGAAGTTGTTGTGCGATTTCAAGGGATTGCTCATATAGTTCCTGATAGGACCAATGTCCTCGTTCGGTAACTAAAGCGGACGCTTCAGGTGTCAATTTGGCCCGTTGCGCAAGCCAATTTGGGATCATCATAGCTATCTCCTCCAATTAAAGTAAACAGAATGAAAAAGCTGCCCATTATAGGCAGCTTTCATTTATTTAAGGGAAACGTGGGAATTGATCGAAGTCCGGTTTGCGTTTTTCTTTAAACGCATCGCGTCCTTCTTTCGCTTCATCCGTTGTGTAATAAAGCAATGTTGCGTCTCCAGCCAATTGCTGAAGTCCAGCCAAGCCGTCTGTATCTGCATTCATTGCCGCTTTCAAGAAGCGAAGTGCAGTTGGACTCTTGCCTAGCATTTCTTCACACCATTGAACGGTTTCGTCTTCTAGTTGTTCATAAGGAACCACTGTGTTGACTAAGCCCATATCGAGTGCTTCTTGCGCGTCATATTGACGGCATAGGTACCAGATTTCACGTGCTTTTTTATGGCCCACAATGCGTGCAAGATATCCTGAACCGTATCCTGCGTCGAACGAGCCGACAGTAGGTCCTGTTTGTCCAAAACGCGCATTGTCTGCAGCAATCGTCAAGTCACATACTACATGTAACACATGACCGCCACCGATAGCATATCCCGCCACCATTGCGACAACTGGCTTTGGAATAACGCGAATCAAGCGTTGAAGATCTAAAACGTTCAAACGTGGAATTTCGTCGTCTCCAACATATCCACCGTGACCACGAACCGATTGATCGCCTCCTGAACAGAAAGCTTTCTCTCCCTCACCAGTTAACACGATCACTCCAATTCGTTGATCATCTCTTGCACGTGAAAATGCATCGATCAGTTCCATTACTGTTTTTGGACGGAATGCATTGCGCACTTCCGGACGATTGATCGTGATTTTTGCGATACCATTGTACAATTCGTACTTGATATCATCATATGTACGAAGCGTTTCCCATTGACGGGTCATAATAAATTCCTCCTCGAGTTTTACATTGTTTTCAGAAAGCTCTTTATCATTGTAGCAAATTGTTGGGGTTTTTCCACGTGAATTGCATGCCCTGCATCTTTTATCGTTTCATGCCGGGCATTTGGCAGCCTTTTCAACATTTCTTGCGCAATCGTTTCGAATTTCTCGTCTTCACTACCGGTAATCAATAATACAGGTAATGAAAGTTGCTCAAGCGTCTGCCAGTATGATGGCTGACTCCCCGTGCCCATCCCACGTAAACTGTTTGCTAGACCGGTTGGCCGTTGATTAAGGCGTTCACTACGCACTGCTTGTTGTTGTGATTCAGACAGTTTCTTTTGCGAATGAAACAACGGAATCTCTTGCCAGAAGTCGACGAATTCTACCATTCCTTGTTGTTCTATCTGATCTGCAAGCTTGGCATCAGCAGTACGTCGGGCGATTTGTTGTTCTGTTGTATATAGACCTGGCGAACTGCTTTCAAGTATAAGACCCGCTACTTTTTCTGGATACGTTGCAGTATAGCCTAGCGCAACACGCCCACCCATCGAATAGCCAAGCAAGACGGGCTGCTTAATTTCAAGCTTCTGCAAGATTTCATATAAATCTTTTATCTGCTCTTCCATCTTGTAGCGAGTACTCGTTTCAGGCGCTTCTGTTTTGCCGTGACCGATTAAATCGATTGCCACGACGTGATAGTTCGCTGCAAGTACTTCTATGGTTTGCTGCCAAGTGGCTGTCGAGCCTGTGAAACCATGCAACATGACGATTGTCGGCAACTGTTTATTACCGTATCGTACAACATGCGTAACTATACCTCTGATTGTCAATAGTTCAGTCTTCAATCCGTTCTACCCTCTTCGCGATTTCCCGCCACACAGAGCGATGAGCTTCCACATTGTCTTCACGTACTGTTGCCACTTCAATAATTCGAAGATTAGTCATTTTATCTGTTTGCATTGCCTGTTCAAATGCTTGTATCGTATCTACCGCATCATATTGCGCTTCGTACATCGCCGCTATGTGATGGAACGTTAAATTTGTTGGGGTTCCGAATAATTGCTCATAATGGTGTTCAATAGACGCTTGCGGTAAATAGGAAAATATCCCGCCACCGTTGTTATTAATTACAACAATTGTCAAATCGGTTTGCTGTAAACGGGAAATAATCAATCCGTTGATATCATGTAAAAACGCTAAATCCCCAATCAATAAATACGTCTTTCGTTGACGACCTTCCTGAATACCAAGGGCAGTCGAGACTACGCCGTCGATCCCATTTGTCCCTCTATTGCAAAACAACGAAATATCGCGTTTCGTCTTTTGGAAATGAGTATCCAAGTCACGAATCGGCATACTGCTACTGCAGACTACATCTGAGCCATCTGGTAAATTGGCAATGAACTGACGAACGAAATGACCTTCATCTTGCTTGAAATGTTGATCTTCATTCAGTACATCTGAGGAAATTCGATTGGCTTCAGACCATTGTTTCGTATACTCTATTCGCTCGTTTCGTACATGTACTTGCTGCCAAATACTCTCTGCACTCACTTGTAAATGATGCGTAGTTAAACCAATCGGATCACGATAATTCGGTGAATCATCGATCACTATATAGGTTTCTGGACACGTCTTCTTCAAAAATAACAGTAATGGTTTAGAGATGGGTTGCGGACCAAAGCGTATGACGCAATCAGGTCGCATCTTGTCAGTAAACACTTCACTTTTCAGCAAGGCATCGTACTGATCAATACAAAGATCGTCACAATCTGCAGGCACTTGCGAGCGCAGATTAGACAGTGGATCGCAAAGTACGGGCCACTGAAGTGCTTTAGCAAACTGCCAGAAACGTTCTTTATCTAGAGTAGTCGTTTGCTCACCTATAACGAGTATGCCTTTTTTCGATTGCGTAATGGCCGCTTCAAGTACAGTTTTCATTTCACCCGTTACAGTCAATTCCCCTACCAACTGTTGCTGGAATCGACTGACTTGCGCAGTTGCTTGTAAATCAATCAGTAATGGCTCCCGAAACGGTACATTTAAGTGTACAGGTCCTTGTGGTGCAGTTTTCGCAACAGAAAGAAGTCTAACAACACGTTGTTCCATGTATCGTAAAATGTCTTCTCGATTTTCTGGTACAGGGAAATCGACGCTATCTTTGACGTGCTCTCCAAACATCCGAATTTGATCAATTGCCTGTGGAGCACCGACTTCACGTAATTCATGCGGACGGTCCGCTGTGATGACGATCAACGGCAATCTTGCATAAAAAGCTTCTGTAACTGCAGGATGGTAGTTTGATGCGGCTGTTCCTGATGTACATAGTAAAACAACCGGTTGCCCAGTAGCCTTCACTAATCCAAGCGCATAAAAAGCTGCCGAACGCTCATCGGTATGCACATAGGTCTGCATATCCTCAGAGTTCGTTAGCGCATACGCAAGTGGGGTCGATCTGGAGCCTGGACTAATTACTGACTTTTTCGCGCCTTGGCGTATAAGAGCATCCGTTAAGCGGAGCACATAACTCGTTAATCCTATTTCGTGATCATTCATGTAAACGGCCTCCGAGCGCGCGTAGCACAGGACGGAATTTAACCCATGTTTCCGCGTATTCTTCCGTTGCCGTAGAATCGGCTACAATCCCCCCGCCAGCATACAAATATGCATCATTGCCAGTTAGCAGTCCAGAACGGATCGCCACCGCAAACTCTCCATTACCCGCAGAATCCACCCAGCCAATCGGACCCGCATAGTAACCACGGTCCATTTGCTCTTCTTCACGAATGATTTCGAGCGCTTTCTGACGTGGAACTCCACCTAAAGCGGGCGTTGGATGAAGCGCTTCTACTAGATGGAAAATATCCATGTCCTCTGCAAGCTCTCCTTCAACCGGTGTAAATAGATGCTGAATATCTCGCACTTTCAAAAGCTTCGGTGTTTTATTTACTTGCAAGGATGTGCAAAATTCCGAAAAGACTTGTGTAATCATATCGACTACGTACTGATGCTCTTCACGATTCTTCTTGTCACGTAATAGCACCTCGCCAAGTCGCTGATCTTCTTGAGACGTTTTTCCACGCTCAATAGAACCTGCTACACATGCTGAGTACACATGTCCCTTATATATTTCAACCAACCTCTCTGGCGTTGCACCGAAGAACATCTCATTCCCAATTTGAAGTCCAAAGTGATAACTAGCAGACTGTTCATTCGAAATCGTATGCAGCGCAGCAGCCTTTTGGAATTCTTCTTCGAACGTTAATTTAATTTTACGTGCAATAACTACTTTCTCTGCCTCTTGCGCTTTAATATGCGATGTCACGTGCTCAACAGCATCTATATAGCGATCCGTAGCCAATTCTGTCTGTTTGATCACACTCGGATGTCCTTGGAACGTGAATTCGTCAACCTGTGCAATATGGATCAAGCGATCACGTTCTTGACGCAATGCTTCAAAGTCTGCTGCTGTTTGTGGCTCATCTGTAATGTAATTAATCGATACATATGTTTTACCTTTTTCAATTTTCAGCTGGAATAAAGGCACAGTAAAATAAGCGGCTGGAAAAGCGCTCCACTCGTCATCCTGTCGTGTGTGAGGATCAAAAGAAAACCCACCAAACAACACCGGATCCACATCTTTTTCTTCCTTAATCAAACCTTCACATAATGTCGCCCATTGTGCAGATATCGACTGAAAACGATCTTTCTCCGCTGTTAGAACTGTAGCCTGACCCAAACCGACAAGTTTTACTGTCTTGTCTGCATTTTGCCAGAAGAAACGATGCTCACCATAATGTGAAAGACCTGCCTCAAAAAAAGCAAGCGGACTAAGCGTTTCCACTTCCAATGTTTCCGTAAAAAAACGAGAATCAGCGCCTGTTGCCGGAACCGTCTTCTCTCGATCGGTCAATTTCCGAATCATCCCACTCTCTCCTTCTTATCATGCAATATGTTTTTCGACAATTTACGCTCAGATATCATTTCACTGAACGATAAGTACCTCTATTCTAGCACATTGGACGCTGTACTTAATACATAATGTCTCGCTGTCGCCATATAGAAGAGCATTCGACAATTATCTTTTGTAGTCGTCACTTCTTACCTAACTGCTTGTTTTTGTTGTATACTATCAGATGATGATTACATACATAAGGAGAGATTACCCGTGCAACACACAATAGAAACCGATACTGGCTGGCGAGTTTGGTGGCAACTGACGCGCCCTCACACGTTGACTGCTGCTTTTGCACCTGTTTTTTTAGGGACCATGATTGCGCTGCAATACGGTCCACTTCATTTCCCACTATTTTTAGCAATGCTTGTAGCCAGTTTATTTTTACAGATGGCTACCAATATGTTTAATGAATACTATGATTTTAAAAGAGGACTCGACGATGAACACTCGATCGGTATTGGCGGGACAATCGTCCGGAACGGCGTAAAACCTAAAGTCGTGTTAAATTTAGCACTTATTTTGTATGGCTTATCGGTTGTTCTTGGTATATACATTTGTATGGAAACTTCCTGGTGGCTAGCTGCCGTCGGTTCCGTCGCTATGCTGATTGGCTATTTGTATACGGGCGGACCTTACCCTATTGCGTATACTCCATTCGGCGAGCTCGTTTCTGGTTTCATTATGGGCATGTTATTAATTTTGATAGCATTCTATATTCAAACTGGAACTGTCACTGGCAATGCAATATTGCTATCTGTACCAAGCATGCTTTTAGTCGGTGCCATCATGTTAGCCAATAACATTCGAGATATTGTACAGGATACTAAGGGCGGCAGAAAAACCATGGCGATTCTTATAGGCCGAAATAATGCGATAACGGTATTGGCAATGTTTTTCATCGTGTCATATGGTTGGATTATTGCACTCGTCGTGACAGGCCATGTGTCTGCATGGGCCTTACTCGTCTTACTGAGTATTCCCAAGCCATTACATGCTATGAAAACCTTTCGCAAGTATGAACAACCCATTCAAGTCATGCCAGCTATGAAGGATACAGGCGTTACCAATACGCTGTTCGGCTTACTTCTCGGTATTGGCATTCTCATCGCTCACTTCATCTGAATAAACCGTATCCAAGACGTCCACACTGAAAAAGGTGGACGTTTTTTTGTTGTAAAGGTTTACTTCAGCTTGTAAAAAGGGAAAGACTGAAATAAGACAGCTTTCTCAGATTTTATTGTTTAACTCAGAAAGCTATATAGAAAGGGTCGTGACTATCTTGTTAACAACTAAACAAATTCAACAACTTGAAAAAGAATTACGAGCTATGGAAGAACGTTTGACTGAAACGGAAAATGAGACAGAAATTGTACAAAATGCACAAGAAGATGTAGGCGAATTATCCATGTACGATAATCACCCCGCTGACATGGGAACGGAATTATATGAGCGCGAAAAGGACATGGCACTCCACACACACGCAGAAGGCGAACTAGAGAAAGTTCAGAACGCGCTACAAGCTATCAAGGAGGGCACGTATGGCATTTGTGAGGACTGTGGCAAGGAAATACAATTGGAGCGCTTAGAAGCAATCCCTTATACTACTGTATGTATTGACGACGCGAGAAAAGATGTTCCGACCGATCGTCCGGTTGAGGAAGATCTATTAATCATGGCAGATCCTAATTCATTTGCGGCACGAAGAGAAGGAGACGCAATTGATTACGAAGATAGCTTTCAAGAAATTGCGCAATCCGGAACATCTGAAACACCTTCAGACTTCGCAGGTAATAAAAATCGTGACTACGGGGATCTGTACGATGAAGAAAATGAAGACAGCGTAGAAGCATATGAAGAGTTTGCAGTATCCGATATTACTGGCGACCCTGCTGGCTTTGTACGCAATGAAGAAGTAATAGAATATGAAGAGGAATTGGATGAAGAAGGGATTGAATCACCTTTAGGTGACATTCCTTATAAAGAACGTGACAGCTACATTGATGCAGAGATAGATAAGTAATGTAAAAATGAGTAAGTCCCTCAAGCATTTCCTGTAGGACTTACTCATTTTGCACGTGATTTGATTCCAGGAGTCACTAGAATTCACAAAGTATTAACTACCAGTTCGAGATAAATAGCAACGCATAGGTTGACGCAATAACTCTATATGTTTGCCCTCTCTATTACTCTTAGCAGCTTTCTATATAACTTACGTGGTGAAACAAAAAAAGGTATTGCACAGTTGTGCAATACCTTTTTCATGTATGACCCCTACGGGATTCGAACCCGTGATACCGCCGTGAAAGGGCGGTGTCTTAACCGCTTGACCAAGGGGCCAAAATTATGGCGGAGAAGGAGGGATTCGAACCCTCGCACCGCTTTCGCGATCTACACCCTTAGCAGGGGCGCCTCTTGAGCCACTTGAGTACTTCCCCATAAAAATGGCTCCGCAGGTAAGACTCGAACTTACGACCGATCGGTTAACAGCCGATTGCTCTACCACTGAGCTACTGCGGAATGGTGGGCCTAAGTGGACTCGAACCACCGACCTCACGCTTATCAGGCGTGCGCTCTAACCAGCTGAGCTATAGGCCCCTAATTGGAGCGGGTAGGGAGAATCGAACTCCCATCATCAGCTTGGAAGGCTGAGGTTTTACCACTAAACTATACCCGCATATAAGTTGTAATTGAATTGTAATGGTGTAAATGTTTGGTGCGGTAAAGAGGATTTGAACCTCCACGGGGTTAACCCCCACTAGGCCCTCAACCTAGCGCGTCTGCCGTTCCGCCACTACCGCTTTGTTTTAGCGACAATTACTAGTATACACCTTCAGTTTAATAAGTCAAGAGCTTTCTTAAAAACTTTTTAAAATTGAATGGTGAGCCGTACAGGATTCGAACCTGTGACCCTCTGATTAAAAGTCAGATGCTCTACCGACTGAGCTAACGGCTCACATTAAAATGAAAGGAACAAATCATTCCAAATACCTTTGATCTCTTTAACGCGTGTAATACGCAGTAAAAATGGCTGGGGTAGCTGGATTCGAACCAACGAATGACGGAGTCAAAGTCCGTTGCCTTACCGCTTGGCTATACCCCATCAATGATAATCTACTATCAAATCTTCAGGGATTTGTTCGTTTTATTAAAAGTGACCCCTACGGGATTCGAACCCGTGATACCGCCGTGAAAGGGCGGTGTCTTAACCGCTTGACCAAGGGGCCTTAGCTATATTGACGCTTCAGCAAGCAAACCGTTTGTTGCGCTTGTCTTAGTCGACTTTTACTATTATAGACAGGGTCTTGCCGTTCGTCAACCTTTTTAAGCAATCTTTTTTAAATAACTTTTCAATAAGCATTGAAACGTTGATATGACAACCTTTTCAATTAAAAAATCTTAAGCCACAAAGCCTTCTTTCACTTCTGTTTGCCCCATTATATAAAAGGCATCCAATCGCTAAGATCGAATGCCTTTCATCACTTCACTCCACTTTTGAAATCTCTCCTGCACATTTTCCACAGCGATACTTCGCACAATTCATTCTTCTGCGTCTAGGATAATCCAATCCACAAGCTGTACAACGATATAAATGGATTATTGTACTTTTCGCTCGGCGTTCCGTAAGCGGCTTGCAATGACGAGGTGAATTCGTCTCTTTTAGCAGCTTTTTAAAATCCGGATCTCCGTGTTTATATCCCTTTCCTTCTAAATGAAGGTGATAATGGCAAAGTTCATGTTTAATGATCCCGATTAATTCTTCCTCATCATGAAGCTTAATCACTAACGGGTTAATCTCTATATAATGATTGCTTAACTTGTAGCGACCACCCGTCGTCCGCAGTCTACTATTAAAAATCGCTTGATGGACAAACGGCTTATGGAAGATTTCCAATGAGATCTGCTCAACCAGCTGCTGTAAATATTCTTCTGACATGCTGATTCTCTCCTTTATTTCTTAAGGGGAAGCATGGATAATGCGATACGCCCTTTCTGACGATCAACAGAATCAATCCATACTGTAACAATATCACCGGATGCCACTACATCTAACGGATGCTTGACATAGCCATTTTTCATTTTGGATATGTGAACTAATCCATCTTCCGAAACGCCTATGTCTACAAATGCACCGAAATCCACTACGTTACGCACTGTTCCCTGCATTTCCATTCCTTCATGTACATCTTTAATATCAAGTACATCCGCTTTCAATAAAGGTTGTGGATAATCGTCACGCGGGTCACGATTTGGCCGCTGCAATGTTTGGATAATATCTTGCAATGTGATCTCTCCCACATCTAACTGCGCAGCAAGTGTCGAGATATCTACGTGTTCAAGAGCGGTCGTCGCTTCTTCTGTACCAAGCTGGGATTTGTCGAGTTGCAACTCTTTCAAAACTGCTTCTGCCACTTTATAACTCTCTGGATGAATTCCTGTCGAGTCAAAGCGCTCTTTTGATTCCGGTATGCGTAAGAAGCCAATTGCCTGTTCATACGTTTTCGCACCGAGTCTCGGTACTTTTTTCAATTCTGTACGCTTGGTGAACTTACCTGCATCTTCCCTAGCTTTGACAATGTTCTCCGCCACAGCTTTTGACAGACCCGAAACGTACTGTAATAGCGAAGATGAAGCGGTATTGACATTCACCCCAACTCGATTCACCGCTGTTTCCACAACAAATGAAAGTGATTCCGTCAAATTCTTTTTCGCTACATCATGCTGGTATTGCCCTACACCAATAGATTCAGGATCGATTTTCACTAGTTCAGACAACGGGTCTTGCAGTCTCCGCGCAATGGATACCGCACTTCTTTGCTCTACCTGCAGGTCCGGAAACTCTTCCCGTGCTTTTGCAGATGCTGAATATACACTCGCTCCCGCTTCATTCACAATTACGTAAGAAACCGGCTCATCCACTTCTTTAATTAGATCGGCGATGAACTTTTCCGTTTCGCGTGATGCAGTTCCGTTACCAATCGCAATAATAGAAATCGGATATGTCTTCAATAAATCGAGTATTGCTTTTTTTGACGCTTCTTTTTGCGGCTTCGGTGGGTGAGGATATATGACAGAGATATCCTGAAGCTTTCCCGTGTCGTCTACTACCGCAAGTTTACATCCTGTTCTGAACGCCGGATCTACGCCTAGTACCGTTCTACCTTTTAACGGCGGCTGTAATAGAAGGCTCCGAAGATTTTCCGAAAACACGTGAATTGCCTGCGTTTCCGCTTTTTCAGTTAACGTCGTTCGTACTTCTCTCTCTATTGAAGGGGCAATTAATCGTTTGAAAGAGTCCTCTAACGCTTCTTTTATATATACGGCAGATGAAGAAGGGTGTCGCTTTAGATACGTACGCTCGAGATCCCCAATGATGCGATCAGCCGGGAAACCAACCCCCACGCGTAGCACATTCTCTTTTTCTCCCCGATTAATAGCTAAAACGCGGTGAGGGACGATTTTACTGAGTGGTTCTTCATATTCATAGTAGTTTTCAAAAATTTTCCGTTCATCTTCCGCATCCTTTTTCAAGGTAGCAGTCAGTTTCCCAGATGCCCATGTGATTTTACGTATCTTTTCACGCATTGTCGCGTCTTCCGATACTCTTTCTGCAATGATGAACTTAGCGCCTTCTAACGCATCTTCTATTGTAAGAATTTCTTTTTCAAGATTGATATAGGCTTGTGCTGTAGTCTCAATATTCACAGATAACTGCTGCATTAATTGCTCAGCAAGAGGTTCCAAGCCGTTTTCAATCGCAATCATCGCTTTCGTACGTCGCTTTTGTTTATAAGGGCGGTACAAGTCTTCGATTCGTTGCAATACCGTTGCACGCTCAATATCTGCCTTTAACGTATCATCCAACTTTCCTTGTTCATCTATTAAACGCAGAACTTCTTCTTTTCGCTGTTCAAGCGACTTGATATAATGATAAGCGTCTTCAATTTCCTTGATCTGCACTTCATCGAGTGAACCTGTTGCTTCTTTTCGATAACGCGCAATAAAAGGTACAGTGTTGCCTTCTTCCAACAGAGCGATGACACTTGCCGTTTGGCGTTTACTGATTCCTGCGCGGCTTGCTGTTGCTTCCATAAGATCTTTTGACAATTCAACCACCCTTTCTTCTTTCCATATAATAGCATGTTTCCAATGCAGTTTCCTTCTGCAACTATTTTATTTTCAGACACAAAAAAGCCGCTTCAATTTAATGAAGCAGGCTTGCTGCGATGAATGTCGCATCATCATTATCTTCAATCGTACGTTCAACCTTTTTATACAATTGATACGAAGTAGAGTTCTCTTGTAAATACTTTTTAGGACTTCGCAAGTTCACGCCATCAGAATGAAGGAAGAACCGGTCATTCTTGTTATAAGGATACCTTTGCGTACGGGGCGATTGTGGTCGTCCGGACAGATAACCCATTACTGGTAAAGGATAAATCATTTGACCATTCGATTGCAGGATATAGATTCTGATGTTACCGACACAACTATATTCTAAGGTTTGTTGTTCAAAATACACTTTTACAATCCCTACTGCCGCACCGCGTTTATGCAACATTTGTTTATTGCAACGCAGTAACAAATCGTCAGGTGATTCATGATGATACAACTTTAAGACTTGTGGAATTATTTCAGCAGATTCTTTCGCTTCTGTTCCACTGCCCAAGCCGTCTGCAATAGCACAAATGAAATAATCTTCTTCTGAATGAATGTAGTATGCATCCCCAGAATCTTTATTACCTTTTTTGGACTGTTGGAATATATATGCCTCTACATAGTCATTCTCAAAAGTTTCCACTAGTTTGCACCACCACTCGTTAGGATTACTTCTTGCAACTTCTTGATTGCTTTCCGTTGCAGTCTCGAAACGTGCATTTGGGAAATATCAAGTAATTCTCCGGCTTCTTTCTGGCTCATCTGATCGATATATGTATACTGGATAATCTGACGTTCACGCTCAGTTAAAACGTTCAGTGCATTCAAAACTAGCATTCGCTGATCTGTTTTTTCAAAACCGTCATCCGTCTCACCAATAATATCAAGCAGTGTAATGGTTCCACCTTCCGAATCCGCGTCTAATGTATGGTCAATTGATAGCGCTTGATAGCTCCTGCCCATCTCCATCGCCTCAAGCACTAATTCCTCATCAGTACCTAGGTATTCCGCTATTTCATAGACCATTGGCGATCGCTGAAATTCAGTCGTTAACGTTTCAACCGCCGCTTTGATTTTCGGCCCTAACTCCTTGATCCGTCGCGGCACATGAACAGCCCACGTTTTATCACGAAGGAAACGTTTGATTTCCCCGATAATTGTCGGTACAGCAAACGCCTCAAAATTCCGTCCCTGTTCGGGATCATATCTTCGTATTGCTCCTAATAGTCCAAGCATTCCCGCCTGAACGATGTCTTCATGATGTGATTGTCCACGTGAATATTTGCGCGCAATTGAGTGTACCAGTCGCTCATAATGTAGGACTAGTTGTGTTTGCGCATAGTCGTCATTATTCTCCTGGTATTCATGTATCCATTTAATGACTTGCTCTTTTGTCTCATTGTCACGAGAAGACTGTTGATTTGACATGGTCCTCTCCCCGCTCTCTGCCCAAATATTTGGTCATGAAAACAATGACACCCTCCCCATGGTCGACTTTGACTTCATCCATTAAAGTTTCCATCAAGTACAATCCCAACCCACCTTCTCTGAGAGGCGATTCTTCATTCCAGTCTTGATAAGGACCAACTTTTTTCTTTGTTTCTTCAAAATCAAAGCTTTGACCATGATCTGTCACAACAATTTCTAGGCGATCTTTATAAAGGGCACACCCTAAGATTACTTCACCCGTTTTTTCATCATTGTACGCGTGTTGCACAGCATTCGTCACCGCTTCACTTGCAGCGATCTTCAAATCTTCAATTTCATCATATGTAAACCCTATGCGACTCGCAAGACCTGAAATAGCTAAACGGGCTACACCTACGTACTGGGCTTTTGCCGGGACTTTTATTTCGATGTAATCAAACGCTTGCATTGTCTTCGCCACCTTTAGATTGTTCTATCTCCATAATCTCACTGAGGCCCGTGATTTCAAACAATCGGTAAAGGCGTTGGTTTAGTCCTTTAATCACTAATTTTCCATTATACGCTTTTACTTCTTTATAGAATCCGACAAATATGCCTAAGCCTGTACTGTCCATATAATTCACTTCGGACAAGTCTAATTCCACTTCAATTCCTTCGACTAACTCTAAAGTTGCCAAATGCTCTTTCAATTTTGGCGCTGTATATATATCGATCTCTCCGATAACTTTAAAGTTATGTACGAGATCTTTATCAACTTGCTCAACTTGTAAATTCATTTCGACACCCCGATCATATTCTCTATTTTCTATGAAGGTACAACTTAATCATACCTGCTTCACACTCATTGTTTTATACCCATTCTTTAATTTCTTAAACCTTTATTTCGTTTTCTTCAAAATTACGAGTGTAAAATCATCATGCAATTCATAATCCTGCATCTTAGAAAGCTCGTTAAATAAATAGTCAACCATCGCTTGTGCACTTTCCGAACGTACTTCCCGCAATAAATTTTCTATTATATTCATTTCAATGAAACCTATATCTGTTCTGGTTTCCGTTACACCATCCGTCATAATCGCAATGAAATCATTATCTTCGAGACGCACTGTTCGTTCTTCATATACCGCTTCTTCGTGAACGCCAAGTAACAGGCCTTTACTTTCAAGCAAACTGTATGAATCTTCTGCCGCACGATAAAATAGGGCCGGCTCATGTCCAGCCGAAGAATAGCGGAATACCGAGTTTTCGGTATCGTATTTTCCGTAAAACATGGAAATAAACATAGAATCAGCAATGCTTTGTTCCACCATTTTATTGATAAAGCTCAACACTTCAAAAGGATTTCTTTTCTCATATCGCAGACTATCCATACCAAACTTCACCATAGACATATGCATAGCTGCTGACATGCCTTTTCCGATTATGTCAGCTACAGCCAAGCAAACTTCTTGTTCTGCTTCCTTTAGAAAATACACATAATCTCCATTCATTTGCTTCGATGGTCTGGAAATCCAACCTATATCGAGACCCTCCAACACAGGAGTTGCCGTTTGCAACAAAGTGTTTTGTACTCTAACAGCAATATCCATCTCTGTTTGAATGGCTTCTTGTTTGCGGATTAAGCTCTGATGCTCTTTAAGCGCCAGTCCATAATGAATCATCATTTCGATTAAAAAATCGAACGACACGCTGACATCGGCCGGCAAATCTTTAATTAGTTCTTCAATAGAATTTTTATGAATACTAATGACGTCTTCCGGCGCAATACTTTTCTCTATGAAGCTGCGGCTGAATTGCTGACCCAAATAGAGATCTTCCTCTCCTTTGGAGCGCAGATAATTCTCCAGCATTTGCTTATACTGCTTACCCGCCTCTTGTGGCAATACCCTTCAACTCCTAGTGCAACCATTTTGTCGCTGTAATGGTGGTTCCTACGCCTACTTCTGTTTCTATACGGAAATCATCCATCAATCGTTTAACTCCTGGCATTCCTGCACCCAATCCTCCGGAAGCAGTAATAAGTAAACCGACCCGTTTGCCTACTGTGATAGGCACAATTTCGATTCGGCCTTTTCCTGCGTAAAGATATATATTCCTTGCTAATTCACTAATGGCAGTCGTTATTCTCGCTTGGTCGACTGTCCCAAAGCCCGTACTTTTCGCCTCATTACGACCTAATTGTCTAGCAGCAACAATATCCCACTCTGTCTTGATCTCTATAGAAGACCTGTGTTCCATGGTCAGGCCTCCAATTCTCTAGTCAATTTCTCTAGCCCATTCTCTAGATCTAATGCAGTTGTTACGTTCTCTAAACGGATACCTAATTCAATTAACGTGATGGCTACAGATGGTTGAATACCTGTGATAACTACTTTCGCACCCATCAAACTTGTCATATGAATAACATCACCTAGCACTTTTGCAATGAATGAATCAATGAAGTCAATGGGTGTCAAATCAATTACAACGCCTCGTGCAGACGTTTTATGCAATTGATTCAACAAATCCTCTTGGAACTGTAAAGCAGTCTGATCATCAAGCTCTACTTGAATAGATACAATCAACGTGTCTTTTAGCTTTAGAATTGGGATTCGCATCTTCATACTACTTTTCCTCCTCCACAATTGTCCGTCCTGTCATTTCAAGCGCTTTCTGCATCCCTCTACGTAACGTGCTTGTCGTTGAGAAGTCTGTAAGATTAATGCCAAGGGTCACAATAGTCTGTGCTATTTCCGGACGAATTCCAACTAGCATACATTTCGCGCCTACTAAACGAACCGCGTCTGCCGCTTGGATGATATGGTGCGCAACCATTGTATCTACTACCGGAACACCTGTAATATCAAGTAACACAACTTCAGCGCGTTGCTTGACAACGCCTTCCAATAGATTTTCCATGATCAATTTCGCACGTTCTGTGTCGATTGTCCCAACTAACGGCATGACAGATATCTTGTCGAATACCGGAATTAAAGAAGCCGATAGTTCTTGCAATGCAATCTTCTGCAAGCTGTCCGTACGTTCCCACTTCGTAGCATATTCTTCAATGATGCTCTCTCTTAGCGGATTGATCCATTTCGAGAAGATTTTAACCCCTTCGCGCAAGTTCGAGTCTTGTAAAATCCCCGTCTCAAAGAATAGATTATATACGACAGTAGAAAATGTATCAATTGCCCGATTGATAAACTTAATTGACCATCCAAAATGAATGATTTTCTCCGTAAACTCATCCAATCGTGCCTTGTCCACTGCTTCGCGGTACGAAAGATTTGATGTCATCAATTCTGCAAATTCTCTACTGGTTGTAGCTACTACTGCTGCTGGCATTAATTCTAGAAAACGCTCATCAGCATGCTCTTTCATTTCTTCTACCCAGCGCGTAGTGATTACATCTATATTCTCGGCTATACCTTTTTTCATGACTTCGTTCATTGTTATTTGTTCCTCCCTACATCTTCAGTTATCTCTATTGTATCGAATTCCACTGCAAACTACATGTTTTTACTCATTTTATTTGAAATTACTATAAAAAAACACTATAACCGTTTGGCTATAGTGTTTTTAGGGGCCATTAATTACTGGCGCCATCTGCAATAAAAGGTAGTAGTATATGTATGCTAAAATTTAATAAGTCCGAAGCTTACTTGTAAAGCTTCGTCGACTTGCTTCATTAACGCATCGTCTAAGTGTGTTATTTTGTCTGTAAGCCTTGACTTGTCGATTGTGCGGACTTGCTCGAGCAGGATGACTGAATCCCGCTCGAATCCATGCCGGGCCGCTGTAATTTCGACATGTGTCGGCAATTTTGCTTTTTGTATTTGTGCAGTAATGGCTGCCACAATCACTGTGGGACTGAATCGGTTACCGATATCATTTTGGATGATCAGTACCGGTCTGGTCCCACCCTGTTCAGAACCGACTACAGGTGACAAATCTGCAAAAAAGACGTCTCCGCGTTTAATTGCCAACTTTTCATCCTCCGCTGACGCAACGTTCTACGGTATGCTGAGCTTCAAATTCCGCATATAAACATTCTGCCGCTATATTGAGGTTGATTTGCGACATTTCCACATAACCTCTAATCATGGCTTCACGTAATAAGGAAGCTTCGCCATGTTTGATATGTTTCACATCTGTCGTATAAACGAAATCTTCTTGCACTTGCTCCCATTGAAAGATCGCGTCTTCATTTTGCTGTTGCAATCTGGTTGAGGCTATACTAAGTATTCTTTTATCGTTTTTATCCGTACGCAAATCGAGCACCTCCGACAAACCCATCCCTCTATTTCTATATCATTTCTATCTTACCATTTATATTGGAATATGAAAAGACAAGGTTTGAAGTGTTTTGACAAGAAAAACTAGTTTCGTCAATAGTATGTCGAATTGAAGGGCCGTCGCGCCATATATTTCGCCAGATAGTTTCGACGTTTTTTACGTATAGACTCTAGGTATTCGTGTAGAAATTGTTACAGCCACTTCATAGGGTATCGTATTTAGGCGTTCAGACCATTCTTCTATCATTATTTCTTCGTCTCCCTGTTTGCCTATCAATATTACCTTTTCACCTTCGGGATATGCACGTGGTAATCGGATCATGCATTGGTCCATACAAATGGTGCCAACAATTGGTACCCTCTTGCCATCGATCAGTACTTCCTGACCTTTAAGCGAACGCCTTAGTCCATCCGCATAGCCCACTGGTAATGTACCGATCCATTCACCTTCAGCCGCTTTATACGTACCACCATAGCTAATCTCCTCGCCAGCCGCCATCTGTTTCACGTAAGTTAATTCGGTTTCAATCGTCAATGCTCGTTCAAGCTTAAACGGCAACTGCTTTGCGACGATATGAGACGGCGGAATACCGTACAAGCCTATGCCAAAACGGACAGCGTCAAGTGCATATTCAGGAAACAACAAAATCCCCGCGCTATTTGACGCATGAATGAGACGCGGTTTTTCAGGCAAACAACTCACTAAGCGCATGAATCGCTCAAACTGTCGCTGTGTTGGTTCTCGATTTTCCTCATCCGCACGTGCAAAATGCGTGAATACACCATCAATGGATAAATCGGACTGTTGAATAGACTTCACCAATCGCGTTAACTCCTCTTCAGTCCGCACTCCAATTCTACCCATTCCACTGTCGATTTTTACATGAATCCTGCATTTATTATCAAATGGTTGTTGTGCATGTACTTGTTTTACCCAATCTTCACTTGTGACCGTCAAAATAATGCGATGTTTTGCTGCTACAGCGGCAAATGATACCGGTGAAAATCCCAGCACAAGAATATCGGTGGTAGGTTGTGTTTTCCTGATCGTCATCGCTTCATCAGGAGTGGCAACAGCAAGCATGTCTGCTCCCGCTCGCAATGCAGCGGAAGCAGCCTGTGCTACTCCATGACCGTATCCATCCGATTTGACGACCGCAATCAACTTGGTTTCTTTTGGTAAATAAGAAATAAGGTGTTTTGCATTTCGCTCAATAGCTAATGTATTAATAACCGCTCGCGTTGGGCGATACTGTGTTTCGTTGAACATTTCCTTCCACCTCTTTACAGGATAGACTGTCGCATGAAATAATTATCTATCCTAAGGCATAGTCTAGTCAATTGATTCAGGCATTGTTATTTGGATTCTGTCGCTGTCATCGAATTTGCTACTGTGATCAATTCTTCTTTACTTAACATGTCGGATGCAACAAAGAACGCCATGCCATTCGCTTCCCAGTGAATAGATTTATCCGTTAATGCCGCTACTGCGAAACCTAGATCAACTGGATCGCCCTCGATGGATACAGGCATTTGATTCAAAGGCTTTTCAGCTGGTTCCTGAATGACAACATATTCTTTATCTCCACTGAATGTCATGATCACACGCTGACCGTTCTCAATTTCCACGCTCTTCTCCTCTGACAGTGTCGTACCTTGTAAATTAGCAACCGGATAGTAAGTTTGTTGATCTACCTTAGCCTGATCTTCCCCATCGCCTTCTTTTGCTTCTCCATCAGAATCAGCTTGGTCACCGTCTGCCTTCGGTTTATCCATTTCTACCTTGTACTCTGCAACTTTATGCTCTACGCCCAAGGAAATTTTATCGAATTTAATGGAAATCTTTTCTTCACCCGCTTCATCATGGATCGTCACCTTGCTTGGTAACAAAGTCTTTTTATCGATATGAATTTTCTGAGTTGGTAAAAGTGACTTATGATTATTGCGTGTCGCCGTTTCAAAGATATACTCTTTTTCCTTTTCTTCCATGACTGCTGCTTTGTCCGCCTTAATATCTTCAGCAAGCGTTCCGATCAGATACCCTTGACTGTTTTGAGCCGGCCAGTCACTTTGGAATTTATATGTTTTACCGAGTGACGGCGTAATAACGAACACGCCTTCTTCATTACGAACGATCATTTGCGACTCTTCATTCCCCGATTGTGTCACATTCACTTTGTAAAACTCTGGCTTAGTATGCCATACTTCCACATTGTACATCCGAGGCTCTGAACCTGTTTTGATTTCCATTGAAGCATTTAACTCATACCCTTTTGTTTCATTCCACTTATTGCTAAGTTTCTTCATGACATCTTCTTTAGAAGGTTTACCACATCCTCCTAGTACTAACATAACGGCGACGACTGTTAACAAGATAATTTTTTTCCGCATTCTTTTCATCCTTTCTCCAATCAATTCGGGTAGCTTATCTTATGAGAGGGATGAATCGATTATGCGAGCTTGTTTAAAATCTATTTAGACGCCTTCAGGATTCCATTAGAACCACTTGTGCAGCCGCCACACTTTGGGTATGTGTAATGCTAATGAACCCTTGAACCAGTTGACTATGGAAGTATAATACTGGACGGCCACTTGCTTCTGAAATGATTTCAATGTCAAGAAAACTGCAACCTGTTCCGATTCCAGTCCCTCGCGCTTTTGAGAATGCCTCTTTAGCTGCGAACCGCCCCGCCAAGTATTCATTTTTACGGTGGCCACTCAATGTTTCATATACTTGCAGTTCTCTTTTAGACAATATACGCTCTCGGAATTTTGCGCCACGGCTATCCAAACGAGCTATTCGATCTAATTCCACGATGTCTAATCCAATTCCTTGAATCAAAATGAACAACTCCTTTCCCTTCAAGTTAAAAAATATGTATAATCAGTACAGAAGATTGAGGTGAAACCATGTTTATAAGAACGGAAAACTTTTCACAATATGTTCGCGCCTATCCTGTCGTGACATTTTTGCTCGCCTTAAATATCGGGATATTTATCTATACATTGATTCCCGGCATTGGCGATCGGCTCTTTTTATTCGGCTTGGGAGACAACTTGCTCATTGCGAACGGAGAGTATTGGCGCTTAATAACCCCTATGTTTTTGCATGGCGGTTTCACGCATTTACTATTTAACATGTTCTCGCTATTTGTTTTCGGACCAGAACTTGAGAAAATTGCAGGGAAAGCACGGTTTATTACAGTATATATGTTAGCGGGCTTGTTCGGCGATATCGCAACATACTTCGTGCAACCCGCTGCCTATACGCACGTCGGTGCAAGCGGTGCGATCTTCGGCGTGTTCGGCGCGTTTGGTGCGCTTGTCTATTACACGAAGCATGCGTTTCCACAGTTGAGACAAGTTATTTTACCGATTATCGTCATTAGTGTTGTGATGACGTTTGTTGGAACGAATATCAACGTGACAGCCCACATTGCAGGCCTGCTCACAGGCTTTCTGATCGGGCTAAGCTACTTCAATCCGAAGAACATTGTCAGTTGGCGAAAAAAATAGTGTAATGCAAGGCCAGACAAGGCGTGTCTTTGTCTGGCTTTTCGAATGAAGAATCGCATAGAGAGTCAATTAGTGAGCACGAAGGGATTTCCACTCCAGCTGGGGGACGCCTTCCAGAGGGCGTGGCCCGAGACCTCGCTAACGCTCAGTCCAGGGTCTCGAACTCACGCTGATCCTACCGGAGTCGCTCCCATCTTCCGTTGCAATCCTAATCATAAAGTGGAATGACGTAGTTCACTCACTAGCAATAGCGTGCAAAATGTTGTTGTCTATGAACGTAGTTAAGATTAAGGACAAAACCAATTACAAACATAACTTTAATGCGCAACGTGAAGTATCTCCCACTTATACTGCAGGGATTGGAGCGAGAGCCGTAACGAAGGACGGCTTTTGCGACTAAAAGCGAAGCGTTAGGAGCACATCTTTGCATTAGCAGGCGGCTCACCGCGCACCCTCAGGAAAGTGTCCCCTCAGAAGCGCAAATCCCTCCACTCCCCCCTTCCAGCCTCTCTACTTTCATGAAGAACCAAAAACCAGACAAGTTTAGTTGTCTGGTTCTATTCCTGATTCTGTGCTTTCTCGGTGAAACTCATACCAAGACAAGAACTTTTCTGCGTCCTCCTGCGGCATGTGACGAATGGCTGGGGCATCGAGTGTCATGCCAGATTTGACGTTTACCGTAAGGGTCGCGACCTTTTTTCTTCGATGGAAATAATTCTGATCTAGTTCCATTGACTGAATCCGACTTTTCTCCGTAAACACCGTCTGTCTGCTGATTGTGCGAAAACGCATCGTCAATTGTTTCGGCAAGATGGTATAGGCCGCTGTTTTGTATTGCCATATACCGTGTAACCCTACCAATGGTAATAGTAGCAACATAAGCAATCCATATGGGAAAAAGTTGTACGAAACAAACGCTATCGGTAGAAGTGTTACAAGTAACTTAAAACGATAATAGAAACGTTTTCCTCTTCCGCCGATTTTATTTATTGGTTCACTGAAATCCATATTTGGAAATAGCTCCTGTAATGGTTCAATCACGCTATTTCGTTTCGCTAGCGGGAAAAGTTTGATTCGCGAACCTTCACCGACTCCCCCCGCACTATTGATGATGACCGCTCCATAGCCGAATAGCTGACGGATAGGATTTTCCGTGATAGTGATGTTTTGTACACGTTTCAATGGCACTGTTACTCGCTTCTTCTCTAGCAACCCCCGCGTGATGACTAAATTATCTTTCTCACGTATGACTTTGAAACCATAATTCGCTAAGAATGTCATCGCAACAGATAACAACCAAACGATCAGGAAACCAAGTACTACTAAAATCGCTACGACGAAAACACCGATGCGGATGAAAGATTTCAGTTCTCCAAACAACCAGTCATACGGAATGAGTTCCTCAATTTGCGACAGGAATACGATCGCACCGGATAAAATAACTCCAATCCCACCGGAAGTTGTCGCAAGCATAAGCAAGTCACGGGTCGTCATAGAGAAAATTACGGGCGCTGGTTGCTGCGCTATCTGCACCTCTTCCGGCTCTCGTATTAACTGCCACTCTATTTGATCAAATAATGCCGGTTGCGGACCTAGAACTTTCATTTTTTTCGACTGCTTAATTTCTTTTTCAATTTGTTGCGCCGCTTCCTTCGTGATTGCAGTTAATTCAGCTTCTGCATCTTTACCGGATGACGAACCTGCTGTTTCAATTTTGACCTTGACCAACTGAAATGGCCGATGAAAAATACCTTCTGTGTAATCTAGACTTTGAATACGTTCGAATGGAATGTAACGTTTTTTGCGTACAAACAAACCCGATACGATGCGCAACTCCTGGTCTTCAAACCAGTAATCAAAACGGCGCCATTTAACAATACCCGAAACTAATGTAAATACGAGAAGCACGCCAAATAAAATCAACGACCAATACTGGATATACCATGGCGCTGTACTTTCTCCCTTGAAACCATTCACAAAAACCAAGATGACGAACGGACCAATCAACTCTTTTAATGCTTTCGCCGTCTCAACAACGGCTGATATCCAATGAAGTTTATAACGTGGTTCAGACATCATCTTTCGCCACCCTTGCAAACGTGGAAATACGGTTGCGTAGTTCATCTGCTTCTTCCGTCACAAGCGCTGGAATGGAATGATTGGTCGCTGCGGTAGAAATTGTGATGGAGGCCAAGCCATACTTTCGTAAAATGGGTCCTTCCGCCGTATCCACATGCTGAACGCGCACCATTGGAATGAGTGTACGATTGACGATAAACAATCCATGTTGAAGCTCGATTTCCGCTTCACGTACTTCATAGCGCCAACGTTGCCAACGAATTTTCGGGAATAAATAAATTGATAAATACGCATGCACTAATACAACCACTGCAACGGCGATCATAATCCAATTTGACCAATCGAAAAAATATGATAAAAAACCTAATCCAACTGCGATCGCTAGTATGATCATACTTTGAATCGTTCCATATAGTCTCCAAACTGTTAATCCTTTTTTGGACAGTTGATTTGAAGGTTGTCGTCTCACAAGACCACCCCTTTTTGAATTTCTACTTTTATATACGTAACAACTGTAAAAACGTTTCACTCTCATCGATCATATCATATTCACGACAAAAAAAATCCGGGCTGCTATAATGCAAGCCCGGATTTTATACATTTTATTCTTAGCGTTCTGAACGATTGCTACTGCTGCGTCTTGATCCGCCATCTCTTCTTGCGCCATCGCGAGGTCCGCTACTACGTCTAGTTGATCCGCCAGCTGATGAACTTCTGCCGCGTCCTCCTTGAGAACGTCCGCCACCACTACGATTACCGCCTTTATAGCCGCCACCAGAACGTGATGAAGATGGTCTGCGTGAAGGTAGTGGTCGCTCTTCTGAAATAGTTACAGGAGTCTCGTCAACACTCTTAGTCAATGACTTAAGTGCTGCCGCCACAACTTCTTTCGCGTCATGTTTCTCAAGCAATTGTGCTGCTAATCCAGCATAATCCTCTGAATTGTTCTGTTCAATTACTTCCACCAAGGAATCCACTGCATTTTTCTTCTGTTCAAGCAATGCCTCGTCAGAAGTTGGTGGGCGTAATGGAGTCATACGCTTCTTAGTCGTTTCCTCAACGATACGAAGGTAACCCATTTCACGTGGTGTTACGAATGTAACAGCCACTCCGTTTTTACCAGCACGGCCTGTACGACCGATACGGTGAACATAGCTCTCTGGATCTTGTGGAATGTCAAAGTTGTAAACGTGTGTTACGCCTGAGATATCCAATCCACGTGCCGCTACATCTGTCGCGACAAGTACATCGATTTTATTGTCTTTGAACTGACGTAAAACTGACATACGTTTTGCTTGTGTCAAGTCACCGTGAATACCTTCAGCGATATAACCACGGATACTTAATGCGTGAGCCAACTCGTCTACACGGCGTTTTGTACGTCCGAATACGATAGCTAGTTCAGGCTGTTGAACGTTCAACAATCTTGATAGCACATCAAATTTCTCACGTTCATGAGACTTTACGAAGAACTGTTCAATGTTCTCAACAGTCATTTCTTTTGATTTGATTTTCACCACTTCTGGGTTTTTCATGAAAGTTTCTGCAATTTTTCGGATTGGAGCAGGCATAGTCGCTGAGAATAGCAACGTTTGACGCTCGGCCGGTACGCTTGCGAGAATTGTATTGATATCTTCGATGAATCCCATGTTCAACATTTCATCTGCTTCGTCCAAAACGAGTGTTTGAACGTGATCAAGCTTCAATGTTTTACGGTTGATATGATCCAAAATACGTCCCGGTGTACCGACTACGATGTTTGGATTATTACGAAGCGCACGGATTTGACGTCCGATTTCTTGTCCGCCATAAACAGAGAGAACCTTCGCACGGCTACCGTAGCCGACTTTATAAATTTCTTCTGATACTTGGATTGCCAATTCACGAGTTGGTGCGATGACCAGCGCTTGAACCGCAGTACTCTTTGGATCCAACTTTTCAATGATCGGAATACCAAATGCTGCTGTTTTACCAGTACCTGTTTGTGCTTGCCCGATTACATCGCGGCCTTCCATACCAAAAGTGATTGTACCTTCTTGGATTGGTGTTGCCTCTTCAAACCCCATGCGTAGCAAAGCTTTTTGTGTTGTTTCGCTAATATTTAATTCTGAAAACTTCGTCAAAATATTCATTCTCCTTTATTTCTCCATTTGACAATTGGTTACATCTGCAAATGAAAGCGCGGCAAATTCGAGCCATGTACTTTGAAAGTTGGGAGCGTTTCCGATATATCCATCTCTGGTTTGTTAAAAGAATCTTCTAGAAGGATTCTTGTGGTTGAGAGGGGTCATATCAATTACACTTATCGTAATTGCGTCCAGATTTTTATACAGCACAATGTAAAACCCGTGACATACAAGGAAAGCTCGGTCCTTGCCGAGCGGTGAAAACAGCAAATCATTGCTAGTCTGCCTATTATTCACCGTTTTATTCAAAAAAAAGTACTCTCCGTATAATATAACGGAAGAGTGCTGTGTAAATGTATCCAATTCCTTTGATCATTCTACCATGGCTTACACAAGACTGCAACGAATCCGCTTAAGTTCCATTAATCAGTCTTCGTGCATGAATTGCAGCACTTTCGGGAACCATACATGGCGATCTTCGCTATAACAAATATGATGTTTGCCATTCTTCGAATAAATCAAGTGTTTTTCTTTTGATCCAAGTTGTTCGTATAATAACTTCGCTGTAAATGCGGGAACAATTCCATCTTGCTCCCCTTGCACGATAAAAACAGGCGTTTTGACTTGGTGATAATACCGCTGCACTAAGCGAACGACGCGTAAAAACTCTATTGCTACACGAATAGGTGTATTTGTGAGCTTATAATTATACAGATGATAAAACGAGTCTGATGGATAACTCCTACGTATAAAGGACCTGATCATGATTCCCGCATCTCCCAATAAAATACGCGGACTAATATATTTCGCCGCAGCACTTAGTAGAATTAGCTTTTTTATCGGATAGCGCAGTGCCAAATACATAGCAATCAAGCCCCCCATCGAGAAGCCGACGACTATGACGTCATCTACTTCTTTCTGTAGTTTTCGTAATGCTAATTCTGCCCCCATCATCCAGGACTTGGCGGAGCCTTTCTGTACGCCTAGATCCATTTCATGCCCCGGTAAAACAGGCACTACTATTTTCCAATTGGTGTGATTCTCTAGAAATCTTTTGAACGGTGCGATTTCAAAAGGACCGCCCGTGAATCCGTGAATGATGAGAACGCCTGTTGTCACAACTTTTCCTCTGCGAGTATCTCTATAATCCGTTCCAGTTTCATTCCTCTAGACCCTTTAAACAACACCACTGTCTGATCCGTTAGTTTTGGGCGCAACGCATCCGCAAGCAATACCGTGTCATTCGCAGTCCACATAATTTCACCAGGGTAATCCTTCAACTGGTTTGACAACCACTTCATACGGGGTCCAAATAGCGCAATCCCACTTACATTCATAGTATTCAATTCCTCCGCGAGCTCTTCGTGGTAGCGCTGTTCGTCAGTACCAAGCTCTAGCATATCCCCAAGGACAAGCCACTTGTTTTGTTTGACTGACGTTTCATCAATAAAACGGAACGCCGCACGCATGGAAGTGGGCGCAGCATTGTATGCATCATTAATGAGTAATGAACCGTTTTTCCCCGCTATAGGTTGCATGCGCATATCCGTTAATGTAGTTTCACTCAATGACTCTTCAATTTGTTTTTCTGTTAGACCTAATTCTTTTGCGATTATAATCGCGGCTAGTGCATTCTTCACTTGATGAGAACCGTAAACCGGAATGGTAAACTGCCCATCAAGCTTACCTGTTACAGTGAATGCACTACCTTTATCGGTAGATATAATTTGTTGCGCAGTCAAATCAGCCTGTTCATAACCGAATGACACACTTCGCAAACTTGACTGTTGTTGTACTAACTCTTTTAGTAACGGTTCATCACCATCGTAAAGCAACATACCACCACTCACCAGACCGTCGATGATTTCAAACTTTGCCTTTGCAATCCCTTCGCGTGAACCTAGGTCTTGCATGTGTGCCTCACCAATATTAGTTATGACTGTAAACTGTGGTTTAGCAAGCGTTGAAAGAAATGAAATTTCTCCAAAGCCGCTCATCCCCATTTCAAGAATAGCGACTTCTGTGTCATCTTCAACAGATAATAACGTCAATGGTAGGCCAAGCTCATTATTGAAGTTGCCTTCCGTTTTCTTGACCTTGCGATAAGGTGACAATACCCCTGCAATCAGATCCTTAGTCGACGTTTTACCATTCGACCCTGTGACTCCGATGACAGTACACCTTAATTCACTTCGGTAGCTACGGGCCATTTGCTGTAATGCGAGCTCTGAATCCTCGACGAATAGAAGAGGTAGACCTGCCGGTGGATTAGGTTCATCTTTTAGCCAAAGCGACGCGATTGCACCTTGCTCAATCGCCCCTTTGACGTATTGATGACCATTTACTTGTTCACCTCTAAAAGGGATGAACAAGTCCCCCGCTTTCACATTCCGTGAATCGATGCAGACGCCTGTCACTTGTTGCTCTGCGATATGCTGCCCTTCTGCCTGAAGCCATTGCTGGATCGTTGATAGATTTCGTTTCACGTTTCTTCCTCCACTCAGTCCATTGTATATTGTAATTGTTGTTTTTCTGTATGACGTTCTACTGCCAGCTCAATTAACTGATCAATTAATTCTGGATAAGTCAATCCAGACTTTTGCCACAGTAATGGGAACATACTTGTCGGTGTGAAGCCAGGTAATGTATTTACTTCATTGATCAATACTTCGTTGTCTGCCGTGACGAAAAAGTCTGCTCGTACGAGTCCTGAACAGTCGAGAACTTTAAATGCACGGATTGCCATATCTTTCATATGTTCAGCAACTGCATTTGGCACTTCAGCTGGAATAGATAACTCTGTGCTTTGGTCTTTATATTTCGCTTCATAGTCGTAAAAGTCAGCAACCGGACGGATTTCTCCTGCTACCGATACTTCAGGATGGTCGTTACCCAGAACCGCCATTTCAATCTCACGTGCCACAATTCCTTGCTCCACAATAATTTTTCGGTCAAACTTCAATGCTAGCTCAATCGCTTTTTGGAGCGACTCGCGATCATCCGCTTTACTAATACCTACACTCGATCCAAGGTTGGCCGGTTTGACGAACATTGGATATGTAAGTTCGTGTTCCGCTTGATCTAATAGTTGCTCAGCATGTTCTTTCCACGTACTGCGAATGAAATGGACATATGCAACTTGTGCCAACCCAGCCTGTGCGAATAATTGTTTCATGATGACTTTATCCATACCTGCTGAAGAAGCGAGCACTCCGTTCCCTGCGTATGGAATATTTAAGACTTCAAATAATCCTTGTACTGTTCCGTCTTCTCCGTTCGTTCCGTGAAGAAGCGGCAAAACAACATCAGGCATATCTCCATGCAAAAAACTTTCAATATGATCGGGCTGTGGTTGTTCACTTTTCAGACGTAGTGCCTCAATCTCCGTAACCGGTCCAGTCAACGGTTCCCCTTTTAGCCATTCCCCTTGCATCGTAATATAGATTGGTAATACTTCATATTTACTTAAATCAACCGCCTCTGTTACTGCGCGCGCCGTAGAAAGCGACACTTCATGCTCCGCGGATTTCCCGCCATATACTAAACCTAACCGTCTTTTCATGTAATCTCCTCACATTCCGTAGTTTTCATTCATACAGTTTACCATGAACAGTGCCAATTCATGAATGAAAAACCAACGTTCTCCACTCTTTTTCCTTTTCGTAGAAACCAATCATTTCACAACTCGTCTATTAATGGGTGTACTTCTTAAAAAGTTTTGCGATATAATAGGTAATTATAATAAGAGAATACTAGCTTAAGAAAAGGTGATTTCATAATTGAAACAATCAAACAGGCTAGGTGAACGATTCGACTGGACACTTGCCTTTATCATTTTACTTTTCGCGATTGTCAGTTTTTTCGTCATTGGATCCGCTCAAACCTCTGAGCAATATACACAGAACTTCGTTTTAAAACAAGTGAGATGGTATATACTCGGTTCTTTCATCGTAGCAATGGTCATGTATTTTGAACCCGATCAATATAAAAAGTTCGCTTGGTATTTCTATGGCTTCGGTATTTTCTTGTTGATTTTTCTCATGTTGGCGCCCGGCGGTCCAGGGCAAATTGCAGAAATGCGCTATAGCGCAAAACGTTGGTTGCATTTACCCGTCATTGGGACAATCCAGCCTGCCGAGTTCATTAAGACATTCTTTATTATCGGACTTGCCAAGTTGGTCAGCACACATAACGAACGCTCGTTAAATAGAACGTATACGACGGATCTACTGTTGCTTGGTAAAATTGCGCTAATGCTTGTCGTTCCGTTGTTTCTCATCATGAAGCAGCCCGACCTTGGAACTTCACTCGTCTTCATTTCGATTACCGCTGCTATCGTCATCGTGTCCGGTATCTCATGGAAATTACTCGTACCTATCTTTGCATTAGGAGCCGCAGCCGCGGGAGGCGTGCTGTGGATGTCACTATTCGCACAAGACTTGCTCGATAAATTCGGGTTTTCACCTTATCAGTTCAAACGTGTCTATTCTTGGCTCGACCCTTACTCTTATCCAACAGATGAAGGGTACAACTTGATTACGGCAATGACCGCAATAGGCTCAGGACAACTGACGGGTAAAGGTTTTCTGGAGCGGGTTGTATACATCCCTGAGAACCATACGGACTTTATCTTCAGTGTAATAGGAGAAGAATATGGTTTTATCGGTGCTTGTGTAGTTATCACACTGTATTTCATTTTAATTTACCATTTAACGAAAGTTGCTCTTTCTTTGCACGATCCGTTCAGTGTGTATGTTTGTACGGGTATCATTGCGATGATTGCGTTCCACGTATTTGAAAATATCGGAATGAATATACAGCTGTTACCTATCACAGGTATCCCTCTTCCATTTATCAGTTATGGGGGAAGTTCCTTATTCAGTAATCTGTTAGCAATCGGCTTGATCTTTAGTATGAAGTTCCATCAGCGAACGTATTTATTCGACGCGGATGACACTGACTAACATCAAACGAATCTGACTCCCTTTCCGAGCAGTCACAAATTGTGTAGAATGTATAGGAAAGGGAGGTTTTTTTATGTCGACTTTACCAAATTGTCCGAAGTGTCAATCTGAATACGTATATGAAGATGGAAACCTTCTTGTTTGTCCAGAGTGTGCCTATGAATGGATGCCTGGATCGACGGAAGAACACGATCAAACAGATATGCTAGAGATTAGGGACGCAAATGGAAACGTGTTACAAGATGGAGATTCTGTAACGGTCATTAAAGATTTAAAAGTAAAAGGAAGTTCCAATGCATTGAAAATGGGGACGAAAGTGAAAAGTATTCGCTTAGTCGATGGTGACCATAATATTGATTGTAAGATCGACGGATTTGGCGCCATGCAATTAAAGTCGGAGTTTGTGAAGAAAATTTAACACATCCACTGACGCGAAAAGCTCACTCCTGAATATAATCAGGGGTGAGCTTTTCGTATGGTCTTTTATTTAATTAGCTTGAACGGGTGGTGATTGTACGGCAGGCGTCAATGCTTGCAACATATCACTTCTGGATTTTGTGAGTTTTGCGGAAACACCAAGCTTCGCCAAGTTGGAAATAATTTTCTTGAAATCCATTTCTTTAGCCACTTCTTCCACCTCAACCTTCCTAGTCAGTTATATAGACGTTTTATTGCTCATGAAGTTCTATATTTTTAAAATGTATTATGGTCCTTAGTATACCACGCTAACCACCTTTTAAATCTTTCTTTTTTGTTACATTTTCACCTTTTTGGTAAGTTTAAAACTCCAATACGTAAAAATGGATATTTTGACATACCCCCCACACGTATATTAAAATGAATATATATGAAAGGTGGTGGATATCAAGTGGCGTTACTACCTGAAGATCCTTCTCTGGATACAGTAGAAACTTCTTGTCGCAAGAGTCATCATCCGGAAGAAATTAAGACGAACTTGAGCCATCGTCTAAACCGTATTGAAGGTCAGATACGAGGCATCAAAGGTATGATAGAGCGCGATGTTTATTGTGATGATATTATTACTCAACTATCTGCTACACAATCTGCTTTAAACAGTGTGGCAAATGTTTTGTTGGACGGACACTTAAAAGGCTGTGTCAAAAATCGATTAGCTAAAGGCGATGAAGAGGTCTTAGATGAACTGGCTAAGACTATAGCTAAATTAATTAGAAAATAGGAGGAATTATAGATGACCACAACTACTTTGAATGTCAAAGGGATGACATGCAATCACTGTGTACAAGCAGTAGAAGGTACATTAACGGAATTACCAGGAGTTGAACGTGCTTTGGTTGATTTGAAAGCAAATAGTGTAGCCGTGCAGTTTGACGAATCTGTTGTAACCATTGAAAAAATGACAGTAGCCATTGAAGATCAAGGATATGATGTCGAAGCGTAACAAGAAAGGTGACCAACATCATGAATGAGCAAAAAAAAGAAATTGCTATTACAGGGATGACGTGTGTCGCTTGTGCTAACCGCATTGAAAAAGGATTACAGCAAATGGAAGGTGTATCGGCAGCTACTGTCAATTTCGCTACGGAAAAAGCAGTAGTGACATTTGATGCCAACCAAATCAGATTAACTGAAGTGGAAGAGCGAATTCAAAAACTAGGTTATGACGTACTGATAGAAGAAGTAAACCTTAACATTCGCGGTATGACGTGCGCCGCTTGTTCAGCGCGAATTGAAAAAGTATTGTCGCGAATGCCAGGCATTCAATCCGCCACCGTCAACTTAGCACTTGAAACCGCTCATATAAACTATGATCCAGCCGCTTTAGAATTAGCAGATATCATGCAGAAGATCAAAAATATTGGTTATGAAGCATCACTCCGTATAGAAGAATCGGATGACCAAACAGATTATCGACGAAAAGACATTGATGAAAAGATGCGCAAGGTAATTTTTTCATCCATCCTATCATTACCACTTTTGTGGACCATGTTTGCACATTTTTCCTTTACTTCTTGGATGTATGTGCCCGAAATTTTCATGGATCCATATTTCCAATGGATACTAGCAACACCTGTTCAGTTTTGGATTGGGGCCATATTTTATAAAGGGGCATACGCAGCATTACGTAACGGTAGCGCCAATATGGACGTATTGGTTGTTCTTGGTACATCCGCTGCATATTTCTATTCGGTCTACCTTACGTTAACTGGTTATGCACTAGATCATGGCTTGTATTTCGAAACAAGTGCAGTTTTGATTACATTGATTTTATTAGGTAAATTATTCGAGGCACGCGCAAAAGGCCGGTCTTCAGATGCAATTAAAAACCTTATGAAATTGCAACCGCAAGTAGCTATTCTGGAGCGCAACGGAGAAGCCGTGGAAATATCCATTCATGAAGTAACTCACGGAGATATTCTCGTCATTCGACCAGGAGCTTCTATTCCCGTTGACGGACTGGTAGTATCCGGAGCCTCTGCAGTGGATGAATCAATGCTAACGGGCGAAAGTTTACCTGTCGATAAACAACAAGGCGATGAAGTGTTTGCTGCTACCGTGAACGCCAATGGTTCATTACGGATAAAAGCATCGAATGTCGGTAAAGACACGATGATTTCCACTATTATTCGCGTAGTAGAGGAAGCACAAGGTTCAAAAGCACCGATCCAGAGACTAGCTGACCAAATCTCTAGCGTGTTTGTACCTATCGTTGTAGGGATTGCGTTCATCACGCTCCTCATATGGTATTTCATAGTTGCACCTGGTGATTTCGAAGCTTCCTTAACAAGCATGATTGCTGTTTTAGTCATTGCCTGTCCATGCGCGCTTGGTCTTGCCACCCCTACTTCCATCATGGCAGGGTCAGGGCGGGCGGCCGAAAAAGGCGTGTTGTTTAAAACTGCCATAGCAATGGAACAAACTCAGTCACTCGATACAATTGTTTTTGATAAAACAGGAACCATTACAAAAGGTCTTCCAGAACTAACAGATTTCCACGTTCGCAATGAAAAACAGCGTATGTTATTACTGTCACTTGCTGCTGCAGCTGAAAGTGACTCCGAGCATCCAGTGGCAAAAGCCATTACGTCTCATGGGCTGCAGCACCTTTCTTCGCTACCTACCGTTGAGTCATTTGAAGCAATTCCCGGTTACGGAATTCAAACAATAATTGACGGACAAAACATTTTACTAGGAACGAGAAACCTACTTTCTCTTCATCACGTAGAATTTGATTCTACAATTGCTTCCGTAGAACAAATGGAAGGCGATGGCAAGACCGTCATGTTCATGGCGGTAGATGGTATACATGAAGCAATTATTGCCGTCGCAGATACAATTAAAGATACATCGAAGCAAGCAATCACTGAGCTTCGCGCGATGAATCTCGATGTCATCATGTTGACTGGTGATCAACGTATGACAGCTGAAGCGATTGCAAACACTGCAGGCATTGACCATGTCATTGCAGGCGTATTGCCAGACCGTAAAGCAGAGGTCATCCGCGCCTTACAAGCTGAAGGTAAGCGCGTAGCTATGGTTGGTGACGGTATAAACGATGCCCCCGCTCTTGCGGTAGCCGATATTGGTATGGCAATGGGTACCGGCACAGCGGTCGCGATGGAGGCGGCTGACATAACACTTATGCATGGTGATTTATTGCGTGTAGTGGATACACTGAAAATGAGTGAGTTGACGGTCAAGAATATTAAGCAGAACTTGTTCTGGGCGCTGGCGTATAATTCAATCGGTATACCGATTGCTGCGGCCGGTTTGTTAGCTCCTTGGTTAGCAGGGGCTGCAATGGCGTTTAGTTCAGTATCTGTTGTATTGAACGCTTTACGTTTGCAGCGCGTGAAATTGCATTAAGAAAAGTATAGAGCTGTCTGAGGAATCGTAAATGACTTCCAAAGGCAGTCTTTTTCTATTGTTTAGTTAGTACCCAATAAAATACATAGGAAAGCCACAATTTGAGGAGGAATTTCGATTCCTAGCCATGCAAATGAGTACGCCATACTGTTGTAAGGTAGGATAGCTATCAATTTTGGATTTGATTATGAAATTAAACTGCATTCTACTTGAACTAAAACAAACAAAACCATCATTACACACTCTCACCAGTAAATAGTTTGCATCCTTCCACTTTAAAATTGGAAGTGATGCAGAAGACAGCTGAAGCCATACACCCTCTCGCAGATACAAAGACACTCTTCACTCTCTTCTACCCAGCTGTGACTTGAATGCTCACCTTATTCATCGTACGATGAGAAAGAAACTATTCATTCAGAAAGCAGGTTACACATGAAGAAAACGATCTTATTATTAATGTCCGTCCAGTTCTTCGTTTATCTTGGCTTCGGCATCATTATCCCTATTCTACCCGAGGTTATACTCGCTGAAGGCTTTTCGAAAGTGCATGTTGGTGGCTTGCTAACGATTTATGCCTTGTCTTCATTTTTCACTGCACCGTTATGGGGCGCGCTGTCTGACCGCATGGGTAGAAAGAAACTGATTATGATTGGATTACTTGGCTTTAGCGCCAGTTTCTTTTTATTCGCGGCATTCATGCACCATATTGTATTGCTCTACGTTTCACGTGTAGTAGGGGGTATTTTCTCAGGCGCGCTGTATACGGCCGTAACGGGTTTTGTCGCTGATATCACGACTGAGGAGAATCGTAATAAATATATGGGTTTGCTCGGTATGTCAATCGGTCTGGGCTTTATTTTCGGCCCAGCAATTGGTGGTATTCTTGGTGACGTTCATTTGCAATTACCATTCATCGCTTCTGGTGCTTTAACGTTATTATTAGGAGTGTACGCTATGATTGTTCTGAAAGAGCCAAAACGTCATAGTGAAGGAAATAAACGGACGATTATTCCTAAAGGAGCCTCTACTCTGTGGACGTATCGTATTCGTTATCTATTTATCACTTCATTCATTATTACTTTTTTACTTGCTGGTGTGGAAGCTACATTCCAACTCTTTCAAATAGATAAAATTCAAATCACGCCATTGCAACTTGGGTATTTGTTTATGGCTAGTGGCTTAGTAGATGCAGCCATTCAAGGCGGTGTGGTACGACGTGTCAAAAATGGAATGGAAACTTCATGGATTATCGTTGCGCAAGTCGTTACGGCAATTGGACTTATACTTATTCCATTTTCCACAAATCTGCTTTGGGCCGGTTTTGCGATGAGCGTATTCACTGCTGGTAACGCATTAGTTCGGACAGTACTTGTATCTCTTACAACGAAAGAATCAGGTGGTATGTACGGTACTGCGGCAGGTCTCTCATACTCGATGGATAATATGGGACGTATTATTGGACCTTTGCTATTTACGTGGGTATTCACAATGCAGGCAGGAAATATGTACTTTGTTTCTGCCATCATAGCTCTACTATCCATAGGACTCGTATTTATTTTCCGGAAATCTACACGCTCTTTGCGAAACACAACAGATCCAATTGTTTAATATAAAGCGTGAGAAGCTTCATCTTACATTATAAATAGGTTATTTATTCGCAACTCCGTTATACTAAATGAATAGTATATACCCTATGGGAGGAAGCATATGACGCAAGTTATTAGTTTGATTATCACAAGCACGTTAATTGTTAATATATTTCTCGCCATTGCTTTAATATTTTTAGAGCGTCGGGATCCTACAAGTACTTGGGCATGGCTCCTCGTGCTGTTCTTTGTTCCGATTTTAGGTTTCATTGTCTATTTATTACTCGGCCGCCAATTGCGTGAAAAGCACTTATTCCGTTGGGAAGGTAGGAGTAAGATCGGTATTGAAAAGCTGATTAATTATCAACTCGAGGCTATAGAAAATGAGACGTTTGAGTTTCTAAAGACCGATACGGAAGAATATGACGATATGATTTATTTACATTTACGTAATAATCATTCCGTCTTAACACAAGATAATGATGTGAAGGTATATACGGATGGTCATGATAAATTCGATGCATTACTGGAAGACTTAGAAAACGCTCGTGATCATATCCATATTCAGTATTATATTTTCCGACAGGATGGAATAGGAAAGCAGATTGAAAAGATTCTAATCAGTAAAGCGAAATCGGGTGTAAAAGTCCGGATGCTGTTCGACGATATTGGTTCACGTGGTTTGCATGTGAAGAATTTTCATGAATTACTCGATAGCGGGGGTGAAGTAGCAGCGTTCTTCCCCGCCTTACTACCATTGATCAATCCACGTTTAAATTACCGGAACCATAGGAAAATTGTAATTGTCGATGGGCGAATTGGTTACATCGGTGGATTTAACGTAGGGGATGAATATTTGGGTCTTAGCAAGAAATTTGGTTACTGGCGCGATACCCATCTCCGAATAGAGGGAAGTGCAGTTCATCCATTACAAACGCGCTTTATACTCGATTGGAATCAAGCTTCTCCTAAAACGAATATTCAATACAATGAACGATTTTTCCCAGCGATTCCTCGCAAAGGGGATGTCGGCTTGCAGATTGTGTCTAGCGGACCTGATTCGGAGTGGGAAGATATTAAAGATGGCTATTTGAAAATGATATTTTTGGCAAAAGACTACATCTATATTCAGACGCCTTATTTTATTCCGGATACGAGTATGCTTGATGCACTTCGGATCGCGTGTCTATCAGGTGTAGACGTGCGAATTATGATTCCTAATAAGCCGGATCATATGTTTGTTTACTGGGCGACTTATTCGAATGTCGGTATTTTATTAAAAGCTGGAGCGAGAATATATATTTATGAAAATGGTTTTATCCATGCTAAGCAAATCGTAGTGGATGATAAAGTATCGTCTGTTGGGACCGCAAATATAGACGTTCGTAGTTTCCGCTTGAATTTCGAAGTAAATGCTTTCATATATGATCGGGAAAAATCACATGAGTTGGCAGAGATTTTTGAAGAAGATATTCAAAACTCAACCGAACTGACACTAGATGCTTATTTGGAGCGTGAACGATTGATTAAAGTGAAGGAATCCATCTCACGCTTACTTTCCCCCATCTTATAAGCCAAACAGCCGACAGAAGATCCTGATCTTCTATCGGCTGTTTTTACTGTATACCCAAATATTCTTCTAGAGTAATGCCACGTTTAAATAGTTGTTCAGCTTGATCTTTTCCGATATACCGATAGTGCCAAGATTCATGCATGTAACCAGTCATTTCTTCTTTCCCTTTAGGATAGCGAAGGATAAATCCGAATCGATGGGCATTGGCAGCAAGCCACTTAGCCGCTTCCGTATCACCGAACGAATTCGACGCCCAATGTTTTTCATGATTGACTTCACCGATATCAAATGCGAGCCCTGTCTGATGCTCCGAATAGCCAGGACGTGCACTATAACGATCGGCCGCTTCTTGCCCGTCTCTCTCCACATAACGGTTGTATAAGATGGCTTGATATTCATACGAACGATACGTACTGAACGCCTGCAGATTAATGCCCGATATAACGGCTTCTGCTGCTAACTCATTGAACGCTTCTCTTGCTTCTGCGCTTTCTCCAGGGGCATAGTCTTTCGGTAAAGGATAGTGTTTATTGACAAGCAATACACCTTTAATGAGCTTCGGTTCTTTAGGTAACTTCTGCCCTTTTATATAACCAGTAGGATTGGAAGGTTTTATTGGTTTTTGTGGCACTGCTTGCCCTATAGACTTTTCTTCTGGTATTTCTTCTCTGATTAATGGATCTTCTGGCTTTCGAAGTGGCTCTTCACTCGGCATGTCTGAAGGGGATGTATTTTCCTGGCTACGCTTTGTCGGACCCGTACTCTCTGAATCCGAAGGCCCTTCTATTTCTAGAAAGTCCGCTGCTGATTCTGATCCATTTTGAATATTATCAACCGCTTTTTCTACACTCCAGCCGTTCGTTCCTATCCATAACACACTACCCGAAAGGATAATTAAGAGAAGAACAATCCCACCATTTATCCATTTGTTTTTCCGCCTACGCTTCTTGGCGGAATATTCATCGTTTTTATTTCTCATGCTATACCCTGCTTTCTTTCTAAATCGCTTATTACACTATCAGTCTATTGTAGATCCAAATTATGCTCTGTTTCAAACTACGTATTCTAGTGTATCACCATTTTTCTTTTTCGTCTGTCTATGCTAATATTTACGTAACTTAAGATTCAGTCAGTATTGTGAGGTAGTGCATGTGAATAATCAACGCTGGCTCTCGATGAGCTTTTTTATATTTTTCTTTACATGGGGAATTTTTTTACCTTATTGGACAGGTTGGCTGACTTCGGCAAAAGGTCTTTCGGTAACACAGGCCAGTCTCATGATGGGGGTCGGGATGATCGTTAGGTCTTTTTCTACATTCTTCCTGTTTCCATACGCTACACGAAATATGTCACTCCTGCGTGTTATACGTTGGACTATCTTTTTATCCTTCGTTCTCGCGCTTGCTTATCTTCCCGAAAGTCCTTTTGCGATTCTATTTGGATTGACGGTTTTATTCAACTCCATTTATCCTATCATCCTTCCGAGCGTGGAAAGTGGTGCATCTTTATTGATGCAACATGGACAAATCCATTATGGCAAGAGCCGCTCATTCGGTTCAATCGGCTACACTGTCGCCTTGCTTTTAATCGGTACGGTAACGGCAATCTGGAGTGAGCAAGCCATTTTGTATATGATGATCATCGGACTCGGTATGGGCTTGATATTTTCCTTTCAATCCGTTCCTATCGTATTGCAAAACCATCCAGTTGCAGATTCTATAGCACAAAAGGGTCAACTGCGGGCTTTATTCGCCAATAAATCGTTTGTAATCGTCTTATTTATTGCAATTTTACTGCAAGGCTCACATGCTTCGTATTATAACTATGGGTTTATCTTCTTGGATGACATGGGAATCAACGGTTTTTATATCGGATTGATCCTCAACATCGCAGTGCTGTTTGAAATCTTATTTTTCACGCAGGCGGATCGTTTGCTTACCGATGTTAGGACATCAACTATTTTCCTAATAGCCGCAATTGGTTCTTCCATTCGTTGGATTTCCATCTTTCTCTTTCCTATGACTAGTGTATTTATCGCAACACAAGTTCTCCACTCGGTATCATTCGGCATGGCGCATTTTGCATTCATTCAATACATATCAAAGAACGTGCCGCATCGTCTCATCGCTCCTGCGCAAGGTGTCTATGCAGCAGTGGCTCTGAGTCTCAGTATCGCGATTTTGACATTCCCTGCTGGATACTTATATGACCAGTCACCCCGCCTTGCATTCCTCACTATGGCTTTTTGTTCCATAGGAGCATTGACGGTAACTTTTGGAACAAGGCATCATATTTCTCATAAAATTGAATAAAAGGAAAGGCCGCTGTTTTAATTGCGGCCTTTCCTTTGTTTAAAATAGTAAGATGTACGCTAATGTTCCTATTGAACCTACTCCGAAACCTAGCGCCATCCAAAGCATCCATTTCGCTTCACGCATCAAACCTTCGTTTCTATACATAATGGTTCGTGCGGCATTGGTAAAGGTAAACATGATTAGCATGAACAAAATGGCGAATTCCAAATTTAACTTGATGATAAAGTACAGCGCTGCGGCGGCAGAAGCTGTAATTGCCAAGCCCATGATCCATTTCAATTTCATGCGACTCTTCCTCTCCATTGTCGGCAACAAAAAAAGCCGGTATGCACCAGCTTTCTGAGTACCTTACTTTTCTTCCGCTACTGGCGGTTCAACATGTTTAAAGTAAAATTTACGTCCAAGATACGTTTGGAAGATTAACAGTAATCCTCCGACTGCCCAATAGAGTGGTAATGCAGCCATTACAGTATACGAAATGAACATAATCATAATAGGTGACATGTAAATAAATAACTTCATTTGTTTCTGTTGCTGTTCAGGCATCGTCCACAATGACACCCGAGCTTGGACAAAGTACACAGCTCCGGCTACTAACATCATAATAATATCTGGTTCACCTAGTTTAAACCATAAGAATTCATGATTTTTCACTTCAGGTGGTGCATAAAGTATAGCAAAGTATAGGCCCATGATGATTGGCATTTGAATCACAAGCGGTAAACAACCCATGTTTAACGGATTGACTCCATGCTTAGAATACAATCCCATCATTTCCTGTTGAAGCTTCATTTGCTCTTCTTTATCCTGAGCTTCCTTAGATGCTTTCATACGCTTTTGGATATCTTCCATTTCTGGTCTTAATCCATCCATCTTTACCTTCATCTCTTGTTGAGATTTATAGTTCTTTAACATCAACGGCATCAAAACTACACGAATCGCTACGGTAATCAGTACGATCGCAAAGCCATAATTCCCATTGAACGCTTCCCCTAGATAATGAAGTAGCCAATCCATCGGTCTAACAAATGTACTGTAAAAAATACCTGTTTTGTTTTCCACGCCTGAACAACCGCTCAAAAATACAGCAGTAATTGCTAGTAAACTTACGAGTCCTATTCTTTTCTTCAATGATTTCACCTACGCTATCTCAAACTAAAGAAAAGTATACAGCAAACAGCGGTAAATTTACAGCGAATCACCTTTTTAAAAAGTAAATTGAAAGTAATTTCTATCTAAGTCCTTCCGAAAGCGTCGAGGCGTTAATCCCGTATACTTTTTAAAGACACGTGTGAAATAACTTTGATTACAAAAATGAAATCTCTCTGCAATTTCTGCAATCTTTATATTAGAGAAACGTAAATAAAACTGTATCTCTTCTATTTTACGGATTGTAATATATTCTACTAATGTAACAGATGTATGTTCTCGGAATATACGAGAAAGGTGACTTGTACTAACATTGAAATGTTTTGCAATTTCTTCAACGATTAATGGGCTTTCAACATTTTCATTTATGTACTGAATTACTTCATTAACTGTTTCATGCGATAGGGAAGGTTTTATTTTTCCTTTCAAGATGTAACAGTAAAACTCGACTAATTCGTCTCCAATTTCCACCAAGTTTTCTTTATGCAGATTGGTTTCGATCATTTCTATACACGCCACATTAAAGATAAAGGCATTTTCTTCAGTAAAAATAGATTCTTTTTGTAAGCGTCTTGCGATAATAGAAGAAAGGATAATAAAATAATGTTTTATGATTTCATATGAATGTCTAGGTTTATATTCATATAAAATTCCCCTTATTTCCTTCAGCTTAGAACGTGCACCGTCTTTTTCCAGATTGAACACCTGTGCAAGAAATTCTTTTTCTAGATAAAAAAACAACTTTGCTTGCTCCGTATTTCCCTCTTTCTCCATAACACGGATCAAATCCAAATTAGACGTTTCTATTTTCTTGCCCGTCATGAGTATCACCCCACTCATTCTATATATATGACTACGCAAGATCTGTTACTATATATACATTATTTTACCTCATCCTCCAGGATTATCTACCCTTTATGTCGTTAACGCTATATATGTATTAAAGCGCCCTTTTTTAAGGGGCGCTTTTAGTATTTTACTATGATGGGATTTAGTTGGATTTATTGTTTTTTTCCGCTTCCTTTGTTGATTCATCTTTATTATATAGCGGCTTATTATCATTCGTATCTTCATTTTTCTTGTAAAGGCCATCTTTTTTTGCCGCATTTTTATCTGGATCTTGTACTTCTTGGTTGTAATAATGAACACTTGTCTGTGCTCCCTCAGATACCATGTTGTTATCTCTCAAATCTGCCGGATCTGAATGTCCAACTTTTTCAGTCGCTTGATCAACCAATTTATTGTTATTAACAAATGTGTCTACTTTTTCCTTTAACACACCTACTGTTTCCATTGCCTTATCACGATTTTCCTTTTTACTAAAGAAAGCGTACGCTCCTGCTGCAAGTGTTGCGAATAATAACCCATTTGATTTTTTAGCCATATTTACCATCCTCCATCGTAATGTAATTGTAGCGAATTTCTACCTACTGCTTAATATACCCCGCAGTCTTACTTTCAAACGTCTATTGCTTGGTTAGTTGCTTAGTAATTATAAACTTAGGATGCGAATGTCTTTTGGTGATCATTTCTATTATTACGTATAAGTTATAGTTTATTAGTTACTTCAGGAGTCGTTAGCATTTTTACGGCATAGTAGTTTTGCAAAGCCTAATTTGTTATACTATGTAGAAAGAGAACTAGAGGTGAGATCACTATGATTCGTAAAATGACAGTAGAAGACATTCCAGATGTTCAACAGATTGCCCACACGGCATGGCAACATACATTTCAACAACATATACCTACAGAAGTGATCAAAGCATATATTGAGCGTACGTATTCTGATTTAATGCTGAAGAAGCAATTGGAAAAGACCATGGTATTGCTCGCGATAGACGAACTAGGGAATTCTATCGGATATTTAAGCTATACACCAATTGATGTAGATGGTGAGAGTGAATTAACAGCGCTTCATATGCTTCCCGGGTATTGGAATAGCGGATATGAGGAAGCACTGTTAAAAGAAGCACTTGGAACGTTACAAGAAGCTATAAATGTCGATGTGTATGTCGATCAAAATGACATAGCACTTCAAGACTTTTATGCAAAACAAGGATTTAATTTCGTTGAGTCGTTCCCTGAACTATTTGAAGGTGTTTCCGTAAACATCCTTCATTATTCATTGCCCATCACACAACCTGCACATACTTGACCAAAGTGTAGATGAGTTACTAGAAAGACACCTTTTGCTACTACTTCACTCGGACACTTTCTAGTGAGTAGGGTTGTCTTTCACTTATAAATAAATTAGCATGTTTTCTTTACGTACAGAGTGACTACTAGAACGTATATAAAAGACCCTTTTCTTTAAGAAAAGGGTCTTTTGGTGTCAGTTAGTATTTAGTTCATCCAGTTAGATTGTGTTGAGACGTATTCATCAGATGAAGGTTCTGGAGCCATTGGGGGTTTCTTTGTGAAACAAAGAATGGCCGCAATGTAAAGTAGGATGGATGGCAAGGATAGGAATCCACCTAACAGGCCTGCAATAATGAATAATATACCAGCCGTTTTTGGATTCTTATTGTTCCAAACTTTTACTAGACCGATAATATTCAATACTAAACCTATAAATGCTACTACTACCAAAACCCATATAATAGTAGAAAAAGAGCCCATAAACGACATGAACATATCCACTTCTTCAGTGTTTAATACACCTTCACTCACAATGTCTTCACGGAATTCTTCCATGAATGTTGGATCCGTGCTTGCCATATTCCAAATAAACGCTACTAAGGCAGCACCTAAAACGCTCAGTGTCAATAAAACAGCTGATATGATACCGAGTACGCGCTCTGCTGTACGATTAATCATTCCACTTCATCCTCTTCTGCTAGTTTTTTCTCTACTAACTATACGTAAAAAAATGAGAAAAGTTTCAAAAAGTGATGGGGAACTTTTAGCGCGTAGCCATTCCTTTAAAACCACTTAGGCTTTTACGTCGTTGTATTCATCACTTCGGTCGAACGCATTCACGACATACGAACAAACCGCTTTCATCTTCAATCCTTTTTCACGTGCATTATCGGCTGCTTGGTCCAGCAATTTTTTGGCGACACCTTGGCCGCGTAGTGAATCGTCTGTATACGTATGCGTCATCGTCATGATCCCATTTTCTTCAGTCCACTCAATTTCCGCTTTTACATCACCGGCTACTTTATACTGATACGCGTACTTCGTTCCGCCTAATTCCGCAAGCTCAAAATCCATTCCTTCACGCTGTTCCATGTCTTTATTTTCACTCATTCGTATCTCTCCTTTGTAGGTATGCTTCTACCTTATAACGTACCACAATGACATCTTAACTAAACAAAGATTTAAGAGATTCAGCCATATTTCTAAAAAATTCTTTTACTTTTTCCCAGAAACTTGGATCGATATTGCCTAATTTATCTTTAATTTTCGATGTCATGTCAGAGAGTTGTTCGTTAAGCTTCGAGAAATCGATATCAAGTTTGGAAATCCGATCCATTAAGTCAATTAACAATTGACGATCCGCTTCGTTCAACTCTATATTAAATTTCTGCAATTGATCATGGACGATTTGTTCTACATCTTCCTTTGTCGCCGGCTTTTGTTCCGAAATCTGTTTTTTTATCTCTGTCAGCAAATTAGCTACTTCGTCTTGATTGACGCCTGCTTTTTCTGAAAGCTTCGTTGCTAGACTCAATTCATCATTTGCTACATCTGTGCGTTCAGTATCAAGTACCTCTCCTGACACTTCATATGCCTTGTAGATTCCAACGAGAGCTGAATGACCCGTTACCTTTTTGGGAGCCGCGACTTCAACGATGGCGTCTTCAATACCTGCAGTCGTCATAGCCGTTGCATACATGTCTGCCGTTACTTGCGTAATATTATCTGGCGTCACAATATTGATGACGAGGCCTTCGCCTTCTTCTTGTCTAGTGATCTTGGCAGAAGAATACATTCTGGCATTACGGTCACCGCCAGGAATATACTTGATTAAATCATTGCCGTCCACTGACAATTCTTCCACTTCAGCTTCATTAGCAACTGTTAAACTTTCTTTAACACTCGCTTTTTCACTATCCGATAAATTTGAACCATATACTACGATCGGAACTCCCAGTTTTTCATTGACGACTTTATCTGCCGATACCACAGCCGGTGCTATGATTGCGACCATCATCATGATAGTCACTAGAGAGGCTAATCTTTTTTTCATACAGTCATTCCTCCTTGTTCTATATGTATAGATACGTTGAGGCTTACAAGAAAGTTGCGTTTGTAATTATATCAGTGTTGTCCAACCATCTTGTTGTGTAATTCTTCGTTCTCTCATCAACGTACCAAGTGCACGTTTGAAAGCACCCTTACTCATCTGGAACATCTCATCGATTTCTTCAGGAGTAGATTTATCGGTAAATGGCATTTTACCGCCCGACTGTTGCAAATACGCTAAAATTTGTTCGCCATCTGTTTGTAAACGGTCTTGCTTCCTTGGTAATAATGAGCCATTCATCGTGCCATCATCATGGACTGCAATAATCCGAACATCTACTTCTTCACCTAATCTCGGCTCAGCTTTACGCTCTGTTTCATGAACGAAAATACGTTGGATGTCTTCTGTCAATAGGAACGTACCGATTGGCAACAAGCGGTATGCTCTTGCTTTGACATTCTGATTGTACATATCTTCTTCCGCCATTGTATAGTGCTCTTGGATTCTTTCTTCAGTCACTAGACGTCCGAACAAGTTGCCGCCTGGATCTGAACGAAGTGTCATATATAATTCATCGCCCGGTTGTGGCCATAGTTCTTTAATTTGTGGAAAGTCCGCCCGATTGATCAGCACTTCAAAAGATGCACCGATATCCACATAGACCCCTTCACTTCTGTCCAAACGAATAACTTTTGCCCATCCGAATGAATGAACTGTAACGGACGGAATTTGCGCAGTACCTGTCAGTTCACCCCTTCTGTTGATGTAAAGAAATACTTCTATCGTCGATTGTTCTTGTGCATCGGGCGCTTCGGATTCATTCATATAGATTTCTTCTCCGGCAGCGTCCAATACAAAGCGTGACCCTTCTTTGCGAAGTATTTCGAGCGTTGCAAGTGTTCCTGGCTGTAATAATGTCATATAAGACAATCCTCTCTAGAGTGCTTTACTCTTTAACTTTTTTATGAATTCAGGATCAGACTCGAGTGTCTCTACTAGGTCAGTAATACGATCCATCGCATTCCAACTTAAGTGATGTTCAATCCCTTCTACGTCTCCGTAGATATTTTCTTCTTCCACCCCTATGATGCGCAGGAATTGTTCCAGTAATTCATGGCGATGCACAAGTTTTTTACCAAAGCGCAAACCGCGTTCTGTCAATGCCAAGCCTCGATAGCGCTCATAGTGTACATAGCCTTCACGATCCAGCCGCTGGGCCATTTTAGTTACAGACGAAGGGAGTACTGAAAGCGCCTCTGCCACGTCGGACACACGCGCTTCACCTCTTGCTTCTAATTGTAAATAAATTTGTTCTATATAGTCTTCCATACTCGGTGTAGCCAAACTATCGCCTCCTCATTTGACCGTCAACATCACCCTTTCAAATCTTAAAAGTTTAAGATTTGAAAGGGTGGGTAATATACTTACATAGCAAATAACAATGAAAAGGAGTTGATTCACCATGGGTCGTTTATTATGGCTTATTATCGTAGTTCTTATAGCATTATGGGTAATTGGTTTAGTAGCAAATATTGGTGGTGGCTTAATCCACACACTTTTAGTAATTGCCGGTATTATCTTTGTCATTCAATTAATAACTGGAAGACGTTCGATATAGGGAAAACTAGCGTAAAATGCTCCTTCTGTGATCAGGTAACTATCGCGTACACACATGTGTTGCGTAAGCCTTGCCCATTCGCAGAAGGGGCATTTTTGCGTAAAATCCCTTCTAGTTCAAAATTCGTTCGTTTTGCTACTGCACGACCTTTACTATGGTTCTCATCACAAACCAATTCGATCCGCACAGCCGATAAATCTGTAAATGCAAACTCCACAAGCTCTTTGATCGCTTCTGTCATATAGCCTTCGCCTTCAAACTTTGTATCTAGCCAATACTCTACTTCAAATTTACGAATGCTCCAATCGATACGATGGAAACCCGCGCAACCAATGAATTCACCTGTTTCTTTCAAAAACAGATGAAAGTTCAAAGATTTTCTACTGATGAATTCAGAAACTGATTGGCGCACATATTCCTCCGTCGTTTCAATCGTCATATCCTTCTGTGCCCATCCAGTCCACTTACGCAACGTAGGAATTGAATGTGATACCGCACCCCAAACATCCATCACGTCGTTTAATTCAGGCGCTCGAATATGTAGCCGCTCAGATTGTAGCTGTTCTTTGAAACCCGGTATGCTCTTAACGTCACGTTCTCGGTCTTCCCAACGCACAGGCGTTGTTGTTCCAGCTTCATAATCTTCTCTCGTCATTCCATATGTTACCGCATCATAATACGTATTCTCTTTCGGAAGGAACCATGCTTGGCGCAAATGTGCTTCCTTTACAAAACCGGCCCGCTCAAACGCTTTACGCATAGCTGCATTATCATGGCGCGTATGTCCTTCTATACGAATTTTATGCTCCGGTAGTTCGAATACGTATTGCGTGAGTTTTTTTAGCGCCCGCGACCCATACCCATAACCTCTAAAATGATCAGCAATCCGCAAATCGAATAATGGTACATCTTCTTGTAAGTCATAGACTGTTACGATTCCCACTTTTTCGTTTTCATTATTCTCAATCCAGAATGTCTTTACGTCATCAGATGCATAGCCGCCTTCTTCAATCGACTTTTCAAGCAATTCGCGACCTGGCTGACTACTATCATGGTAGGGCCACGAATTTGTCGTCATAAACTGAATAAGTAAATCTTGTTCTTCTATCGTCCATTCTTGTAAGCGCATTAAAATTCCTCCATCATGACTACAGGCGCCTCACATAATATTATATCGTTTACTTGGCTTCAATTGCATGTTCGTATGCAATTTTCACTAAGTCCGCGACATGCTCGTCTGCCAAAGAGTAGTATACCATTTTTCCACGTCTTTCCGATTTAGCCATTGAATGATCCCGTAAATAACGTAAATGATGAGAAGCGGTAGCGGATGAAGATTGAATCACTGCCGCTACATCACATACGCACATTTCCGATACCAATGTCAGTGAATAAGCAATCCGCAAACGTGTTTCATCAGCTAGTGCTTTAAAGATTTGTACCATTTCCGTTACATCAGGAAGCTCTTTTCGAATTTTACGAACTATATCTTCGTGCACAACGGTTACTTCACAAGCATTTTGATTTAACACTTTATCACCCCGTTCAGTCGACTACAGATTACGGTAATTATATAGATAGGAAAGTAAAAAATCAATTGACTCTCCTGTTCAGTTGAATCAACTATTGCTTTATATCTTCTGTGTTTTGTCCATGAATTTTTTCATATAATTCATCTTCTGTGGAAATATCCGCCAACATAACTTTCGATCGATAAGCAGCACGGATAATTACATGCCCCGCTACCGGTGCTGTTAAAAATACAAAGCCGATTCCAAGAAGCAATCGTACGCTAATAAAGTTTTCGGCGAAGAGAAAATAAACGAATGAGCCAGACAATGTCAATAACACTGCCAACGTCGAACTTTTCGTTGCCGCGTGTGACCGAGTATAGACATCCGGTAAGCGGATCAACCCAAAGACACTCAACATACTGGCAACAGCTCCTGTCAAAATCAACAAAGCCCCTATAAATTCACCGATCTCGCTCCCGTTCAACTATTTTCCCCCTCTCAATAAATTTTGAAAATGCGATCGTTCCGATAAAGGAAAGAATTCCAAGGATCAAGATCGCCTCCAAAAATGCTTTTGTATTTAAAATCACCGACACGACGGCAATTGTAGCAATTAAATTCACACCGATTACATCGAGTGCTACCACACGATCCGGTAGGGAAGGACCTAAGATAATTCGAATGACTGCCACCAAAATAGTCAGCGCGAATAGTATGACCGATATTGTCAGCATACTTTCTATCATCGTGTCACCTCCATAATCGCTTTCTCGAAGTTCTTCAGTTGCTTAATTAATCCATCCCGCGATTCTTCCACGTCCATTGCGTGAATATATAACTCATTTCCCTCAGAAGATACCTCCATCACGACCGAGCCTGGTGTTAAAGTGAGAAGCATAGACAGCATGGTCACTTCCACATCACTCGTCAAAATCGTCTTGTATTTAAAAATACCTGGCTTAATACGTAGTGTAGGTCTCATGATTTGGGAGATGACTACTATACTGGACTGCGTTAGTTCACTTATAAAGATTAACAAGAGCTTGCACGCAGCATATACTCTGCGTAAATAGAAATGCGTATCGAAAAACCGACTCATGACAAAGATAATGCCAAGTCCGACTAGAAACCCCATGAAAAATGTCGTGAATCTCAGTTCATCCTCATCCATCAGCGTCATCCATAAAAATGCAATGAATAAATTTAGCAGAAGCTGTAACGGCATGTCGTCTCCCCCTCCCTACTCTAAATTGTCCCCCATCACAGCACGTATATACTGTTCCGGATTTGTTAAGGCATTGGCCGCATCTTCTATATAAGGCGACAGCAGTTCTGCACCTATACCTAATCCAACTACGAGTATTGCAAGTAATACAAGCGGCAAACCAATCGTCTTTTGAAAAGGCTTATGATCATCCTCACTAATTATGGTTTCGCCCCAAAAACTATTGAGGAAAATACGAAGAAGTGAATACAATACTCCGATACTCGATAAAAACGACACTGCAAGCAACACGTAAGAGCCCGTTTCAATTACACCTAACCCTATGTATACTTTTCCAATAAATCCGCTGAATGGCGGGATTCCAGAAATCGCAAGCATCGTTAAGAAAAATAACCAACCGACTAACGGATAATTTCGAATTAAGCCGCTGATTTCATTGAACTTCGAACGTCCTGTCAAATATACGACAGTCCCCGCCAATAAAAATAGCAACGCTTTACTCACCATGTCATGAATCAAATAATAGCTCGCACCTTGAAATGCAGTATTCGTAGCAACCGCCAGACCTGTCAACACAAAACCAACGGAAATGATGACGTTATAGGAGACGATCTGACGTATATCAGAATATGCAATCGCTCCGAGACAACCCGCGATCATTGTGACACCGGCTAGCACGCCAATGATTTTATAGATAACTGGATCATGTATAAATATTAATGTGAACATGCGGTACAACGCATAAATACCGACCTTCGTCAGTAATGCGCCAAACAGTGCCGCTACCGCAATAGGAGGTGCGGAATAAGAACCAGGCAGCCAGAAATAAAGTAGCAAGCCCGCTTTTAAGCTAAAGACGATCAAGAAAATAATCGCGATCAGCGTCAACAGAGGTCCTTGTCCCGTTTCTGCTACGCGTACAGCAATATGTGCCATGTTCAACGTGCCTAGTACACCGTATACATATGCGATACCCAACAAGAAGAACCAAGAAGCCAGCACATTGATCAATACATACGTCATACCTTCTTTTAACTGTGTTTTACGTCCTCCAAGAGTCAGCAGCACATAGGAAGCTAGTAACATGACTTCAAAACAAACAAATAGATTAAATAAATCGCCAGTCAGAAATGAGCCATTGACTCCTGCCACTAAAAATAGGAAGAAGGGATAGAAAAACATCACTTCTGTTTCAATCCCTGTCGTAGCGAATGCATACAGCAAAATTATACTGGAAACGACGCACGCAACTAATACTAATAACATCGCGAAGGAATCGCCCACAAACAAAATTCCATGTGGTGGTAACCAATCTCCAAAATCCAAACGCATGATGCCGTTCAGGTGAATATGTTGGAGACAATAGGCTGCCACAGCAGCAGAAGCTATCGTCGTCAGCACACTAAGTATACGTTGAACACGAATATAAGGGCGTAGGAATACTAACATCACACCTACTAAAACAGGCAAGATCATAGGCAATACCAATATATTATTCATCTTCTTGCCCTCGCAATCCAAGTCCAGACTCTTGATATACACGGTACGATAATACGAGTAAAAATGCTGTCACCGCGAAACTGATAACAATCGCTGTCAGAATCAACGCTTGCGGCAATGCATCGGTATATTCCGCTGCAGTCTCTGTTAGCAACGGGACCTCACCTTTTTTTAAACCGCCCATCGTCAATAATAATAAATGAATGGCATGCGACAGAATTGCTGTTCCCAAAATAATTCGCAACATTTCTTTTGATAAAAGTAAATAAACGCCTACTGCCACTAGCACACCTACCAGAAGGGTAATTAATGTCTCCATTACTCCACATCCTCACTGATTCCCAAAATAATCGTCACGACAACACCGAGGACAGTCAGGGCGACTCCTGCTTCAAAAATTGTCATCGTTCCAAGTTCTGTCTCACCAAAAACCGGTAAGTCCACAAGCCATGTGGTTTGTGACAGGAAAGACTCACCGAACAACAACGACAGCATTCCTGTACCTACCGCAAGAAACACACCAAATGCCGCCACTCGCTTAAAATCAAAAGGCGTTCCTCGGTGAACTGTTTCTATGTCATACACTAAATACAATAATACAAACGCAGAAGAGAGCACCAGTCCGCCAATAAAGCCACCGCCTGGATTATTATGTCCTGATAAAAAAAGCTCCACGCCAAACGTTAAGATAATGAAGAATACGATCTTCGTCACCGTCTGTAAGATCACATCATTTTTCTTCAGGGTGATCCACTCCCTTCTTGCGACGCAACTTGACTAATGAAAAGACACCGAGACCTGCAATAAATAATACCAATACTTCAAGCATCGTATCGAATGCACGGAAGTCACCAAGTATCGTATTCACTACATTTAAACCACCTGCAAGCCGTGATGCTGTTTCATAATAGACGGAAATAGACGGATACAACGAATGGCCTTGCACGAGCAAAGCGATAACAGTAACAGCCACACCGGAAGCCACCGCGATCAACCCATTACGTACTCGCATGGAAATCGACTTATGTTCATTTTTCCATTCCGGTAAATAATAGAAGCACAATAAGAATAGTACGGTTGTAACCGTCTCGACAATTATTTGCGTCAACGCCAGATCTGGTGCCCGGAATACAACAAATAGAATGGCGATAGAATAGCCAAGCACACCGTTAAGAACAATGGCAGTAATCCTGGATTTAGCAAATAAAATCGCTACACTTGAACACATCATAACGAAAATAATGATACTTTCATTTATCTCAATTTCCGCATCATTCGAAAAGTCGAAAACGAATTGCTGAAAATCAAGCAAACCTATACTGACCAGAGTAATGAAAAACAGCATGATATACGCAACGTAATCTCGCACTGAACCAGTCATATACGTTTTCGTCACTACAGAAGCCAGTCGTTCAATTCGTTGTAATAATGCATTATAGGAGCGATCAAGCGTCCATTGTAAAAAGCCCAAACTGTAAATCCCTTTCCAGTAACGCAAGAAACCATACAATAAAATCCCTGCGATAATTACACCGATTGTCATGAAGATTGGCATCCCAAAGCCATGCCACACTCGTATTTCTGGAACTAGACCAGGCAACCCCACAAATTGCGGATATACCGCATTCATTGCTGGTCCTAAAATATACGTACCGAGCAGATTCGGGAAGATGAAAATAAGTACGACCAGACTGCCAAGTACCATAGGTGAAATCAACATCTGAATCGGTGCTTCATGAGCAGGTCTATGTCCAGGAAGCGGTGCATGTACTTTGCCGAAAAACGTCTGAAATACTATGATCATACAATAAATGAACGTGAATATACTGCCGATCCATGCAATGATTGGGAACAACAACACCAATGAATCCACTGATAATAGATTCGCTTCTTTTAATGACAGCATCGCTTCAAAAAATAATTCCTTACTTAAAAAGCCGTTAAATGGTGGTAGTCCTGCCATGGAAAAACTGCCAATCAGTGCAATGGTAAATGTAATCGGCATAATCGTTGCCAAGCCACCAAGTCGTTGAATATTACGTGTACCTAGCTCGTGATCTAAAATTCCGACGACCATAAATAAAGAACCTTTAAAGGTGGAATGATTAATCAAATGAAATAATGCAGCGAATGTAGCAGCGGTGAATAACGCGATGTGCGTGCTTTCAGAAGAAGCAAATGCCAATGAGCCGATACCAAGCAAACTCATAATCATACCCAGTTGACTCACTGTTGAGAACGCGAGCAAGGCTTTCAAATCTGTTTGCTTTACCGCGTTGACAGATCCCCACAACATCGTCAATAACCCTACACAAGATACGACATAAAACCACGTCGTATCACCTGCGAAGACCGGGGTAAATCTCGCTACTAAATAAATACCCGCTTTAACCATCGTAGCGGAGTGTAGGTAGGCACTAACAGGCGTAGGGGCTTCCATTGCGTCAGGTAGCCAGATATGGAAAGGGAACTGTGCGGACTTCGTGAATGCGCCAATTAACACAAGCAACATAGCAGGTACAAACAATGAATCTGCCGCAATCACTTCTCGCATAGCGATTAACTCTTGTAAATTGAACGTTCCTGTAATGGTGTATAGCATTAAAAATCCGACTAACATGAAAATGCCGCCAGTGACGGTAATCAGCATCGATTTCTTTGCTCCGTATCTTGACTGCTTTCGGTGATACCAAAAAGCAATGAGTAAGAAGGAAGAAATACTCGTCAATTCCCAAAACACATACAGGACGATTAGATTATCGGATAACACGACGCCTAGCATAGCTCCCATGAACAACAGTAAATATGTATAAAAGCGACCGATCGCTTCCCGTTCTGAAAGATAGTAAATGGAATACAATACAACCAGACTACCAATTCCTGTAATCAATAAAGCAAAAATTATACTTAGTCCATCCAAATGTGTGGAAAAATAGACGTCTGCAGAAGGTATCCAAGGCAACGTGTATAAATAGGAAGCTCCTTCAGAAAGCGAAGGAACAAGACGAATCAGTAAGACAAACAAGAAAATTGGAATGGTGATGACAAACCAACCAATCCGACTACCGGTCAAAAATTTATGTATAAACGGAACCAAACAAGCTGCGATAAATGGAATGAATATTGCCAGTAAGACGGTTATCAATCCAACACCTCCTAGAATTAATCGATTATTAATGTCAATAGAATACTCAGAGACTCTTGACTGAACACTGTACGTTATGCATAATGGGACTCTAAGCAAAATGTACATTCCCTACTCGAAAGTATACACTACTTTAGTAAAAACCGCATAAAAAGCGCGGTTAGTATACAGTAAGGCTACGTTCGTAATCCTATATAGGATGAGGTTCTCTGGCGGAATTGCAGCGGAAAGCACCCTCCTAAAGTGTGAACCAGTAATAATTAGTTTATTGAATTTGAAGAGGTGATGAGTCATTATGGGCAAAATGAAAAGCCGTATGGACGAGGGAATTCTCGTTTGTGTGTATTACGGTCCAAATGGTGAACGTCTCATTAATAGAGGATATAAAATTGCAACAATCATGGACTGTCCGCTCTATATCCTGACAGTCGACCCTGCACCACTCGATGACTTTGATGTAGAGAAATCAGAGTATATAGACCGTTGGCAAGAACTTGCGGAAGAATTGGATGTCGAAGCATTCATTATCCGCGACGATGAGAAGCGTCCAGCTGCAAAAGTTATCAAAGAAGTGGCTCACCAATACGGCATTACACAAATTATTATCGGACAGACCGCGCAAAGTCGCTGGGAAGAAATCACAAAAGGCTCTTTCATGAACGTCTTATTAAGAGAAATTCCATTTGTTGATTTCCATGTCGTGTCGGTTGATCGTGCGATAAAGAGTGAGATCGAAGGATCGTTTGAAAAAGGCGTACGTGCATATTTGATTTCCGATGGCGACGGCTTTCGTATCAACTTCACGCTTTCGAAGCATGCGCAGTATGAGGGAATCTTCTTTAAGGAGATTGGGACCGATTTTAACAACGGAATTTTTAAGTTCATGCAAAACAGTAAGATATGCCAGGTGCAGATAGAAGATGACCAAGTACTCGACCCAAGCAAGATCCAATGCAAGATACAAAATTAATATCATGAGAGGTGGCTAGAAACGGGCCCCCTCTTTTTTGCATGGATTTAAGGCACAGATCTAAGAATTTATTTAATGCGAGTTAAGTAGGTAGTACGATGGAACGTTTCCCGGCTAACAAGCCCTCTAGGAAAAATCCCATCTGAAACATCAATTCCCTCTTATCACTTAGCCAGCTATTTTTCCAACTTTTCATATCAGAAAAGAACTGTCCCGAGAGGTCGTTATGACATCGCGGACAGCTCCTGTCGCTTCTATTATTCAGAAAGTTCTTCCCCTACGATCTTCACTTCCATCTCCAGATCAATCCCGAAGTTCTTTTTCACTTCCGCTCTGACCATCTCAATTGTTTGGATGTAATCTGCTGCTGTGGCATCACTTTTATTGACGATGAATCCCGCGTGTTTAGTAGACACTTCAGCTCCACCAAAGCCTTTGCCTTGCAAGCCGCTATCTTGAATCAACTTCCCAGCAAAGTAACCTGGTGGACGCTTGAACACACTTCCAGCTGACGGATATTCAAGCGGTTGTTTTGACTCACGTTGGAATGTTAAGTCGGCAACTGCCGCATCGATTTCACACTGTTCACCTTTTGTGAGCCAAAATTCTGCGGATAGAACATAATAGCCTTCTGTAGTAATGATGCTCTTACGATATCCTAGTTCCAACTCCTCTTTTGAAAGCTTGAAAATTTTCCCTGTGTCATCCATTACAGTCGCTTGATGAATAATATCTTTAATTTCTCCACCGTACGCTCCTGCGTTCATTGCCATTGCACCACCAATTGAACCTGGTATCCCGCAAGCAAACTCTAGACCCGTTAAACAAGCTATCGCTGCTTCCTTAGACGCATCGATAATATTTGCTCCAGCTTCCGCAATCATTCTATTACCATCAATCTCGATATGATTTAGGTTCGCCATATACATTACAATTCCACGAACGCCACCGTCACGAACGACCATATTGGAACCGTTCCCGAGCAACAAAATAGGAATTTTATGCTGATAAGCATAGCTAACAATCGCTTGCACTTCTTCTATTGTGCCAGGCGCTGCGAAGACATCCGCTTTACCACCCAGACGTGTTTTCGTATATTTGTTTAATGGCTCATCAAGTAATAACCAACCGTTTTGTATGTTCTTTTGAAGATCTTCAAACCATCGATGTTTTGACATCTACATCAAGTCCTTTCAGTATACGTGTCTCCAGTTTTACGGAAACAATCTTATCCCCCTATTAGTATGCTTGCAATCAGTCCTTTTGACAAGGTTTTTCATTTTGACTTTTTTTGTTTTTTCAATTACAGTTTAGCTAACTAACTATCCATAAGGAGGAGTGAAAGTGAATACATGGAAAGTAGATCCCACGGCGTCCACTGTCGGCTTTTCCGTTCCACATATGATGGTATCAACTGTCACGGGAACGTTTGAAGAGTTTTCAGGAGAATTACAAGGTAACATAGCGAATTTGACGAAAACTAATATTAGTTTTCAAGTACTCGTTTCTTCAATTGATACAAAGAATAGAGACCGTGATCTACATCTATGCTCCGCGGACTTTTTTGATGCCGAAACTTTCCCCAAAATGACATTCTCTTCCCGCACAATTTACAACGATACAGAAGGTAGATATCAAATGTCCGGTGACTTGACTGTTAAAAACACGAGTAAAAGAGCCATATTCTGCATCACTCCTCAAGAAGTTACCGTATTCGGTGCTACATATCTCGTCGAGGGTGAAATCAAACGAAAAGATTTCGGATTAATGTGGAACCGTGCAATCGAAGCTGGTGGTGTAATGGTTGGAGATATTATTGATATCAAGATGTTAGTAGCAATTTGCAAAGATGAAAGATAATGTGAAAGCACTGTTGATTACTATTCCGATGGGACGAATCCACTTACAATTAACTAATACACTGCTTCAAACAGACTAGTAACCCACAAAAAAGACTGAAGACAAAACTCCGCTTAATTTTTCAGAGTTTTCTTCAGTCCCAAAAAACAATTTAACTATTTAACTTTTTTCAGATATCACAAGCTCCATCATCACACTGCCCGCCATCATCTGTGCCAACTACTTGCAACTTAGGTTTTGTCCCCTTCTCTTCTTCTGCAATCTTCTCAAGCGCATCAACAAATGCTTCCGTAGGCTGCGCTCCACTTATAGCATATTTTCGATTAATGACAAAGAATGGCACACCTTGGACACCAATTTCCCGCGCTTCTTCAATATCTTCTTTTACTTCATCCTTGAAATCATCACTATGAAGCAGATCTTTAGTTTTCCTTGCATCTAATCCAGCTTCTGTTGCAATCCTTACGAGTACTTCCTCCGTATCGATACGTTCCCCTTCCACAAAGTAAGCATGCATGAGACGCTCTATCACTCCTTTCTCTACATTGCGCGTCTCTGCGAATTTCGCTAGACGGTGTGCATCGAGCGTATTCGACGTTTTCATTCGATCCACTTGATAGTGAAGATCAACGGTTTTTGCTTGCTCTTTAACATTATTCAACATGTTTTCTGCTTCTTGTTTGGTGACTTTGAATTTACTAGCTAACCCGTCTACTAATGATTGGTCTGAAGCTACTGGCGTATTTGGATCCAGTTGAAATGCCTTGAATACAACTTCCGATTTCTCTTCAAGCCCTAATTGTTTCAACGCATGCTCCAAACGTCTCTTTCCAATATAGCAAAACGGACAAACATAATCCGACCATACTTCAATTAACATTTTTTTGCCCCACCTTTCTATTCTCTATTTTAGATTCAAGTAAAGTTGGCAACAATGTTAATGCTTGGATTATATAAATTCACAGAATGAGGTGTCGGAATGAATCAATCTTTATGGCTTGCCACCGCTTATCCGCAGTCTACCTATCCAACTGTAGATGATGATTTAACTTGTGATGTGCTAATCATCGGAGGCGGTCTGAGCGGCATAGCAAATGCATATTTTTTGTCTAAACAAGGAAAGGACGTCGTGTTGCTCGAGAAAAACAGTTTACTGCATGGAGCAACAGGAAATTCTACAGGTAAATTAACCGCACAACATGATCTAGTCTATGCGGATATGATTGAACAGTTTGGTGTCGAAAGCGCAAAACAATATTTCAATACAAATGAACAAGCCATTAATTTCGCACGATCCATCGCGGAAGCAGATCAACTGAAAACCGCACACTCCGCGCTATATTCTCAAACAACTGAAGGTACGGAACGATTACTTGCGGAGAAAAAAGCATATGAGGCGATTGGGATACCATTTATACTTGCGGGGAATGCATCCTACTTACCTTTTGAAACCGCTCATACTTTACTGATTGAAGACGAAGCACAAATACATCCAGTGCGTTTTGGACAGCGATTAGCACAGCTCGCTGTAAAAGAAGGCGCACGTATATTTGAACATGCACAAGTTGCTGCCCTGGATACTGATCGTTATTTTGTCAAACTCTCTTCATCTAAGGTAGTCAGTTATCGACAACTAGTTATCTGTTCACATTACCCCATTGAAGCACTAGAAGGCATGCAAATTCTTAAACTAGATGTCGAGCGCTCCTATATCGCCGCGGCAAAAACAGATACTTTATTTGACCATCAATATATCTCGGTAGATGAGCCGAAACGTTCGATACGGACAGCGACGATCGACGACCAATCTTACTTGTTACTAGCTGCCCAATCTCATCCTGCTGGTTCGGAAAAAGAAACACAGCTACATTACGACAGCTTAACGGAGGATATAAAAACGACATTGGGACATCCTGAAGTTGTCTACAAATGGTCAGCTCAGGACCCGTCCACACCGGACTTAGTGCCTTATGCAGGCGCAATTTCAGACTCTTCGCCAGACGTCTACATTAGTACAGGCTATCGAAAATGGGGACTATCTAATTCCTTAGCCTGCGCAGAAATTATTTCGGATGCGATTATCGGAAGACCGAATGCCGCAAGCGAATTATTTTCTCCTAGTAGAACAGATTTCGGCTCCTTGTCAAACCGGGCTTTACTATTGGCCGGACGTACCGTAAAGGAATTTGCTGGTGGACATATCGCCCGGACCGACTCCCCAATTTGTACGCATATGGGCTGTCGTACCCGTTGGAATAAAGGAGATCAAACGTGGGACTGTCCGTGTCATGGATCTCGTTTTCGTGCGGACGGGACCGTGTTGGAAGGTCCCGCTACACAACCAGTAGATTTAGGATAAAAAAACTGTCATAGAAGATCGGGTTACCGATTTCCATGACAGTCTATTGATTAAGAAAGTGCTTCAGTCAATACAGGCACAATTTGCTTCTTACGTGAAACAATACCTTTTAACAAAGCGGAATTATTATTGAAGGCTACATTGAATGCAGATCCTGCACGTTCGGCTTCGTTTCCTAGCGCAATGATTACGGAATCGCTATTGATGATATCCGTCACAACAAACAGGAATAAATCTAGCCCTTTTTGCTCGATCACTTCATTTAACTCCGCTTCTAGTTCATCTTGTCGACCAAGAATGTCTTGCAAGTCCACTGCATTTACTTGTGCAATTTCCATTTTCACATCGCCGAATATAAACTCTTTCGAATCTAGACTAGCTAAATCCTTCACAGGTACAGCGCTTAAGTCTGCTCCAGCTTTCAACATATCCAAACCGTAGGCTGCAGCATCTACTTCCGCAATTGCAGCTAGTTCTTCAGCAGCTACTTGGTCTTGATCTGTGAATGTTGGCGATTTGAATAATAATGAATCCGATACGATTGCCGAAAGCATTAAACCAGCAATGTTTTTCGGAATTTCAACACCATGCTCTTTGAATAATTTGTTCAAGATCGTTGCCGTACAGCCTACTGGCTCTGCACGATAATACAATGGATCGTTTGTCTGGAAGTTCGCGATACGGTGGTGGTCGATTACTTCCAATACTTGTACATCATCCAAGTCATCCACACTTTGTTGTCTCTCGTTGTGGTCAACTAAGATGACTTGAGATGTTTCAGGTGCGGCTCTTTCAATTAAGCGGGGTGCTTCAAAACCGAAAGTTTTAAGTGCATACGCTGTTTCTTTCGTAATATTCCCTAGTCGAACAGCTTCTGCATCCATTCCGATTTGTTGTTTAAGATAGGCATACGTAATCGCTGATGCGATAGAATCTGTATCTGGATTTTTATGCCCAATGACTAACACTTTTGACATATTTAATTCCTCCTAATTCACTCTGTTTACTACCTATATTCTAACACACTATTCAGGATTAACTAGTGGGAAATAGTAAAGATTGTATTTCTTCCTTATTATGAAGGAAATCGGCAATCGTGTAACGATCTAGCACGGCGAAGTAAGCTTGAAGCGCTTCGTATAATACACCCTTTAGCTGACAAGCTTGAGACAACACGCACATATTCTTACTAGGGTCAAAGCATTCGACTAAGTGGAAATCGTCTTCTATTTTCCGGACTAGTTTACCTACATTCATGCTAGCTGGATCCACACTGAGACGGATTCCACCACCGCGGCCACGAATGGTTTCGATCAGTTCCAGTTTTCCTAATTCGTGGACTATCTTGGTGAGGTGATTTTTCGAGATTTGATATGCATCCGAGATTTCTTGTACTGTAGACAGTTCATCCGATGGCTTGGAAGCTAAAAAAATCAGAACACGCAGCGAATAATCTGTATACATTGTTAAACGCATAATTTCACCACTTTCTATTCTTTCATTATTATAGCATTTTCAATTGAAAAATCATGGATTGGCACTGGTCATTACACGTAATAGCATGACTAATTATTGAATATAATGTGACAACTTTCACAATATATTTTTAAACATGTATTTTATATATAGCTTTTGAATTCTAAATGATTTATTATAGAGATATCAAATACGGAGAGGTTGTGTATCATCAATGTTAGATCAAAAAACTATCGATGTTATCAAATCCACAGTACCAGTACTAGAAGAACACGGAACAGCTATTACTACGGCTTTCTATAAAAACATGTTTGTGGCTCATCCCGAATTACTAGATATATTCAACCATGCTAACCAATCTCAAGGTCGTCAACAGACAGCCCTTGCAAACACAGTATACGCGGCAGCGCAACATATTGATAACCTAGAAGCGATTCTACCGGTGGTTGTCCAAATCGCGCACAAGCACGTATCTCTTGGAATCTTGCCAGAACATTATCCAATTGTCGGAGAGTATTTGTTAAAAGCAATCAAAGAAGTACTTGGCGATGCAGCAACGCCTGAAATTATAGATGCATGGGAAGCCGCTTATGGCGTAATCGCTGGCGCTTTCATCGGTGTAGAAAAAGATATGTATGAGAATACAGAAAAAGCTGATGGTGGATGGCACTTATTTAAAGACTTCGAAATTGTCGACAAAGTAGAAGAAAGTGATGTCATTACTTCATTTTACTTAAAACCTGTTGACGGTAAAAAATTGCCATACTACTTACCAGGACAATACATTACGATCCGCATGGAAATCCCAGGCGCGAAAAATATTGTTAATCGTCAGTACAGCTTGTCTCAAAAATCAAACGACGAAACTTTCCGTATCTCGGTTAAACGTGAAGATACATTATCACCAAAAGGTGTAGTATCATGCTACTTGCATGAACATGCAAGTGTAGGCGACATCGTCGAAGTGAGCGCACCAGCAGGCGACTTCTATCTAGATCCTACTGGCACAGCACCTGTCACATTAATCAGCGGTGGAGTTGGTATTACACCAATGAAAGCTATGTATTCAACTATCGCAGATTTGTCTCCTGAACGTGAAGTGGCATTCTTGCACTCTGCACGTACACGCAGCCAACAAGCATTTGCGAATAAACTAGAGCAATTAAATGCTAAACTACCAAACTCTACGTACAAAGCGCTTTATTCAGAAGAGGGAGACGGCATGTTCACACGTAAGTTCTTAGAAGAAAACGTGATTGCAGGCAGTGATGTCTATGTATGTGGACCAACTGGCTTCATGGAGTTCGTTCTTCAACAGCTTCACGCCATGGGTATTCCGGAAGAGAAAATTCACTTCGAGTTCTTCGGACCAGCTGTAGCCCTTCAATTACAATCTGTTTAAGCACAAACAACCCCCGCGAATTTTCCCGCGGGGGTATATTTATATTTTATTCGGCATACGGATCGAAGCCCTAAGGAGTGCCACAACTAAAAACAAACCTAAATAGCCGACAATCGGATACAGTGTATTAACCAAATTTGTGAATCCTAGAAAACTTAATGCATAGCCAATTACTAATGAAAACGCTACGAATATCTTAAACTTTATCGTACCACTTTGGATGAATCGAGCACCAAACGCGTAGAACATACTGACTGCTGTATTAAAGATCATGCCGTATAAAATAACCGCCATGAAGATTGCAAAGATTGGAGAAATATTATTGATGATGGCAAGCATCGGTAGATCTGTTCCCGCCACATTTTCCACTTGCGAAAAAAGCGCCAAATGACTTAACAGAATTAAAATACCTAATCCAAGACCACCTACGAACCCACCTCGCGCCGCAATTTTTTCATCTTTTTCCGCCCCTCCCATGACAATAGTCATCGAAGCACCTACCGCAATATTAAATGACACATAATTAATTGCTGATATGAACCAATTAGGCAATGTTGTTGGCACCGCTTTTGCAACAGGATCAAGAACTGCGAAAGTTGTATCCATCGTGACAATACTATAAACAGAGACGACAACTACTGTCATAATTAAAAACGGTGTCACACTGCCGATTACAGCAACCACTTTATCTACGTTTAATAATATCGTCAAGAACACCAACACAATCATCAGTAAACTACCTACAAATGTCGGCAAGCCAAATTGCTGATGTAAGTTGGCACCCGCACCCGCTAGCATAACTACACCTACACCAAATAGTGTAAAGATGATAATACCATCCACTATTATGCCTAGAAAGCGTCCACTGATTTTGTAAATCACATCTTTATGTGAAGTTGTTCGCAATCGACTTCCAAGACGCGTTAATGTCATGCCTAAGTAAGCGAAGAGCGCCGTACAAATTACTGCACTAATCATGCCTAAGTAGCCGAAACTCGTAAAATACGTCATGATTTCATTACCGGATACAAATCCTGCCCCTACGATAATTCCAATAAACGCACTACCCATATTTAGTATCTTCTTCATAATTTCCCCTATTCTTCTCTATAACCAAGTACATGCGAGACGTTCATTAATTTATTTTCTATATTTTGAGACGAACGGGTTGTCTTTTTCATAGAAACGCCAAGGATAATGCACAGCTTCACCCGTGTTGCCAATCCCTACCCGTGGACCCACTTCTATTTCAGCCTGAGGAAAGCCTTCAGCTATGTAGAGAGGCTTCTGTGTCCAATGATGACCGTAATATGACATCGTCACCCCAAGAGCCTTAGAAAGCTTTCCGGGTCCGTTTGTAAGATCGGTTTCTTTTTTAATGTGTATGCCACGGCGTTGTTGCATATGACTTACTCCTTCTATTGGTTCACCCGCCCGCAGTAACACAGCATGCGGTGTACCTTCTTTTGCACAAACGACATTCATTAGTGTGTGGGTATGCATTTGATATGTATAGACAGATCCAGGCTTACCAAACATGATTTCTGTTCGCTTCGTTCTACGATTACCATAACTATGTGCTGCGCGATCTTCTGCCCCGTGATACGCTTCAGTTTCCACTATTCTAACTACTGATAGTCCTTCGGGTTGCTCATGGACAATATATTGACCGACTAAATTACGGGCAAGCTCTAGTACAGGTACATTATAGAAAGATGAACTAAGTGGTTCATACATACTACCTTCTCCCTTCAGTTTTCATGCCAATCCCTGTCCTTCTGCGAATACACGATAGAGATCATGTGTCTTCAATAACTCCGTGTGATTTCCTCTACCAGTGATCTGACCATTTTCTAAGAACAGTAATTGATCTGCGTGCAATACGGTTGCCAATCGATGTGCAATAATTAGCGTTGTTCTGCCTAGCATCAAACGGCGCAATGCTTCTTGTACATGCGTTTCCGAACCGCTATCCAAATTCGACGTAGCTTCATCCAGTAATAGAATCTCCGGGTTGTGCAATAAAGCACGCGCGATGGCAATACGTTGGCGCTGACCACCGGACAACTTCATGCCGCGCTCCCCAACCATGGTATCAAATTGATCCGGCATATCTTTTATGAATGTATACGCATTGGCAGCTCTTGCAGCTTCAATGACTTGTTCAAGAGGCGGTCTCTTTTTTAGACCGTACGCAATGTTATCTAAAATCGTTCCGCTTAATAATGGGCTTTCCTGTGAAACATAGCCTATACGTTGGCGCCAATCAGATAACGGGATCTTTTGGATAGAATCTCCTCCAAAACGTATTTCTCCCGAAGTTGGTTGATAAAATCTCTCCACCAACGAAAAGATTGTCGTCTTTCCTCCGCCGCTTGGTCCGACGAATGCCGTTACAGTTCCTCGCTCTGCAGTGAATGAAATTCCGTTCACTACATCTCTTCCCTCTTCATATGAAAAATGAACATTTGAAAATGCGATGGCACCTTCCATTTTCGATGAAAGTTGACCGCCAGCAGGTTCAGAATCCATTTGTAGAATTTCTTGAATTCTTTCTGTTGCCCCTACTGCCTTTTGGAACGAAGTGAAAAATCGAGCCATTTGCGCGACCGGTACAATGATCTGAAATAGCAAGAAAATAATTGCAACCAATGTTCCTGCCGATAACGCTCCCCTTGCCACTTGCGCTCCTCCATACCCAAGAATCACTACTAGGATACCCATCATTGTCAACATCATGATAGGTGAAATAACAGCTTGAATTTTTGCTTCTTTCAACCCATATCGAAATAGAGATTGAATAGCAACTTTACCTTTCTCTCCTTCAGTAGGTTCTGCGCGGTATGCTTTCACTAATCGGATATCGCCAAGCACACGGCCAAGATGTCCCGAAAACTTTGCCATTTCAGCCTGTGTGGCTTTTGCTACTTTGTGCATTAAGCGACCAAGCGGATACAAGATCGCCATACTAACCGGCACACTAATCAACATGATGATCGTCATTTTCCAATCGAGTACCAATAAAATAATAACTGCACCAATAATCGAAATTAGCCCTGAGATGAACGATACTAGATGCTCTGAGACAAGTGACTTTAATATGGTCGTATCTTGCGTAACACGACTCATCGTTTCTCCAGTTTCATTCCGATCAAAATACGGCACAGGTAAACGCAATACTTTTTGCCATAACTGATTGCGCAAGTCCGCAACTACCGTCTCACCAATAAATGCAAGCATATAATAGGAAAAGCCACCGGCAATTGCTTGTACCACAAATAAAACGAGCAGGAATATGCCCGTCTTCCAGTTCAATAGTTCACTTGTGAATGAGTCCACCAAATCTTTAGTGATTAATGGTACAGCAAGACCGGCAACCGTTTCAACAAAAGATAGCACCAGGGCAATGATGGTTACAGCTACCGGCCAACGCAATGTTTTGACTAAATTTATAAAGTTTTTAACGGATCCTTTAGGTTTTACTTGAGCATTCATACTGCTTCCTCATTTCTACCTTATTCAAACGGATACCGCAATTCCCCTTGGAGATATTCACCAATCCGCTGCCAATCAGCTTCTAGATCAGGTCTATGGGACGGGCGATAAAACACGGATGCTGGATGGAATGTCGGTATGATAGTGTACGATTCATCTGTTAGACTATATTGTTTATCTTCCAATTTCGCTAGATATTGCACAGGTTGCGTTAGGACTTGTCCATGAAGAGCCGTGACCTTCGCATGTTTACCTAGCATGCGCTGCAGACCAATATTGCCGAGTGTTACGATAAGCTTCGGTTGAAGGTTGGCTACTTCAAAATCGAGGACCTGTGCATGAGCCAATTGCTCTTTTTGTGTGGGTGGACGATTATACTTTCGTTCCGTCAAACTACCATCCCGTTCTTTCCTCGTTCCCCATTTGTACGGTCTACTGCGGAACGAACTTGTCATATAGACATCTTCACGTGTAAGGCCGATTGATGCAAGAGATTTCATTAATTCATCACCTGCTCGACCGATGAACGGAACACCATGTATCGCTTCGTGTTCCCCCGGTGCTTCACCAATCAGCAAAAGTGTTGGTGATTGCGGCCCTTCTCCGTGGACAAAGCCTTCTACTGGAAATCCTTCGCTACGTTCTAAAGCTATACGCGCAATTTCATCTGATACACGAAACATTGTATTCACTCCTTTCTGTAATTATAAAGGTTTTGCTACCGAATAAAAAATGTTAACCATCGAAAAAGCCGCTCCCATTTATATAAAATGGAAACGACTTGTTTTATACTATGTTAACTCTGTTTGTTTTGTTTCTGTTCCAAGGAAAATGACGGCTAGTACACCTACCATGATGGCTGCACAGAAAATACCAAAAATGACTCCGAAACCGTATCCAGCTGTTAACAGTGAACCAACGAGAAGCGGTCCAAAAATACCTCCTACACGCCCAACTGCAGCTGCAACTCCAGAGCCTGTCGCTCGAATAGCGGTAGGATATTGTTCCGGCGAATACGCATAGAGCGCTCCCCAAGCACCCAAGTTAAAGAAGGATAAAAACGCACCTGCGACCATCAATGTAGTCAATGTCTCCGCATTACCGAAAGCTAGGGCACTGAGCGCCGTTCCGAATAAATAGGTAGCGAGGACGAATTTCCGTCCCATGCGTTCAATTAGCCAAGCGGCACTGAAATAACCTGGTAACTGTGCTATGGTCATCAATAATACATAGCCAAAGCTTTTGATTAAACTGAAGCCTTTGATCACCATGACACTTGGTAGCCAAAGGAACATACCGTAATAGGAGAAGACCACCGCAAACCATACGATCCACAGCATAAGCGTCCGTTTTCTAAATGCCGGCGCCAGTAATTGTTTTAGTTTCTGTCCTGTTGTTTGTGATATTTTTCCTTGCTCTACAAACTTCTTAGAGTCAGGTAAATTACGTCGTAAGTAAATCGCATAAAATGCCGGTAGTGCCGTGATGATCAGTGCTACTCTCCAACCGAATTCCGGGATAATGAAATACGCTATTAAAGCTGCTAAGAGCCAGCCCGCCGCCCAGAAGCTTTCAAGTAACACCACTACACGTCCCCGCTCTTTTGCGGATACACTTTCCGAAACCAATGTAGAGGCAACAGGCAACTCCCCACCCAGCCCTGCTCCTACTAAGAAGCGTAAGGCTAAAAACGCCCATAACGTCGTCGTCAAAGCGGATAAGCCGCTCGCAACTGAAAATAAAACCAATGTCAGCATAAATACTTGCTTACGTCCAATTCGGTCCGCCAATAAACCGAAACCGAATGCACCTATCGCCATACCGATGGAGTTAATGCTACCAATCCAGCCCATCTCAGATGAAGTCAGATTCCAATCAACAGCCAGCGCAGCAATGACGAATGACAGAATTCCAACATCCATCGCATCGAACATCCAGCCAGTACCTGCAATTCCTAGTAATTTATTTCGTGAGATTTCTTTCTTTTTCACAGGGCTTCTACCTTTCTATTGTGCAATTTTTATATGTCTTTACAGGTGTCATTATAGCACTTTTTAATGGTATTTGACTAGTTTTGTTTAGTGGTGGTTTTTGGATATTGTTTGTTGTGTGTAGTTATTGAGCGGGGGACGGCTTTGAGCGGATAGCAAACGTGATAGAGCGCGACGACCACCACTTAGAGCGCTAGCGGACGTGGATAGATCGGATAGATCGACCGATTGAGCGGGTGAGGTAATACATAGAGCGCTCCGCAAAGTTTATTGAGCGCAATCCATAAATCAAAGCTAAAGAATAACCATGTAAATACAAAAATCCCAGAAGACAGAGTCCCCCGGGATTTCATTCGTAATTATAGGCCAGCTTCTACTTCTTTGATCATTTCTTTGATCGATTGAAGTCCGCCACCAGATAGGTACCAGTATTCACCGTTCAAATAAACCATTTTGTCGTTCTTGAATGCGTTTGTTTTCTTCACAAGATCGTTTTCAACAGAATCTTTCGCTGTTGCACCGTTACCGATTGCTGCGTCACGATCGATTACGAAGAGAATATCTGGGTTTGTTTCTAAAATGTATTCAAATGTAATATTTTGTCCATGTGTAGAAACTTCAATCTTTTCATCAGCAGGTTTAAAACCAAATACGTCATGAACCAGTCCGAAACGTGAGCTTGGGCCGTATGCACTTACTTTCCCTTCAGTTGCTAGGATGATCAATGCATTGCTGTCAATGCCTTCAGTTTTAGTTTTGATTTCTTCAATGCTTGCATCTACATCTGCTAATTCCGTGTTCATTTCATCTTCTTTATCGAAGATTGTAGCAATTTTGCCCATGTTCTCTTTGAAAGATTCCATGTAGTTAGATGTATCAACACCCATATAGATGGTTGGAGCAATTTCAGATAACTGATCATACAAGTCTGTTTGACGTCCAGAGATGAAGATTACGTCAGGCTTCATTGCATGGATTGCTTCAAAGTCAGGCTCTTTCAAACTTCCAAGATTCTCATATTTCTCATCTTCGTATTTAGAAAGGTAACCCGGTACGTTTGATTGTGGAAGACCAGCTACTTCAATTCCTAGTTCATCCAATGTATCTAATGTTCCAAAGTCAAAAACTACTACTTTTTCAGGATTCTTTTCAAGTGTTGTTTCACCAAGTTCGTGTGTAACTGTTATTTCTGTGCTTTCTTCAGCTGGCTTATCTTCAGTTTTTGCATTGTCTGCAGATTTTTCTTCGTCTTTCGCACTACCACACGCGGCAAGTGCAAGCATTAGGATTAATGCAAATAGGGAAAGGGTAAGTTTCTTCATTTTAGAATAATTCCTCACTTTTTATAATGGATTTTAAGAGTTAAAATATACACAAATACGGCAGTCCTTCATTTGTTGTATCGGAATTTCCATATCGTAAATTTCTCGTAATGATTCAGAGGTGATAATATCGTTCGTTACACCGTCTCTGACGACTTTTCCGTTCTTCAATGCCACGATGCGGTCTGAATAGACAGAAGCAAAGTTGATGTCATGTAAGACGATGACCACAGTTTTGCCAAGTTCATCAACGAGCTGACGCAAGATTTTCATGATTTGCACAGAGTGTTTCATGTCCAAGTTATTCAGTGGTTCATCGAGTAAAATATAATCGGTGTCTTGTGCAATCGTCATGGCAATAAAAGCTCGTTGACGCTGACCTCCGGATAATTCATCTAAATAAGCTTCTTGCATGTTTGTCAGGCCCATATATTTCAACGCCTGATCCACCATCTGCTCATCTTCTTCCTGAAGACGTCCCTTGCTGTGCGGGAAACGACCGAACGAAACAAGTTCGCGGATAGTAAGTTTGACATTCATGAAATTAGATTGCTTTAAAATCGCGACGCGCTTAGCGAAGTCATTGGATTTCATATCTTTCACTTTACCTTTGTCGAGCAATACTTCGCCCGTGTCAGCATCCATTAATCGACTTACCATCGATAGAAGAGTAGATTTACCAGCCCCGTTTGGTCCAATGAATGATGTGATTTTTCCACGGTGAATATTTACACTGACCTTCTCGACGACTGCTTTTTTTCCATAAAACTTCGTTAACTCACGAACTTGAATCATGAAGATCGACTCTCCTTTAATAATAAGTAGATAAAGTACATGCCACCGACAAAGTTAATGATCACGCTGAGTGTGGTCGAGAAAGTAAATAAACGTTCAACAATCCACTGTCCACCCACTAGTGCAATAACACTCATCAGTGCAGCACCGGCAATTAACACCGAATGCTTGAACGTGTTGAAGAATTGATAAGACAAATTGGCTACGATCAACCCGAAGAATGTAATTGGACCTACAAGTGCCGTGGACACTGCAATCAGTACTGCCGATAAAATCAACATGATCTTGACAACCGACTGGTAAGGCACACCTAGATTAATTGCTGTATCCCGTCCTAATGATAAAACATCGAGTTCATTGATATAGCGCCAACCGATAATAAGTGTAATAACTAATATTGCTAATGCCCACCAAACGAGATCTCCGTTGATATTGTTGAAACTCGCAAACATCTTATCTTGCACACGCAAGAATTCATTTGGATCAATCATCACTTGCAGGAATGTCGAAATACTTCCGAAGAATGTACCGACGATGATACCGACTAGTAACAAGAAATAGATCGGCCGGTTTCCTTTACCGAATAAAAAGTGATAGAGCAGCAAGGCAAACACTATCATCGCACCGACAGACAGCATGAAGTTAAACTGCTGGTTGATCAGTACAAATGAAGTCGATCCGAAAAAGAAAATTAGAACGGTTTGCAGCAGGATATAGAGCGAATCCAACCCCATGATACTTGGCGTTAAGATACGGTTATGCGTGATCGTCTGGAAAATCACGGTGGAGTATGCCACTGCCACACCTGTTAAGATCATCGCCACCACTTTGACCGCTCTTCTGGGAAGTGCATAGTCATAGCTGCCGTTCAAGTCTTGAAATAGATATAATCCGCAAAATACTAATGATAATGTTAATAAAATCAGTAGCTTTGTTGAGTTACGCATAGGCTTTCCCCCTAAACAACAAGAACAGGAAGATTGCGCTTCCGATGACACCGACCATTAAACTGATCGAGATTTCATATGGGAAGATGATAATCCTGCCTAGAATGTCACAGATAAGAAGGAATATCGCGCCTAGCAATGCAGTATGCGGCAACGTCTTTTGTAGATGGTCCCCTTTAAAGATCGAGACAATGTTCGGAATGATTAACCCTAGGAATGGAATTAATCCCACTGTCAATACAACCGTTGTCGTAATTAATGCGACTAGGATCAATCCGATATTGACGATACTCTTATAAGCGAGTCCTAGGTTTTTGGAAAAGTCTTCTCCCATACCTGCCACTGTAAATCGATTCGCATATAAATATGTAATGATCAACACAGGTATACTAATATACAAAAGTTCATAACGACCTTTCATGATCATGGAAAAGTCTCCTTGAAGCCAAGCAGACATATTCTGGATCACGTTTGCTTTAAATGCAAAAAATGTGGAGATGGAAGACAAGATATTCCCGAACATCAATCCAACAAGCGGAATGAAGATCGCATCTTTAAATTTAATACGGTCAAGAATTTGCATAAACAAGAAAGTGCCTAGTAAGGCGAATGTGAACGATACCGCCATTTTTTCTAATAATGTTGCGTTAGTAAATATCAACATAGACACTAGGATTCCCAGTTTAGTCGCATCCAACGTTCCTGCCGTGGTGGGAGATACGAATTTATTGCGGCTCAGTTGTTGCATAATCAAACCTGCAATACTCATACCCGCGCCTGCAAGTACTATCGCAACCAATCGAGGAACTCGACTAATCAAGAATATTTCTGTTGCTTCAGAGCGCCAGTCCAATAGGTCCGCTGGTGTGATTCGGCTTGCACCGACAAACAGCGAGAGAAATGATAAAAGTACAACTGCTGTAATTAAGTAACGTTTCTTCATGAAGAACTCCGATATCGAATATTTGAGCATTTCTCACTTAAATGAAAATGATTATCATTCGCTCAATAACAACATTACCGCGTTTAACATATGATGTCAATATCTAAATGAAAATCGTTATCAATACTTTTCGGTAATTTGATAGTACGAGATGTAAAAACTGTTATGTAACTATATAAAAACATTTAAAAATACCGTTTTCCATATGACACGGAAAACGGTACATCCTTTACTGCTGATTTATTCCTGAATCCATTTTTTGAGCATTATCAATTATTTCTTTCGGTATTTTGATTTCATCAATCTCATTAATCTTTGTCATCGTCCCTGTAACATTCTGTGTGACTTTAATTTTTTGACCTTGCTCGTCCATAGTCATGATCATATCCATGTCAAAGTCTTTTGTGAAGAAGGTCTTTTTATCAATGCTGAATTGTAGATTGATCTTTTCCACTTTCATATCCGTCTCTTCCAGCATCGCTTCATCTGTTCCTGCCGGCATATTCTTCCCCAGCATTTCTTTCATTAGTCCACTGAACTTTTCACCGGATCCTTCCAATGTCAGAACGTATTCATCATGGGTTTCTTCAAATATAAAATCCTTTGCATATTCTTTATACATAGAAAAGTCCACTGGTGATTCGGTCACTCCAGCCATTTGACCGGTGACTTCTTTATACATGTCATTCGGCAGTTTAACCCATCTGCCTGATTGTGGATCTTTCATGAAGAAGCCTTCTTCTGTCATATATTGTTCTATTGCCATTTCTTCACCGCCAACTTGCATATTCATCGTTTGACGCATAGCGAGTGGTTCAAGAATCATATCCATATCAATCGTTGAAGTAATTTCTTGCTTCTCATCCCCCATTTCTAACGTTTGCAAGATTTCCATATCAGAATGCATACTTTGTTGTGTTTCTGCTGCTGCATTCGCTTTTTTCATTACTTCACCGGCTGTCAGTTCGCTCTTTACGACGACTTCTTCTTTTTTCCCTGTAAGAGGATTTTCTTTAGGTACAGCAGTTTGACCGCAGGCACTTAATACAAATGCTAGGATTCCTGCTGCACAAATTATTGTCCATTTTTTCATACAGTCCATCACTCCTTATATTTTCCTTGCGAAGGTTTATGATTAATTAAGAAAAAACCTTCAGATCCACCTTTGTATAGTAAGCATGAAGAATAAAGTACTGTGAAAAAGAAGGATATAGTAAGTCTATTTTATTATTTCTATTCAAGATGTTTAGATTTTTGTAATTCGGGCAAACTAGAAGCATCCCACCCCCTTTCTCTTCTTATAAAGATAAAAGGATTTGGCTGCATGCATTACGCATGCAGCCTTTTTTTACGGTCACTTCAAAATAAATTCTTGAAGACGTTCACATTCACTTTCGGGCATTTCCACAGTCATCACTGTTCCTTCTTCTTCGTATGCCGTATCTTTAATCGAAGCATTTTCATTGAGATGGGCAACGATTTCTCCACGATCGTATGGAATCATCAATTTACACGTGACATATTGTCGAAATAAGTTTTGTTGGATCAAAGTTAACAATTCAGGAATACCTTTATTTTCGGCAACTGACATCCAAATACTCTGATCCTTTACACGCGGATAGGAGATTTCGGTCAAGTCCGATTTATTATATATATTGATGGTAGGGATACTTTTTACACCAATATCTCCTAATGTTTCGTTGGTAACATCCATCATATGACCATGTTCTTCGTCGGAAACATCCACAACATGCAGCAGTAAGTCCGCATTCTTGGCTTCTTCTAGTGTCGAACGGAATGCTTGGACAAGATGGTGAGGGAGTTTGGAAACGAACCCTACGGTATCCGTTAAAATAAATTCTTTTTTATCTTGCAGTTTGATTTTTCTTACAGCAGTTTCAAGCGTTGCGAACAGCATATCTTTTTCACTGACTTCTTTGGATTCATCTACATCTGTATATTGCAACAATCGGTTCATCAACGTGGATTTCCCAGCGTTCGTATAACCCACAATCGACACAACAGGTATGCCGCTTCTGACACGCTGTTTTCGCTGTGTTTCACGTTGATCACTCACATGCTCGAGTTCTCGGCGAAGTTTCGCAATCTGATCTTCGATTTTCCGTCGGTCAAGCTCAAGCTTCGTTTCACCGGCTCCTTTATTTTGTAAGCCGCCTCCTGTTCCGCCACCTTGTCTACTGAGTGAAGCCCGAAGTCCAACAAGTCTCGGCAATGTATATTGCAGTTGCGCCAATTCAACTTGCATCTGCGCCTCGCGATTGCGTGCCCGTCTCGCAAAAATATCCAATATAAGCATAGTACGGTCAATGATTTTACATTCTAGATCTCTCTCAAGATTTCGCAATTGGGAAGGTGATAATTCATCATTGAAAATTAGTAAATTTGCTTCAGAATCCTCATATACACTACGGATTTCATCAATCTTGCCTCTTCCAATATATGTAGATGGATTTTTCCTTTCCAAATTCTGTGTCACTTCACCTAGGACTTCCACATCGATTGCTTCCGCCAAATTCTTTAATTCTTCCATCGCATATTCAAAGTGCAAATCCTTCTGTTCGTGCACGCCAACTATTATGGCCTTTTCAATTAACACATCCATGCTAGCACTCCCCCTGACATCTTTATATATAGTGTACCCGGCGTTCTGTTTACTAATCGTTCGTTGTGAAATGTATCGCTGCCAACCGTCTCCAGTTTGCTGATCATGAAAGTATTGTGCGGTAAGCGGCTGATCCGGTGCCGCTATTCTTGCTTTGTCTTCGTCTTCTACGGTTCGTCATTCGATATGTACATTGTCAGCATACAATAACGCATTCGCTGTTCCAAAGCTTTCATGCTGTGTGGATTATCCTACGCGAAATAAACAAGGTGGTCGAGTTTCATAGTAAGCAACCCCTCCCAAATAAATGATGTTCTTCTATTCTATCAAACCTGTCCTATCAATCGAGTTCTCTACCTCTCTTAGTATGAGATCAACTACAGTCAAAATAAGCTTCAGTGTTTCCCGAAAGGTCAGAATAGTGTAGGATAAAAGAAGAGTTTCAGGAAGATAAATGTCCTGATGAATACGAATGCGGAGGGATTGTATGGTAATCGATTTATTAAAATCTCACTCATCGGTTCGACGTTATAAAGATGAACCGATTTCAAGAGAGACAGTGATTGAACTAATTAAAGCGGGTCAACACGCAGCCAGTTCTCACTTTGTGCAAGCATGTACCGTAATGTATGTAACGGACACGGAAAAACGTGGGCAGTTGGCCGAACTATCCAAGAATCGCCGTCAATTCTACACAGCTGGCGCAGTATTAGTATTTTGTATGGACTATAACCGATTATCTCACGCCGCTCGTTTACATGGTCAAGAAATTGACTATACAGTAGCGGAGAATGTGCTAGTTGGTGCAATCGACGTTGGTTTATTCTCTCAAAATGTCGTTATTGCTGCCGAATCAAAAGGCTACGGCATTTGCTATATCGGTGGTGTACGAAATGCAATGGAAGAAATTTCAGAAGTACTGGAATTGCCAAAAGGCGTTGTGCCTCTATTTGGATTGTCCATCGGCATTCCAAATGAATCCAATGAGGTCAAACCGCGTTTACCTGTAGAAGCCGTCTTGCATGAAAACACGTATAACGAAGATCAGTATAAGGATCTATTGCCAGCATATGACGAAATAATGAAAGAATACTATGCGAGCCGTGATACCAATCAGCGTGATGCGATGTGGACGAAAGAAATGGCAGATTTCCTTGAGACACCAAGAAGAACGGATCTCGAGGCTTTCTTACAAAAACAAGGATTCCTATTGAACTGAAGAAAGACAGGAGTGTCAAACGATGTCAGTAGATGACGTGCTGGAACTACTCCAGCGACGCATGACAGATGGAACATTCATTCGGGCCACTATTAGCGGGCCACGAATGAAATCCAATGATGTAAAACGAATTAAATTAAAGCCGCTTGAATTAAAAGGCCAATTTTATATTCAATTTGAATATCAGCATGAACGTATTCTCAAGCATGTTAATGTAGCACTTGAAGACGTGGCGCAACCATTGTATGACGCTTTGGAAAACTTCAAGCAATTCCATGTTGATTTATCAGATGAAACGATGCAGATTCAACTATCCAAGAAGATGAAAGTGTCGATCAAACGAATTTTTCTCGATACGGAAAAGACAGTCGACTATGCGCATAATCGGACGAAGAATTACGCTTTACATGAAGGTACCCCCTACCCATTTCTCATTCGTCTAGGCGTTCAAACACCGGAAGGTAAAGTTAAAAATCAAAAACATGATAAGTTTCGTCAGATTAATCGCTTTGTTGAACTGATTGATGACACGCTTTCTCACTTGCCGAAAGACCGTCCGATCCGTATTTTGGATTTCGGATCCGGTAAATCTTATTTGACGTTCGCATTGTATCATTACTTACGGATCGAAAAAGGTCTCGATATTCGAGTAACGGGATTGGATCTAAAAAAGGAAGTCATTGAAGAATGCCAGGAAATTGCACGTGATTTGCAATACGATCAGCTAGAGTTTCTAGTAGGCGATATTAATGAATATGATGGGGATACTGCAGTCGATATGGTCGTCACGCTTCACGCATGTGACGTGGCAACGGATATGGCATTGGCTAAAGCCGTCAGCTGGGGAGCTTCAGTCATCCTATCTGTTCCTTGTTGTCAGCATGAGCTGTTTTCACAAGTTCAAGCCCCTGCACTTGATATCATGTTACAACATGGATTAGTGAAAGAACGTTTTGCTGCACTCGCAACCGATTCTATCCGTGCGGAATTGCTTACATTAGTTGGCTATGAATCCCAACTTGTGGAGTTCATCGATATGGAGCATACACCGAAGAACATCTTGATACGTGCCTACCGAAATGATAAAAAGCCAACTCCAGGGCAAATTGATCGTTACGCGGCCTTCAGGAATATGTTGCAGGCTAAGCCTTTCTTGGAAAATGAACTGAAGCATTTGCTAAGTTTTCTACCGGCACATGACAATCAGACCCTATCATAACGAAAAAGATCGCCGCAATGTCCTATTACGACAATGTGGCGATCTTTTTATCTATCTTAAGATTGCGGTAAATGCTCAATAATGCTATCCACCGCTTGCTTAATATAGTGCGGTTTCGTGCCAAGATTTAAACGAATGAAGCCTTTTGAGTTTTTCCCAAACCACTCTCCGTAGTCGATTGCCAGTTTACATGTATCTTGCACAAATTCTTTTACACCGTCTGGTTGGATATGTGCACGCAAGTCGATCCACAATAAATACGTCCCTTCCAACGGTGTAACGATTAACTTGGGCGCATGCTTTGCGAACTGTTCGACCGCATAACGTTCATTTGATTTAACGACTTCTCGTAATCCTTCAAGCCAGTCTGAACCATGATTATAAGCCGCCTCTGCAGCCGTCATACCTAGCATATTTACTTCTGTTTGACTAACAGATTTCACAAACGTATCGAACTGCTTTAGCAACGCTTTATTTTCAATAATAATCTGTGATGTCAACAAGCCCGCTAAGTTGAATGTTTTGGAAGCCGATGTAACGGTAATGACACGCTCAGCGTACTTCCCTTCAGCAACGATTGCAGAGGGGATATGTGTGTGATTACCAAACGTCATATCATGATGGATCTCATCCGACACTACTAATACGTCATGCTTTTCACAGATCGACAAAAGCTTCTCCGCTTCCTCTGCCGTCCACACACGACCAACGGGATTATGCGGTGTACAATGAATGAATAATTTTACGTCATTCTCCACTATTTGCTTCTCAAAGTCTTCAATATCAATCGTGTAAATACCGGCTGTATTAATGAGCTCACTGCTAATCAGTGTGCGGCCAGTATCTTTCACTGCGTTGGCGAAAGGATAATAGACCGGAGACAGGATAATCACGGCTTCTGTAGGTTTCGTAAAGGCATTAACAAACCAGTATAACGCGGTTACGACGCCCGTTGAAAAACGCATCCATTCCTCTTTCACTTCATATCCATGATGCTCACGCTCCCACTTAATAAACGCTTCAAAATACGATTCAGGTGCATATGTATAGCCGAACACCCCAAAGTCCACTTTTTCTTTCAACGCTTCTATCACTTGCTCTGGAGCCTTAAACTCCATATCCGCTACCCAAGCCGCAAGTAAATCTGCATCTCCAAAACGTTCCTCAAGCTTGTCCCACTTCAGCGAGTTTGTACCCTTTCGATCAATTGCATAACGTTCCAAAAACTCTTCTTTATTCATATAGAAACCTCCACTTTTATCAATTTCATAACTGTCAATCTATTCCGATTGTATCATATGTCTCCATTTGCTTCCTCCGTTGTTGTTATGAATTATTTTGGGGTATACTAGAGTATTGAAGCAACATGTAGTTGGAGGTCATGAAGGTGAGAAAATGGAATACCGCAACACTTTTACTAGCACTACTTTTCGTTTGTTCCATACAGTCTGTCAGCGCACAAACGACAGATGTAAAATATATAGATGTTCCGGATCATCACTGGGCGAAAAATGAAATCATGCAGCTGGATGACATGAAAATCATTACAGGCAATTTTGATATGCAGTTTCATCCTGAAACACCACTGACAAAGGGGCAGGCCGCTGTTTCTTTTTCTAAAATCTTCGGATCAAAATTTATCGATAAATCCTATGGCTTTTCAGATATTGCCTGGGGATCGGATAAAGGACGGTTTGCTTTGACTGCCGTTGAAAACGGCTGGATTCAACCAAGCAGACGAGGTTTTTTCGGCTTTGATGAACCATTGACGAAGACGGAACTCTGGAATTCATTCATGACGGCTTTTGATATGGAAAAGGACTTTAGTAAAATAGTAGCCTCCAGCTGGCCCTCTAGTTCGGATCGGGCTACCTTACAAAACATTCCCATTTATACATTTCCTCAAGTGGAGGAGTTTCTTCAATACGGTGACTCGATTGTATCGAGAGCTTACTTTTCAAAAGCATTGCATCGGATACTAGTGGAAACTAATCGTATTAAACAACCTAAGCGGTTTACACTTTCCACACCAGAAGAGTCCGGTCACTATAGAAAAAGCGTCCCCGAGACCTATTTAGGAAGTGTACCGTTCAATACTCACCCTCTTTATTTGCGCTCTGAGGAAACATTTGAATACAAAGACTTTACACAAACTAATTATGGGTTTTCACGTGATAGTGCGTATACATATGCTGTCGGAAAAGAAGGCGCTGAAATCAAATTGACAGTTCGTGAATTGCCTAACAAAGACGTATTTGTATTCTCGGAACTAACGAATCCAACTGACAAATCTATAACGGTGGAAGTACTTCAAAAGGAACAAGATATCGAACGGTTTGATCTTTTCCGCTATGATCGTTATCCACTCATGCGTGAAAATCTAGATCTGACGGATGCGGATATGACAACTTATCCAACCGGCTTGCTGCGCTTTATCAAGACGGACGGTACTGTAGAAGAACGGATGATTGGACAGGCCTACCAATCAAAACAATTATCACTTCGCTATGATAATGATGAAGAAAGTGTTTCGCGTGAACTTATTGAAGAGCAAGAGAATTTCTCCTATGCGTTAGCCGGTAAAACGCTTTTATCATCCTATACACTACAAGCTAAAGCGGGCGAAATAGTGGATCACTGGTATGTAGATTCCGATGAGCAGTTGTTTAATTCAAAAGATGACCTATTCAAATGGATGAGAGAAACAAGTCAGAATCACAAGAAGCGCAATAAATGGTACACAGCTGAAGGCTCCTATAATAAACTGGCTGACTCAACGGAACCGATGCCCGTTTCAGGTCAAAACTACGGTCGTAATTTATTGATGCTAAAAGAAGATCGTGCATTGACGCTTTATCACGAAAATAAAGGGCGTTACTTTAAGAATCTAGTCTATAATGCCTTCGTCAACTTGAGAAACTTTAAAGAAAACAAAGACTACTGGGAAACAGAAGTAACCAGTACGTATCTTAAAAACTTATACGATATTCACGCTCCATTTATTGATACGCGTTTTAATGAACAAATTGCTTTATTCTATTATAATAGCGGCGATGAGTTTGGAATTCCTTCTGCAAATGAACCACTGCGCGATTACGCTGACCTTCTCGTTTCTCAGCAACGAAAAGGCAATATTATTCGAGTGGCTAGTGATGCCTATTACATTGCAGATTACTTTCCAATTAAACAGAAAGTCACTACCCATACATCCATGAATCATGCACTTGGTGGTATGAATATTTTACTTATGTCTTACCAGGAGTTCGGAGATTGGCGATATCTTCATACCGCCCGCAATGTTCAGCGAGCCATTGTCTATCAAAAAGATCAATGGATTCGCGACAACGGAGATATTTGGTACAAGATTTCTCCGGAATTCAATTTTGAGGGTGATGATTATAAACATTTAACGCTGGAAGACTTGATTGACTCCTATCAACTTTGGCAACAAATCGATCCAATTTACTTGCCTACACTGAAGCAACTTATTATTTCTAAGGCCACTTTCCTATCAAATGAAAAACTCGGCTATACGACGAAGATTAAAAATGGCTTGAAGAAAATTGGATTAGACGAGTATCTGCCCGATGGCGACGAAGTGACGGACGCGTTATAAATGATATAGACAGAGAAAAGAGAGCTATCCATTGCATAGTGCGCAATGGATAGCTCCTTTTCACATCTCATTTTCAAGTAATTCCAATGTGTCTTCGTATTCTTTTTCAATAACAGGGTCGTGTTTATACGTTGCCTTGCTGACCAATACCGCAACAATAAGGCAAAGCACAAATCCAGGAACAATTTCATACAATGTGTCATGCAAGAAATCGATACTTCCCCAAACACCTACCGTTACAGCACCAATAACCATACCGAATAATGCCCCTTTAGCTGTTAGCTTTCTCCAGTATAATGACAAGAGAATAATAGGGCCAAATGCCCCGCCGAAACCTGCCCAAGCGAATGAAACCAATTTCAATACAGATTCCTTATTCGGCCAAGCGAGTACCATTGCGATAATTGTCACGACCAGAACAGCTAAACGCCCTAAAAATACATAGTGACTATCTGTAGCATTTGTTTTGAAAACCGCTTTATACAAGTCTTCAATTAAAGCAGATGAGGTCACGATCAATTGTGAAGATATCGTACTCATAATAGCCGCCAATACCGCCGCTAACATGATGCCTGCAATCACCGGATGAAAAATAATTTGTCCGAGGACGATAAAGACCGTTTCTGGATCCGCCAAGTCTGCGCTATTTTGTTGAAAATACGCGATACCAATTAATGCAGTAGCAATTGCACCAAACAAACTTAGCATCATCCAACCAATACCAATCCTTCTTGCACTTTTCGTCTCTTTCACTGACTTGATCGCCATGAAACGGACGATGATATGCGGCTGTCCAAAATAACCCAGACCCCATGCAAGCGAGGAGATTATTGTGACAACACTGACACCTGACACAAGGCTAAGCAGAGCGGGATCCACTTCACGTATACTCGCTACCGTTTCAGAGAAACCACCTGTAATAAAAATTCCGAACGCTGGAACTAAAATCAGTGCCAAAAACATAATCAAGCCTTGTACGAAATCCGTATAACTAACTGCCAAGAATCCACCGAACAATGTATAAGCCAGAACTACCACCGATACAATAATCAGACCCGTATGATACTCAAGCCCAAATGAACTTTGGAAGAACTTCCCTCCGGCTACCATGCCTGAAGATACATAGAATGTGAAGAACACTAAAATAATAATGCCTGAAGCCACTCTCAAGAAACGAGATGTATCTTTTAATCTGTTATCCAAGAAACTTGGGATCGTGATGGAGTTATTTGAGACTTGCGTATATGCACGTAAACGTGGTGCGACATATAACCAGTTTAAATAGGCACCCACTGTCAAACCAATTGCAATCCAGGCTTCGCCCAGTCCACTTAGATAAATAGCACCCGGCAATCCCATCAATAGCCAACCCGACATATCAGAAGCTCCCGCACTTAATGCGGTGACTGCTGGTCCGAGCGACCGTCCACCTAACATATAATCCGTTAGATTCGATGTGCGTTTGAATGCATACCAACCGATTAGCAACATAGCTATCATATAGATAACAATAGAAACGAGTTGGTACATTTGCTCCGTCATATAATCCTCTCCTTTCTTACTATCAATATACCTATACTACCTTATGGATAGTACACTTTGAACATTTTTTTGGCGATTCGTAGAATAGAACTATATCTTTAGACAGTATTCCCCGGGAAATCACACCATTTGACACAGCAACTTAACGTAACGTACTTTGCATAGTTCATACATATATTGAAACCATTCTTTCTATTGTAACGTATATAAAAAAAGGGGGAGATTGAATGTTGCACACGACAACTAATATGCTGCAAGGCCGGACAATTGAAACGTATCACGGGATTGTATCAGGGGAAACCATTATGGGGGCAAATATCGTCAGGGATATTTTTGCATCTGTCACCGATATTGTAGGTGGACGCAGTGCTGCCTATGAAAGCAAACTAACGGAAGCACGTCAAACAGCAATGGATGAAATGTCTCAGAAAGCGAGTGCTATGGGAGCGAACGCTGTCATTGGTATAGACTTAGATTTCGAAATGGTACGTGAAGGCATGATGATGTGTATCGCAACCGGTACAGCTGTTACGTATCGCGACGGGGAGTAATTAAATCCACAAAAAAGGAGAGGGAACCCCTCCCCTTTTTTATTATCCTAATATTTCTGCCACGCGTCCAACCTGTCCATCTTCAAGTCGTACTTTAATACCGTGTGGATGAAAACTGGAATTGGTCAATAAATCTTTAACAACACCTTCTGTTTTCACACCGCTTCGTTGATCTTTCTTTAAAATAACGGCTACTCGTAAACCAGGTTTTACATCTGATCGATTCTGTCCATTCATATATTAATCTCTCCTCTTTTTTATTTAGTGTACCATATTCACGATCTCTTTCTGCTTACGTACATCTGATGAAGGAAGCCATGATACATGGTACAATAAAGACTATCAAACTAGGAGGTGTATTCATGCGATTAACAGTATACCTAGCTGGAGAAATTCATACATCTTGGCGAGATGAAATCAAACAACAAGCAAAAGATCTACAATTACCTGTAGACTTTGTCGGACCTATGGAAGACCATGACCGCTCGGATAACATCGGGGAAGAGATTCTAGGACAACAGCCGGATAAAATCTTTAAAGATGCCGCGGCTTCAAGCCTCAACAACTTACGAACGGAAATTTTAATGAAAAAATCAGATGTCGTCATTGCGTTATTTGGCGAACAGTACAAACAATGGAATACTGCAATGGATGCCAGCGCAGCAGTCGCTTTTGGGAAGCCACTCATTCTGATCCGTCAGGAAAACCATCACCATCCATTAAAAGAACTGTCCCGTAAAGCACATGTTACGGTGGAATCGGTAGATCAAGCAGTTCTAGCATTAAAATATATTTTCGAGTAAACATCTATATTACGTGCCAGAGGACAAACCTATCAAATTATAGGTCTGTCCTCTTCTTTCTGCCAATTTGTCTCGATCTTTATTTGAAACACAACGTATTTTGACTAGTAGTTCCACGCAGGCAATTCAACCACCACGTATCCAAAAGATTACTTTTTAACTGAGAATTCTTTCTGTAAATAACTGAGGCAGATGATAGAATAGGAGTATATAAGGAAGTGGGAAGGGGCAATCGGATGGCGCATAAAAAAGGGATTCGTCAACAATACATAAAAGTATTCATCGCCTCAATAGTTGTTGCGATTATCGGGATGGGTAGCATGTATTTCTATGCTAGTAGCTCTTGGGATCAACTAGAAGATAAACAGCAAGCCTCAATAGAAAAGTCAATATTAATTGAAGATATATCCGATTCAATTCAAGAGCTATTCTTTCGCATTCGTGGTTACTATGCATTTCAAATAGAAGAGGAACTAAATTTTGCTTATCAAGCAGTTGAGGACATCCATTCTCACTCCCGTGAATTTAAGTCCCTTCAATTAACAGCGGAAGAACAGCGAATCATTGACGAAATCGATAATTTCTTAATCGAATATGAAAATGTTACCCTTCCAAATGCTATTCAATTTGTAAAGAAGGACGATTATGCTGGCTTACAAGCCCTAGCAAAGAATGGTGCGAACTTAGCCGTTAATAGTTTCATTACCTATGCTAATGAATATGAAGATTCTTCTAAGGATAAGCTGGAAAATGCATATAGTAATACCATGCAACAAACTAAAACATTCTTTTTGATCATCACAGTATTCGGCTTTATCTTCTTGCTTATTCCAATCTTTATGTTTTGGAGCGTTATCAACCGAGTGGTTAAGCCAATAGAAGATATCACGCGCGCAGCAGATCAGTATGAAACTGAAGGCACTGTCCTATTCCAACCCATTCAGACAGAGAATGAGATTGGCGCACTCTCACAATCCATTCATAAAATGATGGGACGCATTCAAATGAATGAACAGGAGCTTCTTTCACAAAATGAAGAATTGATTACACAGCAAGATGAATTATTCAATCGCCAAACTAAGATGGAATTCGCTTTATCAGAAGCTCGATTTTCCCGTGTCCGTTTGGAACGATACAATGGTTTGAGTCATATCTTATCATTCTCGTTAGATAAGCAAGAAGTATGTGACCAAACTTCTCACTATTTAAATCACATCTATCAATCCGATTTAAGTTTTCTTTGGCTTCCTAAAAGTGACATTCATACGTTAAAGGGGATTTCAGAAGAGTTTTTCAGTGAAATTAAACAAGAACGGTTAGAGTATATAAAAATCCGACTTAAAACAGATCCCTATTTCATTATTAAAAGGGAAGCGGATTATGAAAAAGGGATAGCAGACAATATTACATACGTCTATGATTTTGTTACAGGTATCTATAATGTCGTGAACGAGTTAAGCGTTGTATCCGTCCTCTCACGTATTGGTAAGCCGTTTACAGAAGACGACCAAGAAGATTTATACGGTTTGATTAAACGTATTGCGATCGCGGTGGATCGTATTGAGCAATATGAACTCATTAGTCATGAACGTCAGTTGAATCAGAGTATATTGGATAACATTAACGAGGGCATTCGTTTTGTTTCAAATACAAGTGAGAATGATAAGTACAATACAGCCCTATTTAATTTACTTGGGATGGAACCAGAAACAGAACATAAAGCTTGGCCACGAGAAGAATGGACAGAGTATTTCCTCAGTCAAATTGACAACCCTGTTCAATATAAAGCATTTCTTGATAATGCAATTAGGTCTACATCCACGGAATTCGTTACTAACGAATATATACTTTCATTGCCCTCACAAGGGGCTCGAGTAATGAATGTTTACAGTGTCCCGATTGTTATTCAAGATGAAAAAGTTGGTACGATCTTCGTGCACCGTGATATAACACACGAACATGAAGTCAATAAAATGAAAACAGAATTGGTATCGACTGTTAGTCATGAATTACGAACACCTTTATCTAGTATCCTTGGATTCTCTGAGCTTTTACTCAATAAAGATATGGATGAACAACGCAAAAAACGGTATCTTGAAACTATTCATAGCGAAGCAAACCGATTAACGGCGCTCATCAATGACTTCTTAGATTTACAGCGAATGGAATCAGGGCGACAATCCTATACGATGGAGGACTTATCCATCGGCAAAGTAGCTGAAAAGGCCGTAGATTATTTACAGATCCAATCACCTCACCATACGATTAAGATGCACGATCTCACCTATTCATCAATGGTCAGAGGGGACTATGATCGTATTCTACAAGTATTCATGAATTTAATTGGCAATGCCATTAAATTTTCACCTGACGGCGGAAATGTGGATATTTCTCTGCTAAATCAACAGGATGCCGTTATCGTTTCTATAGCGGATGAAGGCATTGGCATTCCATCAGATACTATTGAACATCTTTTTGAGAAATTTTACAGATTTGATAATAGTTACAGCAGAAAAATTGGCGGTACAGGTCTCGGTCTATCTATTTGCAGGGAGATTATACAAGATCATAATGGACAGATTTGGGTACATTCTGAAGAAAATATAGGGACAACCATTTTCTTTTCCCTTCCCTTGAAACAGCAGTTACCTAAAGAGAAAATTGACTATGACAAACCTTTAGTTGTCATTGTAGAAGACGATGTAAATATTTCATTGTTATTGGGAGAAGAACTAGCAAGCAATGGGTTCTCAGTCATTCACCATTCCAAAATTAGCAAGGCATTTGTATGTATAGAAATCATGCAACCAGCCGCAGTCGTCGTCGATTTAAAATTAGAAGAAGGTGAAAGTGGTTGGGATTTAATTAGCCAAATGAAAGAACACACTACAACTAAATCGATCCCAATTGTGATATCTTCTTCATTAGAAAAAGAGTCTGTGCTGATGGAAAAGTTCCACGTCGGTAAATACTTGACGAAGCCTTATCCTCTCAGCGATTTATCCTCCATTATCATGGAGACTATGGAGCGATCTGATGGTCTAATTTTGTACCCAGAGAACGACTAAAAAAACGTCTTTTCCTTTACGGAGAAGACGTTCTTCTATTTTGTATGGATGGAGTGGAATTAAAATAATGATTTGACTAAATCAGCCAGTTCATTTGGGCTAAAGGGTTTGGGTACGAAGTAAGAAGCCCCTTTTGCTAAAGCAACGTCCTGATCAGCTTGCTGCGCCTTTGCAGTGAGCATTATAATAGGCGTTGTCAGTTCTAGCGATTGTAGACGCTCTAATAATTCTAAACCTGTCATACGTGGCATCATATAATCCAAGAGAATGGCGTCATATAGAGTGCTTTGAATTTTCCCCAAAGCTTCTAGCCCGTCTTCTGCTTCTTCTACTTGAAATCCTTCAAATTCCAAAGTGTCCGTTAGCAACATACGTAATATCTCTTCATCGTCTACAACTAACACTTTTTTTCCTACATGTGTCAAAATGGGCACCTTCTTCTATTCTCTTTTATCAAATAAACGATTCGCTAATTTGTCAATTCTTCCGAGCACTTCCGACGGTTGAAATGGTTTAATAATATAATCATCCGCTCCGAGCCAAAGCGCTGCTTTAATATCATTTGCACTTTTTCTAGCTGTCATCATAGAAACCGTGACATTTGTTTTGGAATGGTCACTCTTTAATCGGCTCAACACTTCTAGACCGTCCATTTTTGGCATGACACCATCCAGTAACACGATGAAATATGCATCCGGGCTGTACCAGTCATCCTCCAGAAACGAAGGGCCATCAGCATATGTCTTAACGGTAATATCGATATCCGGAGATTTTAACTCCAGCAAGGTTTGCTGAAGGATTTGCCTGATGAATGAATCATCATCAACGATAATGACGATCAATTTCCGTTTTACTACCCGTTTTCTCTGGTCGTAAATCACCGTTTGGTTTCTCCCTGAACGCTTCGCCTCATAAAGAGCTTGATCTGCAGCGGATATCATGTTTGCAGTATTTCCCTCATACGTCGCACTGCCCGCTGAAAAAGTTACGTGGAATGTCTCATCACCGGATGTGAATATAGTGTTATTGAATTTGGCTCGAATCCGCTCAACAGCGTGCACAGTATCCTCTGCTTTACTATTACAAAATAATAAAGCGAACTCTTCCCCGCCATAGCGGCATACATAATCGCCCTCGCGTTTTTCCTCTTTGATGATTTTGCCAAACATCCGTAGAACTTCATCACCCGCTGGATGCCCATACAGATCATTTACTTGCTTAAAGTGATCCAAGTCTATTATGACCAGCGAGAAAGCCGCTTCAGATTGATCGGCTTTTTTAGCCAACGTATTGATAGTCTCGTCGAAGTAGCGTCGATTACCAACACCTGTCAAGCTATCTGTAATCATACTGCTACTAACCGCATGCTGACGCAATTGTCGATTGAACAAATAAGGGAAAAAGATATCCATATCAAAAGGTTTAGATATCAAATCCATAGCACCTCTGCGATACGTTTCAATCAGAATTTCTTTCGTTACTTCTTCACTCGATATGGCTAATGTCGTGTTTTTTTGCCTTGCAGGTTCTGCAATTTGATCCAATACTTCAAAGCCTGTCATGTCAGGCAACTTTGCATCTATGATTACAATACTAGGCCTCATAGAGTAAAATTGTTCAATGCCACGCTTTCCATTTAATGAAATAATTACTTGAGCCCCAAGCTTCTCAAGCAACTCTTTTAAATTGGATACGAACTCTAAATCTTGATCAATAATTAACACAAACGTTTCTTGATCAAGACGGTTTACGTAGCGATCAGGTAGTTGAAATTCTTCTTTTTTCACGGCGATAGTAGTATCAAAATGCGATCGAATACGATTCTTCAAATTTTCTAATGAAGTAACAGGTATTTTCTGATCGTTGGAAGACGTCAGAATCTCCAATTGTGACGCACAAAAGAGAGACAACTGTTGCAATCCGATTGTACCGGATGTTCCCTTCAGTTTATGAAGAAAGTAATATAACTCCCTTTCCGTTAAGCTACCACGCGCTTTCCACTCTTCAAAGATATTCTCTGTACGTTGTGCAAGCATTTTCTGATATTTTTTTTGACTCACTGTTTTCCTCTCCGTTCAGCGGAAGCATTCCCATTTCGTCCTGTACATCTGATTCCCCGGTATTCTACTTCTATAAAAAGAGAGCCGGTAATATAGAATTTCCTATTACCAGCCCGAAACGTATATTTACTCTAGACCCATTTCTTCTTTTACTACTTGTGATATCCGATCCGCATATTCTGCACACAGTGCTTCTGTTTCAGATTCGACCATAACGCGAACGAGAGGCTCTGTCCCCGAAGGACGTACAAGTACTCTCCCCTGTCCGTTCATCTCTTTCTCCACCTCGTTAATAACTCCGACAATACGCATATTATCCATTACCGCATATTTATCCATTACACGGATATTAACAAGTTTCTGTGGATACACTTTCATTTCGCTAGCTAATTCAGAAAGTTTTTTACCTGTTTGCTGCATGATGTTCACAAGTTGCAATGCTGTCAGTAAGCCATCACCCGTTGTATTGTAATCCATGAAGATAATGTGGCCTGATTGCTCACCGCCAAGATTATAATGATTTTTACGCATCTCTTCTACGACATACCGATCGCCTACAGCGGTTTGGACACTCTTCATGCCAAATTCCTCTAGTGCTTTATAGAAACCGAGGTTGCTCATCACAGTAGAGACGATAGTATCTGATTTTAATCTGCCTTTGCTATGTAAATATCGGGCTACAATAAACATAATTTGGTCACCGTCGACAATATTTCCTTTTTCATCCACTGCAATAAGACGATCACCATCACCATCGAATGCTAGTCCGATATCTGCACTTTTTTCTACTACAAGTGCTGCAAGTGCTTCAGGGTGTGTAGATCCAACGCCATCATTGATATTCAAACCATTTGGAGAAGCACCCATTGTAGTCAAGTCTGCGTCCAAATCCGCAAATACATGGGTTGCCAAGACCGAAGTCGCACCATGTGCGCAATCAAGTGCCACGTGGATATTTTCAAAATCCTCGTCGACAATTTGTTTCAGATACTGAATATACTTTTGTCCACCTTCAAAGTATTCCGTTATAGTTCCTACATTTCCACCAACTGGACGAGGTAATGTATCTTCTTCTGCATTTAGTAACTGTTCGAATTCCTCTTCCTGTGCATCCGTTAATTTAAAGCCGGTTTCTCCAAAGAATTTAATTCCATTATCTTCAACCGGATTATGCGATGCTGAAATCATAACGCCTGCTTGTGCGCTCATAACACGTGTTAAATAGGCTACGCCCGGGGTACTAATTACGCCTAATTTCATAACTTCTACACCAACAGACAATAGACCTGCTATTAAGGCATTTTCAAGCATTAAACCTGAAATACGTGTATCTCTTCCTACTAGTACTTCTGCTTTTCCTTCTACATCTTTAGTAAATAAATATCCACCGATTCTGCCTAATTTAAATGCTAATTCAGGTGTCAGTTCTTCGTTCGCTACACCTCTGACGCCATCTGTTCCAAAATACTGTGTCATGTTGTATTCTTCCTTTCGATCTCATCTTAGTAGATCACGTTTGTTACAAGTCTTATGATCCTTTATTATCATCCGTCTTTTTCGATACATCGGAAGTATCGCCTGAAACCTTCACCTGAATTTTCAATTTAGCAGGTGTCACTTTCGTAATTCCTTCAGGGCTTTTCACATCTACTTCCACTTTTCCGGATTTATCTATTTTATCTATATCTAGTTCTACCGGAATTTCTTTAATTGCATCCACTATATTTTTAGGACCGTATATGCGAATGAATTGAACATCGGGTGTTGTACTTTCAATAATTATTCCACTTGGGGATTGTCCTTTTCGTTGCAATTTCAACGGAATTTCACGACTATATTCTTGAATATCTACTTTGACCGTGACTTCCTCGGGATCCAACACAAGGGATAGCTTATTCAAGTCACGATCCAATACGCGAACACGTGATTTTTGCTCAAAAGACTTATCTAGGCTGCCGTCATTGGTAATAGAAGCTTTTACGAAACTAATCGCATCCACAACACTCTTCGCACCTGTAACATTAATCGAAGAGGGACGGACACCCATGCTTTTCACTTCATAACCTTCCGCTAGCAATCTCGTATTCATCTCTGGATCGACACGAAATGATTGAGTTACCTTTTCCTCAATATTTATAGTAACCGTTGCAGGATCAAGTCGAACATCCAGTTTATCTGATAAATTTTCTGCTTGTATACGTACGCTATGTTCACCAAGTGTCAAGTTTTGTAAATCTAATTTCAATGTAAAATCCTTTAACAATTTAGTAGTCTGTACAATTTGAGCGGGTCCTTCAATTGTCATATTGACCACGTCAGGTACTCCGGTTACTACTAAATTTTCCGTATCGTAATATACTTCCACGGGAACATCTTGCATAAGATCAAACACATCACCTATTGTATTGCGACTGGATTGATTCTCCGCTTTTACTGAAAAAAACAACATAATCGCTAAAAACAAGGCAGTCAGTCGCAGAAACCAAGGACTATCCATGAATTTATCCATTTTTCCTCTTCCCCCACTTCCATAGAGAAGTATCCGTTTGTCCTGTGGTGTTACCAAACCAAGAAATACGTAATAATTTTTCGAATTCCTCGATATCCAATTTCCGATTGATTTCCCCATCTACAGACAGACTTATGGCACCCGTTTCTTCTGATACAATGATGGTTACCGAATCTGTGACCTCACTGATTCCAAGCGCAGCACGATGTCGTGTACCAAGCTCTTTGGAAATAAACGGACTTTCCGACAAGGGTAAATAACAACCCGCGGCAGCAATACGGTTTTTTGTCACAATGACTGCACCGTCATGCAGTGGGGTGTTTGGAATGAATATATTGATAAGAAGTTCGGAAGTAATATGTGAATTCATCGGGATGCCTGTTTCGATATATTCACTAAGACCTGTTTCCTTCTCAATCGTAATGAGCGCACCAATACGTCGCTTTGCCATATAACTAACGGATTTGACGAATGCTTCAATCAAACGGTCACGTTCTTCTTCTTCCTGCATAGCAGTCCGCGCAAAGAGTCTGCCTCGTCCCAATTGCTCTAATGCCCGGCGAAGTTCAGGTTGGAATATAATGATCGCGGCCAAAAAACCAAAACGAAGTACTTCTTCCATCATCCATTGAAGCGTTTTCAAACCAAGCCATTCTGTAATATAGCGAACAATTAAAATCACAAATATACCTTTTAGTAATTGGACAGCTTTTGTTCCTTTAATAATGGTAATTAATTTATAGAGTACGAACCAAACAAGAAGCACATCCACAATATTTTTTAGTATTTCTATTGATGCTAACGTTGTTGCTTGCTCCAAACCCGGCATGTGCTTCCCCTACCTTTTAAGAAAGTTCTTATATATTTAGTATAACATAATTACCAACTAACATGGTCAACTAAAAGGTATCGTACTTCTAAATGAAAACCAAAAAAGTGATGCGTAAGCTCTCAAGCCGCATCACTTTAAAAATCTATTTCATCATTCATTTTCAAGCTTCGGATCCTTCGATGCCGGGATAACTTCTTTTGCCATAGACTTCATCTTATACCATAACCAATCAAAGATCTCATTGATTTCTTCACTTGATCCCGTTATAACGGCAGTTGAAGCCATATACTTAGAACCCCTAATGACTGTGACATTACCATCGACTTCTCCCTCAATTCGAAGGTCTCCATTCTTTACAACAAGATCTCCAACAACCGTTTCTCCTGCCGGTACCACAACCGTTTCCCCTTCAACCACTAAATTAGGCTGTTTCGTAAATGAAAACTGCTGCTCATTTTCAAAACTCGAGAAGAATGATGCACTCATCAGCAATAAAAACATCGCGGCCGCCACCATAAACGGGTGTTGACGAAACCACTTACTTGGACCTTTTTTAATGGTCTGTTTCGGCAATCTTGCAGTCACGCCATTGACGAATCCAGGGGGCGCTTCCACTATACCTACACCCTTCATTAGAGTAACAGTTTGCCTTAGTTCCTCAAACGTTTCTCTGCACTCTTCACATATTTTCAAATGTTCATTCATAACTTGTTCATCCTCATTGGTGATTTCACCATCTAGAAACGCATGTATAAAATGGACAACATGTTTAGGACATTTTTCCATGAATCTAACCTCCTACATACTCCCCATTTGTTGCCGAAGTGCTTCTCGCCCTCGATGTACTCGTGTTTTCACTGTACCAAGTGGCATCTCCAAAATGTCAGCAATCTCCTGCAACTGTAGGTCTTCCATATATCGTAAAATAATAATCGTGCGGTATTTATCGGGCAGCCTGTTTACTTCATATTGAATACGATCTTTCATTTCCATCTTTTCTACTTCTTCTTCCGGTAATTTTTGCACTGCTGCAAGTTGTGAATACATATCCAAGCCTTCCGTTCCTGGAATTGTAGCATCCAAGTAGTAATCGGGTTTCTTCTTACGAATGCGATCAATACACAAATTGGTCGCAATACGGTACAGCCAAGTAGAAAACTTCCGCTTTTGGTCATAGGTTTCCAAGTTTACATAAGCGCGCACAAAAGCTTCTTGCGCAATATCTTCTGCCTCTGCCGCGTTGTTTAACATTCGGTAGCACACTTGATATAAGCGGTGCTGAAAATGGATGACGATTTCCTCAAAAGCTTCCTGATTACCGTGTAACACTTCTTTTACTCGTTTGTTAATTAATTCGTCCAATAGGCTTCACTCTCCGCTCTTATGCGGCTGTCCCTCTATATACGTTAGAAACTTCATTTAGTTTCACTTTTTTCATTTAGGATGCTCATCTCTACTTTATCATTATTTACACTATCAGTGATAGTCATTTCTACAATAGAAAAAAGTGATCAAAACCTGCCGGCTTTAATCACTTGAATAAATTATAGTAATTTTTCACCGAATAATGATCCCATCAATCCGACTGCTACATCAGCCGTCTTATTATACTCGTCCAGTACAGGATTTACCTCAACAAATTCCGCGGATGTAATGACATTTGCATCCTCTAGTAATTCCATAGCTAAATGACTTTCGCGGTACGTGATCCCTCCTGGCACAGGCGTCCCTACTCCCGGTGTATATAACGGATCCAAGCCGTCCAAATCCAATGACAAATGAACACCGTCTACTCGTCTTGATGCAAAATATTCAAGTGTTTGTTGTATCACCGCTGACATTCCATAACGGTCGATTTCATGCATAGTAAATATTTTCACGCCTTTTTCTTTAATCAATTGTCTTTCACCAGGATCTACTGAGCGTGCTCCGATAATTACCACGTTTTGTGGATTGATTTTTGCTCCTTCGCTATGCACATTCACCAATTGCTCATGCCCTAATCCCATACTAACTGCGAGTGGCATACCGTGGATATTTCCCGACGGGGATGTTTCGCTTGTATTCATATCTGCATGCGCATCGTACCAAATAACGCCGAGGTTTTTATAGTGTTCTGCTAACCCTGCAAGTGTCCCTATCGCGATACTATGATCTCCACCAAGCACCAGTGGAAACTTCTTGTCTTTTACAATAGCCGAAACTGTCGTGGCAAGCTTTTCAGCCGCTTCAGTCACTTCTGTTAAATTCTTCAACCCTACTTCATTGCACGATAAATCATGAATAGGAGAAACAGAAATATTTCCTTCGTCCATTACGTGATGGCCCAATGCCTGCAGGCGATCTACTGCTCCTGCATATCGAATCGCGCTCGGTCCCATATCCACTCCACGTCGACTCTGACCTAAATCCACGGGTACCCCGATTAAAGAAATGTTTAATTTGCGCATGGCTAATCCTCCCACCTAATCTTCATATTTTCGACTAGAACGGTATTATCATATTTTTTTCGCATCTTCAAGTGACATCGGTCGGCCGAAATAATAGCCTTGTCCTTCGCGGCATCCTAAGTTGTAGAGCATTTTGGCCTGCTCTTGCAATTCTATTCCTTCCGCCACTACATTTAACCCTGCTGTATCAGCAAGAGTAACAATGGCTTTAACTATAGCCTGACTGTTTTCATTTTCCAAAATATCCCGCACAAATGATCTGTCAATTTTCAACGTGTCAGCCGGTAGCTCTTTAATATAACTGAACGTACTATAACCTGTACCAAAGTCATCTATGGCAACAGTAATCCCTTCACTTCGAAGTCTTTGAATGGATTCTTTCATGCCTTCCGTATCTATAAATGAACTTTCCGTCAGTTCCAGCTCTAGCAGCTCAGGCGGTACGCGATATTCTTTCATGATATTCAATACGGTGTCAATAAAGTCTTCTTCTCTCATTTGAACTGTTGAGACATTCACAGCAAACCGGCATCTAACACCCGCTGCCAGTTCCATCTGTGCACGTTTACACACTTCTCGTAAAATCCATTCTCCAAGTGGGACGATGATTTTCGTTTCCTCAGCGAGCGGGATGAATTTATCAGGCGGAATCACACCTAAATCAGGATGTTTCCAACGAACAAGTGCCTCTACGCCAGTCAACTCACCGGTATCCAGTAATACTTTTGGCTGGTACTCAAGATAAAAATGTTGTTGTTGCACACTTTTACGTAATTCATTTTCCAACAAAATTCGCTCTAATGACATCTTTGAAGTACCAGGCTTGTACATTTCCGTATCCCCGCCACCGTGTAACTTGACCTTCCCTAATGCCAATGTAGCTTTAGTGACCAACTCAGAAGGCTGATTGGCGTGTTCAGGATAGATAGAAACACCGCAACTTATTGACAAGGTGTAGAATTGTTTTCCAACTTGAATAGGTTGTTCTAAAAAGATACGAATATCTTCTGCATGATTATAAAACTCTTCTTCGTCTTTCAATCCGGATATGATGAATGCAAATTCATCACCTGCTATACGAGCTAGCAGGCTTTCAGGGCCTGTTCTCTTTTTCAATCGTTCTCCAACCATTGCCAATAAATAGTCTCCCGCTTCATGTCCTAGTAAATCGTTTGCATAGCGTAGACGATCAATATTCATATGTACGAGAGCAAATACTTGCTTGCGTGTACGCGCTCTCTCAAATGCTAGTGCCATCTGTTCTCTAAACGAATTTCGATTCATTAAGGAAGTTAGTTGGTCATTGTAGACAAGGTATTTGATTTTTTCGTCTGACCTCACACGTTCCGTGACATCCCGCATGACGACTAACAGTTTATCTTCATATTCAACTGTTTCTTTCACTTCATCAATTTTCGCTTCCATAATATGCAAACCCTTTTTACTATCTAAAAAAGAGTACTCTAAATTAAATGCTTGGCGCTGATATCCTCCAAATTGCGTAATTTTCTTTTTTACCAGTTGACGATTTTTCTTACAGATATAAGAAAAGAAGGAATTGGAATATAGTTCATCCACCGAATGACCTAGAAGTTTCTGAAAAGAAGGCGACACATAATAAAACATCCCTTGTCGATCAATAATCGCAATATAGTCAGATGCGTTGTCTGTAATAATTTCGTAAAGATCTGCATTTTTTCGTATTTCTAGCTCCATTTTCTTTCTCTCGGTAATATCATAACGAATCGCAATATATTGATAAGGTTTTCCCTTATCATTTAAAAATGCGACGATCGTTGTGTCTACCCAATAGGTTGATCCGTCTTTCGCACGATTACATATATCGCCACGCCAAGTATTTCCTGCCCCGATCGTTGACCACATGTCTTTAAAAAATGCTGCATCATGGTGACCTGAGTTTACAATCCGTTGATTCGCACCAATTAATTCTTTTCTCGAGTATTTTGAAATTTTTTCAAAGTGTTCATTTGCATATTGGATCGTTCCTTTTGAGTCAGTAATTGCGACAATGGCAGCCTGTTCTAATGTATAGGCAATATCACTAAGAACCTTTTGTAATTCCTTTTCACTACTAGACTCTACAAATGTATCCATACCATTTAAAAATTCTTGCATTGCTATATCACAATCCCTATATCTGGTTATTTTTCATTACTCATACAAGATAAACTACCTATACATGTTACAAATTATTATACATGATAATTCCAATTATTCTATATGATTACGTAATTAAACGACAAAAAAACCCTTTATCATTGTAAAATAATAAGGATTCGATATATTTAATATTCATTTGTAAGTGCATTGGTACAATGGCTGGGGTAGCTGGATTCGAACCAACGAGTGACGGAGTCAAAGTCCGTTGCCTTACCGCTTGGCTATACCCCAATGTATAGCTGACTATATTTGTCGTAAGGTAAAAAACATGGTGGTGGGGGACGGATTCGAACCGCCGAACCCGGAGGGAGCGGATTTACAGTCCGCCGCGTTTAGCCACTTCGCTACCCCACCGTGTTAAATTATTGCTAAGCCTTGCCTTAAATTAAATAAATAAATGGTGACCCCTACGGGATTCGAACCCGTGATACCGCCGTGAAAGGGCGGTGTCTTAACCGCTTGACCAAGGGGCCATAATACTGTTCATGGAGCTTCCAGCCGGACTCGAACCGGCGACTTCTTCCTTACCATGGAAGCACTCTACCTGCTGAGCTATGGAAGCATAAAAAATGGCTCCGCAGGTAAGACTCGAACTTACGACCGATCGGTTAACAGCCGATTGCTCTACCACTGAGCTACTGCGGAATAATATGTTTAGTACGCCTGACGACAAAAACCATTATAGCACGATTGCTGATTCTGTGCAACAAATACTTTTGAATCACTCAAGCTTTTTTAATTATAGTGGTCTTAGTCATAGACGTCAAGGGCTTTTCATATAATAGTTTAGATTTCACATAATGAAGGAGATTGGCATGATAAAAAAATTTCTCTTCCTTTTTGTATTAACTGCAATATTCCTAGCTTTTATTCCCCAATTGACCAAGCCTTCTTCAACGTTGAAGGCAGTTTTCCGATTGACTGAACAACCTGCAGTAATAGTGAAAGGTACACAAGGTTCAGCATTAACCATTAATATTTCATTTGGTGAAAAAGAAGTGGAGGAACTTCTTGAAAATTTGTCACAGCCCTATCCATTATTGTTTATTGATAGTGACTGGGCTTCACGCTTCCCTCACATTACAGAACAAATTAAACAGCGATCTTTGCCTGTTGCGTTACTTGGTACCGAAGGTCAACAGTATGAAAGCAATCCCAAGCTTTTAAGCGAACAACTTCAAATGTTTGAAGAGTTGTTTAGCACGCGTCCTCTATGGTTCCGTACGACAGATGAAGTATTCCCCTTGGTACTGCTGCAAGAATTGAGTGAAGCTGAAATAAACGCCTTGGGATCTACTATCCAGTGGTCTGGCGGCGCACTACCGAAGGCTTCTAAGGGAGATATTATTGCCGTTCCATATGCTCGTAATGAACACGTGGCCACAACAGATATAAAACGACTACTTGCCAGTCGTACTTTTCAATCCGTAGAGGATCTATTATTTAGGACAACTGTAAAAACAAAAAAAATTCCACAATAAAAAACTGACAGGGGAGAATCTCCTGTCAGTTTTTTGTGGATTTCTTTGCTTGTTTCTTCGTCTTTTTTCTTTCATTTCTGCGTTTATCAAGCTTTTCTTTATCAATATCGGATTGTTTATTGTATTTAGGCAATACTAATAGTTGATACGCATTTACCGCGAGTAGCGGGAATAAAAGAATTGTTACCCATTCATCTTTGTTACCTGAAGTAACCATAAGTGCCGGCAACCATTCAAGCGTCGTGATAACAATCATGAAAAATAATGCAGAAATCAATGCATGTTTTTTCGTCCACTGTGCTTTGAAGTACGCTGTCACTACGGATACTGCAATTAAAGTAATCAGTAAGAAAATATACAGAAACGTACGACTCATATCTGCTTTCGTTAATTGAAAACGGAAAAAGACTAAGTCAAACAGCACGACTACTATGATCAACATTTGAACCCAGTTCCACAACGTAAGTGTACGGAACATATTCACACCAAACTGATGAACGGTCAAATAGGCGAAGAAGCCCATTTGCGCAACTACACTCATCGTAAACCCTAAGAAAATCATCCATAAAAAAGCACCGAGAAATTGCCATATCTCGCCCGCCTGTATGTATCCATAGAAAAAGTCCCACCGTACAATTAGACCGACAACGGCTGTAATCGCTCCACCAATTGCCATTGCGCGTAAGAAAAATTTTACCCAATTTCGTATTGTCACAGCACTGTTCCCCTTTTTATCATGTCTATCCTAGTGTATCAACGATCGACAAAAAAATCTATTTCATTGAACGATTCATGCATATTCCCCCTTATATTGTGAACAATAAATGAAAATACAAGTGGAAGGTTGAGTGGAATGAAAAAATTAGCAGTTCTTTTTCTATTCCTTCTATTCCTTACGGGTTGCAGCGGAAGTCATCAAGCAACACCAAGCTATGATGAGATGAAGAAGATGATGACAGATGCAATCCAGACGGAAGACGGAAAAAAGGCACTCCGTAAATTGATGACTGATCCCGAGTTCAGGGAATTATTAGTCCTTGAACAACCAGAAGTCAAGCAGAGCATTGAGAATGTATTGCTTTCTAAAGAAGGAGAACGTTTTTGGAAAACGGCTTTTGAAGATCCTAAATTTACTGAATCCATTGCAAAGAGCATGAAAAAACAACAAGCGGATATCATGAAAGAGTTGATGGCAGATGCTTCTTTTCAAAAGGAATTGGAGAAGTTTTTTGGTCAACCTGACATGATGAAACAAATGGAGAACATCGTGAATTCCGCAACGTTGAAAAAAGAGATGGAGAAGGCCATAGAAGATACAATTAACAGCCCTTTAATGCAGGCGAAGTGGCAAGAACTCATCATGAAGGCCGGCAAAGGTGCTACGGGGGAATCTTCCAAGGATGGTGGTAAAGAACAAAAAACAGACGAAGAAGGAAAATAATTCTTTCTTCGTCTGTTACTCATTATTTTTTCGTTTTTTTGATTACTGTATCAGCAACGTCTAAATAGATTTTCCCTATCGGATGATCTTCCGCATAAACGGAAGGTGCAAAGTCCGTTTCATTCCAGTCAGGTTGACCGAGAGGAATTTGGCCTAATAATTCTGTACGAAGTTCTTCGGATAGACGAACACCGCCACCTTGACCAAAGACATATTCTCTCTCGCCCGTTGCTTCCGATGCGAACCAAGACATATTTTCAATCACACCGAGTAGTTCATGTTCAGTCTGCAATGCCATCGCTCCCGCACGCGCTGCAACGAATGCCGCAGTTGGGTGTGGAGTAGTCACAACAATTTCTTTGGATGCCGGAATCATTTGGTGAATATCAAGCGCTACGTCACCTGTTCCTGGTGGTAAGTCGAGCAACAAGTAATCCAATTCGCCCCAGTCTACGTCACGGAAAAATTGATCCAACACTTTTCCAAGCATAGGCCCACGCCATACAACAGGTGCGTTATCTTCAACAAAGAAGCCCATTGAAATTACTTTTACGCCAAAACGCTCCACTGGCATGATGCGATCTTCTCTGACTTCAGGCATTGCTGTAATCCCCATCATATCGGGAACACTGAATCCATAAATATCTGCATCGATCAAACCAACTTTTTTGCCACGTCTTGCTAAGGCTACTGCTAAATTGACGGAGACAGTAGATTTCCCTACGCCGCCTTTACCAGATGCAATTGAAATAAATTCAATATTGGATACAGGGGATAAGATATCTTGTGTTTCCGCTTCGGTGACTGTACCGCGGAATTGCTCTAATACCTCTTTAGGTAACTCTTCAAATCGTATGCCTACAGAGTCTGCTCCTGCACCTTTCAACACTTCTACTATTTTTGATTGTAGCGTCAATTGCTCTCCGGTATTCACTTTCGCAATCGCGATTTTAACACTGACGTGTTCTTTCTCAGGTTTAATGGTGATACCCACAACACCATTCGTTTCTGCCAATGTTTTATGTAAAAACGGATCTTCCAATGCGCCAATCAATTCACGGACTTGTTGTTCATTAATCACATGTAACACTCCTTACTGAATTCATTCACTCCTTTTTAGTATATCATATTCCCTATTCACCCAACCGTCATATGCATTATTGCTCTTCAGCAAGTTGATATTTTACAATTCCATCTACGATCGCTGCGGCTACTTTTTTCTGATACGATTTATTTGCCAACAACTTTCTTTCTTCCGGATTGGATAAGAAACCTGTTTCTACTAACACAGCCGGAACCGGCACTTTTTTCAACAAGTAGACTCCTGTGATTTTCATCGCTTCCCGTTCGGTATTTTTCAACTGATCACGCAGTTCGTATTGGATGGACGTCGCTAGTTGCTTACCATCTGGATGGCCGCCTGGATGATAAAATACTTGCGCCCCTCTCCAACGTTCTTCTGGAATCGCGTTAACGTGTACGCTGATAAACATGTCTGGCTTCGATTCTACCGCCATGCTTTCACGTAGTTTCAAGTCTGCAAACTTTCTGCTTCTCAATGAAGTGAACTTTTCGGATGGTGCATGTTCCGCAACTGCATCGCCACTTTTCTCCCTAGTCATTTCAACAGTTGCTCCTTTTTTCTTCAATAGTTTACTTACTTCCTGCGAAATGTTTAACGTAATATCTTTTTCAATGAGTTCACCTGCCGAAGCCCCCCCGTCTTCCCCACCATGTCCAGGATCAATGAGGATACTTACCCCACCGAGTTCTGAGGGCAGAAAAAAGCCACGATCGGATGCTTTGACGCCGTATAACACTCCACCTAATGAGAAAATGATTAGCATTACTGCCACAATCCACTTTTTCATACAGACACCGCCTTTTTCTTTCACTATACGCTTGGTCTTTTCAGGTTATGTCTTTCTAGTAGGTGACAGGAAGTTTAGAGTTGATAATAGATTGGATTACCGTAGGCTACGAATTGGTATCTGCGAGGGCAAGGCGGTAAGCGTGTGTATACTATGGAGTTAGGAAGCGCTACTCCGTACGGATGAAAGAGCGTACAAAAAAGCCGTCGCAAGAAGTTTTTCACTTCTTACGACAGCTTTAGCTTCGTGTATTATTTTGTTTGGCCTTCCCACGCTAGCATGCCGCCTACCATGTTTGTTACATCAAAGCCTTCGTCAGCCATAAGCTCTTGCGCACGGCCGCTTCTGCCGCCTGAACGACATACGAGAATGTAAGGTATTTCAGCATTCAAGGCATGCATTTCGACTGGCAGATTACCGAGAGCGATGTGTTCTGCGCCTGGAATCATACCTTCTGCTACCTCGTCATCCTCGCGCACATCAATGATATTCAATTCCTTACCGCTTTCTAGTTGCTCTTGTACTTCTTTTGCAGTTAATTCTTTTAAAGTCATGAGTAATATCCTCCAAAGTGTTTAATGTATTTTTATTCTATCTTGCTTGGTTGAGCATTGTCTATTGAAATGAACTAATTAGTATTGTTGTAATTCTTTCGTAGTATGTCCACGATTTTCCCATAATCTAGTCGTGTCCGCTACTGCGACAATCGCTGGGATATAGCGCTCGGATTCTTTAATAGGCAGCCCCAGACGGGATATAAATGAGGACAGTTCCATCATGAAGTCACCGCCACTTACTTGCAAATTATATACTAGTTCTGAGACTTCTGCGTCTACATCCAATTGATCACCGAAATCCTCTTTTAACATATTTTTCACTAGTAATTGCTCAGGCGTTACTTGTACATACTCCTCGTCAATGTAACACAATAATTCTTCTCTTTCAGGTATATAATACGGCTTTCTTGTTGCAGTTCGTCTCAGGTTATCCTTCTCCGCTTCTTCGCTTGTCGCTTCTGCTACAAATTCGTTTGATTGAATATAGACGAAGCACTCCTCTAGTTTCTCTTTCACTTGCGTAGATTGCAATAACCTTTCTATTTCATCCAATGGAATCTTCTCCTCATTTTGATCATTGTAAATCTCCACTACTTTTTCAATAGGCACAATCCCATATAGATTAGTGCACGCCACAATATACTTCAGTAGCATTTCTTTATTCAATATACACACGCCTTTCGCTGATTTTTATACATTCCCTATGTACTCTTTCTGTATTGTATCAAAACTATTACCTATTGTTCTGCCTGAGAACATTTTGATCATCCTTGAAGGTTTCATAATATACTATACCAACTAGAAAATTCAGGAGGAATGGTATGGGCGCTATAAATGGCAACGAGTTTGTGCGTAGAATAAATGAGCAGGATGCGGAGATTTGGCTGGATGGACAGCAATTAAAAGGACCTATTTCTAAACATCCAGCTTTTAAAGGGCTTATTGAAACAAAGGCCTCTCTATATGATTTACAATCATCACCTTCACATAAGTCTCTCATGACATACGCCTCCCCAGTCACGAACGACCAAATTGGACTTTCTTACTTACAACCGAAAACCAAAGCGGATTTACAGAAACGAAGAGTTATGACAGAAGAATGGGCAAGACTTTCCTGTGGCTTACTTGGTAGAAGTCCAGATTACCTCAATACGGTGATTATGAGCTTTGCCTCTTCTTCTCCACACTTGCTCGGCAAGGAAAACTGCTTTCCAGAACATATTCAAGCGCTTTATGAACGGGCACGAGAAGAAGATCTATCTTTTACTCACACCTTCATTACACCGCAGGTCAACCGATCACAGAATGCCTTGAATACGTCAGATGAACCGATTTCCGCGAAGATTGTAGGCAAGACATCTGCAGGGCTCATCATTAAGGGAGCAAAGCTATTAGCCACACAGGGCGGCGTGACGGATGAAGTATTGGTGTTCAGCACGCCTTCCTTTCTTGGGGATTCTGATGAAGCTTTCGCCTTTTCCATTCCTTCCAGTACAGAAGGTTTACGTTTTCTTTGCAGGGAATCATTTGTAGGTGGGAATTCTACGTTTAATTACCCACTGAGTTCACGGTTTGAAGAGATGGATGCTATAGTTGTTTTCGATAATGTTCTCGTTCCCTGGAAGCGTGTATTCTTTCATCACAATAAGGAAGTAGCTTCGGAATTTTTCTCAATGAGTTCATTTCATCCATTTGCTACCCATCAAGTCATTACGAGACAGATCGTCAAGACGGAGTTCATGTTAAATTTAGCAGAGCAACTCGTCCAAACGATTAATATAGCGGAATATCTCCACATTCAAGAGAAATTATCTGAAATAATTATAGGGCTCGAAACGATGAAAGCCTTGCGAGATAAATCCGAAGCCGATGCATTACTCGATCAATGGGGATATATGTGTCCAAGTGCAATACCACTTCAAATTGCTAGCAATATTTTCCCCAAAGTCTATCCGCGTTTTAGTGAAATCATTCAGCTAATCGGAGCGAGTGGGATGGTTGCACTACCTACCGATAAGGACTTCCATTCAGCTATTCAACCTGACCTCGCAAAGTACCTACAAGGGGCTACGACAACCGCATTAGAACGTGTCCAACTATTTCGGTTGGCTTGGGATTTGACCATGAGTTCGTTCGGCACAAGACAAACACAATATGAACGGTATTTCTTCGGTGATCCAGTTCGCTTATCAGGTCATCTATACCGATCCTATCCAAAAGATGCAGGACAAGAAATGATACGCCGTTTACTCTCAGATTAAATGAAAAGTCAGTAATTTGCCGAAATTATGTCAGCTCATCTTATTTGCCAGATGCTACACTTTGTATATGGAGTTGATGATTATGGTGCTATCTGTAAATAGAATAGAGCTATTTCAAGAAGCAATCCAGTTTATTCACAGTTGTTATGATGAACTAGGACTTTCTCAAGAAGAACAAATCAGGCGCGTGAAGGAGATTGAAGAAGAGATTATCCAAACGGGAACGTATACCCATACTGAATCCGAACTGATACACGGTGCGAAAATGGCTTGGCGAAACAGTAATCACTGTATCGGCCGATTGTTGTGGGAAACACTGGAAGTATTTGATGAACGACAAGTCACTACTGCTGAAGCAGTATTTGAAAAATTGAAGCATCACGTAGATTTTGCAACGAATGATGGAGATATACGCTCAACCATTACAGTCTTCGCTCCCCGTGTGCAAGATAAAGACCCCCTAAGGATCTGGAATCATCAATTAGTTCGTTATGCTGGATACAAGGAAGGTTCCACAATCATTGGTGACTCTACATCTATTGAAATGACTAAATTATGTGAAAGCCTTGGCTGGCAAGGAGCCAAAACACCTTTTGATGTATTACCGCTTGTCATCCAAGAGGATGGGAAATCTCCGCGGCTTTTTGAATTGCCAAAGTCGTTAGTTAAAGAGGTACCTATCAGTCATCCCGAAATCAAAGGATTTTCCGAGTTGCACACAAAATGGTATGCCGTTCCGATCATTTCCAATATGCGTCTTGATATCGGCGGGATTGAATATCCCATGGCACCATTTAACGGCTGGTATATGGGTACGGAAATTGGAGCGCGTAATCTTGCAGATGCGGATCGTTATAATCTTTTGCCGTCTGTCGCCCAACTGATGGGGCTAAACACGAAATCCAATCGATCTCTTTGGATAGACAAAGCACTTGTAGAGTTGAATATAGCCGTTCTACATTCCTATCAGCAAGAAGGTGTCACACTTGTTGATCATCATACCGCAGCTAAACAATTCAAATCGTTCGAAAAGAAAGAGCAAAGTGCAGGAAGAAAAGTGACAGGTAACTGGGTATGGCTCATTCCACCACTATCACCCGCCGCTACCCATGTTTATCACAAACGGTTTGCCAATGACATTATAACACCCAATTTCTTTTATCAAAAAAATCCCGAATAAACCAAAGCCCCTACGCCATATTATATGGTCTAGGGGCATTGGCTTATTGAACAGGTATTTCTTGAAAGTCAATGCGAATAAATTGACCCGTTTCAGCTGAATAAGTGATAGTCACTATCACACCGAATTCTCGTTCTTCATCTTTTAACCAAAGCTGAAATTTTTCCACACTCGGCACGTTCTTTGAGTCGGTTGCAATATGCAAATAATCCTTGATTTCTGCGTGAGGATATTTGAGCATCGTTTGCTTGATCGCAAGCCTCGACCACTTAGCGTATGCCGGCACTTCTACCTTACTAAGGGTGGCAACCGGCGCCTCGCTAGTGCCCGTCACGCTTGTTACTATCACCCCAAGTGCCAAGATGATTTTCGCAAAAATAGCACGCACCTCCTTTTGGAATAGCATGCGCTGTTTATATCCATTCAATTCTAATGAATAACATCCAACTTAACTAGTTGCACGTTTCTTATAGATTAATTTGTAATCATCTGTCCTTCTAGCATACCGGGCCACATTTGCTTCGTGTAGGCCATGTCCCAGAACATATACTCATATCGAGTCGTATTAAGGAAGATCTCTTCTAACCTCACTAATTCTGATTCAGGCTTGCCTTCTGCAGTTTCATCCATTAATTCCAAGCACCAAGTAGCCAACTCGCCAAAGTCTTCCGATGAATACATGCGAATCCAGTCACCGTACAATGGATGTTCCAACGCACCAGGTAATTCCGAAAGCTCTTTGCCGATCTCCCAGTAGCTCCACGCACACGGTAATAATGCAGCGACAACTTCCGCTAGAGAACCATTTTGACTTACATGTAGCATATAGTGAGTGTACGCTAAGACAATTGGAGACGGCTGAGCATTCTCTAGCTCTTCCTCGGTAATGCCAAAGCGTGCGGCATATTGACGGTGAAGTTCCATTTCTGTGTGTAGTGTACCGTTAAGCAATGCAGCAAATTTACCCATCGTCTCTACATCAGTAGCCTTCATCGTGCCCACGGCAAACACTTTCGCATAGTCAATTAAATACAAATAATCTTGTACCATATAAAATCGAAACTTCTCCTGATCCAACAGACCATTTCCGATCTCTTGGACAAACGGGTGACTATGATTCTGTCTCCAAATCGGTAATGTCTTCTCTAATAAACGTTCTGTAAACTTCATGTATACTCTCCCCTTTTTTTTGATAAATGAAAAAACCACTTCTTGATAAGAAGTGGCGGAGAGACATCACAGAGCACAGAAATAAGCTAAGTAACATCTACACCACTTCCTTACGCCGGTATGAATCGGATCAAGTTAAAGGGTTAAAGCATATGCTTCTCTCAGCTCCACAGAGCACCCCTAGCGGTATCAACTATTTCATTTGTATATTCATTGTAGGCTTACAGTATCAGAAAGGTCAAACGGAATGAGATTACACGTAGCCTACATACAACACAGCAATTGGCAGAAGGCCTTAAATTGGTCTTACTCAATCGAATACGTTTATTCGACACTCTTCACGCTGTGTCAATTTGTTATTCTAGATGTTCTTTTAGCTTTTTCTCAACATCTTCTTCTATTTTTTTTACGCGCTCTTCTTCTAGTTTACGTCGTGGTTTGGGATGATACCATTCAATTTTTCCATTAATGAATGTACCTTTAAATTCCTCGCCTTGAATCTTCAATTTAAACGACTGAAGTGGTCGAGTTTGCCTTCCGCTATTCGATTGTTCGATCTCAATATTATCCGCTTCACTTCGAATCCCTTGCTCGGATAATAGTTCCAAGACCTCATCCTCTATAGCAATTACTTCTTCTTCACCAACATCATGCATGGGATGTGGATTCAGCCAGTGGATTTTACCGTCATGATAGTCACCTTTATAATTACGACCTTCTAAGATGAGCTTAAACTGAATTCGCTCGTACTGCCTGTCCTCAAAAACTTTTTCTGCTTCAAAGTCATCTACCACAGGGAACACCTCCATAAATAGTATTAAGCCTCTTTTTATAAAATGGCTCAATTTACATTATTCATTATTACTAATTCAAACCTTCTAGTCCAAAGTTTAAATACCCATCATTCCTGTTCACGTATAAATCCTTTTAAAAATTTAAACTCCAATATATCTTAGCAATAGGTCGATGTCAAACCCATTAATGTCCTACTATGCTTTATATGATTCGAATATACAGTCCAAGGACCGCAAGTCGTAGCAAACTTACACTCCGTACACACTAGTACATCTTCACGAAAACCAATCTTCACATATGCGTAACAACCTTCTTGTAGCCTTTAATAATTGCCACGAGTGTCAAACCAATACACGCAAGGACTGCTTTAAATTCTATTGACTTGACGGACAAGATTAATCCTCTAAATGACACAACCCGTATGTATAATAATACCCAAATTCTTGTGTTTCAATCATTTGAACAGTGACAAAGTTCCTTGAAAAAACTACAAAACATACACGGAATAACTTAGCCTTCTTTAGTACTTTCCATACATATTTATTTTTGCAGCACTAGCATAATGTACAGAAAATGCCCAACAACTCATTGAATTGTCGGACATTTTCTAGTACTTCCTTAAGAAACTCGGTTTCATTTGATTCCATTCTTCGCTAATTACGTGGTGGCAGACTGAAATAATCCGCTCTATGACTTGTGTATAGTTTGCCAAAATGCGTATAGTGAAGCCAGGAACGGCAAGCTTAGACAATCCGAATGCAAATTCTCCAGCCTCTTGTTGAAGAACTTCATATAATCGGTCCAATAAAGCATCATTCGTTTTTTCACCAACGACAATTAACGAACCCAAATGTGTGTATCCTTCCATAAAGCCTAACTCATTCATATCTTGTGACGCTGGATGAAGTTTAATATGGTCAAAGACAACAAGTTGACCCTCCATATAAATCTCGGTTTTTAAACGGAGCATTTCGTAGCTGAATTTTTCTCCTTCCGGCGACCAGCCCGGAGTCAATATTTCGGCATATAGCAAAGTTGCTCCTTTTTCCATGTATACACTATTTTTCTGATAGCAACTGGCATCTTTGTATGCAATAATCGCATCCGGTAAGTACTCTAGATAACTATCTTTTTTCATACGAATGACTGTCTCTTGATATACTTGCTCGGTCGGTGTTCTATATACTTTCGTCGCTGACTGGGTCGTCAACGTCAGCATCGCTCGTTCACCAAGCGTGACTTTCATTTGATACCGATCCCCATCTAAATAGCCACCGCCAGGATTCAATAAATAATAGCATGGATAACTATTCTTATTGAAATAGACGGGACGCATCACTTTAAATGCACCTTGAAAGTAAACGCTTTTCGCCACGGAGCGTCCTTGTCGATTTTCCATGACGAGGTCAAGAACACCTGTCCATTCAGACATCTTGTCCTAGCCCTTTTAACAAAGTGTGTTTTCTGACCCATTCAACCACTTCATCTAGTCCTTGATCATCTTTTAAATTGGTGAAAAAGAAAGGTTTATTTCCTCTAAAGACTTTTGTGTCGGACTCCATTACCTCAAGTCTGGCACCGACATATGGCGCCAAATCCGTTTTGTTAATAATAAACAAATCAGATTTAATCATTCCTTGTCCACCTTTACGTGGGATTTTTTCACCTTGCGCTACGTCAATTATATAAATGGAAAAGTCCACGAGTTCTGGACTGAACGTAGCCGCTAGGTTATCACCACCACTCTCTACAAAAATCAACTCGAGGTCGGGATGTTTTTCTTCCAATTCATTAATCGCCGCGAAATTCATCGAGGCATCTTCACGAATTGCCGTATGTGGACAGCCTCCTGTTTCCACGCCAACAATACGGTCTTCCGGAAGAATACCGTTCGCAACTAAAAATTTGGCATCTTCTTTCGTATATATATCATTGGTAATAACCGCCATACTCACTTCGCCATCTAATGCGCGTGTAATTTTTTCAACAAGCATGGTTTTTCCCGCACCAACTGGTCCACCGACACCTATTTTAATTGGTCCCATTCTAAGCACATCCTTTTTATCAATTTCATTCCATTCATTACGAACTAAAAATACGTATTCCAACACGTTCATGTTGCATTTGTGAAAGCTCAAGGCCTGGCGATACAACGCCAAACTCTTCTTCGTCTAATTTCATTATTTTGTCTGTCGTTTGTTGAAGTTGTTGTTGAAAAGTGTAAATGATTTTCTGTCCAGCAGTTTGTCCAAGCGGGATTGCCCGTACAGCATTTTGCACGAGACTAACAACCGTCGAGTATAGGTAATATAAAACCGTTGTATTCTTTTCTACTTGAAGATGATGTCCAATCATCGTAAAAACAATGGCTGGATGACCAAAAGCTTGTTTATCACGAATTTTTTGGGCATAGGTAGTTAACACAGGTATTTTGTAAATGGCTTCTGCAATGTTTAACATCCTATCACCCATACGTTGTGTACCATCACGTGATTCACGAGCAAGATTCTGTACAGTCAATATGCGATCCAATTCCCAAATCCTGTCAAGGTCATCGATATCCAGCGCATCATAAGAGAGTCTTACAGCTAAGCCGTCTGCATAAGCAAGCTGTTCATGCACATAGACATGTAACCATTCAGAAAATGTGTCAGCATCGGTGACCTTGTTTTTTTGAATATAGGTTTCTAATCCGAATGATTGACTAAAAGAGCCAATGGGAAAACTAGAATCGCATAGCTGTAACAAGGATAATGCATGATTAGTCATGGCTATGCCCAATATGACGAAAAGCCTTTGCAACTTTTCGTTCTTCTCTTTTGAATGGAATATCCATTTCCTGTAGCAAATCTTCAACTAAATAATCGTATTGCACAAGCATGTCCTCGTCTTCAAATTGCGCAGGCAAATGACGATTTCCAAGTTGATGAGCAATCGTTCCCATTTCAAGCATTGTCCGCGGGCTAATAATAAGTAAATCGTCAGAAAGGACATCAATCAAAATAATATTCTTATCATCCATAAACAGAATGTCTCCCGCTTCCAGATCACGTGGTTTTTTTAATCGAATTCCAATTTCACGTCCATGATCGGTTTCTACGCGTTGAATTCTCTTCATTAAATGTGCACTTTCTAAGTACACTTTCTCTTTATGACGGCTTTCATACTCGCTTGGGTCTAAATCCCTGATATTCATCACGATTTCTTCTACAATCATTTTCTTCACCTCAGAATAGGAAATAGCGTTGCCCCATTGGCACCTCGTCAACTGGGTCACATGTTATAAGCTTTCCATCGATTTTCACTTCGTACGTTTGTGGATCTACATCAATATGTGGCGTAGCAGTATTTAACTTCATATCTTTTTTTGTTAGACTCCGTATGTTACGGACAGGCAGTACTACTTTTTCAAGTCCAAGCTTCTCTTTAATTCCTTGATCATATGCGATCTGTGAAACAAATGTAATAGAACTTTGCGGCAATGCCTTCCCGAGTGTTGCGTACATCGGACGGTAGATCATTGGTTGCGGTGTAGGAATCGTTGCATTTGCATCGCCCATTAAGCTAAATACCGCCATCCCACTTTTCAAAATCATCTCCGGTTTGACTCCAAAGAACTTCGGATCCCAAAGGACCAGATCAGCCATCTTACCAACTTCAATTGAACCAATATACTCGGATACCCCATGAGCAATAGCAGGATTAATCGTATACTTAGCGACATAGCGTTTTACCCGATTATTATCCGAGTGCTCACTGTCACCTTCCATCACGCCAAGTTGCTTTTTCATTTTATGAGCTACTTGCCACGTACGAAGAGCAACTTCACCGATACGGCCCATCGCCTGAGAATCGGAGCTTGTCATACTAAAGACACCCAAGTCTTGTAATATATCTTCCGCTGCAATCGTTTCGTTGCGAATGCGTGAATCTGCGAATGCGATATCTTCTGGCACAGAAGGATTTAAGTTATGCGCGACCATTACCATATCCAAATGCTCATCAATCGTATTAATGGTATACGGCAATGTTGGGTTGGTAGAAGCCGGCAACACATTCATCATGCCAGCCGATTTAATCAAATCCGGAGCGTGTCCGCCTCCTGCACCTTCCGTATGATACATATGAATACCGCGACCATTAATCGCCTTGATCGTATCTTCAAAGAATCCCGATTCGTTTAATGTATCCGCGTGAAGTGCGACTTGTACATCATATTCATCAGCAATTCGTAAAGCATGATCAAGAACTGACGGTGTCGCGCCCCAATCTTCATGGACTTTCAACCCAATCGCCCCGGCAATTATTTGTTCTGCTAAGGGAGCTCCTGCTGCCGCATGCCCTTTACCTGTTAAACCAATATTGATTGGCTGTCCATCTAAAGCCTTCAACATGGAGTGAAGATGCCAAGCACCCGGTGTGGCAGTCGTAGCCCTAGAACCATCTCCTGGTCCAGCTCCACCACCGATTAGTGTGGTTGTCCCCGCCGTAAGTGCAACATCTACTTGTGCCGGATTAATGAAATGCACATGCGTATCAATTGCGCCAGCCGTAATGATTTTACCTTCCCCCGAAATCACTTCAGTGGAAGCTCCAATAATAATGTCTACTTTGTCTTGCACAAGCGGATTACCTGCTTTTCCGATACCCGAAATTTTACCGTCGCGAATCGCTAGGTCGGCTTTATATATCCCCGTATAGTCAAGAACGACCACATTCGTAATGACTGTATCAGGTACTCGTTCATCTTCTTCACGCGTAATGAGCGGATGTTGCCCCATTCCATCACGAATGACTTTCCCACCACCAAATACAACTTCTTCTCCATACTTCGTAAAATCTTTTTCAATTTGGATGAATAAATCTGTATCTGCTAATCGAACAGAATCTCCCGTTGTCGGTCCGAACATTTGAGCATATTGCTCTCTATCCATTTTAAAACTCATTTCGTATTCCCGCCTTCCAATGGTCCGTCTACTTTATTGTGAAATCCGTAAACTTCTCTTTCTCCAGCATAGTCAATTAGTTGTACTTCTTTTTCGTCGCCCGGTTCAAAACGAACAGCAGCACCTGCAGGTATATTGAGACGTTTACCGTACGTCACTTCCCGATCAAACTTTAATGCAAGATTCACTTCATAAAAGTGGTAATGAGAGCCGATTTGGATAGGTCTGTCGCCATGATTAATTACTTGTACATGTATACTTTCCGTGCCTTCGTTACAAATAATTGGTTCATCTTTTAAAATATATTCGCCTGGTATCATCGTTACGTCCCCTTTCTTTTCATAAACAATTTATCTTATTGGATTATGCACTGTGACCAACTTTGTTCCATCTGGGAATGTCGCCTCTACTTGAATATCATCGATCATTTCTGGAATGCCATCCATTACATCTTCACGAGATAAAATCGTTGCACCATAAGACATGAGTTCTGCCACAGTTTTACCGTCTCTGGCACCTTCCATCACCTCATACGTAATTAGAGCCATGGCCTCTGGGTGGTTCAATTTAAGTCCTCGTTCTCTTCGTCTTCTAGCAACATCTGCAGCAACAACGATCATTAGTTTATCCATTTCACGCGGTAGTAATCGCATTGTTCAACCTCCTAAAATAATAATATGTATTATATTCCAATAGTGCGCTTCTCTCATAATCCACTTTAATAGAAGAATTTAAATATTTCGAGTATTTAACAAAATCTTAATAGCTTACATCAATTTCCGGGTAAACTAACGCCATCTCTTTTAAATTAGGCCCTGTACAAAGCAACACGTCAAAGAAAAAGTCGGTATACCGACAGCATCCCCTTAAGTTAGTTAGCATAAACGTTGCCACGCCTTATTTTTTGCTATTAAATGACTAATAGGCAGTCATCGACGCAAGTTTGAACTATACATATAATGTAACAAAATGTGTTATATAATGGTTTGATCGCAAGTTGATCCGATTGTGATTCATACATCCGGGGAGGATCGGTGAATCTCTTGGGTATTCGAAACAACTGGAGTGGGGGGATGGTGTCCATTTTCCTCAAATTAAAACAGTGGTAAACGGCTGGGAGATACTGCTACTAATTTATTGTACAGTTTTGTGGCGAAGAATCAAGTGTTCCTACTCATGAAGGTGCGGGCACAATTAACTACTTGTAGAAGTGACGAGTAAGGCCGATAAAACAGTTTAATTATTCATTCTATCGACCGCTCAAATTCATGACCATTTTATATTTTTTTAAAAAACTCATCCAAGTCTTACTCATTGATGCCTTAATGCGTTTAAAACGACAGACATTGAACTGAATGCCGTACTGCTCCGGCTACCCAATGCGTCAACAAGCCAAGTGTAGCAGCTGGAATACCGATTGTGTTATAGAAAAAGGCAAAGAATAGAATTTATTCTAAACTCCTATAAGCAATATTGGGTTCAGGATAGAACAATGGTATTGCTACGTTCAATTACATCGTTAACGTTCATGTTCAGTGTATTTAGTTTATAAAAATGTATAATCGGGTATTCCTTTTCATCAAGTATCTAAAGTTCGGTTTCCCGCTATGAAGGAACATTCGACAATTGAGGAAGGTACCAGGTCTACAAACAATTGGCTGGGACTTGATACTTTTTAACCTTCCGATTTTTAGCGGTGGGAAAATCATTCATTATCAAATGCTTCGGGATAAAATGATTTCGCAAGCATTTCAATTGTAATAGGGATTCGCACACCCTCGAAAGTATAATCAAGTGGCATCACTGCAACCCTATTATTTTTGATCGCGTCAATACCCGCCAAGGCAGGGTTACTAAACAGGACTTCTTTCTTTTGCCCGACTGTCATTTCCCCGTAATCCATGATGACAATCACTTCAGGATCTCGTTCGACGACATCTTCCCAATTAACGGTTGTCCAGTTTTTAGGTATATCTCCAAATATGTTTTCTCCACCTGCTACTCTTATCATTTCAGTCAAAATTGTCTGAGTCGCTGTAAAGGGTGTTTCTGTTCCACTATCATAAATAAATACACGAATCGGCTCTTCGACTGCTCCAATCTGCGTATCAATCTTTTTAGACACGTCTTTAATTGAATGTTGAAGCGACTTTATCAATTCATCTGCCCTGTCCTCTACTTTGAAAATACGACCGATGTTTTGAATATCTTGATAAACATCTTCCAGCGTCGGACCTATGGTATTAGAGGATTGATGGGTATACGTCTTAATGCCAATTTCGTTCAGTTTTTTCACCGAACCTAGACGTTCTTCTTGAAATATTGTATCCCATCCTGCATAGACGAAGTCAGGATTCACTTCCAGCAGAACTTCTTTTGAAGGCTGCATACCGCGTGAAATAACGGGGGTTCTGGCAAATTCCTCTTCAAACTTTGGTAGCACTTGATTTGGATTTGCACCGACAGTTCCTGCAATATGGTCTTCTAATCCAAGTTCCATCATGAGCTCCATCGGGTGTAAGTCTTGAGTAACTACCCGACGTGGCATTTCTTCATAAAGAATCGTCCCATTCTTTGTTTCAATAGAAACTGGCTCATAGATACCTTCATTCTTTATTTTATCCCCATCTGTCTCCGCGGTAGAAGTCTCTGTCGTATTGTCTAATTCACCGCAAGCAGTCAGAACTAACATAACCATGATTACACACAACAACATATATTTTTTAATCATTGTCCGGACTCCCATTCACATCATTTTTGTAATAAGACATTCCATCCTTTATTTTAATGGGTACGTTGTTCTACGATGCAATGATCCTTTTACTCCAAGAAAGTCCAGATATAAAAGTCTCTTATATCTAGGCTTAGCCTATTTGCTTCATCACCTTTAAAAAGCTCATTCAAATAGATCTGGATAAAATCCTTTTGCCAGCGTTTCCAGTCCGCTTGGAATTCGAACAGACTGCTCTGCATCTGCGTGCTCGATAGTGACATAACGCTTATTTTTGACTGCTGTAACGTCCTGAAGAGATGGAGTATTAGAAATCGTACCCATCAATTGCTCAGGAGTTGTTCCGCAACAGTAAGCTAATACTATCACCTCGGGATCGCGCTCAATTACCTCTTCCCAACTAACTTCAGGCATCCATCCTGTTAACTCACTGAAGATATTTTCTCCGCCTGCTAAACCGACAACATGAGATCGTATCATATCTCCCCCAGTGGTAATCGCAGACCCGCTATCGCCACCGCCCATATAAAAAACTCTCACGGGCTCTTCGTCACTTATTTTTTCTTGTACGCTCTGTACAGTCTCATTTATTGACTGGATCAATTCATCTCCACGACTTTTAACGCCGAAAATACGGGACACTTCATGAATCTCTTTGTACACCATATTTTCCAAAGTTGCTGGTTTTCCAGCCGCCTCCGGTATATAGGATTTTACACCGCGTTTTTCAAGTTCGGCAGTCGTTCCTACTATACCGTCAACAAAAAAGTCGTCGGACCCCATGACAAAATCAGGTTCTACACTTAGTAGCACCTCTTTAGAAGGATACATTTTGGATAAAAGTGGAACGTTCTTCACTTTCTCTTCTAACCCAGGTGCTGCTTTATCCCGTGGAAACGAGTAGCCTACAAGATACTCGTCTAACCCAAGTGCCAGCATTAATTCAGCGTTATCTTGCATCAACCCAACCGTTCGTTTTGGCGGTTCAGTAAACGTAACCTCGCGACCGAAATTATCTAGCGTTACAGGCTCGTAAGTTTCAGCGTTATCTGCTTCATTTATCTGATCATTAGAAGAACCATTCTCTATTTTATTGTCCGATTGACCGCAAGCGGAGAGAATTGCCAAAATTAAGATTATGCTTAACCATATCCAATACTTTTTATTCATTAGACTAACTCTCCTTCATACTTTGTAATAGAAGGCATAGATTCCGGCAGAAAGGTAATATGCGTCTTTCCGGTTATTGGATGTTTGATAATATGTGTATGTACTCGGAATATTTCTTGTAGGATCTTCTCTGTCAATACTTCTTCGGGGCGCCCAGCAATAGCCATCTGTCCTTGATTTAATACATATATGTAATCGCAATAGACCGAGGCGATATTTAAATCATGAAGAGCCGCAATGACCGTGATATTTAACTTCTTAACCAAATCCATCAGTTGAAGCTGATGGTGAATGTCCAGATGGTTCGTTGGCTCATCGAGTACCAGATATTTCGCTTGCTGCGCAAGGGCCCTCGCAACCATGACTCTTTGTTTCTCTCCGCCCGACAATGTGGAGATTAGACGGTCTCCGTAGCTTTCGAGTCCTACTTTTTCAAGTGCCTCTTGTGCTATTTGCATATCTTCAACCGAGTCAGTTTCCATGACCTTCTTATGTGGTGCTCGTCCCATCAGCACGATTTCGATTACAGAAAACTCAAACGTATGTTGCGATTCCTGGCTGACTACCGCCATTTTTTGAGCTGTTTTCTTTGCTGACATTTCATATAAGTTCTCACTATCCAACAAAATTCTCCCGCAATCCGGCTTGTTTATTCGATAAATACTTTTTAACAATGTAGATTTTCCACTTCCATTCGGACCAATCACTCCAACAAATTGACCCGGCTTCACCTTAAGATGTATATCCGAAATAATTTTCTTTTCCTGTATGCTGGTTGATATACCTTCAACTGCTATGCTCACCCTCAACGACCTCCGAATGAATAGGAACTTCTTCGTAATAACCAAATGAAAAATGGTCCTCCACACAAGGCGGTTACCACACCTATCGGCAATTCTTCAGGAGCTACTACGAGTCTTGCTACAATATCTGCCCACACCATAAAGACCGCACCAAATAATGCGCTAATCGGCATGACCCTTTTATGGTCCGATCCTACAAGTAGGCGTATCATATGCGGTATCATCAATCCAATGAAACCGATTGCTCCACTCACTGCAACGAGCACTCCAGTTAATAGAGAAGTGACGACAATTAATATTTTTCGGAATGCGTCAACGTTAATACCTAACGTTGCAGCTGTATCTTCTCCCATCAATATAAGATTTAATGTCCGTGATTGGTACAGCAAAAATGTGAAAACTACTACAACGGCAGTGGCCGGTATTGGCAGAACCGTCCAGTTTGCTCCCGTTAAGCTTCCCATCATCCAATACATCGCGCTTCTAATACCTTCTTCTTCAGGCGCTGAAAGCACAATGACATTCGTGACAGCGCCCAAGATCATCGAGATCGCAATTCCTGCAAGCAACAAGCGTATTGTTGAAATCTGTCCACTCACCCGCGCAAATGTATAAACAAAAACGACGGATAAAAACGCCCCCAGAAAAGCGGCAATCGATAACGCATACTGTCCGAAAAATTGCAATGCACCAAACAGAATGACGAGTGTAGCACCAACAGAAGCCCCGGACGATACCCCTAGAATATAAGGATCTGCCAAGGAATTTCTGACAAGCGCTTGAATTCCTACCCCAGCAATAGCCAATCCAGCGCCTACAATTCCTCCTAATAAGGCACGGGGAAGTCGTAATTCCCATATAATGTTTTGCTGGGCAGTCGTCCAATATGTAGTCATCTCATCTCCAAGAAAAGGGATATTAGACAACACAATCTTCCAAACAGTTACCATATCAATTGGCACTGGACCGAGCATTACAGAAAATGTCAGCGACAGGAAAAGACCAAGTGGCAGAATCAACAGCAAAACTTTGAAACGTTTTTGATGCATGTTTTGTTTCTTTTCACTGCTCTTCATCTTTCTTACTTGTGTTGATTCTACAAGTTCGTCAGTCTCTCTTGCGAAAGCAAGATTTTTCACTCCCATTTCCCCTTTCTGCTAATAGATGTATTAAAATTTTCAGATGTCTAATTAATGTTGATGTTCGTGCACATACCCATGCTCCTCGACATAAATACGGAAATTCTCTAAATCTTGCATTCCCGTCGAAGTGCCATCCAAGGCTTGATTCATTCGTTCTAGCAATATCGTTCGCAACTTGGGGTGGTAGCCAAAATACTTGGCAATTTCTATTTTTGTTTGTGGATAATCCTGTCTAAATTGTTCCGCCATTTTATTCATTCTTTCCATTAAGATCCCCGTGAATAAAAAGTAAGGCAGCATAATTACTTTTTTCGCGCCTAATTCTATACAGCGCTCCATACCGTCCTGTATCGTGGGCGTCGCGACCCCCATAAAAGCATTTTCAATGATTGGCACATTTACTTTATCCTGTAACAATCTACTAATTTTATAAAAGTCATCTTTCGCGTCCGGATCACTGCTGCCTCGTCCAATAAAGAGGATGGCTGTATCCTCGTTTTTCTGATTCATATCAAATTTAATTTCAGTAAGTCTTGTTGTTAAGATTTCAATAACCTCATCATGGACACCTATCGTTTGACCATAAGTGAATCGAATATCCGGAAACTGCTCCCTTGCATGTTCAATTTCGGCTGGAATATGCAGCTTTGAGTGTCCTGCGTGCAATAAAATGATCGGAATCACATGGACCTCACCTGCACCCTTCTCGATACATAGTTGAATTCCATCTTCAATATTTGGCGATGCAAATTCCAAAAAACATGTTTCTACAAGTAGGGACGAATCGATATGCTCTCTCATCTGTTTGATAAATTGGCGGACCTCTTCATTTCCTGTCTCCAACCTACTACCATGTCCGACAAACAATACAGCCTTCTTCACCGGTCCTCTGGTTTTTCTATATTTATTAATCCCTTTAAAGCGTGTTTCACCACGTTTTCGTTCGCTGCGCTCCATTGAATAAATGATCGACTTTTCCTCAACTGTTTCATGAACAATTGCCCGTGCCGTTTCTTCTTGTTGCACGGAATACCATGTTCCTTTTGGGTAATCGATGACTACGCATTTGTCCCTGCAACGTCCATTGCAGCGTGTACGTGATGTGTGGATATGCTCGTCTAAACGATTGCTACGGATTTCATCACGAATTTGTTGTGTAACATCTTCGGCTCCAGCACCCATACAAGTATCGCCATTGCAAATGAGTAAGTGACGTTGCATCTGCGTTAAATTCCATGTTGTCATAAAATATGACCTCCCACTCTCTTAGGGTTTTAAAAAGCCTCTGGGTAGAAACCTTTTGCTAAAGTTTTAACTGCTTCCGCTACACGAATGCCTTCAGAAGCAGCTGACAATGACAAAGTAACAAATTTCTCATTTTGCACGGCAGGTGTTTGACTTAATGCCGGATTTGATTTATCGTCAGGATAATAAAAATACGAAAACGATCTAGATTAATGCCAAGAGTGGTAGCTAGTTCTTCTCCTAGGAGCAATGCATTGAGTTGACGGTAATTCACTAACAATAATATATAAACTAAGAGAAATGTAAAAAATGGCATTCCGATAGTAGTCCATTTCGCGCCTGCTAAACTGCTAAGCGTCCAATGCATTAGTCCCCAAAAAACTAAATGCACCCAGTAAAATAACTAAAGTTGCACCTACAGATGCCCCAGACGACACGCCCAAAATATAAGGGTCTGCAATTGGGTTCCTTACCAGAGCTTGAATTGCTGCGCCACTTATCGCTAGAGCTGCGCCAACAATTGCCGCAAGTATAATTCGAGGTAAGCGGATTTCCCAAATGATGATGCTCTGCGCTTTTGAAGCCGTTGTTCCAGCCGGCAAACCAATTTTCGAAAGGAGTACTTCCAAAATAATACTCGGAGTTATACCAACCGATCCCACCATAACTGCAAAAGTCATAGAAGTAAGCAAGCCAATTAGCAGTACACCTACTAATAATATGAATCGTAACTTAGTCATGCGAATTTGAAGGCTCCCAACTAATTATTGCAGCGTAGAATGGATGACGGTACACATATTGGCGTTCCTCTAGTGTAATAAAAGGCTCAAGTGAGGCTTCTACATGAGCCTGTTCAAATGTTGATGATAAAATCTTTTTACTTTGTGTTGCATATAGTTGTTCTAATGTATCGTAACGGTATGTACGCTCTAGCTTGATCATTTCACAATCCGCATAAATTCCTAACTGATACAGGATGTTTAAAATCATAATATAATCACGACGCGGGTATTTAATCTCATAGCCATACTGCTCATCTAAGATGACATAGTGTGGCTGGATTGGACCCGTCGTTAAGCCGATGATGGCACGCTTTCGCGCTAGTGCATCCATCTTTTTCAATGCTGCTTTCATTTCATACATGCGGTAAAAGCAATTCACTCCGACAACGACGTCATGCGGCTCGATTTGTGCTTCTTCCCATTTACTATAAACAAACTGAACAGGTGCATCGCTTTCATAGTATTGTTTTAAATAAGCAAGCACACTTTCAGAACCATCAACAAGCGTTAAATTCTTAATATCTTCACTTAGTTGGAATGTATAGTTGCCCGAACCTGGTCCGATTTCAATACAACTGGCGTCTTGTGGAATATACAGTTTTATTTTTTCATAGATTTTTTTCGCGTAGTCATCTGTTTGTCTGTATGTTTTCTTTTTCATTGACTGTGCCCAAAAAGCTTCTTCCAGTTCATCATCCACCATGCGTTCCGGCATCTTGCCATGCCAATCCAGCATGCCTTCTTTCCAGAACTTTTCAAAATCTATGTATAAGGGGGAGGTCCCCAACCCTCGTTTCGGTCCCAACCTATTCTTCATTGAAATTTCTCCTCAATGCTTCTGTAATCGTGTTGCTACATTGAATCGTCTAGTAATTCATAGACTTTTTCCATATTCAAATGCTTACGCACATGATAATCTAGCATTTCATACGCTTGCTCACGCCGCTCATAATCAGAAGGTATCTCAATGGAGACTTCTTCCAAGTTCTTTTTCACGCGTATTTTATTGAAAAAATCACGTGTAAACAGACGGTTTTGAAAAACTCCGTGTAAGTATGTACCCATCACTTGCTCTGTGTAGACGCCATCTTGTCTTCCATCATCCAAACAGATAAAGCTTTGAATCGGTTGAGTTGGCGTACTGCGTCCCAGATGAAGTTCAAAGCCTATCATTTCCTGACCTGCATAATTTGTACCTTTGACTTGTGCGGTTTGCTTTTCATTAACTAACACAGTTTCAATTGGTAACAAGCCTAGCGTAGTATACTTCCTGTTCTCGCCTTCAATTGTCTGGTGATCTAAAATCGTTTCACCAAGCATTTGATAACCACCGCAAATACCGACAATATTTTTTCCTTTTCGGGACTGCTGTAAGATCGCTTGCGCCAAACCCGTTTCTTGCAACCATACATAGTCATTAATCGTATTTTTAGTTCCAGGTAATATGATGACATCAGGATTTTTTAAATCTTTTAAAGAAGAAACAAAGCGTACGCGTACATCGGGTTCTTCGAATAATGGATCGAGATCCGTGAAGTTAGAGATTAGGGGAAGTCTAATCACCGCCACGTCTATTTCAAACTCATGAAGTTGAGGATTTTTCAAACGCAAACTTGATAGAGCCATCGAATCTTCCGCCTCAATTTGCACATCAAAGTACGGTATGACGCCAAGTACTTGAATACCTGTATATTCTTCTAGCCATTCGATGCCACTGACGAGCAACTCCTCCATGCCGCGAAATTTATTAATAATAATACCTTTCACACGCGCACGCTCTTCTTCATCGAGTAACATCAAAGTTCCAACAATTGAAGCAAAAACTCCTCCACGTTCTATATCTGCTACTAAAATAACACTTGCATTTGTTTCATGAGCCATACGCATATTGGCGATGTCCCGGCTTTTTAAATTAATTTCAGCCGGGCTTCCCGCACCTTCCAAAACTAGTAGGTCATATTGTGCCTCTAAACGCCGCAAAGACTTGCGAACTTCAGGCATGACTTGCTCAACGAAATTTTCGCGATACGAAACTGCATCCATCTCGGCAAATGGTTTGCCGTGCAAAATCACTTCCGACACCATATTCCCGGTTGGTTTTAGTAAAATAGGATTCATATCCGTTGTTGCGTCAATTTTTGATGCCTCTGCTTGGACGCCTTGTGCTCGGCCAATTTCTCCACCATCTTTTGTAATGTAGGAATTGAGTGCCATATTTTGTGATTTAAATGGCGCAATGCGATATCCATCGTTCACAAAGATACGACAGAGTGCAGTACATAAAACACTCTTTCCTACATCAGAGGCAGTCCCTTGAATCATAATTGCCTTCATTAAAATTCAAGACCCTTCATCGCTTGGACGTCTTGTTCCGTATAATAATGTTTGGTTGCATCAATTGTTGATACTAAATCGGCTATTTCAAGGAGGGACGGGTGTGCAGAACGACCTGTGATGACTAAGTGCATACTTTTCGGACGATTCTTTATCGCTTCTAGCACTTCATCTAGCGGCAATACATCAGCCACTGGAAAACGCGTGATGGCCAATGCATTATTCAACTCGTCTAGCACCAGTACATCTGTCGTTTCATCTTGAAGCTCCTCTTTTACCGTTTGCCATGCCTTTGCAAGCGCATCTCGATGCTCTTCTGGTGTTTTTGTCCATGTGAATCCGATACCTAATTGCACTGTTTCAACGCCAAGTTTCCGCAAGGCAATTTGTTCACCGTATGTACGTTCAGGTGATTTAATAAATTGAAAATATTTCACCTTCATTCCGCGACCAATTGCACGCAATGTAACACCAAGGGAGGCAGTAGTTTTTCCTTTACCTTCACCTGTATACACTAGCAACATTCCCTGTCGAGCCATTTTCACTTCCCCCTTATAGCCAAGTTGTTTTTTCTGCGAATGGCGTTCGTTTTTTTGTAGTTGTTATTTCTTCTGCTGGGTACCCGATACATAGCGTACCTACCAATTGTTCTTGATCCGATGCGCCGATAAATGTATGTAATGCTGTTTCATGCACTAAACCTACACCACGTGTACGCCATACCATACCTAAGCCAAGCTGTTCTGCCATTAACCACATAGACATAATAGCACCACTGACCGCAAAGGTATTATCCTTCGTCGCACCTTCGTCACCATCCACGATAGCCGAGGTAACCACAATAATGAGTGGTGTTCGTGTGATCGCTTCCATTGAACTCTCCACTAAATGTGGCTTTGTCGGGAAGCGTTTTTGTAAATAATCAAGTGCCACTTGTTCATACTGTGTCAAGCTGTCACCTTGTAAAACATAGAAATGCCAAGGCTCTCGCATACGGTCGTTTGGGGCATATGTTGCTGCTTCCAATAGCGCTTCAATTTTTTCTCGCTCCACTTCACGCACTTCAAATTGTCGAATCGCACGACGTTTTTTTAATGCTTCTAACATAATTTTTGCTCCTTTTCTTCAAACCAAGAAATTTCTTCACGTACGCCCACTACATCCCCTACTAAAATCATGGATGGATTCTGAATGTGATATGTTTGAATTTCTTGTGAAATCGTTGCTAGTTCACCTGTAATTGTACGTTGGTTTTTAGTCGTTCCCCATTCAATAACTGCAACGGGAGTTGTTTCACTTTTACCATGTTCTATTAAGCTTTTCGTAATATGTTCGATGTTACCTACGCTCATATAAAACGCTACCGTGTCAATCTGAGAAATTGCTGCCCAGTTTAAAAAGTCTTGTCCTTTTTCTGCACGACCTTGGCCTGGGACAATTGCGAAGCTCGCGGCATGATCACGATGTGTAACTGGAATCCCTGCATAGGCAGGCGCTGCTATTCCTGCTGTTATGCCTGGAACAATTTCAAAGGGTATACGAGCTTGTCGTAAAACCGCAGCTTCTTCAGCACCACGTCCAAAGACAAACGGATCTCCACCTTTTAGGCGTAGCACTTCCTTGCCCAGGTTTGCTTGTTCAACCAACACACGATGGATTTCATCTTGAATCATTCCATGCTTACCTGGTTCTTTACCGCAATAAATCAGTTCAGCACTCGCTTTCGCATGTTCTAATAATTCAACATTCACTAGACGATCATATAAAATCACATCTGCTTGCTGAATACATTCTAACCCTCTAATGGTTAATAGTTTCGGGTCGCCAGGACCAGCCCCTACAATATATACAAATCCGCTCACTGTTGTTCTCCTATCCGTTGTTGTAGCCATTCTTCACATTTTTCGCCTTCACCTTGCTCCATCCATTGCAAAATTTTAGGGTCCAGAAGTTCAGCCAGAATTTGTTTTTTTGCATCTCCATTAAACAACTTTAAGATTTGCTGACGTGCTTCTCTCAAAAAAGAAACATACGACGCATAATGGTCTCCAAATTGTTCTGCTAGATCCGTCTTTACTTTACGCGTTAGACCTGGACTAGCTCCAGACGTTGATACCGTCACAACAAATTCTCCGCGGCGAACGACTGCCGGATTGATAAAGTCAAGACGTCCTTTTACATCCGAACGACTGAGTAATTGCCAATGCTGGGTTGCTTCTTCCACTGAATTGTTTACTTCTTCGTCATTTGTTACGGCAAAAATCAATGCAGCGTCATCTAAATCGCCTGATTCAAATGCTTTTTCTTTCCATGTCACAGATCCTTCATTAACATACTGTTGTACAGTCTCTATAACTGATGGACTAACTACGGTGATTTTTGCATTTGTTGGAAGTAAGGCTTCTATTTTTTGACGTGCTACATGTCCGCCTCCAACAATGACAACCTTTTTATAATCCACATTCATTAACAGCGGAAAATAGTTCATCGTTCTCCCTCCATACATGCTTTCAACCAATTTTCCACAAGCTGTGGATTTGAAGCAAAATGAAATTGTGTAAAGCCCGCTACTAGATTTTTATGTAAATAACCTTCTTGCTGTACGCGAAAACGACTTTTGCTAAAATAAGCAGGGCTATTATGTTCTCCCTCGTATTTAGAATAATGAAATTCATGCCCCTTCGCCTGCGTCTCTCCATTAATTAGGAAGTTTCCTTCAATACCTGTAATTTCCCTATAACCAAGTGCCGCTCGCTTATCTTGCATAAGCACACGTCCCGGGATTATTCCAAGCATGGGAAACAACCGTTCCTGACGATTGATTATTTCTTCTGTCAAGTACATAAACCCACCACATTCAGCCAATGTCGGCAATCCACGACTGACTGCGTTTCTTATCGAATTCTTCGTTTTCTCGTTTATCGCTAATTGTTCTGCAAACTCTTCTGGGAAACCACCACCGATATACAATCCCTGCGCTTCATTCGGAACTTCTTCATTTTGTAAGGGTGAGAAAAAATGCAGTGTGGCACCATGTGCACGCAATAATTCTAGGTTTTCCTCGTAATAGAAGTTAAATGCCGCATCTCTAGCTACTGCAATATGAACTTCATGCCTTTCTGGCTGAGCGTCAAAAATTGATGAAGATACTTCTAATTGTTGCGCTCTTGTGATGTCAAGTAGCTGATCAATATTCACAGTTTCTTCAATAGCTGTTGCCAGACTATCAAAATATGAATCCAGATCACCACGTTCGATGGCCGGTACTAAGCCTAAATGACGACTAGGCATGGCAGGTACAGCATCCTTTAGTAAATAACCAATAACAGGAATTCCACATTCTTTTTCAATTGCTGTTTTAACAATACTGAAATGATTCTTGCTACCCAATTGATTTGCAATTACACCCACAATACGGGTTTTCTCATCCAACGTTTGGAATCCTTTAACGATTGCTGCTACACTTCGCGCCATACTTGCTGCATTGACGATTAGAATGACAGGACTATTTGTAATCTCGCTGATATGAGCAGTTGATCCTTCATTTGATAAAGGGGATTTGCCATCGTAAAAACCCATCACACCTTCAATAATAGATACGTCTGTATCTCGGCTAGCTCTTGCGACAATGGCACGAATAATATCATGAGTCATCATGAAACTGTCAATGTTTCGAGATGGACGTTTTGTGACAGCTGTATGAAATGTTGGATCGATATAGTCTGGACCACATTTAAAGCCTTGCACTGTTAAATCACGATTCATAAGCGCACGCATAATCCCAATCGTGAACGTTGTTTTTCCAACGCCACTTCCTGTACCGGCTAGCACAAATCGATTCATTGTCCTCTCTCCTCGAAATTGACGCGTGCAATGGATATTGTCACATTGCCGCTTTTCTTTTTCTCTAGTACAAATTCATTTGTATTCGCATAACGCAATGCTGCTGGCTCACTTACACCGTAAGCGCCTGTATATTTGAATACTGTTTCAGATGGGTTAAGAAGCGGCATTTCGTTAAGCTGTTCAGGCGTATATGTAACAAATGGCCAATTATGCTTGGCGGTTAATTCAAGTAGGCCTACCTCATCTTTCTTTAAATCTATAGTCGCTACCGCTTTGACACTTTTTTTACTTAAGCGTAGTTCTGCTAATGTTTCATCTACCACTTGTTCGATTTCTTCTAGTGCTGTTCCACGATTACAGCCAATACCGAGTACAATTGACTTGGGCCGGTAGATCACTCCGTTTTCCAGTAATCTTTTCTCATGTCCGTCGATTAATCTATCTGTTATAAGCAAGGTTGCTTGTGGCTTTTTCTTAATTGCTTCCGTCGTGGATGAATAGATTTTCAAATTGGTTGGCATGGATCTATCGTGCATCCACCAATTTTTTTCTCCTGTTTCCTGGACGATTGCGACATGCTCTTCATTTACAACCGATGCACTGACTGGAAGCAGTTTTTCTTCGCTATCCCATGTCCAGCCAAATTGGGCGCCGAACAAATCGACGGGAATAGTTTTTTGCACATCTGATGCAGTCGTTACAACAGGTACAGCGCCAATGGCTTTTGCAAATTCATAGGACAAAGCGTTAGCACCACCAATATGCCCTGATAAAACACTGATGACGTATTGACCTAAATCATCGACAACTAAGACAGCAGGGTCTGTCATTTTATCCAACATAATCGGGGCGATCATACGAACGACAGCGCCTAGCGAAATGATACAAATAACCCCTTTGTATTGTTGGAACAAGGCGGGCAATAGTAATCGTACCGTGCCGTCAAACAATTGAATTTGACGTACTTCTTCATCGCCTTTAGCAAATTTCTTCATATAGTAAAGATCCGCATATGGGAATTTCTCCGTATAGCTTCTTGCATTGATCACACCGTGTTTCGTAATAGCGACGAGAGCATACGGTTTACGCTTTTCGATGACGGGAATTTCACCTTCGCGTAAATTAATCATCCGCCTTCACCCCTTTTCGGAAACCATGGGTAAATGTTTTATCATACAACTTTGAACGATACTCTTTTTCATGAATATTCGGGTCTAATGCCCAACCAGCTAGTATCATCGCATGCTTACGAATTCCATTGACACGCATCGCTTCATCTAATTCAATCAATGTGGTTTGAACAACCTTTTCATCTGGCCATGTAGCGCGCTGCACGACCGCTACCGGTGTATCATCTGCCCAGCCCGCTGCTTGCAATTCTTTTACAATTTTCTTTGTCAATGTCGCACTTAAGAACATAGCAATCGTACAATGATGAGCTGCCAACACTTTCAACTTTTCGCGCTCTGGTACAGGAGTACGGCCCTCAGCTCTAGTTAAAATAAGTGTTTGTGTTAAATCAGGGACTGTCAGTTCTGCACCAACTGCTGCTGCCGCCGCAAAGACGGAACTCACACCTGGTACCACTTCATAACCAATAGCATGCTGCTTCAGTAATGCCACTTGCTCCATCGTTGCCCCATACATCGCTGGATCACCTGTATGTAATCGTACAACTGTTTTTCCAGCATTGACTCGTTCGACAATACAATCCACCATTTCCTCGAGATGCATTCCTGCCGTACGGATAACTTCTGCCGACTCTTTCGCTTCCTCCACTAACGTTTCGCTTACGAGTGAATCGGTATACATAACAACATCCGCTTGTTGTAATAGCTTCAAACCTTTTACCGTAATTAGGTCGGGATCTCCTGGGCCTGCACCGATAATCCAAATCTTCTTCATTTGCGCACCACCATACATGACAAGTAATTTAAATCTGCACCTCTAAGTTCATCCGTATTCCAAATTACTTCTTCGTCAGATGTGACTTTTGTAACTACATGCGTTTTATCCAGCAATTTCATTTCGTCCAACAAGTCCAGCATTTCATCTATAACCTTGGCTACTTTAATAAACACTATGGCATCGTGACTTTCGATCACTTGACGCATTTGTTCCATATTTTCTGTAGCAGGAATCATAGCCACGTGATCATCACCTTCAGCTAATGCAATCCCTAAACGATTGGCAGATCCATTAAATGATGAAATACCCGCCACGGTTTCAATAGGTACCTCTGGATACTTTGTCTTCATTAAACCTAAAAGGTGAATAAATGTACTAAATAACATCGGATCCCCTTCGGTCACAAAAGCTACATCTTTTCCTTCTGCTAAGTAGCCATAAATCTCATCCGCTGCTTTTTCCCATGCAATTTGCAAAACTTCTTCATCCTTGGTCATTGGGAATACTAAACCGAGCATCTCCTTCTCAGCTGGGTTAATATATACATCTACAATACGATGGGCATATGATTTGCTGCCCCTTAACTTTTTGGGATAGGCAATGACAGGACATTCTTGTAATTTACGAAATGCTTTTACTGTAATTAATTCAGGATCTCCTGGTCCAACGCCTAATCCGTATAATTTTCCTATAGTCATTTTTCTTGTCCTTTCTGTGCTGTTACTATATAGATGGGATTTAGTGGTTCAAAACGTGTTAAATGTAAAATCGGCTTACTCTTTGAGAGTTGTGCCTGCAATATGGATACCTCGCAGTTTAACGCTTTAAAATGGCTCATCGCTTCAGCTAGATTTTCTATCGTAGCAATGTTCATAACAACTCGACCATTTGGCTTTACGCGTGAAACACAGGTTTGCAATAACTGCTCCATATTCCCTCCATTACCGCCAATAAAAATCGCATCAGGATCTGGAAATTCTTCAAGGCGATCCGGTGCTTTACCTAACACTGCAACAAAGTCCGTGCGATGTATCAATTGATTTTCTAAGCAGTTTTCGAGGTCACCCTCATTTTTTTCAATGGCATACACTGCACCCTCTCGTGCCATTTTTGCTGCCTCAATCGCAACAGACCCTGTGCAAGTCCCGATATCCCAAACAATGCTATCCTCTTTAATTTTCAGCTCATGCAGACAAAGTGTTCGAATTTCCCTCTTTGTAATTAAACCTTTATCTGGTTTTCGTTGTAGAAATTCATCATCCGGAATACCAAAAGCAGCACGATCCACAATTTTGCGTTGTTTTAAAATTACGACATTCAAAGAGGAAAATGAGGTTTGTTCCATCTCATCTAATGATAGAAAACGACAACGTTCATTTTCACCTTCTAAATTTTCCGCTACGAAGGCATCGTATTCTATCATGTTGAAGCGTTTTAAGTACGTCGCAATGGTTTGCGGAGTGTTCGTTTGATCTGTTAATACCGCAATTTTTTTTCGCCCGTCTATTTTCTGCGCAAAACCCTTTATAGAACGCCCATGTAAGCTGATGATGTAAGCATCTTGCCAACTATCCTGCATTTTTGAAAAGGCCAGCTGGACCGAACTAGTATATGGATAGATCTCTAGGGGAAGTTTTTTCGCAAGTACGCCCCCCAGTCCATAAAATAATGGATCTCCGGATACTAATATAACGGCATTACGTGTTTCTTCCTGTAATTCCGCCGTTAGCGCTGATAAACCACCTTTAATTACTTTTTTCTCTTTTTCAAATGAAGGAAAAAATTGAAGATGGCGATCTCCACCTATAAGAACATCACATTCATTAATCCATTCTATGTATTGAGGAAGTAAACCTGCCGCGCCATTATCCCCTATACCAATCATTTTCATCCAATTTGTCAATATTCTCAGCCTTTCCTAAACAGTCTCCATTCATGGCATACAATGATGTCGACACTTCCAGTTCCGCATTCGAGTGATTCAGTGCATAGTAACAACAGTTTTTACTAAGCGCTTCAAAGAATGCATCGTTTCCTTGAAGTATTTCGCCAACTTGTGACGCCGTATTGGCCTGCAGAATTTCCTGCTGTGTTTCTTTGTCAACACCTACTCTATTTGCCATTTCCGCTAAAAATTCAAAGTTGATTGGCGCACTTTTCGAATGAACCATCATTACACCTTGTGCCAGTTTTGAAAACTTCCCCATCATTCCTACCAGAGATACCTTAGGGATTTTCTTACGTGCAATGTTTTTAAGCGTAAATCCAATAAAGTCACCCATTTCTATGAAAGCTTCTTCTGGTAAATGTGGGTATTGTTTTAAAGCAAACTTCTCACTGCGACCGCCTGTTGTGATAACCACATGATCACAACCTGCTTCTTTTGCCACGCTAATCGCTTGGGCAATACTTGCCATGAAGGCAGAACTCGAAAACGGTACAACTGTCCCACGAGTTCCTAAGATTGAAATCCCTCCAATAATACCAAGACGTCCATTCAGCGTTTTCTTAGCAATTTCTTCTCCGTCAGGTACGGAAATTACAATATCAATTCCGTTTTTTAGTTGGTAATAATCGAGTCCTTCTTTTGCAACCCCGAGTATCATTTTACGCGGCACTGGATTAATCGCGGCCTGACCGACTGGTACGGGAAGTCCTGGTTTTGTAACTCGCCCTACGCCAATTCCACCATCTAAATGTATACCTTCCTCTTTAGAAAAATAGACGGTACTTTGGATACGAGCTTTATGTGTAGCGTCTGGATCATCGCCAGCATCTTTGATGGTCTCACACATTATCCCGCCATCTACTTCTTCAAATGCCGATACTTTAAATGTAGCGTATTTGCCAACCGGTAAATAAATAGTAACTTCTTCCGGAACTTCTCCCGTTACTAACCCTTGCAATGCCGCTTTTGTCATCGCTGTTGCACACGACCCTGTAGTGTACCCATGGCGCATTTTTGAGGGGTCTTTTTTAGTTGGTTTGCTTTGCGCGCTCATCAGCCATAATCGAAATGGCATTCAGTGCAGCTACTGTCACTGTACTGCCACCCTTTCTCCCTATGTTAGTGATAAACGGAATTCCCTCAAGGACAGCAAGCTCTTCTTTTGATTCCGCTGCTGACACAAAGCCAACCGGCATTCCAATAATTAAATCCGGTTTAGCGATACCTTCCTTGATTAAACGAATTAACTCTAACAATGCAGTTGGCGCATTACCAATAGCATAAATTCCACCTTTATGTAAACGGGTTGCTTTTTGCATCGATATGATCGCACGTGTTGTGCCTTGCAGCTTTGCTTCTTTTGCAACATCCTCATCCGCAATGTAACAATGCAAGTCACTACCATGCTTTTGGAAGCGCTTGCGACCTGAACCACTCTCAATCATTTGCACATCTACTAGTACATGACGGCCTGCCAAAATCGATTGAATTCCTGCTTCAAGTGCATCCGGTGTGAAAACCATGCTACGTCCTAACTCGAAATCTGCTGAAGCATGAATAACGCGACGAACAACCATCCACTGCTCATCTGTAAATGGGTGTTCTCCCATTTCTTCTTTAATAATGGAGAAGCTGTGTTCATAAATTTTATCTGGATCTACAGTAAGTGGTGTAAATGTTGTATTAAAGTTCATGTTTGGATTTTTCACGGATAAAACCTCCTAATAGTTGAGTAACTTTTTCAAATGACGTACAAAGATTTTCGTATTGAAGCTTTGGTCGTTTAATCAAAATTACAGGTATCTTTAATTCCAAAGCAGCTGTTATTTTCTCATCCACAGATCCAACTTGGCCGCTTTCCTTGGTGATCATTAACGTCACATCATATTGCTCGCATAAGGATTTATTGAGTGATTCAGAAAATGGACCTTGCATTGCAATAATATTTTTTTGTTTGATCCCTAACTTATCGCATTTTTCCATATTCCCTACGTTTGGTAGCATTCTGCAAATAAGCCGAATTTCATCACGCAATAAATAGTTCGCAAACACTTCTAATGTCTTACTTCCCGTAGTTAACATAATCGTACCTTTATGCGTTTGGGCGAGCCGAGCCGCGTCTTCATAACTCTCAACTTCTGTAATTAACGGTGAAACAAACTTTTCTTTCGGACGTTCATACCGAATATATGGAATCCCGCATGCTTTAGCTGCTTCCATAGCAGTTTTTGAAGCTTCTTCGGCGTAAGGATGACTAGCATCCACTACACAAGTCATTTCATGCTTCTGGATTAGCGCCACCATGTCATCTTTTGTTAGTCTGCCTACGTGATATTTGATATGGTTTGCTTTTAAACTTTCTGCTGCAGATTCGGTGACTACTGTGGCAATCAGGGAGTAGCCAAGACCCTGCAGATGGACGGCTAAAGCTCTAGCATCGCTAGTACCTGCTAAATATAAAATCATCGTTTCCTCCTAATCCCCACAAGGTGCAGGCTCTACTTCAATCTTGCAGCTCATATCGTAATAGTCATAGTTCAAAACTTTTTTAACACGTTTGAAATACTTAAAGAAACGTTCGTTAGGATGTGCATTTTGTTCATATTCTTCTATGATTCTAGTTACTAATGGGATTAAATCTTCTGGCTCAATTCCCTCTGCGATAGGTTGACCAGCATGTGCAGTGCGACCAACTGGCTTTGCACCAATAAATAAATCAAATTTTTTCTTCCGATAAACAATCCCAATGTCATCAAACACAGGGCGATAACATGCCATCCCACAACCATTGAATCCAACATGTAGCTGCTTCGGAAGCTTCATCCCTTCAAACTTCGCTGCGATTTCTTCTGCATATGGGATAGAGTCCGCCTTTTCCCCGTAACAAAAATCACACGCTTTGACTTTTAAGACTTCCCCCGTTGGCATGACTGTCAGATGCTCTTTTTCAAGCTTTACAACCATTGCTTCAGGATTATCAGTTGTAACTTTTACTATGAAATGATGATCGGGTGTATATTCCAATGTGCCTTTCTCACCCACGACTTCAGCTAAAACAAGCATTTGTTCTGCTGTGATCATTTTATTAGCGACACCTGGCGAAACGGAAAACTCAAATATATTTTCTATCGGCTGTCTCACTAAAAATGGATTTTCCACTTCTTCTTTTGACACCATAGATAGAGCTTTTAAGGCCATATCCATTGACTGAACTTTTTGTTCTTGCTGTTGCACTGGAGCTTGTTCGGGTGCCTTCCTTAAAATTTCCTCATATCCTGACTTAGCCTCTCCAGTTTCTTGATCAAGCGCCCATGGTTCTGCTTCCTTTTTTAAACGTTGATGCGGTTTTAAACTTTGTTTACCTTCTCCTAATGTATATTTACGTTGATAACCCCGTGGCGTGATAATTTTATTATCATAAAAGAAAGTAGAAGAGTTACCAATAATGACAGTTGTCAACATCCCGATATCATGATCGAGCATTTCCGATAACGTTGTGAGGACAATATGTTGATTTTCACGATAAGCACTTTTCACTAGACCTACAGGTGTATCTGGAGAGCGATATTTCAGTAAGATATTTTGGGCTTCTACAATTTGGCGCGTCCGACGTCCACTCTTCGGATTGTATAAAGCAATTACAAAATCCGCCATACCCGCCGCTTCAATCCGCTTTTCTATAACAGTCCAAGGCGTGAGATGATCGCTTAAGCTGATCGTACAAGAATCATGCATGACAGGTGCACCCAGTAAACTCGCACATGAGTTGATTGCTGAAATACCTGGAACTATTTCTACTTCAATTCCTTCGGCTTCTGTCCAACCTTTTTCTATCAGTACCTCATATACTAATCCTGCCATGCCATACGCACCCGAATCACCGCTAGAGATCACTGAAACAATTCCACCTGCCTCCGCTTTCTTAACGGCATCTTGTGCACGTGACACTTCTTCAGTCATGCCTGTGCTAACAATGGACTTTGCAGTTACTAAATGTTTAATCAGTTCTACATACGTTTTATAACCAATAATATAATTACTTTCTTGCAGTGCCTCTAATGCTCGTCCTGTAATATGTTCAGTAGCTCCGGGACCGAATCCAACAACGAATATTTTTCCCTTTTTCATGATTTCCCTCCAAATAAAAATGCCTACACTCCTTTTCAAGGGAATGTAGGCATGTGATAGTATTATAAAAAACATACTGAAACATAAGACAATTATATTTATTGTCTCGCCTATACTCTTCCCTCCGAAAAGTATGTGTCGTTTAAATAAGCAGGTTTCCTGACTCAAGCTTCACTTTACTCTTACACCTTCCCGATTTCTCAGTGGTATTGTAATTTCATCAGCTTTTACAGTAGCGGGGGCTGTACTAGATTTTCACTAGTTTCCCTTTTAACTCACGATGTGAGCACTTATTTAAATTAGTTTATTTAATTTTCATAAATATAACACACAATCTACCAATCTACAAACTTACATTAAATATTTTTTTGAATCTTTACGGTGCATTTTTACTCCGTTAAGGAACATTGTAATTTCTATACTTATACAAAGCAGATTTCCAGCGCAACCACGATAGTAAGGTAGATCCATTCAGTAAATCCTTTTTACATGTTAGAAGATATTAATCAAAGTAAAATGCCACTATATATTTTGTACATTATACGTTACTAAAATGAGTGGGGTATGAACTACTACAATAAGAATACATTTTAGGTACTACACATCCACAGATAAAGGTTGTAAATAGTAAAAAGCCTCATTCCAATAAACTTGGAATGAGGCTGTAAAGGTTGATATAAAACCAATATTATCGTTTTGAGAACTGTGGAGCACGACGCGCGCCGCGAAGACCGTATTTTTTACGCTCTTTCATACGTGGATCACGTGTTAGGAATCCTGCTGATTTAAGTGCTGCACGGAAATCAGGATCTACAGTAAGCAATGCACGAGCAACGCCGTGACGGATTGCGCCTGCTTGACCTGTGTAACCACCACCGTGAACGTTAACATGGATATCATAGCTTCCAAGTGTTTCCGTTGTTACTAGTGGTTGTTTAATGATTTCACGAAGTGTTTCGAATGGTACGTAGTCCTCTACATCACGATTATTGACGACAATTTTACCTTCGCCAGGAATTAGACGTACACGAGCTACTGAACTTTTACGACGGCCAGTGCCGATATATTGTACTTGTGCCAAGTGGGTTTCCTCCTCTTAATTAACCGCGAAGCTCGTAAGCTTCTGGTTTTTGTGCGATATGCTGATGCTCTGGACCAGCGTATACGTGTAATTTCTTGATTGTTTGACGACCTAGAGGACCGTTTGGAAGCATTCCTTTAATCGCTAGTTCAAGCATTTTTACAGGGTAGTTAGTACGCATCTCAAGTGCAGTACGTGACTTAAGACTACCTGTATAACCAGAGTGACGGTGGTATAATTTGTCTTTCAATTTATTACCTGTCAAATGGATTTTTTCAGCGTTGATGATGATGACGTGATCGCCTGTATCAACATGTGGTGTAAACGTTGGTTTGTGTTTACCGCGTAAAAGAGCTGCAACTTCTGAAGCAAGACGACCAAGCGTTTGTCCTTCAGCGTCGACAACTAGCCATTTACGTTCGACTTCGTGACCTTTAGCCATGAATGTTGTGCGCATATTGTATTTCCTCCTAAAATATCAAATCTGTTCCCATATTTTCTCTATCCCTAAACACAAATAAACTTCCGGGGCTTGTTTGTGGGGTTATTGAAATACCATTTATCATGTTATACTTTATTGTCAATAAAGTCAAGCGTTTTTATGAAAACGCCAGGATTAGTTGCCATGAGCTCAATAGGTCACTTCAATTAAGTACAAACCGTGTGCTGCCGCTGTCTTTCCAGCCCTTTGACGATCTTTCGCCTCGAGAATCTTCTGGATATCTTCCGGCTCGTCCCAGCCAATACCAACCGCCAGCAAAGCACCGGCAATCGTACGAACCATATTGTAAAGAAATCCATCACCTTCCACTTCAAGAATCAGTTCCTCCTGATGTCGCTCAAGTGTTAGTTTTCGGATTGTGCGGACTTTATTCGAAGTAGCGGTCTTCGCTGAACAGAAACTTGTGAAATCATGTGTACCGATTAAATAGGCAGCACCTGCATTCATTCGTTCCACATCCGGATTCCATCTACCTAAATGAACTGCGAAATTACGCTCAAATGGACTTTGCAATTCTCCATAAGACCATTTATATCGATACGTTTTACCTTTTGCACCGTAACGCGCATGAAATTCTTTAGACACCTGTTCAATCGCAGTTATGCGTACGTCCTTAGGTAGCAGCACATTCAATGCCATCAGCCAGCGATCACCTAAATCCAGAGGTGTGTCAAAATGGATCACCTGACCTAGCGCATGAACGCCAGCATCAGTTCGTCCGCTTGCTACCGCGTGGGATGTCGAATCTTTATGCAGCTTCACAAGCGCTTTATCAATCTCTGCTTGAACTGTCCGCATGCCTGGTTGAGATTGATAGCCAGCAAAATCTGTGCCATCATACGAAACAGTCGCTTTCATTCGTTTCAATCTATTCACTTCCTCACCCATAGCAATACACCTACCAATAGCACAAAAGCGATCAAGACAACAGTATCCCTTAATTGCCAAGACAGCTGTCGGAACCTTGTGCGACCTTCTCCGCCACGGTACCCACGTACTTCCATTGCAATCGCCAAATCTTCCGCGCGCTTAAATGCACTGACAAATAGCGGGACAAGCAAAGGAATGACTGCCTGTATCCGTTCTTTGATGGAACCGGTACTTAAATCAGATCCTCTTGCTAGTTGAGCCTTTAATATTTTATCTGTTTCGTCCATTAAAGTTGGAATGAAACGTAGAGAAATGGACATCATGAGTGCTAATTCGTGTACGGGTAATTTCAGCTTTTTAAACGGATTAAGTAGCGTTTCCAACCCATCCGTAATCGAGATCGGTGAAGTGGTTAACGTCAATACTGTCGTAATCAGAACAAGCACCAAAAATCGGATGGATATGAATATACCCATGCGCAATCCTTCTTCATAAACTTTAATAAACTTCCATTCAAATAGAAGGGGTCCTTCACGTGTAAAGAAAATATGTAAGAGAAGAGTAAAAATGATCAAAAAGATGACCGGTTTTAATCCGTTGATCAGAAAATAAGGTCTGATTCTGGCAAGTGCAATGACAAACGCTGTGAAACCAAGCAAAACGGCATAAGACATTACGTTATTTGCCAAGAACACTGCTATTACAAACAGAAAGACAAAAAGTAATTTGGAACGCGGATCCATACGGTGCACAATAGAAGTACCAGGAATAAAACGACCGATAATCATTTTTTCTAACATGGCCGCTCCTCTTTCCTTGCAATAGCTTTTGCTAATTCTTGTGCTAATACGTCTTCGGTAAGTGCAATACGATCAAAACGTCGTCCACTCATCTTTTCCATCTCACGCTGAAAACGCACGGAACGAGGGACGCTGAGTCGATATGAATGAAGTTCCTCTTCTTGACTATATATTTCTTCAGGCGTTCCTTGCATCACAGCTGTTCCCTCATGCATCACCAAAATCCGATCACTGTAGCGTGCAGCGTCTTCCATACTATGGGTGACAAGGATAGTCGTTAGACTTTCTGTCTTATGCAAGTGATGGAACAACTCCATGATCTCTTTACGGCCCTTAGGATCTAACCCCGCTGTTGGCTCGTCAAGGACCAAGATAGAAGGTTTGAATGCGAGGATGCCTGCAATCGCAACACGCCGCATTTGCCCTCCTGATAGCTCAAAAGGTGACTTCTGCAACACCTCTTCAGGAAGCCCTAAAAGCTTCACTAGTTCATGTGCACGAGCCCTCGCTACCTCTTTTGGCACCCCAAAATTGATAGGGCCGAACATAATATCTTTTTCAACTGTTTCTTCAAATAACTGATATTCAGGAAACTGAAATACAATCCCTACGTGATGTTGAACTTCCTTCATCTGCTTACCTTTAGTCTGGGCAGTAATTACCGTGTCGCCTATTTTGACAATACCTTCAGATGGCTTGAGCAATCCATTTAAATGAAGCAATAAGGTCGATTTCCCTGACCCTGTATGCCCAATGATGGATGTATAAGAACCTGAAGGAATCGTAGCAGTCACGTCCTGTAGGGCACGTTTCTCAAACGGCGAATCTTTAGCGTATAAGTAGCCTACTTGCTGAAGTGAAATGTCCACAATTCATTCACCAACTCTTCTTCTGTCATATGATTGCCTAGCAGCTCTACGCCAGCTATTCTCAATAACTCCGAAACACGTAAAGCAAACGGCAGATCGAGCCCAACCTGTTCAAGTTCAGTACCTTGTTGAAAGATTTCTTGCGGTGAGCCTACCATCAATACTTGTCCTTCATTCATTACCAATATACGATCTGCCAATAATACCTCTTCTAAGTCATGCGTAATAGATAATACAGTCAACCCGATTTCTGAGCGTAACTTCTTAACGATCTCGATTACTTCTTCGCGTCCCTGGGGATCCAACATGGAAGTAGCTTCATCTAGTATAAGAAGTTCGGGATGCAAAGCTAATGCACCAGCAATCGCCACACGCTGCTTCTGTCCCCCCGAGAGATGATGTGGTTCATGATTGATGTAATCTTTCATCTTCACCTGCTCCAGGGCCTCATGGACACGTTTTACCATGATGTCGTGTGGTACCCCATTGTTTTCGAGTGCAAACGCTACATCATCCTGCACGGTCGAACCGACAAACTGATTATCAGGGTTTTGAAAGACAATACCCATACGGGAACGTGTTTCCCAAAGATTCTCTTCAGATAGTCGTTCCGAAAAGAGATGTACTTCACCTGACGAAGGAAACATCAAGCCAATCAATAGCTTGGCTAGCGTCGATTTACCAGAACCATTATGTCCTACAACTGCCAGCCATTCTCCTTCATATAAAGTGAAAGATACATCCTGTAATGCTTTAGGTGACATAAGCGAAGATTCCTCTTCTATGTCGTAAGAAAAGTCAACATGGTGCATCGACGCTATTTCCTTCATCTGGACTCCCCCTCTTAGGTGTTGTTATGAATTAATATAGTTTTTATGTAATTACTTATTCTTATGTATAAAAAAAAAGCGCGTACCTCATCTAAGGAATGCGCCTTTGTAAACGAAAATGCCGGGTGCTCATGCCGACATCTCAGATGAGGTACGTAGAGCTAGACCAGTCGATTACTCGCGGATCATAACACTCAGCTTTTATGTCGTATAAATCTCGTACGTGTAATAAAAGGGTGTGCTGTGCGTGACAGACACACCCTCGAAGTGTTGGAATTACACCAGTTCGATAATAACTACTGGTGCGCCATCGCCACGGCGAGGTCCCATTTTCATTATACGTGTATAACCGCCTTGGCGATCTGCATAACGTGGTGCTACTGTATCAAAAAGCTTTTGAAGTGCAAACACTGTTGCTTCTTCGCCTTCTGCGTTTTCAACAGCTACCTTTTCACGACGAATATATTCAGCCGCTTGACGACGTGCGTGAAGATCTCCACGTTTTCCAAGAGTGATCATCTTTTCAACTACTTTACGTAATTCTTTCGCACGTGTTTCAGTTGTTTGGATGCGCTCATGAATGATAAGATCTGTCGTTAAGTCGCGAAGCATTGCTTTACGTTGTGAACTTGTGCGTCCAAGTTTTCTGTATCCCATTTGAAGTTACCCTCCTTCAATATATGTCAGTTATTCTTCAGAGCGTAACTCAAGGTTTAGCTCATCCAATTTAGCCTTCACTTCTTCAAGTGATTTGCGGCCTAAGTTACGCACTTTCATCATTTCGTCTTCGGACTTGTTAGCAAGTTCTAAAACTGTATTGATGCCTGCACGCTTCAAGCAGTTATAAGATCGGACAGAAAGATCAAGTTCTTCAATCGTCATTTCCAGAACCTTTTCTTTTTGGTCTTCTTCTTTTTCTACCATGATTTCTGCAGTTTGTGCTTCGTCAGTCATACCAACGAATATATTTAAATGCTCTGTTAGAATTTTAGCTCCAAGTGATACCGCCTCTTTAGGACCTATGCTTCCATCTGTCCAAACATCGAGTGTCAACTTATCAAAGTTGGTACTTTGTCCGACGCGAGTGTTTTCAACTTGGAAGTTAACGCGTGATACAGGAGTGTAAATCGAGTCAATTGGAATCACACCAATCGCTAGATCCTCACGTTTGTTTTGATCGGAAGGAACATATCCGCGTCCACGTACAGCATACATACGCATACGTAAATGTCCATTTTTACCGAGAGTAGCAATCGGGAGATCTGGATTTAATACTTCGACATCACTATCATGTGTGATGTCTGCAGCCGTCACGACGCCTTCACCTTTCACATCGATCTCAATAACTTTCTCATCATCTGAGTAAATTTTGAGTGCTAGTTTCTTCACATTCAAAATAACTGTAGATACGTCTTCGACGACACCTTCAATTGTAGCGAATTCATGAAGTACACCATCGATTTGAATAGATGTCACAGCAGCTCCTGGTAATGAAGACAAGAGAATGCGGCGCAAGGAATTCCCTAGGGTATTTCCATATCCACGCTCTAAAGGTTCGATAATAAACTTACCGAACTGTGAATCTTCACCGATCGTTACTGTTTCAATCTTTGGTTTCTCAATCTCGATCATTTATTTACCCTCCTAAAAACGTCTCTATATTGGTTTAACCTTATTGAATTCACTGATAATAGATAGTCTATTTCAACAGTATTAACAAAAAATGTCTTTCTTAATCCAATAGATTCAAACCGATTATACGCGACGACGTTTTGGCGGGCGACAACCATTGTGCGGAACCGGAGTTACGTCTCTGATTGCAGTAACTTCAAGACCTGCAGCCTGTAGTGAACGGATAGCCGCTTCACGACCAGCACCTGGTCCTTTAACTGTTACTTCCAATGATTTCAAACCATGTTCCATTGCTGTTTTTGCTGCAGTTTCAGCAGCCATTTGTGCAGCAAAAGGAGTAGATTTACGGGAACCTCTAAAGCCAAGTGCACCAGCGCTAGACCATGAAAGTGCATTACCGTGGCTATCCGTGATAGTTACGATAGTGTTATTGAACGTTGAACGGATATGTGCAATACCAGTCTCAATATTCTTTTTTACACGACGTTTACGAGTTTGTTGTTTACGTGCCATGTTGGAAAGAACCCTCCTTTACCTATTATTTTTTCTTGTTAGCCATTGTGCGTTTAGGACCCTTACGCGTACGTGCATTGTTTTTCGTGTTTTGTCCACGAACAGGCAATCCACGACGGTGACGGATTCCACGGTTACTACCGATTTCCATCAAACGCTTGATATTTAGAGAAGTTTCGCGACGAAGATCTCCTTCTACTTTCAAGCCGTCAATTTGTTCACGAATCTTATCCAGCTCAGCGTCAGTTAAATCACGAACGCGAGTTTCTTGTGAAACGTCAGCTGCAGTCAAAATTGATTGTGCAGTTGTTTTACCAATACCGAATATATATGTCAATGAAATGACAACGCGCTTATCGCGCGGAACGTCTACACCAGCAATACGTGCCATATAAGTTGTGCACCTCCTTGTGTTTTAGCCTTGTCTTTGTTTGTGCTTTGGATTTTCACAGATTACCATTACTCGGCCGCGTCTACGAATAACTTTACATTTTTCGCAGATCGGTTTTACAGATGGTCTTACTTTCATCCTACCCAACCTCCTTCAATATTTCGGGAGTGCAAAAGTTTATTTGAAACGGTATGTGATACGACCACGTGTTAAATCGTAAGGTGAAAGTTCCAATGTCACCTTGTCGCCTGGCAGAATACGAATAAAGTGCATACGAATTTTACCTGACACGTGTGCAAGCACAGTATGTCCGTTTTCTAACTCCACTTTAAACATCGCATTCGGCAACGTTTCAAGAACAGTTCCTTCTACCTCAATTACGTCGTCCTTCGCCATCAATCCTGTCTCCCTTCTATATCCAATAAAGGCTTTCACCATCGAGCGGCATCAGTTGCCTTCAAAAGGCTTCCTTCAACATATGTCCAGTTAGCATGAGTGATGTTCGAAAGACGTCTGCCACATTTCGCTGTTTCGCATAAATTGCGAATGAGATCCTTTATTGCCCTCGTTGCAGTGCCAATTATATATTATACTGCCATTGACAATAGAATGCATGTCGGAACTACCAAGGAATTAATGATAAACTCTCATTTATCTTATAACAGGAACTTAAAGCTTTTGCAGATCGTTTTCATCCATTACTTTCCGAACCATGATGAAAATGTGCCCGAAAAGGATTGATTACTTATTACGTTGTTGCAAAATTTCATCCAAGTCCTTGAATACAAGATTAATGTCCTGTTGGCCATTAATTTTAGTCAGTACACCTTTTTCGCCATAAAAGTCGAGTAAAGGAGCTGTCTGATTCATATTTACTTCCAGACGATTCATGACAGTATCCGGATTGTCATCTGCACGCTGGTAAAGTTCGCCGCCATCTTTATCACACACATCTTCTACCTTTGGCGGGTTGAAGATCAAGTGATACGATGTACCACACACTTTACAAATACGACGACCAGATAATCTTGCGACTAATTCTTCCGTATCGACTTCGATATCCAATACGTACTCAATGCTTTTTCCTAGGTCCTTAAGTAAAGCATCTAGTGCTTCAGCTTGAGGTACTGTTCTAGGGAAACCATCTAGTAAGAATCCATTGTCACAATCCGTTTTGCTTAACCGCTCACGCACGATACCAATGGTAACTTCATCAGGAACTAATGCGCCTTGATCCATGAACGATTTTGCTTTAACTCCAAGTTCCGTGCCATCTTTGATGGCAGCACGGAACATATCGCCTGTAGAAATATGAGGGATTCCGTACTTCTCGACAATTTTGTCTGCTTGTGTACCTTTGCCAGCACCAGGCAGACCCATTAATACGATATTCATACGTCCTTGCCCTCCATTTGTTTACAATAGGTCAGGCTATTGCTCTTTATTTCATAAAGCCTCTGTAATGTCTCTTCACTAATTGTGATTCTAATTGCTTCATTGATTCGAGGGCAACCCCTACTACGATGAGCAAGCTCGTTCCACCGATTTGAGCGGATTGAGGCAAATTCGCCAAGTTGATGAAGAAGATTGGCATAACTGCTACGACGGCCAGGAAAATTGAGCCGACGAACGTCAACCTATACAGAGTACTTGTTAAGTACTTTTGAGTGTTTGCTCCTGGGCGTATTCCCGGAATATATGCACCTTGCTTTTTCAGATTGTCTGCCATATTTTCTGGATTCACTTGAATGAATGCATAGAAATATGTAAACGCAATAATAAGTGTTACATACAAAATCATACCGATCGGATTCGTATAATCGAAGATCCGAATAATAGTTTTAGTTACACTGTTCTCACCGAAAAACGGAGCAATTTGTTGTGGCGTAATGAAGAATGCCACCGCAAAGATTACCGGGATAACTCCTGCAGCATTCAATTTCAAAGGTAAATGTGTTTGTTGACTTGCAACAGACTGATTACGTCCTGAGACACGCTTCGCATATTGAATCGGAATTTTCCGCAATGCTTCTTGGAAGTAAATAACCCCGACTACAATAGCCACGATCACGATCAGTAACAATACCATCGTTGCAATTCGAATAAATAGTGCATCTCCAGCGTCTTGAATTTGCGTTACATACAACTGGTTAACAGCATTTGGAATGCCGGCGACAATCCCTGCAAAGATAATGATGGAAATACCATTCCCAACACCTTTCGCAGTAATTTGTTCACCAAGCCATAGTAGGAAAGCTGTACCGGCAGTCAATACAATTGCAATTGTGATATAGGTGGATATGCTGTTGTCTTGAATCAGTGTACCGCCAAATGTTTGGTTAAAACCAAATGACATGGCAAGTGCTTGAATAAAGGCAAGAACAATCGTGAAATATCTTGTAAATTGCGCAAGCTTTCGTCTTCCGACGTCCCCTTGTTTTGACCACTCAGTAAACTTCGGAACAACATCCATCTGCAAGAGTTGTACAATGATGGACGCCGTGATATACGGCATAATCCCCATTGCAAAGATCGAGAAGTTGGATAATGCTCCACCACCGAATGTGTTCAAGAATCCGATAAACTGGTTATCTGATTGTTGTAAAGCAGTTGCATCAACGTTTGGAACCGGAACAAATGTCCCTAGTCTAAAAACGATGAGCACTAGGAGGGTGAAAATTATTTTAGACCGGATCTCCTTCACACGCATGAAATTAGAGATTGTCTGAAACATTATACCACCTCTGTTTGCCCGCCTGCTTTTTCAATTGCTTCTTTTGCAGAAGCGGAGAATTTGTTAGCACGTACTGTAATCTTTTTATCAAGTGTTCCGTTGCCCAGAATCTTGATACCAGATTTAGCGTTGCTTACAACACCAGTTTCAATTAGCAATTCCGGCGTTACTTCCGTGCCTTCTTCGAAACGATTTAATGTATCGAGGTTGACGATGGCATAATCTTTACGATTGATGTTCGTGAACCCGCGCTTAGGAAGTCGTTGGAAAAGAGGAATTTGTCCACCTTCGAAACCAAGACGTACACCGCCGCCTGAACGAGCGTTTTGACCGTCATGACCTCTACCAGAAGTCTTACCTGTTCCAGATCCAATCCCACGACCAACACGTTTGCGGTTTTTACGAGATCCTTCAGCTGGTTTTAGCTCATGTAATTTCATCTTATCGGCACCTCCTTATTGTAAAATAGTACTTAAATTTCTTTAACGGTTACCAAGTGGCTAACTTTTGTAAGCATACCACGGATGGCATCGTTGTTTTGATGCTCAACTGTTTGATTTAACTTTCGAAGGCCTAGTGCTTCAATTGTTTTACGCTGTGTCGGCTTTGAACCAATAACACTTTTCGTAAGGGTGACTTCAAGTTTGTTCGTCATTGTATTTCCCCCCTTAACCTAACAGTTCTTCTACGGATTTACCACGCAATTTAGCGATTTCTTCTGCGCGTTTCAAATTCTGCAACCCTTCGATTGTTGCACGTACCATGTTAATCGGTGTGCTTGAACCAAGAGATTTAGAAAGAATATCCGTGATGCCTGCAAGTTCAAGTACCGCACGGACAGGTCCACCTGCGATAACACCAGTACCCGGAGCAGCTGGTTTGATGAGGATTTGTCCTGCACCAAAGCGTCCGATTACTTCATGTGGAGTTGTACCTTTGACCATTGGCACTACAATCAAGTTTTTCTTCGCATCTTCAATTGCTTTACGGATTGCATCTGGAACTTCTTGTGCTTTACCAGTACCAAAACCGACACGACCGTTTTTATCACCAACTACGACAAGTGCAGTGAAGCGGAAACGACGTCCACCTTTTACAACTTTCGCAACGCGGTTGATCGTTACTACGCGTTCTTCAAACTCACTTTTGTTCTGATCATTACGACGCATGAAATATGTCCCTCCCTCTTAATTAAAATTCCAGACCATTTTCGCGTGCAGCGTCAGCTAATGCTTTTACACGGCCGTGGAAAAGATATCCGCCGCGGTCAAAAACAACCGCTTTAACGTCTTTTTCAACAGCTTTCTTTGCAATAAGCTCGCCAACTTTAGCTGCGGCTTCAGTGTTGCCAGTAGAACCAGCCTCAACACCGTTATCTCTTGTAGAAGCGCTAACGATTGTTACACCATTCAAGTCATCAATTAATTGTGCATAGATGTGCTTGTTTGAACGGTAAACGTTTAGACGTGGACGCTCTGCAGTTCCGCTGATTTTCGTACGCACACGTGCGTGACGCTTTTTACGGACAGCGTTTTTATCTTGTTTCGTGATCATCGGAGTCACTCCTTCCAAATACCTCAGGCGGTATTATTTACCTGTTTTACCTTCTTTACGACGAACGATTTCGCCTTCATAACGGATACCTTTACCTTTATATGGCTCTGGTGGACGTACTTGACGGATGTTAGAAGCAAGAGCACCTACGTGTTCTTTGTTGTATCCACGAACAATTATTTTCGTGTTCGCTGGAACTTCAACTTCTACACCTTCTTCTGGCGTGAATTCAACTGGGTGTGAGTAACCTACGTTCAATACAAGTTTTTTCCCTTGCATAGAAGCACGATATCCAACCCCAACCAATTCAAGTGTGCGTTCAAATCCTGTAGATACTCCCACTACCATGTTATTAAGTACAGAGCGTGTAGTACCGTGAATTGAACGGTGGGCTTTTGATTCAGAAGGACGAGTAAATGTAATTACGTTGCCTTCGTGATTGATCGTGATTTCTTTATCTAATTGTCTCGAAAGTTCACCTTTCGGACCTTTAACAGTAGCGAAGTTTTCCTCTGAAATTGTTACAGTAACGTTTTCAGGAACTTCGATCTGACGATTACCAATACGGGACATTCTATTGCACCTCCATTCAATTGTAGCTAATTACCAAACGTAAGCGACGACTTCTCCGCCGACTTGTTTAGCGCGGGCTTCTTTGTCTGTTAATACACCGTTTGATGTAGAAACAAGTGCAACACCTAAGCCGTTAAGTACTTTAGGAACTTCATTAGATTTAGCATATACACGAAGTCCTGGTTTAGAAATACGTTTCAAGCCATTGATAACGCGTTCGTTATCCTGACCGTATTTTAGGAAAATGCGGATGATGCCTTGTTTGTTATCTTCCACGTATTCCACGTCACGAACGAAACCTTCTCGTTTTAAGATCTCAGCGATTTCTTTCTTTACGTTTGAAGCAGGTACCTCAAGCTTCTCGTGGCGAACCATGTTCGCATTACGGATGCGTGTAAGCATATCTGCAATCGGATCACTCATTGTCATTTGAATTAACCTCCTTCCCTAATTAGGGGTTTACCAGCTGGCTTTTTTGACGCCAGGAAGTTGTCCCTTGTATGCAAGTTCGCGGAAACAAATACGGCAAAGTTTAAATTTGCGATATACTGAATGTGGACGGCCACAACGTTCGCAGCGTGTGTATTCTTGTACTTTATACTTTGGCGTACGTTTCTGTTTAGCGATCATAGATTTCTTAGCCACGTTTTCGCCTCCCTATTATTTTACTTTTGGAATGGCATGCCACACTGTGCAAGCAATTCACGTGCTTCTTCATCAGTGTTAGCTGTCGTCACGATGACGATATCCATCCCTCGTACTTTTGATACTTTATCGAAGTCAATTTCAGGGAAAATAAGTTGCTCTTTCACACCAAGAGTATAGTTACCGCGACCGTCAAACGCTTTTTTAGAAACGCCACGGAAGTCACGTACACGTGGTAATGAGATTGTAACTAATTTATCGAGGAACTCATACATGCGCTCACCGCGAAGCGTTACTTTAGCTCCGATCGGCATTCCTTCACGTAAACGGAATCCTGCGATAGATTTTTTCGCTTTAGTAATGACTGGTTTTTGACCTGAAATAGTTGCAAGATCCTCAACAGCTGCATCAAGTGCTTTTGTATTTTGGACAGCATCACCAACACCCATGTTGATAACGATTTTGTCTACTTTAGGAACTTGCATAACAGATGTATATTCAAACTTGCTCATTAGAGCAGGTGTGATTTCTTTAGAAAACTTCTCTTTCAAACGACTCATCAGTCGGACCTCCCTTCATGCAATACTTACTTATCCAATGATTCACCGGATTTTTTTGCAATACGTACTTTTTTACCGTCTTCCATTTTGTAACCTACACGAGTCGGCTCGCCTGTTTTAGGATCGATTACCATCACGTTGGAGACGTGTATTGTAGACTCTTGGCTTACAATTCCGCCTTGTGGGTTCTCTTGGTTCGGCTTTGTGTGTTTCTTGACGATATTAATACCTTCAACAAGCACACGGTCTTTTTTCGGATAAGCAGTTAGGATCACACCTGTTTTACCTTTATCTTTCCCAGAGATCACCATTACTTTGTCGCCTTTTTTAACGTGCATTTATCGCACCTCCTTGACTGGCTCTGTCATTAGAATTAAAGAACTTCTGGAGCAAGTGAAATGATTTTCATGAAGTTATTGTCGCGTAGTTCGCGAGCAACTGGTCCGAAAATACGTGTTCCACGTGGCCCTTTATCATCACGGATAATAACGCAAGCATTCTCATCGAATGTAATGTATGAACCGTCTTTACGACGAACTCCACTTTTCGTACGAACGATGACCGCTTTAACAACGTCACCCTTCTTAACAACGCCACCTGGTGTTGCCTTCTTGACCGTAACAACAACTACGTCACCGATGTTAGCTACTTTACGACCTGATCCGCCTAGTACTTTAATCGTAAGCACTTCGCGCGCGCCAGAGTTGTCAGCAACTTTCATTCTACTTTCCTGTTGAATCATCGAGGTTACCTCCTTCCGAAATCTGAGTTAAAAACCTATTAGATGATGATCGCTTTTTCAACGACTTCTAGAAGACGGAAACGCTTAGTTGCTGATAATGGACGTGTTTCCATAATACGAACAACATCGCCGATTTTCGCTTCATTTAGCTCATCATGAACTTTAAGTTTCTTAGAATACTTTACACGCTTGCCGTATAAAGAATGTTTTTTGTGTGTTTCTACCATTACCGTAACGGTTTTATCCATTTTATCGGAAACCACACGGCCTGTGTATACTTTGCGCTGATTACGCTCAGTCATGGCTGCAACCTCCTTCATCAGTTATTTGCACTGATTTCTCTTTGTCGTATTACAGTTTTCATGCGCGCAATCGATTTGCGTACTTCACGGATGCGTGCAGTGTTTTCTAATTGACCTGTCGCTAACTGGAAGCGAAGGTTGAAAAGCTCTTCTTTAAGTGATTTCACTTTTTGCTCGATCTCTGCAGTTGTTAAGTCACGAATTTCATTAGCTTTCATTAGACTCACCACCAATTTCTTGTCGTTTTACAAACTTGCTTGTTACAGGAAGTTTGTGCGATGCAAGTCTAAGTGCCTCACGAGCAACCTCTTCTGAAACACCTGCAATTTCGAACATTACTCTACCAGGTTTCACAACTGCAACCCAGCCTTCTACAGCACCTTTACCGGAACCCATCCGGACTTCAAGAGGCTTTTTAGTATATGGTTTGTGCGGGAAAATATTGATCCATACTTTACCGCCACGTTTCATGTAACGAGTCATAGCAATACGAGCAGATTCAATCTGACGGTTAGTGATCCAACTTGCTTCTAGAGCCTGAAGACCGTACTCACCAAACTGAACTGTAGCGCCACCTTTTGTTTCACCACGCATTTTCCCACGGAATACACGACGATGTTTTACACGTTTAGGCATTAACATATTATTTGCCTCCTTCCCCAGAGTTCTTCTTAGCTTTTACTGGAAGGACTTCACCACGATAAATCCATACTTTTACGCCAAGCTTACCATAAGTAGTATCAGCTTCAGCATGTGCATAATCTATATCTGCACGTAATGTATGAAGAGGGACAGTTCCTTCACTGTAGTGTTCCGCACGAGCGATATCCGCTCCGCCGAGACGTCCAGATACTTGTGTTTTAATTCCTTTTGCACCAGAACGAATAGTACGCTGAATCGCTTGTTTCTGAGCACGACGGAATGATACACGACTTTCCAATTGACGAGCGATTGATTCTGCAACTAATCTTGCATCCAAATCAGCACGTTTGATTTCTACGATGTTGATGTGTACACGCTTGCCTGTAATTTCGTTAAGTTGCTTACGAAGTGTTTCTACTTCGGAACCACCTTTACCGATAACCATACCTGGCTTTGCAGTGTGGATTGTAATATTAACACGCTTAGCAGCACGCTCAATCTCAACTTTTGAAACTGATGCTTCTACAAGACGTTTTTCGATGTATTCACGGATCTTTAAGTCTTCATGTAGTAAGGACGCATAATCTTTTTCCGCGTACCATTTTGAGTCCCAGTCACGGATGACGCCTACACGTAGTCCATTAGGATGTACTTTTTGGCCCACTAATTACCCCTCCTTCTTTTCAGATACCACTAATGTGATGTGGCTTGTACGTTTGTTGATCGCACTTGCACGACCTTGTGCACGTGGACGGAAACGTTTCATTGTTGGTCCTTCATCTACGAATACTTCACTGACGATTAAGTTCTCAGTATCCATTTCGTAGTTATGTTCAGCGTTTGCAATTGCTGATTTCAATAATTTTTCCACGACTGGAGATGCCGCTTTAGGCGTAAGTCGTAGAATAGCCATAGCTTCACCTATATTCTTGCCGCGGATAAGATCAACGACCAAACGAACTTTGCGAGAAGCAATACGGACTGTGCGTACAGATGCTTTAGCTTGTTGCATCAGGATAACCTCCTCTCAAATTAGCGTTTTGTTTTCTTATCGTCGGCACCATGGCCTCGGTATGTGCGTGTAGGTACGAATTCACCTAGTTTGTGACCTACCATATCTTCTGTTACATAAACAGGAACATGTTTACGTCCATCATATACTGCAATCGTCAATCCGATGAAAGTCGGGAAGATTGTTGAACGGCGTGACCATGTTTTAATAACTTGTTTCTTTTCTGCATCTTTTTGTGCGTCAACCTTTTTTAGTAAATGGTCATCTGCAAAAGGTCCTTTTTTCAAGCTGCGGCCCATTCTGGAACCTCCTTCCGAGTATGTACTACGGTCCATCTACTGAACCGCAGTGCAATAACATTATTTTTTACGACGGCGAACGATAAGTTTATCTGATTTATTGTTCTTCGTACGTGTCTTGAATCCAAGAGTTGGTTTACCCCATGGAGTAACAGGACTCGGACGACCGATTGGTGTACGGCCTTCACCACCACCGTGTGGGTGATCGTTAGGGTTCATTACAGATCCACGAACAGTTGGACGTTTGCCTAACCAACGTGAACGACCTGCTTTACCAATGTTGATCAATTCGTGTTGCTCGTTACCCACTTGACCGATTGTAGCACGGCAAGTAGCAAGGATCATACGAACTTCTCCTGATTGCAGACGAATGATGACATATTTGCCTTCGCGTCCTAGTAGTTGAGCTGAAGTTCCTGCAGAACGAACTAATTGTCCGCCTTTACCTGGCTTCATTTCAATGTTGTGGATTGTAGAACCCATAGGGATGTTCTCTAGTGGCAGAGCATTTCCTACGCGGATATCCGCTTCAGGTCCTGAAATGATTGTGGAACCTACTGTCAATCCTTTAGGAGCAAGAATATATCTCTTTTCTCCATCTGCATAATTGATTAATGCGATGTTTGCTGAACGGTTTGGATCGTATTCGATCGTAGCAACGCGTCCTGGAATGCCATCTTTCCGACGTTGGAAATCGATGACACGGTATTGGCGCTTATGTCCTCCACCTTGGTGACGAACTGTCATTCTACCTTGGTTGTTACGTCCGCCTTTACGCTTGACTGGTTCAAGCAATGATTTTTCTGGTTTGCTAGCTGTAATCTCAGCAAAGTCAGAAGAAGTCATGTTACGACGTCCGTTGGAGGTAGCTTTGTACTTCTTAATCGCCATTTTGTGTTCCCTCCTTCATTTATTATGAATTAATTAAATTTCAAAAAGCTCGATATCTTTGGAATCAGTAGTTAGTGTAACAATTGCCTTACGACGCTTGTTTGTATAACCAGCATGTTTCCCCATACGCTTGAACTTACCTTTGTAGTTCATAACGTTAACTTTTTCAACTTTAACACCGAAGATTTCTTCAATAGCTTGTTTCACGTGAGTTTTGCTCGCGCGTGTATCAACTTCGAATGTATATTTTCTTAAGTCTTCCATTTGTTCAGAAGAACGCTCGGTAATGACCGGACGTTTCAGAATATCACGTGCTTCCATTAACCAAGCACCTCCTCGACTTTTTCTATTGCTGCTTTTGTCATTACAAGCTGGTCATGTCCGACTAGGTCTAAAACATTGATACCATTCGCTGAAACGACGCTGATTCCTGGAATGTTACGAGCGGATAACGCTACTGATTCTTCTAGGTCAGCTGTAACAAATAATGCTTTTTTCGTGATTGAAAGATCTTCAAGCACTTTTACAAAGCCTTTTGTTTTTGGTGCATCAAATGCTAAGTTGTCTAGAACGATTAGTTCTTCAGCTGCTACTTTTGTAGACAGAGCAGATAAAAGTGCTAAACGACGAACTTTCTTAGGCATTTTATAGCTGTAACTACGTGGTGAAGGACCGAATACGATACCGCCTCCACGCCATTGTGGTGATCTGATTGAACCTTGACGAGCACGACCTGTGCCTTTTTGACGCCATGGTTTACGACCGCCGCCTGCTACTTCCGCGCGAGTTTTAACCTTGTGGTTACCTTGGCGTAAAGAAGCTTGTTGTTGAACAATTGCTTCGAATAATACTGCTTCATTCGGCTCGATTCCAAAAATCGCATCGTTTAATTCGATGTCGCCGACAGCAGAACCTGTTTGACTTACTACAGATACTTTAGGCATTCCTGTTTCCTCCTTTCTGTTTTACTCAGTTTCCTTTGATAGCACTTTTCACTTGTACAAGTGATTTACGAGCTCCAGGAACGTTACCTTTTACTAATAACAAGTTGCGCTCAGCGTCAACTCGAACGATTTCAACGTTTTGGATCGTTACCGTTTTGCCACCAGTACGTCCAGGTAGTTTTTTTCCTTTGAATACGCGTTGTGCATCAACTGCTCCAAGTGAACCTGGTGCGCGATGGAAACGTGATCCGTGAGTCATTGGTCCACGTGAGTAACCGTGGCGCTTAATAACACCTTGGAATCCTTTACCTTTTGAAACTCCTGTAATGTCAACTACATCGCCTTCTGCAAATGTATCGACTTTGACTTCCTGACCAACTTCGTATGCACTAACGTCAGCTCCGCGAACTTCGCGAATGAAGCGCTTAGGTGCAGTGTTAGCTTTTGCTACATGGCCTTGTTCAGGCTTGTTTGAAAGCTTTTCACGTTTATCATCAAATCCTAGTTGGATTGACTCGTAGCCGTCTGTTTCTATTGTCTTCTTTTGAAGAACAACGTTTGGAGCAGCTTCAATCACTGTTACTGGGATTAGATCGCCGTTTTCAGCAAATACTTGCGTCATTCCGACTTTTCTTCCTAAGATTCCTTTGGTCATTAGTCACACCTCCTGTAATATTGTTTGTTTTTATGTTTTATAGTTTAATTTCGATGTCGACGCCTGACGGTAAATCAAGCTTCATAAGTGCATCCACCGTTTGTGGCGTTGGATTCACGATATCGATTAAACGTTTGTGCGTACGCATTTCAAATTGCTCACGTGAATCTTTATATACGTGAACAGCACGCAATACCGTGTAAACTGATCTTTCAGTTGGCAACGGAATTGGACCTGAAACACTAGCTCCAGAACGTTTAGCCGTCTCAACAATCTTTTCAGCTGATTGATCGATCATTCTGTGATCATAAGCTTTCAATCTAATACGAATCTTTTGTTTTGCCATTATTTTCCCTCCCTTTCGCCTATTTTCTAGACAATTCTCCACGAAAATTTTCCTTACACGCGCCATGGCAAAGCGGCCGGGTGTATCGGTAACCTCTCGCTTCATCGCAGTCAAAGACCAACATTCAACATTATACATAATATAAAAGGATTGCGCAACCCTTTTGAAGAAATTAATTTAACTTTTAATCCGTTTACTATACTATCAGCTTTTATCATGATTTGCACGTGATTTGAAGTCCGCTGCTAGACTTTACTTTCGCATTATCCTAAGGTCGTTTCAAAACACTATTTTTGAAATACAACGCTAATCTTTCATGTAGTCGAAAACAAAAAAATCCCGCCTCAATGGCGGGATCCAAAAAATTATTTTGTAATTGTTGCTACAACGCCAGCCCCAACTGTACGTCCACCTTCACGGATTGAGAATTTAGTACCTTCTTCAATCGCGATAGGAGAAATAAGTTCCACTGTCATTTCAACGTTATCTCCAGGCATAACCATTTCTACGCCTTCAGGAAGTTGAATGATACCAGTTACGTCAGTTGTACGGAAGTAGAACTGAGGACGGTAGTTAGAGAAGAATGGAGTGTGACGTCCACCCTCTTCTTTAGAAAGAACATAAACTTCAGATTTGAACTGAGTGTGTGGAGTGATTGTACCTGGCTTAGCAAGTACTTGTCCACGTTCGATATCTTCACGTGATACACCACGAAGAAGAGCACCGATGTTGTCGCCCGCTTCTGCATAGTCAAGAAGTTTACGGAACATCTCTACACCAGTTACAGTAGTAGATTTTGGTTCTTCAGCAAGACCGATGATGTCAACAACATCTCCGACTTTAACTACTCCACGCTCAACACGACCAGTTGCTACCGTACCGCGACCTGTGATTGAGAATACGTCCTCTACAGGCATCATGAATGGCTTGTCAGTGTCACGAGTTGGTGTTGGAATATAGTCATCTACTGCTTGCATTAGTTCAAGAATTTTTTCTTCCCACTCTGGCTCTCCTTCAAGAGCTTTAAGAGCTGATCCTTTGATGACAGGAATATCATCGCCAGGGAAGTCATAATCAGAAAGAAGTTCACGGATTTCCATTTCTACTAATTCAAGTAGTTCTTCGTCATCTACCATGTCACATTTGTTCATGAAGACAACTAGGTAAGGAACACCTACTTGACGTGAAAGAAGAATGTGCTCACGAGTTTGTGGCATTGGGCCATCAGCAGCAGAAACTACTAGGATTCCGCCGTCCATTTGTGCAGCACCAGTGATCATGTTTTTAACGTAGTCAGCGTGACCTGGGCAGTCAACGTGTGCGTAGTGACGCTTGTCAGTTTCGTACTCAACGTGTGAAGTACTGATTGTAATTCCACGCTCTTTTTCTTCAGGTGCGTTATCAACGTCAGCGTATGACTTTGCTTCTCCACCTTGTGCTTTAGAAAGAACTGTTGCGATTGCAGCAGTCAAAGTTGTTTTACCATGGTCAACGTGACCAATTGTTCCTACGTTTGCGTGCTCCTTGGAGCGGTCAAATTTTTCTTTACCCATTTTAGAGATCCTCCCTTTATTTAAAAAAATAGTTTTTTAATATGGAAGCCGAAAGTATTCCTTCGACTATCCACATCTTACAAGTATTGCTTAAAAGAAACAAGGATGAACTTTATTATTCACCTTTGTTTTTCTTGATTACTTCTTCAGCGATAGACTTTGGAAGTTCCTCGTAGTGATCGAACACCATTGAGAATACTCCACGTCCTTGTGTGTTTGAACGTAGAGAAGTTGCATAACCGAACATTTCAGCAAGTGGAACCATTGCACGAACTACTTGTGCGTTACCACGAGCTTCCATACCTTCTACACGGCCACGGCGTGATGTGATATCACCCATAATGTCGCCCATGTATTCTTCCGGAATTATAACTTCTACCTTCATTGTTGGTTCAAGAATTACAGGATTACATTTTGATGCAGCATTTTTCAACGCCATTGATGCAGCAATCTTAAATGCCATTTCGTTGGAGTCAACGTCATGGTAAGATCCGTCATACAGACGTGCTTTGACATCAATTAAAGGATATCCAGCTAAAATACCGTTATCCAATGAATCACGAATTCCTGCTTCAACTGCTGGGATGTATTCACGAGGAACAGAACCACCAACAATATTATTAACGAATTCGAATCCTTTTCCTTCTTCGTTTGGACCGAATTCAATCCATACGTGACCGAACTGTCCACGTCCACCTGATTGACGAACGAATTTACCTTCGACTTCAGCTGACTGACGGAATGTTTCGCGGTAAGAAACTTGTGGCGCGCCCACGTTTGCTTCCACTTTAAATTCACGGCGTAAACGGTCGACGATAATATCCAAGTGAAGTTCACCCATACCCGCGATGATTACTTCTCCTGTTTCTTGATCTGTGTGTGCACGGAATGTTGGATCTTCTTCTTGCAGCTTAGCAAGAGCTTGGCCCATTTTATCTTGGTCCGCTTTTGTTTTCGGTTCAATCGCTACAGAGATAACCGGCTCTGGGAATACCATTGATTCAAGAATGACCAATGCTTTCTCATCACATAGTGTATCTCCAGTAGTTGTGTCTTTCAAACCGACAGCAGCAGCAATTTCACCCGCGTGTACTTCAGAAATCTCTTCACGGCTGTTTGCGTGCATTTGAAGAATACGTCCTACACGCTCACGCTTGCCTTTTGTAGAGTTTGCTACGTAAGAACCAGCTTGAAGAACACCAGAGTAAATACGGAAGAATGTAAGTTTACCTACATAAGGATCCGTCATAACTTTAAACGCCAATGCTGAGAATGGTGCTTCATCAGATGATTCGCGCACTTCTTCTTCTTCAGTTTCAGGGTTGAAGCCCATCATTGGAGGTACATCAAGTGGTGATGGTAGGTAGTCTACTACCGCATCTAGTACTAGTTGTACACCTTTGTTTTTGAAAGCAGTTCCACAAACTACAGGATAGAATTCAACTGCCAACGTAGCTTTACGAATAGCTGTCGTAATTTCTTCTATAGTAAGTTCTTCACCGCCAAGGTACTTCTCCATAAGATCTTCATCGAAATCTACAATAGCTTCAATTAGGCTCTCACGGTATTTTTTAGCTAGTTCAAGATGTTCAGCAGGAATTTCTTCCACTGTCGTATCTGTTCCTAGATCATTAGGATACATAGTTGCCTTCATTTCGATTAAGTCGATAATTCCTGAGAAGTTATCTTCCGCACCAATTGGCAATTGAATAGGGTGTGCATTCGCTTGTAGGCGGTCACGTAGTGTTCCTACTGAATAAAGGAAGTCAGCACCCGTCTTATCCATTTTGTTTACGAATACGAGACGTGGTACTTTATAGTTTGTCGCTTGGCGCCAAACTGTCTCTGTTTGTGGTTCAACACCTGATTGTGCATCAAGTACCGCTACAGCACCATCCAATACGCGAAGTGAACGTTCAACTTCAACAGTGAAGTCTACGTGCCCCGGTGTATCGATAATGTTTACACGGTGACCTTTCCATGCTGCAGTTGTTGCAGCTGAAGTAATCGTGATTCCACGTTCTTGCTCTTGCTCCATCCAGTCCATTTGTGATGCACCTTCGTGCGTTTCACCAATTTTGTGGATTTTACCTGTGTAAAAAAGGATCCGCTCAGTTGTCGTTGTCTTACCAGCGTCAATGTGAGCCATGATACCAATGTTACGAGTATTCTCTAGTGAGAACTCTCTAGCCATTTTGTAATCTCCTTCCGTTTCGGATTACTGCTATTGTTTATCCGACCTTACCAGCGATAGTGAGCGAATGCTCTGTTGGCTTCAGCCATTTTATGCATTTCTTCACGGCGTTTAACAGAAGCACCTGTGTTATTTGATGCATCAAGAATTTCATTCGCTAGACGTTCTTCCATTGTTTTTTCTCCACGTGTACGTGAATAGTTCACAAGGTAACGAAGGCCTAGAGTCGAACGACGTTCAGGGCGTACTTCAACCGGTACTTGATAGTTAGCTCCACCTACGCGGCGAGCACGCACTTCAAGAACTGGCATTACGTTATTTAAAGCTGCTTCGAATACTTCGATTGGTTCTTGTCCAGAACGTTCTTTAATAATTTCGAACGCTCCATAAAGAATCTTTTGAGAAGTACCTTTTTTACCGTCTACCATCATTTTGTTGATAAGGCGGCTTACAAGCTTGGAATTATAAATCGGATCAGGTAGTACATCACGTTTTGTTACTGGACCTTTACGAGGCATAATTAGTTCCTCCTTTCAATATTGTTAGTTTTGTATTACTTCTTAACTTTGGGCTTTTTAGCTCCATACATTGAACGGCTTTGCATACGGCCAGTAACACCAGCTGTATCAAGTGCCCCACGTACGATATGGTAACGAACACCCGGTAAGTCTTTTACGCGTCCTCCGCGGATTAGTACCACACTGTGTTCTTGCAAGTTGTGGCCTTCACCTGGAATATATGCGTTTACTTCCAATGTATTAGTTAAACGAACACGAGCATACTTACGTAGCGCCGAGTTCGGTTTCTTAGGAGTCATAGTACCAACACGTGTACAAACACCTCTTTTTTGTGGTGAGTTCACGTTTGTCATAGACTTTTTAAAGCTGTTATAGCTTTTTCCTAGAGCCGGAGACTTAGAATTTTCCGTTTTCGATTTACGAGGTTTACGGACTAATTGATTAATTGTAGGCATCAGGTTGTTCCTCCTTCCAAGTTTTTTATAATACCACACACCCAGGTGGTTCATTTTTAAGTAAAAACAAAGTTTTTGTGCGTGCACACACAAAAACGGGTGACAGTAATTCCAAAGATCCTTGCTTACTGTTATTTTATAATGATGATTGCTTATCGCCTTGTACTTATTCGAAAGAACTTTTTCTTCCTTTAAAGTTAACGGTCAACAACTATCAACCTTTTGTATATTATCATCTCTAGAATAACTTGTCAACGAATTTAAGAAAATAAACGGGAGCGATGTCCCGTTTATTTTTATTCAGCTGTAATAGTCTCTTCTACTTCATCGTGTTGCATTTTTATTTGGCGGTATCTCTGCATTCCAGTACCTGCAGGGACCAATTTCCCGATAATAACGTTTTCTTTCAGACCTAGCAAGTCATCTGTTTTACCTTTAATTGCTGCATCTGTAAGAACTCTTGTCGTCTCCTGGAATGATGCGGCTGACAAGAATGATTCTGTTTCAAGTGAAGCTTTCGTAATTCCGAGAATTACCGGACGTGAGGTAGCTGGAACTTTGCCTGCCAACAACACCTTTTCGTTCGCTTCAGAGAATTGGTGAATGTCCAATAATGAACCTGGAAGAAGATCAGTATCTCCCGCTTCAATTACTCGAACTTTACGAAGCATTTGACGTACCATCACTTCAACGTGCTTATCACCGATCTCTACCCCTTGCATACGGTAGACTTTTTGAACTTCTTTCAAGAGATACTCTTGTACAGTGGAAACGTCTTTTACAACGATCAATTGTTTAGGGTCAATAGAACCTTCAGTAATAGTTTGCCCACGCTCAACTACATCGCCTACTTCTACTTTTAAGCGCGCATTGTACAACGTAGGATATTTACGTGTTTCTACTTCACCTTCAATAGTAATTTCTTTCAGGCCTTCACGGATTTCATCAATTTCAATAACAGTACCTGCAATTTCAGAAATAACCGCTACACCTTTCGGATTACGAGATTCGAAAATTTCCTGAATACGTGGAAGACCTTGCGTAATATCGTCTCCGGCAACTCCACCTGTGTGGAATGTACGCATCGTTAACTGTGTTCCTGGTTCTCCGATAGATTGCGCTGCAATGATTCCCACTGCTTCCCCTACTTCTACCGTTTCTCCAGTGGCTAAGTTGATACCGTAACATTTTTTACATACGCCGTGCTTTGTATTACATGTAAATGCAGAACGAATCGTCACTTCTTCGATCCCAGCTTGAACTACTATGTTCGCTATATCCGCAGTAATCAATCCGTTTTTCGCAAGAATGACTTCACCCGTTTCCGGATGTTTGATAGTCTTCTTCGTGTGACGACCTTCAATACGTTCAAACAATGTTTCGATCATTTCATTTCCTTCGGTTAATGCAGTAATTGCAAGACCACGGTCTGTTCCGCAATCTTCTTCACGAACGATAACATCTTGTGCTACGTCTACGAGACGACGAGTCAAGTAACCTGAATCGGCAGTCTTCAATGCTGTATCGGCAAGACCTTTACGTGCACCGTGTGTAGAGATAAAGTATTCGAGTACTGTCAGACCTTCACGGAAGGAAGATTTGATCGGAAGTTCGATAATCCGTCCAGCCGGGTTGGCCATTAGTCCACGCATACCCGCAAGTTGTGTAAAGTTTGATGCGTTACCACGGGCTCCGGAGTCACTCATCATAAAGATCGGGTTTTCAATATCCAATGAATCCATTAGCTTATTCTGAATGATATCCTTCGCATGGCTCCAATAAGAGATGACTCGATCATAACGCTCTTCTTCGGTAATTAACCCACGTCGGAACTGCTGTGTGACTTTATCAACTTTTTCTTGTGCCTCATTCAAAATTTCTGCTTTATTCGGCAAGACCACGATATCGGAAATACCGATTGTAATTCCAGCACGAGTAGAATATTTAAATCCTAGGTTTTTCATTCTATCCAACATTCTAGAAGTTTCTGTAATGTGGAAACGACGGAAGATTTCCGCGATAATTTCCCCAAGGATCGCTTTTTTGAACGGCGTGATTAGCTCTGCTTCCTGCAAGTGTTCCTTAACATTTACTGTTCCGTCGATAAAGTACTTGTCAGGTGTTTCTACCTGTAAGTTATGATTCGTCGGTTCGTTGATGTACGGGAACGATTCCGGTAATATCTCATTGAAAATGATTTTACCTACAGTCGTTAACAATAGCTGACTGTTTTGTTTATCCGTAAACGTTGGATTGTTAAGACTTCCAGCTTGAACTGCGATACGTGAATGTAAGTGAACATGTCCTGTTTGATAGGCGATTAACGCTTCATTCGGATCACTAAACACAGAACCTTCTCCAGCCGCATTTTTTCGCTCGACTGTTAAGTAATAGTTTCCAAGAACCATATCCTGCGACGGGGTTACAACTGGTTTTCCGTCTTTCGGGTTCAAAATGTTTTGAGCAGCTAGCATCAATAGACGGGCTTCAGCTTGAGCTTCGGCGGATAGTGGTACGTGAACAGCCATTTGGTCACCATCGAAGTCAGCGTTGTAAGCTGTACATACGAGCGGGTGCAACGTAATTGCGCGTCCTTCGACCAGTATCGGTTCGAATGCCTGAATCCCCAGACGGTGAAGTGTCGGTGCTCGGTTAAGAAGCACTGGATGTTCTTTAATGACGTCTTCTAATACATCCCATACTTCGGAATGAAGACGTTCAATCTTACGTTTCGCACTTTTGATGTTATGCGCCAAGTTACGTTCTACTAATTCTTTCATAACGAACGGCTTAAATAGCTCGATCGCCATTTCCTTAGGCAGACCGCATTGGTACATTTTCAAGTTAGGACCTACTACGATAACCGAACGACCAGAATAGTCTACACGTTTACCAAGTAAGTTCTGGCGGAAACGCCCTTGCTTACCTTTCAGCATATGAGAAAGTGATTTCAACGGACGGTTTCCTGGACCCGTTACAGGTCTTCCACGACGACCATTATCTACAAGTGCATCTACCGCTTCTTGAAGCATACGCTTCTCGTTCTGAACGATAATGCCAGGTGCTCCTAGATCCAATAGACGCTTTAGACGGTTGTTCCGGTTAATAACTCTACGATAAAGATCATTCAAGTCAGATGTTGCAAAACGCCCTCCATCTAGCTGTACCATAGGACGCAATTCAGGGGGTATGACTGGAAGTACTTCAAGTACCATCCATTCCGGACGGTTTCCAGAGTTACGGAAAGATTCCACGACTTCTAGACGTCGGATCGCGCGTGTACGACGCTGACCTTGTACCGTTTTCAACTCTTCTTTTAACGAATCTGTTTCTTTATCCAAGTCGATTGCACGTAGTAGTTGCTCGATTGCTTCCGCTCCCATTGCAGCTTGGAATTTAGAACCATATTTTTCACGGTACAAACGGTACTCTTTCTCAGAAAGCAATTGCTTGCGTTCAAGTGGTGTATCAGCCGGTTCGACAACTACGTAAGATGCAAAGTAGATAATCTCTTCCAATGCACGTGGTGTCATATCCAAAATCAAGCCCATACGGCTCGGAATTCCTTTGAAGTACCAAATATGTGTGACAGGTGCTGCAAGCTCAATGTGTCCCATTCGTTCGCGACGGACTTTTTGACGCGTTACCTCTACGCCACAACGATCACAAACAACGCCCTTATAACGGACTCGCTTATATTTACCACAGTGACATTCCCAATCTTTTGTCGGACCGAAGATTCTCTCACAGAATAATCCGTCTTTCTCAGGCTTTAATGTACGGTAGTTAATCGTTTCAGGTTTCTTTACTTCGCCATACGACCAAGAACGAATCTTGTCAGGTGAAGCAAGGCCAATTTTCATATACTCAAAATTATTAACATCTATCAAGGAGCCAACCTCCCTTTAGTCTAATCGCCATAACGGCTTATCAGTCAACTTAACTTGTAGTAGTACATTCATGTAAGACATTCTTCTTACTGAATAAAATAGAAGAGGGTGCTCGAAGCCCTCTTCTATTCATTTTTGTTTGTTTTATTTACATTTCAGATCAGTGCTATCTTCTCTAGGCGATCGGTTGATCTTCTTTAATCAAGTTCAATGCGTCAGTTGGTTGCAAATCTTCTTCGTCATCTAAATCACGTAACTCAATTTCTTCGAAGTCTTCTGTCAACATCTTCACGTCTAACCCTAAACTTTGAAGTTCTTTGATTAGTACTTTAAATGATTCCGGTACACCTGGTTGAGGTACGCTATCACCTTTGACAATCGCTTCGTATGTTTTCACACGTCCTACGACGTCATCGGATTTGACTGTTAAAATTTCTTGCAATGTATAAGCGGCACCGTATGCTTCTAGCGCCCATACTTCCATTTCCCCGAAACGCTGTCCACCGAACTGGGCTTTACCGCCGAGTGGTTGCTGTGTAACGAGTGAGTATGGTCCAGTAGATCGTGCGTGCAACTTATCATCTACCATGTGGGCAAGTTTGATCAAGTACATAACGCCGACTGATACACGGTTATCAAATGGTTCACCTGAACGGCCATCGTATAGCATGGTTTTACCGTCACGGTCCATTCCCGCTTCTTCCATTGTAGCCCAAACGTCTTCTTCGTTCGCACCGTCAAATACAGGAGAAGCAGTGTGAATACCTAGACTGCGTGCAGCCATACCAAGATGCATTTCAAGAACCTGTCCGATATTCATACGGGACGGAACACCAAGTGGATTTAACATAACATCGATCGGTGTACCATCTGGAAGGAACGGCATTTCCGACTCAGGTAAGATTCGGGAAATAACACCCTTATTACCGTGACGTCCTGCCATCTTATCTCCAACAGAGATTTTACGCTTCTGTACGATATATACTCGTACTAACTGGTTTACTCCTGGAGATAGCTCATCGCCGTCTTCACGGTTGAAGACTTTGACATCCAGAACGATTCCGCCTGCTCCATGAGGGACACGTAATGAAGTATCACGGACTTCACGTGCTTTTTCCCCAAAGATCGCATGTAGAAGACGTTCTTCCGCAGTCAATTCCGTAACTCCCTTAGGCGTTACTTTACCGACCAAGATATCTCCATCTCGTACTTCTGCACCGATACGAATAATTCCTCTGTCGTCCAAGTTGCGTAATGCATCTTCTCCGACGTTTGGAATATCACGCGTGATTTCTTCTGGCCCAAGCTTAGTATCACGTGCCTCCGATTCATATTCTTCAATATGAACAGACGTGAATACATCATCTTTCACCAGACGCTCACTCATGATAATCGCATCTTCGTAGTTGTAACCATCCCATGTCATGAACGCAGTTAGAACGTTACGTCCAAGCGCAAGTTCTCCCTGTTCCATCGATGGTCCGTCCGCAAGAATATCAAGTGGTTTGACACGGTCGCCAACTTTCACAATCGGACGTTGGTTATAGCAAGTTCCTTGGTTCGAACGAATGAATTTAGATAAACGACAAACAACAAGGTCACCCTTGACTTCTTTACCGCCCACTTCTTCAATACGACGAATACGAATTTCCTTAGCTTCTACGTGTTCTACGATACCGTGGTATTTAGAAACAACAGCTGCTCCTGAATCACGTGCAGAAATGTGCTCCATACCTGTACCCACTAATGGTGCTTCGGGATTTAACAAAGGAACCGCTTGACGTTGCATGTTCGCACCCATCAATGCACGGTTAGAGTCATCATTTTCTAAGAAAGGAATACATGCAGTAGCTGCTGATACAACTTGCTTAGGTGAAACATCCATATAATCCATTTGTTCACGGCGGAATACAGTGTTATCCCCTTGGAAACGTCCCACGACGCCTTCATTCGTAAATGACCCGTCTTCCTCAAGCAACGCGTTTGCTTGTGCCACTACATAGTTATCTTCAATATCTGCTGTTAAATAATCAATCTGTGACGTAACGCGACCCGTTTCTGGATCTACTTTACGATATGGAGTCTCAATGAAACCAAATTGATTTACTTTCGCGAATGTAGACAACGAGTTAATCAGTCCAATGTTTGGTCCCTCTGGCGTTTCAATCGGACACATACGACCATAATGAGAGTAGTGAACGTCACGAACTTCCATTCCTGCTCGCTCACGAGTCAAACCACCAGGTCCTAGTGCAGATAAACGACGCTTATGTGTCAATTCAGCCAATGGATTGGTTTGGTCCATGAACTGAGATAGCTGCGAGCTACCGAAAAACTCTTTAATTGATGCAATAACAGGACGAATATTGATCAATTGTTGAGGTACTATAGATTGCGTGTCATTGATAGACATTCTCTCTTTAACCACACGCTCCATACGGGAAAGACCGATACGGAATTGGTTTTGGAGTAATTCACCAACAGAACGCAAACGACGATTACCAAGATGGTCAATATCATCTGTGTTTCCTACACCATGCAAGAGGTTGAAGAAATAACTTATAGAAGCAACGATATCTGAAGGGGTAATATGCTTAATAGACTCGTCTACTTCAGCGTTAGAAATGACATTAATCACTTGTTTTTCTTCACTTTTTGGCGCGTAAATCTTTAGCGTCTGAATAACCATTGGCTCTTCCAATATAGACCCTACATGTTCGATCGATTCAGTATTGATACCTTGAGATAAAAATGGTAGTAATTTATCCAATGTACGTCGGTCGATCAGCTGATCCTTTTCCACTAAAATCTCGCCTGTTTCAGGGTCGACAAGTGTTTCAGCAGCCGTTTGGTTGAACAGTCGATTTTGCAAGTGAAGCTTCTTATTCATTTTATAACGTCCAACATTCGCCAAATCATAGCGTTTCGGATCGAAGAAACGTGAATACAAAAGACTTCTTGCGCTGTCTAGTGTTGGTGGTTCACCTGGACGAAGTCGCTCATAGATTTCAAGCATCGCTTTTTCTGAAGTCTCGGTATTATCTTTTTCTAATGAATTCCGTAAATATTCATTATCGCCGATTAAATCGATAATTTCTTGATCAGTAGAGAAGCCTAATGCACGCAATAAAACAGTGATTGGCAACTTACGAGTACGGTCGATACGGACATGTACTACATCTTTTGCATCTGTTTCATACTCAAGCCACGCTCCACGGTTCGGAATAACAGTAGCGCCAAATCCTCGCTTACCATTTTTGTCCGTCTTATCATTGTAGTAAACACTTGGCGAACGAACGAGCTGTGATACAATAACACGCTCAGCCCCATTAATAATGAATGTTCCATTTTCCGTCATGAGCGGGAAATCTCCCATGAAAACGTCTTGTTCCTTCACATCGCCGGTTTCCTGGTTATGAAGACGTACTTTTACACGAAGTGGTGCGGCGTATGTCACATCGCGCTCTTTTGATTCGTCTACTGGATATTTGGGATCACCCAGTTTGTAATCGATAAATTCCAAGGACAAGTTACCTGTGAAATCCTGGATAGGAGAAATATCCCGAAACATTTCACGTAACCCCTCTTCTAAGAACCACTCATAAGATGCCGTTTGAATTTCAATCAAATTTGGCAAATCGAGTACTTCTTTGATTCGCGCGAAACTCCTACGCTGACGATGTTGACCATACTGAACTAAATGACCTGTCAACTCATTCACCCCTCATTAAGACAATATTAGTTTTTGCAAAATCAGAAATTCCGCTGTGACTTCGAAAAAACAAAAAGAAAACGAGTTCCGACAAGAGCTCATTTTCGATTTCACAATCTTTATCCAAACATCAATATGCCTTTTCCTCTACTACATCACACAAAAGGGCATACAGCTGCAATATAAACATTTATGCATTTAACAATGCTACTATAAGATATCGATCCTGTCAAACTTTTTTCGCTACCAAAATAAAGTAGCCTTTTTTCTTGGCAACTGTGTCCACATTACCAAACAACTTCTTCAAGTAGTCTATCGTGGATGGAGCCCCTTGTTTCTTTTGAATAACGACCCATAGTTCGCCACCTAAAGCCAACTTTTCATAAGCACCGTCGTAAAATGAAAAGACTGTTTGCTTACCTGCTCTAATAGGAGGATTTGTTATAATCGCAGCAAAGCCATCAGATTGTACTTGATCAACTCCACTACTCTCATAAATTTGTATATTACCGATCTTGTTTTGTTGGGCATTTATTTTAGAAAGCGCTAACGCCCGCTCGTTAACATCTACCATATGGACAAGCCGTTCAGGGAAATCCGACGCAATGGACAACGCAATCGGTCCATAACCGCACCCTATTTCCAAGAAGTCTCCCCCGACGGACGGTAGTTTAAACGTCTCAGCGAGCAATTTTGATCCTTCATCTACACTACCTTTACTAAATACGCCAGCATCTGTCGTAAATAAAAAAACTTTGTTACGAATCTCAGCCTTCCACTGCTTGGGGGCACTTGAAACTTGAGGTTTTTTTGAGTAATAATGCTCTCCCATATATACACCTCCCGCGTAGAGTTACATTCTCTATATATGAAGAAAAAAGCCCGTCAGATAGACGGGCTTTTCTCAAGGAAGTAGAAATTACTTAAATTCTACAGTTGCGCCAACTTCTTCAAGTTTAGCTTTCATTTCTTCTGCTTCTTCTTTAGATGCTGCTTCTTTAACAGCTTTAGGAGCTTCGTCTACAAGAGCTTTAGCTTCTTTCAAGCCTAGGCCAGTGATTTCACGAACTGCTTTGATAACTTTAATTTTTTGATCTCCAGCTGATGCAAGGATTACATCGAATTCAGTTTGCTCTACAGCCGCTTCCGCAACTGCTCCAGCTGCTGCAACAGGTGCTGCTGCTGTTACGCCGAATTCTTCTTCGATTGCTTTAACAAGGTCGTTTAGTTCAAGAACTGTCATTTCTTTGATTGCGTCTAAAATTTGTGCATTAGTCATTTTAAGTTCCTCCTGGAAAGTTGTATTTAACCGGCTAGTTTTTTCCGGTCACAGTTAAGATGCGAAATTAAGCACCTTGCTCTTCTTTTTGTTCTGCAACTGCTTTCGTAGCAAGTGCAAAGTTTCGTACTGGCGCTTGAAGAACGCTGAGTAGCATAGATAGTAGACCATCGCGAGACGGTAGAGTAGCCAATGCTTTCACATCTTCAGCTGATGCAACGTTTCCTTCGATCACACCCGCTTTAATTTCAAGCTTGTCGTTCTTTTTAGCGAAATCATTTAAGATTTTAGCCGGCGCTACTACGTCTTCTGTAGAGAAGGCGATAGCGTTTGGACCTGTCAAGTTTTCGTTCAAACCTTCTAGTCCTGCAACTACCGTCGCACGACGCACCATTGAGTTTTTATAAACTTTGAACTCGATGCCCGCTTCACGAAGTTGTTTACGCAGTTCTGTAACTTGTGAAACCGTAAGACCACGGTAATCGACAACTACTACAGATGCTGCTGATTGCAGTTTGTCAGCAACTTCTGACACGACCGCTTGTTTAGCTTCTAAAATTTTGCTCATGTTGACACCTCCTGGTAATTAGGGTCACTTATACCGATATAAAAAGCCCTCAATGTCTAAGACATGAGGGCAGAAAAGTCGTCATCTTTTAAAAAGAGCGTCTTGTCCTCGGCAGGAGCATTAAGTGGCAAGCCACACCTGCTGTCTTCGGTACAAATGGTTATCATCATAACAAGCGTAATCTTAACAGATCACTATATGCTTGTCAATTATTATTTAACAGTAACGCTTGACGGGTCTATTTTTACAGCAGGACCCATAGTTGTCGTAACGTTTACCGATTTCATGAATGTTCCTTTTGCTGATGCAGGTTTAGCTTTTTGAATCGTTTCAAAGATCGTCAAGAAGTTTTCTTCTAACTTCTCGTTATCGAAAGAAACTTTACCGATTGGTGCATGGATAATTCCCGCTTTATCCGCACGATATTCAACTTTACCAGCTTTAATTTCTTCAACAGCTTTTGTTACGTCAAATGTTACAGTACCTGTTTTCGGGTTCGGCATAAGTCCTTTTGGTCCAAGTACGCGACCAATCTTACCAACTTCGCCCATCATGTCAGGTGTAGCAACGATTACGTCGAAATCAAACCAACCTTGTTGAATTTTAGCAATCAATTCTGCGTCGCCTACATAGTCTGCGCCTGCAGCTTCTGCTTCTTTCACTTTATCACCTTTAGCGAATACTAATACGCGTTGAGTTTTACCAGTACCGTTTGGAAGTACTACAGCTCCACGGATTTGCTGATCGTTTTTACGAGTATCAATACCTAGACGGAAAGCTACTTCAACTGTTGCATCAAAATTAGTAGTAGTTGTCTTTTTAGCAAGTTCAATTGCTTCTTTCGTAGTGTATGTAGCTGTACGATCTACAAGCTTCGCTGCATCTACGAATTTTTTACCTCTTTTAGCCATCAGAATTTTCCTCCTCATTTGTGGTTTTAACGGATTAAACCTCCCACTTAATGAAGGCTGCGAATCTCATTCGACCGCAGCCTTCACCTTCAAACAATTGCTGTATTATGAAAAACCAAAATCAGTCTTCGATTTTGAATCCCATACTGCGAGCAGTACCTTCGACCATTGCCATCGCCGCTTCAACTGACGCCGCGTTTAAGTCTGGCATCTTTTGTTCTGCGATTTCTCTAACTTTATCACGCTTAACTGTAGCAACTTTGTTTTTATTAGGCTCACCTGAACCCTTTTGAACGTTTGCTGCAACCTTCAGCAATACTGCTGCCGGCGGAGTTTTTGTGATGAATGTAAACGAACGGTCCTCGAATACCGAGATTTCAACTGGAATAATTAGACCAGCTTGATCTGCTGTACGAGCGTTAAATTCTTTACAGAATCCCATAATGTTAACACCTGCTTGACCTAATGCCGGCCCTACTGGTGGTGCTGGATTTGCTTTACCAGCTGGAATTTGCAATTTCACTACTTTAGTAACTTTTTTAGCCACGAGACACACCTCCTTAAGTCCGTGATGTGGTAATTGGGTTGCCCCTCCCACTCAAATATGTGCCTGCCGACGACGTCGGTAGAATTGGTTAATCCGTACAGACTAGGTCTGACCTTTGAAATGATACCACCATTACACAGATTTTGCAAGAGGAAAATTCCCATTGCCCATCAATCCATTTTTTCTACTTGGTCGAACGAAAGCTCCATCTTCGTTTCGCGTCCGAACATATCGACACTTACGACAACTTTACCTTTGTCCATTTCAATCTCTTCCACTTTACCTTCAAAGTGTGCAAATGGTCCTTCTAGCACTGTTACACTTTCGCCTACCCCAAAATCGATATCTACACGTTGTTCCTTCATACCCATTTGCTTTAGGATGAACTCTACTTCTTCCGGCAACAACGGTGTAGGCTTCGCCCCACCACCTGATGAACCGATAAATCCAGTAACACCTGGTGTATTGCGAACAACGTACCAAGAGTCATCTGTCATGATTAATTCAACCAAAACATAGCCTGGGAACGTTTTACGCATAACTGTTTTCTTTTTACCGTCTTTAATATCCGTCTCTTCCTCTTCAGGAATGACGACACGAAATATCTTGTCTGACATGCCCATTGTCTCGACACGCTTTTCAAGATTAGCCTTTACCTTGTTCTCATAACCTGAGTACGTATGCACAACATACCAATTTTTATCCATTTCCATGACATTGAGGACTATGCGTCCGTCCCTCCCTTAAAATAAAGCTGAAAAAACCCGTTCTTTCATCAAAACGGGATATTCTCACGCTATTCATACTTCATTTTCACAGACCTGTATACCATTTCATTACTCCGGAGATACCTAGATCTACTACGAAGAAATAGATAGCCATGAATATGACCGTTGAAATAACAACTACAGTATACTTTGTTAATTCTTTACGTTTCGGCCAGCTGACTTTCCGCATTTCCGAAACGACTTTTTTCAAAAAATCGGTAATCTTGCCCATTCTTCTCCAACCCTTCCGAATGACATAGTGTTCCGACGCGAACTCTATGTAACTGGTCAAATGGTTTGCTTATGCAATGTATGTGCATTGCAATGACTGCAAAACTTCTTTATATTCATTCTTCCCTCACAGCTGTTGTTGCCAGCGGGCAAAGAATAGTTTCGCGAACCACATATCTCACAGCTTAAAGTTATTTTTTTCGACATTTCAATTCACCTAATTCAAGACAATAGTCTCGCTAAAGAGTATCATTTAACTAACGATATGTCAATTTACTATTGATATATTTAGCGTACCAGATCCATTGCCATCGAGTTTTCTAGTTTACGCTTAATCCGTTGCAAAGCATTATCTATTGATTTTACTTGACGATTAAGCACTTCGGAAATTTCCCGATAGGATTGACCTTCTAAGTACAATGTTAATACTTCTTTTTCCAATCCACTCAACACTTTGTTCATCTCTTTTTCCATGAATACGAAATTTTCTTTATGGATGATTAAATCTTCAGGGTCATCTAACGTAGACCCCGATATGATATCCAGCAACGTTCGCTCATGTTCTTCATCATACATCGGCTTGTCCAACGAAACAGATGTATTAAGCGGAATATGTTTTTGACGCGTGGCAGTTTTAATAGCTGTAATAATTTGCCGCGTCACACACAATTCAGCGAAGACTTTAAATGAGCTTAATCTATCAGGACGGAAATCACGTATCGCTTTATAAAGTCCAATCATTCCTTCTTGCATGATATCTTCACGATCTCCACCAATAATAAAATAGGTTCTCGCTTTCATTCGGACAACCGGTTGAAATTTGGTTATTAAAAACTCTAATACATCCGAATTCCCTAAATGGATCAATTCCACCATTTCTTCATCAGATAGTTTAGAATAATCGTTTTTACTCTTCGCATTTTCCATGATCCGCACCAACCCCTCCACCCCAGAGTACTAATTGGTTTTATATGTCAGTATAGACGTGGTGATTTTTCACGTCAACTACTCATTTTCTACCACGTCTCATTTTTTCGAATTCTGCTGCCACTTCATCCGTCAGAGGAATCTTTGATAGAGGCCGTTGTTCTAGTGAATCTTTTAACTTTTGCGCAATTACACGATCCACTTCTTTCATAGCAATTTCCAACTCTCGCGCAGAGATGCGAAGTGCACCCTGGGCAAACACTACCCATTGTTCTACAAGATCTGAAGTTGCTACATGGATTTGTGTCAAGCGATTGGATAATTCGGAAACCAATTTTTCAATTCGTTCATCCGCCGTTTCATTCTCTCTTGTAAAGACGACTTCCACGCGGTATTGTTTTTTTCGTTTCTCTATACCCGGTGCCAGGTGGGCATCAAATATTACGATGACACGCCATCCCTTGTTGGCCTGAAATTCAGCCATCCGCTCAATAAGTCGATCACGCGCTTGCGCAAAATTTTCTTGTTTTAGTTGTTGTAGTTCAGGCCACGCACCGATGATATTGTATCCATCAACGAGTAGCACATCTTTTTTCATGATGTAGCCTGGGCGGATTGACGCTTTCGTAGAACTTCATACATCAATAATGCCGCCGCTACCGAAGCATTTAAAGACGTAACTTCTCCGACCATCGGCAACCTATAAAGGAAATCACATCTTTCTCGTAAAATGCGTGACATGCCTTTTCCTTCGCTACCTATAATGACAGCTAAAGGTAACGTAGCATCCATATTGCGGTAATCAGTGGAATTGGATGCATCTGTCCCCGCAATCCACACCCCTCGTTTCTTTAGCTCATCCACAGTTTGGGACAAATTATTTACCCGCACAACTGGTATATGTTCAATCGCACCTGTTGATGCTTTTGCTACCACGCCTGTCAATCCAACAGCGCGTCTCTTCGGAATGATGATGCCATGTACACCCGAAGCGTCTGCTGTTCGTAAAATAGACCCAAGATTATGTGGATCTTCAAGCTCGTCAAGAATGATAAAGAACGGATCTTCTTGCCTTTCTTTAGCGATTGCAAATAAGTCTTCCAGCTCGGCATAATCGTAAGCAGCAACCGAAGCGAGAATTCCTTGGTGACTCAGATCCGTCATACCATCTAATTTCTGCTTCGGTGTCGTCTGCACAACTACCCCCGCTTCTTTAGCAAGCTTTATAATCTCGCCGATACTTTTTTTATTCACACCTTCTGCCACCCAGATTTTATTCAACTGCCTACCAGAACGCAATGCTTCTACGACAGGGTTTCTTCCACCAATCAATTCCACTTCTGACTCTGTCATGCTTTTTCCTCCTCAGGATGCTCCACTAGTCGAATCGCCATCTCGATCAGTTCAGCCAGACGCTCTTGCCGATCCAATAAATGTACATACCCGAGGACCGCTTCGAATGCAGAGCTGTAATTATACGTAGTAACATCAGTGTTTTTAGGGACGGATCCCGCTTTCGCATTGCGACCACGTCGCATTACCGTTAATTCTTCTTCCGTGAGAAGTTGTTGATCTCTCATCGTCAGGATAATTCGTGCCTGTGCTTTTGCAGAAACAAAGCGTGTAGCTTCCTTATGCAAAATTTGTGGTTTTACACGTCCACAGCGTAGTAAATGCTCTCTAACCGCTGTTTCATATACAGCATCTCCCATATAAGCAAGTGCTAGTGCATTGAGTTGTTTAACGTCTATTTCACGTAAATTCCCCACACGGTTACCCTCTTTTCCAGCGAGTACCTTGCGCTGTATCTTCTAAAATAATTCCTCGTACTTTTAATTCATCACGAATTTCATCCGACCGTGCAAAATCACGATTCTTCCGAGCCTCAAGACGTTCTTGAATCAATTTATCCACATCACTATCCATCAATTCATCAGTGCTTTCAAAAGGCAAACCAAGTACACCCATTAATAGATCCAACGCATCGATGAATTGCTGAAGAGTGTGGCGGTCTGTATTTTTCTCAAGCAAGTACACGTTCGCCTGTTTGGATAGTTCAAAAATTGACGCAATTGCATTAGCAGTATTAAAGTCATCATCCATCGCTTTCTCAAATGCGTTAATTTGTTCTTGGATCTTATTTGACCATGACTCGGAACTTTCCGCCAGGTCTGCCGAAATAGATAGGCGGTGTTGCAAGTTGCTGTACGAAGTTTGGATCCGTTCCAATCCATTCGCCGCGCTCTCTACGAGTTCCTGCGCAAAGTTAACTGGATGACGATAGTGCACAGACAGCATGAAGAAACGTAGCACCTTCGGGTCGATTTGTTTCCGAATTTCATGTACCAAAATAAAATTACCTAATGACTTCGACATTTTTTCGTTATCAATATTGATATAGCCGTTATGCATCCAATAGTTGGCGAAGGTTTTTCCCGTAGCCGCTTCAGACTGCGCAATCTCATTTTCGTGATGCGGGAATGTTAAGTCTTGCCCACCTGCGTGAATATCGATAGTGTCCCCAAGAAGTTGCTTAGCCATTACCGAACATTCGATATGCCACCCTGGACGACCCGTACCCCACGGACTATCCCATGAGATCTCTCCCGTTTTCGCTGACTTCCAAAGCGCAAAATCAAGAGGATCTGTTTTGATTGCGTTCTCTTCCACCCGTGCACCTACTTTTAATTCATCAATAGATTGATGTGAAAGTTTCCCGTATCCTTCGAATTCACGTGTACGGAAATAGACATCTCCATGGGACTCGTAGGCAAATCCTTTGTCGATTAGAACTTGAATGAACTCCACAATGTCCTGAATATGCTCAGTTACTCGAGGATGCGCTGTCGCTTCCTCACAGCCGAGAGCACTTACATCTTCGTGATATGCCGCAATGAAACGGTCGGTTAATTCTCCGACCTCTTCATTTAATTCATTTGCTGCTTTAATGATTTTGTCGTCTACGTCTGTGAAATTCGAGACATAATTCACTTCATATCCACGATATTCCAAGTAGCGACGAATCGTATCAAAAGCAATGACAGGACGAGCGTTTCCGATATGAATATAGTTGTAAACGGTCGGTCCACAGACATACATTTTAACTTTTCCTTCTTCTATCGGAATAAATTTTTCTTTCTTACGTGTCAATGTATTATAAAGTTGAATGCTCATGTAAATCTCCCTTTTTTTCATTCATGGTTTCCAACTGCTGAGTACGTAGCTTTAACTCCTGAATTTGCTTTTCCAATCGCTTGATTTCATCCGAAATAGGATCTTGCGTAGAATGATCCAGTTTACTATTTACACGTACTCCATTGGAAATAACGATTTTTCCTGGTATCCCAACTACTGTAGAGTTGGGAGGCACTTCTTTCAATATGACCGAACCCGCTCCTACCTTACTGTTCTCACCAATCGTGATGGAACCAAGTACTTTGGCACCCGATGCAACCAATACATTATCACATAGCGTCGGATGTCGCTTGCCGCCTTCTTTACCTGTTCCCCCTAGTGTAACTCCTTGGTAAAGTGTCACATCATCGCCAATTTCACATGTTTCCCCTATTACTACACCCATTCCATGATCAATGAATAGACGTCTGCCTATTACTGCTCCAGGATGAATTTCAATTCCCGTAAAGAATCTGCTAACTTGCGATACTACACGAGCCAAGAAACGAAGATTACGCTTATAAAACACATGCGCAATACGATGCATCCAAATGGCATGCAACCCCGAATACGTTAAGATTACTTCAATTGTGCTACGAGCTGCCGGATCTTGATCGAAAATACACCGAATATCTTCTTTCATACGTTTGAACAATGAACTTCCCCCTTTTTTCTTCTTTCACATGACGACGGTTTACACTTTTAAAAAATTCGTAAGATAAAAAAAGCGCCCCCGTCACTTATGATGACAGAGACGCATTAAATGCGTGGTTCCACTCCGCTTGAGAACCTAATTGTCCCCCGCTTAATGTCTTTAACGCAGACTATACGTATGGCTTACTAACAGTTTCAGCTCATCGCTCAAAGGTGCATTTCGATAGTGCACGACTCAGGTCATTTCCAGCCTAGATGACCCTCTCTAAAGAGTATCCACTATGTACTTTCCTTCTCAACGCTTTTAATATGATCATTTCACATTAGGTTCATTTTACAGAATTTCATCAAATTGTCAATATTGATTATTTTGCAAATCTTTCAATGCGTTGAATGATTTTTTCTTTACCGATCAGCGCGATTGCATCAGGTAGTTCGGGTCCTGATGTCTGACCAGTCGCCACAACACGTACAGGCATGAATAAGTTCTTACCTTTATGTCCCGTTTCTTTTTGCACCGCTTTAATCGCCGATTTAATAGATGGCGCATCAAAAGTTTCTAATGCCTCAAGCTGCCCTTTAAGTGATGTCATCACCTCAGGTACTTGTTCACCGGCTAGAATTTCCGAGGCTACTTCATCATATTCCAGTGTGTCATGGAAAAACTGGGCGGATAACTCGACGATTTCAGCACCAAAACTTAATTGACCGTGGTATAACGCGATCAAATCGTGAACCCATGATTGTTCTTCAGCAGACATATTTTCCGAAACCAGCCCTGCTGCTTGTAGATGAGGTAAAGTTAATTCAATTACTTCTTCCAAGGACAGTTTTTTTATATATTGGTTATTCATCCACGTCAGCTTATTTGTGTCGAACATGGAGGGTGATTTTGACAAGCGAGATTCATCGAATTGTTTCACGAGTTCGTCATGAGAGAAAATCTCCTCTTCTCCGACAGGCGACCAACCAAGTAAAGCGAAGAAATTAAACATAGCTTCCGGCAAATAACCTAAATCTTTATACTGTGTAATGAATTGAATGATTGATTCATCACGTTTTGAAAGCTTTTTACGCTCTTCATTGACGATCAACGTCATATGACCAAATCGCGGATGATCCCAACCGAATACATCAAATACCATTAGTTGCTTTGGTGTATTCGTCAAATGCTCTTCCCCACGGAAAACGTGAGAGATTTTCATCAAATGATCATCAACGACTACAGCAAAGTTATACGTAGGAATACCATTCGTTTTAACCATAACCCAGTCACCGATATCTTTTGATTCGAATGTTACCTCTCCACGCACAAGGTCATCAATTGTATACGTAACATCTTCAGGAACACGCATACGAATAGTGTAGGTTTTCCCCGCTGCTTCATTTTCCGCCACCTGTTCTGCTGTCAAATGACGACAAGTGCCATCATACATGGGTGCTGCGATTCCCGATGCTTTTTGTGCGTCACGCTTCGCTTCTAACTCTTCAGTTGTACAGAAACATTTGTAAGCATGTCCTTTTTCAAGCATTTCATCTGCATACTTTTTATACAAATCCAGACGATCCATTTGGCGGTACGGTCCGTATTCTCCACCAATATCAATTGATTCATCATGATGGATACCTAGCCACGTTAGGTTTTCAAGTTGTGACAGTTCACCACTTTCGATATTTCGCGCTGTATCCGTATCTTCAATACGAACAATGAATTTCCCATCATAGTGACGAGCGAACAAATAGTTGAATAACGCGGTCCGCGCGCCACCAATATGTAGTTGGCCTGTTGGACTCGGTGCATAACGCACACGTACTTCTTGTGTCATAATATTTACCTCTCCGTTTCGAATTGATTACGTTCTTATATAATTTCCTATCTATTTTAGCACTCTATAAGCCGTTTTGAAAGTTACTGGTTTTTCATTAGCAAAATCGTAGCCATCGCTGCGATTCCTTCTTCACGCCCAGGGAAACCTAGACGTTCCGTAGTCGTAGCTTTGACATTCACTTGTGATAGGTCCGCTTCAAGCAATTCCGCTACACGCTCACGGATATCTCCAATATATGGTGCCATTTTCGGGCGCTGCGCAATAATTGTACAATCAATATTCCCTAGATGGTAACCTTCTTCTTTAACCATCGCCCACACTTTTTCCAACAAAACAGCAGAATCGGCGTCTTTAAAAGCGTCATCCGTGTCAGGGAAATGTGTGCCAATATCCACCTTACCAATTGCGCCGAGTGCAGCGTCTGTTACGGTGTGCAATAACACATCCGCGTCGGAGTGACCGATCAACCCCCTTGTGTGCGGAATGGTGATTCCCCCGATTATGAGTGGTCTTCCTTCTTCAAATGCATGTACATCAAAACCTTGCCCAATTCGAAACATGTAATTATTCCTCCTACTTTCTTCTTGCCAGTAAGATTTCACCTATCGCCAAATCTTCCTGAGTCGTCATCTTTACATTGTCATACGAGCCTTCTACCACCTGGACTTCGTGACCCATTCGTTCCACCAGCGCGGATTCATCCGTGCCGAGGAAACCTTCTTGAATAGCCAAGTCAGATGCTTTTTTCAGCACTTCATATTGAAATGCCTGAGGTGTTTGTATAAGCCATAGTTTTTCACGATTCAAAGTTTCTTTCACAGTACCGTCTTCCACATACTTGATCGTATCTTTCGCCCTAACTGCCGCTATAGCTGCTCCTTTTTCATTAGCAGTATGCACCAGTTTCGTAATGATTGCTGAATTTAGGAAAGGTCTAGCTGCGTCATGTACTAGCACGATACTTTTCCCTTTATAAGCAGAGATACAAGCCGCTACACTGTTTTGACGCTCACCACCACCCTTTACAAATGTAATAGGTTTGACGTGTTGATGCGGTTGAAGAATTTCTTCAATCACGGCTTGTTCTTCCGGCTTTACAGCCAGAATGATTTCTTCACAATTAGGGTCTTCTTGAAACACACTTACTGTATGATACAAAATTGAATGCTCCCCAATTTTCAAGAAGAGTTTATTTTGTCCAGCACCCATTCGTTTGCCACTTCCCGCAGCAGGAATCATCACTGTATAGTTCACGTTCGTCACTCTGCTTTCTATGCTGGTTATCGACCTTTGGGTTTCGCAAAAATCATTCGACCCGCAGATGTTTGCAATACACTTGTTACTACAACGTCAATAGCATCCCCGATATGAGAACGACCATCCTCAATTACGATCATGGTGCCATCATCCAAGTATGCAACGCCTTGATTGTGTTCTTTGCCGTCCTTAATTACGACCACATGCATTTCTTCACCCGGAATGACTACCGGTTTCACTGCGTTCGCAAGATCATTGATGTTCAAAACTGCAACACCATGCAAATCCGATACTTTATTTAAGTTGAAATCATTCGTTACAACTAAACCATCCATTTTCTTCGCCAGTTTAACTAACTTCAAGTCCACTTCTGCTACATTCGGAATATCTTCGTCCGTAATGAGAACTTGTGGTCCGTCATCATTTTGTAAACGTTTTAGTATATCTAGGCCACGCCGACCTTTTGTTCGCTTCAACGTGTCAGATGAATCTGCTATATGCTGAAGTTCCGTCAGTACAAACTGAGGTACAACTAAAATCCCTTGCAAAAATCCCGTTGCCACTATATCTGCAATACGCCCATCAATAATGACACTTGTATCCAATAATTTATATACATCTTTTTGTGGTGGAGTGACCACCGGTTCTGCTGATTCCTTCTTTTTTGTCGTTGTCATGCGTAAATTGGAAAAAGCATTGATAAACTCTTCCCACTTTTTAAAACCTACCTGGAAACCTAAATAGCCGAGAAGAATAGACAATAAAACAGGTACAACAGAAGATACTACTGGAAAGCCAATTGCACTTAGTCCGAAACTGAATAAAAATGCAACGATTAATCCTACGACTAATCCAATTGTACCGAATAACAAATCCATAATCGGTGCTTTCAGAAGTCTTTCTTCTATCCATTTAATAAAGTTCACAATCGGTTCAGTTAAAAATAAGCTTAATAAAAATAGAATGATGGCTCCTATAATTGCCTCCACATAAGGGTTCTCTATAATGGGGCGAGATGTAAACTCAAACATAGCGAATAAGTACGGTAAAAATAAAACACCGAGAGTTCCTCCGATTAATAAGAATGAAACTTGGACTACTCTTTTCAACATATTCTTCCACCTCCTTTTCCTTCCTAATAGTATACAACGAATTATGGTTGGTCGCTTAGGTTAAGTGAGGAATTTCTGAAAATCCCTCATTTAACCTACTAGGACTAATTAAATGGCAGGAAAGTTTCTTACCTTTCCATTCATCTTGTTATATAAAAATTTATTATCTAAATGCCGCACCTAATGCCTCCGTTATAGTTTCGACTCCTACTACTTCAATCCCATTCGGAATATCCCAACCACCCAGATTAGACGCCGGGATGATAATGCGATCAAAACCTAGCTTCGCCGCCTCCGTAACGCGTTGTTCTATTCTAGATACCCTTCTAACCTCACCTGTTAACCCTACTTCCCCAACAAAACAATCCCGCGCCCCTACAGCTGTATCACGATAACTAGAAACAATACTCAGTAACACGGCTAAATCAATTGCCGGCTCATCCAACTTAACGCCGCCTGCAACTTTAATATACGCATCTTGTGTCTGCAATAGCATTCCTGCACGTTTTTCCAATACAGCCATCAATAACTGCACACGGTTTTGATCCAGTCCAGTCGCCATTCGCTTCGGATAATTAAAACTTGATGCCGTCATCAATGCCTGAATTTCAACCAGTATGGGTCGTGTACCTTCCATAGAAGCAACAATGGTAGAGCCTGCTCCACCTTGCGAACGCTCACGTAAAAACATTTCAGAAGGATTTAAGACTTCTTTTAATCCAGCTTGCAACATTTCAAAAATGGCAATTTCATTAGTGGAACCAAAACGGTTTTTAACACTGCGTAAAATACGGTATGTATGGTGACGTTCTCCTTCAAAATACAGTACCGTATCCACCATATGCTCAAGCAATCGTGGCCCTGCAATTTGTCCTTCTTTTGTCACGTGACCTACAAGGAATATGGCAATGTTTTGCGTCTTTGCTATACGCATTAGTTCTGCGGTACATTCACGCACTTGTGATACACTCCCTGGTGCCGATGATACTTCGGGATGGTGAACAGTCTGAATCGAGTCTACAATAACAAATCTCGGCTTCACTTCATCCACCGTTTCATTGATCATTGCAAGATCGGTTTCGGCATAAATATACAACTCATCTGATTTCACACCTAGACGTTCTGCTCGTAACTTGGTTTGCTTAATCGATTCCTCTCCCGATATATATAGTACGCGTTGTTGTTGATTCGCAAGTAACGAGGAGACTTGAAGCAACAATGTAGATTTTCCGATTCCCGGATCACCACCAATTAATATGAGCGAGCCAGGAACAATTCCCCCTCCAAGCACGCGGTTTAACTCCTTTAATTCCGTTTTGACACGAGGCTCTTCAGCCGTTTCCACCTGACTGATCGGCAAAGCCTTCTGCTTCACTCTCTCCCCATGCTGAAATGCGGCACGCGGCCCTTTTTGTACTATCTCTACTTCTTCATCCATCGTGTTCCATTCTCCACAACCCGGACAGCGCCCCATCCATTTAGCGGATTCATATCCACAAGAACGGCACATGAACTTCGATTTACGCTTAGCCATATACTCTCTCCTAACTATAAAATACGAAAAGGACAGCTCGCTGCGCTTTTTAAAAACTAAGCGAGCGAGCTATCCGATTTATGCTATTATTAATTTTCTGCTGCCACTGTTGGTTTCTCCGTACGCACGACAAACTGGTCATTTTCTACATCAATGATTACTTTTTCACCCACCAGAACTTTACCTTCGAGTAATTCTTCAGATAAACGATCTTCTACATGTTTCTGTAATGCACGGCGTAGTGGACGAGCTCCGTATTCAGGGTCATACCCCTCATCCGTAATCTTATCTTTGGCAGATTCAGTTAACATCAATTCGATGTCTTGTTCAGCCAAACGTTTTGCCAGCTCATCACTCATCAAGCTAACAATTTCACGCAAATGCTCTTTCTCCAATGAGTGGAAGACAATCATATCATCTACACGGTTTAAGAACTCTGGTCTAAATGCTTTTTTCAATTCTGCAAGCATTTTCTCTTTCATATCATCATAATCTGATTCGCCATCTTGAATATTAAAGCCAACGTAACGGTTTTTCTTCAATTCCGTTGCCCCTACGTTGGAAGTCATGATGACTACCGTGTTACGGAAATCAACTGTACGTCCTTTAGAATCCGTCAGACGCCCGTCTTCCAATACTTGCAATAAGATATTGAATACATCAGGGTGTGCTTTTTCGATTTCATCAAGTAGTACTACTGAATAAGGCTTACGGCGAACTTTTTCCGTTAACTGACCGCCTTCTTCATAACCAACATAGCCTGGAGGTGATCCAACTAAACGAGATGTTGCATGCTTTTCCATGTACTCTGACATGTCGATACGAATCATCGCATCTTCATCACCGAACATTACTTCCGCTAGCGCACGAGCTAGTTCAGTTTTACCTACACCAGTAGGGCCAAGGAAAATGAATGAACCAATTGGACGTTTAGGATCTTTTAATCCCGCACGGGCACGACGGATTGCTTTGGAAATCGCTACGACAGCTTCATTTTGGCCAATGACACGTTCATGTAGAATTTCTTCCATGTTAAGCAATTTAGCAGATTCTGTTTCCGCAATCTTGTCAACGGGAATTCCTGTCCACATTGCCACAACAGAAGCGATATCATTTACTGTCACTTCGGACTCTGTCTGCCCTTGCTTCTCTTTCCAAGCGGATTTCGTTGTTTCCAATTCTTCCTTCATTTTCTGCTCTTTATCACGATAAGAAGCGGCCTTCTCAAACTCTTGGCTTTGAACGGCTGCATTCTTCTCGGAACGGATTGCTTCAAGCTTCACCTCGAGCTCCTTCAAATTAGGAGGAGTTGTATACGAACGCAAGCGTACTTTCGACCCTGCTTCGTCAATTAGGTCAATCGCTTTATCTGGTAAGAAGCGATCCGAGATATAACGATCAGACATCATCGCCGCTGCTTCAACTGCTTCATCGGTAATCTTTACTCGGTGATGCGCTTCGTAACGGTCACGCAAGCCTTTAATAATCTGAATTGTTTCGTCTACAGTTGGCTCATCGACTTGGATCGGTTGGAAACGTCGTTCAAGTGCTGCATCTTTTTCAATATATTTACGGTATTCGTCAAGTGTTGTAGCACCGATACATTGTAGTTCGCCACGTGCAAGTGATGGCTTCAAGATGTTGGAGGCATCAATAGCCCCTTCTGCTCCACCTGCACCGATTAACGTGTGTAATTCATCGATGAATAAAATGATGTTACCTGCTTGACGAATTTCTTCCATTACTTTCTTCATTCTATCTTCAAACTCACCGCGGTATTTCGTGCCCGCAACGACTGTCCCCATATCCAGCGTCATCACGCGTTTGTCACGCAAAATTTCAGGTACTTCATTACTTACGACTTGCTGCGCCAAACCTTCCGCAATCGCTGTTTTACCTACACCTGGTTCCCCAATCAGCACGGGGTTGTTTTTTGTTCGGCGTGCCAATACTTCAATAACACGTGTGATTTCTTTGCTTCGTCCAATAACAGGATCTAATGTACCTTCACGTGCGATCTCAGTTAAATCACGCGCTAAGCCATCTAATGTTGGTGTTGCCGCTGATGCAGAATTTGCTGGGTTCCCAACTGAGCTTTCATCATTACCAAGCAATTGAAGTACTTGCTGGCGTGCTTTATTCAAGCTAACACCCGCATTATTCAGAACGCGCGCTGCCACGCCTTCTCCTTCTCGAATCAAAGCCAATAAAATATGCTCGGTACCAATATAAGAATGTCCTAATTTACGAGACTCATCCACGGATAATTCGATGACACGTTTTGCGCGTGGAGTATAATGAACGATCGGACCTACATCTTTAGAGCCTACACCTACTAGAATTTCTACTTCTCGCTCAATAGTATCTGCACTCACGCTAATTGCTTCAAGAGCTTTTGCTGCGATGCCGCCACCTTCTCGAATCAATCCGAGTAGAATATGCTCAGTACCAATAGATTCATGTTTTAAACGAATAGCCTCTTCTTGAGCCAGTTGTAAAACTTTTTGTGCACGTTGTGTAAATCGATTAAACATCATATCCATTCCCCTCTTCCTTCATCAGTGGACTATATTCTATGTTATGCAAAATAACGCATCCTTGCCTTGTTTCCTATAACTATATATATTCACGTCAGTTTGCGATACAACCTAATTCGCATATTGACTTTGACTATCTTTGATTAATTATAAATGCTATTAGACTTTCTTGCAAAAACTATGCTCATGACGGATCACTGTCTTTTTTTTGTTCAGCAGACCGCACTACACCTAGCCGATCTCGGAATAATTGCGCACGAAGGATATCTCGTTCCTCAGATGTTAGTTCCGTCTCTGCGTATTGCTGAAGAAAACCTGGCTGCATGAAAATCATCAATTCATTCAAAATGGTCATATCAATATTTTCTATGATACCTAAATCAATACCCAAACGAACGTCAGACAAACATTTTGCCGCTTCCGCTGAAGGTAATATTCGCGAATAGGTCAGGGTACCGAGTGCCCTAAATAACCTATTCTCTAAGTGAACTTCCGATTTAGCCAATAATAATTCACGTGATTTCTTTTCATGCGCAATCAAGCGCTTTGAAATACTTTCCAAGTCTTTGAAGATTTCTTCTTCTGATTTGCCGAGTGTGATTTGATTGGACACTTGATAAATATTGCCGAGTGCTTCACTGCCCTCCCCGTAACTTCCACGTACGACCATTCCAAGTCTAGATATCGCGGGAATAATTCGCTCGATTTGCTTAGTGATCGTCAACGCAGGTAAATGCATCATGACAGACGCGCGCATTCCTGTACCTGTGTTGGATGGACAACTTGTCAAATAGCCGAATGTTTCATCGAAAGCATAGTTCAAATTCACTTCCAGTTCGCTATCCACTCGATCAGCCTGTTCATATGCCTGGTCTATTTGAAAACCAGGATATATACATTGAATGCGAATATGATCTTCTTCATTCACCATAATACTGATCGTTTCGTCTTCTGAAAGCAAAACCGACCCATGTTTTTCAGGGTTGATCAACTGTGGACTGACCAAATGTTTCTCAACTAAGATTTGTCTTTCAAGTGGTGACAAATCTTTCATTGCTGTGCCTGTGAAATGGTGATTCTGCATCGTCTTGACTGCTTGATTTAACGCTTCGCTCACGCGGTTTGCGTCTTCCTGTGAAGCACTAATCGGAAATAGATAATCTTGCAAGTTACGAGCTAACCTGATTCTTGTGGATAAAACAATGTCAGCGTGCTCACCTTCCGCCACCATCCAACCTGTCAGTTCTTGTTTGAGGAATTTTTCAAATGACATGTCGATCATCACCCCCGTCTGACAGTTGCTGTTTCAACTGGTTCGCCTCATCACGCAAAGTTGCCGCCTCTTCAAAATGTTCATTTTCTACGGCTTGCTGCATTTTCGTGCGGATATCTTCAAGTTTTCTCTTCAAAGCAAAGCGTTCATTAAGTGAAACCGGAATCTTTCCACGGTGTTGGGTATGTCCATTATGCAATTTGGCAAACAACCTTGGCAGTTGTCCGCTGAATGCTTCGTAACATACAGCACAGCCAAACTTTCCGATATCCAGGAAACGATGAAAAGACAAATCGCAATTTGGACATTTCGGACCATCTGGTAATCTTTCATCAACTTTTTGTTCTGAAAATAATTCTGAACCGCCCAACCAGTGTGCTAAAAATTGTTGAATGGATAACGGCTCCTGGTCTGGACTGAAAGTAAATGTTTGTGAGTAAAATGCACATTTATCACATAAATGGCGCTCTGTTGCATTATTTAAAGTTTCCTGTTTAAACACTACAGTAGCCGGTCGTTCTTTACAGTTTTCACAAAGCATGGAGATTCACCTCATTCTATCTCTTCATAAATTAACGTAACTAACATGGCGCGAAGAATACGCGAACGTAACGCATCCCGCTCAGGCAACATATAACGCAGAGTAGCGCGACTCACCGCAGCAAGCATCAGCTTTGCTTCACGTTCTGTAATGACTTCTTCTTCAATTAAACGGATGATGACATCTTCCGCCATTGTAGAAGACGCTTCACTCTCCAAAATCTCCAACGCTTGTTCAAGTAAGTCCTTTCGGGAGTTGGTACGTACTCTATAAATTCGGATGTAGCCCCCGCCCCCTCGCTTAGACTCCACGGCATAGCCTCTTTCGACCGTAAACCGGGTTTTGATTACGTAGTTGATCTGTGATGGTACGCATTGGAATTTCTCGGCAATCTCATTTCTTTTGATTTCAATAGAAGCACTATCTTCCTCTTCTATAATCGACTTCAAATACCCTTCTATAATGTCAGAAATATTACGCATCTCGTCACCTCGCTTCACTCAATCTCCTAGTTGACTTTGACTATCTTTGACTTAATTATATCGTAAAAATTAGGTGGGATGCAATTCATTTGTTTATATGTATACCTTATTACGTTGAAAGAAAACCTATTGCTAGGTTGTCACATCTGGCTATTGATTATTCAATTAGTAATGAGACAAAAAATAAAGTGGATAGTTTGGCACCGTTTACTAACATTCTAGACGGGTGCTTTACACTTACGGTGCACTATTGTAACCTCCCTAAACGGAATTCTAACTAAATAAGAAAAGACTGAAGAACAGATCCTTATAGTGGATTGTCTTCAGTCACGGCGTATACTAATATTTTCTTCTTTTCTATTTACAAAGTGACGGGTTCTTTTTTCAAAGGTTCCAGGTCAACTTCGAAGCCCATATCTTCCAACATTTTTTGATCTTGATCGTTTTCTTGACCAGATGTTGTGAGGTAATCACCGATAAAGATGGAGTTCGCAGCGTAGAGGCCTAGGGGTTGTAGGCTTCTAAGATTCACTTCACGTCCACCCGAGATGCGAATTTCCTTGCTAGGATTAATGTAACGGAATAGGCACAAGACCTTTAAGCAGTAACGTGGATCCAGTTCTGATGTTCCTTCCAACGGGGTTCCATCCACTGCGTGCAAGAAGTTTACAGGTATCGAGTCTGCGTCCAATTCACGTAGGCTACGCGCCATGGATATGATATCTTGTTTTGTTTCACGCATGCCGACGATAACGCCTGAACATGGAGAGATGCCCGCTTCTTTGGCAAGTCCTACAGTATTTACACGATCATCGTATGTATGCGACGTTGTTATATTCTCGTGATGTTCTGCAGATGTGTTCAAGTTATGGTTATAGCGATCTACTCCTGCCTCTTTCAAACGTGTTGCTTGTCCCGGCTTCAAAATACCTAAACAAGCACATACCGTCATGTTCTTGTGCTTCTCTTTAATCTGTTTAACAGAATCAATCACGATGTCCAACTCACTGTCACGCGGTCCTCGCCCACTTGCTACGATGCAATAGGTGCCCGCATTATTAGCAGCGGCACGTTCCGCACCTTCTAGTATTTCTTCCGATTTCATCATTGCATACTTTTCAACAGGTGCTTTTGAAATAATGGATTGTGCGCAATATCCACAGTTTTCTGGACATAGCCCCGATTTCGTATTGATGATCATATTTAACTTTACTTTATTGCCGAAGTAATGTGATCGGATCGAGTATGTCGCGTGCAGTAATAATAGTAAATCCTCATCTGGGCTATTCAATATTGCGAGTGATTCCTCATCAGTTAGCACATGGCCTTCGAGTACTTGAGTAGCCAGCCTTTGATAGTTCATTATAATGTCCGCCTCACTTTCAAGTGTTTTGATATTCTAAATGCGAATATGCCTGACAGTACAGCTAGAATTAAATCTTTCGGTAGTGGCGGCATCATCCACAGCCAAGCAATCTTGTAGGTAAACACGTCGGGTGCAGCAGCCCACATCTTGTACGCAAAATACATCCAAGTTGTACCTAGTATATAGTTGATTGCTGTAGCGATAAATGCTGCGATAATAAATGCAGACATAGTATGCTTTCGCTCAACAATCTTTCCAGCTACATAAGAGATCAGAATAAACGTGAGAATAAATCCAAATGTTGGACTCAAGATCTGACCGAAGCCTCCTGAAAATTTAGCGAAGACTGGTGCTCCTGCTAGTCCTATTAACATATAGACGGTCATCGATAATGCACCTAGACGACTACCAAGTAATAGCCCTGATAAGATAGCGAAAAATGTTTGTAATGTGATGGGTACTCCACCAACTACTAAAAACGGTACGAAGGATGTAATATTCGCTCCAATCATCATTAACGCTGCGAACATCCCGCTATATACAATAGTTAGTGCACTGAATCTACTTCCCGGTCTTCTCTCTGCTGCTATTGTCATTACGACACCTCTTTTTAAATTGGTTACCTCATAAATAATATCGGTTAACCCATTGCATGTCAACACAATTTATTTCTTGGTTAACTTATAAAAACAGACAAAAAAAGACTGCAGCATAAAGCTGACAGTCTACTTTTTCTCATCGATCTGTTCTTCCTTTTCTTTGCGAAACAAAACACTTGAGAGTAAACCACTGAATATAGCAGCCCCAATTGTAATATACACACGCATATCATAAGCAACTTCTTCGTAACTGTTACCTATCATAATCCAAGCAAGTGTACCTACAAGAACAGCGATTGGAAATGAGTATTTAAAGAAACGCATAATTTCTCACCTTTTCAAGTTATTTCATTAATTTTAGCATATACACCGTAATTTCTCTATGCACTAACTCCACGCTTTGAACTTCACCAAACGGACACTTGACGATAGCCAACAAAGCCGCTATGATGTGGTTAGAATAATCTAAATAATTGAATAAGAAACATATCTTATCAAGAGAAGCCGAGGGACTGGCCCGTCGACGCTTCAGCAACCAGCCATTTGGGCAAGGTGCTACTTCCAGCAGACTGTCAAATTGACACTCTGAAAAGATGAGAGGGAACTAGTCATTGAGATTACAAAGCCTTCTAATATACTTGAAGGCTTTTTTTGATTAAACAAGCTAAAGGGGAGATGGATTTATGTCATTGCTCGAGAAACTACAAACAAATGTCCTAACGGCAGATGGTGCAATGGGGACGATTTTATATTCTTACGGAATTGATTACTGTTATGAAGAACTAAATATAGAAAAGCCTGAAATTATAGAGCAAATTCATCAAGACTACATCTCAGCTGGTGCAGATATAATCCAGACAAACACTTACAGTGCGAACGCAATCAAATTAGCTCGCTACGGCTTAGAAAGTCATGTCACGGATTTCAATAAAGCAGCCATTCAAATTGCCAAACGTGCAGCTGCGCCTGGGGGGCAATTTGTACTTGGAACAATAGGCGGCTTGCGAGGTATACGTAAAAGCGATGCGACACTGGATGAAATTGAAAAAGTCGTACTTGAACAAGCCAATGCATTATTAACAGGTGATCCTGACGGTCTTCTATTAGAGACGTATTATGACTTCGAAGAGCTATCATCCGTAGTTACAACATTAAAGAAAATCACGGATGTTCCATTGATTGCACAAGTTTCTATGCATGACCCCGGCGTCTTACAGAACGGACTTTCATTAAACGATGCACTTCATCAGCTAGAGTCGCTCGGAGCGGATATCGTAGGCGTTAACTGTCGATTAGGTCCTTACCACACGATTCAAGCATTCGATAATGTGACACTACCAGAGAAAGCATTTTTATCCGCATATCCAAACGCCAGTCTCTTAGATGTAGAAGATGGACGTATTGTTTATGAATCAGAAGCAGAATACTTTGGACGCGCTGCTGTATTACTTCGTGATCAAGGTGTTCGATTGATTGGAGGATGTTGCGGGACAACACCTAAGCATATTAAAGCTGCGAAAACACAGTTAGCGCGACTGACACCCATCACAGAAAAGATCGTACAACCAGCGAAACCCATCGTGATTCATGAAGCGGAACCTGCAAAACATCAACCTCTTCACGAAAAAGCAAAAACAGAGCGTACAGTAATAGTAGAACTAGATACACCGCGCCACTTGGAAACAGAAGATTATATCAAAGGTGCAAATTTGTTATATGACGCGGGAGTTGACGCTATAACCATGGCAGATAATTCACTTGCTTCTCCACGCATCAGCAACATGGCGATGGGCTCGATCGTCAAGATGCAACATAATATCCGCCCGCTTGTACATTTAACGTGTCGCGATCACAATCTCATTGGCTTGCAATCGCATTTGATGGGGCTTGATGCATTAGGCATTCACGATATCCTAGCTGTGACAGGCGACCCGACAAAGGTTGGGGACTTCCCCGGTGCTACAAGCGTCTACGATGTATCTAGCATGGAGTTATTACAGTTAATTAAGAAATTGAATGAAGGAATTTCATTCTCCGGTAAGCCGTTGCGCAAGAAAGCCAGCTTCTCTATTTCAGCAGCTTTCAATCCGAACGTCCGCGTCATCGATCGTGCTGTACAACGGCTCGAGAAGAAGATTGAAGCGGGTGCGGACTATTTCATCACTCAGCCAGTTTACACGAAAGAAAAGATTATTGATGTATACGAAGCAACAAAACACCTGGATACACCGATCTTTATTGGGATCATGCCATTGACGAATATACGAAATGCAGAGTTCCTGCATCACGAGGTACCGGGTATCAAGCTTTCGGAAGATGTGTTGGAAAGAATGCGTGAATGCGGAGATGACCGTGAAAAATCAACTGAAACAGGGCTTGAAATTGCAAAAGAATTGATAGATACAGCGGCTCAGTATTTTAATGGACTGTACCTCATCACACCGTTCCTACGTTACGATATGACATTAGAGTTACATGAATATATTAAGAAAATAGACCAGCAGAAGGAGAGGGAATTAACACATGCAGAGACATCCCATTGAAGAACAACTAGAAAAAAGAATCCTTATCATTGATGGTGCGATGGGGACGATGCTGCAAGCGGAAGATTTCTCAACGGAAGACTTCGGCGGAGAAGAATACGATGGATGTAATGAATACATGAGTGTGTTACGCCCTGATGTTTTGGAGAAGATTCACGATGAATATTTAGAAGCCGGTGCTGATATCATTTGTACGAATACATTTGGCGGTACTCCCCTTGTATTGGATGAATTTTCACTTGGTCATCGTGCAGTTGAAATTAATGCAAAGTCTGTAGAAATTGCGAAAAAGAGTGCAGCGAAGTTTTCCACACCAGAATGGCCACGTTTTGTCGCGGGCGCGATCGGGCCCACGACAAAGACGCTTTCTGTAACGGGCGGTATTACGTTCGATGAACTATCTAATGATTTCTATGTACAGGCAAGAGCGCTTATAGAAGCAGGCAGCGATTTGATACTGATGGAAACAAGTCAGGATATGCTGAATGTGAAAGCTGGAACAATTGGTATTAAGAAGGCGTTTGAAGAGCTTGGACGCGAAATTCCTATCATGATTTCAGGTACGATTGAACCGATGGGTACAACGCTTGCTGGACAAAGTATTGAAGCCTTCTATATTTCCATTGAACACGTCCACCCACTTTCGGTCGGTTTAAACTGTGCAACAGGTCCTGAATTCATGACTGACCATTTGCGTTCATTGTCCGAATTGGCGACTAGCTACGTAACCTGTTATCCAAATGCCGGATTGCCGGATGAAGAAGGACATTATCATGAATCTCCTGAATCATTATCGAAAAAGCTGGAAGGCTTCGCTGAAAAAGGTTGGTTGAACATGGTTGGCGGTTGCTGCGGTACAACGCCTGATCATATTCGCGCAATTCGTGAGGTAGTTAAAGACAAGGCTCCACGCAAGATGCCAGAAAATCCTCATGGTCATGCCATTTCAGGGATTGAACCTTTGCTCTACGATGATACATTACGTCCATTATTAATCGGGGAACGTACAAACGTTATCGGTTCACGTAAATTCAAACAACTAATTATAGAAGAAAAGTTTGAGGAAGCTGCAGAAATCGCACGGGCACAAGTAAAACGTGGTGCGCATGTATTGGATATTTGTCTTGCGAACCCTGACCGTGATGAATTATACGATATGACTCGCTTCATGAAAGAAGTCGTAAAAAAAGTCAAAGTTCCTCTAGTCATCGACTCTACAGACGAAAACGTCATTGCAGAGGCCTTGAAATTCTCGCAGGGTAAAGCAATCATCAACTCTATTAACTTAGAAGATGGTGAAGAACGCTTTGATGCCGTACTTCCTTTAGTAAAAAAATATGGAGCGGCCGTAGTTGTAGGAACGATTGATGAAACCGGAATGGCAGTGACGAGAGAACGTAAGCTAGAAGTTGCGTTGCGTTCTTATGATTTACTCGTTAATAAATGGGAGATCCCACCGGAAGATATTATTTTTGATCCACTCGTCTTCCCTGTTGGTACAGGTGACGCACAATACATTGGATCGGCAGTAGAAACAATTGAAGGAATTCGATTAATCAAAGAAAAACTTCCGCGCACTTTAACGACTCTCGGTGTCAGTAACGTATCCTTCGGGTTGCCCCCTGTTGGCCGTGAAGTGTTGAATGCCGTGTACTTGTATCACTGCACACAAGCAGGTCTGGATTATGCAATTGTAAATACGGAGAAACTTGAGCGCTTTGCTTCGATTCCAGAAGTAGAAATTAAACTGGCGAACGAATTACTGTTTAACACTACAGATGAAACATTAGCGGAGTTTACGGACTTCTATCGTGGTAAGAAAAAAGAGAAATCAGAAGACGATATTCCAAAAACTGTGCCTGATCGTCTTGCGTACTATGTAGTGGAGGGTACAAAGGAAGGCTTAATTCCTGATTTGGAAACGGCTTTAAAGACATACGACACACCACTTGATATCATCAATGGTCCTTTGATGAAAGGAATGGCTGAAGTTGGGCGTCTATTCAATGACAACCAGCTGATCGTAGCGGAAGTTCTTCAAAGTGCTGAAGTCATGAAAGCTTCTGTTTCATACCTTGAACAGTTCATGGAAAAGAAAGAAGACGATAGCGGGAAAGGCAAGATCATTCTGGCAACAGTCAAAGGTGACGTACATGATATCGGAAAAAACCTCGTGGAAATCATCTTAAGTAATAACGGATTTAAAGTAATAGATATTGGTATTAAAGTTACGCCAGCTACATTAATCGAAGTAATTCGTAAAGAAAAACCAGACATTGTAGGACTATCTGGACTTCTCGTAAAGTCTGCCCAGCAAATGGTGTTGACAGCACAGGACTTTAAGGCAGCAGGAATCGACACGCCAGTAATGGTAGGTGGAGCCGCATTAACAAGGCGCTTTACTGAAACGAAAATCGCACCTGAGTACGATGGCCCGGTTATTTTTGCAAAAGATGCGATGCAAGGTCTCGACTTAGCAAACCGTCTACAAAGTAATGACAAAGGGGCGTTACTCGAAGAATTAGCAGAAAGTATCGAGAAACGCGAAACCAATGATGCGATTAAAGCAAGTCGAGGCACGACAGCAGTTGCAGTGAAGCCACGTCCTGTGAAAACGGTACGCACTGACGTTCCTGTATTCACACCAACCGATTTACGTAGACGGGTCGTGAAAGATTACTCGGTTGCCCACTTACATCCTTACGTAAATATGCGTACACTTATCGGTCACCACTTAGGTCTACGAGGAAATGTCGATAAAATGCTTGAAAGAAAAGAAGAACGCGCAGTACAACTTCATGAAATGGTAACGGAGTTCTTGAAGTCCGACAAGATGAAAGCTTCCGGTATCTATCAATTCTTCCCCGCTCAGGCAGACGGGGATGACGTGATCATTTATGATCCGGAAGATTCAAAAACTGAAATTGAACGATTTACGTTCCCCCGTCAAGAAAAAGAGCCTTTCCTGTGCTTGGCTGATTACTTGAAAACAGTGCAAAGTGGTGAAATGGATTACGTTGCATTCATGCAAGTGACTGCTGGTAAAGGGGTCCGTGATTATGCAAACAAACTGAAGGAAGAAGGCAAATTCCTTGAAAGCCATGCGTTCCAAGCGACTGCGTTGGAGTTGGCAGAAGGCTTCGCTGAACGGATTCACCAAGAAATACGTGACCAATGGGGATTCCCTGATCCGACAGACTTTACAATGCTCGAACGTTTCGCGGCCAAATACCAAGGCCAACGTTTCTCATTCGGCTACCCGGCTTGTCCAAATCTAGAAGATCAAGCTAAACTCTTCCGCCTCATCAAACCGGAAGACCACGGCGTCGTACTAACAGAAGAATTCATGATGGAACCAGAAGCATCCGTATCCGCCATCGTCTTCGCCCATCCCGACGCAAGATACTTTAACGCATAACCCTAATGCTGAAAGCGCCATTTAGACTCGACAGGCGTTGGAGGAAATACCACAAAGGCGCTCTTTGCCTTTTTGGTAGTTCTGAAACGTCCCGAGAGTCTGGCGCTTGAGGAAATAAAACAATCCGCCATCTCTGAAATACTAGAGATGGCGGATTCTTCATATTAAAAAATGATCAGCGGCATCTTCTACGGCGGTGACAACCTCCGCCACCCCACATACCTCCAGATCCTGGTCCAAATCCTGGTCCATAGCCTGGTCCTCTTCCTGGCATGATAGTAGAGCCCATAACGTTTTCCGTAGTTTCTGTGTAGTAGTGCTGTGGCACGCCGACTACGTGGTGTCGATTCACATTCACGATCGGATGAATAAATGGCATTTCCTGTTTAGTGAAGCAATCGTTAAAGCGATATTGTGGCGGGCAAAAAACGGGTTGAAAACCTTGATGGCCATGCATTCCTTGATGATGCTGATGGTGTCCCCATCCCTGCTGACCATGTCCGCCTGACATTCCACAATGTCCTTGGTTCATTTCTCCACCTCCTTATACCTTATTACATGCGAGCCAACAAGTTTGTTACGGGCTGCCGCCATAGTATAGTGAAAAATAAATAGCAATGACCTTTATCAATAGAGATAAAGGTCATTGCTATATTTTGAATAAGCTATTTATAATTCACAGCTTCTAGGTGTAGAAGGCTTCTCATAACCTAGACTATTCTCTATTAATTCCAGCTTCTTCACAATAAATTTACATTCATTTAACGCGCCATGAACCGGAGCACCTTCGCCTACCATATTCTCAGAACGTAAAAAGTCAGAGTCACGACGCAACTCCAGCTCAGCTGGATGGATGTATTGACGCTCCATACTTTTTCACTCCTTCTTTTTTATATGATGCACAAGACAAGGCGAGCTTATTATCTTTTATTATATACTACACGCCAACAAATTCACACTATTCTGTTTACTGCGCATGAGTGAAGTCAAAGCTATGTGGGTATAGTACGATATCATCTATTTTCGAAGGAGAGAGTAACTATGAAACGAGATAGAATTATACTATTTGATGGCGAATGTAACTTCTGTGATGCAAGCGTTCAATTTATCATTAAACGTGACCCGTACAAACACTTTTCATTTGCTTCGTTACAAGACGATGTAGGTAGAAAACTTCGGAAAGACTACCAAATTTCTGATGACGTAGATAGCTTAGTATTGATTGAAAACGGTAAAGCCTATACAAAGTCAGGCGCAGCTTTACGTATCGCCAAAAAATTGGATGGTTTATGGCACTTGGCATTTTTATTCGTAGTCATTCCGCCAGCAATCCGCGACGTCGTCTATGACTATATTGCAAAAAATCGATATAAATGGTTCGGTAAGAAGGAGTTATCCTGCATGTTGCCTTCGCCCGAGGATCGCCAACGTTTTCTGGCATGATAGAAATCAAATACAGTAAATAAAAAACTGAAAGCAAGGTCTCATGTGATGAGAGTTGCTTTCAGTCCTAGCCTTCCTATTCTTCGGAAGGCTTTTTTATGAAGTTAATTCCTTATACTCCCCGTCGGTGAAAGCACGGGATCTAGTTAAGAAACGTTTGCCTTCTACCCCTTCAAGCGAAAACATCCCTCCACGTCCGTCGACTACATCAATAATCAGTTGTGTATGCTTCCAGTATTCAAACTGGCTTTTCATCATATAGAATGGCATGCCGCCAATATGCCCAAGCAAGATATCTTGATTACCTATAATCAAGTCTCCATCTTCGTAACACATCGGAGAAGATCCATCACAGCAACCGCCAGACTGGTGAAACATCAAAGGGCCGTGCTTATCTTTTAACAATTCTATAAGGGCCAACGCATCTTCTGTTGCGACTACTCGATCTGGCATAGGAATTCCTCCATTCACTTCGGATCCTCCAGATAGATTCAATCAAAAGAATCCTAGTTTGCTTTCGTCGTAGCTAACTAGCATGTTCTTCGTCTGCTGATAATGTGCCAGCATTTGCAAGTGGTTTTCACGTCCGATTCCTGATGCTTTGTAGCCACCAAATGCAGCGTGTGCCGGATACGCGTGATAGCAGTTTGTCCATACACGTCCTGCCTGAATACCACGACCGAAACGATACGCTGTATTCATATCGCGCGTCCATACACCTGAACCTAGTCCATACAATGTGTCATTCGCTATTTCCAGTGCTTCTTCTTTATCTTTGAATGTCGTAACCGCTACTACAGGACCAAAGATTTCTTCTTGGAAGATCCTCATTTTATTATGTCCTTTAAATACAGTCGGCTGCACATAATACCCCTCTGCAAGATCACCTTCAAGTTTATTTTGCTCACCGCCCGTCAAACATTCCGCGCCTTCTTGTTTTCCAATGTCTAAGTAAGAAAGAATTTTCTCTAGTTGTTCAGTGGATGCCTGAGCACCCATCATGACCGTTGGATCCAATGGATTTCCTATTTTGATCGCTTTAACACGCTCAAGTGCGCGTTCCATGAATTTGTCATAAATGGATTCCTGAATCAATGCACGGGACGGACATGTACAGACCTCACCTTGGTTCAATGCAAACATAACAAAACCTTCAACTGCCTTATCAAGGAATGCATCGTCTTGCGCCATGACATCCTCAAAGAAAATATTCGGAGATTTTCCGCCCAGTTCCAGTGTAACCGGAATCAAGTTTTGAGAAGCGTACTGCATAATTAGACGACCTGTTGTCGTCTCCCCCGTAAAGGCAACTTTATTGATGCGCGGATTGGATGCTAGTGGTTTTCCTGCTTCTAGCCCGAAACCGTTGACTACATTCAGAACACCTGCTGGTAGTAAGTCTTCGATTAATTCAACCAATACCAAAATGGAGGCAGGTGTTTGCTCAGCCGGTTTTAATACGATACAGTTTCCTGCAGCCAATGCCGGAGCAAGTTTCCATACCGCCATCAGAAGCGGGAAGTTCCAGGGAATAATTTGCCCAACGACTCCTAACGGCTCATGGAAATGGTAGGCTACTGTATCGTTGTCAATTTGACTAACTCCGCCTTCTTGCGCACGTATTGCAGAAGCAAAGTATCTAAAATGATCCACTGCAAGCGGAAGATCAGCATTCAATGTTTCACGGATAGCTTTTCCGTTATCCCACGTTTCAGCTACAGCTAGCATTTCCAAGTTCTCTTCAATACGATCCGCTATCTTCAACAAAATATTAGAACGTTCAGTGACCGATGTCTTTCCCCATGCATCTTTTGCTGCATGAGCTGCATCCAGAGCCAGTTCAATGTCTTCTTCCGTAGATCTCGCCACTTGGGTAAATACCTTACCTGTAACTGGCGTGGAATTATCGAAATACTGGCCTTTTACTGGTGCCGTCCACTTGCCACCGATGAAATTATCATAGCGTTCTTTGAACTGAACCTTTGAACCTTGTGTATTCGGATTTGCATAAACTAGATTTTCTGAAGCTTGTACCATACTGCGTCACACTCCCCGTTCCCATTATTTTGCTTGTATCCCAGCGCAATCGTTATGCACGCAAAGCTATTATACGAAACATAGTTTCACATTATGCCTGATGTGTGCGCTTTCATAAGCTATCTTTTATTTTAAACCATTTGGTAAGCGCTTTCAACAAAACATTACTATAAATCAATGAAAAAGATTTTGAAGTTCCAAGCTTATAAAGTTCGAACCAACGAAATAGCACTTCGGCGACTTGTTTTCGAGTAATAGATTGATTGACCCGAAGTTTTGTAGCCTATAGATAAAATATAAAAGAAATAAGTGAAAAATTAGAGACATGGAAAATACATGAGCAGACGGAAAAATTGAACTGACAGCAGAGTCAATTAAGAAGTTGAACGTCCACGTCAGAAAGCTAAATTCAGAACGGAGGAGTTTTCAAGATACGATCAATTAGTAAGGTATAGTTAAACGAACCGCCGCAATCCTTTGTGGATTGCGGCGGTTCGTTATTAATTACATGTCACATAGCGCCAATAATTATCTCCTAGCACACCCGTCAAATACGCCAATCCTTCACTTTCAGTACGATGTACAGTGCGCCAGTTCTCGCCATCAAGCGCTAAATAAATTTCATGATGAGGCGCATCATTATGATAGCCAACCAGATCTAAGTTACCTTGCTGATCCAAATGAGCTTTCACTTCATAGTGAATAGATGGTGAAGCGGTTAATGGATTGCCTACATCATGAGTAATTGTAAAATGAACTTCTTTCGGTTTCCCCTCTAACCGATCAATTTCTATCCCCTCTACAGAAGCATGGGCATGGCGTTTATACCGTTTCATAGTATTTAAGCCAATTGACGGCCCCGTTGCTTTCGTAAACCGCAGATGGCTGTCTTCACCTATAAACTCTCCTTCTATATCTACACGGGTGCGGAAGCTTTTTCCTTCTGGGTTGAAGTCCCGATCATCTCCTGTAAAGTATGGAATCGGCGAAAAAAGATTCGGGTTTTTTATAATATCTTCCTTTAAAAAAGTCGTGTAGCGAAACTTCCATTGCTTCACTTCATTAAACTTTTTCCTGTCAGCCACTGGAATGAGTAATCGATCACGTTGCTTTACTCGCACGGAAAATGTATAGACTTCTTCTGTTGGTTTATTAGTAGGATCCGTAGGCATGATCACTTCAAACACTTTTGATGCGATTGATTTACTGACATTCATTTTCTGATTGCTATCAATTAATGGGCGCGTTGCCACGATACTATATACAACCGCCTCAGAAGAACTTGTCTCGCGATCAATAAAACGATTATCAGAAATCGTCTCGATGTATTGTCCATTACGGTAAACATCAAACTTCTCTACATCCTTAATCCACTCCCATGACAGAGCAATTTGTGATGGGGCGGCAATCGTTGTGATCACCAAGCGTTGTAAAGGATGTTCATCTTCCTGAACTTCTGTCAGCGGTGATGTCTGAATAACAATTACATCTCGAACCTGCCCTTCCTCCACTCGTTCCACTGTATATTGTAAAGGATATGACCGATCTAGCTCCCCATCCGTAAACTTCGGAGCCGTTCCTTCATATACTTGTCGGTCATTTTTATAAACACGGTAATAACCACCTGTGTCACTCCACGTGAATGATATATCATCCAATGTATGATTCATCTGTTGAATTTCGAATAATTTTTCCATTTGCGATCTGCTCCCTTTTATCTATTTCATCTGAAACAGTTATACGCCTTCAGATAATTATGTAACATTCAGCATATCGTTATACCTTTTCGTCTATGCACAATCACTCATTTTCAATTACTTTGATCCTATAATGCCAGTAAAATTTTAACCTTTTTCATGTATATGATATAATCATCCTGTCTAATACATAGCCACCACTAGGGGCGCCTTCTTTCGGCTGAGATGCAATTACGCAAACCCTTTGAACCTGATCTAGTCCATACTAGCGGAGGAAAGTGGGTAGTTTTCATACCCAACCGCCCATCTTTGCATGGGCTTTTTGTATATATACCTTTTTAAGGAGGAAAAGAAACATGCAGCTTATTCAAGAACTTCGTAAAAAGCAACCGCTCGTTCATTGCATGACAAACTTTGTAGTCGCGAATTTCCAGGCAAATGGGTTACTTGCAATAGGCGCTTCTCCCGTTATGGCGGATGCAGTGGAGGAGGCAGAAGACATAGCAAGAATTGCCGCTTGCAGTATTTTAAATATTGGTACATTGAAGCAACAAACAGTAGATGCAATGATTTTGGCAGGAAAAAGCGCCCGCACAGAAGGGAAACCTGTAGTACTAGATCCAGTGGGTGCAGGTGCTACGGCTTTTCGTAAAGCTAGTGTCCTAAAAGTACTGGACGAGGTAGATATCACACTGATCCGCTGTAATACAGGGGAACTTGCTGCGATTGCAGATGTTCCATGGGCCGCTAAGGGTGTCGACGCAGGAGAAGGTTCTGCCGACATAGAAAGTATGGCGAAAAAGACTGCTCTTAAGCACAACTGTCTCGTCGCGGTTTCAGGCGAAGTTGATGTAGTTACGGATGGCCATTCCACATTATCCATTACAGGCGGCCACCCGATGATGACTACCATAACCGGCACGGGTTGTTTACTCAGTTCTGTAACGGGTGCTTTTCTCTCTGTAGGAATGGAACATCCTTTGGAGGCCGTAGCGGATGCCCTTTCATTTTATAAACGGGCTGGTGAACAAACAGCAAAAGTATCACGTGGTCCTGGCGACTTTGCTGTGAACTTCTTAAATACTTTACATACATTGGATAACGAACGGAAAAAAATTTCAGTATACTAGACAGGAGGTTTTTCAATTGACAGTACAAGTAGCATTGACCATTGCCGGTTCAGATAGCGGAGGAGGCGCAGGAATTCAGGCCGACTTAAAGACGTTTCAGGAGCTAGGTGTATACGGCACATCTGCCATAACCGCAGTGACGGCTCAGAACACACACGGCGTTCACAGTGTTTATCCAATACAGACAGACGGAGTAATAGCACAAATACGTGCAGTACTTGATGACTTTGATGTGAAAGCATGTAAAACCGGGATGTTGTTTTCGTCAGAAATCATTACGGAAGTAGCAACGCTATTAAAAGAATATCCTCCGTTTCCTTTAGTCATTGACCCTGTCATGATTGCAAAGGGAGGACAGGCTTTATTGCAACAACAGGCGATTGAAGCATTAAAAGAACATTTACTACCGCTGGCTACCGTTGTGACTCCAAATATTCCTGAAGCGGAAGTGCTAACCGGAATGAAAATACAAACAGACGAAGACATTCGGCAAGCTGCAGCCGCTTTTATCAAAATGGGAGCAAGAGCCGTCGTTATGAAAGGCGGTCACCGCAATGATGTACTGGATGCAAAGGATTATTACGCGGACAAAGAAGGGCAGTCATTCACTGTAACAACACCTTGGATTCAAACTAAAGATACACACGGAACCGGATGCACATTCGCAGCGGCTTTGACGAGTTTTCTAGCTAGGGGCTATTCCTTAACGGATGCAGTTGCCGAAGCGAAGCAATTCATACAGGCAGCGATTGAAAATGGCTTAAAGATTGGTTCAGGGCACGGACCAACCAATCACTGGGCGTACGGTGACCTGAAAAAGGAGATGCACTGATGCCAAACATGGATGTGAGGAAAGCATTAGGCTTATATTTTGTAATGGGCACACCAAATGCAGGGAATCAAGATCCGTTAGCAATAGTAGAAGCGGCTCTTCGCGGTGGTGTTACATGTTTTCAGTTGCGTGAAAAGGGATCGAATGCACTTGAAGGCGAGGCTTTGCTCGGTTTTGCTAGAAAGTGTCAGGCACTTTGCAAAGTGTATCGTGTTCCTTTCATCATCAATGACGATGTGGATTTGGCTTTGGCCATTAATGCAGACGGGGTTCATGTAGGACAAGATGATGAACAGGCAGACAGCGTGCGTCAGCGAATGGGTCCGGATAAGTGGCTTGGAGTTTCGACTCACAATGCACATGAGGTACAAATTGCACAATCAATTGGGGCGAATTATGTAGGTCTAGGTCCGATCTATCCGACGTCAACCAAACTCGATGCTTCGGCAGTTGTAGGTACCACTCTAGTAAAAGAAATTCATACTGCGTTCCCTGATATGCCGATCGTCGCTATAGGAGGCATTACGCTGGCTACTACCGGCTCTGTTATCCAAGCCGGGGCAGACGGTATTGCTGTGGTCTCCGCTATCGCATCGGCTAAAGATCCACAGTATGCAGCAAGTGATTTATCAAAAACAATACACTCCTTGTTGGCATGAATGGGGATCGTATGAATACACGTAAAATGATTTTTATGACAATGTTTGTCGCCATTGCAGTTGCCGGCTCTGCATTCGTTTCATTCCCTGCTGGGATCGCCAGAGCATATCCCATACAGCATACTGTGAACGTCGTAGTGGCAATCGTAATGGGTCCGTGGGCCGCTGTCGTGGTAGCGTTTATGACAGGACTCGTACGTATACTGACAGGGACAGGTTCACTGCTCGCATTTCCTGGTGGGATGATTGGTGCATTTTTAGCAGGCGTATTATATCAGCGTTTCAAAAAGAATTGGAGTGCAGGTATTGGAGAGATTATTGGTACCGGTTTGTTAGCACCATTGTTTGCAGTGCCTTATGCCAAAATTTTGATGGGCACAACCGTAACCGCTTTATTTTTCCTACCCCCTTTTCTTGTATCGACGGTGAGTGGGACAATTATCGGTCTATTATTGGTTCCAAAACTCTTGAAATTGAAGATTTTTAAAGACTTACGGTAAGACCATGATGTAGCACAAAATGTCGGGCAACCGTAATGAAATCAAATTTGTGTTCGGGAATGTCGAACAACGATGTCTCCTAGCTTCCAAATCTTCCATTTAAAAAAGTAAGATCCGCAGAGATTAGTCTCTGCGGATCTTTTGTCGATTTCCCGGGAAGTCGAGTGTATTATTTCCTCGTATAATGATAATAACTCTTCATTTCGTCCTCAGGCACCATATTTCCACCCGTTCCCCACACAAGGTGCGTTGCGTTTTTGGAGTCCGCTGACGGTAATGTAGACTTAATAACTTGTATAGGTCCTGTCATACCAGCAAGTGCTGAAGGTTCCAGCCAGATGTCTTCACTGTCCGCCAGTTCTTTCAGGAGCGTGAATAATGTCTGATCTTCTACCGTATAGCATCCTGTGAGGAATGGTTCCATCGTTTTTCCCACAAATGCAGAAGCTGTTCCGACTGCTAAACCATCAGCCGCAGTTTTATTGTCCAAGCCAAAATCTGCAACCGATACTTGGTCGTGCATTCCTGTCATCATGCCAATCATCATACACGGTGAGTGTGTCGGTTCTGCAAAGAAGCAATGCACATGATCACCTAAAGCCAATTTTAATCCGAATGCCACACCGCCTGGTCCCCCGCCTACACCACAAGGTAAATAGACGAATAGAGGGTGCGCTTCATCGACAGTAATATTCTGCTCTTTCAATTGTGCCGCAACACGTTCCCCTGCCACTGCATATCCCATGAATAAGTCCGTAGAGTTTTCATCATCCACAAAATGACAAGACGGATCAGCTTCTGCCTGACGCCGGCCTTCTTCTACTGCTTTACTGTAATCATCGATATACTCCACGACCTGAACACCTTTTGAGCGCAGTAAGTCCTTTTTCCACTGTTTGGCATCGGCTGACATATGCACCGTGACATTGAAGCCAAGCTTTGCACTCATAATACCAATACTCAATCCCAGATTCCCTGTCGAGCCTACGGCAATTTTGTGCTTCGCAAACAACTCTCGGAATCTCGGAGTATCGAATTGACTGTAGTCTTTTGTAGAATCCAGCAACTCACTACTTACCGCGAGTGTCTCTGCATGCTTTAAAACTTCATAAATACCACCACGCGCCTTGATTGAACCTGAGATCGGCAACGCATTATCCTGTTTTAATAAAAGCTTTCCAGGAATATGAATAGCATACGCTTTTTCAAGTTCTTGCTTCATTTTTGGAATTGGGGTTAATGGGGATTCAATGATACCTTTATCCGTATCTGGAAAGACTTTCGCCAAATAGGGAGCGAATCTCTCCAGACGATCACTGGCGTCAACTATATCGAATTTTGATAAACGGGTCTTCAACAGGCCCGCTGCTACCAATTCGACGGAAGGATTACACCATAACACTTCCTTCTGCTCCATCACGCTTTGTAATAAGGGTAGCTTTACAAGCCATTCACTTTGCGTAATCTTATTCACTTATCACTCACTCCCTTGTTATGAATGTACGTCCGTGTAGTTTTCACTCAAACCAGCCTTTTTCATTGAATAACGTAATCGCTTCAATACGATTACGAACACCAAGTTTATCTAGTATGGTGGAGACATAATTACGGACAGTACCGGGTGATAAAAACAGTTCAGCCGCAATCTGTTTCGTAGTCTTCCCTTCCGATACCAACTTAAGTACTTGAACTTCCCTCTCAGTCAATGGATTCTTCTCTTCTTCTTTCATATCAAATGCTATGTCAATTAATTCCGGTGCATAAATTCGGCGCCCTTCTATAATCGAATGAATCGATTTAACCAACTCTTCAATGGGATTATCTTTCAGCAGATATCCACGAACTCCTGCATTCCGCGCTCGCTCGAAATAACCCGCCCTAGCAAACGTCGTGAGAATAATAATTTGGCATTCCATATCTTGTAGTTCTTCCGCAGCATCCAAGCCGGTTTTAATCGGCATTTCAATATCCATTATACAAATATCGGGCTGAAGACTTTTTACCAAGTCTACGGCTTCCTGACCATTTTTAGCCTTGCCTACTACTTCCATGTCTTCTTCCAGGTTCAACAACGACCCTAGTGCACCGAGCAGCATTCCTTGGTCTTCAGCAATTACAATGCGAATCATATTACCCCTCCTTTATTTGCTTTAAGACAGCAGGTACCATGACTTTTAGTTGCGTCCCATTGTCACTTTTAATCGACAACTTACCGTTGACGAACTCTAATCGTTCCTTCATGCCATCCAGCCCATTCCCTGGTAAATTCACGCCATTTTGCGCGATACTAATCCCATTATCGTTTATTCGAATGACAAATGCTTTTTCTGTCTGTTCAAATATAATACAACATTGTTTTGCATAGCTGTGTCTTACTACATTATTAATTGCTTCCTTGAGACACATTACGAGTACGTTTTCTACAATAGGCGACACGTCGGGGAAGTTGGGATTCCCTTCTATATCCACTTCAATTTCAGCCGCCTTCAGCATTTGTTGGACGCGCACCAGTTCATCTTTAAGCTTCACACGTCGCATACCACTAACAAGATCTCGTACTTCTTTTAATGCCGTACTAGAAATTTGACGTATATCTTGAATTTCTGCTTTTGCCGACTCGATATCCCGATCCATCAATCGAGAAGCTAAGTCACTCTTTAAACCAATCATAGATAACTTTTGTCCAAGTGTATCATGGAGATCTCGAGCAATACGCTCACGCTCTTGAATGATCATCAGTTCTGATATCCGTTCCCTTGCAATTTCCAACTGATCTTGAAGTAAGTCTCGTTTTTGACGGTTGTACAAATTAAATGGCAGTAATACTACTCCGATAACCGTGATAATAACAAAGTGTATTTGTGGTAAAAATAATTCGATTTCAAGAAAGAACCCCGCAACGATTGCGGCAATTAAAATCGCAATATGTAATCCGTAAATAACAAAAAAGCCGACCGGTCTTCTGATATGCCCAATAGAGAAAGCAATAAACAGTGACAGATAAACATAGCCAAATAACAATGTCATCACGACCGTAATGACAATTTCAAAACTGATCCACATATACATAAGACCACTTTTTGACTTAGCGGAAAAATAATATGACAGGAAAAATAATACTAATAATATGATACCAATTGTTAAATTAAATGGGGATGCGCTTCGTAAAATAAAAAAGAAAGGCAATATACAAAACACAACCCAAGCATAAATACTGAGCCATGGGCTTTTCGGGAAAATACTATACCAACTATACATTCGATCTCATCACCGTCCTTTTCCTTCCATTGTAACAAACATTGACTACACTAGCTCTTTGGAGATATGTGGACAAAATAAAAAGGCGGAGAAGGATTGCTCCTTCTCCTGCCATTTTATGATAAGCGTGTACGTTTTGGTTTTAAATCAATCGACAACTTATCTTTCAATGAATACCGTTTTGCTTCTTTAAATGTGATAAACTTTTTATTATTTGGATCATACAAGCGGTAACGTAATGATTCCAAACTTGTTTTCAATGTAATTGTTGTAGCTTTTTGCAGCGGCGGAGTCAATTCATGCGCCATTTCCAAGTTATAGTTCGGTACACGTGGTGCCAAGTGGTGTACGTGATGGAATCCAATATTGCCTGTTGCCCACTGAAGAACACGCGGCAATTGATAGTATGAACTTCCTTCAACTGCTGCTTTCACGTAATCCCAGTCAGATTCCTCTTCAAAATACGAATCTTCAAATGTATGTTGAATGTAGAACAACCAAATACCAAGAGCACCAGCCGTGAACATCATAGTACCTTGAATCAGCAAGAATGCTTTCCAGCCAATTGCTACGATTAACACTGTATAGATTGCAATTAGAATAATATTGATCAAATACGTATTCATACGCTCTTTCTTACGAGCGTCTTTACGGTTGAAACGACCTGAGATGAGTACCAAATATAAAGGTCCAAATCCAAACAAGACAATAGGGTTACGATAAACACGATAGCAGAAACGCTCGAACTTGGAAGCATTTTCGTACTCTTCAACAGTCATGACCCAGATATCTCCAACACCCCGTTTATCTAAGTTTGAACTAGATGCGTGGTGAATCGAGTGCTCTCTTTTCCATTTTTCGTATGGGAATAATGTCAAGACGCCAGTGATTGTTCCAACAATATTATTCGCTTTCTTGTTGCGGAAGAATGAACCGTGCGTGCAGTCATGGAAGATGATGAATGTGCGAACTACAAAGAACGCTGCAACGATTGCCAATGCAATCGTTAATGTGACAGATACACTCAAGCTTTGGTAAGCCAAGAACCATAAAATCAATACCGGTGGAATCGTATTGATCATCTGAACAATACTCTTTTTCAAATCAGACTTCGCAAAAGGCGCGACGTCTTTGTGCAGTTGCTTCGTTTGTTCTTTACTCATGTTTGAATTTCCCTCCTACTGGGTTTGCTAGTACATTAAGAATAACTTGTATACAGCAGGAGAGGTAGACTTAGGTGTCATGACTTTGAGATGACAAATGTCATATGTTTTGGGACGGGCCCAACAGTATACGATACATGAGTTAAATCGTTATATAACTTTGTGTTGGTGCTAAAGTTAGATAGTATCCGTTTTTTGACCTTTCGACATTTATCCCCATATATTTCTACATTTCACTGTACAATCTTTTTATAATCGTTCACAATATACAACAATAGAAAGGAATGTATACCGTGCGTGAATTATCACTTCGTTTAGTATCCGTTTGGATTATTTGTATTCTATTTACCGGATTTTTCGCTTATATTGCCCGATCGATTCATTTGCAAACGATCTCTAGTTTTGATGAACCTATAATAGACTTTGTACAAAGTGCAGAATCTAAGGGACTCACGTCTTTGATGAAACTCTTTACTACTATTGGTTCCACGACGTCAGTTGCCCTACTAGCCGTACTGACACTTGGAGTTCTTTTATGGAAGAAACACCGTGACCAAGCAGTACTATTTGCTATAGCACTAGCTGGGACCGGCATTCTTAATCAAGTACTCAAATTCATCTTCAAACGGGAACGCCCTAACTTTCATCGTCTGATCGATATTGGCGGGTATAGTTTTCCTAGTGGACATACGATGATGGCATTCAGCCTCTATACAATACTCGCTTATATTGTATGGAGAGATCTTAAGACTACAGGAAGCCGAATTGCTATTACGATTCTTGCGGTTTTTATGATTATAATGATTGCAGTCAGTAGAATCTATTTAGGCGTTCATTTCCCAAGTGATATTGTCGGTGGCCTGCTCGCCAGTTCAGTGTTTTTATTTGGAGTTATTTTAATCTATCAGAGATTCCAACGTCAAAAATAGGAGTACATTACAATGTAATACAAAGCTATCATAATAAAGAAAGTGGTTATGTGTATGTGGAAGGATTTTAAGGAGTTCGCGTTTAAAGGAAATATTTTTGATTTAGCAATCGGTGTCGTAATTGGTGCAGCTTTCGGAACAATCGTTTCTTCATTAGTTGAAAATATAATGACGCCACTCATTGGGATTTTATTAGGTGGTCTGGACTTTTCTTCATTGAGCTATACAATTGGTGACGCTCAAATCAAATATGGGCTATTCATTCAATCTATCATTGACTTCTTGATTGTAGCAGGTTCCATTTTCGTCTTCTTACGCGTACTTATGAAGTTGAAAATGAAGCCGGCAGAGATAGTTGAAGAAGAACCGGAAGAAAAACCATTGGATATGAAAGAAGAATTACTTACTGAAATTCGTGATTTATTAAAGAGCGAACGATAAAATAGCGAACACTCACTCAATTGGTCGTATAGCCGCCACAGTTGTCTAACAAAGTCCATTGCAACGCATCTGTCAAGGTGTTACAATTATAGGCAGGATACTGATCAAAGGAGTGGATATTCATGTGGTTCGTCTATATCATGTATGCATTGTTTGCATTTATTCTTGGTGGAACAGTACTTGGACTAGTCCGTACGTTTAGCAGCAATAACTAATACAACAGAACAGCAGTGAATGAATGGGCACCGACCTTTTCATCCACTGCTGTTTTTATATACCCTAACATCAACTCTTTCTATTCCAGTGCATTAGTCATTTAGTGCACTTTGCAAAAAAATAACAAGTTGATTACTTTAAATAAAAAGCGCAAGGCAGAAACGAGAAATCCGTCTCACCTCGCGCTACTATTAATATTTCATCAATCTCCGCTGTTTACGAAGTTCACGTCGTGCAGGTGCTGTATCGAAAAGGCGCTTTTCTAACTCTGTTTCAGGATACACTTCTGCCACTGGTATCGGGCGATTTGTGTCATCTACCGCAACCATCGTACAGAATGATTCCGTCGTCAACTTCACTTCACCTGTAACTAAGTTTTTGGAATGAACGGAAATAAACACTTCCATAGATGTTCGACCAACGGAAGTAACCACCGCTTCCAGTTCAATGACATCGCCAAGCAAGGCTGGTGAAACGAAATCGACCGAGTCGATCGATGCCGTGACGGCAGCTCTAGTACCAGCGTGTTTCATAGCTGAAATAGCTGCGATTTCATCTATATAAGAAAGGACTTTTCCTCCAAAAATTGATTCAATATGGTTCGTGTCTGGCGGTAAGACCAGCTTACTTTGGATCGTTCTTGACTCGCTCATAGGTTTTCGTTCCGACATTGCGACATCTCCCTTTTTAGTACGTTCTTTTCAGTATACATAAAAGAAGGGAGTGAACGCCAATACTTGCTTGATGTAATGCATAGACGATTAGATAATTCTACGCACACTACACACATTTTTAGCATATGCGGATTTTCTCAGTTCAATTTGTTCAATTAGTTTTCCAGTTGAAGGTGCATGTAGTATTTTCCCGTTGCCCACATACATCGCCACATGATGAATACGCTGCTCTTCATTCTTGAAAAAGAGTAAATCACCTTTTTGCCACTCTGCAGGGTCGAGCGAGATCGGTCTGCCTTCTTCTGCCTGATCCACTGCATCACGCGGCAAACAAATTCCGCATGCTTTCCATATAGTACGGATGAATCCTGAACAATCAAAGCCCCAAGCGGACATCCCCCCCCATAAATACGGTAAACCTATGAAGCGTCTACCTATAGTAAGCGGACGGTGAATCGATTCTTCCCCCACACGTTCGACGTCAGATGCATTTAACAATTTCCAACCATGCGGTGTCCAGACGCGAATCTTCTTGCCACGTCTTTCTGCGATGGGAAAGATGGTATTGAAAGAAACACGTAAAAAGAATGCACCTGATTGATCAAACAAAGCTGCTTTTGGGTTAGTCACTCTGACAAACTCTTCCGTCTGGATTCGTTTCTTCATGGAAAGTTGAACTAGCGGCACCCAACCAGGATAGCCTCGCGGATCTTTGCGCGTTGACTGGGAGCTAGCAATTATACGCGCCCAGTCACCAACCACTTCTTCGACAATCACAGACTCACCGTATAATAACTGCGTTTGAATTTGATTATTATCACTTAGCGCTAAACGTTCTTCATAAGATAACTGGGAAAGCCATCTATCGATTTGCACTGGGTGATTCAAGGCAGGCAGATCGGCTACACGAGGAGAATCGGGATCGGTCCATACTGTCGCAACACTTACCGCGCACATCCATTTCTCATTCACATGCATGCTCCTTCACCCATTGCATCATCCGTTCCGAATCAAAACCTAGTCCTGACTCCTTATTAAACTCCATATGCGATCCGTGATAGCGCACACCACCTGCGGAAAATTCTTTTGCCAATAATAGTGGGGCATCTAAATCCACTCGCGTTATATTTAGCTGACTCGCTGCTATGTGGGCAGCTGCTGTCACGCCAATTGCTGTCTCCATCATACTTCCAACCATACACTCTATCCCATGTACTTCAGCTAATGCATTGATTTTCAAGGCCTCTCGGATTCCCCCCGACTTCATCAATTTGATATTCAGCACATCCACTGCGCGCATCTCCAGCAATTTTTTTGCATCGTTTGCTGAAAATAATGATTCATCTGCCATGATTAGCGTGCTTGTCTGTCTTGTCACGTCGCTCAAGCCTTCTACATCATATGCGGCAACTGGCTGTTCTATTAATTCCAAATCAACTCCGTCATCTTCCAACTGGCGAATAAGTCGAATGGCTTCTTTTGGTTTCCAGCCTTGATTGGCATCGAGGCGAATCGTGATGCCATGGCCAACGGTTTGACGAATAGCATGAATCCTTTCTCTTTCCTGTTGGAAATTTCCTGTGCCGACTTTCACTTTTAATGTATCGAAACCCTGGGCAACATGTTCTGCTGCTTCCTTAGCCATCTCAGTAGGTTTTCCAACACTGACCGTGAAGTCTGTTTTTAGGCTTTGATGGTAGCCACCTAACATTTGGACTAAAGGTAAACCGCAAAGCTGACCGAATAAGTCATGTACCGCCATGTCAATTGCAGCCTTTGCACTCGTATTTCCTATAATCGCTTGTTGTATTCTTTCGTATAGTACTTCACGCTGGATGATATCTTGGCCTATCAATAGGGGTGCAAAAACCTTATCAATGACATAACGAATGCTGCCGATGGAATCACCTGTTATGACATGCGTTGGCACCGCTTCCCCCCAGCCGATTAAGCCATCGTCAGTTGTTACTTTGACAATGACCGAATGCACAGTATGAACAGTTCGTAATGCCGTGACAAACGGTTTACGTAATAGGGATGACACGAGGAATGTTTCCACCGTGCGAATTTGCAATTACTCCACTCCCGGTAAGATAGTTAGCGTCTTGCTATTTGCATCCAAACGTCCTTTCACGCCTAATGGAATGGCGATATTCGGTTCACAATGACCGATACGGAATCCTTTGACAACAGGCTGATCAAATTTTCCGAAGTGATGTTCAAACACTTCATCCATTGTGAGTGAATCATTTGGCTTGCTCGGTGTCGCTTTAGCGAAATCCCCAATCACGATACCTGCTGCTTCTCGCAGCTTACCTGCTAGACGTAATTGATTGAGGAGACGATCCACTTTATAAGGCTCTTCACCGACATCCTCAATTACAAGCAATCGATTAGTCGTCTTAATCTCAAACTCACTACCTAGACTGTTGGCTAGTTGCGTCAAATTACCACCGACCACTTCGCCTTCCGCAACACCGCCTACAAGTGTTTCAAGTGGCGAGATAGCTTCGGAATAATGAATTTCTACTGGCGTAAATAATTGCCCGAACATTTTGCCCGACAACTCATGAAACTCATCTTGTGCGACACATGATGCAAGCATCGGTCCATGGAATGTAACGAGTCCAGCTCCTTGACGAATCGCGGTATGTAGACACGTAATATCACTGTACCCCCAAAACACTTTCGGATGGTTGTGGATTAAATCGAGATCCAGTTGCTCTACGTAGCGCGCCGAGCCGTAACCACCACCCGCACAGAGTATTCCCTTCACTTCCGGATCTTTAAACATCTCGTGCAAGTCAGCGAGCCTTTCCTCATCAGCCCCTGCCAAATAACCATTTTTCTTATACACAGATTGTCCTATCTTATAGCGCAGCCCCAATTGATCCAAAAATTGAAATGAACGTTCCAATTCTTCACGTTCTACGGGACTGGCAGGTGCCACGATTCCAATTACATCCCCCTGTACTAAATGTGCTGGACGAATCATTCTACTCATCACCCTTTCTATGTCCTACTTTATCGTATTCAAGAAACTCCATCGTCATCACGAGATTTTTAATATAATGAAAATAGATTGTGGGTAATTCTTAAGTTACCCCCTTTATGAACAAATAATCCCCGACTTTTGTGCATATTACATATGAAATTACTAAAATAACAGAATTAGTTATTCACAAACTCTCTGCTGTGGATAGTTTTATTTACATGAATAAGCGGACAACTGAAATGTATCAGTTGTCCGCCACATTTTTAGCTATTGGTTAGTTGATTTTTGGATGCGTTAATTAACGTCCGAACCTTCTCGTAATCTCCTTCATGAAGGGCCGTCACAATGGCACTTCCAACGATAACGCCGTCAGCAAGTCCACCAAGTGTGCGAACGTGTTCTGGAGTTGAGATACCGAATCCTGCGAGAACCGGAACGGAACTTGCTGCCTTTAGTCGCTCCAAGTGACCTTCTAGTTCTTCTGTAAATGATGAACGCACACCTGTGATGCCGTTTACTGTCACTGCGTAAATGAAACCTTCCGCCGCTTTCGCAATCGCTTCTATACGCTCGGTAGGGCTAGTTAGGGAAACCAATTGGATCAATGCCACCTCAGTGTCTTTCAATGCATCTTTTAGTAAGCCACTTTCTTCGAGCGGGAGATCTGGAATAATTAAACCGTAGACACCACTCGCTTCACAATCTGCTGCTATCGACTGTAAACCATAGCTAAGCACAGGATTCAAATACGTCATGATCACTAAGGGAATCTTGACTTCTTCTTTGAATGAAGCAAGTTCTTTCATAATCTTTCGTAATGTAATGCCTTCAGCTAACGCTCGCTCACCAGCTTGCTGAATAACATCGCCATCCGCCACTGGGTCGGAAAAAGGTATACCCACTTCAATAGCCGTTGCACCGGCTTCTTGCAAGAATAATATGTTCTTCTTCAACGTCTGTAATCCGCCGTCTCCTGCCATGATATACGGTACAAACGCTTTGTTTCCTTGGTCATTACACTGCATAATCGCTTGTGTTACTAGTTTTTTTGTCATATGGATTGACCTCCTAGCGCATCACGTACTGTTTGCATATCTTTGTCTCCGCGCCCTGATAAACAGATAACGACTAGCTGATCTTCTTTCATTTCTTTCGCTAACTGTACTGCATAATAAACAGCGTGTGCACTTTCAAGGGCTGGAATAATTCCTTCTACACGTGAAAGTAATTGCACCGCTTCAAGTGCCTGTTGATCCGTAACAGAATCGTACTGTACACGTTGGATATCTGCCAAATGGCAGTGCTCAGGTCCTACTGCAGGATAATCGAGACCAGCAGAGATGGAGTGCGCTTCTTGAATAAATCCGTCATCGTCCTGCAAGACGTACATGTAGGCGCCGTGTAAAACGCCTTCTTGTTTACCCGCAATGGCTGCTGCATGTTTACCTGTTGAAATTCCGCTACCAGCAGCTTCTACTCCGAACAACTTTACATCTTGATCATCAACGAACGGATGGAACATACCAATCGCATTACTGCCGCCACCAATGCAAGCTACGACTGCATTAGGTAGACGTCCTTCATGTTCTACAATTTGCCTACGTGTTTCATCACCAATAACGCGCTGGAAATCACGAACGATTTGTGGGAAAGGATGCGGACCTAATGCCGATCCAAGTATATAATGTGTATCTTCTACATTGGAAACCCAGTAGCGCAATGCTTCATTGACCGCGTCTTTCAATGTACCTGAACCTTTATCAACAGAAACTACTTTCGTACCGAGTAGTTCCATGCGGAAAACGTTTAGTTCTTGTCGACGGATATCTTCTTTACCCATAAATACCACGCATTCAAGACCGAGTAGCGCGCAAGCTGTAGCTGTCGCCACACCGTGTTGACCCGCTCCAGTTTCTGCTACAACTTTTTTCTTGCCCATACGAATCGCAAGTAACGCCTGTCCAAGAGAGTTATTAATCTTATGTGCACCTGTATGATTCAAATCTTCACGCTTCAAATAAATTTTTGCACCACCAGCATGCTTCGTCAAACGCTCTGCAAAAAACAGAGGAGTTTCACGACCTACAAACTCTTTCAAATAATAATCCAGTTCCTTTGAAAACGTAGGATCTAGCTGTGCTTCTTCATAAGCTCTTTCTAACTCCTGCAATGCAGTCATTAATGTTTCCGGAACGAACTGTCCTCCGAATTTACCGTAGCGTCCTTTAGTTTCTGTTGTCATGATGATCTCTCCTACCTTTCGCTGTACGAATGAACGTCTGAATACGTTCTGAATCTTTTTGCTTCTCTATCTCCACTCCACTTGACACGTCAACCATATATGGATTCACTTGCTCGAGCGCTTCCTGCACATTGCCTGCATGCAGTCCACCGGCTAAAATAATTTGCTCTTTTGATACCCCTACATCTCCAAGTAATGACCAGTCGAACGTCTTACCACTACCGCCTTTGTATTCAACACCTGGTGTATCGAATAAATAATAATCCACATCATAGGTAGCAGCGAGTTTTACGTCATCTTCACTTGTAATAGCAAGTGCTTTTATAGAAGGTAACCCCACTTGTTGAATGAAAGCCGGAGTCTCATCACCATGGTACTGGATGTAATCCAATGGCACTTCATTAAACATCTTAAGTAGCTGCTCTTTCGTTTCATCGACAAAGACTCCGATCTTTACTACGGACGGTGGAATGAGTTTAGCCAATTTTTGCGCTTGCTCTAGCGTTACTTCCCTGCGGCTTGGTGCAAATACAAAACCTATTGCATCTGCGCCCGCGTCTACAGCCGCTTGTACATGTTCCGGCTTCATCAGACCGCAGATCTTTACCTTTGTCATGGGCGAATCACGTGTTTTTCTACTTGTAAAGCTTGCAGGGCTTCTGTTACTGAATCACTGCGCATCAAAGATTCTCCGACAAGTACTGCACTTGCTCCAGCTTTTGCCGCACGTTCTGCATCCTCAGGTCCCCAGATTCCGCTTTCACTGATGAACACACGCTCTTCATCAAATGGGAAGTGTGTTGCAATCCGTTCCGTCTGCGCTAAATCTACTTCGAATGTGTGCAGATCACGGTTGTTGACGCCGATGATTCTTGCATCGATTGACAAAGCACGTTGCAACTCGTCAGTGTTATGCACTTCCACTAGCACATCCAAACCTTCTTCGTTGGCATACGTATACAGACTTCCGAGTGTTTCGTCATCGAGTGCAGCCACTATCAATAAAATAACTGATGCACCTGCGCTTTTCGCTTGGTCAATTTGAATTTTATGGATAATAAAGTCTTTACACAACACTGCGATGGGTACAGCATCGGCTACTGCAGACAAGTCTTCAAATGATCCTTTGAAAAATTCCTTGTCAGTCAATACTGAAATACACGCAGCACCTGCTTCATAATAAGCCGTCGCTTGTTCAACCGGATTTGTACCTTCTGCAATCAAACCTTTAGAGGGCGATGCACGTTTCATCTCAGAAATAACTTGCAGTTTTTTTGCTTTTACCAACGTCTGATAGAGGGACGGTCGTGTAATTTCCCGTTCTAGAAATGTCATGTTACTTGCTAGCAAATGATCCACTTCTATTTTCTTCTGTGCAATAATCTTATCTAAAATCGTCATTGGATAACCGCCTTTTGCCGAATCTTTTCGCTGAATGCGACGATGGCATCTAGTTTTTCTAGCGCCTTGCCTGATAGAATACTTTCAGTAGCTACTTTCACACCTTCTTGAATTGTGGAGACTTGGCCATTTGCAAATAAACCGATTCCCGCATTTAACACGACTGTATCGAATTTTGGTCCACGTTCTCCATTTAAAATGGATCGGGTAGTTGCAGCATTTTCTACTGCATCTCCACCTTTAATCGCTGACAACGGTGCATATTCTAGCCCCACGTCATCCGCAGTCAATGAAAATGGAATTAAGTCACCATGATCGAGAAGTACAAATTCATTCTGGCCTGCAAGTGATGCCTCATCCATTCCACCTGCTCCACTCACAACAATCGCTCTTTCACGTCCTAACATCCGGAGTACTGATGCATATTCCATGATAAAATCTGGACGATTAATACCGGTAAATTGAGTTTCAAGTGCTACGGGATTCGTCAAAGGTCCAACCAAGTTGAAGATCGTTGTCTTACCAATTTTGTTGCGTATAGTGCCGATCCGTTTCATTTTTGGATGAACAGCGGGCGCGAATAAGAATGCAATCCCTTGTTGTTCCAGTAAGTTTTGCATATCCGATATCTGGAAGTCGGAATGAATGCCAAGTGCGTCTAGGACATCCTGACTTCCAGATGCGCTGGAGATTTTACGGTTACCGTGTTTCGCAACCTGGACCCCAGCACCCGCCAAAACAAATGCAGCTGTCGTACTAATATTGAATGTATTGACGCCGTCTCCACCCGTTCCGCAGTTATCTAAATAACGTGCTTCTTTAGGTGTTAAGTCATTTGCATAGGACTTCATAACGGACGCCAATGCCGCTAATTCATGTGAAGTCTCACCTTTTTTCGATAATGCGATCAAAAACTGTGCAATGAGATTTTCGTCTGTTGCTTCATTAAACATTAGCTCGGCAGCTTCTTTCATCTCTTCATACATAAGGTGGCGTTGCTTCTCTACTATACTTAAAAACTTCTCCATACTCATCTCTTCCCTTCTCATCTAGATGTTTACTTGATCGTTCGGTAAGGCTTGAGCCTGGGCAATTACTTTGTCATTTCCGTTACTTCTAGTAAAGAACGGGCTTTATTGGACGTCTCTTTATATTCTAATGAAGGTACAGAAGCTCCTACTATCCCGGCACCTGCCTGAACATACGCTTTTCCTTCTTTTACAAGCATCGTACGAATCGTCAATGCGAAGTCGATATTACCGTTTAGACCAATGTACCCGATAGCGCCACCGTAAATTCCGCGATGCTGGTCTTCTAGTTCATCAATCATATCCATAGCAACCGATTTAGGAGAACCTGTTACAGTGCCTGCTGGCATTGTCGCTTTCAGTGCATCCAACGCATGTAAGCCTGGTGCAAGGTCACCCGTCACTTCAGAAACTAAATGCATGACATGTTCATAGCGAACTGTTTCCAAGTAATTTGAGACTTCAATCGTTTCGGGACGACAGACTTGTTGCAATTCTTTCTTGCCAACTTCCACTAACATATCGTGTTCGGACAGCTCTTTCGGATCATGGCGTAATTCTATTTCGAGCGCTTTGTCTTCCGCTTGATCTCGTCCTCTTCTGCGTGTACCTGCAATCGGATTTGTTAATACTTTATCTCCAGTGACACGGACGAGACTTTCCGGTGACGTTCCGATTACCGTATGATCTTCAAATTCCATGTAATACATATATGGAGATGGGTTACGGCGACGTAGTTTACGATACAACGCAAATGGGTCACCTGTAATATCTGCTTCAAAGCGACGTGACAAAACGACTTGTTCCGCCTGTCCTTCTTTAATCGCATCAATAACAATCTGGACACGACGCTCAAACTCTTCTTTAGAGATGGCACAACGATAATCAGAAAGAGAAACACTATCCTCTTTATCAACGGAACCATTCACAATCATGTCTTCGATAGCGTCCAAGTCAGGCGCTTCGTATACCGGATTGATTTCTGTATGCAGTAACGTTACTTCGTGCAATTGATGGTCATAGATGACAATGGTGTCATAAATATTAAAGTAGACATCCGGCACCTGAAGATCATCAGCTGTTCGCTGTTCACCATTTCTAGCTGCACCGTATCCTACATAACCAACTGCGCCGCCTGTAAACGGAAATCCAGCATCTTCCGTAATACGAGGCATTAGGCGCTTCAATAAAGTATAGAGATCCCCTTCATGCGTATATGTTCTATTCGTCGAGTAGACGATCTCTTCTACTACACCATCCCGACCTCGATAGGCTTTTTGGGGATTGAGTCCAATGAATGAATACCGCCCTGACCCCTCTGCTTGCGAAGAACTCTCCAACAGGAACTTATGATTTCCTTTCAATCTTCTAAATATCAAAATAGGGGTTAAGGAATCGCCCTCAATCTTTCGTGTCGTTACCCGTAAGTTCTTCTGCTCTGTCATCATGATCATGCTCCTCTTCTTTATGGACTGTTGTATAATTCGAATAATTAAATAGAAAAAGCCCTCTGCAAACAGAGCCAGTTAGCCTGTTGCAGAGGACGATTATGTAACCGCGTTGCCACCTCAAATTGAAGCGCCGAAGCACTCCCACTTTATGTGTTTTCACACTGCCCTTAACGCGGGCAAACGTCTGTTTTATATCAAAACAGCTGCCATAAGTCCATTCACGAACGATGTGTATCAGTTTTCACCAGCCACTGATTCTCTAGAAAGCACATGCAATCGCTACTCTTCTTATTCTTATCTTTTCGCTATTCTCTTCTCTGCTAACTCATCTCATCTGCCGGGACGATTCCGCTATCGAAACCTTCTGTCCATCTAGTTATTATATTTATCTTAATATGCTGAATCTTTAATGTCAACAATTTCTTACGGGAAAAATGCTATAATTAGCTTAGTGTAACAAATGCAGGAGGAGAGTCTATATGCGGATCAATAAATTTCTAAGTGGCGCTGGTATTGTATCCAGACGAGGGGCAGATCAGTGGATTGCTGACGGTCGTGTGAAAATCAACGGACAACTCGCGGAACTCGGAAGTAAAGTCAAGGCAGGCGATCGAGTAGAAGTCGATGGCAAGCTAGTCGAACAAGAAGAGCAGTTAGTGTATATTGCACTTAATAAACCAGTAGGTATCACTAGTACAACAGAACGTCATATTGAAGGGAATGTTGTAGACTTTGTTAACCATCCATTACGAATTTTCCACATCGGACGTTTAGACAAAGATTCCGACGGTTTATTACTATTAACGAACGATGGCGATATCGTCAATGAAATCCTAAGGGAAGAATACGGGCATGAAAAGGAATACATTGTGACCGTGGATAGCCCCCTAACCGCCTCATTTATTTCACAAATGGAAAATGGAGTGAAAATTCTCGATACCGTAACGAAGCCTTGTACGGTGAAAAAACTCGGTCCTAAAACTTTTTCTATTATTTTAACACAAGGTTTAAATCGTCAAATCCGCAGAATGTGTGCAGCGCTTGGCTATCATGTACGCCGCTTGCAACGTGTGCGTATTCTTAACATTGAACTCGGCGATCTTCCCATTGGGGAATGGCGTGAACTCACAGATACAGAACGAAAGAAGTTGTTCAAAACACTTCATTACGAACCGAAAAGATAAAAGATCATGGAGGCACTACAAAGCTTCCATGGTCTTTTTTCTATGTAACGCTCTACTATTTACAACAGATCTAATAACCTACGAATATTTCCTTCAGAAACTAGTTCAAAACTCTCTCATTCGTGCTATAATCAGACAGTTAGTATATTTATTTCTACCTATTAGGTATTTTTATATAATTTTATAGATTTAGGCTTTTAAATTAAGGACTATTCTATTTACCTAACTTTTTTAAAAGAAAGGTTGTGCATATATGCCGTTACAAACTCCTAGTATTTCTTCACATCTATCCACACTACTAGATGAAAAGTTCTGCATATCACTCATCGACTTAAGTGGTTATCTCACCTATGTAAATCAGAATTTTTGTGAGCTGACGGGTTATAGAGAAGATGAGTTAATAGGTAGAACGTGGGGAAAGTTAAATAGAGAGGTTTCTCTTAAAGCGAAGTTTCACATGCTTACAGAACACTTTATCCATAATGCCGTCTATCAAGAATCTATACAGATTTACTCTAAGTCGGGTACAGTGCACTGGTTGGATAGTACAATTGTACCCATGTATGATGCTACGGGAAACTTAACGGGTTATCTCTCTCTTGATATTGATGTAACTGGATCAAAACTGGCCTCAAACGAATACGTCAAAACACGTGCAGACTTGCAAAACTTTAAATATGCACTGGATGAATCAGCAGTAGTGGTTATTACCAATCCGCAAGGCGTCATTACATATGTTAATGACCATTTCTGTGTCCTTTCGGAGTACTCACGCGAGGAACTGATCGGCAAAACACATCGGGTAGTCAACTCGGGTACACATCCTAAAAGCTTCTTTGCGAATATGTGGAAAACGATTCAATCCGGTCGGGTATGGAGAGGCGTTATCCGTAATAAATCTAAGTTTGGAAAGTTTTATTGGGTCCATACTACTGTCGTTCCATTCATTGGTCCCGATGGTAAGCCGTTTCAATACATTTCTATACGCCAAGACGTGACATCTCAGATGGAAGCGGAAAAGTCATTGGAATTGGCATTAAAAAATGATTTTACAATGACCGTAAAAAATCTTCAAAATGCTATTTTCAAGTATTCTTTTGATGAAAATAATCAAATCAATATAACATTATTGGAAGGAAAAGTAGCCGAAGAACTTGGTGTCACTGCAAATACACTTAATCAGCTCATCTCCAATAATACATTTAACTCGTCTACATTTAAGCGACAGCTTCTTGGGGCTTTACTTGGCCGGGTTGGACAGTTTGAAATTGACTATCATTCCAGAACCTTTCTAGTTTATCTCTCTCCTATTTTTGAAGGGGAGAATATAGTCGAAGTTGTCGGTACCGCTAGTGATATTACCGATCGGAAAGAAGCTGAACGTTTAGTCGAACATATGGCATTTCACGACCACCTAACTGGATTACCGAATAGAAGGTTGCTAAAACAAACGGTAGAAGACTTGATTGAAACCCGTGTAAACAACCAGGAACCTTTCGCCCTACTCTATATGGACTTGGATCGATTTAAGAATATTAATGATTCTATGGGCCATTATGTGGGGGATCAATTGCTTAAAGCGGTTGGAGCAAGATTACAAACGCTTATTAGACAAAATGACTTGGTCGGCCGACTCAGTGGAGACGAGTTTCTTATATTGTGTTCTTCTACGACGAAACAAGGTGCCCAAATGGTCGCCCAGCGAATCGTCGATGAAGTATCAAAATCCTTCCTGATCGATTACTTAGAAGTTTTTATTGCACCTAGTATCGGAATCAGCATGTATCCAGACGATGGGACAGAATACGATACGCTTATTCGTAATGCGGATTCCGCTATGTATTTAGCGAAACAATCGGGTAAAAGTACCTATCAGTTTTTTACAGAAGAACTGTATAAAGACTTAATGGAACGAACGTTAATTGAGATGGAATTACGTCAAGTACTCCATAAAAAAGAATTGTCATTGCATTACCAGCCACAATATGATTTTAACACAGGAAATATAATTGGTGTAGAAGCATTGGTACGTTGGCAACATCCATCTAGAGGTATGATACCTCCCGGACAATTCATATCTATAGCAGAAGAAACGGGAATGATTCTGGCTATTGGTTTATGGGTGCTAGAGACCGCTTGTAGACAGGCGAAAGAGTGGCAAGACTTAGGCCACACTTCACTATTAATGAGTGTAAATGTTTCGTTACGTCAGTTTAAAAGTAGTAGCTTTGTGGCAGATGTTAAAGACACACTTCATAAAACGGGTCTGCAACCACACTATTTGAATATCGAAATCACGGAGAGTATGACATCTGACGTGGACTATTGCCAAAGTATTTTACAAGAGCTGCGTGCTATCGGTATTAAAATTAGTATCGATGATTTCGGAACAGGCTATTCTTCATTAAGCTACTTATCTAAGTTTCCTCTGACCCATCTCAAAATTGATCAATCTTTTGTTAGAGAACTGCATTTAAATTCGGTTATCGTCAAAGCTATTATTGATTTAGCTAAGAACTTACATTTACGAGTAATTGCTGAAGGAGTCGAAACTTACGAACAGGCCGAATTTCTCAAGAAACTTGAATGTGATGAAGCACAAGGTTTCTTGTATTCCCGACCCCTACCCCCTCACGAACTTTTACAGTTACTTCCTCATATAAAATCGTAATAATGTAGCCAGCAGACAGACGTCTGTTGGCTATTACTAGTATATATGATTGTCAGTAAATTACTTTTTCCTTACGGTACTACTAGAAACATTATTCTTCCTATTAATTTTGTGCTATAGTTTTCTTTATATTTAAATTATTTCGACATACATAGATATCTACAGGGGAGAGATGTGAATGCGTTCTATACAAATGCGGTATTCAATTACTGCGTTAGCCGGATTTCAATGGTTGTTCTTTATGTTCGCCAATACAGTTGTAATCCCTATTTCGGTCGGTACTGCTTTTGAGCTTGAGCAAATAGAAATTGTTTCTGCTATACAGCGCTCATTTATTTTTACAGGAATAGCTTGTTTACTGCAAGGAGCATTTGGACATCGATTGGCATTGATGGAAGGTCAGTCAGGTTTATGGTGGGGCGTAGTACTCAGCTTGGCCGGAACAGCGAGTGCAATGGGCTTAAGTTTACCTACAGTTGGAGGGAGTATCGCAGTAGGCGCTATGATTTCCGGTGTACTGGTTGCTACACTCGGCATGCTCGGCATGGGTGATATTCTGAAGAAATGGTTTACACCTACTGTCATGTTCGTGTTTTTACTACTTTTGGCGAATCAATTGATTACCATTTTCTTAAAAGGAATGATTGGTCTCAATGACGGTGAATTCATCAGTCTGTCGAAGACTCTATTTTCATTCGCTCTAGCGGGTCTGACGATTCTGGTTCATGTGAAAGGAAAAGGGATTATCAGTAGCTTGAATCTACTTATCGGTATGACCGTCGGTTGGATTAGTGCCGTGCTGATTTTTCCGCAAGTAGCTACTGAAACGATAAAAACTACACCGTTTATCCAATGGTTCCCTTGGGGTGAACCGACTCTTGAGATCGGTATCGTAATTACAGTGGTCATTACAGGTTTATTGAATACGACGAATACAATCGCTACCCTAAAAGGGGCGGAAGATATATATGAGAAAGAAACTACTAAAACTCAGTATAAAACTTCATTTCTCATTACGGGAGGAATGAATATCGGAGCAGGTGCGTTAGGCCTCGTCCCGTATGCACCTTATGCATCGTCCATCGGTTTTCTGCAGTCCAGCGGAATAAAGGACAGAGCCCCATTCTTTCTCGGGTCCATACTGTTTATCATGCTCGGACTCGTACCGCCTTTAAGTGCATTTTTCTCTACTATCCCTCAAAGTGTCGGAAACACGGTATTATTTGTAGCGTATTTACAGCTATTCCGGTCTGCTTTGCGCAACGTGGAAGGATTAACATTCGAACCTAAAACTATATATCGAGTCGCATTACCTGCACTTCTTGGATTATCCATCATGACACTGCCAACCACTGTGTTCTCTTCACTTCCTGAGCTCGTTCAACCTCTATTATCAAGCGGCTTGCTAGTAGGTATCTTGGCTGCACTCTTGATGGAATTAATTTTCTGGATTGGTCAGCGATTCAGTCATTCTACGTGATAAAATTCAGTCCTGATTTGCATAATCAGGGGTGTTTGTAGGTATAAACCAAGAAACGCTCTGCTTTGTCGTAAATTTGCAAATGTGTAATGGGAATCTCCGCTATCTTTTCAAATAATGGATGACGATGCAAGAAATAAACATATTCATCAGTCGGATAATATAGAATGATTTCCAATGTACGAGGAGAGTTTTCAACTGACTTTACAATCCGTTGAACTACAGTTCGAAAAATATCCAAAGAAAATGGATTGAAAAAGTAGAACGTCACGGCATCTGCCGGAATGATGTAACTCTCCGCTATACAGCATTCAAACGAAATAGATCCTGGTCTCTTAGGAAAGGCTTGCCGATAATCCATTAAGTTGGTCATGGCATTTTGGTATAACACACTATTCATTTCAATACCTATCGTGTCCAAACAAAAGAGGTGATTTACGTAAAAAGGTACTCTTCCTTTTCCACAGCCAAAGTCAATCAAGCTCCCCTCTTTTAAGAGGTCATGGTCGGCAAATAAATAGTCTAGCACCTCGTAAGGTGTCGCCTCATAACGATTATAATGAGAAGACTGATGATTCCACTCTCTAATACCAAGTGTTTGGATGTGTAAGCGTTTATCCATAGAGTGCTCCGGCATGGCTCTATCCCCTTTCTATTGATCTGACAGTAAAGAAAACCTCGACATATCACTCATGCCGAGGTTCATCGGAAACGACGATGGTCTTATTACGTCCTGTACGTTTGGCTTCATACAGACTTTGATCAGCCAATTCAATAAGTCCTGCCGAATGGTTGGCATGAAGTGGATAAGCAGCTACCCCAGCTGAAATTGTAATGACTTCACCGCATGGACTGACTGTGTCTTCCAACTTTTCACGAAGGCGTTCCGTGGTCAGATAAGCCGTAACTTTATCCGACTTCGGTAATAAGATGACGAATTCTTCTCCACCGTAGCGACAACAAATATCTTGCTCACGAATTGTTCGTTGCACCAAGTCTGCCATGTAAATCAATACTTTATCACCGACTGCATGACCGTAGCGATCATTGACACGTTTAAACTTATCTATATCAAAAATAATTAGAGCGAATGGCGTTCCTTCGTCTACCCATTGCTTCATATAACTATCCATCATGCGGCGATTCGGTAACTTCGTTAAAGGATCAGTTGTTGATTCGTGAATGAAGTAGTTCATCTCGTTTTTGAAATAATCCAAACTATGTAACATAGCTCCTTTTAATTGTCTTGCTTCATAGTACCAATCGGAGATCATTTCCATTTTTTCCTTTTGATCAGACTCTGTACTGTTTTCTGTATAGTATGCCAACTTTTGAAGAGGCAAAGCAATCTTTCTCGAAAAATATCTAACCAAGATAAACGAAAGAAGTAGTAACGGCAGAGATTTCAATGCCATTTCTAGCACCATTTCTTTCGCTGGGGCAACAGAAGTGTCCAGTTTTGTTTGCGAGACGATTCCCCATTCGGCAATAGGAATATAGGCATATCCGGCTAACATAGATATACCCTTTGTATTGATTAGCTGTGTATAATTACTTTCTCCTGTAATTACTTTCTGGACCGCTGGATTGCTTGAAACATCCTCATTCAAACGCTCTTTTTGTTGATGATAAATTAGTTTCCCGGCATTGTCTACTACATAAACATATGAACCATTTTCATAATAATGGCTCCCTAAAAGTTTCTCTAATATATTGGGCTTATTTAGATAGATAGCTCCTCCTAAAAATCCCTTATACTCGCTACCTTCAAAGAGTGGGACGCTGATGAATATAATCGGTTCTCCTTCAATTCCAACGTAAGGCTGAGAGATTATTTTTCGCTTTTCCTTCAGAGCTTGTATTGCCCCAATTGACGTCAACTTCTCTCCAAGCAACCCAAGGCTCGGAGTGGACGTACTTAGTAGGACACCTTCTGTAGAAGCAATCGCAACGGAATCAAATGTATTTGTTTCCAATCTAATCCGCTCTGTCAACGCATTCATTTGCATTTGTGAAGAAGGTTCCTTAAGTAGCGGAACCACGATTTCTGCATTAACTTCTAATGTGTTTAATATCTCACGTAAATACGTATCTGTAGTAGAAGTCAATTTTTGGACATATGCGTAGTTCGTTTCGAGAGTTGACTTTATTAGGTTTTTTTTATGCACTTGATATGCCACCGTAGTACTCGTTAGAAAGGTTAACACAATTGCCAGTATTGCCATGACTTGAATTAAGGTTTTCAAGGACCATCTCATTTGTTTCCCATTCTCCTTTTCCCTGTGGTGCTATCCTCCTATTATATCATAGAGTAAAGAGATATTATGAGATTTTATTCATTTTTAATACAATATATACCAGTAGTTAGAACGTATTCCCGCCCTTATCGAAATTTCTTAATAGGAAATACCTACTCTGAATCCTTTATAATCTTGTTTTGATAGTTCATTATAAGCAAACGCAGCAGTATCACCGGTAGAGATCTGGGTGCCGTTAATCGGTAAGTACTCTTTTTCCATCCGATAATTGCCGACCGCTTCCCCATCTGGTAAATAGGTTGGGCAAACTATCGTCCAATCTAAACCAGAATCTTTCAACATAGTAAATACCTTATGGTGTTCCTCCGCCGCAAATGTCAATTTACGATGAGATTCATTCGATTGATAACGTAGCTTGGACGGTTCTGTTCTACTATTCAATATCCCAGCCGTCCCAATTGTGACGATTCTTTCGATGCCATATTCTTTCATCCCTTCAATAATGGCCTGCATTGCTTCTGTCAATGTAGTGGTTTTGTCAGTGCCCAGTGCACTGACGACTGCGTCGGCACCCGCCAGTGCTTTTTTTACTGAATCGGGGTTCCGTACGTCTCCTTCAATGATTGTCAACCTTTCTTGAGGTTTGCACTTCTCAGGAGATCGAACCAATGCCGTGATCTCATGTCCGTCAGTTAATGCACGACGAACAATCTCACTACCTGTTCGGCCTGTCGCGCCAAATAGTACAATCTTCATCTACTACATCTCCTATCGTTTATTCATGTTAGAAACTCTTCATGTTTTATGTACGTGTATTATGTCAAATGTGATTGATACATCATAAACATTGTACGGTGCATTTTCAAATTTAATATGATGTAAGCTTGGCCCAACGTTGCAGTGCGTAAATTCCACGTTGGAAGAATGTCAGGCTATTTTGGTATTCGTCTACATCCAGAGTGTACAACGCATCTTCGTTATCCCATATCCTATCAAAATACGCATTGATTTCATCTGTCAGCTCGCTGTCTACAGGTGCTACAATTCGTAGATTCGCCTCCAGGTTATAATCACGCAACGTTCGCTCCGTTATATTGGAGGATCCGTTTGTAATATACGTTTTGTCTGCAGTCTGTACCGTTACCAACTTGGTGTGATATTGACCAATCACGGTATTATACCAACGCACTTTAATTTTATCGTCTGTATTTTCCCTTATTTCCTGGACGACTGGACGATTAGGTAAGCCAGACTTTTTACTACCAAATGAGTTTTCATTCGGGTCTAAGACCATCTCTACATTAACACCACGATTAGCCGCTTCTTCTAACGGACGGATTACTTCCTGCTCTGAAAGATAAAACATCCCCATACGGATCACATCATCTTTTTTCGCTTTTTTAATATCACTCACTAAAGCATCCATAACCTTGCTTTCGGTCAAGTACTGAACTTGATAAGGTCCTTTTTGTTCTTCTGCTTGAATACGTGGCAACTTTCCACCCGACGAATATTGAAGCACAGCTTCTTCCGCTTCCAATATGTCATTCTGGATTGGGCCTTGTACTTTGAATGCCACATTACCGTGTCGCCCACTAGCTGCGTGAGGATTAGAGGACGTAACTAATGCCGCTTGATCTGTCACGAGTGTTTTCCGATGATTTGCTTTGACGTTCAATAATTTCAAATAAGATGAAAACTTCACGTCAGGCGCATCACTTGCTAGGAAGTTAGGAAAACGATTTTTTCCATTAAAATCAAACCACTGGAGAAAGATACGGTATCCACCTGAGTATAGAGGCATCGAATCACGTAATGGTTCCAAGTCTGTATATACTACTTGTACACCCACCTTTTCCAACGCTTTAAACCATTCAGACTCATATGATTCATAGCCGGTATTTACTGGGTCAGTTATGTAAACAATTGGCATGTCCGGAGATTCCTTCTTTTTCTTGACAAGCACTTCTGTTAGTTGGTCTGCAATTTGAGGAAAATCTTCTTTTTCATCATAATAGTCGTCCATTAAAAAGAAATCGAGGACAATAAACTCTTTCGCATCTTCAATCATTCGAAATACTTCATCGAAAATACGTAATTCTGATTTGTAGTGATCTTTCGACTTCGTCTTGGAGTACGTTAAATCATATATGAACTCTACATTTTCTACTTGATGAAGTTCTCCTTTATAGGAAATGCCGGGTGGCAATGGCTTATACGTGTGCCAAAGCATGACACCCATGTAGAGCAATGCAACAAAAAGTAATGCATAGGAAGCTATACGCTTTTTGGTCATTTTGCGCTTCTCTATCGCCACAAGCTCTCTCCCCCTTTCTCTAGCTCTTTTGATGTATATGATTCTAAACGCTTCGCATTGCGCTAGTACATGTACTATAATATTCCCACTCGATCTGGCAATAAATTGTATAGATTTTCATTATTTCATCGAAATATAAGGTCGTTCAGCATGCCACTCGATCTTTACAGGAACTTGAAATGTATCTGATAGCAATTCATCTGTCAAAACTTCTTTTTTAAGACCACTGGCCACAACTTTTCCTTCTTTCAATAATAGTACATGAGTAATTTCGGGCACGAGTTCTTCTATATGGTGTGTGACATAAACGAGATGCACATTCTGTTTCGCAGCTATTTCAAGCGAATCAAGAAATTGCTCTCTTGCCAAGACATCCAGCCCAGAACAAGGTTCATCCAAAATCAATAGTTCTGGATCGCCCATCAAAGCGCGTGCGATCAGCACACGACGTTTTTCACCTTCAGAAAGGAGTCTGAATTTCTTTCCTTTCACATGGCTTAAACGAAAATCCTTTACTAAATAATCGGCACGTATCCAGTCTTCTGCTTTAATTTCATCATAAATACCGAAGCTCGCAAATTTACCACTGATAATAATTCGCTCAATCGATTCATTCCAGAAGTAGTCCGAGAATTTTTCCAATGAACTACTGACAAAGCCGATCTTTTTACGTAATTCAGGTAAATATGCGCTCCCAAACTGTTTGCCTAGCACCTCTACTTCACCACTGGAAGGGATTTCATATGTAGAAATAATGGATAATAACGATGTCTTACCCGAGCCATTCAAGCCGAGCATTCCCCACTGTTGGCCTTGCTCAATCTCCCAAGTTATATCTTGCAAGATTGGATTATCTCCTCTATTAAATTGAACGTCTTTAACTTTTACAATCGCCACACATATTCTCCTCTCTGTGATAAAAAACCGGTTCGTGCTAAACGCTACGAACCGGCCTTTTCTATTTGTTCTTTTCTTTCTCTACTTCAATATACTTCTTCTTTTCTAACTCTTGATATTTTCTATCGTTTTTCTCTTTTATTCTTCTTGCCCTTTCTGCTTCTCTGCGGGCTCTCTTTTCTTTTTCACTTTCTTTACGTTTACGTTTTTTCTTGACTTCGCCTTCTACATGTTCAAATTGGCGAATATCTGTCGGTCTGACTGTAATCGGTTCCCTGACTAGTAGCTTAGCCAGTGAGAAGATCAGTAATAGAAGAAGTAAGGTAAACGGCAAGGCAGACACAAGTGATGCTGATTGCAAAGCTTCCAACCCACCTGCATACAATAATGTAGCCGCAATTGCAGTCATTAAGAATCCCCAGATGAACTTTACAATTAATGGTGGGAATAAACTGCCTCGCGTCGTCATACTTGCTAGAATATACGTTGCTGAGTCCGCGGACGTAATCAAAAACGTGAAAATTAACACAATCGCCAAGAACGATACGATACCCGTCATCGGCAAGTGTTGAAGCGTCGCGAAAATAGCTGACGTGACATCCTTGTCTACTTCTTGTGCAATTTGTGTACCATTACGCAAATCACTGTATAGCGCAGTTCCACCGAGTGTTGCAATCCACATACAAGAAAACGCTGGTGGAATGACCATCACACCCATGATGAATTCTCTAATTGTTCGTCCCTTCGATACACGTGCCACGAAAGCACCTACGAAAGGAGACCAAGCGATCGTCCAAGCCCAGTAGAAAATAGTCCAATCTTTCACCCACGTACCGCCTTGATAAGGCTGAAGACGTAAACTGTACGTAATGAAGTTATTAATATAATCTCCAATCGCCAGCGTAAAGGTTTCCAATATAAATACTTTCGGTCCTACGAAAAAGAAGAATAGTAATAATGCAATCGCCATACCCAAGTTAAAGTTACCTAGATATGCAATACCCTTACTTAGGCCTGAAGCAGCGGACGTCATGTACGCAGCGAACACAACGGCAATGATCAACAATTGAATCGTAAACGTACTTTTAATATTAAAGACGTACTCCAGTCCACCACTCATCTGTAAAACACCCATACCAAGCGAAGTAGCAATCCCCATGACAGTTGCTATAACCGCAAATGAATCGATACCTGTCTTCACGTGACGATTACTCCCAATCAAAGGCTCAAGCGCCGTTGAAATCAAACCGTCCTTCTTCTTCCGGAACTGGAGAAACCCAATAACCAGTCCTACTATACCGAAGATGGCCCATTGTGAAATACCCCAGTGGAAGAAAGAATACCCCATCGCAACACGTGCTGCTTCTTCCGTATGTGATTCAATACCTGCAATAGGCGACTTGAAATAGTGACTCATTGGTTCCGCCACACCCCAGAACACTAGCCCTACGCCGAAACCGGCAGAAAAAAGCATGCCAATCCATGTGAAAAATGGATATTCTGGACGTTCTGAATCTCCACCCAAACGAATAGCTCCAAATTTACTAATTGTCAATCCAACTAAAAATATAATGACAATAAATACAGCAAGTAAATAGAACCATCCGAAGTTATCTGTCGTGAAATGAAAAAGCCTTTCGGCAACCACACCAAATCGTCCAGGTATAGTCGCTCCTAATACGACGAGTATAAGAATAAATACAGCAGAAATAGAGAACACGGGATTTTTCCAAAACTTTTTGTCCAAACTTATCGACTCCTAGTGTTCATTTGGTAACTCTCTTACTACACTCTTTACCCCGATTTCCAGAGATATAACGTACTTCTGCCTATATTAATAACAGAACTAGAAATTACCAAATAGATTATAACAGTCTATATTACACATCAAAAAAGGCATCTTCAAGAGAAAATGCCTTTTTCCATATGTATTCAGTGTATTTCATTCTGTATTTCGTGCGACCAGCGCAAGGCTTGTAGAAAAATTTCACTTAATTCTTTTTTAGGGATTGCCAGTTGACGTGAAATCCGCTCTACTGATTCCCAATTAAAGTACTCTACCGCTTCTATTAGTTTCATGTAAGGGCTCATTTCGGTTTGCTTGCCATGTAACGTATCCACAATGACATCAGATAGAGAAAGTAATGGTAAAACATCTTCCCATTTACGCTGCATCACTGCGTCAATCAGTGAAAACATGCCTGTGAGAAAATACTCGTCCTTATTCGGTTTTCTGTTATACTTCGCTAGCAGTTCACATGCCCGTGCGCGACGAAGTGATAAATCAATCAGTGCTTTAACACGACCATCTTGTAGATTTTGACCTAAATCATGCAACATTAAAACTTGTAGCCATTTCTTCGTTTCATTTAACCCAATCATCATAATCGCTTGCTTAATGGAGCTGATTTGGCGCGGTATATCGAAGGCTAATGAGTTTATAAAGCGTAATAATTTATAGGAAATCGATACATCGCGCATGATTAAATCGGATAGCTGATTGATAGACTGGGAATCCTTTTGGAAATATTTAATAATTTGCAGATGAGTTAATGTATTGGATGGAATTTCTGCACCTTTAATAATGTCGGGTTTTGCGAAAAAATAGCCTTGAAACAAATCATAACCACTCTTCAATGCAAGCTGGTAATCAGCCTCCGTCTCCACTTTTTCTGCCAATAAAGTAATCGATGGATATCTTTTCAAAAATGCGATGATACGATGTTTCTCTGCTATACTCGTTTGCATGAAATCTACTTTAATAATGTCCACGAGTTCAAATAACTGTGAATATGTAAGATATTGTTCTTGTAAAATAAAATCATCCAGCACCAGAGTAAATCCCGCTTCTTTAAACATCTTTAACCGACGTAACAAAGCAGACGTTATTTCAACGTCTTCAAGAATCTCAATCACTACCTGATCAGGGTTCAGACTCATAAATACATCCTGCGCAAGTAGTTCGCCTGAAAAATTTATGAACGAACGCACACCGCTCGTCACCTGATCAATTCCAACGGAGAGAAAAGTATTGATCAATAGACCGATTGTAGCCTGTTCAGGATTTATATCAGGAAAATAGTTTTCTTCGCTATTTCGATACAATAGTTCATATGCATAAATCTCTCCTGATCGATTTAAGATCGGCTGTCTTCCGATAAATATGGAGTAATCATCCATATATTCCATCTCCGTGTTTCATTTGAACGTCCCCTTCATTATATGTATTCATCTTAGGGTATTACTGAAGCTACATATTCCCACACTTAATTCATTCAGATAATTCATTACTCCTTCTATTGTACTAGAATACACATTATTAATAAATATATTAATTAGATATAGCTATACCAAGAGCTATCTATTACGGAGATCACTTTATTTGTTACACGGAGTGATTATCTTTAGTCATATACCATAAGATCATTACATAACTTGCGAAGAGGAGTTGATAAAGAATGGATTATACGTTCAGAGGAAGTTATGAACCGTATATTTCTCCATGGGATCCGTGTCCACCTATCATAGTTAAAACATTTCCCTTGCCGCCCCAGCTTTTCATGAATTTCCAACCCGCGTCACTTCCACAATTTTCACCTGCTGAAGCTTTACAACACGGGTCGCTGTGGCCGGCGCTAGTCGACGGCTATTCAAAGAGGGAGGGGATCTCCTGATGGATGCAACTGAACGAAGAGACATGTTGAAGAATGTGCAGCAAGCTGATTTTGTGGTAGTCGAACTGACACTCTACACCAACACGCATCCTGACGATCAGGAAGCACTAACGCAATGGCGACTTGCCATTAAAGAAGCCGCAAGTCTGAGAAAAATGTACGAAAAGCGTTTCGGACCGCTTTCCTTACATTCCATACCATCGGAACAAGCAATTGATACGGGCTGGCGCTGGAACCAAGCACCTTGGCCATGGCAAATGTAGTCTCAAATATGCACTATGTTACTGGAGGGAATGTTGATGTGGGTCTATGAGAAAAAGTTATTGTATCCGGTAGAAGTCAAAGAGTGTAACCCAAAACTTGCGAGATACATTGCAGAGCAATATGGTGGTGCAGATGGCGAACTGGCTGCTGCTTTACGCTATATGAATCAGCGATACACCGTTCCTGATAAGGTCATCGGTGTACTGAATGATATTGCGACCGAAGAGTTTTCCCATTTGGAAATGCTAGCCACTATGATTTATAAATTAACAAAAGATGCTACCCCTGAACAACTTGAAGAAGCTGGACTTGGGGCTCATTACGTCAATCACGGCCATGCGTTGTTTTATGAAAATGCGGGCGGTGTACCCTTCACGACTACGTATATCCAGGCAAAGGGAGATCCAATAGCTGATCTGTATGAAGATATCGCAGCGGAAGAAAAAGCACGCGCTACGTATCAATGGATCATCAATGTCTCAGACGATGCATGGATTAATGATTCTCTTAAATTTCTAAGAGAAAGAGAAAACGTGCATTCCCTGCGTTTCCGCGAAGCGGTCGAAGTCTTGAAAGATGAACGTGACAGGAAAAAAATCTTCTAACATGAAAGGGTCTCCTTTTCTCTTTTCAATAGAGAGAAGGAGACCTTTTTAGTGTTTAATAACAGGGATTCAATGGTATCTTTTGTAGTGAGGGTTGATACGGAGGTGTTCTTTTTGTTAAAACGAAGAATGAAAAATGCACATCGCTCACAAGAAATTATTAATGTCTTTTTGAGAAATGGATTCAGTCACATCTTATTTCGTCTTGGACTGACCGATCGAAAGTTTACTTCTACGGATGAACAAGTTGATCTGAATTTATACCACGTTGGCAAAAAATTAAGAACTGCATTGGAACAACTTGGACCAACTTTCGTTAAGCTTGGACAAATTGCCAGCGGCCGTCGTGATTTAGTACCAGAGGAAATTGCTTCAGAACTTGAAAAACTGCAAGACCATGTAGAGTCCTTCCCATTTGAAGTCGTAAAAGAAATAATTGAACATCAATTAGGCGGAACAATTGAAGAACTTTTCTTGGAATTCGATGAAAAACCACTCGCCTCGGCTTCCATAGGCCAAGTGCATACCGCTCGCTTGCCTAGCGGTGAACAAGTAGCAGTGAAAGTACAGCGGCCTAATATCCAACAACAGATCAATACGGACTTAGCAATCTTGCACGACTTGGCAGGATTTCTTGAGAAGAATATGGACTGGGCGAAAGCGTACCATATAAAAGATTTAATTTATGAGTTCTCTCACTCTCTACGAGAAGAACTAGACTATCAACTAGAAGGCCGTAACGCAGAACGAATCTCGCAACAATTTGCAAAAGACCCTACTATTCAAGTTCCTGTCGTGTACGATGAATACACTACGCGTGTGGTCTTAACGGCAGGATTGGTCACCGGTATTAAAGTGAGCAATATCGGTCAATTGGACCGCGAAGGATATAATCGCCAAGTTATTGCAGAAAGAATTGCGGATTCCATGCTTTCACAAGTAATGGAAAATGGCTTCTTCCACGGTGATCCTCATCCAGGTAATATCTTCATTGCACCTGGAAACGTTATTCATTATTTAGATTTCGGTATGGTCGGCCAACTAAGTAAAGAAATGACTTATCATTTCATTTCCTTACTTATTGCATTGCAAAAAGGTAATATTGCTAGAATAATCGATGTCTTCGAAGCTATGAATATTTTGCATGAAAACACTAACACCGATGCATTATATCGTGATTTGCAGATTATTCAGCGAAAGTACTATGAGACGTCGCTTACGGATTTAAGGTTGGGCGATGTATTCATGGAAATTTTCTCAATCGCTTATCGACACCGAATACGCTTGCCGAATGAAATCGCTATTCTTGTCAAAGTGATTCTTACACTTGAAGGCGTATTAGGAAAGTTGGATCCTTCATTCAGTATTATGAAAGCTATTGAACCGTATGGTAAAAAGATGGTATTTAAACAATTTGATCCACGCTACTTACTGGAAAATGGTTGGCACACTTTTATCAGGAATGCCGAAGTTTTGTCCGAATTGCCTAACGATATGAAAAAAGCCATCAAAACTATACAAAAGGGTAAAGTAGAATTGGATGTAGGCTTGAAGCAAACAAATATCATTTTTCGCCGACTCGATAAAATTGCCAACCGTCTTTCATTAAGTATTGTGTTATTGGCATTTAGTATTCTCATGGTCGGACTGATTATCGGTTCTGCCATCGCTGGACAAACTGCGCTCTTCTTAAAATTGCCACTTATTGAAGTCGGCGCGGTCATCGCATCGCTAATGTTTATTTATCTGCTATTTTCCATCATACGTTCCGGAAGAATATAGTCCTCTGTTTACCTCCTGGCAATTGGGGAATATGAAAAGCAGATTACTATTTTACGATGGGAGGATTTTATGTGAAGAAAGATCATCAAGTAAACGAAGAGAGTAAAAACAAACAATTGGAGACATTCCGTGCATATGACTACAAACATTCTATGACGACAAATCAAGGTTTAAAGATTTCAGAAGATGAACATTCACTAAAAGTAGGGACACGTGGTCCAACGTTGATGGAGGATTTCCATTTCCGGGAGAAAATGACGCACTTTGACCACGAACGGATCCCAGAGCGGGTAGTTCACGCACGAGGCTTTGCGGCACATGGTGAATTCGAAGTATATGAGTCCATGAAGAAATATACGAAGGCAGGATTCTTACAAGAACCCGGCGTCAAAACTCCTGTATTCACCAGATTCTCTAGTGTAGCAGGAAGTAAAGGTTCTGCTGAAACTGTGCGTGACGCGCGAGGTTTCGCTGTGAAGTTTTATACGCAAGAAGGGAACTATGATTTAGTTGGAAATAATATACCGGTATTCTTTATTCAAGACGCCATTAAATTTCCAGACCTAGTACATGCTGTGAAGCCTGAGCCACATAATGAAATGCCGCAAGCTGCGTCTGCACATGATACATTCTGGGATTTCGTTGCGAACAATCAAGAATCCGCACATATGGTCATGTGGCAAATGTCCGACCGTGCGATTCCACGAAGCTTCCGTATGATGGAAGGTTTTGGCGTACACACGTTTCGCTTCGTAAACGAACAAGGTGAAGCTCATTTTGTGAAATTTCATTGGAAGCCCAAGCTCGGTGCCCACTCATTAGTTTGGGATGAAGCGCAGAAGATTAACGGAAAAGATCCTGACTTCCACCGCCGTGATTTATGGGAATCAATTGAAAATGGAAATTTCGTGGAATTTGAACTCGGCGTACAATTACTAGAAGAAAAAGATGAATTCAAATTTGATTTTGATATTTTAGATCCTACCAAGCTATGGCCTGAAGAAGATATTCCGGTAAAAATCATTGGGAAAATGACTTTAAACCGCAATGTAGATAATGTGTTTGCAGAAATGGAGCAAGTTGCATTCCATCCAGGTAATGTTGTACCAGGAATTGATTTTTCGAATGATCCATTGCTACAAGGTAGATTGTTCTCTTATACAGATACGCAGTTAATACGTCTTGGCGGACCTAATTTCCATGAGTTGCCTATCAACCGACCAGTCTGTCCGTTCCATAATAACCAGCGTGACGGATATGGTAGACAGACGATCAACGTCGGACAAACTCACTATCACAAAAATTCTTTATCCAACAATAAACCCGATACGACTCCCGAAAAAGATGGCGGATACGTACATTATCAAGAGAAGGTAGAGGGCCGCAAGATACAAGCTCGAAGCGATTCGTTTAAGGACCACTTTTCACAAGCCCGTTTATTTTGGAACAGTATGTCTGACCCAGAAAAAGAGCATATCATCGCTGCATTCAGCTTTGAAATTGGAAAAGTGAATGATATGAATGTGAGAAAACAAGCCGTAGATATGTTTGCTAATGTCGATATGGATATGGCTACCCAAGTTGCAGATGCAGTGGGTGTCGATGCACCAACAGATGTTGTGCAGTCCACTGAATCTAAGTCATCCCCTGCCCTTAGTCAGGAAAATATGGTGAAGGTACCTGATACTCGTACAGTGGCGGTATTGATCGCCGACCAGTTTGACGATGAAGCACTTGAGCCATTTTTGAAAGTTTCATTGGATGCAGGTATGACGATTGATATTGTGAGCGAGAAGTTCGGCAAGCTGACTGGTAAGAATGGAGCTACAGTAGATGTAGACGAAACGTTGTTGACAGTTCACTCCGTCCTATATGATGCGTTGTATGTCGTCGGCGGACAGGCGAAGCAACAACAGAAGTTCGAAGCGGATGTTGCTGATTTCGTCAATGAAGCGTATATGCATTTCAAACCAATCGGCTCTGCTTCAGCGGCTAAAGAGTTGATGGAGAAGACGAAAGTAAAACCAGGCCCTGGCATTCTGACAGACTTGGCGGTTTCAAGTGAAGGCGAGCAGTGGGTAGAGGCAGTTGCACAACACCGCTTCTGGGATCGTAATATTTACGCATAATCAAACCAAGGCTGTCGCAAGAAGATCCTTCTTGTGGCAGCCTTTTTATGCACAGTTTTACGTTCATAATTAGTAGCGTGTAACTTGTCTACTTCTTCTCCAATATGTCAATAAACTTCGAGGCTGCTGGTGATAATGACACTGCCTTTAGGAAGCATACGCCGATACTCCGCTTAGGTATGGGCTTTAGAAATTCTACTTCCTGCAGCATGCCACGTTCCAAGTATTCTTCCGAGAATTCTTTCACTACACACGCAATGCCCAAGTTGATTTGGGCAAATTCCAGCAACAATTCATGCGACCCCAGTTCAAATTCAGGATAAATCTTTACACCTTCCTTCAACAGAAACTCCTCTACATACTGCCGCGAATTGGATTTCGACTCCAGTAATATCAAAGGCAACCTCGAGAGCTCATGCAAAGGCACAGGTTTTAAAAATAACTTCTTAAACCGTTCGCCATAAACGAAGGTATCCTGCACATCGAAACAAGTACGCTTCTCCAACGAATCATCTTCAATTGGAAAATTACAAATTGCAATATCCACTTCGCCAGATTTCAACGCGGCGATTAGCTCTAACGTAGTACCATTAATGATTTTGAATCGGATACCCGGAAAACTCGTATGAAAAGCTTCCAGATAAGGGAGCAGATAATAACGCGAGATCGTGTCCCCTACCCCTATTTTTAATTCACCCGATGATAGATTCTTTAATTCCTGCAATTTTTCATTGCCTGCCTCGATTAAATTCAGTGCCGAATTGACATACTCGTATAGCAAGGAGCCTTCATCGGTCAATGACACTCCTTTGGATGTACGATTGAATAGACGTGTATCCAATGCTCCTTCTAGCTGCGAGATGATTTGACTGACAGCAGGTTGTGTCATAAATAAACTTCGGGCGGCTTTTGAGAAGCTTTCATTATGCACAACTGTACGGAAGACTTTATACCACTCCAAGTTGATCGACATATAAACCCTCCTTATATCCCCTATTAAGTATATTAATTTTACTTATATCATAAATGGACGGTATAATACAAAGAAGAGTGATCAAATTGAGTTTCACTAAGGAGCGATTGTTTTGGGAAGAGTTGTAGGAACGGTTGTTAGAGGATTACGTTGCCCAATTATTAATGAAGGCGACAATATTGATCAGATCGTAGTGGATAGTGTATTAGAAGCTTCTAAAAAAGAAAATATTACTTTTCAAGATAAAGATATTGTATCTATCACGGAGTCGATTGTAGCGCGTGCACAAGGAAACTATGCAACAATCGATGATATCGCAAAAGACATTGAAGCGAAATTCGGCGATGATACTATTGGTGTCATTTTCCCTATTTTAAGTCGTAACCGTTTTGGAAACTGCTTGCGTGGTGTGGCAAAAGGTGCGAAAAAAATCGTTTTAATGCTTAGTTATCCTTCCGATGAAGTCGGTAATCACTTAGTCGAGCTTGATCGTCTAGATGAAAAGGGTGTTAACCCTTGGACTGACGTATTGACTGAAACTGAGTTCCGCGAACATTTCGGTGATAATAAACACCCATTCACAGGCGTTGACTATATTGAATACTATAAATCATTAATGGACGAGTTCGGTGTAGAACACGAAGTCATATTCTCCAATAATGCGAGAACGATTTTAGACTATACGAAAACTGTATTAACTTGCGATATTCACACACGCTTCAGAACAAAGCGTATTTTGGAAGCAAATGGTGCCGAAAAGATTTACGGTTTGGATGATATCTTGAAAACTTCTATCGACGGCAGTGGCTACAACGAAGAGTTCGGATTACTTGGAGCAAACAAAGCCCAAGAGGATAGTATCAAATTGTTCCCTCATAGCTGTCAGCCTATAGTGGATAACATTCAGAACATGTTAAAAAAAGAAACAGGCAAGCATATTGAAGTGATGATTTACGGAGATGGCGCGTTTAAAGATCCAGTGGGTAAGATTTGGGAACTGGCTGATCCAGTTGTATCCCCTGCATACACAAACGGGCTCGATGGTATTCCAAATGAAGTGAAACTAAAATACTTAGCTGATAATGATTTCTCTGAGTTGCGCGGAGATGAATTAAAGAAAGCTGTGTCGGATTTCATTGAGAATAAAGATTCAAATTTAATGGGATCTATGGCGTCACAAGGAACAACTCCTCGTAAGCTAACGGATTTAATCGGATCCTTATCAGATTTGACTTCAGGTAGCGGAGACAAAGGTACACCTATTGTCTTTATTCAAGGCTATTTCGATAACTTCACAAACTAATACATTACACCTGTGGGCATCCTCACAGGTGTTTCTTTATTTTATTGCCCATGTATTATAAACAGATCTTTCTATGCTACAATGGTAATAATTTACGTGAAGTTCAAAAGAAAGGAATTGAGCATATGACAATAGATATTAAAAGTAGAAATGCTGTCCAAATAACAGGTTCTGGTGAACAAACACTAGTCTTCGCACACGGTTTTGGCTGTGATCAAACGGTATGGAATCATGTTATTTCTGCATTTGAAAAAAACTATCGAATTATCACGTTTGATTACGTCGGCTCTGGTCTAAGCGATAAGACGGCCTACTCAGTAGAGCGTTATGCATCCCTGCCTGGATACGCACAAGACGTAATCGAGATATGTGACGCCCTAGACCTAAAAGATATTATTTATGTTGGTCACTCTGTAAGCGGAATGATTGGTGCACTCGCATCTATTAAAAGACCTGACTTGATGGAAAAACTGATTATGATTGGCCCCTCTCCCCATTACTTGAATGAACCTGATTATCGTGGTGGATTTGAACGAGAAGATATTGATGAATTGCTCGATATGATGGAGATGAACTATAAAGAATTCACTAAATATTTAGCTCCTATTGCTATGAAAAATGAAGATCGACCCCATCTCTCCGAAGAGTTCGAATCTATGCTATGTACGAATGACCCTAGCATTGCACGCCGCTTTGCAGAAGCAACATTCATGTCAGATGTTCGCGAGGAACTACATAAGGTTTCAAAAAGAACGCTTATTTTACAGCCAACCGAAGACTCAATTGTTCCGATAGAAGTAGGACACTATATCCAAGAGCATATTCAGGATAGCGAACTAGTCATCATGAAAGCAAAAGGACATAATCCACATATTAGTCACCCTACAGAAACTATTGAAGAGATTAAACGTTTTATCGAAGAGAATAGGAGCGTATAAACTATGGATGAGCGGTTAGACTTATTACCTTGCGGATATTTCGTCTTAACAAATGGCTGGGAGTTTGTTGAAATGAATCAGACGATGCGAGATATATTACGCCTAGACAAAATGCCGCGACATATGCATGATGTGTTAACAGTCCCATCTAAAGTCTATTTCCAAACCTATTTCGTACCGTCAATTGCTGTACACCATGAAATACGGGAAATGTATCTAAACTTTAAAGTAGATAAACGCCCCCTTCCTGCATTGATGAATGTTAGTAAACGTAATGGACTGTATGAAGGGATCGTTGTCCAGATTAAAGTACGGGATGAATATGAGAATCAGTTATTAAAATCAAAAAAAGAAGCGGAGAAAATTCAACAACAGACGGATGAAGCGTACAATAAATTGCTTGGATTGCTTGAGGAAGTAAAATACAAGCAACAGCAACTTCTTGAATTGAATGAAGAACTTCAAGAACTAGCGACACGGGATGAATTGACTGGACTTTATAATCGTCGTGTATTCCGAAGAAGTTTAGCAGCTGCAATCGATCGTGCAAAACTCCATACGCCATGTTCATTCTCCTTATTGTTGTTTGACATCGACCATTTCAAAACCGTAAATGATACACACGGTCATCAAGTAGGAGATGAAGTACTGAAGGAATTAGCTTGTAAGTTGGAGAACAAAATTTATTCTCCCGACATAGTAGCACGAATTGGCGGCGAAGAATTTGCCATACTATTCGATGATCCTGATCACCAACGGAACTGTGAAAGAGCAGAAGAGCTTCGAAGCTATATAGAGAACTGTGAATTGAGTAACATCTCGATCACCGTTAGTATGGGAATCACGAGTTTCCAAAAAGGCGACCAATCGAAGTATATTTATGGCAGAGCGGATGACGCTCAATATACTTCTAAACGTAACGGTCGAAATCGTCTAACATGCATATAAAAACGACACTACTTATAACATGTAGTGTCGTTTTTATATAGTTTATCATTTCTATTCCACGATAGCACGTTGACGCATCTGACTGAACAGCATGAATAAGCCAAGCGCGATTAGTACTACAACCATGAGAACCAAATACAGTTGTTGGTAGCCGATGATCGGTACAAGTAATCCGAGTACATACGGACCAAAGCCAAAACCCATGTCTAAGAAGATGAAGAACGTGGATGTAGCAACACCTAAGCGCTCAGGTTTCACGCCCTGCAACGCAATCGCTTGTGCACATGATTGAAAGTTTCCAAACCCGAGTCCAAGGACACCACCCGCAAGCAATAGCATCCAACCTGCATTTGTCTCGCTTAATACTAACAAGCCGCCAGCAAATAATGATAATGAAGGATAGACGACAAACTTACTCCCCTTTATATCCAATAGCTTTCCAGTGTATGGTCTCGAGAGCAGTACAGCAATGGCATATACTAAAAAGAAGAAGCTGGCTGAACTGACTAAGTTGAGTTCTGCTGCATAGAACGAAATGAATGACAGCACACCAGAATAGGCAATAGCAGCTAACAAAGTCACGAACGCGATCGGTAATGCGCGCACTTCTACTAATCCGTTAACTCCAAGTTTCTTTGTGGGTGTTTGTACATTCTTTTTAGGCATGACCATGGGGTTTTTCTTAACAAAAGTGAACATGGCTGCACAACTAACACTGAGTGCCAGACAAAACATAAAGAGTACATTGAAATGATAGTGCTGACTTAGGAAAATACCGAAAAATGGCCCAACCGCTGTAGCCAGGACCGAGCTTAAACTGAAATACCCAATACCTTCACCTCGACGTGAAGGGGGTAGCATTTGAGCTACCATCGTGCCAGTGGCGGTCGAAGATATACCAAGTCCAACTCCATGAAAGAATCGGTTTGCCATCAATAAGGGTAAGTTACCTACACCAAGATAAAAGATGGATGCCACTACAGAGACTAACAATCCTATCAATAGAATCCTCCGGCTACCGACCTTTTCTATTAAACCACCTACTGCAAGGCGTGCACAAAGTGTTCCAATGATGAAAATGCCTGACACGAGACCTGCAACACTAGTTGATACGCCATACTCCTTCACTGAATAAGGCGCAATGGTAACTATAAGTAAATACATTACTAGCATTAAGAAGAAGTTGATGATAGATATAACGACAAAGTCTTTTGTCCAAATGGTCCTATTTTCCATTTTACCACTCTCTCAATTATGAAGATTTTTATTCCTTCGTTTTCTTACACGTACGCCCACTTCTAACTCTTTCCCTGTGGCATCATCAAGTATATTCTCTTAAAACACTTCCAAGTCTACCATACTACTTAAATTCGATGTTCGTCCTTGTTTTGCTAGACAACTTTAATGACACTTGGCTTTTCAACTTTTCTACGTGCAGCAATTTCTGCTAACGTCATTTTGTCTGAATTTATACATAAACTATATCATTAATCGACATTCGACTAGTATCACTTCATTACTGAACAATAGTAAAAGGCAAACCCCGATGTGAGGTTTGCCTTTTGACGTGTATATTACTGTGCAATGGCTTCCAATGAATGAACGACCATTTTTGCAGCATGTGCTCGCGTTGTGGGTTGGTTTGGCATGAATTTGCCATTATCCCCTGTTGCGATATTCATTTGGTAAAGACCAGCGATTGCCCACTGCGTGTCTTTTGAGAACTTCTGAATATCCGTAAACGGTGCAGCCACTGTTGGAGTGAAAGGCTTTCCAGTTGCTACTTCATACGTTCGGCTAAGTACTAAAGCTAGTTGCGCACGAGTAATGGGCTTGTTTGGCATGAAGTGACCATTAACTCCATGAACTAAATCATGGTCATAAGCCGCTTGAATATCCCTCTTGGTGCTGTCCGCGTAGTCTGCTAAGTCAGTAAATGCCCATTTTGTGCTTTTAGGTTTTAAATCCAGCGCACGGACAATGATTGATATAGCTTGTGCACGTGTCAGTGATGCGTCCGGTCGGAAAGTATGGTCTGCATAGCCACTAACAATACCCTTACTTGCCGCCATTTCGATTACTTCTTTAGCCCAGTGATTTGTGATATCTGTAAACACCATAGTTGGCTCTTTATCTACTGTGTATTTAGTATTCAAGTGTTGTATACTCCTCGTGCCGTTCTGATTAACGGCTTGAACAGAGAAACGATACTCCTTATTCGGCTCAAGATCTGCAATTTCATAGGACAATACAGGAGACATCACTTCGCCTACCATTTTATCGCCAGCAAAGACTTGATACGTCGAGACCATTCCCGTATCAATAACCGGTTTCCAGTTTAACTCTACTGTTGCCGCATTTTTGGCTGTGACAGTAAGCGCATCTTTAGCAAACCATGAATAGTTCTCCATCAATGATTTATGGAAAGCCTCCATCACTACTTTGTAGCCTGATTGACTTAAATGAATATTTTTAGGATTAGGCAGGTACGTATAAGGATCCTCGGCAATTTTCTTTGATGTCTCTACAAACTGTGCTGTAGTGCCTGTCATACCTTTTTTAATCGCGTCATTTAACGTGATGACGAGCTGATTCACTACAGGTTGATTTTGTGGACTCAAGTAAGGGAATGGGTTGTAATAGCCCATCACATATACTTGTGCATCCGGGTTCAGTTGATAAATTTTAGCCAAGATCTTTTGCGTATTCATTCCTACTTTCATTATAGCTGCTTGTAATTCCTCTGGATTGAATTGCGGTGTGCCGTTGTCATCAAACGTAACCTTTGGTAACACATCATTTGCGCCAATTGTTAACGTAATGAGATCTGCTTCTTTCACCGATTGATGAAGGCTAGCGGTTTTATCAGAATGTCCGATACCTATGATCGGCTTCGTGACATCCATCTCAAAATCCTTCAAAATATCGTCCGTTTTATATCCGGGGTACGAAAATCCTTTGTTGCTCGCTTGCAATACTTCACTTGTAACCAGTTCCTCTGCTAAAAAGTCTGTATAGCCTTTACCTAGTTCGTTATTCGGTGTGACACCCGCCGCTAATGAATCCCCTAGCGCTAAATAATTAATAGGTGAAATCCACGTAGGTGCTTTTTCAGGATCTGCAGCAGACGTTTGTAACGGGAGGATAGCCATTTGCAAAACTAAGGCAAATGTTATCACAACATAGCTAAACGACTTTTTGGTCATTATACATACCACCTTTCCATTTTCAGATTATTATAAATTCAATAATAGTCGCTAGCTTGCCAGTTTGTCAAATCTCAGTTCGAACATCCCACAGTTCTGGAAAAAAGCGATGATCAAGTACAGATTTTAGATAACGTACTCCCGAAGAGCCACCTGTACCTTGCTTAAATCCAATAATACGCTCCACTGTTTTCATATGCCTAAAGCGCCATTGTTGATGGCTGTCTTCGATATCCACGAGCTTTTCTGCCAATTGATACAAATCCCAATATTGATCTACATTGCGATAGACTTCAAGCCATGCAGCCGTAACACTCGGATCGCCCTCGTAAGTAATTGAAAAATCACGTGTTAGTAAGTTCGGATTGATAGCAAAGCCTGCACGTGCCAACGCTTGAATGGCTACATCATAAATCCCTGGGGCTTGATACGCTTTCGCCAATCTCGCTGACAGCTCGGAATCCTTTTCATAGATTTTAATAATATGTGGTTGCTTATAACCTAAAGCAAACTCAATCAAACGATTTTGATAGGATTGGAACCCTGAGGCCTTACCTAAACTGTCCCGAAATTCCATGTATTCGGCAGGTGTCAACGTAGCTAGTACATCCCAGGCCTGAATAATCTGAGTCTGAACTTTCGAGACGCGTGCAAGCATTTTAAACGCTTCTGGTAACTCATCTTGCTGAATTGATTCGATCGCTGTTTCCAGCTCATGTAAAATCAGCTTCATCCACAATTCATTCACTTGATGAATCACGATGAAAAGCATTTCATCATGATGTCCTGACAAACGTTCTTGGCTCGATAGCACCTTATCTAAATGTAAATACTCACCGTACGTCATCGATTCGCGGAAATCGGTGTAAATTCCTTTCTCCTTCATAGCTACAACCTCCTGACGACTGCACGGACGGGACTTCCATCCGCATCTTCTAGTGCCAATGGCAATGCAACTAATTCATAATATCCTTCTTCCAATGAATGCAATACTAGATTCTCGATGATGATCACATCATTGCGATATAACGAATGATGACCAGGTAGATCTTTACTAGTCTCCGAATCAACAGATGGCATATCCACGCCGATTAGACGTATACCCCGCTCTTTCAATAATGGTCCGACATCTTCTCCGATAACCGTGAAGTTCTCAGGAAACTTCGTTGGTGTTGGATGACTCCCCGTTTTCAATAATAAGCGTTCTGCGCCGCCGAAATCAAACGGCTCTAAGTCTGCCTTTGTCACACAACGAACCCCTGTTACATCTACCAAACAAGCTTTGCCTATATACAAATCCACTGGTAATTCCAAGATTTTTAATCCATCGTCATCATAATGAAAAGGTGCATCCGTATGCGTGCCGATATGTGTACTCATCGTTAATTTGCCGATATTAACGGAACCGGATTGCTCTTTCGTTACGGTTACTTCATAGGTAAACGGTGTGTCGCCAGGCCACTCCGCAATATGTTGGTTCAAAGGTTGTGTAATATCGATCCACTGATTCGTCATGCTACTACCCCGCGTTCATTCGGAAACTGTTTATATAGATTTTCTCGCATAATATTTTTGAGGATTTGTACCGTTTGCCAAACGTCTTCGAATGAATTATACAATGCAACAGGTGCTAGCCGAATACCGTCAGGTGCACGGAAGTCTGGAACGACGCCTTGTGCTTTCAATGCTTGACATATTCTTGCCGCTTCCTTGTGCTGTAGTAATAAGTGGCCTCCACGCGAATCGTCTAGTGGATTCCCAATACCAAAAGAATACGCACCTAGTTCATTCTCTATACAACACAACATAAAGCTCGTCAGTTTCAATGACTTCTTACGGATTTCCTCCATTCCAAGCTCCTCGAACATTTCAAGTGAACCGAGTAGCGGAGCCAGGCTCAATATATGCGGTGTGCCGATTTGGTATGCGCCCGCATCTATTGCAGGAGTCATCGAATGATTCATATCAAATTGCTTGTTCTTATCAGAGCCGAACCATCCTGCAAGTCCTGCTTCTTTACCAAAATGTCGTTCATTGACGAATAAACCACCGACAGAACCAGGTCCGCCATTCAAATGTTTATATGTACACCAAAAAGCGAAATCTACGCCCCATTCGTGAAGTGCATGCGTTACGGATCCTATCGAATGCGATAAATCGAACCCAATTGGGATACCTCTTTCTCTTGCCGCTTGCGTAAGCGTTTTCATGTCCAGCACCTGACCACTACGATACAAAACGGATGGCAGTACAATCAACGCGACATCCTCCGTCATGGCATCAATGATTCGGTTTTCATCCAACGTTAAACCATCTTCACTTTTCACACGAATCAGATGCTCTTCCGGATCCAGGCCCTGTACACGTATCTGACTTTGTAAAGCATAAATATCTGACGGAAAATTTAATTCATCCGCAAGTATTTTCGTTCGTTTCTCCGAAGGCCGATAAAATGTAGAAATCATTTGATGTAGATTCGTCGTAGTGGAGCCCGTCGCAATTACTTCCGACTTTTCCCCACCAACTAGCGGTGCCATTCTTCCACCTATTTGTTCTGCCATGTAATACCACGGATGCATTCCTTCCGTCCAGCCATCAATTGCAAGTGTTTTCCAAGTGTCTAACAGTTCGAATAACTTTTTCTCTGCACGCTTTGATAATAATCCAAGTGAATTACCATCCATATAGATTTTCTCTAACGGTAAATAAAATTCTTCTCTGTAAGATGCAAGTACATCTCGCTGATCTAGTGTTTTTGCGTACTCTAACGTATTGGAGTTCATATATATTCTCCTTTCTAACTGTACATAAATAATACCATACTGGCATTATATGTCGTCTGAATATTGGCATGACCTCCCGCGACATTCTATGCTAGACTTTATTGAAAAGGAGGCTGTCACCACTATGGAAACATTTACAGAACAGGCCGTGGCAATCATTCAAGCTATTCCTCCAGGTCGTGTGATGACCTATGGACAAGTAGCCGCAGAAGCGGGCAACCCTCGTGGCGCAAGACAAATCTCACGTATTTTACATTCGATGAGTGCTAAATATGAATTACCTTGGCATCGTATCATTAATGCACAAGGCGGAATCTCTACTCCGGAAAACGCACAAAGTAAAGGTGAAACGCAACGTGAACGATTGCTCGCGGAAGGTGTTCAATTCAATGAAAATGGCCGTGTCCCTCTCGATACGTATCGCTGGCACCCTGATTGAATGGAAATTTGTTAATAGAGCGGTTGTGGAATTGTTATGAGCGCTTGAACGAGTCGATAGAGCGTTCATAGTGATGGATAGAGCGGCAGATGGGCAACATAGAGCGGTTAAGGATGAACTACGATCACTTATACTAATTAATGAGCGCAACAGTTAATTTTCGCTCATTTCAACACAAAAAATCGCTTGGCATTTAATATGCCAAGCGTTATTTGTGTCTATACTTGTAATAAACTCAAAAACTTCTTCGTTCGCTCATGTTTTGGATGGTTGAAGATCTCAGCTGGTGCACCGCGTTCTACAATGACACCTTCATCAATAAAGATTACTTCATCAGCCACTTCCTTAGCGAACCTCATTTCATGTGTTACGACAGCCATCGTCATACCTTCATGCGCTAGATCCTTCATGACGCGAAGTACTTCACCGACAAGTTCAGGATCTAGAGCGGATGTCGGTTCATCGAATAACATGACTTTCGGATCCATCGCAAGCGCTCGTGCAATCGCGACACGTTGTTGCTGACCGCCTGAAAGTTGGAATGGATACTTGTCTTTATGATCAGCCAACCCTACTTTATCAAGTAGAAGTTCTGCCTTCTTCACGGCTTCCTTATGCGATAGCCCTTTGACTGTAGTGAGACCTTCTGTTACATTACCTGTCGTTGTCAGATGCGGAAACAGATTATAGCCCTGAAATACCATTCCTGTCAATCGACGGAATGCACTAATAGATTTTTTAGAGACCGCTGAATTAAAGTCTAACTTCTGCCCATCTATAGACAGCACACCACCATTCGGTGTTTCAAGCACATTCAAACAACGTAACAACGTAGATTTACCAGAACCCGATGGACCAATTATCACGACCACTTTTCCCTGTTCGATTTCTAAATCTACATTTTTTATCACTTCTTGCGATCCGAAAGACTTTTTCAGTCCTTGTATAGAAATCATGATAATCCCCCCGTCTTACCGACAACACGATCCAGGCGTATTTCAATTCTCCCTTGAATGATCGACAAGATAAAACAAATCACCCAATACACAAGAGCTGCCATGACATAGACGAATAAAAACTCATAGTTCATAGAGGCAATTTCTTGCGCCCGCCTAAATGTCTCAGCTACTAAAATCGTAGCTGCGAGCGAAGTATCTTTTACCAATCCAATAAAGGAATTCGAAAGCGGTGGCACAGATACTCTGGCGGCTTGCGGCAAAACAATCTTCCGCAATGCCTGCGAGTAATTCATGCCAATAGAATATGCTGCTTCCCACTGTCCTTTAGGAATGGATAGTATAGCTGCTCTAATAATTTCCGAAGCATAGGCACCGACATTCAATGAAAATCCTATGACCGCAGACGGGAAAGGATCAATGGTAATGCCGATTGTTGGCAACCCGTAGAATATGATAAATAATTGTACAAGCAAAGGGGTTCCGCGGATGATTGATACATATATCCGCGCTATTGCTCGTAAGAATTTATTAGATGAAATTCTCGCTAATGCAGTAAAAATTGCAATGATTAATCCAATACTAAATGCAATGATTGCCAAGGGAATCGTATACTTAATAGCCCCTTCAATCAAAGGCCCGATGGATGTAGATGCGATTTCCTGGAATCTCTGTAACCGTTCGGGACTTAGTGCAATCGTATTAAGATACATCTTCGCCGAACCATTTTTCGGAGATCGCCTTTAATGTACCATCTTCACGCATCGCATCCAACGCTTTGTTTATTTCTTCTATTAAGTCTTCATTGCCTTGTCTGAATAAAAAGGCGCTCTCTGATTGATTGTCTTTAGAGATTTCCTCTTCCTCAATAATTTTAATAGGCGCATCAGGTTTTTGCTTTAAGTAGTCGAGTGCAGAAAGTTTATCATTGTACGTACCATCTACTCGTTTTGAAATGACTAAGTCGACACCTTGGTTAAAGCCGTCAATCTTTATAATTTCCGCGCCATTAGCTTTCGCTAGTTCCCCGTAGTTACTTGTCAATGTCTGCGCAGCTTTTTTTCCTTCCATTCCATCAAACGCAATATCAGCGTCTTCACGAACAACTAGGACAGAGTTCGAGTGCGTATATGCTTGAGAGAATTCATACTTTGCTTTGCGCTCTTCATTAATACCGACTTGGTTGGCGATCATGTCAAAGCGTTTTGCATCTAATCCTGCGAAAACAGCGTCCCACTGTGTTTCAAAAAACTTTGCTTCCACCCCTAGACGTTTAGCCACTTCTTGTGTAACTTCTACATCATAGCCTGTGAGCTTTCCCGATTCATCATGAAAAGAGAAAGGTGCGTATGTTCCTTCTGTTCCTACATTAAGTACTCCGTTTGCGAGTACATCTTCTAGCAACCCGTCTTGCTCTGCCGGTTTTTCAGCGGAGTCGTTGGGTTTACTTTCTTCTTTCCCGCCACATGCTACCAAAAAAGCAGCCAATAAAACGATCATAAACGGTATAAGTACTTTTTTCATTTATAAAACCCCACTATTCTTATAAGTATTTGTTGTTTAGAATCATAAAAGATTGCGTAGACTCTGTCAACATCTAAAGCTTGTATTGTATGTTATTACACTATACAGAATTCATGATCAAAACTAAATACTTCTGTCTTAAAATAGTAAAATAATAATATGATCCCTTACACGTTTTGATTGCCTAAAGAAAGGGCATACAATCGCTATACTACGAACTTAGGGGTTGGATCACATGGATCAAGGATCTGAAAACGTACGAAGGAAATTAAATAAAACATTAAAGCCATCATGGGTTTTTGCGATTGCACTCGGTTCATCTGTTGGTTGGGGCGCATTCATCTTACCGGGAGATTGGATTCAATCATCCGGACCACTAGGCGCAGTCATTGGATTAGGAGTTGGTGCACTCGTGATGATGATCATCGCCTCCAGTTATGGCGTAATGATCAAGAAGTTTCCGGTTTCCGGTGGTGGATTTACATATGCTTTTGTAGCGGCAGGTAAAATATGGGCGTTTATTTGCGGTTGGTTCTTATCACTCGGATATATATCGATCGTTGCATTGAATGCTTCTGCACTCACTTTATTACTGAAGTTTTTAGCGCCTGGATTTATGAAACAAGGGTTTCTATATAGCGTCGCAGGGTGGGACGTCTACATACCCGAAATTATCATTGCCAGTTTACTGATTTTAGTATTTGCATTTATTAACACGACAGGAACAAGTATTTCAGGTCGGATTCAATTTTATTTCAGCGTCTTACTCGTTGCTAGTGTCCTAGTGCTTGGTATCTTCACATTCGCTGGGGCCGAACAACCACTTACAAATATGCAACCTTTGTTCAAAGGTAACCAGTCCATTATTACTTCTATACTTGTAGTATTGGCGATTGCACCATGGGCATACGTTGGATTTGATAATGTGCCACAAGCCGCGGAAGAATTTAACTTTTCTCCCCGTAAAGCAACTATACTAATTGTAGCTTCTCTTTTCACTTCATTCATAATCTATGCAATCATGATTGGCTTAACTAGCTGGACATACCCTGCATCGGCAAGTATTGGAAGTGGGGATTTATGGATAACGGGGGATGTGGTTCAATCCGCACTAGGGGTCGGGGGATTAGCTGTTATGGCAGTGGCGATTGTCATGGGAATCTTCACTGGTTTGAATGGATTCTTCATGTCTTCTAGTCGTCTATTATTCTCTATGGCGCGCGCACGTGCGTTACCTAACTTCTTCCGCGAGATGACAGCTAACCAAACACCTAAATGGGGGATTTGGTTCGTAGCATTCATTACATTGCCGACACCATGGTTTGGTCGTCAGGCATTGACCTGGATCGTCGACATGTCTTCAACGGGCGTATCCGTAGCCTACTTCTTCACTTGTCTCGCAGCATTTAAAGTACTTGCTTTTGGCAAAGAAGAAATGCGACGCGAAATTGCACCATTAAAAAAGTTCTTGGCTTTACTAGGTATGGTGGCGAGTGGGTCGTTCTTGGCATTATTACTTGTGCCAAACTCTCCGGCAACACTCGAAACTCCTTCATACCTACTGTTACTCGCTTGGACAATCGTTGGAGTAGTCTTCTATACGGCCATCCGCAAGCGTTATAACAGCTTAACGCAAGAAGAAACCGAGTATTACGTATTAGGTAAATCCATCGAATCAGAAGTGATGGATACAGCGCCTGCAAAACAAGAATCAGATCTACCAATTCCACATGCCACTCGTTTGTAGACATACTAGATAAAAGTAAAACGACCGCCACAAATCTACACTGCTTGTGGCGGTCCTTTCTTATAATTAATTAGTATTATTGATATCACTATGTCTAACACTTGTAATCGTAACGGTCTCTGCTTTCGCTACGTACAGTATTATAGAAGTCCAATCCACTGCCAGTATGTCGCACTGAATAGCAAGATTAGTAAGTAGCCGATAATTGTGAGCGGAACACCCGTCTTTAGGAAGTCTTTCACCGAGAAAGCACCCGTTCCATAAGCCAACATGTTCTGCGGAGCACTTACAGGCAATAAAAACCCGAAACTGATGACGAACTGCTGAATCAAAACAAATCCAACTTCATTGACATCTAGTGAAATAGTCGTTGCTAAGGCAATAAATATCGGAATCAGTGCAGAAGATAAACTCGTTGCACTGGCAAATCCGAGGTGAATCAAGATATTAAATAGCGACAGTAAAGCAATCGTTGCGAGCAATGGCATTGTGTCTAAGCCCATTGCACCGAACACTTTATCAGACAGCCACTGTGCACCTGTTGTATCTAATAATAGTGTGCCCAGTGAGATACCTACAGCGAAGACGACGATCGTTCCCCACGGAATCATTTGTTGAACAGTTTTCCAGTCAAATACACCAATTTTCGGTGTCAGTAAAATCGCAATGGCAACTATGGTGACAGTCGTTGTATCAAATGGATGCAGTTTTTCTTCTGTTGCCCACAATAAAAGTAAAGCAGCTGCAACGACGATCAAGCGGAGTTCGGAAGCTTTGATTTTGCCTAGTTCTTTTAATTGGCCTTGAATCAATTCCTTACCGCCTTCTACTACTTGCGTTTCGGGTTTAATAGCCAATTTCATGATGAAGTATAAAGCGATTGACATGAGAATAGCCCATGGAGCAGCATACAAGAACCATGAACTCCAGGCAACCGATACACCGAACTCCTTCTCAATAAAGCCAAGCGCAACCATATTCTGCGCAGCACCCGTCTTAATGCCAACGTTCCATATTGAAACGGATTGAACAGCCGTGATGACGAGCAAAGCTCCCAATCGACTGTTTGTTGGTAACCCGAATGCAGCGACCATACCAAGCAAAATCGGTACGACTGCACCGGCACGCGCGGTTGCACTTGGTACGAAGAATGCTAAGACGATGGATACGACGATGGAACCAAAGATAATCGCCCCGGTCTTGACGCCTACTTTCGAGAGGATGTACAGCGCTAAGCGTTTATGCAAATTGGTTGTCTGCATAGCAGTTGCAAGGAATAACGCTGCCGCTACTAATGCTACAGCGGGACTCGAAAATCCAGCCAATGCCATTCTCAAGGCATTTTGCGTTCCTAGCAGTTCCTCAGGATTTTCCATATTTGGTGAGAGGCCGAGGAGGACTGCGGCTAAACCGAGAATCATGGCTGCACTGACAGGGTATGGTACGGCTTCTGTTACCCATAGGATAACTGCGAATGCTAAGATAGCAAGTGCTCTCTGGCCGACTACAGGGAGGTCTGCAGGGTTAGGAAGTAAAACGATCGTTAGGAGTGCAGCGAATGCCAAGAGTATCCACACTCCATTAAGATTGCGTTTTTGCTTCTCAGGCTGACGCGAATCTTCTTGTGCTGTTGTCACAAGTTTTCATTCCTTTCTAGACGTAGTTATTTTTTCATCATACCCAAAACATTTTACAATTAACTACATTCACGAAATATGTTAGAGCAATATTGAACTACATTAATAAAGCGTTTATAGGAAGAGCCTCAGTAAGCCAAATAGGTCTTTCACGCAAGATGTTCACCTGACGTTTCAAGTAGGCATTTAACAAAAATAAAACTCTCCCATGAAGCAGATCACTTCTCAGATAATTAACTGCTTAGTAACTTTTTCGTTTTACATTCTTTAAAATGACTTTACTTTTCGGGATGCTTGGAATGTCGACAAGACTGTAGCTCAAGTCTTGTTTTGGTACATCAAATGTTATACGGTTCGCAAAGTAATCCAAACTCACTTTCATCACTTCAATTGTCGCCCACTCTCCTGCACAACGGTGGGTAAGGACGAACTCTCCCCCACCCTGTGGTATGAGATTATATGGAGTGATCGGCTCTTCCTTAAATCGCATCGGATTAAACACTTCAGGATTATTCCATATAGATGGATCATGATTCGTTCCATAAAAGTCAAGCATCGTTAGCGTTCCTTTTTTAAATGCATAACCCTCCCACGTAAAGTCTTTTTTCACACGTGCAGCATTGAACGGGAAGAAGGGATAGAGTCTTCGTACTTCCTGAACGAAGTCTTGCAAATCTTTTTCATCGCCAGAAGCCAATCTCTTATGCTCTTGCGGATGCTGAATGATTGCGTGTACTTCAAATGCAATATAGATAGAGATTGCCACAATCGGACGAATGATGTTCAATACTTCTACAGCAGCTATTCTTTCCTTGAGCAACTTATTATTTTCATCTCGGTGAAAGGCAAAGACTTTCATAGCTGTCCCTTCGAAAGGAATCAAATCACCTTTTCGAACGGATTTAATAAGATCTCCAAGCCATGCCTCCAATACCTGACGTGCTTTCTTCGCTTTCCACTGCTTATAACCGAGCGTGACAGGTGATTCAAAAAGTTGAATAATTGCCTCCTTTTTCTCTTGTACTTCTTTTTCTTTTAACGGAACGCCTGCCCACTGACAGGCTAAGCGCAGAAGTAATTCCTGTGCCTCACTATAGACATTCACTTCCTCTTGTTTTTCAAAATCGCTTAGCTTCCGCTCCCATTGACCCCTCGCCATTTCTTTCAACTGATTGATTTTATCTGCTGACATGAGTGACATAAATGCTTCTTTACGATGGCGATGCGCGGCTCCGTCAAGTGATTGTACACCGCCTTCACCTGTTAATGTTTCCTGGAAGCGCTTCGGCATAGCTCCTTTTCGAATAAATTTCTCTGTATCATAAAAGAGCTCTGCAGCTTTTTCTCCTGACAGGCAAATGACTTTTTCTCCAAGTATATGCGTTTCAAATATATTGGATTGCAACCCTTTTCTACGATTGCCTAAAAATTGGTACCCTTCACGAATCATATTCGCCGTTTGGCTCTTTCCTTCTACTTTTGGTATTGTCCTACTATCTTGCATGAGTGATCACTTCCTATTCACATACTTTTTATAGCTTTACCCTGTTCGGCTTGCATGTAATCGGTCTATTCCTCTATTGACATATCTTTCTGACGTGATAAAATTCAAAACGATAACTTTCTACATATGTAATGAGCGATCTATTCTATAATGAATCACTATCATCCATATTTTCATTCGCAACAGCAAAGAGACAGAGCGGAGTACTCCTTCGTCCTTTAAGGGGATGACAGGAGTTTTTCTACATTTACAGGAGGTCATAAGCATGTTTCCAATTAAGGCGATTCATACGCCAACCGTTAAAGCGTCGGTCATACTAACAGTGCTAATTGTAGTAATGATTAGTAGTAGTATCGTAGTATTCGAATCCGTACCACATGTACCTATTTTATTTGCTATTCTTTTATTATTTGGCTATGGATTATGGAAGAAGATCTCTTACAGAGAGTTAGAACGTGGATTGGTGGAAGGTGCGAGCTCCGGAATGAGCGCGGTGTTCTTGTTTTTCTTCATCGGGGTTCTTGTGAGTAGCTGGATGATGGGCGGAACGATTCCTACCTTGATCTATGCCGGACTCCAAATCATTACTCCAACGTTTTTCTATGCCATCGTGTTCATCGTCACGGCCATTATCGGTTTATCTGTCGGTAGTTCACTGACAACCGTTGCCACAATTGGCGTGGCGTTCATCAGTATGGCGCATATTTTGGAACTTTCTTTACCCATTGCGGCAGGTGCAATTGTCTCGGGGGCATTCTTTGGTGATAAGATGTCACCGTTGTCTGATACGACCAACTTGGCCTCTTCAATTGTTGGTGTAGACCTATTTGAACATATTCGAAATATGGGATGGACAACATTTCCCGCATTCTTCATCTCACTTATCTTATTTGGTGTATTATCACCCAACGTGACATCTAGTGATTTTACGACAATCGAGAAATACAGTGATGCACTCATCGGTACGAACTTAATACATTGGTATACGTTGATTCCTGTCGTAGTGCTAATCATTTTGACATTCGTAAAAGTACCGGCAATTCTCACACTGGCTGTCAGCGCATTGTCCGCCATTGTCATTGCCTATATTCATACCTTTTATGGAGTTTCCGAAGTATTGAGTATTTTATTTAGTGGGTATGAAGGGTCTACAGGTGTCGCTGTCGTGGACGAATTGCTGTCCCGCAGCGATGGAATGGAAGGCATGATGTTCACGATCTCGCTTGTGTTGCTCGCACTTAGTATGGGCGGCATGCTGTTCACATTAGGTATTGTGCAGTGCTTACTTGCAAAAATTGAAAGTGTGTTACGTAAAGTGTCGTCAGTTATTTTGACGTCTGCACTTACCGCCATTGGCATTAACGTACTGATTGGCGAACAATATTTGTCTATCTTATTGACAGGCCAGGCCTTCCAATCCAGCTACGAAAAGGTTGGACTGGCAAATAAAAATTTGAGCCGTGTTATGGAAGATGCCGGAACTGTCATTAATCCTCTCGTTCCGTGGAGTGTAGCAGGAATTTTCATCACTACTGTGCTGGATGTTCCCACGATCGCTTATTTACCCTTTGCGTTTTTCTGTTTATTGAGCCCGATTTTGACTGTACTATTTGGCTATTTAGGGAAGACGCTGACACGCATTTAATTTTAGTTACGACAGGATCATATCATCTTGTTGCTGATCAAGCCGCCGAATTTCTTCTTCTAAAGCTGCACGTTTTCTTGCAAGTCGGTCCTGTATACGACGGACATCTTGCATGACTGCGTGTAGCTTCTTTTTGCCGTCTGTAATACGTGTATGGACCATCCAGTCAGAAAATATATTGTCGAAAAACACATCAGTGAATGTAAAGATATCATTTTTATTTACTTGGTAGGAATCTGTTGCGGCATCCTGTACATCCATCAATTCCGTCTCGTAATGTCGTAGCGCCCGTTGTGCTTGATGGACATAATCATCCGAACTATTGATTTCGGAGTACTTTAATGCTGAAACGAAAATCCCTCCTCCTAAAAATGTGTCCCACATCGATATCCCTTCGGCTGAATCTAGTTTTTTCAGTGCACCCGCCAAAGCTCGTTCCGCCTTTTCCCCAGCTTCAAACGCTTCACCTATTTCACGTAACATAGAATAGACACGTACACGATCATCCGAAATCTTCTGGAGCGTTCGATTGGCAACAGAATCATTCATGCGAATCCATGATTCTTTTTTCTTCAAGAAATCTTCCCAATCCTCTTCAATATGCATGAAATCTGGCTTCTCCAGTTCATTACGTAAGTCTTCCATTTCTATAGTCAGATCTAGTACGTTTTTTTCTGCCTCATTATATTTCAATTCAACTTCTGCCGCTTCTTCTATCTCCTTTTTCATCTTCTCGTCCCATCTACCCGTCCACTCACTAATTTTATTTGCAAATGAAAACTTACCAAGCTTCACAACGTCCTGCTGTTCTTTCGTTAACTGACGGTGAAGTTGATCACGTTTTTGCTTCATAGTGAGTAGTTTTTCGTTCGTCTGCTCTAAACGTTTCATCAAACGACGCTGATTCACTCGTTTTTCCTGTAGAATATTTTGTTGTTTTTGAATATCTTGCCGCATGTTGATCACTCCTTTCCTACTGTACGAAGAAATATATAGGAGGGATTCATAATTTTCATACATACTATTTTATATTTAATCCATATTAATGCTAAACGCATGAAATGACGTGAACTTAATGGAATTCGATTCAATTTGGAAAGCGGTACTCATTATTGTGGCAGGCATTGTGCTTTTACATATTTCTGGCCGCAAGTCCATTTCACAAATGACAGTCGGTCAAACCGTATTGATGATTGCGGTCGGCACATTATTGATTCAGCCTGTAGCAAACAAAAATTTATGGCAAACGCTATTGCTTTCATTTATTTTAGTGCTGACACTTTTTTTCTTTGAATTATTCGCATTGAAGTGGAATTTCTTCGAAGGAATTTTACGTGGTAGATCAAAAATTGTAATAGAAAATGGGATCCTCAAAAAATCCACTATGAAAAAACTCCGCTTAACCGTGGATGAATTGGAAATGCATTTGCGGCAAAGTGGGATTGAAAGAATTGATGATGTAAAATGGGCGACTATCGAAATGAGTGGACAGCTTGGTTATGTCTTGATTGACCGCAAGCAATATGCGACAAAGGAAGACATTGCACGACTTCAGCTGACGTTGGAAGATATGAGCAAACAACTGGAACTTACTATTCCTTCCACATTTACGACTACGCCTAACATTGAAAGTTCCAACCTATTCACAGAAATAGAAAACCCTACTTCTGTTCCTAAACCTCTGGAATAAAAGTTTAACTTGCAAGGGAAAGGGGGAAGTTACTTATAACAACTCCAAAATCGAAAGGAAGAAGTATAAATGATAAGAGTAATAAAAAAATTAGTAAAATGGGGAATGGTGTTATATCCTGTCGTCAAAACCGTAATGAATGAAAAGAATAAAAAAGGAGCTTATTCAAGCGCTAAAAGCCGTAGGTAAAACATAATCTAAACCAATGTCATTTGATCATCTGACATTGGTTTTATTTATTATAATGAAAAAGTAAAATTTATGCTGAAAATTATATTTGTTTTTTTCTGTAAAAAGAGTATACTAAGTATGAGGATTTTTTTCTGACCTCTTTTTTCCTCACATTGTTTGATCCCAAACAAAAAGCTCCGGGTACATTCTTTACCTATGGAGGAGAATTTAACACATGCATTGGTACAACAAATTGAAAGAGTATTTTCCAATCGAAGAGATGAAGTCACAGGAACATATGGAGACATTACTGAATGATAAAGGGAATGTCTACTATAAGGAAGAAGGACCAAAACACGTATTGATGTACGTGGAAACGGAGGACTTCGTTTTCGTAGACTATCTTTTCGTATCTTCAGCCGCACGTGGTGAAGGGTTAGGAAAAAAACTGCTGGATTCGTTGAAAACCAAGAAAAAACCGATCTTACTGGAAGTTGAACCAGTAGACGAATCCGAACCCGATACTGTGAAACGACTGAAGTTCTATGCACGTGAAAAATTCACTCACGCACAGAAAATTGGCTATAACCGTCGTTCATTAGCTACTGGAGAACAAACCATCCTCGAAATTCTATACTGGGCACCCCCGCAATCATCACAAGCGGATGAACAAGATGTATTCAACGCGATGAAAACAACCTACGAAGAAATTCACACCTACAAAGACCAAGATTTCTATGGAGATTCATACGATTCCACTGACAAAGTTCTGCAATTTCAAGCTAAACCAAAAAATAATATTTTAGAACCATTCACAACAGTGAGCGTGTGATGAAAATCCGGTCTTTCATAGACCGGATTTTTTGTATCTTGATACATAATATCTCGTTAGTTGACTCCTCATCTAAATAATCACCTAACAGTTGATTGAATCAACAAGCATTTAACCTTAAACTAAATGAATGAGAAAGGTGTGAGGTTATGCTGCAAATAGGTACCGTGATTCTCCAAGAACGAAGGCGACTTCAAATTACCCAGGATACCCTAGCTTCTTATTGCCAAGTATCGAAAGCTTCGGTGTCGAAATGGGAAAAGGGATTAAGTTATCCCGACATCACACTATTGCCAAAAATTGCTTCATATTTCGAATTGACCGTTGATGAACTACTTGGTTATGAACGACAACTTTCCAAAGAAGTCATCCAACACCATTATTATGAATTCGCATCTCGTTTTGGTAAAGAACCTTTTGAGTCAGTATTTATTGACGTAGAAGAAAAAGTTAAAGTGTACTTCCACGATCCTTCATTCCTCCTGCAGATGAGTATATTACTGCTCAATCATCATATGTTAAGTAGTGATAGTCCGTCTGTTTTACAGAAAACCAATCGCTGGTTAAAGCGAATTCGGCAAGTAAGTAACGATGTATGGGTCTTGCGTCAAGCTAATTCCTTACAGGCTACTGTGTCTCTCATGCAGTCCAATCCTGAAGCTACATTGGAATTATTAGATGGAGTAATTAAACCGAGTATTGGTGACGAAATTTTACTAGCAACTGCTCACGAACAACTTGGTGATCAAGAGGAAGCAATGCGTGTCATTCAAGTCATGATGTATCAAAACGTCATACAACTAGTCGGCAGCAGCCCGCTCTATTTACGACTTTCCGCAGCCAATCGACAAACTTTTAATGAAACCATTCATCGGATGAACGGATTGATTGAGCTATATGATTTGCGTACACTTCATCCGAATATGTGTCTGCAATTTTATTTCAGCGTGGCGCAATGTGCTGCTCTTTCAGCTAACCGTGAGCTACTTTATCCATATCTTAACAAGTACGTGGATGTATGTGTTCGTGATTTACTCCCCTTTACATTACGCGGGGATGAATACTTCGATTTATTAGATGATTGGTTAGAACAATTAGATTTAGGAACAAATGCACTGCGTAATACTGAGATTATTAAGCGATCAATCATTGAATCGATGGATGCCGATTTCTTTGAACCTTTTAGGCAAGACGATGAAATGCACGAGTTACGACGACGATTACACTTTGGAATGGAGGGGCGTTCATGAACAACGATACGGCTTTACTTATGGAGTATCTACCATTTTTACTTCCTCTTATCATTTTGCAACTAGGATTGGCTATTTTCTCAGCGATACATGTTGTTCGTCATCCACACTATCGCTTTGGCAATCAAATCATGTGGTTGTTGATAGTTTTATTAATTCAATTTATCGGACCATTAATCTATTTCGTTTTTGGAAGAGGTGATGACAATAGTCGTGCAAATTAATGGTGTAACGAAGCGTTTCGGAGATCATGAAGTGCTCAAAGATATACATCTTCATATTCCCGAGCATACAGTTTTCGGATTTGTCGGTGCAAATGGTTCTGGCAAAACGACATTGATGAAATGCATGCTAGGGTTATTACCACTCAATGCAGGATCCATTACAATTGCAGGTGAATCTGTAACATTTGGCGAAACAAAGTCCAATCAGTATGTCGGGTACTTGCCTGACGTTCCTGAATTTTATCCCTTCTATAACGCAACACAATACTTGGAGCTCTGCGCCGTTATTACGAATATGACGAAAACAGAACGACGAGGACGGATCCGGGAACTATTGGAACTAGTCGGATTAGCTGACACGACCTCATTCATTAGCACGTATTCAAGGGGGATGAAACAGCGTTTAGGAATAGCTCAAGCACTGCTAAATCGTCCGAAATTGTTGATTTGTGATGAGCCTACTTCTGCTTTGGATCCAGCCGGTCGTGCGCAGATTCTTTCCATTTTAAAGCAAGCAAAAGCAGAGACAACTGTATTCTTTTCCACGCATATCGTATCGGATGCAGAACAAATCTGCGATCACGTCGCGATGTTGCATGAAGGGACCATTATATTCCAGGATGAACTGACTAATCTAAAGCAGCGAATAACAGGAGAATTTGTTTTTACCTTTACGATACCTGTAGCAGAAGTTCATGATCGATTGCAAAATACCCCATTCGAAATGAAGATCGACAGCGATCAATTAGTTGTAAGTTTACTTGACGAAAGTACGCAATTGGCTTTCATGCAGGAACTCACCAACCAGAAAATCCTGATACAGTCGATGCAGCCCAAAACTCGTCTGCTTGAGCAGCTCGTGTTGGAGGTGCTTGGATGAATCAATGGTTTGGTTTTTTGAAGAAGGAATGGTTTGAGAGTGTGAAGACGTATAAGTTATTGCTCGTTATCGTCATTTTTTCGATTTTAGGCATACTGAACCCGTTTACAGCGAAAATCACTCCGACCTTATTAGAACAATTCATGCCTGAAGGTACATTCGTTAATTTACCTGAACCTACCGCACTCGATTCGTGGCTACAGTTTTATAAAAACGTTCCGCAAATGGGGCTAATTGTGTTCATACTATTATTCAGTACCATGATGTCGAAGGAATTAGAAAAAGGTACACTTGTGATCTTACTGACGAAAGGATTACATCGTAGTACCGTAATTACGGCTAAATTCTTTATGGCTCTTTGCTATTGGACACTGGCGATCACTCTGTCATTCACCATCACCTACGCTTATACGGCTTATTATTGGGATCAAAGTCAACTGCAACATCTGTTGTTTGCAGTCAGTTGCCTCTATGTATTCGGCATACTTTTACTAGCGGTTACGTTATGGGGGAATACCTTATTCGCTACACCTTATGGAGGAACCCTGGTTACATTATTGGTCGTCATTGCATTATTTATTGCAGCCATATTTCCCAAGTCCGCCAATTGGAATCCCCTTGAGTTACTGACGGCTACGACACAGCTATTAACCGGTGAACTAACACCTTCAGACTTATGGATTCCTTATATTATCGCTTTATTTGCCGCAATTTTTGTCGTGCTGTTAACTATGACACATTTTAAAAGAAAATTACTTTGAAAGCGTTGACATTGACGCTACAAAAGTTGGTATCGGACCAGGTAAAGTCTGTATTACGAAAATCAAAACAGGATTCGGAACAGTTGGCTGGCAACTTGTGGCTGTTCGCTTATGCGCGAAAGCCGCTTACAAACCAATCATTGCAGACGGTGGAATCCGCACACATGGCGACATCGCAAGGACAGATTGTAGAACAAGATCTTCAGTCTGCTATTTCTTATTCAGGTGGCAAGACTCTCCGTTCAATTCGCACTGTCGATTACGTGATTGTAAAGAACTCGATCTTCAATGGTGATAAAGTATTTTAATGAAGTTCAACCGGTTAGAGACTAGTGTCTAACCGGTTTTTGGTGTCGTACTATATTTATACTTAACGTAGAGGTCATTGAAGTGTTTTTAAGAATTATATCCAAACGAAATTGCAAATACCCATGCCAATATTGATAAGGCAATGATGACTGAACAGATTATCGTTATGATTAAGGTTAGGCTTTTGGGTATATCAGAACGATTTTTCCAAATAGCTATAAGTAATAACAAGCTGGCCACTATAATGATTAAAAAAATAGAAAGAAGCATATAACGCTCTTTAATTACAAACCATACATCCATTGTATTTTCTCCTTTCCGATAACTTTAAGTTAACAACTTAATTCTTTGAATGCATGAGTGAAGATCCTTTACATCAGACCGCACATGGTAAAGGAATAGTGGTTGAAACCCGTTGATCTGCGCTACAGCTGGAAGCACATGCGCCACCGTAATCATTAAATAGTTGCCCACTGTGATCAAAATCATGGTTCCAGTACATATTCAAAATCATAAGCGTGTGTTAATCCAATCACTCAAAAAAGCCGCTATAAAATCTTTCATTCAATTTCGATTCATTTAATAGCCCTTTTCAATCATTTGTAAATACTAAAGCCTAGGAGAATACTGTTTAACGGTATCCTCTGGGCTTTTATCCTTCCGTGACATAAAAAAGTCTATGAGTTTCTCTTGGGCCAATCCAACGATTTACTGCGGAATCCTAGAAAGTATTTAGACATTCAATTTAATCACTACTCTACGGTAAAATATAACACATTTCCACAACGGTCTGACTTGGGCCACACACAAAGTCACTTAAATTAACACACCCGGCAGTTGTACAGATTAGTTCTTCACGCGCAACTTAACTTGCACGATTTGGTTTATTCTTAAATTGCTTAGCTTAGTCCCTTCCACCGCTTTCAATCCAACTGGTAATCATTCAATTCAATTGAGAATAAAAGAGAATGCAGAACGTATACTATCATTTCTAAAGTTAATATACAAAGACATTTTACTATATAGAATCAATAATGTTGACAACTCTGCACAGTTATATAATAATGATTGTGTAATTAGAATTATTATATTCTATAACTTGAACATGTGACTGCATCAGTCATCAAAAACACTTTAGGAGGAATCATTCATGTCAATGATCGGAAAGCAAATCGAAGAGTTTACAGCAAACGCGTACAACAGCGGTAACGGGGAATTTATCGAGGTGACTCAGGAAAACTTTAAAGGCAAATGGAGCGTAGTCTGCTTCTATCCGGCTGACTTCACATTTGTCTGCCCTACTGAACTCGAAGACCTTCAGAACCAGTACGAAACATTGAAAGGCCTTGATACGGAAGTATACTCCGTTTCAACGGACACACACTTCACGCACAAAGCATGGCACGACCACTCAGATGCCATCAGCAGTTTGCGCTACATCATGATCGGTGACCCATCACAGAAAATCTCCCGCATTTTCGATGTGCTGGACGAAGAAGCAGGTCTGGCACAACGCGGTACGTTTATCATCGATCCAGATGGCGTCGTGCAGGCAGCGGAAATCAACGCAGACGGAATCGGTCGTGACGCAAGCGTTCTAGTCAATAAAATCAAAGCAGCACAATATGTCCGCAACAATCCGGGTGAAGTATGTCCGGCTAAATGGCAGGAAGGCAGCGAAACACTGAAGCCAAGCCTGGATCTTGTAGGGAAAATTTAAGGAGACGGTTCATATGTTAGATGCGAATATTAAAGCGCAGTTAGCTCAATATCTCGAGATGATGGAAAAGGAAGTCCAGCTGAAGATCAGCGTGGGCTCTGACAAAATATCACAGGACATGCAGGAGCTAGTGGATGAACTAGCCTCCATGTCTTCCCTCATCAAAGTAGAGAAAGCAGAATTGGAAAGAACCCCAAGTTTCAGTGTCAACCGCCCTGGCGAAGATACCGGCATCGTGTTTGCCGGTATTCCGCTAGGCCATGAATTTACCTCACTCGTCTTGGCTTTGCTGCATGTGAGCGGCAGAGCGCCTAAAGTCGACGAACGGGTGATCGAGCAAGTGAAGAACATCGAAGGCGCGCATCATTTTGAATCCTATATCAGCCTGAGCTGCCAGAACTGTCCGGAAGTCGTACAGGCGCTGAACATCATGAGCGTACTAAATCCCAATATCACGCACACGATGATCGACGGCGCAGCCTTTAAGGATGAAGTGGAAAGCAAAAACATCATGGCGGTTCCGACCGTTCACTTAAACGGCGAACCATTCACGAGCGGCCGCAAAACAATCGAGGAAATCCTTGCGGAAATGGGAAGCGGCCTGGATGCATCCGACTTTGAAGACAAAGAACCATTCGATGTGCTCGTTGTCGGCGGTGGGCCTGCAGGCGCTAGCGCAGCGATCTACGCTGCCCGCAAAGGGATCCGCACAGGCATCATCGCTGATCGTTTCGGTGGCCAGATCCTGGATACCGCAACGATTGAGAACTTCATCAGCGTCAACCGCACGGAAGGACCGAAACTTGCGGCAAGCCTTGAAGAACACGTGAAAGAATACGATATCGATATCATGAACCTGCAGACAGCGAAACGTCTGGAGAAAAAGGAACTCATTGAAATCGAACTGGAAAATGGCGCAGTTCTCAAAAGCAAGACCGTTATCCTGTCGACGGGAGCACGCTGGCGCAACATTGGCGTACCGGGCGAAGCGGAATTCCGCAACAAAGGCGTTGCCTACTGCCCGCACTGCGACGGACCTTTGTTTGAAGGCAAGAACGTGGCAGTAGTTGGCGGCGGAAACTCGGGCATCGAAGCGGCGATCGACCTGGCAGGCATTGCAAGTCATGTCACCGTGCTCGAATTCGCACCGGAACTCAAAGCAGACGCGGTCTTGCAGGAACGCTTGAACAGCCTGCCGAACGCGAAGGTGCTGACGAACGTCCAAACGAAGGAAATCACCGGCACTGATAAAGTCAACGGCGTCACGTATACAGACCGTGATTCCGGTGAGGAGCATCATATCGAACTGGACGGCATATTCATCCAAATCGGACTCGTGCCGAACACGGACTGGCTCGGCGATTCAGTCGAACGCAACCGATTCGGTGAGATTGTGATCGATAAAAAAGGCGCGACGAGCGTACCCGGCGTATTTGCGGCGGGCGACTGCGCAGACGAGCCATACAAACAGATCATCATCTCCATGGGCTCCGGCGCCACCGCTTCCCTCAGCGCGTTCGATTATCTTGTACGCAGTAAAGTGGAAGTCTAATAATGAAAAGATGCAGGAAGGCTATACGCCCTTCTGCATCTTTTTTTGTATTTTGCTCTTACTCTTCCACTGCAAGTCGGAATTTATTTTCGAATAGACTCGCCATTAAGGCGCCAATTGTTAAGTTCATTACCATATTGGCAACAGCCGGTACAGCTGCGAGTGATCCGAAGTGCTCCATCGCAAGTGTTGCGGCAAGGGCGGTGTTGCAAATACCTGTATGGAATAAAATCGCGCGGGCGTTGCGCTCGGGTACGCCTAGCCATCTGGAGATGAAGTAGCCAGCGCCCATTGGGATACTAACTTGTAATGTGACTGCTACGAATACAAGAGGTAGCACGGACAAGTTCTCAGATAGTGCTTGCTGGGCATTGGAGATGACCGATAGGATGACTAAAAATAGAGCAAGCTGGGACAAGACTCCCGTATATGGTTTGAACTTCTCCACTTGCCGCTCAAACTTCCACTGGATCAGTAAACCACCAATCAAAGGGAAGAACACGATATAAATAATATTAAGAAATAAAGGCCAGAATTCAATGGGAATAAATCGTCCCGCAAATGTCTGCAATAAAACCGGCGTCAACACAGGGGAAATGAATGTGTCAAGTGTCGCCATCGTAATACTAAGCGCTACTTCTCCTCCTGCAATGAATGTATAAATATTTGCAGACGTTCCGCTTGGTACGGTACCTGCCAAAATAATACCGGTTGCGATCTCCGCTTGATTGCCGAAAAATATATAGGCAATTCCTATTGATACTCCGACCATGATCGTCCATTTCAGCAGGATGCCAAGTAAAGCATATTTTGGGTTTTTGATGACCTCGAGCAATTTCTCTGACGAAAGCGATAAGCCCATCAGAAAGAAGATCGTCCCTAATCCAAAGCCCGTCAGTTGCCGGATTGAAATGAACGCATCCGGAATAGCGTAGGCAATGATGGATAAGAGTACGATCCAAAGTGGTAAATATTTTGAAATAATTTTTGATACGGTTTGTATGGTTTTCATTTATTTCTCCTCCTTGCGAGGAAGTCCGTCTATGTTTTTTGTTAGGAGCGGTTAGACACTTGCTTTGAGCGCTAATCGAAGTACTATGATCAGTCAAAGACCATGTATGAGCGGTTAAAGCATTCGATAGAGCACTCGAGCCGCAACTATGAGCGCTTTCCATGAACCTTTGAGCGCTCTCCTTAAAAACATCGCTCCTAACTCAGCATTTCCGATAAATATACGCCCCATCCTCTACATGATCCAATTCCGTCATGTCCCCAATCTGAACATTTCCATCCATTCTTACGGTAACCTTCGCTTTAGATTCTTCCAATTGAATAAGTGCCACGGTATAAGGAGCGAGATGAGCAAATTCTGCAGGTGCGATATGGATATCGGTATAGCTGTAAACCGAACCCCTCGAAGATACGTCTCGCTCTTGCAGCTTGCCTGTTCCGCAACTCGGACAACGGTATTTATTCGAAACACTGGCATATTCACACTGATCGCATTGATAGACTTTCATCTCTTCACAACCTTTCTAGAATATGAACAGTGGAGTACGAACCTGTTCCGCCCAAGTTTTGCGCCAAAGCGAGTCGGGCATTTTCTACTTGATTCGGTGCAGTACCACGCAGTTGTTGGACGAGCTGATACATTTGTGCGACACCGGTTGCACCGATTGGATGACCGCGTGATAATAATCCCCCGCTCGTGTTCACTGGTTTATCGCCAGTCGCTTTCGTGCGACCTTGCTCCACCGCAAGCCAGCCTTCTCGTTTATTGAAAAAGCCCAACTCCTCAATTGCAAGCATTTCCGTCATGGAGAAACAGTCATGAATTTCCACGACGTCGATATCTTCCGGACCGACGCCCGCTTTTTCATATGCCAAGCGACCCGATTCTCGTACTGCAGGCAATGAAAGTAAATCATCCGCATCTTGCATTTGGGTAGGTCCCGAACTTTGTGCAGACGAACGGATATGGATAGCACCTTTTTTGCGCGTGATCACCAACGCTGCTGCCCCATCTGTAGTTGGAGAACAATCAAATAAGCCGAGTGGAGAAGTAATAATACGTGCCGCCATGATCTCCTCCATCGTCGTTGGTTTCTGGAATTGTGCCAGTGAATTATTCAACGCATTTTCACGGTTCTTTAACGCAATCATCGCCAAATGCTCTTTCGTAGCGCCCGTTTCATAGAAGTAACGGTTCGCGAGTACGCCAAAGAATCCAGGGAATGTGAGACCTGCCTGCTTTTCATTGGAATCGTTATCCATTGCGGCATTGATCGCCTGTGTAACATCAGCAGTCGAAGCATGTTTCATCTTCTCCACACCCGCTATTAAGACTGTATCGTATTCGCCACTTAGAATCCCCATGATTCCTTGACGAAGCGCAATCCCCCCTGATGCACAAGCGCCTTCTACTTTCGCTGTCGGGATATAGCCAAGTCCGAGTTCATTGGCAACTAAGGCACCGAGGATTTCCTGATTTCCGATTGAGCCGCCCATAAAGTTTCCGACAAACACCGCATCAACTTTCGGATTTCCTGCATCTTCAAGTGCTTCTATCGACGCTTCAACTAGCAACTGCTTCATAGACTTATCGATAAACTTTCCGAACTTCGTCATGCCAATTCCTTCGATATAGACATTCGTCAAGATTGCACCTCCACATGCTGATTGCGTAATTCCCGTTTTAAAATTTTACCGTACGAGCTTTTCGGTAGTTCATCCACGATATACATCTCTTTCGGTTTTTTGAAACTCGCCATATGGTCAAGACATAATTGAAGTAATTCTTCTTTCGTCACGGGTTTAGTACCGTTCGGAACGACATATGCAATGACGTTTTCCCCCCACTTATCGTCAGGTACACCGATAACGCATGTCTCTTTTACCCCGTCATGCTTATTGAGGACTTCTTCAACTTCCCTCGGATAAATATTGACGCCACCTGAAATGATAACGTCTTTTTTACGGTCCACGATATGTACATAGCCTGCTTCACTTTTCCAACCGAGATCACCTGTTTGCAACCAGCCGTCACGTAATGTTTCATTCGTCGCCTGCTCGTTATTCCAATACCCTTTCATGACAAGAGAACCTTTACAAACGATTTCTCCGACTTCACCTGCCGGCAGTTCAGTCCCTTGCGCATCGACAATTTTTACATCGACAAAAGGTCCAACACGGCCACAGGATTCTAGATGATCGCCAAGTTCACGTTTCGGCATTATCGTAATACACATCGGCGCTTCAACTTGACCGAATGTCTGTGCAAATATCGGCCCTGTTAGAGCGAGTGCTTGCTCGAGTTTACTTGCTGCAATCGAAGAACCTGCCATATTAATCGTTTTGATTGTAGATAAATTCTTCGGATTGAATTTCGGATGCTGGACCATCAAATTGACCATCGTCGGAACTAGAAAAATAACAGTGACTTTTTCTCTCGTTAAATCATGCACAAATTCTTCAGGCTCAAACTTGTTAAATACAACTTGCGTTAATCCATATAACCACGCTACATGCGACAGAAAATTACTGCCGTGTGTCAACGGGGCGACATGTCCTATCACATCGTCATAATTAATTTCACAAGCGAGCGCTAGTGATAATGCTCCCGAAATGATGTTGCGATGACTCAGCATCACACCTTTTGGATTTCCTGTCGTACCGGATGTATACATAATCGCAAATATATCCTCTTCCATAACCTCCGTTGTACATATAGCACCAACATTTTGTTCAATTGCTTGTTCGTACGGCTCACCGATCGTTAACGCTTGAATTACTGTATTGATTGGTTCTATTAACACTGATTCACCAATAATCAACTGAACATCTGCATCATCCAGCATATATTCATGCTCTTTCGGATGAAGTCGATAGTTTAACGGTACTTTGATGACACCTGAGATCGCTGCCGCCACGTCAAGCTCAATATGTTCTAGACGATTCGATAAGAGCACGGCGAAGCGATCCCCTTTTTGAAGACCAACTTTCTCAAAGTATGCTGTAAGCGCAAGTGCCCGTTCCATCAGTTCATGAAATGTAATTGAGCGTCTTTCATCTTTCACGGCTATTTTATTCGGATAGGCCGCTGCCGATTTCATTGCTAGTTTACCGATTGTCTCCACTATCACTCACTCCTTTGCGCAAAATGAAATAATGGAATACCTGAATATTCATCTGGCTTTCTATGAACATGTGTATCGGATACCGGGAATATAATGAATTCCACTGTAATCGCCACAGGGTTTTCTCCTTTGAGAAAGTGACCGCCATTCATCTGTTTATTACAGTCTACATATAAACCATGGAAGTGGATATCCAATTGTCCTTGTTCATCGTAGCCAACAAATCCTGAACCTGAAAGCAGTTCGACGGGGGTGTTTGTGACGAGCCGTTCGGAATACTGTAAACTTTTATCAAGATTTTGCTGTGGCTGTACAATGGTCGCATACGCTAGAGAACCTATACATTGAAATTGAGCTGCTTCAACGTGATATTGCTTACATACTGCAAGAATCCCTTCAAATAAATCGGTATCTTTCTTCAAACGACCGATAATCCGATTCGTTTTCTTGTCATGCACCGCTTCAATTGGGTGATTCAATACAAAACCCTCCATCTACTTTCAGTATTTGTCCTGTCGTATAATTAGATTCAGATGAAGCAAAATACAGTACAGCCTCTGCGATACTAGTCGCTGTGCCAGTTTGATGGATTGTCGCCTCGTCCAATTTCGTGATAGATACAGGTGCAACCGAATTACATGTAATTCCATACTCACAAAGTTCTTTAGCGGTCTGCTTCGTCAATTTACTAATTGAATCCTTAGAAGCTGTAAACGTTCGTTCTCCGCCACAATTTGATATCGAACTAATGTTGATAATACGACCATACTTCTGCTCCATCATATATGGCGATACACCTCGAATGAAAAGAGAAGTTGCTTGCGCATTCGTATCCGCTTCGAGTTCCCATTGAGCAACAGATGACTGACTTTCATTATGAGTTCTACATATACACATATTATTTACTAAGATATGTAACTCCCCAAAGGTATCCGATGCTCTGGCAATTGCCGCATTCACAAATTCTTTATCACGAACTTCCCCTAAGCATTCTAAATAAACTGCTTTGCCACTGAAAGATTGAATCGCCTGTAACGTCGCCTCACAACTCACTGAATCCACCAGAACAACATTGGCTCCTTGCTGTGAAAGAAGGAGGGCCGTCTGGGCACCAATACCATTGGAAGCCCCTGTGACAATCGCCGTCTGTCCATTCAGCTTCATAAGTAACCCTCCTCAATCTACTTAATGTCTAGTAAATCTGGTAAAAATGTAGAGATCTGCGGAATATACGTAATGAGTAACAAGATAATGATGGAGGAGACAACGAAAGGTAAAACTCCTTTCGATATTTGCCCTATTGAAGTATTCGATATACCCGCGGCTACGAATAAATTGAGTCCGACTGGCGGAGTGAAAAGCCCAATCGCTAAGTTGACTGTCATGAATACACCGAATACTGTTGGATCGACATCGAACAATAGCACAATTGGCAATAAGATCGGAATGAAAATATAGTAGGCAGAAATTGCATCAATAAACATGCCCGCAATTAGTAGAATGATATTAATGAGCAATAAGATTATAATTTTATTATCTGAAATACTTAACATCACGTCTGAAATCTGCGTAGCAATTTGCTCGGTTGTGATGATGTATGCATAGACACTCGCCGCACTAACGATAAACATGACGACTGCCGTCTGAATACCCGCTGCAACTAAGATGTCATATAGCTTTTTCAATGTCAGTTCACGATAAATGAAAAACCCGATGAACAGACTATAAAATACCGCCACTACCGCTGCCTCTGTCGGTGTAAAAAATCCACCGTAAATACCACCTAAAATAATAATAGGAATTAATAAGCCCCAGATTGCATTCCCGAAAGCTTTAAAGCGTTCCGCACTGGTTGCAGGTTCCATTATGTACTGTTGCGATATCGGCCCCTCACGTTTTTCCTGTCGATACCTAACGAACATAGCAGCTATAATAAATCCAACGCCCAATAGCAGGCCTGGAATGACCCCTGCCATGAACATTCTTCCGATCGATACCGGAATCTGATCGCCCGCTACTACCGCGAAGACGATAAAAGCAATACTAGGAGGAATGATAATACCGATTGCCCCGGAACTTGCCACCAAACCTGCTGCAGTTTCCGTTTTATAACCGTTCTTCACCATACCTGGGATTAAAATACCGCCAATCGCTGCAACCGTTGCAGGGCCTGAGCCTGAAATGGCCGCAAAGAAAATCGCCGTCATAACGGTCACAAAAATAATTCCACTTTTACGATGACCAACTAGAGCCTGCGCAAAATCAATTAGTCTTTTTGAAATTCCCGCATGCTCCATAATGACTCCCGCCAAGATGAAAAACGGAATCGCGAGCAACGTAAATTTCGCTACACTCGTATACATGATATCTGCAACCAATTCCAAACCAAACAATCCACTGCCTGTAAATAGTACAACAATGGACGAGATTGCTAAGGCCACAGCAATGGGCATTCGAAGCATGACTAAAATAAAAAATACGCCGAATAAAATGATCGCTGTCATAATAGCTGCTCTCCCTTCTCGTTTTGTTGTCGGAATTCAACAATAGTTACTTGGATAGAGCGGATTAAACAAAATAGCGCACCGATTGGCATCGACATCGAGAACCACCATTGCGGCCATCCAAGAGAAGGTGTTTTCTGTCCCATATCCATCTGATACTGCACCATCTTCATACCAAAATATAAAAGAATAAAAAATAATAGCATCATCATAATTCCAACCAAAATCGTAATTATATTCTTCAGCAACAGATTGCCCTTGTCATAAATCAGAGTAAAGCCAAGGTGCGCGTACTTACGCACACCAATGGCCGTTCCGACAAATGTTAACAATACGAACAAGTTGACTGTAATTTCTTCTGTAAAAGAAAATGAATAATTAGCAAAGCCTCTGGATAAAATATTAACGAATGCAATGGTGGACATGATGGACAGTACAATCACGACAATCCATTCTTCTAATCTATTGAATATCTTTCCCATACATCCACCCTCCAGTTCTTATTGATCTTGGAACTTGTCTAATAAATCCTTGCCCCAGATATTCTCATACTTTTTATAAACGGGTTGCACCGCTTCTGTAAACTTAGCTAATTCTTCGTCTGTTGGTGCGTAGAACTGCATGCCTGCATCCTTCAGCTCACTGATTTGTTTCTCTTCTTTTTCACGTGCCATTTCTACTTGATATTCTGCCGCTTCTTTACCTAACTTCTTCACAAGCTCCTGATCCTCTTCACTCATCGAATCAAACAACTTCTTATTGATGCCCAATACTAGTGGATCATAGGAATAGTTCCAAGTCGTTAAGTAGTCTTGTACTTCATTCAACTTAGAAGAATGAATAACATCAATCGGGTTTTCTTGACCGTCAATCGTACCTTGCTGAAGAGATGTAAATACTTCAGAGAATGCCATTGTCGTTGGATCCGCACCTAGTGCCCGGTACAAGTCTGTGTACATAGTGATTCCAGGAATACGTACTTTCAGACCTTTCATATCTTCTGGCGATTTGATTTCCTTTTTACTGTTTGTGATTTGACGGAAACCATTCTCTCCGAATCCGAGTAATTCAACGTTCTTTTCATTGAGGATTTCAGCAAGTGCTTCTCCACCTGCACCATCAAAAACTTTGTCTACCCCGTCTTTATCTTTAAATAAGAATGGTGCACTCGCTACACCAAAGCGATCATCTAAGATAGAATAGATAATTGTTGAGTGTAGGCTCAGATCGGTCTGTCCTTTTGTTAGAAGCTCTACGCCTTTCCCTTGATCACCATTTGATAGTTGTTCATTCGGGAAAACTTCAATCTTGATACGGCCATCTGTTTGTTCTTTCAAGTCCTGTGCTAACTTGTCTGCCGCTTGGTACCAGGTAGATGAGTCATTAACGGTGACAGACATTTTTAGATCGTATGATTTTCCTTCTGATTCTCCCACACCGTCTTTTGTTTCTTCTTTGTCTGACGAACAAGCTGCCAGCATCAGTATGGCAGATAAACCAATTGCGCCTAATACACTCTTTTTCTTCATTTTCATTTGTATTCCCCCCAGTTTTTTTCAAAAGTTGTTCAGATACTCACCTAAAGAAAGTACCTATTCAAAACATTTGATTAGTCCATATAATTCTAATAGTATGACAACTTAATTCATATAGACTTTAGCACAATGATATCGAGAGAAAATATTCATTTTTTGTGCCAACGTCTAGTTTCTATTGTGAAATGTCCCTTTACACTCCCACTATATTAATATAATGAAAAAGAGAGGAGCAATTCATTGCTCCTCTCTTTGTACTTTATTTAACTTCTCTCTAGTTCTAACTAAGAAATATGCATTGATCCAAGACGCTATCGGTATAACTAGCGCTATACCAAGTCCCGCGCAAAGTATCAAAATCATTTCTGAACTGAATATCTTTGAATTGACAATATCTCCAATGGAGTAGTGCAAATCCTTAAACCAAATGAGCAATGCCAGATATCCTCCAAAGAATGCGAAGAACAATGTATTCGTATCGGTTCCTAAAATATCCCGCCCAATATTGACACCAGACTTGAATAACTCCTTCTTGCTTAAGCTGGGCGTATGCTTAAATACTTCATGCATAGTAGAAGCGATTGATATAGCGACGTCCATGATTGCTCCAATTGTACTCATGATAATGACGGAAGCACCTATTTTTACGAAGTCCAGACCAATGTAGAGTGACATACCTGCGATTGCCTCTTCTTCCTCTTCCCCAAATCCTTGAATCATGAGCTTTTGGGACACTACTACTATAAAAAACAATAATATACTAATGGTAATCATCGTTGAGATGAATGCTATTACCGTTTTACTGTTCACTTCATTAATGTAGAACAAACTGACGCATCCTATAACTATGCAGGCGATAAATGTAATTAAAATAGGGTTAGCGTTCGAATCCAACATAAAAAACATAGTGAAGAAGACGACACCAAAGTTAAAAAATAGTGATATGAATGATCGTGCTCCACTTTTCCCACCTACCCAGATCATCAATACGAGTAAAATAACAGCGAGCCATACCAGCACATTCATATTCTCGCCCTCTTTCGTTCAATAAAGAAGATCGCTGTATAGAGTCCAATAGGGATAGTCAAGACGATACCAATCCCACCAGCTAATGCACGTGCTAATTCCAACGATAGATTCATCGAAAGTGCAAATCCTACAGGCGAAGCATTTTTCAAATAGAGAATCAGCATGGGAATGGATCCACTTATATAAGCGAAAAATAGAATGCTTGTAATGGTTCCCATAATATCTTTGCCGATATCTATTCCAGATGTTCTTAGCGCTTTAACTGATATCGTGTGATCTCTTTCATATAATGCAAACAGGGAAGACGACATCGTAATGGCCACATCCATGATGGCTCCGAGCGATCCGATAAACAGGCCCGCCATGAAGATGGTGTGGTAAGGACGCGTCAAAAACTGCATTTCTTCATAACGTAGCCCATTCCCTGAAGTGATCCAGATGACAAGAGATGTAATGGAAAGAGATACTACTGTTGCGACTAGCGTAGCTACAATTGCAGCATATGTTTTTTCATTTCGGCCACTCACTAGCAAGAGCGAAATAATTGTGAATAATAGGATACATATTCCACAAACCACAAGTAAACTGACTTCATAGTATTTCACATAAACATCTAAAGCGAATGATAGTACTATAACGTTAATCACAAATCCCACTATTGCTAATAGCCCTTGCTTATGCCCTACAAGCAATAGCGTAAAGACGAAGATCCAAGCAACGAGTAATACATATTTATCCCGTTTTACGTCTGTGATACTACCTGCCAGTTCTTCTCCTACCTTAGAATCAATGGAAACAAATACTTCATTTCCTATATCATACTGTTGATCGTACGCTCCCGAGGATGAATACTCATTTACCAACTGGACTTCACGCCCCATTTCTTCCCCATTCATTATCCTAGCTACCATCTGCTGGACAAATAGCGTATCTTCATTGCCATGCATATCTGTTACGTCAGTTTCTTCCTCTATTGTAGTATGGATTACCTTAGCGATCGGTCGGTCATAAAATGAATAATTTTGGTTTACAAAGGCAATGGAAACGATACAGCAAAGTGCTAAGATCAAAAATAAGATCCATTGCAGTGTTGTGATATTTCTGATTCTATTCAAAAAAATCCTCCTGACACTCTTAGGATGAGACACAAATTAATCCTACCATGAATAGGAGCTCGGTTTGAAAAAACATCAGTTTCTCCATCCAATAAGAAAAGCTCCGATTCCACTATCGGAAGCGAAGCAAATGTGTCATTTATTCACGACTAGTCTTCCATGATACACAATGCCAAGTACAGTAAAAAGACATCATGCGTACTGGAAACAGATAGCCCCGTTAATTGCTCAATCTTTTGTAGCCGGTAAGTCCATGTGTTTTTATGGATATGCAGACGCTGCGCAGTATTTTGCATCGACTGATTTTCTTCAAACCATACCGCCAAGTTATTCAGCAGTTCTTTATTATCTTTCAGCGTCGAAACTGTACGCTTAAGGAATTCTTGCTTCACCATATCTGGAACGCTCTGCAAAATAATTTCAAGCCGCAGTTCATGTTCAAAGACAATATCACCAGATTTCTTTGCGGCATTGACAGCACGTTCTGCCTGCGCGAATGATTTAGCTAAGTCGAAATAACGTGTGGATGCACCTATACCTGCGACAACTTGTACTTTCTTGCGCCGTTTTATATGAAGCAATAGGAACTCCAACTCGTTTTTTACTGTTTCTTGATTCATTTCAGGTAATAATAGTAAGATTTTATTCTGCGCCCAGCGGATCATCTTCATAGAAGGATGGAGGTTTTGAATCGATGTAAATGTCTCTATTTCTTCGACGGAGAACTGTTCCAATAAATCTAGCACCTCTAAAACCACTACTTGATGGTAAAGTGTGACGTCGATTCCTAGGAGAGTCCCTCGTTCTGTAAACCTTTCATCTTTCTTCGATCCCGTCAGCCAGTCAAAAACGAAAAACTCCACATCGCGAACTTGTTCATCCTTTTGCTTTCGTTTTAAGGAATCTTGGATAAACAGTTCCGCTACGCGTAAAATTAACTGAGCCTGCGGATAAATCGCGTCTGGATCACCCGTCACGCCAAGTACAGCGATCGGTTCATCTTCAATGATGATCGGCAAGACGATTCCCCTACGGACCCCATGCAGACGCCCTACTTCCTCATCACCCATACGGAGCATTGTTTTCTGGCGCATGCTTAACAGTGCCCCTTCGTGAAATTGATTGATTCGATCCGGTTCTGTGCTCGCTTGAATGAAGCCCCTTCGATCCGTTAAGATGACTTGCTGCTTAATCAGATTCGATAATTCCGTTACTATTTCATGTCCTAATGTATCAAATTGAAACATCTGTCTCACCTCGGATGTAAACTACTAGTAATACTTAGTTTACGCCACTTCATTTTCCACTACAATAGAAGGGATTCAGATAAGTCGGACTTCAGGAATTCCACCACTCCATGCTTTCATGAGTAGCTGCAACAGTTCTGCCGTTTCAATGGTAGAAGACTTCTCCAACGTAACAGATCCGCCTTGATCGGTATGGCGCTGTTCTGCAATTAGCTGATCGATCATCGCGACTTGTTGTTGTTTTGTCGCCTGGCATATTGAACGGTGCATGACCGCAGCCGCTTTACGTAAAGGTCTTTGCATGCCACTTTGACGAGATGAAGTCTCTAAGTACCCGTTCATTTGTGCAGCTACATCTTCAATAAACAGAATGGCCTTCTCTGAATGCAAACCGATATTTTGGTCGACTATGGCGGTATCCCATTCCGCTACTTCAATTCGTAAAGTATGTCCCCATATGCTCTCAATGCTATTTAGCAAAGGTACAAGTATGGTACATGTACGTGCCAACTCCGTCTTCTGCATTACGTTCGGCAATTGAATATACGAGGATAACGCAGCTTTTTCCTGTCTTTTTATATTGTAAAAATGCACTATAATCCCTTCACTACTAAGCAGCTGTTTCATCAAACCGACGGCAGAAACTTTTTTATATGTAATAAAAGAGCCGTCAGCGGCATGGGGAAATCTTTCACTGTTGAAGTCGCCTAGTGAACATCCTAAAGTGCGCTCTACTTGTTCAGCTTCAAATAAACTCCAAGAACCGCACGCTTTTACTTGTTCCATAAAACAATCGGGTATACGTATATGCTTTTCTTTTACCTTGCTTGATAAAAATGATGCGATTCTGCTGTCAGCAACATCCATAGTGTATTGCTGGACTCTCGTCTTTCGCTGACAGAATGTTTTACCGAAGAACGACATCACTTCAGCTGGTAACGTCACATAGCCATGGCTCAGTATCCAATATGCTTCCTGTACTTTCTGCAGACGCTGAACAGTTTCATGTTGCATGGTAGCCATAGCTATGAGCATAATCCTCTCCTGAGGCAGTCCTATCCACTCATCGTAATAATTGGACGTTACAAATTCATTCATATATTGCTGCAACAGTGCAGAAGGTATCAATCGGTCACGTTCAGCTACAATCTGTAAGCCGAGCCATTTGATTTTCGCTTGCTGAATAGTCATAAAACCATTGATCGTATAAGCCATCCTGTAACAGTTTCCTTACTACTTGATGAAACCCTGAATACACAGGCCTTCCACGCTGTTGTTCCACTTGTTTATACAATAACTGCAACAATGCGCGTTCGGTTATCTGTTCCACTACTCTCATGTCGCGGTCTCCTTTCGTAAACAACAAAAAACAATCATTCCGCCTCTTCGGCAAGATGATTGCAATAGTTGTGAATGAGGAAACAAATTCAGGCAGCTTTAATATACTACACACAAAAATGCATAGATGCAGATACCTTTTTTGCCTCCACTCCTCAACCCCCGAAGAAAGTGTCGCTTTTACGATATGTGGCAGGTCTCCTGGCTTCACTTCATCCTTCCGCTAATGCCTTCCCATGTCTCCATAGTGGCTAATTCTAGCGGTCGTCCGTGTGTACAGTTGCGGGGACAGCTCCGGTTTACGGATTCCCTTTTACACCTTGATAGGTACCAACGCATCGTGCAAACTCATTTATTTGATTGCTATCATTTTATCATGGATAACATTGTGAGTGGTAGCGTTTGTATTTATTAGAAGGAACATGACATAACTAAATAGGGTACCTATGCAAAAAACATCGTGAGTACATCCACAATCGTTTTTTGCTAGGCACCCCGTGTAGAATGTTCTTCATTACTTACATTAGTTGTTGATCGCATAGACAGCCGCACTCCGCCAATCCTTGAACATATGCTTCTTCCCACGTGATTCCGTGGATGAAACCATTCTCCGAATAGCCTGTGATTAAATAGAATGTTTCGTTCTGCTCGGGTAGTGATGAATTGTTCTGATAGTTGTTGTTTTTCATAAGAATTACCTCCTGGATTTTGTAGTTTTCATAGTATATGTCTTGCCGGGGAATAAATGAACATTTTTTCGTCAAGTAATGATAAAATGCCGTTTGACAGCGCTTACATTTCGGAGTCGAAAGGAAATGAATTCTTTATATATCCCCTAACAAGTATACTAAAGACATGCTTTACAATTCAGTGAATTCTGTTTATTGTACCACCCAAATAAATAATTGTAAATATTAAAGTTGTAATTCCCTGTTAACATTTGTAGATTTTCGAGGAGAATCTATGACTTCTCTATCATTTAACGACTAAAACACTACCTTTAAAATTTTTTATACACAAAAAATCTCCCTAAGTCCTCTTTACGACTTAGAGAGATCCGTAGTAATTAGGACATTTGCTTTTCGCAAATGTCGATGACTGCTCTGACAGAGTCAGCTGATTGATCGAGTGCTGTTTGTTCTTCCTTTGTTAACGGAAGTTCAATCACGCTTTCGATACCATTGCCCCCGAGAACAGTGGGTACGCCTAAGTAAATGTTTTCATATCCATATTCGCCCTCTAAATAAGCAATGGACGGCATAATTCGTTTCTTATCTTTAATAATTGCTTCAGCCATCTCCACCAAAGCCGCTGCCGGTGCGTAATAGGCGCTACCGTTCCCTAGTAGTGAGACGATCTCACCGCCGCCTTTTCGAGTGCGCTCCACAATTGCTTCTAGCCGTTCGTTCGAGATAATTTTATCCAATGGAATGCCGCCAGCATAAGAATAACGCACAAGTGGAACCATGTCATCTCCGTGTCCACCAAGTACAAAGCCTGAAATATCCTCTACGGAAATGTTTAGTTCTTCCGAGATGAACGTATTGAAACGCGCAGTATCAAGCACGCCTGATTGTCCAATTACTCGGTTTTTAGGAAAGCCCGTTGTTTTATAACATACATATGTCATCGCATCAACCGGATTACTTAAAATCAGTACGGTACTGTCTGGCGCATAACGTTTCACTTGTTCGGAAACAGAACGCATAATCTTCGCGTTAGTTGCGACTAAATCATCTCGACTCATACCTGGTTTACGTGCAACACCCGCTGTAATGATAACCATTGCAGCGCCTTCAATATCCTCGTAATTGGATGTACCTGTAATACGGGAATTGAATTGTTGTACAGGACTCGTCTGAAGAAGATCCAGTGCTTTCCCTTTAGTCGGATTGGAAAGATCCGGGATATCAACCAAGACAATGTCTCCTAATTCTTTCTGTGCAGCCATCAATGCAGCGGTAGAGCCCGTGTGACCAGCTCCAATGACCGCAATTTTATGTCGTTTGAAAGCCATGCAAAACACTCCTTTCTATAGACTTCAATATGAGGAATGCACATATAATGTATGCCTCAGTCTTTCTTCGGTGCCTTCTTCGCTTCTGCCAGTTTCTTTACTTGCGGAATTTCTGGAGTAGTCGACACTAGGGGTTTCACCATGCCATACACTGAATCATCGGGACGCGGTATTACGTGCGCACCTAGTAATTCACCTACACGCGCTGCTGCGTCGCGACCTGCGTCAACAGCTGCCTGAACTGCTCCAACATCACCTTGAACGATGACCGTAACAATTCCACCATCCACCATCTCCTGTGATACCAACTCCACGTTGGATGCTTTCACCATTGCGTCTGCCGCTTCAATCGATCCAATCAATCCTTTTGTCTCAACCATTCCGATCGCTTGACTCATGTATATCACCTCTTTTCACTTCTGTTGAATCGATAATGCCAATAATGACCGCGTCGATTGGGATCGGGTTTTCTTTCGGTAAAATAAAGCGTGAAGAACCGCCACTCGTAATGAGTACCTCGTCACCAACCCCTGCTCCAATCCGATCTGCCGCGACCATATGCGACTGTATACTATTGCCGTATGCATCAATCGGCTGGACGATTAACAGTTTAAGCCCTGATAATCCATCCTCTTTACGGGTTGCCCATACATTACCAATCACTCTACCCATTCGCATGCGTAATCACCTTTTTCTACTTTCTACTTTCTACTAGATATCTTTTTACCGAGTTCACGTGCTGTATCTCTTGCTAGTGCCGTAACAATTGTGCCTTTATTAATAACGATTTCCTTCTCTGAAATCTCGGACACGTCTTCAGCCGACAAAAGCTTTTTTGTGAATTCAAATGTCTCTTGAACATTTACCGGAGTAGGCGTCTTCACCGTTTCTGTCGTCGCTTGTACAGGTGCCGCTTCTTTTGCGTCACCCGATTTCACTAGACGACCAATCGATCCTTGTGAAATGAACCCTGCATTTGCTTCATCGGTATCAATATGCATTTCGAGACGATATCGCTCATTCACCCGAATTCGTACATTGCGGAATGAAATGGATCGGACTCCGTCTGCTTCCACCGTGACATACTCTCCATCTTCCACGCCAAAGCGTGTAGCATCTGCAGGTGCCATATGGATATGTGCCTGCGCGATAATAAGTCCTTGGTCTATATGCACACTACCTTTTGGCCCGATTAATGTAATCGGTGCTGATCCCTCAATATTACCGGATTCCCGAAGTGGGGGCTTGACGCCGAGTTTCATGGCATCCGTAAAGCTGACCTCAACTTGAGTCGCTTTTCGGACAGGTCCTAAAATACGCACACGTTCAATACTGCTTTTAGGTCCTGCAATCATCACCGTTTCATTTGCGGCGAATTGGCCCGGCTGTGAAAGCTCGGACCGCTGTGTCAATTCATACCCTGCGCCAAACAATACTTCCACATGTTCAGGCTGTAAATGTACGTGACGGGCGGAAACCGCAATGGGGACCGCTCGTTCCGGCAATTGAACGGGACTTTTGCCCAGTTGTCCAAGAATTTCTCCGACAATTTGTTCAATCAATTGCTGATTCATCTAGTTCACGCCTTTCTACTATGACAGCAGTGATTATTCGCTTTTTGGTAACATCATTTCTAATTCGTTATGTGGTCTTGGGATTACGTGAACAGAAAGCAATTCACCTACACGTTGTGCTGAAGCAGCACCTGCATCTGTTGCTGCTTTTACTGCGCCTACATCACCGCGTACCATGACTGTTACGATTCCGCCGCCGACATGTACTTTACCTACTAAGTTTACGCTTGCTGCTTTCACCATTGCGTCTGCTGCCTCAATTGCACCGATTAGTCCTTTAGTTTCTACCATTCCTAATGCTGTACCTTCTCTGTTCATAATTGTTTCCTCCTAATAATGTTTTATTTTGTAAGTTGTTTAACGATTTCACTAACTAAGTTCTGTACTAATGCTGGATCAATGTTGTTGTTTGTTGTGGCTGATACATTATTCATTACACTGGATACGAGCTGATCATTGGAGCTTTCCGTCGGCTCTGAATGCTTTGGTAATTGCACTTCCTTCGTGCCATATGCCATCCGCTTAATATTTAATAAATGTGTAGCTGTGACATTGTCTGATGTAATATTGCCGCCGAATGTTCCGCACCCTAATGTAAATGATGGCATTAAGCCTGTCGTACCACCAACTGCTCCAATAGAAGACATCGTGTTGACCAAAATACGTGATACTGGCATTTCCATAGCGAATTCACGAGCTACTGCATCGATTTCGGTATGTAGTGCCAAGCTATGTCCACGTCCGCCAAGGTTTAGTAAGTCGAGGCACACTTCTTTCGAGTGCTTCACACCGTCTACGACATACATGGCGAAAATAGGTGATAGTTTCTCCAATGAAAACGGTACGTCTTTACCGACTTTTGTTTCCATCCCCACAATCAGGCGCGTACCTTCTGGTAAAGAAATGCCTGCCATTTTCGCGATGAACTGTGGGCTCTTACCGACCACTTTCGGATTCACCTTACCGGGTACCGGTGAGATGACACCTTCCATAATCTTTTTCTCTTCATCTGATAAAATATACGCGCCATTTTTCTTCAACTCACGCGTAACCAGATCCACGACGTGCTTATCAACCACAATGGCTTGCTCGGTTGCACAAATCGTACCGTAATCGAATGACTTGCTGTCCACGATATCTTTTACCGCTTTTTCAATCTTTGCGGAACGTTCGATATAAACTGGTACATTACCAGGACCTACACCGTAAGCTGGCTTGCCGGAGCTATATGCCGCTTTGACGAGCGCACTACCGCCTGTTGCAATGATAAGATTCACGTCTTTATGCGACATTAATTGCTGTGTAGCTTCCATTGAAGCCAGTGTGAGACATTGAATCAAACCTTCAGGGGCTCCAGCTGCAACCGCTGCAGCATCACATACTTTTAATGCTTCGTGTGTGCATTCCACTGCGTAAGGGTGAGGGCTAACTACAATGGAATTTCGTGTCTTCAATGAAATCAAAGTTTTGAAGAACGCCGTCGATGTTGGGTTGGTCGTTGGGATGATTGCGGCAACTACACCGAACGGAGCAGCGATTTCCACGACCTTATTCATAAGGTCTTCTTTGATGACGCCGACCGTTTTCATATCTTTAATACTTTCGTATACATCACGGGAGCCCACTTCGTTCTTAATTTTCTTATGAGCTGCTACCCCCATACCTGTTTCATCTACCGCAAGTTGCGCGAGGCGACCAGATTGTTCAAAAGCGGCATCAGCTACGGCTTTGACAATCTGGTCAACTTGTTGCTGAGAATAGCCCATGAATTTCTCTTGTGCTTCTTTTGCAGTTTGGACGGCTGTACGCATTTGTTGTAAAGCCAATAAATCTTTATCCATTAATTGGACCAAATTAAAACACTCCTTTCTAGATACTTGTCTATCAGTAACTTAACGGATCTTTCGCCATCTTCTGTATCGCTTCTCGGAATGCTTCGGCTGCTGCCTTGCAAGAAGACTGACTACCTGTCAGTAGACCACCGCCAAAGTTGGTTTCGGAGGGAGGTGCATAGAGTACACAAAGTGTAACGTCTGCAGCTTTTAGCGCAGCATCCAAACCGATAACGGCCTCAACAGGCGGTGCAATCAAGTATGCCAATGACTGTCCATCGGCTACATTGGCCATGTCAGCTAAGTAACTCCCGCAACTGGAAATGGTATGCGCATATAACGCATGATCACGATTTCCGTTAATCGCCTCAAAATACGCTTCGTGCTCTATCGTTATACGAATCGAATCAAGACCGCTTTTCACTTCTTCCGGCGACGAGCCAGCTATGACTCCTATAAACTCTCCCGATAACGGACCAGAAGAATGAGCTGAGCCCGCGTAAAAACTTTTTGCATAGACCACTTCCACATCGCTATGCTTCGTTGCTGCATCAATTGCTGTATAGCCGACGTCATCAATTGTCGTCGTTACCAACCCAAGACTTCGCTGGTGAGACTTCAATCGGAACTTCTCAGCAAGTTCCGGACTGACATTCGAAATGACTTGCATCGATAATATATCTGCATAGATTTTCATTTGCCCTCCTCCTTCCTTATCCTTCCTTTTGAACAAGCGATACACCGCTCGCTTCATACTTCAAGATTTTCTGAATAACCGTTCCAAGAAATGCACCCGCTTCAACAGGGGGGATTCCGCCTTTATGAATATTGGAGATGACCATACGATCCGCTTCAATCGTTCCATGTCTAGGCTTGTAGCATATATAAGCACTTAACGACTCTGCGGACACAAGACCCGGACGTTCACCGATCAGCATGACGACAACATCAGGCTGCAACAGCTCTCCGATATCATCCATCACGGCAACTCTTCCCTTATCGACATAAAACGTTGTTCCCATATCAATATTCAAGTTATTAAGTGATTGTTGTAATGATAAGTAGACGTCTTCCAAATTTTCTTCGATCGCTTTCGCACTCAGTCCGTTTGACGCTACAATTTGTACGACAGGCGATTTTTTACAACGCTCTTGAATCAAAGCCTTTGCTTCGTCTGAAAGCTTTCTGCCGAGATCCGGGCGTCGAATGTATTCTTCTTTATCTGCCACTTTGGATTGCACTTGGAACAATCCTAGTTGTTCAAGCAAGTCATCTTGTACTTCACCGTAGACTGCATCAACTGCTGCTGCGTGATCTAGTCGAAACTGTAGCCACGTCTTCGTTTTTGGGCGTGAGCCTGCGCGCCCGACACCTATTCTAGCTGGCGTTTTCTTACGATAGTCTGCCAGCTTGTCTTCCTCAAGATTGTCTTGTGGTTTTGTTTTCGGATTACCATACGCCGTCGTTGGCTTTGGTTTTACTGTGGAAATATTCCGCTTTGGCCCTTCCGTCGTACTATGGAACACCACTGCACCGCTAGGCGATTTTTTCACAGTCTCCACTTCCAACTGCCCGATAGGTCGCTGTGAAAACAACTCTACTTTCTGTTCGTTTGTTGGCTGTTGCTGTATCGTTTGAGCACTACTCGCAGCCTCTAGCTTTTCTACAACCATTTTTGTGATTTGTTGAATTAAATCTTCATTCAAGTCCATCCACCTCCTATCGATTGAAGAGTGTGAGATCTCCAGCATATTTACTCAACATGCCATTTTCGTAAATCCCCATCTTTTCAAGCCATTTCAAGTATTCAGGTGCTGGTGTTTTACCCATCGTCCGAAGAACCGTCGCCACGTCATGGTAGCTCATCGACTGGTAATTCAGCATAACGTCATCACCCATAGGGGCTGCGATGATGAAATTCACACCTGCCGCTGATAATAAGATACTTAAGTCTTCAATGTCATTTTGGTCTGCTTTAATATGGTTCGTATAGCAAATATCTACACCCATTGGCAGCCCATGTAACTTGCCCATGAAGTGATCTTCGAGGCCTGCCCGGATCACTTGCTTACTGTTATATAAATATTCCGGACCAATAAATCCGACAACTGTATTGACAATGTACGGATCATAATGTCGTGCAAAACCGTAGTTCCGTGCTTCCATAGTTACTTGATCTACGCCATAATGCGCTTCAGCCGACAGTTCGGATCCTTGTCCTGTTTCAAAATACAATGTTTGAGGACCAGTACCCGTACCCATTTTCAGCGACAGATCTTTCGCTTCCGCAATTAATTCTGCTGAAATACCAAATGAACGATGGGCTTTTTCTGTTCCCGCGATACTTTGGAAAATCATATCCGCAGGAGCTCCCTGTTCGATTGCTTTCATCTGTGTCGTAACGTGCGCAAGTACACAGTTTTGTGTTGGGATTTCCCATTCATCAATAAAGTCTTTCGTCGCATTCAACACACGTTTTACGCTTTCTACGGAATCATCTACAGGATTGATCCCAATTACCGCATCACCGATACCGTAAGACAAGCCTTCTTTTAACGAAGTGATGATCCCGTCAATATTATCCGTCGGATGATTCGGTTGCAGGCGGGAAGATAAAGTACCCTTTTGACCGATTGTAATATTACACGTTGATAAGATTTCGATTTTATTCGCCGCGTGTACTAAGTCCAGATTGGACATCAGCTTCGTTACAGCCGCAATGACTTCCGAAGTCAATCCGCGACTGAGACGTTTTAATTCGCGGTCCCCTACTTCATTGCTCAAAATGTATTCGCGCAGTTCTGCGATACTCCAGTTCTGGATTCCACTGTAGACCTTCTCGTTAATATCATTTTCAATAATCAGTGAGACTTCATCATCTTCAATTGGGATTAGTGGATTGTTACGGATGTCGCTTATAAGCAACTCACTAACGACTGTTTTGGCAGCGATTCGTTCTTGCACGGTTTCCGCCGCAATTCCTGCGAGACGATCTCCAGATTTCTCTTCATTCGCTTTTGCTAGCACTTCTTTTAGGTCATGGAACACATATCGTTCGCCGCCTAATGTAGTGGATAAATTCACGTACAAGACCTCCTTTACGTTGTATGGAATGTTAAGGTTTTCACAACGACCGGTACGACGCCTGAAGTGAGCGCATTGCCGATATCAATGTAATCGCCTGTTTCCACATTAATTTGATCTATACAAATAATGCTTTGTTTCACTTGTAATGCCGCCAATGTTTGGCCAATCACTTTAGCGTGATCAGATTGAATGACCAATATAATCGGCTGTTCAGGGCGCGGTCTCTTGTTCATAATCTGAACAATTTCCTTGGCCAATCTCTGCACATCGCGAAACCCGAGATAGGGAAGATTGGAAAGATAGAGAGCGAAGTTTTGTCCTTCTTTTGCAGAGTCGTATAAAGTAACCGCCTGCTGAACCGCGTCTTCAAATCGGGATAATCCTATATCGAGATTTCCTTCAAAATCATATTGGTAAATCGGAATGTTCTTTAATGGCAACTCATGTGGCGCAATCTGTATGGTTGCTCCGCTAATTTCAGTAGTCTGTGTTCCAGCTCCCAATACAGTAGCCCGTACAGTTTCTACTGGCTCTTGCCAAGTAAAGTGTTGTAGTGATGTGTTTTGTAGCAGTGCTTCCGCAAGTTGCATACCAATATCGTCGTACCGCGCTATTTGGACTTCACCGGAAGTATGATGATACATACATTCCGAAATACCACCTGAAAAGACGATGATATCGATTGGTGGCAACCAGTTCGGTTCATGACCTAGCAAAAGCACACGATCTTGTGCCTGAACTTCTTTCTTCAAAATACGCGCCATCGCTTCTGCCATATAAGTCGTTACGAATGATACAGCTGATGCATTTTGGGGGTCACCGACTTGTAACGTATAGCCTTGGTCTTGCAATAAACGTTCGACTGGCGGTGAAATGGTACGGACTTTTCCGTGTTCAAATTCAATCAAGCGACCCCCGATATGCATCGTGCATGTACCAAGAAGTTGCTTGTCTTTGAATACTGCAATATTTGCTGTCCCTCCACCAATGTCTATATTGGCAATTACCTGGCCACTTTTTCCAGACGATTCATAGCTACCTGACCCTTTTGCCGCGATAATTCCTTCTAAATCAGGGCCTGCCGTTGCGACGAGGAAATCGCCTGCTTCATCAGACAACTGATGCAACATTTCACTGGCGTTTCGTTTGGTTGCGGTTTCACCTGTAATAATGACAGCGCCTGTTTCTATCTGCGAAGGCTGGATTCCTGCCTTGTCGTATTCCGTGCGTATAATCTGTTGGACACCCGCTACATCAATCGTCACTGCGTCTTGCAATGGCGTTCGAAATACTGGGCTCTTGTAGAGTATTTCTTTATCTGTAATTTCTATTCGTGGCACATGTGTTGCACCCGCTACATTACGTAGAGAAAAACGACTGATAATCAGTTTTGTCGTGCTTGTGCCAATATCAATCCCTGCACTAATAATTGTTTCGTGCTTATTGAAATTGCTCACGCCCACACTCCTTTTTGATTACTTCCTGCCCCGTACTTTTCATTATATCTAGCTTAGACACCAGCTTCCGGGTCGTTTCAATCTTCCCTATTACGTACAAAGTATGCACTTTATCGGAAAATCACAAACGCCTGTCGGAGCTAATGGGCGTCTTGCGCTTTTGATATAAAAAAGACGCCTTTACAACCCCATGGATTTTCCCAGGGGATGTAAAGGCGCCTTTGCCGTTTTTATTCACTTGTATGAAATTTACTATATCAAATTCCTATCTGCCTGTAAAGAAAATTAGCCGTGGAAGATCAAGTGCTTGTCGGCTTCTGATTCTACGTAATGTCGCATCGCCGGGATGTCGTTCAGCTTTGTCAATTCCTTTATATGCTTGATCCCCATACCTGTTTTGGAAGAAATCATGACGATGGGCCCGACGTTCATGACAGTCTTCAACATGCCAAGTGAACGATCAATATTCGCTTCCGAAAGATCGCATTTGGTTATGACCCCGATTGGTAGTTTCGGGATTCCCATGCTGAAGCCTGGTGGAAAAATAAGTTTTTCACTCGTTGCGTCTTGCAAATACAGTACGTGCGTTACTTCAAGCGCGGTGGCCATAATATTTTTGTAGAACATTGGATTTTCCGTGTACTCGCCCGGCGTATCGACAATCCAATCATAATAACTGAGCGTTTGCGTTTTGAAAGCTTCTACTTCTCGGCCCAATAAAGCATTCGTCAATGTAGACTTTCCCGCCCGTACCGCACCGATCAGCATTGCCTTGTTTCGCATCGTCCACACTCCTTATGATTTTGTGATTTCAGCTGGTGTATACTTTAATTTCTCCGATAAAAAACGATTAATCTCAAGCATAGCCATCTCTACTTCGGAGACACTTCCTACGATAACAAGACTCCCTGTAAATCGATCGAGGAATCCAATTTGAACATTTGCTGCTTTCGTAGCTAAGTCACCTGCGATAATTACCGTCTCACTCGGTGTACAAGTGAGGATACCTAAGGCTCCAGCTTCCTGGATGCCTAACTTCTGAAACATGTCAGGATCGGGATTAGCAATCAAATGACTGAGTGTGATCTGTTTTCCTGGAACAAATTCCTGTATAAATCGTTTCTTGTCTTCGCCCATTATACACACTCCCTGTTTATATTTTTATGCTTTAGCGGCGGGAGCTTTCGTTTCAACATCTTCGTACTCACCTTCGCGAATAATTCCCGCTTCGCGGTCTTGCTTTTCTAACCTTAATGCTGTTGGTACAGACAGCTTGTATGCAATGATAACTGCGATGATACCTGCACTTAATTTACCTAGTATAACCGGTAAAATTATATTTGGTTGGAAATTTGCTGTGAAAGATAAATGATCACCTAGCAAGAAAGCAGCACACACTGCGAATGCAATATTAATCACTTTATCTTTTGGTTTCATGTATCGAACTAATGAGAACATCGCCAAGATATTCGCGACAGTCGCAAGTAGACCCGCGCTACCTTCAGGCGATAGCCCAATTTTCTTGCCCGCAGCTTCCAAAGGTTTCCCCATGTACTTTCGAATCAAATAAATCATTGGGAATGCACCCGCTAACATAATACCAATATATCCGGCTGTTTCAAGTGCACGGAATTGGTCTGCTTTATCCGCCATGATTGGATCAAAGCCCCAAACACCAAAGATCTTCGTAAAGATACCCGTAAATACTTCTACGATAGAGAACACTAACACAAGTTTAATGGCAGCGTCCATTACACGGCCAAAAATCATAAATCCATTAATCATAATACGTGGAACAAACTTCAGACCAACCGCAATCAATACAACAAATAATAATAATGGCAATAAATTTATAAAGATTTGTAAATAACTAATCGCAAACTCGTAATTGGATGTAGCTGTCGTGCTGATTACATCACGCACGTCTGTGTTGAATAAAACAACTAATACCGATGCGATAAATGCACCGATTGGAATCGTTAATACACCTGACATGATGCCAAGCGCCATGTACTTATGGTCTCGTTTGTCTAGCATCGCAAGTCCCATTGGAATAGAGAAGACGATGGTTGCTCCGGACATGAAACCAACAATAAGCGCCATGATCCATCCTTCATTTGTTACCTTTAGCGCTTCCGCTAACTGATAACCACCCATGTCTGAAGCTAGAATTGTAGTTGCGGCAAGTGCCGGATCTGCCCCGATGGAATTAAATACAGGACCAATGAATTTACTGATAAACCAGGTCAAGTAGGGTATAGACGCCATGATTCCTGCCGCAGGAACGAAAATATGCCCAACTGCGTGTAATCCAGACATGAATTCCTTACCTAATCCCTCTTCCGGATTTTTTATTGAAGCAAATGCCCCTGCAACTGCACAGGCCATGATAATATACACAATTACCGTACCGATCATTTCCATTTGAGTTTCCCCCTATTACTTTCTTATAGTGTTACCGTCCACCTTGTATTAATACACTTGCCACCACCTTTAAAACGAATGACAAATTTTGAAAAAAGAAGACAAAAAGACGCTTAAAGAATGTATCTCTTTAAGCGTCTTTGCTTAGGTCTATTTACTTGTGCGAATCTATAATCTCCACGGCAAGTGACTCCATTGTCATTTGCCTTGACATACTTGTATCACGCATTTTTTTAAACGCCTGTTGCTCGGTTAAGTTCTCTGTATTCATGAGAATACCTTTTGCCCGTTCGATGACTTTCCGCTTTTCCACATCCTGTTTTGCCTGCTGAATACCGTCTTTTAGCCGGTTTACTTTACTGGATTGATGCAGCGCAACTTCAATTGCAGGAATTAAATTGGCTTCAGAAATGGGTTTGACTAAATAGCCGACCACACTGTCTTGTTGTGCCTTTTCCACAAATTCTTTCTGACTGTACGCGGTAATGATTAAAATCGGTATATCCAGTTGTTCTCCGATGATTCGACTGGCTTTGAGTCCATTCATCTTCGGCATTTTAATATCCATTAAAATCAAATCTGGTTTATGCAAAAAGGCTAGCTCGATCGCCCGATCACCATCGCCTGCTTCCCCAACGACTTCATAGCCATGGTCTTGCAAAGTCATTTTTAGATCCATACGAATAATGGATTCGTCTTCCGCTATCAAGATTCGTTTACTCATGAAAAGTCTCCACCTCCGCACCCACTGGGAAATTGATTACTGCATGTGTCCCGATTTCCCTGGGCACATATAGGAACTCGCCATTTAAATCATTGGTTACTAAGTTGTGGATAATTTCCGTACCGAGTGACGTATGCGGATTCTTCATTCCAACGCCGTTGTCGGAAACGTGAAGTTCTACAAAGTCATGATCCACGATAAATTCCACATCAATGATTCCTTCTTCTTTGCCTTGAAATGCATGCTTTAGGGAGTTTTGTATGAGCTCATTAATAATCAATGCTATTGAAACCGCTTTCTTAGAGGATGTTATTATTTTATTGCCATTGGGCTCAATAATCAAGTCTACTTTTAAGTTGTAATCATTTAGTACCATCGTGGAACAAATTTTTCTTGTCAAATTTATGATATTTACATCATCGTCATCTGCATCTTCCTTTGTCAGAATAATTTCATACACAGAGGAAATGCTATATATTCGGTTAAGCGTTTCCTCAAAAGCAGATCGGTTATTAGCTGATATACCATTCCGCATTTGCAATCTTATCAAGCTTGCGACAGTTTGCAAATTATTTTTAACCCGATGATGAATTTCTTTAATGACGACGGATTTCATCATCAATTCTTTTTCCTTTGTTCGAAGTTCCGTAATATCTTGGATGATCAACAACGTTTCTTGTGACTTATTTTTTTCACGCATTCTTATTTTTTTTACAATTAAGTTTTTGTCTTGAATTGTCAACTCAAAGACAAATACATCCTCTTCCTGCTCATAAACTGTCCGCAAAAACGGTAGCATTTCCAATAAATCTCGATACAATACGTCATCCCGTCCGCTCATTTCAGAAATAAGCTTTAACCCCGATGGATTTGCATAAACTAATCGATTACTAGCATCAGTCAAAATAAGCATCTCCATCAATAAATCCGAGACTACTCCAAGGCCCGAATTCGTCAGCTGATCTTCCGCTGTTTCTGTTACTACCGAAAATCTCTTTATATCGTCAGCCGGTAGCGGTGAGGTAACTTGTTTCTCAGAAACCAACACACCGATCACTTGATGATAGGTGTTCTTAATAGGTACCACGGTTTGATGCACCACGATACCTTCTTGTGTCATCGCCTGCTGTATGATAGACTTTTTTCCGTTACGATAAGAATAAAAAACACCCGGTTCAAAAGACTCAAATACAATCTTTCCAATGACAGAATTAGAATACAGTGGAGTACACCCCACTGGAAAAGCCTCTGCAACAACAATCGCTTGATTACTCGGTTTTAATTTACAATCGATGAACATATACGAATTAGACAGATCTGCATAAGTTTGTAAGCTAAACGCCATCTCTTGCAAAATCTGCACATCTTGATTAGTCAATTCCGTATGCAATTTACAAAGTTTCTCTACTGTTGATTTTACCAATACGCCACGACCTTATGATCAGAAATACAGCTACCCCTACCCTGTAAAATTAGTATAGATTGGTTAGCGAAAGAGGTCAATTGACAAGTTCGGTGTCGATAAATAGGCATTAAGGAAATCATCCACCTTTCTCTTATACGCTTCCTGATCCATCAAGAATGCTTCCCCGTGATTCGCATCATCCACTAAAAACAGTTCCGCGTCACTCTCCGTTACTTCGTACAATTCTTTTGTCATGTCTGTCGGTACAAATGTATCGGTGTTGCCGTGTATGTACAGGATTGGTATAGTTGCACGCTTTACAGCACTCAGTGCATCTGCTTCCTTCAATGAATATCCCGCTTTTGCGTTCGTCAATAAGTTCATATTATCAAGTAACGGAAATGCCGGCAAATGAAACATTCGATTTAATTGATAGGCAAAAAGCTGATACACGGATTGATACGGACTGTCTGCAATGACTGCCTTCACTTGATTCGGAAGCTTCTCACCACTTGCCATCAAAACTGTAGCGGCCCCCATTGACAACCCATGGTAGACTACTTCTGTAGCGGGATTCATATTTTCGCTAAGTAACTTCGTCCAATCAATCAAATCTAAACGATCGGGCCACCCAAAACCATAATAGTCTCCACCACTTTTTCCATGTCCTCTAGCATTTGGCATGAAGAGATTATATCCCAGTTCTTCATAATAAAATTGACCGTACAAACCCATCTGTTTTGCGTGTCCTAAGTAACCATGAGTCAGAATCACTAATTTGTCAGTCGGCCGTTTGGCAGGCAAGTAATACCCCATTAACTCTATACCATCTCTTGACGTCATATGCAGTTCTTCAAACTTCTGTTTATCCACCCAATCTAGCCAGTCTCCATTTAAAAACACATCCATTGTCTCGGCTGATACTTTCAAGTCAGCATTGCCTGTCAGGAAGTCTTTGGGACCACGTTTGATGGCTAAGTTATAGAAGAAAAAGCTCCCTGCTATCTGAAAGACAATAAAGATAGCAACTAGTAACACGACAACCTTTTTCCATCTTATTTTTTTCATTTCTATATCCTCTTTATCTTAGCATTTACTTTCATTATACAGTGAAAACGAATAATTCGTTAGGACGATTTCATGAGAAAAACCCCAGTAGTTGGATAACGACTACTAGGGCGTACTTCATTCACTATTTTTACTTCCTACTTCTTCTTTTTGTCTTGCTCGGTAGCCTGATCTGCTCGTTTATACTCTTTGTCGTATAATACTTCCTGTGTGGATGAAAGACCATTATTCTTATCAGTTAATGTTTTATGTGGCTGTTTGTTTTCACTCAAGTCTACACACTCCTTTCCGTTTAGCTGTCAGTGTTCCACGCATAGATGAAATTAAACGTGATACAATCAGATAACGTTCTTTGGTCTTTTTTCCAATACTACGTATACTAACAGAATAGGGGTTGATCACTGTGAAGTTTCACATGACAGAACACGGTTTTGACACTGAAGTTGAGTTTGGTACGTTACACATTTCATCCAATGAAGAAAAAGGGTTTCGTCCCTTTCAATTAATGGTCGCATCGATTGCTGCTTGCGGTGGCGGCGTCATGCGGAAGATTCTAGATAAAATGCGTGTGCCTGCAGATGATATCACGGTGGAAGTGCAAGAAGTGATACGCTCACAGGATGATGCAAGTCGTCTGATGGAAATTCATCTCCATTTCACAGTTATTGGCTCGGATATTACAGTAGAAAAAATGCCTCGAGTCATGGAACTAACAGAGAAGAATTGTTCCATGTTACAATCCGTCATTGGTTGTATCCATGTTGTAAAAACGTATGAGATGGGTACAAAATAAGTTTCCATGACCGACAATGAGAGTTCGTCCATTTGTCGGTTTTTACGTTTACAGGCCCTTATTTTTCCATTAAAAATCCTGTATACTAAATAGAATACCTAAAGGAGGTCTACCTATATGAAGAATAAACTAGTTGGATTGTTAGCAGTTTTATTGGTTTTTGCAGCAACGCCATTTCAAGCACAGGCAGCCACACAATTTTCTGACGTAGACAAGCATTGGGCGAAGAAAGAAATTATGTATTTAGCTGACCGTAATATCATCGGCGGTTTTCCAGACGGTACCTTTAAGCCAAACGATCCTATCACACGGGCGCAGGCATCTTCTATGCTCATTAAAGCACTGAAAATTCCGTTGGTAAAGAATCCTACAATACAGTTCAAGGACGTCTCGAAAAAGTCATCCTATTATCAAATACTCGCAACAGTGAATGAAAAAGGCATCATGCGTGGAGACAATGGTTTCATGCGTCCTGGTGAAGATACTTCACGTGCACATATGGCTGCAATCATTCGTCGTTCATTTAATATACCTGTCGACCGTCAAGCAACGTTTGTAGATGTTTCACCGACACATTGGTCATTCCCCGATATTAATGGGATTGCGAAAAAGGGCATTACGGGTGGTTCTGAAGGTAAGTATATGCCGGCAGACTCCGTTACACGTTCTCAGTTCGCTGCGTTTTTAGTACGCGCACTGGACGACTCTATGAAGTTGAAAAATTACCACTCCTATGTGGGTGTTAAAGGAAAGACGATTGAACAGAATGGTTTTACTTACACAATTGCAAAAGACAAAAACTCCACTAAGCTAGTTAAAGAGAATAAAAAGGCTGGAACACGTTCAACACTTTTGGATAGCACGACTATGCCGGACAACGGAATCAACCGAGTATTGCTCATGTCCGGTTATCAAATGGTCCTATACAATGATAATCTTTTCATTCCGTATTGGAACTTGATCAATGCAGGAAACAACATGCCTTCAGGATATAATCTGGTAAAATTAAATGTAAATGATTGGAGTTACAGGATTGGTAGTATTCCAATCGATCAAAAGTTCCGTAATATGTTCATTTGGAACGATCGAATCTACTATACACTTGAAAAAAACAAGGAACGAGTTTTCGATTCTGCATTCGATCCTACTACTCCAATAGATGATCCATTGACGCTGTATTCAGTAGCGATGGATGGGAAAAACAAAAAAACATTATTGAACTTTGACGCCCGTGTCATTTTCGATGAAGTAGAAGCTACTTCAAAAACCAATCAAGTAAGTCAAAACAATAAATCCGTAGCGTTCGACCTTTCTACGATGTATTACTTCAACAAAACAGGTGTGTATAAATATAATCTGTTAGATAAAAAGATCAGCAAAGCTTCTACTATCCTTGCGAGGGATATGGAAGTTACTGCTACACAGTTAATCGTGACAGATCAAGCAGGTAAGAAACATACACTTAAGAAATAAGAAAAGGGCATGCCTCTAACCTAGTGGCATGCCATTTTTTCTATCGGTCTATAACAAGTTTAGCAACCATCCGAATTACTAATTGTCCAATGAAAAACGGGATAGCTGTTAACAAAATGACAATATCTCGACCAAATGGCTTGAACCATCCACCATCATCCGAAATAAAATTCATAGCCAATAGCAGAGATACTATGGCGGTAAGTATATTCATAAGTAAAATATAACGAACTTTTATAGCGCAAGATAAAATGCCTGTTATCACAAGATATAAAACAGACACTACTAATAAATACTTTGCATCTTCTCGCTTCATATACTGGCCAAATTCATAGAAATGAAATAAGAACGGTGCTGGAATCAGAATCATGACAAGCCATGCCATGTTAAAATATTGTCTTGCCATTGCTTCATCACTCCAATTTGCTAAGTACAAAACATGTACTGTTTATTCAACATGATGAGTAAACCTTCACATACCTGACATACCAGCAACGACTACAAAAGTAGTCCACAAAAAGCCCAGCCCAATAGCTAAAACTGCGACCGCCCTTAATGAAATAAGTAAAACGGTAAGCCAGCTTTTTTCTACAGGCCCTTCAACTTTTAACGATAGAAGAATAAACACAGTCCCTACTATTCCGGTTACGAAAGTGAGTACAACACCTATCCAATACCAGATCAATCCATCGCCCAAGTAAGCCATACTTTGAAATACATCACTTAGGAAAAACACACCCGCTGCGCATACAAAAGCGAGCAGTATACATACTAGTTGTTTCTTTTCCCCTTGCATAACGTGCATCCTCTTTTCATTCTACTAGATTACTGTGTATTTACGGCTTCTTCACCGGCACGTATCCTACTTTCTCCACCAATTTCTGTCCTTGTGGTGAAACCATCCATTCAATGAATTTCTCAGTATTCGGATTGTCTGTTCCTGCTGTAATGACATAAAACTCAGATGCTATTGGATAGTCATCAGTACGGATTGTTTCTTTCGTCGGCTTGACGCCGTCGATTGCGAGCAGTTTAATCTCATCATTTCCTACCATTTCCGTGGAGTAATAGCGGAACGTATAACCAATAGCATTTTTATAATTTCGATACTTTGAGACTTCTGAAATTATACCACCCATTCCTTCGGGCACATTCTCTTTTGGTGCATCCATGATCGGAATATCCCCCATCAGTCGTTCCAAACCTGTCTGACTACCACTGTCTGCTGGTCGTTGAAATGCGCGTATCGACTCGTTTTTACCTCCTACCTCTTCCCAATTGGTGATCTTACCCGCATAGATATCTTGAATTTGTTTTAATTCTAGATTATCAACAGGGTTTTTTTGATTAACGAAAAAGACAAATGCTTCTCGACCAATCGGTGTCAATTTCAGCTCAAGACCTAGTTGCTCCGCTACTTTCATTTGAGCGTCTGAAGGTCCTGCTGCAAAAATTATATCTACCTCGCCAGAAAACAGATTTTCATACGCGATAGGTGTTGTATTGACCATTACTTCGCTGTCATACGGATTGTATTCTTTACTTGGATAGACTGCTTGAACAAAAGCTGCATACAGTGGATATAGCGCGGTCGCGCCGTCTATTCTCGGTAAATCATCCTTCAGTTCGAGTGTAGCTGCCTCATCGAGTACGGCAAGCTTTGATTCCTGTCCAATCGTAAACGGTTCATAATCACGCACTTCCACTTCGGCATCCACTGTTGAAATACTATCCTTGTATATTTGCATTATCGGCCAAACTGCCGCCCCGAGTAGAACTCCCCCTGCAATAATGCCAAACAATCGCTTTCGTTGCCGCGTGCTGAAGAAATGAAAGATCATCATGACGATCCACACATATAAAATGATTATTGCACTTAGCGCTAACGGAATATAGTGGATCAATCCCATGAACAATAAATACAACAATCCAATTCCAGTAAAAAATAGTAACGCTATCAATAAAAGTACCGCAAATGCTATGGGTGCAATCATACGCGTCCCTCCCTCTTCATTTTCGGCTCAGTTCCTCCAACCGGTGACGTGCCTCGTCTTCATCAAATGAACTGTACCAACGATAATGCTCCTCATCTAAAATACGGAAATGCTGACTAATTATATTTTGCTGTAAACGAAAAATTCCTTTTGCCTCCAACTCGCGCCACCACACTTTACCACCCATCGATTGATCCTTTCGGCGGTCAATACCGTCATGCGCAATAGTTTCCAGTACTTCTAACGGATCGCCGCCGACGGTAGCTTGCAATACGTCACTATCGCGAAATAAAGCACAGACAGCTATAACAGCTGTCCAACTGGCCATTGCTCTTGCTTTTTCAATTTGAATTAACGTCTTTTTAGAGAGCCCTAGTACATCCGCCATTTTTTGTTGGGAATATTCTTTCTCTAATCGAATTACCCGTAACTTTAATGAAATCAGTTCTATTAATTGTTGTTGATTCACTAGATCACCTCATAGTTACATTTCATATCTATTGGTGTAATATTACACCACTTTCATTAAATAGTCAAGTTATTTTCAAAACTCTCTGTTAACTTTACAACTATCGATTCTTTCTTAAAATTATGATACGATTTATTGACTTTGTGATTTAGAAAAAGAAACGAGGATTTTTATGAAACAGCGTGAACAATGGACATCCAAGATTGGCTTTGTTTTAGCGGCGGCTGGCAGTGCCATCGGCCTAGGCGCAATCTGGAAGTTCCCTTATATGGCCGGAACGAACGGTGGCAGCGTGTTTGTGCTGTTATTTATCATTTGTACATTATTAATTGGTTTGCCAATTTTATTGGCTGAGTTTGTCATTGGCCGTAGAGGACAGGCAGATGCCGTGACTTCTTTGAAAAAGTTATCAGTGGGACGCAAATGGGGATGGGTTGGGTGGATGGGGCTTGCCTCGTCTTTCATCATCTTATCTTTTTATAGTGTCGTCGGCGGATGGATTTTATCGTATTTGGCGCGTGCCTTTACGTTTACACTAGGTGGGCTGGATTATGGAGAGCTCTTCAATACGACGATAGCGAATCCATGGGAAGTATTATTGGCACAAGCGTTATTTATGGCGTTAACGATCTTTATCGTTCAAAGCGGGATTCGCGGAGGAATTGAACGGGCCAGCCGCTGGATCATGCCTTTATTATTCTTGTCATTCATTGTATTAGCGATTCGTTCGCTGACACTAGATGGCGCGATGGAAGGTGTGCGTTTTCTATTCGTACCAGATTGGAGTTATTTTAACGGAACTACTTTTCTAGTTGCATTAGGACAGGCGTTCTTCTCACTAAGTGTCGGTGTGACCGCGATGATGACTTACGCATCCTACCTTTCGAAAGAAGAGAAGCTCGGACAGTCCGCATTTAATGTCTCTATGTTGAACATAGGGATTTCGATCCTAGCGGGACTTGTCATTTTTCCGGCAGTTTTCGCGTTAGGACATTCACCGGAAGCGGGGCCAGGACTAATTTTCGTTATCCTGCCAGCTATTTTCAATGAAATTCCATTTGGCAGCATATTTTTAATTATTTTCTTTTTCTTGATGCTGTTTGCTACATTGACTTCTGCTATAGCGATGCTAGAAATCGTAGTTTCTACAGGCATCCGTAAAAAGCATGATAGGAGAAAGCGCGCTTCGTGGGTGTTTGGCGGATTAATCTTTTTGGTCGGAATTCCTAGCGCATTATCATTTGGTTTATTATCTGGCGTCAGTATTTTCGGCAACTCTATTTTCGATTTTGCAGATATACTGACGAGTAGAATTGCGATGCCGCTCGGGGCATTGGCTGTGTCTTTATTTGCCGGCTTTGTACTGACGAAAGAAGATACGGCAGAGGAGTTAAGGATGCACCCGGCACTTCACTCTTTGTGGAAAGTAATTGTACGCTATTTCGCACCTATTGCAATCATTGTCATTTTCTTTACTTGGATTTTAGGCATGTAAAAAGCACGCCGGATATTTTCTCCGGCGTGCTTTTTATTTTTATTAGCTAGTGATCGAAATCTGCAAATGATACGTATTGATTTCCACTTAGTAAGTTTAAGTGCCACTGCATGCTATACATTACTATTTCTCAATGTATCATTAAGATCTCCAAATCAAGAAAGCTATATTAGTTATCTCACCGCGGGCCCACGAGAAGAGCGTCCGCCTGGTACGTCGAGCAACTATGCCTTCCCGTAACCTACCATTTAGCTAGATATGTTTCATGAGCGCTTTTACTACTTGCGTCAATCCCGCCAAATCGTCCTCTGTAAAGCGATCTAATTCAGGGCTGTCGATGTCGAGCACACCAAATACTTCTCCATCTTTAATCAGTGGTACAACAACTTCGGAACGGGATGCTGCGTCGCATGCGATATGGCCTGGGAACGCATTAACGTCTGGTACAACTAGGCCCTCTTTCGTCTTCGCAACTGTTCCGCAAACACCTCTACCGAGCGGAATACGAATACATGCCGGTAATCCTTGGAATGGACCGAGCACGAGCTCATCGCCGTCCATCAAGTAAAAACCTACCCAATTGATGCGGTCGAAGAATTGATTGAGTAACGCGGATGCATTGCTTAAGTTTGCGTAGACGTTTGGCTCTCCTGACATGAGTGCATCCAACTGTGTGATTAGTTGCGCGTACTTCTCTTGTAAGTCATTGGAATAATCAATGGGTGTATACATACTACTTCCCTACTTTCTGTGACAGTTCTTATGTTAATCATACACAGAATAATAGAATTGGAAAAGTAAACGAACTCCATTCGTCGTTTTAAATCAATCTAATTTCACCCTCAATACCTCACCGGTCACGGCATCAATTTTGACTTCATACTTCTGTCCTTCTACTGTGCGTATATCCACTTCATATATCAACATGCCGTCATCAAATTCCAGTTCTGATTTCACCACTTCACCCGGTACTCTTTGTCGTGCGATTTCATTTGCCTGCTCCATTGAAATCCTGCGATATTGCGGATGTTGCCAATGATTCATCCAATACTCACTTTGCTGATTCAATATATGACCCCTCCCATTTTCTTCTACGCTGCTAATCTATGTGAAAGAAAGGAAAGATGCTACACAGCCAAGCATGTCGTTTACGAAAGAAAAACGGATTATTTCCAAGGAAATAATCCGTTTTTGTCAGGCAATTTGTGCTGGAACTTTCTTTTCTTTGTAACGCAACCAAATAATGAGCGGAATAAGTAGTAACGAAATATACGTTCCAAGAAAACTTAACATCGAAAAACCGAAAAATGCCATGACAATTCCTGATGCCAGTCCACCTACTGTCCCCGCTAGTGCGACAAACACGTCAATGCTTCCTTGAATCTTTGCACGAGTTAACACATCAGTAGAATCGATAACAATAGCTGTCCCGCTGATTAATCCAAAGTTCCAGCCAACCCCTAGCAATATGAGCGATAGGGACATCCAGAATATCGATTCGCCCGCTACATAGGCTGCAAGAATACCTGCTAGCGCAAGTGTTACCCCCGACGCAATCACCATAATTGGACGTCCAATACGGTCTACCAATACACCAGTAAAAATGGATGGTAAATACATACCTGCGATATGTAAGCCGATGACTAAACCAATTCCTGATATGGAAGCGCCGTGATGCTGCATATGGACAGGGGTCATTGTCATAATCGCAACCATGACACCATGTGATAGTACAAGGACAATGCTACCCACCCAAATTCCCATCCTCTTGACCGTATGTTGACGAGCAATGCGTCCTTCATCAGACTCTCCACGTTCTTTTTGTTCCGCCAATTCAATCTCACGTGCAACGAGTAAAGGGTCCGGTCGTAAAAACAGTAAGAATGTCAGCCCGGATAACACGTAGGCGCCCCCTGCTAGTAGAAATACACCCGTTAACGAAGGTATACCGATGAAATCTGCCACATATCCCATTGGCAAGACGAGATTAGGTCCGGCTACCGCACCGATTGTAGTTGAAACAAGAGCGACACTGACCGCAGTAGCCCGTTGCTTTTCATTCGCTAGATCTGTTCCGGCATAGCGAGCTTGTAGATTGGAGGATGTACCTGCTCCATAGATAAACAGAAAGAGGAATAACACAGCAAGACTTCCGGTCATCACAGCAAAAATCACACCGAACGCACCTACACCACCGGTAATAAAGCCCGCGCCAAGACCGAGGCGACGACCATACCGTTGGGACAGCCTACCGACAAGATACGCTGAGAATGCTGATCCAAAAGTAGACAGCGCAATGGGCATACCGGCTAAGCTTTCATTCCCTGTCATATCTTGAATTAATAGCGCCCCTACTGTAATTCCAGCCGCAAGTCCGGCACCACTAAATATTTGGGAAATGATCACGACAAGTAAAGAGCGCTTATACAATTGCTTCTGCGCTTCTTTCGATTTTGTATAGAATGAATAATCTTGCCGTTTTGACATGAAATTCCCCACCTTTTCTATTACCTCACAATAGATCATATGTTACGTAACTTTTACACTTTATTTATCTTATCACATATTAATAAATGGAAAAGGAGTTCATTTCCATACGCAAAAACAAGCAACTCCAATTTTTGGAGCTACTTGTCTCTTTAACCATATGAATTTTTATACTAGTGGAGCGATAAAAATAGGATGATCCGAAAATTTTGCTATTCGTGCTTCCCCTTCACGTACCCACTTTTCATCGTATACAATAGGTCCGTCTTTATCTTCAGGCGTTTGGAACTGGTCGAGACCAACAGTAGCTAATACAGGACTTTCATCATCATCCAATCCAATATTTACTACATGGTTGATAATAAATGGTACGTCAAATTCGATCATGGCACTATCTTCATCAAGCACCCCGTCAACTACATGAAAAGGTATTCGCAAGTAAATCGTATTGCTACCGTCTTGATTCAAAATGGTATCGAAGTTTCCACGGTCGAAATCCCAGTTACCTCCCATTTGGATATCATGTTCTATGAGTATGTTACACGCATCTCCAAATAGCGATTTTTTTCCTGGTAGATTTGTTTTCAGTTCGATCATAGCATTTCCTCTTTTCTGTATCAATTTTGCTTGTTAAGTGTCTGGTTATTAATAGTTATTAGAATACCCTATTTAATCATTTGACAAACTTTTGTACTCTATTGAGCTACAATCAATCATGTGAAGTGTAAAGTGTGTGTAAGAGTAACGTCCGTCAACTAGTGTTTTTCACGTATTAGAAAAGACTACCCAATAGGATAGTCTAACTTCACTTATTTCATTAGCTCTTTATATCTATGTAAGCATTCCTCATACGCTTCTTGTACAGTTGCAACCTGGATGACATCTCGGTCAATTGTAGCAAAGCGGGCTACAGAGTGTTCGTATTGTGGGTCGTAATAGTGAGTCAACAACTGTTCTACGGCTTCCGTGAACCGTTCGTTCTCTAGGTCTTCCTGGATTTGTACTGCAATTGGTCGATGGATGCGTTTGCGAATTCTTGTAAAAGCTTCTATAAACAGACCTGGTTGTTTTTCCGGTTCGTACACGGAAAGGATTTCTTTAACACGTACTTCAACCGGTAGTTGAATAATCCATTGGGGGCTTTGTTCTTTTTTCTCAAATAGTAGTTCCGGCATATGTACTTGTCCTATACGTTTACTTTCGCCTTCTATGAAAATATATGGCTCATTTTCATACCTCTCTAGTTTATTTGCAATTAGCAATTCGAATTTCTTCTGGTTGTTCGGCTCGACACCGATTTGTCCAAATATTGAACCTCTATGTCCCGCCATACCTTCTAGATCAATGACCGGATAGCCGTCTTCCATCAGCTTGCGAAGAATCTTCGTTTTGCCACTTCCTGTATACCCGTTTAGTACAAGCAATTTAGGTTTGATTGTTTCTTGCAGTCGTGCAATAACCCGCTGGCGATATGTATGAATCCCGCCACTGATTCGACTTGAGCGGATTCCCATCAATTCCAGTACAGTCATTGCCGTTTTGCTTCGCATGCCGCCACGCCAACAAAACACAGTGATTGGCGTGTCTATTTTCCTGAACTCCGCAATGAATTCGGGTAACTTTTTAGAGAAAATAACCAGACCATGATCCATTGCTGCTTGTTTTCCTACTTGCTTATATAGCATACCCACTTCTGCACGTTCTTCATTCGTGAAAATCGGAATGTTCATACTGCCTGGAATAGTTGCTTCTTTATACTCTTTCGGAGAGCGTACATCGACTAATGTATGTGAATGATTTTTCTGTAATTCGAGCGCTTCCGTCAATGTAATGTCTCGTACCATGTTATTTCCCATCTCCTTGATTTACTGTACGATAATTCGACCGTTATGTTCAGCAGTTACTTCTCCAATAATATGCGCATCGACTCCCGCTTCACGCAAATGCTCTTGCAAACGATCCGCTTCATCTCCAGCAACTGCTACAAGCAAACCGCCAGAAGTTACTGCGTCACATAAAATCCATCTGCCAACTTGATCCAATGATTCGGGATATTCAACCATATCCTCTATATGTGCAAAGTTATTTTTCGTACCGCCTGGAACCGAACCCGCTTCTGCAAGTGTTCGTGTACGAGGTAAAACTGGAACTTTCTTATGATCAATTCGCAAGCACACGCCACTACCTGTTGCCATTTCGGAGGCATGTCCAAGCAAACCGAAGCCTGTCACGTCTGTTGAAGCATGAATGCTGTAATCATCCATCACTTCAGCCGCCGTTTTATTGAGTGTGGTCATTACTTTTGTAACGTGAATTTCTTCTTCTTCGGATAATAATCCGTTTTTCAAAGAAGTAGTCATGATACCTATGCCAATCGGTTTTGTCAGAATTAAACGATCGCCAGGTTTTGCTCCTGCATTCGTACGGATCTTATCAGGATGCACCGTTCCAGTTACTTGCATACCAAACTTAGGCTCCTGATCGTCAATTGAGTGGCCACCGACAAGAACGGCACCGGCTTCTTTCAATTTGTCAGCAGCTCCGCGCAAGATCTCCGTCAAGATACTGCGGTCAAGTGTATGTATCGGGAATGCGACGATGTTTAATGCTGTAATTGGTTTACCGCCCATTGCATAGACATCGCTGATCGCATTCGCCGCCGCCACTTGTCCAAAGTCATATGGATCATTGACGATGGGTGTGAAGAAATCCAGTGTCTGCACGATGGCAGTCGTATCATTTATCTTATATACACCTGCGTCGTCGCCTGTATCCAATCCGACAAGCAAATTAGGGTCAGTGAGACCGGGAGGCAATGTGCGAAGAACTTCAGCTAAATCAGCGGGTCCTATTTTACAACCGCAGCCTCCTTTTGAAGATAATGAAGTAAGTTTTACAGAAGAATTTCGCATTACGGCTATCAACCTTTCAATTTGTAGTTCCTTAATTTTACCATAGAGTTTGCATTCTAGATCTATTGGGAACTTAAAATTCTACCGGCGAATGAAAAAAAGACTACGCTTTAAGGCATAGTCTTACATGTTACAAGTCTATTATTTTACGTATAGCACATACCAATGATCGTCTTTTTTCTCGATATACTCCCCAAACCAACCTTCTTTCAGCAATTTTTGTTGCTGTTCAGTATTCCCCATTAGAACGAATTTTTGCTGCGAAGTTGTTTCAGGAAAAGGCTTTTGCAAATCCACGAATAAAATATAACGTAATTTATTGCCATATTTAACTTTGAGTCCTTTAATTCGTAAACCCAATGCAAATTTATCTTTCAAGCTTGGAATATTAAATGGTGCAACAGTTGTACAAATATAGCGATAGCGATCTCTCTCTACATGTTCCATCAGCCATTTACCTAATGTCGTTTGCAGTCCATACCCTCTATAGTCTGGATCCACACCTGAAATTTCCGAGTATAGCACGCTAGACAATTCGCTTTGCGATACACCCGCATCACTTCCTAAATGCTCTTCGTCTTCACCAGGATCCAACATCGCACGGAACGCGACGAGACGGTCATCTACGAAAGCCCCCACCATCATGCCATTACCTCGCAAAATATACACAAACTCATCATACGTTAGCGGTTGAAGAAATTCAGGTTGCTCCAGAACCGCAATGATCCTTTCTTGTAATGCTAGAACTTCCGGCAGCTGTTCTTCTGTCAGCAATGAAAGGGATGCTTGCAATGTCATAATGTCACCTTTTCTTTACGCACTGTCAATTCTTCTAGCGTTTGCTCATCTACATCGATACCCAGTCCAGGTTTTTCATTGAGTTCAATAAACGGTACTTCATAGTGAAGATTGCCGACGTCTTTACTGAATTTTAACGGCCCAGTCAGTTCTACACTCGTCATCGCCTTTTGTGAGAAAGCTACATGGAAGCCTGCTGCAGATCCAATAGACGACTCTACCATTGATCCAACCTGACATTCGATACCAGCCATCTCAGCCATATGCGCAAGCTTCATTGCAGGATACATACCTCCACATTTCATAAGCTTGATATTCACTTTATCTGCTGCACGCTTTGCAATAATTTCACGCATTTCGCGCACCCCACGCAATCCCTCATCTGCCATTAGAGGTGTCGCGATTTTCGATTTAATTTCTACCAATGCATCGATGTCATCCGCTTTTACAGGTTGCTCGAGCCAATCCAGATCACAGCTTTCCAATTGCTTCATCGCCTGCAATGTCGTCGCACTGTTGACCCAACCTTGGTTAACGTCTACTCGGATTGCGACTTCCTGACCAACACGTTCGCGCACAGCTTGAATTCTCTTGATGTCTTCCGCTGCGTTGGTACCGACTTTCATCTTTAATGAACTATAACCCGCTGCCACACGGTCAGCAGCCTCTTGTGCCATATGTTCGGGTGAAGCGATACTTAGAACATGTGTAATCGGAAATTTCTCATGATAACGTCCACCAAGTAAATTGTAGGCAGGGATACTATATGCCTTCCCTACTGCGTCAAAGCAAGCGATGTCTAGCGCTGCTTTCGCTGTAGGTACACCGTAAATCGCCTGATCCATCAGTTCATGAATTTTCCCAAAGTGACTTGGATTTTCACCAAGTAAAACGGGAGCGAGTGTATAGCGTAGTACGGCAAATGTACCTTCCCAGCTTTCCCCCGTGACATGGTCATCCGCTACCGCTTCACCGTACCCAACATAACCTGTGTCTGTTGTTAATTTCACAATAATAGATGGCATGTCAGCATACGATGCATAGCTAATTACAAAGGGTTCATAGAGCGGTAATCGAATCGCAAAAATTTCTATTTCAGTTATTTTCATTATTTTTCTTCCTTTCCCATTGGCAGCTTTTCCTCTGTGTTGTATGATTGTCGTTAAATAGTCGTTAATGAAAAGAGGGGGTCCCATTATGAAGGTTACAATTGCATTGATTGGCTCACAAGAATTTTGTCGGCAAGCAAGGAGTATTGTATTACCCCATAATATACGTATTGATTACTATCAATACGACAAGCCGTCCGACGCTCCCCGGCTACTAAAGACAATGAAGCCTTGTCATGCCATTTTATTCTCTGGCTCCCTGCCTTATGAAGCGTCCAAACAAGCTCTTCAGACCATCTCAATTCCAGCATTCTATGTCCAACAAAATGAACATACAATCGCTGTCACTTTATTATACCTTGCTTCAGAAAAAAACATGGCAATTCATGACATTTCGATAGATATAAAAGAGCTAGCACATATTGAACAGATTTTACAGGATCTCGGTCCTCTTTCTTCCATTCAGAAGCCTGCTATACATGAATTACAAGCCAACACGGATTTACAAACGGTTGTGAATTTTCATATGGAGCATGTTAAAAGCGGGAAATCGAAATTAGCAGTAACTAGTGTGCATGCCGTATACGATCAATTACAGGCGGCAGGCATCCCATCATTCCGGATGCTGGATCCGGCTAGTAATATTTTACGTGCAATAAAACATGCAGTCCAACAAGCGGATTTTGCAAGAAATGAAGCGACTAAAATCGCTGTAGGAGTACTACAAGTTCACCAACCTGAGAAACTTCCGCAGGGCACTATAGAAAAGTTAGCGAACTACTTGCAGGCGCAATGGAAAGAAAAAGAGGGTAGCTTCTTTTTCTACACTACTCTAGGCACTATAGAATTTGTTTTCGCATTAAAAGCCTTCGTCGAGTTCTGCGAATCGCTTCAATCAGCATCCACATTGTCTTTTGGATTAGGACTAACAGCCCTGGAAGCCAGCGACAATGCGATCAACGCACTGCAACTCAGCAAACAAACGGACAACAAAGGAGTCTTTATGCTGGATGAACATAAGAAATTACACGGTCCATTGCCAGCTACAAAACCATCAATTGCGATGAGATTAGACGACCCAGATTTACTTACGATTAGTAAAAAGACGACACTAAGCCCTGCAGTTATATCCAAGCTAACTCTGTTTGATGAATTTAGACAATCTACACCATTCACTGCTAATGATTTAGCTGGATATTTAGCGGTCTCTAGAAGAACCGCTGAACGAACCATTAAAAAACTAATGGATCAACAATTTGTCGTTTCAGTTGGTGAAGAAATGGCCTACAGCCAAGGAAGACCACGCGCATTGTACAAAATGAAGTTTACCATCTAGTAAAAAAGCAAAGCCGTCAAGAACTCGGCTTTGCTTTTTAATTATTCAAGTTGCGCTTCGAGTTCCAACTTCGCTTCTTGCTCGTTCATTTCTACCATTTCCTCAGATGTCATTTTGACAACAGTAAAACCAGTTAAAGCATAGAGAATTGAAATGAGAGGTACGGCGAAATTCAAGATAGCGTACGGGCCGTATTCTACTACACTTACACCAAGCGTACCGAATATAAACACACCACACGTATTCCAAGGAATAAATACGGATGTCAATGTTCCGCCATCTTCTAGTGCACGCGATAGGTTCTTCGAGTTCAAACCCATATCCTTATATGTTTTACTGAACATTCTAGAAGGTACAACAATCGAAACGTATTGTTCAGAACAAGTTGCATTGGTCATGACACACGCACCAATCGTTGAAATAATTAATGTAGATGTCGATTTCACGACTTTCAGCAATTGCTTCATAATGGCCCGCAACATACCTGAATACTCCAGAATACCGCCAAAGGTCATAGCCACAATCGTCATAGAGACGGTATACATCATACTATCAAGGCCACCGCCATTAAATAGTTTATCTACTAGCTGATTGCCCGTCTCGATTGCAAAACCACTTTGCAGAGCACCGAGTGCATCTGTAAATGTTCCCGACTGAAGTGTTACATGCGCTAGAAAACCCATTATAATCCCGACAATTAATGCCGGTACTGCAGGGATCTTCATGGCAACCATCACAATAACTGCCAAAGGAACTAGCAATAACCAGGGAGAGATGACGAAGCTCTCTTGCATAACCTGAGATGTGTTGGCAATCGACGTTAATTCAGCTTCACCTGACCCAAACCTTCTTCCGAGGAATGTGAATACTCCAAGCGCAATTAGTAATCCGGGAATCGTCGTATACAACATATGCTTAATATGATCAAATAAATCCGTTCCAGTAAGTCCCGCGGCTAAATTGGTTGTATCGGATAACGGTGACATCTTGTCTCCAAAGTATGCGCCAGAAATGACAGCCCCTGCTACCATTCCAGCTGGAATCCCCATACTGAGTCCAATACCCATCCCAGCTACACCAATCGTAGCCATTGTCGACCATGAGCTACCTATTGCCAATGAAACAATTGCACAAATCAGCGCAATGGCTACTAGGAACCAAGAGGGTGTAATGATTTTCAATCCGTAGAAGATCATCGTGGCAACTATCCCTCCACCCATCCACGAACCAATAACCAAACCAACAAGCATAATGATGATGACAGCTGGAAGGGCCAAACGAATTCCTTTGTACATCATTTCCTCAATTTCTTTCCACGAGAAACCATGTCGCCAGGCTACGAGTGACGCAATGGCAGTTCCTACAATTAGCGGCATGTGCGGTCCCTCTTTAAGCTTAACTACAGTTATGATCATAACCAGTATCATTAAGACTAACGGTAGAATTGACCACCAAAACCCAATTTCTCTTTTTTTCCTCTGATCCACTACGCAACCCTCCATTCAAGTTCAGCCAAATAGGATATGTCGTTATATAGTCGGTTAATCTATTTTATACGTTTTCTAAATTATTTGTCAATACAAATATGTAAGCGTTTACTATGCTTTTTCCTATTGACTAGTCTGTCCCTATGAGAGAGCCGTTTTGTTACTATGTATATTTACCAGCTACAACAAATTAATGTCTTTCCAAAATAGTAGAATCAATGGCCAAAGTAGTTTATAAACCTAGGCAACGGGAATAATACAAAGTACTTTCATGAATGGGGGCACACTGCTAGTGACAACTACTAACCAAAGAATCGATACGATAAAGTGCGTAACGGAATACGATACACTGCGCCGAGTCATATTATGCCAGCCGGAATTTATGGCGATTGATGAAGTCATTAACGAAGTACAAAAAAAGTATAAGGATGAAAACATTGATATACAACGTGCAATGAGTCAGCACGCAGAATTTGAAGAAATTTTGAAGGAAAACGGAGTGGAAGTCATCACGCTTCCTCCTTCTGAAAAATTCCCCGAGCAAGTTTTTACACGAGATATTGGCTTCACAATAGGCAATGACATATTCATAGCCGACTTGGCTGCAAATATTCGAAAAGGTGAAGAAATTACACTAAAAGAATGGCTGATTGCACATGACATCCCCTATCAGTCCGCCACCGATCGAATGGAAGGCGGAGACATTATCGTTGACCGGGATACCATCTACGTCGGCATCAGTAGTCGTACGTCCAGGGAAGCTGTAAATAAGCTGGAGGAAAAGCTTCCGGATTATCAACTCAAGCCTATTCCATTTGACGGGCAGTACTTACATCTAGACTGCGTTTTTAATATTCTTTCACCCGAAAAAGCGCTCGTCTTTCCAGCGGCATTTGATCAGGAAACACTGCATCAAATGGCCGGTTCGTATGAACTGATCGAAGTGGCGGAAGATGAACAGTTTTCGCTTGGTACCAATGTTCTCTCAATCGGTAACAATAAAGTAATCAGCCTTCCACAAAATGAACAAGTGAATAAAAACTTACGCGCACATGGATTTGAGGTCATTGAAGTCGACTTCTCGGAAATTATCAAATCCGGCGGCTCTTTTAGATGTTGCTCAATGCCTGTAGAACGTGGATAATACAAAAGACCGAAGCATAAACGCACAATGTAGCGTGTATGCTTCGGTCTTTTTCTATTCAAGAAATTCTATATAGGTTCCACGTTCACTTTCAATTTCAGGAAGATTCAACTCAATCGATTCGGGTATGACCAAGTGAATCATCATGGTTGCCGACACTGAGCCAGAGGAATAACCATGCGTTTTTTCACCAGTGAACTGATTCAATATATTTGAATCATGATAAAATGTATACTGAATAGTATTCCGAGGCTGTTTAGGAACAGTCATCCAATTGTTTTCCCAAACCGGCAATGCTATTTTAAGCTGATCCGTAAAGTCATAATACACATCATCCCCATCACCATCACCGATATTTGCCAATAACTCAGGGGTGTAGACGGTTTCACTGACCACATTACTGTGATGAGGTGTACGTTCAATCAACATATAAGCGCCAGTGAAAGGAGATATCGATAGTTCATCTTTCACCTCATGTGACCGCTTCGCCAGAACGAGATGTTCAGGAATCGTCGCCCCTTCTACAATCGCAGATTGCAAATCAAATTCAATATTTTTATCCGTTACTTTTGGTGGAATATGAAGTTCTACCTTACGCTCCATGAATTCCGCCACAAAAACACCGAGTAACAATAACACAAGATAACCTACAATAATATTGCGATGAAATGATTTTTTCAATCGTGTACGTTTCATGTTTTTCGTAAATATCACAATGGGAACCAGACCAAGAAGCAGGACTATCGGTATTAACACCATAAAAAACATCATGGATTTCTCACCTCCAAACGATTTGTCACAAAGAGGCTAATACCGAACAATACAGCAACCGATACTACTACTTTCAAAACAAACACTAGAATAGATGTCTCTCCGTAGTAAAAGTACAATACGCTATCACCTTCGCCAACTGACAGGCTGACACCGAACGTGAAATACACAAACCAGATCAATCCAAACAAGGCAATGAACAACTTGCTAAACTGTATTAAGGTTCCAAGTAAATACCCGATCATCATAATCAGCAATGTGTACGCGGTCATAACGAGAATCCGGGAGAAGAAATCAAGCGGCGATGACAGAAGGCCTGTCGTTTCTATAATGACATTATCGCCAAACAGCGCAACAATTTTCATGACCGACCCGATCAACACGGTCATTACACCACCAAGTAATGCGGCTGTGCAAATGAAATAAAAGTTCGCCAGCTGGAAGGTCAGACGATTCGTCACGAATGAAAAGGATTCATTACGCTGTGCAGCTGATGTCAGCAGAAATCCAACAATGAGTGCCCAGAATAATGTCAGACCTACCTGACTATCATTTGATATGGACGTGTAGTTAACAGAAATCATCTCTTCCCATTCGTTCATAGATGAGGACCCCGCACCACTTATAAATATAGTCCCAATAATCTGTAGCACTATCAACGTAGTAAATACCGCTCCATTGGTACTCAATTTAAATAAATACTGACGCTTCGCCAGTTCATTGACGCTCCATTGCGTTGAAAACATCGTCTACCCCTCCTGTCGCCTGGCCCGTCATCGCCAAGTACGCTTGGCTTGCAGAAACTGCCGATACGCGAATGCCTGCCTGCTTCAACTCTTCTACTTCCGCTTTGGTATGCTGGTTGTCTACAATCCATTCTGTCATTGGTCCTGCGTTTGCTCGATGAACAACCGCATAGCGAATCGCATAGGATTTCAGCACACTCTCTCGCGCTTGAAGTGACAGGAATTTTTCCTGCAGTTCAGTTATTGGACCATGAAACGAGATGCTCTTGCCGTCAATCACCAAAATATCCTCCAGCAAATCCTCCATTTCTTCCATATGATGACTCGACAACAAAATAGTGCGGGGATAAGCGATATAATCTTTCAGCAGCGCCCTGTAAAAATCCCTGCGCGCCCCAGCATCCATTCCTGTAATTGGCTCATCAAACATCGTGAGTGGACAACGTGTGGCAATACCAATAATTGCGTTGAATGTACTACGCTTCCCTTTTGACAGTACCCGGTGATTCAACGACAGCGGTAATTTAAAGTATTCAAGCAGACGCATAGCTAGATCTTGATTCCAATTTTCATAGAAGCGATCACATTCTGTTAGTAAATCATCCAATGTTAGTGCATCCGGGAAGCCCATCATATCGTCAATAAACATCATGTTGGCGGAAACCTTGAGACTATTGAAGGGATGCTCACCAAACACACGAAGTTCTCCCTCCGACTCTTTTATGAATCCCGCAATCATCTTCATCAACGTCGTCTTTCCCACACCATTACGTCCTACCAGTCCCGTAATGACATTCTCACGGATTTCTAAATTTAACTGGTCCAGTACTGTAATAGATCGATAACTTTTTGACACGTTTTTCAACGTAATTGCTGACATTATGACCTCTCCTTTCGCCCTGCCTGGATTAATTTAATTAGCTGATCTTCTTCCAGCCCAAGTAATGCCGCTTCATTAAGCAGATCCTGCACCAGACGACTTAACCTACCGCCTTTACGCTTCGCCAGTAGTTTCTCACGTGCGTCAGCCGTTACAAATGTGCCAAGGCCACGTTTTTTATAAATAAGTTCCGCGTCTAGTAAAATCGTCAGTCCCTTTCCAGCAGTCGCAGGATTGATATTGAAAAGATCTGCCAATTGATACTGCGAGTACACTTTATCGTCCGCTTGTAACGTACCGTCAATAATTTCTGTCTCTAACCATTCTGCAATTTGTATATAAATCGGCTTTTCTCCATCCATCTCAAGCAAGAACTTCACCACCTCAAGGTTACGTAGTACATTACTGTTGTAATGTACTATACGCATTTTCATAGCCTAATGCAAATAAATAATTATATAAAATTATGGTAATCAATGAATAAAATCATCACTTATTACTCACCCTAGGTAACTACACTGTATGTAAGGAGCCGATAAAATGAATACAGTTAAGGATTTTCCTATTCAGCAAAACAGATTAATAAATGCAGGTTTTCTATTGGCTTGCTTATGTTTATTAGATGCCATTTTCACGGATTATGGTTTGCGGTTTGGTCTTATAGAAGAAGCCAATTTGCTAGTATCATTTTTATATGAACAAAGTATTCCTTTGTTCTACGTGGTAAAACTAGGATTACCTTTATTACTTTTATATATCGTAACGGTTAGTTCATCAGGGATTATCGTACGTATTTCTTTGACTACTGCATTATTTATTTATATTGCCGTATTGTTCATGCATATCTTTTGGTTGATCATGGTCGCAATCTAACATGCGCTATACTAATCCCTTCTATAAATCGCGTTTATTGTATACTACATGTATGAACACGCGGAAAGTAGGGATTTTTATTGAACAGTGAACCTTCATTGCGGACGCTATCTATTGGGATGCCGCGAATCGTACAATCTACTACTGGTGGAGAATTTTCCAGTGCTATTTGTAAGCAGTCTGTCGAAAAAGCATATCTTTCTGTGGATGGTTTTCAAGGAGACGGGATTGCGGATACGAAACATCATGGCGGTCCTGATCGAGCGGTCTGTATCTATCCGAGTGAGCACTATACTTTCTGGGAAAAGAAATTTTCCTGCACGTTGCCCTCTTCTACTTTCGGAGAAAATCTGACAGTGGATGGAATGCTTGAGAAAGATATATGTATTGGAGATATGTTTACAGTGGGAGAAGCAGTTATTCAAGTAATACAGGGGCGAGTCCCTTGTAGCACAATTAGTAAGCGAACTGGCTTACCCGATTTGATGAGGGGAATGGTCAACACTGGATTCACAGGCTATTTATGCCGTGTTGTGGAAGAAGGAATTGTCCGTTCAGATTCAACCATTACTTTGCTGCAACAAGATCCAAACCAAGTTTCCATCCTTTATGCAAATGAAGTGTATTTTCAGCGTCCTAGAGATTCGGGAGGATTGAAGCGAATTCTGGAAGTCGATGCACTGGCTGAAGAGTGGCGGGGCATGCTGATGAAACGGCTGGAGAAACTCGAGAATATCTAAATAAAAGAACTGACGCTACGATAAAAAACATCGTTGGTCAGTTCTTTTTTATACGAGTTGTTTCACTAATTCACGATTTCGTTCCTTGAAGAGTTCATTATGAGAAGATACCATACCATTTTTATTTGCTTCGGGGTCGATATAGATTTTGGCGCAGTTCACAGCATTCGCTGCATCTTGAAATGCCCCTGCTATTAAATGCAGCTTGCCTTTGTGGCTCAGTACATCCCCTGCCGCATACATCCCTTCTATAGACGTAGCACTCGTGCACGTTCCGGCAATCTGTTTATGTTCCGTTAGTTCAACACCCAGTTGCTGATCACCAATTAACGACGTATCACGCTCATAACCGTGATTAATGATTACTTCATCTACAGCTATCGTGGTAACTGTTTCATCTTCATTGTGTCGTAGCTCCACTCTCTCAATTGAGCTATGGTCCTCAGATGCAATGAATCGAGATATATTCGTATTGAAGTGACAGATCACGCCACTCTCCAAGAGTTGTCGCACTTGCGCTTCATGGCCGTTTAAGCTCTCTTTACGATAAGTTAGGTACACTTTCTTAGCAATGGGTTGCAGTTCATTGGCCCAGTCAATTGCCGCGTTGCCACCGCCCGAAATCAAGACGGTCTTCCCTTTGAAACGTCCCAAAGATTTTACCGTATAGTTCAAATTCGACACTTCAAAGCGTTCTGCGCCTTCCACTTCAATCTTCTGTGGATTCAAAATACCTGTACCTGTTGCGAGTATTACGGTTTTGCTGTAATGAACAGTACCCGAAGAGCCATGTAATGCAAAATGCTTGCCTGCTATCTTTTCGATCTTCACAATTTTCTCGTTGAGCACGACTTCCGGATCAAAAGTTAACCCTTGGGTCACAAGCCGTTCAATTACCTGTGCTCCTGGTGCCGGTGTCATGCCGCCAATATCCCAAATCATTTTTTCAGGATAGACATGGATCTTTCCTCCAAGCTGCTGCTGATATTCAATGATTTTCGTCTTCATTTCACGCAACCCACTATAGAAAGCAGCGTATAACCCCGCGGGTCCTCCGCCGATAATCGTCACGTCCAGTAGCTGATCTTGTTTCATTCCATCTTCTCCTTTACAAATAATTATTGACATCGCTTGCATTTCAATTTATAGTTTTTATTGTACCGATATTGATAATCATTATCAATGATTACTTAGTAGGAAAGGTTTGATTTTACGAAATGGTTCGCTTGTATACAGAAAATCTACAAGTTTCATATGATAATCATCTGATCGTTAATGGGTTATCGGTCCAAATACCTGACAAGAAAGTGACTGCTATTATCGGAGCAAACGGGTGTGGCAAATCCACATTTCTAAAAGCTGTCACGCGCTTAATTCCGCATCAATCAGGAGAAGTGATAGTAGATGGCAGAAATATTGTTAAACAAAAAACGAAGCAGCTCGCACAAAAGATGGCTATTCTTCCACAGACACAAGAAGCCGCCAGTGGTTTAACAGTTGGTGAATTGGTATCTTACGGTAGATTTCCTTACCAGAATGCAATGGGACGTTTGACAGCACGTGATATGGATGTTATCAATTGGGCGCTCGAAGTCACCAATACGACTGAATTCAAATACCGTCAAGTAGATGCATTATCCGGTGGTCAACGACAGCGCGTTTGGATTGCGATGGCACTCGCCCAGGAAACAGATATCATCTTCCTAGATGAACCAACTACCTATTTGGATATGGCACATCAACTAGAAGTGCTTGAGCTATTGCAAAAGCTTAATGAGGAGCAGCAACGCACCATTATCATGGTACTTCATGATTTGAATCAAGCAGCACGTTTTGCCGATTTCATCATTGCGATGAAAGATGGTGAAATTGTACGCGCAGGCGTGTGCGAGGAAGTAATACGGCCAGATATACTGCGAGAAGTATTTCGAATTGATGCCGAAATTGGAACGGATCCAAGAACGGGCAAACCGTTATGTATTACATATGATTTACTAAAAGGAGACGAATAACTGTTGAAGAAAATTCTATTACCTGCTCTTTTGCTTATCGTACTTGCGTTAGCAGCTTGTGGAAACAAACAGGAAGAACCTGCGAAAGAAGATACACCTTCAAAAGAACAAGGAACAAGTGACACGATTACCTATCAATCTGAAGAAGGTCCAGTAGAGGTTCCCGCTAATCCACAGCGTGTTGTGGTGTTATCTAGTTTTGCGGGTACTGTACATGAATTTGGCGTGAATTTGGTAGGAGCTGAATCTTGGTCAAAAGATAATCCAAGCTTTGATTCATTTTTGAAAGATGTAGAAGAAGTTTCTGATGAAAATATTGAAAAAATCATTGAACTGGAACCCGATTTAATTATTGGACTTAACACTATTAAAAATATTGACAAACTAAAAGAAATTGCTCCTACTGTTACGTATACATACGGAAAAGTAGATTATTTAACACAGCAAATCGAAATTGGTAAGTTATTGAATAAAGAAAAAGAAGCAACAGAATGGGTAGATGCATTTAAGGCACGTGCACAACAGGCGGGAGAAGACATTAAAGCCAAAATCGGAAAAGATTCGACAGTTTCCGTCATTGAAGAGTTTGACAAACAAATTTATGTCTTCGGTGATAACTGGGGAAGAGGAACGGAAATCTTATATCAGGAAATGAAATTAGCGATGCCTGAAAAAGTAAAGGAAATGACGAAGAAAGACGGATATTATGCGCTATCTGCAGAAGTCTTGCCTGAATTTGCCGGGGACTATATCATATTAAGTAAAAGTGATACGGGAGATAATTCATTCCTGGAAACAGAAACATACAAGAATATTCCTGCCGTCAAAAATGATCAAGTCTATCAGGTAAATACAGCAGAATTCTCTTTCAATGATGCCTATACACTGGATAATCAGCTCGATTTCTTCATCAAAAGCTTTTTAGGAACTAAGTAATCAAACAAGATGGGGCTCTTCTTCATTGAAGAACCCCTTTTTTTATGACAAGAAAGGAGCGGATGAATAAAGTGGATACACATGTTAGAAAAGCTATACCATTTAGTTTTAAATTATTTGCTAGCACGATACTTTTACTAATCAGCTTCTTATTTGCCTTGAAGCTTGGTGCCGCTCACACTTCATGGCAAGATATCTACCTTTCATTCACGTCAAATCAAAAAGATCATATTCTCATCCTGCGCGAAATACGCTTTCCACGTGAAATAGGTGCTATGTTTGTAGGTGCGGCTTTAGCTGTTTCCGGGGCGATCATGCAAGGCATGACGCGAAACCCATTGGCTGATCCTGGGTTGCTTGGACTGACTGCTGGGGCGAATGCCGCCTTAGCCATTGCGCTTGCATGCATTCCAACTATCAACTATTTCGGCATCATGACGGCTTGCTTTATTGGCTCTGCTGTCGGTGCGCTGATCGTCTTCGGTATTGCCTCCGCGAAGCGAGGCGGCTTTGCACCCATTCGCCTTGTATTGGCAGGCGCAGCCGTCTCTACATTTTTATTCGCCATTGCACAGGGTGTTGGTTTGTATTTTAAGATTTCAAAGGACGTAGCAATGTGGACAGCCGGCGGATTGATTGGTACTTCATGGGGACAGTTGCAGACCATTGCCCCAGTTATCATTATAGGTATTCTCGTCGCACTCGTGCTTTCACGCCAGTTGACATTATTGAGCCTGAATGAAGAAGTAGCGATTGGACTTGGACAAAACACAGTGAAAATAAAAGTCATGCTGTTTATGGTGATTATCTTATTAGCAGGAGCCGCTGTGGCATTAGCGGGTAACTTAGCATTTGTTGGATTAATGATTCCACATATTGTTCGTGCAATCGTCGGAACAGATTACCGATTCATCATCCCCATTTCCGCTATTTTAGGCGCGACTTTTATGTTGCTAGCGGATACGGTTGGACGAATGCTGCAAGCGCCGTTTGAAACGCCTGTTGCTGCATTGATTGCAATCATCGGCTTACCGTTCTTTCTTTTAATCGTACGCAAAGGAGGTCAGGCATTCTCATGATACTTCCACATATTCGAAGAAAACAAAGAATTCTTGGAGCATGCTTCATTGTATTGATTCTCTGCCTAACTACTCTTGCGCTTGGTTTAGGATCTGCTTCTATTGAATGGAGCCGGCTAATCCCTACTCTTCTCGGTCAAGGCACCTTCAAAGAAGAATTTGTACTGTTTACTATTCGACTACCGCGAATCATCATTACGTTGTTGGCCGGTGCTGCGCTCGCCTTATCAGGTGCTATTTTACAAGGAATCACACGGAATGACCTTGCCGACCCCGGTATCATCGGAATAAATTCTGGAGCTGGAGTCGCTATTGCATTATTTTTCTTGTTTGTACCAATCGAGGCTGGCGCGTTCACTTACTTATTACCGTTAGTAGGATTTGGGGGAGCCCTCATCACATCGGTTTTAATTTACCTATTTGCTTACAGTAGAAAAAGTGGACTGCAGCCTATGCGTCTTGTATTAGTGGGTATTGGATTTTCAATGGCACTCTCAGGTGTAATGGTTGTATTGACTTCTTCCGCCAAGCAAGAAAAAGTTGATTTCATTTCAAGGTGGATAGCAGGAAATATTTGGGGAACAGATTGGCCTTATATTTGGGCACTGGCCCCTTGGTTGCTCCTCTTAATTCCTTTTGCGTTATGTAAAGCACACCGACTCGATATGCTCGGTTTGAATGAATCTATGGCGACAGGTATCGGCGTGTCGATTGAACGAGAGCGTGTAGTGTTATTGCTGACCGCCGTGGCGCTAGCTGCATCCGCTGTGTCAGTCACAGGTGGTATCGCGTTCATCGGTCTGATGGCGCCTCATATCGCCAAGTCCTTAATCGGCCCACGCCATCAAATGAATTTACCTATTGCGATCTTACTAGGCAGTTTCCTTCTATTGCTAGCGGATACAATTGGGCGAAACATTTTGGAACCGAGTGGTATTCCAGCAGGTATTATTGTTTCATTGATAGGTGCACCGTACTTTTGCTATTTACTCATGAAGAAATAAAAATGCCGGAACTACCCGCTTTGGGTGTTCTGGCATTTTTATTTATCCTCCTCTATCTTGCTTTACATAGCGGATCAGTTCTTTTTCCCGCGCAGTATGTACCTCCTCAGTAAATGAAGGATCCCATTCATAATATCTCTTGCCCGTTTTACTACCGAGCTCTCTCGCGTCCACTAATTCCTGCATACTAGCTGTGGATTGATTTGCATTCGATAAATCTTTATATAAATAATTCGATATGTCCGTATATACATCTAGGCCACCCATATCTGCCGATAAAAATGGACCCGTGACGGGTAATCTTCTGCCGATACTGTATTGTACTGCAGCGTCTATATCTTCCTTTGTCGCTATTCCTTCTTGTAAAATATGCTGTGCTTCACGCAACAAGGCGAATTGTAGACGATTCCCTACAAAACCGGGTACTTCCTTTTTCACTTCGATCGGCTTTTTATTCATCCCATTCATTAATGCCATCGAACGTTTAACCGTTTCATCATTTGTTTTCGATCCGCGAACTACTTCAACTAATGGAATCAAATGTGCCGGATGCCAAAAGTGTGTGATGACCGTGCGTTCAGGATGTGTAGTTTGAGCTGCGATGTCAGTCGGACTGATTGCCGAAGTGTTACTTGCCAGAATCACGGATGGATCGCAAAGCTGATCCAGTAGTTTGAAGATTTGTTGCTTCAACTCCAGACGTTCAGGCACTGCTTCGATTATGAACGTCGCATCCTTTACAGCCTCATCAATTGTTGTGACTGTAGTAATCCTATCTCTTACTGCCTCCACTTCTTCCATCTCCAACAAGTCATTGTCCGTTAATACTTGTAACTTACTCGCAATGCTTGCCAGTGCGCGCTCGAGTTCTTCCACGTTTATGCCATGCAACGTCACATCGTATCCCGCCCACGCAGCACTCAGTGCAATGGAGTGGCCCATTGTACCGCACCCTATGATAGCTATTCTCTCCATGAACCTGCCCCCATTCCAATGAAAAAGACGACACCTTCGTCAGCGGGTATCGTCAATCGAATTATCTAGCCGTAAAGTTTGGAGATATCGTATAACTTGCTTCGGTTTTTTCTTTTACTTCGTCCACAGAGATACCTGCAGCAGTTTCTACAAGCTTCATACCGTCCTCTGTGAAATCAAACACCGCCAAATCCGTGATGAGTCGGTCCACAACACCAAGACCCGTTAACGGCAACGAACACGTTTTTTTCACTTTCGATTCGCCGTGTTTATTGACATGATCCATGATGATTACGACACGTTTTGCACCGACAACCAAGTCCATTGCGCCGCCCATTCCTTTCACCACTTTTCCCGGTATCATCCAGTTGGCCAAGTCTCCATTTTCCGAAACTTCCATGCCACCTAGAATCGCCAAGTCAATGTGTCCACCGCGAATCATCGCAAACGACTCCGCACTATCAAAGAAGGATGAACCTGGAACTGTCGTAATCGTTTCTTTTCCAGCATTGATTAGATCTGCATCCTCTTGCCCTTCTACTGGATAAGGCCCGATGCCAAGCAGGCCATTTTCCGATTGCAATAAAACCGTCATACCATCTGGAATTTCGTTGGCAACTAGAGTGGGCATACCAATGCCAAGGTTGACATTCATACCGTCCTGAATTTCTTCAACTGCACGTTTTACGATTGTATTTCGTGTTTCCGTCATGGTCATTTCTCCTTTTTACGCTTTTTTCACTGTTAAGCGTTCAATGCGTTTTTCATAATCTTTTCCGAGTAGTACTCGCTGTACATAGATACCTGGTGTATCAATTTCTTCTGGAGTAAGCTCACCGGCTTCCACGATTTCTTCTACTTCCGCAATCGTAATTTTACCTGCTGTTGCAGCTAACGGATTAAAGTTCATGGCTGTTTTGCGATAGACTAGGTTTCCAAGTGTATCCGCCTTCCAAGCTTTCACAAGTGCAAAGTCCCCGACGATCCCTTCTTCAAGTAGATACGTCTTGCCGTTAAACTCTTTTGTCTCTTTACCTTCTGCGATTGGTGTACCTACCCCTGTCGCTGTATAGAATCCAGGAATTCCTGCACCGCCCGCTCTGATTCTTTCTGCGAGCGTTCCCTGCGGACTCAGTTCCACTTCTAACTCTCCGTTAAGAAACTGCTTTTCAAATGTTTTGTTTTCCCCCACATAAGAAGCAATCATCTTTTTAATCTGTTTATTAACTAGCAACTTTCCAAGACCTGCATCATCTATTCCACAATTATTGCTAGCGACCGTTAAATCTTTCACGCCACTATCTTGTAACGCCTGTATGGATTTTTCCGGAATACCACATAATCCGAAGCCTCCAACAATTAACGTAGCACCATCTTGAATGTCTGAAACCGCTTCCATAAATGAGTCCATCACTTTACTCATACGGTAACCTCCTCTAACTCTTTAGTAATAGTGTACAGATTTCTGACTTATATGTAAAATGAATATTGTGAATCAAATATATTCCAAATCGGAATAAATGAAAGGTTGGATGATCATCGAACTTAAAGACTTTCAGGCATTTATACAAGTAGCCAATCATTTAAGTTTTACAAAGGCCGCTGAACATTCTTTTATTTCGCAGCCCTCTTTAAGTAAATCCGTGAAAAGACTTGAAAGTGAATTGAATGTCAGACTTTTCAACCGTTCTACACGTAGCCTTCGATTGACAGATGCAGGAGACATTGTGTATGAGCAATGCAAACAAATACTTCAATTAATCGGTGAACTTCCCGTCTTACTTGAAGATCTAGCTGAGGGCGTGTCGGGAGAAATTAAAATCGGCATGCCACCTTTGATTGGGACACTGTTCTTTCCACAGATCGCCAAAAACCTATCAAGGAATTACCCTCATATTAAAATCGAGTTGCATGAGTTGGGCGCCAAAGTCGTGGAAGAGCTTGTAGATAAAGGCCAGATTGATGTCGGTATTATTGTGCTACCAACAGATCGAGACGCTTTTCAAGTTCAGCCTTTTATTTCAGATACATTCTTTTTGTTTGTCCATACTGATCATCCTTTTGCAAAGCGAGATGCTGTCGCTTTATCCGAGTTGAAAGATGAACAACTCATCCTGTTCTCTAAAAGTTTTGCCCTACATCGCTATATAATAGGCGCCTGCAAAGAGGTCGGGTTTAATCCGACTATATCGTATGAAAGCTCTCAGTGGGATTTGATCATTGAACTAGTCGCTGCGAAACTGGGTATCACGCTTCTTCCCCAATCTATCTCGACGAAGTTTACTAACGAAAATATTAAGATGATTCCTATAGAAGGGCCGCCTTTGCTTTGGAAGCTTGGCATTGTGACGAAGAAGAACAGCTATCATTCATTTGCATTGAAAAAGTTTATGCAGATGTTTTGAGAAAGGTGTGATAAAGCACTATAAAATAAAGTAGAGCAGGCATTATACATTATTAAAACAAAAAACCAACCGCTTCTGGTTGGTTTTTTGTTTCACGTGGAACAGGAATGTTTTTCAGAACATCTTCGTAGTCCATGTCTCCCCGTTCCAAATAGTGGATACTACATCTTCATAAAAGTCCGGTTCATGTGAAATAAGTAAGATACTTCCTTTATATTCTTTCAGAGCACGTTTCAGTTCTTCTTTTGCATCGTAATCCAAGTGGTTTGTCGGTTCATCTAATACTAATAAATTGGTTTCACTATTTACCAGTTTACAAAGACGGACTTTCGCACGCTCTCCCCCGCTTAATACCTTTACTTTACTTTCAATATGTTTTGTCGTTAGTCCGACTCTCGCTAAAGCCGCACGTACTTCATATTGCGCCAAGTGTGGAAACTCACTCCAAATCTCTTCCAAGCATGTATTATCTGTATCTGTTTTCGTTTCCTGTTCGAAGTAACCGATTGCTAGATGCTCACCTTGCTCCACTTTACCTGAAAGAGCGGTTATTTCCCCGAGAATACTTTTTAACAATGTCGTTTTTCCAATTCCGTTTGCTCCCGCAAGAGCGATCTTTTGTCCACGTTCCATTGAAAGATTCAAAGGCTTCGATAGAGGTTCATCGTATCCGATGACTAGATCGGTTGTTTCGAACAAATACTTTCCAGGCGTTCTTGCCGTTTTGAAATCGAAATGTGGTTTCGGTTTTTCAGAATCTAACTCAATAATGTCCATCTTATCTAGTTTCTTCTGTCGGGACATTGCCATTCGACTCGTTGCTGCATTCGCTTTATTACGCGCAACAAAGTCCTTCAAATGAGAAATCTCTTTCTGTTGCTTTTTATACGCTGCTTCGACCTGTTGCTGTCTCATTTCACGCACACGCAAAAACTCGTCATAATCGCCAGGGTAACGATTGACCTGTTGGTTTTCCATATGGTAGATCAAGTTAATGACACTATTCAAGAATGGGATATCATGCGAGATTAAAATGAATGCTCCTGGATACTCTTGCAAATACGTACGCAACCATTCAATATGCTCGACATCCAAGTAGTTCGTCGGCTCATCAAGCAATAAAATATCAGGCTTTTCAAGTAATAGTTTAGCCAATAATACTTTTGTGCGCTGGCCACCACTCAAATCATTCACGTCAGTATCCAATCCGAACTCATCAAGACCTAGACCGTTTGCGACTTCCTCTACTTTTGCGTCAATCATGTAAAAATCACTCTGCTCTAGGGATTCTTGAATTTGTCCAGTTTCTTCCAACAGTCCTTCTAGTTCATCTGGCCCTACTTCACCCATCTTCGCAAAGAGACTATTCATTTCAGTTTCTCTATCATATAAATATTGAAACGCAGTGCGCAGTACATCACGAATCGACATCCCCTGTTTCAACGCTGCATGCTGGTCTAAATATCCGATTCGTACACGCTTTGACCAAGTGACAGTCCCTGCATCTGGCTCCAGCTTATGTGTAATAATATTCATAAACGTGGATTTGCCTTCCCCATTTGCACCTATTAATCCTATATGTTCACCAGCCAATAAACGGAATGATACGTCTTCGAAAATTACACGGTCACCGAAACCGTGACTGATATTTTTTACTGTCAATAAACTCATGTTGTACACCTATTCCTTTTCAATTGTTTCAATTAAACTGATATAAGTCATTTTAACATCCTCTACTTATAATTACTTCAGAAAAGAAAAAAACAATTGGTACTTCTATTGATGATTCCAGCAGTTACTTTACTATTGTTGAGTAACGGTTTTGTAAGGTAAAGTAGTTTATCATGATCCGTCACGATCTTTGCTGTTTACTAGTCAATATGTTTTACTTTTAAGATCATTTACTTTATGAAATGGAGGCAATCTTTAATGACTGACCCACTAAACTATATAGCACATCATAAAAAGGAAATACTAGAGACCTATCATGAACTGCATGCTATTGCCGAGCCTAGTTGGCAAGAACAGCAGACATCACGGTATTTACAGGATAAGCTTTCGGCTGCTGGATTGAGTATCACTGGCTTTACTGGTCATCACGGATTCATTGCAGAAATCGCAGGACGTAACCAAGGTGTCATTGCGTTACGCGCGGATATGGATGCATTGGTACAGGAAGTCGATGGCGAAGTAATTGCTAACCATTCTTGCGGACATGATGCGCACAGTACGATGGCACTCTATACCGCGCTAGCTTTAAAGAACTGCGAAATGGATTTGCATCACACTATCCGATTCATTTTCCAACCTGCGGAAGAGTTAGCAGAAGGTGCGTTACAAATGATGAAAGAAGGCGTGCTCGAAGATGTTCTATTCCTAGGGGGTCTGCATGTACGTCCGCATACAGAAGTTCCGTTCGGTAAATCTGCACCAGCGATTTTACACGGCTCGTCCGCGACGATTACGGGTACAATCACGGGAACGCCTGCGCACGCAGCGAGACCTGAAGAAGGTAATAACCCAATCGAAGCAGCAAGTTTCTTAATCCAGTCACTACGTCAAATTCGTTTGGCGGGCAATAAAAAGTTCTCCATCAAAATCACCGAATTGCATGGTGGTGAAACAAGCAACTCTATTCCAGCTAGTGCACGATTCACATTGGATGTTCGTGCGGAAACGAATGAAACAATGGATGCCCTGTTAGCCAAAGCCCGCCACATGATCCAACACACTGCCGCTTTGACAGAGACGGAAATTGCATACATTGAAGAAGGTTATTCACCTGCTGCTACGGAAAATGCCACAGCAATACGACTTGCACAACAGGCGATCGGCTCTGTATTAGGAGAAGAAAACGTGGATGTACCATGTATTTCTCAAGGCGCGGAAGATTTTCATTTCTACACGTGGAAAACGCCTTCTATTCCTGCGACAATGATCGGATTAGGTTGTGATTTGAAGCCTGGGTTGCATCACCCACAAATGTCCTTTAATACCGATGCCTTAATTTACGGTGCACAAATTTTGACACAACTATTACTGAATGCGGATCAAGAATTATGAAAACCAAGATCTATCAAAACCACAACCATATTCTAAAAGGTATGACCTTGAAAGATTGCAGTGAACCGGAGTGCAATAATACTGCTTTGCATGCATGTGTGTCAGCAGTTGATGTGACGAACAATCGCCGACAATTGGCGGACTTTTTACAATGCGAGTTGGAAGATTTCGTGTTTGCCAATCAAACACATAGCGCGAACTTTCATAAAGTGACTGCACAAGACCGTGGAAAAGGAGCATTGCGACAAGAAACGGCAATTGCCGACACGGATGCACTGTATACATTTGAACCGGATATCGTGCTGTGCAGTTTAACAGCTGACTGCGTTCCTGTATTATTTCACAGTGACGATAGTACATTAATTGGGGCAATTCATTCTGGTTGGCAAGGCACTGTGAAAGAAATCACAAGGAAGCTATTCCACCACCTACAGCAATATGAACACTGTGATCTAACTCGTGTACATGTACAAATCGGTGCCGCACTCAGTCAAGAAAAGTTTGAAGTGGATGAAGATGTTTATACGAAATTTCATAACCTTGGCTACGCTGACGAATTCATCTTCTATAACGCGATGACAAAAAAGTACCATATTGATAATCAACTGACAGTGAAGAAGCAATGTGAACTGGCAGGAGTACCCGAAGAAAATATTACAATCGACCGTACTTGTACATTCTTAAGCCCAGATGGTTTTTCCTATCGGCAAGATAGACAAGCAGGCCGTCATGTCAGCTTTATCAGAAGAACAACCTAAAAACGTAGTGAAGAGTTCTCCACTACGTTTTTCATTTTAATTCTATTTTTATGTCGCCTTCAAGATAATTTGGATACGCAAATAGTTCCAGCCTCAGCGGATTCGTGTAATCTGTTCGGTCGAAGTTCAAGTCCCAATGTGTAGCTTCTTCATCCCCATACTTTCCTGTTGTAGGGATTTCCACTTCTACCCCCTTTGCATCAATAGCGGATCCAAGAAAGAAAAATGGAAATTCCACTTCATCCACATTTTTCATTATGAATTCGGCATGATGTTTATTGGATTGCAATAACTGGATTTTTTGGTCTTTTGGCTGATTGAGCCATTCCCCGGTTTCCGTATTCACTTCCGCAAAGGCCTCTTCCGCTTTTAGCGCCTGCACTTTATTGATGCGCAAATAGAGCTTTTTAGGTTTTGAAAAGTAATTGCTTTGAAGGAACAATGTAGAATTTCCATCCTCCCTACCAAATGCAGTCGTGCCATTTTGAATAGCCCCCCAGACTTCGCCTTTCTCATCCTCCAGTCGTATGTCCTCGAATTGTAGAATTTTCATCGTATTGGCAGGGTCAATGGAAATCTTCACACCTACTCGCAACGGGGATACCGTGACCTTTTCAATTGTAAACTTCTGTCCTTCGATATCTACTTCTTTATCTATAGTATAGACTTCACTTGGCTTTACTTGCCCAGGCACAGTGAATGGTACAGTAAATAGGGTTGGTTCACCTTGTAATTTGATTGCAATCTTCAAATCAAACGACGGCTTTTCTGAAGTATACAATTCCCCAAACTGATAATCGATACGATCCTTGTACGTATATACCTCTTTTTCCCCCATTATATTCCCATAAGAAAAGCTACCCTCTGGAATGCCTTCCGCTTTCAAATTAATATAGTCCACTTGTAAGCCTTTCAACGAACGCTTCGATTCAATTGTGTAGAAAATATTAATCCCCGTCTCATCCAGAATGACACCATCTACTGTCAATGTTTTATCGTCAATCGTTTGAGTCACTCCGATTTCTTGATAATAGTCGTTCTGAATTACCGCATCGAGTCCTTTATCCATCGCAATCAATTCCACGAATTTCTCTAGACCCGGAATGGAAGCTACCGCCTGGGCGAATACAGGGGATACGCGAATAGACGTAATGAATGTCAGTAGCAATAATGCCACAACCGCTACACTTCCAAAGATTCTCTTACGTCTTTTTCTCGCTTGCTTTTTTTCCCGACATGCCCTTTCCATGCCTCGACAAATCGCCTGGTCAGCTTCAGATAAAGGCAGCGACTGTTGATCTAAATGCTCTTTCAACTGCTTTAATCGCGCTTCTTCTGTCTCATACATGATCACTGCCCCCTTTATCTTCAAAGTATGACCTCAACGTACGCATCGTTTTGTAAAGCCTCGATTTCACGGTGCTTTCCGGTATATTTTCAGATTGTGCTATATCTTTAATTTTTGAGTCCTGAAAGTATTTCAAATAAATTAAACGTTGCTCCTCGTCAGATAAAGTTGCCAGTGCATCTCTCAATTCAATATACGAAATGTCTTCTGCTGATACTGTTTCCAAACCACTATCGTCTACTGTGTATCGCTTACGTAGTTTCAACTGATCTTGGCAATAATTTATCATGATACGAATGAGCCAGGTTTTGAGATAGCTAGGTTCTTTTACTGTCCGAACTTTTTTATAGGCACGATACGTTACTTCTTGAAGTGCTTCAATCGCATCGTCTTCGTTTCGCAAAAAAGCCAAGGCTGTCCGCAGAAGCGATTGCTTATGCAATTGCATCACGGCCAGAAATGCTTCATCATCTCCAGCTATTGCTCTCACATGCAACTCTTTTTCCTTTATCTCCATTGGACGGTCACCCCATTCTTTGCCCTCTTATACATTAGACTCTAAACTGGCTAAAAAGTTTACATCAATTTTTATTTATTTGTACGCACAAAAAAATGCCTACTCCCGCAAGGCACCTTACTTCACTTATTCTGTTCCGTCAATTTATCCTGTATAAACAACTAAGCTACCATCATACGCTTTAGCCCTACAATAATAATGAAATCCACCCCCTTTTGTACGTAAGCTACGTCTTCTACCGTCGCATTGTTACATGGAGACGCAATAAATTTCATAAATACACGAGAAAGGGTGTTCTCGCTTTTACACGAGAACACCCTTTTAATTATTCTTTTGGTTCTTTACGTGACCGATCCACTTTTTTATTCTTCCCCATCATATCCAAGTCTTCCCCAAATTCAGTGTTGTAATTCACATTCCGAATTCGATCAAAATGCTTATGGGGCTCTACTCTTTCATCCACATCCTCAATAATCTCCTCATTTGATTTAACTAAAAGTCCAATCGCTGCCAATCCGCTCAGTCCCACAATGGCATAGACAATCTTGGCAAGAATCGTGTTTTGTCCTCCAAATACACTGGCAACCAAGTCAAAGTTGAAAAATCCGATCAATCCCCAGTTTAGTGCACCAATAATGACTAATGTCAGTGCAATTCGCATAAATACGCTCATGTTGCACACCTCCTCCAACAATCTATAATCGAATCCTGTACATGTTTGTATGGATTCTTTATTATAGTTCACCGAAAGGGAATTTTCATACATTTCTACATGAATATTGTTCTATTTCTGTTGCGGAGACCTTACAGTAGTAGACCAATAAAAATGAAAGCAGGGATACAGTGCGGATCAATGGCGTATTTTCAGGCGGGGGATTGAAAGGTTTTGCGCTAGTTGGCGCAGTTCTGGAGTTGGAGAAACAAGGTTATCGCTTTGAAAACGTAGCTGGCACTAGTGCAGGAGCTATTGTTGCAAGTTTTTTGGCAGCCGGCTATACAGCAGATGAAGTCAGAGTCATGTTGGCTGAAGAAGATTTCCAAGCCCTGCTGGATCCGAGAAAGACACTATTGCCATTTCCTTTTATGAAATGGATATCGCTTTATTGGAGAATGGGATTGTATCAAGGAAAGGCGTTGGAGGAGTGGTTTTTTGATAAACTCGCACGTAAAGGTTGTTATACATTTGGTGATCTTCCGAAAGGATCATTAAAATTAGTGGCATCTGATTTAACAAATGGCAAGATGATAGTATTGCCTGACGACTTGGAAAAATACGGATATGACTCTGACCGATTTTCAATTGCGAAAGCACTGCGTATGAGTTGTGGCATTCCCTACTTTTTTGAACCCATACGTCTCGATGCACCAAAAGGTACTATAGTAGTAGACGGCGGTGTATTAAGTAATTTCCCGATGTGGATTTTTGATGAAGATACATCTGCACATAAACGACCTGTAATCGGGCTCAAACTAAGTCGCAATCAAGATGAAGTACCCGGACGCACCATTCGAAATGCCTTACAATTATTTGAAGCACTATTCTCCACAATGAAAAACGCGCATGATGAAAAGTATATTTCAAAGCAACATGCGCAAAACATAGTCTTTATTCCTGTGGAAAATTATAGTGCAACACAATTTGATCTAAACGAAGAACAAATGGAAGACTTGCTATCAATCGGAAGTAGTCGTACTAAGGCATTCTTGCTCACTTGGTCGCCAGCGAAACCCAAGTTAGTCAGCAATCAACATGTCATGTAATTGAAATATTTGATTTCAACCCAGTTTAAAACACTATCCTGGCGGGTAAATTGTCTTATAAGGAGGGTTGCAATCATGACCAACCAAAACGAAAGTTCTATTTTCATCCGAGAGCTCGAACTACTCAGTGACGAGTACTGTACTGCACCCGCCGATATCAAAACTTTTATCCTACAAGATATTCAGTTACTTGAGTCTGCGATTTCTCTTTTACAAAGTGACGTACAGTAATTACTTATCATATAGAGTAGATATATAGTTCAGCTCATACAAATAACTGTTGCATTTTATAATCACGGTCTACACGTTCTTTTTCTGTTGCCAAGTCATATTTTTTCAACAAATGAAATACCTCATTTAACGACTCTTGACTCAATGATTTGCTTAAATACAACTCACAGCTCTTCACTAATTCTTCTGGCATGAAAGATTTCTGTTCTGCTAATTTTTCTACAACTTCTGGTTGCGTATGATCTATTGCACAATTACTCATTTCATTCACTCCCTTAGTAACACTGTATCACAGTTTTCTATGGAGACAAAACGAAGACTTGTGGCTAATTCAGTAAGAGCTACGAGTCTTTTCATTATCTTTTTTATCTTATTACCGACATTCATCTCCCGCTTACTCATTGGGCCGTGCCCGATTCATTCCTTGAAGCGGGAGTCTTCTGTCGGAAATAAGATAAAGTTAACGACCTTTATGATTATTTTGCTAGCGACAATTTCTTACTTTAGGGGAATAAAAGAACCACATATTTTCTAGCGTTCCATTAAGACAGAAGTCATATTTCGTTCTATGGCTATAGGAGCGGTGAGCTCGGTTATGATTTTTGTTGCTTTATTTTTGCTGACCGTTACTGAAAAGATGCCTTTTCTGTCTTTATTATTTGAGACCGTCTCGGCTTTCGCGATTGTGGGACTTTCGTTAGGAATTACAGGAGATATTAGCCCAGCAGGTGAAGTGATTCTTTGTTTTGTCATGTTTTTAGGCCGCATAGGGCCATTAACTTTATTCTTCTTGCTGATTCACAAAAAGAAAGAGTCTTTCCATTACTCGTATGATCAAGTGCAAACGGGTTAATGGATAGTAATTGTTCATATCAAAAACCTCCAAGATTTTACTTTGGAGGTTTTTTGCTGTTGACTTAACTGTGTATACTGTTTATATACAGTAAGGAAAGAAAAGGGGTGATGTATTGAATATTTTCATCTCCAATTCGGTGAACCAACCGATTTATCTGCAAATTAAAAACCAGCTAAAAGAGCAGATTTTATTGGGGGCACTGAAAGAGAAAGAAGCGCTACCTTCCATACGCAAATTGGCGAAAGACTTGCAGATCAGTGTCATCACAACTAAAAAAGCTTATGAAGAACTGGAACGGGATGGACTTATTGAGACATTTCCGGGAAAAGGATCATTTGTAGCCGCGCAGAATCACGAGCTATTGAAAGAAGAGCAGTTAAAGAAAATTGAAAAACAGCTGATAACTGTTATTCAAGACGGGCGAGCATTTGACGTGGGGTTGGAAGAGTTAATCCATATGCTGACATTGCTATACGAGGAGTGATAAGAATGGAAAATATAGCGGAAGTACGAAAACTGACGAAACAGTTTAAAGGCTTTACACTCAACAACCTGAACTTTGATATTAAAAAAGGATTCATTACTGGATTCATCGGGGCAAATGGTGCTGGGAAAACCACAACGATCCGCTGTTTAATGGATTTAATTCGTGCTGATCAAGGAGAAGTACGTGTATTTGGTAAGTCACATAAAAATCACACTGTAGATATCAAGGAGCGTATCGGTTTCGTTTATGATGCGGATTTCTATTACGAAGACCTGACTATCGAGAAAAACAAGCGCATTCTTGCACCCTTTTATTCAAAGTGGGACGATGAACTATTCTATTACTATTTAAGAAAGTTTCAGTTGAATACAGCACAACGAGTTAAACATTTATCAAAAGGTATGCGAATGAAGTTTTCACTCGCAATGGCCCTTTCTCATCATCCTGACTTTATCATTATGGATGAACCAACTGCCGGTCTAGATCCCATTATCCGCCGCGAACTGCTCGACATAATGCAGGATCTCATACAAGATGAGGAAAAGGCAATCTTTTTCTCGACGCACATCACAACGGATTTGGAGAAAATAGCCGATTTCATTGTTTTCATTCATAATGGAAGTATTATTTTTCAAGGCGAGAAAGATGAATTTACCGAACGTTATGTATTGGTAAAAGGTACAGCCGATCAGCGTGCCCTGCTCGCCGGATTACCTACGATTGGACTACGCACTACAGATGTCGGCTTTGAATGTTTGGCAGATACCGTGGAAATTCCTTTAGAGCACCTATCATCATTGCTTATTGAAAAACCGACACTCGAAGATATTATGTACTACACCGGAAGGAGAGGATTCGAATGAATGCCTTGAGCCGAAAAGACTTATACACACAAAAGGCGAGTACTTTCTTACTTACAGCACTATGGTTCATTATTTTCACAAACTTTTTCACAGATGGTCAGCCTGTCCGTCATGTTTTACTTCTAATATTCGTCGCTTATTTCATAGCTATTTCAACGAGTAATAAGGCATTTGAGAAAGAGTCGGTCTTAATAAACAGCCTGCCGGTAACAAGAAAACAATTCGTACTGGCAAAATATATGTCTGGTTTCATCTGGTTCGGACTGTCAGCGGCTGCGGTGTTAGTTTATATCTTCTTGTTCGATACATTTGCTCCATTTCCCACTCGGATGATGACAATCCCTGAATTACTCATCGCACTTGGATGCTTTTACCTCATCATTTCCCTTTTTTATCCGCTGCAATTCAAGGCAGGCTATATACTTGCGTCTTCTTTAACAATTGCCTTACCGTTACTAAGTCTGATGTCGTTTAGAATCATAGTAAATATCATGGAAAATCCGAGAATGGTTGCGGAACAAAAATTCTTTCTGCACACCGCAGATCTTATAACTACCAATCAATGGACAATCGCACTCTCCGTTCTACTAATCAGTGCCTTACTGACATGGTTATCCATTCTATTATCGATACGAATCGTGCGTAAAATAGATTTTGATCACGCATAACTTTTCAAACTAAAAGACTTTTTCAAATAAAAATCGTAACTTTGTAATTTTTCAGCCTTACCTCCATACAAAAAAATGCCCCTTTTGAAATGTAATGTAAACTTTCAATGGGGCATTCCTTTATGTTCCGCAATACGTTTGAAAAGTAGCTCCGTCTTCAGGCGGATTCACGTATTCTTCTTGTTCAACAGTATATGCATAAGGGTTTTCTAGAACTTCAAGTAGCTTCATAAACGGCTGCATATCTCCAGCTTCAGCTGCCTGTAGCGCCTCTTCTACCCGGTGATTTCTCGGAATGATCGATGGATTATATTGCTTCATCAATAACTCCACTGCTTGCGCGTCTTCTGACTGACGTTGAAGTCTATCAACCCAACGCTTTTTCCACTCTAGAAAATCGGGCTCGTCGAACCACTCTTCTTGCTGTCCAAGCGTCAACGAACGGAACGTATTTGTATAGTCAGCTTGATGTTCTTTCATGATAGTCAGCAAATCTTTTACCAATGTTTCATCGGCTTCCTCTTTATTGAACATACCTAATTTGGACCTCATACCCGTTAACCATGCCGAGCCGTAAATCATGGCGAAATTGGAAAGCTCATTCTCCGCTAGCTTCACTGCTTCCGCTTGTTCTTCATGAAGCAACGGCAACAGTGTTTCAGCAAAACGAGTCAGATTCCACTCTGCTATACCGGGTTGATTACGATAAGCGTAGCGTCCTTGTATGTCAATTGAGCTAAAGACGGTTTGCGGGTCATAGCTGTCCATAAACGCACACGGTCCATAGTCAATCGTCTCGCCGCTGATGGTCATATTGTCCGTATTCATCACGCCATGAATAAAGCCGGCAAGCTGCCAGTTTGCAATCAAAGATGCCTGACGCTTTATGACTTGTTCTAATAGGGCTACATATGGTTGTGACGCTGATTCTACTTCAGGGAAGTGGCGTTTTATTGTGTAATCGGCAAGAGCACGTAAATCTTCAACTTCTTGTCTGGCTGCCGCATATTGGAACGTTCCGACACGTAAATGACTTGAAGCAACTCTTGTCAACACGGCACCTGTCAAAGCCGTTTCACGTAAAACAGGCTCCCCCGTTACCGTAACAGCTAAACTGCGTGTTGTGGGGATATTCAGTCCATGCATGGCCTCGCTAATCAAATATTCACGTAACATGGGCCCGAGAGCCGCACGTCCGTCCCCACCGCGCGAATAAGGTGTCCTTCCTGATCCCTTCAATTGAATATCCACCCGTTGTCCTCTCGGCGTCAACTGCTCTCCCAACAGCATGGCCCGTCCATCGCCTAGCATAGTAAAATTACCGAATTGATGACCTGCATAGGCTTGAGCAATTGGTTCTATTCCTTCTAGTTTTTCATTTCCAGCAAAAACAGCGACCGCCTCTTTCGAATGCAATTGTTTTTCATCGAGTCCCAGCGATATTGCCAGTACATCATTAGTCAGTACCAGTTGCGGTGAGCTGACGGTATTTGGTTCCACTACTGTGTAAAATGTTTCCGGTAATTCACGGTAACTGCATTCAACATTCCAGCCGATGTTTGGGTTATGTTTCATATATTCTTCTTCCTTTCCATACGTTGCCCTAGTATGAATCACTTTTATTTATCATGCACTATTTTACTTAATTTACTATCTATATCAGATGTATGTATTGTATCATTTCGATTAGAGGTCAGCCAAAGCAATCGAATCACTGACATCCCTTCAAACAGCCAGTGCTATTGATCAACCATCCTATTTGGAGATGTTACAGAGCAAACTACGAGCCAGTATGATCATAAAAAAGCTATCCTAGACATCACTTGGTGTCTAGGATAGCTTTTTCAATATACTTTTGCGAGTGAAAATCCTCTACCGAGAATTTCAGAAGCATTTAGAAAGACGACAAATGCCTGAGGTTCTTCCTCTCTTAAGATCTTCTTCAAGTAAATTGCTTCCGATTGCTCGACCACACATAGAATCATGGTCTTTTCCTGATTGGAAAAGCCACCTACCGATCGAACTTTAGTCAATCCCCGATCAATCTCTTCCTTGATAATCGTCTGGATACGTTCTTCATGATCCGTAATAATCAATACTAGTTTAGATTGAGATGTTTGTAACTGTACAAAGTCAATCACTTTACTCGTCACAAAAATCGCCATCATCGCAAATAATGCCAACTCCAGATTAAATACGATAGCGGACGCAATCACAACCAATCCATCTACGAATAATTGCGCATACCCACTAGACAGACCTGTGTACTTTTTAACAACCTGCGCCACTGTCGCAAGTCCTCCAGTTGATCCATTTCCCCGATAGACTATGCCAAGCCCTACTCCTAACATAATTCCCCCGTAGATTGCTGACAATAAAGGATTGTCAATCGTCGAAGGAATATCTGCAGTCAGCCAAATGGTTAGCGGTACAAAAAATGTTCCCACTAATGTTTTCAGACTAAAATCCTTGCCAAGAAGTACTAGACCTATAATAAATATCGGAATATTAATAAGCCACTGCACAAAGGCCGGTTCAAATCCATACACCTCATACAGAATGGTACTAATACCAGACACACCCCCAGCTGCGAGTCTTGCTGGCAAGAAAAATATATTAAAAGCCAAACCGACTAGCATGGATCCGATCATAATCCAAACATATTCAATCAGTAGCTTTTTTCTCGGTGAACGGGTCTTCATTTATAAAACCTCCCTATCTTGATGAGCTAAAAGCACTTTTGCTATTTTACATCAAATTGTAAGCGATGAATAGCCTATCCGTAGTTTATAGGTATAAGTGGTCCCTTCTATGCATCTACTAGTTTTGATAGTAAATTCACTTGGAAGGAAGCGATGTATTGAAATTAACACCGTTTATTGATCCATTACCTATCCCCCAATACCTTACTCCGCTTGAGAGGCATAAGTGCTTCTCATATTATGAGATAGGTATGAAGGAGTTCTTCCACGAATTCCATTCAGAATTGACACCCACTAAGATTTGGGGATATGAAGGGCAATTCCCTGGACCTTTAGTAAATGTGAACAGTGGCGAGTGTGCACATATCAAATGGAAGAATGAACTGCCCGACAAACACTTCCTACCCATTGACAGAACGCTGCACGGTTCAAGCGAACATATGCCAGATGTTCGTACAGTCGTCCATTTACACGGGGCGGAGGTTGAGCCAGAAAGTGATGGTCATCCTGAAGCATGGTTTACGAATAACTATCATATGGTAGGTCCCGTATTTGACTCTCCTGTTTATAAATACAATAATAATCAGCGTGCCGCCACACTTTGGTATCATGATCATGCGGTCGGTATTACACGTTTAAATGTTTATGCCGGTCTCGTCGGAATGTATATTATTCGCGATGAAGAAGAACGTAAACTGAATCTCCCTTCCGGTGCGTATGAAATTCCACTCATTATTGCTGATCGCGGATTTAACGAAGATGGTTCCTTATTTTATTCAGATACAACAAATGTGAGGCCAGGACCTGTACAGCCTGGATTGACATTCCCGCATCCATCCGTCACACCTGGTGAAGCGTTTGAAAACATCACAGTTAACGGTAAGGTCTGGCCATACTTAGAAGTAGAGCCAAGAAAGTACCGATTCCGCATATTGAACGCTTCAAACGAACGTTTTTACAAAATGAACTTGTCAAACGGTCAGAAAATCATACAAATCGGCTCAGATGGTGGGTTATTGGAAACACCTGTATATATGGATACATTAACGATTGCACCCGCCGAACGGATGGATGTAATTATTGATTTCTCTAAACTGGCACCCGACGATACGATTGTTTTAGAAAATACGGCGGCCACACCATTTGATTTCCCACCGCCAATAGGCACTCTCCCTGATCCTGAAACCGATGGACAGATTGTGCAGTTTAGAGTGGTCGAATTAACAGGACCAGATACAAGCAAAGTTCCCGCTATACTCAGCAACATACCTAAACTACGGGAATGCGACGCCGCTCAAACACGTGACATTACATTGGATGCAGACATCGATGAATATGGTCGTTTCAAGTTCTTGTTTAATAATAAAGGTTTCATGGAACGCATCGATTTCAAGCCTAAACTGAATGATACAGAGATCTGGCGCATCATCAACACGGCTGGCGCGACGCATCCTATACACATCCACTTGATTCAATTCCAGATTCTCGACCGTATTCCCTTTGACGCCCAAGGTTTCACAGCGAATGGTTTACTCAGTTTTACGGGTCCCCCTGTACAACCTGACGTCAATGAACGAGGCTGGAAAGACGTCGTTCAATCTCCGCCTGGATTTGTGACACGAGTCATTATGCGTTTTGCTCCATTCACCGGTCGCTACATGCTTCACTGTCATATTTTAGAACATGAAGACCATGATATGATGCGACAATTCGAAGTAGTGGAGCGCAAATGTAGTTGCAAAAATAACTGCATATGCGAGGATCACAAACCAAAGCGTAAATGTGAATGCAAGAAGAAATGTACATGCCGCGGCAAGTGTACATGTAAAAAGTCATGTACTTGCAAGAAAAAGAAATCCAATCACGTATCGAAAGAAGAACGTCGCCATAAAAAGTGTCCTACGTGTCCTCCTTGTTCCGAGACGTATCGTTGTGAGTGTGAATGAAGGAAAGCCCGCGAGATATATCGCGGGCTTTCTTATCGTTCGATTAATTTAAAAGTAGAGTTACTATAATACATTCTTAGTCGCAATTTGCAACATTTTAGCAGGCATTTTTTCATGTAGCCTCCAAACAAAGCTAATAGGTTGGCTTCCTTTATGACTCACGTAGTTAGCTGTACCAAGAAAAGTGAATGGTGCTGTATTCCCTGACTCTTTTTTGTATTCTCTAACGAACAAAGCTATATTGTTACCAACCTTTCGCTGATTAATATACCTTTGACCCGTAGGGCTAGTATCGGACGTCCGATTTTGTGATTGCCAATGAAATAAAACGTCATTGATTGCATAATCCTCATATTGAGTGGAAGGTGAAAAGTCTTTTTCTGACTTATTCAATGTTATGAAAAATATATCTGTTTTTAGACTTTCAAAATACTTGACTCCCTCGCGAAATGCCGGCCTCGCTTTATTATCGTAATAGCCGAAGGACGACAGTATTTGATCCGTGCTATATTTCGCGTGCACACGTAAGGGCGATACATATTTGAATGGGGACGGTTTTTCTACAGAACTAATATTTTCTAGACATACGGATAATACTTCTTGAATTTCACTTCTCATTTCATCACAGTTAATTAATTGCTGTATGCCATCTTCCATACTAGAAAACGAAAAGGCAGTAGGTGTTTTAGTAAAAAACGAGTAATACAACATGCTTAACATTAATTCTTGTTCTTTGCTTTCCACTAACCCTTCTTCCAGATATCTTTGATAAAATATAATTAAATCAACAGAATCTAAATGAAATAATGTTTGAATTCGCTTACCCATAACTTCTTCATATTCACTTTTAAATTCTTCTTTAATTCCCGCCTCTACTTTCAAACGTCCAAATGTACGCTCTCTTCCTGTTCCATAAAATTCAGCCAGTGTTAAGTGATAATACTGAAGAAAGTTCAGTAATGTAAGAGGTTGACCGGTATCCTCAGTGAAAGTAGATATATTTTGTATCAATTCCTTTTTACGATTTCTAACTGCTTTAATATTACGCAAAATATACTCCTTGGCTTGTCTTTCCAGTTGGATTACCGATCCCTTTGGTAAGTTGAAAAAACCATTCTCAATATAATGACGTACAGAATGTTTCGTACGCCCTATTAATGCCCGAAATTTTTCTTCAAAGGGGTAGTCTGTATGTGCTTGTCCAACAAAATCGAGAACAGTCAAGCACTCTTTTCCTTCTGAAAGGCGCAAACCCCTTCCCAGTTGTTGAAGGAAAATTGTTAAGCTTTCAGTTGGGCGTAAAAAAAGGACCGTGTTAATTTCCGGTATGTCTATCCCTTCATTATATAAATCAACTACGAAGATAAATTTCATTTCACCTTTTACTAGTTTTGACCTGGCTGAATCACGCTCATTATCTGTAGAGTTTCCATGTAGTGCAATAGAAGGGATACCACTTTTCATAAAATAAGCAGCCATATATTCAGCATGTTCTACCGAAACACAAAATCCTAATCCTACTACTTGGTCCAATGAAGTCACATACTTATGGATACTACGGATAATCAAATCACTTCTTCGATCATTGGTTGTATAAACGTTTGAAAGCTGATGCTTATCATATCCGCCACGTGACCACTTCAAAGAAGACAGATTGACTTCATCAGTCACACAGAAGTAATGAAATGGACTCAGCAGTTTGCGATCAATTGCTTCCGTCAAACGCATTTCAGTTGCCATTCGATTATCAAAGTAACGTAGCACATTTTCCAGATCCATCCGCTCTGGAGTGGCAGTCAATCCCAACAAAATACTGGGTTCATAATATTCCAATAACGACTGGTAGGTTGGTGCTGTAGCATGATGAAACTCATCTACTATGATAAAGTCATAGAAGTCTTTTGTTGTTTTACTAAGCATCTTTCGACTGTTCCAACTTTGAATACTCATAAAAAGATGATCTATAGTATTTGGTTCATGTTTACCAACAAACATTTCACCGAAATTGGCATCTTTCAAAATCGCACGAAATGTAAACATACTTTGTCTCAGAATCTCTTCTCTGTGCGCAATGAACAATAGTTTTGCATTCGGTTTTTGCATAATAAATCTTTTAAAATCAAAAGCAGAAATAACAGTTTTCCCTACACCTGTGGCTGCAACCACTAAATTTTTCATGTGGCCATGTACAGTTCTTTCCACTTCCACTTCATCCAATATCTCTTGTTGATAATGATAAGGGTGTATATCTAAGATGTATGGATCTTGCTTTTCTTTAATTAAATTCTTTCTCAAAGATTCACGTACCAAATTCCAATTGGCTTCTTCATGTTCAGACAGACTTTTAAATTCCTCATCATTCCAGTAGCCCTCAAATGTTGCTTCAAACTTACGAATAATGTCAAATGAATCTTTCTCTGTCACCTTTAAATTCCACTCCAAACCAGAAGTGAGTGCTGGATTGGATAGGTTTGAGGAACCAATATACGCTGTACTGAAACCTGTTAATCTTTTGAACAAATAAGCTTTGGCATGAAGTCTAGTTCTCTCCTTATCCAGCGAAACACGAATTTCCGTGTTTTGTAGCTTGCTTAATTCTTCAATAGCTTTATAATCTGTTGCTTCCATGTAAGACGTTGTGATGACTCTGAGAATCCCACCACGTTCTGTGAATTGGCGCAATTCCTCGATAATAATTCGAAGTCCTGACCACTTTACGAATGAAACTAGCCACTCAATTTCATTACAAGTTGCAATTTCCTTCTTTAACTCTTCCAACATGTTTGGCTCTGCATGGGATCCGGTAAATAAAGAACTTTGTGTTAACGGCGTGATAGGTCTAGGTAATTTTCTGGGCTTTGTAGATGGAGTAATATTCATAGTGTATTGGATTGAAGTTAATAACTCTGCTTGTTCATCCAATTTCAGCAAACTAAAATCTTCATCATTCAATTTACGTTGTAGAACTTCAATAATTTCATTACAAGTTTGTATTTGTTGAATTAATACATCTTCATCTTTTAACTTTTCTTTTCCTCTAGCATCTTCTCTAGCGAATGAAAGTACTGTAGACGTTACTGAAGATATATATGCTGAGAGAAATGTTTTCGCTTCCTCAACGTCTAATTTTTCTGTTTCAACTGAATACATCTCAGGCGACAACCTAAGTAGTTGTGTTCTAATTTTTTCATTAATTAATTGTTCGTAAATACCTTCTTGCATTGACGCACCACCCTTTCAATCGCCGGTATATCCGCAGGTGCCCATTCCACAGTATGTAACTGATCTTTTGCAATCCAACGTAATTCCGCATGTTCTGTCGCCACAGGCTTTCCTTCTACGATCTTCGACATGAATGTTTCTAATCGAACAATGACTTTTTCGTACTCATATATAGTGTCTTCTACTGCTTCTCCTACAGTAATGGTGCAACCGAGTTCCTCTTGAATTTCACGTCGTAAGGCTTGCTGATGTGTTTCCCCCGTTTCAATTTTGCCTCCCGGGAACTCCCAGTAATTCGGCAATGTCATCGTAGGACTACGAAGTGCAGCTAATACTTCACCTTTCTCGTTTTCAATCACCGCTCCCACTACGTGCACATTTTTCTTCATGTGTTCTAGCCTCCATTTTATTACCTATCCATTTGGGATCCATTATACCATCACCCGCTACAAATTGAATAAGGCTTCCCATGTTTCACCCTGCATTAAATCAGGAATATATAACTATGGACTACACTACAATGAAACAAAGTGGAGGTGGGGAAATGAAACAAGAGAAATCTTCTATGCTGTTACGCATAGCTATTGTTATCACCTACGCAATCATGATCACAGCTAACGCATTGGCCAATATCCTTCCTCTAAATGGACAAACGACTGGTGAGCTATCGGATAAATACGGAAATCTATTTGCACCGGCAGGATTTACGTTTTCTATTTGGAGTCTGATCTACTTACTGCTATTATTCCATGTCATCTATCAACTTGGCTTTTTCCAAAAGAATAAAAATCCACCACTTCTTAGTCAAGTAGGGATATGGTTCTGTATCTCTTCTGTATTGAATGCGTCGTGGATTTTCTTATGGCATTATGAATATCTGTTACTTTCCGTTATAGTCATGTTACTCATGTTGCTGACATTAATAAGAATCAATACCCTCACATTTAATGCTTCGCTGACTAGAAGAGAAACGTTCTTCATAAAGCTTCCGTTCAGCATATATTTCGGATGGATTACCATCGCTACGATTGCAAACATTACCGCTTTTCTCGTTTCTATTGAGTGGGACGGATGGGGTTTATCTGACGTCATATGGACGATTATCATTTTATTCGTCGGAGCTGCTATCGGTATTCTAACAACGATCCGACGCCAGGATATAGCCTACGCATTTGTATTGATTTGGGCATATTATGGGATATATTCTAAGCATACTTCAGAAAGTGGGTTTAATGGAGAGTATCCTTCTATTATCTTATCTATCTTAATCTGTTTGGTGCTCATAGTTTTGACTATTGTACTTGTTGTAGCAAAAAAACTTCGCAAATAAAAAGCGCAAAGGAGCAGGCTATTGCCTCTTCCTTTGCGTCAAATAATCATGCCATCAGGTCGTGTTATCATACAATACCCAATACTTACATACTACTACAAAAACTTATCGTGATGTTTTTAACAGCCTGTCCAATCGGGGACGATTAAATCTTTGCACACGTTAACCATATATTTTGCTAACGGACAATTGATTCAAGTAGCGACTTAAGCCATGCTTCCCCCCATAAACACCCTATATAAAACTATACTAACCCCCGCGTGTCGGAGTCAATTGGCGTTGTCTAACCTGGCCCCGCCTACACTAATTTTGTGTACTTTTATCATTTTACCATCCTTTCATTTCTATTTCCAAATACCGTATAGTCCAGGGGGTTATACCCAATAAAATATTACACAACTAAGTATCGAGTGTTTTTTTTAACAACATGAAAAGCCTTTGCCCTGACCCCTTAACTTTGTTACAAATTGACTCTTTTTAAAGCATCAGATTTCCTTTATTCTAAATTTACTACTTTTTACGTGAGGAAGGTTCAGGCCATGCAAAAAACACAGAGCTATCCACTACAACGAACGAAGACGTTTGATCTCATACTGACATCCATGCTTGCATCACTCGTGTTCGTCGCCACACTTTTACTCAATATTAAACTACCTCTCGGGAACGGTGGGCTAATCCATCTTGGAACCTCCATGTTGTTCATTGTCTCCATTTTATTCGGACCGAAGAAAGGTATGATTGCAGGAGCAGTCGGAATGGGTTTGTTTGATCTCGTCAGCGGATGGGCTCTATGGGCACCTATCACTATCTTGACACGCGGCTTGCAAGGTTATATTGTAGGTAAAATCGCTTGGTCAAATGGTCGTAAAGGGACGAGCTTCAAGTTCAATCTACTTGCAATGCTAGCTTCCATACCATTTACGATTGCTGGCTATTATATCGGAGAGAGTATTCTATATAACAGTTTGATCATCCCACTTGCTTCCATTCCAGGTGATTTGGTCCAATGTGCAGTAGGAATCGCCATTGCCGTTCCTGTCTGTGCCATGTTAAAAAAGGTTTCACTGTTCAAGTAAATATACAGTTGAGATTCATGGTATCTCACATGCTGCCATTAATTCTAAATTTCTCAAAGTCCACTTGATTAATCATTTAGTGTCCTAGACTATCTACATGCATGAGTATGAAAACAGTAGTCCATGACAAAAAATAACCTGTCCGAGAGATTTTGGTCTCCCGAACAGGTTATTTCTATTACTGCTTCATATTTACGAATACACTTTTCACTTCCGTATAATTTGCTAAGCCATATTCGCCGCCCATTTCACGGCCAATGCCCGATTGCTTATAACCACCGAATGGCATAGTCTCCCACTCAAGGCCGAAGTCATTAATCCATACAGTACCAGTTTGCAATTTACTAGCGATATAATGTGCTTTTTTGACATTTTCTGTCCAAACACTTGCCGCCAAGCCATATTCACTATCATTCGCGCGCTGGATTACTTCTTCTACTGTATCAAAGACGAATAGTGATAAAACAGGACCAAAGATCTCCTCACGAGCGATTGTCATATGATCTTCTACATCCGCAAACACTGTTGGTTGTACGAAGAAACCTGTTTCATGCGCTTTCCCGCCTCCAGCTACTAGACGTGCACCTTCTTCATTCCCTTTTTGGATATACTCCAAGACAATTTTCTGCTGCTTAGCAGATACGAGCGGGCCCATTTCCGTAGATGGATCCATTCCAGGTCCGACTTTCAACGCTTTCGCTTTAGCGGCTAGCGCTTCAACAAATTGATCATACAGGCTGCGATGGATATATGCGCGAGTACACGCACTACAGTTTTGTCCATGGTTATACATAGTTCCTGCAAATACGCCTTCGATAGCTTCTTCTACATCTGCATCTTCCAATACGATAGAAGGTGATTTTCCACCCAGCTCAAGTATAATACCTTTCATCTGATCTGCAGCAGATTTCATTACTTGTTTTCCTACTGCTGTAGATCCTGTAAATGCCACCTTATCTACCTTTTCATGTGTGATTAAAGCATTACCTGCTACACTTCCAGCGCCTGGCAATACGTTAACCACACCGTCAGGGAAACCGGCTTCTTTAAACAGGCTAGCTGCATAAAGTAACGATAATGGTGTTTCACTTGCCGGTTTGATGACTACTGTACAACCTACTGCAAGTGCAGATCCAAGCTTCCACGCTGCCATCGCTAAAGGGAAGTTCCAAGGGATTACTTGCCCTACCACGCCAACTGGCTCATGCACGATATAGTTGAGGTAATCAGGAGATACTTGAACAGTTTGTCCAGTGATCTTCGTTGCCCAGCCTGCATAGTAGCGGAAATGTTGTACAGTACCATCTACGTCGTCAGCCAATGCCACTTCGTATGGTTTCCCGTTGTCTAACGCTTCAAGCTGTGCCAGTTCTTCACGGTTCTCGTCAAGTAAATCTGCAAACTTGTAGATCAAGTGTGAACGGGTTGCCGCGTCCATCTTTGTCCATTCACCTTCATCGAATGCTTTACGAGCAGCTTCCACAGCAACATCGACATCTTCTGGCTGTGCTTCGCTTACTTTGGCGATGATTTCTTCCGTTGCAGGATCGAGTACGTCAAATGTTTTTCCGCTCTTCGCTTCTACATACTTTCCATTAATATAGAGACCTTTTGTATTGCGTAAAAATTCCTGTACTTTAGGTTTTAGTTCATAATTTACTTTCAGCATTCGTCGCTACCTCCAATTCTTTCTTTAGTACGCCAAGTCCATCCATCAAATCTTTTAGCTTTTGATCTTCTTCTTCGTTCAATGGTAGACGCGGCAGACGGCAAGGTCCTCCTGCACAACCTTTAAGCTCCATTGCGCGTTTTGCGATTTGTACATATTTACCAGAACCTTCTAGGAACTCACATAGAGGCAATAATTCATCGTATAACTTCCACGCTTCATCCATATTTTCGTCCTGCAATGCACTGTACAATTTCATAACATGACCCGGCACGATGTTTCCTGAAACGGAAATCCATCCTGTTGCGCCAACCAAGAATGATTCAATCGCCAAGTCTTCTGAACCACAGAATACTTTTAGGAATCCTTCACCTTGACGTGCAATATCGCGCGCTTTACCGATTCCACCGCTGGACTCTTTGATGTGTGTAATATTTTCCACGTCGCGCCCCACACGCAGGATCGTTTCTGTGCTGATGTCTACGCCAGACGTGAACGGGTTGTTATAAATCATAACCGGTATTTTAACGGATTCAGCTACCGCTTTGAAATGTTCGTAAATTTCATCTTCTTTTGGATGAGCGTAATAAGAGTTAATCAATAGTGCTGTGTGTGCACCTGCTTTTTCTGCCTGTTGTGTGTATTCAATTGCATCCGCCGTTGTTTCTGCTGCTGTACCTACGATCAACGGAACGCGACCATTGATTTGTTCCACTGCTACTTCTACTGCTTTGAAACGCTCTTCTTTCGTTAAACTTACGAATTCTCCTGTACTTCCATTAATCGCAATTCCATTAACGCCTTCTCCGATAAAATGCTCAATATTGTTACGGAACCCGTCCCAATCAATCTCTTTCTGATTTAACATCGGTGTTACCAATACTGGAAAGATACCTTTTACTTCTGTCATTTTAAATTCCTCCAATTAGTGTTTTAGTTAGTTACATTTCCTATTTTATTTATACTGCTTATGCTACTTGTTTCACCCTCGGGCTCTTGCATTTGCTCGCCAGGCTGGGTCCGCCAAATAAATTTACCTGTAAACCCGTAAATAAGCGAGATGATGAGAACTAAAAAGTTAAACCATAAGAATGGCAGATAACTCATTGTGGATACACCGAGTGCTGCGGCCATAAATACACCGCCATCCGACCAGGGAACCATAGCCGTAGTGACTGTTCCACCGGCTTCTGAGTTTCTCGACAGCACCCGGCGATCCATATGCAATTTGTCATAGTTATCACCAGTAATTTTAGTCGCCGTAATCAATGAAACATACGCTCCACCGAATGCGTTACCAAGAAGACCTGCTAACAAAGTTGTTACTGTTGCTTTACCTGGATTGTTCGCCCATTTGCCAAGGTAATTCCCTACTGCTCGCAATACACCAATTCGTTCCATCAATCCCCCTACACCTAGAGCAAAAATGATCAACGCAATGACATCCAGCATAAAGACAATTCCACCACGATTTAACAAATTATCGATAAACGGTACACCTGATTTAATCGTGTTACCTGCATACATAATATTGAATGCCCCGAGGAACGTCGCACCCTGGAACAAAAATGCCCAGATCGTTCCTAAAAATGCACCAAACAAAATAACAGGAATAGAAGGCATTTTGAATATCAACAACAAAATGACTACTGCTGCCGGGATCAACATATACCAACTAATATTGAAATACTCTTCTAATGAACCCATTGTGTTCAATGCAGCTGATAGATCTCCGCTCCCTTTGTAGAAGAGTCCTACAACTAAGAACAAGACAGCTGAAATAATCCACGCTGGTAATGCGACTGTGAACATCGACTTAATATGATCGATGAGATCAACTTTTGACAGTGATGCTGTCATAACCGTTGTGTCAGAAAGCGGCGACATCTTATCCCCTACATAGCAACCTGAAATAACGGCACCTGCAACGAGCGGTAATGGGAATCCGAAACTTGCACCAATCGCCATCATGGCAATACCGGCAGTACCTGCTGATCCGAATGAAGTTCCTGTAGCAATCGATGTTACCGTACAAATAATGAAAGCAGCCAATAAGAAAATACTTGGGTTAATGACTGATAATCCGTAATAGATAATCGAAGGAACAATACCGCCCGCAATCCAGGTACCAATTAATGCACCCACCGAAGTCAGAACGATGATAGCTTCCAGACCATCATTGACACCACTCAATAAACCATCTTGCATTTGCTTATAGCTATAACCAATCTTTAATCCTAAGCCTATAATCAGGAACCAAGTCGTCAAGAGCGCCAGATGAATGGAAATGCCGAATACGACAATAAATGTCACCATAATTGCTCCAAATCCGATTAGCACAAACAATACTTCGGCCAAGCTGGGTAATCTCTTCTCCATTTTCAAACCCCCTGTGGTTTTACTAGACGTGGCTTTTAAGCTAAGATAAATCCTTTTGGTAATGGGTCTTCAGGGTCAAGAATGAATTCATGCGAACCTGTTATGAAAGGCACGCCCTTCACCGAGAAAATTCCCCTGTCGCCTGGCACAGATTGAATCTCAATTTTGCTTTCGAAGATACTCTGATTGCTCAATGAATTTATAGTGCGCTGCTCTTTCATTGCCAAAGCGATGGTACTTTCTATACCCGGCGAGCGTAAGATATAGCCGTCCTGTTCAAACGTAACCGATCGATACTCGTAATCTGCAAGTTGCTCCTGCAAGATAATGCCGTCGAAAGCTTTCTGTTGTGACTTCAGCTTTTCTACCTGGATTGCTCCCCACTCCATAATCTCTGACAGTTGTCCCAATTGAAGAGATTTAATAGTAATGGGCAACGTATACACATAGAACCTGTGACCACTTGGTAGCTCCACGCAAGAAGCTTCGGAATCCCTCACCAGCATTTTTCCTTCTGCTACTTCCATCTTCACAGCGATTACTTCCTGTTGCTCTACCGCCACATTTACATGCCATACACCATGAACGGTTTCTACAGTGTATTGTCCATCTTCCTTCTGTTGCAAATGCCCTATTTCAAGCAGTGCGGCCGTAGTGGCAAGAAGTGATTCGTATTTAAAACCAATCGCTTCCTGATGATGAAGAAACAACAACTGATAATTTGCTTTGGCTGAAGGACCTACGATACAACCGTTCATTCCTCGGTGTCCGCGGGGTTCATTTAACAGTAAATTCTTTTCGGCATTAAAGTGATTTTCTAACTTCTTTTGATTACTCTGCGCATCCAGGCCTTCAAAGTAAAAAGGTGAATGCACAATGATACGGTACGCCTCTCCAAATACCTGTGTGTCCATCGTACGGAACATCTTTTGTAGAATCATTCAGTTTTCCCACCTTCAATGATCCATTGGCGGAATGAGAAGGTACCCTTCCCGCAAAGGATCTTTTTCGTTGTAGTAAAAGCGATGCATGCCCATGATCCATGCAGAGCCGGTTACCTCAGGAATGACCCCGGCAACACCACCTACCGTTACCTTTTCAAGAATACGCGCTGTAAAGAGTGTTCCGACGATACTTTCATAGACAAAACGTTCATGAACTTTCAACTCATTTTTACTATGCAATGTCGCAAGTTTTGCAGACGTTCCTGTGCCGCATGGTGAACGATCGATGCCGCCAGGCGGTACGATGACCGTATTTTTTAAATCCGCTTCTGGATGAGTGGGATCAGTATAAAATTCGATATGTGTCAATCCATTAATGAATGGAAACTCGGGATGAATAATTTCCTCTGTTGCATTGATTGCGTTACGAATCTTGATTCCTTTACTGATGAGCGATGCTCCATTTTCTTCCGTCAGCTGAAGATCTAGCGTCCGGGCATCAACAATGCCATAGAAGTTACCGCCGTAAGCGATTTCACAAACAACATGACCCACATCCTCTACATCCAACTCTACTGTTTTCAATAAAAAAGAAGGGACATTGACGAACGTAACTTCCTTTGCCACACCTTTTTCCACTTTTACCGTAACCTCCACTAAACCGGCCGGTGTATCTACTTTGATCATTGTGTAAGGCTCTCTCACTTCTATCATGCCGGTTTCAATTAGCGCGGTGCAAAAACCAATCGTGTCATGCCCGCACATCGGCAAATAGCCTCCAGTTTCAATATAAATGACACCCACATCTGCATCGGGATGACAGGGATCCGTCATAATTGCTCCCGACATCACGCCATGTCCACGTGGTTCATTCATTAGGAACATTCGTATCCAGTCATACTCTTTTTGCATGTAAAGCATTTTTTCAGACATCGTATTGCCCTGTAGAGGAGGCATGCCACTAATTAACGTACGGGTTGGATTACCCCCGGTGTGCGTATCTAGTGTCGTAAATACTCGTTGATACTTCATGCATGCACAACCCCCTGTCGAAAACGATCGAAACTTAACTGTTCAATAGGAATGCAAGTTTCCTTATCGTTCAACATTTCTTCTATTAACTTACCTGTAACTGCAGCTAGACTGATTCCATCACCTTCATGACCCGCCGCAATATAATAACCGGGGATATGATCGACTCTTGAGATAATAGGCAAATGATCTTCTGTCCACGGTCGTAAGCCTGCATACGTGCGAATGACAGTCATGTCCGCCATCTGGGGATAGAAGCGCAATGCGCGTTTGGCAATTTGTCGAATCACTTTATAATCTACTTTTGTATTGAATCCAGCAAATTCACGACTGCTACCAATTAAAAAGTTCTGTGCTTCTGTCGGTTCAAAGACCAATGCCACACCATATTTTTCCGTCAATGGATCTACAGAACGTTCACCGCCAAACTTTGAGATTAAGTAACCGAACTCCATGACTTTTCGTAATCCGACAGGCTGTTGTCTAGATGCAACAATTAATTGCCCTTTTCTAGGTACAATGGGTATAGACAAATCTAGCATCTGTCCAATCAACGGTGCCCAGACTCCTGCCGCATTCACTACACGCTTGGCAGTAAATTGCCCTCTTGTCGTTTCTATTAAAAACTCACCTAAAACATTGCGTGACATACTCGTTACTTCCGTGTTTTTATGAATGATTGCTCCTTGCTTTTTAGCACTGTGAAACATGGAAAATGTCATCATATAGGGGTTAACGGTAGAATCCGTCTTACATTCCAATCCGCCGTATAAGTCATCTGCAAAATACTTTGATTCATTTCGTAAATCTTGACGGTCCAGCATCTTGAAGCTCAAGCCCGCTTCTACTTGCTTTGATACCCATTGATTTGCGGCTTCCATCTCTGCATCATTCTCACAAACTAAAATACTTCCTGGATTGCGATATTCAAATGAAAGCTCCAAGTCTTTATCTAATTGATGAACCAGTTCCTGACTCTTTAAAGACATTTGACTGTCGAAACCGGGATCTTTATCAATCGCCAGTATGTTTCCATCACATTTTGAGGAAGTACCACTCGCCAGTTCATTCTTTTCAAGCACCGTAATTTCCAAGCCCGCTTTTGAACCGTAGTACGCAATGGCCGCTCCCATAATTCCCCCACCAATCACAACGATATCGCTATGTTGTATTCCCTTCACAGGATCCCTCCTCTCGATTGCCTATTCACGTTTATATAATGCAAGAACCATGCCAAATTTATAATTCAACAATTACGTGACAGTTTATTACCGATAGAAACCCTATGAAGTGGTAGCGCTTTCTATTTACGGAATCTTCTATAACTACTATACTTTTAGTAAGTGGTTCGCTATAACTATTAAATTATCAGACAGTTAATGTAAAGAAAATTATACACTGTAAAAAAAACTGACACTGGAGTGACCAAAATGTTTAAATATATTCATGACTTTATTACAGACATTATGAAAAAAGACTTTCTTATCATAAACGGAAATACAATTGAAGAAACTATTGAAAAACATTTGACAAGCTCTCCATCTACACAGCTATTCATTAAACATACACAAGACTACCGGCATGTATGCTTGCACAAAGATGAACTCCGCTACGCAAACTCACCGATTCTATCTATAGATATTCCAATCAGTGAAGTATCCGAGAAACTTTCCCATGTTGAATTTTTATTATGTCGTGACACACATGGTGAAATTACAGGATATATAAAAGCTGAGCAATTTATTGATAAGTTAATAGAACAACATGAAAAGACGTTGGCGTATTTGCAGACCGTCCTTCAGACAATCGACGAATCTTGCACCGTAATTGATCAAGACGCCAATGTTTTGTACTGGACCAAAGGGGCGGAGTCTTTATTCTCTCTCAAAGAACAAGACGTAATAGGCAAACCCATTACAGACTTTTTTGATACGAAGCATCTAGAGATACTACATACACTACAAAATGGTTCCTCGGTGCGTCATTCACAGCATCATGCACGCAAGGATCTCGTAGTGCTAATCAACTCCAACCCTATTTATCATAGGGATCGTATCATTGGCGCTGTCGTATCAGAAACCGATATAACGAGCCAGATTCGGATGAATGAAGAGTTGTATGCAACTTCCGAAAAACTGTTCTTGCTTGAGGAAGAGAAACGGAAAAGTACTGCTAGCCACAGTCCATTTGATTATATAAAAGGAAATAGCGATAAACTAAAGCAGACAATTGATATGACCAAAAAGGCGGCTACTACGGATGCCAGCATATTGCTATACGGAGAGAGCGGTGTGGGGAAGGAACTGTTCGCAAAGGCTATCCATAATCTAAGAGAATCGCAGAACGCACCATTTGTCGCTATAAACTGCGGGGCAATTCCCGAGAGCCTTTTTGAAAGTGAAATATTTGGTTATGAAAAGGGAGCATTTTCAGGCGCCGACCAGAGAGGGAAAAAGGGAAAGATCGAATTAGCCAGGGGCGGTACTCTTCTATTAGATGAAGTAGGAGAAATGCCGCTCGATATGCAGGTGAAATTCCTACGGGTCCTTCAAGAGCGCAGATATTATTCAGTGGGCGGTACAAAAGAGATCGAGGCAGACTTCCGCATTGTGGCCGCGACCAACCGTGACTTAAGGGAGCTTGTAAGCGAAGGTTCTTTCAGAGAAGACTTGTATTATCGCTTGAATGTTGTCAACGTGAAGATTCCTCCATTACGCGAAAGGGCAGAAGATATCATAGAATTGACACATTACTTCCTTTATGAATTCTCCATTAAGTACAACCGGCAGATCAATAGTATTTCGCAAGTTGTAATGCAAGCTCTTTTACAACATAATTGGCCAGGAAATATTCGGGAACTCCGCAATGCCATTGAGCGCCTAGTTGTATTCTCTGATAAAGGTCTCGTCAATGTTCATGACCTCCCTTCCGAAGTCATTGAAAATACCAACTCGCTACCCGCAATCCATAGGACAAAACCTGTTCAAACAGAAAGTGCACCACTCGCAGAACAGATGCAGAACTTTGAACGCAAGTTGATTGTGCAGGAGTTGGAAAAGGCAAACGGTAATAAGCTACAGTGTGCAAAAAGTCTAGAAATCACCCGTGCCACTCTATACAATAAAATGCACAAATTAGACATACCCTTCTAAAGGCTTCTTTCATTGGCATGATTCTTGCATATTAGTTAAGCAGTAAACTAGCGAGGAGTGAACATATATGTCCGAAAAAGATATAATTATTTGTAGATGCGAAGAAGTTACTTACTCCGATTTAAAAGACACAGCAAAAAGATTTCAATGCACACCAAGAGAACTTAAATTACGCACGCGCGCAGGCATGGGCTATTGCGGAGGAAGAACTTGCCGCAATGCCGTAGACAGCATAGCGCTCGAAAGTACAAAACGGGATGAATCCCAAATTACATTAAAATATCAACCACCAATTAGACCCGTAAGTTTTGGAAAGTTAGGGGAGGTTTTTGAATGAGTCAGCGTATCATCAACCACCCGGTACTCGGAACTTTAGACGAATCACAAAGCATCACATTTACATTCAACGATGCAGAATACAAAGCGCTTCAAGACGAATCCATTGCCGCTGCCCTGCTTGCCAACGGGATCAGAACGTTGCGCCATCATGAAGAAAGCGGTTCCCCAAGAGGGATTTACTGCAATATTGGTCACTGCTTTGAATGCCGAGTAACCGTGGATGGCGTACCAGGCGAACGGGCTTGTCTGACGCCAATTACACAAGGGATGAAAGTTTCAAGCGGTGGTAAGCTACGGACTGATGTGCGTGACTGGAGGGCCAATCATGGAAAATAAAACTATCATCATCGGCGCGGGACCAGCCGGATTAACTGCGGCCATCACCATCGCGTCACGCGGTCACCGTGTAATGGTTATCGACGAATACATGAAACCTGGTGGACGATTACTAGGTCAACTATACGAAGAACCTAACGGCAATTGGTGGAACGGTATCGTAGAATCCAATAAACTACATCAACAAGCTAAGGAACTGGGTGTCGATATCAAGCTTCACACACCCGTCTCCAACATCGTGTTTCAGGAGGGGATTTGGAGTGTCCATACAGATGTAGATATTCATGAAACTACACATTTACTTCTAGCGACAGGCGCAGCAGAGAGTCCTCTTCCCATTAAGGGTTGGACACTTCCAGGCGTCATGTCAGTCGGTGCCGCACAAGTCATGACGAATGTTCATCGTGTCAAGCCCGGGGAACGTGGGGTCATTATCGGAGTGAATGTTTTATCATCGGCAATTGCAATGGAACTAAAAATGGCAGATATTGATATCGCTTGTATTACATTACCCGAATCCAATACCGTTAATGAAAGATTCGGTCAGCCATTGGAAGTGATGAACTCACTTCTGCATGTTTCCCATATGGCACCTTCTGCATTTATCAAAATGGGAAGTAAACTGATGAAAAATGACTTCTTCAAACAACTTGGCATTACATTCTTTCCAAAGAACGGTGTGAAAATGTGGGATATACCGATCATGTTACGAAAAGCAGTCACAGAAATCATTGGTGACGGACAGGTCGAAGGTGTGAAAATTTCTACGATCAATGCAGCCGGTGAAGTGATCCCTGGAACTGAAGAGGTCATTGGAGCAGATTTCGTGTGCATCGCCGGTGGATTGTATCCGCTAGCGGAATTGGCGGCAGTCGCTGGTTGTCCTTTCTATCACATAGAAGAACTTGGCGGATATGTCCCATTGCATAACGAACGCATGGAAACCACCCTTCCTGGGCTTTATGTAGCGGGGAACATTAC
>NZ_PDZC01000011.1 GCF_002743375.1 Sporosarcina sp. P34
ATGCCACACCGCGCTATTTCCGCTCAGAACCGCGCTAAAGTCATGCCACATCGCGCAATTGTCGCTCTGAACCGCGCCAAAGTCGTCCAACACCGCGCTATTGCCGCAATGAACCGCGCTAAAGTCGTCCAACATCGCGCTATTGCTGCTATGGACCGCGCTAAAGTCATGCAACACCGCGCTAATGCTGCTCTGAACCGCGCCAAAGTCATGCAACATCGCGCTATTCCGCCGCCTATCTTTGAAAATTTCTCATTGTTTTAATGTCTCATACAAGTGACACGTCATAAATGGCCAGGTAAAGTGAGAGAAGTTCATTAATTGGTCAAATAAATGTAATTATTCCCATCAAATAAGGCGTTACATGAATACATTTCAACTCAACTTTTCAATTTCATTACCCTAAATGCTAGTAGAATTGAAAAGTGTCCCTCAATTTAACACTGAAATTCAAAAATCACACAAATGTTCTCAAATGGTTACCTCCTTGCTATACTTATAGGAACACAAAAGGGGGTAATTTGTATTGATTTATAAGCAAAGGAAAGTTCCTGAAATTTTAGTTGGTCAGCAAGTGTTGCTAAAGAGGCTACGTCCCAACCATCCGAACTTCTTGAAGTTACAGAAGGATTGTTACAATAGCCAAGCTGGGTTTGGTGGGGAGAGAGATTTCGACTATCAGATGCGGGAGTTTAAGCCAGATTATCCGTATGCCATTCTTCATGATCTATATCTTCAGCAGGATCAAGTATATTTTCAAATCGATTCGCTATTAATAACGCCGAGTGCCATTATAGTTTTTGAAGTGAAAAACATGGCCGGTAAACTTTTTATTACACAGAATCCTACTCAGTTTATTAAAGAAGAGTTGGGTGGCAATCGTTTGGTTTTGAAAAGTCCGATAGAAGAGTTGGAAAGGAAAAAGTATTTTTTGACACGTTGGTTGAAAGATCATGATACTGAGTTACCGCTTCTAGATTTTGTAGTTCTCGCTTATCAAAATGAACTTGTTATCGAGAATTTGGCAACCGACAAAGTAGTGTTTGCTTATGAGGTGCCCAATAGATTGAGAAGGTTGGAAAATCACCAAACTATTTTATCTAACGATGAAATTCGTCAACTAGCTCATCAGCTCAAAACTCATCATCGAGCTTTTCATCCATATCCACTCCATGGGAAGTATGAAGTAAGTATGTCTGACATACAGTCTGGTGTTTTTTGTACGTCTTGTCAGCACTCCCAAATGACTTGGCTGTCAAAAACGTGGAGATGCCTTCATTGTGGTCATCGTGATCTCAAAGCCCACTTTCCTGCACTACAAGATTGGTATTGTATTTTTGGACCCCACATAACAAATAACCAACTACGCCAATTCCTATCCATAAATAGTCGGCACACAGCCCGTCGCCTTCTCACTACACCGAACACTAATGTTACTGGGAGCGGTCGTTCAGCAATTCATCACATTTCATCGAAAATCCTCCTCATGAATGAATCCCTACATACCTAAAATTAAATGTAAGTTTTTTATTTTATGTAATTAATCTTAGAAATGTATTCAACCGTGCTATTACGCATAATCGGCTCGACAAAAAGAGCAGTTCACCAATTCGAACCGCTCTTTCAATCTTCATTCTATTTACATCAAATCCCAAACGGTCTTGATAATCTCATCGCATTTCACAAATAGTGAACTCTCTAAAACAAATGTATGCAGAGTACCATCTTTTAACTCGACGGTAATTCCGTTCGGCACAATACCTAACACGTACGAAGAGTCAATATTATTGATGTCAGCAATATTGAATTCCAAAATTTCTCTTTGAAAATGCATATTGCGTGGCTGGAAAATGAAACGCTGATTGGTGATAAATAAATTGCCACTGACGTAATCTATACTTTTGCGCAAGTCCACCGGTAATTCGTATTGAACTATTTCGTTTTCCCGAGAATTTATCATGCAGATCTCTCCTCTATGGATTTTATCTATGATTTATTTTCATTTTACCTCTATAGATATGTATGGACAAGACATCTTGATTTGCTTAAGCGCTCTATGCCCGCGCCACCCGCTCTATCCACCCCAACACCCGCTCAATCTAACCCAATATTCGCTCAATAAACCCCGTCTGAAGCCCGAGTCAAATCTCTATTGACACTAAAAAACTCGGTCTGTTATCATTATGTGTAACCGGTACCACATAGAACAGAATGTAGGTGAAATAGTTGGCAAATATACGGGATGTAGCTAAAGCGGCTGGGGTTTCAGTAGCGACTGTTTCACGCTATTTAAATAATAAAGGATACATAAGTGAAGAGGCGAAACGCGTGATTGCACAGGCGGTTGAAGAGTTGAACTATCAGCCGAGTATGATTGCGCGTTCGCTTAGTACAAAACAATCTACGTTTATTGGCTTAATTGTTCCGGATATCGTCAATCCGTTTTTCCCGGAGCTGGCGCGTGCGATTGAAGATATAGCGTTGGCGTACGGATACACGGTGATTTTGTGTAACTCGGATGAAGATTTGGAGAAGGAAATTAATTATGTGAAGACGCTGCAACAGAAATATGTGGCGGGTTTCATTGTCGCGACGAGTCATGCGGAAGCGGAACATTATATAGGGCTGGATATTCCTATTGTCGCAATTGACCGGAGAATTCATTCATCGATACCGTATATTGCGACGGATAACCGCGAAGGTGCTCGGATAGGGACGGAGCATTTATTGGATAGCGGTTGTACAAATATTCTTTGTATGCGCGGACCTTTAGGATTAGGCCCTGCAGATGATCGATTTGCTGGGTTCAATGATGCCGTGATGGGGAAGAATATCAATACACATATTATTGAATGTCCATTTCAGTTTGACGTAGCGGAAACTATGGTGAAAAAGGTATTGGCGGAAGCATCGATCGACGGAATTTTTGCGAGCAGTGATGTGACGGCAGCAGGCGCAATGAAAGCTGCCTATTCAGCAGGTATTCATGTGCCGAGTCAGCTTCAAATTGTTGGATATGACGGAACGATGCTCGCGAGCCAATTGACACCAGGCTTGACGACGGTAGCGCAGGATTTATATAGAATTGGTGCGATGGCAGCGAGGATGTTGATTAAATTAATTGAAGGGCAAGAGTTGACGGAGCATGAAGTATTGATTCCGGCAGAGTTGCTTATTCGCCAAACAACGAGGAGTGGAGCATGATGATAACGGTAATTGGTAGCGCTAATATGGATTTGGTAGTGGGCACACAGAATTTCCCAGATCAAGGCGAGACGGTTCTTGGAAATGTGTTCGATACTGTGCCGGGTGGAAAAGGAGCGAATCAGGCAATTGCTGCGGCGCGACTTGGTAGTGAAACACATATGGTGGCTTGCGTGGGAAATGATTTATTTGGAACGAGCATTGTGAATAATCTTCAGGAGAATAAAGTCGGCGTCACCGGTGTACGTACTGTAGACGGAGCTTCCGGCATTGCGAATATATTACTGTCAGAAGGAGATAATCGGATTATCGTCGTACCGGGCGCCAATTCTTTGTTGATGCCAACTCATATTGACGAGGTAGAAGATCTCATCAAGCGCAGTAAATTGGTCATGCTTCAACTTGAAATTCCGATCCCCACTGTCATTTATACATTAGCGAAGTGCCAAGCGATAGGAGTTCCAGTTATATTAAATCCTGCACCGGCAAGCGGTTTCGAACTAGACATGATGCCTTCGATTACTTATTTGACGCCGAATGAAACAGAATGTGAACAGATCTTCGGCATGGATATGATCAGTGCATTAGAAAAGTATCCGAACCGTTTAATTATCACGCTCGGTAGTAACGGCGCACGATTCTTCGATGGAGAAAAACACGTCATCGTAGAAAGCTTTGAGACCAATGCCGTGGATACGACTGGCGCTGGTGATACGTTTAACGGAGCTCTTGCACATGGGATTGTAGCCGGAATGAATTTGGAACGAGCAGTTCGTTTCGCGAATGCGGCAGCATCACTTTCCGTAGAGAAGTTCGGCGCACAAGGTGGCATGCCTTCATTTGACGAGGTAGAAGCGCGTTTGGAGGAGAGCCGATGAAAAAGCACGGCATGATCAATCGCGATATTGCGGCTGTGCTAGCTAAAATGGGTCACACCGATCAATTGACGATTGCAGATTGCGGTCTGCCGATTCCTGAAGGCGTGCCGTGCATCGATCTTTCTTACACATTGGGAAAACCAGGATTCACTGAGGTGTTACACGAACTATTGAAGGACTTTCAAGCGGAAAAAGTATATATAGCTAGTGAAATAAAAGTGGAGAATCCTGCAGTGTATAGTGAAATAAAACGACTAGAATGCCCGATAGATGAGCTAACACATGATCAATTAAAAGAACAATCAAGACAATCGAAAGTTATTATTCGTACAGGAGAGGCGACACCTTATGCCAATATTATCGTACAATCAGGCGTCATATTCTGAAAGTGGGTGTGCAGAAATGATTACGATGAGCGGGATATCGAAAAGTTTTAATGGAAATAAAGTACTCGACAATGTGGAGTTTAATGTAGTCAAAGGAGAAATCCATGCGCTCATGGGAGAGAACGGTGCAGGGAAATCGACGATGATGAAGATTTTGACAGGGATTTATACGCGTGACGCAGGAGAGATCACGGTCAAAGGGGAAAAAGTGGAGTTCAAGAACGCCAAGGAAGCGGAAGAAGCGGGAATTGCGGTTATTCACCAAGAGCTTAATATTTTACCCGACTTGACAGTGGCTGAGAACTTTTATTTAGGTAAAGAAAAGACGTTTGGCAAAAGCGGGATTTTGAAGACGAAAGAAATGAATCGGCAAGCGGAAGAAATTTTATCGAAGCTAGGTCTGGATGTCGATGCGCGCACAATCACTCGTGAATTATCCGTTGGTAAACAGCAGATTATTGAGATAGCGAAGGCGGTTTCTTCTAATGCTGAATTAATTATTATGGATGAGCCGACTGCAGCATTGACGGACCGTGAAATTGAAACATTATTTCAAACCGTTCGAGCATTGCAAGCAGAAGGTGTTTCATTCGTGTATATTTCACACCGAATGGAAGAGATTTTCGCCATGTGCGACCGTATTACGATTTTACGAGACGGTCAATACGTCGGTGTGCGGAATATAAAAGACACGTCGTTTGAAGAAATCGTACAGATGATGGTCGGACGTGAGCTGGGCGAACGATTCCCAGCGCGTGCATGTGAAATCGGTGATGTGAAGCTGAAAGTAGAAGGCCTCGCGCGTGGAGACCATTTTGAAGACATATCGTTTGAAGTACGAAAAGGTGAAATTGTCGGTATCGCTGGATTGATGGGTGCCGGTCGTACGGAAGTGATTCAATCGATTTTCGGCTTTAAGAAACCGACTGCGGGTAAGATTTTCATTGATGGAAAGCAAGTGGTTATTTCGAATCCGTTGCAAGCGAAAAAGCTCGGCATCGGATATGTCACGGAGGATCGGAAATCGGAAGGGTTAATTCTTGATTTTTCGGTTCGGGAAAATATGTGTCTGACGAACTTCAATCGAATTTCAAATTCAGGAGTCATTCAACGAACAAAAGAAACCCAGTTGTATGACACGATGTCTAAACGTTTAGGCGTTCGTACATCTGGACCTGAACAAATTGTCAAGTCGTTGAGTGGCGGTAACCAACAGAAGGTAGTTATCGCAAAATGGCTGGGTATTGAGCCCGATATTCTATTTTTGGATGAACCGACAAGAGGTGTCGACGTTGGGGCGAAGAAAGAAATTTACAGCATCATCAATGAATTGGCTGAGCGTGGTGTCGCAATTGTGATGATTTCGTCCGAATTACCGGAAGTAATCGGTATGGCAGACCGCGTGCTCGTCATGCACGAAGGCCAGTTGATGGCAGATATACCGAAAGAAGAAATGACGCAAGAACGAATTATGCATTTTGCAACAGGAGGTGACAAAGTTGTCCAAGACTAATATGAAATCGTCATTACAGAAATTAGGACCGGTGATCGGCTTACTATTAATCGTGGTCATCATTTCAATTATGAGTCCGAGTTTTTTAACGATGAACAACTTGTTCAACGTATTGCGTCAAGTTTCCATTAACGCATTGATTGCGTTCGGGATGACGTTTGTTATATTGACAGGTGGAATTGATTTATCAGTTGGATCGATTCTCGCGTTAACCGGTGCCGTGACGGCAGGTATGATGTCAGGCGGCATGGATCCGATTCTCGCCATGCTACTCGGCGTATTACTAGGTGTGCTACTCGGTGCAATTAACGGTTTGATTATTGCGAAAGGAAAGGTCGCACCATTTATCGCGACACTCGCGACGATGACGATTTTCCGTGGATTGACTTTAGTGTATACTGAAGGCCGTCCGATTTCAGGACTTGGCGATTCATTTACATTCCAAATGCTCGGAAAAGGATATATTTTGGGTATCCCAGTTCCGGTCATCACGATGGCAATCTCTTTTGCAGTGCTGTACTTTATATTGAAGAAAACGACATTCGGACGCCGTGTGTATGCGGTCGGTGGCAATGAAGAAGCGTCACGTCTTTCGGGAATTAATGTGGATCGAGTGAAGATTTATGTGTATTCATTGGCAGGCGGTCTGACAGCCATTGCGGCATTAATTTTGACATCGCGCTTAAACTCGGCACAGCCAACAGCGGGTAATATGTTTGAACTCGATGCGATTGCGGCCGTTGTACTAGGTGGGACTAGCTTGACTGGTGGTCGCGGTTGGATTGTTGGCACATTGATAGGTGCTTTGATTATTGGTGTGTTAAATAATGGATTGAATTTGATCGGGGTTTCCTCTTTCTTCCAACAGGTTGTAAAGGGTGCAGTAATATTAATCGCAGTACTATTAGATCGCAAAAAAACAGCATAAGGAGATGTGAATGTAATGAAAACTATCAAATGGTTACTACTTATGGCAATCGTGCTCGTATTGGCTGCTTGTTCATTGGATCAACCCGGTTCGAAATCTTCATCAGACGAAAAAGGCGAGGCTGGAAAAGATAGCGACAAAGCGTATAAAATCGGGCTTTCCGTTTCGACACTAAACAATCCATTCTTCGTGACATTGAGTGAAGGTGTGAAAGAACAGGCGAAGGAATCTGGATCAGAAGTAATTGTTGTCGATGCACAAGACGATGCATCTAAACAAGCGAGTGACGTAGAAGATTTGATTCAACAAGGTGTAGATTTATTGATAATCAACCCTACAGATTCTGAAGCAGTTGTCTCTGCAGTGCAATCGGCAAACAGTTCCAACGTTCCAGTCATCACAGTAGACCGTAGAGCAGAAGGTGGAGAAGTGGTTTCCCACATCGCTTCAGATAATAAAGCGGGCGGTGTGTTAGCTGGAGAATACATGATGGAGTTACTTGGCGAGGATCACCCGAAAGTGGCAGAGCTTGAAGGGATCGCAGGTTCATCCGCGGCACGTGACCGTGGAGCGGGCTTTAACGAAGCGGTGGACGGCAAAGTAAATATCGTGACAAAGCAAACAGCAAACTTTAACCGTGCAGAAGGTTTAACGGTAATGGAAAACATTTTACAATCGAATCCAGGCATCCAAGGCGTATTTGCGCATAATGATGAGATGGCGTTGGGCGCATTAGAAGCTATTCAGTCAGCTGGTAAGGACATCGCAATCATTGGATTCGACGCAACAGACGACGCGGTTAAATCTGTAAAAGACGGTAAATTGTCCGCTACGATTGCACAGAAGCCCGAGGAAATTGGGACAAAGGCAATGGATGCAGCGGTAGCCACACTAAACGGTGAAGAGGTAGACGCAGATATTCCAGTTGATTTGGAATTAATTAAAGAGTAAGTGTGAGTTTTTGTTTGAGGAGGAGCTCTCTGGCCAAGTTTTTTGGCTGGGGAGTTTTTTTTGTGTTTTTTGAGGGGGATAGAGCGGATAGCACGGGCAATAGAGCGTTCGCGCCCCCATATAGAGCGGATATCTCGTGTGATAGAGCGTTCGCGCCCCCGTATAGAGCGGATATCTCGTGTGATAGAGCGTTCACGACCCGCTATAGAGCGAATACCTCTATGATAGAGCACCCACACCCCATAATAAAACAAATAACCCGTACAAGTGAATGGTTGACTCGCATACTATCGTATCCAAGTTACGTCGTCTACCATTCAATAGTGTATAAAAGGAGTGTTGTTATCATATGCATGTACTGTAAACCCTTATCGTTTTATGTGAACTATATACATTAAATGGACAATCTGTTTTGGTTTCTATGCAAGGACTTTACATTTAGTAAGTTGAACCTCCCTGTTATGCAATATACATTGAATGACAAGGAGATTCATTCAAAGAGGAGTGTTTAGATGAAAGCAACCACATTTTCAATTCAAGCAGGAAGAGTAAATAATAATCTACAAGTGTTAGGGAGAATAGGGAAAATTGGTTCCACGGGTGTCTCTAGACTTGCACACTCACCTGAAGATAAAGAAGCGGTGCTCCATGTGAAAAAGTATATGGAGGACATCGGTTTACAGACGAAAATTGATCAATTTGGAAATTTAATCGGGAGAATGGATGGCGTAGCGAATGATGCTCCGGCCTTAGTAATGGGCTCGCATATTGATTCACAACCTTATGGTGGAAGATATGATGGGGCGCTTGGAGTAATCGGGGCGATTGAAGTGTTGGAAACGTTGCATGATAAGGGTATAAAGCCTGAAATTCCCATTATGATATGTGCTTTTGCTGATGAGGAAGGCTCACGATTCAATAAAGGCTTGTTTGGTGTTAGAGGCATGTTAGGTAAATTAGAGGAGGGAGAGCTCGAACGAAGGGATAAGAATGGAATGGCGAGGCGAGAAGCGCTCATTGAATTTGGTTGCGATCCGTCAAAGTTTCAAGAATCACTGATTGACATTTCTACAATTGCAGCATTTTTAGAGCTTCATATTGAACAAGGACCGATTTTGGAAGCGAAGAATGAACCCGTTGGAATTGTTACCGGTATTTCAGGTCCTTTGTGGTTGACGGTTGAAATGGAAGGCATGGCGGGTCATGCGGGGTCTGTGCCCATGTCTATGCGTCAAGATGCTTTAGTAGGGGCGGCTAAAGTCATTGTAAAGTTAAATGAGTTAGCTCAAGAAGTTCAAGGAGCACCCACAGTAAGTACAGTCGGGAGTTTGCAAGTATTTCCTGACTCTCGCAATATCATTCCTGAAAAAGTTACGTTTACAGTGGATTTGCGTGATATTGATGAAAGTAGACGGGATCAGATCGAACAAGCTTTCCTTCAAGAGTTAGAAGAAATTGCGGTTGAACATAGCTTGTCTTATAAAATCAGTGAAGATACACGAAGTGAACCTAGATTTTGTGATGAAAATATTATGCAGATCATGAGAGAAGAAAGTGCTGACATGAATTTAACCCCACCGGAATTAATGAGCGGTCCTTTTCATGACGCGCTCGAAATGTCCTATGTCTGTGACTACGGTATGATTTTTGTCCGTTCAAAAGATGGAATTAGTCATAATCCGAAAGAATATAGTTCACCAGAAGATATTGCATTAGGGGTGGAGTTACTTTATAAGACTGTTTATAGAATGGCTTGCGAAAAATAATCATTCATAAAGAATATAGCGAATGGAGGGATTGAATGAGTAAAAAGAAGTTCACCACTATTTATATACTGGTCGTTACTATTCCTTTTTTATTATTAATATTTCCTTTATTTGAGATAGCAAACCGGGCAACTCCGATCATTATGGGACTACCTTTCTCATTTTTCTATATCATTCTAGTAATCCTTATCACGTTTTCTGGGGTTTTGATTTTGTATAAATTTGATCCAGATCATCAATTTGAAGAAGGTGATGAATGATGGAGCATTGGCAAATTGCATTAATTATTATGATTGGCTATTTAATCATCGCATTGGTTGTCGGAGTGTGGGCGGGTAAAGGTCGAGATTCCGGTTCTCTTGATGAATTTGCTGTTGCAGGAGGTAAGTTGGGGTTAATTGTCATGTGGTTCTTGATGGGCGGAGCTGTATTTAGCGCATTCTCATTTTTGGGCGCACCTGGTTGGGCCTATGAAAAAGGGGCTCCTGCATATTATATTATTATCTATACAGCATTTGCGATACTACCCTGGTATATAATAGGCCCTAAGATCTCTAGAATCGGAAAGAAATTCAATCTGTATACACTATCTTCATTTTTTAGAATTCGTTATAAAAGTAAGACACTCGGAATAATAGTTGGTTTACTCGCATTATTAGCTTCTATTCAATATTTGGCTACCCAGTTAACAGGAATGGCACACATCTTTAATATCATGACAGAAGGAAGAATTCCTTTTTGGCTCGGCGCTCTTCTAGCATATGGAATTGTTGTTATTTATGTGGCGACAGGAGGACTACGGGCTGCGGCTTGGTCTGACGTATTCCAAGGGTTACTCATGATTATTATTTCATGGGTTGTTGGAATAGCGATTGTGAATCAGTTACACGACTCAATGGGAGTTATGTTTACGAATATTGCAACTGAAAACCCTGGATTCTTACAGATAGGAAAAGAAGGATCTGCTATGGGGACGATACCTTTTACAACGACAATTTTAGTATCTGTAATTGGATTCTTGATGTGGCCACATCTATTCACGAAGTCCTATGCATCCAGCCCCAAAGTGATTAAGAAAACAGTTTTGGTTTATCCAATCTTCGCACTATTCCTAGTCCCTTTATTGCTGGTTGGATTTGCAGCTAAAGGCATTGTAGATGCGAACTTGATTGAAAGTGCGGACCAAGTACTTCCATTCTTGATCACCACTGTCATGAATCTACCAGGTTGGGTGTATGGACTAGTTGGCGCTGGTGCACTAGCGGCTGCCATGTCATCCGCTGATGCGATTACGCACAACGCCACCTTGGAAACGACAGACGGTGTGATTCGTACGATTTTCAAAGATTTATCCGATAAGACTGTTTTAAAGATTATGCGTATAGGTGTATTCGGCATCGGTGGATTGGCTTATATTATCACCATTTTCGGAGGTCAAGGATTAATTGTCTTACTCTTGGGAGCTTATGGCGCTATTGTACAATTTGCACCAGGTGTTTACAGTGCATTGTATTGGCGTGGCGCAACGGCTAAAGGAGTGATTAGTGGATTAGTAGTCGGGGCAATATTGAATTTCTATTTCCAACTAGTCGCAGACACTACACCATTAGGCATTCACGCTGGAATTATTGGATTGATTGCTAATGTCGTCATTATGATTGTAGTAAGCCTACTTACAAAATCAGATAGAAGCGAAGAAGAAGACACGTATATTCGTAGCTAATCAATAGATGTATAGTCAAGTACAGAGAGGTGACTTATAGTGCATGCAGATATAGTATTTACTAATGGAGAAGTGATCACAGTCGATAAGGATTGCTCCATCATGGAAGCGGTAGCAATAAAAGATCATACAATCATTGGCGTTGGTCAGATGAAGGAAGTTGGCGGGTTTATTGGAGAAAATACGAAAGTTATCGACCTGGAAGGAAAATCCCTTCTTCCAGGTTTCATAGATCCGCACTTACATTTAACTATTTATGGAACGAACTTGCTCGGTATTAACTGTGCAAGTCCTGAAATCGATTCGTTGGAAATCTTGTATGAGAAAATGAAAAAGAAAGCGGAACAAACTCCAAAAGGAGAGTGGATCCGGGTTACTAGCTTTAATGAAAATGCTGTTAAGCAAAAACGTTTCCCTACTATACAAGAACTGGACGCTATATCTGCTGAACATCCAATTGTAATTATTCGAGTTTGTAATCATACGTCTATCGCAAATAGCAAGGCATTGGAACTTGCAGGTATCACATCGAAGTCTGAAAACCCTGCAGGCGGTGAGATAGAGCGTGATGTACATGGAGAATTGACAGGTAAAATGATTGAAAATGCACATATGCATCTATTTAATGTGGCGGATTATAGTGCAGATGAAATAAAAAAAGGACTGAAATTAGCGTCACAGATATTTGTGGAGTCCGGTATAACCAGTTTACATGATGCAGGCAGTTATGGCTGGGGACCAGATATTTTACAGCTGATGAAAACAAGTATAGATTCAGGCGATGTAAAAAACCGAGTGTATGCCCTCATTGGATCATTGACAGATTCAGAATCTTTCATCCGACATATGATTGATGAGAGTATAGTTACGGGAGATGGCGATGAATGGTTTAAAATTGGACCTGCTAAACTCTTTACAGATGGCAGCAGTACGGGACCTACTTTATCCACAAGGGAACCGTATGATAGTGATCCGACAGACACAGGCATACTCTATTACGACCAAGAAAGAATGAATGAAATTTTAGGAGAAGCACACCGCAAAGGATACCAAATTACTGCACATGCACAAGGCGATCGGGCGATTGAAATGGTGTTGAATTGTATTGAAGAAGCGCTGGAGAAACACCCGCGGACAGATCATCGTCATCGGATTGAACATGCCGGAATAGCTAGTAAGGATCTGCAGGAACGGATGAAGGAGTTAGGAGTTGTCGTTATTCCGAACCCCGCTTTTATGTATGTGAATGGTGATAGCTATCTTGAATTTTACGGTGATCGTGTACATGTGATGTATCCAGCAAATGATTATTTGGAAAAGGGAATACCTTTTGCATTTGCCTCTGATACGCCTGTAGTAGATCATAATCCTCTTCTCGGTATTCATGCGGCAGTGAATAGAAAAACTATTTCAGGACAAGATGCTGGGATTTATCAGAGAGTGAGTGTGCTTGAGGCCATCAAAGCCTATACTTATATGGGGGCTTATGCAAGTTTCGATGAAAAACAAAAAGGCAGTATCGAAGTAGGCAAATTGGCAGATTTGGTTGTGTTGGATCAAAGTATTCTATCAGCCAATAGAGAGAGTATTAAAGATCTGACTGTAGAATTGACGATGATCGACGGAGAAATAGCGTATGAAAAGCAGTATAGTAAAAGGAAATAAGATGTACTAAATACTAGTTTAAAGAATCACCAGCCATTCAAGATTTTTGAATGGCTTTTATTATGGAGAAATATAGCGGGATACAACATACTACTCGCAATGGACTTTAAAGTAATTCCTTAGCGTAAATCAATCCATTGTATAGGACATGCAAGACATAGTGACTAAATATTTTTAACATGGAATAACAGTATGTCCAACGTATGATTACCAAGTTATTACTATACTATATCAAGACTAAAAAATAGAGAGTACATTGAAACGGGAGGTGAATACATGCTTGGTTTTCCTGTAGAAACATTTTGGTGGTTTGTTCCATGGCCTTTCATATGGGTAGGGTTAGCAACTATTATCTACTTTAAAATGAAAAAAGACGATGAGTTGGAAGAGAAGATGGAAAAAGACCAGAATCAAAATCTGTAGTCGCGAGGGGAGGGCATTCAATGAGCATGGATGGGATAATTTTCATTATATACTTAGGAGTTCTATTAACGATTGGCTTGTGGTTTTCACGCAGATCGTCAGCCTCTACAGAACAGTACTTACTCGGTGGTCGGTCTCTTGGACCAGCTGTCACTGCTATGACCATGCAAACGACAGCTATGAGTGGATTTATGTTTATGGGCGCTCCGGCGATGGCCTTTAAATATGGCTGGTATGCCATTTGGTACGCGATTGGAGATGCAGGTGGATCGATTATTAACCTGTCTGTTTTAGGTAAGCGAATGAGAAGAATGTCTGAATTATTGGGAGCGCTTTCACCAATTGAATATTTGGAAAAGCGTTTTGAAAGCCCGAGTGTTCGAGTGGTCGGTTCTATCATTTCCATTGTCTTTCTATTTGGATACGTTTGCGCGCAGTTTATTGCGGCGGGTAAGGCAATGTCTGCACTGACAGGTTTTACGTATGAACTGTCTCTGCTTATCGGGATTAGCGTCATTATTATCTATACTGTAGCAGGCGGGTATTTAGCTGTTGCATACACTTCTTTTGTACAAGGCTTGATCATGGTTCTCGGTGTCGTTGGGATTGGTATTCTCGCTTATTTACATATAGGCGGACTGACGGGTTTGAACGTTGCATTGAAAGCTGTAGACCCTACGTATTTGAGTATTTGGGGTAAAGATCTTGCCTACTATGGTCAGTGGGGGATGGTGCTCGGCGCCATACTCATTTACTCAATTGGATATATGGGGCTTCCACATGTGGTAGTTCGCCATATGTCGATGAAGAGTACGAAAACAGTAAAAGGTGCAGTGATGATCAGTGCTCTATGGAATCAATTCTTCATCTTTGTACCATATATTCTAGGAATGATCGGGATTATTTTACTCCCTACTATTGCGGATCCAGAAATGATTATTACGGAGCTAGCGTATACGTTATTCCCTGGAATTTTTGCGGCATTATTGCTCTCAGCCATTATGTCGGCAGTCATGTCCACGGCAGACTCTATTTTGATGCAAGCAGGCTCTATTCTTTCACGTGACGTCTATCAACGTTTCATCAACAAAAATGCTAGCCCCAAAACGATGATTCTTGTATCAAGACTATGCATTCTATTGGGAGGAGTAGTAGGAGTTGTAGTAGCCATTTATGAGCCACCATCCGTATTTGCCTTGGTTTTGTTCGCTTTTGGTACATTGGGGAATGCTTTTTTAGTTCCGTATGTTGCTTCGGTTTACTCGAGAAAAGCGAATTCTATCGGTTGCTTATGTGCAATGATTGGCGGTGCTACAACAAATATCATTTGGACTTCCATGGGGTTAGAAACCTCTACGGGACTTCATCCGTTCTTGGCAGGTTTACTTGTATCTCTGTTAGGGATGATCATCGGAAGTCGATTTGGTCGTAAACCATCAGATGAAATACTGACAGCGTTCGAACAGTCCAGAAAAAAACGTCTATTCTCAAAAGAATTTGACCGCAACATTACACGTGATTTGGCTCCCGAAGCTAACAATGTATCTAAATTTTTAGCAGACAATAAATAACTTACAGGAGTAGGTACTTATGAGCGCTATATTGCTACAAGAAATTGAGTTTACAAAAGAAGAGGTATTGCTAGGATTGCAGCAATATGAAAAAGAAACCTATTTTCAAATCCAAGATATTATTTACTATCCTTATTACTTTTTTGAATATCAAGTGAGTGCTAAAAGCTTGCTGAAATTTAACGGGAAGGCAGCTTGTACAATCGATGGGCTTGGTGGAAGAGGGGCGATGGTGGATGTTCGGCCAAGCTTTTCTAGAAAGAAAGTGGAAGTGGGTCGGTTCCCCGAGTTGAGGATTGGAGAGGAAGAAGCGAAGGGGATGGCCGAAAGATTTATTTTTGACAATGCTTCTTCAAAAGCTAAATTTGTTACGATGCCTAAAATCACGGAGGTTCAAAGGACTCTCTTTTATCGACCATTTTGGATAACAGATTTTAAGTTGGACAATAAAAAGTCAGGGCAACTCATAGTGGATGCGATTAGCGGAAGCTATCATCCGTTATAACAGACTCGACGGTCAAAGTTAAAAATGAAGTCGTATACAGCCACTCTTCGCATAATGCAAGCGAGCAGCGGCTGCATACAGGTAGGGATGATATTTACTGTAAAACTTGTCTGGCCATTATAGCTACTTCAAGTGCAATCCGATTTAATGGGGACATAAAATTCTCTCCCATTATAGATTCAATCTTTTCGAGTCGATGATACAGTGTTTGTCTGACGATAAATAGACGATCTGCGGTTTCTTTTTTTGAGCCGCCACATTCAAGATAAATACGGAGCGTTTCGAATAAGTTACTGTCGTTCTCTAGGTCGTAATCTATAAGGTCTTGTAGATAATCTTCTACATAGTTATCAAGGTTTCCTTGTTCGTTGAGAAGAAGTAGTAGTCTATAGACCCCTAAATCTTCATAAAAATTACTCTTGAATGCAAACTTTTGTTTAAGTTCAACCACTCTTTTTGCTTCTTTATATCCTTCTTTTACGTGTGTGTGGTTATGGTGAACTAAACTGATACCAACTGTATATTTCCGTTCGTTAAAGAACTGATCATTGTCCATGGCTGTTAACTGTTCGGTTACTTGAGTGAAACGATTCATGTCTTTTACATGTGTACCCGAAGCGATAAACGAGGCAATAATTGTAATTTCATTTTTAGTTACAGAGATAGTTGGAAAGAAACTATGTCGTTTAAAGACAGAACGAATCATCATAGATTGTTGTAAGCGGATTTCTTCCCAACTGTTTTCATCTATAGTGGTTTCATTCGTATCCAACTGAATGACGAAGATTCTGTAATGAGTATTCGGACTTTTCATTGGTAAATAGGATTGCATATCTTCTGCATCTACAGGACGACCATGCAGTAAGTTACGCACAAACCCATCCTCATTGTATTGATCTCTCTCTTGAATAGTACGATTCCGAAGTAATATTTGAGCAATTGCCAGGGAGGCCCTATCCAAGATTAAAAAGACCAATTCATCTTTTATTGCCTGTGGAAGGTGAAGGCATAAATATCCAAGAGATTGGCCTAAACCATTGATGGTGAACAAGGCAAATGGCTGATCATCGATGGTATAGATGTCCTGTTCTAGCTTTTGCGTAGTCTTCTCACTAAGAAATTCTTGTATGCTATTTTTCCACGAAGTCGATTCAACAGGGTAGTAATAAGATTTCGCTTCATCGGATATAAACAACACCGTCTGATTGAACAGCGAGTGTAACTCGTGAAGAATCTTTAAGATTCCGTTTGGCATTAAACTTAACTCATTAAACCTTCTCGATAATGTGTCTAACTTCGACAGCATTTCATAATGGCGATTAATAATCACTGTATGTAAATCTTGTGTGATGTCAACGAATTTTACGACTTTTTCGAATACGATAATTGGAAACTTTTGTGCATCTGCAAGAGTGATAATATCTTGTTGGATCTCACTGACGTACGGCCCTATTTCAACACACAGACAGGCAACTTCTAGTTCAATTAGCTGCTTTACATACTGTAGCTGTGTTGCGTTATCCAGTTGTAGATGAAGGCCCGTTGTTAAGATAATTTCACCGCCATTGACTAGTGAACTAAACTCACTAACTTCTAATACGTGCGACCATTTAACTTGACGATCCAAACCGGTACTTCCAGCAATGACTTTAGCGTGCTTGAAAGTTTCGCGGGCTAAGACATCTTGAACGGTCAAAGAAAGTTCATTCATGAAAATAAGACCTCCATAACGTCAAAATATTATTCGTACGATGTTACACAATGTAAAATGAAAGTATTCAGAATACTTGTTAAACTATAGAAAGTAGTTTAGCTCAAGTCTTGTTGTAAAGCAAGATTAGATGAATGGGAGGAATAAAAATGAATTCAATAGTAACAGGGAAGAAAACGATTTCAAATTTTATTAATGGACAATGGGTAAAATCACTCACTGATCAATATGAAGAAGTGCCAAATCCGGCGACAGGCGAAATTATTGCAGAGGTACCTATTTCGACTGATGAAGATTTACAAGTTGCAGTAAATGCAGCGAAAAAAGCATTTTCTTCTTGGAAGAAAACAGCTGTACCGCAAAGAGCTCGTATTCTATTTAAATACCAACAACTTTTGATTGCTCATTGGGATGAGCTGGCACAACTGATTACTATAGAGAACGGAAAAAACTACACGGAGGCTTATGGTGAAGTTCAGCGCGGAATCGAGTGTGTGGAATTTGCTTCGGGAGCGCCTACGTTGATGATGGGCTATCAACTTCCTGATATTGCCACAAACATCGAATCGGGTATGTACCGCTATCCTTTAGGAGTGGTTGGAGGTATCACGCCTTTTAACTTCCCGATGATGGTTCCTTGTTGGATGTTCCCGCTTGCCATTGCAGCAGGAAATACATTTATTTTAAAGCCTTCAGAGCGTACACCACTCTTGGCAAATAGATTAGCAGAGCTATTAACAGAAGCGGGATTACCGAATGGTGTGTTCAATATCGTTCATGGCGCAAAGGATATTGTTAATGGAATCTTGAACCATCCCGATATTCCTGCCGTTTCATTTGTTGGATCACAGCCGGTAGCAGAGCATGTATATAAAACAGGAACTGCCAATGGCAAACGTGTTCAAGCACTAGCGGGCGCCAAAAATCATTCGATTGTTATGCCGGATGCGGACTTGGATTTAACAGTTACTAATATTACTAATGCGGCATTTGGTTCTGCTGGCGAAAGATGTATGGCTGCTTCAGTGGTAGTTGCAGTTGGTGATATTGCTGACCAGCTTGTGAAACGTTTAGTTGAAGAAGCAAATAAAATAACGATTGGAAACGGTTTAGAAGAAGGAGTATTCCTTGGACCTGTCATTCGAGATTCCCATAAAGATAAAACACTTGCTTATATCGAAGCGGGGATTGAAGAAGGGGCAACTCTTGTACGCGACGGCCGAGACGATCCATCTACTTCTGAAGGGGGGTATTTCGTAGGGCCTACGATTTTTGAAGGGGTTACAACCGAAATGCGTATTTGGAAAGAAGAAATATTTGCACCGGTACTTTCAGTAATCAGAGTAGAAACATTGGATGATGCGATTGAACTTACAAATCAATCAGACTTTGCAAATGGTGCATGTTTGTATACAGATAGCTCGAAGGCGATTCGTCAATTCCGAGAAGAAATTGATGCAGGGATGCTCGGTATCAATCTGGGTGTACCAGCCCCTATGGCATTCTTCCCATTCTCGGGCTATAAGAAGTCATTTTATGGGGATTTACATGCAAATGGCCGTGATGGTATCGAATTCTACACACGTAAGAAAATGTTAACCGCACGTCACGAATATTGATAAAAAGGGAGGAAAGTTATTGAAAACATTACATGAACAAGATCAGAATAATAAAAAGTCCTTAATAGAAAAAAATCGGAATAAAGTTTGGCAGCATATTTCAGCATATAATGAAAAAAATCCACCGATGATTATCGAAAGTGGGGAAAATGCTTGGATAACAGATCATGAAGGTAATCGGTATTTAGATGGGATGTCAGGACTATGGTGTGTCAACGTAGGCTATGGAAGAGAAGAGATAGCAAAAGTAGCATATGAGCAAATGAAAAAGCTTTCTTATGTACCCATGACACAAAGCCATGGACCGGCAATTGAACTGGCCGCCAAAATAAATGAAATGCTAGGCGATGACTATAAGATCTTTTATTCAAATAGTGGTTCAGATGCGAATGAAGTAGCATTCAAGCTTATTCGTCAGTATCACCAGCAGAACGGAGAACCTTCCAGATATAAATTCCTCTCCCGTTATCGAGCCTATCATGGAAGCTCAATGGGAGCGCTATCTGCTACGGGCCAAGCGTTGCGTAAATACAAGTATGAGCCGCTAGTGCCAGGCTTCTTACATGTAGCACCTCCAGATAACTATCGAAAGCCTGAAGGAATATCGGTCGAAGAGTATAATATCCAGCGTGCTTTGGAGCTTGAAGAAAAAATCATTTGGGAACAAAAAGATACGATCGCAGGAATTATTATGGAGCCGCTCATTACAGGGGGAGGAATCTTAATTCCACATCCGGTGTACTTAGAGAAAGTCCAAGAAATCTGTACTCGTCACGGTGTCCTCTTGATCATCGATGAGGTGATTTGCGGGTTTGGACGTACTGGAAAAGCATTTGGACATCAACACTACAATGTGAAACCAGATGTTGTAACGATGGCGAAAGGTTTAACGAGTGCATACCTTCCATTATCCGTGACAGCAATCCGCAAAGATATCTATGAAAAGTTTGATACTAGCGAAGACTACAGTCATTTCCGTCATGTCAATACGTTTGGTGGAAATCCAGCTGCGTGTGCAGTTGCGTTAAAGAACTTAGAGATTCTAGAACGCGAAGATCTTATCAATCGTGCGGCAGAACTTGGAGGGCGGCTATCGGATGAACTTGCATGCTTACACGATCACCCGAACGTAGGAGATATTCGAAGTATTGGTTTCTTGATGGGAATTGAACTCGTCGAAGATAAGAAGACAAAAGAACCTGCAACGAATGCACGCATGGCGAAAATTATTGGAGAGTGTAAAGCAAATGGACTGATTGTTGGTCGAAACGGTGAGACAGTAGAAGGATTTAATAATGTCCTTGCACTATGCCCGCCACTTTCGTGTACAGATGAAGATGTCGACTTCATCGTATCCGTTGTTAAAAAAGTATTTAAAGAGAATGAACAATAAGTTGTCTATCTAGTACTGATAGGAAAGGTGCCTCTGGACGACTTGTGTCGCAATAAGTAGTCAGAGGTGCTTTGTCTTTACATCAAGTAGCGCCGTGTACTATGCATGGCTTATACCACTAAATCTCAGCGAACTGATAACTATACAATAGTATACATTTTATCCGAGGAGGAATGGGTATGTTGATTGGTGTACCAAAGGAGATTAAAAATAACGAGAATCGTGTAGCGATGACCCCGGCAGGAGTGTACACACTTCGCTCGTGCGGCCATGAAGTACTTATTGAAACAGAAGCGGGTTTAGGATCAAGTTTCACAGACGAAGACTACATGGATGCGGGTGCAAAGATCGTTCAGACAGCGGAAGAAGCATGGAGCGCTGAAATGGTTATGAAAGTAAAGGAACCCATTGCCTCTGAATATCGTTATTTTCGTAAAGGGTTACTCCTATTCACATACTTACATTTAGCATCTGAGACGGAGTTGACTCAAGCTCTTTTAGAAAGTGGAGTGACGGGGCTTGCTTATGAAACCGTTCAGTTGCCTAATCAATCTTTGCCTTTGCTCGCGCCGATGAGCGAAGTAGCTGGAAGAATGGCAACACAAATCGGTGCTCAATTTCTTGAAAAAACGAATGGTGGAAAAGGCATTTTACTCGCTGGGGTACCGGGTGTTTCTCGAGGGAATGTCGTAGTCATTGGCGGTGGGCAGGCAGGAACAAATGCTGCACGTATTGCGATCGGGATGGGTGCTCACGTAACCGTATTGGATTTGTCAGTAGATCGTTTACGGCAATTGGATGATATTTTTGGCAATCACATTCAGACACTGGTTTCAAATCCACATACTATCGCAGAATCAGTCAAAGAAGCAGACCTTGTGATTGGTGCGGTGCTCATACCGGGAGCTAAAGCACCTAAGCTCGTCTCTGAAGAAATGGTTCAATCTATGAAACCTGGATCGGTTCTTGTGGATATCGCAATCGATCAAGGAGGAATTTTTGAAACATCAGATCGTGTAACGACACACGATGCCCCGATCTATACAAAACATGGTGTAGTACACTATGCAGTCGCGAATATGCCAGGTGCAGTACCGCAAACGTCAACCGTAGCATTAACCAACGTGACCGTTCCTTACGCGCTTCAAATTGCCAATAAAGGATGCAGACAAGCGCTACTAGACAATGAAGCACTTCGAAAAGGTTTAAATACTATGAATGGTCATGTAACATACAAAGCCGTTGCAGAAGCACAGGGCTTACATTACACATCTTCAATCTCTATAATAGAAAACGATGGTTTAGTAGCGAATACTTAAAAGCATCGTCATATATTCACTTGTCATTATGTATAAATGAAATGGGTCCCTCTACCACACTATATTTTGAAAAAATATAGTGTGGTAGAGGGACTTTTTCTCTTTATACTAATGAGAAAATCTTTCATTCTACATGGTAAATCTAGTAAAATCCTGTATAATCGACATCAAAAGGAGGTTGCTAGATTTGAAATTCATGACGAAATGTATCCCATCTACTTTGTTCGCCGTTCTGATTACCTTAGTGATGACGCTGTCAACCGAAGCAGCTACTTGGCCGGACCATTCACCTGATCAAAATCCGGACAAGCCGTGGACTATTACGTTCAATAAACCGGTAAATAAAGATACGGTCAGCGAAAGCACAATTTATATCAAAGACTCTAAAGGAACAACGCAGAACAATGAAATAACATACTCAGACTCAGACAAGAAAGTACATATCGCACCGCCAACAGGAAACTATCGTAGTGGCGAAACGTACACATTGCATATCACACAAGCTGTGCATAATACAGATAACCAACCATTAAATGCACCGGTTACTAAAACGTTTTCCATTAAAGCGGGAATTACATATGACTTGGCGAATGTACAAGCCAATGGCACGACTAGCACAGTGGAAAGGTTTCCAAGTTTTGAAGCAGCGGCCAGCCGTATGAATAGCAATCAAGTCGTGCTGTTCCAAAACAATATCATCCACATGCCGAAAGGGCTTATTTCAACCGTGGCATACGGTGGCAGCTCATTGACCATTTTGTATGCTGATCAAGCCTTGAAAACTCAAGAAACATATGTACCAGCAGACACGGAACTTGTGTATGTTGACTCGACAGCCACTTCTGTAAAAGTCGAGCTGGCAGGAAGAAACTTTTACATCAAGCCACAAAATGCAACGATGCTACCAAGTCAGACCGTAACGGATCGCACCTATTATAAAGTGTTGAATCGTTCACTCTATCATTCGATTTATTCACATAGGACAAAGACGTTCGCATCGTATGAAATGGGTGCTGCCCCAAGCTTCATGCAGGAAGGGGTAAAGTATTACAGCACGGACGGCAGTCATTTCCATAATGAAGCAGGAGTTTTGATTGGCACGGCTCATCAATACTTCCAGTACGTGCCGATGCGTAGCATGACACGCTATACAGCTGAAGAGTTGGATGCGTATATTATGAAACAGCTAAGTATCCTTGAGACCAACAATCCTAATTCCACAATTTATAAAAATGCAACAACGAGAAGTAAATTAATCGGGTTGGGCTCAGAATTGAAGCGAATTGAAAGAGAGAATCATGTCAATGCGATGCATATACTAGCGCTTGCACAGCATGAAAGTCAGTATGGACTCAGTAAGCACGCGCTGGAATCCAATAATTTATTCGGTATGTACGTAACAGATGATAATCCGTTGAATAAAAACTTTGATTCCGTAAGCGCAAATATTCAAGAACTGGTCAATGCCTTTTTGAATAGAAATTACTTACCGCCTCAAGCCAAATATGCGAATGGAACGAATTTCGGTAATAAAGCAGTCGGCATGAACGTTAAATATGCATCCGATCCATACTGGGGTTCTAAAATCGCAGGGCATTTGTATCGAATGGATCGTTCGATGGGCGGGAAAGAATTGGCGAACCAACTGAAGATTGGATTGACGAATCCGTCCAGTTTGAATGTACGTCCTATACCTTCATCAGTCCCAGGCACGCCGACCATATATAAATATCACAAGATGGGCATGCCACTTATTATTTTGGATGATCAAATACCTGAAGCGCCATGGATCAAAATTCGTTCAGATAAAGCTCCATATGACACAGTATACGTGCACGGAGATTTTGTAGATCCGTTAGAATGGCAATGAACACGGAAACAACCCCTTACCTACATTATCGGTAAGGGGTATTTTTAGTCCATCCGCGTGAAAAACTCTTTCGTCAAGTCACCGTTAATTCCTATAGCCGCAGCGCTCCCGGTTCCTGCTGCGACTAGTAGCTGCGAAGGGACGATATGTGAAACATCACCCGCTGCATAGACATTCCAAACGGTTGTCCGGCCGTATTCATCGGTTAAAATCCCACCGTATTTATTGCGCTCACACCCTAAGTCTTGCGCGAAATGATTGGGATGACTCCAGCGAGGAGTGGCAAATCCACCTGCGCGGTCTATCAATGTACCGTCTTCAAGCCGCACACTGTGCAGTTGCCCGTCTTCTCCTTCAAGGCCCGAAATGATATCATCGACAATTTGAATTCCTTTCGCACTCAACTTCTTTTGTTCTTCCGTCGTCAGCTGACCTTCTCCACCTGTGAAAACAATCAGATCCCGGCTCCATGTATACACTTCTGTGGCTAATTTAAACACATTCTTATCTGCAAATACAGCCAATGAACGATCGCGTAATTCCCAGCCGTCACAATACGGACAACTGAAGATGGATGTGCCATAAAAGCGCTCAATACCAGGCACATTAGGCTGTTCATCACGCAAACCGACAGCAAGAAGTACTTTCTGTGTGCGGAACGTCCTGCCGTCTGCTGTCATCAACTCATAATGTGATTCATCCAATCGTTCAACTGCAACAACTTTTTGATGGTGAAATGTTACAGACGGATACTGCGTCAGTTCCTCCCGCCCAATCTTCCGTAATTCCGAAGGTGGCACACCGTCTCGCGTTAAAAATCCATGTGATGCACGGGAGACGCGGTTTCTTGCATGATCATCATCGAATACAATAATATTCCGCCTTGCCCGTCCGAGCACTAAAGCTGCACTTAATCCAGCGGGTCCGCCACCAATGATTGCACATTCATAGATCATTGCTATTTTCATCCCTTTTCATTCCATTTTGTTTATAGGACTTCCCTTGAAACGTCTGAAGTAAACTGGAGTGTGTAAAAATTGGAGAAAATAGCACAGAACTGTTGGGAAAATGCGAGAACATATCTTGTCTTTAGCTAATAGAGATACGTTCGATGCTTTACGGTTTATCATGTATATTTCAAACTGGACAATTAGGTTAAAAGGACCGGTTCTAGATTCTTAATAAATGGCTATTAATGCCGATAAATGAAGAAGGAGACTTTATTTTTATATAGCCATGTGTTTAGGTCGGAAATTTAGTATAAAAGACGTTACTGGCTATTTATTGCAACATCAAATTTATCAAGTGGGGGAGAATAAGGAAATGAGACAATTTTGGAAAGCGGTATTTGCACTGATACTGTTGGTCGGTGTGCTTGGTGCGGGGTTGAAGGCCGATGCAGCGGTGAAGCCGGGAACTCCGGAGCCTGTTGAGAAGAAGCCTTATGAGTATGAGTTTGAAGTTACGGACAAAGAGTATAATGGATTTAAAGGTGCTAAACAGATGGTAATTACTTTTGATAAAGAAATTAACCCGATTCTGCCTAGCGATGTCTACGTAGAACAAATAGTAGATGGTAAAGGAGTAGTAGTTCCAATTATCGCTTCGGTTACACCGCCAACTTCATCTGCAACAAATAAACTCATTATTACATTCAAGAATTTAGAGTTAATTGATCATGTTGGTAAAGATGACTTGCGGTTAGTGATCAAGCAAGGAAAGTTGTATTTTGATCAGATTACTGACTATGTATTGCCGTTTAAATTTTATGATTTGACGCCTGGGTTCAATTCAATATTTCTTGATGTCGAAAATGCAAAAAATATTAATACTAATATTTTTAAATATAATGAACCCCGTAATGTAATGATTCAGGTGCCACCTGTTTATATGACAAAGATTGAGACGATACATCGTTATATTGAAGCAGTTGGTCCAGGAGATGCAGCAAGTAAACAATCACCCAACCTATCAAATATTGATGTAATTGCAGATCCGGCAGCGACACGTATGAAAGTAAAATTGGGTACAGGCATAGATTCAGAACATTCGAGGGACTTGGATCGGTCGACTGCAGGAGTCAATGGTTTTTCTTTAGGTCAAGCAGGAATTGATACGATTGTATGTAAAGATCCCACTGCTAAAGAAGATGACTGTAATGAATATAATGATCAAATTCAATTAACAGCATATAGTAAAGATGGGCGTAAACTTGAAACCAGAAATTTTAAAATGCGTGTAAATGATCCTCAAAAAGACTTCAAAATTAATGATTATGTAAAAGCAAATCCTAAATTGTATGGTAAGCCAATATCCCTTTACGACTTTATGGCTTCACCTACCTTGCTAAATGATATTATGCAGGAAACTACTCTTGGTAAATTGGATGACTTTGGGGTTGTATATTCGGTTGGTAATGAAGCCGTTGTAGAAACACGCGATCAATTTAATATGGCATTAAAGAATGATAAGCTGAAGAAAATTAAATTGAAAAACAACATCACTTTGACAAATACTGAACCGTTTATAGTTAATCGTGATGTAATCATTTCTGGAGGTAATATAACGGGAGATGTTGTACTAGGAATTGGCGAAAAACGTCTTATTCGTCTAGAAAAAACAACAATCACAGGTAATTTAACGGTGGACGTAGGTAAGGAAGGAACTGCTGTATTGGATGACGTTAATGTAAATGGGAATACGTCAGATCCTCATACTAAAATAGTGAGCGGCGGAACGAACTCTATCTACTTAAATAATTTTAAATCTGCTGGCGGTATAATCCTTAAAAATGAGGAGCCGATTAGGATAGTTACGACAGCTTCAACTGGAGAATTAATAGCCAATGAATTTCCGTCATTGCATTTACAAGGCGCGGGTAAAGTTCACTTGCAAGGTAAATTTAATGAAGTTGAGCTGTTACAAGGCGCTAAGGGCATTCACTTTGTTTCATATACCGAGATCGATAGAATAACCACAAAAATAACAATAAATGAAGAATTAGAGAAAATTGAACTTACCGGTAATAAAGTTAAGGTGAATAATTTGGATAGGTTGAATGATATTTTAAAAATAAAACTTGGTAAGCTGGAAGAGGTTAAGCCTGGGGACCTTGAAGATATTAGAATGTTAACTACGACAGAACAATTAATAATAAATGACTTAAATAACACAAAATTTGAATTGGATAATAATTCAAATTTACACGTAAGTGATAGTTTTAAAATAGAAAACAACTGGAAATTTGAACGTTTGATAAATAAAAGTAATAAACAAGTATACGATATCGAGAATATTGAATTAAGTTCTAATACAAGTGAAGAACACGTTATTAAATTACCAGATTCATTTTCTTGGGAACCCGCGGTTGTGTATGAAGCAGAATTCTTTATAACAATTAGTAATATCTCATATAAGTTAATAATTCCTTTTAAAGTTAGCCAGTAATGTATATAACGTTTCATAAGGAGGAGGAATTTTGATTTTTAGTATATTCAAGATGAAAGTCAGCTCAGCAATACTGCTTTTGTTATTGCTGTTTTTGTCCGGATTTTCAACACAGACCTTTGCAAATGGACTGGAAAACAACACAAATGTAATTGATGCTGGAAGAGATCATTTTATGGTGCTTAAAGAAGACGGAAGTTTGTGGGGATGGGGCGGTCAGGATTATGGACAAATAGGTACGCAATCTGTCATTGGTTTTGCAAGTCCAGTTTTGAGTCCAGTGCCGATTCAAAAAACTGACGGGAATCGTCTGTTAAATATCAAGGCAATCGCCACAGGCAGTCAGCATACGGTGGCTCTTGATAATGACGGCAATGTATTGACATGGGGTCGGAATAACAACGGACAATTGGGTGATTCGGCGAGACCATCAATAGATAAAGATCCTAAATATGTCACGTTGCCTAAAAAAATTATTGCAATCGCTGCAGGTGATCAGCACACGCTTGCTGTCGATATAGACGGTGATGTATGGGCGTGGGGAAGAAATCTTTACGGTCAGCTGGGCAGAGAGTCAACAGATCCTGATTTTGCTACGCCTAAACTAGTTCAGGCATCTTCTCAGAATAATCAAAACTTCACACAGATTGTTGCAGTGGCTGCTGGGTTGGAACATTCTGTTGCATTGAAAAGAGACGGTACTGTTTTTTCCTGGGGACGTAATACGTACGGACAGCTCGGTAATGGAGAGACATTAAGTATTAACGAAAAAGCAATCGAAGTACCAGGAATCTCACACATCACAGAAATCGCAGCAGGTGATAACCATACCGTTGCTTTAAAACAAGACCAGACAACTATTTGGGCCTGGGGAACAAATCGTCTTGGGCAACTGGGAGATGGCGGCCGTGAAGACAAACTAGTTCCTGTACAAGTTCAAGGTATAAATGAAGTATCGAAAATTGCGACTGGTGACAATCACACAATCGCTATCAAGAAAGACGGCTCGGTATGGACGTGGGGAAAAAATACTTCCGGTACACAATCCAGCCGGACGACACCAATTCAAATTAAAGGGGTGGATGACGCAGTTGCTGTTGGGGGTGGAGGTTATTCTGACAGTTTCACATTAGCAGTAAAATCAGACGGCACGGTCTGGAAATGGGATCAAGCATCGTCAGATCCGACAACAAAATTACCAATCTTTAAGAAAGTTTCTGGAATAGATGGTGTTATGAAGTTACAAGTATATCCATTCATCCAAGGCGGACAAGTGAAGTTCCGTTATATTGGAAACAACTTGACTGAAGACGTAAAACTAAACGGAAGCTTCAACTATAATGTTGATCTACAAATGGAACGTAAGCCAGGAAATGTTTGGGAGCTGCAAGTCGAACTACAACCTGGCCAATACGAATATGGTTTCCGTGTAAACGGTGAATGGATTGTAGATCCTCTCAATCGCGACAAAACGATTGATGATTTCGGCCGAACTTTCAGCGTACTGAAAGTTGCTCCTTATGCGACTGTTGGACCGATAATAGATAACAAAGAAGTAACCTTCACTTATAGTAGTTACGATTATAACAATCAATTAGAGCTTGAAGCTAAATCTCAATCCGTTTCGGTAATGGGTAACTTCGGCGATAACTACCACTGGATCGAAATTCCAATGATCAAGCAACCGAATAACACATGGAAAGTCTCAAGAACGTTAAAGCCACGAGATTACTTTTATTCATTTGTTGTACGTGATACTGAAAGTGGGGCCGTTGCCGTAAAACGTAATGACCCGCTAAACCCAGGACTGCAAACAGACTCCCTGACGAATATTTCCCGTAACACATTTGTCGTAGCGGAAAATGTATTAACAAAGATTCCGGTCGCATCGATCACACTTAGCAAAGGACCTGAAATGGACTTAATCGTAGGTGAGCAATCCACATTGACCACCAGAATCAGTCCATCAAACGCGACGAATCAAAACGTTAACTGGTATTCCAGCAAACCTACCGTAGCAAGTGTGGAAGGCGGTAAAGTCACAGCGCATTCTGCAGGAGAAACGACCATTGCGGTAACGTCTGTGGATGGTGGGAAGATTGCCAGTGTCACGGTTATCGTGAAACAGCAAGACGGTGCAGTATCGTACCCCCGCATAGGATATAAAACAGAAGATGACCGTAAAAATGTGGAGCCTACAAAAGCCTGGAAGATCAACCTGAATCAAGAGCTAGACATTAAGACATTTAATCCAGACTCGGTCTACGTATTGAATGAATCGGGTGTAAAGATCCCACTTGGTTATCAAGTGTCAAATAATAACCGAACGATGGAAATTCGATTGCAAAATGGTTATCAGTATAAAAAAGGTGCCAATTACTATCTATTTATAGAGGATACGGTAAAGTCATCGAATGGTGCTAAGTTGAAAGAAAAAGTGCAGATGAAGTTTCAGATTAAATTGTAACTGCACAGCAAAAAGGAGTTGCCCCATATGGGTGCAACTCCTTTTTTGTCATCAGTTGATTTTAAATGTTTGAAGTAAAGACTTTTTCAAGAATTCCTTATTCTTCGTATTTCCTTTGAATTGACGGTCGATATGCAAGGTATACTGTTTCCCGCGAGTGTAAGCCTTTTGTGGAACGACATAAATCGTCTTACCGTCACCGCTCATTTGCAAGGTAGTAGCTACTTTTTCATTAGTTGCATCATCTATAACATAGATCAGGCCGGAGTACAAAGCTTCGCGGTCTACTCGAGCATTGAAATTGATGTTCAGAACTTTGTGCGTATCGTAAGAAGGAATATTTTTACTCCAGTCAACTGGCGATGCGGCATCGAGTGCCGTGATCTGGCTGATTTGATTTCCGTTTACAACGACTGCATATAACTCACCTGTTGGCGTTGAAATCTTGTCGTTAGGCGTATATTTCGTCCACTTCAGAATATCAGCAGGTGAAGCTGTAGCTACATATTTATTTTTTAATTGAGCATTAGTTGACTGTGGACTAGTAGTGAATGATATATCTTTACTACTAGTTGTGTAATAAATTGTGCCAGCTGTTTCAAGTCGTGCTAACTGCAGCGTATACGTTGCACTGCCAGTTGCCGTTGGATTAATACGTGGTGCACTCACACTATCAACCAAGGCGTACGTTCCAGGTTCATCCACAAGACCTATAGTTGAAGTGGAAGTAGTTGCACTTGGCACGGCAACTGTGTATCCATCGATCAGTTTAGCCAATACTTTAGTTTCTGACTTTGGTAGCTTCAGCTCAATCGGTTGCATGAAGCGTGATAAGTTACCAAAGCTTACTTCATATGATTCTCCGACAAAAGATTGTTTCAATGTAAAGGTAGAATGTCCGGATTCTATTACGTTACTTGATGGGACATGAGCTTCCACTTTTTTATCTTTTGTTATAAATGTTACACCATGTTCCTTTGCCATATCCATTTCAGTAGGACTGAGTGAAACGGAAGGGGATAGTGGCGTAAGTACTCCATCTTTTTCAAGTGGCATGCTGCCCGCCGAACTGTTCACAGCGTGTTTCACCGTAACTGAGTAGGTTTTCGTAGTTGTTGTGTTGCCTGCTGAATTTACTACACTATACAATTTAGTTTTGCTGTCAGAAAAGTCCGTTACCCTTTGTGGATCCGGTGTAATAGTACCAATACTTGTAATGACAGGCGTTAAGCTCTTTAAATTTGCTGTTTTAGGTACTGTTACACGAATTTCCCCAGCCTTATGGTCAATGACATTAATTGCATCTACTTCTTCAAAGTTGAAAGATGTAATCAATGCGGTCGGTTTTGCATCTTCAAATATGCTGACATTTACCGGCAGGGAAGGCTGGCTTTCGATGCCGTTTACTGTTTGTGTGACGTAGTAGCCAATACCTGCAGGTACTGCGTTGAATGTTGCTATTGCAGTACTACAATCACAGATTATAGTGTGGGTATCTAGGAGTTGATTGTATGAATTATACAGTTTTACAGTTGTAGACAAATTTTTATACGTATCAACGGTAGCTGTTACAATACTTGTTCCTGGTGTGCTGGAAAGTTGATTAATTTTTCTTGGCTCTACTGTAATAGTTCTGTATTTTGGTTGTGCTTCTGCACCACGGATTGCTTTTGCTGTATATTTCATTTTATATTTTCCTGGTTCAGGAAGAACTATTGGTGAGAAAGCAATATCTGTACCTTTTCGTACAATATTTATTGATTGTGAGTCATTTTCTTTCCACGTATTATCATGTGGAGTGCGGACAATTACTTCCTTACCAACTGTATCTTTTTTAACAATATTACCATTAGGTTTGATTAAATGCTTTTCTCCGTTTTCAAGTATTTCTATATCTATATTTTCTTTTACACCATATGATTTATCTATATATACAGGTCCAGTTGGTTTTAAAACATCGCCATTAGGTAAATATAATGTGGAAGTCAAAATTAAAGGCTTATCTTTGGATAATAAATAATCACTTCCTACTGCACCAAGATCGAAGAAAGAATACTTTGTATTGGGTTTAGACATTGTTTTTTTATAGATAGGAAGTTTTTCTTCATGCCAAATTAATTTGATTTCTTCCGGGCCGTTTAGTGCGATGTATGGTTTATCAATATCGGCTATCTCAACTACATTTGATTGACGACTTACTTGAGAGTTTACTTCTTGTATAACAAGGTATCTTCCCGGCTCTATATTTTTAAATACATAAGTAGTCTGTCCTGCGTCCAGTTCAAATTCCTTTAAGAAGTCATCAATGTTTTCAGGGAAGACACCATCGTTATTTGCCTTGTAAAGTTTAAGTGTAGTTTTATTCGTTTGCGTACCAGGGAAAATATTTGAAACTCCAATTTCACCAACAGCAGCAGTACTGCCTATTGCAATAACAGGTTTTGGCCGCACTGTAACAGTTCTCCTTTGTTCAATTGCGGATAGACCAGCTGTATCTTTCGCATTGTAAAAGATTGTATACTTTCCAGGTAGGTTTGTATTGACAGGACTAGGGTCATACGTAACAACCTCTTCCGCAATACCAATATTATCGATAGCGGTAAAGCCTGGATCCGAGAATGTATCCCCAACCTCCAAGTCTAAGTTTGTAGCTCCATCTTTATTAGGATGTAATATAATATCGGGAGATGTTGTGTCTTTGATCTCCACACGGTCTGAAAACTTACTTTTTACACCTTCTACCTCCTGAAATACAAAGTAGCCTTTACCTACAGGGACATCTAGAAATGTATAAGTGTTTTCATTTAAGTTTGTTATTTTCCTAATTAATTTTGCCTTACTTAAATCATTGGTTTCACTAAGATCTTGATATAAATACAAACCTGCATTATTAAATATATTTTTAACCGTTATTGAACCATAAAGTTGTTGTTTAATGGGAAGCGCTTCTTTATTTTCCTTTGTGTTCACCGTTCCAATAATATCTATTTTCTTGGGATATACGGTGATCTCCCTAGTTTCAGTAGAAAACAGTTTTTCATTATTACAATCAGTTGCGGTGTATATCAAAGTGTATATGCCGGGTGTCGGCTGTTGATCAGTGTCAATATAACGATCTTTGTATCTCATAGACACGCTAATTTTTAATTCGTTATCATCTGTACAGCTTAAAGGAACTTTTGAAGTCGTAGATTTCCCGTTTTTATCTATTACTTTATATCCATTTTCTTTATATTTATTTTGTTCATTTTCATTATGGAATATCTCAATTCTATGAGGTCCTTCTAACTCAATAATTGGCTTTTGTTCATTTATAATTTCAACAATATTTGAGAGTTTACTTTCTACTCCATTTTCTTTTTGTATAACACGATAAAAACCGGCTTTTAATTTTGTGAAGTTAGCAGTACTTCCCTTTGATATTATTTGTTGATCTTCATCAAACGTATCATTTGACTGTTCTGCTCGATATAAGACAAGTTCGTTATCATTTTTTGTGCCAGAAACTCGTATCTCACCTAGGTTATTAGTGGAACCTGAGTTTTTCACAGAATCCAGTTTCACAGCAGCAGGATATACAGTTATATTCCCGGATGGAGTACTGTCTGCACCGTCAATGAAGTGAGTTACACTGTACCTGTCATTTGCATCAACTTTATCAAATATTACTATATTTTCAGCATTAGGTTTTTGCGTTTTATAGGGTGTTGGTGAATCAGATTTGTAGAGATTTACTTCACTACCAGGTATCACATTCTGAACAATAATTTTATAAATATCGGTAGTGATATCATTAATTGGTATATGTCTGGGTTTTATTTCTATCCCCGAATAGATTTCGGTGAACTTAGGATCAGAGCCAATTCTTTCAGCTCTTACCTCGTATAATCCAGGGGTAACTTTGATAGAGTAGGTATTTTCTTCTGATAATTCAGCTACTAGATTACCAGTATTTTTTTTATGTAGTGTGATTTTCCAAGCGAAGTTACCATCAACCATATCAACCTTTATATTGTTTTTATCAACTATATTAATGGCGCCAGGAAAACCTTCTGCTACCCCAGGCAACGGTCCAACAGTAGAAAACACTAACAAAAAAGCCATAAATGCAGGGAAAAACTTTTTCATCCTCTTCATTCCTTCCTTATTTAACTTCATAATACTGCGTCTCCATCATACGGTTCGCTTCATTTAATACCGTTATCGTCAATAAATTACCTTTCTCCAGACCGATCTGTCCTTTGGAAAAGGAGTCGGCACCATCCCGTAGTAACTTGATCGAGTTCCCATTATTAATCGAATAGGACACTGCTGCTACTTCCGGTTTCACTTTAACGGAAACTGAAGTTGCTAAAGGGTTCATCGTGGCGGACACATCTGATATGTATGTACCTGTCATCTCAAATTCCTTCGTTACTGGTTTGTTAAGAGTTTTGCCTGAAGCAGCTTTAAAACTAGCTGGAATCGTCAATGTATAGCGTTCGCCAAACAAGTATGGATTTTTCGGTTTTACTATAACTTTATCAAAATCTGCCGATAGAGAAAGAGACAGATTGTTATTTTGAGTTTGTATAGTAATGAGTTCTAGATTAGCTGTTTGATCAGATACTTCTTTCGAAAATGTGATAGTCCATGGCTTTACAGGATCGGTGACCGGCTCGATATCTGCTGCGTAACTGATTTGATTACTAAACAGACTTGTCAGCGGGAAACACAGTAACGCGACGGCAGTAACAATACGTAATCGCATAGTAAATTCTCCTTTTATGTGTGGGTTTATAGTATGTGGATACTACGAAGAGGAAAAAACGCTCTATATATATTATCGGGAAGGAAGTTGGAAAATGAAGATACATAAGAAATTCATTGCTATGCTGTCGCTGTTTCTGGTTATGCTTTCAGTGACGCAGCCTTTAGAGACAAAAGCGGCTGAACATGATACCGCTAAAAGTTGTGGAGTGGAACGGGGTAAGGATATTGTCTTTGTCATTCAGGATACGCCTGCAATGCAAGCACAAGATCCGGAGCAGAACAGGATTACGGAAGCATTGTATGTAGTGGATCAGGGAGTTTCATTGGATCGTTTTGGTGTAGTCGGTTTCAATGAAGCCGTAACGAAGCCATTCCTGTTATCATCCAATAAATATCAGGCAAAAGCCGCACTGAATGAGTTAGCGGTATACTCCGATAAAAATGCAAATAATGCAAGTAGCGGATTGGAAAAAGCGATCCGTGACTTGTCTGATACAAAATCCATAAATGATAAAATTATTATACTGATGACTGTTGGCACGTCCATACACAATGAGAAAAATCTGTCGCTCGCTAATGAAGCGTATGAGAAAGGTATTCAAATTCATACAATCAGTTTCGGCAGTACGCCATCATCTATTATCGATGAAACAACATTAAGGAAAATCTCAACGATTACAGGTGGGAATTTCAATACCGCAGTGAATGCAGCGTATTTAAGAAAAGTTCTTTCCAATTTACAGCAAGAAACTGTTAGCTTTCCGGGGCGTGAAATTCGCAGTGACTGGACGTTGACAAGTGATGTAAATGAACCAAAAGGGTTGCTTGTACATGAAAATGTGAAAATCAATTTGAACGGTTATAACTTAACAGTGGCAAATGATTTAGTCATGCTGAAATGTTCAGAGCTTCGTGCTGTGAATGGTGCTGTGGTCAAAGCGGAGAACTTGGATCAAAAATCAGGTTCGAGTATCCGCTTAAATAATAGCCAGTTGAATATTTCTGGGAACGCAAAACAAGACGGTTCAATTGTAGTGAATGGAAACTATAAAAATTCAGCCTCGCCTGAGCTGGCGCTTGCATCGTATACACAACGGACCCACGGCTATTTAAATTTAAACGGCCAAGAAGCATTCATTACATCACCCATTCTCCAAGAAGGTCATATAGATCTAAATGGTGGAACATTCCATGCGAAAAGTGATTTGGAACAAAAAGGTCGCTTTAACGTGCAGGAAGGCAAACTTCAAGTAGACGGTAATCTGACAATCAATGGAGGACCTTTACTTGACGATGCATTTACGGAGAATAAATCCCTAGATGTAGGCGGCGGGTTAGTGCAAGTAGGGTCTAAAGAATCCATGGAGATGACAAAAAATACAGGTCACGTCAGGCAAGTCGGTGGACAATTATTCGTTAATCATGGAACGGTTAAAATTTATGGAGATTATACAATTGCCGACGGCTGGCTGACGATGATCAAAGGTTCAATGGATACAGATACTCCGCAATATGGTGAAGGCGACGGAGATTATGTTCATGTCCATGGTGATTTTTCAACCGCAAGTAAACGGAACCATGCCACACGGGCATACATACATCTCAGCAAGCCAATGAATGACCAGGGGCATTTGACAGACGGTGTGCTAAAGATAGAAGGTACATTCACTCAAACGGGTGACGGAGAAGGACATCCGATTTATTCAGATAGAATGTTACAGTACGATAAAGACTACAGTCGCTATAATTTCCATGCAGAAGGCAGACATAAAGTAGCGCTAATGAACAAAGGGAAGATCAGTGCGCAGGCGAAAGGATTTACATTTAATTTGTTGGAGTTACATGGCAAGTTGGCGGATTACCCGATGGACTCCTATGTTCGGTGGAATCAGCTGAATGAAGTCGTAAAATCGGCCAATGCCAATTTGATCAGTCTTTCGATTAACGATAAAGCAGTACCGGGCTTCACACCGGCTGTTAAGAATTATTTCAGATTTGAAGTACCGGCAGATGATTACCCGGCAGGCGGAGCTCAAACAGTAAAAGTTGATGCGCACCCACAGGATCGTAATGCAGTCGTTGATATTTTAGACAGAACGCTGTCTTCTGATGGCACAGGAGAAGTGAAAGTACAAGTTACAGCGGTGGACGGTACGAAAAGCGTTTATACAGTGGAAGTGAAGATTGGTCCTGGATCTGGCGGGAAAGTTACTTCTATTAAATTAGATAGACATGAAATTATCTTTACGGAAAAAGATTCGGAGGGATATAATCCGGAGAAAATCTCCATTGGATATACAGTTTATCCGACGAATGCAACGAATCAGCAAGTAAACTGGACATCGACTAATCCGGCTGTTGCAGAAGTGTACCCGGGCGGAATTGTAATACCCCGTGCAAAGGGGGAAACAAGTATTGTTGCAACTACAGCGGATGGGGGATTAATTGACACAGCCACGGTAAAAGTATTAGGACAGAACGATTTACTGCAGGGAATCAAGACGCTTGACGATTTCGTCAGTGATAATGACCGCTATGATAAGATCATGGGCGGACTGTATGATATTAATAATATCGGAATTGTGGTTCCAGGCAATTATATTGATACATTGACATTCACAACATCCGGGAACTTGACTGGCGGGAAGATTGAAGTAGTTAACGATGTAAATCGTGTAGAAGTTCGTATAAACGGGACTGTTTTTACTACTAATAAAATTCCTATTACGCCTGGTACACCCGATCCGGCTTATTATCTATTTAACCGTGCATCCATGAAAGTCACCGACTATGTAGAAGTTATCGCATTTGATGCTGCATCCAATGAACTCGAACGAATTGGAACTACTTATCCGGTAAACTTCACATCAACTTCCGGAGTGTCACCCGGTTATTACTCAATTCAGAGATTGTTAGAAGATCCAGCCTTATTCAACCAAATCCTAGACGAATATTCACCAAAACAACTACGATTCACTGCCAGATGACAAAAGGAGGTAGGGCGTGCGCGGGCATGCCCATACATATTTCATGAAAAAAATTAAGTTTCTACTACTATTCAGTGTTCTACTACTGCTCGTCCCTGTCAACCCAACAGAAGCAGCGACTAAAAAGACAGCAGTCGGTGTATCTTCTGCATTTGTGGAGCGGACTGGCTCTGCCAATTTGACAGTGTTCATCAGTAGTGATGAAAAAATTGCAGGCGGGTCATTTGATATTTTATACAATCCCGACAATATGCGTATTAGTGCAACAGATGTCAAAATGACTGACACGTTAGCTGATTACCTGTCTTCAGGTGGAAGTGATGGTGCTGGTAAGATATCGATGTCATTTGCAAAATCTTCCGGCAGTACAATTGATGGGACTATTATGGAAGTAAAAGCTACTGTCCTGACGCCAGGTTCAGGGAAGATCAACGACTTAAAGCTTGAAAATGTTGAATTATATAATGAACAAGGTACTAAAATCAATGCTCAACTAATCAGTGGACAATTAAGGCCATTTGATGGGAAAGAGTCGACTTATGACGGTACTGTAGCTGTTGATAAATCTTGGGTCATTACATTGAGTAAGGCATATAATCCAGCTACATTAAATGCAAGTGCAGTGAGTGTAAAGCGTAGTAATACTGCATTCCCGGTGGAAGTGGAAGCGATTAGCGATACGCAGTTCAGAGTGAAGCCGATGCAGCCTTACCTGAAATATACTTATACGTTGGAAGTTACAGATCAATTGCGCTCGGTCAATGGTGCAAAATTAAGTCAGCCTGTACGGCTTACGTTTAAGGTGAATTGAGGTGCGCCATATGAAGAATTTACTAAATAAAGTCTTATTGTTTTCGCTAGTGTTAGTAGCGCTAGGGTTGTCAGGGGTTATTGCACAGTCGGCCAATGCCGAAACATTGGAAGTGGGAGAAAGCCGCTCACTTGGTGCAACAGTGGAAGTTCCCATTACTATTCGCGATACTTCTTATTTAACATCAGGGAATTTTGTGATTTCGGCACCATCTACTGTCGGTGTTACATTAAAGAGTTTCCGGCCAGAACCTACTTTTGAAGATCAGAAATTCCGTACAAGATCCACGATTAATAACAATGCACTAGATTTGAACTTTATATCGATGTCTGGGAAAGAAGAACGTTTAATAGGGAACAAGATTACAGTAGGCTATCTAGTATACGAACTCGCACCTTCATTTAAAGCGGGAGCGTCTGCTGAACTTTCACTTACTTCAATGAATATGAAGGGTAGATTAAATCAAGATGTGATTGTAACGCCAATGAACGGAAAAATTGTTCGTAAAATGCCAGTTGGCGACGTAGTGGGAAATAATAAGCCTACAGCCGCCGCAGCTATTCGCATTCTACAACATTTGAATAAACCGATTACAGACCGTGAAGCGTTTTTGTCTGCTGATGTGAATGGAGACGGTGTGCTGACGCAGGAAGATGCGCAAATTATTTTAGATTATATTGCTGGCAAGCGCACGACGTTCCTAGCAATCCAGGCAAAAGAATTGGATAACGCGGTATTGAAGAGTGAATACAGCGAGCAAGTGACAGCTATGAATGGACGCGGACCTTATACATTTAAGCGTGTAGGAACTATTCCCGCAGGTCTGACTCTAAATGAAACAACTGGTGAGATCAGTGGAACACCGACACGTGCCCAAATTTACAACTTTACGATTCAAGTAACCGATGCGCTTGGTGATAGTGAAAAGCGGATGTTTAGTATCAACGTAATCGATTCAAATATCATGTCCGTAGAAAAACCATTGCCAATCAACGTTAAATTGAACGGTACTCCTGAACTGCCGACAAGAGTAAATGTCACATATAAAGATAAAACAACAGGCAAAGAAGCAGTCAGCTGGAAGCCGGTAGATACATCGAAAATCGGTACAGTCATTGCTAAAGGAATGATTGGAGATACTGGATTCACCGTGAGCGTTGAAGTCAACGTCGTATCTGCTAATTACTTAAATAGTATTGCGATTAAATATGTACAGTTCTTAAATCTTCATACAATGGAAGTAGATGTAGCGACAGACGTTTATAAAGTAACGGTTAACAATACGTATAACATGCATTTTGAAGGAGATAAGAAATTCAGCTTAATCAGTTCGAATTTCCCGGCGAATTCAACGGTCACATTCCGTATGTATGATAAATATGGAAATCTTCTTGAAACAAAGCAACATATTTTACAACCTAATTAACTACACATAGCCATCTTCGCTGAATGATAGATAATCAGAGAAGATGGCTTTTTTCTGTGATAGTATAGAAAGAAACGTCCAAGGGAGATCCATCATATGACTCATTCACAAGAAAAACACGTCCTCATATACGGGGACATTTTCGTAGACTACATCGCAACAGATGAAACGAATACCAAATTTTCTACATTCCTCGGTGGAGCAACAGTCAATGTAGCGGCGGGTGTCTCTCGCCTAGGTGCAAAATCTTCATTAATTACCGTAATTGGAGAAGACGAGGACTCGGTATTTGCAGAAAAAGAGCTGCGTCAAGAAGGTGTTGATATAACGTTTGCTGTCCGTTCACCAGAGAAGAAAGTCAATCGTGTCTATGTACATTTGACTCCAGAATGCGATCGAGTATTTGTAAAATACATAGATGACACGCCTGACCTCCAAGTCCGACCGAGTGATTTACAAGAACAAGCTTTCCAAAACGCTTCAATTTTACACATATGCTCCGGTACGATGTTCCAGCCGACAGCTTTGGCAACAACGAAGAGAGCTGTCGAATTAGCAAAAGAACACAATGTATATCTCTCGATCGATCCTAATATTCGTCCGTTACGTTGGGAAAGTGAGGAGAAATGTCGAGATACGATTCTTTCATTTTTAGATCAAACGGATTTGCTTAAACTTACCGAAGAAGAACTCCTGTTTCTTATGCAAGAATCGAATATAGAAAAAGCACTAGAGCTACTGTCCGCCTACAGTATTCCGGTCATCATGCTGACGATGGGCGAGGCGGGAACCCTTGCCGTCATTGAAGGAGCCCAACATCATGTGGCGGTTGAGCCCATCGATCCCGTAGATACCACAGGAGCAGGGGATGCTTTCTTGGCTGGCGTACTTCGCGGTCTTCATCTACATGGCAAACCAGAATCGCTCGAAGAAATGCTTACACATATCGAGTTCGGCAATCGAATGGGGGCGCTATGCGCAATGAAAGTCGGCGCGCTTTCCGCAATGCCGCATGCGGATGAACTGGAGTGATGTAGCGGTTTTGATTTTGCATTCTTGGTCTGTAAGCGCTCTATGTGTTTGCTTAACCGCTCAATCATAGCCGCCGAGTGCTCTATGTGCCCGCTTATTCGCTCAATCATAGCTTCCGAGCGCTCTATGTATCCGCTTATTCGCTCAATCATGGCTGCCAAGCGCTCTATGTCGCATCTCCGCTCAATCATGGCCACCGAGCGCTCTATGTATCCGCTTACCCGCTCAATCACGTCCGCCATGCGCCCTATGCATTCGCAATGCCGCTCAATCACTGCCGCCAAGCGCTCTATAACCCCACCCATCCGCTCTATCACATCCCCTAGGCGCTCCAAAAAGCTATATACAGAAAATAATAAACCTATTAATAAAAGCATCAAACAAAAACCCCAGCCAAATAGAACAAAAAAATGTACACAGTGCGCTGTGTACATTTTTTGTTCTTTCACGAGCCATATCGAATAGTACAAATATCTTCTACATCAATCATCTGGACTTCTGAATCGCCAAATGGTTGAAAGTGGACGGCACGGATTTTTCTATCGAATTGTAAGTAGTATCCGTTATGTTGTACTTCCTTTGAATCTTTCAGTGTAATTTCAACGGGAGCGCCCATTGTCAAATCAGCAAGTATATGAATAATTTTCTTTTCATCATAACATCGTGCTTTTCTTCTTGGAATATACGGCACGTCATAATCATGGTGTGGCCTGAACCTTTTAGATGACATGTTTTTATGCACCTCCTTCTCTCTTTAGCGTATGTAGAAATTGGCTAAAGAACTGTGCCGCTTCATTGGATATATGCAATAAGAATGGATTGGTGTATAAAGATTGAAAGAAAAAATATTGGAAGTCATATATGTGACGACGATAGGGAAAGTTGAACTAGAGTAAATTGAATGATGGTGTGCCTTTTGTATTAGTCCATATGATATAATTAGGAGAGAAAAGCCATTTAAATCCATTAGGGAATGGAGAGGGGGAATCGTATGTACTGTCCGATATGTGGTCATAAAAATACAGAAGCTGCGAATTTTTGTGGAGGTTGCGGCAAGGCAATGCACGGGTCGCGCAATATGAAACCTATTTTCGCAATGATCTTCGTATTATGGATCGGTGGGATTAGCTATGGCTATGCGACAGATTGGAGTTTTCGCTGGCCGACAGAAACGGTAGCATCCGTTAAAACAAAATTGGTTAGTAAAGATGAAGCTGAATTGAAGATTAAAAAGGCGCCTACTGTTATCAATGAAACGAAGAAGCAAATGAAAGATAAAACAGAACTCATTAAAGAATCGTTGCCGAAAGTGTTTACCATTCGTACGGGAGACGGTTCAGGTTCAGGTTTTCTGTATAAGGCTGGTGGCTATATCGTGACGAATGCACATGTAGTGGCAGGCTATACCGACGTGAGGGTGAAGAATTCTGTGGGTGAAGATTTTAACGGTACTGTCATTGGAATTTCTGATCGTTATGATATCGCGCTGATCAAATCAGAAGCGAATAAACATGTGAAACCATTTGTGACTGAGATGAAAGAGACTCCTATCGGTACGGAAGTCATTGCGCTAGGAAGTCCAAAAGGTCTTGAGAACACCGCGTCTATTGGGTATTTGACGGGTTTGAATCGGGACATGGAAATGGATTTCATTTATGAAAAAATCTATCAGATTGATGCACAAATTGATCACGGCAGTAGCGGCGGTCCGTTGCTAGATGCCACCACGGGTAAAGTGATAGGCATTAATTCCTTACTCTACAAAGACAATACCGTATTCGGGTTTTCCATTCCGATGCATAGTATGCGGAAACAGGTTGACGACTGGATTAACGAGCCAATGAGCAATAAAGCGGTGGCTGCGTTATTCAATGTTTATGATGATTACGTGCCGGAGTCGTATCAAGATTCGGAAGATACCTCGTTTGATTATGAAGACTATGGTGGCTATGACGACACAGAAGAAGAATACTTTGATTACGAAGAAGAGCCAGAAGCAGAAGAGTATGGGAATGATACAGAAGTAGCGGATGAAGAGGTAGAGTATTTCATTTATGATTTCAGGTTTCAATATGAAGCGGCTATAGACCATAACGATTATGATTATATTGCATCTTATATTGCACCTGGAAGTTCGGCGGAGAGTGAGCTGCAAGATTTCTTACATGAACTATCCGTGAAAAATGAGTTTTATGAATTTATTGATACGTCTGTCACTGATGTGATCTATACTGATCAATCGATTGAAGTGTATACGTATGAAACATTGAATTTCACGAAGGAAGATGGAACGGTACAGTATTTGGAAAAGAAGAAGTTGTATACAGTGGTGAATGATGAGTTTGACAATTATCAAATTCAACAGATTTCCAATCAATAAAAAGTTGTTGCAGTGTCCGTGATCAGATACTGTAACGGCTTTTTTGTATCATGGGAAGCAGAATATGTGATGAATTCTAAAGCTAGAATGGTAATGGAATATGCTATAATTTCCTAGACTAGGAGGCGATCAATCGTGGAGCATAAAAATTCAGAACGTTTTCTCATTGCATTTAACCGAATCGATAAATCGTTGATGAAGATTACAGATTTGCCGAACCATTTTTCCTTCTCGAAGAAGATTGATAGAGCCAAAACACAACATGCTGTAGTTGCTCATTATGAAGAGGATTTACGGGAGTTCGGCAGTTTACGTAATGCGATTGTGCATAATCGGACGGGGTTTGATTATGCTATAGCAGAGCCCCATGATGAAATTGTAAAACTGATTGAGAGTATAGATGAAAAATTAGCCAACCCGTTAACAGTTAAAGATTTATTTTCCGGCAAAGTACATATTGTGCAAGCAGATGAATCACTCGCTACCGGTCTGCGTTTAGTAAGAAAATGGAAGATCAATCAATTGCCTATTTACAAAAAGGGTCGATTCATCGGATTAATTACCGCAGATGGCATTATGAATTGGCTGGCTGATCAGGAAACGGATTGCATTTCCCGGGAAATACCGACATTATTAGACGTATATAATCACGAGAAAAGACGAAAAACCTATCGTTTCGTCAAAAGCTCCATGTCGGTGTATGAAGCAGAAGGGTTTTTTAGAAAGTCCATTGCTTCAGGGAAACGGCTCGAAGCATTGCTCATCACGGAACAAGGTGGGAAAGACGAGAAACTACTTGGCATCATTACGCCGTTGGATTTACTCAAAATAGATGAATGAAGACTGTAGAAAAGGTGAAATGGATGGAAAGTGAACAGAATAAATTTTTGTATAAGCCTGCGATTCATTTTCACAATGTGTCGTTTGAAGTAGGGGACACGAAGATTCTTGATGCGATAACGGGATCTTTCCCTACGAATCAAATCACCGTATTAGTCGGTCCTTCGGGTGCTGGGAAAACGACATTATTAAAAATGTGTAACGGATTGCTGAGTCCTACTACTGGAGAAATTACAGTGCAAGGACAGACAATTCATGAAATGTCACCGATCGATTTACGTCGAAAAGCGGGTATGGTGTTACAAAATTCACCAATGATCGCCGGAAGTGTCTATGATAATTTGGCACTGCCTTTACGTTTACAAGGCAAGACCTTGAGTAAAGAAAAAGCGTTGGATATTTTAGATCAAGTTGGTCTTGAAGGTGAATATCTCGAACGTGACAGCCAGTACTTGTCGGGTGGCCAGCAGCAGAAAGTATCGATTGCCAGAACATTATTGAATCAGTCGAAGATTTTATTGATGGATGAAATTACATCTGCGCTCGACCCGTCTTCATTGAATGAAGTGGAAGATTTGATTCGTAAACTGCATGAAGAGCATGCTATCACGGTCATTTGGATCACGCATAATTTGGAACAGGCGAGGAGAATGGGGCAATATGCATGGATTATGGTGGACGGGAAGTTAGTGGATGCCGGCGAAATATCCGTACTTGATGATTCAGACATCCCTTCGGTCCATCGCTTTTTGAAGGGGGACTTTGCATGAGTACCACTGCCTTATTCCTAACACTGATATTCGTGTTGATACCGTTAGTACTGTCCAAAACTCTTGGATTGCAGTTGGAGAAAGATACTATTATCGCGACGATCCGTTCAACAGTGCAATTAGTGGCGGTCGGCTTTGTACTGAAGTTCGTCTTTGATTCAGAAAGTTATTTGTTCATCTTTTTAATGGTGGTCTTGATGATCGGCGCGGCCGTGCAAAATGCGCGTAAAAAAGGAGAAGGTATTAAAGGGATCACATGGAAGCTGATTGTGACTTTTGTATTGCTAGAAGTGTTGACGCAAAGTATCTTACTTGGATTCAAGATTGTCCCGGCTACTGCGCAATATATTATTTCATTGACCGGTATGGTGATCGGAAACTCGATGGTCCTTGCGATTTTATTCCTCAATCGTTTCGTGGCGGAAGTTGAAGCACATCGACCAGAAAGTGAACTCATCTTGTCACTTGGCGGCACACCCAAACAAGCGATACATAAGCAGTTGATCCGCTCTATTCAGGCAAGTATGATTCCGACAATTGAAAGCCAGAAGACGATCGGACTGGTGCAATTGCCCGGTATGATGAGCGGTCAAATCATCGCAGGAGCCGATCCTTTAGAAGCTGTTCAATTTCAAATTTTAGTCATATTTTTATTACTGACAACTGCTGCATTAACGAGTGTTTGCTTAGGTTTACTCTCTTATCCAACATTGTTTAATGAACGCATGCAAATGCTACAACGACAAGAGCACTCGAAGTAACTATTTTTTGAGTGCTTTTGAAAGTGTAGAAATGCCGAGGCTTTGTACGATTAGGAACACTAATCATATGGCCGCACCGTGGAACTGTCTGCGGCGTCATCTAAAAGCTTAGCTATAAATCGACGACGCTTCATGAATGCCTGCCCAAGATGGGTGCAAGGCCTTTTTTGACGTTCAATAGCTTTTAATAATTTGAGTTTCGGATTGTGAAAAACCCGTTATATGCAGACAAAACCCGCATTTGATTTAACATCGAACTACTAGTACAAAGTATTCATTCTTGCGAATCTATTTGACGATGATTCTCATTATCGACTATGATGATCCTCAATGAGAAATATTCTCATTATGTTCAAGGGGGAATGAAGAGAGATGAAAAAGTTAGCAGGCGTGTTAAGCGTACTGGTGTTACTGTTTGTACTCAGTGCGTGTAGCGCAGCGAATGAGAAAGCAGAAGATCAAACAGATGCATCCACAGTAAAAGCAGAAGAGATAGAGAAAACAACTAAGGCAAGTATCGAAGTGACAGACATGACTGGCCAAACATTAACATTCGACGAAACGCCAAAATCTGTCGCAACGCTAAGTTCTGGTGATCTCGACATGCTTCTAGCACTTGGGATAGAAGTAGATGGACGACCGACAGTGCAAGGACCTCCGAATAAAGACTTAGAAGGCATCGCTGAAATTGGAAATCCACATCAGCCGAATTTTGAGAAGATTGCGGAAGTACATCCTGAAGTCCTGATTGCTGCACCAAGCTTCAAACAACATGAAGCAAATATGAATCGTCAAGGAATGAAGATCGTCTACACAGCAGCTAACTCTGTGGAAGACATTCAAAACACGATTGGACTATTCGGTCAGCTGTTTGATAAAGAAAAAGAAGCAAAAACAATACAAAACAGCATCGCAGAACAAATTAATAAAAGCACAGCCGATAAAGCAGATGCTGTGAAAACATTATTAGTATACGGGGCACCGGGGACATACATGGCGGCGCTTCCGAATTCATTATCAGGGAATCTACTAGAACTGGCTGGCGGGGAAAATATTGCAAGTGATTTCCCGAATGAAGAAAAATATCCACAGTACGCAAGTTTAAGTGTAGAGAAAATCATTGAACGTAATCCTGAAATGGTCATGCTGATTACTCACGGCGAACCGGAAGCGGTCAAAGCGGCATTCGAAAGCGAAATGTTGAAAAATCCAGCGTGGAAAAATTTAGATGCAGTGAAAGCAGGAAACGTCATCGTCTTACCTTCCCACTTATTTGGTACGAACCCTGGGACAAAAGTAGTGGAAGCACTTGACGTGATGAAAGAAAGCTTAGAACAGGTTAAATAAATTGATTGCAACAGAAGAACAGACGCAGAAAGAACGTCATCCACTAGCCAAAAAGCGGGTCATCGTCCTCGTGACGAGTGGCAGTTTACTCATGATCGCAGCTATCTTGAGCCTAATGATTGGCCCGGTGTCGTTCTCCATACAGGAAATTTGGGAAGGGATTTTCGTAGCAAGTGACACGATGGAACGGCGAATTGTATGGGAACTTCGCTTTCCACGCGTGCTAGTCGGTATGATTGTTGGAGTGAGTCTCGCAGTCGCAGGTGCGATATTACAAGGAGTAATGCGTAACCCGTTGGCTGATCCCGGAATTATTGGTGTCTCATCAGGGGCAGGACTGGCGGCGACCATTATTATGATTATCTATCCAGCTTACATCATGTTCTTACCACTTGCCGCATTTCTGGGAGCGCTCGCAACAGCCATTGTAATTTATGCATTGTCATGGAGAGGTGGGGCATCACCTTTACGAATCATTTTAGTTGGTGTCGCAATTAACGCGTTAATCGGCGCATGTATGAGTGCATTGATGCTCTTATACAGCGACCGTGTACAAGCAGTGTTGCCTTGGCTAGCTGGAGGAATCGCAGGTGTCGGCTGGGTGCAGTTTGAAATGATTATCTATTATGCGCTTGCTGCTCTCGTGCTAGCCACCTTCTCGGTTAAGCATATTCGTATCTTGCGTTTAGGTGACGAAGTGGCGAAGTTGCTCGGACATAATGTAGAGCAAAGCCGATTTTTCCTCATCGTGTTAAGTACACTACTTGCGGGAATGGCTGTTAGTGTTTCCGGATTGATCGGTTTCGTTGGTCTTGTCGTGCCACATATTATGCGCTCAATAGTAGGTGGGGATTACCGGTTTTTGCTACCGGCTTCCGCGCTCGGTGGAGGATTGCTAGTCGTAGTAGCGGACACGATAGCTCGTACGTTATTTAATCCAATCGAACTGCCGGTAGGAATTTTACTATCATTCCTCGGTGGACCATTCTTCTTGTATCTCATTCAAAAACGGAGGGATTCATTTGCTGATAACTGAAGAACTTACCTATCGACATTCGGATTCATTCGAATTAACGTCTATTGATTTGCATATTAAGCAGGGGGAGATCGTCAGTTTGTTAGGCCCTAATGGCTCAGGTAAGTCGACATTTCTGCGATTGATTTCTAGATTAATCACACCAGGAAGCGGAGAAGTTCTGCTAAACGGCGACCGATTGAAACGAATGAAATCTCAGGTAGTGGCCCAAAATTTAGCTATGCTTCCGCAAATGCAAGATCATCAGCTCGACGTTACGGTAGGAGAGTTAGTAGAATTTGGCCGACATCCTCACCGGTCGGGCTATGGCAAGTTAAGTCGTGAAGATCAGGAGATTATCGATTGGGCAATCGGTGTAACGAAGTTAGAGAAGTATAAGAATCGTATGTTGCAATCATTATCCGGTGGCGAACGTCAACGTGCATGGATTGCAATGGCAATTGCTCAGCGACCGAAAGTGTTATTGCTAGATGAACCCACTACGTACTTGGACATTTCGCATCAATTGGAAGTGATGGAGTTAGTCACGAAATTAAATGAAACATATGGAATGACTGTTATCATGGTTCTTCATGATATCAACCAAGCGGCAAGTTACAGCGATCGTCTCATTGTATTGAAAGATGGTAGTGTACGTTTTGACGGAATTCCACAATGTGTTCTTTGCAAAGAAATGTTCCATTCCATTTTCGAAATTGACGCGGAGATTTTCATGAATAATGGAAAATGCTTTTTCACACCAAGTAAATTAGAAAAGGGTGAATGCTATGAGGAATGAGACAGAAACGCAGCTACCTATTGATCAAGCGCTGGTACGAGACTATTTGATTGCAGCACATGGCGATTTGGAAAAAGTACAAAAGCTGATTGAACAGGAGCCCGATTTAGTACATGCTGTCATGAACTGGGGTGGCGACGACTGGGAAAGCGGTCTCGGAGCTGCGGCACATACTGGCAATCGCGATATTGTGGAGTATTTATTAAAAAAAGGTGCACGTATGGATATATTCGTAGCTGCTATGCTCGGTGAACTCGAAATAGTGAAAGCATTGTTGAAATGGTATCCGAACTGGAGCGAAATAAAAGGTCCACACGGCATTCCGTTACTTCGTCATGCAGCAGTCGGTGGCCCACAAGCAGTGCCTGTCTTCGAATATTTACAGTCAATCCAAATGGAGGTAGTATGATGCAGAAAATGATCGCAATTAATACAATATATGTAGAAAAAGGTAAAGGCGAGCAAGTAACCGCACGTTTTGCAAAAGCAAAAACGGTTCACACGTTTGAAGGCTTCATTCGCATGGAAGTATTGTTGAATGAAGATAGCGAAGATCGTGACGAAATAAAAGTATGTACGACATGGGAAGACCGTCAATTTTTCGACAGTTGGCTTCATAGTCGTGAAAATGCTAAAGCGCACGACTCCAAAGCACCGGCTGAACCGAGTCCAATAGTAGGCAATGAAGTGAAGACATTTGATGTGAAAGTTCAGCACTTGCCCGCTGACACAGTGGAAACTAAGTAACTCATAACAGCGGCAAGCATAAACTTGTCGCTGGCATTCCGATTGTGATCTATGCAGTGGAATAGGCCTCCACTGTATAGATGGCTTTCGGTAACCCGTCAGCACACCGTATATCGCGTAAACACTTGAAAGCAAACTGTACATGTCTATTTATTGGAAGTTAGCGTACAAAAGCCCACCATTGCTTTGCCACACTAATTCCGAAACGCAACCCTCCCTTTACTTGCGGACATTCACGACATTCCAGCAGGGTTGCTTTCAAGCTGTTTCATTTGGCTGCACTCTTTAATGAGTGCAGTTTTTTTGTGTTGGAATGTGATGAGGAGAGATGATGTCGTTGGGGATGTGCTCAATGTTTGGTGTAATGCGCTCTATAGGTCGCATTTCTGCTCTATGTTGGGCTTGGAGCGCTCTATCGCTCGCGCCATCCGCTCACTGTCAATCGTGAAGCGCTCTATGCAGCGTGTTAACCGCTCAAACTCCGCGAGCCGCTCAATACATTATTTCAATCGCTCTATTGCTCGCGCCATCCGCTCACTGTCAATCGTGAAGCGCTCAATAGTTCGTGTGAACCGCTCACTGTCAATCGGTAATCGCTCTATGCAGCATGTTAACCGCTCAAACTCCGCGAGCCGCTCAATACATCATTTCAATCGCTCTATAGTTCGTGTGATCCGCTCACTGTCAATCGGTAATCGCTCTATGCAGCGTGTTAACCGCTCAAACTCCGCGAGCCGCTCAATACATCATTTCAATCGCTCTATCGCTCGCGCCATCCGCTCAATGTCAATCGTGAAGCGCTCTATCGTTCGTGTGATCCGCTCACTGTCAATCGGTAATCGCTCTATGCAGCATGTTAACCGCTCAAACTCCGCGAGCCGCTCAATACATCATTTCAATCGCTCTATCGTTCGCGCCATCCGCTCAATGTCAATCGTGAAACGCTCTATCGTTCGTGTGATCCGCTCAATGCCGCTCGGGAAGCGCTCTATGCAGCGTGTTAACCGCTCAAACTCCGCGAGCCGCTCAATACCTCATCTCAGTCGCTCTATTGCTCGCGCCATCCGCTCAATACCTCATCTCAGTCGCTCTATTGCTCGCGCCATCCGCTCAATACCTCATCTCAGTCGCTCTATTGCTCGCGCCATCCGCTCAATACCTCATCTCAATCGCTCTATTGCCCGCGCCACCCGCTCAATGTCAATCGGGAAGCACTCTATCCACCACGCAATCCGCTCTATCCCAAACAAAAAAACCGCCACTTCACAAAGAAGTAACGGGTTCTCACTCTACTTAAAACAACAAATGTGCAATACCGGCAATGATAGGCAAAGCAATGATTGTCCGCAGCAAGAAAATGATGAGTAAGTCGAAAATATTCAAAGGAATTTTTGTACCTAAGATCAAACCACCGACTTCGGACATGTAAATTAGCTGAATTACGGAAACAGCTGCAATCGTAAATAGTGTAATAGGCGATGTAATGACACCTTCCGCTAAAATAACGGGCAAGAACATGTCCGCGAATCCGACGACCATCGTCTGTGCGGCTTCTGCAGCCTCGGGTATCTGTAAGACATTCAAGATGTATTCGAACGGCTTGCCTAGAATACGGAATATACTCGTATACTCAGCCATTACTAAAGCAACCGTCCCGAAAGCCATAACGACTGGCGCGACGCCGAACCACATGTCAAGCACGTTCTGCATTCCTGCGCGAACTGTCTTCACAACAGAGCGTTGTTTTGAAGCTGTATCAAGTGCGCTAGTGAGTCCTAGTTTGAAGACGCTTGTTCCGGCAGGCAGTTTTTCGTCCTCTTCGGAATATTCACGATCGTCAATATACGTATTCTTAATAGAACGTAATGGATAGATTCTTGGCATAATTAAGGCAAGAATCACCCCTGTGAACAGAACCGTCGCATAAAATGGTAAGAAGTAGTTTCCAAGACCGACTTTGTCAATAATGACGAGCGTAAATGTAATCGACACAACAGAGAATGTAGTCGAAATAATCGCTGCTTCACGCTGTGTATAGTGACCATCTTCGTATTGTTTACTTGTCAGTAAGACACCAATTGTTCCGTCTCCAATCCATGAAGCCAGTGCATCAATGGAAGAACGTCCAGGTAATTTAAATAAAGGTCGCATAACCTTTACCATTAACGTACCGAAGAATTCGAGCAATCCGAAGTTCAGTAATAAAGGAAGCAGTAGACCTGCGAAGAAGAAGATACTGAACAAGAAGGAAACGAGTCCATCACCTGCAAGTAGCAACCCGCCTGTATTCTCGCTCCAAATCGCTTCAGGACCTAATTTATAGACGACCATGATGGCGAAGATAGCCCCTATAATACGGGTAATCGTCCAAAACGGTGTAACTTTGAATAAGTTTGTAAAGAATGAAGGTCTGTTTGGATCTTTTTTAACAAATAGATAGAGTATGGATCCGAGTGCAGACACAATGATCAAACACATCATAAGTTGTGGAATAATTGGTTCCAATGAGCCTGACAATAAATCCGCCAATTTGGCAATTGGTACTTTCCAACCCGCTGTAAAGGGTAGTGGAATCATGAATAATATAACGCCGAGTATAGACGGGATTAAGAATACTAGCCAAGTGCTAGCTGTATATTTTTTCAAGGTATTTCTCTCCTTGCACATAATCTTGTTGATGTATATTTATTCATTATACTGTTTAACGAGTCGATGTAAATACTTTAGCACAAAGTGTAACTTTTCAGTCAGCAAGCAGTCTATATGGAAATGGGATATGTAACGGCATATGGCTAGTAAAATACTATGTAGGATTACGGTAATCGGCTGCGCAAGCGGACAAGTTTCCTTTATAAGGTGGGGATGATTTTTGTTATCACAATAAGGTTCAAATACTTTACGTGCGTGTACAGGTTATGGATACGACAAGCGCAAGAGATAAATTTAACGGCACACTCGCTAGCTGACTGCGCAAGAACTAGTAAAAGATGTAGAAAATCTTGCAGATTGAAACAGGAAGAAATCCTTTTATATCAAGCTTGACTGGCACTCGTCTGTCACCATTGATAGGCATTACGAAAAATCTAACCGTTCTCCCTTTAAATTTCTGAACAAAAGGCGTATGCTATGGCAATAGAATGGATTACGAGGAAAAATGGAGGTAGATGTTGATGGTTTTTGGAGAGAATATAAAGGTCCGTAAACGCATCTTGCAGTTGATTGATGGCTTAACAGATGAGGAATTTAACGGAACACCATCGCATGGCGGCTGGTCACCCAAACAAATTGTAGAACATTTAGCCTTAATGGAATGTCGAGTTGCTACTAACATCGCCCAAGAATTGAAAAATCCTGAGAGTTTACGTGTCTTCAAAAAACCGATCAGTGTATCGGCTAGTCCATTAGTAAAGGCATATTTACCGGAATATACACAACCAACAGATATGCATCTTTCTATTCCAGAGGTTAAAGAGAAGTTGCATGCATCCAGAAATTATTTGCTGGATATCTATGAATCTGCCACTATTACAGAACTTCGCTGTAAATCACTCAAGCATCCGATTTTTGGAAACGTGCCGTTAATTCAATGGTTCCGATTCGTAGGGTTCCACGAAAAACGTCATCTACGACAGTTGAAACGGACAGTAGAGCAAGTGAAGTCGGCTCGCGTACCGCTAGTATCAACGTCTAAATCATAAATGAGGCTATGGTGTAACTTTAAAAAAAGTCCGTTCCCCTACGCTACAAAAGGCACGCTTTCCGCGGGGCGCGCTTGAGCCTCCTCGTCGCTGGTGCTCCTGCGGGGTCTCAACATTCGCGCTGAATCCCGCAGGAGTCGGCCTTTTTCCGCTTCGGTACACTCTTGATTACTAATTAATTAAACGTTTCAAATAAGTTTCAGTGAATTAAAAAAGGTATGAGGGTGTATTCTCCTTCATACCTTTTGAGGTTTTGTCCCAGCCTTTTTCTCATTTTACTTTGAATCAGCTATACACTACTTAACCGTGAAGGAGGAGATGGAATGAATCGATACCGTTTTGATACCCCTGAAAAGCTGCGTGCATTGCTTTGTGAACTAGTAAGTTGGGATAGTCGTACGTTAACGGAAGGAGAGCGTTTCTTTTCCTGGAAGCTACAAAATAAGTTGAGCGAACTGGAATATTTCACTGAGCATGCTGACAATATTACACTTCTAGATGCGGGTCTCGGGCGGCAAGTCGTGCATGCCCTTTATGAACATCCTGATGCAACAGATACGATTGTGTTAATCAGTCATTTTGATACTGTACAAACGGATGAATACGGAGCACTTGAACCACTAGCGTTTCATCCGGAAGAATTGACGAAAAAGTTGTTGGAAAATAAAGATACGTTGCCTGAAGCTGCGCGCCTTGATTTAGAATCAGGAAAATATCTATTCGGCCGAGGTACGATGGATATGAAGATGGGGTTGGCTTTGCATATACAGTTGATCGAACGGGCAAGTATGGAGAATTGGCCTATTAATTTATTATTGTGTACAGTACCAGATGAAGAAGTGAACTCAGCGGGGATGCGTGCTGCTGTTAAGGAGCTTGTACGTCTGCAAGAACAAGAAGGGCATCGCTTTAAATTATTCTTGAACGGAGAGCCTTCATTTTCACAAGGACCTGCGGATACGAAAGAATATATTTACTCCGGGACAATCGGAAAAATTATGCCAGCCGCATTATTTTATGGAAAAGAAACGCATGTGGGTGAACCTTTAAAGGGGATTACTGCAGATTATATGGCGTCTTTTTTGACACAAAAGATGGAATGGAATCCTATATTCCGTGAACTAGAGCAGAACGAATCAACACCACTTCCCGTCACATTGCACCAAAAAGATTTGAAAATCCAGTACTCTACACAAACGCCACAGCGAGCAGCTGCGTTATATAATGTATTTCTATTCAAGCGGACAGCCGCTGAGATCATGAATTTATTTGAACAAGTGGCAAAAGAAGCGATGGCACAGTGTACTGAACAGTATAAAGCAGTGTGTGCACGTGAATCGGCAGTGCCGCTAGGAGATATTCGTGTACTGCGTTTTGAAGAGTTATTAACATACGCTGAAGATCAGTTAGGCAAAAACGAAGTGAACAGATTGAAACAGGAAGTGCTGTTGCAAGAAGAATGGGATGACCGTGAGCAATGCATACGTATTGTCGATACGCTCATGATGGCGTGCCAGGAATTGGGTCCAGCGGCCGTCCTATTCTATGCTCCTCCTTATTATCCGGCTGTTAACTCGTCTGACGATCCCCTTGTGAAGGAATCGATTGCGTTTGTGCAAGAGCGTGCGCAAGTATTTGATCTAACAATTGAACAAGTACATTATTTCAATGGAATTTGTGATTTGAGTTATGTGCAGTATAAGGATGAAGAGGATCATTGGAAGGCGTTCGCAGAGAATACGCCCGTCTATGGTGCGACGTATTCGATTCCGTTTGAGGATATGCGCAAGCTCACTGCACCGGTGTTGAATGTGGGGCCGTTTGGTAAGGATGCGCATCAAAAGACGGAGCGGCTGCATATCGATAGTGCTTTCAGGGAAATGCCAGTGTTGTTGGAGCAGTTGGTGAAGAAACTCGCGGGCATGAATCAAACGAAGTCTAGATGAGGTTTCTAACAATTTGGGTCTAATGGGTAGAAGTGTTGGAACAGCGCTTGACCTACCTGAAAGAAAATCAACGAATTGAAAGTACTGATAACGAATTTTAGGCAAAGCAATGGGCATAGACAGGCTAACATCCTGTCTGTAGCTTCTTGCGAAAGTCATCTACCTGACCCAAAGTGGGGCCAATGGATTCTTCACTTACAATGGCTCGCAAAACACCTCTCCATGTTACACTCCACTCACTTTCAGTAACCATCAACCACCACCATACATAGTACGCAAACGCGCATGTTTTCAACTTGCCTGTATTTCAGCTATACTAACATTAGAAGCCATTTAAGAATAGGATGTGCCAGGATGAGTCATTTAGTGGTAGAAAAATTAACTAAAACAGTTGGAGAAAAAACACTTTTTAAAGATGTAGCATTTAATTTAAAAAGTGGAGATAAGATTGGCTTGATCGGGATTAACGGCACGGGAAAATCTACGTTACTTTCCATAATTTCAGGGCAGGGAAGTGCGGATACGGTGACAATGGATCATCCAAATAAGTTCCGTGTGGCATACTTGCCTCAAGAACCGATTGTCAATCCGGACTTAACCGTGATGGAAGCAGTATTCGAAAGTGATGCACCTGTTATTCGTACAAATCTACATTACGAGCATGCATTGCAATTACTAACCGAAGATCCTTTAAATGAGGAGTATCAAGAACGATATTCTTTTTATCAAAATGAAATGGATTCAACGGGCGGCTGGGATTTGAATGCCTTAGCACGTACTATATTAATGAAGCTAGGTATCGAGACATTCGATAAGAAGATGGGCGAACTATCGGGCGGTCAACTGAAGCGTGTGGCTCTCGCTAAAGTATTAATCGAACCAGCGGATTTATTGTTGTTGGACGAGCCGACGAACCATTTGGATGTCGCATCGATTCAGTGGTTGCAAGACTTCTTGCAAAATGTTCAAGGAGCCATATTATTTGTTACACACGATCGGTATTTCTTGGATCAAGTCGCTACACATATTTACGAGTTAGCGGATAAAACACTTTATTCGCATACTGGAAATTACGCAGATTATTTGGAGTCAAAAGCACTACGTGAAGAGATGTCGGCTGCTTCGGATCAAAAAGACCGTAATCGTTACCGCAGTGAATTGAAATGGATTCGCCGCGGTGCTAAAGCACGTTCGACGAAACAGAAAGCGCGTATTGACCGTTTTGATGAACTTCAAGCGAAAGTGAAGCGGACTGATGAGTCATTGGACTTTGAAATGGATTTGCAAACGACACGTCTTGGGAAAAAAGTGTTGGAAATCAACAATATTACGAAAAGATTTGACGATAAAGTGATATTGAATGGTTTTTCCGCTATTCTACAAGCGAAAGAACGTATTGCGATTATCGGACCGAATGGTGTAGGGAAGACGACACTTCTTCAAATGTTGGATGGGACAACTATGCCGGACACCGGTGAAGTCGATATAGGCTCTACCGTAAAGATTGCTCATTTCCATCAACATTTGCCACCAATGAATGAAAACCAGCGGATCATTGAGTATATTCGTGAGACATCCAATGACATTGAATCAGGAGATGGAGAGCGATTGTCTGCGACACAAATGTTGGAGAGATTCTTATTTCCTTCCTCCGCACACGGTACGCCAATCGGAAAATTATCAGGTGGGGAACGTAAACGTCTATATTTATTGAAATTATTAATGGAACAGCCGAACGTATTGCTGCTGGATGAGCCGACGAATGACTTGGATCTTGAAACGTTATCCGTTTTGGAGTCGTTTATTGATACGTTCGCTGGAGTAGTTGTGACGATTTCCCACGACCGTTTCTTCTTGGATCGAATTTCACGTAAGCTATGGATACTAGATGGTTCAGGCGAAATCGATGTACGTCTTGGTCTGTATTCAGATTATCTTGAAGAAAAGAATACAAAAGACGAGAAGTCACAAGCTAAAGTTGCGGTTGTTGCTCCGACACCGGCTCCAGAAGTTAAAGAAGCTAAAAAGAAAATGACATACGCGGAAAAACGTCAGTGGGAAACTATTGAAACGGATATAGAAGGAATAGAAGAAAAAATAGCCGCGGTACAACAAAAAATGACGACTACGGGCTCAGACTATGATCAGCTCCGTCAACTAGATGAAGAACTCGTAACGCTGAACCAACAATACGAGGAACTTGTCGAGCGCTGGTCTTATTTACAGGAATTAGCCGATTAATTATATTGGAGGAGAGTTTTCTTGAAAATCAAATCGATTGAACCGACACCGAGTCCAAATTCTATGAAAATTATTTTAGATACTCCTTTGCCTGATGGAGTAAGTCATAACTATAAGAAAAAAGATGAAGCGCAAGCACCTGAGCCGATTCGTTCTCTTTTGGCTATACAAGGAATTAAGGGAATCTATCACGTATTAGATTTTATGGCAGTGGAGAGAATTGGAAATGTTGCGTGGGAATCCATCCTTGCCGAAGTACGATCAGTTTTAAATGAAGACGGCGAGTCACTTGATCAAGCAAAAGAGCAAAAAATAGACGAGCATTTCGGTGAAGTCTACGTTCATGTACAGACCTATAAAGAGATTCCGTTGCAAGTGAAAGTGTTCAATAGTGATGAGGAGTCTCGATTTGGCTTAAGTGAACGTTTCATCCAAGCTATGGAAACCGTTCACCATTCTGAAGTGGAAAACTACATTTTACTGCGGAAATGGGTAGATTACGGAATTCGTTATGGAGAATTGCAGGAAGTGGGCGAGCAAGTTGTACAAGAACTTGAAGCCGCGTATCCTGAAACACGCTTGCATGAGCTTGTGGAAAAAGCGGAAAAGGCAGACGAAGAAGCAAAAGTTCGTGGAAAGAAAGTGACACTGGCGGAATTTACTGTTCCAGAATGGGAAACGCGCTTCCGCTTATTGGATCAAATGCCAGATCCAGACGTTTCGGATTATCCAGTCCTAACGCTTGCACTTGAAGATGAGAAGATGTCTATCCGCAGATTGGCTACAGTGTACCTTGGAATGATCGAGGATGAAACCGTCATCCCGTTTATCGAAAAAGCACTTGAAGATAAAAGTTGGGCGGTTCGTCGTACAGCTGCAGACTGTATGAGTGACCTTGGCTATGTTGGTTTCGAATCAGCTGCAATCCGTTTATTGCAAGATAAAAACAAGTTGGTTCGTTGGCGTGCTGCTATGTTCCTCTATGAATCCGGAACAGAACGAGCATTACCCGCACTGCACGAAGCAGAAGACGATAATGAATTTGAAGTGAAACTGCAAGTCCGTATGGCGATCGCTAGAATTGAAGTAGGCGAAGAGGCGAAAGGCTCCATTTGGCGTCAAATGACCGAAAGAACTAACTAATTTATTAACGCCTATCGAAAGACGTTAACTATCTCGAATCCTAAACCTTGTCTACTCGACAAGGTTTTTTCTATGACTTTCAGATGAAAATGTATACTTTTGATAAGGACTAAAGGTATAATAAAGATCTGATCAAAATTTACTAGGAGGGCATATGAAGTGAAGAAGTCTGCAAGTATTGCGATGAAACTTTCAAGACTAATTATCGTATTATTTTTATCACTATTTTTGGTATACTCAGTTGTTACTAGTTTCATGTTACATAAGCAAAGCATTAAAGATGCTGAGGAATTTGCGTTGGAAAGTGCAAATAAAAATTCACTCATTCTTAGTGCGAAATTCAATGAAACGAATGACATGTTACGCACTACAAGTCACATATTGGAAACATTACAAGCGACAGGTGATATGAAACCGGAGGAAATTATTCGGATCATTAAAAACAATTTGAAGAAAAATGAGGATGCTACTGGAATGGCGGCAGTCATTAATCAGTCCGCATTCGCTGAAGGGGAAGTCATACCAAAGAACTTGCTAGATGAAAATCAGCAATTCATTCCATATATCTTTAAGCAAGACAATACTACTGATGTAGAACCATTAAGTGGTATGGATGATTCAACAGCGAATAGTTGGTATACCGTTCCGAAAAATGAAGCACGTGCGATTTTAACAGAACCTTACTCTTACGAAACAAATGGTAAAACCATTCTCATGACTACTATTTCCGTTCCGATGGTAGATGCATCAGGAAATTATTTTGGTTTGTTAACTACAGATATATCCATAGATTTCTTGACTGATATGGTGAAGACGATTCAACCAAAAGGCGGCTATGCTTCTATTATTACAGACGCTGGATATATTACGGCGAACAGTCTAAAGCCTGAACTAAACAATAGCAATATGGCAGATGCAATCGATTGGAATGCTGCTAAAGTACATATTGATCAAGGTGAATTGGCAAGTATGTATGTAGATTCTCAGAGTCTAGGTGAACAAGCATTTAATGCCTTCTCTCCAATCAACTTAAAAGGAATCAATGAGAAATGGTCAGTACAAACTGTTACACCGAAATCTGAGATTTTGGAAACATTCACCGCTATTTTGTGGATTACAATTATATCTGCAATCGTAATTATGTTGCTGATGTCAAGCGCATCCACGATCTTCATTTATCGACTGTTGAGGCCGTTGAAAACCCTACAGCAATCTATGCAAACCGCTGCTGCAGGTGACTTGACGATGATGGTAGATGAACAGAAAATCCGTCACGATGAGATAGGATTAGTAACACTTGCTTACAACGATATGTTGCGCCAGACGAATGCGGCGTTACAAACCGTGCAACTGTCTTCGAGTCAGTTGAGTGCGTCATCCTCGCAGGTTACGCATGCTTTCGAGGAGCTAGTTGCCGCGAATCAAGAAGTGTCAGTAGCGACAGATGAAATTGCACAAGGCGCTTCTAAACAATCCGAAGATACGGAAGTAACGAGCCAACGAATTTCTGATTTAGCAGACCGTATGGATCATATCCACACAATGTTCATGACAATGAATCAGTTATCTACAGACGCTTCTAAGTCTGCTGAAAATGGCATGTCGGAAGTGAAAAGTCTACGTGTTCATAACACGACAGCAAATGAAATGAATAAAAAAGTACAGCTTCAAATCCAAACATTGACTACTAAAATATCATCTATTAATCAAGTCATTGAAACATTGCATGGCATTACTGCAAGCACAAATCTTCTAGCGCTTAATGCAAGCATTGAAGCGGCTCGAGCGGGTGATAGTGGTAAAGGATTTGCGGTTGTTGCGAATGAAGTACGTCAGCTAGCGGAACAGTCCCGCAGAGAAACTGAAGTAATTCAAGAAACCGTGAAAGAAATCTTGTCAGAATCACAGCAGACAGTTGACGTCATTGAATTAAACATGAAATCCATGGACGGTCAAAATCAGTCCGTTACAGATACGGAAGAATCATTCGTACAGAACGCGGACATCATTGACCAAATTCGCCAATCCATCACGGAGTTATCCGAGAAACTTGCCGAAATGATGGAATATAAAGATGAAGCCATTCTTGCCATCCAAAACGTCTCTGCCATTTCGGAGCAGACGGCTGCATCTTCTGAAGAAGTGAGTGCGTCAGCTGCCGCACAACAGAGTGAATTGGAACAAGTAGCAGATTCTACAAATCAAGTGAATGAGATCGCTGGGGAATTGCGAAGTGTAGTCGATCGATTCAAATTATCGTAATTTAATTGTGTAATCAGCAGAAGTGGCATAGTCCACTTCTGCTTTTTTGAATTGAAAGCTTTATTCTCTTTTTTGGGACTGTTTTACGCAGTACAGTTTCTGATATGTAAGTGTCTGCATTTCTTTTTGCTATGAAAATGCGAGAGCAAATGCAGTGACTTACGTAAACGATCCACCAATCCTTCACTCAGAAATGAATGTTACGATGTGGTCCTGATATTCAAAACCGTCAACTCTTCACTATTCTTTAACAACTCAATAAACACTTGCAACGCCTTCGTTTGAAAAGGCGAGTTCGTCACGATAGAGAAATGCCGCTTGAATGGCGTTCCTTTTATCGATAGCGTCTTCAAATCCCCATAACGCAATTCCTTTTGTATCGCCCACTGTGATAGCAAGCTTACGCCAAGTCCCGCTTCGACAGATTCCTTAATCGGTTGCGTACTGCTGAATTGCATAATGCGCTTCGGATAAAATCCAGACTGGGAAAAGAATAATTCTGCGGCTTCTCGTGTGCCTGAACCTTCTTCGCGCAATAGCCAGATTTCATCTTCTAGTGCAGTGATCGACTGTCGTCCTTTTTTCTGAGTTAGTGGATGATTGCTAGAAGTGACGATATACATTTCATCTTCTGCAAAATCTTCATTTTGAAGCGGTGCGGCTTCCTTGAAATGTCCTTCGATCAAGCCGATGTCGAGTTGGTGAGTAATGACTAACTCCGCGATGTCTGCTGTATTTCCAATTGTGACTTGTGGTTCAATCGCCGGGTAGTCTGTGACAAGTTTAGACAGAATATGAGGCAAGACGTATTCGCCGAAAGTATAGCTGGCCCCAATAGTGAGAGGACCGCTAGCTTTATTGCCCAAGTCATCTACTAAGTTTTGCATTTTTGAATACAAGCCCGCGATTTCTTTTGCGTGATGATAGACAATTTCTCCAGCTTGGTTGAGTCGTACGTATTTATTCGTTCGCTCAAGCAATCGTACACCAATGGATTCTTCGAAAGAACGAATATACTGACTGACAGCAGGTTGTGTCATATGCAGTTCTTCTGCTGCTCTAGAGAAGTTCTTTTGCTCGGCTACCTCAATGAATACTTGCAGTTGTTGATCGATGACGAGGCAACTCCTTTCCGTGTATATGGATTTACTTATCATAGCTATTATAAATAGTTATTTCTCTTATAGCCAGCTGTTTTCTATACTAGTACTAGGGGGTGTCATCATGATTTATTCGAATATGACTCCAGAACAGCATGCACTACAACATCCATCTAAATGGAAAACATGGACCGGTGGAATAGCTTTTACATTTTTTATTGCATTTATAGGGTATGTATTAGCAAAAGTACCAGGTTTCGATCAGATCGGACAAATGGCCTGCGCAATCATAATCGCGGTAGCATACCGTCATTTTTTTGGCTATCCTGAAATGATTCGAAGTGGAATTGCTTTCTCGTCCAAGCATTTACTTCGCACAGCCATTATTTTATACGGTTTGAAATTAAATATAAATACCGTCTTAAGCGACGGGCTCGGCTTACTTGCTCGAGATGTAGGTGTAATCATTTTCGCGATATTCATGACCATTTGGCTCGCCAAAGTTTTTAAAGCAGATAAAAACATCTCCCTGCTTTTAGGTGTCGGGACAGGAGTCTGCGGTGCGGCGGCCATTGCAGCAGTGGCACCGATTATTAAAGCAAAAGATGAGGACACGGCAATAGGTGTAGGAATCATTGCCTTAATGGGTACAGTGTTTGCGATTGGTTACACGATTTTACGACCCATTCTTCCACTCGATTCAATCGAGTACGGAATGTGGGCAGGTATCAGTTTGCATGAAGTTGCGCATGTAGCTTTAGCGGGTGCACCGGCAGGAGAAGATGGCTTAGCGATTGCCTTATTGGCTAAACTTGGTCGAGTATTTCTATTGGTGCCACTATGCTTCATCTTCATTGCTATCATGAAACGTAAGCATGCAGACGAAACGGGCGCTAAAATTGAATTTCCATGGTTCCTCGTCGGCTTTATCATTCTAAGTATTTTAGGAAGCTATGTGTTCGGTCAATCCATACCTGTCTCAGATTACGCAATGGAAGGCGTCTTTACACTGACCACATGGTTACTAACAGCAGCCATGGTTGGGCTTGGTCTAAACGTCAGTCTACGTGATGTAAAAGACCGCGCGATGCGTCCACTTGCCGCTATGACAGTCACATCCATACTATTATCCGTCATCGCCTATTTCATTATTTAATACACTATACCGATAAAAAGTCAGTCTGCGAATAACTATTTCGTAGGTTGGCTTTTTCGTTGTGTATTCTTTCCATAACTAGCAATCAATAAAAATTCCATAAAACACGTCTGAACTAGTTGACTTTATTTAGTCCACCCCCTAAACTATTCATTATTGGTTTAGGGGGTGGACTACTTTGAGAAATCAGCTTCAAGAAGCAGTAGAACTATTTGAAGAAGTCATGATCTACGGTACAGAGCATGTCGTGAAAAACTTGGACGTTCCAATATGGAAAGATTACTCACCAGAACAAATTCACGTACTGAAAATACTATCTGCCTACGGTCAGCTATCCAGTGGACAACTGGCGGAGATTCAAGGCGTACATAAAAGTGCCATTTCGAGTCGTCTCAAAAAACTAGTCGAAAAAGATCTTGTACAGTCTGAAAAAGACGTGAAAGATCAGCGGATGAATCGAATATCACTAACCGAAAAAGGACATGAAGTACTATCGATTTCAAATGCTGCAATAAATGAAAGCATCGAAAACTTGTTGAAAGATCAAATCGATGAACAGGAGCTTGAACAATTCATCAAGACATTCCGTAAGCTGAAATCAATTTTAGTCACAAAGGAGAGATAAGGCGTGAAAACGATTTTAAAATTCAAATGGCCTATTGCGATCGGTATCGTGATACTGACTGCTGTTTTATTTATACTAGCACCTGACTTGGCAAAGCAGGCGGAAAAAGCAGGTTCTTTCCAATTGCTAGATTCGGCAGATTCCCAGAAGGCTGCAAAAATGCTAGAAGATGCGGGACAAGCGGATGAAACCATTTCGCTCGTCTATGATCTTGAAAAACCGGCAGACAAAGCAAAAAAACAGGAAATTTCCGCAATTGCCAAAGAAATTCGAGATGCCAGTAACATTGTAACGGAGGTTTTAGATCCGTTTGAAAGTGAAGAAATGAAAGATCAGCTCGTTTCTAAAGATCAAAAAACTGTATTGCTCCCCATAGTGGTAGACGGTACAGATGATGAAATTATTCAATTGGCTAAAAAAATAAAAAGAGATATCGTATCTACAGAAGACAAAGTGTATATGACAGGCGAAGTAATTATCAATAATGACGTAAATGAAAGTGCGCAAGAAGGACTAAAAAAGACAGAGATTATTACGGTGGTGTTGATTTTTGCTTTATTACTCATTGTGTTTCGCTCGATTATCACACCATTCGTTCCGTTAGTCGCAGTAGGAATCGCTTACTTATTAAGTCAGTCATTTGTAGCGTTCTTCATCGACTGGTTTGGGTTCCCGGTTTCGAACTATACCCAAATATTTTTAGTCGCGATATTATTCGGTCTTGGAACAGATTATTGTATTCTGTTATTAAGTCGGTATAAAGAAGAATTACTAGCTGGACATGAAGTAGAAGAAGCAATTATCAACACGTATAGAACAGCTGGACGCACACTATTCATCAGTGCACTTGCGGTGTTTATCGGTTTCGCGGCAATCGGATTTGCGGACTTCCCGATATTTAAATCGGCAGTCGCAGTAGCGGTAGGGATTGCGGTGTTGATGTTCGTTCTATTCACTGTCGTGCCGCTGTTGATGTCCATTTTAAAAGACAAATTATTCTGGCCTGCAAAAGGCGCGGCTTCGCATAAGGATAGTAAATTGTGGATTGCATTCAGTAAATTATCCGTTATGCGCCCACTACTTTCCATGGTCATCGTAGCCATCATCACAATTCCGCTATTATTGACGTATGACAATGATCTATCATTCAATACGGTGGATGAAATTGATAGTAGCAAAGAGTCTGTCAAGGGGTTAAATCTAATTTCGGATGCTTTTGGTGAAGGGGATTCACTACCCGTACAAGTACTGTTAAAGAAAGACTCTTCAATCGTGAAAGAAGGGGATATCACCTATTTAGAAGCGATTGCCCGAGACTTAGAGAAAGTGGAAGGTGTCAAAAGTGTTCGTACCGTTACACGACCGACTGGTGAATTATTGGAAGACTTATATGTAGACCATCAAATCGGTTTGATGGCAGACGGTTTAAAACAAGCGAATGATGGCATACAGGAAATTCGTTTAGGTTTGGCGACAGTGCAGTATAATTTACGCGACGCAGCTAATCAATTGCCTTCTGGCGGAACGGGCAGCGGCTTAATCCAAGCTGCAAATGGTATTGAGCAGATCAATGGTCAGTTAGCGCAAATTTCTGGCGGCCTCCAACAAGGTCTTCCTGCCGCACAAGCAGCTGGGGGGTTGGATGCACTAGGTAAAGAATTGGAAAAGGTCAGTAAAGGCATTGCAGGAGCTGGTTCTCAGATCAACCAAAGTGGTTCGCAAATCGGACAATTAAAAAGTGGTTTGAAGCAGCTAGGCAGCGGTGTCAAAGCATCCAAAGACGGTTTGGCTGAAGTGACGACAGGTCTTCAAGAAATTGCGGATATGCTTGGCGATATGGCGGATACGAAAAGTGTGCGCGACACGGGTTTATTCATTCCTAAAGGAACACTTAATAGTGAGGAGTTTGCACCAGTCATTGACCGCTACACATTCGATGACGAAAAAGGAATTTTGATGGAAGTGATCTTGAAGGAAAATCCTTATTCACGTGAAGCCATTTCAACGGTGAAAGATATTAAAGATACTGTGAAGCGCTCGGTCATCGGTACACCATTTGAAGATGCAGATATAGCCTTCAGCGGTATTTCAAGCATGAACTCGGACTTGAATGATATTTCATCGGCTGACTTTACACGTACAGTTACCGTTATGTTAATCGGGTTATTCATCATTCTCTTCGTCTTATTCCGTTCTGCTATCATGCCATTGTATATGATCGGTTCATTATTGCTGACATATTACACGGCGATATCTATTACGGAATTGATCTTCGTCAATGGTCTTGGTTATGACGGAATCAGTTGGGCCGTTCCATTCTTCGGATTTATCATGCTGATTGCGCTTGGCGTAGATTACTCTATCTTCTTACTCGATCGTTTCCGCGAAGAGAGTATTGGAGGTATGAAGGTCAGAGAAGCATTGATGTATTCTATGGCGAAAATGGGTACTGTTATTATTACGGCAGCTGTTATTTTGGCAGGAACATTCGGTGCTATGATGCCTTCAGGCGTCTTGAGCCTCATGCAGATCGCAACGATTGTTATTTTGGGATTACTGCTCTATGGTTTAATTATTTTGCCATTGTTAATCCCAGCCATTACGATTTCGTTCGGACGCGGTGTTTGGTGGCCGTTCAGAGGATAAAGGAAAAGGTGCTCAGTTACTAATTGAGCACCTTTTTTGTCTATGTTTATAGGAGCAGTCTTTCAGGGTAAATAAAATAAAAAAGGGGATTGCTACTCATGAAGTTACATACGGGGTCATTATATTGGGAGTCGACTTTTACAAGAAAAGGATTTGCAGAAGTGAAACGTCAAGATCTATATGATGTAGCAATAGTAGGCGGCGGAATGTCGGGTGCGCTGACTTCATATATATTAGTGAATGAAGGGTATTCGATCGTGTTGATTGAACAAGAAGAAGTAGGTGGGGGAAGTACTGCCGCAAATACTGGTTTACTGCAGTTCTCTAATGATATTATGCTGCATGAATTAATGGAGCAAATTGGCGAAGAGAAAGCTGTGGAATTTTATCGAGCGTGTAAAGAAGCAATGATCCATTTGCAAGACGTTGCGGAACATGCACCATTTGATGTCCAGTTCCACACACGTGAAAGTTTGTATTATGCCAGCACGGAAGAAGATGTAGTGAGATTGCGTAAAGAGTTTGCTGTGTTGCAAAAGTATGATTTTCCGGTCGAGTTTTGGGAGTCTGAAGATATTAAAACGCACTTTCCGTTTTCACAACCTGCCGCTATCGTGACGGCGGGGGATGCAGAAGTGAATCCTTTGCGTTTGTGTATGGGTGCGATACAGTATGCATATGAAAAGGGCATGGATATATTTGAACATACCGAAGTACTCGGGATTCAAAATACAGAAGAACGTGTATTCATTAAAACGACGAACGGAGAATTCCAGGCAAAATCCGTTGTGGTCACTACTGGTTATGCACCGACTCCAGGTATGAAGATTCCCCAAAAAGACGTAAAAGTTACATATGCAATCGCAACACAGCCACTAGAAGATTTATCATTCTGGCATAATCGAATGATGATTTGGGAAACCAAACGTCCTTATTTGTATATGCGATTGACGGATGATCATCGCATCGTGGCGGGTGGCTTGGATCAAAATATGGATACATTACCGAGCTCACAAAAAGAAATCGATACGAAATTTAAGCAATTACAACAGCAATTGCAAGAGCTGTTTCCTAATCAACAGTTCAATTTTGAGTATGAGTGGACAGCATTGTTTGGTGAATCGACGGATGAGTTACCAGTCATTGGCCGCCATCCATTTGAACGAAATATTTATTATTTGATTGGTCTTGGCGGGAACGGAACGGTCTACAGTATGTTGGGGGCGTATTTAATACGTGATGAATTGGCAGGTACGTCGAACCCCAATGAACCTATACTAGAAATAGAACGTTAAAAAACAGCAGGAGTAATCGTTCTTTAGCTAATTATAGCGTTATGAATAGAAATAGGCTGTCGAGGAGATCATTTACATGACGTTCCGCGACAGCCTATTTTTCTTGATGATGCTAATAACGATATGGAAAGAATAGAGATTTTAAAACGTAATAACGCCCATTGCCATTGTAATAAGGAATAAGACGATACTGAATCCCCACATAATAACAAATGAGTAGCGGATATGCTTGCCCATTTCTAATCCCGCAAGTCCCAATGCCAGCCAAAGTGCAGGCGAGAAGGGGCTAACGAATGTTCCGATAATATTTCCAACGATTAGTGCGTAGGCGATGGAAACGGATGGAACACCGAAACCGGAAACGACTTGCTCTACAATCGGTAGTAATGCGAAGTAATATGCATCCGTACTTAATAATAGATCAAACGGAACACCGAATAGGCCGATGATGATGTGCAAATACGGTACAATGATTGCCGGCAATACTTTCACTAGATCGGTCGCTATTGAATCTAACATATTGGTCCCATTCAAAATACCGAGGAACGAACCGGCTGCTAGAATGATCGCCGCCATGAGTAGAGCATTCGGTGCGTGCGCTTTAATACGGTCCATCTGTTCATTCACAGAGCGATAATTTAATGGAAGTGCGATACTGAATCCGACCATGAAGATAAAGCCTGCAGGTACTTTTCCCCAAACGAGTAAGCCGATGACAGTTACGGCAATAATCACGTTAATCCATAACATGTTTGGACGGAGGAGGGAAGTGCCTTCTGATTCTACATTTTGCTCTTCCACTTCTCCTAATTCATCCAATTTGTCATCAAAATCCCCACTAGCTACTTTCTTAGCAATAACTCGCTTTTCACGTAATCCGAGAATGAACGCAACGGCAATTAATAGTAGGAGACCGATGACTTGAATTTTAATAAGTGGTCGCCATAATTCCGTAACATCGACACCGAGTACAGCTGCTGCCCGTCCAAGCGGGCCGCCCCATGGAACCATGTTGACGATACTTGCTGAGGTACCGACAAGTAGTAGCAGTAAATAAGGATTCATTTTCAACCTTTTGTAAAGCGGTAAAAGCGCAGGGATCGTAATTAGGAATGTAGAGGCGCCAGAGCCGTCTAACTGTGCGACAGCAGCGATTACCACCGTCGCCATAGCAACAGCAATTACATTTCCTCGTGAAATTTTAATCATCGTATTAATTAGCGGGTTGAATACGCCGGCATCTTGCATAACACCAAAGAATAAAATCGCAAAGATGAACATAATCACAACGCTAATAACAGACTCAATTCCGCTGTTGAAAAATTCTCCGACTTCCTTGAAGTTGAATCCGGCGAAAAATGCACCGAAGATCGGAACAATGACCAACCCAACAATCGGTGTGATCCGGCCACTAATTAATAATGCGACGATAATAAAGATCGTCAGTATTCCAATAATACTTAACATAGCGATTTCCCTCCAATGGATAAAATGATGAAAGAGTCTGTAAGCGGATACAATATAGAAGTGTCTGAATAATTCCACTTAAGCTGTCCATAATGTACCATGTCGAAAAGCCGCTAAAAAGCTTGTTTACATAAGAACGATATAATTCATATTATGTATTTTGTTCATTTTGTTCACGGTTGCGTATTTAGATTTTTTTATAAGTCCGTTCAGGTCTGCCGACATCTCCATAATGCAGCTGTGCTCCTACTACTTCAATCAATACAAGGTATTCTAGATATCGACGTGCAGTAGAACGGCTAACACCGGCTGCTTTACCTACTTGAACAGCAGTTATTCCTTCCGCAGGACTTTGCAGCAAAACATTTTCTATCACTTCAAGCGTCAGACGGTCGATACCTTTTGGCAATGCGTCAGAAGTAGAATCCCGCTGCATCTCAGAGCCAAATAATACGCGGTCGAGATCTTCTTGGGAAAGTTCACTTTTAGATGACAGCAATATTTTCCTTGAACGGTACCGTCTAAATGCTTCCGCAAACCGCACTGGCTCGACAGGTTTGATTAAATAATCCAACACGCCTCCATGGAGTGCTTCCTCTATTATATTAGTCTCTTTAGCAGCTGTTAGCAGCATAATATCGATTGTGGGGAATTCTCTTCGTAGATGCCAAAATAAATCGAGTCCCGGACTGTCGGGTATGTACACATCCAATAAAACCAGATCGGGTAGCGTCTTTGCCTGTTGCAAAAAATCGATAGTCTCAGCGGCAGTTCGCGTTTCTGTCACGACTTCATAGCCGGTGATCTGTTCGATTAGTTGGCGATTAATCTTTGCGACTCGGAAATCATCTTCTACAATTAGTACTTGTATAGTACTGATCATGGGGATCCCTCCTTTAGTAATCTTTTGGTAATGAAACGACAAAATATGTACCGCCCAATTCACTCGGTTCAATGGACAGCTGGCCATTCGCTGCATCAATGGCGTTCTTTGTTAAAGCCAAACCGAAACCTCTTCCAGCTCCCTCTTTTGTCGAGAAACCGTGGGATAAGACTTTATCAAGCGAAGCTTCATCGATTCCTGGACCTGCATCATCGATTTCAAACAGCAGATTTTGTCCGATATCAGTAAAAGAAATCGATATGTCCCGGGAAATGGCGCGTTCGTCATATACAGCATCGAATGCATTATCAAGCAAATTTCCAATAGCCGTCAGCAATGCTTGGCGGTTTACGTCGGAAAGTATGGAATGTAATTGACTGTCAGGCTGGACGGTTATATTAATTTGCAACTCACTTGCTTGATTCAGCTTTCCGACAAGCAATCCGCTAATATAGGGATCATCTATGGTATCAAGTAGTGCGTCTGTCCAGTGTTGCTGGATGCTTGTTTCTTCTTGGATGAAGTCGAGCACTTCCTCTTTTTTATTCAGTTGAGTTAGGCCCATGATCGTATACAGTTTATTTGCAAATTCATGTGTTTGTGAACGCAAGGCGTTGGCATATTGTTGGATATGTGCCAGTTTTTTAGTCAAATTCTCAATCTCGGTTTTATTTCGGAAAGTGGCGACAGCACCGAGCAATTCATGTTCGTAGAAAATCGGCACACTGTTTACATAGACGATATGGTTACTAAAAAGCCTTTCCTGATCAAAGACTGATTCACCATGCTCTAGTACATACGGTAAATCAGAATTTGGGAAGCATTCATGAATAGGTGTACCAATCCAGTCGTCTGCTTGCTGTTCGCCACCTGTCAATAACTTCAATGCAGCTGAGTTGACCATCGTAATATGGCCATCTGTATTGATCGCGATAATGCCTTCATGGATAGAATGCAAAATCGTTTCTTTTTGAAACAGTAAATGCGAGATTTCTTCCGGTTCTAATCCGAATAACATGTTCTTGATATAGTTCGCAATGAATACAGCGCCGATGATAGCAGCTGTGCAAATGCCTAGGAGAACGAGCCAAATTTCTCGGCTATAGTCCCAAATGATTGAATCAATCGAATCAACCAAGAAACCGACCGAGACGACACCGACAATTTCACCGTTTAAATAGACCGGAGCCTTTGCACGCAGTGAGCTTCCTAACGACCCAGTTGATGTAGAGGTATAAGATTCTCCATTTTGCAACGCACGTTCATTATCTTCCCCGATCATTTTTTTGCCAATCCGATCAGGACTCGGGTGGGCATAACGGATTTCTTGTTGGTTGCCCACAACGATAAATTCTGCGTCTGTCTGGGCTTGAATCTTCTGTACGATAGGCTGAATGATGGCAGAAGGATTATTCGATTCGAATGCCTGGGAAATTTCAGGTATAACAGCTACACTTTTTGCTACACTGAGAGCCCTTTCTCCAATTTGGGCTTCTAATGTATCCGTGACGAAGTAACTCATAAATCCACCAATGATCAGAATAATTGTGACAGAGAGCGCGCCGATCAAGCCAATCATTTTCAAGTGGAGATTGACAAAGGGTTTGTTTTTCTTTCGATGGATGAATAAATCTTCTCTACGGATACGAATCATGATGAACCTCCGATACAGATGTTTGTAACTATAGAATACCATGTGGGGCGCAAAATTAAATAGTATTGATTAAGTAAATAAGAGGGGAGTGAAGAGGCTTCTTCATTCAGAGCTTGTGGAATACCTAACGAATACTAGCGTTTAATGCACTACTGGGCAAGACAAAATAGACTAAATGATAGGTTATCAATATGAATCTTAGGGAATAATAGCTATAAAAGGAGTGAGTATTCTTGGAAATCTACACCGTCGGACATTCCACGCATACAAAAGAAGAGTTTTTGACATTATTGGATGATGCAGGTATCGAGAAATTGGTCGATGTACGTGCATTTCCTGGTAGCCGTAAATTTCCGCATTTTCACGAGGATCGAATGGGTGAATGGTTACCGGCACACGGTATTGCATATGGACATTGCGGAAAATTAGGTGGACGTAGAAGGAAATCTAAGACTATTGAAAATGAAGTCAACGAAGGATGGAATAATCAATCCTTCCACAACTACGCGGATTACACATTAACATCCGAATTCGAAGAAGGTATAGAGGAATTGATGAAGGAAGCCTCAGGCCAACGCATTGCAATATGCTGTTCCGAACGTCATCCAGCAAGATGCCATCGCTTGTTGATTAGTAATTGGCTCGCTACACATGGCATCAGCGTAAAACATATTATAGATGGACCTAAAGAGAAAACGTTGATTGAAGATCATGAAGTAGGCAAGTGGGGAGCTAAACCCGTTGTGTCAGCCGATGGAGAAGTGACGTATCCGCCTATACACAATGAAGATGAATAAAATCAGTGCCTTTTGAGAAAAGGCACTGATTTTATTCATATAATGTTTTATCGTGTGATCCGTCAGCATGAAAGACCTTTAAAATACCTTCATGTTCGTTCACATACTTTTTTGCTTTCTCAAGTAATGCGGACTTGGTATCTTCTTTAAATAGTACATGATCACTTCCGGCCTTACTGAAAATCCATTCATCCTCACGTGGTTTCACTTCATAATGAGGACGACCTTCACTTTTACCTTGTACATACTCGTGTGCTTGAGCAGTTGCAATGGATATCGCACGCTCATCGGAATAGTTTTCACGTAACAAAGCGTTCGCTATTTCGATTGCTTTATTGCGTACTGCCGGATCCAGATTTTTCAGCGAAGCAGGATAATCATTTTTACTCCATGGCATATGACATCACCTCCTCCTTCACAAATTCCCTTTTTTACTGAATATAAACGGTCTTTCACATGATTTCAGAACATCCTATGCGTTAAATCGAATAAAGTCGGATGGTGTATAATTACAAAACTATTCAAAATCATTTGATTATTATTCGAATGACTGGTAATCTATAGACGGTCATATGAACTTAGCAACAGAGTTGTATAGTAAAAGTAACTTTTTTCGTTTTGATCTCACTAGGGGAATCCTATGAAGATAAATACAAACTGAAGGAGTGAATGCATTGTCTTTGTCAGTGCAGCAACTATTGGAAAGCAAAGGGATTCAAGCTAAGCCAGAACATTTGGAAATCCTGGAAAGTCGCTGGAATGGGATGAAAAAGTTAAGAGGTACGCTAGAGAGTGTAAAAATCGAGGACGCGGATATCGGGCTTCGAAATATTCCCGGAGGTGATCATATTGGCTAAAGATTTGATTCAGAAATCAGTCGAGGAATTGGCACCGCTTTTAGAAAGTGGATCACTTTCACCAATTGAACTGACGAAGGCAGTGCTTGATCACGCAGAAGAAACGCAGGATACGATTAATGCCTATATGACAATTTACCGGGATGAAGCCGAACAGGCGGCACGTGAAGCAGAGAAAGAGATCAAAAATGGAAACTATCGAGGCATGTATCACGGAATTCCGATGGCCTTGAAAGATAATTTATATTTTAAAGGTAAAGTGACGACCATGTCTTCTAAAATTCATAAGGATTTCATTCCGGAAGACGATGCGACTGTAGTCAGTAAGTTACGAGACGCGGGTGTGATCTTTACCGGTAAACTCAGCATGCACGAATATGCTTGGGGAATTACGAACAATAACCCCCACTACGGACCGGTCAGAAATCCTTGGGATACTGATAAAATTCCTGGCGGTTCGAGTGGTGGTTCGGGAGCTGCTGTTGCGGTCGGTTCAAGTGTCGCGTCATTAGGTACCGATACGGCTGGCTCCATCCGTATTCCGTCATCAATTTGCGGCATCGTCGGATTGAAGCCGACACATGGGCGAGTCAGTAAATACGGATGCTATCCTTTGGCATGGTCGCTCGATCATATCGGACCAATGACGAAGACGATTAAAGACGCAGCGGGAATGATGGATATTATTTCAGGATACGACGCAAAAGATCCAACTTCAGTCGATACTCCTGTAGGCCAACATTTGGAGAGAATAAAGGGCGATGTCAGTGGTTTAGTTATTGGCGTTAATGAAGAATACTTCTTCAATGAAGTAGACAACGATGTAGATCAAGTGGTGCGGGGAACGATTAAAGCGCTAACCGATCAAGGTGCGAGAGTAGAAGTGGTTAAGATTCCAACTCTTAAATATGCAGAGTGGGCAGAGCTGGTCACGTCACTTTCAGAAGCGTCAACCATTCATCACGAAGACATGCTGAAGCGACCGCAAGATTTCGGTGATGATATCCGCATGCTATTCGAGCTGGGAGAACTGCCGTCTGCTGTCGATTATCTTCAAGCACAGCAAGTACGTCGTCAGTTGAAGCAAGAATTCCATGAAGTATTCCAGAAAGTCGATGTGTTGATTGCACCGACACTGCCTGTAGTAGCTAGCAAAATCGGCGAAGATACAGTGGACTTAAATGGCAAGCAAGTAGACTTAATTGACAATATTATACGCTTTACAGGGCCTAGTAACTTAACAGGTAACCCTGCATTGTCAGTGCCGGGTGGTTTCAAGGGAGACCTTCCTGTAGGTGTACAAATTATCGGACCTGCCTTCTCGGAAGCCTTATTGCTGGATGTTGGCTATGCAATCGAACAGACAAACCCTATGAAAAACAGAAAGCCTGCTCTACTAACAAGAGCGTAAAATGAAAAAAACTCCGCGGTCAACCCATGGCCGCGGAGTTTTTTGGTATGTACTCGCTCTTCGACGAAGCGGTACAGACGATTCGACTTTACTTCTTCGCTATCACAAACCCAGCTGCACCAAACTTCAACCCAAATCCGTTTGTGCAATTGCTGTTACTAGTAGTATAACCTAACAAAAGCCCAATAAACGCAAATCATCAAACTGTGAAGAATGTCATACTTCTGTAGTGTTTGGCATGAAAATGAGATAAATTACAATAACCTTACACTAACCTTTCAATACAGTATAATATGCTGAATGTTCAGATTATATACCAATGAGTCTGAAAATTCAATTACATTAATTTCGAAATAAACATTGTAGCTATTCCGAAATAAATCAGTAACGACAGAATGTCATTAATCGTAGTAATTAAAGGGCCAGAAGCTACAGCAGGGTCTACTTTAAATTTATTGAGAATCAACGGAATAACAGTCCCGGCAATTGTTCCAATAATCAGTGTAGCGACCAAAGACGAACCAACTACTAATCCAAGTGTAAAACTGCCTTGCCATATATACGCAATCACAGCGATAGCGGCACCACAAACGACACCTAGTATAACGCCGACAATTAATTCTCTAAAGACTAAGCGCAAGGACTTTTTCATATCCAAATCTTCAGATACTAAACCACGCACAACGACGGCCAAAGATTGAGTTCCTGTATTACCAGTCATACCGGCAATCATCGGCATGAAGAAAGCGAGCGCGACAACAGCTTCCAATGTTGCTTCAAATTTGGAAATGATACTGCCTGAAACGAGTCCGATCAATAATAAAAGAATCAGCCAAGGCAGTCTACGATAGGCTGCTACGACAGGTTTTGTATGAAAATCTATAGATTTACCGGAAGCAAAAAGCATTTCAATATCTTTATTTGCCTCTCTAACAACTAAATCCAGTACTTCATCGGTGCGAATAATTCCTACTAAGACATTCTCTTCGTTGACAACGGGGAGCGATACGAAATCAAATCGTCCAATCATTTTGGCTACATCGCCTTGATCCGTTGTATCGAGTACTTTGGCTAGGCCGGTTTCCATGATTTCTGTTACATTGCTATCTGCCTGCGCGAGCAATAAATCTCGGTAAGAAAGCACACCGATTAATTGCTTTTCATCATTAATGATATATACGTAATTCAAGTAATGGGCAAATGCTTCATAATGCTTGAGCTTTTCAATCGCTTTCTCGACGGTATAGGATTGATGAATCCATACATACCGTGTCGTCATAATACGTCCAGCGGAATATTTCGGATATTTTCTTCGCTGTCGAATATTTCTTTTTTCCTCGTGTCGCAAATCCGCTATGAGTTTCTCTACTTGTTTATCTGAAAGATCGCTCAAAAGATAAGATAGATCTTCACCTTTCATTTCTTCCAGTAGTTCGGTGGAACGGACTGGTCCTACTAAATCCAATGCGCGTAATTGTTCATTTTTCGAAAGGTACCCTAGCATGTGTACTAAAGTTTTTTTATCTAATACTTCCAAAAATGTAGTATGTCGTTTTAGCGGCAATCTTTTATATTGAGCAGCGACTTCCGCAGGTTCTAGTTCACCAATTGCTTTTTTTAAGGATTCCAGATTACCGTCTTTAATCAATTGTATAATCGCTCGTGATACATCGTCACGATTCCGTGTCACTGGCATCTAACGCACCTCTCTCGTCTATAAATAGTTATGGTCATTCAATCATTCCCTCATATAGGAGGAAAGAAACCATAAGACATCATTTAATGTCATGTTGGCCAATTGGCTCTGAATCTATTAGTGTACTTGAATCCATCAATGGACTTTGTTCTAGTTCTAATAGAAAATATTTATGCTGTTTTTATTACTACCCCGTTTTATCCAATTAACACTGGAAAAAGTACGTAGCTACCGAAACGTACTATAAATTATAGGTCTTAAGACTCCAATTGTCATACAAATCTGACCAGAAACCTGCCATTTGTAACATAAGACGTGCTGATGTCACGGCATTGTTTCACGTTTGTAATCTTTTTGTAATATAGTCTTGGTAAGCTAAAGCTATTAAATCATTAGGGGTGGCGTATTGAAGAAGTTAGTATTTGCATTGACAGTAGCCATGTTCATCACACTATTCACAAGCGGAATGAACGAAACGTCTGCTGCAGCATCAGTTCATACAGTTAAAAAAGGTGACACACTATATAAAATCTCACAACAACATAAAGTGTCTGTCTCAAACATTAAACAATGGAATAACTTAAAATCGACAGTTATTTATCCAAAACAAAAATTACGTTTAGTAAAGTCTTCTAAAGTGGCTGCTAGCACTCCGAAGAAACAAAGCACACCTTCACGTTCAAATGGAGCGAATGTCTCTAAAGAACTTATGGTAAGTGCAACAGCGTATACAGCACATTGTAATGGCTGTTCAGGTATTACAAGAACAGGATTGAACTTACGTAAAAATCCTGACTTGAAAGTCATTGCAGTAGATCCACGAGTTATCGAATTAGGAACAAAAGTTCACGTTGAAGGGTACGGATATGCTATCGCTGGAGATACTGGCGGAGCAATCAAGGGGAACAAAATCGACGTATTCATTCCAAATAAATCACGTGCCTACGAATGGGGACGTAAAAATGTAAAAGTAAAAGTATTGAACTAAGATATGGAAAGCTCACACAGCGTAACTGCTGCGTGGGCTTTTTTGAATAGTGCGTACGATTATTTATACCTTCTCATTAACAAAAAAACATGAAACCCAATTTATAGGCATCATGTTTACGTTATGTGAAAGAGACGACTTGGTTTTTGCCATTCTCTTTTGCTTTGTATAGAGCGAGATCCGCTAAATGAAACAATTCATTGAAAGATTGCTCACTACACATTTTATTGTCACTAAGCCCTATGCTAATAGTTAGTGGAATGGGTATCACAGTAGAAGAAGTAGACAAAGACTCAATTTTTCTAGCGAGTACAGAAGCTTTCTTTATTGCGTCTGCTAATGAAATGTCTTGTATTACTAAAACGAATTCATCACCACCGAATCGAGCAAGTACGTCTTCTTTTCTAATTTCATTCATAGAAGTACGCGCTACGAATTTAATCGCTTCATCGCCAATTAGATGGCCATATGTGTCATTCATCGCTTTTAAATTATCGATGTCATAGACCAAGCACACAACGGATTTTTTAGTTAATGTTGCTTCGGCCAACCATAGATTAGTTGTTTCTTCCAAATACTTTCGGTTATAAATACCTGTTAAGTAATCCACGTTTTCGCTAGTTTTACTAGCAGAGCTTTGCAAACGAATTTGCAATTCGAGTGCTATCTTTACCCAGCAACTGTCTTCAATTTCATGCAGTAAATTGATATACTTTTTCTGGATGTTGGCTAGTTCATCAAAGCTACATAGTTTTTCAGCTAACATAATACGTTTTTGCTGAATATCTTTTAAGAGAGTGTAATCTCTCCATTTTTCTTCTCGTTCTAAGGCATTGGTATAAAAATGGAAGGCTTTTTTAGAATCACCTATGAACTCATAAAATCTGCCTTTCAAAATTTCAAGAACTGCTAATTCACGAGGATGATGGTCTATAGTAGGTAATTGGCTTAAATACTGTAGGCTAGTCATCGCGCAATTAGGGCTTTGTAGATTGATAGCGGATTCAATTGCGTATAAATGCGCTCGGATTATTAAAATTTCTCTGTCCACACCTTTCTTCTTTGCGGAAGAAATGGCTAGCTGGGCAAACTCCGAAGCTTTCTCAAATTGTTCCTTTTTATTGTACAGATGACTTAGTTGACTGTATGCCATGCTAATATACGAATAGTCTTCAATTTCTAGCGCGATGGACAGCATATCTTCTAGTAATTTTTGTCCCCTAGTATAATCCAATGCAAATGAGCTAACAAAATATTGCAAATAATAGGAGCGCATCCAATCAGACTTTTTGCCATACGAAATACATTGTGTGTGATGTTCTTCTATATGGAATAGAACTTTTTCGTAATTTCCGACGTAGTAATAGGATATAGCGTACATGTAATGAGCAGACAAAACAGCTTCTTTGTTTGAAGACAAAAGACCTTTACTTAATAAATCTTCTGCATGTTTAATGACTAAATCATGACGTCCAGCATTTTTTACTTCGTTAATTTTACGCCGCACAGCGTTTATCTCGTTTTCCCCCGTCATCGTTTCTCTCCTCCAATATAGGAAGTATCATTTTATTTACTAGTTCATTTATCACTTTATACATTTGGAATACATTTACATTATATCATTTTTAGAATAAATAGATATAATCAAATAGGCCATTTTAATCTATGTTTTAATTTATATCTATTTTTATTTAGTTGTTTATACCCTGGTAATCAAAAGTATAAACGTCCTACTTCAAAATATGAAGTAAGACGTTGGATTATACACTATTTGACTCTTATTTTGATTGTATTTGTTTAAATAGAAGAATGAATTTCTCTGGTTCCTCTTCAATTTCAAATGTAAAAACTCCTTCATTTGTGTGAAGATAAAATAATCCTGATTGTCCTGAGAACGGACGGTAGGACAAATCAAAAACGTGTTGTAAAGGGAAAGTTCGTTGAGACGTCGTAATTCGATCTCGGAATAAACAAATCGTGTGGTAAGACTTTTGATAGGTTTGTTCTAAGCGGTCCACGACTCGGTTTATGGAAATATAGCTAAGCGAATGAATCAACTGATCACTTGAGTTATTCATTAATTACCCTCCTGTTTCGTCACTAGCATAGCATAGAGTAGTATGCTCATAAAAACGTTAGGAATACTAAAAACCTAAATATTGCTATGGACCTAATTCTTACGTAAGCGTTTCATTACACGAACGACAGCTACTACTAAAAGAAACGTTACAGCGCCAGTCATGTCTAAATACACGTCTTGCATGGTTGCTGTGCGGCCTCCTGTAAAATATTGACGCAATTCATCAGCGCACGCTAGCAGAAAGGTAAATAAAGCGGCCAATAATAAGCGACCTGTACGTTTAGGTAATAGCCAATAAATTACCAAAGCTAAAAAACCAAATGTAAGGAAATGTGCAGCTTTTCGGATCAGGAATTCTACAAAGTGATAATATCCACGTTCATCAATAGAGATCGTTCTATTCCAATAGCTGAATTCCCACGTGGATAGGATAGCCTTCCCGGGTTCCCCCGGTAGCAATTCTTGTAATGTAGAGACAAGCGATTGCTGTTCATACGTCTGACTGGATGAGATGGATAGCCCGACTAACATGCTTATAAGTAAGAGAAGAGCAAGTAATTTTTTCATATGGGGATTGTATCATGAAAAGTAACTTCTAATGTAAGTAAGTTAGATTTTTATTTGACATTACAAAGTTACAAGCTTGTTACCTGACTGTAATATGAAAGTTGTATAGTACATTCAGGTTGGCGATTCCATAATTTATACTAGCTGTCCATCATTTGCCATTACCAATCGTGGGAAAGTATGTTAATATAAATTCGAGTAGCTAGTAATCACTTTTTTATTTTATATTCTTGATTCTATTAATAGTCTTTAGGATTATTTAATAGGAAAGAGGGTATTAGAATGGGAGAGTGGTTTTTATGTTGCTCTACAACCAACCAGCAATCACGCTTATAAACGAACTAAAGGAGGAAATTATTTAATGAAATCACAATCAAAAAAGAAGTACAGCAAGTATCTAACAGGTGTAGCATCAGCGGCATTAGTTGCATCAGCGGTGGCACCAGTAGTCAGCGCAGCAGATTTTAATGACGTTGCCGACACTAACTCACATAAGGAAGCAATTGATGCACTAGCAGCAGAAGGTGTTATCAGTGGTTATCCGGACGGTTCATTCAAGCCTAATAAAACTTTAACGCGTTCTGACGTAGTAAAGTTAATGGGAAAATGGCTTGTATCAAAAGGTTATACAATTCCGACAGACTATAAAACAAATCCAAGATTCACAGATTTAACATCGAAGTCAAATGACGAATTGTTGCAATCAGCGGCAATCGTAAAGGATAACGATGTATTTAGAGGATACGAAGATGGATCATTAGGCGCGGCTGGTTCTATTACCCGTGAAAATATGGCGGTTGTATTAGTTCGTGCATTCGATTCAGTGAATAAAACAAGTTTATTAACATATGTGCAAGAACAAGAATTTGATAGAGATGTAGTAGACTTAAATAAAGCGAAAGCTGAAGCGCGTACTGCAATCGACGTATTAGACTACTTCGACATTACGAACCCAGCTGCACCAAACTTCAGACCGAAAGAAACAACAACTCGTGCACAATTTGCTTCATTCCTTTATAAAACGATTCAAGTAGAAGTACCTGGAACTGAAACTCCAGAAGCTCCAGAAGTAGCGGAAATTACTGCCGTTACAGCAATCGATGAAAAACAACTTGAGCTAACAGGTAAGAACTTACAAGAGTTGAAAGCTGATCAGTTGAAAATTGAAGGAAATGAACTAGCTTCATTCAAAGCGAACGAAGACGGTACAAAAGCGACTATCGAATTAAAAAACGAACTAACGTCGGGTAAAGAAATGACTCTTAACTTGACGACAAAAGCAGAAGCAGAAGGCGAAGAAGACGTAGTTACTTCTTATAAGTTCACGTATGAGTTTAAAGTAGAGAAAGTTACAGCTACTACTACTCAAGTGAATGCTGGTACTGCTGGTCAAAAGTTAACGTTTAACGTTGACGGTAAGCCGGTTGATATGAAGAAGTTGACGGATGCTGGTTATACGGTTGCGTTCCAATCTACTAAACCGAATTTGTTTTCAGAGCCGGCAACTGGTACGTTGAAGGAACTTGCTACTACTGATGCATTCTCATACAAAGTTATCGTTACAGACAAAGATGGAAAAGCTATTGAATCAGAATTAGTAGATGTTAAAGTAGTAGATTTCGCTAATACGGTTTCTGAGATTAGTAAAGTTTCAGTTAAACAATCTGGAGTAACTGTGGAAAGTGGTAAAGTTTCACTTGAAGACGGTGCAGTAGATGTAAAAGTCGAAGAAACTATTACTCTAAGCGGAGCAACAAAAACTGATTCGACTGCAACATTCACTTCTTCTAATCCAAGTGTAGCAACAGTCACTTCTGCTGGAAGAGTAACACCAATCAGTACAGGTGAAGTAACAATTGTTGCGAAAGTTGGAGATGTAACGAAGGATATTAAGCTTACAGTAGGTGCTGGTAAACGTGTTGCAAGCAGTGCAACATTATCCTCAACGGAGTCTAAATTAATTGTAGGTGCAAAGCAAGATACGAATATTGTAGTTAAAGACCAATATGGTGATTTGTATGCTGGTAATGTAACTGTAGAGTCAAAAGACCCTGAGGTTGCTACTGTATCTGCAACTCCTGTGACAGTTACAGAAGGTAAAGCTGATGTTAAAGTAACAGCAGTAAAAGCTGGTACAACAACTGTCCAAGTTAAGTCGGGAGAAACCGTTTTAGGTAATATAGCGGTTGCTGTATCGGATGATGTAACAGTAGCTACTAAAAAGTTGGAAACTGTTTCTGCCTCAGACGACTTAACAATCGATGCTATGGCTGGTTCAAAAGACGGTTCTGTAAAATTAGCTTGGAAACAGTACAACAGCCAAGGTTTTTACGTGGATAACGACAAAATTGAAACTGGTTATGACGTCATTTCATCCAATGAAAACGTTGCAACAGTTACAAAAGATACTGAAACAGGGGCACTGACTGTTGAAGCTAAAGAAGCAGGAACTACGAATATCTTGATTAAACAAGGCGATATTACAAGAGCAACTGCTACGATTACTGTAGTGAACTCAACACCGTCTATTTCTTCAGTAGAGTTTGAAGAAACAAAACCAGTCATTACTGCAGGACTGTTTGATGTTTCAGTAGTAACTGCTGATGGAATAAAATTGACTTCATCAGAAGCTACTCCTCAATTTAAAACTGACGGTACTATTTATATAGTAAATGAAGATCAAGAAATTACATTGGGTACAGTTGCAACGAGCTATTCTGGCAATCTTTCTGAAGTTACAAACTTAAAAGTAGATGGCGGAAAAATTACAGGTAAAGCCAATGCAGGTGCGCAAGGTACAATCGTAGTTAGCGTGAAAAAAGCTGGTCAAGCTAGCGCGATTGCTACTAAGCAAATTGAAGTAAATGTTCCAGCAAGCAACTAATCCAATTTCAGTTACACAATAACAATCTAGCAACATCCAGCCCTAATCCTTGAAGTCATTCAAGGATTAGGGCTTTTTACGTTTAGTCAGCTACTTATCAAGGGTACAGGTACAGTACAGACAATTAGAAAGGAGTGGGGTAATGAATTGGTTGGAAGGAATTAATTTCACGACTTCATTGGTAGTGCTAATTATCTTGGCGATCCCGATCAGTATTGGAATATTTCTATACTTTTTTGATCGCAGTCAAAAGCAGCATGCAATTTTGCGCAACTATCCGATTTTAGGCAGAGTACGCTATATGTTTGAGAAGGCAGGGCCAGAGGTTAGGCAGTATTTATTTAACGATGACAATAGCGGCAAGCCATTCAGCCGTGAAGAATATTTACATATGGTGATGCCAGGGAAGTATTTAAACAGTATCATCGGTTTCGGATCTAAACGTGACTTTCAGGAGCCTGGTCACTACATTCGTAATGCCATGTTTACGAAGCAAAATGAAGAAATGCGTGTGGATAATGATAATCTAGTAAACACCATGCGTTATGAAGTGGATAGCGACAATTTATTCTCGCGTAAAGAGCATCGCGAAGACGTAACGACATTGCCTTGGTTGTTACCTGAGGAAGATGCGATTGTATTAGGTCCGAATTGTGAGCATCCTTTTGTCGTGCGCAGCTTGTTAGGGCAATCGGGGATGAGTTATGGAGCGCTCGGAGATCATGCAATTACCGCGCTATCTAAAGGGATTGGTATGGCTCAAGGTGCCTGGATGAACACAGGGGAGGGTGGTGTATCAGACCACCACTTAGCGGGTGGAGCCGATATCATTGCGCAGATTGGGTCAGGTTTATTCGGATTCCGAACAGAAGACGGGCAGTTTGATATGAACAAAATAAAGGAGAAAGCACAAATACCACAGCTTAAAGCATTTGAAATCAAGTTGGCCCAAGGCGCTAAAATGCGTGGTGGACATGTAGAAGGAGAGAAAGTCACAGAAGAGATTGCGGCTATACGAAATGTGAAAGCTTATACATCTATTAACAGTCCGAACCGTTTTAAACAGTTCCACGATTATCCAACATTGTTTTCGTTCATTGAAGATATCCGTCACACGGGTGGTAAACCGGTGGGGATTAAAATAGTCATTGGAGGAAAGCAAGATGCTGAAGAACTGGCATCGTATATGGCGGAAACAGGTATGGGTCCTGATTTTATTTCACTCGATGGTGCGGAAGGAGGATCTGGGGCTACTTATCAAGACTTGGCGGATAGCGTCGGCTTACCACTTCGTTCATCGCTTATTCTACTGGACGATGCATTGCGTAAGTTTGAAGTACGTGATCAAGTGAAAATCATTGCATCAGGGAAAATCATCACACCGGATAAAGCAGCAATTGCATTGGCTTTAGGTGCAGATTTGATACAAGTTGCACGTGGCTTCATGATATCAGTAGGCTGTATCATGGCAGAGCGGTGCCATACGAATACGTGCCCAGCCGGTGTTGCCACGACGGATAAGAGTTTACAGCGAGCACTTGTTGTAGAAGAAAAGAAATTCCGTGTAACCAACTATATTTTGACGATGAGAGAAGGATTATTCCGTGTGGCCGCGGCTGCGGGCTTGGATTCTCCAACAAAATTTGAACGACATCATGTAGTCTATAAAGACGAGCGAGGAAAAATCCATTCAATTGAGTAAAAAAACGACCTGATGAATGTTCATCGGGTCGTTTTATGGATTATATTCTTCTGAAACTATTGAATTTAGATTTCCAGTACGGGTTGTTTAGGCTGACAACTTCTGACTTCTTGCCACCAGCATGAACAAATTTATTGTTTCCAACATAGATTCCTACATGGGAAATCCCTTTGCGATAGGTGTTATGGAAGAATACTAAATCTCCAGGTCTTGGGGATTTAATTTTTGATGATTGTTTGAATTGCCCCGTTGTCGTTCTAGAAACAGACTTACCATTTTTCTTGAATGAATACTGAATGAATCCACTGCAGTCGAATCCTCTAGTTGTAGTGCCGCCGAAACGGTACGGAATTCCACGCAAGTTCATTGCGGTTTTCACAACACCAGATCCTCCACTTTTAGCACTGGAAGCCGCTGCTACTGCATTGCCTGTAGATCTCTTTAACAGGGAACTTGAAACATATCCCTTTTTGCCATTAATCTTTACTTTATACCACAATTGCTTACCTGCATATTTTTGATGTGTCAGTTGAACACGTGTACCTTTTTTTAATGTAAAGACTCTTCTATGTTTTGTACCAGCATCTGCCCGAACATTCGCATTATGTACTGTTATGTATGTACCACTCTTAGCTGTCGCTTTACCTGCTGCATCGGCTGTCCCGCCAGTGAATCCGACGAACATGGCGGATGCCATCAAAATTGAACATAAAAACTTTTTCATGAATAATTCTCCTCCGAAACATTATATATCACTCTCTAGCTGCAAGTTATATCTTACACGACAGCTTAGGGGGCAAACATTACGTTCATATTAAGAAGGGGTTACAAGAATAGCGTTTTGTAAACAAATTGTAACAAAGCAAAAAAGCCTTCCTCTAGGAAAGGAAGGCCCATCACGAAAGTAATTAATCTCTAGGGAAAGCAGCAGAATCTTCAGGTTCGATTTGTTCGGATAATACGGCACGCTCATTTTTAGAAGTAAGATCATTTGTCTGGATTGTTTCGTCTTGATTGTTTGACTTTAACATTTCAGGATGTAAAGGGTTTTGCAGTGGTTCATATCCGCCATAAGACGGTTCAGATTCTATATCTTCTATGAATGGAATTGTTGTTTTAGCAGAATCAGTGACAGGTCTAGGCGCATGATTCGATAATCTATTTGTTTGGAACGTCTCGTCTTTCGAATATACACTGAAAGCCCAACCTTCATCTACATATAGCATCATGCCACCGTGTTGCACTTCTTCGTAATAGCGGTCTACTTGATCGGTATCCATGCCGATGCCATACATCATTTGTTTAATATGATTTTCACCTGTAAGGAAATCCATAAAGCGATCTGTCCACGTATCATAGGCGGAGTACACATCTGCGCCTGTTCTACTGCGTAGCATGGCTACGTCAGTTTCATTTTTAGCAATTACATAAATATTATCATCGAGATAGCCGGTCACTTTTAATTCTTCTATCTTGCTTAGAAGGTCAGCGTCGTTGTAATACACACCAATAAATGTTTTGCTTATCAGTTCATCCATTGTATAGCCTCCCTCATTATAGTTGCTCTATATAGCATACCCGTTTATCATTCTTCAAAAACCTGGTGAGCGTTGACGGAAGATTGGTGTGTGGAATGTAGAACATAGTGTAAACAAAAACGTCGATACAGAGTGTAGGAACTCTGTATCGACGCTTACTCATTACTGTTCAATTTGCACTACTTGCTGTCCAATTTCTTTTCCAGCGCCGTCGTATGCTATAAATGTTGCATTGGGATTTAGTAGGAAGTCTTGAATTTCGTAAAGCTTTTTATTCAGCATATAAATTCCTTGCCTTCTGTGCGTAAGTTCATAATCCAAATTACCGTCTTGTGAAGAGAAGCGGACGATTACTTTGTTGATAGGACCGCATGCAGTCAGCAGTTCGGTGTTCATTCGGATATCGTTATGTACCAGTTTTACAGAAGGGGACTCGAAAATGGATGCACTCAGTGAGCAAGTTTCAATTGGTATGCCACAATTAATCTCTTGTAGAATCGATTGATATACAAGTGGCAATTCAATATTCTCTTTAATAGAGAAGTATTTTCCACCCGTATCCAGGGCTATTTGTTTCAATAGATCAGTATCTACATTCTGTCCAAGTCCAATTGTATAGATTTTGATGCCATGATTTTTGGCATACTCGACTTCTTTTAAAATAGGTGCCTTGGCGGATTTGCCATCGGTCAAAAGTATAAGCGTTTTTGGTTGAACGGTCGTAAATTTATCAAAAGCTACTTTTAGACCATTAGCAATATTTGTACCGCCACTTTGTTTCACTTTTTCCAATGATTTGATAACAGGATTTGGTGTGCCTTTTTCTAAAAACATTCCGCTAGTAGTGAAATGCGTTGCTATATTGACATCTGCTTGCAGTGTGTCAATGAACTCTTCTGTTTTAGTAACACGCAATCGCTGAGGATCATTACGCTTCATACTGCCCGAAGAATCTATCAGGAAACCGATTTCAGGCTGTTGATTGGTACACGACTTATCTGTTGATAATGGTGGTGCGTACGAAACGGGTGCACTAAATTTTTTCTCTAGTATAGATTGCACTGCGCTGTCAGTTACCGAAGTGCTCGCTATCGCTGTAGCAATGATTTCATTCTTCATTAAAGTCATCGGGGTAATGAAAGAAGTCGTGGCTTGACCATTACTAAACTTTACGAAAGATGATTCAAATGGTAGATGATATAAAGAGTCTATTTTTAAATATCCATTGAAATTTGTAATCTGTGCACCACCTGGACGTGCTAGTGTAGCGGTAATGAAAGTTCTTCCTAATTCATTATATTTTCCTTCATAAATATCTAACTGAATTTCCGCTCTAGGGACATACGTAATAGTTGCGGTTGCTCTAGGAAGTGTGCAAGCTCCTATTTTCGTTATAGGCGTCAAAGTAATCACGTCTACGGTTTCAGTCGTTGTACGGGGGGCAGTCACTTTCACCGTAACTTCTGGACCATCTGAGATCGCATGTCGATACCAAGGATTCGCAGCAGCAACTACAGCAGCCGATTTCACTGCATTTTCATTTTCCGGAAACGCACGCTCAGGATCTTCATTTGGTTTTTGTGAGTCAACAGGTGTTGGTTCAGGTTCAAGTTCAGGCTCCGGCACTGGTTCTGGCTTGGGCTCCGGCTCGGGTTTAGGCGTAGGCGGAATTAGTGGCTTATCGGGTTGTGGGATAGGTGTATCTACTTCAATTGCCGCACCTTCTCTGGAAGTCACTTCAAATTCCATCTCTTGTTCATAAGGAATGAGCTTACCGTTGCAATCCTTAAATGTAAATGTAATGAATGTCTCATCTTTACCATTCGCGGTTAAGGTTGGCTTTTCGATATCTACTTCCACTCTCTCAATAGGCTTACCAGGATTAACTCCGGGTAGGGGAGGTGGGACTGGGCGCTCGAATTCTAGCTCATCCTCTTCGATGAACAGGGGAGGTTTTGCATATTGTGCATTATCTCTACCTGTTGCGGGTGATGATAGACCTTGAATATAACGGCCTTGATTAAGGAACATTTGATACATAATATGAACTGCTTCAGCACGCGTAAGATTTCTTTTTGGCGCAAAATCTTGATAATCATTCTTACCTGTTACTCCATGGGCAAGATTATGCGTGTAAAGATAATAGACCGCTTCCTGTGCATATAAATCTTTTCCTTGAAACGCAGCGAAAATCTTCGCCGCATATGAACGTTGTAAAGCTACGTTTCTTACAGAACCACTGTTAAGCCCGCGTAACGGTAAGTGGTATTTAGTTAAGTAACGATAATTTCCCATCGCTTTATGCTCACCCTTTTTTGAAAGGAATGAATGAGGGGAGTTGAGATCAAAGCGAACAAGCATGGTTACAAGTTGAGCTTCCGTAATGGATTGTTCCGGCTTGAATGTCCCATCTGGATAACCGGATGTTAAGCCGATTTCAGAAGCCCATTGAATAGCATCTTTAGCCCAGTAGCGATCATTTACATCTGTGAAAGAAGTTGTAGCAGAAACTTGTAGTGGCAAAAGGACACATAGTACAAGTGATAAACTCCATATATAGATAGTGCATCGTCTCAATAGGGTAGAGCTCCTTTCTTATTGGAATAAGATATCATCGCGATAATTTTGTTTTAAGTCATTTTCCAGAAAATCCAGGAAACGGGATGTTAGCAATGCCGCCTGTGCTCTTGTCAAGGGTTGCTTCGGATTGAAGTAGTTCTGTTCGGTCCCTTTTACCAATCCAAGTTCTGTTGCAACATAGACACTATCTTTAGCCCATGCGGAAATCTTATAGTCGTCAACATAATGTGTTTTGAATCCTGGACTTGGAGCACGACCTTCCATTCCAAGCGCCCGGACGAGAATAGCGATCGCTTGTACACGTGTGATGGGGCTATCAGGTTCGAATAGGTCTGGTGTAACCCCGGTAATGATTCCTTGCTCTACTGCACTTTCGATATACATATAGTCAGGATCTTTTGTTGAAAGATCTTTGAAAATTGGAACACGTGGTACTTTGCTTTTTTTTGGTTCTTCTAGAACACGAAGGTCCACTGCTTTTAAAATACCGATTGTATATTGATAGCGCTGCATGGGTGTATTAGGGGAGAAGAATTGAGAATTTTCATCGAAAATACCAAGCGAATAAAGCTTTTCAATGGAATCTTTTGCTTGGTGCCGATTTAGATCACGGAATTTAGGCACGATTAAGCGCTTTACCAATGGTACATTCTTTTTCTGTAATTCCAGTTTTCCTTTACCTGCACCGAAAGGAATGTTATACGTATATTCACTTACCATATCGGAAGAGCTGATGACGGAATGACCACCTGTAAAGCTCGATATGGAAGGATCGAATGGTTCGTATACCATGACGCGAGATTTGCTGTCGGAAGCTTTGCTTGTAATGAAAGCAGAACCTTTAGGCGTAACAATCTCAGAATCCATCAACTGCGTTTCAGTAGCCCCCCAGAAGTTTTTATAGCCCATATTACGACCATTTAAGTGGACAGTAATGATCTCTTCATCTTTAGTTGAGCCATTTATGTATTTGTAGATCTTCCGGCCAACCATATTGCCTGAATAAAAAGTGGAAGCAGGTAGGTTGTCTGCCACCCTTCCTTCCGAATACTGATAGTCAGCAAGTGTATATGTATCCTTACTGATAGTTACTTTCTCGGAATAGCTCTTCACTTCAAATTGGGAAGTAGTTTGGCCTTTACCTTCGTGTTCATTAACGTTGGCTACATAGTTTAAGCTTCTAGTAAGTTTTGCATCCCTATACTTCGGATTCTCTTTATCACCGGTTAACGTAAAGCGGTAAGTACGCGTAAGAATATTTTTACTTTCTTTTTCTGTGATAGTCGCTTTTCCAGAAAAGGTTATAGGCTCACCTGTTAGGAAAAATACTTCGCTATACTCATATTCATTCATGACACCGCCATTTACGTCGATCGGGGTTGCGAATGTTGGTATAACATGAAGTGAGGTTAGGACTAGAAGAGAGAAAAGAGTACATACGCTTATTTTTTTAAAGATCTTCATTAATACAACACCTTCTTTTAAGGCAGTGAGATGTTTCACTCACTGCCTGATTTTTTAATCTACTAGAATAATTTTTCCTTTGACGATACTTTCAGCAAGTATAAATAGTCGGTCATTCATTTCTAAATCACTTGGTTGAATGACTATACCATCCTTGATGAAGGTAGCTTGTTGAATATTCATTTCCTTCACTTCGGCTTGATCAGCCCATGCACCGTTCATCCATCTACTTACATTCCGTACACTGATTTTCGTAGGCGTAACCTTTCCTTTTGGTATAGGGTCTAACTTGGATAAACGTCCCACTAACGTAATAGTAGCGAGTGCTTTGTTGCTGTCTGTTAAGTGGATAGCAGTTACTTGATTGTCATCGGAAATATAGAAATATCCGTAATAGTCCATCATGAAGCGCAGGTCCATTTGGGGGATAAGAGTGATAAATTGTTTACTATATTCTTGCACTGCATACGTCTCATTATTAAAATCTACATCTTTTTCTTTCATGAAAGACCAAACGTTATTCTTTAGTTCGTAAGCATCTGATAGACGTAACTGATAGCCAAGCACTCCAGCAATTTTACCGAAGTAAATAGACTGATTAGATAAGTTCGGACTGTCTAATCCGTCATTGCTAATATGTACAATGTTTGCGTACTGTGTTTTGATCGGTCCGGATGCCGCAACAAAGGCTGTTCCATAAGCGCCTAATGATTCAGGCGAGACTAAGCGGCCGTTGCGGATCAGAATAGATCCATCGTGATAGCGGAATCGGTGTGAATCCATCAGGCTAATTTCTTTTGTTTTTCCATTAAAGCTCTTCAATGGTTCATAAAAAGTACGTTCCGCATTTTTTTGTATAATGAGACGCTCTACTTGCTCTTTGCCATTTTTATTTACAGTTGCTAGGTAGACTTTCAGGTTTGCATACTTCCGCAACTGATTATGGGGAACTGGTTTATTTTCAAAGTAAATAGGTGTTTTGGCAGAGTAGTAATAGCTAGAAGTGCTTTTGGCATTGTTTTCATACCAGTGCCAGTTTAGAAATTTCGTTTCGTTACGCACGATGACTTTACGATTGATCGGGTCGATTTGATGAAGTGTTCCTTTATATAAGCCAGCAACTTGAACGCCTGGTTCTAAAATTTCTAACATTGTAATGTAGTTAGAATTATAGATGGAGAACTTGATATTGACACGATCTCCTTCATATAAAGAGCTACTAGTCGTAAGTTTACCCTTTTTGAAAAACTGAGTTTCTGAATTAATATAGACATTCTTTACACGGCCGTCATCTAATGTAATGGTTAGACCTTTTCGGTTTCTATCCATATACGTGATCATACCGCTATAGGCTTTAGCGTTTGGTTCAATGACCGCGCTTGGTGTATCCGTTTTACCATGAAGAGTTTTAAGGTGGCGAATTTGTACATCCGCTTCTATTTTCATACCTAACTTAAAAGCATCGATTTTAACAGCGATTGTGTCCACGGATAACCTTGTGTATCGATCGATTGTATAAGTAGCTGCAACACCTACATCATTTTTGATTGTTACACTGCGTAATTCTTTCTTAGTAGTGGCTTTATCTACTACTACTTCTTCATAATTGGCCTTGACAAATGTGCCGGTTATCCGTTCGCTTGCTTCCGCTGGGTTTGCTACACTAACTAGGAACCCAATGATAAGTGCTATATAGCATGTGAAAATAGCACACCATTTTCTGTTTACTATTTGTCCCACCTCCAAAAATAATCGTATACATTCTATATCGGTCAATTGGTATAGATGTGAAGAAAAGGACTCATAAACGGGTCTGGTCATATAGTTACATAACCGTTTAACTGCCGGTTTCATAGTATCGGTTTATTTGTCAAGGTTTTACAGGTGTGATAGGATACACAGTATAGTTACCAAAAGAAAGGGTCGGTTTACAATGAAAAAAGACAAATTCTTGCTCCGCTTAGTCTCTCACTTCTATTATTAGGAGCTTGTAATGCGGATACTGAAAAAGCTACAGATGTGGATAAGGAACAAACCGAACCAACTGAAAATGTTGTGAAAGAGCCTGTAGATAAATCTGAAACAACTACTACTAATGATGAGTTAAAAGAAGAGTTTGAGAAAGAGGAAGGGGTATCAGAAGTAAGTTTGATCATTACGGAAGATGCTGGTGGCTTCGTCTTGCTAGACTTTGAAGTAACGGAAGACATGAAAAAAGAAGATGCTGAAAAAATAAGTAAAAAATACTATGAACGTCTTGAAAAAGAATATCCAGAACATAGCGTTGATATCCAAGCGCGCAAAAGCGGAGAAACATTTGTACAAGAAACAAAAACAGTTAAATAATGAAAGAAAAAATACCGTCATTACTATAGGGCGGTATTTTTATAGGTCATACTCATAGATTATTATTCAATTACCAATTACACTGGAATACTACCAAGAAAATGAATTGACTAGCGGCTTTATATGATAGTGGGTAATATTTTTCTATCTTGGATACAATTGAATTAGGCGGCGGTGGTCCAACTGCTTGTTGTGATGTGGATTATACATTTTATAAAATCAATGGCAAGTGGAAAGTTACTAGATAAAAATGTACACCAGTCATTGCGCATCATTTTTAAGAAAACAATAGCCGTGGCCAAGAGAATTCTTACTTTGAAATATATAGAAATATTTTTGATATGTACTTTGTATCAAATAATTGTAGACTGGAATGTATTAGGCCAATCAAATGTAGTCGTCACCACTCCGCAGATGATTACATATCATATGGTTGTGCGGTGACTAACTGTTAAGTAGTTACAAGTCAGTACAGCGTATCGTATGCTGTGTGGATTGGTGTAGGAACAGCAGGTGCCGTACTCATCAATAGGCTATTCTTTGGTGAATCGAAGAGTGCAGGTAGAGGTGTGAGTCTCACACTCATCGTCATCGGAGTAGTTGGACTCAAAGCGTTATCATAAAATATCTCTTCTTTAATAGAAGGAGATAACCATATAAAATGAAAAACGGACATGCCTATGTTAAAAAGGCTTGTCCGTTTTATTGTATCCGAAAGATCAGCTACTGAGTTTTATCGATTCTAAGGCACGTTTACGTATCTCATATTCTAACATCTGGATGAACTCCACATTTAGTTGATGCTTTTGCGCCTGTTGGTAGGAATACAGTAACATTTGATCTGATAAATGCAACACAGTAGAACCGCCTCCTTTAGGATGAAATGATTGTAATCAGTCTGCGTGTTTCCCTCTAGTTGTTATAGCTAACTTTACCAAACTTTCACAAAAAGAACAAGCGTTCTAACTGTCCACAGTACTAGTGGGTAAGCTGTGGGTAATATGTGAATGGTTAACATAAACTGCTAAGATACGCGGTGTATAATGTGTATAGAGTTATAAACAAAATATATATGTCGAATACTGTCGAGCGAAACTTGTCATAGAACTACTAATACTCTACATATTCAATGAATAGATACGTTCATTTGAATCAAACAGAGCAATAAATCTACCCCATAAATAAAAGGATAAGATAGAATCTCTATTGAGGGTACAAGCATAATACCTGTTTGCAGGGTAAAGATCTTCCCTTTCCATTCTTTAATTTAATGAAAGAGACGAGATCAAATCAAAAAAAATTCAGAAATTTTGATATGCAATATATCGCTGTATATCAGGTGTGTAAGCGTATTCAGACGTTTTAAATTAGTCACAATTGATTAAAAACTTTAAAAATACGGTTGACCTTTATCCATATACAAGATATGATTACAGCAATCTAGTTCATAGCGGTGAATGTTTCACTAGCTGTTCAGAATATTCAACTGAATGCAATTAATGTAATTAGCAATTGATTCGTTCAATTAGTTTAGGAGAGATTGCAAATGAGAAGTGACATGATTAAAAAAGGAATCGATCGTGCACCACATCGTAGCTTACTATATGCAGCTGGTGTTAAAACGAAAGATATGAACAAACCATTTATCGGAGTGTGTAACTCTTATATAGATATCATTCCGGGACATATGCATTTAAACAAATTTGCGGAAGTAGTTAAAGAAGCAATTTGGGAAGCGGGCGGCGTACCGTTTGAATTTAATACAATTGGCGTAGATGATGGAATCGCCATGGGGCATATTGGTATGCGTTACTCATTACCAAGTCGTGAGCTAATTGCAGACTCGGCAGAAACAGTCATTAATGCGCACTGGTTTGACGGAGTCTTCTATATACCTAACTGTGACAAGATTACCCCAGGCATGTTGATGGCAGCTGTTCGCACAAACGTCCCTTCAGTATTCGTTTCTGGAGGACCGATGGAAGCAGGTGTTTCCGCAACAGGCGAGACACTTTCCTTAACTTCCGTGTTCGAAGGTGTTGGAGCGTACAAAAGTGGGAACATGACAGCTGAAGCGTTGCTCGACATTGAACAAAACGCTTGTCCGTCATGCGGATCTTGTTCAGGAATGTTCACTGCGAACTCCATGAACTCCTTAATGGAAATGCTCGGTATGGCTCTTCCAGGAAATGCGACAATCCTCGCAACATCGGATGAGCGTCATCAGCTAATACGAGACGCTGTAAAACATTTGATGAATTGTATCGAAAAAGATATTAAACCAAGAGACATCATCACAAAAGAAACCATCGACGATGCATTCGCACTCGATATGGCAATGGGTGGTTCGACTAATACAGTTCTTCACACATTGGCGATTGCGCACGAAGCAGAAATTGATTACAACATTGAGGATGTAAATGATGTAGCTAAACGAGTACCATATCTATCCAAGATCATGCCAGCATCTGATTATTCTATGCATGACATTCATCTAGCCGGTGGTGTGAGCGCAATTATCAATGAATTGTGTAAAATCGATGGAGCGATCCACAAAGATCGTATTACAATCACTGGTAAAACCATTTCAGAAGATGTTGCGGGACATGAAATTACAAATACTGACGTCATTCGAACGAAAGACGATCCATATAGTCCAGTAGGTGGTCTATCCATTCTGTTTGGTAATATCGCTCCTGAAGGTTCTGTCATTAAAGTTGGAGCAGTGGATCCCTCTATCAAGGAATTCAGAGGCGAAGCAATTGTCTTTAACTCACAGGAAGAAGCCCAAGAAAATATTGATAATGACACTGTAAAAGCAGGCCATGTGGTCGTCATTCGATATGAAGGTCCTAAAGGTGGACCAGGAATGCCAGAAATGCTAGCACCGACCTCAGCAATTATGGGGAAAGGGCTTGGTAAAGAAGTTGCATTAATTACAGATGGTCGTTTCTCTGGGGCATCACGAGGTATCTCTATTGGACATATCTCACCAGAAGCGGCATCAGGCGGACCGATCGCACTTGTAGAGAACGGGGATATTATAGAGATTGATCTGACAAACCGTACGATCGAACTTAAAGTATCTGATGAAGTTCTTGCAGAACGGCGCCATGCACTGAAACCGTTCGAACCTAAAATTAAAAAAGGATATCTTGCTAGATATTCTCAGCTAGTCACTTCAGCAAGTACTGGCGGAGTCATGAAAATTTAATAGACAAAACGTTGATGAGGTTAAAGTAGATAGAAATCGTATTCACAGAGAGCCGGCGGTGCTGCGAGCCGGCAATACAACTATTTGCGACATCCCCTCGGAGTGGATTGCTAAAAGGTATACCGATTAGGCAGTCCCGGGCTTGATATTCGGGCTCGTTAACAATGAGAAAGTACGGCTTTGGCTTGCTTTTTCATAAGGTGACAAATGTCACGAACTAGGGTGGTACCATGAAAGCTTTTTCATCCCTATGTAAAGAGAGAAGAATTCTTTGCGTGGGATGAAAAGGTTTTTTTTTAGGAGAAAATGTCACTGGCCAACATAAATATAGTTGAAAATTGTAAGGAGGAGTTCAGTATGAGTGCTGAAGTACAAGAAAAACAGACCGCATCTACGCCAATGGAACAAACGAAGAATAAACTTGCAGATGGTTCTGCAATCTTGATTCAATCTCTTAAAGAACAGAACGTAGAAGTGATCTTTGGATATCCTGGAGGAGCTGTTCTCCCTATCTATGATGCGCTATATAACGACCCGATTCCACATGTATTAGCACGTCACGAGCAAGGCGCAATCCACGCAGCAGAAGGATATGCAAGAGTATCTGGCAAAACAGGGGTGGTCATTGCCACGTCTGGTCCTGGTGCAACGAACTTAGTAACGGGAATTACGGATGCTATGATGGACTCACTTCCACTAGTAGTTATTACAGGCCAAGTAGCTAGTACTGTTATTGGGTCGGATGCTTTTCAGGAAGCGGATATCATAGGGATTACTCAACCTATTACAAAACATAATTATCAAGTGCAAAGTGTAGCGGACATTCCACGTATTTTGCGTGAAGCTTTCCATATTGCTTCTACCGGAAGACCGGGACCAGTCGTCGTTGATGTACCTAAAAATGTCGCAACAGATATATTTGTTCCTGTCGAAAAAGAGAATAAAGAAGTGAATTTACCTGGTTATCAGCCGACTACTACACCAAATTATCTGCAAATTCAAAAAGCTTCGAAAGCCATTTCTGGCGCGAAAAAGCCTATGATTCTGGCAGGTGCAGGTGTACTTCATGCAGGCGGTGCGGCTGAGCTAAAAGAGCTTGTCGAAACACATCGTATCCCAATCGTCAATACATTACTTGGCTTAGGTACAATCCATGGAGATCATGAACTTTTCTACGGAATGGCTGGAATGCACGGTACAGCAACTGCCAACTACGCACTAAGCGAATGTGATTTATTGCTCAATGTTGGTGCTCGTTTCGATGATCGTTTAACAGGTAACTTGGATGTATTCTTACCGAATGCACGTGTCATTCACGTCGATATTGACCCTGCGGAAATTGGTAAAAACGTTGTGACTGAAATTCCTATCGTAGCGGATGCGAAAGAAGCTTTAACAGCATTGCTAAAGGCAGATTTCAAATCTCCGGATACAGTAGAATGGATTGGCTATTTGAATGATTTAGCAGACAAATATCCGCTGTGGTATGAAACGGATGAGGAAGCTTTATTACCTCAACAAGCACTTGAGATCATACATCGGATTACAAATGGTGATGCAATTGTTACGACGGATGTTGGACAGCACCAAATGTGGACTGCTCAATATTATCGTTTCAATAATCCTGATAACTGGGTAACTTCAGGCGGATTGGGAACAATGGGCTTCGGCTTCCCAGCAGCAATCGGTGCACAACTGGCAAGACCAAAAGATCGTGTAGTTGCGATTGTTGGAGACGCAGGTTTCCAAATGACGGCACAAGAGCTTTCACTTCTTCAAGAGATGCGCATTCCCGTTAAAGTGATTATTTTAAATAACGGAGCACTTGGTATGGTACGTCAGTGGCAAGAGACATTCTATGAAGAACGTTACTCACAGTCACTTGTCCCTGTACAACCAGACTTTATTAAATTGGCGGAAGCATATGACCTTAAAGGATATCGCATCCACAATTTAGAAGAAGCTGAGAAAGTATTTACAGAAGCGCTATTATCTGACGAGCCTGTGCTGATCGATTGCCGGGTCAAACAACGTGAAAACGTCTATCCGATGGTTGCGCCAGGTAAAGGATTACAAGACATGATTGGAGTGAGTCCTCAGTGAAACGAATTATTACAGTAACAGTAATTAATCAGAGCGGTGTATTAAACCGTGTAACGGGACTGCTTATGAAGCGTCAATTCAATATCGAAAGCATTACCGTTGGTGCTACGGAACAGCCGAATAGATCCAAGATGACATTCCAAGTTCACGTAGAAGATGAAAACAAAATTGAACAACTTGTAAAACAGCTGCAAAAGCAGATTGATGTTATTACAGTGAAAGATATAACAGACAAAGCAATCGTGTTACGTGAGTTAGCGCTAGTAAAGGTAATCTCACCACCACAGATTCGCTCTGAAATGAATAGTATTGTGGAACCTTTCCGTCCGACTATAGTCGATTCCGGAAAGAATGTAGTAACGTACCAAGTAACGGGTGACCCAGATAAAATCGAAGCATTTATCGATTTGCTGAAACCATATGGCATCAAAGAATTAACACGAACTGGCGCAACCGGCTTTGCCCGCGATATGCAAAAAGTTCAAGCACCACAGCTGTCGATTTTAAAACAATAACACACACACTTAGGGGGAAATTAAAATGACAAAAATGTATTATAACCAGGATATCAATGAAGGACTATTAGAAGGTAAAACTATCGCAATCATCGGATACGGTTCACAAGGACACGCACACGCACGTAACTTGAAAGATTCAGGCTTCAACGTTGTAGTAGGTGTTCGTGCTGGTAAATCATTCGATCAAGCAAAAGCGGACGGTCTAGAAACACTATCAGTAAAAGAAGCTTCTGAAAAAGCAGATTTAATCATGATCTTACTTCCAGATGAAAACCAAAAAGCAATCTATGATGCAGAAATCGAACCAGCTCTTGCTAAAGGTAAATCGTTAGTATTCGCTCACGGATTCAACGTACACTTTGGCGAAATCAAACCACCTGCTGATGTAGATGTATTCCTAGTAGCTCCAAAAGGACCTGGACACCTTGTGCGCAGAACATTTGAAGCGGGCGGCGGAGTTCCTGCACTATTCGCAGTGTATCAAGATGTATCTGGCCAAGCAAAAGACGTAGCTCTTGCGTATGCAAAAGGAATCGGATCTGCTCGTGGCGGCGTTTTGGAAACTACTTTCGAAGAAGAGACAGTTACGGATCTATTCGGAGAGCAAGCAGTACTTTGTGGCGGATTGACTTCACTAGTTAAAGCTGGATTCGAAACACTTGTAGAAGCTGGATACCAACCTGAACTAGCTTATTTCGAAACATTGCACGAAACAAAACTAATTGTTGACTTGATGTATGAAGGCGGAATGGCTGGAATGCGTTACTCAATCTCTGATACAGCAGAGTGGGGCGATTTCGTTTCCGGACCACGTGTAATTGATGCAGATACTAAAGCACGTATGAAAGACATTCTTACGGATATCCAATCAGGTAAGTTCGCAAAAGAATGGATTGAAGAAAACAAAAACGGACGTCCTCAATTCAATGCAATCGAAGAAGCTGAAGCTAAGCACCAAATCGAAGAAGTAGGACAAAAACTACGTTCTATGATGCCATTCATCAACGAAGGTGCTAAATCAAAAGAGGAAGAAGTGGTGGCGAGTGAGAAAAATTGATCTATTCGATACAACTCTTCGCGACGGTGAGCAATCCGCAGGTATTAATTTAAATACAGTAGAAAAATTAGAGATCGCTCGTCAGCTGGAAAAGCTAGGGGTAGCAGTGATTGAAGCAGGTTTTCCTGCTTCATCCCCAGGCGATTTCGAAGCCGTTCAACGCATTGCCAATACAGTGAAAAACTCTACTGTCACGGGTCTTGCTAGAGCGATGAAGAGTGACATTGATATTTCATGGGAAGCATTACGAGGCGGAGAACAGCCGCATATCCATGTGTTTTTAGCTACATCACCGATTCATATGGAGTATAAGTTAAAAAAATCTCCAGACGAAGTGGTGGACATTGCAGTGGATGCGGTCAAATATGCCAAACAGTACTTTCCACTCGTTCAGTGGTCAGCAGAAGATGCTTTCCGCTCTGATAAGGAATACCTAGTACGTATTATTAATAAAGTAATTGAGGCAGGGGCTACGACCATTAATGTTCCGGATACTGTAGGCTATGCAACACCTGCAGAATACGGTGCTCTATTCAAGTACTTGAAAGAGAACGTAACAGGAATAGAAAACGTTAAGCTTTCCGCTCATTGTCATGATGATCTCGGTATGGCCGTTGCAAACTCTATTGCAGCAGTCGAGAATGGTGCAGATCAAGTTGAATGTACAATTAACGGTATTGGAGAACGTGCAGGTAATGCAGCATTAGAAGAAATTGCTGTAGCTATGCACATTCGTAAAGACTTCTACAATATGGAAACTGGAATCAACTTAAAAGAAATCAAAAAAGCTAGTCAGCTTGTTAGCCGCTTGACAGGGGTAGTCATCCAGCCAAACAAAGCAGTTGTCGGTAAGAATGCATTCGCCCATGAATCTGGTATTCACCAAGATGGCATGCTGAAAAACCGTGAGACATATGAAATTATTACACCGGAATTAATTGGTGAAACGGATATACCACTAGCGCTTGGTAAACACTCTGGGCGCGCTGCGTTCAAAGACCGGGCCATAACAATGGGGTTTGAACTGACTGATCTACAATTAAATGAAGCATTTGATGACTTCAAAAAATTAGCAGACCGTAAAAAGGAAATCACAGAAGACGATTTGTTTGTTCTATTTACAGGACAGCAATTGGCTGATACGGATACACCTATTTATGAATTGCATAATGTTCAAGTTCAATACGGAACGAATAATATTCCGACTGCTACCGTTACAGCGACAGTGCCTAGCGGAGAAACAGTTACAGTGGCAACGACAGGTGCAGGTTCCGTTGAATCCATATTTAATGCACTGGAATTGGCCGTTAAAGGTGAAGTACTCATTCTGGATTATCGTGTAACATCGATCGGTAAGGGCCGCGATGCACTGGGAGAGGCAGTAATCAATTTAAGACATAACGGACTCGAGCTTACAGGCCGAGACGTAGCGCAAGACGTACTAGAAGCGTCTGCAAAAGCTTATTTGAATGCTATCAATCGTCAACTAGTTCGCGAACAATTGCGGAAAGAAGAGTTAATGAAATAAGTAACATAGATCAAAGGGATAGAGTATTCGATCGAGTGATACGAGATTGATCAAGGAGGAGAAGTTCTATGGAAAAGAAAGTAGCAGTATTACCCGGAGACGGCATAGGCCCCGAGGTAGTAGCAGAGGCAGTTAGAGTATTGGAAGTGATCGGCAGACGTTTTAACCATACATTCCATACAGAATATGGACTAATTGGTGGAGCGGCGATTGATGAAAAGAATAATCCACTTCCTAAAGAGACAATTGAGTTATGTGAGTCAAGCGACGCCATTCTTCTAGGAGCAGTGGGTGGTCCTAAATGGGATCAAAATCCATCTGAATTACGACCGGAAAAAGGGTTGCTTGCGATACGTAAACATTTCGATCTATTTGCAAACCTTCGTCCTGTTGCAGCTGTGCCTTCTTTGATCCAAGCTTCTCCTTTAAAAGAAGACATCGTCAAAGAAGTCGATATGATGATTGTTCGCGAATTAACTGGAGGTTTATACTTCGGTAAACCGAGCCGTCATACAGATCAGTCAGCCGTTGACACACTTGTATATACACGTGAAGAAATCGAACGTATTGTCGACAAAGGTTTCGAGTTGGCTCGCCTACGTAGAGGCAAAGTAACTTCTGTGGACAAAGCGAATGTACTCGAATCCAGTAAGCTTTGGAGAAAGATAGTAGAAGAGAAAAAAGCGCAGTATCCAGATGTGGAAGTAGAGCATCAGCTAGTGGATTCCGCAGCAATGAAATTAATTACAAATCCTGCACATTTCGATGTAATCGTTACAGAAAATATGTTTGGAGATATTTTGAGTGATGAAGCGTCTGTAATTACGGGCTCACTTGGATTACTACCTTCAGCGAGTGTCCGTTCAGATGGTTTAGGTTTATACGAACCCGTACACGGTTCGGCACCGGATGTAGCAGGGCAAGGGGTAGCAAATCCAGCAGCAACTATTCTTTCCGTTGCTATGATGCTGAAGTATTCATTTGGATTAGAAACTGAGGCAGCAGCAATTGAGAAAGCAGTGAATACAGTATTTGAAGAGGGTCATTTTACAGCAGACTTAGCTGGCAAAGACCAACGTTCATTAACGACTAAAGAATGGACAGATAAGATTGTAGATGAATTGGATCTTCAGTTCGTTTCGAATAGTATCATGTATTCGTATATTTAAAAAAATACTGCTGTCTTCGTCTCGACATGCACATGAGGGCATACCGAAACTGGTGCGCCCTTTATGTGTAGCTGGAGAAAAGACTGACGGGTTGAATAAGATGCCGCACATTATTATGGTAATGGCTTGGAAGGGGAAACAATTATGGCTAAAACAATTATTGAGAAAATATGGGATGAGCATATTGTGTACGAGGAAGAGGGAAAGCCTGACCTATTGTATATTGATCTTCATTTGATTCATGAGGTGACATCACCACAGGCGTTTGAAGGTTTACGTCTAGCAAACCGTAAAGTGCGTCGTCCGGATCTATGCTTTGCCACTATGGATCATAACGTCCCGACAAAGAACTTACCGGTAATCAATGACCCGATTGCCAAAAAACAAATCACGACACTTGAGAAAAACTGTAAAGAGTTTGGTATTCAATTAGCAGATATGCAACATCCTGACCAAGGTATTGTGCACATTATCGGTCCTGAGCTAGGGTTGACACAACCAGGAAAGACTATTGTTTGTGGTGATAGCCATACATCAACACACGGTGCGTTCGGAGCGATCGCGTTCGGTATTGGGACAAGTGAAGTAGAACACGTACTATCTACACAAACATTATGGCAAAGTAAACCGAAGACGATGGAGATTCGTGTGACAGGAAAAATTGGCTTTGGTGTAACAGCTAAAGATATCATTCTTGCGATCATTTCAAAGTTTGGAATTGGCGTGGGTACTGGACATATTGTCGAGTATACAGGTGAAGCAATTCGTGGACTTACAATGGAAGAACGTATGACCATTTGTAATATGTCAATAGAAGCGGGAGCAAAAGCAGGTTTAATTGGTCCGGACGAAACGACAATCAATTATTTACGTGGTCGTCGATATGCACCACAAGGCGAAGAATTCGAAGCAGCAGCTGAGCGTTGGCTTGCATTGAATACGGATGAAGATGCAGAATATGATCAAGTGCTTGAAATTGATGCCGATGAAATCGAACCATTTGTTACGTGGGGAACGAACCCTTCGATGGGATCTGGAATTTCGGCTAACATTCCAACTTCTGCAGACTATGTATCGGAAACAGAAAAGTCCGCACTTCGTTCTGCACTGGAATATATGGGACTTGAAGAAGGAATGGCATTAACTGATATTGAAATTCAGCACGCATTCATCGGTTCATGTACAAATGCCCGTCTTAGCGATTTAGAAGCGGCGGCAAAAGTGGTAAAAGGTAAACATGTTCATCCAACTGTCACTGCAATTGTCGTACCTGGTTCACGTACAGTGAAAAAACAGGCGGAAGAGATCGGGCTTGATAAGATCTTCACAGATGCAGGTTTTGAATGGAGAGAGTCGGGATGCAGTATGTGCTTAGCTATGAATGATGATGTAGTACCAGCTGGCGAGCGTTGTGCTTCTACATCCAACCGGAACTTTGAAGGACGCCAAGGTGCAGGCTCACGCACACATCTAGTCAGCCCATCCATGGCTGCAGCGGCTGCTCTACACGGACATTTCGTAGATGTTCGTAAAATTGAAGCAGCTGTGCAAATTTGAGGAGGGTATTCAGATGGAACCAATTAATAAAATTGAGAGTGTACTCACTCCTTTAGATAAAAACAACGTAGATACAGATCAGATCATATCCAAGGAATTTTTGAAACGTATTGAGCGGACTGGATTCGGTGAATATTTATTCTATCACTGGCGTTACAATGCAGATGGTACAAAAAATGAAGAGTTCGTGTTAAATGACCCTCGATACGATGGTTCAACTATCTTGGTTGCACATGATAACTTCGGTTGTGGATCATCTCGTGAACACGCACCTTGGGCCATTTTGGATTATGGATTCCGTGTAGTCATTGCCCCGAGCTTTGCAGATATATTCTACAGTAATTGCTTCAAAAACGGTATTTTACCGATTAGGTTATCTGTTGCGGAAATTGATGAATTTCTACAAAAAGGGAAAGAAGCCCCGTATACATTAACAGTTAGTCTTGAAGATCAGACTGTAACGGGAGAAGACGGTTCGGTGTATAGCTTTGACATTGATCCGTATTCAAAAAAGATGTTGTTGAACGGTTGGGATGAAATTTCTCTGACCTTCCAATATGAAGACAAGATTACAGAGTACGAACAAAAGCATGCATAACTCCAAACAGTTCATCGCTTACTTAGCATGAACTGTTTTTTCATGTACATAGAAATAGTAAAAGTAAAGTGTGAAACGTTGAAACTATTTTTGTTTTACTGCGTCTGTACGGTGGCAGTTTGCAGAATGCAGAAGTAGTTCTGTACGTAGTATGGCTTTACAGTATGGAAGGTTCTTCCTTTGCGATGAAAGTCCAAATGAGTGGATTGATATGCTATAATTGTCGAAGGAAACTGCATACTAAAACTAATGATTTTAAAGACGGGGGTTGATTTTAAAGATGTTCAGCGCATCAAAGAACAGTACATACGCTATTTTCCATTCTTTACTTATCGCAATGTTCGTATTCTTCATTGTACTACCAATACATGCGCAAGCAGAAACGGTAAACCAGCGTTTCACCGATGTAAGCAATGAATATTGGGCAAAAGATGAAGTAACACAGCTCGTGGAAGAAGGAATCATTAACGGTTATCAAGATCTACAATACCGTCCAGGTGTCAGCATCAAACGTGGGCAAGCGGCAAACTTACTGACCGCAGCACTGCAATTACCTGAAGCTCCTTATCAGCCGATATTCAAAGATGTCAGCGCCAAGTCATCTAACTTACGCGGCGCAATGTCAACGTATCAAGAAGGAATATTTAGAGGGAAGCCCGATGGTAACTTCGGTGTAAGTGATGAATTAACACGTGAACAGATGGCAAGTGTGTTGGTTCATGCATTTAAATTAAAAGATACGGGTGAAAAAGTACATTTTACTGATGAACATAAAATTAGTGAATCCCACAGATATGGCGTAAAGGTACTTATGCAACACGGCATTACAACGGGTAAAGAAGACGGATCCTTTGCACCGAAACTTTCCGTTAACCGTGGTTCATTCGCTGTATTTCTACATAGAGCAATGATTCAGGCAGGAATGCTCGAAAAAAAGCAACCGATTGTTTTCAATAAAACACAAACTATGGGGAAATATGAACCTATTCGTTATGAGCAATTTATTGCAGAAGTACCCATGACACAAGAAGGTAAGACGTACTTGCGTTCAAATCATTTCTTGTCTTTATCAGCTAAACGAGTAAAAGCACACGGACATGCAACCGATCATATTTATGTCTATGGCGTCAGTGAAAGAAAGAGTACGAGAGTCACTGTAACCAAGCGCGAATTGCCAAACGGTGATTACTTTACATTCGTAGAGTTGAGAAACCCTGACCGTCTGCCGATTCGTGTGGACTTGGTACGAATTGATGGGGATATTAAAACGAATACAATGGAACGTTTCGACAAATTCCCAATGAAAAAAGACGTGGATGAGACATTCGGATTCGATATTGCCACTTCGCCAGTTGGTGTCCTAGAAACGATTTCACAACAAGGTACTGGACAGCAAATGATATCAAAAACCTACCGTTCGCGTGAGCTGGAGTTAAAGTACCGTAATGGTGCGGTCAGCCGAACGCGAGAACTACAAGAAGAGAAAGAATCGTACAGTAATATTCTAATGGGCGATACTCGTGTATCAGTGTATGAGTTAAACTCTAGAGGATACGATGTAGTGGATCAATGGTATCTTGCATCCAATAAAAAACTCTTTTCGTCAAAAGAAAGATTGGATTCATGGCTTCGGGAGTCCATTACTAACTATAAAAAGCGCAATAAATGGTATACAGCAGAAGGGCCATACAATAAGATGGCGACAACTATCGAACCTATGCCTGCTTCGGGGCGTGGATATGGTCGTAATTTACTTTTAGTAAAAGAAGATCGTGTCATGTTATTGTATAATCAAACGAAAGAACGCTATTATGAAGATATTTTGCATAACTCCTTTACAAACCTAGCTGTCTTCAGAGGAAGTAAGCCTTATTGGGAAACTGAAGTGACTAGTACGTATTTGACGCATTTATATAACTTCACAGCACCATTCGTCGATACACGCTTCAATGAACAGATTGCATTATTCCTTTACAATGGAGGAAAAGCATTCAATCATAAAGACTACAATGAAGGTTTGCGAAACTATGCGAACTTGCTTGTACAGCAACATAGAAAAGGGAACGTAAACTTCTTGTCTCCTACTGCATATTATATTCCCGACTACTTCCCGGCGAAATCTCAAGTGAAGACGCATACGTCAATGAACCATTTACTTGGCGGCATGAACATTCTCTTGCTTGCGTTCCAAGAGTTTAATGATCCAGTCTATTTGGAAAATGCTAGTGCTATTGAAAAGGCAATACGTTTCGAAGAAAAGAACTGGACTCGTTCAAATGGAGACATTTGGTACAAACGTGCACCAAATGGTCAATTTTCAGGTACAGATTATGTTCATCTGACGTTAGAAGACTTGATTCATTCTTATGAAAAGTGGTCACAAATCGATCAGTCGAAAGCTAAAGTATTTGAGCGGATGATTAAATCGAAGGCGGGTTATTTAAACAGTACGAAAAAAGGTTACACAACCAAGATCAAAGAAGGTCTGAAGCGTATCAATATGTCTAACTTATTGCCAGCAGGTAAAGAGTATACAGACGCATTATAATAATGAAACCACCATCTCCGTTCGTCAAGGAGGTGGTGGTTTGTTGTTTGCAAGGGGATAAGCTTTAGATGGAGCGGGGTTAATCCTACTTGAGAAGATGAATAGAGCGGTTACTAACGGGCATAGAGCGCTTGCCCGGGGGGATAGAGCGATTAACTAGTTTGATAGAGCGCTTTCGGGGGATCATAGAGCACTTCTGAAGGATTTATGAGCGGATATCGTGGAACTATGAGCGTTTTCTCTTAAGGAAATGACACTATATTGATTATAAGTGGAAGGCGAATGCCGATCGATCAGCGTGTGCCCTAACATGCATCTGACTTCTGAATTCATTCATACTAAAAACCACCATCTCCTAAGCTGGAGGTGGTGGTTTCTCTGTCTATCTAGTTAATTAACAAGCGTGACTAGATCGGAGGGGATCCAGCCGTATGGTTCGTTGATTGGTTGCGTTCCTGGATTGATATCCATACGCACCTTGTACCAAACAAAGCCATCTGCGCCTGTTGTACGATCCGCGACAATTAGTGGATAGCCGAATGCTGCCAGACTGCCTGGATGCTTAGGCTTGTAGGAGAATAGAATGTTATTTCTATTTACCGCCTCAGGGCTTGTCCGGATATTCACCGCTGTATTGCCTGTATAGGAAATCACGGCTAATTGCGCTTGGTTTGCGTCTTTCTTACCGAGGAACTGATCGATCCGCCACATATGGCCCGCAATCTTACTTCCCCAGAAAGGATCGGATGCATACTTCATATTGAAGCCGACAGCTTTATTTCCTGGAGCCGCGCCATTGGCATACGCACCGAGTGGGTTCGCATAGTTTAAGTTGATATAGCGAGTGATGAATGCATCAACACTTCTCGTAGGATTACCATAGACTTCACCTTTATCTGGTGAAGAGTCGAATACGCGGATACCGAAAATGTTGTTTTTCTGCTGTGCATTGCCACTCATTCCGTAATCACTCTCGTGTATAGCTGTTGCTAAGATGAACATCGCATTCACATTATGCTGTTTCTCCATTTGTTTCACATACGTACCAAGTCCGATTAATTTCGACTTGGTTGTAGCATTTTTATAGCGTGCAATACCTGTATTTTGTCTCGCTTGTAATGCATTAGAAATAAAACGATCCAGTTCCTGTCCGGTGTAAGTAGAAGGCTGGCGCACTGATTGGAATTGGAAATACGGATAATAGGTAATCGTTGTTGTACCATTCAATTCCTTAAAGTGAACCCCATCGTTACTTGTATAGGTCTGTCCTTTTTTCATTGCAGGAGAAGCTGGACCTACTGTATACTCTGCGTAACTACCTTTATATTGCTTCGTCTTGGCATCGTATGTACGATAATATGGTTGGTGAATGAGTAAGCCGTCACTGCTTACTTTATACTGGCTTGCACCTTTAGATAATAGTGAAGGGACTAGATCGACTTCCTCGTGTTTTGCATAGTAAGTATAGCCACCAATGTCCACTACAACGCGTTCTGCGCTACTGCCAACATAGTCCAGTTCATATCCTTTCTGAACATATGTCACTTCGTTTTTTAATGCCGGGTCGCTGTATAGTGACGTATACTGCTTTGGATTTTCTGAAGCAAACGCCTGACCTGACTTCATTTTGATGATGGTATTATTAACGGAAATTGTCTGAATGATGGAAGAAGCATTATAGGCAGCCAAAGCGTCTTCAAATGTGATATATGACGCGTTTGTTACATTTAGCTGACTGTTGGAAATCGAACTGACTTTATGGACTTTAGGATTTTCCGTGCCGCCAACATTTGTAGGGGGACGGGTATTACCTTTTCCGTCAGCGACTGCGAACATACGGTATAAAAATGCCGAAGCATGAGCAATCGTAGCGTTACTTGTCGGTTTGAAATACCCTTGATCTCCACGTATGATGTTCAATGAAGAAGCCGCGGATACAGCTGGGATAAAGTTCGATGAGATTTTCTTGCTATCCTTAAATTGGACAGTAGGTGAATTGACAGGGATATCAAGGAAGCGGAATGCTTTAAAAATCATTCCCGCCATTTGCTGTCGGGTAATCTGCTGATTCGCCTTGAATGTACCATCGGGATATCCCGCCAAAATTCCGGCGCCAGCAGCGTTTTGAATTTCAATTGTGCGGGAATGATTTGCCTGTAAATCCCTAAAGGTATATCTTGTCGAAGCAGGTAATTCGAGTGAACGGGCCAAATATGAAGCAAATTCTCCTCGTGTAACTGCACGATTCGGATAAACATTCCCTTTTGCGTCCTTTTGGATCACACCTTTATCTATCCAAAATGTCAGCTCTTGTTGCATTTGATGACCAGTGAAATCATTTGCACTTGCCACCGGTGTAAAGATAGGAGAAGCAACCAAAAGCAAAAGTGTCAGTAATGTAATCAAACGTTTCAAATCAAAACCTCCTATATAAATCTCCTACTATTGTAGCAGAGATGACTATTATTGGTAAGTACCTTTTGGTATATTAATAGACTATTGATATAATAAATCCCTATATATGGCGAAGTGTTACTAGACCAATAGGATGAGAGGGCATACAAATTATGAAAAATACCCATGAAAGTGTAGATGCCACATATAGCAATAAACGACAAACTACAATTATTTGAAAAAATGCAACGAATGCTTTCACTATTCCGTCCTAGATAGTGATATAATGCAACAAGTAACTAGCAAGCGTAGAAAGGGTTTTATAGACTAATGAATATATGGAAACAGCGATTAGAAAAACAATCTACAAGTACTATACTGATTGCAGTAGCTGTGATGCTCATTGCATTATTGCTGCCGTCAAAAATAGCATTACTCGGAACGGCTTTATTTTTTGTCCTATTTTCTATTATTAAACCGCAGCAAAGTATTCTATTTCTTATTATCTATGTCAATATACGACCATTTTTGCTGGAAGTGAATAGTGGAATGAAGTTAATAGGAGATTTAATTATTCTTGTCGTATTTGCGTGGACGTTGTTCCATTACCGACATAATCTCCGTTCACTATTTACATTCAAATGGTTTGAGTGGTCTTACTTCGCCTTTATTTTATTTGGCTCGATCATAGGATTCTTGAACGATGTCACTCCAACGTCGATTATTTTCCAAGTTCGAACATTTTTGATTATGTATTTGCTTTATTACATCATTTCAAGAATGACGTTGACGAACAAATGGCTACAACAACTTGCGTGGGTGACGGTATGGTTGAACATTGTGATGTCACTTCACGGTTTGGTGGAAAAACTCTCTTTGCGTCAGTTACTGCTTCCTGAGGAATGGAAGTATAAAGTTTTATCTGCAACAAATGCAGTGCGTATTTACGGACTAACAGGTAATCCGAACTCTTTGGCATTGGCTCTATTTTTCGGAATTATCGGGGTCATTTATTTGCAACATGTTTACCAGCTGAATAAATACAAATGGACATTTCGTGTATTGCTTGTCTTATTCTTCGGTATTCTAATTCTGACTTATTCAAGAGGAACTTGGATTTCAGCAGTAGTGTTCGGTATGGTCTTTATCCTGATGACGAGAAAATGGTATCTTCTGAAACGACTAGTCATTGCAGGCGTTGCATCAATTATCTTGATCTATTATCCAGTTAACTTGGCTGTACAATACATAACAGAGCTAGGTGTGACAGTAGACCAGAAGCCTAGCGGAGCTGGAAGTATCGGGGGACGCTTCGGTGAAACGTTTGATGAAAAGAACTTAGCCCTCATGACGGAGAGCGGACGATTCTTCTATATTAGTAAAGGATTTGAAATCTTCAGTGATCATCCGATAACGGGTACAGGATTCGGTTCATTTGGCGGTTCTGCGACATTATCGTATGGATCACCGATTTATGATCACTATGGTATCAGTTCGGATATCTATGGAGGAAAGTATTTTTATTCAGACAATCAATATATTCAAGTCATTACAGAAACCGGCATCATTGGAGTATTGATTTTCGCTCTCTTCCTGCTAAGTATGTTGCGGTACTTCTGGAAATCACGTCATACGAATTTTGGTGTATTTATGATTGCGCTATGGTTTTCAACAGGCGTTTCCGGAATGTACTATAATATTTGGGAACTTAAAATGTATACATTGTTCTACTTCATCTTGCTTGGCGCATTTGTCGCGTTTGGCAAGCAGCAAGACACATCGAAACCTATGAATGGCTAGTCCATTCGTAGGTTTTTTTATGTGGTGAGGAAAGGGGATTGGACAATGTTGTTCAAGATTCGCTCATAGTTTCGGTGTATCCGCTCAATGTTGTTTGGGATCCGCTCATAGTTTCAGTGTACCCGCTCAATGTTGTTTGGGATCCGCTCATAGTTTCGGTGTGTCCGCTCAATGTTGTTTGGAATCCGCTCAAAGCGGTGTGCCCGCTAAATGTTTTTTTGGATTCGCTCATAGTTTCGGTGTAACGGCTCAATGTAGTTTGGAATCCGCTCATAGCCACGCCGCACCCGCTCAATGTCGTTTTGGATCCGCTCATAGTCACGCTGCACCCGCTCAATGTCGTTTGGGATCCGCGCAAAGCCACGCCGCACCCGCCCAATGTCGTTTATAATCCGCTCATAAAAACCCCACAATTCTTCTTTTCCTGACTTATTTCGTTCAAACGGTACATGAAAAAATAGGCCTTATTTGATAGACTAGAGATTGATAGGAGTAGGAAAGGTGGAGTTGTGTTATCGTACAAAATACTTTGCTGTCTCGCACGAAGCGGAAAGTCATCGTAACCGCTATGTCGGCAGCTATGCTAATTTCATTGCCATTCTCTGCGGCAGCCAGCACGAAAGTCGTTTCCAGTTACCCCGTGTCTTCAGGTGTTACGTATTCTCATTATACATATTCGGCAAGTAGCCATATCAATCACATAGGCGTGGATCTCAGTGATCCGTTCACGAAATTAAAAATGGGTCTTCCTGCGCCTATTTCGAAAACTGCTCCTACATTGACGTTGGCAAATCGAGATTCAAAAGAGGGTCATCGCGTTGTAGGTGCAGTAAACACTTCGTTTTTCGATATGAACACAGGGATGCCGATGTATCTGTTGTCTGAAGGTAATGAAATCGTGAATGGCGGTGTCATCTCGGGTGCCAGCTCATTCTATGTCAGCCATCCGATTGCATTTGGAGTGACGCGTAACGGTCTTTCGGAAATTGATTACTTCAATCTAGGAATTGAAGTGGGAGTCAATGGTAATACCTTTCAAATGACGGGTCTTAACCGGGAGCGGCAAGCGGATGAAACCATTATTTTCACGCCGCAGCATGTGAAAAGCGCGACGGGTTCCAATGAATATGGTATTGAATTAGTTGTTGAAACGAGTGCGCCGATCACATCGACACATTATGGACAGCAACTCCAAGGTAAAGTGGTCAAAGTACGAGGATATGGAGATAAACAGGCAGTAACGATACCGAAAAATGGTTTTGTCGTATCTATCCATGGAAAAAAAGGATTGGAACGATTTAAATCCGTCGCTGTTGGAGATCCGCTATCATTGAGTCTATCAATCGATGACAAATGGAAAGACTCGGAATTCATGATGGCAAGTGGCCCGATGCTTGTGAAAGATGGTCAACGCCATATCACAATGGATACGAATAACTGGCGTGCGACAGCTAAGACGGCAAGAACCGCTATTGCAATCAGTAAAGATAAAAAGCAAGTTCATATGGTGACGGTTGATTCGAGGGCTGGATATAGTAACGGCATGACATTGACCCAATTTGCAAATTATCTTGTATCTCAAGGATATGATCGCGCGTTGAACTTTGACGGTGGCGGGTCCACTACGATGGGAATTCGCAACTACGGTAGTAACCAAGTCGTGTTGGCGAATCGTACATCCAATTCGACTCAACGGAATATCTCGGCGATTCTGGAAGCGATAAGTACCGCACCCACAGGACAACCAGCATACGTCAGTGTTTCCCGTTCTCAAATGGGGGAAATGTTAGTCGGTGCAACTGCCGATCTGAAACTTAATCATGTCTTGGATGCGCATTATAATCCGATTGTGCCGAATGCTTCCCAATTGAAAACGACGTCAGCAAAAGGAACGGTTGAAGGAACAGGTCTGACCTATAAAGCGGTTCAGGCCGGAGAAGATCGCATCAGCGTCAACTACGGTTCAGCTGAACAATCTTTCCCTGTCACAGTCATTGACCAGCCTGCAAGACTCGATGTGAAGTCTTCTGCAACGAGCGTCAAGCCGGGTGAGAAAATTACATTTACTGCTACTCCGGCAGATGCTTCTGGTAAACCGATTATCTATCAACCGCAACAATTAGTATGGAGTGTGACAGACGCTATTGGTTCCATCACTTCTGCAGGGACGTTTACAGCAACAAAAGTAGGTAAAGGACATGTACAGGCGACTCTCGGCAAAAAAGTGATTTCTGTGCCGGTTGAAGTGAAGTTAACCGAAGCGCCGCCCGTAATTGAACCGCCTAAGCCTGTGCCACCTATTGTAGATAACCCGAGTAAAGAACTGTTCAAAGATGTGCCGTTGTCGTATGCTTACGCAACCGAAATATATTTCTTACGTGATCGTGGGATTATCAATGGGGATACGGACGGAACTTTCAATCCGGGTAACACGTTATCCAGAGAACACGCAGCCTTGATTTTAAGCCGAGCTTTCAATTTACCACCGGCTGAAGAAGCGCGTAAAGAATTCAGTGATGTGCCAAAGACCCATCGTTATTACAATGAAATTAGTGCAATTGCCAATGCCAATATCGTAGGCGGCTATTCTGATGGATCCTTTAATCCGACAGGACAGTTGACTCGTTCGCAAATGGCGATGATTTTAGTTAAAGCCTATAGTTTAGAAGGGGAGTCTGCGAAGAAATTCATAGACGTTTCACCACAGCATGGTGCGTACAAGCAGATTCATATTCTGGCAAACCACGGGATTACGACTGGAAATGAAAACGGAGAATTCATGCCAGGTAAGCCGGTCAACCGTGCGCAATTCAGTGCATTCCTATATAGGAGTATAAAAAAGTAAGTATAGAAGCCTTCCGATCCTTGAGTTGTTCTTGGATTGGAAGGCTTCTCTGTCTTTTGAATACACTATAAAAGGTCACTCTGCTATACTTATAGCAAACGAACTGCAGAGGATGGTATACATTGAAAATAGGAATAGTAGGGAACTATGGAAATGATAATAACGGCGATGAAGCCATTTTATTGAGTCTTATTTCACAAGTTACATCGACCTTTAATGTCCCAAGTGACGTTATTACGGTATTCAGTAATAACCCGAAGCAAACAGCGAAGCGCTATCAGGTGATGAGTGCGCCTTTATATTATAAAAAAGGAAACGCAGTGAAAACGTTCGGAGCTACGTATTTTCAAAACAAAAAGATTGTTAAAACGTTCGACTTGCTGATTATAGGCGGTGGCGGAATTTTAATGGATCTGTATAAACGCGAAGCACCATTATACGGATCGTACGCTATGATGGCTAAGAATTCTGGTGTTCCTTATGTCATTTATGGCTGTGGAGCTGGACCCCTCAGCAGTGAGTTAGGCAAATGGTTTATCCGGTATATGGGGAAACATGCGGAAAGTATTTCAGTGAGAGATCCTGAATCAGCTGAGCTATTGAAATCAGTTGGTGTACAAAAACCTGTAGAAGTCATAGGGGATCCGGCATTTTCATTAAAACGTGAGCGCATAGCGACAGCTGATCGTCCGCTGAAAATCGGCATTACGGCCGTACCCTATTATCATGCAGGCTACTGGCCGGAGAGCAAAGAAGATATTTATCAACAATATATAGAAGGAATGGCGAGAAATTTAGATGAATTAGCGGCTAAACATCCTGTTGAGATCACATTCTTCGCTACCAAATTTCCTCAAGACGCTGATGTGACGAAAGATATTCAATCCTTAATGAAGGAAGCTCAAAAAACGACTGTAATTGATCGAAATCTATTACCAGTAGACTTACTGCAAATTTCTGCTGAACAAGATATAGTCATTGGCACAAGACTGCATTCATTGATCCTAGCGACGTGTACGGCAACACCTGTCATTGCGGTCTGCTATCACCACAAAGTGACGGACTTCATGAAACTTGCAGATCTATCAGAAGTAGCTATTCCGATTGGTGAAATGCATAAAGCGGACGACCACTTCTCCAAAGCTTTTGACTCGTTAGCGGCAGACTGGAACGATACGTGTACAAAAACCGCAAAACTTTCCGCTTCCTTATATGAGAAAGCGATGGAAGGGACCAAACAATTTACAGACGCGATTAAAAAGAACAAATAAAAAACATATGAAATGAATCATATGCTTTGGCTAAAGATCCATCCTCCATTCATAGGAAGGGTCTTCAGTCTTTTTATATTAAAATCCTAAAAGCGTTCGTACTTCATTCAAATACGTCTGACTAACCGGCAACTCCGTACCATCGATAAGCTTAATTACCAGATTCGAAGAAAAATCCCGCGAAATTTTCTCAATACAATTCATATTAATAATGTATGAACGATGGATACGTAGGAAACATCTCGGTAAACGAAGGTGTAAATCTTTCAGCGTGAAACTAATATTATAATTCTCACCCGCTGTGTAAAACCACGTTTTTTTATGTAAACTTTCTATATAACTAACTTGATCTAAAGGGATCGGGAACCACTCATCCTCTTTCTTCCCTGTTAGGAACTGTAACTGATCTTTTTTCAGTACGTGGAAGTTAGGTGGAAGGATGATGATTAACGCGCCATCTTCTCCTTGTACATCAATAGGATAGCCAATGCCGAAGTATGAGGTACCATAAAGGGAGTTATCCATGATCACTTCTACTTTGCGCTGATTTTTGATTGTTACTTCCGCAATACTACCGGTTTGGATATGCTGTCCTTCTCTCAAATGAATATCATGCATACCTGGAACGTAGTAGATATAGTGTTCGGAAACTGCGATAGCTATAGAGGCGTCTTTTGGAACCCAGTCCTCTAAAACAGAAGCGTATTGATTCAGAATTTTCTTTGGGATATCTTTATTTTCCATAATCTTCATAAAATCCCCTTTTTTATATAGTTATAGTCAAATGTATGCCCTTTCATCCATTCTATCATTCTTTCATCCACTAAAAAAGCCTTTTTATCGGAATGGACTGACAATTCTGAAGTACTGTTATATAGTAATACATAACGAAGATAGCTGTTATGAAACAGACTATAACAGTTAGCCGTTGAAAAATTGGGAAGGTGTGAAGATAATGTCAACAAGACAAGAACAAATTGCACAACTGGAGAAAAGCTGGGCTGAAGATAGCCGTTGGAAAGGAATCAAACGTAACTACACTGCTGAGGACGTAGTTAAACTTAGAGGTTCACTTCTAATTCAAAATACACTAGCTGAAAAGGGTGCTGCTCGCCTTTGGAAATCTCTTCATGAAGAAGATTTCATTAATGCACTAGGTGCACTTACGGGTAACCAAGCAGTTCAACAAGTTAAAGCTGGTCTACAAGCAATCTACCTAAGCGGATGGCAAGTTGCTGCTGATGCAAACCTTGCAGGACAAATGTATCCTGACCAAAGTTTATATCCAGCAAACTCTGTACCTGCAGTTGTTAAACGCATCAACCAAGCACTTCAACGTGCTGACCAAATCGACCATGCTGAAGGCCGTGAAGACGGATTTGATTGGTTCGCTCCAATCGTAGCGGATATGGAAGCTGGTTTCGGTGGTCCATTGAACGTGTTTGAACTGATGAAAGGCATGATCGAAGCTGGAGCTGCTGGTGTTCACTTGGAAGACCAATTGGCATCTGAAAAGAAATGTGGACACTTGGGTGGTAAAGTACTTCTTCCAACTCAAAACGCAGTTCGCAACCTATCTGCTGCTCGTCTAGCTGCTGACGTTCTAGGCGTGGATACAGTAATCATCGCGCGTACAGACGCTGATGCTGCGGATATGGTTACAAGTGACATCGATCCAGTAGATGCGGAGTTCTTGACTGGAGAGCGTACGCCTGAAGGATTCTACAAATCTAAACCAGGTATTAAACAAGCAATTGCACGCGGTCTAGCGTATGCAGAATATGCTGACCTAGTATGGTGTGAAACATCTCACCCATCACTTGAGGAAGCACAAGAATTCGCGGATGCGATTCATGCGAAATTCCCTGAAAAAATGCTTGCATACAACTGCTCACCTTCATTTAACTGGAAAGCAAACTTGGATGATGCAACAATTGAAAAGTATCAAGTTGAACTTGGTAAAATGGGCTACAAGTTCCAGTTCGTTACACTTGCAGGTTTCCACACATTGAACCACAGCATGTTCGAATTGGCACACGGCTACAAGACTCGCGGAATGGGCGCTTATTCAGAGCTTCAGCAAGCTGAGTTTGACAACGAAACAAAAGGTTACACTGCTACACGTCACCAACGTGAAGTAGGTACTGGTTACTTTGATGAAGTAGCACAAGTAATTTCTGAAGGTCAATCTTCAACAACTGCTATGTCTGGTTCAACTGAAACAGCACAGTTCTAATAGCGGCATTGCTTTACTGAACGTGACTGTTGGGAGAAAATTTCGTTCGCTGCAACAAAGGGGTATTCATATGATAACGGGGTCACACCATCTTTCTTCAGATGGAGTGAAGTGTTGAGGGAATTGGATATTTACATCCAATTCCCTTCTTTTCTTTTATTTGAAAAATTTGGATAGTTTCTGTAGTATAAGAGATAATGTACTTCATTAAGAGGAGGAATTAAAAGATGAGAAATAAAGAGATGCTGTTAATCCCTGGACCCACACCAGTAGTGGATTCAATTTATGATGCAATGGCGAGTGAGACATGGTCGCATACGGACCCGCGCTTTGTCAAAATCTATAAACATACTATTGATCAGACGAGGGAAATTTTTAATACAGACGGCGAAGTATTTGTAGTCGCTGGTTCAGGCACGATCGGAATGGAAATGGCAATTGTTAATACGGTGGCAGAAGGGGAAAAACTTCTTGTCATTAGCCAAGGTTATTTCGGCGACCGCTTCATAAAATTGGGACAAGCATTCGGTATTCAAGTGGATGTATTGCAATCCGAATGGGGTCACCAAGTCTCTCCTGAAGAAATTGACAAGAAATTATCTGAAGGTACGTATAAAGCGGTTACTGTGACACATGCAGATACTTCGACTGGAGTAAGGATTGATTTGGAAGCAGTTGTGCCGGTTATTAAGAAGCATGGCGCTCTTGTCATCGTAGACGGTGTTTGTGCAACTACTGCGATGGATGAGGATATGAGTAAAGAATACGGTGGGGCAGGCAACACAATTGATATCGTTTTGACTGGGTCACAGAAAGCCATTGGCGTTCCACCAGGCATTGCGCTTGTCGCGTTTAACCAGAAAGCTTTGGAAGCACGTGCGGCTATGGAGCGTGTGCAAGCTTACTATTGCGATATTTATAATTGGATTCCCATCATGCACGATCCTTCAAAATATTTCGCGACGCCTGCTGTAAACTTAGTGTATGCGCTTGAAGAAGGACTACGTATCGTATTAGAAGAAGGGCTAGACGCACGTATTCAACGCCATCAGGCATTTGGCCGTGCTGTTCGACAGAGTCTAGCAGTCTATGGTATGAAGGCGATTGCGTCAGAAGAAGTGGCGGCGCCCACATTGAGCTGTATTTTGTATCCTGAAGGTATTGATGACGGAAAGTTCCGGTCGGCTATGGCGGAGAAAGGCACGGTTCTATCCGGCTCACTCGCTCATTTGGCTGGAAAGGCGTTCCGTATCGGACATATGGGGAATACAACAGCGGATATGCTGGAGAAAGCAGTTATGCAAATTGGTGAAACATTGAACGAGATGGGTCATAAAGTAGATATTTCTAAGGCACAAAATGTTTTTGCGAAAGAGGTTAATCAACTGATTGGCTAATAAAATGATCCGTTATGAGGAGCTTGCTTCTTATAACGGTTTTTTTGATTGAGAAGTGGGGGAGGAGTTGGGTAGTGAACAATAATTTGGCTCCTAGCAGCGCAGAATCATCAGTCATGCAACGATAGCACTGTATAAAAAAACCTCCCAGAATATTTCTAGGAGGTGGTTGACATTATTGCTTGCTGTAATATTGATACAGACCTGTGTAGATCGCGTCAGCATAAATATTCAAATACTGTTCACTTGTCAACTTCGCAAAATCCTGAGAATTTGTAATGAAGCCTAACTCCACAAGCACAGCAGCTACGTTATTATTTTTGATTACATAGAAACCTTTATTCTTTACACCACGATCAGACATATTCGCCTTTTGCACAATATTCCGCTGGATGAATGAAGCCAAATCGCGACTTTCTGTTGCATTTACGTTGGAAGAAGAGTCATAGAAAACTTCCGCGCCTTTTGCAGCAAAACCTGCTGCGTTCACATGAATGGAAACGAATGTTTCTGCAAAATTCTTCTTGGCAAAATCGGTACGAGCTTGGAGCGAGTAATACGTATCATTGGAACGCGTCATTAACACTTTAGCACCAGCATTTTTTAACTTCGCTTCGACTTTCTTTGAAACGTTCAGTGTGATCGTTTTTTCGGATCGGCCATTTTTACCTGCGCCCGGGTCATGTCCACCGTGACCAGCATCGATAACGATGATCCGATCTTTCAATGGATTACCTGTTTGATTCAACAATTTCAAATACGTTTTGTGGACATAACCGGTTGTGCTACCAGTGCGAATCTTTGCCCAGTATCCAGAAATGGACAAGACTTCTACTTTCTGACCTGATTGAAGCTTACCGACAGTAGGTGCACTGGAATTACCTGCAGAACGCATATTTAAATTATTTACAGTCACTTTACCCATTGTTTTCGCAACAGGTGTCGGTTTCGGTGTAGTAACAGGCGGTGCTGTTGCTACTGGTGGATTCGGTTTCACTTCATTTAGATTAGTTGTCGTAAAGTATTCATGGATATAACCTTCCACACCGTTAATATTTACTTTCAACCAAATGCCTTGATTGCCTGTTACTTCTACTACTGTACCGTTAGGCAACACATGGATAATAGCAGAAGACTCAGAAGGTGCGCTACGGACATTCAATGGATCTGTATCATCGCCAGTGGCTACGCGCACATACTTCACGCTTGACTGTTGGTCTGGCGTTTTAACAGTCAATGCGAACTGCTTATCCATCGCACGAGCAACGAATAATGCAAATTGTTTACGTGTTAATAAATTATTCGGTAAGAATTTCTTATTGTCGCCTTGTGTAATACCTGCATAATACAAACCATTGATCCGATCAGCGTATTTGTGATTTTTCACATCATCCATGCCCAAAGGTTTTTGGCTCGTTACTTTTTCGGATAAGTTAAACGCTACTGACATCGCGTAGGCCATTTCATCGCGCTTAATTTCTTCGTTCGGTTTGAAATTGTTGGCGTCAGTATTAGGGAAATATCCTTTTTGAAGGGCAATGTTAGCAAACTTGTATTGTTCGCTAGTTGGCTTCAGTCCGTTAATTTCCATATTTTTTAACTGTGTATTTTGTGTACCAGTTGCCATGACGAGCATCTTCGCAACATGTGAACGTCGTAAGTTATCTTGAGGATTGAATTTAGGTGTTTGATTAATAATACCTTTTTCCGCTATGTAATGGACTTCTTTGAAATATTCACTGTTGGCGGGGACATCGGAAAACTTGAAGCTTGCAAATGACTGAAGAGGTGAGAAAGCTAAGATAGTTAGTAGCAACAGACCGACTGTTGCCCATTTAAATTGTTTCATGAGATCCTCCTTAATATATAATGTATTACTAGACTCATAGGTTCATTTTACCAGTTATGAAAACTAATTACTAGATATTTTCGTCATGGTTCGTAAATTAGCAATAGTATAATTATGATTCTTCATTACTACTTAAGGAAAGGTGGTACGGAAGTGGGAGATAGAGGTGAATTCAAAGAAAGAGGCTGGGACAAAACCCTCCTCGAATTGAAAAAGAACGGACCCATTGAAGTTTATGGAGTCCGTTCTTTTTTATATAAGATTTTTTAGTTTTATGAAGAAAAAAAGGATACCTTCTGATAAAATTTAGTC
>NZ_PDZC01000012.1 GCF_002743375.1 Sporosarcina sp. P34
GTATTATCGCGGGGTGGAGCAGTGGTAGCTCGTTGGGCTCATAACCCAAAGGTCGCAGGTTCAAATCCTGTCCCCGCAACCAAGGTCCCGTGGTGTAGCGGTTAACATGCCTGCCTGTCACGCAGGAGATCGCGGGTTCGATTCCCGTCGGGACCGCCATTTTATACATACGCTTCAAAAAGCGTCTTTATGGAAATAACAAATGTGGCTCAGTAGCTCAGTTGGTAGAGCAAAGGACTGAAAATCCTTGTGTCGGCGGTTCGATTCCGTCCTGAGCCACCATTTATATGCCGGTGTAGCTCAATTGGTAGAGCAACTGACTTGTAATCAGTAGGTTGAGGGTTCAAGTCCTTTCGCCGGCATCCTTACTGGTGGGGTAGCGAAGTGGCTAAACGCGGCGGACTGTAAATCCGCTCCCTCCGGGTTCGGCGGTTCGAATCCGTCCCCCACCACCATTTAGGGGCATAGTTCAACGGTAGAATAGAGGTCTCCAAAACCTTTGGTGTGGGTTCGATTCCTACTGCCCCTGTATTTTAAAATTAATAATTACTGTGGCGGTCGTGGCGAAGTGGTTAACGCATCGGATTGTGGTTCCGACATTCGGGGGTTCGATTCCCCTCGTCCGCCCCATATTTTTTAATAGCATTCATATTCATTACTATACTATAAGTAATTATAATATGGCGGGCGTGGCGAAGTGGTTAACGCATCGGATTGTGATTCCGACATTCGGGGGTTCAATTCCCCTCGCCCGCCCCATTAGTGGGGTATAGCCAAGCGGTAAGGCAACGGACTTTGACTCCGTCATTCGTTGGTTCGAATCCAGCTACCCCAGTTAGTTTTGCGGAAGTAGTTCAGTGGTAGAATACGACCTTGCCAAGGTCGGGGTCGCGGGTTCGAATCCCGTCTTCCGCTCCACTATGTTGGCGGCATAGCCAAGCGGTAAGGCACGGGTCTGCAACACCCTTACCACCGGTTCGATTCCGGTTGCCGCCTTATAATTTTATATAATTACTTTACACGTGCCCGAGTGGTGGAATGGCAGACACGTCGCACTCAAAATGCGATGCCGCGAGGCGTGCCGGTTCAAGTCCGGCCTCGGGTATCAACAAAAGAACACAGCATACGCTGTGTTCTTTTTTATGTCTTAGATACTAAAAGAAGAAATATCCATTGCTTATCAAAAGAATGTGCAATGCGCCATACAGGATTCATGCGATGACATATTGATTATTAAGGTTACGTTTTCAAGTAATAGCTAGTTATGGCACGCGGACCAATGTGTTGACGATGGGGCATTTAGTAGAGAAGGGAACATAAGCAAAACGAAATAAAACATTGTGATCTGCATTGTAAAGAGGCGTTATGGGTTAAATCCATTCTATATTACAGGGTCTTCACAACCGTCGAAATTCAGTGATTTATTAAAATTTAACCTTTTTAATTTGTGTTATCCAATTTTTCTAGCAAAGGATAGAGAAGTGTTTTAGTTGATTCGTTTATTCGAAACCTTTCAGGATTTCGTAATCTGCGGTTGTATCAACATCGAATACGAGCCGTTTGTCGTTACAAGCCAAAAGCTTCCCTTTTTGAAGGAAATCTCCTTGTAAAATTGCACGTGCTCCTTTATCTCCGCGTAACTTTAAAAGGTCGGGGTACATATAGGAGGAAAATAGCACGGGAGGCATAATGACCTGATTAGATGTAGTTGCCACGAATCTACAGGCCGGTTTTTTTCTCATACAATTAATCATTTCGGAAATCATTTGGACTGTTATGAAAGGTTGATCGGCTAGCATAACAAGTACACCATCTGCATGACGTTCTTGGGCATGTTGAATGCCGCAGCGCAAGGATTCAGATTGTCCTTCATTTGAGGTAGAGCATTGAATTATTGTGCATTTAGCATTGTCTTTCATATGTGGTGGAATCCATTCAGTGTCATCTGTATCTTTAATGATTACGTAAACTTTATCAAGTGGCGATTTCAATGCAGTTTCAAGTGCCAAGCTTCCAAGTGACATAGTTCCAATGGGTAGTGCTAATTTATGGGTACCCATTCGTGTACTGTTTCCCGCAGCAAGATAAACGCCAACGATTTTCATGAATTTACTCCTCGTCTCACAGCAATTAGTTCTGATACGATACTTACAGCGATTTCTTCAGGTCCATCTGCTCCAATCGATAATCCTACTGGTGAATGAACACTATTTGGAAGTTTTCCATCAAATAGACGTTTTGTTCTTTTTTTTGACCCTAAAATGCCGAAATATAATAATTTGAATTCAAGTAAATGTCTTCCGATTTCATAGTCCAATTGAAAATCATGTGTCATGAGGACAACTGAATCCATCGGGCTAAATTTTACGTTTGATAATAGTTTTGAGACATTGCCAATTTGAATAGATGCCGCAGTAGGAAAGTAGATCTCGTCACAAATACCGCTTCGCCAATCAAAAAGATGGACCGCATAACCAAGATTCTCCGAAAGTCGTGCAAGTGGTCTTGCATCGACGCCAGCACCAATTATATAAAGAAGGGGTTGTGGCCAAATGAGTTGGAAATACACCGAATCTTCACCGGAATTTATTTGTCCAACTTTTCTTTGAAACGGTATTAAATTATTAAAGTTAAGCGTAAGGTTTGCTTGTACTTCTCCAAAATGATGTCCTTTGGAGGTTAGACATCCATACTGGCTAAAGTCTGTCATTGATTGAAGAAAGTATGTAGGTTCATTGGCTTGTATTTGCTTGTGTATACTATCAAGGATATTCCGAAAGTTCTCATCAATATCACGGACTAATACCGTGACAACACCGTTACATCCTGCACCGCGTCCCCAACCAAGATCGTCTTCAGAACTTAAATCATATTGCACAGTAATCGCTTTGCCTGTCCTAAATAATTGTGTCGCGTGACTGTGTAAATCATTTTCTAAACAACCACCGCTTATCATTCCGATCTGCACACCGTTCTCTTGAATTAGCATCCACGTACCTTCCTTTCGATATGAGGATCCCTCTATATCAACTATCATTGCAAGTACAGCGGGTTGGGTATCAACCAAGACTGTTTCAATTATTTGCTGAATAGATTTCAATTTTTTACCTTCCTCCTTTTTAACCACCTTTTCCATTACATCATTCTATTATTCATTTTTAAAATATCATCTTCTATTATAAATTGTGCTTGTGATGGTTAGAATACGAATGATCTATCCTAATTCGAGGAGGTTACATGTGGGAACTTACTTACTTCCAGTTATCATCGGAATTACCTTTGGTTTTGTTGCACGAATGCTATTATTACGCACTGATTTCCGGCAATACCCAACCTATCCTACTGGAAGGATTATTCATCTTTCCTTTGGCTTCATTTCTGCATTCATCGGTGCTGTAGCAATTCCGGCAGTTCTAGAATCTGACTGGACTGCTGTTACGTTTCTTGGCCTTGCGGCGACTCAGTTTCGAGAAGTTAGAAAAATGGAGAGGGAATCGCTTGAAAATATAGATACGTTCGAACTTGTAAAGAGAGGAGCACCTTTCATTGAAGGAATGGCACAGGCGTTTGAAAGCCGAAATTATTTAGTCATGTTTACGGCACTTATCACAACATTGTGTGCTGTATTTTCATTTTGGATAGGAGTAATCGGTGGGATTGTCATGCTGGTTATTGTGAAGTTCAATATGTCAGGTAAGTTTTTGAGTGATATCGCAGATGTTAAAGAAGCAGAAATCCGCTTTGAAGGGCCAACGCTCTTTGTTGACGATATATTAATTAAAAACGTGGGGCTCGAGGATACGAGGAAAACCATAACTAAACAAGCAGTAGGTGCAATAGTTACGCCGAAAAATCAGAATAGCATTGTTACGTTGTCCTTCCTAGGGCAACGGCAGGCGATGTTACATCATGTCGCTACTATTCTAGGTAGCTACCTTGACTCCGGCGAACCAGCTTTGATTCCACTTACGAAAAGAGATATGGCAGACGGTCGAATTGCATTATTTTTCTTGCCACGGGAAAAGGATTTTAATCAGATTAGGGCGGTGTTAGATAAAGTTCCTATTCTGGATAGTGCCATTCGAATGCCTAAGGAAGCCGATAAGAGCAACTCGTAAAATATAAGGTTGTTATATGGATTACGTAATTAGGAGTTGAGTAAATTGGAGAACCAGCATGCGGAAATTGTAGCGGTCATTACGATGAAACCGGAAACAGTTCAAGGGGGTGGGGCACCCGTTTTCGTTGTGGTCGATGAAATGGAATTACAAGAAACTAGCATGACAATTGAGAAAATCATGGATGCATCAGCACATGAAATAAATAAAGAAACACGCATTATTGTAGCACGGTAACTAAAGATCAGGAGGCGTTAGGTGAATGGCGAATACATCTTGGTACACGGTTGGTAAACCAGAACAACGAATTGACGCGGTAGAGAAATCAACTGGAAAAGTCAGATACATAGGGGATTATTCAGCTCCTGGACTTATGCACGCAAAGCTTGTGAAAAGCACACAAGCCCATGCTAAGATTATTTCCGTAGATACGACTGAAGCATGGAAAATGCCTGGCGTGCGTGCGATCATTACTGGCGAAATGTTTCCGTACCATATTGGACCTATTTTAGCAGATCGGCCCCCGTTGGCATTTGAAAAAGTTCGTTATTATGGTGAACCTGTAGCAATTATCGTAGCAGATCATGAATATCAGGCAAAACGTGCAACAGAGAAAGTGAAAGTTGAATATGAACCTTTACCTATTGTGAATTCCGCGCAACAGGCGTTTCAAAAAAATGCGCCACTTGTGCATGAAAACGCTGCACAATATACGAAAATCATAAGCGATGTCTATCCTAAAGCGTCTACAAATATTGGGAGCCATATTAAAATCCGTAAAGGTGATTTTGATGTGGCTTGGGCAAATAGTGAGGAAACCATTACAGCGACGTATTCGTTTAATCTTTCTGATCATGTCGCAATGGAAACAAGAAGTACGCGGGTTGAAATTAATCCAGCAGGTAAAGTCATTGTCCATTCTTGTAGTCAGTCACCATTCACAATCAAGAAAGTGCTCAACCAATTTTTCAATATTGATGTTGGAAATATCCTAGTTCATATTCCAATGGTTGGTGGTGCGTTTGGTGGGAAGGGAACTGTTCAGTTGGAACCACTTGCTTATTTGGCTTCGAAAGCGGTAGGTGGAAAATTAGTGAAATTGGAGTTTGATCGGGAAGAAGATATGACCACAGCACCTTGCCGAATTGGTTTCGATGCAACGGTTCAACTTGGTGTAACGAAGGAAGGTAAATTAGTTGCGGGGAAATATACGTATTTAATCGATTCAGGTGCGTATACTGATCAAGCCGCAGGGATTACCAGGGCCGCAGCACTCGATTGTACAGGTCCTTATAACATTCCAAATGTATGGTGTGATTCATACTGTATGTATACGAATCATCCGTTTGCGACATCTTTTAGGGGATATGGACACCCTGAGCTTACATTTGCAGTAGAACGAACCATGGACCAGCTTGCTGAGAAGTTACAAATAGATCCACTTCAGTTTCGTATTATAAATGGTATAAAACCAGGTGATACAACACCGACACAAGCCGTCTTGACAGCGAACAATATTGGTGATTTGGAGAAATGCATTAACCGTGCCAAAGAGCTAATTAAGTGGGACGAAGGACAATGCATTAAGAGTGGAAAAAACAAAGTTCGAACGAAAGGGATTAGTACATTTTGGAAAACGTCCACAACAGCAACAAATGCACAAGCAGGTGCCATTATCATTTTTGAAGCAGACGGCAGCGTAAATTTAAATTGTGCGGCTATAGAGTTGGGACAAGGAACTAAAACGATTCTCGGACAAATTCTCGCAGAAAAATTAGGTATGGACATGAATAAAATTCATGTCACGATGGAAGTAAATACACAATATGATCCCCATCAGTGGCGCACAGTCGCAAGTAGTACAACTTTTCTAGCGGGAAGGGCTGTTGTTTTTGCTGCAGATCATGCAATAGCCCAATTAAAGAAAACGGCTGCAGTTGTCTTGCAATGCTCTCCTGATGACTTAGAGGTTGGTGGTGGAAGAGTGTACATAAAACCTGACCCTACGTTTGGCGTGGATATTAAGGATATTGCCTTAGGCTATACGTATCCAAGTGGACATTCAATAGAAGGGCAAATTGTCGGAATCGGAAAACATATACAACGACATTTAACACCGATGGATCAACAGACTGGGTTTGGTAAGCCAGGACCCTGGTGGTCGGTTGGTGTGCAAGCCGTAGAAATAGAATTAGACACAAGGGATTTTACGTATTCCATTTTAACAGGCGTTACGGTGCTAGATGGAGGAACTATTATTAACCCAATGACAGCAACGCAACAAATGCGTGGCGGTATGTATATGGGACTAAGTTACGCAACGAGCGAAAAATTTGTGTTTGATGAACATGGCATTGTAAAAAATTCAAACCTTCGAGAGTATCCGATGTTGCGTTACGGTGAACAACCAACGGAATATCTTGTGGATTTTATCGAGAGCCCAGCGATTGATGGACCTTTTGGCGCCCGTGGAATAGGAGAATATGGTGTTATTGGAGCACCGGCATGCTTAGCAAACAGTCTTTCCATTGCAACTGGCATGGAGTTAAATAAATTACCGCTTACACCAGAATCCATTTGGCAAAGGAAGGTGGAGGGAACTATATGATATCCTTTGATTTCAAGTACTTTAAACCCTCTTCAGTTGCCGAAACGATAGAAGCGTACAATGGAGTACATGAACAAGGTGAAAAGGCCCTATTCATTTCCGGCGGCACTGAATTTATTACCTTTGCTCGTACGAATAAGATCTATACAGATGCGATAATCGATAGTAAAGGAATTCCCGAATGTAATGTGTTGGAAATGCGTGACGATAATTTAGTAATAGGAGCCGCAGTTTCATTAAATAAAATTACAAATTCAAACCTATTTCCTTTTCTAGGGGCAACTGTTAAACAAATTGCGGATCATACCTCGCGAAATAAAATTACAATCGGTGGGAATATAAATAGTGAATTGATATATAAAGAAAGTATTTTACCGCTTTTGCTAGTGGATGCAAAAGTGAAACTCGCGAAGGGAAATGATGAAAGAGCTGTTTTATTAAATTCCGTATTCAACAGAAAATTGAATCTTTCATCAGGAGAACTTCTTCTTCAAATTATTATTGATTCATCCAATATCGACCTACCGTATATCAGCCTAAAAAGGACCAAGTTTTCGAAAGTGGGTTATCCAGTTGTATCGGTAGCCGCAATCTTGAAAGACAATCGATTACGAGTTGCTTTTAGCGGTGTGTGTGGCTATCCTTTCAGATCGGATAAAATAGAGAATATAGTAAATGACTCAACCATCCCTGTTGTTAATAGGATAGACCAAGTAATGGACAATTTGCCTTCAAGTATTGTGGATGACTTACAAGGGTCTAGAGAGTACAGGGCATTTGTATTGAAAAATGTGTTGCTGGATGTCATGGAAGAAATGGAGATGGGCGAATGAATAGGCATAACGGGACGTCTAAAGCTTTTATTCACTTACATGTAAACGGGGAAACCAAGGAAGTGGGGGTTCGGAACGCGGACACCCTGCTATCTACTTTAAGAGAAAAGCTTGGATTAACAGGTGCCAAACGGTCGTGTGAAAATGGGGATTGCGGAGCGTGCACGGTGCTTGTGAACGGAGAGCCAAGCCACTCCTGCCTATCATTGGCAGTTGAAGTAGTTAATTTACCCATCACAACAATTGAGGGGTTATTAGATTCGCCTGTTCGTGAGGCGTTTGTTGATAAATGGGCAATTCAATGCGGGTTTTGTACACCTGGTTTTATTGTCAATTGTCATGCACTACTAACCAATCATCCAGATGCGAATGAAGAAATCGTGGAAGAGTGGTTGCAATCCAATATTTGCAGATGTACAGGGTATCAAGAAATAAAAGAGGTTATACATTCATTGCTTGGATCAAATAATCATTCCATAAAAAAAACACATCCAGGACTTTCAAAGTAGAAAGTTCTGGATGTGTTTTTACCCTTTTTTAAAGCTTTTATTTCCGCTGTTAAGAGATTGGATGAGCTGAAGTGTTTGCGCAGCTTGCTCAATTTGTTGTTGTACTTGTTCTAGTTGCTGTTGTTCAGCAGTTGTGGATTGTGTAATGGAGATGCCTTGCATATAATTTAGCTGTTGAACCGCTTGTTGCAGTTGTTGTTGTGCTTGTTGCAATGTTGCCAAATCTGATATAGACGACATTTGTTGGAGCGATTGTACTGCTTGCTGCATAGCTTGCAATGCCATCTTCTTTTTGGTATCAAATTGTTGTTCCATTAGCGATTGGTTATCCTTCAATTGTTGTTGTTGCTGTTTCATTTGTTGTTCATTATAGCTTTGCTCCTGCTGCTTGCTTTGCATATTCATTACTCCTTCCCTAAAACCATTCATTTTTCTATAGTCTACCCAGATTAACCTTATTTATAAGGAATGAAACCTTAAGAAATACTGTTTTAACTTTTATCGGATTCCTGCTAGCTGTGTCCCGCCACTTTGTATAGAAAAAAATGAAAATACCTGCCGTCTGTCATTTCGACAGGCAGCAGGCCATAGAGGAGAAATATGAAAAGATGTTACTCAGTAAGGGTTCATTGCCATGGACATGGTTGGTTATAGGTCATTGGTCAATGTGTAAAGGGTAACGAGTGATTGGTTTTAGCAAGTTTGTGTTCATATTCCCCACCCTATGCCTCAAAAAGGAGTCTCACCTTTTTGAGGTTAAAAGTAATTAGTGCCATCAAAGTCAAGAGTGATAGTATAGTTTTTCATGTTGATGCGATTCGATAGTTGGTGTGCTGCTTTTTCAGCTTGCTGGGCTCTTAGCCGATATTCTTCCGGATCAAACAATGCTACACGATAAATCGTCGTGGATTCGGCAAAACCATATTGTATTTCTTCTTTACTCGCTAAAGAGAACTGTTTATAGTATGAAGACTTTGCACGCAATTGGATAGCCAGTTCAATAGCTTCGACTAATGGTAGTTGTTTGTCTTCGAATTCTACTGTATGGGTACTGTTTGCTACGTAGATGAGATAGTCTAGTTTGCGTTGATCTATTCTTACTCGTTCCATTTCAGCTTCCACATCTTCTAATTTACGGCTGATTATAGGACGGGGTGACCCTTTTTCTACTGTTATGAAAGCCACTCGTTGTGCCTCTGTTTCTAATTCCCGTATTTGCTTTGCCAGAATACTTTTTAATTTAATTCCTTCAGCTAATGTAATATTCAAGATTCCACCTCGTTTGTTAGTATAAAGTTAGGATTTTGACTATCCATTACAGAACTTTGAAAGTCTCCACCGTTTATGCTAGTGAACATTTTACCGCAAGCTTCGGCTAACTGCCAAGCCTTGTCTTGATCCAATGAAGGACGAATAAAGAGTAATTGAATGATGTTTTCAGTTTCTTCAGTTACAGCTGTTCGTATAGAATCAATATACGGGCTACCGAACGGGCTATATCCATCGCTTAGGAGCAAGATATCTTCAAAGGTATTGAATTGACTATTCAATCCTTCGTAGCCATCTCGAGCGGTGCCGACAGATAAAGTAACATTCCCGGCTATTTTATCAGCATCATAAATAACTGTTGGGATTTCGTATTGCAAGGAAAAGAACGTATTCAGATCTTCTGCACTATGGAAGGAAGAGGTAAAGTGACGGTTTTGGATCTGTTGTAAGAGTAACTGAAGAGCTGGTGGCTGAGTTGATGGGTCTGCTCCGAGAGTTGTCCAGATGGATTGCCATTCCGCTAAACCGTTGAAATCGGTAATATCTTTGTCGAGTAGTTCGAAATAGAGTTGTTCTTGAAATAATTGTAGTCGCCCTTTTAGCATCTGAGGTGATGCGGAGACGATTGTTTTGTTATAATAGATTATGCCTAATTTAAAATCAGGGATTTTCGTGAATATAGAAGAATCAATAGTAAGTTGCATCAGTATCACCTGCTTGTAATTTTATTTCATCTTATCATAAGGGAGGCGGGGAATGGTGAATGTCGCTCAGTTACAGCTTGAAATACGAACGTTCGCGGCGTCCATTGGAATAGACAAAATTGGTTTTACGACAGCAGCCCCGTTTGTAAAATTAAAGGATCGTCTGAAACAACAGCAACGATTAAATTATCAATCTGGCTTTGAGGAGTCGGATATAGAGAAGCGAACGGAGCCTTTATTATTACTGGATCAAGCAGAAAGTATCATTGCTATTGCAGTTGCATACCCCTCAAGATTATCGGATAGTCCCCGTGGGAAAAAAGGGGAGCGCCGTGGTATGTTTTGTAGGGCTTCATGGGGTGAAGATTATCATACAGTGTTGCGTGACAAACTAGCACAGCTTGAATTATTTATCCTTACTAAGGTACCGGATGCGCGACTTCGTTCTATGGTGGATACAGGAGAGCTAGTAGATCGCGCAGTAGCAGAACGAGCGGGTATTGGTTGGTCGGCTAAGAACTGTTCGATCATTACACCGGAGTTCGGATCGTACGTTTATCTTGGCGAGATGATTACGAATTTGCCATTTATACCAGATGAGCCGATGGAAGATCAATGTCTAGACTGTAATTTATGCTTGGATGTTTGTCCTACGGGTGCGATAATACAGCCGGGACAATTAAATGCCCAGCGGTGTATTGCATTTTTGACACAAACAAAGAAGCCTGTACCTGAAGAATTTCGGCACAAGATTGGGAATCGCTTGTATGGCTGTGATACATGCCAAACGGTCTGTCCGAAAAACAAGGGAATGAATCATACACACCAACTGGCATTCACACCTGAGCCAGAGCTTGTTAAACCTTTGTTACTGTCACTCTTGTCATTATCCAACCGGCAATTTAAGGAACAGTATGGCCATATGTCAGGCTCTTGGCGTGGAAAGAATCCCATTCAACGAAATGCACTTATTGCATTGGCTCATTTTAAAGATGAATCGGCGATACCAGAACTAACTAGATTAATAAAAGAAGACCCACGACCCATGATCAGAGGAACAGCCGCATGGGCACTTGGGGAAATTGGCACGACAGAAGGGCATGAGGTGCTTAAAGAAGTGTTGCTCATTGAAGAAGATGAGTTTGTAATAAGGGAAATTACGCAAGCTATGGAACTGCTTCATATTAATTGAAAGAAGGTAGTAAGATGACGATTCACGTAGCATTATTTGAACCACAAATCCCAGCGAATACAGGAAATATTTCACGAACTTGTGCAGGCACCGACACGGCTCTCCATTTAATCAAGCCGCTTGGTTTTTCCACTGAAGATAAAATGTTGAAACGCGCTGGACTGGATTACTGGGAGCATGTTGATATTACGTATCATGAAGGAATTCAGGAGTTTCTAGACGCCTATCCAGAAGGCGAATTTTATTTCATTACAAAATTTGGAGAGACGAGCTATGATACGTTTGACTATTCAGACACTGACAAGGATATCTTCTTTGTGTTTGGAAAAGAGACTACCGGGTTGCCGAATGAAATAACGGATCAGTATAAAGAAAGTTGTTTACGCATTCCGATGAACGATGAGCATATTCGCTCACTAAACTTGTCGAATACTGCCGCAATTCTTATTTATGAAGCCCTTCGTCAACAGCGATTTGCGCATTTAACATAATGTATAAAAAAAGAGGATTGGCTCATGGCCAATCCCTTTTCTATTTTACTTCATTTGGTTCGTTTTAGATTCGCCTGGCTTATTTTCATATCCGCCAGTAAAGATTGCAGATAAGAATGCAAAACAAACGGCCATAATTAGAATTAGTCTCATTGTTTGTACCTCCTATGAAATCAATAGTCCTTCTTACAGTATACCGTAAAAGTTATATAAATGAAATAATCTTCGGGATTTTATGTGACAGGTTACTAACAAATCTTAATGGGGCAAGAATAGCAACTGATAGGTGAACAATACCGCGAATATATACATCAATAGAGGAACTTGTTTACCTTGTCCCTTTGTGATTTTCAGTAATGGGTATGTAATGAACCCAAGTGCGATACCTGTCGCAATACTGGACGTAAGCGGCATTGTCAAAATAACCAGAAATGCAGGGAATGATTCATCGAATGAATCCCAGTCGATATTTTTAACCGCACCGATCATTAAACTACCCACAATAATCAAAGCGGGGGCTGTAATGGCCGCGACACCAGATAATGCGCTAACGATAGGACTGAAAAATGCTGCGGCAATGAATAGCACTGCAACTGTTAACGTAGTCAACCCTGTACGCCCACCTACAGCTACGCCAGAGGAGGATTCAACATAAGCGGATGTTGGGCTAGTTCCCACCATTGAACCGACTGTGGCGGCTACTGAGTCGGCAAGGAGAGCATGGCGAGCACGTGGTAAAGATTTACCTTTCATAAGTCCAGCTTGCTTGGCTACTCCAATCATTGTTCCCGTTGTATCAAATAAAGTGACGAGTAGAAACGACAGGACGACACCGTATAAACCGTAAGAAATAACATCTTGCATCGCTTGTACCGGGTTCCACACTAGAATACCTTCAGGCAAGTGGGGCATTTTCACCATACCATCGAACTGTAACTGCTTCGTAAAGAATGCAACAATACCTGTTGCAATCATTCCAATAAAAATTGCACCATAGATATTGCGGTTCATTAGAATAATGGTCACGAGCAATCCGAACAACGTCAGTAATACAGCGGGCGAGGTAAGTTCACCTAGCTGAACGATGTTGGACTCGTGGGGAACTACTAATCCCGATAAACGTAAACCGATAAATGCGATAAACAATCCGATTCCGGCAGTGATACCGTGTTTAAGGTTTTCGGGGATTTCTTCAATCAGCTTTTCCCGGAAAGAAGTCATCGATAATAAGACAAAGAGTAGACCCGCTATAAAGACTGCAGAAAAAGCTGTCAGGTAGTCGAGCTGACCGTCAGACCCAACGACGATGGATGCAAAGTATGCATTCAATCCCATTCCGGGTGCAATAGCAATTGGATAGTTTGCGAATAAGGCCATCCAAAGCGTACCGATTACAGTCGCTATAATGGTGGCTAAAAATACTTGATCAAATGGAACACCGGCTTCGGATAAAATAATTGGATTGACGATGACGATATAGACCATCGTCAGGAAAGTGGTCATTCCTGCAAGTAATTCTGTTTTGACAGTCGTGTGATTGTTCTTTAATTGGAACACTGTGTATTCTCTCCTTATTTTACGAACATAATAAAGTCCATAGACAATAATATTCGTTTTTTTAGAAGAAATCAACCTGTTATATCGAAAAAGCATTCGTAAATTCTGTAAAATAATGTACAATTACACTAGGAGTTCAAAGAGGAGGATTTTTCATGACAACAATTTTTGATCAGATGGTTATACTGAGCAACGGCGTGCAAATGCCACAGTTCGGTTTAGGAACCTATAAAATGACAGAACATGAGCAAACTATTCAAGCTGTTGAGAAAGCGGTTTCAATAGGCTATCGAGCAATTGATACTGCATCTATTTATGATAATGAACAAGCTGTAGGGGAGGCAATTCGTCACACCGGTATTGCGCGTGAAGACTTCTTTGTGACATCGAAAGTATGGGATGATAACCAAGGATATGATGAAACACTACGTGCATTTGAGCGTTCATTAACTAGATTGGATATGAATTATTTAGACTTATATTTGACACATTGGCCTGTTGCCAGCAGCTACGTAGATACATATCGCGCGATTGAAAGGCTATATGATGAAAAATTGATTCGATCAACAGGTGTTTCCAATCACCACGCGTCCCATTTACAAGAGATATTTACGATTGCTAATATTCGCCCTATGGTAAATCAAATAGAACTCCATCCACGTTTAACTCAAGAGCCGCTACGGATGTTTTGTAGGGAGCATCAAATTGCGGTAACGTCTTGGAGTCCTTTAGCTAGAGGTCAAATTCTTGAAGATGCAACACTCATTGCAATTGCTGCGCAACATGGGAAGACTGTAGCTCAAGTCATCATCAAATGGCATCTCCAAAATGGATTGATTGTTATTCCAAAGTCTGTATCATTTGATCGTATTCAAGAAAATAGTGAAGTGGCTGATTTTGAGTTGACACTTTCTGATATGTCGATGATCGACGCGTTAAACCGTGATGAACGGACAGGTACAGATCCAGATTCGTTTTAAGTATATCTATTATGGTAAAAGGGAGAAAGAGAATGGGGATATTTAGACGACAACCGCAGAAGCGTGCAATGGAAGACAAAACGACAATACAAACAGCACATGTCGAAGTAGAACAAACAGACACCCGACGTTATCAGCAAGTAGAGACAGAATTGACTGCTGCAGTTGCCCAACATGAAAAAGTGAATGCACAGCACAATGTCTTAGGTGAAGCAGTATCCGATATCGAGTCTAGCTTTCATGTAATACAGCAATTAAGTGAAAAAACAATGGTATCCTCTTTACAGTTGCAAGAAAATGGTCATTCTTTGGAAGAAAAATCAATATACATGGTGGAAGAAGCGGAAACTGGCGCAGAAGATGTCCGATTGACCGCCCAAGTTATGAATGACTTAGGTATGCATATGGAAAAGTCGGAGAAAAGTATGTCGCAATTGAGTGACCGGTCTGTAGAAATTCAGTCGATTGTCGGTGTTATTGAAAACATTGCAGCGCAAACTAACTTACTAGCATTAAATGCTTCAATTGAGGCAGCAAGAGCAGGCGAGTATGGCAAAGGGTTTTCTGTCGTCGCACAGGAAGTACGGAAACTAGCGGAAAGCACATCTACCAGTACAAAAGATATCCAGCAGTTAACGAACTCTCTTAGAGAGGAAATAGTACAAGCGTTGGAAGCTACGAAGAAAAGTTCGAAGTTGATTGAACAAGGAGTAGCGGTTAGTGTACAGACTGCATCTAAAATTGATCATATCTTGGAGACTGTTCAAGAAAGTCAGATTGATATTTCATCTATCGAAAAGATGATCGTGGAGCAAAATAAATTATCCGCACTGATGCAAAAGGAGTTGCAGAAGGCGAATACGTTATTTTCATCTGCACATGAACTGATTGTAGAGCATATAGAAGATGCAAAAGAAGTCGATAAGCGCTTGGAAAGCGGTATTCAGCAGTTGTTAGTGAAATAATAAAATGCGGATTCCCTGGAAGTCATCGTGCTACAGGTAATAAAAAAGAGCTGTCCCAAGTGGTCTTTACGACCCCTGGGACAGCTCTTTTTTGTCTTATTCAGTCTCTATTACAATCATTTCTGACGTTATCGGATGTGTGAAGGCGACCTTTGTAGCAACTAGCTTATACGGTCCTCTTGACATCGTTTCGCTGCCGTATAGCTGATCTCCTACTACGGGGTGACCCATATGGGAAAAGTGGACGCGAATCTGATGTGTTCTCCCTGTTTCTAATCGGGCTTCGACAATGGTTGTATCAGGTTTACGTTCAAGTACCTTGAAATGCGTGACTGCGGATTGACCGGATGGTGATACTCTACGCTTTGTTGCATGATAGCGATCTTTACCGATTGGCATATTAATTGTGCCCCGCGGTTTTCTTAGCTGACCTTCAAGTTCAGCCGTATAATATCGTTCAATTTGATTCTGTTCCAACATCCGATCGAACATCGTTTTCGCTAGTGGATGTTTTGCAATAAGTAAAACTCCAGCGGTATGTTGATCCAATCGGTGGATATGCTCTGCATAAGTACCGTTCTTTGCTTCGATATAACCCATGACTTCGTTCATCAATGTGCCAGTACCAGGTAAGTGTTCCGGATGTACGGACACCCCTGCAGGTTTGTGTACCGCAAGTATATGTTCATCTTCCCATAATACCCGCAAGGAATTGAAGGGTTCTGGTTTGTATGCAGATTGTGCATCAGTGAAACCGAAGACCAGTTCCGTGCCTTCCGGAAGGGGCTCTTTCCAATCCACTGGTTGTCCATCTGTATCCGTTACACTTTTATCCATGCGCATTTGGTGCACAGATTTCTTACCACCTTGCCATTGTTCTCTTAGTAGCTTTTCGATCGTCTCGCCAGGTTGTGTAGTCGTATAATGAAAACTTGTCATTTACGTAGTCTCCTTAGTTGCTTTCAAATTCTTCAAAGAATGCTCTAATTTGTTCGTCAGGCTGTGAACCGACTGTTCTGCCTTGTTCTTTTCCATCTTTATAATGGACTAGTGTAGGCCATGCTGTAATATCGTATTCTGGTTTCATCTGATCCTCGTACTCGAGCAGGTTATACTGATAGACATGTACACCATATTCATCTGCAATCGGCATTAAACGCGGTGTCATATCCATGCAGTGCGGGCATTCCGGACTGAAGTAATAAACCGTTGTCGGTTCACCGCTCTCAATTTTTTTGAAGATCTCTTCCGGAAGTGCGACGTTCTGATAACTTTCATTGTCTAATAAATCGATTGTAGATTGTTGTAGATTATTTGTACCGTACGGATTGTCGGCGAGCTTTGTTTCATTGGATTTATTATTGAGGACGACGATCAAAATGAAGATCACGACAATAACGCCACCAATAGCTAGTAATTTTTTCAATGTGTTTCACTCCTTTGTTTGTTTCAAGATTACAAGACTTGCGATGAAAATAAAAGCGAATGCTATCAATGCAAGAAAAGGAATCGTAATGAAGCCGAAATAATTGATATATGTAGCAGTACAAGAGGCTCCGCTACATTCAGGAGCACTATCTTGTAAGAAAGTCAGTTTCTGAATACCATAGTGGTAGAGAGAAATACAGCCTCCGATAAAAGCGAATGAAGCCGTAGTCCAGGCGATCGAAATGTTTTTCTGAATGAGTGCGATCAAACCGATCAATACAATAGGATACATGAAAATACGTTGATACCAGCACATCGTACAAGGTATGTAACCCTTGATTTCAGAGAAATACAAAGAGCCTATTAAAGCGATGAACGCGACGGCCCATATCGAGAGAAGCCAGTTTTCCTGTTTTTTATTCATAGAGGATCTCCTTATCATTTGATAATAGATAAAAGCTTTCCCATTTGGACGGGAAAGCTTTATTTAGACGAATCGGTAGCTTCATTGGTTGCAGCTTCGAGAGTTTGCTTTTTTGCTTCTAGGTAAAGAATATGGTTGCCATCTACTTCTTTGACAGTAAACTCATATCCTTGCTCAATAATCTTTTCCCCTTGTATAGCTTCGAAGCGTTGATCCATGAACCAACCGCCGATGGTATCGATATCCTCTTCAAGTATTTCGATGTTCAATGCAAGATTGACATTTTCAATCAGCATTTTGGCATCTAGAATATAGTGGTCTGTCCCAACAACCTGAAGTTCAGGAAGTTCATCCATATCAAATTCATCGCGGATCTCCCCAACAATTTCTTCTAAGATGTCTTCAATAGTGACCAGACCAGATGTCCCTCCATATTCATCCAATAGAATAGCCATATGAATACGTTCGCGCTGGATCTTCAAGAGTAATTCCCCAATTGGGATCGTTTCGATGACTCGGATAATCGGTTGCATATAATTAACGACCGATTTACTACCATTTGACGGATCTTTAATATAGGCCGTCAGCAAATGTTTCATGTTGATCAGTCCGATGACGTGATCTTTATCTCCGTCGATAATCGGATAACGAGTAAACTGTTCAACGCCTAGTAATTCAAACACTTCGGATAATGTCATTTCTTTATCGACTGTCATCATTTCTGTTCGTGGTAGCATAATTTCCTTTGCGACTCGATCATCAAACTCAAAAATACGATTGACGTATTTAAACTCCGCTTGATTAATTTCACCGCTTCGCAAACTATCAGATAAAATAATACGCAATTCTTCCTCTGTATGACCTACTTCTAATTCGGAAATGGATTTGAAGCCTAGCAATCGTGTAACAAGACGTGCCGATCCGTTCATTCCTTTAATGATCGGGTACATAAGACGGTAAAATAGATTCAGTGGGACGGCAAGGGATAAGGATAATTCTTCCGCCTTGTGCAATGCAATGGTTTTTGGAGCTAGTTCTCCTACCACGACATGCAAATAGGTGACGATCGCTAAAGCGAAGGTGAATGAAAGAATGGTTTCGATATGGGCATCCAGTGTAAACATGTCAAAAACGGGAGCTAGCATCATGCGAACTGTTGGTTCCCCGAGCATGCCTAGGCCAAGTGCCGAAATCGTAATTCCGAGCTGACAAGCGGATAAATATTCATCTAAATTATCGGCAATTTTTTTTGAAAGAACCGCACGTTGATTACCTTCGACGATTAATTGGTCGAGACGTGATGAACGGACTTTCACGATTGCGAATTCACACGCAACAAAAAAAGCGGTGATTGCGATCAAGGCAGCAAATGCTGCCAATCGTATGGCAATATCCAAATAATAGCTTCGCGCTTAACCCGGATGAGGGAAAAGAACAAAGCGTACACCTCCTGTAAAGTAAAGTTAGTTATCTTTTATAATAATTTATTTAAAGAGAAATTACAATTCGATTTGCTTGCAGAATGAAAAAATCGTATGAGAGGTACGTAATATGTCGATATATAGAATGAAGAGGAACATGGTCACACCGCTACACAGAGAGCCCCACGTCTATTTAGAATCACTTTTTTGAACTTTAAAAATACTTTTAAAAAACTGAAGATCATGTCCTATACATAAGGAAGATGTCTTCAGTCTTCTGCAATATTTTTACTCACCGTATTTTGGCTGGGTTTCTTTAAAGGCATTTTGCTCGTTAGGGATGTGGCTTTTGTCTTCAAAGACGTTTTCAGTTTTTTGGTTTTGTATTTTCAACCGCTCTTTTTCTAACTGTTGTTTGCCTTTTGATTGTTCTTTACCCATAAAAGCACCTCCTCTAGTTAGAGGATGGTCGATTTAGATGGATCTCATTCATAGACGTGGAAAGTCATAAGATCATGGACCATTCGGACGATCTTTTCTTCATCTGGCGGTGTACCATTTGTCCAGTTGATCGTGCCATCTTTATGGTAATCACCTTTATATTGTTTGTTTTGGTAATAAAATGAGATAGTCCAACCGGGTAGATCAGTGTCTTCAAACATTTTTTTATAACTGAAGTGTTGTAGCATCTAATTTTCTCCTTTATTGTTCCAGTAGTGATATCCTGTTCGTTCCTTTCATAAACTGACCAAAAGGACGAAAGGATGAGTGTGTGTTTGTTACTCAACTACGTAATGCGATCGAGGAAAAGTATAAATCATATTTTTATTATAAGTCCATGTACCAGCTGACGAATGATTTGTTATGGCAGGAATTCATTCGCCATGCGTATGAGGATGAAAAAAGTCACTACGAGATGTTCCAGCAGCTCCATTATATAATGACAAAAGAGTTTGTGCCGAATCCGAAAAAGCCAGCGCCTTGTACGAATTTAAAAGAATCAGCTAAAAATGCGCTAGTTAATGAACTTGAAGCAGTGGAACAGTGTAAGGAACTGTTTTTGACGATTCCTTTTGAAGAGGCATATGATCCGATTTTTATCGCTTTACATGATGACATGGAGCATGCTATTCGAATGTCTACAATATTCAACGGAGTAAAGTAAATTAAACATCGAAAGAAAAGTCTTTGAAATAATTCGCACCTTCAAGCATTCGAACTCCATACCAGAACATTTCTCCGTCAATTAGCTGAATCGTTGTATCAGGTAACATTTCCTGAAACTGAATTTGCTGTTTTTCCTTAAATGGATAGGGTTCAGATGATAGCAATACTAAGTCCAAATCAGCGTCCAAAAATTGTTCTTCTGTTACAGCGGGATAACGGTCAGATGATTCCGCGAAAGGCGTGATGAAACCGAGTTTTTGTAATAACGAGTTGATATAGGTGTCTTTACCGACAACCATATACGGCTTTTGCCAAATGACGTAAGCAACTCGTGCAGCAGGAAGAGTGGGGAGCATCGTGAATGCTTGTTTGATTTCCTCGACAAGCGATTTTGATTGTTGCTGATGATCAGTCAATGATCCCATATCTGTAATCATTCTATAAGCTTGCTCGATTGTCTGCACTTCCGCTACATATACCGGATAGAACTCGGAAAGAATTTCGACCATCTCTTTTGTGTTTTCTTCTTTTTCCATAATAATTAAATCGGGCTGTACTTCATGTATCTTTTCCAACTTCAAATCTTTCGTTCCTGCGACTGCGGGGACGTTCTTAACCTGTTCAGGATAGATACAATACCGTGTGCGTCCAACGATTTCTTTGTCAAGTCCAATTCCGAATAAAGTTTCTGTAATACCAGGACATAATGTGACGATTCGTTTGGGTGGAAAATTATACACAACGGTTCTTCCTAAGTGGTCGATAATTTCTTTTTTCAATGAAATGATTGCCTCCTTTAACGATATGTGAAACCATAAGATCGTGGTACGTAATACTCTACTTGCAACGTACCTGAACTGCTATCAAATGTAAAGTCAGATATCTCCGTCTCTAATTGCTTTTCATTCAGCTGATTTTTGTTATAATTGGAACGAAGATCAAGTGGAATAAGGTGAAGCGATTGAAAATAGTACTAACTATTTTGTTCATGGCGTTTATTGGCGCCTTGATTGGTGGAGTAACGAATCATCTGGCGATCAAGATGCTGTTTAGGCCACATGAGGCAAAATACATTGGAAAAACACGTTTGCCGTTTACCCCCGGCTTGATACCGAAGCGCCGAAATGAATTGGCGACTCAGCTTGGTAAAACAGTGACAAATTATTTGCTGACACCTGACCTATTCAGGAAAAAGATGTTAACACCTGGAATGGAAAAGCGTGTAGAGACATTTATTCAAAGTCAAATGGATAAATACATCCTGCAATCAGATAAGACCTTGAACGATTGGCTCAAGCTTGCAGGTGCTGACAAACTTCCAGAACAAGTGGAAGACAAGATGATCACATTGATCGATCAACAGCTGGATGAGATGAAAGTTAAAGTAACAACAGGTACAGTGGAGGAAGTTATGCCGCTTCGTTGGCAACAACAAATCGAAGAAAGAATTCCATTAGCCTCTGACTTCGTATTAGTTCGCGCCAGTCAATTTGTCGATTCAGCAGAAGGAAGACAGACATTCCAAAAGTTGATCGATGATTTCTTAGCTTCAAAAGGAACATTCGGTGGCATGCTCAATATGTTTTTTGGAGAATCGGAGTCTCTGGTCGGCAAGGTCCAACGGGAAGCATTGAGATTTATAGGAGCGCCCGGAACAAAAGAGTTATTAGATAAACTGATTTGGAAAGAGTGGCAAAATGTTCAGCAACAACCAATGGAACAGTTGACGTCTGGATTCGACTTTGATAGTGTGTTTGCTTCAGTGAGAAAGTATGCACTGGATCAATTAGCACTACAAGAAAGACTCGATCACAGTTTGTCACATTATTGGCCACAAGGATCCACATGGACGGCTAACAATGTGACACCACAAATTGTCAACTTTTTATTCACACAGGCTGAAGCGCACCTTGAACAATCATTGAGAAAGCTAAAACTTGATGAGATGGTGAAAGAGCAAGTAGACACGTTCCCTGTGGCTGTTCTAGAAGATCTAGTTCTCGGCATTTCACGCAGAGAGTTTAAAATGATTACGGTTCTGGGCGCATTTCTCGGTGGTATCATAGGAATTGTGCAAGGCGTTATTGCACTTATATTAAATGGATAGTAGGAGGAGATAGTATGTCAGTAAACATTTATGATGATATGAACAAATTGGAATCTACTTTACGTAAAACAGATGAGTATGTAGCGGTGAAAACAGCAATGGCCGATGTGAAAGGTGACGAACAAGCTCTTGCATTGTTCGAAAGCTTCCGCGAAATCCAAATGAATTTACAACAGAAACAAATGGCTGGTGAAGAGATTGAAGGAGACGAGCTTGAGCACGCACAGAAAACAGCGCAACTTGCTCAAGAAAATCCGAAAATATTGGCTATGCTGACTGCTGAAATGAAGCTTAGCGAATTGATCGAGGAAATCAACCGTGTAGTATTGAAACCAATTTCAGATTTATATGAAGGATTCAATTAATAGATACATCGAAACCGGCCTTGGCCGGTTTTTTTCAACAGATGGAGAGTAGGAGAAAATCATGCAACAATTACATGTAAATCAACAGTTCCCCCAAGATTGGATACGAATGTTTACACACTTGGCCAATTTGTTTTTTGAACAGTCTAAAATAGTTACGGAACAGACAGATGATACAGCAATTGAATTACGGTTTACCGAGGAATACGATGAATCACCAAGTGTAACGGTCGAAATTCAATGGCAAGGTAAGCAGTATACGTCGCGTTTTGTCGAAGAGGTAAAGGAAATAGAAGAACGCGGACAAATACGTCAGCGTAAAAGAATGTATTCCCACGTATTGCTAGATGCGCTAGAACAAGCAACTGGCATGAATCAAGAGTGGGGGATCCTAACGGGAATCCGACCTACAAAGTTGTATCATATGTATCGTCAAGACGGTCATACGGTAGCGGAAGCAAAGCAACTGCTTCAGCAACGGCATAGGGTATCCGTACGGAAAAGTGAATTGATTGCAGAAATTGCAGACGTTCAACTGAATGCATTGCCAGATTTGTATTCATTGAAAGAACAAGTGAGTATATATATTGGCATACCGTTTTGTCCAACAAAATGTGCATATTGCACGTTCCCAGCCTATGCGATTCATCGAAAAAGTGGACGAGTGGAAACATTCCTCGACGGCTTGCATGAAGAAATGCGTGCAATGGGTAAATGGTTAAAAGAGCGTGATATTCGTATAACGACAATTTATTTTGGCGGTGGAACACCCACGTCTATTGAAGCAGATGAAATGGATGCGCTTTATCAAACGATGATGGACTCATTCCCTTACATGGAACATGTTCGTGAAGTGACGGTAGAAGCTGGGCGTCCTGATACGATTACGGTACCGAAACTCGAAGTACTGAAGAAGTGGGGAATAGATCGAATCAGTGTCAATCCACAGTCCTATACGGATGAAACATTGAAAGCAATCGGCCGTCATCACACGGTACAAGAAACGATCGATAAATATTGGTTGTCCCGTGAGCAAGGAATGCGCAATATTAATATGGACTTAATCATCGGTTTGCCGAATGAAGGTCTTGAAGAATTCGAACACTCATTGGCTGAAACGGAAAAGATGCAGCCGGAATCTTTGACCATCCATACCTTGTCGTTCAAGCGTGCTTCTGAAATGACACGGAATAAGGACAAGTACCAAGTGGCGGATCGAGAAACAGTAGGAAAAATGATGAAACGCGGAGAAGAATGGTCGCGCAATAACGGCTATATCCCCTACTATCTTTACCGCCAGAAAAATATTTTAGGAAATCTTGAAAATGTCGGTTATTCTAAACCAGGTGAAGAAAGTCTTTATAACATATTGATTATGGAAGAAGCACAGACCATTATCGGCTTAGGTTGCGGAGCTTCAAGCAAGTTTATGGAACCGGCAACTGGCAAGCTGACGCAATTCCATAACCCAAAAGAACCTGGCGCCTATATAGTAGGGTTTGAAGAAGCCATAGATAAAAAAATAGCGTATTTAGAAGAGTTATTCCCGTCTTCAGAAACAATAAAATAATACGGATTGTGGCTGGGACAAGAACTCATAAGGTATGAAGGAGAAGACACCTTCATACCTTTTTTCATTCACTGAATACTATTTATAAAGGTTAATTAGTTAGTACTCAAGAGTGTAGCATAGGGAACCGGACTGTTCTTTAAGTTATATCCCACCTCAATATTTTTGTTGTAGTTATACCAATGCTCAGATAATTGTGTATAATGTAATGAATGAACAACCATTCATATAAAGGGGGATTTAATTTTGACAAAACAGATTGAAGTAGAAGTTGAAGGAAGATTAGCAACCGTAACTTTTAACCAGCCTGAAGTAATGAACGCGATGGACGGAGTCATGATGAAGGATCTTGCAGATATCGTGGATCAACTAAAGAATAATTCATCCGTGCATGTTGTACTATTTAGAGGAGCTGGCCGCGCATTTTCTGCTGGCGGTAACGTTAAAGCTATGCTAGATCCAAATGGTCCGATGAAAATGGAAGATGTTATGGCCGACTTATCCAGATTGGCATTGTCTATGTACAGCATGCCCCAAATCACAATCGCATCTGTGCACGGTGCAGCAGCTGGACTTGGATGCAGTATCGCCATTGCATGCGATATCGTCATTGCAGAAGAATCCAGTAAAATTGCAATGAACTTTATCGGCATCGGGCTCGTTCCAGATGGTGGGGGTCACTTCTTCCTTAAGGAACGCGTAGGCACAACCAGAGCGAAACAACTCATTTGGTCCGGGAAAGTACTGGATGGAAAAAGTGCAATGCATATCGGACTCGTTGATGAAGTGGTAGCGGACGGAGAAGCTTGGAATACGGCACAACAACGTGCTCAAGTTATCCTACACTCCCCAACAGCTTCAATGGCCGCAACAAAGAAAATACTCCATGCAGCAGGCATCGTTGAACTCGAGAAAATCTTGAAACTTGAAGGCGAAGCACAAGTAGCTATGCGCTCAACTACTGATCATCGCGAAGGCGTACAGGCGTTTATTGAGAAAAGAAAACCGAGCTTCACAGGCCGATAAATGAAAAGAAGACGCGCTATGAAAACTGCGCGTCTCGTTTATATCTATGATCATTTTTGTAATATTATTGATACTTAGCGGCTGTTTCTTTCCATGAGAAATAGCCTTTTTCTATAGCACGCAATAGTAACTCCGCTGAAGCTAAATTTGTAGCGAGAGGTATACCATAGACATCGCATAATCGAAGTAAGGCGCTCACATCAGGTTCATGTGGCTGTGCAGTTAACGGATCACGGAAAAATAAAATTAAATCTAGCTCACCTGTCGCGATCATGGCACCCATCTGTTGATCTCCACCAAGTGGACCCGACATGAGTCGTGTGACAGAAAGATCGGTTTCTTCCATGATGCGTAACCCTGTTGTGCCCGTTGCGTAAAGAGTATGTTTAGCAAAAATCTGCTCGTAAGCAATTGTGAAATTGACTAATTCAGCCTTTTTTTCATCATGCGCAATCAAAGCAATGTTCAAACGAGTCACTTCCTTCTACGATTTCTTCACGAACATAGCGTATCACAAAATTCTGAAAAAATCTTGTGCTTTTTATATAAAAATTTGTAAATGTGCGCAATACAATATACCTCTGCTTAGAATCCTCTTAAAAATAAAACAAAACCCCCTCAAAATGGAGATTTTGTCATTTGTTCATGTATGGAATAATAATAGTTTACCAAGAGGGGAAGCTAGGCGGTGTGTTCGCTCGAGCAAATCTTTTTCTGACAGCAACTGATGACCTTGTTCTTTTGCTGCATCATCAGATTCCGCAGTAAAAGTCTCTTCTGTAATTAATGAACCATCTTTTTCGTACGCTGTAAGTTTGTAGGTTTTCATTATATCGCCTCCATCATCTTTTATTTAGTATACTATGAATCGTGCGAAATGAATAATGATTCAGTAAGTTGAGCTATAAAAAGATCTCTCATGTTAGAATATAGTGGAAGAATATTTATGATTGTGAAACATATTGTCTTTTGGAACGTAGAAAGAGATAGAGAGTATTGAAGGAGATGATGTGTATGGCTTTAGAATTGGAACGGGTGACTAAACGATTTGGCGATTTCACAGCAGTGGATCAGCTGTCATTGACGGTGGAAGAAGGAACGATGTACGGCTTCCTTGGAGCGAACGGTGCAGGGAAGACCACTACATTCCGAATGATTTTGGGATTATTAACTCCGACAGAAGGAAATATTTCATGGAATGGCCGCACGATATCGTATGAAACGAGTCCGCTAATTGGCTATTTACCTGAAGAGCGAGGTCTTTATCCCAAAATGAAAGTGCTAGATCAGTTAATCTTTCTTGGACAGCTGCGCGGAATGAAAAAGTCTGCAGCGAAAAGTGCAGCACTTCACTGGTTGGATCGTTTCGAAGTACCACAAAATACGAATAAAAAGGTAGAAGAATTATCTAAGGGGAATCAGCAAAAGATACAGGTTATTGCTGCATTACTACATAATCCTCAATTACTGATCTTAGATGAACCGTTCTCAGGACTTGATCCAGTTAACGTCGAGATGTTAAAAAAAGCAATCGTTGACTTCCGTAACGGCGGGGCAACAATCCTATTCTCTAGTCACCGCATGGATCATGTGGAAGAGTTATGTGAGCAACTCAGTATTATTCACCATGGCAAACAATTAGTCAGTGGAAATTTGCGTGACGTTAAACGTTCATTCGGCAAACAGAACGTCCGGATTCGTGCAGACTTTCCTTTAATGGAACTTGAAAGCATGGAAGGCGTAACAACAGCTCATCATTCATTGGAAGGTGCAGTCTTTCAGGTGGAGGAAGAACGAGTGGCGCATACGTTGTTGCAGGCAGCATTGCTAAAAGGACCGATTCGTCAGTTTGAAATAGAAGAACCATCTTTGCAAGACATATTCATTGCGAAAGTGGGGAAAGAGCATGCGTGAATTTTGGATTATTTTCAAACAAAGCTTCTTAACTAAAGCTAAAACCAAATCATTTTTCATAACGACACTTATTATGGTAGCAGGGATTTTTCTCTTCGCGAATTTGCCGAGTATTATGGAGAGAGTCGGTAAAATGATGGGGAATGAAGAAGATGATCGTGTACTGGTTGTTGATGAAAGTGGAGTGTTATTTGACCGTTTGCTTGAACAACTTCAGCGAAATGAGCAAGGTATTTCATTAGAGCTGACAGAGGACTCGCCAGATCAGCTGTCAGAGCAAGTAAAATCGGAAGAAATTGCAGCGTTCATGGAATTGAGTTTCGATGCAGATCAAACGATTCAAGCGAATTACACTACAAGCAGTCTAGTAGATCAATTTTTACCTTCTACTCTACAAGACGCATTACAGAACATTCAAACTGAAGTGAAAGCTGAACAGCTCTCTTTATCTGCTGAACAAGTTTCCAAGTTGTTTGCACCCATTCAATTTGAGAAACATAATATTTCAGAAACAGCAAAGTCAGAAGAAGAACTAAACCAGGCTCGTATCTTGGTGTATGTATTGATGTTCGTCATTTACTTTGCCGTTATTATTTATTCATCGATGATTGCAACCGAAGTCGCAACTGAAAAATCATCACGCGTGATGGAAATTCTTATCTCGAGTGTATCACCTGTTAAACATATGTTTGCGAAAGTACTAGGAATCGGATCACTTGGAATTGTACAAATTCTAATTTATGCAGTATCAGGATTCTTAGCTTATAGGCTTTCTGCCACGGGAGAGAAAAATGAGCTATCCGCATTCTTCAGTTTAGAAAACCTAGAAGTAAGTACACTTGTTTACGCCGTGATATTCTTCTTACTCGGCTATTTCTTATACGCTACACTGGCAGCCTTGCTTGGTTCATTAGTGAGCCGTACAGAAGATGTTCAGCAAATGATTATGCCGATGTCGTTGCTGATCGTTGCAGCCTTCATCATCGCAGCAACTGGACTTGGGAATCCAGAATTGGGCTACTTGAAAATCGCTTCGTTCATCCCATTCTTCGCTCCACTTGTCATGTTCCTACGAGTAGGCATGCTTGACTTGCCTTTATGGGAGCCTTTGCTCTCGATAGGCATTATGGTGGTGACTATCTTGATCCTCGGCTGGTTCGGATCAAAAGTGTATCGTGGCGGTGTCTTGATGTATGGGCCATCACGTTCGCTGAAAGATTTGAAGAAGGCTGTTCAGCTAGGAAAAGAATAGACTTACGTGTCCCAAGAAGTCACGGTGCTTCTTGGGGCATTTTTGCGTGGATTCAAGTTCAAAGTCTTAATGAGAATATTGGGGTGGATCAATTAGAGAGTGCGGGAGGATTGAGCCTCAGCGTCCGTCTCAATCCTAGTTTTATTGTAGATGTATGAAGATCGCTCTTTGGCGATAGCGTATTAATTGGTTATGTTTTTCAACTTAGTTAAGTTCAGTGCAGAAATCTACTTAACTATTACTCTAACCTACCCATTCAGAAAGAGACACTAGTTGATCGTAAGTGTAGGGCGGCGACTCCCGGAGGATCAGCGTGAGCCTTGAGACCCTGGACTGAACGAAGTGAGGGAAGCGGCTCAAGCCACGCCCTCGGGAAAGCGTCCGCCCGGAACGTCGATCAACGATGCACGCTAGTTATATTTGTTTAACCACCTTTCCCTCAATTGAACGAATATGGTAAAATAAGAACGAGTATTCGTGGAAGAGGTGCGACCTATGGAACCCATACGTTTTTTACATACAGCCGACCTGCACTTGGACAGCCCCTTTAAAGGCATGGCCGCAGCAGGTCCAGACGAGCTAGCCAGATTGCAACAGTCCACATTCGCTGCATTCGACCGAATTATAGCCTACGCAGTCAAAGAGCGACCGGATTTCATTGTCATTGTCGGCGATATTTACGACGGGGAAGACCGTAGCTTGCGTGCGCAAATTCGTTTCCAGCAAGGTATGCAACAACTTCAAAAAGTGAATATCCCTGTCTATCTATCATACGGAAATCATGATAACTTGTCGGGCAGATGGACTAGAGTTTCGTTGCCTGAAAATGTCCACGTGTTTTCTGAACAAGTGGAACAAAAACAATTGGTTATCCGTGACGAGATAATATACTTACACGGCTTCAGCTATCCGCAGCGCCATGTGAAAGAACCAATGATTAGGGATTATCCGGAAGCTACTGACGGAATACATATCGGTCTATTACACGGAAGTGTGGCAGGAGATGTAGAGCACGCTGTCTATGCGCCGTTTACAGTCAGTGAATTGCAGGATAAGCACTACCACTACTGGGCGCTTGGGCATATTCATAAACGCCAAGTATTATCAGAGGAACCACCAATCGTCTATCCCGGCAATATTCAAGGCCGTCATCGCAATGAACCAGGACAGAAAGGTTTTTACGATGTCCTGTTGACATCGACTCATACATCCATGAAATTTGTAGGCACATCGGATATTGTGTACACTTCATTGACGGTTTCGTGCGAAGGAATTGAATACGCAGATGACTGGATTTCTGCTTGTCAGGAAGCGATAGATCAATTGACAGCGGAAGCCGGTAGTGTCGTCGTAGAGTTAGTGATGGAACAAACAGAAGGCCTGATAAACGACTTGGCTAGAGTGGAAGGGGAATGGCTCGACATTTTGCGAGAGCAGTATGAAGCTATAGAACCATTTGTGTGGATATCAGCAATTGAATGGCCACCAATTCATGATTCAGCAGTTCCGAATTCATTACTGGAACCGGTGGAAAGAACCATTGCTTCTTGGGAAACGAATGACTGGAATGATTTGGTGAAAGAAGTATACAGCCATAAAGCCGGTCGTTATTTAGAGGCATTGAAGCCTGTGGATTTTGAGCGGTTAAAACAGCAGGCAACTGCATTGCTTGAGAATGAAATGTTGAAGGAGAGCTGAAATGAAAATCCAGAAAATACTTCTTTATGGATTCGGTCAGCATGAGAATCTAGAAATTGATTTGCGCCCCGGTATGAATCTTTTGTATGGACCGAACGAAGCGGGAAAGACGACCATTCAGCAAGCCATCCTTCATATTTTATTTGGATTTCCTCAAAAAAATCAACAGGAGCTGCGCTATGAGCCGAAAACAGGTGGTAAATATGGCGGCTGTCTGTATATAGAAGATCAAGAGTATGGTAATTGGGTGATTGAACGGGTGCGTGGTAAGTCTTCAGGTGATATCTTAATCCGTTTTGAAGATGGGCGTATTATGGAAGAAGCAGAACTAAAGAAGTTATTGAGAGGCTATGATCGACAAGCATTTGAATCCATTTTCTCTTTCTCCTTATTCCAGTTACAAGGTCTCGAGAAGATGGATGAAAATGATTTAAGCCGTACATTACTTGCATCCGGAACGACCGGCCTAGATACACTGTGGAAAGTGGAAAAGAAGATGGAGAAAGAAATGGGTAGCCTCTTCAAAAAGTCGGGGAAAATCCCACAGATGAATAAAAAACTAGCCGAAATACGTGAACTTGAACAAGCGATGCAAAAAGAGCAGCAGAAGCTATCGATGTATGAACCACTTACTAGTCGCGAGCAAGAACTCGACGAGCAAGTGGCGACTTTACGCTTGGAAGAGCAACGTCTTTATAAGCAGTCTGAAGAACAACGAATTGCCATGCAAATTGTTCCGCTACAGCAACAGCGCAATCAATTACTTGAACAACTTTCCCATTTGACCGATACATTCCCAGCGGCGGGAATTCGTCGGTATGAGGAACTAGCTAGTAAACAATCCGAATTGCAATTAAAGAAAACGCGGCTAGAGAAAGAACAAGCGGAATGGCAATCGGAATGGATTGATTTACGGCCTACTAGTGAAAGGCAACAGTTAGAGCGCTGGGTCACACAAGAAGCAGAGTGGCATCGGTTACGGACGGACCGAATTTCTGCTGAACAAGAAATCCGTTTGCTCGAAAAGAAACAACAGCAACTCAGTAATCGTTTAGGATTAACCCCTGATCAGCAGTTGTCGATAGGGAAGATGGACGTCTCCATCCAACGTGAACGCCAGCTTGAACCAATCCTTGAAGAACAGAAAGAGTTGGATCAGCAATTAAAAGCATTGCAACGTCTCCTCGCGGAAGCGGAAAGCGAACGGCAGGAAGCGGAGCAACGAAAAGAACATACTGAACGAATGCGATTGACTGAATCTGAACGACAGAAACTGAAGGCTTTACCCGAACTGCAACGTCGGCTTGCGGAAGCTAAATTCATTGTATCTGCGGCGGATCAGCAGTCATCGAATCAGATGGTTCCAGTAATGATTATGCTCATTGGCCTAGCGATTGGGGCATATAGTGTCTTGCAACAGCAATGGTTGTTCACGTGCCTCGGTATCGTAATGGTGGCGGTCGGTGCTTGGTTATGGAAACAACGACCCAATTCTGTATCAGATCAGCAATCGTTCATTCGAGATAATGAACCGTTAGCAGCAGAACTCGAAAGACTAGCTGAGCGTGATGAGCTACAACAGCGTGACCAACGGCAAGTGGCAGCAGAGATTGAAAGACTGGATCTCAAGTTACAGAAATATGCGGAAGAAATGGAACAACTATATGATCAGAAACAACAAACGGTGAAGAAATGGCAAGACCTGTTGCAAGATGAACCATTCGATTTGACATTTAATATTCAGGAAAGCTTCCGCCTACTGCGCGAGTTCCAGGATGCGGTAATAGATCAGAAAACATGGCAGCAACGTTTACTAACCGCGACGCAACACATACAGTCGCTAATCAAAGAAGTGGAAAAAGTGCTCGGACCTGTCGCAGAAGAAGGTTTATTTGAAAGAATTCGCCAAGAACTACTTCATCAGAATAGCTTGCAAGAAAAGCATCTAAGCAAGCAAAAAACAGTACTTGAAATCAAAAAGCAATTACAAGAAACAAATGAGCTGTTGGAAACGACAACAGCGGAAATTTTACAATTGTTTACTGTCGTTGGCGTATCAGAAAAAGAGCAATTTTATACAGCGTATCAGCAAGATCAAGATGCACAATTGCTGAAACGACAGCTAAAAGAAGTAGAAGCCCAGCTTTCCTTATATAATAAGGAACCATTGGTAAAAGAGTGGACTATACCGGAACTAGAACGACAACGCAGCGAGACGACAAACCGCCTTCAAATCATACGGCAAGAAGTAGAAGCGCTTGTAGATGAGCAAGTCAAAGTAGGACATGAAATCTCACAAATGGGTACCAGCCAGTCGTACAGTGAGCTTCAGCAGTTAGTTGAAGTGCGGAAAGCCGAGTTGGAAGAAATGACAGAGCAATGGGTAATCCGCAAAGCTGTCCGTGAGTCGATTCGACAGACGATGAGTGAGTGGAAAGAACATCAATTACCAGCCGTACTCATTCAAGCAAATAAATGGTTCAGCTATTTAACAGGGGATCGGTATGCGACGGTTGGTTTAACGACAGAAGGTTATTTTGAGGCAGTCACTGCCGAAGGACAAACTTTCATGATCAATGAGCTCAGTCAAGCTACAAAAGAGCAAGCTTATCTTTCTTTACGACTAGCGTTAGCCTATGAATTATCAGAGCGTGCACCGTTCCCAATCATTATGGATGACCCATTTGTTCACTTTGATAATGAGCGACTTTCGCGTATGATAGAAATACTTACAGAGTTACAGCCATCTCATCAATTTCTATACTTTACTTGCCATCAAGAAATGAAGTTTAAATGGCCAAGTGAACCTCATACAATGGAGATTGGACGAAAAGTAAAAGGGGAGATTTACTGATGAAAAAACTACTTGACTATCAAGTCGGCGAAACGATCGACATGTATTTATTGATTAAGCAGGCAACAAAAGGTGTCACACAGCAGGGGAGTCCGTTCATGACGTTGATTCTGCAAGATAAAAGTGGGGACCTTGAAGCAAAACTTTGGGATGCGGGTGAAGAACAAGCCCAGATGTATCAGGGAGCGACCATCGTAAAAGTAGGTGGAGAAATCCATGAATACCGCGGGAAAAACCAACTTCGTCTTAAAGCAATCCGTCCTGTAAAAGAAGATGAAGGCGTGACGATTGCAGATTTAGTACCGTCTGCCGAAAAGAGTAAGGAAGTATTGCTAGACGAATTGATGCAGTATTTCTTTGAAATGAAAAATCCACAAATCCAGCGTGTTACCCGTCATTTACTGAAGAAACATCAGCAGGATTTCGTGTTATATCCGGCAGCTACGAGAAATCATCATGACTACGTATCCGGCTTGCTAGATCATGTAGTGTCGATGCTGAAACTTGGCAAGGCGATTGCGGAATTGTATCCGACGTTAAACAAAGATTTGCTGTATGCAGGCATTATTTTGCATGACATCGGAAAGGTCATCGAGTTGTCAGGTCCAGTCGGCACGCAGTATACGATTGAAGGGAACTTGCTAGGTCATATTACGATCATGGTCAATGAAATTTCCAAGGCAGCAGAAGAGCTGGAGATCGATGGTGAAGAAATAATGTTGCTTCAGCATATGGTGTTGTCTCATCACGGTAAAGAGGAGTGGGGCAGTCCAAAGCGCCCGATGTTGAAAGAGGCGGAGATTCTTCATTATATCGATAATATCGATGCGAAGATGAATATGCTGAACCGCGTCATGTCGAAGACTACGCCAGGCGAGTTCTCCGAGCGCGTATTCCCATTAGATAACCGTTCATTCTACAAGCCTACTTTTGAATAAACTACTATGGAACAGGGCACGCCCCCGTTGCAACATAATGAATTTGTTAAGTTGTGGTTTTACAAGAAGAACGATACATGAAGATACGGGGTTTTTACTTATCATTGTAATAAAATACAAACAGACAAACATTATGATTATAAAAACAAAAGGTCTGCCAGTGGAAGTTATGACTTCCAAGGCAGACCTTTTTCAATATTACTTACCTTCTTCAACTTCCACTTCAGCATCGTCAGCTGGGGCATCTTCTGCAGGTGCTTTTTCGTCAGTTGGTGTTCCTTCTTCAGCCGGTTGCTCTTCCATCTTGAACAAATCAAGTGCAGATTTCAAATCTTCATCTTTAATCTTTACATCTGCTGCTTTCACTAGCTTTGCCACTTTACTCAATAGCTCGTTTTCGTCAGCCTTTTCCATCAATAGTTCATGACGGATTTCTTCTTTCTTTTCATCCGTAATCTTTTCATCGTCTGTTTTGCGCTTTTCTTTTACTTCGATGATATGGAAGCCGTTATCTGATTGAACAGGCTCACTGATTTTACCTGGCTCCAAGTCATATGCAGCGTTCCAGAATTCAGGAACCATTACACCGTAAGCGAACCAGTCAAGGTCTCCACCTTCATCTTTAGATCCTGGATCAGTAGAGTATTCTTTAGCTACTTTCGCGAAGTCTTCTCCCTTATCCAACTTTTCTTTTACTTCATTTGCTGTCTTTTCATCTTCAACTAAGATGTGACGAGCGTTGATTTCAGATTGAGATTCTTCGAGGCGCTTGTTTAACTCTTCGTCAGAAACTTCAATGCCGTCAGTCAATGCAGCTTCTTGCAATTTATTCAAACGAATCATTTTCTTAAAGCTCTCAGGTGTTTGACCTTGTTGAGCTAAGAAAGCTTCGAAGTTTTCACCAAGTTGTTCTTTGTTTTTTTCGAATTCTGCGTCTACTTGCTTGTCGTCTACATTATACTTATCATCCAGAACCTTTTCTAAGATGATCATTTGTAGAGCTTGTTCACCGACAGATGTTTTCATTTCTTGATAAAACTCATCTTTCGTTACATCTCCTGCTTTGGACGTCATAACTTTTTCATCGCCGCCAGAACAAGCGGATAAAGCTGCAACCGAAGCCGCAAGTGTAAATGCTAACATCTTCTTTTTCATGTAATTAACTCCCCTAATCTAAATATAGATTCTGATTATTCTTCAAGTAAACACTATATCATATAACGTATGAAAAACAAAAAGGTTCCATTCATCTGAAACAGCCCAACCGGTTTTTTCTACTTTCGCATAGGATAGAATGTGAAAGGGGGTGCCTTCATGAGCGGTTACTCACAGGGCGGATCAGGTTCATCAGGCTTTGCTTTAATTGTTGTATTGTTCATTTTGTTGATCATCGTCGGTGCAGCATACTTGTATTAAAAAAAGCCCTGCCTCCTGCAATGGGGGCGGGCATACATAGTGTCAGGCGCTAAAGAACACTTCTACATATAAGGATAAAATGAGGATGGTGATCAGAATGTTAACAGTTCGATAAATCTTTGGCTGCTTTTCTTCTGGAATCTCCCTAGATTGGCAAAGAGCAAATGTCATTTTATTAATTTGATATAAGTAGAACAATGAAAATAGAATGGTAATCGCAATAACCATTATAGACCTCCTCTTTCTGCTTCTTTACTATCATAGCAGAATATGTGATCAAAAGGAAAAAACTACACCGTGTAAAGAGCAGGTGATTAAGACTCCACTTTAGATTTTATAAGGTAATCATTTGAATCGACATACGTCTTCTCAATGTTCTGAAAACCGCGTTCGAAAATGTCCATAAAATCATCTCCATAAATGTTACGCAATACGGACATGACCTCTAGGAATTCAGGGAATTTGCCATAAATATCACGAAGGGGAAGAGAACCCTGAAGTACGCTATAATCTTCATTATGGTAATTTTTATTCATCTGGATGAGTAATGCTTTGCCTTTTTCTGAAACCGTCACATAGGTATTGCGTCGGTCATCTTCTTTTTTTGTGAAATATAAAAGCTGGCGTTGTTCCAATTTTTTTGAGAAGTTAAAGGCGGTTGAGACATGCATTACCCCAAACTTTGCGATGTCTGAAATGGTAGCACCTTCTAAATGGTAGGCGATCCATAAAATATGATGTTCATTAATATTGAGTTCATACGGCTTAATCCACTGTTGCCAATCCTTCTCTACAGCTTTCCATAATGCCTTGGACATTTGGGCAACACGCTGATTGAAGATCATGGCGTCTTTACGTGAAATATTTTGATCGGCCATCGAGACACCTGCTTTCTTTCTGTCATTTTATTTATTATACCAAAAAAACAACAAATAAAGAAGACGGAATAATAAAATAAATCAGTTTGAGCGAATATCCCATAGAATGTAGCTGTTTTACTATGGGTACCACTCAATGATTAGCAAGTGAACAACTGGTCACTAAATGGAAATACGTTAGCGAGTTCCAATTGATTTTTCAAGATCATCCAAAGCTGCTTGAATTGCAGAAATTTCTTTCTCTAAGCGCTTCTTATTGTGTTCGGTCGAGCGCTTCCAGTCCGCTACAGAAACTTTCATGTCTTCAACAGTTTCTGGCACAAGCTCTTTTGCTTCCTTCGTTAGATCGGTTACAGACTCTTTTAGATCCGCGACTTGCCCTTTGACATCTTTCAACTTATCCTTCAATTCGAGTGATGCATTTTTGACACTGTCACGCAGTTCACTTCCGGCTTTTGGTGTAGAATATAGAACAGTTACCGCAGAAGTAACAGCACCTGCTGCCAAGCCAATAAAGAATGTGGACGCTTTCATATAGAGAACACTCCTTTTGTATTGTTATTATTTTATTAAAGCATGTTCGTGCATAGTTGAGCAAGATATCAATGAAATATTATACAGCCAAAAGCTTTTCTACTGGTTTGAAGAAGCGGACAGAAGAGTAGAATTCCTCTTGAGTGATGGAGAAAAATAGCGTACGCTTCTGCCTACAACTTCCGCATGTTATTCTTGCAGGCGTCTGGAAATATGGGTAGCTAAATCAGACACTACGTCCATCGGGAACTGCTCTACCTTTGTATCAAATTCTACTTTCAGCCCATCTGATTTATCATAGCGCGGTATTAAATGCATATGGAAATGATAGACTGACTGACCTGCGAAAGATCCATTGTTTTGCAATAAGTTCATTCCGGCCGGGTGAAATTCTTTTTTTAATGCATTGGCAATTTTTGGTGCCACTTTAAATAAATTCGCGGCTTCATCTTCAGTTAATTCATACACATTTTCACGATGTGTTTTAGGAATTAGGAGTACGTGTCCTTTCGTGACGGGCATAATATCCATAAAGGCGATAACATGATCATCCTCGTATACTTTTTCTCCTGGAATCGTTCCTTCTACAATCTTGCAGAAAATACATGAGGTCATTTCTACACATCCTTTCATGTTTGGATGTATTGTAGCATATTTTCAGATAGTTAACGAAGGCGGATAAAGCAATTTTACAATTTCTTTGCTAAAATAATACGAGAAGATAGGGGGAAAGATAATGGCAATCCTAGAACTAGAACACGTCACAGGTGGTTATACGCGCAGGCCTGTTTTACATGACCTTTCATTTCAGCTAGAAGAAGGGGAACTGGTCGGATTAATCGGCCTAAATGGCGCAGGAAAAAGTACGACAATCAAACATATTATCGGTGTGATGAATCCGCTTGAAGGAATAATTAAGATTGATGGGGCAACGTTTCGTGATAAAGAACATTACCGCCAATCATTCAGTTATATTCCAGAGACGCCAGTGTTATACGAAGAACTTACATTACAAGAACATTTGGAACTGACTGCGATGGCATATGGACTGGACAAGCAGCAATTTGAAATCCGTACCGAACAGTTGCTGAAAGAGTTCCGTATGGAAAAACGCTTAAAGTGGTTTCCGGCTCACTTTTCCAAAGGTATGCGACAGAAAGTGATGATCATGTGTGCTTTTCTAGTAGAACCGAAATTATATATTATCGATGAGCCATTCGTTGGATTAGATCCATTGGCGATTCGCGCGTTGCTCGATCAAATCATTGAACGAAAAAACGCGGGTGCTTCTATTTTGATGTCGACCCACGTATTGGCAACGGCTGAGAAGTATTGTGACCGCATTATCTTGTTGCACGAAGGACGAGTACGTGCGAATGGCACGATGGACGATTTGCGCAAAGCATTCGGGCGACCAAATGCCACACTAGATGACTTATATATTGCCATGACTGAGGAAACTGACTATGAACAACATGCATGAAATTTGGGGACAGCGGTTCTTCCATTACGTCAATGAACTACAGAAATATATGCGCTATGTATTCACCGGACATTTGGCTATCGTTTTCATGTTTGCCATTGGAGCGGGTGGGTATGCATATAGTGAATGGCTGAAAGAAGTGCCTGTTTCATTTCCTTCTGCCTTTACCGTATCCGTTGTCCTTGCGCTTTTGTTAATGAAAGCTGCACCAACCACATTACTCAAGCCGGCAGATATTGTGTTTTTCTTGCCATTAGAAAATCAATTGTCGAGTTATATGAGACGCTCGATCACTTGGTCGACGTTTTCACAACTTCCGCTACCATTGATTGCTATGGTAATTGCGTTGCCGTTATTAAAGGCAACAGAAGTGGGAACGGGCATTGATTATCTTCTTGTATTGTTGGTGATCATTGCCTTTAAAGGACTGTTTGTAGGAACTGAATACAGTGTTCGTATTGCGAATCATGACTTCGTCTGGCCGGATCGTGTACTTCGACTGGTTTTAACATTTTTGACGATTCAATTCGCACTGACTTGGAGTACAGTTGCTATCTTTATCGGCATTCTTATCGCCATGCTCTATGCGAAGTTTTGGGATAAACAAGCAGCGCGTTATCCGTTTCCATATGAGCAGTTTATTGAATTGGAACAAAATCGTATGATGCGTTTTTATCGATTTGCGAATTACTTCACGGAAGTACCACATCTAGTCGGATCCGTAAGTAAGCGTAGTTGGTTAACGATGGCTATGAAACGTTCCACATTCAAGCGCAAGGATGTGCAAAAGTACTTAATCGTCAGGACATTTATTCGTACAGATGATACATTTTGGTTGTGGGTTAGATTAACGGCGTTGTCTGCATTGGGTGCGTTTTTAATACCGTTCCCCGTTGTATCGTTCATCTTTGTAGGAGCGCTAGCGTTTGCGACTGCTGTGCAGTTAATATTGGCACTTGAAGGTGGAGACGAGTTTACTATGGATCAGCTGTTTCCCGAAGAACAAGAAAAATCGCAAATCAAAGCGGTTCGTTCGTTAGTGAGAAAAATGATTTGGCTACAAGCCATCATTCTATTACTTGCGGCATTACCGTTATACGGACTAAGCATTACACCTGTTTTGATTGCGGCGATCGCACTCATTGTCGGTGAGGCAACGATCCGATTGACCAAAGAGCAAATAATAGAAGTTTGATGATAGATACTAGTAAAGTGGAACTAAAGTTCATAATCTACTAAATGTCACAAAATCATCTGAATATATGTGCCTAGTAAATACTCTAATAACTGCATCTAAATAATTCAAAAGTTCGAATAGTTAGAATAGTGGTTGCAATTTATATTCTATTGCATATATAATTACTAAAAGGTATCAGGGGTGAGAGAGATGAATAATAACAACTCATATGCTGAATTTTTGAAAGCGGTAGGTAACAATAGCACTTCTCTCCAAGCGGAAAAGCTGCTGAATGAAATCTATTGGGATCTGTTTCTACAACACATTCACTGGGAACAAACACAATCGCGAATCATGTCATTGATAGACGATGCGCTGGATCAAAATGACAAAGAAGCATTCGACCTGTATACACAACAATTGCTCGACATTTCACAAGAACAAGGATATGAACTTAAAACGAAATAATTTATTTATAGGCACTGCTAGGACAAAATCCTGGCAGTGTTTTTTATTATGTAGAATGTCTTAGCTGTAAGTTTCTTTCACAAAGTACAAGGGTACAATACAGTACATAGAGAGTGAGTTTAAAACGTACGTTCGTTATTTCTTTAGAAAAAACGATAGTTGTGGTAAAATAGAAGGATAGGTGTGTTAGAAGAGGAGTGGAACCATTTGAACGAAACATTTCAATTGCAGGCACCATATACGCCGCAAGGAGATCAGCCAAAAGCGATCAATAGCCTTGTTAACGGCATAAAAGAAGGTAAGAAACATCAAACGTTACTTGGTGCAACAGGGACTGGTAAAACATTTACAGTTTCTAATGTGCTGACGGAAATCAATAAACCTACACTGGTCATTGCCCACAATAAAACGTTGGCTGGCCAATTATATAGCGAGTTCAAAGAATTTTTTCCAGATAATGCGGTAGAATATTTTGTTAGCTTCTATGACTTTTATCAACCGGAAGCGTATGTGCCACAGACGGATACGTTTATTGAAAAGGATTCATCGATCAATGATGAAATTGATAAACTTCGTCACTCCGCAACCAGTGCTTTATTCGAACGTAATGATGTATTGATTGTAGCATCCGTATCATGTATTTACGGTCTTGGTTCACCAGAAGAATATAATGAAATGGTATTTTCATTACGCAAGGGAATGGAAATACCGCGTAATCAACTATTACGCACGCTCGTGGACATTCAGTACGAACGCAATGATATTAATTTTACGCGAGGTACATTCCGTGTCAGAGGCGATGTAGTCGAAGTCTTCCCAGTGGCACGTGATGAGCGTTGTATACGTCTTGAGTTTTTCGGAGATGAAATCGAACGAATCCGTGAAGTGGATGCCTTAACAGGTGAAGTCATCGGTGATCGTGATCACGTGGCTATTTTCCCAGGTTCCCACTTCGTAACACGCGAAGGGAAATTATTAAAAGCAATTGAAAATATTGAAATTGAATTGGAAGAACAGCTTAAATATTTACGAGATAACGATAAATTATTGGAAGCGCAACGCTTAGAACAGCGGACGCGTTATGACCTCGAAATGATGCGAGAGATGGGCTTCTGTTCTGGCATTGAGAACTACTCCAGACATTTAACGTTGCGTGAAGCAGGCGCAACACCTTATACATTGCTTGATTACTTCCCTGACGACTTTTTGATTGTCGTGGATGAAAGCCACGTCTCTTTGCCACAGATTCGTGGTATGTATAATGGAGACCAAGCGCGTAAAAAGGTACTGGTAGAACATGGTTTCCGCTTGCCTTCTGCATTGGACAACCGACCACTGAAGTTTGAGGAATTTGAAGAGCATATTCACCAAGCGATGTATATTTCAGCAACGCCTGGCCCTTATGAAATTGAGCATACAGACGAAATGGTCGAACAGATTATACGTCCTACAGGATTACTGGATCCGATCATTGAAGTACGCCCTATTGAAGGACAAATTGATGATTTATTGGATGAAATACATCTTCGAATCGAGCGAGACGAACGTGTATTGATTACCACTCTGACGAAAAAAATGTCAGAAGACTTAGCGGACTATTTAAAAGATATCGGAATTAAAGTTCAGTATCTTCATTCTGATGTTAAGACACTGGAACGTACAGAAATTATTCGCGAGTTACGGGTCGGTACGTATGATGTATTGATCGGGATCAACTTACTGCGGGAAGGGATCGACATCCCGGAAGTTTCCTTGGTTACGATTTTGGATGCGGATAAAGAAGGATTCTTGCGTTCAGAACGTGCGTTGATCCAGACAATTGGTCGCGCAGCACGTAACTCGGAAGGACGCGTCATTATGTACGCAGATAAAATGACAGATTCGATGAAGAAAGCCATTGATGAAACGGAACGTCGTCGTGAAATTCAAATAGCTTATAATGAAGAACATGATATAACACCAACGACAATTGTCAAGCCGATACGTGAATTGATCCGTGCGACTCAAGTGGCTGAAGAAACGGAATCGTATTTGCAAAAGGTGACGAACGGCAAGAAGTTATCGAAAGACGAGAAAGGCTTATTGCTAATCAAATTGGAAAAAGAAATGAAAGACGCAGCAAAAGCTTTGGACTTCGAAAGAGCCGCAGAGTTACGCGATACCGTAATAGAACTGAAAGCAGAAAGGTAGAGTCCGCATGAAAAATAAAGAACTTGTAATACAGGGAGCGAGAGCGAATAACCTGAGAGATATTACGGTGAAGATTCCACGCGACAAGCTGGTTGTACTTACGGGCCTGTCGGGTTCAGGCAAGTCTTCACTAGCTTTTGATACGATCTACGCGGAAGGACAGCGTCGCTATGTGGAATCCTTATCCGCATATGCGCGTCAGTTCCTTGGACAGATGGATAAACCAGACGTGGATTCTATAGAAGGACTGTCACCCGCCATTTCTATTGACCAAAAAACAACAAGTAAAAATCCACGGTCTACTGTAGGAACGGTGACGGAAATCTATGATTACTTGCGTTTGCTATATGCGCGAGTTGGGAAACCACATTGTCCGTACCATGGTATTGAAATCTCTACACAGACAATTCAACAGATGGTGGATCGTGTAGTTCAGTTGCCTGAGCGTACGAGAATTCAAATTTTGGCTCCTATTATTTCAGAACGTAAAGGGACGCATGCTAAATTATTTGAAGATATCAAAAGACAAGGCTATGTACGCGTACGAGTCAACGGTGAAACGATTGATTTGGATGATCATATAGAGTTAGATAAAAATAAAAAACATACGATTGAAATCGTCATCGATCGAATTGTCATGAAGGAAGGCGTCGAAACACGTCTAAGTGACTCGTTGGAATCCGCCTTGCGACTAGCTGACGGAAATGTGCTGGTAGATGTAATCGGTGAAGAAGAACTATTTTTCAGTGAACACCACGCGTGTCCTATTTGTGGATTCTCTATTGGCGAACTCGAACCGCGTATGTTCTCATTCAACAGCCCATTCGGCGCTTGTCCTGAATGTGACGGACTTGGAATGAAACTCGAAGTGGATCCAGATTTAGTCATTCCAAATAGTGATTTGACGCTAAAAGAACACGCCATTGCCCCATGGGAGCCAACAAGCTCGCAGTATTACCCAGAACTCCTGAAGACGATTGCGAAGCACTATAAGATTCCAATGGATGTACCGGTTAGCGAATTGGCTGACTCGGATATTGAAAAACTGATGGTAGGATCGAGAAAAGAAAAGATTCGCTTCCGCTATACAAATGAATTTGGTAATACCCGTGATAGCGATATTTATTTCGAAGGGGTTTTGCGCAACGTTGAACGACGTTATCATGAGACATCATCAGACTACATTCGTGAGCAGATGAGTAAATATATGACAGAAAAGTCATGTCCCACTTGCACAGGCTACCGCCTAAAGCCTGAATCACTTGCGGTATTAGTGAATGGTCAGCATATCGGAAAAATCACGGAACGCTCGATTGTTGAAACGACAAAGTTCTTTGACCAACTAATTCTTTCTGAGAAAGATACGCAAATTGCCGATATGATCCTAAAAGAAATCCAAGAACGCTTGGGCTTTTTGGTAAACGTAGGTCTCGACTATCTCAATTTATCTCGTTCTGCAGGGACATTATCTGGTGGAGAAGCACAACGAATACGATTGGCTACACAAATTGGATCACGTTTGACGGGTGTTCTATATATACTGGATGAACCTTCAATCGGGCTTCACCAGCGAGATAATGACAGACTAATTGGCACGCTTCAGAGTATGCGAGATATCGGTAATACGTTGATCGTTGTAGAACATGATGAGGACACGATGATGGCTGCGGACTATTTAATTGATATCGGTCCTGGCGCTGGCGTGGCAGGAGGAGAAGTAGTAGCTGCAGGTACTCCCGCTAAAGTTATGAAAAACAAGAAATCGCTGACCGGACAATATTTAAGCGGAAAGAAATTCATTCCACTTCCGATTGAACGAAGATCACGTGATGAACGCAGCATTATTGTTAAAGGTGCTTCAGAGAACAATTTAAAGCATATCGATGCAGAATTTCCTCTCGGTCAATTTATCGCAGTCACTGGAGTTTCCGGTTCAGGTAAGAGTACATTGGTCAATGATATTTTGCATAGAACATTGGCTCAGAAATTGAATCGATCCAAACAAAGACCTGGAAAGTTCGAGAGTATTAACGGTGTGGAACATTTGGAGAAAATCATCGATATTGATCAATCACCAATCGGACGGACACCCCGCTCCAATCCAGCTACGTATACAGGCGTTTTTGACGATATACGCGATGTTTTTGCGATGACAAATGAAGCGAAAGTTCGGGGCTATAAAAAGGGTCGCTTTAGTTTCAACGTAAAAGGTGGACGATGTGAAGCATGCCGTGGAGATGGAATCATTAAAATCGAAATGCATTTCCTTCCGGACGTATATGTACCGTGCGAAGTATGTCACGGCAAACGGTATAACCGGGAAACGTTGGAAGTGAAATATAAAGGAAAAAACATTGCGGACGTACTGGAGATGACCGTGGAATATGCAGTGGTGTTTTTCGAAAATATCCCGAAAATTCACCGTAAATTACAGACGATAGTTGATGTAGGCTTAGGCTATGTACAATTAGGTCAACCCGCAACGACACTTTCAGGTGGGGAAGCCCAACGTGTGAAATTGGCTTCGGAATTGCATAAACGTTCCACGGGTAAATCGTTTTATATTTTAGACGAGCCGACAACAGGTTTGCACGTACATGACATAGCCAAGTTACTTGAAGTTCTTCAACGTCTAGTTGATGGGGGTAACACGGTTCTCGTCATTGAGCATAATTTGGATGTCATTAAGACGGTCGATTATATTATCGATATCGGTCCGGAAGGCGGAGACAAAGGCGGAGAAATCGTTGCAACGGGGACACCGGAAGCGATAGCAGAAGTTAAAGAGTCCTACACGGGGAAATATTTGAAAACCATCCTAGAAAGAGATCGAAATCGGATGAAGGAACAAATTCAAAGTGTAGTAACGAAATAGAAATGAAACTTTTGTTCCGCAGAACCGTATAAATAGATAGCTGCTAAAAAGATTAGCCAAAACGAGGAGGAATCTGGTTATGCAAAATGAACGCATACGAATACTAACGATGCTTGAAGAAGGTAAAATCACAGCTGATGAAGCATTGAAATTACTAGAAGCCATGGGTAAAGAACCTGAAAAAGAAACAGCAGAAGAGAACTCTTCAGCCGATGCTTTCTTCGAAGATATCCGTAAAGAATTCGTCACAGCAGGTGACCGCTTCATGCGATTTATGGATACGGCCGTACACCGTGTGAAAGAATTCGATTTCGAAGCACCATTCAGCAAATCTGTCTCCTTTACACATACGGAAAGTAAATCGGTAGAAGATATCGAAGAAATTATCATCCATATTGACCATGGTACTGTGGAAGTTCATCCTTCAGACAATGACGAGATCATGGCGAAGTTCTCTGTAAAGCATTTTAATAATGATTCCGAAGCAGATGCGCTAAGTCAGTTCCTTGAGAAGTTATTGTTCGTAAAAGACGGCAATAAGTTGCGTATCGGAAGCGACTTGAAGATGTTACAAGTAAATGTCGATCTGTATGTACCGACAGCCACACCATATAGTAAACTTTCTATACGTTTATTGAACGGCGGCTGTTCATTGGAAGGTGTAGATTTTAAAGATCTACGTATTAGAACAGCGAATGGTAAAATCGAATGTGCAGATAGTACATTCGATGAAGCGAAGCTGGAAACTGCAAATGGTATGGTACGTTTATTAAAAGTTACCGGTGAAAAGTTAGAAGCCGAAACATTAAATGGTCGAGTTTATGTAGATGGCGCGGTAAATGATGTAGACGCAAAATCCCTAAACGGAAACGTGACGTTGACGACTTCATCTGCTGATGCAAGAAGTATAGAAGCGAAGTCCATCAGCGGGACGGTTGAAATTTACTTCCCGTCATCTTTAGGAGTAAAGGGAGAAATTTCATCCAACATGGGTAAGCTTGACTTGCGGTTGAAGGACGTATCACGTGTGGAAGAGCAAGAGCAGTTTTTGCATCGTACAATCCGTTTCAGCAAAAATGTGGAGGACGCAACGAAAGAACCGCTGCATGTTACGGGTGAATCCAAGACAGGTACTGTTTTGGTTCGTTATAACTCTGTTGATATGGATTGATAGCTTAATGAAACACCTGCATTTGCCGTTTGTGGCGGTGCAGGTGTTTTTTGTGTTTGTATATTTGATGTGGGCAATCGCTTGGGCCGCTCGGGGCGCTCGGGGCGCTCATAAAACTCGTGTAAGCGCTCATAGTTCTTGTGTAGCGGCTCTATGACACGGATTAGCCGCTCTATCACAGTCCGTAACCGCTCATACCCACGGTTTATGCGATCAATCATGATGTTTAGCCGCTCATAGTCCCTGCGGCGAGAAGGCGGCCGCTTAGGGCGCTTGGGGCGCTCATAAAATTCGTGTACGCGCTCATAGATCTTGTGTAGCGGCTCTATGACACGGGTTCACCGCTCTATCACAGTCCGTAACCGCTCATACCCACGGGATATGCGCTCAATCACGACGTTTAGCCGCTCATAGTCCCTGCGGCGAGAGGGCAGCCGCTTTGGGCGAGCAGGCAGGCGCTCGGGCCGCTCATAAAATTCGTATAAGCGCTCATAGATCTTGCGTAGCGGCTCTATGACACGGGTTAGCCGCTCTATCACAGTCCGTAACCGCTCATACCCACGGGATACCCGCTCAATCATGACTCATAACCGCTCATAACCCCACGCATCTTCCTCCCACATCTTCACAATTCATCTACCATACTCCCAACACAAAATACCAAAAGCTATAGCTCGTGCACATTGAAGTTGATACGTTTTGCTTTGCAATAGAGTAGCCTCTGTCTGATTCGACATGAAGCCACACTCAACTAAAATCGCGGGCATGTTGGTGTCGCGCAGGACCGCAAAATCGGCCTTCTTCACGCCGCGGTCGGGACGTTGGCAAGCAGAAATTAAAGATTTATGCACTGCCGAGGCGAGGACTGCGGAACTTTTGCTTGCTTGTGGATACATATACGTTTCAATCCCTTGTGCAGTGTTCCAGCCATTGCCGAATGCATTGGCATGGATGGAAACAAAAGCATCCGCTCTCATACGGTTAGCCGAAGCTGTTCGTTCACCTAAAGCTACGTCGTGTGTAGACGCATGCGTATACTTTATTGTCATGCCTTCCTTCGTTAAAAACTCTCCGACCAGTACAGCTACTGCCGCATTAAAATCGTACTCGCGAAGTTTTCCATCAGGTGTTCTTTTGCCGGGTGTATCTGGCCCGTGACCTGCATCAAGAATAATTAGTGTCAATTCTCTCCACTCTCCTTTATCCTCTATATAGAGAAGACTTTTGAAAAGGATACAAAAAGGGAATATAGATCAAGAAGTAATCCATTTCTTTTCATTTCCTTCATGGTAAAATAGGGTTGAATGATTTGTACATAAGCACAGGAAACGATGATTCGGCAAATGATTTCCGGAATACGTACATCGTAGCAGAAAGTGGGGAACTTCATGGGTGAATTAACAGTAGAAGATATTATGAATCGATTTGGATTGGAATTGATTGCTGGGCACGCGGGCATTCATAAGCAGATCCTAATGAGTGATATTTCACGGCCGGGGCTTGAGATGGCGGGCTATTTTGATTATTATCCTGCCGAACGTGTGCAGTTGATCGGGCGCAAGGAGATGTCTTTCCTTGAAACATTGTCTTCCATTACGCGAAGAAAGCGTTTGGAAAGACTTTGTTCGGACGATACGCCGGCTTTCATTATTGCTCATGGCGAGGAAGGTCCAAAAGAATTGAGCCAATTAGCTGAAGAGAAAAACATTCCTGTTCTTCGGACGGATTTTAAGACTACACAGTTTTCTGGAATGTTGACGAATTACTTGGTCGGACAACTCGCTCCGATGACCACAGTTCATGGTGTGCTAGTCGACGTATATGGCGTAGGGGTTTTAATAACGGGTGGCAGCGGAGTAGGTAAAAGTGAGACTGCGTTAGAACTCATTAAAAAAGGGCATAGACTAGTTGCAGATGATTCTGTTGAGATTCGTCAAGTATCCGATAACATCTTAATCGGAACGTCACCAAAACTGTTGAAGCATATGCTAGAGATTCGTGGTGTCGGTATTATTGATTTGATGACGTTATTTGGTGCAAGTTCCGTGAAAGATGATAAGCGTGTATTGTTAGCGGTCGATTTGGAGATTTGGGATGATAAGAAGCATTATGACCGTCTTGGTATCGACGAAGAGAAGGTAGAAATACTCGATTCGCAAATTACGAAATTATCCGTTCCCGTAAGACCAGGGCGGAATATCGCGGTGATCATTGAAGTGGCGGCAATGGATTATCGCATGAAACGTCTTGGCATTAATGCTGCAGAGGAATTTGCCAATCGTTTGGATCAAGCAATCGCAGACAATGCGGAACTATTAGAAGAAGAGGAGCGCGACTAAGTGAATGTATCCATGCTAGCGATTAATCCAGTCGCGATCAGTATTGGCAGCCTAGAAGTTCGCTGGTACGGTATTTTGATCGCGCTCGGAATTATTTTAGGATTTATGGTAGTTCAACGAGAAATGCTAAAGCGAGGAATGCACCCCGACTTACTAACGGACATGCTCATTTGGGCGATTCCTATTTCAATTGTCAGTGCACGAATTTACTATGTTATTTTCACATGGGATTATTATCGTGATCATCCGGACCAAATCATTCAAATTTGGAATGGCGGGATTGCGATCCACGGTGCGTTGATCGGTGCGGTCATTACAGCGGTGATTTTCTGTAGGAAGCGTGGGGTATCCTTCTGGAAAGTTGCAGATATTACGGCACCTGGTTTATTAATCGGACAAATTATCGGGCGCTGGGGAAATTTCATGAATCAGGAAGCCCATGGTGGACCGGTTTCAGATACGTTTAAAGAAAACACCATAATTCCAGACTGGATTATGAATCAAATGACGATTGAGGGGATAACGTATCATCCGACATTCTTGTATGAGTCGTTATGGAACGTGGTCGGACTCATTCTCATTTTAGTTATCCGAAGAATGCTGAAGATGAAACGAGGCGAAGTGTTCTTGTTCTACGTCATTTGGTATTCAATCGGTAGATTCTTTATTGAAGGAATGCGGACGGATAGTTTATATGTCATCGGTAGTTTGCGGGCAGCACAGTTAGTATCTGTAACAGGAATTGTCGTAGGTCTTGCCATCTTGTTGTACCGTAGATATGTAATGAAAGTGAAAGAGAACTATGATGACAACTAAACATACTATCGCATTATCCAATACGTTGAAAAATGGATTACAAGTGGGATTGAAAACGACATGGTCACTCGGCAAGATCATTTTCCCAATTACATTACTTGTAACCATTTTGCAGTTTACACCTATCTTGCCTTGGCTGGTGCAATTGGTTGAACCGATTATGCATCTATTTGGCTTGCGCGGTGAAGCTGCTGTGCCCCTCGTGCTTGGTAATGCATTAAACTTATATGCTGGAATTGCGGGCATCATTTCATTAGAATTAACGGTTAAAGAAGTATTCATTATTGCTGTGATGATCAGCTTTGCGCATAATCTGTTCATTGAGACAGCTGTCGCCATAAAAGTAGGCGTTAAACTATGGACAGTGCTTGTCGTTCGACTTGGATTGGCTGTGCTAGCTGGAGTGCTGATCAATGTATTCTGGACAGGCGGCAACGAAATCGCGCAATACGGTCTAACGCCGCAAGCGGAAGTTGTGCCAGAAGGCTTTTTGCAGATTTTCATACTTGGACTTGAAAAGGCAATATTTGGTGTCTTGCAGTTGGCATTGATCGTCATTCCATTAATGGTAGTTGTGCAGTATGTGAAAGATCGCAATTACTTGGAGCGTTTTTCTACTGGATTGGCACCGTTTACAAAAATGATTGGTGTAAAACCCAATGCGTCGATGACACTCGTTGCCGGATTATTGATCGGTTTGGCATATGGTGCAGGTGTCATGATTCAAGCGGTGCAGGAAGATGGCGTATCGAAACGCGATATTACACTGGCCTTTATTTTCTTGATGGCATGTCATGCGGTGATTGAGGATACACTGTTATTCCTGCCACTCGGTATACCGATATGGCCATTATTGATAATTCGGCTTGTGACCGCCATTGTACTGACGATCACAGTGAGTATTTTATGGAAGCAGCCGAGAGAGAAGGGGGAAGCTGTTATTGACTAATCAACCAATTACTACATTACTATTTGATTTTGACGGAACGCTTGCCGATACAAATGAGTTAATACTCTCAACTTTCCAGTATGTATTGGAAAAATATTTCCCTGGACGTTTCCAGCGAGAAGAGATGTTACCGTTTATCGGACCTACATTACATGATACTTTTTCTTCGATTGCACCGGATATGACAGAAGAACTGGTAGCAGATTACCGTGAATGGAATCTAGCGCATCACGATGACTATGTAACTGAATTCGAAGGTGTGACTGATACGCTTCGTAAATTATATGATCTAGGCTTGAAGATGGCAGTCGTTTCCACAAAGAAGCGCGATATGGTGGAAAGAGGGATCGATCTTCTAGGTATTGCACCTTATTTTGAGACTGTGATTGGACTGGATGATGTAACGAATCCTAAACCGGATCCAGAGCCGATTTTATTGGCATTGCAACGTCTTGATCGAACAGCAGAAGAGTCACTCATGATCGGGGATAACTTCCACGACATACTCGGAGGACAAAATGCAGGAACGCGAACTGCGGCAGTTGCATGGGCACTAAAAGGGGAAAAATATTTGCAGACATTTAAACCCGACTTTATGTTGCAACATATGTCCGACTTACTTAAAATCACCGCGGGAATCAAATTATGAGACGCACGGAACGGCATCCTTCCAAAGGAGATGCTAATTCACTTTGGCATATTTACCGTACCATCTCGATCTTTAAGGTCGCAAAGAATTTCATCGTCATTCAGATTGCGCGGTACACGCCATTTGTTTCATGGAAAAACGTTCTCTATCGATGGTTCTTGCGAATGAAAGTTGGAAAACATACGGCTTTTGCGCTAATGGTTGTACCGGATGTCATGTTTCCGGAACGCATCTCTGTCGGCGAAAACTCCATAATTGGGTTTAATACGACGATTTTGGCGCATGAATACTTGATAGACGAATATCGTATTGGAGATGTGGAAATAGGCAATAATGTACTGATTGGAGCCAATACGACGATTTTGCCGGGTGTGAAAATTGGTGACGGTGCCATTGTTTCCGCTGCATCACTTGTCAATAAAGACATTCCGGCCGGTACATTTGCTGGCGGTAATCCGGTGCGTATTATATATACAGCCGAACAAATGGTAGAACGTGCAGCACGTGAAAGCAAATGAATGACGGGCCATGTAGTTGTGCTATACTAGAGGATACATTGCAGGGGGACGTCACGTGCGTTCCTCTTACTTTTTCGGAGGAGTTCGATTGAAAAACAACCAACGTTTTAAAAAAGATAAAATTATATCATTCCTGCCTGACGGTGATTTTTATCGTAAACGCGCGATGCAAGCTATGCAACGCGAACAATTTTCTGACGCGGAAAAATATTATAAACGTGCACTGGATTTGAATCCAGAAGATGCACTGACACATATGGAATACGGTGTGTTTATAATGGAAGTTGGTCGCTTTGAAGATGCGTATGAACTGCTGCAAACGGCTGATGACCTGGATCCAAACAATGAAGAGACGACATTTTATTTAGCAGAAGTTCACGCACATCTAGGCTTGCTGCGTGAAGCGAAGCAGTACGCATTGAAATATGTTGCTATAGCACCGGATGGCGTATTTGTGGAAGAAGCCCATGAAATCTCTGAATTCGCTGATCAAGAAGAAATGTTTGTTGAAGAAGGCGAACAGCTGGATGGGGAAGTCATATTTAGGCAAGAAAAAGCGCGCCGTATGATGGAACAAGGGGACTTTGAAGCTGCCATTGACGTGCTTGAGGATTTATTAGTGGATTATCCAAAGACATGGGCTGTCCATAATAATTTGGCGCTTGCGTATTTTTATATAGGTAAGGAAAAACATGCGGAAGATATTCTATACAATGTCTTACGTGAGGAAAAAGGCAATATCCATGCGCTGTGTAACTTAGCAGTGTTCTTTTATTACAATCGGGATGAAGAGCGCCTGAACAGCATGATGGAGCTGTTGTCGAAGATTAAACCGTACCAATTCGAACAGCGCTATAAATTAGGAGCGACATTTGCGCTGACAGGTCGTTATGAAGAAGCGTACCACTGGCTTCGCAGTCTGCAAAAACGCGGATTTGAAGGAGATGTCGGATACTACTTCTGGCTGGCGAATGCTGCATACTTTACAGGTCACCGAAAAGTAGCGGAGCAGGCAAATGAAGCCTTGCTGAAATTGGACCCGACTAAAGAAGGATTTGAACCATGGAAATCATTGGACGAAGAGGTGGACGTAGATTCTTACGAAGAGGATGTTCCGTTCCTGATTGAAAAGATTTCGAGCCCTTATCGCAGTGAGCGAATGTTCGGCTTGTATGTAGTAGGAAAGTCGTCACATTTACAGGAAATTCTTTCGCATCCAGGATATATTGACGTTGAAAAATTGACTGCTGTGGAACAGTTGTTTTTAGCGCATAGCCTGAGCTATTCATTCCAAGTGACGAATCCATTCGAAAAGGCTTTGAAAAAAGCGTTAGCTATTTGTGATCTATTGTATGAAGAGTATAAACCGCTTGATGAGCGAAGTGTACAACTCTTTCAAATGTGGTTCACGCTATGTGAACATGCACTTGAGCAGAAATATATGTTCAGTAACGTGCATGCACTAGCTGCTGCGGCAGATTATATGTTCCAATCATCGCATGACGAGAAAGTGACAAAGAAATCTGTAGCAGAAAACTATAACGTTTCCGTTTCGACGCTATCCAAGTATATTCAGGAATTGCTTCAATTTCTGCCTTATACAAATGAATAACTATCTGCAGAAGTTGCATTTAAGTTGAAATTTGGGTGTGTTTCTCGTACGATTTTATATAGCGATAGTTTTATCTGCTAGTCAGATGAAATTTTTGACGAAGTGAATAACACCAAATAAGGTGCATATTTTTAAGGAGGAAAACGACCATGACGACGGAAGAAAAGATTTATGACGTAATCATCGTTGGTGCAGGACCAGCAGGTATGACAGCGGCTGTCTATACATCACGAGGAAATATGTCTACATTGATGTTAGAAAGAGGCGTGCCAGGCGGTCAAATGGCCAACACAGAAGAAATAGAGAACTATCCTGGATTTGAAAGTATTTTAGGTCCAGATCTCTCCACAAAAATGTTCGATCATGCGAAACGTTTCGGAGCAGAATATGCTTACGGTGACGTAACGAAAATCGAAGACGGTCGCGAATACAAAACAATTTATGTGGGCGAGAAACAATATAAAGCACGTGCAATCATCTTGGCAACTGGCGCAGAATACCGCAAGATAGGTGTTCCGGGCGAAGAGGAATTGACTGGTCGCGGTGTGAGTTATTGTGCGGTATGTGACGGAGCATTCTTCCGTAATAAAGATATCGTCGTAATTGGCGGCGGTGACTCCGCGGTAGAAGAAGGTTCATACTTAACACGTTTTGCTAACAAGGTAACAATCATCCACCGTCGTGATACATTGCGTGCACAAAAAATCGTACAAGAGCGTGCATTCGCAAATGAGAAGATTGATTTCATTTGGAATTCAACGGTTAAGCAAGTGAATGAAAAAGATGGTAAGATTGGTTCCTTGACGCTCGTCTCAACTGAAGATGGTTCTGAACGCGAAATGGAAACGGAAGGTATGTTCGTTTATATAGGATTAGATCCCATAACAGGGCCTTTCAAAGATCTCGGCATTTTGGATGAAAACGGCTATATCGAAACGAATGATATTATGGAAACAAAAATTCCTGGTATTTTTGCTGCTGGCGATGTGCGGGAGAAATTATTACGCCAAGTCGTGACGGCTACAGGAGACGGCAGTATTGCAGCTCAAGCAGCTCAGAAGTATATCGAAGAGTTGGCGGAAGAAGTAGAAGCAAAGGCATAAACGATTGTTGAAATTGTAACGTGTGTGTAATCGTCTTGCAATATAAGAGAGGGATAATAGAAGAAGAAAGACACCCCCTTTCACAATATAGCAACTTTGTGGCTATTTACGGTATAATCTTCCGTGAATAGCCGTCTTTTTTTTTCGTTTTCAATGAAAGCGTTGTATACTATACATACATACTTGAAAAGTGGGGAACTACATATGCAAAAAATTGCTAACTTGCTCGTGGTGAAAGACGGTCAAGTCCTATTACTAAAGAAGCCAAGGCGTGGATGGTATGTGGCACCGGGTGGGAAAATAGACGAAGGTGAGTCGGTTTATGAAGCAGCTCATCGTGAATTTCTCGAAGAAACCGGTGCGCAGGCAATCTCGCCACATGTAAAAGGCATATATACGATGATGATTATGGACGATGAGGGAAAAGAATTATTGAACGAATGGTTACTCTTCACATTTGTCGCACATGATTATTCCGGAGAATTGATGAAGACAACTATCGAAGGTGAATTAGAATGGCATCCGATAGAAAGTTTGCATACACTGCCAATGGCGGAAGGTGATCGCAAGAATTTGCTCTTTGCAGTGAATCAGCAAGGCATGCAGTATGGAACATTCTATTATACAGAGCAATTCCGCCTCTTGCGGGAATCACTTCAACAATCAATGGAAGGTGAATAATATTTATGGATCAACCACAAGTGGTAAATGAATATGAAGTGGTAATTATTACGGGTATGTCAGGTGCAGGCAAGACAGTCGCTATGCAATGCTTTGAAGACATGGGATTCTATTGTATCGACAATTTGCCACCCGAACTATTTGTAACATTCCTCGATTTGATGATGAAGTCGAATAATCAGATGAGACGTATTGCCGCAGTGATGGATACGCGCGGCGGAAGTTTATTTGATTCCATGATTACAGCAATCGAAGGATTATTCAAGATGGAAGATGTCAAAACCAGTTTGTTATTCTTGGATTCAGATGATGAAGCTCTTGTAAAACGTTATAAAGAAACACGCAGATCACACCCATTATCTGAAGGTGGCGTGTTACTTGAAGGGATTCGGAAAGAGCGTCATTTGCTGACTGAAATAAAAGGACTTTCACGTTCTATTATTGATACATCGAAATTAAAGCCCAAAGACTTACGGGAAAAAATTACACGTGAGTTTTCTGAAGCAGGCGAGCCGAACTTTACCTTGAATTTTGTATCATTTGGTTTCAAGCATGGGATGCCGATTGATGCAGATGTAGTATTTGACGTACGATTTTTACCGAACCCGTTTTACTTGGAAGAATTACGTCCGTTGACAGGTTTGAATCATGAAGTATCTGATTATGTATTGAAATGGGCGGACACGAAAGAATTAATTGAGAAACTAACGGATTTATTCAAGTTCATAATTCCACAGTATAAACAAGAAGGAAAAGGTCAGGCAGTTATCGCATTCGGTTGTACAGGTGGTCAACACCGTTCTGTTACACTCGCTGAATACTTTACAGGCGTTTTTAAAAGTGAATACCCAACACATGTATCGCATCGGGATGTTGAAAAAAGAAAGGGTTGACATGAATATGCAATCCACTAAGAGGAAACGCGTTGTTGTATTCGGAGGCGGTACAGGATTATCCAATATCCTTCGCGGTTTAAAGCGTTATCCAATTGAATTGACAGCTATTGTAACGGTGGCGGATGATGGGGGAAGTTCAGGTCGTTTATTTGACCAGTATAACGTCCCGCCACCTGGAGATATAAGACAGGTTATGGCAGCGCTTTCAGATGTCGAACCCATGATTGAAAAAATGTTCCAGCATCGCTTTGAGGGATCAGATGGATTGAAGGGACATTCTCTTGGGAATTTGATGCTTACGGCCTTAACAACGATTACTGGTGATTTCGCCCGTGCAGTCGAGCAGATGGGCGCTGTTCTGAATATTAAAGGAACCGTATTACCTGCTGCAAATCAGCGAATTACCTTGCATGCAGAGCTTGAAGATGGTTCAATCATTACAGGCGAATCGAAAATTCCTCTCTATGGAAGGAAAATCCGTAACGTTTTCATCACGCCTCAAGACGTAAAACCATTACCGGAAACAGCCGATACGATAAAAAATGCAGATTTAATCGTATTTGGACCGGGAAGCTTGTATACTAGTACTTTGCCAACACTTTTAGTGCAGGACATTCGCGAAGCGATTCTCGAAAGTACTGCCAAAAAAGTCTATGTTGGTAACTTAACCACACAACGTGGCGAAACGTATCGCTATACTGCTTCTGAGCATGTTCAGGCACTCTATGATCATGCGGGAGAACCGTTTCTTGATGCAGTTCTAGTGAATAACGTAGAAGCGTTCAGACGTATGCATAACCTGGCTGAAAATGAAGAACCTTGGCTTGTGGAGAATGATTTGGAGTGCCTGCAAGCGCTAGTGCCTGAAGTATTTGTGCAAGAGATCGCGTCTCTTATCGATGGGACGGTAATGCATAAAACAATGGAAGTGTCAGATATGTTGATGCGTTATATAGAGAGAACGTAGAAGGCGGATAGATGTGAAAATCGCCGAAGAGGGGGAATATCATGTCTTTTGCATCCAAAACAAAGAAAGAATTGACGCAGATTGAAACGGATGATTGTTGTACGAAAGCAGAAATTGCGGCATTCATCCGTATGAATGGTGTCATGTCTTTTTCAAATAAACAACTTAGTCTTGACGTTCAAACGGAAAATGCCTCTATTGCGCGTCGTTTGTATTCGAATGTAAAGGCGTTGTATCCATATAAAGTGGAATTGCTTGTTCGGAAAAAAATGCGTTTAAAGAAAAACAATGTCTATATTTGCCGGATCCGTGATGGAGCCAAGCACTTATTGGAAGAGTTATCCATTATGACACATGACTTCCAAATGATTAACACGATCGATCCACAGCTAATTGAAAAAGATTGCTGTGCACGCGCATACTTACGGGGAGCTTTCCTGGCAGGAGGTTCCGTTAATAATCCGGAGACGTCTTCCTATCACTTGGAAGTCTTCTCAAGCTATCAAGAACATAGTCAATCACTTGTTGAGTTGATGAACCATTTTCATTTGAACGCAAAATCTATTGAACGCAAAAAAGGATTTATCGCGTATCTAAAAGAAGCAGAAAAAATATCCGATTTCCTGGGCATCATCGGTGCACATGTATCCCTAATGAAGTTTGAGGATGTGCGAATCATGCGAGATATGCGCAACAGCGTGAATCGGCTAGTGAATTGTGAAACCGCTAATCTGAATAAGACGATTGGTGCAGCACAAAGGCAAGTAGAAAATATTAAGTTGATTGAGCGGACGATTGGTTTAGATCAATTACCCGAACGTCTACAAGAGATTGCTCAATTACGTGTTACTCATCAAGATGTGACGCTAAAGGAGTTAGGCGAGCTAGTAACGGGTACACCGGTTAGTAAATCGGGTGTCAATCATCGTTTGCGTAAGATTGAAGAAATTGCAGATCGATTACGGTAAATTATTAGTAGATCCTTCTTAAGAAGAGGAAGAAAAGGAGCACACAATATGGTAGAAAAAACACTAAAAGTAGGAATTAAACCTGGTTTGCAAGCGAGACAGGCGGCGTTATTTGTGCAGGAGGCCAATAAGTACTCGGCTGACATTTATTTGAAGAAGGATACTCGTCAAGTGAATGCAAAGAGTATCATGGGGATTATGAGTTTGGCGATTGCCAAGGGAACAGAGATCACGTTGATTACAGACGGGATTGATGAAGATTTGGCTCTTCAGAATTTAGCTGAGATTGTGGAAGTGGAGCAGTAAGTTGATTTGATTAGGTGACGGTAACCTGTAGTTGGGTTTCGTTACCTTTTTTATTTGTTTACGTAGTGAGGCGGGTGGCGCAGTTGATCTGCGTTCCAGGCGGACGCTTTCCTGCGGGCATGGCTTGAGCCAAGCGAACAGCGAAGTGTTCGCTTTGACGTATATCTGTGTACTTTGCAGAAATTAAGGCATCTGTGCGGGGTCTCAAGGCTCATGCTTATCCTCTCGGAGTCGCCGCCTTCCACTCTGACCAACAAGTGTCTCACTCTGGAGTTAGAGAGCTAGTGCATTTGATTGGTAAAAATAAAACCCAAACCAATATAAAAATCCAAATAAAAAAAGGTTGTCACGGAAGGCCATTTGGCTTTCCGTGACAACCTATAGTTATTATTTCTTTTCGATTTCGCTACGTTCTAGAACGTGGTCGATTAGGCCGTATTCTTTAGCGCGTTCGGCAGTCATGAAGTTATCGCGGTCTGTGTCTTTTGCGATGACGTCGATTGGCTGACCTGTGCGATCTGAAAGGATTTGGTTTAGTTTTTCACGTAGGTGCAAGATGCGTTTTGCGGCAATTTCAATTTCAGTTGCCTGACCTTGTGCGCCACCTAGTGGTTGGTGAATCATTACTTCTGCGTTTGGCAAAGCATAACGTTTACCTTCTGTACCAGCAGTTAGCAAGAATGCACCCATAGATGCTGCCATCCCTACACAGATTGTGCGGATGTCTGGCTTGATGTATTGCATTGTATCGTAGATTGCCATACCTGCTGTGATACTTCCACCTGGGCTGTTAATGTAAATGGAGATATCTTTTTCTGGATCTTCAGCTTCCAAGAATAGCAGTTGTGCAACGATGGAGTTTGCCACATTGTCGTCAATGCCGCTCCCCAACATAATAATACGGTCTTTTAATAGACGAGAGTAGATGTCGTACGCTCGCTCACCACGATTTGTTTGTTCAATAACTGTAGGAATTAGATTCAATTAGACTTCCTCCTTTAATCACTTCATAATATTCGTTCGGTTGAAATCATTTCGTATTTCAACTATAACTGTATTTTACCTATTAAGGTCAACAAAGGTCAAATCATTTGCCTTAAAAATACACATTGCTTTTCATTATATTCTACGATATAATGGAAGATGTCTCTTACAGAAGAAAAGCTTTTTTCTGTAGTTGAGTAATTATAGTTAAAGCTTGATATTACACGTTTAGTCCTCGTGGTGCAATGGATAGCACGCAAGCCTCCGAAGCTTGAAATGTGGGTTCGACTCCCGCCGAGGGCATCATAGTGAAGCGTTTGAACAGTTCGCATTTTGCGATCATGCTCAAACGCTTTTTTTATGCTGGAATTTCTATTGCTCCGAACTTTCTATTCTTTATTTTCCCCGTCTGGCACTTCTTTTAAACTTCGTTGCTAAATATCTCTTGGCAGTCTTTGGTTTCATATGTGTATTCCACCGTCAGAAGACGTTTTTTTCCTTGCATAAAATGGAGGAAGGAAACAAACGTACTTTGTTTAGTTCACTGTACAAATGGGGATGCTATCTGTAGGTGCTAATGAAAACAGGGCCAAATAACTCTCGATTAGTTCGTATACAAACACTCGGGGCCTTCTGAAAGAGTAGCAAGGTGCGAAATAGTCCACTACAAACTAGAGCAAGGTAAATGGTTTCTTAACTCGATAAATAGTTGAACTGCGTTAAATCAGCTACCAAGTAAAAATGCTGGGTAAAATAAAGAGGGGAAAAATTATAGGCAGCTCAGCTCACTATCTAACTGTTTTTTGTTAGTTGTGAATAAGTCTGGAGGTGTTTAAGATGGATTATGTAATGACGGGTGGAAAGCTGATAATCGGCTTGGTTGCTCTTCTAGTTGTCATAAGACTATTAGGGAAAAAACATCTTAGCCAAATGACACCGTATGATGTGGTGTATCTTCTCGTATTCGGTGGAATTCTTGAAGAGAGCCTCTATGATAATAAGATATCTATCTTCCTGTTTTTATTTTCGGTTGTAGTGTGGGCAGTTGCCATTTATGCCGTAGAGAAAATTGTCACCCTATCTAATCCGTTACGTATATTGATTAAAGGAGAAACGGACAAGTTGATCCATGATGGGAAAATCAATAAAAAATTGATGAAAAAAAACCAATTAGAAATGGAGCAGTTGAGAACGATGCTTCGTAAACAAGGGATTTTTTCGTTGAGAGAAGTACGGGACTTGTTTATCGAGCCGGGAGGAGATATTTCAATTAATCAATACGCCAAGTATAAACCCGTGGCTGTACAGGATATGAATCTGGAGAACCGAGAAGAAGAACCGACCGTACTCTTAATTGATGAGGGACAGATCAAGAAGGAAGTCTTAGACTTTATTGGAAAAACGGAGGCATGGCTTTATGCGGAAATGGAACGCTTAGGGCATGTGAATCTTCAACATATATTGTATTGTGAATGGTCAAAAACAGAAGGCTTTTTTCTAAAAACATATGCCGATGTTAGTAATAGCGAGAAGTGAAACATAACGCATGAACTACGCTTACAGGAAGAATAAATCAATTGATTTTCAAAATAGAAATTCTAGAAGTCATTTCAGAAGATTCCATTACAGATTTTACGGTTGTCATCGTTGCACCTGAATTACCATCTACTTATTGCTTACGAGAATTCGATTAATATATAGGCCCCACACAGTGAGAAAATAGGTTATCTCACCGAGTGGGGCCTATATTAATCAAGTATATTTCCTGTCTAACTGACAACCGATTTAAGAAACTGAAAGCCACCACCATAGCCCCGTCAACGTAATGAGGAGAGTAGGCACAGTCAATATAATACCTACTTTGAAATAATATCCCCAAGAGATCCGTATGCCTTTTAACGACAGCACATGCAACCACAGCAACGTGGCGAGCGAACCGATCGGTGTCATCTTCGGACCTAAATCAGACCCGATTACATTGGCATAAATCAACGCTTCCCGCACATCAGGCGGAACCGCAGCATCCTGGATCGCTAGCGCATCTATCATCACGGTTGGCAAATTGTTCATGAACGATGACAGGATTGCCGCAATAAACCCCATGCTAATCGTAGCGGCGTACAAGCCGTGGCTCGATGTCCACTCGATCAACGCGGTCAAAACAGATGTCAATCCTGCATTGCGCAATCCATAGACGACTACGTACATCCCGATGGAAAAGAACACAATAGCCCATGGAGCACCTTTGATTACCGTTTTAGTCTGCACTGCTTCGCTCGTTCTTGCAATTAGCAAGAACATGATCGCAATGGAACCGGCGATGAAGGAGACAGGTAAACCTAATGATTCACTAATGAAGTAGCCGATCAGCAACATACCGAGCACTACCCAGGAAATGCGGAACAATTTATGGTCACGTATAGCACTCGCAGGTGTACGCAACAACTTTTCATCGAAACGTTTCGGTATAGATTTCCGGAAATACATATACAACACGAGAATACTGGCACCAAGGCTGAAGAAGTTCGGGATGATCATACGGCTTGCATATTCAGCAAAACCGATGCCGAAGAAGTCGGCGGAAACGATGTTCACGAGATTACTGACGACAAGTGGCAAGGAAGTAGTATCCGCAATGAATCCTGACGCCATGACGAAGGGCAAAATCATTTTCTCTTTGAAATTCAGTGCACGCACCATTGCAAGGACAATGGGTGTGAGTATCAAAGCGGCTCCATCATTCGCGAATAAAGCCGACACACCAGCGCCAAGTAGGATGACAAGTAAAAACATGCGAACGCCACTTCCTTTGGCAAAGCGCGCCATATGTAATGCGGACCACTCGAAAAATCCGATTTCATCTAGGATCAATGAAATAATGATTAGTGCGACGAACGTCAATGTAGCATTCCATACGATAGACGTTACATCGATGACATCAGTAAAACTGACGACGCCCGCAAGTAGAGCGAGAACAGCGCCGGCGATGGCAGACCAGCCGATGGATAGATTGCGTGGTTGCCAAATAACCAAGATCAGTGTGAGTAGAAATATAAGGGAAGCCAGTATTATTTGCATGGGTTCTCCTCCTCGCTACATTCAATAGTCGGAACCGGCAATACCTTCAATAATTCCAATAGTAAGAAATAGTAGGGATGGGAATGATTAAGTGACCAATATACCCAGCGTCCACGTCGTTCATTCAGCACGATCTCATCACTTTTTAATCTGTGCATATGCTGACTAATTGCGGGTTGTGATACGTCTAGTAAAGTATTCAAATCACAAATGCATAGAGGTTTTTGCTCCAATGCCTTCAGTAATTGTAATCGGGATTGATCCCCAATGGTTTTTAAGTAACGTTCCATTTGTTTAGGATTCATAAAATACTCCTTTATTTTTTAGTATCTATATCATATAAGTTCAGGCTTATATGTTCAATGCTTTTAGACAAACAAAAAAGGAAGTCACAGGGCAGTGTGGCTTCCTTTTTGTCTGAAATTGATAGATCATGCTAATTATCGTTCTTTGCTTAACTCATCATGGATGAGATTCATATTGTAGTTCAAGTATTTTATATACGTATCGATCGCGTCACCAGGGTTACCAATTTCGTCAGAGTAGATGGGCTTTTCAGCAATTGGAACGCCAGTCTCTGCGGAAACAGTTTCCATCGGGCGAGTATCTACGTTAGATTCCACGAATAATACAGGCACGTTATGTTCTTGGATATAGCGAATGAGCTCTTTGATTTGTTTAGGTGAACCATTCTCTTCCGTATCGATTTCCCAGATAAACGCTTCTTTTAAGCCATAGTGGTCACTCAAGTATTGGAAAGCACGTTCACTTGTTACGAGTACACGATTTTCTTCAGGAATCGTAGAAATGCGTTCCGCAAATTCATCATCTAATTCTTGTAGGCGTTGTACGTACTCATCGCCTTGCTCTCGAATTTTTTCACTTTCTGTCGGGTGTTTTTCAATCAATGCATCGCGCATAGCTTCTGCCATTTTCACACCAACAGCTGGATCGATAAACGCGTGTGGGTTGATTTCCTCGTCAGTGCCGTCTTTTCCACCGATATACTTAGGTTCTACTTCTTCAGTTAAGCTATAGATGTTTTCGTCTTTCTGACCAACGGAATCCATCATTTTGAAGAACCAGCCTTTTTTTCCGCCTTCAAGATTTAAACCGTTGTAGAATAATACGTCTGCATCGGTTGCGGCTTTAATATCATTTGGCAAAGGCTCATATTCATGAGGATCCGTTCCGGTTGGCACTAAGTTATATACTTCTACATAGTCCCCACCGATTTCGCGTGCCATATCCGCAATGATGGTAAATGAAGTAACGACTTTTAGCTTGTCGTCCGTTTCCGCTGCTTGGTCACCAACTTTCGTGCCCTTGTCATTGCCACATGCTGCTAACATGAATACAGCGAGCAATGATAGTGTTAGCCATTTTGCTAATTTTTTCATGTAGTACATTCTACTCCTTTGTGAATACAAATTTTTTCTGCCAGGTCAGTTAAACGCTTAGTTGGTTGCGCCTGTAATCGATTTACGTTTAAACTTCTTACGGAACATCCCCACGACAATTCCTTGTTTAGGCGAGAATAAAAATGCCAAGACGAAGATGGCTGTCGCTGTCAAGGCAATCACGGGCCCGGTTGGCATATTATACAAGAAGCTGAAATACAGTCCAGTAATGGAGGACACAGCACCGAAAAATGCTGCCAATATGACCATGACCGATAGTCGATTGGTTAACAGATACGCTGTAGAAGCTGGTGTAATCAATAAAGATACAACGAGGATCACCCCGACAGTCTGTAGGGAAGCGACAGTAACCAGTGTGAGTAAAAACATAATCGCGTAGTGAATCAAACGTGTTTTTAAACCGTAAGCCGCAGCCATCGTCTCGTCGAAACTGGAAACGAGTAGTTCTTTAAAGAACAGAAAGACTACTAAAATGACAATGGCACCGACGATCAAAGTCAGCCACATGTCGGAACTGCGGACAGACAACACGTTACCGAATAAAATCTGCGTCAAGTCTGTCGCACTTTTAGCTTGTGTGATTAAAATAATCCCAAGAGCGAAAAACGCTGAAAAGACTATGCCAATCGAAGAATCATTCTTGATTCGACTATTTTGAGATATGGCACCGATACTGAATGCTGTCAGAACACCCGTAAACACTGCGCCGTAGAAATAGCTAATTCCGAGCATATACGAAATAGCAACACCCGGTAGAACTGCGTGGGAAATCGCATCGCCCATCAATGCCATGCCCCGAAGGACAATGAAACTTCCAATAACTCCACAAATGATGCCGACCATGATCGACGTAATCAATGCTTTCTGTAAGAAACCGTACGTCAGTAAGTCTTGAATAAATTCCATTACATAGAAACCTCCAAGCCGTCGATCATAAATTCACGGTTGTATGCTTTCGCCATATTGCTGGATTGGAATACTTTATTCGTTGGACCTGCATCAATTAACTCTTTGTTAATAAGAATGAGCCCATCAAAATATTTCTTCACTTTTGACAAGTCGTGGTGAACGACGAAAATCACTTTGCCATTCGCTTGCATTTCACGCAAAATCTCAATTATGATTTCTTCACTCGATACGTCAATTCCTACGAAAGGCTCATCAAGGAAGAAGTAATCCGCCTTTTGCGCTAGTGCACGTGCAAGGAACACTCGCTGTTGTTGCCCGCCTGATAATTCCCCAATTTGGCGATTGGCAAAGCTCTCCATTCCTACTTGCCTTAAACACTCCATGGCCCACTCTTTATCCGCTTTACGTGGACGTCTTAGCAAGCCGATTTTTGGATAAGTTCCAAGCAAAACTGTATCTTTCACAACGATAGGGAAGTTCCAGTCAATATTGGAACGCTGGGGAACATAGGCAATTTGTTTCCGCATAGAATCCACTGTCTCGCTACCGATCTTTACATCTCCATGATCTTTATGGATTAAGCCAAGCATCGCTTTCATCAATGTGGATTTACCCGCACCATTCGGGCCAAGAACACCAATCAAACTTCCAGATCCAAATGAAAATGAAACGTCTTTTACTACTTCATGGCCGTCATACGAAACACTTATATTATTGACTGTTATCGGATGTATCATCCAGTTTCCTCCTCTTTTCTTTCCCTGGTGCAACTTTCAGATAAAAGGAATACTACTTTTATTTTAGTTAAGAAGCATTATGGTTTTTTGATAGGTAATAATATAAAACAATTGTTTCCCTTATGCAACTCTAATGCATGATTGGTACTATATTGTTTCCTTCGTACAACTTTTATCAGTATAACTTACTCAAAATTGTCTGTAAAGTAGTTTAGAAAAATATTCTTGCAAATTTTATCTAAAAGCACAAATGATTGATTAGATGCATCATATTGTATGTAGTTTATGCTTATATATAGGAAGTAAATGGGGCATAGACCTAACCACTAACTTTTAAAATATCGCATCAGGAAGTTTGGTGAGTGAAAGAAGTAGGGTAAGTACATACTAATGAAATGATGAGAGGAGTAGTGATGTATGAAGAAAATAGCTGGCCCGCTTATAGCCATTATAGTGTTAGTAGTCATCGCAGCGATTATGATTGTTCCTTCTTACAACAAGTTAGTTAATTTGGAAGAAGACGTCGACCAGTCGTATGCGCAGATTGAAACGCAATTACAACGTAGAGTAGATCTAATCCCGAACTTAGTGAATACGGTGAAAGGATATGCCTCACATGAAAAAGAGGTGCTTGAAAACATTGCGAACGCACGTAGTAAAATGGCCGGCGCACGAGGTCCTGAAGAACAAGCAGCAGCAGATTCAGAACTATCGAGCGCATTAAGTCGTTTATTAGTAGTAGTAGAAAATTATCCGGATTTAAAAGCGAACCAAAACTTCCAACAGCTAATGGATGAATTAGCAGGCACGGAAAATCGTATCGCGGTGGCTCGTAAAGATTATAACGACGTCGTGTCGGTCTTCAACAGAACCGTTAAACGATTCCCAGGTAAAATCGTGGCTTCGATCTTTGGATTCGATGAAAAAGAATACTTCAAAGCGGTCGAAGGGGCGCAACAACCGCCATCAGTCGATTTTGGGGATGACGTGAAGTGATAAACCGCGTCTGCATGTTCCTCGTAGCGCTACTAGTGGCCCTTACTGGTACTACAACGGTTCATGCGATTACAGAAGTGGTAGTGGATGATGCGGACATTTTATCACCCGCTCAAGAAGCGGAAATAGAAGAATATGGCATTCGCTTGCAAGCGGCTACGAAAGCAGAACTTGCTGTTCGTACAGTGTATTCCCTAGAAGGGGAACCTGTGGAGGATTATGCCTTACGCCTACTTCGTGAATTGCAATTAGGCGATAAAGAAATGGACAATGGCGCATTACTTGTCGTGTCCACAGAAAAAAATGAAGCGGCAGGTATTGAGCGCAAGTTTTATTTAACGACCGGCTACGGTTTGGAAGGAGCACTTCCTGATGGGAAAGTCGGACGTTATATTGATGAACTCGCGATGCCCTATTTAATTCAAGAACAACCAGACCTTGCGATTATGGAAGCGTACAAAGCGTTCTATAATGAAATAGCGGCGGAATACGGGCTCGAAGGCGATGAGTTGCCAGTCGTATACCCCGAACAAGGTGAAGAAGACGTTGGCATTCCATCATTTGTTATTGTGATCATCGTTCTCTACATTATCTTCCGCGTCTTTTTCGGCGGTGGTGGAAGAGGCGGTGGCGGCGGTCCACGTGGTCGATCTAGCGGCGGTCCAATATTCTTCCCTGGCCCCGGTGGTGGTGGCTTCGGAGGTGGAAGTGGCGGCGGAGGCTTTGGTGGCTTCGGCGGCGGTGGTTCCGGTGGTGGTGGCGGAGCAGGTCGAAGTTGGTAATAGCTTGTTTCGTAGGAAGTGACGATGACTCGATTCGTGAGTGGTCGTCACTTTTTTTATGCCCTGTCCGCGGCGCGCGGCGCTCAATGTATCCCGCTATCCGCTCTATACGATCCCGCAAGCGCTCTATGCGTAAAGTTATCCGCTCAATCAAAATCTGCATCCGCTCAAAGTATTCCTTTACCCGCTCAATGAAGCCTTGCATCCGCTCTATGCCCGCGGCCAGAAACTTTATATTCCCAAATTCTATCGTCGCGCCATCTAGTATTTGGCATTCGCGGTGCGCGCCGCTCAATGATGTACTCTATCCGCTCTATGTGCCCCCACAAGCGCTCTATGCGTAACGTTATTCGCTCAATCACATTCCGCACCCGCTCATGGTTTCCCGTTACCCGCTCAATGAAGCCATGCATCCGCTCTATGCCCGTGGCTCGACACTTAACATTCCCAAATTCTATCGTCGCGCCATCTAGTTTTTTGCATTCGCGTTGCGCGCCGCTCAATGTGGTACGCTATCCGCTCTATGTGATCCCGCAAGCGCTCTATGCGTAACGTTATTCGCTCAATCACATTCCGCACCCGCTCATGATATCCCGTTACCCGCTCAATGATGCCTTGCACCCGCTCAATGCCCGCGGCCTGACACCTTATATTCCCACATTCGATCGCCGCGCCCACCCACCCAACCCATCCACCACCCCAAAAAAGTCAAATCCCTAGAAATATAACCAGTTTCATGTAATCATAAATAAAAACGAGGTGACCTACATATGAAAATTCAATTCTACACGAAACCTAATTGTGAGCTGTGCGAAGAAGCGGAACGAATGCTTCATTTGGTCGCGGAAGATTATCCACTCGAGTGGCAGACGATTAATATAGAGGAAGATGACGATATTCATGAGAAATTTATGCTGATGATCCCAGTTGTTGAGCACGAGGGACAGGTGTTAACATATGGAAATATCGGCTATATCGATATTTTGGAATTAATTGAATAATGAAAACGCTTTCTTGTTGTGTTTCATTTCTGAATATGCTATACTTCATGTATAGTATTTTTTTACCCTAGGTGGGACGTTAATTATTTAGAGGGATCAAATATAACCCGCTTGAAAAGAGTGATGTGAGTGAGTTTATCATTTTATGAAGCGCAACTCGCACTTATTCCTGAACTTCCACTGTTAATCGAGCAACGCTATCAAATGTTGAAACTGATCAAAGCGTCGGGCCCTGTTGGCAGAAGAACGCTTAGTTCTGTGTCTGGTCTTTCCGAGAGGGAAACGCGTACGATGCTCGATTTATTGAAAGAGCAGGAATTGGTGCATATTGCGAAAGAAGGCGTGTCAACTACAGAAAAAGGTATAGAAGTGCTCTTTGCATTGCATGATACGATGGAGGAAAAGTCGGGCAGACGACAACTTGCGAATGAGTTGGCGGAGCGCCTTGGCATTCTAAAAGTACATGTAGTGGAAGGGGATTCCGATGATTCGCCTTTGACGAAAAAGCTGCTCGGTATGCAAGCGGCGAAGCAATTCCGCTCGCGTATAAAAGGTGATGAAATTGTCGCAGTAACTGGCGGCAGTTCAGTAGCCGCGATTCCATCGTTTATGCAGCAAGACGAGTTGCCGGATGTGCAATTCATCGCAGCAAGAGGTGGCGTGGGAGAAGAAATTGGCTTACAGGCGAATATGATCGCAGCTTCGTTTGCGGAAGCGTGTCATGCAACATATAAAGCGTTTTATTATCCAGATACTCTTAGTGAAGAAGCGCATGCGGTATTCCAGCATGAGCCTGCTGCGAAAGAAATGCTGGAGTTATATAGTCGCACCGACTGCGTGATCCATGGTGTTGGGAATGCGACGAAAATGGCTGTATTGCGAAACTCTCCTGAAGAGGAACAGCAGATTCTACGGGATCGACAAGCTAAGGGAGAAGCGTTCGGCTTTTATTTTAATCAGCAAGGTGAAATTGTCCATCGTATTCGAACAGTTGGGATTCAGATGGAGCAATTGCAAGACGTTCCGCTCGTGCTCACTGTAGCCGGCGGGGCGAGTAAAGCGGAAGCACTGCTGTCGTATTTAGCGAGTGCACCGTCCCAAACCATTTTAGTAACAGACGAAGGCGCAGCACAAAACATGCTGTCGCTGATGTGACCCGCAGATGCACTGCCTAGAAGGCGAAAAGATTATAACTACTTTAACGGAGGCGATTTATTATGACAGTGAAACTAGCGATTAACGGATTTGGACGAATTGGACGATTGGTACTTCGAGAAGCATTTGCAACTGAAGATATGGAAGTCGTGGCAATCAATGATTTGACGGACGCAGCGATGTTGGCTCATTTATTGAAATATGATTCAGTACACGGTGTTTTCGATGCAGACGTGCAATCAGATGAATCTTCTATTCGTGTAAATGATAAAAAGATTAGTGTATTTGCTGAAAAAGATCCTGCGAACCTACCTTGGAAAGACCTTGGGGTAGATATCGTCATCGATTGTACAGGTGTCTTCCGTTCAAAAGAAGGATTGCAAAAACACTTGGATGCAGGCGCGAAGAAAGTTATCTTGTCGGCTCCAGCGCAAGGTGAAATGACTACACTTGTGATGGGTGTCAATGAAGGAACGTACGATGCAGCGAACGACAACATCGTATCGAACGCGTCTTGTACGACGAACTGTTTAGCGCCTATTGTGAAAGTGTTGAACGATTCATTCGGTATTAAGCGAGGTATGATGACGACCATTCACTCGTATACGAACGACCAGAAAATTCTTGATCTTCCACACTCCGACTACCGACGTGCGCGTGCGGCTGGTGTGTCGATGATTCCGACTTCAACGGGTGCAGCTTCCGCTGTAACGAAAGTTATTCCTGAATTGAAAGGCAAACTTGATGGAATGGCAGTGCGTGTACCGACTCCAAATGTTTCACTTGTGGACTTTGTGACAGAATTAGAAAAAGAAGTAACAGTTGAAGATGTGAATAATGCATTGAAGAAAGCATCCGAAGGCGAATTACAAGGACTTCTATATTTCAGTGATTTGCCACTCGTATCTGTTGATTACAATGGAAACACTGCATCTTCCACAGTAGACGGTTTGTCTACAATGGTCATGGAAGGCAATATGGTGAAAGTCATTTCTTGGTACGATAATGAGTCCGGTTACTCCGCTCGTTGTATCGACTTAGCACGATATATGAACGAACAAGGTCTATAAGTAGAGAAAACCATGAATTCTGTTATAAATCGTAGCCATTCCACAACTAACCGATTATAATGAATAAATATGGGTGAGAGGAACGGAGAACCCCGTTCCTCTTTTTGTATTTAAGCCGAGGAGGACTTATTGAATGAACATGAAAAAGACAATCAGAGATATTAAATTGGACGGTCAGCGCGTATTTTGTCGCGTAGATTTCAACGTACCGATGGAAGATGGAAAGGTAACGGATGATACGCGCATTCGAGCGGCACTCCCAACAATTGAATATATGACGAACGCGGGGGCAAAAGTTATTTTAGCTAGCCACCTAGGACGGCCTAAAGGTGAAGTGCAAGAAGATATGCGTTTGACACCTGCTGGCGATAAATTGTCTGAGCTTCTAGGTAAAACAGTGAAGAAACTCGATTCATCGATCGGTGAAGAAGTAGAGAAAGCGATTGCAGAAATGAAAGATGGCGACGTGATTTTGCTTGAAAACGTTCGCTTTAATCCAGGCGAAGAGAAGAATGATGCTGAACTATCCAAGCAATTTGCAGAACTTGCCGACGTCTTTGTGAATGACGCCTTTGGAACAGCGCACCGCGCACATGCTTCTACCGCTGGAATTGCAGAATACATACCTGGCGTTCTGGGCTTCTTACTCGAGAAAGAATTAGATGTTCTCGGAAAAGCATTGTCTCATCCCGATCGTCCTTTCACGGCGATCATAGGTGGCGCGAAAGTAAAAGACAAAATCGGCGTCATTGATAATTTGTTGGATAAAGTCGATAACTTGTTGATTGGTGGCGGATTGTCGTATACATTCACACGCGCTCAAGGTCACGAAACTGGAGATTCACTAGTAGAAGAAGATAAAGTAGAGTTAGCGAAGTCTTTCATTGAAAAGGCGAAGCGAAAGGCAGTCACTTTATACTTGCCGACAGATGCAGTCGTTGCGAATAAATTTGCTGCGGATGCAGAAACTAAAACGGTTTCAGTCGATGCTATTACAGAAGGTTGGATGGGTCTGGATATCGGGCCGGAAACTGCAAAGCGTTACGAGCAAGTCATTAAAGATTCACGGTTTGTCATTTGGAACGGGCCAATGGGTGTGTTCGAAATGGAACCATTCGCAAACGGAACGAAAACTGTGGCGGATGCAATGGCGGAAACGTCTGCGTATACGGTAATTGGTGGAGGCGACTCTGCGGCGGCTGTTGAGAAGTTTGAAGTAGCCGATCAAATGGATCACGTATCTACTGGTGGCGGCGCTTCACTCGAGTTCATGGAAGGCAAAGAGTTGCCAGGAGTAGCTGTATTACAAGATCGAGAATAAGGAGGAATTCTTTTGCGAAAACGAATCATTGCGGGCAACTGGAAAATGTTTAAATTATCTAGAGAAGCTGCAGAATTTGCGGAACAGATTAAAGAACAACTCACGGCGTCAGATCAAGTCGAAGCAGTTATCTGCCCACCGGCATTGTATCTGAACGATTTACTACAACGTTTTGAAACGACTGCGATCAAAGTAGGCGCTCAAACGATGCATGATACAGAAGAAGGGGCATTCACTGGCGAAATTAGCCCGGCTATGCTTGAAGACTTAGGGGTACAGTATGTCATTCTAGGACATTCTGAACGTCGTCAATACTTCAATGAAACAGACGATACAGTGAATAAAAAAGTACTCGCAGCGTTCAACCATCATTTGGTTCCGATCATCTGTGTAGGAGAAACGTTGGAACAGCGCGAAGCACTCGAAACCGTTTCGATCGTCTCCGCGCAAGTGGAAAAAGCGTTAGTCGGTGTCACAGCGGAACAAGCGAAACAGTCCGTCATTGCGTACGAACCTATCTGGGCGATCGGCACAGGTAAAACAGCAACGGCAGATGATGCGAATGAAGTATGTGCAGCGATCCGTCATAAGATCGAAACACTCTACTCATCAGATGTGGCCAATGCAGTCCGTATTCAATATGGCGGTAGTGTAAAACCAGAAAATATCGCTGAATTACTTAGCAAAGATCATATCGACGGTGCATTAGTCGGAGGAGCAAGTCTTGATCCGAACGCATTCGTAAAATTAGTGGAGGCTGGGACTCATGGCGAATAAACCGGTCGCGTTAATTATTTTGGACGGTTTTGGCTTACGCGATGAAACGTATGGCAACGCGGTAGCGCACGCCAACATTCCAAACTTTGACTTGCTGTGGGAGAACTACCCGCACGCGACATTGACAGCATGTGGTGAGGCAGTAGGGTTACCAGAAGGACAAATGGGGAACTCTGAAGTGGGGCACTTGAATATTGGTGCTGGCCGTATTGTCTACCAAAGCTTAACGCGCATCAATAAGTCGATTCGTGAAGGCGAGTTCTTTGCCAACGCGGCATTGCTTGACACGATGGAGCATGTCAAAACGAAAGGCTCTGCGCTTCACGTAATGGGCCTATTGTCTGACGGTGGCGTTCATAGTCATTATGAGCATTTATTCGCTTTATTGAAAATGGCGAAAGAACACGGTGTAGAGCGTGTCTACTTGCATGCATTCCTCGATGGCCGTGACGTAGGACCAACGACGGCTCTTCCGTATATTAAACGTACGGAAGATGTGATGGAAGAAGTCGGTGTCGGTCAGATTGCGACGGTGTCCGGCAGATATTTTGCGATGGACCGCGACAAGCGCTGGGAACGCGTGCAAAAAACGTATGACGCGATGGTATATGGTGTCGGACCACATTGCGATTCGGCAGAAGAAGGAATCCGTGCTTCGTATGCCGAAGAAATACATGATGAGTTTGTCGAGCCATTCGTCATTCAACAAGACGGCAAACCAGTGGCGACGATCGAGAATGGAGATGCGGTCATCTTCTTCAATTTCCGTCCAGACCGCGCGATTCAATTGTCTCGTGCTCTCACGCAACCTGACTTTGATGGCTTCAATCGAGGCGTGAAAAAATTTACGGACTTACATTTTGTCGGCTTTACGCATTATAATGATGATGTAGTAGCGGACATTGTATTCCATAATGTCAATTTAACCAAAACAATCGGTGAAGTGCTTGAAGACCAAGGCAAGCGTCAGTTGCGGATTGCGGAAACGGAAAAGTATCCACATGTGACATTCTTTATGAGTGGCGGACGCGAAGAGACGTTTGAAGGGGAAACTCGGATTTTGATCAATTCGCCGAAAGTCGCGACGTATGATTTGAAACCGGAAATGAGCGCATACGAAGTAACCGATGCGTTAATTGCCGAAATCGAAGCGGAACGACAAGATGCCATTATCCTAAACTTCGCAAATCCGGATATGGTCGGCCATAGCGGTATGTTAGAGCCCACTGTAAAAGCGATTGAGACGGTTGATGCTTGTTTAGGCCGAATCATTGACGCGTTATCGGCAAAAGGCGGATCGGCTATTATCACAGCGGATCACGGCAATGCGGATGAAGTGACGACCGTCGGTGGACAACCAATGACAGCGCACACGACAAATCCTGTACCTGTCATTGTCACGAATCCAGACGTAGTGTTGCGCACAGACGGTATTCTTGCAGACTTGGCACCGACGATGTTGAAAATGTTAGGAATTCCACAACCGGTTGAAATGACCGGAAAACCATTATTCTAAGGAGAGATTTTCATGCCAATTATTACCCACATTCAAGCTAGAGAAGTATTGGATTCACGAGGCAATCCAACTGTAGAAGTAGAAGTATTCACAGAAAGCGGTGCCTTTGGACGTGCCATCGTACCATCTGGTGCATCTACTGGGGAGTATGAAGCGGTAGAATTACGTGACGGCGACGAAAATCGTTACAACGGTAAAGGTGTATTGAAAGCCGTAGATCACGTCAATGAAGTCATCTCTTCTGAATTCGAAGAAAACTATTCCGTATTGGATCAAGTGGTTATCGACAGAGCATTGATCGAACTAGACGGTACGGAGAATAAAGGCAAGCTCGGTGCTAACGCCATTCTTGGTGTATCTATGGCGGTTGCACACGCAGCAGCAGACTACTTAGACGTTCCATTGTATCAGTACCTTGGCGGCTTCAACGCGAAGCAATTACCGGTACCGATGATGAATATCTTAAACGGCGGAGAGCATGCGGATAACAACGTAGACATCCAAGAATTCATGATCATGCCAGTTCGCGCAGAATCTTTCCGTCATGCACTTCGCATGGGTACGGAAATTTTCCACAGCCTAAAATCAGTTCTTCATGGCAAAGGCTTGAACACAGCAGTTGGAGACGAAGGCGGATTTGCTCCGAACCTTGCTTCTAACGAAGAAGCACTTACTACCATTATCGAAGCAATCGAAAAAGCCGGTTACAAAGCGGGCGAAGACATCTTGCTTGCTATGGACGTAGCTTCTTCTGAGTTCTACGATAAAGACCAAAACAACTACTACCTTGCAGGTGAAGATATCCGTAAAACATCTGAAGAAATGGTTGCTTGGTATGAAGAGCTTTGTGAGAAGTACCCAATCGTATCGATCGAAGACGGCTTGGACGAGAACGACTGGGATGGCCACAAGCTATTGACAGAGCGTCTTGGCAACAAAGTGCAATTGGTTGGTGACGATCTATTCGTTACAAACACAGAGAAATTATCACGCGGCATCAAAGAAGGAATCGGTAACTCGATCCTGATTAAAGTGAACCAAATTGGTACATTGACTGAAACATTCGATGCAATTGAAATGGCGAAACGTGCAGGCTATACAGCTGTCATCTCTCACCGTTCAGGTGAATCAGAAGACGTAACGATTGCGGACATCGCAGTGGCAACAAACGCTGGCCAAATTAAAACGGGTGCACCTTCTCGTTCGGATCGTGTCGCGAAGTACAATCAATTACTTCGTATCGAAGATCAATTGTTTGAAACTGCTCAGTACCTAGGCAAAGATACATTCTATAATTTGAATAAATAATCGCAACTATATTAGATGAATTAAAGAAATGGACGGTACCAACCGTTGCTTTCCGTTCCAGGCGGACGCTTTCCGGGGGGCGTGGCTTGAGCCTCCTCGTTCGCTACGCTACCTGCGGGGTCTCAAGGCGCACGCTAATCCCCCAGGAGTCGCCGCCTTGCACTCCAAGCAACTTAGTAATACTAAGTAACAAATCATTTGTTCAACTTATATAGTTCAGTCAATCGGCATAATTCGTAACAAAAGGTTGTGCCGAGAGACTTGCTTTGGTAGAATAGAAATGTTGTAACTTGCTATTTTTGGAGGTGGAAAAACATGCATGCAGTTTTCACAGCATCGCTGATAGTCGTAGCTATAGCATTAATAGTAGTCGTTTTATTGCAATCCGGTAAGAGTGCGGGACTGTCAGGGGCCATCTCCGGAGGCGCAGAGCAACTTTTCGGAAAACAAAAAGCACGTGGATTAGATCTCGTTCTACAAAGAGCGACGATCGTCTTATCTGTCTTATTTTTTGTCCTAACCATTGCGATCATGAAAATATAAAATGCAAGCGCCTGACCATGTTTGAACGGTCAGGCGCTTTTCGTAGAAAGGAACGAAAGACATGCGAATTGCCCAACCGAAACCATTCTTCTTTCAACATGGAAAACGTGCGGTATTACTGTTGCATGGGTTTACAGGAACATCTGCGGATGTGCGGATGCTTGGCCGCTTCCTTGAAAAGCACAATTATACGTCATTGGCACCGCATTACCGCGGTCATGGCGTGCCGCCTGAAGAATTGATCAAGACGAATCCTGACCAGTGGTGGGAAGATGTATTAGGTGCATATAATCAGCTGAAAGAGGCAGGATATAATGAGATTGCTGTGGCGGGATTATCACTCGGTGGTGTATTTTCATTGAGACTGGCAGCGCAATTTCCGCTAAAAGGCATCGTGACAATGTGTGCACCGATGACGATGAAAACGACTGACTTGATGTGGTCAGGCGTGCTGAAGTACGCACGAGACTATAAAAAGTTCGCAGGTCAATCAGACGAGCAAATCAAATTAGAAATGGACGACTTGAAAACAAAGTCCATGCCGGGCCTTGACGGTTTACAATCCATGGTCCAAAACGTGCGCGATCAAGTCGACTGCATCTACACACCGTTACTTGTGGTTCAATCACGACATGATGACGTAATCGATCCGAACTCCGCACAAATTATTTACGACGAAGCACAATCTACAGAAAAAGAGCTACAATGGTACGAAGAATCAGGACATGTCATTACACTAGGTCCCGAAAAAGCACAACTTCACGAAAACGTACTACATTTTTTAGAATCCCTTGATTGGCAAGAGTGAAATTAGGGGAAGATATAACTATATAAGTTGAATTTTCGTCTTTAAAAAGGAATTTGTTATTAATAGAACACTCAGTTGATTTTCGTTTCAGGCGGCGTGTGCAAAGATGTGCTCCTAACGCTTCGCTTTTACTCGCAAAAGCCGTTCTTCGTGACGGCTCTTCCTGTGGGAACAGCGCGAGCTGAAAGCCCCGCAGGAAGCGAAGCGGACGAGGAGATTGAAGCCGTGCCCGCGGAACGCGTCCGCCTGGAACGGAAATCAACGTTTCTAACAACTTATATAGTTTGAAAAAAGGAGGAGATGATTGTTTGGAACCAAATATAAAAGAGTTACAAGAACGGGTTTTATCTTTATTAAAAGAGAAATCCTATATGCCGTCCACTGTCCACGAGATTTCAGAAGCACTCAACGTAGAACAGGCGGACGACTTTAAAGAACTAGTGAAAATGCTCGTACAATTAGAACAGAACGGGAAAATCGTTCGTTCACGCAATAACCGCTACGGCTTACCTGAACAAATGAATCTTCTTCGCGGAAAATTCATCGGTCACGCAAAAGGCTTCGGCTTTGTCGTACCTGAAGACGTAGAGGGCGATGATGTCTTCATCCCACCTCATGAAATAAACGGCGCAATGAATGGCGATATCGTCTTCGTACGTGTGTCCGGTAGCTCATTCGGAGACCGTCGCGAAGGCGTCATCACGAAAGTCGTCGAACGTAAAACTACGCAAGTGGTCGGAACGTATCAAGCACATGAAGGATATGGTTTCGTCTTGCCGGACGACAAGAAATTGCCGATAGATTTGTATATCGAAAAAGGTCATTCATTGGAAGCGGTAGACGGTCAGAAAGTTATCGCGGAAATTACGAACTGGCCAACGGATGAAAACAATGCAACGGGCATGATCACAAAAATTCTTGGACATAAAAATGACCCAGGCGTGGACATCTTATCGATCATTCACAAGCATGGCATTGCGATTGAATTCCCTGAAGACGTCATGGAACACGCGAACAGTGTACCGACGACAGTTCAGCCAGAAGACTTCGAAGGCCGTAGAGATTTACGTAAAGAATTGACGATGACTATTGACGGTGCCGATGCAAAAGACTTGGATGATGCGATTTCAGTCTTCAAAGAAGACAACGGATCCTATCGTCTATTTGTGCATATTTCAGACGTTAGCTACTATGTCACGGAGAACTCTCCAATGGACGTAGAAGCAGCAGACCGTGGCACAAGTGTCTATCTTACGGACCGCGTGATTCCGATGTTACCGCATCGTTTGTCTAACGGTATTTGTTCCATTAATCCAGGAGAAGATCGCTTGACATTGACATGCGAAATGAAAGTCGATGCAAATGGTAAAGTCATCGACCATGACATTTATCCAAGTGTCATCAACTCGAGTTATCGCATGACCTATGGTGATGTCTACCAAATCATCGAACATCAAGACGAAGAGCTATCGAAGAAATACGAAGAAATCGTACCGATGCTAAACGATATGGCGAAACTGGCTAGCAATTTCCGTCAAAAGCGTAAAAACCGTGGCGCCATCGATTTCGATTTCAAAGAATCCAAAATTCTCGTAGATGAAGATGGTTGGCCGACAGACGTGATCATTATCGAGCGTACAGTTTCTGAACGTTTGATCGAAGAATTCATGTTAGCGGCCAATGAAACCGTTGCAGAGCACTTAGACCGGATGAAAGTACCTTTCTTATACCGAATTCACGAAGATCCAAAAGAAGAGAAATTACAACGCTTCTTCGAGTTTCTTACGACCTTTGGAATCGTCGTTAAAGGAACAGGTAAACAAGTAGATTCAGGTGCATTGCAAGAAATTGTCGAATCCATCGAAGGATTGCCAGAAGAATCTCTGATCTCGACGATGCTATTGCGTTCGATGCAACAAGCGAAGTACTTCCAAGACAGTATCGGTCACTTTGGTTTAGCGACGGAGTTCTACACGCACTTCACCGCACCGATCAGAAGATATCCGGACTTAATCGTTCACCGTCTGATTCGTACGTATTTATTCAATAAAGACAGGTCCGCACAAACGATTGCCCATTGGTCTGCTGAACTGCCTGAAATTGCTCGTCACACGTCTGAACGTGAACGTCGTGCAGTAGATGCAGAGCGTGATACGGACGCATTGAAGAAAGCACAGTTTATGGTCGATAAAGTGGGGGAAGAGTTTGAAGGGGTCATTTCGTCTGTTACAAACTTCGGTATCTTTGTGGAGCTTCCGAATACGATCGAAGGACTTGTCCATGTCAAGAATATGAACGACGACTATTATCGCTTCGATGATCGCCAAATGATGATGATCGGGGAACGTACAGCGAAACAATACCGTATCGGTGATGAAGTAAAAGTGCGTGTGACATCTGTTAAGCCAGAAGAGCAAGCAGTAGACTTCGAAATTGTTGGAATGAAAGAAAACTTCAGAGGCTCTCGTAAAGAAACACCAAAAGTCATTCAGGCTGGCAGAGGCAAGAGCCGTGGCCAAGGTGCAGGCAGAGGAAGAAGTCAAAGTACTAGTACTAAATCGAGTGCCGGTGGCGGAGCGAAAAGTTCCAGCGACAAGCGCAATAAAAAGTATGAAAAGCCGAAGAAGAAGTTTTATGAAGGTATGCCAAAGAAATCTAAGAAACGTCCGAAGAAAAAATAAGACTGGAGCTTGTCTCCGGTCTTCTGTCAGGGAGGAAGTTGCATGGCCAAAGGAACTGGAAAAGTACTCGCCGTCAATAAAAAGGCGAACTTTGATTACGCAATTGAAGAAACGATTGAAGCAGGAATCGTGTTAAAAGGAACGGAAATTAAATCGATCCGCAAAGGGAAAGTCCAGTTGCGCGATGCATTTATATTGATCCGTAATAACGAAGCATGGCTGTCGAATATGCATATCAGCCCCTATGAACAAGGGAATATCCATAACCATGATCCGGTTCGTGTGCGTAAGTTACTGTTGCACAAAAAACAGATCGCTTCACTCGCAGGCACGATGAAAGAACAAGGCTATTCGATCATCCCATTGAAAATGTATATTAAAAACGGCTTCGCCAAAGTATTAATCGGTGTAGGTAAAGGGAAGAAACTCTATGATAAGCGCCAAGACTTGAAAGAAAAAGAGCATAAGCGCGATATGCAACGAGCTTTCAAAGCCAATCAACAAGATTGATATTTCAGCTGAATTATTGTATACTAGATGAAGTATCAAGTACGATCCGCCGTTTTAAGTGAAACGGGCCTGGGTTCCGGACTTTCCTTCGGGGACGTTACGGATTCGACAGGGGTGGTCTGGGCTTGAGCCGCGCGTCGGAGGGATCGTCTCCGTCAGAAACGACAGTTAATAATAACTGGCAAAACAAACAACAACCTAGCATTCGCAGCATAAGCTGTTGAATCTACCTTCCGTTTTCATCGCTCATGTGGAGGCGTAAGGTTCACTTATAGTGAGCTACGATGACATCTGCATTCTGAGGCTGTCATAAGAGATTCCCGGAATAGCGCACAGGAAGCCCTGATTGATGGCATAATGCTTGCGCGAAACCAAATGATCAATCTACACGCGTAGACGCTGAAGTAGCAGAGCCTTTGGACGTGGGTTCGACTCCCACCGTCTCCATTATGAGATTAAGGTGTAATAAGATGTAAGGGATATTGTACAAGAGAACCTCTTGTGTGATATCCCTTATTTTTAAAAATAAAGTAAAACGATGTTTAAATCATCATGCTCATTACATACTTACACATATACATAATCTGAAAGGATGTGGTATGTGTGGATGAGAAGGAGGAAAATGAAATGGCCATTTTAAAAGACAATCAGGCAGATAGTAAAAAAATACTGACAGAATCTATAAAAGAAGTAGACCAAATGAGAAAGGGAAAGTTACCCAAACATTCATATAAGGATATGATGAACCGAGTGAGGAAGAGCTTAGAAGAAAAATAATGGAGTATAAAGTGCTTGGCGTTAAAGCGTTCGAAAAAGAGCTTTTAAAAATCGCTAGAAAATATCCAGTAGTGGTTGATTTAGTCGATTCCCTTTTTTCGGATTTTGAAGAAGGTAAATTATATGGGGACCGAATTCCCAGAACCAAAGGAAATGTCGTATATAAAACCAGATTGAGTAATCCAAATGCAAACAAAGGAAAGAGTGGCGGATTTCGTGTAATATGGTATTTAGTCACAGCCGACTTAGAAATATATCCGTTAACCATATACTCTAAAAACGAACAAGAAGATATATCTGTAAAGGAAATCATACGAATAATAGATCGAATTTTAGAAAATGAATTGTAGTGAAGCACCTATACGAAGACGTTGAATACATCTGGAAATATATCCAGTGATGAATCGGTTTTCTATACTTTTTCGATGAAGGGATATTGTACAAGAGTGAGCTCTTGCACAATATCCCTTATTTTAATAAAGGGGATGTAAGCTGTGATAGAAAAAACGGATCGACTTTCACTGTTAAAAAAGAATGTCGATCAACGACGACCAATTTCAAAAGGGCTTATTCGTAGCTTGAAAGAAGACTTTTCAATTAAAAATACATATCATTCCAATGCGATTGAAGGAAATAGATTATCGATTTATGAAACGAAAGCAGTGCTAGATGATGGCATAGTTATTGCCGGAAAATCCATGAGAGAGCATCTAGAAGCTATTAATCATAAGGAAGCTATTTTAGTTGCAGAAGAAATAGTGCAGCAAGATCAGCCCCTCTCAGAAATAGTGATTAAAGAATTGCATAGCATCGTCTTGCATTCAATAGACAGAGCAAATGCAGGGAAGTATAGAGAGCAGAATGTAATCATATCAGGTGCCTCTCATACGCCACCTGATGCTGTAGTAGTTCCGCAGATTCATGATAATTCTACTTGCCATCGACGAAGGGCATATCAGCGATGAATATGTCGCCTTCGATGCCACACATTTTGAGGCAAGAGATCGAGTCCAAGCCGCCAAAAAGAAAAAGAAGCAGGTACCGAAAAAGCGCGGACGGAAGCCGAAGGTCGAACGTGAACAATGGTTAAAGGAAAAGCAGGCTGAAGAAGACGCACGTCCGATTAATGAGAAAGAGATTGCAATAGGAAGAATTAAAGGTTTTGCCTTTTTGAATTTGCATCCGTCAAAGGCTCAATATTTAACTGATAATCAATCTTAATGTCCATCTTCTTGTAAAGTTCAATCCATTTTTTTTCATCCATTGGTTTTGAGAATGGCTTTAATGTATGAATGCCTAGCTGTAATGGATCCACATTCAATTCTTGCATCTTTTTTACTAGTTCTTGTGTTTGTTTTTCAAGATTGGATTGGATATCTTTTTTAAAATCTTCTAAATCCTTTGGATCAAATAATTGCTTTTCTCCCCGGTATTCTTCAATTCTTGAGTCTATATTCACAGTATAGGTCATTGTAGTCAAGCTTTTATTGATATCCACTTTCGTTTTAGACCTAACATGACCTAGAACAACTTTTAATTCTGGGATCGGTAAAACTGCTAAGTAGTGATCGTTGGTTAACAGCTGAAAGATACGATCATCAAAAGTTGTTATTATTTCAACTAGTTTATCATTTTGAAACAGGGCTGTACCTTCATAGCGGATAGCGTCATTTTCTATTTTGAATACAGGTAAGAAAGGATCTGAATAAGGAGTATATAACATTTTTTTAAATTCATGTAGATTAACGACACTTAATTCTCCCTGATTTTTTTCCTCATAGTGCTTCAGCATTCGGTAAAAAGAGTAATCAAGATTTTCTTGTTTGTCCAATTGATTTTCCAAGTATTCTTCAAAATTTCCTTTTACGATAACTAAATAGATTCTCAAAGAAATATCCGGATCAGTCAATAACACATTAATAATGGACATAATCCCCTCGTTTCTTCCGAGGTCTTCATTAATTATCAGCATTCGCATTTGCCCAAATTTCATTTCCTGGTAGAAGTTTAAATTAAAACTCCTTAGTACCTCCTTTATTAAGCTTACTTCTTGCGTTATTACACTCTTTTTTTCTTTGCTTAGAGAAGGCAAAATCGTACTGATTTTTATTTTACCTTCATCCCCTTTACTAAGTGATAAAAATGTGACTGGAGTAAGCTCTTCAATAATGTTATTTTCAGTAAAAGGGGCACATCCAGTTAACCATAACGCCATAAATATGATTGACAATTTTTTAGCCATCTTCTTTCGTAGTCTCATGTTTATTAAACCCCTTTATCTTCATCACTACGATCATAGTAATTGGAACCACTAAGTAACTTAAGCTTCCTGCTAAAATTTGAAGATTAAGTAAAATAACTTGCTTTTCATCTGACTTCCAAATCCATTCATTTACAAGAATCATTCCAATTAAAATAATGAATACACTGAATAAAAAGCCTACTCGACTGGGTGGTCTCTCCATTTTCCCACTAGCTATTTTAGATGCTCCATAAAACAACAGTAGAAAAATTGAAACCGCAAAGACGATGTTAAATAATTCTAAAGAAAGCATGACCATATCCATACGTTCAATTACTGGATTTTGAAAATAACGGGCCATAGTGACAACTGGAAATTGACTTTTGCTTAAATAATTGGAACCGAAATAGAATATGGACGCCATATACAAGAATACATACTCTATAACGGTTAGAGCATTGCCATAAGACAAATAGCGAAATGTCTTATTATTTGTTTTAAACCACGGTCCCAAAAATACCAGAAATTCAGGCCCTGAAAAGGAAGATAAAATTAAAAATATTCCTTTCCAGGAAATCACACTTAATTCCATTGGAATAATTGGATACAAATCACTGAGTTGAGCTATTGGAGGAAAGAAGAAAAAAGCAAAGAATAAGAACATCCAAAATGTACCCAAAAATGAAATCACGACAAAACGTATAGTTTTTTCAACGCCCTTCCATGCTACATACAAACAAGACAACAGAATAAAAAAGATCAGCCAATTTGAATCTGTAGCTGGAAACATAAATATTTGAACCATTTCCGAGAATCCTAACAAAATCACGAAAAGTTTAAGCAGGATAAAGAACAACCCGATGAATGAGAGGAGACGTACAAGTTTTTTTCCGAATAATTGGACAAATCCCTTGTATCCTTCGCTAGAAATCCGGGTTAAAAACCATTTGGATAAAAGAAGAATGTTTAGTTGAGACAATATGCCGACCGCTATAATCACCCAAATCATATATGAATGAATCAAAAACCTTGGCATAATCAAAAAAAAGTAAAGCATCTGGAGGCGATTTACCATCAACATGACATAGAACCCATTATAGGTTTCATTCTTATTAAATAATTGAAGGGCTTCCATCAGTTCATCTCCTAGTTTGATATCTCTTCATCTTCAGCGGTTTAAGATGTTCTGGACGCTCTTTCATTTTGACTAAAGGCCCTCGAATGAATAGGTCAAGCCAATCTTTTCCGTAGAAAGGGGCAACAGGAGATAAATATGGCTGCTTGAGTGAAGACAAGCCATTAAGGTGGGCTAAAATTACAATCATTGCCAAAACAATCCCTACTATCCCAAGGAACGAAGAAAATACAAGAAGAATGAATTGAATCAATGAATTCGCCTTTGTCACAAGGTAATTAGGAACAAGAAAAGATCCGATAGTTGAAATCCCTACCATGACAATTAACACCTGACTTGCCATACCAGCCTCAACTGCTGCTTGACCAATTACAATGCCCCCAATAACCCCAAGCGTTTGACCAGTCTTTGTTGGCATCCTTAAACTTGCTTCTTTTATAATTTCAATAAAAATCAACATGATAAATGCTTCCCAAAAAGGAGTGAACGGAAGCTTGCTCCTTGACTCCACCAAGACGAAAAGTGTTTGTAAAGGAATCATTTGATAGTGATGAGTTGTTAATGCCACGTAGAATGGGATCAATGTGATAGACAGAATAAAACTTACATATCGGATGATGCGCAAAAAACTGGCAACTACCCATCGATTAATATAATCCTCTGGTGATTGGAACAAATGAAAAAAAGTAATTGGGGCAACGAGAGCAAAAGGTGTATTGTCTACCAGAATCGTAATTTTTCCTGATCCCAGAGAATAAGCAACAACATCAGGTCGGTCAGTTTGCTGAAACTGAGGAAAAATACTATCTTGATGTTCCTCCATGAATTCCGCTACTTGAGAAGAATCAGATAAGAGATCATAATTAATTTCCGAAATCTTCTTTTTGGCAGTTGAAACAAATTCTGGATTGGTCAGCCCTTCTATGTACAATAAAACCACATTTGTCCTACTTAAAGAACCAACGGTGAACTTCTCTGTTTTCAGATCATGTGTTGGAAGACGCCTACGAATGAGCGTAATATTTTGTTCTAGCTGTTCACTGAAGCTGTCTTTTGCTCCTAAAAGGATGGTTTCAGTATCGGATGGTTCAATTGCACGTCCAAGTGGATTTTCTAAAGGGATAGCGAACCAAAGGTTTGACGAAGAGTCAAATAACAAAACAGATCCTTTAAACAGCTGCTTTATTGCCTCATTAAAAGTGGAGATGGAGTTTATTGTTGAGTGAACATTGCATTCCTGAATGGATTGTTTGGAACAGTTAGATAAAGGTTTTAGAATGCTTTCATTTAATCTTTCTTGGTCAATCAGAGTTCTTACGTAGATAAGATCAACATTTTGATTTTCAGAAATGTTGAGTTCCACAAATTCCGCATCATCCATTTGAACGAGGGCTTTTTTTAGAGTCTCTATTGATATTTCTGATTCTGCGTTTGATTGAGAAACAGGCTTATTTTCATCTGATTGTTTTTTCCAAAACATGTACATTCCTCACTTCTATATGTTACAAAGCATTTTTTGGAAGAACGGTAAAATTCGATATTAATTCCATTGTTGGCTTTTTAAGTTTAAAATATACGAAACTAAATTAATAAGATGCAGGGGCACAAGTAGACATTAAAGAAGCGATAATGTGAGCGTACTCGATTGAATTGGAGTTGTTATTGTGTAATATTTTCGGTTATGAATCTGTGGAAGATGTTTGGAAATATATTCAGTGAGGGTTTAAATGAGAGTTCTCTTATGAAAAACAAGTAACCGATCTATAGTTGTGTACGAAGCTGCAATTCTCCACAGTGGGTCGGAAATACCTCCACTGATGGCAATGGAGCTCGTTTGTTGTTGAGGACGGTATTTGTGTTTTATTAGATAGAGCCCAACATAATTAAAGAGGCTGGGACAAAACCCTCCTCTAATTGAAAAAGAACGAACCCTATGAAACTTGTCGGGTCCGTTCTTTTTTTTGTATTGGATTTTTAAGTTTTAGGAAGAAAAAAAGGATACCTTCTGATAAAATTTAGTCACCACAACAAAAAGTATCGGAGGTATCCTTATGTTTAAAGATTATAACATGAATCAACTGATTTTACCTTTGGATTTAGAAATTAGCTTACAAGAACATGAGATTGCTTACGCTGTGCACGATCTAGTCGAAAGCATTCCTAAAGAGGCTTTTGACAGTTTTTCGCATGAGACAGGTTGCCCATCTTATCATCCACGTATGATGTTAAAGATCATTTTGTGTGCCTATACACAGTCTGTTTTTTCGGGTAGAAAAATAGAGGGACTGTTAAAAGACAGTCTTCGCATGATGTGGCTCGCCCAAGGTTATGAACCAAGCTATCGCACAATTAATCGTTTTCGCGTTGATCCCAATGTGAAAGAATTATTACGTCTGTGCTTCGTGCAATTTCGTTGCCAGCTGGTACAAAAACAGCTAATTGATGAAGAAGCTATTTTTATTGATGGAACGAAGATTGAGGCGAATGCGAACAAATTTACATTTGTCTGGCGCAAGTCCGTGGAACAGTATAGTTCAGGTCTTGTAGAAAGATCCAGTCAGATGTATGAAGAGTTGTTAGAAAAAGAGATCATCCCTGAAATCGAACGGGAAAGTCTTGATGAACTATCTACCGCGGAACTTTCTAAAGTAGTAGAGAAGCTAGATGAAACCATCCAAACATATACAGAAAAGATTAACGCTAGCGAAGATGTAGAGGAACGTAAACAAATTCGCTCGCTACGAAAGGAACCCAAACAATACCGTAA
>NZ_PDZC01000013.1 GCF_002743375.1 Sporosarcina sp. P34
CCTGTGAGAGTAGGACGTTGCTAGGCATGCGAAGCCATTCCCTTTGGGGAGTGGCTTTTTTGTGTTTAATACTAAATATGAACTAAGTTCAGAGTCGAGAGATTGTCGATCTTGGTTAGGTGCTCAATAAATCATGATAAGCGCTCTATCTTCTTGCTTACCCGCTCAATGAAGCATGCCATGCGCTCTAACGTTCCGCTTATCTGCTCAATGAAGCATGTCAAGCCCTCTATCGCGCGGCCTACCCGATCAATACAGCATGCCAAGCGCTCTATCACCCTGCCTACCTGCTTAACGCAGCACACCAGACACACTATGACTACCACTTACCACTATAAACCTTGCGAGCCAAGCCCCAATCAATCATCCCTAGTAGCTAGCCCCTCCCTTATGTTAAAAAGAATTTACTAAACAAATGAGACGATAAAAAATCCATGTCGTAAAGCCCATGGATTAGACAGCGGATGTTTCTATTCGAGACGATTAAAGCTGGCTAACTAATCATGCGGGGTAGTAAATATCGTCTTCGCTTTCATAGCGTAATGCAATGGATAGTCCATTGTCTGACTGGAATTTAAGTGTAGTTGTGTCCAGATAACCAGTAAGAATTGAAAATGAATGTCGATCTTGTTGTGGAGGCAAAATAGAATAGTGGATAATATCATGAATAAGCAAAGACATTTCCTTATACGACGTAAAAACGTAATACTCATTGACCATATAAGCCGGCATACTGCTCATCCCCTAAACAAATAGAATGAAGACTTGAGCGACGGAAGAAGAAGAGTAAACGATTGCCTATCAGCAAGCATTTCAGAATAGGCTTCAAAGATATAGCTGAAATTATACTTGCGAATAGAAAAATTGTGTACAGTTATTATATAGTAGAATGTTATAAAATACTATTGAGTATTGTCGAAAAAATTAAAATGGTAAATAAGATTATTTTTTAAAGTTGAACATAGTTTGCATGAATGCCAACAAAGCATTTTTATCCGCGTTGGACAACTTTGTACCATTAAAGGATACGGGCTTTTGCAGTAATTTCTCTAGTTCAATTTCTTTAGCCAGTTCATCACTTTTTGAAGATGTAATGGCTTGATCTACTGTTTCATTAGGTAGGTAACCTGCCAATATTAGCAACTCATTTTTATCTGCCTCCAAGGCAGCTGCTAATGCACAAATCGTTTCACGAGAAGGGTTGTATCTACCTTTTTCTAATGAAGCGATGAAGGAGTAACTCAGATTAGATAGGTCGGCTAAATAACGTAAAGTCATTTGTCTTTGTTCACGTAATTTTCGTAGGCGAATTCCAAATTTGTTCAAACATATTACCTCCTAAACATCTTGATGACTAATATTGCAAAGTATGTACTTCTATCATAACCTATTTACTTATAAAAAGCAGGAAATACTTGCCTAACACTTTTAGGTAGAAAGGCTTTAAAAGAAAAACCATGCAGCAGTTTATTAATTTAATTTGAAAGTCTATAGTACTATTCGATGGAATCCGGGGAAAAAGTTACATATTCCATTACCAATATATTACATTGTGAGCAGCATTATCATTTTACAGCTTTTTTTAAGTACTACTATTCTCCATATCCCTAAGTTTAGTAACCTAAAGTGTAATGTTCAGCGCATATAGAATGAAATAGAACTAAAAAAATATAAATCCATGTGTAGCAAAAATAATTGACGGAGTTGACTGACAAATGTGTTGACAAAAAGAACAAATGAATTTAATATGTGTTGTAAGGCTAAACAAATGGTTTTTTTAACCTATTTGTTTAGAAAAACAACACGGAGGTTAATGGTAAAAAGGAGTTGGTAACTAACTTAATTATAACTGAACACGCAATTGGAATATATAAATGTCTGTCCTAACTTCTATCCAGTTTTACTAGGCTCGCTACTTACTTCTTGCAGCGCTAGTAGTGAAAGACACTAACTACAATATTACGATGAAAAGATAGTGTGGAAAGTTGTTAAGTAAAGAAAATGTACTAATAAATTAGCATAATAGATGCCCTAAATTCCCTATTAACTTTAGTTGATCAGATGACACATATAAGGATTGTGTTTGTTTTCAAGAATAACGCGCAAAAGTATAAAAATTATGATGATACGGAAAGTGTAGGTGTTGAGAATGCGTTATGAATATCGGGAATCTCATAATCTTAACAAATTGAAATCTACCTCTCTTTTATTACTTCTAAGTTCTTTATTGGTAGTAGGTGGATGTTCACCACTGTTTGGAGGTAAAAAGAATAGTGATTCAGCAGCCGTTGCTCTAGCTAGTGAAAAGGTCGCTCCATACGTAGATGGGAAAAGTGAAGTTCTTTCTTATGTATGGACTACTAGAAAGGAGTTATCCCTTACATTTAACGGAATGGCTGATAAAAAGACAATGGTGGAGCTTTTGGATGCACTAGAGGAAAACAATATCCCAGCTACATTCTTTTTACCAGGTATTCGAGTAGCGGAAGAGCCTGAAATTGCTAAAATGATTTTGGATCGCGGCCATGAAATAGAAAACAACACACTTAATCAATTGGATCTTCAGAATATGAGTTATGAGGAATTGTATAAAGAAGTCAAACTCAGCAATGAAGTAATTCGAAAAGAAACCGGTATAACGCCCCGTTATGTCCGAACACGATCGGGTGAATACAATGAGGATCTTCAAGCCGTTACTGCACAACTTGGTATGGATGCCGTCATTAATTACACAATCAACCCACGTGAAGGGGATATGCAAGGAGCTAAGACAATCGGCAAATATGTTGAAAGGTATATAACGCGCGGTTCAATTATCTCCATGCATACGGATATTAATCCCGAGGTGGTTGGAGCCATTCCGTATATCGCGAAGGCTGTTGAAAATACAGGTTATAAATTAATTCCGTTAAATGAACTAGTTAATAAAGGTACCAAGCGTAAACCATTAGAACAAATAGCCGGCTATGATCGAATTAAAATCAATCCAAACTATAAAGATATTAAACCAAATATCTTTTACGATGCTCCTACAGAAGAAAAAGTGATCGCACTGACATTTGATGACTGGGCAAGTGATTACACGGTAACAAAGATTCTTGAGATCTTGAAAGAAGAAAAAGTCCCCTCCACATTCTTCTTGGTTGGTAAAGGGGTAGAGAAAAATCCCAACTTAGCCAGAGCAATTTATGAGCAAGGTCATGAAGTTGCTAGTCACTCATACAGTCATGAAGTAGTGACGAAAATCACACCTGAAAGACTACAAGAGGATTTGGTTAAAGCGCATAAAGTCATTACTGAAGCGATTCAAGCAAAACCGACAATGCTATTCCGTCCGGCTACAGGTGAAATTGATGAAAAGACAGCAAAAGTAGCTATGGCAACAGGTTACAAAAGCATTGCATTGTACGATGTCACGCCATTTGACTGGGACGTAGAAAATGATGCCGATGAAATCGTTAAACGAATCGTCGACAAACGCGGAGAGGGAAGTGTCATTGTACTTCACATCCTAGATGGCACGCACACTATCGAAGCCCTCCCCAAAGTAATCCATACATTACGCGAAGAAGGCTACACATTTAAACATATGACGGAGTTAATGCGAATGAAGAATAACTAAATGACAGAGGTGGTATGAATGGTGAATTCATTATACGAGCGAATCATGTATAGACAAGAAAAGATTGCAGTAGTTGGATTGGGTTACGTCGGACTGCCGGTAGCGATAGCTTTTTCTGAAGTAGCAGATGTCATTGGCTTTGATGTTAGTGAAAAAAAGATTGATCAGTTATTTGCTGGTATTGACGTAACAGGTGATGTTGGAGATGAACGAGTCCGCAATACGAGTATGCTCTTTACATCAAATGAAACGGATTTGCAGGGAGCAAAGTTTTTCATTGTCGCCGTGCCAACACCTATTCAGTCTGGTAACCTTCCGGATTTGAAAGCCCTTCAGTTGGCCAGCCAAGTCGTAGGTCGAAATATGAAGAAGGGGTCAGTCGTAGTCTATGAGTCAACTGTATATCCCGGAGTTACAGAAGAAGTGTGCATTCTTGAATTAGAGGCAGCATCTAACCTGAAATTCGGTACAGACTTTACAGTAGGTTATTCGCCAGAGCGTATTAATCCAGGTGATCAAGTCCACCGACTAGAGAACATTGTAAAAATTGTTTCTGGCAGTGATGAGGAAACACTAAATACTATCGCAAGTGTCTATGAAATGATTATCGAGGCTGGCGTATACCGAGCGGAATGCATAAAGGTAGCGGAAGCGGCAAAGGTCATCGAGAATGCACAACGGGATATTAACATTGCATTCATGAATGAACTCTCCATGTTGTTTAATCAAATGAGAATTGATACACAAGCGGTATTGCGTGCGGCTAAAACAAAGTGGAACTTCCTACCTTTTTCTCCGGGATTAGTAGGAGGTCACTGTATAGGGATCGATCCCTATTATTTAACGTTTAAAGCAGAAGATTGCGGATACCGATCTAAAATATTACTTGCCGGTCGCCATATCAATGATTCAATGGCGGCATATATTTCCCAGCAAATCCTTAAGATCCTTGTACAGCAGAAAGTGAATATGAACAATATCAAAGTGGGTGTATTAGGTCTTACATTTAAAGAAGATTGTCCTGATTTTCGTAACACAAAAGTACTCGATATTATCAACGAATTAGAAGAGTACGGAATCAAGCCAATTGTCGCAGATGCATTGGCAGATCCCCAAGCAGTGAAAGAAGAGTGTGGTATCACGCTTGTATCCACGGAGGAATTCAAAGGATTGCATGCAGTCATTGTAGCAGTACCACATGAGGCGTATAGGGGACTCACGTTGGAAGACTTCCAGCAAATGTTCGAAATGGATACTACTCAACTACTGGTAGATGTAAAAGGAATCTACGAGAAAAAAGAATTTGAAGATCAGAATATCCGGTATTGGAGTCTATAAGAAAGGTGTGGAATTATGGTGAAAGAAAAATCAAATACCAAAACAGTAATCAGACACACTAGGGAATCGACCCTTCTTCCAAACGTCCCAATACTGCTAAGAGATGACGAAGGTAAAATGGTCGAAACGAATCGCATGTTGAAGAATTCCTACTCATGTAATTTTGCTATCACAATGAAAAATAAAAATGTCGGTAAAAAAATGAAAACAAAAGCGATTGAATTATCCAAGACAGAGCTACTTGTTGACTTCGACTCATCTATGAATTCACTGAAAGCTGGCGATGTAGTAAACCTTCGTTTTAAAATTCCTAAAGGAACAATGGAAGAAGGATACGAGTCGACCGTGAGAATCCGTGGAACAGTTAGTTGGCGGGAAGTGGAAATGCCAAATGGTGAAATCACTTGGAAGATGGTCTTTACCTTCGTTGAGTCACTAGATTCTTACTTCCGGAGAACGAAGTGGAAGTTTATCACAACCTTCACCCTTGCCAGTCTCTTACTTGTTGCATTCTTTATTGTATTGATGCGTATTGAAAGTCTAGTCTATTTTAAATTTAATAAGTTCATTTACTTCTATAGTTTGATTGCAGCCACATTTTTGCTCACCCGATATATATTTGGAGCTTTCTATAGGAATGTACCAATCAATTCTAATTATCGTCCAGGTGTCTCTATTATTATTCCGGTCTTTAATGAAGAAGAGTGGATTCACAAAACGATATATGGTTGTCTGAATCAAAACTATCCAATCGATAAGTTGGAAGTAATCGTCGTAGATGACCAGTCCACGGATCTCACAGTCGAAAATATCTGGAAAGCGGTAGAAAGGTTAGAACAAGAAGATGAAGTATACAGAATCAAAGAACGTTTACAAGTATACGTAATGCCGCAAAATGGTGGGAAACGCAAAGCACTAGTAGATGGCGTGGCAATGGCCAAACATGATCTTGTGGTTTTTGTCGATTCGGATAGTATCTTAGAACCGAATGCCATTTTGAATTTAGTCCAACCATTTCAAGATCCTAAAATGGGTGGCGTTGCAGGACGCACAGATGTGGAAAATAAATATGTAAATAGCATTACAAAACTACAAGTTGTCCGTTACTATATTGCTTTTCGTGTCATGAAAGCAGCAGAATCCTATTTTGATTGTGTCACTTGTTTATCGGGTCCATTATCTTGCTATAGAAAGTCTCTGATTCTCGACCACCAAGAGGATTGGCTGAATCAAACTTTCTTAGGTCAGCCAGCGACTTTCGGTGATGATCGCAGTATGACCAACTATATTCTACAAACACACCGCACCGCATACCAAGATAGGGCCATCTGTTCAACAGTTGTTCCGGACAAATTTGGCGTGTTTTTAAAGCAACAAATGCGCTGGAAACGCTCTTGGTTACGTGAATCACTCCGAGCAGGAACATTTATTTGGAGGAAAGAAGTATTTATGGCTTTGTTTTTTTACGTGGGACTGATTGTACCAATTGCTGCGCCAGTGGTCGTATTGTACAACTTACTCTACGTGCCGCTGTTTTACGGTATATTCCCCACCACCTTCTTGCTAGGACTGTTTCTCATGGCCTTCATGATGAGTGCGGCCTACTTGTTCTTTAAGAAAAGCAGTCTGTGGGTCTTCGGATTTGTCTTCGTTTTGATGTATGAAGCCGTTCTATTATGGCAGATGCCTATTGCATGGGTGACATTCTGGAAATCTACTTGGGGAACACGTGATACGCCACAAGATATTGAAGCGCGCGATAAGAAGTTGGGCAAGAAGTTGAAAAAAGATCCTCTAACTATTAAATCATAACTATATGAGTTTGTAGATAAGGAGAATGACGTATGAAACGAAAAAGTGATGAAATATTAGATTATAAAAAGAAGAACCGACGGAAAGTCAGACGATCGATTCTTCAATTAGGTATTTTATTAGTCATAGTATTTCTTGTATTCCAAGCGTTTGTTGAAATGAATCGTTATGATGCATTGAATAATAAAGAGTGGAAGAACAAGCAAGGTTTTATCGCCCTTTCATATCCAGGTGTATCAAGGGATGGATCAGATTCTCTGTTTGCAAAAAAGCAATTGCAGCGGCAGTTGGAAGCGTTGAGAGAACAAGGATATGAGACGATCTCTCAACAAGATATTCTAAATTTCTACAAAAACAAGAAACCATTACCTGAGAAAGCATTATTTCTTGCTTTTGAAGATGGACGTACAGACACGAGCGTTTACGTCAATCCACTGTTGAAGAAGTATAACTACAAAGCGACATTACTCTCTTTCGCCAACAAGTTAGAGGAGAACGATAAACGTTTTCTTCAACCTTCGCACTTAAAGCAAATGCAAAAAAGTGGGTTTTGGGAATTAGGTAGTAACGGTAACCGTTTAACATACATCAATATCTTTAATAAGGAAGGCACATTCTTGAATATTCGTGATGATGAAGAAGTGCTAAGTAAAGATAAAATCGAATCGTACAATCACTTTTCGATGGACTTCATCCGCGATCAATATTTGATTCCAAGTGAGAATCGATTGGAGATGGAGAGGCGCATCACTAATGATTACAAATCAATGCGCAAAACATATCAAGAAAAGTTGGGTGCGATTCCCGGAGTTTACATGATTATGCATGCAAATGGTTTGTATAATACAGCAAACAAATTGGTTACAGAAGTCAATGACAAAGAGATCAGAAAAACATTTGATATGCATTTTAATCAAGAAGGAACTGCACTTAACACGAGAGGGAGAGAATTATATAACCTAACTCGCGTTCAGCCAAAACCATCTTGGTCTACGAATCATTTACTCATGAAAATACAAAGTGATACAAAACAAAGAGTAGATTTCGTAACAGGTAACGAAAAACAAGCCAACCAATGGAAAGCAATTGAAAGCGCAGCGGAATTTCGTGATAGTCTGATCACCCTTACTTCAAAATCAAAAAAAGCTGGAAAATTGGTACTGATGGAGAATACCGCCAAGGATATACAGTTTACAGGAAAAGTGGGGGGGAGTATCGAGGGCCAACAATCTATTTACTTACGACATAGCGAGAATGGCGACTCTTACGTGAAAATTACAGTTGAAAACGATTATTTAGTGATCGAGGAAAAGGTAGAAGGACAATTGAAAGAGCTTCTTGAAAAAAAGTCCATACCGAAAGTTGAAATTGTCCAAACAACAACTAATGAAAAACCTACTGTACGAAAAGGAGATAACGCACAGAGCGAAGGACTGCCTAATGAAAAAAGCATAGACATCAAACTTCAGAATAATAAATTAAACGTCAGGTTAAATAACAAAAAAATTGTAAGTAATCTAGAAGTAAATCAAGACATTCAAGACGGAAAGCTAGTACTCGGTTCTAGCTGGGTACCGGGAGACACCAATGATCCAATTCATGATGCACAGTTCAGTGAAGTGACGATTGCTTCATTAGCGGACAGTGGTGTTGAGCAGACGACCTTGTTCACAAATGAAATACAAAAGCCACGGCAGCTGATGTATACATTTGTTGGTTCTATTAAATCAGCAATGAACTGGGTAGTCGATAACTTCTAATAACCGGCAAGAGTTGAAAAGGCGGGATTTCGATGCTTACTAATAAAAAAATACTATTCATTATGGTTTCCTGCTTCTTTTTTAGTGGATGCCAGGAAAAAAAACAGCAAACCGTAGATTTATCCATTCTAGATGAATTGGAACTTTCAGCTTGGGTGACTGAGTGGCAGTGGCAAAGTGGAGTGGGAGACCTCCGACAAGTTCAGGGTCTAGATAGGGCACAGGTTTTTGCAGCCTATTTTGACGGAGAGGATCACATATATTTACGGGACAAAATGGTCGATGCCATTGGTGCTATGAAAATGCTATCAAAGGAACGTAATATCCCACTCGATTTAACCATTGTCAATGATCAGTTTCTGCCTGATGGAACGGTCGTTTACAAAGATTCGGAACTAATTGGACGCTTGGTAGAAACGCCGGAAAGTCGTAAACGGCATATTGATAATATTTTGGAATACATCAACGTCTATCAATTTGAAGGGTTAGAACTAGACTATGAAAATGTAGATGGGGAAGATCTGCCAAACTTGCTTCAATTTTATAAAGAACTATATGATGCTCTGTTAGTACAAGGAAAGACATTGCGTATTATATTGGAACCCAACTTAGACGTCGAACAATACAATTTTCCTATAGGACCAGTCTACGTCATGATGGCCTATAACTTATTTGGCGGCCATTCAGGTCCAGGGCCAAAAGCAGACGATGAATTCATCCGCAAAGTAGTGAGTAAAATGAATACCCTTCCCGGGCAACCAGTTATCGCATTGTCGACTGGCGGTTTTAGTTGGCAACATGGAAAAGATGAAACGAAAACTCTCACTGAAAAAGAGGCAGAAGAACTTGCTAGAAAAAGTGGGGTGAAGCCCATGCGAGATCCATTTAGTGGCGGTATGTACTTTGATTATCAAGATGAACACGGTGATACGTACACGGTTTGGTACGGAGATCAGCAAACCTTATATCAATGGATGAAAGTTGCCGCTGAAGAGGGACAAATGAGAGTTTCCCTATGGCGAATGGGAGGAATGGAAGACTCTACATTGAAATTCCTAAATAACGCAGTCAATTATAAAGCGAAAGTGGAAGGAGAAAACGAGATGTTTGCCAATCATATAAAAGAACTCAGGAAACAAATGAACCTGACGCAAGCTGAATTGGCTGAGCGGGTGGGCATCGGTCGGACAGCTTTATCCAAAATAGAGAATGGCGCTTACTATCCAAGTGCTAAGACCATGAAGAAAATATCGGATGTGCTCAACAAGCCAATTGGCGAAATATTTTTCAACACAGACATTTCGTAAAGATACGTAAAACTAGTACGTATAGTTGAGTTCTAGTGGGAGTCGTAATGCATTCGAAGGGAGTGAGGATTTGTGAATATATATATAGCTGATGAAAAGATTAAAATACCACTAGCAAACGAAGGAGTAATCAGTAGAAAAGATATAGAAATTCCTATTCACTCGAATTCGGTGCGACTTACTATTGTTCGCGCTCCGGAGGGATATGGAAAGACCATGTTGCTAAGTAAATCATTCTCCCACATAACAGATTCGACCGCTTGGCTCACATTAGACGAAATGGATAACGACCCCATTCGTTTTTGGACCTATGTGATTACGTCATTAGAGAAAAGCGGCAATATAATGGATGCAGAAAAGGTATTGTCTTTCCTCAAAACAAGCCCGCCCTATTACATGATTGTCGAGATGCTGTTGAAAGAACTACATGCCCAACGAAGAAGAGTTACACTAATTCTAGAAAATTATCATATGATCACGAATCCTGTCATTCATAACATGATGAACCAATTCATCGATTCTTTATCGCGTCATGTAAAGGTTCTCATAACAAGCCGAAGTGAAGTGCCTTTATCCGTTTCTAAGTGGCGGATAAAGGGCTGGGTGTACGAAATCGGTATCCACCATCTGCAATTCCAATTGAGTGAAATTCGTGAGTTTTACGGCAAGCGTTCCTCACTATCGAGATATTCCATATTTTTCTACGAGCAAGTATTACGTATTACAGATGGTTGGCCTTTAGGTATTCAATTGATAAGTCTAATCGGATCAGCAGAAGATCCTCAATGGAACGTGGAGGAATCTTCCGTCCTATCGCCTGTCGTAGCAAATTACTTATTGTATGAAATATTGTGCAGTCTCACTCCCATTATGCAAGACTTTCTCATGCGCACATCGGTATTACACTATGTAACACCTAAAAGTTGTAATCAGTTATTGAATCGTAATGATAGTGAAGAAATCTTGAAAGAAATAGAGAAAAGCGGTTTATTTCTTAATCAGTTAACAGATAGTCAACTGACGTACACGTACCATAGTCTATTTTCAATTGCCTTACAGAATGAAAGACGTCGACATTTTTCGAATGACTGTATAACTGAGGTATATGGTAAAGCAGCACATATCCGCTATGAACAAGGCGATTATGCAACAGGAATTGAGTTGGCGATTAAAGGGGAGTTATTTGATGTAGCTGATCATTGGATTAAAGAGAATCTGGTGAACATCATTTTATCCAAACAGACCGAGACATTCATGCGATGGATGTTGATACTACGTAAAAGCACTTTCGAACTCCATGTGGAAACGCTTGCAGTATATGCATTCAATCTAGCCATTCGGTTTGAAATGGAAAAAGCGGGATTAATTATTCGAGAGCTTGACCGTAGGGATCAAAAAACAGGTTGGAAAAAGGAAGACTCATTGGAAGATGCCGCACTAATTTTAGACATTGTAAAAGTGTTTATGTTGTTTACACAGGGTGGTCCGACAGGGAAAAAAGAATTAGGTTCGCAAGAGCGAATTAACAAATATTCATTTTCCGCTGACTCACGATGGAAAAACGTATCGATGACGTATAACCACTTTCAACCTCAATTGCTGAAAACTAGTTTAGGCAATAGAGGCGGACTATACCCTATCAAACGGCTTTCTACATTGAATGACGTTTTACGTACTGATAAATTCCTCGCTCATAATTTGGCAGGGTACAGTTATGGTCTACAAGCGGAAGCCTTCTATGAAATGAATCTATTACCTGAATCCGCACAAAATATGAATAAGGCTATGGAATATATCGATCGTCATAGCGATGCGGGCTTGTCTATACCCATGTACATTCTACAAGCTAAAATGTATCTGGCTAATGAGCAGTTCAATAAAGCACAGGCCATTCTAAACCACGCGATAGAATCAACGGTTAATACTAACTGGCAATGTATTTTACTTATAATGAAAGCACTAGGTTATATTCGAGAAGGATCCTTCGACCGGGCAGAGATTGAATTGAACAGATCATATAATTTAACACATTGGCAAGCAAAATTTGAGATGCAGTTCAGAGTGCTTGTACAGGCGCGACTGCATATGGCCAAAGGCAATATGCAAAAAGCCCTTTATTGTATTAATCAAGTTACGCAAGAAACTAAAGAAGCATTGCATATAGCAACTACTATCGAGGCAAAAATATTGCGGTCCATCTGTATGTGGAATAACAACAAAAAAAGGCTAGCAATCGATATACTTCATGAAGCATTAGAATTAGCAGTAAAGGCGGGCTTTAAACGCATGTTTATGGACGAAAAAGCATTGAATCCAGTGCTAATGAGTTATATTAAAAGGCGAATGAACTTTGAACAACCGCATTGGAAGACAGTTCCGCTTGTCTTTGTACAGTCGTTGCGGACGGATCATATTGCTATTCGCTCGGCTGCTCACCAAAGTAGTAAACCCCATTTAACTCCACGCGAAGAAGAGTTGCTTAAGGCACTTGCAACTGGCTCATCCAACAGGGAAATTGCAGAACAGCTTTTTCTTTCGGAAGGAACCGTTAGAGTGTACTTATCGAAAGTCTATAAAAAACTCAATGTTAGATCACGGACTCAAGCAATACTGCAAGCCAAGGATTGGCAGTAGAACAAAATATACTACTATTGATTAGGAGGTGACGGTCATGACCACAATACTAGCCTCAAAAGTACAAAAACCTACTGTAAGTGATGGGTGGATTAGCGGAGAGAATATGATTGCTGTCCAACGTGAAGCAGTACAATCAAAAGTACTGTTCATTACTGCTCCAACAGGTTATGGAAAGACAACATTTTTGACTAGTTGGTCAGATAATTTGGATGAAAACGTCGCATGGTTGACAGCCGATGAAACGGACAATGATGCAGACCAATTTTTCCGATATATCATCTATACAGTCTACTCAGCGTGCAATTTGCTTCCGCAAGAAAAATTACAGCTAAAACTTGCCGATGCAGACCGCAATGAATTAAACACCATGTGGAATTTCTACAGAGAACTAGGTAGTGTAATGACAAAGCGGGTTCGATTAATTATTGACGATTTTCATCATATTAATGCTTCGGAACTGTTGGAAATGATTCAGTATTTTGTAATGGATTTACCCGAATCATTGAAGATATGCTTTGCTAGTCGCCACCTCCCTCCTTTTACACTTGCAATCTGGCAATCCTTATTCACTGTTACTGAAGTGAAAATGCAGCATCTGCGTTTTACGGTCGTAGATATGAAAAAGTATTTGGAAAACCAACCCGCACAGCAACAATCAGTATGGAAAGAAGTCGTGCAGACAGAAGGTTGGCCTGCGGCACTACGAAATGTTGTGCAGTCACAAGATACGTATGATCTGCAGCATTCTAGAAGGTACACAATGAAGGTGTTAATGAATGATCTATGGGGTGATTTTTCAAGATCTGCACAGCATTTCCTTTTAACAACATCCATCTTGAATACAATGGACCAACGAATATGTGACGCATTACTCGAGAATACTGAAAGCCTGATCCATTTAAAAAATTTAGAGGAAAAAGGTTTCTTCATAGAAATGGACACGCAAAAAAACGCATGTTATCGTTATCACCCCCTTTTTTCTATCGCCTTACAGCAAAAGTTGCAACAAACCTACTCAAAGGATTTTGTATTAGAGCTTCATAAAAAGGCAGCAGGAGTATACTTCCAGCAAGGTGATATTGTACGTGCAATATCACACGCATTGATAGGAAAGGCGTATCCACTTGCTAGCACTTGGATGATGAATCACGGCGTGGACATTATCAAAAGTCGGGAAACCTCCACTTTCATATCTTGGTGCCGTGAATTTGAAGAAGCTCAAATTCCATTAGCTTTAGATCTTCAGTTATTGTATGCTTTTTCTCTTCTTTCCGAGCACCAAGTCGATGCAGCGGATCTTGTCGCAAGTAAAATGACAACACAAGAGAATCGAAAAGAATGGAATGCTTTTACCAGTAGAAGCCCATCCGCTCCTTACGACTATTTCTTAATAAAGTCCTACATTACGATCATCCGAATGGGCGGTGTGACAGAAGTAGGGGAATGGCTGCAAAAAGGATTTGACTTTAATGTAGAAAAACGCTCTAAGCTATATTTACTGCCAATTCAGTTTAATAAAACTGAGCCTACGTTATCACGTACACCATTAGGTTCTCGTAAAATGTCAGCAACCCCTGAACAACAGAAATTACTATTGGAAAAGCAATCTTGCCAAGCAAATAAACTTTCTATTATCGGTTACTATCACGGAATTCAAGCGGAAACATTGTACATGAAAGGCTTAATGAAAGAATCTAGAGAACACCAAGTAGAAGCACTTCTGTCAGCTCATCACTTCCAGGATCCGGGTCTGCTAATTCCTATGTATGTATTGAGTTGTAAGCTACATATGGCAAATGGCGAAATGGAAAATGCGCATGGTACGTTGCAGAGTGCCCTGTTTTATACAGAAGATAGCTACTGGAAAGACTTTTTATATGCATTTAAAGCCTTCATTTACTTGAAGCAAAATCGTCTAGAAGAAGCAGAAATCACCTTTTTGAAATTGAAGGGGGATTTCGTGGAAGATCTTCAACATCCATTTGTCGCACTCGTAGATGTAAGACTACTGTTGCAAAAAGGTCAATGGGGGGAGGCATTAAAGAAAGTAGTACATGTAAAAATTGAAGCGCTACAGGAAGGGCAAATTGAGACATTTATCGAAGCAACAATTTTAGAAAGCGTATGTTATGCCTATCAAGAGCACTGGTTGGAAATGGCACATTCTTTACATGAAGCCATGGTTTATAGTAAAGAATATGACTATGCGCAGTTATTCATAAAAGAAGAGACGATGGGTTCACTGTTGAAGGAATTTATCAGAGTTCGTAAACAACGACATGATGTGAACTGGACGCAGGTTCCGAATTTCTATGTAGATCGACTAGTACAGGCAATAAATAACAGAATTCTATCCTAGTGTTGCTGACACAACGCGAACAAAATGTGACAATAAAAAATATAAGTTAGGTTAACAGCGTATAAATAATAGGGTGTGACTTGAAAGCGATACTCCTTTAGTCAGGAGTGTCGCTTTTTGCTATACTGAGTAAAGGTAAAGGAGTGCGTACTATATGAAATATCAAGATCGTCCACTTGTGCAAGCATTGCAGAATTTCCATGACCGAAAACCTGTTTCATTCCACGTGCCCGGACATAAAGGAGGCACGTTATCTGATTTGCCGGCCACTGTGCGTCAAGCACTTGCTTACGATCTGACGGAGCTGACAGGACTAGATGACTTGCATGAACCGACAGAGGCAATCAAGGAAGCAGAAGACAAGCTAGCGAATCTTTATGGCAGTGAACGGAGTTTCTTTCTGGTGAATGGTTCGACTGTGGGAAACCTGGCTATGCTGTATGCAACAGTTCAGCCAGGAGACTGTGTATTGGTGCAGCGTAATGCACATAAATCGATATTCAATGCATTGGAACTGACAGGAGCGATTCCGGTTTTTCTATCTCCAGATTGGGATGATCCGACGCAAACAGCAGGGACGGTATCATTGAAGGCCGTAAAAGAAGCACTCAAGCAGTATCCGAATGTGAAAGCGGTCGTTCTCACCACACCTACTTATTATGGACTAATAAATAGAGATCTAGAACAAATTATAGAGATATGCCATAGCTACAGTATACCGGTTCTCGTTGATGAAGCGCATGGTGCGCATTTTATAGTGAATGATGCATTTCCAACGAGCGCACTCGAACTCGGAGCTGATCTGGTCGTTCAGTCGGCGCATAAAACATTACCCGCGATGACAATGGCCTCTTTTTTACATATTCATTCGCCATTTGTAAAAGCGGAAAGAGTTGCACATTATCTTCAGATGTTACAGTCCAGCAGTCCGTCTTATTTATTGATGGCATCGTTGGATGACGCAAGGTATTATGCAGAGACGTATGACGAAAAGGACTATGAGAGTTTTCAACTATACAGAAGTAATGTAGTTCGTGATTTATGCAGCATAGCGCATATCGAAGTAATAGAGACTGATGATCAACTGAAGTTGCTCATTCGCGCAACAGGTCATAGTGGATACGTTTTACAGGAAGCACTGGAGCAACAAGGTATTTATCCCGAGTTGGCCGATCTATACCAAGTGTTGCTAGTACTACCCTTAGTGAAAGTGGGGAACGCGGAACATGGCGTTGACCTAGTGGAAAAATTTAAGTTAGCGATGGAATGGATAAAAGTGAAAGAAGATAGTTCAGTACGGTTTAACAGCTTTTCATCAATTAATTCTACGTCAACGGTAGTATACACAGCAACTCAGCTTCATAGGATGAAAATGGAGTGGGTGGGTATTCAAGATGCAACTGGAAAAGTGGCAGCGGACGCGATTATTCCGTATCCGCCGGGCATTCCATTAGTATGTGCGGGAGAACGGATTTATCAAGAGCACATGAAACAAATGCAGGATCTATTGACGGCCGGCTGTAGATTTCAAGGAGCAATCAATGGAAAGACGAAACAAGTTAAAGTAGTTTTGGAATAGATAGGAGATAGGAAGATGGCGGGATTATTCATTAGTTTTGAAGGGCCGGAAGGGGCCGGCAAGACGACTGTATTGCAAGCAATTGCGGAACGTCTATTGGCACAAGGACAAGATGTAATCATGACACGAGAACCGGGTGGAATTCCTATTGCAGAAAAAATTCGTGAAGTCATCTTGGATTCTAATCACAGTACAATGGATGGGAAGACGGAAGCGTTGTTATATGCAGCTGCACGTAGACAACATTTAGTAGAAAAAGTCATCCCTGCATTACAACAGAATAAAATTGTTCTATGTGACCGTTTTATTGATAGTTCATTGGCATATCAAGGGTTCGCACGTAAATTAGGCATCGACGAAGTATTGGCAATCAACTTATTCGCGATTGAAGAATATATGCCGGATTGCACCATTTTCTTCGATGTGCCGCCCGAAGTTGGACTAGCCCGGATATGGAGAGATAAAGAGCGTGAACAGAATCGTTTGGATTTGGAAACAATGGAATTTCATGAGCAAGTGTACAAAGGCTATCAAGAAGTGATGTTACGGGATGAAGGGCGAATACAGGTAGTTGATGCACAACAATTACCAGCACAAGTAATTGAAAATGTTTGGCAAATTGTAAGTACGGAAGTCAACTTACATAAGAATTCATGATATAATAAAAAAGAAATACGTTTTATGAGAAATCGGAAAAGGGGAGAGTACATTGAAACTGATTGTAGCAGTCGTACAGGACCAAGATAGTAACCGATTATCTTCCGCATTGACTAAAAGTGATTTTCGGAATACAAAATTAGCCAGTACTGGTGGATTCCTTCGCGCAGGTAACACAACGTTTCTAATGGGTGTGGAAGATGAGTTAGTCTCCAAAGCACTAGATTTAATTCGTGATAATTGCCGTTCTCGGGATCAAATGGTTGCGCCGGTTTCACCGATGGGTGGTAATGCGGACTCATATATTCCGTATCCAATTGAAGTAGAAGTAGGCGGAGCTACTGTATTTGTCTTGCCAATTGAGCAGTTCCACCATTTTTGATTTAGAGGTGAATGCTGATGAAAGTCAATGGTGAATACCGTACAGGGATGGATAAATTATCGCCTGATCCTCTTCGGCATGCACAGGGTAATCCCAAGTTTGGACAAATGGTAGAAAAACAAGGATCACGTCTGCAAGGAGAACAGATCGCACGGTTGTTTGGGGATATCTCAAGCGCTGGAGATCGTCTCGCAAGGTCTCGAAATTTACGTGATATGGCGAAATACAAGATGCTGATCAAACGTTTTTTGAAAGAGGCAGTAGACTCAGGTATTGAGTTAACACAATCGCATACATGGAACCAGTTCGGTGAAGGTCGCCGGTTGAATCTGGTCCAAACAATAGATGAAAAACTCATCGCGTTGACGGAAGCACTGTTGGATGAAGAAGAATCATCCATTGATTTACTTGCCAAAATTGGTGAAATCAAAGGTCTTCTGATCAATTTATATACGTGATCCCGTGCCGCACTCACATGTAGCACGGGGTTTTTTGCAACATCTTTACTAACTAAGGAGGAGCTTGCATGTCACAGATGTTGCACGACCATGCATTGCAGTCTCAAAAGCAAGTTATCGACAAATTAACTATGATTCACAAAAGACAGCGTATTGGGCATGCCTATTTATTTGAAGGTACGAATGGTGCAGGCAAAGAGGCAGTTGCACAATATTTCACGAAACTGCTATTATGCATGAATCCAAAAGAAAATGTTCCATGTGAAACATGTCACTCGTGTAAACGTATAGAATCGGGTAATCACCCGAACGTAGTCTGGATCAAACCTGATGGACAAGACATCAAAAAGGATCAAGTGTCTGAATTAATTATAAAAATGACGAAAAAAGGATATGAAGAAGGGCGAAAAGTATATGTGATTGACCATGCGGAGAGAATGAATGCCTCAGCAGCTAATACATTGCTGAAGTTCCTTGAAGAACCTGAAGGAAATGTCACAGCTATCTTACTCACGGATTCCTATCCATCCATTTTGTCGACAATTCAATCACGTTGCCAGAGAATTTCACTGCAGCCGATGAATCGCCAAAATAGTATTGAAAGTCTCGTGGAAAAAGGAGTTACAGCTTCTATGGCATCTACTGTAACGATGTTGACAGCAAATGTCGAAGCGGCTTATAGAATGGCCCAAGAAGATTCCTTTGTACAGAGACGGAAATTAGTGTTAAAATTAGTAGAGGCAATTGAACAGAGATCCCCAGGTGAGGCGTTGCTGTTCATTCAGACAGATTGGATGCCTGTCATGAAGGAAAAAAGTGATTGTGAACAAGGACTGGATTTGCTTCTCTTCGCGTACCGTGATATTGTGGCGGTGAAAGCAGGTTTGCAATCGACTATATCCTATCCTGATCAAGTAGAAGTCTTCACAGGACATTCTGTCAAAAATACGTATAACAGTTTAACTGTTAAAATAGATGCCGTCTTGCAGGCGAAAAAACGATTGCATCAAAATATGAATCGTACGCTTTTACTAGAACAATTGGTGCTTACTATGCAGGAGGGGTTATCGTTTGTATAAAGTCGTAGGCGTCCGCTTTAAAAAAGCGGGAAAGTTATATTATTTTGACCCATTGGATATGCCGATTGAAATTGGCGACTATGTCATTGTGGAAACAGCACGAGGTGTAGAGTACGGTAAAGTAGCCAGTCGAAGTAATGAAATAGATGATGAGGATGTCGTCTTGCCACTGAAAAAGATCATTCGTCTTGCAGATGAGGGTGATCGTGAACGAGTCAAAGAAAATGAACAAGAGGCAAATGAGGCATTTGATGTCTGCGTTGAAAAAATTACAGAACATCAATTAGACATGCGTTTAGTAGATGTAGAATATACATTTGATCGTAATAAAATTGTTTTTTACTTTACCGCTGAAGGTCGAGTGGACTTCCGCAACCTAGTAAAGGATCTCGCAGCGATTTTCCGGACGAGAATCGAATTGCGCCAAATCGGTGTACGTGACGAGGCGAAAATGCTAGGCGGTATCGGTCCATGTGGTAGAATGCTTTGCTGTTCAACATTTTTAGGTGATTTTGAGCCGGTATCTATCAAGATGGCGAAAGATCAAAACCTTTCATTGAACCCATCAAAAATTTCGGGTCTATGTGGTCGTTTGATGTGTTGTTTGAAGTATGAAAATGATGAATACGAAGAAGCAAAAGCGCTAATGCCCGATCTTGGCAAACAAGTAGTTACACAAGATGGAGTAGGAAAAGTAGTCGGACTGAACTTATTGGAGCGTGTACTTCAAGTGAATATGCCGGCTTTTGAACGAGTAGTGGAATATGCGTGGAGTGAGATTGAGGATTTACAGAAAGAAACAGCTCAATTGACTAAATGATGAGGTGGAACAGTTGAAAGAAGTGAACTTTCTTGACAGGGTAATGGATTTTGAACAACAGTTGGATTCTATGCAAAAACAATTCCGAGAACTCATCGGATTTGTTGCAAAGATGACTGAAGAAAACCACTCGCTTCGTCTGGAAAACCATCATCTGCGAACGCGACTTGATGAAATCGATAAGATTACACAAGAAATAGAAGAGGCCGCGCGTGATGAACGTCCAAAGAAGCTTGACGTGGGCGAAGGCGTAGACAATCTAGCTCGTTTGTACAATGAAGGTTTTCATGTGTGCAATGTGCACTACGGCAGCAGCCGTAAAGGTGAAGATTGTCTATTCTGCCTGTCATTCTTAAATAAACAGAACGGTTGAGAGGTCAATTCCTATTTTTAGGTATTGGCTTTTTCTTTTGATTGAAGGAGTGTAGATTGTGAACTTAGAAAATGATGAACGACTGGACTATTTATTGGCAGAGGACTTGCGCATCATTCAAAGTCCTTCTGTTTTTTCCTTTTCACTAGATGCAGTGCTGTTGGCACGTTTTGCCTATATGCCGATCCGAGGAGGAAAGATTGTAGATTTGTGCACAGGTAACGGCGTAATCCCTTTGTTCATGAGTGCCCGGACGAAAGGCAAAATCATAGGTATTGAATTGCAAGAACGCCTAGCGGACATGGCGCATAGAAGTGTAGTGCTTAACGGTCTAGAACAACAGATCACGATTGAGAATGGGAACGTCATAAATATTGCAAAAAAAATTGGTTATGAGTTATATGATACGGTTACATGCAATCCTCCTTATTTCCCGGCAAATGAAGAAAGTGCTAGAAACAAAAGTGAGTATTATACGATTGCTAGGCATGAAGTGGAGCTAACACTAGATCAAGCAGTTAAATCTGCAAGTGAATTATTGAAACAAGGCGGGAAAGCAGCATTTGTTCACCGTCCCGGTAGACTTCTTGACATCATCACATCCATGAGGCAGTATCGTTTAGAACCAAAGCGTATTCGTTTCGTCTATCCGAAAGACGGGAAAGAAGCCAATACACTATTAATCGAAGCAATTAAGGATGGAAAACCTGATCTTAAAATTCTACCTCCTTTATATGTCTACCGTGAAAATGGAGAATATACGGATGAAGTAAGGCAGCTATTGTATGGAGAAAATTGATCACTTCTTCTATGTATTAGTATGCAATGACGGATCCTATTACGCGGGATATACGAATGATTTAGAACGCCGCTTACGTGTACATAATGAAGGAAAAGGTGCAAAGTATACGAGAGGGCGTCTACCTGTAAAGTATATTTATCAAGAAGTATTTGAAACACAACGGCAAGCGATGCAAGCGGAGTATCAGTTTAAGCAGTTAACCCGAAAACAAAAAGAACAATATATAAAAAAGGAGCGGTCCACATGATTACGTCACAAAAGAGTGCTGAAGCAACAGAGTTCGGGAAGTTGTTCATCGTGGGCACACCAATCGGCAACCTCGAAGATATGACATTCCGTGCAGTCCGGATCTTACAGGAAGCAGATTATATTGCGGCGGAGGATACGCGGAATACGATTAAATTATGTAATCATTTTGAGATTACTACACAAATGATCAGTTATCACGAACATAATACACGTGTAGCGGGAGAAAAAATAATAGAACTCCTTCAAGAAGGGAATAACATTGCGATTGTCAGTGATGCAGGAATGCCATGTATTTCAGATCCCGGCGCGGATCTTGTGGAATTAGCGATTGAACAGGGATGCGCTGTCGTACCCGTACCGGGACCGAACGCAGCTATTACAGCATTAGTAGCTTCAGGTATTACAGCGCAACCGTTTTTGTTTTTTGGATTTCTATCGCGTCAAAAAAAGGAATTAAAAACACAGCTTGAGAAGTTACAGCACTATGAGGAAACATTAATATTTTATGAGGCTCCACATCGCTTAAAACAGACATTGCGCGGTTTAGCAGAACAATTTGGAGACGAACGAAAAATTGTGATGGCCCGTGAATTAACGAAGCGATTTGAAGAGTTCTTAAGAGGAACGATTGCAGAAGCAATAGAGTGGATAGAATCCAATGAAATCAGAGGGGAGTTCTGTTTGATTGTGGAAGGTAATCAAAACATGCAACACGAAGTCCCGATTGCTTGGTGGACAGACCTATCCATTAAGGAACATGTCGAACATATAATAGAAGAAAAGGAAATTCGTTCGAAAGATGCGATTAAAGAAGTGGCAGATGTTCGTGAGTTGAGTAAACGAGATGTTTATCAGGCATATCACGTAGAATGAGAAAAAAATCCTGACCGTCTACACGTTCAGGATTTTTACAAATCAATTGATTTTATTTTGAATTTCATCCATCAATTGCTTTGCACCTTCAGGACTCAAAATTAATTTACCATCGATCAAACGAAGATTATCATCCGATACTTCTCCTGTAATAGAACATGTCATATTAGGCATGTACTTTTTTAAGATGATTTTGTCGTCATCCACGTATATTTCTAACGCATCTTTTTGCTCAATACCGAGCGTACGACGAAGTTCAATCGGGATCACAACACGACCTAGCTCATCAACTTTTCTCACAATTCCAGTAGACTTCATGGAAAAAATTCCTCCTACACTCCAGATTTAACATTCGTCAAAATTCGACAGGATTCTCTTGCCTGTTAAATATCATACCAACTCTTCCAATAATCGTCAATCATCATAACTCAAATAAACGCTATTAATATTTATTAATTATTTGACAGGTAAAAAATGAGAGATGTTGAAGGTATGGGGATCGTAGCCAATGAGCAAGCTGAAAGAAGTTATAAAAATATAAGGTTCGGAGGAGAACATGGCACTTTCGTGCAACATCCTATAAAATGAAAATATACATTAACTATTTGGAGGAATTACACGTGGAGAATCAATCAAAAACATTTTATATTACAACACCTATTTATTATCCAAGTGGGAAGTTTCATATAGGGACGGCATACACGACAATTGCATCAGATGCAATGGCGCGATATAAGCGTTTACGTGGCTACGATGTCAGATTTCTAACTGGAATGGACGAGCATGGCCAGAAAATTCAAGAAAAGGCAGAAGAAGAAGGTCTGTCACCAATTAAATATGTCGATGGCATTGCAGATATTGCGAAAGATTTGTGGAAACTGATGGATATTTCTTATGATGATTTGATCCGTACGACGGAAGATCGTCACAAGACAATCGTTGAAAAAATATTTAAGAAGTTTCTTGATAATGGAGATATTTATAAAGGAAAGTATGAAGGATGGAAATGCGTTCCATGCGAATCATATTTCACCGAATCGCAACTGGTAGATGGAAACTGTCCAGACTGTAATCGTCCAGTTCACCGAGTAGAAGAAGAGTCATACTTCTTTAATATGAAAAAGTATGCAGATCGTCTGCTTGCGTATTATGAAGAGAATCCTACATTCATTGAGCCGGAATCACGCAAAAATGAAATGATCAATAACTTCATCAAACCAGGCCTTGAAGATTTATCTGTTTCTCGTATGTCATTTGAATGGGGAATTAAAGTGCCTGGAGATCCAAAACATGTTATTTACGTCTGGGTCGATGCATTGACGAACTACATTACAGCACTTGGATATATGTCTGATGACGAGACTTTATTCAATAAGTACTGGCCAGCGGATGTTCATGTGGTAGGTAAGGATATCGTTCGTTTCCATACGATTTATTGGCCAATCTTCCTGATGGCACTTGATTTGCCATTACCGAAGAAAGTATTCGCACATGGTTTCATCATGATGAAAGATGGCAAGATGTCGAAATCTAAAGGCAATGTAGTGTATCCAGAAATGCTTGTTGAACGCTATGGCCTTGATGCTACACGTTACTTCTTGCTTCGTGAATTACCATTTGGTCAAGACGGTGTATTTTCACCAGAAGCATTTGTCGAGCGTATTAACTATGACTTAGCGAATGACTTAGGAAACTTATTGAACAGAACCATCTCCATGATCAATAAATACTTCGACGGTGAAGTTCTGACTGAAGGTCTTGTACCAACTGAATTTGATGCATCATTACGCGAAATGATTCAGCATACAGTAAAGAAATATGAGATTTCTATGGAAAAGATGCAATTTAGCGTCGTACTTTCCGATGTATGGGCATTAATTTCCCGTACAAATAAATATATTGATGAAACGTCTCCGTGGATTTTGGCGAAGTCGGAAGAAGACCGCATGAAACTGGCTTCAGTTATGTATCACTTAGTGCTATCCCTTCATCATACAGCGGTTCTCTTACAGCCATTCATGACCAACGCTCCGAAACAAATGATTGAACAACTAGGTCTGTCCGAAGATTCGTTAGGATGGGATACTTTAGATAAAGACTATACAATTAAAGCAGGCACAACTGTCATCAAGAAAGGTGTTCCTATCTTCCCGCGTCTGGAGACAGAAGTAGAAGTTGAGTACATTCGTCAGCAAATGGCCATCACGGCACCTGCTGAAATAGAAGAGAAACAAGAAGAAGAAACAAATGAAATCACGTTTGAAGCATTCATGAACGTAGACATGCGTGTAGCGACTGTCACAGCGTGTGAAAAAATACCAAAAGCCGACAAGTTGTTAAAGTTACAAGTAGACTTAGGCTATGAGCAGCGTCAAGTAGTATCTGGCATTGCACAATATTACAATGCTGAGGATGTAGTAGGCATGAAAGTCATCGTCGTTGCGAATTTGAAGCCGGTTAAACTACGTGGAGAATTATCGCAAGGCATGATTTTGGCAGGCGAAAAAGATGGCGTGCTAAAACTTGCGACAGTTGATCCGGCATTGGAGAATGGCGCACAAATAAAATAATTGATCACGAAGTAGGGCTGTCATTAGAGGTCGGAATCACCGACTTCTGGTGGCATTTTTTTGCGTTTAGGTATCAATTAGGTCATAGGAGAGTAGAATGCGAAGTTATGTTGTACGCATGAGTGATTGGTGCCTGTCATGTATTGGTTTGCAGACTTGGCAAGGAATAGACAGTTGTCGGATGATCCCTCAGTCTAGTTATTTTACAAGGATACTCGTTCTGTTGGTAGACGTACGTGATGTGTCTAGTTGTAGGTATGGAAGAAGTGTTTATCTATTGAATCGTACTTTCTTGGTCCGGAAAAAATGCAACTTAACTTAGAAAGCGTTATACCCACTTTGCTTGATTTTATGTCGCAAATGTTACAACAAACTTATAAAAGTCGAAATTCTTCTATATAACATCTACTGCTTTTGCACGTCTAGTAGTAAAGCGTTTTGAAAGGAATAGTCAGAATAAACAAATTGTTTGTTACACAACTGTAATACAAATGAGATGAAAGACACAATCAAAGACAATAGAATAGAAAACAGTGTTAGGAGAGATACTATGTTTATTGATACACATGTTCATTTGAATGCAGATCAATACGAAGAAGACGTGGAAGAAGTCATTCAACGTGCAATTGATGCAAACGTAGAAAAAATGGTCGTAGTTGGCTTTGATACAAAGACTATCAACAAGGCCATGGAATTAGTAGAACAATACCCATTCATCTATGGTGTTATTGGTTGGCATCCTGTTGATGCAGTAGATTGCACAGAAAGTGATCTACAATGGATCAAGGAGTTGTCGGCCCATCCGAAAGTCGTCGGCATTGGAGAAACCGGTCTCGATTACTATTGGGATAAATCACCGAAAGATATACAGCAAGAGTTGTTTCGTAAACAGATACAACTAGCAAAAGAAGTAGATTTGCCACTCATCATTCATAACCGCGATGCGACAGGCGACGTAGTTCGTATTTTGCAAGAAGAAAATGCAGCGGAAGTCGGAGGGATTATGCATTGTTACAGCGGTAGTGTTGAAACAGCTAAACAGTGTATAGAAATGAATTTTCTCATCTCACTAGGCGGACCTGTAACGTTTAAGAATGCTAGAATGCCAAAAGAAGTAGCAACGCAGATACCACTAGACAAGTTGCTGATCGAAACGGACGCACCGTATTTAGCACCACATCCTTATAGAGGGAAACGTAATGAACCTTCCTATGTCACATTAGTGGCGGAGGAAATCGCAAGATTGAAAGAAGTGTCGGTTGAAGAAGTAGCAAAGCAAACGACTGCGAATGCATTATGCCTGTTTAAGATTAAGTGAACAATTTATGGCAATTATTTGTCTAATAAATCAGGAATTTCTTAGGTTAGGAATAATTAGTAGTTTGGAAGTTTGACAGTGTAAAACAAACGCTTTATACTCAGCCGAGTAATGAAAGGGGAATTTTTTAACATGTCTCAGAAGAATACAAAGGTTATGCGTATTGCGCTTTTGTTTATGGCGATCGCATTATTCGTAACCACCACGTCACTCGTATTGATTGACGGAAAAAAGAAGAATATCTCAATGGATCTTAATGGCAAGCAAATAGAATTACGTACAGCAGCGGCTACAGTCGGAGAAGTACTAGCAGCAAATGATGTAAAAGTACAAAAGCATGATCTAGTAGAACCAACAGTGAACACACCAATTGAAAACGACACAGAGATCAAATGGCAAAAAGCAAACAAAGTAGTAATTGACGTAGACGGCAAAACTCAAGAACTTTGGACAACAGAAGCTACAGTGAATGATGTACTTAAAACAGCCAAAATTGAAGTCTCTACACATGACGAAGTTGAACCCGCTCTAGAGACGAAGATTACGAAAAACCAACCAATTACGATTGCTAAAGCATTCCCCGTGATTGTTAAAGACGGCGGTAAAGAGCATACTGTATGGTCAACACAAACGACAGTCAGAAAGTTTTTGACAGATCAAAACATCCGTCTTTCAAACTTAGATAAAGTAGAAGGCGACACAAATGCAAAGTTGACGGCATCTAATGCAGTGGTTAACATTGCACGCGTTGAAAAGATCACAGATGTAGTTGAAGAAACAGCGGACTTCAAGACAAAAAGAAAAACAGATATGACTATGCTTAAAGGTAAAGAGAAAGTTGTCACGAATGGTAAAAAGGGTAAACTACAAAAGAAATTCCAAATTACGAAAAAGAATGGAAAAGTAGTTTCTCGTGAATTGATTGGCAAGACAATGGTGGAAGAACCTACACATAAAGTAGTGCACGTAGGAGCTAAAGTACCAAAAGTAGAAGTTGCAACTGCAGCATCTGCTAATACAACAGCAAAATCTTCAAGTACACCAGCACGGGCGCAAGTTGCAGTATCACGTGGTAATGATGGCGAACCGAGCGGTGGAAAAGAATTCTACGCCAATGCAAGTGCGTATACGGCTTATTGTAATGGATGTTCGGGTATTACAGCGACAGGTATTAACTTGCGTGCGAATCCGAATATGAAATTAATCGCAGTGGATCCACGAGTGATTCCATTAGGATCAAAAGTGTGGGTAGAAGGCTATGGTTATGCCATCGCAGGAGATACAGGTGGAGCTATCAAAGGAAACCGTATCGATTTACACATGCCTACTAAAGAAGCGGCTTACTCATTTGGTCGTCGTCAAGTGAAAATTAAAGTCATTAACTAATAGCAATGTACCGATAAGAAGAGAAAAACTCTCTCTCTTGTCGGTTTTTTCTGTTTCCTACCGGTATGGTTGTACAGAATTGAAAAAACACAGTAAAATGGGAAGAATGATATCGTAAGAAAAGAGGAATAGTGTGAATATAGAAGAAGTAGTTGTGGTGGAAGGGAAATCCGACACTATTGCTGTCAAACGAGCGACAGGAGCAGACACGATTGAAACGAACGGTTCAGCGATTTCAGATAAGACGATCGAGCGTATACGCCATGCACAGCAGACGCGTGGAGTCATTGTATTTACGGATCCCGACTTTCCAGGCCGACGTATTCGGGCAATTATCGAAGAACAAATTCCCGATGTGAAGCATGCATTTTTGCCAAAGAAAGAAACTATAGCAAGAAATGGACGGGGAGTAGGAATTGAACATGCGAACGATGAAGCGATTCGGCAAGCGTTGGCTTCTGTTTATACGGTGAGTGAGCATACAATAGAAGAGATCCCGATGGCTATATTACTGGAAGCTAAATTAATCGGTCACACCGACTCAAGAAAGCGTAGAGAATATCTGTCAGAGTTATTAAATATTGGGCAGGTAAACGGCAAAGGATTGAAGAAACGACTGGAGATGTTCCGGATTTCTATCGTAAAGTTGAATGAAGCGATACAAGTTCTTGATGAGGAGGAAATGAAAACAGATGTATAAAGATATAGCAACGCCAGTTAGAACGAAAGAAATTTTACAGAAACACGGGTTTTCCTTCAAGAAAAGTTTAGGTCAGAACTTCTTAGTAGATTCGAACGTATTGCATAATATCGTTTCTCACGCAGCGATCACGAAAGACACAGGTGTCATTGAAGTGGGACCGGGAATCGGTGCATTAACAGAACATCTCGCACGACAAGCGGGAAAAGTCGTGGCATTTGAAATAGACGGTCGACTGTTACCTGTACTCGAAGATACGATGTCTCCTTATTCGAATGTTACTGTAATTCACCAAGATGTATTAAAAGCGGATATTCATCAAGTGATTGAAGAACAATTTGCAGACTATGAGGATATCGTGGTTGTCGCCAACTTGCCGTATTATATAACAACACCAATCATCATGAAGTTCCTGATGGAAAAAGCCCGCGTAAGTCAGCTGGTCATCATGATGCAAAAAGAAGTAGCAGATCGAATCACAGCAGTACCAAGTACAAAGGCATATGGGTCATTGTCAATCGCTGTCCAGTACTATATGGATGCAGAAGTATCTATGATTGTGCCTAAGACGGTGTTTATTCCTCAACCGAATGTAGAATCCGCCGTACTTAGTTTGACGCGCAGAGAAGTGGCACACGCTCCTGTAGTGGATGAAGACTTCTTATTCACTGTGACACAAGGATCGTTCTTGCATCGTCGTAAGACACTGTGGAACAATCTCCAGTCCTCACTTCCTGAAGGTAAGGAAAAAAAGGAATTGATTCGGCAAGCATTTGAACAAGCAGGAATAGATCCAGTCAGAAGAGGAGAAACATTATCGATTCCGGAATTCATCAAACTGGCCAATGCACTATACCCTTACTTTGGCAATACAAAACTGGAATAAAATTAATGACAATTTCATATGAAAAAATAGTGATTTTCATCATAAAGTGATTGACAAAGACATATACAAACTGTTAAAATAAAAATTTTGTTGACAAATGATTGGAAAAATGTTATGCTTGTATTTAGTGAGGTGTAAGTAACATGCCAAAAACATTAGCAGACATTAAAAAGTCACTGGACGCTCATTTAGGGAAACGTCTCCACTTGAAAGCAAATGGTGGTCGTAAGAAGACGATCGAACATGCTGGAGTCTTGCGCGATACGTATCGTGCCGTTTTCGTAGTAGAGTTGGATCAGGATGACAATGCGTTTGAAAGAGTTTCTTACAGCTATGCTGATATTTTAACCGAAGCGGTTGAAATAACAGTCCTTGATGGTTCGGACCAAACGGCCTTTATCATCAAATAATTATCATGCTATTTTAATTTATTTCCTAGTGAATCCGCCCAGAACGTTCAGGCGGATTTTTTATTACGTTAACTAATCGAAGTGTAATTTTCTCCGGATGGCACACACTATAAATGTCAGCCGAAAAGGAGGAAACTAAAATGGCGAGAAAAGGCGTCATGTCAGATCAATTGAAAATTGAAATCGCGAAAGAGCTTGGCTTTTATGATGTAGTACAGAAAGAAGGCTGGGGCGGTATCCGCTCTCGTGATGCAGGAAACATGGTAAAACATGCAATTGAAATGGCAAGTAGACAAGCGGAGGAAAGAAAATAATTCAACCGATGTCCGTAGAATCCAAAACAGGCTGACAAATGGAACTGCAAAGGAGAAATTCCTTTGCAGTTCTTTTTACGATGAAATTGTGGGCTATCTACAGTCATTGTAACTAGTAGATAGCACGGCAATCATATCGAATTATTTACGCATCCACTGTTTACTATCACTCGGAACATTCGCGTGGGTCCACCATTTCGCTTCATATAGATTGCCGTCATAGATTACTTGATCGCCAGCAACGTATACATTCGCAGTGCGCCATTGCGGCACACCAGTCGTGGCGGATTTTACTAGTTTCCATACTGCCGAATCTCCTGGGAGATCACCACGAGTCCACCATTTTGCTTCATATAAACTATTTTCATACATTACTTGATTTCCTACTAAATAAACAAGTTTTTTATCCCAGTTCTTCACATTGGCATTAATGATCTTAATGAATTTCCAAACATCTTTCTTTCCTGGAGTGTCACCGCTCGTCCACCACTGTGCTTCGTATACGATACCCTCGTGAACCACTTGCTCACCAACTGTGTAGACGTTTTTCATCCTCCAGTCGCGTAAGTCTGAGTTGGCAGGTTCTACTAGTTTCCATTCAGCCGAATCACCGGGCAGGTCTCCGCGGGTCCACCATTTTGCTTCATATAAAGAACCTTCAAATCGTGCTTGATTTCCCTCAACATAGACTATGCCTTTATCCCATTTAACCACTTGTTGGATGGGCTTCTCGATAGTAGTTTTTTCTGGCTTCGTTTCAGGTACTGGTTGGCTAGGTAGAAGAGGAGTCATCTCCAAAGTCTTGTCCAACTCGGTTGGTAGTGCTTGCTTTCCACCGAAATCTACGTCAATGACGTTATAGAATGCATTCTGTGTATCACCTATATTCCAGACAGCGAGGATTACGTGATAACCCGTACGTTCGGGTAAGTTGCAAGTATGCGTCACTTCGGAAGGGGGTTTCTGTTTCTTGCCATCTACTGCACAAAACTTCTGAAAATCTGCGCGTTTTAACGGTTGGTTTGTATTCCATCCTGTACGTGTTATGTAATATTCCCATGAACTTGTAACGTGTGGTGCAGTGAATTTCCATTTGAATGGATGATTACCATTTTTCATTGCGACCTTGTGCCAACGAAGGCGGGTTTGTGTATCTAACTCAAAGAAAATATTTGCGCTGGCAATTTTACCATCGGCTGGACCGCCAATTGGAAAGTTTCCGGGTGCTTCTAGGCTCTGTGGCTCATATATGATTCTCCCGCAGTTCCTATTATCACCTTGCTTACATAATAGTGCTCGACTTTCTGGTTGGCTTACATACCCGTGTGCAGAGGCTTGACTTGTAAGTGAAAAGATAAATACTATAACAAAAAATGCACCGAATAGTATAGGTGCGATAGTTATATGGGGCATTCGTAACCTCATTTTATTCTTCCTCCTTGTAGTTTGGAATAACTAGTTTCAATACAGATTCATCATAGAAGCATTTCTTATGAGAATCAATGTTTGAAAAACAGCACTAATATAGGAGACTACTTTCGTAATTAACAAAAATGTGGCGTAAAAGAAATTTTTAACGGTAAAAATGGATAATAGTCATAACTATATACCTATTACTAGAAGTCTATATATATAGAAATTCCATTTATAATTTGAATGAAAATAAGATATTATACTCAACTCCTTTTTTAGTGTTGTGTAGCGCAACACATGATGAAAAGTTTATTCTGACTACGAAATTCGTTGGTGATAGATGTGTACTGTTAAGCCTTTTAGAAAATAGAACAACGCCAAGGTATATAGACAAATTATGAGTTTGCATGTAGCGAATTTGGTACATTTGTGTAGTAAAACAACGTCTTTTAACGTATTCAACTTTTCTCTTATTGAACGTGATATAGTCATTACATCTTATGGCGAAAAGGGGATCAACACGTATGAAGAAAGTTTTTGCAATAATTCTAGTACTCATTTTAATGTTTTCAGTAGCTCCCAAAACACAGGCTTCCACTAAGATATTTACGGATGTACCGAAAAATCATCCGAATTATACTGCAATTATGTATTTATTGGAAAACAAAGTGATTGAACCTAGTGCGCGCTTTGGGTTGAATGACAAAGTGTCACGTGAAGAAGTAGCGGTCATGGTGGCTAAAGCTACGGGGCTTGATGGGAAGAAAACGAAGACGAAGTTTAAGGATATTCCTTCTAGCAGATATTCCTCCGGCTATATCAATTCCGCGGTGAAGGCGGGAATTATTAATGGCTATCCAGACGGTACTTTCAAACCTACGCAAAAGGTAACGCGTGGACATATGGCCGCTTTTATTGCGAATGCATTTAAACTGACGAAAGAAAAAGATATTCGATTTAAAGACGTATCGAAGGGTTCTACTGCTTATAATGCAGTGCGTAAACTGGCTTTTGAAAATATCACCTCAGGCTATCCAGACGGTACATTTAAACCAAATGAAACACTAACCCGGTCTCATATTGCTGCTTTCGTAGCAAGAGCCATGGATCCTGCATTCCGACCTGCACCGCCAGTCATGGTGACAAGAGGAATTCACTTTGGAATGGACCCGGCTCAAGTGATGAGTGTTGAATCGAAGTCACCGGCAATATTGCTTTCTAATTTACGTGAGGGGAATAAACGATTATTGATCTATCGAACTACAAAGTATAATTACTATACAGATTTGATTTACTACTTCGAAAACAACAAATTGCAGTTCATAACCTATGACTTTATGGAGGGCGAGGAGCATTACCATACTTCAGATGAAATGTTTGCGATGTACAATGAATTAAACGAGCACGCGCAACGTGAATTTGGAGTGGATCATTATTCTGATACTGACAATGAAACCACATTTAATTCAGGATGGGAAAAGACCGGTTATGTCGTGATATTGACAGTGAACGATGATAATGTAAGTACAGCGGCGAATTTAGTGTACTTACCGAATTCGATGATAAAGTAACAATTAAATGAGTAGAGTTGCGGAGTGAAGTAGCTTTGCAACTTTTTTTATTACTAAGAGTGATAGTAGGAACATCAATTTTCTATAATGTACGATATGATGAAGTGAATATTCATTATACATACTAGGATTCACAGAGTCATTGTAGGAGGAGAAAGTGTGAAGAAAGGAAATATATGTCGTGCACTATTCGCCGGTGTCTTTGTCGGTATCATAAGTTTGATCAAGGAGTTGTTTTTTCCAGCTTTGAATTCGTTTTTATCGATTGGACTTATGGGCGTGACGGCTTTCATCGGTTATTGGTTGGGAAATAAAATAGTAATGAGACGTGAAAAAGAGAAAAGCGGTAAAACTACTACATAATCTTTCGGGGGGGAGTTAGTAAAGATGTGGAATAAAAACGATGTAACCAAAATACTTGGAATTACATACCCAATCATTCAAGCGGGAATGGCTGGCGGTACGACCACGCCTGAATTAATAGCTGCTGTTTCCAATGCAGGTGGTCTGGGTACGCTTGGGGCAGGCTATATGCAGGCAGAAGATATGCGAGAAGCGATAAAGAAGATAAAGGCATTAACGGATCAGCCTTTCGGTGTCAATTTGTTTATTCCCGAGACGTCAGATGTATCCGCAGATAAGATTAAAAAGGCCAATGAATTATTACGACCTTATCGTGAAGAGTTACACGTAGCCGAGCCGGAAGTAAAGCAAACATCTAGCGCAAACTTCGATAAACAAGTAGAAGTCCTAATAGAGGAGAAGATAGCGGTTTGCAGTTTCACATTCGGTGTGCCATCTAAAGAGAATATTCAAAGATTAAAAGAAGAGAACATCGTCGTTATGGGGACTGCCACAACTGTGAAAGAAGCTATGATCAATGAGGAATACGGAGTTGATATGGTTGTGGTGCAAGGAAGCGAGGCGGGGGGGCATCGTGGTACATTTTCAGGAAGCTTCGGTGATTCCATGATCGGAACGATGTCGCTTGTTCCTCAAGCAGTGGACCATGTACAGATTCCAGTTATTGCTGCGGGAGGAATTATGGACGGAAGAGGTGTCTTAGCAGCTCTTACACTAGGAGCGCAAGCGGTTCAAATGGGAACTGCCTTTGTGACGGTCATTGAAAGCGGTGCGAAAATACAACATATTGATGCCATTCTCCAAAGTACGGAAGACCAAACCGTTGTCACATCAGTATTTAGTGGTAAACCAGCAAGAGGTATTCAAAATGCCTTTATCCGTGACATAAAACCTTACGAAGAAGAACTACCAGATTATCCTATAATGAACACATTGACAGCAGAGATTCGTAATGAAGCTGCCAGGCAAAATCGTACCGAATGGATTCATCTTTGGAGCGGACAGTCACCTCGCTTAAGTACAAGACGAAATGTGGCAGATTTGCTGTCGCACATCATTTTACAAGTAGAAACCATTCTAAGTAACAGATGATAGGAGAGTAACGATGACTACACATAAAATGTATACAATGAGTTTTGCCAAAGTGTACCCGCTCTATATTAACAAAGCAGAGAAAAAAAGACGTACAAAACTGGAGGTCGATGAAGTCATTCGTTGGTTGACAGGGTACAACCAGGAAGAGTTGGAAGTACAGTTGGAAAAACAGACAGACTTCAAAACGTTCTTTGCGGAGGCTCCTAAGTTAAATTCTTCACGGACGCTAATCAAAGGTGTTATATGTGGGATTAGAGTGGAAGAAATGGAAGAATCAACGATGAAAGAAATACGTTATTTAGATAAACTGATTGATGAGTTGGCAAAGGGAAAAGCGATGGATAAAATCTTGCGTAAATAACGAATTATATGTGAAGCGTGCAAAAGTAACTGTAGGAATCGTCTACTACAGAACTGTGGTACGACATTTCACGTGACAAAGAGACCTGCAAAGCTTTTGCAAGTCTTTTTTATTTAATCCTCTTATGTTCTATTCATTCTGTGGTAATATATGAGCAGGAACAATGCAGTGGGGAGGGAGCTTTTATCATGATTTACGAAAAGGCGCCTGCGAAAATCAACTTAACATTAGATGTGTTAAGTAAACGGCCGGATGGCTATCATGATGTCGAGATGATTATGACAACGGTTGATTTAGCCGATCGTATCTGGCTATGTCCTACGACGGATCATGCGATTACAATTAAGTCATCTCATCGATTTGTGCCAAATGATCGCAAAAACTTGGCGTACCAAGCAGCAGATTTATTACGCAAACGCTATTGCTTGGATTATGGAGTTGAAATTACTCTGGATAAAAACATTCCGATTGCAGCGGGGCTAGCTGGCGGTAGTTCAGATGCAGCCGCGACACTTCGTGGATTAAACCGTCTATGGGAACTAGGCTTGACTTTAGACGAATTAGCAACCCTAGGTGCGGAAATTGGATCAGATGTATCATTTTGCGTGTACGGTGGCACTGCAATTGCGAGAGGGCGAGGAGAAGACATTACACATCTACCTGCTCCACCTAACTGCTGGGTCGTGCTGGCGAAACCAACCATCGGTGTATCGACCGGAAATATCTACGGTCAGTTGAACTTGTCTTCTATCGTACATCCGCAAACGGACCGTATGATAGAAGCGTTGCAAGAAAGTGATTATGACAAGATGTGCGCATCACTAGGGAATGTACTGGAGCCTGTAACGATGAGTCTTCATGAAGAAGTTGTCACACTCAAAGGACAAATGGAGCGTTTTGGTGCGGATGCGGTTTTAATGAGCGGTAGTGGCCCAACGGTATTTGGGCTGGTGAAACATGAATCGCGTGTACCGAAAATTGTCAATGCGTTGAAAGGGTTTTGTCAGGACGTACATGCCGTGCGTATGCTTGGAGAACCTATTGTAGTTGATTAATGCCGGACGATTATGATAACCTACTTATAAAACATTCGGGTTTAGGAGTCGGTATTATATGAAATGGAAAAGAAGTGAAAGGCTTGTCGATATGACACGTCATTTGCTGGAGAATCCGCACACACTCATTTCTTTGACGTTTTTTTCGAACCGGTATTCAGCGGCCAAGTCCTCAATTAGTGAAGATCTTGGTATTTTGAAAGAGACATTTGAAGAGAGTAGCACGGGTCGTTTAGTGACGATTTCAGGTGCTGCTGGCGGTATTAAATATATTCCGTTAGCCGGCCGTGAGGAGACAAAGGAAGTTATTCATTCATTAATGAATGAACTACGAAAATCGGATCGATTACTTCCTGGCGGTTATTTGTATATGACTGACTTATTGGGAAATCCCCGGTTTCTTGATCGAATCGGTAAGGTAATTGCGACAGCTTTCTTTGATAGAGAAATTGATGCAATCATGACAGTCGCAACAAAAGGTATTCCGATTGCCCACGCGATAGCACGTCATTTAAACGTGCCTGTCATCGTGGTTAGACGGGACAGCAAAGTGACGGAAGGTCCTACCGTCAGCATTAATTACGTATCTGGTTCTGCCCGCAGAATCCAAACAATGGTGCTGTCAAAGAGAAGTATGCAGAGCGGTCAAAAAGTATTGTTAACAGACGACTTTATGAAAGTGGGCGGTACCATGCAAGGCATGAAAAGCCTACTGGAGGAATTCAACTGCGAACTTGGCGGTGTAGCAGTCTTAGTAGAGGCCGAACATCTTGAGGAAGTACTGGTAGACGATTATCTTTCATTAGTGAAATTACATGCAGTGGATGAGAAGCGCCGTAAGATTGAGTTGGAAGAAGGGAATTATTTCACGAGAGGCGGGAATGAATTATGGAGTATGTAAAAACGGAAAATGCACCACAGGCGATTGGACCTTATTCACAAGCAGTAAAAGTGAACGGGGTAGTGTACACGTCAGGACAGATTCCTTTGACGCTTACTGGTGAAGTAGTAAGTGGCGGAATAGAGGCGCAGACAAACCAAGTTCTTCAAAACTTGGGTAAAGTACTTGAGGAAGCGAGGTCAAGTTTACAACAAGTCATTAAAACCACAGTATTTATACAAGATATGAATGAATTTGGAGCACTAAATGCCATTTATGAAGAACACTTCGGAGAGCATAAACCGGCCCGCTCGACAGTGGAAGTGGCCCGTCTTCCCAAAGATGTACGAGTAGAAATCGAAGCGATTGCAATTTGTAAGTAATTGAATGTGATACCCGCCCTGACAGAGTCTAGATCAGGGCGGGTTTTTCTCGTTAGCAAAAAAATAGTAGGTAGAAAGTAGCTAAAAGTGTATAGGAATATACGAGTTTTAAAAATTCACAAAAGATTCTATTTTCATTCGAGGTAAAAAATAGTATTATAGAATCAGCACCAGTATTATGGTTAACAAAGTAATCATACCAACTAACCTAGAATACGTTTAGTGTGAAAATGACAACAAGGGAGTGGGGAAAATGGAAATCACAGATGTGAGATTACGCAAGGTAGACACAGAAGGTAGGATGAGAGCAATTGCTTCCATTACGCTTAACGATCAATTTGTCATCCATGATATCCGAGTCATTGAGGGGAATGACGGATTATTTGTGGCCATGCCGAGCAAACGCACACCGGATGGGGAGTTCCGCGATGTGGCGCATCCGATTAATTCAGATGCACGAACAAAAGTACAGGAGTCCATCCTGGCAGCTTATCATCAAGTAGACGAACAGCAAGGGGAATTGCAAGAGGCTGTTCTATAATTTCATAATGTTTGGGAAAGCGTTTCCATACTTCACATTCATAAAAAGGCCATCTATTCGATGGCCTTTTTATCGTCTTGAAATAGAAGTGGAGAAGCTGGCAGTGGGATAGAGAAGGGAATCAGACTGATCGGTTGAGACGGAGCTTCCATCCCCATGAACTCTTAAATTCCCACCACTCCCAATTGTCTGCATTTGAACGCTCTATCTATATTTACCTACCACTATTATTTCTATACCAATATAATCGCAAAAAGATCAACAATCATAAAATAAAGTTATGCAATTGTCAAGGGGATATGCTTGAAAAAAACAGTCATTTCCGATATAGTCAATTATGAATTTATCAAACAAGGATGGAGGCTGACAGATGACAAATACATATGCGATCGTCCTAGCAGCAGGACAGGGCACGCGAATGAAGTCGGATCTTTATAAAGTGCTTCATCCAGTCTGTGGCAAACCGATGGTAGAGCACGTGATCGACCACATTCGCGAGCTCAACTCGGATCGGATTGTCACGATCGTCGGTCATGGCGCCGAGGTGGTAGAGCAGACGCTGGGTAACAAAAGCGAATATGCGCTACAGACACAACAGTTGGGCACAGCACATGCCGTGCAACAAGCTGAGAGGGTACTTGCGGATCTTGAAGGTACTACGCTCGTCGTCTGTGGTGATACACCGTTAATCAGTACCGAGACAATGGCAGCACTTCTTGCACACCACCATGAAACGGAAGCGAAGGCGACCATACTTACTGCAATAGCAGATGATCCAACGGGTTATGGCCGTATCATTCGTGCGGAGAACGGTGACGTAATGCGAAACGTAGAACATAAAGACACGAATGACGAAGAGCGTCTCGTTAAGGAAATTAATACAGGCACTTACTGCTTCGACAATCGCGTGTTATTCGATACACTGAAAAAAGTGAATAACGAAAATGCGCAAGGAGAGTATTATCTTCCAGATGTATTGGGGATTTTAAAATCTGAAGGACAGCGAATTTCAGCCTATACGACGCCGAATTTCCATGAAACGCTGGGTGTCAATGACCGTGTAGCGCTGGCACAAGCAGAAAGAAATATGCGTCAATTGATTGCGGAGAAGCATATGCGCAACGGCGTTACAATTATTAGTCCTGATCAGACAGTAATTAGTGCGGAGGCTGAAATTGGACGTGATACTATCATCCAACCTGGTGTACTCATTGAGGGCGCCACGAAAATTGGATCACAATGTGTCATTGGTCCGAACAGTCACATCCAAAACAGTACAGTGGGTGACAACACGACGATTCATTCATCAGTTGTTCGTGATAGTACAGTTGGAAGTCAGACAGCAGTCGGTCCATTTGCGCACTTGCGTCCAGAAACACAGCTCGGTGACTATGTAAAAGTAGGCAATTTTGTTGAGGTGAAAAAGTCTCAGCTTGGTGACGCTAGTAAAGTTTCCCACCTTAGTTATATAGGGGATACAGAAATAGGTAAGAATGTTAATGTTGGCTGTGGTACGATTACAGTTAATTACGATGGTAAAAACAAGCACAAAACAGAGATAGAAGACAATGCCTTTATTGGCTGCAATGCCAACTTGGTCGCACCGGTCACGATAGGAAAGAATGCGATTGTGGCAGCGGGGTCCACAGTCACAAAAAATGTCCCGGAAAATTCACTTGCAATTGGACGTGTTCGGCAAGAGAATAAAGAAGGATACGTAAAAAACTAATCTTACCCAACCAACAGGAGGGCCATCATGGCAAATCAATATCCAAACAACAAACTGAAAATCTTTTCTTTAACTGCGAATGAACCACTTGCTAAAGAAGTAGCAGATCAAGTCGGGCTTCCGCTCGGCAAGCTCTCAGTCAAACGTTTTAGTGACGGGGAAGTTCAGATCAACATCGATGAAAGCATCCGTGGCTGTGAAGTGTTTGTCATTCAATCCACTTCTAATCCGGTTAACGACAACTTAATGGAACTTCTCATAATGCTAGATGCCTTAATGCGTGCATCTGCACGTACGATTAACGTGGTCATGCCTTATTATGGATATGCACGCCAAGACCGTAAAGCGAGTTCACGTGAACCTATAACGGCTAAACTAGTTGCAAACTTACTAGAAAAAGCAGGCGCTGACCGTGTAATCGCGGTAGACCTACATGCACCACAAATTCAAGGGTTCTTCGATATTCCAATTGATCACTTGATTGCAGAACCCATCCTAACGGAGTACTTCCAGAGTCAAGGATTAGCGAGCGATGATCTTGTTATCGTTTCACCTGACCATGGCGGTGTGACGCGTGCACGTAAAATGGCAGATCGTATGAAGGCACCTATTGCGATAATTGATAAGCGTCGTCCGCGTCCAAATGTAGCGGAAGTGATGAATATCGTTGGCAATGTAGAAGGAAAAACGGCTATTCTAATTGATGATATTATTGATACAGCCGGTACTATAACAATTGCCGCGAGCGCCCTAATTGAAAGTGGAGCAAAAGAAGTGTATGCTTGTTGTTCACATCCTGTTTTGTCAGGACCAGCAATTGAACGCATCAATAATTCTCAAATCAAGCAATTAGTCATTACGAATTCTATTAAATTGCCGGAAAGTAAACAATCTCCAAAAATTAAACAGCTGTCGATTGCGCCATTGTTAGCATCTGCAATCATTCGTGTGTTTGAGAACAAGTCTGTAAGTACACTATTTGAGTAATAATAAGTTAACTGATATCTTCTGATATTGAATATCCAAAGATGTGAAAAAAACTTTTTAATAGGATAGGGGACTATACAAATGAGTACAATTAAGTCGAACTTAAGACAAACTGACAAGAAGACAGTAAGCGAATTAAGAAAAAGCGGATGGATTCCTTCCGTAGTATATGGTTATAAAACAGAAAGCACGCCAATCGCAGTAAAAGAACGAGATCTTCTAGACACACTTCGTGAAACAGGAAGAAACGGTGTAATCAAATTGACTGTTGACGACAAAGATGTAAATGTTGTCTTAAACGATTATCAGTCTGACGTATTAACTGGTTTCCTTACGCACGCTGACTTCTTGGCGATCAATATGACAGAAGAGCTTGAAGTAGACGTAGCGATTAACCTTGTTGGAGACGCGCCAGGTGAAAAGGCAGGCGGTACCATTCAACAACCGGTATGGGAAGTTACAATTCGCGTAAAGCCATCTGACATTCCTGAACATATCGATGTAGACGTTTCAGAACTTGAAATTGGCGAAACAATTCTTGTTGGCGATATTCGCGACAAAGTGAAGTTTGAAATCGTGACTGAAGACGAAGTGGGATTAGTAACTATTTCCGCTCCACGTACTGAAGAAGAATTAGAAGCACTAGACGAAGCAACTGAAAGCACTGAAGCTGAGCCGGAAGTAATTGGCGAAGATAAAGAAGAGAAATAAGTTACAAAATGGGCGCACGTGTTTGAATCGTGCGCTCCTTTTCTATGTATATATATATCATTTAGAAAAGGAAGAGAAGAACATGAAATTACTAATCGGTCTCGGAAATCCCGGGAAAAAATATGAAAACACGCGGCATAATATTGGTTTTCAAGTCATTGACGAATTGGCTGAACGTTGGCAAGCTCCACCATTCCAGCAAAAGTTCAATGGGCAATTTACAACTGTCCATACGACTGAAGGTAAAACGATATTATTAAAACCGATGACCTACATGAACTTGTCTGGAGAATGCGTCCGACCTCTAGCAGATTATTTTGAAGTGAATGATAACGAGATCGTTGTGTTATACGATGACTTAGATTTACCAGCGGGAAAGATCCGACTTCGTCAAAAAGGAAGTGCAGGCGGTCACAATGGTATGAAATCACTCATTGCACATTTAGGTACATCTGAATTCAACCGCATTCGTATAGGCGTCGATCGTCCTACTGGCGGTATGAAGGTCGCTGACTATGTACTATCTCCTTTTAGCAAGGACGAGCAACCGTTGATTGAAGACGCGATACAAAAGAGTGCAGATGCCTGTGAAGAATGGACAACGAAAAAGAAACCATTTCTTGAAGTGATGAATAAATTTAACGGATAAGCATAATACATTAATTCTTTGCCTATACTTTGAAAAAGGAAGGTGAAGAGAATATGATCCGTTATTCTTGCAATCACTGTCATACGGAGATCGGCTCCATTCCATTCGAATCGGCAAAGGATACGCTAAGTCAAATAGACGATGCAGATAAAAGTACATTTTTGTCCGTAGATCGGGATGGTGGTCTGCATATACGATGTATTTGTGAACACTGTGAGCAATCATTGCAGACGTTCCCGGATTATTACACCTTAAAAAAATGGTTACAATAAGTAACAGATGCTTTGGCGCTGATAGCCAAAGCTTTTTGTGCATAAAGCATTCTGTTCAATAGATAGATACACTTAGTCAATAGATAAGGAGGAGTAGTTGAGTGGGAGTAATAGAACAGCTTTTTCTAGAAGAGAAAGAGATTCAAGGCTTGCTGAACGATCTGGAAGATGGGCGGGATCAGCAGTTAATCACAGGTCTTGCAGGTGGATCCAAAGCGATTTTCTTTAAATTGATTCAGCAATCATTGACACGCCCTGTCTTAATTGTTTCACCAAATATGCTTCAAGCACAGCGAACGTATGAAGACTTAAGCAAATTGGTTGATGATGAACATATTCACTTATATACGGCAGAAGAACTTGTTGCCGCTGACTTTTCATTTGCAAGTTATGAATTACGTGCTGGCAGGATTGATACATTGGATCACATGGCGCGTGTAGGTAGTGGTATTTATATCACACCTGTTGCAGGTTTGCGCAAATTGTTGCCCTCAAAGAAACGGTGGTTGACACACTACGTCACAGCTTCAACGGACGAAGAGATTGATATAGGTGTCTGGCTAGAGAACTTAGTAGCTATGGGCTATATACGAAAAGACCTGGTGAGTGCACCGGGTGAATTTGCGTTACGCGGTGGAATATTGGATATTTATCCGCTCACAATGGCAGAACCTGTTCGTATTGAGTTATTCGATACGACAATTGATTCCATTCGTACATTTTCCGCAGAAGATCAACGTTCAACTGGAAAATTAGAATCTATTACGTTATTGCCAGCGACAGAATTTATCTGGACGCCTGAAGAATTACAGCAAGTTTCGCAAAAAGTGGAGCAAGCGCTTGGTGAAAGCTTGACCAAAATCAAAAGTGAAGAATTACAGCAGCAATTATTGATGACCATCATGCAAGATATCAGCATGATGAAAGACGGGATAGTGCCAGACACAATAAAGAAATATGCTTCATTTTCTTCTGGTGCTAATACCATGTTAACGGACTACTTTCCCGCTAATGGTGTCATAATATTTGACGAATTGGGGAGAATACAAGAGTCTGTAGCTACATTGGAGTCGGAGGAGCAAGAATACCAGCTAGCGATGCTCGAAGATGGAAAAATGTTGCATGACACGAAGCTGGCGTGGAAATACGAGCAAGTACTTGAAAATGTTAAACAGCAGCAACTCTACTTATCTTTGTTTACACGCTCAGTACCTGGCTTCACTATTAAGAAGTCTATTTCAATTTCTTGTAAGCCAATGCAACAGTTTCATGGTCAAATGCCTTTATTGAAAAGTGAGATTGAGCGTTGGCGACTGGGGAACTATAATGTGTTTCTCTTGGCTTCGTCAACCGAGAGAATGAAGACAATCCAAGATATTTTACGAGAGTATGATATAGAAGCAGCGATAGACGGCAAGCCGAGTAAAGACGGTGTGTTATCCATTATAGAAGGGGATTTATCAGTAGGCTTTGAATTACCGTTCCAGAAACTTGCTGTCATTACAGACGCGGAATTGTTTACTGGCAAACCAAAACGCAAAGCACGTCCCCCTAAACTAACGAATGCTGAACGGATCAAAAGCTATTCAGAGATCAAGCCAGGCGACCATATCGTCCACGTTCATCATGGTATTGGAAAATATTATGGCGTCGTTACATTGGATGTTAAAGGGATCCAGAAAGATTACCTAGATATTCGTTATCGCGGTGAAGATAAGCTTTTCGTGCCCGCGGATCAAATTGATTTGATTCAAAAGTACGTTGCTACTGGAGAGAAAGAGCCAAAGCTACATAAACTTGGCGGCACGGATTGGGTAAAAACTAAACGTAAAGTAACAGCGGCTATTCAGGATATTGCGGATGATTTGATCAAATTATATGCCAGACGAGAAGCGGAAAAAGGTTTTGCCTTCAGTGAAGATGATGACTTGCAACGTTCATTCGAAAATGCTTTTCCTTACGAAGAGACGCAGGACCAGTTACAATCCATAGAGGAAATTAAGAAAGATATGGAACGTATACGACCTATGGATCGATTATTATGCGGTGACGTAGGGTATGGGAAAACAGAAGTCGCAATCCGTGCAGCTTTTAAGGCGGTCACGAACGGTAAACAAGTGGCGTTCTTAGTGCCGACTACGATATTGGCACAGCAACATTACGAGACGATGAAAGAGCGTTTCGCAGATTATCCTGTGACGGTTTCATTATTGAATCGTTTTCGTACTAAGAAAGAGCAGGACGAAACGATCAAAGGGTTGAAAGCGGGGACTGTTGACGTTGTCATCGGTACACATCGCTTATTGTCGAAGGACGTAGTCTATCAGGATCTTGGGCTTCTCGTAGTTGATGAAGAGCAACGTTTTGGTGTGACGCATAAAGAAAAATTGAAGCAATTGAAAAATAACGTAGATGTACTGACATTAACTGCAACACCGATCCCGAGGACTTTGCATATGTCGATGGTCGGGGTGCGCGATTTATCCGTAATCGAAACACCGCCGGCCAATCGTTTCCCTGTCCAAACATATGTCATGGAGCACAATGGGGGCACTCGTTCGTGAGGCGATTGAACGGGAGATGGGGCGTGGCGGCCAGGTTTTCTATTTATATAATCGTGTAGAAGATATGGATCGCAAAGCTCAGGAAATTCGTGACTTGGTACCTGAAGCGCGAATCGCCTCTGCTCATGGTAAGATGGGGGAGGCCGCCCTCGAAGCGGTAATATTAAGTTTTCTCCAAGGGGAATTTGACGTGCTTGTTACAACGACCATTATTGAAACCGGAATCGATATTCCGAACGTCAATACGTTGATTGTGCATGATGCAGATCGCATGGGACTTTCACAGCTTTATCAATTACGTGGCCGGGTCGGTCGTTCCAATCGCGTGGCATATAGTTATATGCTCTATCAGCGCGATAAAGTGCTTACGGAAGTTGCGGAAAATCGCTTACAGGCAATCAAAGAGTTCACTGAGCTCGGTTCGGGGTTTAAAATTGCTATGCGTGATCTATCTATTCGGGGAGCAGGTAATTTACTTGGTTCACAACAACATGGATTCATTGACTCTGTTGGTTTCGATTTGTATTCGCAATTACTACAAGAAGCGATTGAAGAAAGACAGACAGGTGTCGTGAAAGAAGACAAGGCGGATGTCGAAATTTCCTTGCCGATCAATGCATATCTCCCTGAGTCATACATCCAAGATGGTTATCAAAAAATCCAAATGTATAAACGTGTTAAAGCAATTACAGGCGATAAGGATTATCTAGAGCTTGTTGACGAAATGATCGACCGTTTCGGTGATATGCCATTCGAAGCCGACTTATTGCTCCGCGTTGGACGTATGAAAGCGTGGGGGCGTGATGCTGGCGTGGTATCCATTAAAAATGTACAAGGGATAGTGGAGATCCGCTTGTCAGCAGAGGGAACAGCCCGTGCTGACGGTGCAAAACTGATGGAACATTCATTGAAGTTTGGTCATGCGGTTGGACTGACGATTGACAATGGACAAATAACCGTAACCGTGAACGAAAAAAAATCTAATCAGTTTACGGAATTCGACATGGTAGAAGATATGGTACACATAATGCAAGAAACAGCAAAGGAAGTAGAATCTACAGATGCCTTGTAACACCTCGATTGCATAAAATGACCAATGTTGATGCATACTATTCTCAGAAATACATTTAATTTCGAGAAAGTGAGGCATTATACATGAAAGCAACGGGTATTGTCCGCAGGATTGATGACTTGGGAAGAGTAGTTATACCAAAAGAAATTAGAAGGACGCTTCGCATTCGTGAGGGGGACCCTTTGGAGATATTCACTGATCGAGAAGGGGAAGTCATTTTAAAGAAGTATTCACCTATTTCAGAGCTTGGCGAATTTGCGGCAGAATATGCAGAATCACTTTACGAAACAATTGGTACACCTACACTAATCAGTGATCGTGATGAGATGCTTGCGGTAGCAGGTCTTGCAAAAAAGGATTATATGAACAGACAGTTAGCCCCGATATGCGAAGAAATCCTGAACGGCCGATCTACTGTCACGGAAAAGCATGAGAAGACGGTAGAATGGGTGCCAGGTCAAGTAGAGCAGATTAAGTCTTATTGTATTGTACCAATCATTACAAATGGCGATGCAATCGGTGCGGTCTATTTGCTATCAAAAGTTCATTTTGTCGGAGAGGTCGAGCAAAAAGCGGCAGAAACAGCAGCCAACTTCCTGTCAAAACAGATGGAAAGCTAAACGAATTTAATATAAATATTAAGTTTTTATTTAAAACTCACACTAGATGAATCTAGTGTGAGTTTTTTTGAAGTGTAATTTACTAAAAATTAAATTGTGCATCTAATTATCAGAGTCATGACATGTAAAGGGACATTTTTTAACCTATTAATTGGTAGGTAGGCAATGATTTATCTTACATATAATTCCTAACTTGGTTCGTATGACATAAAATACAAGTCGCTATATTTCAACACATTAAAAGTGAAATCTTTCACATACTACATTCAGACACCGCTTTTTAGCATCACTTTTCTATACGTGAAGCTTTTCACAAAAGCCTTTAGTGAAAGGCTTCACAAGGCATAAATTGAAAAGTGAAAGGTTTCACATACTACGAAAAGGCATAAAAGTCAAAACTTTTTTCGGAATTTTTTTAAGTCCTGAAAAACCCGAGGCAAAAGCAATGTAACCGCTTACGAATTTTCAATTTTTGGAGTTAATAAAAAATTGATGCTTGTAATTACTTCGCATTTGCGCTTATAATCACTACCAACACGAATGAACAATAAAAAACCAGACAGGGAGAGCGATATTATGAACAGGAAATACAAATCTTCTTTACACATGCATCAAATTCACAATGGAAAAATGGAAGTGGTTTCGAAAGTTCCACTAGAGAATAAAGAGGATTTGAGTTTGGCGTACTCACCGGGAGTTGCTGAACCCTGTGTAGAAATTGCTCATGATCCATCACTTGCATATGACTATACAATCAAAGGGAACTTGGTTGCAGTTGTAACAGATGGAACGGCTGTTCTAGGTCTCGGAGATATCGGCCCTGAAGCAGCTTTGCCGGTAATGGAAGGGAAAGCTCTATTGCTGAAGCAATTCGCAGGGGTTGACGCATTCCCAATTTGTCTGGATACAAAAGATGTAGATGAAATTGTCAATATCGTAAAAGCTTTGAGCCCGACATTTGGCGCTGTAAACCTTGAAGATATTTCGGCTCCACGTTGTTTCGAAATTGAACGTAGATTGCGTGAAGAATGTAATATTCCAATCTTCCATGATGATCAGCATGGAACGGCAATTGTAGTAGGTGCGGGTTTACTTAATGCATTAAAAGTAGTAGGAAAAGAAAAAGAAGATGTAAAAATTGTTTTAAATGGCGCAGGTGCCGCTGGAGTTGCAATTACGAAACTATTGTTGAATATGGGCTTCAAAAACATTATTATGTGCGATTCCAAAGGGATTATTTTTGAAGGTCGTGAGAATGCGATGAATGACATTAAGCATGAAATGTCACGCATCACAAACCTCGAAAAAATAGAGGGTTCATTAGAGGCTGCAATGGAGGGTGCTGACGTATTTGTTGGTGTATCTGTTGCGAACTTGCTGACGAAGGAATTGATAGCGCTAATGAATACAGATCCTATCGTATTCGGACTGGCAAATCCAATGCCCGAGTTAAAGCCCGAATTGGCAGATGAGTATGGCGTACGTATTATTGCGACAGGCCGTTCCGATTATCCTAACCAGGTCAACAATGTCTTGGCATTCCCTGGTATCTTCCGTGGAGCACTAGATGTTAGAGCAACTGAGATCAATGAAGAGATGAAACTTGCAGCAACATATGCGATTGCTGATTTGATCAAAGATGAGGACCTACGTGATGATTACATCATTCCGGATCCATTTGATGATCGTATTCCTACAATTGTTGCACACGCAGTAGGAAAGGCAGCGATGCGTACAGGTGTATCTGTTGCGAAGGAAATGGTTTTGCCTACACCCAGATGAAGATGAATAGAGACCCGTCTTTCCTATCACGTATAGGGAAGACGTTTTTTAATTTGTGAAGTGAGTGGTTGAGGCGGACGGGGGCGTTGTTTGACGTTCTGGTTGGACTGTTGGTTATTGGCCTACAGACTAGAAACAAGTGCAAGGTAGATGTGCTCATAAATTCTTGCAAGCGCTCATAGATCATGGTTAAGCGTCCTATACTGTGCAAATACCGCTCTATCCACCTTCAAAAGCGCTCTATCATAATCTGTAATCGATCATACTTATTTGGTAACCGCTCTAAGCATCTATGAACTTATTCGATCCCGACTGTAAACGTGTAATTACATGTCAAAAAATTAGGAAGTACCCATAATGTAGTCCCAGATTACCCGTAGTTTGTAGTGGATACCTAGACTAGTCCCCAACTATCTATATTTATCCCACAGTCTACCCACGTTCATGGAATAGTCCGGTTCAATTACGCGCCTAGCGCACACACGCCTGCCTCATTGTGCACGTATAGTATGATAAAACCAAATGGGGGAGCGAAATGACTTGGCTACTGATTGTAGGCTTTGCAGTTTCATCGAGCATTGATAACTTTGGAGTTGGACTTTCTTATGGAGTGCAGCAAGTCCGGATTCCATTTACATCGAATGCACTCATTGCGGCAATTTGTTTTATCTTTAGTTTGATTGGCATTGTCGCAGGTGCGTGGCTGGCTGAAATGTTACCGGGCATACTACCTGATCTGATAGCATTTGCTGTACTTAGCATAATCGGAATACGTATTATGGTTATTGCCTTTCGTCAAACAAGTAAACATCAAGCAAATGTATTTAGTGAACCGGAAAAAATGGATTTTGACGGATCTTCGCATATTAGCGTTGGAGAAGCTTTACTGCTTGGTATCGCGCTTTCCGCAAATGCACTAACGAACGGTGTCGGAGCAGGTCTTCTAACATTGTCGCCGATTGCTATCGCATTATCAGCGGCTGTCGGTAGTTATATTACATTGTCAATTGGCGTAGGACTGGGCGAAAGACTGGCAGGCGTGCGGGTTGGCAAGATGTCAGTAGGGCAGTTCGGAACATTCATGAGTGGAGTGATTATTTTATTGATTGCGGTCACACGCCTATTCTGACGTGATGAAATGGTATACTAGAAATCATCATTGAAATGAAAGAGGCGCGTATATGGCGTTGACTAAATGGAATATGAAGTCGTTTATGAAAGGTGCATCGATTCTAACTATTGCCGCCATCATCGTCAAAGTGCTGAGCGCGGTCTATCGTGTGCCATTTCAAAACTTAGTTGGAGATAAAGGGTTCTATATTTATCAGCAAGTGTATCCGTTTATCGGAATATTTATCGTTTGGACGTCTTCGGGTTTTGCTGTCGCGGTGTCTAAAATGCTTGCAGAAAGCAAAAACCCCGGAGAAGCACGTGGGATTTTACGTGTGTCACTCGTATATCTTCTCGTTTTGTCAGGAGGAACCTTTCTAGTATTGCGTTCAGGTTCATCTCTCTTTGCTGAACTAATGGGCGATACCGCATTAGCGCCCGTTTTGCAGGCCGGTGCGTACATCGTTCTCGTACTTCCGTTTCTAGCTGTACTAAAGGGCGTCTTTCAATCAGAGGGGCAAATGATACCTGTAGCGATTTCCAACGTCTCGGAGCAGTTATTCAGGGTGATCATCGTACTTGCAGGTACGTGGTTCGCGATACGTGCAGGAACATCACTTTATAAAATAGGGGAAATTACGATGTGGGCGGCGTTTGCAGGAGAAGTGGTAGGTGTTTTGATCCTAACTTGGTTCTTCCTACAACGGGAAAGTTTAGCGGTAGCTACTGTAAAGCCATGGCAAGTGATGAAAGATTTGACCAAGATTAGCATTGGAGTCAGTGCAAGTTCATTAATTTTACTGGTATTTCAATTGGTAGACTCTTTTACAATCTATAACGCATTAGTCGAGGCGGGGGCAATGAGTGAGACCGCCATGGAAATGAAAGGTGTTTACGATAGGGGACAGCCGCTTGCGCAAATGGGCATTTTGCTTGCGTCTACATTGGCGCTAGCACTCGTGCCGTTAATTGCGCACCATGCAACTAAAAATGATGGACGGAGTGCCTTACCGTTCATTAGCTTGACGTTTCGGGCCTCTATTTTATTCGGTTGGGCAGCGACGATCGGATTGGTTCTCGTACTTCCTTTCGTCAATGAAATGCTGTTTCAATCGCGGGCAGGCTCTGTTGCGCTAATCATCTTCTGTATACAGATATTCTGGTTGTCGATTATTTTACCGCTAACAGCAATTCTTCAAGGAAGTGGTAAAGTGCGTGGGCCGTTGCTACTCATGCTGCTTGGAATCGTACTAAAACTGTCAACTACACCATTGATGGTTCGCCAGTATGGAATTGAAGGTGCCGCTGCATCAGGCGCTATTTCATTCGCAGTCGTTGCTGTGTTATTGATTCTCTACTTTAAGAAGTTTTGGAAGTTCCCACTGGCTTCGCGGCGGTTTTATGTCGTGCTCATTATCGCCGGCGTGGCAATGGCGGGGGTATTGATTCCTTGGATGCTACTAGCCGATTCATGGCTATTTGATGGATTATCTTCACGCACTAGCTCAATGTTCACTGCATTGTCTGCTGTCACAATTGGAGCAATCATATTCCTTTTCGTCATCTTGAAATCACGTATAATGAAAGAAAAAGAGTGGTACTTACTGCCTTTTGGAAAACGATTGGCGACTGCTCAACTATGGCTAACTAAAAATAGAAGGTGAATTGTGTGAACAAAATAACTGTTATCGGACTTGGCGCTAGTGATTTAGAACAATTGTCGCTAGGCACGTACCGATTATTGAAACAAGCGGAACATCTCTATATTCGTACGGAAGAACATCCTGTCGTTGCAGAATTGCGTTCGGAAGGAATAAAGATGAAAAGTTTTGATTCAATCTATGAAGCAAATGATGCATTTGAAGACGTCTATCAGCAAATTGTTGATAAACTTCTTGAACTGAGTACGCATCAGTCGATTACATACGCTGTGCCAGGCCACCCGCTCGTAGCGGAACGTACAGTCCAACTGTTAATTGAAAAAGAACGTACAGGTGATATTGAACTTCGTATCGCAGGTGGTAGTAGCTTTTTAGATCCGATTTTTACAGCATTGCGTATTGATCCGATTGAAGGGTTTCAGTTGCTGGATGGGACTGACATGAAACGCGACGATGTACGGATGGATCAGCACGTATTAATAGGACAAGTGTATGACGCATTCGTCGCTTCAGATGTGAAATTGTCTTTGATGGAGAAATATCCGGATCATCACGTTGTCACCATTGTTACGTCAGCTGGTTCCCAAGATGAAAAATTGACTGAAATACCATTGTTTGAGCTTGATCGTACAGTAACATTGAATAATCTAACGACTGTATATGTCCCGCCACTACCTGATCACCAACAACGACTAAAAGAGTGGAGTTCGTTCAGGGAGATCATCGCAACGTTACGTGGACCGAACGGCTGCCCTTGGGATCGCGAGCAAACGCATGAATCTTTAAAGCGTTATTTAATTGAAGAATCCTATGAATTGATCCAGGCCATCGACGAAGAAGATGATGACGCTATTGTCGAAGAACTGGGAGATGTTTTACTACAAGTCTTTCTACATGCACAAATCGGTGAAGACAATGGGTACTTCTCGATGGAAGACGTACTCGAAACTGTAGGGGCTAAAATGATACGTCGTCACCCACACGTATTTGCGCAAACGCAAGCTGATACAACTGAAGAAGTGTTGACGAACTGGCAAGCCATCAAGGATCAGGAAAAACCTAAACCGCCTACGCTGTTAGAAGGACAAGAACGTTTGGCGTCGTCCTTGCTGACATCTTATAATTACCAAAAGACTGCAGCCAAAGTGGGGTTTGACTGGCCATCTATAGATGGAGCTTTCGACAAGTTCCAGGAAGAGTGGCAAGAGTTTCAGGAAGAAGTAAAAAGTGGTGGACCGGAGCAACAGCTAGACGAGCTCGGGGACGTATTGTTCACCATCGTCAACATCGCAAGGTTCTTGAAACTCTCACCAGAAGAAGCCATGTGGCACGCCAACGAAAAATTCAAATCCCGTTTCCAGTCCGTAGAGCAATCCGTGAAACTAGGAAGTGGAAAATTTGAAAGTTATACAGTAGACGAACTAGAAGAATTCTGGCAACAGGCCAAACGAAAGGAAGAAACTAAATGAGACTCGATAAGTTTTTAAAAGTATCACGCTTTATTAAACGCCGAACGCTTGCAAAGCAAGTGGCTGACCAAGGTAGAATTACGATTAATGGAAAAGTAGCTAAGGCATCTTCCGTTATCAAACCAGGTGATGAACTTTCAATCCGTTTCGGCCAAAAGATCGTCAATGCTACGATAAATGAGCTGAAGACGTCAACGAAAAAAGAAGATGCAGCAGGTATGTACACAATCACCAGTGAAGAGCGCTTAGAGAAAGTGGAGCCTGAGTTTGTGGATGATGAAGAGGCAAACTAATTAACAAAGGGACAAACGAAAGGGGTTAGAATATAGAATTTGCACCTCAACTTAAAAACGGCTTGTCATGTTTGGCCAAGCCTCTGCATATGATAAGGGGAACGTACTAGAGAAGGGGGACGCATATGCAGATTCAAACAGACAGCTCCATGTATACTATTCCATCAGGAGACCACGTAGTGACGATGCGCAATCGCAAAAGAATGGACCTCACATCCGTAAAAACGATCGATCGCTTTGACCAGGAGGAATTTCTCGTTAGAACATCGCTAGGCGTACTGCAAATCCGTGGGGAGGAACTGCGTATCGTACATCTAGATGTGGACAAGGGCCTACTAACGCTTGAAGGCACTGTCCAAACACTTCAATACGATGACGAAGAAGCAGGCTCACGCAATTTCCTCCATAAACTATTCGGATGAGCCTATCCGTCCAGTTCTTCAGTCTGTTGGCGATGATCGGGACAGGAATTACTGCTGGAATTGTACTGGATTTATTCGGAACCATTGTCGCCGGGTGCGATAAACGTTCGTTCATTAGAAGATGGGCATTCTGGTTTGAATGCCTTATCTGGATTATGTTAGGCATTATGTCGTTTTGGGTATTAATGATGGTACGCGACGGGGCATGGAGAATGTATGACCCCGTTGCACAGGTTAGTGGCTTGTTATTGTATGCAACCATCTTCCATCATCCTATGAGATTCGTAGGTAGACTACTGTTACTTGTGGTGCTTAGGCCGATTTGGCTCATCATTCGTCTTGTCTACCTAACGATTCAACGGATCTTCTATGTAATTGTCTCTATTCTGTCATTCATCACATCACCGTTTCTGAGATTAGTAAAGAACATAGGGAAATTCCTTCAAAATAAATGCAGAGTACTATATAATAGAGTGCAATAGTAGAACTACGCCAGAAAGGTGTGTGCGCCATGAAAAAAACACAGAAGCCTTCAACAAAGAATGTGACATCAATCGATACAGACTATGTGCGCTCTATGCAAAAAAAAGAAAATTTCAAAAAAGCACAACAAAAACGCTTGCGTAATCGGTTGGCCGTATTTTTTGTCATCGTCTGTGTAGTTGCTGGAAGTTTATTCAATATGAATGCCGGTCAAAAAGAAATCCTGGCAGCCAAACATAAGGAAAAAGCTCAAGCAATGGCTACGCTAGAGGATTTAAAAGAACAGCAAGAACAACTGAAAACGCAGTTGATTCGATTGGACGATGACGAGTATATTGCTAAACTCGCGAGGAAAGAATATTTTCTTTCAGAGTCCAATGAGATCATTTTTTCTATTCCTGATAAGAAAAAAGAGTCAGAAAAAGACATAAGAAAAGAGTAGTCATGTTGACACTCTTTTTTTGTTGGCTATAATATAAGTAGGAGCCTGTAAAATACAGGCATTGCCAATATGGTTGATAGGCTTACGAGCCGCTTAAAACTTAAGGAGGAGCATTTTTTTTATGTCAATTGAAGTAGGCAGCAAGTTAGAAGGTAAAGTAACCGGGATCACAAATTTTGGGGCATTTGTTGAATTGCCAAGCGGATCCACAGGATTAGTCCATATTAGTGAAGTAGCTGACAATTATGTCAAAGATATTAATGATCATTTAAAAGTCGGCGATATGGTTGAAGTCAAAGTAATGAATGTGGGATCTGACGGTAAAATCGGTCTTTCCATCCGTAAGGCTAAACCTGAGTCAGAACAACGTCCACAGCGTCCACAACGTCCAACTAGACCTCGTCAAGGAAGCAAACCGAGCTTTGAACGACCAGAGAATTTTGAGCAGAAGATGGCAAAGTTCATGAAGGACAGCGAAGAACGTCTAACTACCTTAAAGAGAGCAACAGAGTCCAAGCGTGGCGGACGTGGAGCCAGAAGAGGATATCTTGCTGACTGTTTCAACTGTAAACTAAAATCAGATGACATCCTACACGTATGTTCCCTATTATGGAGCATGCGTTTTTTTATGCGAGAATCCGGGGGCGAGAGCTAGGCACACTTGATGAATGTTCTGGCTCGTTGTCAGCAAAACAAAACTCAACACCGCCTCTTACGCACCCATAAAAGAATCGTAATCTAAATCGCCCTGAATCGAAGTTAATAAAAGTCCATATGGGTCCCCGATCCATTTTTTTCAACAAAAAATCCTCTGCCTAAGCCAGAGGATTTTTTGATTTACTATTATAGCGGCGGAGGGGGTCGAACCCACGACCTTTCGGGTATGAACCGAACGCTCTAGCCAGCTGAGCTACGCCGCCAAGATGTTGATGCAATGAAATGAGGTAATTCCATATGCAACGTCTCTTATCATACTAGGCATTTGGAGAAGTGTCAACATATCTTTTACTAAAAGATATACATACGGAATACGTCGAAATGTTTTGTGAATATGCCGCCACAAACAGACAAATTTTCTCGTGAACCCCATGTATAGTTTTACGTAAGAGAACATAGGGGGTATGGGAAATGAAGATGATTGACAATATGGAGCGACCAATTTTGCAGATGTTCAGGGCATACTGGCAAGAATTTATGAATCGTAAAGTATACTTGCTAACGGCACTTCTGTTCTTAGTAGGATCATTCTTTCTATCGCAAGCAGTAGTATTCGATATGGCAGTACCATTCTTCTTGCCGATCTGGGCATTAGCGAGTATGCGCTACCGTCAACACATGATCTACGTATTTATAGGTGGGATGGCGGGCAGCGCATTTCTTGGGATGGGACAAGCTGTCATTCATTTAGCGCAATTATTACTGTTTCATTCAATTATAAAGATTCCGGTCGTGAAAAGGTCTATTCCCATCGCTGTGGCTGGCGGAATGATTATTCCACAATTAATCTGGCAGCTTGTAAAATACGGCGACGGGACGTTACCTTTAGCGGTTCAGTTGTCTATAGGGTTAGAAGCATTGCTTGCATTGTTCATGACCATTTTCATGTTACTGGCTTTCCCTTCTATAGAAAGAATGCTGTATGGGCCGTGGAATCCCGAGCAGATCAGTGCGATGTGTATTGTGGGAGCGCTGGCAGCCACCGGAATGGGAGGGTTCCAAATCGGTACGGTATCGGTTGCTGGAGTATTCTTGTTTTTGGCGATATTTGTAGCTGCCGTTGTTGGGGGGGTGCCGTTTGCTACGACCGTCGGAATGATTATCGCGTTGATCATAGGTGTATCAGAATTGTCCTTTACGGGCATGATGGCGTTATATGGTATGACAGGTTTGTTGGCGGGTTCACTAAAACGCTTTGGAAAGCTTGGGGTCATCACCGGCAGTGTCTTTGTTTCGCTCTTTTTCCTTCTATATGATGCGACACTGCCCCTTGATACCGTTCATTTTTCCACAGTTGGCGCCGCAGCTTTACTGTTTATATTGATACCTTCGCGCAAATTAAGTCAAATACGACAAGTTTTATTACCGAAACAAGAAGGAATATCGGAAAAACGACAGCAGTGGCTCGCGGACAAACTGGATGGGCAATTAGAGGAGTTTCAACAGTTTGCTCATTTCATGTCAACGCTCGTGAATGATCGTCTGTCCCCCGAAGAGGAAGTGGCAGCGACAAGTCAAGTACCATCCATTTGTCAATCCTGTTTTCGTTACCGCAAGTGTTGGGAAAGTGAAGAGGAGAGTATAGAACCGTTGATTGACGAATGGGAAACCACCTATTCTGCAACGAAAAAAGCAGCTCGTGTCCGTGTTGAACAGAAGATGAAATATAAATGTCTACGTTTTAAGGGATTAATGAATGAATTGGAGGAGAGAGGGGCCAATAAATTATTGATGGGGCAGTTACAGCATGGGCGAAAGATGCTAGCATTGCAATTACGCGATATGAGTACGCATATCGAAAAAGTTATGAGAGAGGTAAAGGAAGATCTGACTACGTATAAGTTGGCTGAAGAAGAGCTTGCGAATCGTTTACAATCACAAGGCATAGAGTTTTTTCAAATAGATATATTATCGGAAGAACGAGGTGCCTGCAGGATTGTGATTTCTGTACCGGAAAAAAAGGCGGATTTTGAAGCGGAAACAACGGTTGGAGAATATTTATTACTGCCCATCTTGGAGCAAATGTACGATGAACCGATGCATATTTCAAAATCGACTTATCAGCCGTTCCCGTTCCCACATGTGCAATTGACCTTTAGTTCCGCTGTTCGCTTTTCACTTGACTATGATATCGTCACCACAGCCGGAAAAGGGTCGTTCAATGGTGGTGATGCGTATGAGTTATTCAAGATTCATGAAGGCTTGTCTGCTGTATTGTTGTCAGATGGGATGGGACAAGATATCAATGCATACCACGAAAGTAGAAAGGTTATCCGGCTGATGCGGGAATGTCTGGGTCAAAAAATGGATCCGGAAACGGCGATCCACACCTTGCATTATATGATGGCGTTAAATGGACTGGATGATATGTATGCAACGCTCGACTTGGCGTTAATTGATTTACAAGAAGGGCGACTGTGGTCGTGGAAGGCAGGTTCGATGAGTACCTACATTAAAAGAAGTGATGATTGTATCCGGTTAGACAGCAAAACAGTACCATTTGGCTTCTTGCCTTCATTTTCTATAGAGGCGAAAAACGAAAAGCTCAAGTCCGGTGATATCGTCGTTATGATGACGGACGGCATATTTAATGGGGATATACCGCTTGATATCCAAGAAGACGTGATGAATCAAACGATAGAGCGTTTTAAAGATATGGATTGCCGGACGATTGCCGATCAAGTAATGATGGAGATGGAACGGGTATTTGAGTCGGTAGAAGATGATCGGACGATTCTCGTAATGAAAGTCGGTCATATTGTACCAAAGTGGTCAAAAGCTAATAAGCAACCTCGAATCATTTCTAGCTAAACAATGATAGAATAGAGAGAGGGGGGATGGATCATGAAAAGTTTGCAGCAGAAGGTATTAAAGTTTATTGACAAGCAAACGTTGATTCCTCCCGGCTCTCGTGTATTGGTCGCGTGTTCGGGTGGTGTGGATTCCATGGCACTGCTTCACTTTCTTGCGACGCATCGGCAATCTCTGGTCATTGAAGTAGCGGCCATCCATGTAGACCACATGTTGCGTGGAGTTGAATCTGCTGAAGATGCGTTTGTTGTGAAGCAACTGTGCGAGGAATTCGGGCTACCCTTCTATTCTGAACAAGTACCTATTCCGGCTATTTTGAAAAGCCAGGGCGGTAATATGCAACAAGTGTGTCGGCAACAGCGTTATGCGCGTTTCGAACAAACGATGAAAAGCGAGGGGTACACGGTTCTTGCAACGGCCCATCATGCAGATGACCAACTGGAGACGGTGCTAATTCAATTGAGTAAGGGGCAATCATTAAATGGTATGCCAATACAGCGGGCAATTGACATAGGTAAAGTCATACGTCCACTTCTTCCATTAAGAAAGAGCGAATTGTACATGTATGCGTCACATCACGACATCACATTCCGGGAAGATCCAAGTAATCAGCAAGACAATTATTTGCGTAATCGTATGCGACATCACGTGCTCCCAGTCTTGATGAACGAAAATCCATCTGTTGCGGTCAACACGGTACGCCAGACGGAACAACGGCAAGCGGATGAAAGCTTGCTGGATGAGCTTGCGGATCAACATTGGCGTTCGATTGTTACGTATACGCATGAGCAGCTTCCCTCTTTTCAACGGGAGGCATTTCTTGCTATTCCCCACGCTTTACAAAAGCGCGTGATTCAACTACTATTAAAATGTCTAACTAACCCAGCAACAGAGAACGCTGAGTGGCATTTTGCATTAGTGGATGAACTGTTACAGCACATTATGAACTCAGACGGAAACGTCGCAATTGATTTGGTGTATGGCTATCGGTTTATCAGGGAATATGATAAACTGCTAATTACAAAAATGGATATAGATACAGCATCCCTTCGTCCAAAAGTACTTGCAAAAGGTACTTGGCATACGTGGGGGAATATTCAGTTTTACTGGCATCATGCCAACGCACATATAATAGAAGAATTCTCACCTTCCGATGAAGTCATGTATTTTCAATTACCTGAGTCGGAACTACCGTTAACTGTACGTCTTCGGATGACTGGAGACAGAATGTTGATCAAAGGAATGTCCGATCCAAAACGTGTGAAGCGGATATTGATTGACGAAAAGATAGGGATCATGCAAAGGCAACAGCAACCTGTCATTACGACAGCAAGCGGTACTGTATGTGCAGTACCTGGTGTGCGGTATAGTGAGATGTTTTCACGCCGCCAACCGGAAGGCGATTCATACATATGGATTATGCGAGAAGGCGAGACAAGATAAAATAGAGGGGGACGGTCCGATGATCGCGCAAGATATCGAGCATGTTTTAATTTCAGAAGAGCAACTAGAGGAGAAAGTCCGAGAACTCGGAGCAACATTAACTGAAGAGTACCGTGAAAAATTCCCATTAGCAGTCGGTGTACTCAAAGGTGCATTACCATTCATGAGCGACTTGATCAAACGCATTGATACGTATATCGAGTTAGATTTCATGGATGTTTCTAGTTATGGAAATGCGACAGTTTCATCAGGTGAAGTGAAAATCATCAAAGATCTGAACACTAGCATAGAAGGTCGCGATGTGTTGATTATTGAAGATATTATTGACAGTGGAAAGACATTGAATTACTTAGTGGAGCTGTTTAAATACAGAAAAGCAAACTCTATTAAGATCGTAACGTTGTTGGATAAACCGACAGGGCGTAAAGTGGATTTAAAAGCCGATTACGTAGGTTTTGACGTACCGGACGCGTTCGTAGTTGGGTACGGCTTGGATTATGCAGAGAAATACCGTAATTTACCGTACATCGGGGTATTGAAGAAAGAAATTTACTCTTTCTGACGAATGTGCAATGAACCGGATTGAACGCTATTTTCCGTAAGGCATTTCTTTTGTTAAGTAGTGTTAATCTATGCTAAAATTTACAATAGTTTTCTGTTTAGTTTTTGTTGAATGAGATGAGGAGGCTTGGGATGAATCGAATACTTCGATACTTTCTTTTATATGGATTGATCTTCCTAGCAATTATGGGTATTTTCAGTTCGCTTAACAATCCAAATCCGAAGATGAAACCAATTCGGTATGATGAATTCGTCACAGCGCTGGAACAAGGAAAAGTTGAAAAAGCAACTTTTCAGCCATTACAGCTTGTGTATGAAGTAAAAGGGGAAATGGCCGGCTACGAAAAAGGTGAAACTTTCGTAACGAACATTCCAGAAAATGATATGGACAGTATCGGTGAAATTGTCAAAACGACAAGTACTGAGATTGAAATCCTACCGCCAAAAGAAACAAGCGCGTGGGTATCGTTCTTTACAGGACTCGTACCATTCATAATTATTATTATCCTTTTCTTCTTCTTACTGAACCAATCACAAGGCGGCGGTGGCGGCAAGGTGATGAACTTTGGGAAAAGTAAAGCGAAACTGCAATCAGACGATCGGAAGAAAGTACGTTTCAATGATGTTGCGGGTGCAGATGAGGAAAAAGCTGAACTTGAAGAAGTCGTGGACTTTTTGAAAGATGCTAGTAAGTTTGTGGAGTTAGGTGCACGGATTCCAAAAGGGATCTTGCTAGTAGGACCTCCAGGTACAGGTAAAACATTGCTTGCGCGTGCAGTAGCAGGTGAATCAGGCGTACCATTCTTCTCGATTTCAGGTTCTGACTTCGTGGAGATGTTCGTAGGTGTAGGTGCTTCTCGAGTGCGCGATTTATTTGAGAATGCCAAGAAAAACTCACCATGTATTATTTTTATTGATGAAATTGATGCAGTTGGACGTCAGCGTGGAGCCGGCTTAGGCGGCGGTCACGATGAGCGTGAACAAACATTGAACCAATTGCTAGTAGAAATGGATGGATTTGAAGGGAACGAAGGAATTATTATTGTTGCCGCTACAAACCGTCCGGATATTTTGGACCCAGCACTTCTTCGTCCGGGACGTTTTGACCGTCAAATTACGGTTGGCCGTCCTGATGTTAAAGGAAGAGAAGCTGTGTTGAAAGTTCACGCACGAAACAAACCGCTTGATGATACAGTCGATATGAAAGCTCTTGCTCAACGTACTCCAGGATTCTCTGGTGCAGATCTTGAGAACTTATTGAATGAAGCGGCTCTTGTGGCGGCGAGAAGAGATAAAAAGAAAATCGATATGTCTGATATTGATGAGGCAACGGATCGTGTGATAGCAGGTCCTGCGAAAACAAATCGTGTCATCTCGAAAAAAGAACGAAATATTGTTGCGTTCCACGAAGCGGGTCACGTAGTTGTGGGCTTAATGCTTGACGATGCAGAAATTGTCCATAAAGTAACGATTGTTCCTCGTGGGCAAGCCGGCGGATACGCAGTTATGCTTCCGAAAGAGGACCGCTACTTCATGACAAAACCTGAACTCCTCGACAAAATTGCAGGTCTTCTAGGTGGACGCGTAGCAGAAGAAATTGTACTTGGTGATGTATCAACCGGTGCACATAACGACTTCCAGCGTGCTACAGGTATTGCGCGTTCGATGGTTACAGAATACGGAATGAGTGATAAAATCGGTCCGATGCAGTTCGGGCAGACACAAGGCAGCCAAGTATTCCTTGGACGTGACTTCAACTCTGAACAAAACTATTCTGAAGCGATCGCATACGAGATTGATTCTGAAATGCAAATAATTATCAAAGAACAATACGAACGCACAAGACAAATTTTGACTGAAAACCGAGAGTTGCTTAATCTGATTGCAACCACTTTGTTGGAAGTTGAAACGTTGGATGCTGAACAAATCAATCACTTGAAAGATCACGGTACTTTGCCTGATCGTCCTTACGACAATAACGATGATGACAAGAAAGTTGTAGAAAAATCCCCTGCGGAAACTACAACCCCGGACAGCACGGGTGCGCCATCTGACCCTTCAATCGGTGACTTGCCACGTGAAGGTGGAGCGGTAGATAAGACATTGCCGTCTATTGATGAAGAACGTAGAGACTAAGCGAACCCAACAGCCGACTGTATACAGTCGGCTGTTTTCTTATGAGAGGGAAAAGTGTTCAGTACGCATTCACAGTATCTCGATGTGAAATTATGATATGATGTACGGGAAAAAGTCAAAGTAAGAGGGGACAACGACTATGTTATTAGTATTAGATACAGGCAATACGAATATTGTGTTAGGTGTATATGAAGGGGATCAACTAAAGCACCATTGGCGGATGGAAACCTACAGACATAAAACAGAAGACGAATACGCCATGCAAGTAAAGGCAATGTTTCAACACGTGGGGATTTCATTCGATGACATCACGGGTATTATTATTTCATCCGTAGTGCCACCTGTTATGTTCCCGTTAGAGCAAATGTGTAAAAAGTACTTTAATCTAAAGCCGATGGTCGTTGGACCTGGCGTGAAAACAGGATTAAATATCAAATATGAAAATCCTCGTGAAGTCGGTGCAGACCGGATTGTCAATGCGGTGGCAGCGATTCGCGAATACGGTAGCCCGCTCATTATCGTAGACTTTGGAACAGCTACCACGTATTGCTATGTTAATGAACATGGCGAATACATGGGTGGCTCCATCGCTCCTGGCATTAAAATCTCTATGGAAGCATTGTTTGATCGTGCTTCCAAACTACCGCGCGTTCAACTCGCACGGCCGGAGCATGTAGTAGGTAAGAACACCGTTGCTGCTATGCAGTCGGGTATTATTTTTGGTTACGTTGGACAGGTTGAAGGAATAGTCAACCGTATAAAAGTGGATTGTGCAGTCGAACCTACTGTAATCGCGACAGGTGGGATGGCAGAATTAATTGCATCTGAAACCGAAGTGATTGATATTGTAGATGACTTCCTAACGCTTAAAGGATTACATCTGATTTATGAAAGAAACTTGTAAGGGGAGAATAAAATGACAACAGATTACTTAGTAAAAGCATTAGCCTTTGAAGGACAAATTCGTGCATATGCGGTGCGTTCAACGGAAACGGTGGGAGAGGTACAAAAGCGTCATCAAATGTGGCCAACAGCGACTGCTGCCTTAGGACGAACAATCTCAGCATCAGTCATGATGGGTGCCATGTTAAAAGGCGATGATAGCATTACGGTGAAAATTCAGGGCGATGGTCCACTTGGTCCAATTGTTGTGGATGCGAATGCTAGAGGGGAAGTTCGTGGTTATGTAACGAATCCGCAAACGCACTTGCCGCTAAATGAACAAGGTAAATTAGATGTTCGTGGAGCAGTTGGTACGGAAGGTATGCTGTCGGTCGTAAAAGATCTAGGGTTGAAAGATTACTTTACGGGGCAAGTACCGATTATTTCCGGGGAAATTGCCGAAGACTTTACCCAGTACATGGTAGTATCTGAACAAGTGCCATCCGCTGTGGCGTTAGGCGTACTCGTTAATACAGATAACACGGTTAAAGCATCAGGTGGCTTTATTCTTCAAGTAATGCCAGGTGCTACGGAAGAGACGATTGAATTGCTAGAAGGAAGAATCGCGAACATGACGGCGATTTCTACTATGATTGACAACGGATTGACACCTGAAGGAATCTTAGAAGAAGTATTAGGCCAGGAACATGTGGAATTCCTTTCTAGAATCGACGTAAAGTTTGATTGTAATTGTTCCAAGGAACGTTTTAGTGAAGCTATTAAAGGACTTGGCGCTGTAGAAATTCAAGCAATGATCGATGAAGATCATGGTGCTGAAGCGCAATGTCACTTCTGTTTGGAGAAGTATCAATTCTCTGAGCAAGAGCTTCGTGAACTACTTTGATTTTACTCTAAACTACGCACCCGTTGCCGAAAGTGTTTTGCGGTAGCGGGTAATTTACTAATTTACATGAACTTATCTAATCAGTTTAGAAAGCGCTATCAGCATTCATGCAAAGGATACCGCCTTGTAGGCATAACGACATCAGGCTTGCAGATCAACCTGTTTAGCGAAGGAATTGAAAAACCATAATTTTCCGAATGATTATATTGACAAGTAAAATAGAAGGTAGTAATATTAAGTCAATAAAACATATTAAAATACTTGGTATTGGGAGCGGATGACAAATGAGTAGAGTGGGAAATTCAGTTATTGATTTGGTAGGTAACACACCGTTAGTAAAATTAAATCGTTTGACAGGTGCAGATGACGCAGATGTGTATTTGAAACTTGAATTCTTCAATCCCGGCTCAAGCGTCAAGGATCGTATTGCGCTTGCCATGATCGAGGCGGCAGAAAAAAGCGGTGATCTGAAAGAAAATAGCACAATCATTGAACCGACTAGTGGTAATACAGGAATTGGGCTTGCGATGATTGCGGCAGCGAAAGGGTATAAATCAGTACTTGTCATGCCAGACACGATGAGCTTAGAGCGACGCAACTTACTTCGCGCATACGGAGCGGATTTAGTATTGACTCCTGGAGCTGAAGGAATGAAAGGTGCAATCTCGAAAGCTGAGCAATTAGCGGAAGAAAACGGCTGGTTCCTACCGCAGCAGTTCAATAATGAAGCAAACCCGGAAGTTCACCGCCTGACAACGGGACCCGAAATCGCAAATGCCTTGGATCAAGTAGATGCATTTATCTCGGGAATCGGGACGGGTGGTACAATTACAGGAGCAGGTGGAGTGCTAAAAGAGCGTTTCCCTGGAATTAATATCGTAGCGGTAGAGCCGGAAGATTCAGCGATATTATCTGGCGGTAAGCCAGGACCACATAAAATTCAAGGTATCGGTGCGGGATTTGTGCCGGAAGTATTGGATACAGAAATCTATGATGAGATTATCAAAGTTTCTAATGATGACGCGTATACGTTTGCGCGTCGTGCGGCTCGTGAAGAAGGTATCCTTGGAGGAGTATCTTCAGGTGCAGCGATTGCAGCTGCGTTGCAAGTGGCGAAGAAGCTAGGCAAAGGCAAAACGGTAGTAGCAATCCTTCCATCTAACGGAGAGCGTTACTTGAGCACACCTCTTTATCAATTTGATGAAGAGTAAGTGGTAAGGTATCGTAGGATTCATTTGCTAGCACTGTATTGATTTCATTGACGTCATTTGATTCCTTGCATATATGAAACTGTCACTAGAAGTAGTAAGTTGCTTCTAGCGGCAGTTTCTTTTTATATCCAGCAAAAAAACTGTACAATCGTCAAGCTGTTATCAGTGGATGAAATTCTGTATAATTGAGACGAACCAATCTAGTTATACATAGAATAGAGGGGGCTCACTGTGAATAAAAAGTGGAGCATAATAGTGTCGGTTTTAATTGTAATTGTCATGGGCACGATAATTTTCTTATTGAAACAGGAAATTAAGGAGGAAACGGGCGGCCTTCCAGGTTATGAGGATTTGAATATGGAAAGCTTGCCGAAAGATGTAGTGGATCGTTTACCTGAAGATTGGCAAACTACTACGGACACGGATAAGCCTGGACTGGCTACAGGAGATTTGGCTCCGGACTTCGAACTAACTACACTTTCAGGTGACACAGTCAAATTGTCCGATTACCGTGGCAAGACGGTCATGTTGAACTTTTGGGCCTCGTGGTGTCCGCCATGCCGTTCTGAAATGCCGCATATGGAAAAGTACTATACACACAACAGAGAATCCGATGATATGGAGATACTCGCAGTCAACATGACGAAAACTGAGAAGAAGAAGGTAAAGAGTGCGAAAGAATTCGTCGATACATATAAATTAACGTTTCCAATTTTATTAGATAAGGACAGCGAAGTAATGAAAATGTATCAGATAAAAGTCTATCCGACTTCGTATATTATCAATAAAGATGGTGTAATCACGGATAAAGTGATGTTGCCGTTGGATGATACGATGATCAAACAGTTGATAGAGGAAAGTAACGCGGAGTAAATACTAGAGACGCAGGGGGAACTAGCATGAATACAGCAGCCTATCAGACAGCTTCAATGACAAAAGACGAATTCTTTTATGCCTATCGCCAACTTGCAACAGGGAAAGACCGGCATGTTTTATTAGAAAGTGGTCGTGGCGGGGAGATGTGTGTGGCAGGACTTGATCCGCTTGTGACGTTCAATGCAACCAAAACAGGTCTACGTTTAGAATGGCGCGGTGGCAAAGAAGACTTGCTGACGGGAGAAGATCCGCTAGTTTTGTTGAATGATTTTATGGCGAAATATAAACTAGAGCATCAGAAAGATTTACCTGCCTTTCAAGGGGGAGCGATTGGGATGGTCAGTTACGATTATGTCAGACGCTATGAGGCTTTACCGCTTCTCGCGATGGACGACTTGACGACGCCTGACGTATTCTTTTATCTTTTTGATCAATGGGCTGTTTTCGATATAGAAAAAGAAGACGTCTACTTTATGACATTGCCTGAAAAACGGCACGCACTGGACAGTATGGTAGAGGAATGGACCGAAGCATCACAAACAGGTCTGCTGAATCGTCAATTTACTACTGGACAAGCAATAGACGTGGACGTTACAGAAGAAGATTTACAAGTTTCTGTGACAGGAGAACAGTTTGAGCAAATGGTGCGCGATGTACAACAATTTATTGAGGATGGAGATGTCGTGCAAGTGAATTTGTCCGTACGACAGTCAAAACCGCTCGTCGCACCATCTCTATTGATGTATGAAGCATTGCGCTCGTTCAATCCCTCACCCTATATGGCCTATATGGCGGCACCAAACTTTGAAGTAGTTTCCGGTTCGCCTGAATTATTGTTGAAAAAACGCGGTACTGAATTGAGCACGCGACCGATTGGCGGTACACGAAAGCGTGGGAAGACGGAAGCGGAAGACCTTGCGTTGCAGGAAGAGTTGCTATCAAATACAAAAGAGATAGGTGAGCACAAGATGCTTGTTGATCTCGAATGCGCGGACTTCGAAGGGATCTGTCAAGAAGGTACAGTGGAAGTGGATGAATTCATGGTCGTCGAAAAGTATTCGCACGTTATGCATTTGGTATCGAATGTTCGTGGTACTGCGTCTTCTGATGATTTGGCATCTATTGTGCACGGAGTATTCCCTGGTGGCTCCATTACGGGGGATCCTAAATTGCGTACGATGGAAATCATTGAGGAGCTGGAGCCAACGCGCAGAGGGCTCTACACTGGATCAATGGGTTGGATAGGATTCAATAGAGACATGGAACTAAATATCACTATTCGTACAGCATTCATTCAAGAAGGCGTCGTGCATATCCAAGCGGGTGCTGGTTTAGTACCCGATTCGGATCCTGCTGCTGAATATCAAGAGTCTCTTAATAAAGCAAAAGCGTTATGGCAAGCGAAAGAAATGGCTGAGTTGGCGATTCGTGAAGAAAGTGAGCAACAGCATTGATTTGCTGGATGAACGGTAAGCGAGTAGTCGCGGAAGAACTGAGGATATCACCTTTTGATCATGGATTTCTTTACGGGCTGGGTTTTTTCGAGACATTCCGTACGTATGGCGGAGAAGTATTCCTCTACAAATCACATATGATTCGTTTGCGGTCGGCGTTGGCTGAATATCGTATTAAAATGCCGTATAGTGATGAAGAAATTCTATCAGCTATACATTCTTTGTATAGAGAAAATGGGTGTGTAGATGGCTATTATCGTTTGAACGTATCAGCGGGTGTGCACGATATCGGGCTTGCACCTACACAATATGAACAACCTAATGTACTAATTTTCCAAAAATCGCTTGTTCTACCTCCTGCACATACGGAAAAAGGCGGGGTCTGGCTTGCGACAACGCGTAATGAACCTGAAAGTGTCGTTCGTCATAAGTCACACCAGTATGCAAATAATGTAAAAGGGCGTCTGGAATTACCTTCATTGAAAGAAACAGAAGGTCTATTTGTTACTTCGGACGGCTATGTGGCAGAAGGTATTACATCAAATGTGTTTTGGGTGAAACAAGGCGAGTTGTTTACACCTTCTTTGGAGACGGGGATCTTACCTGGTACGACGCGTGCGTTTGTCATCGAAATGGCTGGAGAACTTGGGTTGCCTATCAACGAAGGGTTGTATACGCGGGAAGCACTTGAATCGGCAGAAGAAGTATTTATTACTAATGCGATCCAGGAGCTAGTGCCAATACGACAAGTAGGAGAAGTAATGTTTTCTGGCAAGGAAGGACCGATTTATCAACGATTGCATGCGGGTTATCAAAAGGCAATCGATCGAATGAAAGTGAGTGACCAGTAATGGAATTATCAAAAGCACGTGCATCTTATAAATTGGGTGGAACAACGATTGATTTTAGAGAAGAAACAGTGATTATGGGGATATTGAATGTCACACCGGATTCATTTTCCGATGGTGGAAAATATGGCCAGCAAAACCTGGCGCTTGAACATGCGCGGAAAATGCTTGCAGACGGTGCGAAAATCATTGACGTCGGTGGAGAGTCCACTCGTCCAGGGTACACGCCTATTTCAGTTGAAGAGGAAATAGATCGTGTTGTACCGATCATCGAGGTGCTTGCGAGGGAACTCGGCTGTGCATTATCAATTGATACGTCAAAAGCAGCTGTGGCGGAAGCGGCAATTATAGCGGGCGCAAGTATAATTAATGATGTGTGGGGCGCGAAGCGGGAACCGGCGATCGCGGAAGTGGCGGCGCGCTATGGTGTGCCGATCATTTTAATGCACAACCGTGAAAATCGTGATTACCAGCTACCGTTCATGGGGGCTGTTATAGAAGATTTACAGGAAAGTATCGATATTGCAAAGCGGGCTGGAGTTAATGAAGAGATGATTTGGCTGGATCCAGGCATCGGTTTCGCGAAAGATCTCGAGCAGAATATATTAGCAATGCAAGGGTTGTCTTCGATTGCAGAACTCGGATATCCGGTTTTACTCGGTACGTCACGTAAAGGCATGATCGGTAAAGTGCTTGATCTACCTGTGGAAGAACGTATGGAGGGTACGGGTGCGACGGTTTGTTACGGTATTGAGCATGGCGCACATATTATGCGTGTTCATGATGTGAAGGAAATCTCGCGGATGGTCAAAATGATGGATGTATTGACTAAGAAAGCAGCATACACTGGGTAAGCGATAAAATGGAGGGATTTCATGGATTATATTCATTTGAATGATATGGAGTTTTACGGTTACCACGGCGCGTTGCCTGAAGAGAATAAACTTGGACAGCGTTTTCGGCTGACGGTTTCACTGGCTACGGATCTTGCGGAGGCCGGACAGACGGATGATTTATCGAAAACAATGAATTACGCAGAAGTATATGAGATGTGTAAGAACATTGTGGAAGGTGAAGCGGTTCATCTGATCGAGACGGTGGCTGAAACAGTGGCTGGGACGATCATGACAGACTTTGCAGAAAAGGTAAACGGTGTACGAGTCTTGCTTGTAAAGCCGGATCCACCGATTCGTGGACATTATTCATCCGTTTCCGTGGAAATCACGAGGGGGCGTTTCTCCTGAATACTGCCTATTTGTCACTGGGATCGAATATAGGCAATCGCCTTGAACATTTACAGCAAGCTGTGCAGTTGTTAAATGAACATCCTTCTATTAATGTGTCAATAGTTTCTTCCGTATACGAAACCGAGCCGGTCGGATTAACGGAACAAGCGAAGTTTTTGAATATCGTAGTAGAGCTCAGCACGACATTAGAAGCAACAGAATTATTGAGTGCGTGCCAGTCTATTGAAAATAAGCTTGGTAGAATGCGAAAAATACGTTGGGGCCCCCGAACGGTAGACTTGGATATTTTGCTTTATAACGAGAGTCACATCCAATTAGAGAATTTGATTATTCCGCATATACGTATGCAAGAGCGTGCATTCGTGCTCGTTCCGCTAGTGGAGATTAATAAGGATGTAAAGAATCCTATCACAGGAACTCTTTATCGTGAAGAACTGGCGATAAATGAAGACGGGGTAAATCTTTGGAAAAAGGTTGGACGAGTCGAAGAGTTTTTACGACAAGATTGAACATTGAATGGCCAAACTGCTCTATAATAGGGCAGTTTTTTCTCTACAATGGAACGAGATGACTGTTTGTCCTTTTGTTAGGTCCGAAATTTGTGTACAATAGTTGCAGACGACTGATTCCGAGGATAGGGACAGTCAAAGTATGAAGGAGTGAAAGGAAATGTCCAATATGGATGAAATGAATGATCAGCTTTTGGTGAGACGCCAGAAGATGAACGATATACGTGAAGATGGTTTAGATCCGTTCGGTCAGCGTTTTGAACGCACACACCTGACAAGCGAGATACGCTCCACATATGAGGAGCAATCAAAAGAGGATTTAGAAGAAAATGAGCAAGAGGTAACTATTGCTGGTCGCATCATGACAAAGCGTGGAAAAGGTAAAGCTGGATTTGCTCACATTCAAGATCTCGGAGGTCAAATCCAGATTTACGTACGTTTGGACGCTATCGGTGAAGAGGCTTATAAGCTATTTACTTCTGCAGACCTTGGAGACATTGTCGGTGTCCAAGGTATTATCTTCAAAACAAAAGTAGGAGAACTTTCTATTAAAGCAACAAAGTTTACGTTCTTAACGAAAGCGTTGCGTCCGTTGCCTGAGAAATTCCATGGTCTACAAGACGTAGAACAACGCTATCGTCAGCGCTACTTGGATTTAATATCGACAGAAGGTAGCAAAGAAACATTCATTATGCGCAGCCGAATTATTCAATCGATGCGTCATTACTTGGATGGACAAGGCTTCCTTGAAGTAGAGACACCTATGCTTCACGCAATAGCGGGCGGAGCAGCAGCCCGCCCATTCGTTACACATCACAATACACTCGATATGACGTTGTATATGCGAATCGCTATTGAATTACATTTAAAGCGCCTGATCGTTGGAGGTCTTGAGAAAGTATATGAGATTGGACGTGTATTCCGTAATGAAGGAATGTCCACACGACACAACCCTGAATTCACAATGATCGAGTTATATGAAGCCTATGCGGATTACAACGACATTATGGAATTAACAGAAAATCTTGTAGCGCATATCGCACAAGAAGTACTGGGTACTACTACAATCCAGTATGGTGAAGATCAAATCGAATTAGCACCGCGCTGGAAGCGACTTCACATGGCAGACGCAGTCAAAGAGTTTACAGGCGTAGACTTCTGGCAGCAACTGACGAAAGAACAAGCGCATGAACTAGCAAAAGAGCATAACGTACAAGTAACTCCTTCTATGGAAGTAGGTCATGTACTAAATGAATTCTTCGAGCAGAAAGTAGAAGAAGAACTTGTCCAGCCAACATTCATCTATGGACATCCAGTAGAAGTATCGCCGCTTGCAAAGAAGAATTTGGAAGATCCACGATACACAGATCGCTTCGAACTATTTATCGTACGCCGTGAACACGCGAATGCCTTCACGGAGTTAAATGATCCGATTGATCAGCGCGAACGCTTTGAATCGCAGCTGGTGGAAAAAGAACAAGGAAACGATGAAGCGCATGAAATGGATGAAGATTTCATTACGGCATTGGAATACGGACTACCGCCAACAGGTGGACTCGGCATCGGAATCGACCGCCTCGTCATGTTGTTGACGAACGCGCAATCAATCCGTGACGTGCTACTATTCCCTCAAATGCGTCCTAAAGACTGATATGACAGCTCCAATAGCAATATTGGAGCTGTTTTTTTATTGCCGAAATACAGTGTTTTAATAGAAAGTAAAAGAAAATCAAAAAGAATCAAAAAGAATTGAAGAAAACAGTTGCATCTTTTTAAAACTGGTGGTATATTTATAAAGTTGCTTTTGGAGTTAGCGACTTAGCGAAAAACATAATGAAAAAGTTTTTAACTAAAAGTGTTGACAACAAAATGACGAGATGTTAATATTAAGAAGTTGTCTCTTGCGAGAGACCAACCGAATGAACCTTGAAAACTGAACAGCAAAACGTTAACGAAATACAGTTTGTGCATCTTACGGTGACACAAACAAAAATGAGTATCTTAATTGATGCCAGCAAATGAAACTCGAGCTAATCGATTTTTCATGTAACTGGTTGACGAGATGTTGGGGAGTGCTAGGAAGTGATCAAGCGAGAGAGGGAGCGTACTTAGGTACGTGACCGACTGAGTGAGTGAAACTGACAACGCAATCCGCGGCATATCGCCAACCAGTATTATGGAGAGTTTGATCCTGGCTCAGGACGAACGCTGGCGGCATGCCTAATACATGCAAGTCGAGCGAACTGTTGGAAGCTTGCTTCCTTCAGTTAGCGGCGGACGGG
>NZ_PDZC01000014.1 GCF_002743375.1 Sporosarcina sp. P34
TATTAGGCATGCCGCCAGCGTTCGTCCTGAGCCAGGATCAAACTCTCCATAAGAGAAATTCGATTAGCTCGAGTTTCATTTGCTGGCATCAATTAAGATACTCATCTTTTGTTTGTGTCACCGTAAGATGCACAAACTGTATTTCGTTAACGTTTTGCTGTTCAGTTTTCAAGGTTCATTCGGTTGGTCTCTCGTAAGAGGCAACTTTCTAATATTAACATCTCATCACTTCGTTGTCAACACTTTTACTTAAAAAGTTTTTCTTGTTAAGTGTGATGTTTTCGCGACTGCTTGATGCGACGCTTATAAATATACCACCACGTTTATAGGAATGCAAGTCTTTTTATCAATTCTTTTAAATAGATATTGAAAACCGCGTACCTACAGCGATACGCGGATATGAAGTTACTGCATTACCGTAATGTAATAGCCCCGTACCCGCTTGATCTTCTTCATTTCCTACATCGTTTACTAAGTTATTATATTAAAAGGTCTTAACAATAGAAATTTTTCTATTAGATGATAGATCAACATGTGTGCCTGTATCTAGTATCTTAACAATGGGACGTAAGGGGAAATCACGGTGCAAGTAAATGACCTCTGCTAGTTCGTCAGTCGTCAGTTTTACTTTTGTTCCAATGGACAGCTTGTTGATCAATTCATGAAGTACTTCAATTACCTTCATATCAAACTTACCAAACTCTTCTTCCCTCATTAACTCGATTACTTTAAATGAACTCTCCTTCTGTCTATATGGCCTTTCAGATGCCATAGCGTGGTACACATCTGCCACTGAGAGTATTTGAGAGATTTCCGTTATCTCCTGTCCTTTTAGTCCCCTTGGATAACCACTACCGTCAAAACGCTCGTGATGCTGCAGGATTGCTACTTTCATTTCCTGACGTACCAATGGAGAGTCATTGACCATTTGAAAACTGTGAATGACATGTTTTTTCACTTCACTTAACTCTTCACTTGTTAGAAATGCCACTTTATCAATAATTTTTTCATCAATTTTCGCCATACCACTGTCTGCCAGTACGCCTGCTATACCAATTTGTAGCACTTGCCCTCTTGGATACCCCATTGCCTCACTTATCAAAGCTGCTAGAATGCCTACACTGATGGAGTGATGAGCACGATAGTTTTGCAATGTAGCAAACTCATTTAGTCTTCTGACATATTCCTTATTCTCTAAAAATGCTTGAATCAAAGGTAAAACAATTGTACGTACTGCTGCAACATCTAATTTTTTACCAGATCTATAGCTGACAAATTCTTTTCTGTATGATTCCACCGCTTCATCGTATAGCGTTTCCAAAGATCTCGACTTTCTAGGGACGCTTTGGTTCATCAACTTTTCCACTTCTGGAGTTAACTTTACATCAGTCGCTTGCTCTACCGATTCTTGTTCTGTCTTACTGAGTGCCTTTGATTCGACCAGCACGCGTGTAATGTCAAATGAATGGAGAATTTCGAAATGCTCTAGCATTAACTTAGTGCCTTTCGCCATAATTGGATTTCTTGTATTAGCGTAGAGATCCTCTTTTAGAATACTACCTGGTCTTAAATCACTAACCTCTTTGTAAATATCCAATGCTTTCACCTATTTTCCTCATCGCTCTATCTATTATCATATAATATTCTCAATTATATGGATAGATATCTGAGTAAATTCTCCTACTAAAAGTAAAAAAGTTATTGAAGTGACGTATTACGCCCCTTCAATAACTTTTCATTAGTCCTCTGTGTCTGTGTCTAGTTGTTCTTCTTCAGTTACTTCCAAGTGTTCCTCTAGTTCATCATCCAAATCGTCTTCAAGGTCATCGTCCTTTTCTACCTTTGCGACCGTTGCTACACGTTCCTCATCAGCCAATCGAATGAGTCGAACGCCTTGTGTAGATCGGCCAAATATAGAAATATCGCCAATTGACATACGAATTAAGATCCCGTGAATCGTTATTAACATCAAGTCTTCTTCTCCGTTAACTGATTTCATCGCAACAATAGCACCATTTCGATCCGTCATATGCATAGTTTTCAATCCATAACCGCCACGTGATTGGGATCGGTATTCACTTTCAGGCGTGCGCTTACCGTAACCTTTTTCCGTAACTACAAGAATATCGTCTCCTGCATCTACTATGTCCATGCCAATTACTTCATCCTCTTGACGTAATCTAATACCACGGACACCAGCGGCGGTTCTGCCAAGCGGACGAATACTTTCTTCATCAAAGCGAATCATCATACCATGTTTTGTACAGATCGCAATATCTGACGTACCATCAGTTGATCTTACGGAGATCAGTTCGTCATCTTCACGCAATCCTAAAGCAATCAAGCCGTTCGCACGAATATTGGCATAGTCCATTATCGACGTACGTTTAATAACACCTTGTTTTGTTGAGAAGAATAAATAATGATCTTCAGTAAACTCGTCAATCGGGATCATTGCCGTAACCTTTTCACCTTTTTGGAAGTCAAGTAGGTTAATAATTGGCAATCCCTTGGCAGTCCGGCTGTATTCAGGAACTTCATAGCCTTTTTTACGGAATACACGGCCTCTGCTCGTAAACAGTAAAATTGTGTCATGCGTGGAGGTATTTAGTAGATGCTCTACAAAGTCATCTTCATTCGTGCCCATGCCTTGGATTCCACGACCACCACGTCTCTGACTGCGATACGTATTGGCTGGTAGACGCTTAATATACCCTTGGTGAGTTAATGTCACAATGGAGTTTTCCACTGGAATCAAGTCCTCATCTTCTAGCATTTCAGAACCACCAAGCATAATCTCCGTACGACGTTCGTCAGCAAAACGCTCTTTAATTTCACTTAGTTCTTCACGAATTATCTCAATTAGTTTTAGTTCATCCGCCAAAATTGCACGCAATTCAGCAATAAGTGTCAACAACTCTTGGTATTCGGACTCGATTTTATCCCGTTCCAGTCCAGTCAAGCGTTGCAAACGCATATCGAGAATAGCTTGGGACTGGCGATCAGATAACTCAAATGTCTCCATTAAGTTTGATTTTGCTTCAGCCGTTGTTTTGGATGCACGGATTAGTGCAATGATCCGATCGATATGATCAAGCGCTATACGTAATCCTTCCAAGATATGTGCTCGGTCTTCCGCTTTGTTCAAATCAAATTGTGTACGACGGCGAATGACTATCTTTTGGTGTTCTAAGTAATGGTATAGAATTTCCTTCAATGACAATACTTTTGGTTGCTTGTCTACCAGTGCAAGCATATTGATCCCAAAACTAGTCTGCAAGGCAGTTTGTTTATACAGATTATTTAACAATACATTGGCATTGGCATCCCGCCGTACTTCAATAACAATACGCATACCTGTACGGTCCGATTCATCTGCTAAGTGTGTAATTCCGTCAATCTTTTTATCGCGCACGAGCTCTGCAATTTTCTCGATTAACTTTGCCTTATTCACTTGAAATGGAATTTCACTGACAATAATTGTTTCGCGGCCATTTGCAGCCGTCTCAATTTCTGCCTTACCACGGATGATCAGTGACCCACGGCCTGTTTCATAAGCGCGACGAATACCACTACGGCCGAGAATTATACCGCCAGTTGGGAAATCGGGGCCTGGAATAATTTCCATCAATTCTTCGGTTGTGATTGCGCTATTCTCTGCCAAAGCAAGTACAGCGTCAATCGTTTCGCCAAGGTGATGGGGCGGGATATTTGTTGCCATACCTACGGCAATTCCCGATGTACCGTTTACCAATAAGTTCGGATAACGACCCGGCAAGACTACAGGTTCTTTTTCCTGCTCGTCATAGTTTGCTTGGAAATCTATCGTATTTTTATTGATATCACGCAACAATTCCATCGCGATACGCGACATACGTGACTCTGTATAACGCATTGCAGCTGCTCCGTCACCATCAACAGAACCAAAGTTACCGTGTCCATCTACTAGCATGTAGCGATAACTGAAATCTTGGGCCATTCGTACCATCGTGTCATATACCGCACTATCACCATGCGGGTGGTACTTACCAATAACGTCACCTACGATACGGGCTGACTTTTTATGCGGTTTTTCCGCAGTGATACCCAAATCATGCATAGCATACAAAATGCGGCGATGTACGGGCTTTAAACCATCTCGAACATCCGGAAGGGCACGAGAAACGATTACGCTCATCGCATAGTTTAGAAATGAGGTCTTCATTTCTGTATTAATATTTATTTCCTGCACTCCGCCTTTTGGCAAATCTGCCATGTTGTCATGCTCCTTTCACCACTTACATCTATAAGTTCAGTCATTGCTTTATAAGCCGTTTACGATTCATCAAGTATCAATGTTTTGCACGTAAACTGCATTATCTTCAATGAACTTTCTGCGTGGCTCTACTTCATCACCCATTAATTCTTCAAACGTTTCATTTGCTTCCACTGCATCATCCATACGGACCTGCAAGAATGTGCGTTTATCAGGATCCATTGTTGTTTCCCATAGTTGCTCGGGATTCATCTCACCTAAACCTTTGTATCGTGTGATATCTGGCTTTGGCGAGGCGGGCATACTGCTCAAAATCGCCTGCAATGCTTCTTCATCGTAACAATACTCTTCTCTTTTTCCTGAGCGCACACGATAAAGTGGTGGCTGTGCAATATATACGTAACCTGCTTCAATTAGCGGACGCATGAAACGGAAGAAGAAGGTTAATAATAACGTACGAATATGGGCACCATCCACGTCGGCATCTGTCATGATGACAAGCTTATGATAACGAGCTTTATCTAAGTTAAATTCGGGACCGATTCCTGTACCGAGTGCCGTAATAATCATACGAATCTCTGCGTTTCCAAGAATACGGTCCAAACGTGCTTTTTCGACATTGAGGATTTTTCCTCGTAATGGCAAAATCGCCTGAAAGTGACGATCACGACCATTCTTCGCCGATCCTCCGGCAGAGTCACCCTCAACAATATACAACTCACTGATAGCTGGATCCCTTGAAGAACAATCCGATAGTTTCCCTGGTAAACTCGAGATTTCCAACGCTGATTTTCGACGTGTCAATTCACGGGCGTTCTTCGCAGCCATACGTGCTCTTGCCGCCATCGTACTCTTGCCAACTACCTGACGTGCTACTACTGGATTTTCAATTAAGAAACGTTGCAGTGCTTCAGAAAACAATGAATTCGTAATCGTGCTGACTTCCGAGTTACCTAATTTTGTTTTTGTTTGGCCTTCAAATTGAGGATCAGGGTGCTTGATTGAGACGATAGCCGTCAGTCCTTCACGCACGTCGTCCCCCGTCAGATTGTCTTCTGACTCTTTCAATAAGCCATTTTTACGTGCATAGTCGTTAATCACGCGAGTTAATGCAGTTTTGAAACCTTGCTCGTGTGTTCCACCTTCATACGTATGAATATTATTAGCAAATGACAATAAGTTTTCACCGTAGCCGCTGTTGTATTGCATAGCGACCTCAACGGTAATACCATCGCGTTCGCCTTCAATGTAAATAGGGTCTTCAAAAATCGGCTCTTTTTTTTCGTTCAAATGCTGAACATAGGATTTAATTCCACCTTCATAGTGAAACACTTCGGATACAGGTTCTTCGCCACGTTCATCGGTAATGGTAATACGCAGGCCACGGTTCAAGTAGGCAAGTTCACGCAAACGTGTTGCTAATATGCTGTACTCGTATACCGTTGTTTCGGTAAAGATCTCGGGATCCGCCTTGAAACGGATTGTAGTGCCGGTCTCATCCGATTCACCAATGACTTCAAGTTCCTTTGAGACAGGACCTCTAGAAAACTTAATTGCATATAACTTTTTATCCACTTTAACGTAGACTTCTGTTTTCTCTGACAAAGCATTGACAACTGAAGATCCTACGCCGTGCAAACCGCCAGAAACTTTATATCCGCCACCGCCGAACTTACCCCCTGCGTGGAGTACAGTCATGATGACTTCAACAGCTGGTCTACCCGTTGATTCCTGAATGCCTACTGGAATTCCACGACCATTATCGGATACCTTAATCCAGTTATCTTTCTCTATCGTTACTTCAATATGATCACAATAACCTGCGAGAGCTTCGTCGATACTATTGTCTACAATTTCCCATACGAGATGATGAAGCCCTTTTGCACTCGTTGTCCCAATATACATACCAGGACGTTTACGGACAGCTTCAAGGCCTTCCAACACTTGTATCTGACTCGCATCATAAGCTGTCTGCATATCCTTTTCTTCCATTGCCAAGGTTTTCACCTTTCCTTTCCAAAACTATCAAACCACAACCATTTATTTTCTCTGTGAAACGGATCCGTCATGCACTTCAAAAATGGCTGCTTCCTGGATCGTATTATGATCTATTCCCGCGATATTGGTTGTTGTCACAAATGTTTGTACTTGTCCCTGCATAGTACTGAGCAAATGTGACTGTCGGTAATCGTCCAATTCTGATAACACATCATCAAGCAATAAAATTGGAGTCTCGCCCACTTCTTGTTTTACTAACTCGATTTCCGCGAGTTTTAAAGAAAGGGCGGTCGTCCGTTGCTGCCCCTGCGAACCAAATGTCTGAATATCGTACCCATTGACAAAAAACTGCAAATCATCACGATGTGGACCTATCAATGTAAGCCCTCGTTCTAATTCGCGTCTTCGCACACTTTTTAACTGATCTGCAAAAATTGTTTCCATCTCTTCAGCAGTCTGCCCAGAATGTAGGTCTTTTAAAGTCCCATATGAAACTTCTAGTGTTTCAAGACCGCGTGAAATTCCTTGATGGATCGGATTTGCCCACTTTTGTAGCAATTCCATAAAGTAAAAACGTTTTCGAATAATTTGAACTGCTACTTGAATATACTGTTCCGTGTAAATATCGAACATAACATCCTGGAGATCCAATTTACCTCGATTTGCCTTTAACAAGGCATTTCGTTGCTTTAATATCTTTTGGAAATTGACCAAGTCGTGCAAATAAACTCTCGATATCTGTCCAATTTCCATATCTAAAAAACGCCTGCGCAGCTGGGGGCTGCCCTTTACGATATTTAAATCTTCAGGCGCAAACATGACTACATTCATCTGGCCAACGTACATACTCAAACGGTTTTGTTCCAAATGATTGACCCTAGCCTTTTTTCCCTTTTTAGAAATCGTCAGCTCTAACGGCATAGATCCAAATTTACGTTGGACATCCCCTTCTATTTTACCACACTCTTGTTCCCAGCGTATAAGTTCACGATCGTTTGTTGTACGGTGAGATTTTGCCATCGCCAATACATAAATGGCCTCCATGACATTGGTTTTTCCTTGTGCATTTTCACCGATCAATACATTCATCGTAGGAGAGAATTTTAATTCCAGGGACTCATAATTTCGATAGTTCGTTAGTTTAAGCCGATCAATATGCATCCGACTGTCCAGATTCATCCGCTGACAGTTTGAATTTTCCTGCACCCGGAATATTTACTACATCTCCGTCATATAATTTCTTACCTCGTCGTTGTTCCGGCTCACCGTTTACGTACACAATGTTTTCGCCTAAAAACCATTTAGCCATTCCACCTGAGCTAATAACATTCGTCATTTTTAATAATTGGCCTAGCGTTATATATTCCGTATCAAACTGTACTGTCTCCATTTTTAATTCAATCCCTCATAAAATATTCTGTCCCTCTAGTTTACCTAACTTTTTGCAATAAGTAAAAAGGTAGCCAACATGTTGACTACCCTATTGCAAGATATTTTCTTTAGTTACGGATTAAAACGTTCTAACCGGTAAAATTAATTGTAGAATGGCTTCGCTATCAATTGACTTTAAGATGAACGGGCGCATGCTGCCAGTGAAGTGAATCTTTAGATCTTGGCCATCAATTGCTTTTAAGGCATCCATCATATATTTCGCGCTGAATGAGATTTTCAAAGGCTCCCCTTCGATATGCACAGCTTCTACCAACTCTTCTACATTTCCGACGTCTGGCGAGTTAGAAGAGATTTGCACATGTGGACTACCGTCTGTTGAGAAGTGCACGATATTATTCCGATCTTCACGGGCTAATAAAGATGCACGATCAATTGCTTGCAATAAATTGCGTCCATTAATCGTAATGGACGTTTTGTATTCAGTAGGAATTAGACGTGATGTATCAGGGTAATTCCCCTCCAATAGTCTTGAATAGAACAAGACATTATGGAGCTTGAATAATACTTGTTGATTCGCAATAAAAATTTCTACTGCCGTAGCGTCGTCAGGCAATATTTTGCTTAGTTCCTGAAGACTTTTTCCTGGAATAACTGCATTGAATGGTGAGCTTGCTTGAATCTCGGGTGTCATGATCCTTCTGGCCAATCTATGACTATCCGTTGCGATACAGTAAAGCTCTTGCTCTTTCATAATCCATTGAACACCTGTCAGAACTGGACGGGTCTCTTGTTGGGATACTGCAAATACCGTCTCTCTAATAAGTGATTTCATCAAGTCGGCAGGCATTTCAAAACGCTCCGCATCTTTTACATCGGGCAATATAGGATATTCATCAGCACTTTGGGCAATAATATGAAATTCAGACTGTCCAGAACGAATATGTGTTTTCATTCCGTCACGTAACTCAACCATCACTTCATTCGTTGGTAGTTTGCGAATAATCTCGTTAAAGACCTTTGCTTGTAACACTAAAGTGCCTGGTTGGATCACTTGAATAATCTGTGTGCCATCTTCTTCTGCTGGAATGAAAGTGGATATCGTAATATCTGAATCACTTCCAGTCATCGTCAATCCCTTTTCAGTAATTTCTAATTTGATACCTGTCAAAATAGGTGTTGTCACTTTTGAACTGATTGCTTTAACAACATCGCTTAATCCATCCAATAATCTATCTCTCATAATTTCAAACTGCATATCGATACCTCGCTTATATAATAATAATTAAGTAATTAAATATAGTAGTAATAGTAGTAGGGCCTGTGGATATGTGGAAAAGCCCTCCAAATGTATAAGAGTCATAGTTTCCCACATGTGTATAACAAGTGGACGAGCGTGCACTACTTGTCCACAGTTATCCACAGTTCATTAGGCTCTTCCTAAAACCTTTTTAATATCTTGGACGTCTTGTAGCAATGCTTTGTCTTCATCGAGCTGTTTGGAAATCTTCTCATGCGCATGAATAACAGTTGAATGATCACGACCGCCAAACTCTGAACCAATCTTCGGTAAAGAGGAGTCTGTCAGTTCTCTTGATAAATACATCGCAACTTGACGTGGAAATGCTATAGCTCGGGTCCTTTTTTTCGCTACGAAGTCTTCCAACCTAATGTTAAAGTGCTCTCCGACAGCCTTTTGGATGTCTAGAATGGATATAATCCGCGGACGGGAATTTGGAATAATATCTTTTAATGCCTCGGCTGCCAAATCAGTAGTAACATCCGCATTTACTAGTGAAGAGTAAGCAACGACACGGATCAGCGCCCCTTCAAGTTCTCTAATATTGGTGTCAATTTGGTTAGCAATGTACAACATGACGTCGTTTGAAATGTCGATTAAGCCATCCGCTTTCGCCTTTTTACGTAGTATTGCAATTCTCGTTTCAAGATCAGGCGGTGCAATGTCTGTAATCAGCCCCCATTCAAAGCGGGAACGTAAACGATCTTCCAGTGTAGGGATTTCTTTTGGTGGACGATCACTGGAAATAATAATTTGTTTTGATTCTTCATGCAAAGTATTAAATGTATGGAAGAACTCTTCCTGCGTTTGTTCTTTTCCAGCTATGAATTGAATATCGTCAATTAACAGGACATCTACGCTGCGGTAGCGGTCTCTGAAATCACCGGCTTTATTGTCTCGTATGGAGTTAATAAACTCATTCGTAAATTTTTCAGATGATAAATACACAACCTTCAATGCAGGGTTTTGCTCCAGTACATAATGACCGATTGCATGCATTAAGTGTGTCTTTCCCAACCCGACTCCCCCATATATAAAGAGTGGATTATAAGCTTTGGCAGGTGCTTCAGCAACTGCTAATGAAGCTGCATGCGCAAAGCGATTACCGGACCCAATAACGAACGTGTCAAAGGTATACTTCGGATTTAGCATTCCAGCCGAGTTGGCCATTGGTGTTTTTTCTACAGGTTTTGGCTGTGTTTTTGGCAATTTAATATCGTTCTCTGCCACGTCTTGCGGAACAATAAACTCAACGATTCGATCTTCACCTGTCAGTTCGGATAAAATTCCCGTGATTAAATGGACGTAATGCGTTTCGAGCCAATCTTTGGCGAATGAGTTTGGAACAGAAATAGTTGCATTTTCTGCTTCATACGTTAGCAATTTAGTCGATTTTAACCACGTTTCAAAACTAGGCTTCGAAACCCTAGCTTCAATATTCTTCAATACTTCTTCCCATAAACCTGATAGATTTTCCAATCGTGTGCCTCCTTTACAATGAAATATTAAAAAGCCCGGAATCCGCTTATGCACAGTATCCAGGGCTGTGGATAAAAATTATCGAAAAGTGTTGAAAAAACTATCCACACTGTATTCACATATGTGGATAAGATTTTGGTTATAAAATATATACACAACAAAAGCTTTTTAATTGTAACAGGGAAACTGATTATTGACAAGGAGTCTGATGATTTATGCACAATCCCCTTACCTGTGCATAAAGTGGTTATCCACAGGTCTGAATATGTGAAAAACTTGTCGACAATTGCCAGATTAAAAAATCCACAATTTTAGTCGTGAACAATTCATCCAGAATAAAACTTTCTACCTTTGTGGATAAGTCTTTAGTGAAAGTGAAAGTTATTACAAGTGGATCCCGAGCGAAGGAATAGAAAAGCATTGACATTCTTTTACTGAATCGCTATACTATTCAAGACTGTCACAGTAGGAAAAGAGACAATCAAAGCAGGAGGTGTCTTACGAAATGAAACGTACATTCCAACCAAATAAACGTAAACGCGCTAAAGTCCACGGCTTCCGCCAAAGAATGAGTTCGAAAAACGGCCGTAGAATCTTAGCAGCTCGTCGTCGTAAAGGAAGAAAAGTTCTTTCAGCATAAGGCCACTGACATCAGTGGTCTTTTTTTTAGCTATTCGTGCGATTCGATAAGAATATTGGGTCTCTTCCATAGTAGCGGATCAGTAGATTACGACGGTAGAAAATTAAAGCAGGTGTTAGTGTGAAAAAAAGCCAGCGAATAAAAAAAAATAAAGAATTTCAAACGGTATTTAAAAAAGGAAAGTCCTTTGCTAACCGACAGTTTATTGTCTATACCTATAAGAAGGAAGACCAGCAAGAGTTCAGAATTGGCCTATCCGTCAGCAAAAAGGTCGGAAATGCTGTTACGCGTAACAGGATTAAGCGCTACATTCGACAATCATTCCTGGAAATGAATGATGAGATCAAGCCTGATCTAGATTATGTTATTATCGCAAGAAATCAAGCTGCCACGCTTGATTTCCATACGACCAAAAAAAATCTGAGACATGTTTTAAAAATTGCAAAAGTCTTTAAGTGAAATCAAAGCTCTACCTAGATGTAGAACGATTAAAGCCATCATGTTACACTGAAAAAAACTTTTAAAATGATCTTGCGACTGTTTGGGGGAAAAAACATTGAAAAAGAAATTAGTGTTCCTTTCACTACTTGTTGTAGTTGCCGTCTTTATGGCGGGTTGTTCGGAATTTCAAAAGCCCATCACGGCAGAGAGTACAGGAATTTGGAACGAATATATTGTTTGGCCGCTTGTTTCATTGATTATAAAGTTCAAATCCTGGTTAGGAACATATGGACTAGCTATCATCGTTGTCACAGCAATTATTCGTACAGCATTACTTCCATTGATTATTCAACAAACGAAAAGTTCGAAGCGTATGCAGGAAATTCAACCTAGACTTAAAGCGTTGAAAGAGAAATATAAATCAAAAGACGCTGTCACACAGAAAAAGTATCAAGAGGAAATGCAACAGATGATGATCAATGAAAAGATTAATCCCGTTGCAGGATGCCTACCGGTTATCATCCAAATGCCAATATTTATTGGTTTCTACCATGCCATCAGCCGGATGAATGCTACGCCAACGATTGAGTTAGGCAACTTCCTAGGTGTTGCACTTGGTTCACCAAGTATTCTATTTGCCATCATCGCTGGATTGTTCCAATTAACGGTTCTACGTACAGGACCTGCAATGGATAACCCACAGATGAAGATGATGATGTACATCATGCCATTTATGATTATGGTATTTGGTTCATTCTTACCGGCAGCTCTCGCTTTATACTGGATCGTCGGAAATATCATTTCACTGCTCCAAAATATTTTCATCTACAAGCCGTTCGATAAACCAAAAAACGTCGAAGTAGTGAAAGCAGGAGGGAAAAAGAAATGAAGCAACTTACACAAAGGGCAGCAACCGTTGAGCTAGCAATAGAATCGGCTTTACAGGACCTAGGTGTAACAATAGAACAAGTAGAGGTACAGGTAGTGGAAAACGGTCGGAAAGGTTTTCTTGGTTTCGGGGTAAAACAAGCAGAAGTCCTGGTAACCGTCCTAGAGAAATCAGAGCCAGAGCCTAAAATTCACACCACACGAGTAACTGAACCAGCACAGACGCTTACAGATGAAAGTGAATTAGTAGCCTCCGTTACTGAGCCACGGGAAGTGGTTCAGCAGCCTGAAAATAAAGCCGAGCAATCGGAACCCGTAATGGATACAAAGAAAAATACAAGAGTACATGAAACCGACGTCTACAATGAAAAAGATGCTATTGAAGAAACGAAGCAGTACATTGAGGACATGGCCAAAGAAATGGGCATTGAAGACTTGATGATTACGTTCGAAACTAAAGGAAAGTACATCAATTTCCAGCTTGAAAGTAAAAAAGCAGCATTCTTAATAGGTAAAAGAGGGCAAACGCTTAATGCAATCCAGCAATTAGCGCAACTCGTAGCCAATAAAGCAACAAAACAATTCAAAATTGTTAGAGTGAATGTTGCAGATTACCGTGAGCGCCGCGAGCAATCACTCGAGCAACTGGCAGATCGGATGGCGGACCGTGCAGTACGTACAAAACGTCAGGTTGCGCTTGAACCTATGCCTTCCTACGAGAGAAAAGTCATCCATAATGCGTTGTCACTCAGACTCGATATTGAGACATTCTCGGAAGGAAAGGATCCATACCGACACATCGTCATTAAAGGAATCGAATAAGACTAATCCCGCAGAGGTTTTCTGCGGGATTTTTATTGTCATCGAAAAAATAGAAAACTATTTAGTAAGTATAATGCGTTACGCGTCTAACTAGGGACACATACTAGTACTTCAAATTCCACCCAAAATCACATTCATTTCCCGGATTATTTTCCCCATCACGCATTTTATTTTAAGAAACTTTCTACACTAGAAAGCTTGAAACGACAGTGTTCTTTGTCGACTGCTAGCACATGATAAATTACCATGACGCTTAGTTCAAAATTCCTGAATTTATCCACACGTTTTAAATTCGCGTGCTAGGAGATTCCGACGATTTATGATAATATAGGTTGTTAGAAAGTAGTATTCGCTATAAAAGATATGCACATGTGCACAACAAAGCCAGGAAGGTGAAAAACTTGCATTTTGATACGATAGCCGCCATTTCCACTCCCATGGGAGAAGGAGCAATTGCCATCGTTCGTCTGAGCGGCGATGAAGCATGGAAGATTGCAGACCGTATATTTCAGTCACCGGCAGCTAAACCACTCTGCGAACAACCATCGCATACGATTCATTATGGACATTTACACGACCCCGCCACCGAAGAGTTAGTGGAGGAAGTCATGGTGTCGATCATGAAAGCACCAAAGACCTTCACGCGCGAAGACATAGTGGAGATTAACTGTCACGGAGGCATCACTTCCGTCAATAGAGTTCTCCAGTTAGTATTGACGGAGGGGGCTAGATTAGCAGAACCCGGCGAGTTCACTAAACGAGCATTTCTTAATGGTCGAATTGATTTATCCCAGGCTGAAGCCGTTATGGATTTGATCAGGGCCAAAACAGATAAGGCCATGAACGTTGCGCTTAATCAAATGGAGGGAAAACTATCTCATTTGATCGGTGAATTGCGACAGGCGCTACTCGAGACACTTGCACAAGTGGAAGTTAATATAGATTACCCGGAGTATGATGATGTAGAAGAAGTGACGATTCCTTTGATGGTTGAAAAAGGAACGTGGGTAATGAATCAGATTGATGATTTATTGCGTACATCACAGCAAGGAAAGATCTTACGTGAAGGATTATCTACCGTAATTGTTGGACGTCCGAACGTTGGAAAGTCATCATTACTCAACAGCTTAGTGCAAGAAAACAAAGCGATCGTTACTGATGTGGCGGGTACTACCCGTGATATTATAGAAGAGTATGTCAACGTTCGTGGAGTTCCTTTGCGTCTTGTCGATACTGCAGGAATTCGGGAGACGGAAGACATTGTCGAGCGGATTGGTGTGGAACGTTCAAGGAAGGTATTGAAAGAAGCGGATCTCATTCTATTGATGGTTAATAATTCTGAGGCGTTAACAGACGAAGATGAACGGTTATTTGAAGCCGTTGCTGGTATGGATATGCTTGTCATCGTCAATAAAACAGATTTACCAGCAAAGATTGATCTAGAGCGAGTCTATGAAATCGCAGGAAGAGATCGCGTGATTACTACTTCTATATTGCAAGAGCAAGGTATTAACGAGTTAGAAGAAGCGATAGCTGCCCTGTTCTTTGAAGGTTCATTGGAATCCAATGACCTGACGTATGTATCCAATGCCCGTCATATTTCGTTACTAAAACAAGCACGCAATACAATTGACGATGCGGTACAAGCAGCGCAGGCAGGTGTTCCTGTTGACATGATTCAAATAGACGTAACACGTACATGGGAAATTCTTGGTGAAATCATCGGAGATACCGTTCAAGATAGTTTAATTAAAGAGTTGTTCTCGAAGTTCTGCCTCGGAAAATAATGATTTTATATATGGGAAGGATGAACGAACATGCCACAATTTGAAGCAGGCACGTTCGATTGTATCGTCATTGGAGCTGGACACGCAGGCGCAGAAGCAGCCTACGCATCAGCCAAGATGGGCGCATCGACATTAGTTTTAACAATGAATTTAGACATGATTGCTTTCATGCCATGTAATCCTTCATTAGGAGGACCTGCAAAAGGTATCGTAGTGCGTGAAATAGATGCACTGGGCGGCTTGATGGCAAAGGTCATAGATAAAACGCATATTCAAATGCGTTTATTGAACACAGGGAAAGGCCCGGCAGTGCGTGCTTTGCGTGCACAAGCGGATAAAGTACTATATCAGCAAGAAATGAAGCGGATACTGGAAGAGGAACCGAATTTGACAATTCGTCAAGCGGTTGTCGAGCAGTTAATCGTCGAAGAAGATGAAATAAAAGGCGTAGTGACACAGATCGGTGCAATTTTCCGTGCAAAGACTGTCATTATTACAACAGGTACATTTTTACGCGGTGAGGTTATCATTGGAGATCTAAAATACTCTAGTGGGCCGAATAATCAAATGCCATCCATCAAACTGGCGGAACATCTGCAGGAACTTGGTCTACAGACGGTTCGATTTAAAACAGGAACTCCTCCACGTATCAACAGCAATACAATTGATTACAGCAAGACAGAGATTCAGCCGGGAGACGACGTGCCGCGTTCGTTCAGTTATGAAACAACGGAATACATTATGGATCAACTACCGTGTTGGTTAACGTATACCACTCCCGAAACACATGAAATCATCAATGAAAATCTTCATTTATCTCCAATGTATTCGGGTATGATTAAAGGAAAAGGACCAAGTTACTGTCCGTCTATTGAAGATAAAATTGTACGTTTTGCGGACAAGTCACGTCACCAGATTTTCCTAGAGCCTGAAGGTCGTAATACAAGAGAAGTATATGTGCAGGGATTGTCAACAAGTCTTCCAGAGCATATACAACATCGCCTAATTGCGAGCGTACCGGGACTTGAAAAGGCTGAAATGATGCGTGCTGGCTATGCGATTGAGTATGATTCTATAATTGCAACACAACTATGGCCAACGTTGGAAACGAAAAAAATTAAGAATTTGTACACGGCTGGCCAAATTAACGGAACTTCGGGATATGAAGAAGCCGCGGCACAAGGATTGATGGCCGGTATTAATGCAGCATGCAACGTGCTTGGTAAGGAAGAAGTCGTTCTTGGACGTAGTGATGCGTATATTGGCGTACTAATTGATGACTTGGTCACTAAAGGTACAAGTGAACCGTATCGTCTTCTGACGTCACGAGCGGAATATCGCCTCTTGCTTCGTCATGATAATGCCGATATGCGTCTGACGGAAATTGGTTACCAAAATGGAATGATTAGTGAAGAGCGCCACACGAAATTTTTAGCGAAGAAGGCACAAATCGAGGCGGAAATTGATCATTTACGCAAGGTGACTGTGAAACCGACCGAAGAGATCCAAGAAATTATTGCTAGAGTCAATGGAACGGCACTTCGTGAACCAATGAAAGCGGCTGATTTACTGAAGCGGCCGGAAATGAAGTATAGCGAATTGTGTAAAGTAGTCCCACCACTTGAAGAAATTAGCGAAGAAGTGGCGGAACAAGTGGAAATTTTCATTAAGTATGAAGGATACATCGAAAAGTCCATGCAGCAAGTAGCAAGGATGAAAAAGATGGAGAATAAACGGATTCCAGAGAACATTGATTATGATGCAATTTCAGGCATTGCGAAAGAAGCAAAGGCAAACCTTAAAGAGGTACAACCATTGTCGATTGCGCAGGCATCACGCATTTCGGGTGTCAATCCAGCAGATATCTCCATTTTGCTTGTCTATATTGAACAAGGAAAAATTGCGAAAGTATCCGGTTGAGTCTTTGACTGGCGCTTTGTAGCGTCAGTCTTTTTGAAAAGGAATGAGAACATGACAGAAGAACAATTTTACGAGGCTCTGCAAGAGAAAGGCTTTCTGTTGTCGGATGCACAGAAGCAACAATTTACACGCTATTTTGAAGTACTGGTTGAGTGGAATGAAAAGATGAACTTGACGGCAATTACGGACGCACCTTCCGTATATCTAAAGCATTTCTATGATTCCATTACAAGTGCATTTTACGTGGACTTCACAAAATATGAATCTGTTTGCGACGTAGGTGCCGGCGCAGGTTTTCCAAGTATCCCGTTGAAGATTATCTACCCACACTTACACGTGACGATTGTAGATTCATTGAATAAACGTATTACATTTTTAAATCACTTGGCTGGGGAGTTAAAGCTTGAAAATGTGGCGTTCGTCCATGCAAGAGCAGAAGAATTTGGTCGTAACCCCAAGTACCGTGAACAGTTCGATGTGGTGACTGCACGTGCAGTAGCACGGTTATCGGTATTATCGGAACTTTGTATTCCGCTCGTCAAACAAGGAGGACTTTTTGTTTCTATGAAAGGTGCAGCCGCATCTGAAGAAATGAAAGATGCTACTCGAGCTGTAAAATTACTTGGGGCAGTTTTACAGAATGAACATGAATTTCTATTACCAGAAGAAGATAGCGAACGTCATATCTTTGTATTTGAAAAGAAAAAGCAGACACCTAAGAAATATCCTAGAAAGCCAGGAGTGCCTAATAAAACACCGATTACAGCAAACTAACTGTGGGAAATGTTTCACGTGAAACAATTTTATAGAAGAGTAAAAAGGGAATAGTTTCGAAAAGGTGGTGTAGGGGTTGAAAAGTACTTTTTCGCGTTTTTTTGGTGGGGGAGAAAAGATGACTACAATAGAAGAAGTGAATGTTCATCATCTGGAGAAGGTAGCACAAATTGCAATTGATTTAATTACACCGAATCAATACCAGCCACGGGCAATTTTTAATGAGGAAAAAATTGAAGAACTTGCTAGAACCATTCATACACATGGTGTTATTCAACCTATTGTTATTCGAACGAAAGAAGATGGATCATACGAAATCATCGCAGGGGAACGAAGATTTCGGGCAATGCGTAAGCTTGGTTGGACGGAAGTACCGGCAATTGTGCGTGACTTAGATGATAAAGAGACAGCCTCGATTGCATTAATTGAGAACTTGCAACGTGAAGAACTAACGGCAATTGAAGAAGCGCATGCCTATGAACGTTTGTTAGAGTTACATGAATTGACACAGGAAGCATTGGCGCAACGTCTTGGTAAAGGACAGTCTACAATTGCAAATAAAATGCGTTTGTTGAAGTTACCTGAACCGGTTCAAACAGCAATTTTACAAAAAAAGATATCTGAACGTCATGCACGTGCATTATTACCGTTAAAAGAACCTACTCTTCAGGTGGAAGTGCTGGAAGAAATTAAAATAAACCAATACAATGTCAAGGATTTAGAAGCTAGGATTAAAGAAATATTATTTCCAACGGAATCAGTTGAGAAAGTGCAACCTGCAAGAAGACGCGGGTCTCGACAAAAATCCGTGAGCAAGGATATTCGTATTGCAGTGAACACCTTGCGAGAATCCCTTGCACTGATATCCAAGAGCGGGATTGAAGTAGCCGCCGAGGAAGTGGATTCTGAAGAATACTACACGATTACGGTGAAAATATGTAAAAAGTGATGAATGGAAACTCTTGCTGACTAACTAGCAAGAGTTTTCTTATATATCAATAGAGTTCATCCAGTGAAAATGATAAACTGAAATAGACCACATAGAACATATTCTTTGTCAGGAATTTCAAACATAGGTAACCACGAGTAAAACTTTGGTATACTAGTAAGACAAACGAAATAGGAAAGAAAGCAGGTGCAAGAGTGGGTAAGATTATTGCTATAGCAAATCAAAAAGGCGGAGTCGGAAAAACGACGACTTCCGTAAACTTAAGTGCATGCCTTGCCCATTTAGGCAAAAAAGTGCTCTTGATTGATTCCGATCCACAAGGAAATGCGACGAGCGGGGTCGGTGTGAACAAAGGTGATGTACAAAACTGTATTTATAATATGTTAATTGATGATGTGCCAGTACGTGAAGTTATTCTACCAACGGATATTGAAAATCTTGAAATTGTACCTGCTACCATTTCACTTGCGGGAGCTGAAATTGAGCTAGTTTCTACGATATCACGTGAGGTTCGCATGAAACACGCAATTCAAGACATTAAAGATGACTATGACTATGTCATTATTGACTGTCCTCCATCTCTTGGTCTGTTAACGTTGAACGCATTGACGGCTTCGGATTCAATCATAATTCCTGTACAGTGTGAATACTATGCGCTCGAAGGACTTAGTCAACTGCTCAGTACGATCCGCCTCGTTCAAAAACACCTAAATGAAGCACTTTATATTGACGGGGTACTATTGACGATGTTTGATGCCCGGACCAATTTAGGCATACAAGTTATTGAAGAAGTAAAGAAATACTTTCAAGACAAAGTGTATACAACAATCATTCCTCGTAACGTTCGGTTAAGTGAAGCGCCAAGTCATGGTAAGCCAATTATATTATATGATCCACGATCCAAAGGTGCGGAAGTTTATTCAGAGCTGGCAAAGGAAGTGGTGGAGAATGAGTAAAGGTCTAGGTAAAGGTCTTAATGCATTATTTCCTCGTGAAACATTGGAAAAAGTAGAGCTTTTACGTCTAAAAAGCATTAAAGTTAATCCATATCAGCCACGTAAAGAATTCAATGAAGTGGCGTTGAATGAATTAAGTGAGTCAATTAAGGAACACGGTGTTCTACAACCAATTATCGTGCGAAGTGTAGGGACGCAGTATGAAATTGTTGTAGGGGAAAGAAGATTCCGTGCTTCTGAACTGGCAGGAAAAAAAGAGATTCCGGCAGTCGTACGAGATCTAACAGATGAACAGTCTATGGAAATGGCCATTCTTGAGAACTTGCAGCGTGAAGACTTATCTCCAATTGAAGTAGCGGAAGCATACCAAAGTTTAATGGAAAGTCTGAAGCTAACACAAGAGCAACTAGCCTTTAGACTCGGCAAGAGTAGACCGCACATTGCCAACCACATTCGTTTACTCGCGTTACCGGAGAAAGTTTTGAAAGACATTTCCCATGGAATACTTTCAATGGGACATGGTCGTACACTTCTCGGGTTGCGTAAAAAAGAGCAAATCATAGCTATTGCCGAAAAAACCAAGACGGAAGGGCTGAATGTCCGTCAATTGGAAAAATTGGTTCAACATTTAAATGAAGATGTTCCACGTGAAACTAAGAAAGAAAAGAAAAAAGATATATTTATTGAAGCACAGGAAAACACACTGCGTGAACAATTTGGTACAAATGTAACAATCAAGAAAACGAAGAAAAAAGGTAAAATCGAAATTGAGTTTCACTCTGATGAAGACTTTGAACGTATTCTTGAATTATTGAACGCCGAGTGATGACACACAAACCTATTTTGCTTTCATTGCAAAATAGGTTTTATTCTTGAAAAGAACTTGGACGTGACTATATGATATTGTTTGGCTCATTATTTAATGTATTTACGATTATTATCGGTACATTAATCGGTAGGTTTTTATACGGAATACCGGAACGTATGAAAGAAACCATCATGTACGGAATAGGAATGGCCGTAGTGGCAATTGGTTTACAAATGACATTTGAAACCACACAAATTGTCATCGTCATTCTTAGTATTGTGATTGGGGCAATCCTTGGCGAATGGATTGACCTCGATCAAAAAGTTAACCAATTGGGACGATGGATTGAAGGAAAGTTACCGTCTAAAAGAGAAGGACAGGGAATTGCACAAGGATTCGTTACGGCTACGTTGTTTTTTTGTGTGGGTTCCATGGCAATCATTGGGGCTATTGATAGTGGTCTCCGTAATGATCACAACGTTTTAATAATGAAAGGCATATTAGACGGATTCACTTCCATCATCTTTAGTTCTACATTAGGTATTGGTGTAGCATTTGCTACCATCCCTCTATTGATTTACCAAGGTAGTATCACCTTTCTTGCTACCATCCTCAGTCGATTTGTTCCAGATGAATTAATGCAGTTATTCATTTCTGAAATGACAGCTACAGGTGGCTTGATGATTGCGGCAATCGGATTAAATCTAATCGGCTTGACTAAAATCCGAGTAGCTAATTTCATCCCAGGTATTGCGGTAGTTGCGGTCATCGTAACGATTGTATATGCTTTTTGACGGCTGACGATGATGTGCTAATTGTAAGGCCCGACCAATCATACGACTCATTTCAAATGGCAGATGAAGACGAGTGCTTTGTAAAACAGCTTGCTCCATGAAACCACTCACATTGACGATTCCTTTAACTGATACATCACCCACTAGGGGAAGTTCTTTACCCACGGCTTTCCCTGGTGCAATAGGGCCGCTATGAAACAATAGGTCACCAACTGCGTCCTTCTTACTTAGGCAGGCGTCGATCGCCACTGCAAAAGCATCGGGGTATAAGGACTTCGTGAGCTCAATGCGTTGTTGTAGATTAAGGGCGTGCAATGGCTCTTGTAACGTGCCAACTACTGTATATGGGAATAGGCTTAGCTCTGACAAGTAGGAGCCTGTCAAAGGACCGAGAGAGTCGCCAGTAGAACGATCAGTTCCGATACAATAAAAAATGATGGGTTGTTGTTTAAAAGGGATATGTTGCATGAAATAAGAACTTAATTTCCACACGACACCGGTTTCTTTACTAGAAAGACGGTAATGATAAGAAGAGGGTTCAGCTGTATACATAGGGCGACACCTATCCTTTGTGTTGTATTTACGCTGAAATGTATTCTGCGCAGGTATTGCTGTGCAGTATATCCTCAGGGGTAAGGGTTTATACGAAAGGAGGATTTCTTTCAATGGCATCAACTTCTACTACACAAGAAGAAGTGAAAGAAAACCTGGAAGTTTTAGACGAAGCAGTTCGACAGGTAAAAGGAACTCTATTTGACGCAGATTTTTGGCTAGGCACTGGATTCTTTGCAATTCGCATTACTTTAATTATTGTCGTGGCAAGTATCGTGGTAAAAGTTGGACAAGTATTGATTCGCCGATTTTTCTCCATTAAGCTAAAAAGTCCGATGCGTAAGACAGAGCGACGTGAAAAAACTATGATTAAACTTTTGGAAAATGCATTGAAATACATTGTCTATTTTTCTGCTATTTTGGCTGTTTTGACGGAATTTAAAATAGATGTAAAAGGTCTTCTTGCGGGTGCGGGTGTGCTAGGTCTTGCTGTCGGTTTCGGAGCCCAGAGTTTAGTGAAGGATGTCATATCTGGATTCTTCATTATTTTTGAAGATCAATTTGGAGTAGGGGATTATGTACGTATTAATTCAGGTGAAGGAACCGTCATGGAAATCGGGCTTCGCACAACGAAGATTGCATTGTACGGCGGTGAATTATATACAGTACCTAACGGTCAAATAGGCGAAGTCATTAATTTCTCTGTCACGAATTCAATGGTCTTACTTGATCTGGCGTTATCCTATGAAACGGATATTGACCATGCTGAAGAATTAATCAAAGAATTCCTTAAAAAGTTACCAAAAGAACGTTATTCAGAAGTTATTGGTGTACCAGAGGTGTTAGGCGTACAAAGTATGGAACCTTCAAGAATCTTGCTACGTATTGCCGCGGAAACAGAGCCGGTTGCTAATTTTGGAGTAGGTCGTAAACTTCGACAGGACTTAAAGAAATTCATGGACTTGAATGGAATTGAAATGCCTTATCCACGAATGGTAATACGTGAAGAACAGAGGGAAGGAGATTCACACAATGGCGGCCAAAGAATTTAATTTGCATGATGTGGTAGAGATGAAAAAACAGCACCCGTGTGGAACAAATGCTTGGAAAATCATCCGAATGGGTGCGGATATTCGCATTAAATGTGAAGGCTGTGGACATAGCGTTATGATTCCGCGTAATGAGTTTGCTAAGAAGATGAAAAAGATTCTACTGAAGAACGAGTCTTGAGAACACATGGACAATTTAGCGTATTGTCCTTATAATGAAGTGGTTGACTAACGAATAATGTAAGCTTTGGATAGATAAGAAAGGTGTGGGAATAATGGCGTTAACGGCTGGAATTGTAGGTCTTCCGAACGTGGGAAAATCAACTTTATTTAATGCAATCACAAAAGCAGGAGCAGAGGCAGCGAACTATCCGTTCTGTACGATTGACCCAAACGTAGGAATAGTTGAAGTGCCAGATGAGCGTTTGGATAAATTAACTGAGCTCGTCACACCGAAAAAGACGGTTCCAACTGCATTCGAATTTACTGATATTGCGGGGATTGTAGAAGGTGCAAGTAAAGGTGAAGGTCTTGGTAACAAGTTCCTTTCACATATTCGAGAAGTAGATGCGATTTGTCAGGTAGTCCGTTGTTTCGTAGATGAAAACATTACACACGTATCAGGGAAAGTAAATCCAATTGATGATATCGAAGTCATTAACTTGGAATTGATCTTGGCAGATATGGAGAGTGTAGATAAGCGTTTAGCGCGTGTTTCCAAGATGGCGAAACAAAAAGACAAAGAAGCAATGGTCGAAGAGCCGATTTTACTGAAGTTACGTGATGCATTTGAAAATTCAATGGCAGCTCGTTCCGTTGATTTGACGGATGATGAACTACAAGTCGTTAAAGGTATGCATCTATTAACGATTAAACCAATGTTATATGTAGCGAACGTTTCAGAAGATGAAATTGCAGATGCGGACAATAATCCCTACGTACAACAGGTTCGTGACTTTGCAGAGCAGGACAATGCAGAAGTAATCGTAGTTTGTGCGAAAATTGAAGAAGAGATGGCTGAGCTTGAAGACGATGAGAAGGAAATGTTCCTTGAAGAGCTAGGCATCAAAGAATCCGGTCTTGATCAGTTGATTAAAGCAACTTACAACTTACTTGGATTTGCTACGTATTTCACAGCGGGTGTGCAAGAAGTTCGTGCATGGACATTCCGTAAGGGCATGAAAGCACCGCAATGTGCTGGAGTAATTCATACCGACTTCGAACGCGGATTTATCCGTGCGGAAACAGTAGCCTACGACGACTTAGTCGAGCATGGTTCCATGACAGCAGCAAAAGAGGCTGGCAAGGTTCGTTTGGAAGGTAAAGAATACGTCGTTAAAGACGGAGACGTCATGTTGTTCCGTTTTAACGTATAACACGAAAGGCTGATTCTCCACGTGGGGATCAGCTTTTTTTGATTTGAAGTTGGTTGAGGTCAAGAACGACTTAGATCCTTAGTGGAAAGTTAAGTAAGGGGTAAAAGGAGACGGCAACTCCAGCCTCTTTATTTCATTCAACAGGGTACACATACAACTTTGGTAGCTCTGGATCATCCCTCACCATTGCATCATCTGGAAATTTCTTTAATTCCTTGTACATCGCAAAATCTCCAGCTGCCCCGCCAATTAGCATCGCACCTAACAGCAACAGCACACCATCATTGAAATACAATGCACTAATGGCAGGCAACACACCCGTCATCCAAAAGGGCAGTAACAACGCTTTGCGAATGCCTTTGTTGTCCATCAACTGATCTGCGGTAGCATACGCAACCCCCATCTTCAAATTGACGCCATACGCCATGTTCTTCCACGGCACATTACAAAAAAATCGGAAACCGAGCAAATGAAAAAACTCATGTATAACAATCAATAAAATATATCCGACCAAAGCATAGATAAAATACCACACTGAAAAAGACAGAAATAGTCCACCTTGTAACAGACCACGGATTATTAAAAGTGCTATGAGCGGTAGGAGAGTAAGCCAAAGACTTTGCTTCGCTATTTTTTGTAAATCAAGCTCGACAATCACAGGCTGCTGTTTTTCCATGCGAGATCACTCCTTCTATTCATTTAGTATAGTATATTAGTGGTTGATATTCCAATTGCAATGTGATAACATGTACTGATGTGAGTAATATTAAATTTTACTTACTCCTTGCCCACTTGTAAAAGTAGGGCCCAAGTCCATAAGGAGGTGACTATTGATGAGAAAGTACGAAATTATGTACATTATGCGCCCAACTCTTGAAGAGGATGCGAAAAAAGCGTTGATTGAACGCTTTGATACTGTTCTAACTTCAAACGGAGCGGAAATCATCGAGTCGAAAGAGTGGGGCAAGCGTCGTCTTGCTTACGAAATCGACGACTTACGTGAAGGTTACTACCAATTAGTAACTGCTAACGCTGGTGCAGAAGCAATCGATGAATTTACACGTTTAGCGAACATCAACGAAGGTATCATTCGTCATATGACAATTCGTGTAGATGCGTAATCTGATATAAAGTTTTAAAATTTATGATGAGGGAGGTTTGATTCTGAATGATAAACCGTGTCGTTTTAGTTGGCCGATTAACAAAAGATCCTGAGCTGAAATACACACAGACTGGAATTGCTGTAACACGTTTTACATTGGCAGTGAACCGTGCGTTCGCTAATGCCCAAGGAGAACGGGAAGCAGATTTCATCACGTGTGTAGCTTGGCGTAAACAGGCTGAGAATATCGCGAATTATTTACGAAAAGGAAGTCTAGCCGGAGTAGATGGTCGTATACAGACGGGCAGCTTCGAAGGTCAAGACGGTAAGCGTGTTTACACGACAGAAGTTGTTGCGGATAGTACTCAATTCCTGGAACCAAGAGGAGCCAATACAGAACGTCAGCAAACGCCATCTTATGGTGGGGGAGCGCCTTCTTATAACGCACCTTCTCAAGACCAGGGACAAGGATACAATAACCAGCAATCCTACCAACCGAATCAGCAAAATATGACACGTGTCGATAATGATCCATTCCAACCAGGCGGCGGTCCGATTGAAGTAACAGATGATGACTTGCCATTCTGATAGAACGGTTCACTGGATACGTAAATAGGAAGGAGGACAACAATTATGGCACCACGTCGTGGAGGTCGCAAACGCCGTAAAGTTTGCTATTTTACTTCTAACCACATTACGCACATCGACTATAAAGATGTAGATTTGTTGAAGAAGTTTATCTCTGAGCGCGGAAAGATGTTGCCTCGTCGAGTTACTGGTACAAGCGCTAAATACCAACGTAAATTGACGATTGCAATTAAACGTGCACGCATCATGGCACTACTTCCGTTCGTATCTGAAGAGCGGTAATATATAAACCGCCACTGACTGAATTATTCAGTCAGTGGCGGTTTTTTATTTATTACGAAAGCCTTATATTCCAAAGTACATTACGCATCCATTTTACTGGAAAGCGCAACTGCCTGTACTTTTGATTTCACATCGAATCATGATACAATTAGAAGGATGATTGTCACTTTATATGAATTTAGGAATGTAACACTTTGTCTTCTTATGATTGACAGGCGGCAAAAGAAGCAAAGAATGAATTGGGGCGTAGATATGCAAGATCAAGCAAGTAGAATTACGTACGGTGCGATGATGGTAGCACTCTTTGCCATATTACTGGCAATGACTTTATACGTACCATTACTCGGCTTATTGACAATATTGCTCGTTCCATTGCCCATTACGATTTATCGTTTGCGTTATGACCGAACATCTACACTGATGATGGCGATGTGTACATGGCTTATCACATTATTGATTGGCGGTTTACTTTCCATTCCAGCAGCGGTTGTATTAAGTGCAGTTGGATTCGTTATTGGTGATACCGTGCGGACGGGCAAGACGAAACTTTATGTATATATGGCAACAGGTGTCACATTGCTCATCTTATTGAGTCTATTGTATCTTGGTACTGTGTGGTTCATGAAAATTAATCCGATTGAACAGCTGATGCAACAATTTTCAACTATTCAGCAAGAAGCGCTTGTGATCATGTCGGGAATGGGAGATTCAACTGGAGATATAGAACGAACCTTGGCAGAGGCATTTACGTATTACCAAACTATTGTGCCTTCACTGTTCATCTTATCTGTTTTTGTAACAGCTTATCTGTTCGTTATGCCAATTTTGGCGGTTGCAACACGTTTGCGTTTTGAAGTTCCTAAATTTGCTTCATTCCTTACTATGCGCCTTCCATTTGCAACAGTATTGGTTTATCTAGCACTGCTGTTGATTTCCGTTTTGTCGCAGCCGGAACAAGGAACGATGTTTTATCTACTGGAGGCAAATGCCATTCTCATCTTTAGATTCTTATTCTTCTTACAAGGTTTGGCGTTAATTTACTATGCATTGCGCAAGATGAAGCTTCCAATAATCGTCAATGTGCTAGCTACATTATTCGCCATGTTCCTCAGTCCCTTTACCGTAATGTTGGGTGTTTTGGATATCGCCATTAACATTCGTACGTGGATAGATAAAGACAAGAGAGCGTAGGAGATGAGATAGTGAATTTATTTTATAAAAAACGCGGGATACGAATTCCATTAGCATTCTTGTCTTTACTTGGTGCGGTAGGTTCCGTACTACTAATGCTATTGAATTTTTGGATTGGACTGTTTTTTTCCATCGCTTATGCGCTTGCACTAGGCATTGCTTGGAAAGTAGAGAATGATAATTACCTGGAAACTGAGAAATATATTGAAACATTATCCTATCGAATGAAAAGGGTAGGAGAAGAAGCGTTACTGGAATTACCAATCGGTATTATTTTGCTGAATGATAAGCAATTAATCGAATGGGTCAATCCATTTATTACCTCCATTTATCCTGACAAGACTTGGATAGGGTCACAGCTTTACGAAATGAATGAAGCATTCCGTCAAGTGATTAGAGAAGACAGTGAGCAAGACGTCATTGTATTAAATGATCGCTCATACCGTGTCTACTACAAACCAGAAGAGAAACTGATCTATCTATTTGACGTAACAGAACGTATGAAGATGCAATCCCTTTATTATGCTGATCGAACAACGATTGGGATTTTGTTGGTTGATAACTATGATGAACTGTCTCAGACGATGGACGACCAGACACGAAGCCAGATGAACTCCCTTGTTACTTCATTGGTCAATCAATGGGCAGATGAATATGGGATCTTCGTAAAACGAATTTCTTCTGAGCGCTTCTTGGCTGTTTTCAATGAAGGTACTTTAGAATTATTGGAGAAGACTAAGTTTTCATTGCTCGATACGATTCGTGAGAACACGTCTAAACACAGCGTATCTCTTACATTGAGTTTGGGGTAGGGACAGGCACTACGTCGCTTACAGAACTCGGTGAACTAGCACAATCGAGCTTGGATTTAGTGCTCGGACGTGGCGGTGACCAAGTAGCGATTAAACACCATGATGGAAAAATTAAATTCTATGGTGGTAAGACAAACCCTGTTGAAAAGCGCACACGGGTGCGTGCAAGAGTTATTTCACATGCACTACGTGATTTAATCCAAGATAGTGACCGCGTGTTCGTCATGGGTCACAAAATGCCTGACATGGATGCGATTGGTGCGTCGATTGGTGTACGCAAGATGGCAAAAATGAACGGTGTTGAAGGCTATGTTGTCGTTAATTTCGACCAGCTTGATGCTAGTGTCAGTCGTTTGATGGATGAAGTGCAGCAAGATGAAGAATTGTATGATCACATGTTGATGCCTGAAGAGGCATTGGAATTGATGACGGAGCGTTCATTGGTCGTTATTGTCGATACGCATAGGCCGAGTATGGTGATTGATGAGCGAATACTGGACAAGGCACAGAAGGTTGTATTAATCGACCATCATCGACGTGGAGAAGAGTTTATCAATAACACTGTGCTCGTTTATATGGAACCATATGCATCTTCGACAGCGGAGCTTGTAACGGAATTGCTGGAGTATCAGCCAAAGAACGAAAAGTTGACGATGCTGGAATCGACAGTGATGCTAGCGGGTATTGTCGTTGATACGAAAAGCTTTACACTTAGGACAGGTTCTCGGACATTTGAAGCCGCTTCTTATTTGCGGACGAATGGTGCCGATACCGTGCTAGTACAGCGTTTATTAAAAGAAGATATTGAGACGTATATTGAACGATCAAAATTAATTGAGACTGTAGAATTCGTGGGCAATGGCGATATTGCGATTGCGCGAGGACAAGAGGAAGTGGTCCACAGCTCCGTACTAATCGCACAGACAGCTGACATTTTGCTGACTATGCAGGGCATTTCCGCTTCATTCGTCGTCGCAAAGCGTGATGATGGGAAAATTGGTATTAGTGCCCGCTCATTGGGTGAATTGAATGTTCAAGTTATAATGGAAGAATTGGGTGGTGGCGGTCATTTAACGAATTCTGCTTGCCAGTTAAGCGTAGATACGATGGATGAAGCCATCACGATGTTAAAGGACGTACTAGATCAATATGTAGAAAGGGGAAATGAATGATGAAAGTTATTTTTTTAAAAGACGTTAAAGGAAAAGGTAAAAAAGGCGAAGTGAAAGAGGTTTCAACTGGATACGCACAAAACTTTTTATTAAAAAATAATGTAGCAGTTGAGGCAACTCCGGGTAATTTAAGTAAGTTGCAAGGTCAGAAGGATCGCCAAATGAAAGATGCAGCTGCGGAATTGGCAGAAGCTAAAGAATTAAAAGAGCAAGTCGAACAGTTGACTGTAGAGCTACAGGCGAAAACTGGTGAAGATGGTCGTCTATTTGGTTCTATCACATCAAAGCAAATCGCCCAAGCGTTAGAAAAGCAAAACAAAATTAAAGTAGACCGCCGCAAGATGGAATTACCTGAGCCAATTCGTGCACTAGGTTTTACAAATATTCCGATCAAATTACACCCTGATGTAACAGCGACGCTTAAAGTGCATGTTACAGAAGAATGATAAGGAGATAATAGCTTGAACCAGATGATCGAGCGCACACCTCCGCATAACAACGAAGCAGAGCAGTCGGTCCTCGGGGCAATATTTTTAGAACCACAAGCACTGATTACTGCATCTGAAATATTGTTGCCGGAAGATTTTTATCGAATCGCACATAAAAAGATTTTTGAAACTATGCTTATACTAAATGACCGTGGCCAGCCGGTCGATTTGGTGACAATCGCCGAAGAGCTCAAAGTAAAAAATGAGCTTGAAGACGTTGGAGGTATTTCATATATCACAGAGCTTGCCAATGCAGTTCCGACTGCTGCAAACATTGTCTATTATGCTAATATCGTAGATGAAAAAGCATTACTGCGCAGATTAATCCGCGTTGCAACGGACATTGTTGAAGACGGTTATACACGGGAAGATGAAGTAGAAGCCTTACTTGGTGAAGCTGAGAAGAAAATGATGGAAGTGTCCAGTCGGAAAAACGCTGGCGACTTCCGTCATATCAAAGATGTATTAGTGGAGACGTATGACAATATTGAATTATTACATACACGTAAAGGTGACGTAACAGGTATTCCAACCGGCTTTCGTGATTTGGATAAGATCACGGCAGGTTTCCAACGTAATGATTTGATTATCGTGGCGGCTCGTCCGTCTGTCGGTAAAACTGCGTTTGCGTTGAACGTAGCGCAAAACGTGGCAACGAAGACAGAAGAAAACGTCGCGATCTTCAGTCTCGAGATGGGTGCTGAACAGCTGGTCATGCGTATGTTATGTGCAGAAGGAAATATTGACGCGCAAGTACTGCGTACGGGTACTCTCGAAGCGGACGATTGGCGCAAGCTAACAATGGCTATGGGGTCATTATCAAATGCAGGGATCTTTATTGATGACACTCCAGGTCTGCGAGTCAATGAAATTCGTTCAAAATGTAGACGGCTACAACAAGAACATGGTCTCGGCATGGTGATGATTGACTATATGCAACTAATCATGGGAAGCGGTCGTGGTAGTGACAACCGTCAACAAGAAGTATCTGAGATCTCCCGCTCATTAAAAGGACTAGCACGTGAACTAAAAATCCCAGTCATTGCACTATCACAGCTATCACGGGGAGTTGAACAACGTCAAGACAAGCGACCTATGATGTCCGATCTTCGAGAGTCGGGGAGTATTGAGCAAGATGCCGACATCGTTTCCTTCCTTTACCGGGAAGATTACTATGACAAAGAAACTGAAATGCAAAACATGATCGAAATCATTATTGCCAAACAACGTAACGGTCCAACCGGTACCGTGACGTTGGCATTTGCAAAGGAATACAATAAATTCCTCAATATCGATTGGAGCCAGCATGAATCACCACCGTCTTACGAATAAAACAGCGCGTTCTTCTTCTATGACCATAGAAAAGGACGCGCTGTTTTTTTATCGTTTCAAGCAAGCCGTCCCTGCCTGAAAAAGTGCGATTTTGCACAAATCGTGATAGAGTTAAAGGATATGGAATGATATATTACAGCTGTAGAATAAGGTTCTAACCATAGAAAAGATAGATACGTGTTCGCTATGCCACACAAGTGTATATCGTATAAATTTGTCGTGGAACAAAAACGTAGCTAAAAAAATGATCGCCTATTAGGGTGAGAAAGGAACAAATCATGCAAAACAAAACTATATTTATCGTAGACGATGAGAAACCCATCGCAGACATCATAGAATTTAACTTAAAAAAGGAGGGCTTCAACGTCTTTTGCGCATACGACGGTGAAGATGCGATCAACCGAGTAGAAGAAATTCAGCCGGACCTTATGCTTCTCGATATTATGCTTCCTAAACGTGATGGCATGGAAGTCTGTAGGGAAGTACGAAAAAAATATGATTTTCCGATCATCATGCTGACAGCCAAAGACTCAGAAATCGATAAAGTCTTAGGGCTTGAACTAGGCGCAGATGATTATGTTACGAAGCCATTTGGTACAAGGGAGTTAATTGCCCGGGTCAAAGCCAACTTGCGTCGTCATGCAAGAACTATAGCGGAAGATCAAGAGGAAGAAACGAACGATATTACGGTGGGTCAACTTGTCATCCAACCGGATGCATACTACGTTCAAAAGCGTGGAGTGACAATCGAACTGACACATCGTGAATTTGAATTATTGTATTACTTGGCAAAACATATCGGTCAGGTGATGACACGTGAGCATCTACTGCAAACTGTATGGGGCTATGATTATTTCGGCGACGTACGAACAGTCGATGTAACGATTCGACGTCTTCGGGAAAAGATTGAAGATACACCGAGCCATCCCAATTGGATTGTCACAAGACGTGGGGTAGGTTATTACTTGCGTGATCCGGAACAGGAGTAAGCCACTATGCATAAAGTAGGTTTTTTCCGGTCGATTCAAGTCAAGTTTGTCTTGATTTACGTCCTGCTTATACTTGTCTCCATGCAGATTATCGGGCTGTACTTTGCACGTGAATTGGAACAAACACTTAAAGATAACTTTACGAATTCAATTGTAGACCGGATGAATTTAGTGGAGTTTAGTGTGCGAGAAGAAATTACAAAAAAACGTAAAGACAATGATCCTACACTAGAACAAAGCTTAAAAAATGTCTTGGTCGAGTTCACATCAGATGACATTATTGAAATACGGGTTATCAATCCAAAGTATCGTATTCTAGCGACGTCCTCTTTCGAAAATCAGATGAGGGTAGGGCAACATTCGACCAATGATAATGTGCGAAAGTCTATAACGTCAGAGACCATGAAAGATGTTGTGACGATTGATCCGCAATCTCATAATCGCGTGCTTTCCTTAGCCAAACCGATCTTTAACGGCAATGAAATTGTGGGCTCGCTCTATGTAGAAGCCAATATTGAATCCGTTTTTCAACAAATTGAAGAAATCAATAGGATATTAGCGGGGGCAGCAGCCGTCTCCCTTACCATTACAATACTAGTTGGGATCTTCATTGCCAGGGCATTTACCCGGCCAATATCCGACATGCGAAGACAAGCGCAAGCGATGGCAAAAGGGAACTTCACCCGAAAGGTTAAAGTATATGGATCAGATGAGATGGGGCAACTGGCCATCGCATTCAATCACTTAACCAATCAGTTGCAAGAATCTCAATCCACTACTGAGAGCGAAAGGCGAAAGTTGGCTTCGGTTCTGGAAAACATGACAGACGGTGTCATTTCGACTGACCGAAAAGGAAGAGTTAGCTTAATTAACGATTCCGCTCTGCAGATGCTTGGAGTAACGAACGATCTTGTTATAAATCGCCCTATCGCCAGTATTCTTGGTATAGACGATGAGTATACGTTTGAAGAGCTCATCCAGATGAAAGAATCAATTCCACTGGATTTCAGTACAGAAGATCAAGCATATATTTTACGTGCAACAATTTCCGTTACCCAGCGTGAAACAGGATTTGTAAACGGCTTGATTGTCGTATTGCACGATAATACCGAGCAAGAAAAAATTGATATGGAACGTCGGGAGTTCGTGTCAAATGTTTCACATGAACTGCGAACACCACTCACTACAATGCGTAGCTATCTAGACGCATTGGCAGAAGGGGCATGGCGTAATGAGGAAATCGCTCCAAACTTCTTACATGTTACGCAAAATGAAACCGAGCGAATGATCCGTCTCGTAAATGACTTACTAAAACTTTCACGTATGGATAGTAAAGAATATGAATTGAATAAAGAATGGGTGGAATTTAACCGATTCTTTAATGCGGTTATCGAGCGCTTTGAATTTTCTAAGTCGCAAAATGTACGATTCACACGGAATTTGTATTCAAGCAGTCTATTCGTGGAAATCGATACCGATAAACTAACGCAAGTACTAGACAATATTATTTCAAATGCTTTGAAGTATTCGCCAGATGGTGGGGAAGTTCGCTTCGGTGTAACGATATCAGGTGATTATATTAAAGTGATGATTTCAGATGATGGAATGGGTATACCAAAGTCCAATGTCAATCGAATTTTCGATCGTTTCTATCGTGCAGATAGAGCTCGTTCTCGTGCACTTGGCGGGACCGGTCTGGGCCTCGCAATCGCTAAAGAAATGATTGTGGCGCATAAAGGAGATATTTGGGCGCAGAGTGAGGAAGGAAAAGGAACGACAATCTTCTTCAAGCTACCATTTGAACAACAAGAGGATGGTGAGTGGGATTGAAATACATCGAAATAATTAAATCCATTGTATTGTTGTTGCTCGTCTCACTCAGTGTTCTGTTTACTTTTGAGGTTTGGAACTATTCACCAAATTATGAACCGATGGAACAACTGCAGACTGTTGATATATCCATATCTGAGAAGAAAACAATCGATGAAATCATAAAGCCATATAAAGTAATTACCAATTTAAAAGATCAGATACTAGGCTCTACAGATGCCGAAAAAATCGACAGAATCCTGAAAGAAATGAATACATGGGATTTATCTAATCTACAGCTAGTTAGACAGGACATGAATAAGTTTAATATTGCACAAACCTTACGCCAACCGAGTCAAATGGCGCTCTACTTCACGGGGGAAGTGCCCATGCTAGTCTATGACAATGTATTGCCAGTCGACGACGTGAACATTCCCGAAGCTACCTTTAATCGTTTGGTCATTGACTGGAGTCAATCCACACAAGCGCCAGTTATTCATTTACTGAGTGAAGTGAGCGGCTTGCATTATCAGGTACAAGTGACGCTACCGAATAAAACTAGCTTTCTGCGCAATGTAGTTGATGTGGGTCAGTCATTCGACGAATATGCAGAAATTGATCGTGGCAATGCACCATTTCTTGCGGTGCCAAAAGATCCAATAACCATTACGCGTAATACGTATTACCAGGAAGAAATCAATCCATTACGTTTCCGTGACGCACTGTTCAGTGACCCTAAAGCTGTTCGTCGTAATCAAGTGAATCCAACCCACGAAGAATACGGAGATGACCACGCGTTCATGAATGTCGATACCGAGATTAAAAGGTTGAGTTATGTCATGCCTGCAGTGGAGAGTCAGGAGTTCGCGCTACCTTCGGAGTTGTTGCTGAATACTATCGACTTTATCAATGAACATGGTGGCTGGACGGATGAGTTCCGCTATGCCTATATGAATCCATATTCCCGTTATGTCCGGTTCCAACTATATATTGATGGTTTGCCAGTCTTTAGTGATCAACCAGGCATAAGCGAAATCACAGAGACGTGGGGAGAAATGCGTGTATTTAAATATATACGACCATATTACTCACTAGATGTGAACATCGAACCGGTACAAGAGAAACTACCTTCAGGAGTGGAAGTGGCGGGGTCTTTACGTGAATCGGAAGAGCTAAACTTTGATTTAATTGAGGAAATCACTCCCGGTTATTATATGATCCATGATATAGAACGCAAATTATTTATATTACAACCTTGCTGGTATTACCTTATCAAGGATAACTGGTTTCGCCACACTCCAGAAGAATTACAAGGAGGTGGCGTAATTGGATTGGAATAGAACCAAGACCATCTTTATTATCGTCTTTTCCATTCTAAATGTCTTCTTGTATTGGCTCTATTTAGACAGACAAATGAGTGTCGGAAATATGCAGAGTCTCGGGAAAACATCGATCGAAGAAACATTGGCGTTAGAGAATATTACGTATGACCCGATCCCTTTCACTAAAAAAGATGTTTCATATTTGTCGGCTCATATTGCCACCTTTTCCAATGAAAGCTTAAAAGGGTTAAGTAACCAATCATTCGTCTTGGTTGAAAAATCGCGATTACTGTCCCACATGAAGAAAGCAGTAAAAGTGACCGAAGGAAAAGGCGAATATTACTTCGACGAGTTCTTAAAAAAGTATGTGCTCCACGGCGAAGATTATGTGCTATGGGATGTAGATGAAGAGGAGCAGAGCGCTGTATTTTTCCAACGGGTAAAGAACGAAACCATTTTCTACAGTCCGAATGCCATGCTCGTTATACACTGGGGTAAAGATGGCGAAGTGACGCATTACGAACAAAGTATGCTCGATGAATTCCTAAGTTTTAATCATAAAAAGGATTTACTATCGCAAGACGATGCGGTCTCTTCTCTTGTTACACGTGGCTATTTAAAACCTGATTCGACCGTTATGCAAGTTAAGTCAGGTTATTCAACACTTGTTCAACTAACGGAAACTCAAGTATTTGCACCGACGTGGAATGTTCAGGTAAAATTGAAAGATGGGACGATCGAGAATTACTTCATCAATGCAATTGAAGGAAAGGTCATCGAGTTCCAATCGGATATAGTAGAAGAATTAAAAGAATAGGAGTTTTCCACATGCGATTTAGCATTTTAGCGAGTGGCAGTACAGGCAACTCGATATATATAGAGACAGATGAGCATGCTTTTCTTGTAGATGCCGGCATGAGCGGTAAGAAAGTTGAAGGTTTGCTCGGATCGATCAATCGCTCAATGAAACAAATTGACGGCATTTTCGTCACACATGAACACAGTGATCATATTAAAGGAATCGGCGTACTTGCCCGGAAGTATAAAACGCCAATCTATGCCAATGCCAAAACGTGGCAGGCGATGGACGGTCTTGTAGGAGAGATTCCCGTTGATCAGCGTTTCCACTTCGACATGGAAACGGTGAAAACATTTGGCTCACTGGATATCCAATCATTTGCAGTATCCCATGACGCAGCAGACCCAATGTTCTATACGTTCAATGAAGGTGATCGTAAACTAGCGATTATTACTGACACAGGTTATGTTAGTGATCGTATGAAAGGTCATATCCAAGGAGCTGACAGCTTTGTATTCGAAAGCAATCACGACGTCAGCATGCTTCAGATGGGCCGTTATCCGTGGTCCATAAAACGTCGTATACTAAGTGACGTGGGCCACGTATCAAATGAGGATGCAGCTGTTGCAATGAGTGAAGTAGTAGCTCAAAAAGAAGCGCATATTTATTTAGCCCATCTTAGCCTAGATAATAATATGAAAGACTTGGCGCGCATGAGCGTAGCACAGACCCTTGAAGACTGCGGTATTCGTGCAGGGGAATTTGTCCACTTGCATGACACGGATGCATCAGAATCTACAGAGCTTGTGCTAGTCTGAAGTACATGCGAAAAGCCTTGCTAAATTAGTGAGGCTTTTTGCATTTTCAAAGAGTTAATGGGGTACAGTACATGTAGGAATACTATCTGATAAGGAGGAAATGCGAATGGATGATGAAAGAAGAGAAGAAAGTAAAGTGGAGATGGAACGGCAACAACCGATTCCACCGATGGAACCCAAACGCAACCCTAAACGCCGAGGTAGTTTTTGGCCAGGTTTACTTGGCGCATTATTGGGTGGATTAATCGTATTTTTAACTATGATGTATGCTACGGGGACATCGAGTAATGAGGATACTACAAAGATCGAAAAAACAGAAGGTAAAACTACATCCGAGCACGCACAAGTATCGATGGATATCTCTTCAGAGGTGACAGGAGTCGTAGACAATGTCGCAAATGCCGTCGTTGGTATTACGAATATCCAGACGGTCCAGGATTTTTGGTCTTCCACAACGTCTACTCAAGAAGCGGGTTCGGGTTCGGGTGTCTTGTATAAAAAAGAAGGTGACAAAGCATATATTGTTACCAACCACCATGTCGTGGAGAATTCCGAACAACTCGAAGTCAGTTTTGATGATGGTACGAAGGTTGAAGGAAAATTAATCGGCAGTGATCTATGGACAGACTTGGCTGTAGTTGAAATTGATGCGGAACACGTCGATACAGTGGTAGAATTCGGTGATTCAGATGCATTAAAACGTGGAGAAACAGTCATTGCTATCGGTAATCCATTAGGACTTGGCTTTGCAGGATCTGTTACAGTAGGTGTAATTTCAGGTAAAGACCGCTCGATTCCAATGGATTTAAACAAAGATGGAAATGTCGATTGGCAGGCTGACGTCTTACAGACAGATGCAGCGATCAACCCAGGAAACTCCGGTGGTGCTCTAATCAACATGGCAGGTCAATTGATCGGGATCAACTCCATGAAGATCTCTGAAGCAACAGTAGAGGGTATTGGACTAGCTATTCCAATCAATATTGCATTACCGATTATTGAACACTTGGAAGAAACGGGGCAAGTAAACCGTCCGACAATGGGTGTATCGTTACTTGATCTTCGACAAATTCCCATTCAGCAACAGCAACAGACATTGAACTTGCCTAAAGAAGTAACGGATGGCGTTGTTGTAACGGATGTCATACCGAATTCATCTGCAGTAGAAGCAGGCGTGAAGAAGTATGATACGATTGTTCAGTTGGATGATGAGCTAGTGACAGATATGGTCAGTCTACGTAAGTATTTGTATAATAAAAAAGAAATTGGCGATCCATTGAAAATTACAGTCTATCGTGATGGAAAGAAACTGGACTTGGAAATGGTGTTGAAAGACGGAAATACATTCTAAGAGAATGTATATTGTCCACAAAGTGAACAACTTCCCGTCCACATCAGGCATCTAGCGAAAATGCGCTACGATGCCTGATTTTTTTATGAAGTTATCCAATTGTGGATAAAATCACAATAATGTGTACAATATTGTGTAAAAGAAAGTGTTCAGAAAATAATAATTTAAATCAAAGTGACAAGTGCCAATCCCTTACAGGTCAATAGGTTGAGGCATTTTCATCTTTTATGGTAAAAAGATCATTCTATTCAAAATGAAAAACGAATGAAAAGTTATCCACATTGATGTGATACAATAATCAGTAAGATTTACATGTAGTGCGGAACAAATAATCGGACACAATATGTAGATAGGTCTGTGGATATGTGTATAAGTATTATGTATAACTTTTGGAAGGTGAGTGGATAAACTGTGAATATATCAATTGTGACCGTGGGTAAGTTAAAAGAAAAGTATTTGAAACAAGGAATAGAAGAGTATACGAAACGTCTGAATAGCTATGCAAAAATGCAATTAATCGAAGTGGCGGATGAAAAAGCACCTGAAACTCTAAGCGAAGCCGACATGGAAATCGTGAAAAAGAAAGAAGCTGATCGAATTCTGGCAAAAATTGCACCAGATGCGCATGTCATTGCACTAGCAATCGACGGGAAAATGAAAACTTCTGAGGAATTCGCAGCTAGTATCGATTCATTGATGACATACGGTAAAAGCAAGATTGTCTTTGTGATTGGCGGATCACTTGGTTTACATAGTAGTGTGTTGCAACGTTCGAATGAGAAGTTATCCTTTTCCAAGATGACGTTTCCGCATCAGCTGATGAAGTTGGTGTTGGTGGAGCAGATTTACCGTGGGTTTCGGATTATTAAGGGAGAACCATATCATAAATAAGTGAGGTTTGTAAAATAGACCACCTAGTGCGTTGGTATGACAACGATTTAGGTGGTTAATATTTAATTTAGTCATGAAATTTGTATTGTTTAAATGCTGGAACAGGAGGCTTGTACTTTTCAAAGATATCAGGGTCATGATAGGGAGGGTCTAATTGGCTAAGATCAAATGAATCATCTATACATGATATATATAAACTATAACCTTCTTCATCTTCAGAGAAAAACACTTCTTTTTTTTCGCCAAATTGAAGTGCTTGATTAATCGTATTCCTTAACCTTTGTAATGCTGCGCGATTGCCAACGATAAAGGCATCACCATGCCAACTTGGCTGTCCATAAATGTGTAAGTATTCATCTTCCTCACTATATTTCATCGCCTTTTCAATTTCCTCAATTATTTTCAATGGCTCCTTCTCTGTAATAAAAATATCAGAATGGAAACCTTGGAATACTTTTGATTTGAGATTATGTATAAATACTTCTTTTACATCACATTCTTGCACGAATAAGTACATCTCTTCTTGAATTTCACTTGCATACAAATAGACATGTATTTGTTGATTGTCCTTTTGGAAAAGGAACTGTTTTAAAAATGGGGTTGAACAAATTTCTTCTACTAGTAGAAAGCCCTTAGAGATGATTTTTTGGTTAGAAAAGGTTAAATAATTTTTTAGACTATGGCTATACCAATATAAATTACTCATACTTTACCTCCTAAAATTCATAGTATTTTGGATTTTTGATGGCTCTGCCTTTTATGATATCAATATTAATTTGCTTATACTATAAGCCTTTATAGAAATAACCGCATTTAGTTATATAACGGTGAACTGTATCATAAGTAAATAAGGTTTAAAGATAATAAACTGTGTTCATTAAAAATAACTAAAGGAACGATGAATAGAACAGTAGTTAACTCTACAAAGTAGCCATACAAGCTTCTATTCATGCCAAGGAAATTACATCGACGTGTGTACGTGAAAACAGCCAGTTTCATTGCTACAAATCCATTTTAATTGATTTATTGACTTGATAAAACATGAACAGGCCTATCCAGATAAGCTGGATAGGCCTGTTTTAGTAGTTCAACTAAGGTTTTATAATGGATGTGTAGTTACCATTCGATTATTTTCATTTAGAAAGTCAAAAATAGTTTATAACAGTTCTGGGAATAAGTAATGCAAAATATCCGTTGTCACCCGTCGTGTTTTGCCTTTATAAGGGTAAATATGCATATACATCGAAGGGTTAAAATTCGCTTCGATGATGCCATACGCGCCTGGATTTGCTGCTGGCACATCGAGGTCTTCAATAATCAAATCGATGCCGCTAATTTTCGCTCCAAGAGCGGCTACTGCATCTACTGCAATCTTCTTATAATCTTCGGAAACTTGATCGGTTACATCAATCGAGTCTCCGCCAGTACTGACGTTGGAGTTCTCACGTAAGTAGACGATCTCGCCGTCTTCGGGAATGGAATCTATTTGATAGCCTTGACCTTTCAGCATAAGAACCTCAAGTTCGCCCAGTAGAATAAGCTCTAGTGGTGTACGGTGGTCTGTACCTCTTAGTGGATCACGGTTCTTTTCTTCAACCAATTCTTGAATCGTGTGTATACCGTCTCCTGTGACGTTTGCAGGCACGCGCAACAGGACGGCGAGTACTTTATCGTGTAGCACAAAGAAGCGGTACTCTGTGCCGGCAAGGAACTCTTCTATTAAAACTGAAGAGTCTTCTCCGAACGCGAGATTGATCGCTGTCTCATAGTCCTCATAACTGGCACCGTCTTTAAAGATGGAAATTCCAAGTCCGTAATTGGTTGTCTTGGGCTTGACGACAAATGGTGTCTTGGCAAACATCTTATAGGCATGCAAAGCCTCTTTCTTATTACTGAACTCTTCGCCACCCGGGACATGATAGCCCGCTTGATGAAGAATTTTCTTCGTCACGGTTTTATTTTCCATAATCAACGTAGAGACATACGTATCTTTGCTCGTCATATTACCGTTTTTCACGTATTCAATATGATCACGCAGTTTTAGTTTTAAGAATTGATCATGGCGGTCCAGGACCTCTACCTTGATGCCTTTCTGGATCGCATCATACATCATGATCTGCGTGGATAGCTCCATATCCGTAAAGCCTGTCAGTTCGTATGGCTTTTCCCATAGCTGACTATAGGTTTCCCTTGCAATTTCTGTTGCTACTTGGCTTTGACTCGTCTTTTGGCTTTCTGAATAAAGTCTTCCTGCCAAGGTTTTGGAAGGGTCGGCAAGCATCTCTCTCAGATTTGTAAATAATGTTTCGGAAACAGGGAAGTCTAGATCTTTTGATAACTGTTCCATTTCGTTAACGAGTTCATATGCTTCGGCTTCAAACTGTGTATGCGATAATGGGTGTTCAAGCGCGACAACATCATTGCGAGCATCACCTACTTTACCCCATTCATCGCTCTCGGGATTTTCTTCTTTTTGTAGTAGATATAGCAGGAATATATGTAGGAATTCCGCTTGCTCATAGCTGATGCCATTTGTTTCAAATGGGTTCAAATCGATATTCCGTAACTCCACATAACGCACACCGGTATGCTCGAATTCTGCGACCCGATCACTCCCACGTAAACGCATAGCCGTGTAGAACTCTTTTTCTTCTACTAGCAAACCTCGATTAACTACGGAAGATAAATCCGAAATATATTTTTGAATCGTGCTGAACGACACATTTACATCGTCATGATTCGTATAGCCGAATCGGCTACTTCGAATACTTCTAACTGGTTCGTCTGGTTTATCGTCGCATCCGTAGAAGTTTTCTTCACTTGTAGGGGACGCACCGTAGAAATACGTGACGAGCCAGCGATAATACAAATAGTTTCTAGTCAGTTTTAAATAAATATCCGTTTTAAATTGCTGATAATCATCGACATCCGATTGTAAATCAAATAACATGCGGAGTAGTTCGTCACTGAATTCAAAATTAAAATGAATTCCACAAATCATTTGCTTACGACGGCCGTATGAATTGGCGAGTGAACGACGATACAGTACATTTTCGAAACTGTTCAGCTTCGCAATCATGATATCTTCCTCTTTTTTAGGAAGAGCAGGGGGCATACTTAACGGCCAGAGCATTTCATTCTTGCCCATCGAACGGTAGGCGACGTCGTGAATGCCTGATAGATAATTAAATAGTTCATCTAGTGTGTTCAGAACAGGCGTGATCAATTCCATTTGAGTTTCTGAGAAGTCGCGTTGAATATACGGGTGCTCGTCACCCATTCCGATATTCGCGGGGTGGTCGGTTGTTGCCAAATGCCCATCGAGATCCACGCGTTGTCCTTCCTTTTCAATACCATACCGAGCTTTCAGAACATACGGCTTCACACGTTCATCGGCTAACAATTTCTTTAGATCCATCGTGGCTATCCCTCCTATGTAATATATTTTTCACTTCGTTCTTCTATCTTAGTTCATATACCCTTAAAAACAAAAACATCCACACTGCGTGGCAATGTGAATGTTTTGGACTGTTAATGGGTGAGCTTAAGACACACTCCCCGAAGGCGTCACCCTCTGGAAGCAGTAGCTACTTCAACTATCAAAATGTATTCATGTTACCTTAAGTTCTTCATGTGAAAATCAAAGTGTTCTTCCAAGAAGGAAGAGATGAAGAAGTAGCTATGGTCATAGCCGTCTACTTTGTTATATTCCACTGCTTGGTCATACTGCTTTGCATTTTCAAGGAACGGTTTTTCATTCAATTGCTCAGGATAAAATCCATCTGCAGTTCCTTGTGTAATAAGGATGGGTGGAATACCTGCTTCCTTCACCAGTTCAGCAGTGTCCCACTCTTTCCACGCCGCTTTGTCTTCCCCTAGGTAAGCCGTAAACGCCTTAATTCCCCAAGGAACCTCGCTTGGACTTGAAATAGGAGAGAATGCTGAAATCGCTTTGAAACGATTTGCATTTTTCATCCCGATCATCAATGCACCATATCCACCCATTGAGTGGCCCATGATACTTTCATTACCAGAGAAATTAGGCACTAGAGTAGCGGCAATTTCACGTAGTTCCTCCGTTATATACGAATACATTTGATAATGTTTAGCCCACGGCTCTTCTGTTGCGTTTAGATAAAAGCCTGCACCTTGTCCAAGGTCAAATGCCTCGTCGTCCGCTATATCTTCTCCGCGGGGTGATGTATCTGGAATAATTACAGCTACTTGATGTTTTTCAGCCAAGCTTTGGAAACCACTTTTTTGACTGAAATTATCATCCGTACATGTTAATCCCGACAAAAACCAAATAAGTGGTATTTCTTTTTGTTCTTTATTTGACGGCAAGAAGATACTAAATGTCATATCGCACTTGAGGACTTCTGAATAATGGTTGTATTTGTTTTGTTCCCCACCAAAAGAGCGTCTTTGCTCAACGCGTTCTAGACTCATGATCTCACTCTCCATATGTTAGTATTGATCGAATTGATTCACCTTTATGCAGTAAATCAAAGGCTTCATTAATATCCGTGAAGTTTAATTGGTGTGTAATGAACGAATCTAAATCAATTTCACCATCCATGTAGTCATCAATCATCCCTGGCAATTCGGTTCTGCCTTTTACTCCACCAAATGCAGAACCTCGCCATACGCGACCTGTAACTAGTTGGAATGGACGGGTATGAATTTCTTTACCAGCAGCTGCGACGCCAATAATGATGCTCTCGCCCCAACCTTTATGGCAACATTCAAGAGCAGCTTTCATGACTTCGACATTACCGATACACTCGAAACTGTAGTCTACTCCGCCGTCCGTCATGTCTACAATGACTTCTTGAATTGGCTTATCGAATGTAGAAGGGTTGATGAAATCAGTTGCGCCCATCTTCTTCGCCAATTCAAATTTATCTTCATTCATATCAATAGCGATGATACGACCTGCTTTTGCTTGCTTCAATCCTTGAATAACAGCCAAACCAATAGCTCCAAGACCGAAGACTGCCGTAACCGCACCTTCTTCTACCTTCGCTGTATTATGAACAGCTCCGATACCCGTAGTGACGCCACACCCGAATAGACAAACTTTATCAAGTGGTACGTTATGATCTTCCACTTTAACTAGAGAGATCTCAGACACGACAGTATACTCACTGAAAGTGCTCGTTCCCATATAGTGATAAATCGGTTCGCCATTGTAAGAGAAGCGAGTCGTACCGTCAGGCATTAATCCTTTACCTTGTGTTTCGCGAATTGCCCCACATAGGTTAGTTTTACCGGATAGACAGAATTTACATTTTCCGCATTCAGGTGTATAAAGTGGAATAACGTGGTCGCCAGGTTTAACGGAAGTAACTCCTTCACCTACTGAAACAACAACACCAGCGCCTTCATGACCTAAAACGGCAGGAAATACTCCTTCTGCGTCATCGCCTGATAATGTATATGCGTCTGTGTGACAGACAGAAGTGTAAAGAATTTTGACTAATACCTCATGAGCTTTTGGTTCTTCTACATCGATTTCTACAATTTTAAGTGGTTCTCCAGGTTTGAATGCTACAGCTGCTCTACTTTTCAAATGAAGCCCTTCTTTCTTTTACTGTATTGTGTTTACTTTTCTATCATTACATATTATAATTCACCATGCAATACTGACTCTTTTGTCACTATGAACATGAATAGTATAGAAAGAAGTGAAGCAATATGGTCATTCATTATAAAGATAAGCAGTACTTTACAAGCAAGGATTTGGCTTTGTCTGTCATAGGAGGTCGTTGGAAAATTGCTATTATCTGGTGCTTACTGCACGAAACACCGTTAAGGTTGAGCGAAATACAGAAAAAACTTCCGGATGCCAATCAACGTATGTTGATCAGACAGTTACGAGAATTAGAAGAGGATAAAATCATTACACGCTATGTCTATCCCGTCGTGCCGCCAAAAGTGGAGTACAAATTAAGTGAAGTGGGTTTATTATTGGAACCAGTCGTTACATCGATTTGTAATTTTGGCGATCAGTTTATGCAAACAATTGAACATGAGACAGATTCAACGTTAGTTGACTGAATGAAGACAAATTGTAACGAATCAAGCTATACTAAGAACCACATCAATATAGTAGAGAGGGTACAGGTGATTACATGAATAATAATGATATTTTAAGCAGATTACGCTACGCGCTAGATCTAAAAGATTCCGCTGTCGTAGAAATGTTTGCATTAGGCGGACTGAAGACAAACAGAGCGGAAGTAAAAGAGATGCTGACAAAAACGAATGAAGATAGTACGGATGAAATGCAGATGAATGAATATGCAAAGGAAATTGACAACATAACGTTGGAGTCATTTCTAAATGGCTTGATCAGCTCCAAAAGAGGAGTACCGGAAAATGCCGCTAATGCTCCACAACCATTTCTTATGTCAGAAGAAGGTCACCGTAATGTCAATAATATTTTGCTGAAGAAAGTAAAAATTGCATTATCTCTTACAAGTGAAGATATGCTGGAGATTTTAGAAAATACAGGTGTTACGATATCTAAAAACGAATTAAGTGCTGTTCTTCGTAAAGAAGGTCATCGGAATTATAAACCGTGTGGTGATCGATACGCTCGAAACTTCCTGAAGGGACTGGCATTACGTTACCGTGATCAGTAAAACCATAACCGGAAGCGGTCACTGAAGATATAAAATAATAGGGAGTGTTAGATAGATATGTTCAAGCGTACTAAAGCATTGTATTTCCTACTGAGTTTGATGGCGCTGGCCATTCTTTTAGTAGGGTGTGGGGGAGCAGATGAAGAAAAAACAGTGGAGACACCGAAAGAAGAAACCACAGAACAACCAAAAGAAGAAGCGGTTGATTACTCGAAAGATGTAAAAGAGAACCCTGTCGTGACGATCACGATGGAAAATGATGAGCAGATTGTGTTAGAACTAGAGCCGACTGTTGCACCGAATACAGTAGCGAATTTCATTTCTCTAATTGAAGACGGTTATTACGATGGCTTGATTTTCCACCGTGTGATTCCGGGCTTTATGATTCAAGGTGGAGATTCATCCGGTGACGGATCAGGCGGACCGGGATACGCAATTGATGGAGAATTCTCTTCGAATGGTTTTGAAAATAATATGAAACATGAGCGCGGTGTGATTTCGACTGCACGTACGCAAGATCCGAACTCTGCAGGGTCACAATTCTTCATCATGACAGACGACAACTCTTCACTTGACGGCGAGTATGCAGCTTTCGGTAAAGTGACAGAAGGCATGGAGACAGTAGATGCTATCGTAGCTAACGAAACAGATGCTATGGATAAGCCTATCGAAGAACAGAAGATGAAGACGGTTGAAGTAGATACGAAAGGCTTCGATTACCCTGAACCAGTCACACACTAATCATACAAAACGCAGTAAGCTTTTAAGCTTGCTGCGTTTTTGATATAGCAAGTTCATTTATTTCCCATGCAATGAATTATTCTAAAGATAAATTGTATAGTAAAGTATTTACTTGTTACTCTGTATTTACCTATTCCTTTTTTATATGTTTTAATACCGCAACAATGAGGAAACTGACGATGACTAGTAGTAACCAAGAACTTAATTTGCCGATGCCAACGAGATGCCATGTCTCGCCTTGATTGGGATAAGTCCACGCCCCAAAGAAAGTAGCAATATTTTCAGCTACCCAAACGAAAAAGCCAATTAATATGAATGAAAGGGATAAAGGCATACGGTAATGTGTCTCGCTTACCCAAAAACTAACCGATGCACGCCAAAAAATAACTAGTACTAATGCGGATAACCACCATCTTATATCGATCCAATAATGATGAGTAAAGAAGTTTCCGTATATCGCGATGGCAAGCGGAATAACTGCCCAGAGCGGCGGCCAATTAATTAGGTTGACGTGCAATCGCCTCCAAGCCTGGCATAAATAACTCGCTACGCTCGCATACATGAAACCGCTGTACAAAGGGACGCCTAGAATTTTGAAATAACCTTCTTCAGGATAAGACCAAGAACCCATATGTACTTTAAATATCTCTAAAGTTAGACCAATAATATGAAATAACGTAATCACTTTAAGTTCATCACGTGTTTCGAGTCCTGATCGTACCATCCACCACTGGGTTCCGATAAAAATGATGAGTAGCCAGTCATATCGTGGCAAGAAAGGTAGAGATATGATTTGAGTAAGCGCGAGTGAGCTGAAGATCATAACAGGAAAAATGCAAGCTAATGCTTGTTGCCATCCGAAAATAAAAAGTTGTCGTGTTGCATTCATTGTTTTCATGCGTAAAGTATACAAACTCATATGTCACCGCCTACTTTTTCATAATGGAAATTAGTATGACGCTGAGATAATAGTTTAGGTTCATTCTCGGAGAAACGTTTCACGTGAAACATAGCATATTCATGAAAGAGGGTGATAAGTTTTGAGTAGACGTATAATCGATGCGCATATTCATTTAGATATGTATGAAGAAGAAGACCAAATTCAAATTTTGCGCGAGTTAGATGTGAATGATGTGACTGCCATAGTGGCGGTTTCAAATAACTTCGCATCTTCAGTTAAGCAATTAGAGCTATCGAAAATAGATAGGCGCGTCAAACCTGCAATAGGTTATCATCCGGAACAAGCGTTACCAAGTGAAATAGAACTTTCAGAAATTCTGCAATTGATTGATGAACATGCAAGTTACCTCACCGCGATTGGAGAAGTAGGGTTGCCATATTATTTGCGGCAAAAACAACCCAACGTAGACGTAGCATTATATAAAAATGTGTTGGAACTTTTTGTTCGGAAGGCAGCCAAATATAACTTGCCAATTGCCTTACATGCCGTTTATGAAGATGCAGCTATTGTTTGTGAGATGTTAGAACAGTATTCAATCTCGAAAGCGCAATTTCACTGGTTTAAAGGCGACGATATAATATTGGAACAAATTATCGCAAACGGTTATATGATTTCTGTGACGCCAGAAGTTACGTATCGGGAAAAGATTCAACATCTAGTCAAACAAGTTCCGTTCACTCAGCTAATGGTCGAAACAGATGGGCCATGGCCTTTTGATCATTCTTTTAAAGATAAATTGACACATCCTTCTATGATGCATGAAAGTATTCACAGTATCGCTAAAATTAAAGGTGTAACTGTTGATGAGGCATATAGAGAAATCTATAAGACGACACAACGATTTTTTTGCATATAAATAGAGACACGCTGATTGAAGCGTGTCTCTGTTTTATCTAAGTACACTATTCATGAACAAATCACAATAATTTTATGTGGAGTAGTTTGGGGAGGGATACTCTTTGTAGTTGCACCATATATAACGATCAAAGTTCGATCTGCTATATTTCCTGTGAAATACTGACCATTTGTCGAAAGTATTTCAGTTTGTGGAGACAGATTAAGCTGAAGCGTTCCATCACTACTTTGCAAGCGACGATTGAAGTAGTCGACTTTGACATTTTCACGTTTAGAATCTTTGGCCATAACTACCGCTCCAAATTGAGGAGGATAGATCATAGGCGTGGCAGCGTCGGCATCATAAAATCCTGTAACGCGATCACCTACGTTAATTTTTACATGATTGACAAAATAAGTTGTCGGTCCTACTACAAAGTTTACGACATTTCCTCTACCATTATCGACTGTCATCAACATGTAGCAACCAGCGTCATTGTTCTGCCCCGTATAAAATTCATTTATAACCATTACGACACCATTGAAAGACTGAATATTCATCACAGTTCTCCTTTCATCCATAAACCGTATCGATCTAGACTATGCGAAGTTTTTGATTTAGTGACTAGTGGAAAAGTTTATGAGTTACATTGAAATAATTTTCCAGATGCCAATTGACATTACAGACAAAACGGGCTATATTAAATGATAACTATTCTCATTTGCGTGTTATGAATGTCACATATTTGTCATAGACCGCTCGATGATTAGGTTGCAATGATTCATGTATTGGGTGATTTATGAGATAATTTAGAAGTGGAAGTATGCCCAGTGAATGGAAATCCATTGGTGGATTTATGTAGCATAAAAATAAACAAGTGAGAAGGGAGTATGTCCAAGTGAGAAAAGCATTTTTATACTTTTTAGTTGTAAGTTTTTTCGTGTTGACAGTAGGTCTGCCGCAAGCATCTGCCAAAATTGCAGACGGTACTCAGCAATTAAATTACCAAGTTAATCAGCCAGACAGCACTAATGCATCTATTGCAAATGATTATTTCCAAAAACCAGCACTTGTCACTGTAACGAATGGATCTGCTATTGTACAGCTAACGCTTAAAAACAGTTCATGGATTACGAAGTTCGAGCCAGCAGGCGGAGCGGAAGTAGTTAACGAAGATCTTAAAGCTGATACGCGTGTTGTAGAGTTTAGCGTAAGTGATATATCAAAACCAGTGAAGATCCCAATGAAAGTGGATGTAGAACATATTAATTACCACCACGAGTATACAGTTGATTTAGTGTTTGAGGATAAAAGCGCCGTGACACCACCGGCAGTAAAACAACCTGCAACAACTACCACCCCACCACCAAACACAAATACCAACACTAGTACCAGTACAGTCACAAAAAAACCAACTACTCAAGTACCAGTAAAGAATCCACAAACTAGTGATTCAACGCCGTACCTATTAATTATTGTATTAGCAGGTTCAGCATTTTTATTGTATAAAACTAGATTCCAAAGAAAACAGGGGGAACAATAATTATGAAGAAAAAAACATCATCTCGCGCAACGAAAGTAGTACTTGCTTCATTACTTGCAGCTTCTATCGCTATTCCAACAGCGGCATCCGCTAGCCCGATTAGCACAAGCGATCAAGCAACGTCGGCTTTGAAACAAGCGGCAGCAGTGGATCAAGTAATTGATTTGAATGTATATAAATCTGGAACTATGACACCTGAGCCTGCAATTAGCAGTCATCTCGTGCCACAAGGTACTTTAGTTGAAAAAGACGGAGTAACATATGCGAAGGTAACGGTTGCAGCTAAATCAGCACCGATGATTGCAGGTTTTCAAACGAAACAAGGAGAAGAATTTGCCGATGCAACGGAAGTTAAAAATACTGATGGCACGACTACTTATACTTTCCCAGTAGTTACGGATAAAGTATATTCAGGTAGAATTCATGTAGTAGTACCAGCGGCTAACATGGATAAGTGGTATGAATTTGATATGAGTGCAACAGTCGCTAAAACAGACACAGACACGGAAACTATAAGCAATGTGAACGTAAAAGTATATAAAGATGGAACGAATGAAGAATCTATCATGAATGACTACATGTTGCCAGTTGCATCTGTAAAGAAAGTAACGGGTAGTAATGAAGTAACCGTAACATTCCCTAAAGGCGGCTATATCCAAGGCTTCAAAATTGCCGGTAAGGATGTACCTGTAGCAACAGATGATAAATCAACAGGCGTACGCACATATACATTCAACGTAGCGGATTTAACGAAGTTAGTAAATGCTGAAATTCACGTTATTGTCAATGAAGGTCCTATTAATTATGACTCAAACCACAAAGTACAAATTGCTCTAGATGGTGCAAAACCAACTGTAAATCCGTTCAAAGACATTGAAAAAGACGTTAACAAAGAAGCGATTCTTGCACTTCTTGACAAAGGGATTGTAAAAAGTGCGGATAAGTTCAATCCACGTAACAACATCACACGTTCACAGTTCGCATTGATGGTTGCACGTGCGTTGAAATTAGAAGATGCTCCATCCGCAGGGTTCCAGGACTTAGGGAAGATCACAGACAAAGAGCGTATCAACGCAATAAATGCTCTCGCAAAAGCTGGTATTGTTCAATCGAATGCAAAGTTCAACCCGAATGACACACTGACTCGTCAGCAAGGGGCATTGATGCTATACCGTGCAATTCAATATGCTGAAGGTAAAGAAATTAAAAAAGGTGATACAACACTCCCATTCTACGCAGATGGAAAAGCAATTAAAGATCCTGAAGCGAAGCAAGCATTTGCCTTGTTGTATGCAGAAAAAATCATGACAGGCGCAAAACAACCGAATGGTAAAGTTTTGATCAACTCTGGCGATTCATTACAACGCACACAAATGGCTAAAATCCTAAACGGTTCATTGAACTTTATGGAAAAATAAGAATCAACACAGATACTTCCTTTCGCGTTTCCAAAAGCGGAGGGAAGTTGCTGTCGTTTTACATGATGTGTAAAGGAGTGTACGTCTGAAATGAAAAGAATAGTTTTGTTACCTCTACTTTTGCTACTCATCTCTGCGTGGCTTCCTTTTCATTCCGTAAACGCAAATGAAAGAAAAGAAATCGCAAATGATGTATATCAAGTTGAACTAAGTTTTCTATCAGATGAAGCCGAGGGTGCAAAATTTTTATTTACTAAGCAGGCCACATTAACTGTTAAGGAAGATCGCTATACATTATCCATTTCAGCAAAGAAAGATCATATCCTTACACAAATTACTGCCATGCAGCAAGGAAACAAAACGAGCACGCGACTGAATCGGACAGAAAATTTAGTTCAGTTTGATATACAGGATATGTATCAAAAGATCGAACTTACAGGTAAATATCGTTTAGGAAAGGAAAATACGCAACAATCCTTTTCATATGAAGTATTGATTCAAGGGCAGTCATTACCGAAAATTGACCAAAATCAACCGGCTAAGTCCATTCAGTCAGGTGATGATACGGTACACTACCGATTGCTTTCAGACGGTAAACCTTCGGCCATGAATGAATACGTCAATCCAGTACTGCGCGTTGTAACACGTGATAATCGATACTTTGCTCAGTTAGAGATTCTTCAACCGAGTAAGGTTAAAGGCTTCACAGTAGAGCAGCATGGCGATTTAGTGGAACCAAAAGTGGTATCGCAAAACAAGACGCGTATTGTGCAGTTTGAAGTAGAAGATTTCCACAAGGGAACTAGAATCTGGATGAAAGTGGAGGACGCTGAGAACTCACATATACGGGAAGAGTTTTTACAAATTGCTTTCGATCCACAACAAACAGCGAAGTTTTTGAGCAACGTACCTTCAAACAACACAGCAGTTTCGTCATTAACTAAACGAACTGAGCAACCTAAAAAAACCACTTCTCCACCTAAACAAACCATGACCGAAAAAGAAAAGAAGATAGAAAAGTCATCCAAAGAAAAAGAACAAAAACAAGACGAGTTACCACCGCTTCTTCCTGAAGTGCAATTGGAATTTGATCGTACGGTGGACGATGTGAAGGAAGAGCCAGCTGAGATATTTGCGCAAGTAGCAAGCGAACCGGAAGAGCTGGCCATTCATGTACAGGATGAACAAACGCTTCCCTTTGATACAATGAAAATCGGCGTATTGTTCACATTATGTATTCTGTCGGGCATCTTATTAATACGTCGACTGACAAAGAAAAATAACGTTACGAGTAATGAATAACGAGTGGAGGAGTACATTGTGCAAAAAAAGTGGAGATATATATGGCTGACATTGGTAATCATGACAGTAGTGATTTTCGCAGGGTGCGGAAATAATAAAGAAGAGAAAGTCGCTCCAACAGATACTGTCGCGAAAAGTGAAACAGCTGAAACAAGTGATCAACGTATTATTGCGGGTACTGTAGTCATCGCAGATATTCTAGATAAGTTAGATATAGATGCCATCGCTATTCCTGAAACAGAAAAAAAAATGGCGAGTCGGTTTGATGGGCTTCCAACCATCGGTAATGCGATGACACCCGATATGGAAATTGTGAAATCAATGAACCCAACAGATTTTTTATCCGTTTCTACATTGGAATATGACCTCGAAGCGGGCTTTGAACAATTAAATATTCCGGCAACATTTTTAAACTTCCAAAGTGTTGATTCAATGATACAAGAAATCCAAGGTCTTGGAGAGCGCTATGACCGTAAAGCGCAAGCAGATAAATTAGTAGGGGACTTACAGAAAAAGATAGAAGCCGCAGAAGTAGTAGCAGCGAATCGCAAAGGTCCAAGTGTATTAATATTATTAGGAATTCCAGGAAGTTACTTAGTCGCGACGGAAAACTCCTACGCGGGTGATCTCGTGAAACGTGCGGGTGGAACGAATGTAATGGAAGGTCAAGATCCAGAATACTTATCGTCTAATACGGAGTACCTTCATAATAGTAATCCAGATATTATCTTGCGTTTATCACATGGTATGCCAGATGAAGTCGTGGAAATGTTCAACGAAGAGTTCCAAACGAATGATGTATGGAAGCATTTTGATGCAGTGAAAAATGGCAAAGTCTATGATTTGGAAGAAGAGTTATTCGGTACAACGGCTTCATTGCAAGTACCTGAAGCATTAAGTGAGCTAATGAAGATATTCTATCGATAACTCGATGAATTTCGTTTGAAAAGGAAGTCCGTCATGAGAAAAAGAATTGCTAGTTATGTAATCGTATCCCTGCTGCTTGTTGTAACTATCGTATATTCTGCTACGACAGGTAGTATTAAAATGGGATTTTTCGAGTTTTTCAGCGCGCTCTTTGAACAAGGCAACAGTCAAATGGAAGCCATTCGTGATTTGCGTTTTCCACGGATGATTGTGGCGATATTTGCAGGCGCGGCATTGTCAGTTTCGGGTGTCTTGCTGCAGTCCGTTATGCGTAACCCCCTTGCGGATGCAGGGATTATCGGGATATCTTCCGGTGCGGCATTCGTGCAGTTATTCATTATTTCGCTCTTTCCGATGCTTTTTTTCATGACGCCTTTATTTGCATTCATGGGTGGGGCGTTCGCTTGTTTTCTCGTCTTTGCACTATCGTGGAAATCCGATCTTAGCCCGTTGAAATTAATTCTTGTTGGCATTGCAATTAATGCGATGTTTACGGGTCTCACTGAAGCGTTCATCAGCTTTGGTGGTTCGTTGAACGTCTCAGCCTCAAGTATTGTCGGTTCAAATTTAACGATGCGTACGTGGAGCGATGTTTCGATCATTGCGACATACGGAACTATCGGACTGATTCTGGCGTTTGCATTGTATAGCTGGTGTAATTTATTAGTACTACAAGACAAGACAGCAAAGAGTATTGGCTTCCATGTCGCGCGTGCCCGTTTAATCATTGCGGCAGTAGCTGTTTTACTAGCAGCTATTTCGGTCGTAGTGGCGGGTGTGATATCGTTCGTTGGTTTACTTGTACCGCATATTGCCCGCAGATTAGTTGGCTATGACCATAAGGTCCTTATACCGTTTACTGCACTATTAGGAGCATTGATTATCTTGTTAGCTGACACGCTCGGTAGAACAATCGTGGCACCTCTTGAAATACCTGCTTCGACGCTAATGGCGATCATCGGCGGACCGTTCTTAATATTCTTACTGCGAAAAGAGTGACTTATTATGGAGATAAAGCGCATTATTGTATCGCATGATAATATAACGAATCATTTGGATAATGTCTCGACGTCTATTTCTAAAGGGAAAGTCACGACGATCATTGGGCCAAATGGCTGTGGAAAATCGACATTACTAAGTGTACTTTCCCGAAGTACTATGCCAACTTCGGGAACGGCTTCACTGGAAAATCGCGATTTGGTGATGTTTAAGCCGAAAGAGTTTGCGAAGAAGTTAGCGATTGTTTATCAGCAGAATGATGTGCCAAAAGATTTGACGATTGAAAAATTGGTCGGCTTCGGTCGGCTGCCTCATAAAACACTATTGCAGAGCAACCAAGAAGAGGATCGCAAGGCTATAGATTGGGCATTAACCGTAACGAACCTGACAGACAAACGACATAATGACTTAGAAGCATTGTCGGGTGGGGAGCGTCAGCGTGTATGGATTGCGATGGCTTTGGCACAGCAATCAGAAATACTTTGCTTGGATGAGCCAACAACATATTTGGATATTTATTATCAAATTGAATTATTGGAGCTCGTGAAATCATTGAACGAAGACTATGGCTTGACCATCATCATGGTATTGCATGATATCAATCAGGCGATTCGGTACAGTGATGAGATCATTATGATGAAGAATGGTCAAATCATCGCGGAAGGGCCGCCACGTGACATCATTACAAAGGATGTCATTAAAGAAGTATATGGAGTTAACGCGGTCTTTAAGGAAGATGACGAATTAGGTCTTTATATGATGTCCCTTGGTATTTAGGAGGTAAGCGGATGAAGAGACGCCTGTCGAAACTGATGCCTTTCGTTTATCTAGCAATCTTTCTCTACTCGGGTTATCTACTAGCACAGTATTTGTATACTTACGTAGAATCAGCCAGTTCGTTGAAGGAAACGCAACAGATGTATGAAGTGGCATTAGAAAACACGGCCCAGGTTGCGGTAACAGAAGACGTCAAAGAAGAAACCTTGAAAGAAGGTTCGATACGTCCACAGTTTGAAGAGTTACATAAAGTAAATGCAGATATCGTGGGCTGGATTTCAGTAGAAGGTACCAATTTGCATAACCCTATCTTGCAGGCCGAAGACAACGACTTTTACTTGAATCGTAACTTCACACGGGAAAGTAGTCGCGCAGGCAGTGTTTTCATGGATTATCGGAATGACATTAAGGATATGAGCCGCAACACGGTTCTCTATGGCCATGCGATGAGAAATGATACGATGTTCGGTAGCTTGAAGAAATTTGGCGAGCAAGACTATGCAGACAAACACCCCATTATTTTCGTAGATACATTGTATGAAGGATACGATATTGAAGTGTTTGCAGCATATGAAACGACAATCGACTTTTATTATATCGAAACAGATTTTCAGACGGACGAACATTTTTTGGGATTTCTCGAGGAAATCGAATCACGTTCTCTGATTGATATGCCTGTTGAAGTAGGACTGGATGATCGGATTGTGACGCTGTCGACTTGCAATAACTCTGTGAATAGTAAAGATAAACGCTATGTAGTGCAGGGGAAATTAGTGAAGCGCTAACGTATATAGATGGGATGAGGAGTTGCTCTGACAGGGTAGCTCCTTTAATTTCTTTAACGATTCATCTGGAAATGATACGATAGAGTAAAACGATGAGGTGGGGGACTTCATGGACTTAGAACAACTACAAAATAAATTGTATGAAAATAAATCTTTATTCATTGGGGAAGAGACTGCGTTCCGTTCCGCTGTAATTATTCCGTTAGTAGAAGTGGAAGGGGAATGGCATGTACTATTTGAGGTGCGTGCTTTCACGATGAGGAAACAGCCGGGCGACATCAGTTTTCCCGGTGGCAAAATCGATATAACAGATGCATCGCCTATGGAAGCGGCTTTACGGGAAACGCACGAAGAGCTCGGGATTGATCCGAAGACGGTACGGATGATAGAAGAGTTAAGTCCGTATATTGCATCTCCTTCATTCGTCGTTTATCCGTTCGTTGCGGTCATTGATTATCAAGAAATCATTCGAAGTTATAATAAAGAAGAAGTGGAAGAGGTATTTACCATCCCGCTTAAGTGGTTAAAGGAACATGAACCGTATATGCATTTAGTATCGATTGAAATCGCTCCACCGGATAATTTCCCGTTTGAAAAGATTATGAACGGAGACCAGTATAAATTCAGAAGTCATTCGCTTGAAGAATGGTTTTATGAATATGGCAAGTATACAGTCTGGGGGCTGACGGCTAGAGTGTTAAAACATTTCATCGATATTGTGAAGAAATAAACTGGAATGAGGATCAAGTATGAAACAAAAGAGGTCATGGAAATTCAAGTTATTGATCGGATTAACTGTTCTCCTATTAATGATTGCGGTGGGTTTTTTCCTATTCGCTAACTCTTATTATAAAGCACAAGCTTACGCTAAAGAAAATTTGCAATCAGATACAGATGTACTAGTTACAAATGGAAAAGAGCTAGTGTTTGAGCCTGCCTTAAATAAGAAAAACATAGGTTTTATTTTTTATCAAGGAGCAAAAGTAGAAGCTGAAGCATACGCGCCCATGGCTAAGGAGATTGCTAAACATGGTTACACGGTAATCATTCCCCATTTGCCGCTCAAGATGGCTATCTTCTCACCTGACCGAGCAGATAAGGTGATACGTAATCACCCTGAAATAGATATGTGGGTAATAGGAGGTCATTCCCTAGGCGGTGTGACGGCATCGGATTATGCATCTCGCCATGAAAAGATTTCTGCGCTCGTGTTACTAGCTTCTTATCCCGGAAGTCATACGGATTTGAGTGAAGCGTCGGTGGATGTACTGTCAATTTGGGCCAGTCATGATGAGGTGGCGGAAGCGAAAGCGATTAAGGCGGCTAAGTCTAGTATGCCTCATGATGCGAAGTTCGTCGAGATAGTGGGAGGTAATCATGCAGGCTTTGGTGATTATGGCAGGCAGAAGGGTGACGGTAAAGCAGCTATATCGAATGAAGAGCAGATTATGGAGACATCCGCTACGATTGTGAAATTAATTGAAGGGTTGGAAAAATAGAAAGTATCTTCCGCTGAATTAAAAGGCTGTGCTGGAAGTCGTGTATTCACGATTTCCAGCACAGCTTATCGTCTTATTTTTAGATGTAGAATTAAAGTACAGTAAGTGTCACTTCAATATTGCCCCTAGTGGCTTTGGAATACGGGCAGACTTGGTGCGCTTTCTCTACTAGTTGTTCAAGCTGTGCCTTCTCAATGCCTGTACCTGTTACTTGTAATTCAACTTCTAGTTTGAAACCACCATCTGTTTCATCTTTGCACAGGCTGACGTTTGCAGTGACTTCCGATGAAAATTTAACGCGTTCTTTGCTTGCAACAAGTTGAAGCGCGCCGTCGAAACAAGCTGCATAACCTGCAGCAAATAATTGTTCCGGGTTGGTGGAGTTCTCTAATTCTTTTGCTCTTTTTGTTCCTGGCATCGCTGTATCAAATTCTACTACTTTATCGGAGGATACTACATGGCCTTCTCTTCCTCCGTTAGCGGTTGCTGTGGATGTAAATAATTTTTCTGACATGAAATCACTACCCCTTTTTTGATTTTTTAGTCTCACTCCATTGTGTACCCGAATATTGGATAATTATGTGTGAAATCTTTAATCTTTTATGCACGTGTATGGTGACGTCATCCAACGTAGTGAAAAAGTGTATGTAAATCAGTTAGGAAGTGGGAACACGAAATGAATAAAAATGATATTGCAGATATCCGTAAACGATTTAAGTTAGATACCGATCTTTTGACGATCACTGATATTTACCATGTTTATATTAGGCAGGAAAGCAGTGAGGTTTACCACGAAGAGAGTCAGGCATTTGCTTTACTTGACCGTGAGCAACAGGAACTGTTCATGACCAATTTTAAAAAGGTGCTTGGCGGTAAACTAGGTGTGAAGTTATTTGAAGTGAAGTTTGAACGTCAGGATGAAGAGAATCACGGAGATCACGCACAAAAACTATTGTATGAAGGATTGCAGGCGGAAGAAGCTGAAGAATGGAAGGCAGAGATGCAACATCTAGCACTAAAGATGGTGAAAGATGTCCAATATGAAAAAGATCTGGTCGTGACATTTATTCGTGGTAACTACTTTAAGAAGACCAAGCGTAACAGTGAAGAATCTGAAATTGATATGCGAGATGAAGTGTTTACCACGCCGTTTATCTTGTGTAGTATGAATCATACAGACTTGCCAAAGCGCTCCATTATATTTGACTTTCAAGAGCGTGAATTCAAATCGAATACGATGCTCGATCCCATCATTAATCTTGCTTCACCAATAGGTGGCTTTTTATTCCCTTGCTTCACAGATAATGCAGCTGATGTCAATCATGTACTATATGCCGCCGGGAAAGCGAATAAACCTGATTATGCATTCATAGAAAATGTCCTGAATGGCGAAGAAGTGGTTACCGCTGCCGACGATAAAGCCGTTTTCGAGGAAATCGTAAAACAAGTAGTCGGTGGTGAAGTAGATACGGAAACACTAGGAAATGTATATGAAGCAATCTATCGATTAACTGTAGCGGATGAAGAAGAGGAAGAACCGGAAGAACCACCAGCAATTGATGCGATGCAAGTAGAACGTGTGTTGAAAATGAGTGGTGTCGACTACGTCAATACAGAAGCAGTAGAAACAGCTTTTCAGACTGTAGTGGATGACACTTCTTATGAAATGAAAGCAACCCATATTGTACCAAGTTATACGTCAAAATCAATTAAAATCGAAACCAAAGTAGCAAACATCTCAATCAGTCCACAAGACTTAAAATACGTGAAACAAGTGAACTATGATGGCAAGCAATGTATTTTAATTGAGGTAGAAGAGGATACAATCATTGAAGGATTCAAAGTGATTTCGGAAGACTTATTGACATGAAAAAAACCATTCATCTACTAAACGTCACGAAATAGTTCAAAATTCCGACATATTACCAGCTTTATCCTGACAAATAAACAAGTACCTTTAAACCTCGTTATATTTGATGTATAATAGAACAGATAGTAGTAGATGTATGGTTAAACTGAGACAGAATAAAATGCTCCTAGTACGCGCCATGTAGTCTGTGACGCCTTATTTAGGAACATTTACGTTTCTGTAAATTTCACATATAAGGAAGGTCAAAATGAGTAATAGACAAACTAAATCAGATGTTATATTAATTGGTGCCGGAATTATGAGTGCAACTCTAGGAACAATGCTAAAAGAATTAGCGCCTGACTGGAACATCTCGGTATTTGAGAAATTAGATAAAGCAGGGGAAGAGAGCTCGCATGAGATGAATAATGCGGGAACAGGACATGCGGCATTGTGTGAACTGAACTATACTTCCGAAAAGTCGGACGGGACTGTAGATATCACTAAAGCGGTTAAAGTAAATGAACAGTTCCAATTATCCATGCAGTTTTGGTCACATCTAGTAGAGAAAAATTTGATTAAAGACCCTGAGCAATTTATTATGCCACTGCCACACATGAGTCTTGTACAAGGTGAAGACAATGTGACGTATTTGAAGAAACGCTTTGAGGCTATGACAGCAAATCCACTATTCGAAGGAATGGAGTTTTCCGAAGATCCGGAAAAACTAAAAGAATGGATTCCGTTGATTATGAAAGACCGTACTGTCGAAGAAGCAATTGCTGCAACGAAAATTGACACAGGTACAGACGTAAACTTTGGTGCATTGACTCGTATGTTAATCGAGCATATGCAAAAAGTGGGCGTTGAAGTGAACTATGGTCATCAAGTAGAAGATATCAAACGTACAAGTGATGGCGAATGGGAATTAAAAATAAAGAATAATAAAGATGGCAAGCTTGAATTTCATAAAACTAAATTTGTTTTCATTGGTGGCGGAGGCGGAAGTCTTCCATTGCTACAGAAAACAGGTATTCCTGAAAGTAAGCATATTGGTGGATTCCCGATCAGTGGTGTCTTCATGGTCTGTAAAAATCCAGACGTAATTGCAAAACATCATGCAAAAGTATACGGAAAAGCAAAAGTTGGTGCACCGCCAATGTCCGTTCCACACTTGGATACTCGCTATATTGACGGCGAAAAGTCCTTACTATTCGGACCGTTCGCGGGCTTCTCACCGAAGTTCTTGAAAGAAGGATCCATGATGGACCTTATCGGTTCTGTTAAACCAAATAACCTTACGACAATGCTTGCATGTGGTGCGAAAAATCTGTCGTTGACTAAATACTTGGTAGAACAAGTAGTACAAACAAAAGAACAACGTATCAATGAACTGCGCGAGTTTATTCCGGACGCGAAAAGTGAAGATTGGGATCTATGGACTGCAGGTCAACGAGTGCAAGTCATTAAAGATACTCCTGACGGCAAAGGTACACTTCAATTTGGTACAGAGCTTGTAACGGATCAGGATGGTTCCATTGCAGCATTGCTTGGGGCTTCTCCAGGAGCATCAACTGCAGTAGCAGTTATGCTGGATTTGATTAACAAGTGCTTCCCGGAACAAGTAAGCGATTGGGAGCCAAAGTTGAAAGAAATGATTCCTTCATACGGAAAAGCATTAGCAGAGCATCCTGAGTTATTAAAGGACATGCACGCTTCTACTTCCAAGATATTGAAGCTAACAGAAAATGAGCTGGAGAAAGAAACCGTTCATAGTTAATAGTGAAAAGCTCTACTGCGATGTATTTCGCAGTAGAGCTTTTTTGAGTAGAAAAACTATGTGGTTACCACGGCATGGTATTCATCCCAATACTTCTTCAGCTTATTCTTACCTTGAGCGATTTCAGGATGAAATTGAATGTAAGCATTCTCTCTCGTATGCTCGGTATCTTGTATCGAGGACATTAAGTCATTTTCCAGTCTACCATTCTCCAAGTCGTTGGAAATAGAGAGACCAGCAGTATGTCCTTGGCTCATAGCAACTTTAGCCCCTTCAATACCCGTAATGTTCCCCGCTACATAAAGCCCAGGAAGGGTGATGTTGTAATTCCAATCCGAGGTTAGGCGAATGGGATTAGTCCAATCAATGTCTCATCAAGGAAACCGTCATAATACCGCTCTACGAGAATTACTTTTGCAAAGTTCAAGTATGAAAATCACATTAAAGGATGTAAAGTGTGAAATTAAAAATCTATGACACACTACAATTATTAACAGTGGCAATGGACTTTAGTAAAAAGCATAGGTTTTTTAATTGTCATTTAAAACCGATACAGTATACTGAACACTTTTGAATGAAACCTTTTGGCAAGCAACTTTATATCTTAGTTTGATAGTTTTACACTTGTGTAAACCAAGAGAAATAATGCAATATCATTTTATATAACTACATAGCTTCCCAATTCCATCTACTTCAACTTCCACGACATCTCCTGACTTCATTGGACAGCTACCTGAAGGCGAACCTAAAGCTAAAATATCTCCCGGCTCTAATGTCATGACTCTAGATATCCAACTGATTAAAAAAGGAATTGAAAAAGACATTTCATTTGTATTGCCACGTTGGACAATATCGCCATTTAATTTCGTAACAATTTGCAAGTCTGTAGGATCGAGTCCTTTCACGATACACGGACCTAGTGGACCGAATGTATCAAAACTCTTACCACGTGTAAATTGTGGATCCGATTGAGTGAGGTCTCTTGCCGTTACATCATTAAATATAGTACATCCGAAGATATAGTCTAACGCCTCTTCTTCCTTCACATTTTTACAAGGTTTGCCGATTACGAGGGCAACTTCACCTTCCATTTCCACCTGCCTAGTTAAATCTGTAGGTGGCAAAATGACTTCGCCCTGGTCAGGAATTGTACACGAGGTCGGTTTTAAAAATAGGAACGGTTCCTTGAGGTTGGTTCTTCCCCCCGTCTCCTCGGCATGTTGTGTATAAGTCCATCCGAAATTCACAATTTTGGATGGACTTATAGGTTCTAGTATTTTTACATCTTTATATTTAACAGACCGACCATCATATTGAACAACGTCATTTGCGATTTCTGTAAAGCTGCTGGATAATTGTAAAATATTATCATCTTCGACAAATCCAAAATGTATTTTGTCATTATGACATTGGTAGCGAACTAACACTTTTGTCTTTTGAAGCACTTGCAATTTCACATCATCTCCATTAAATTACTTAATAAACTTTACTTGCTTGCTTATCAGTTCATATTGTTCTTCTTTTCTTTTATTGAATTCCACCTTGTTTTTTTCATATAGATTGTTACCTTCAGTGTCAATAGAAACAATGAGGGGACCAAACTCTTTCACTTTACAAACCCAAAGTGATTCAGGCATACCTAGATCTTTCCAATGTACTTCTTTTATTTCTTCAACCTTTGTCGCTGCAAACACAGCATTTCCTGCCGGAAAAACTAAATGGAGAGCTTTGTGGGTCTTACAACCTTCTTCAGTATTTTTCCCCATTCCTCCCTTTCCTACAATAAGTTTGACACCTGTTTGTTCAATAAATTCCTTTTCAAATTTTTCCATTCTCATGCTTGTAGTAGGACCGATAGAGATGATCTCAAACTTTTCATTTCCATGACTTCTTACAATAGGGCCTGCGTGAAAAATTGCTTTCCCCCTTAAATCTACAGGTAAAGGAATCTTATCTTCTATCAGTCTTCTATGGGCGACATCCCTGCATGTTACAATTGTTCCACTTAAATATATTATGTCCCCTATCTTAATATCCTTTAAGTCCATATCTGTTATAGGTGTGGTTAATACTTTCTTACTCATAGTGTTACCCCCTCATGAGTCTCAATGACATAATCCAAATTACTATCGAAGACAATTTTTCCTCTTCTATGAGACCAGCAGCCGGTATTCACTGCAACTCCTATAGTGGAAGGGTGTCTAGCCGTATTGACAACATTTACACCCATAACCGATTTTGCCCCCTTCAAACCCTGTGGTCCTAGACCAATCGCGTTGATTCCATCCTCAAGAAGCGTTTCCATTTTTGCAGCATTTTGATTTTCATTTTGGCTTCCTACAGGCCTCATCAGGGCCTTTTTTGAATTCATTGCCGCTGTCTCAACAGAAGTTCCCACACCAACACCGATTAAAAGTGGAGGACAAGCATTCACTCCATAACTTGTCATTCTATCAAGTACAAACTTTACTACTCCTTCATAACCCTCTCCTGGCATCAATACAGTTGCCACTCCTGGAAGGGTACAGCCACCCCCAGCCATATAAGTATAAATTTCCACCTTATCGCTATCTTCTTCTATCTCCCAAAATATGCTGGGTGATCCGTCGCCAATGTTTTCACCTGTATTATATTCATCAAATGTTTCTACTGTATTATGTCGCAATGGTGTCTCTTGCGTTGATTTATACACACTGTTTTTCAATATTTTTTCTAACTGTCCGATTAAAGGAAAGTTTTCACCACACTTAACAAAGAACTGAAGGACTCCCGTGTCTTGACATGAAGGTCTTTTGAGTTCAAAAGCTAGATCTTGATTCTTAAACATCGTTTCATAGATGATTTTTGCTAATGGATTACTTTCTTCCTCACTGAGTTCTTTTAATTTATTCTCTACATCATCGGGAAGCTTGTAGCTCACAAGTGACACAAATTTAGACATTAAATTAGTCATTCTTTCTTTTTGCTGAGTTCTATTGAGTGTAATATTCATTTTTAACTCTCCTTATTTAAATTTAATTATTTCTCCAGCCAAAATACTTTTTACTTTACAAAATATAATCTGTGATTTCTTTGGCAGCTGCTTCTCTCTTAAAGTTGTACTTAATGATAAATTGTTATTCCATCTAATTACACCTCCAATTTTCAGAAGAGTCGCTCTATATCCAATATAGTTAACGTATACATTAAAGTCAATACTTAATTGAATTATATATTTTAAGGGTATTTCATTAATAATTATTGACATTAACGTATGAGTTAATGTAATATCTGAATTGCGAAACAATTTTATGTGTCTTAAAAAAAATTGGGGGGAGTAATGTTAATGACATCTTTAAAAATATTTTGGAATAAAATGTGGGGCTTAGACCATCAGGCCAGAGAGTGGGTAAAAAATTTATTCTCATTATTGCAAATGGTTACTGTGACTAAAACACCAGTAGCACCAGTTAAAAGAATGATCAGTGAGCAACCGGAACCGCAAAAAGAAGTGCCCACTACTTACTCTAAGTCACAACGTATCGGTTTAATCGTAGGGCCAACTCTCTTTATAATAATTAGTTTCCTAGTTGCTCCTTCAGGAATGACAAAAGAAGCGACTGCTGTCTTGGGTGTAATTGCATGGATAGCTACTTGGTGGGTGACTGAAGCTATTCCCATTCCATTCACCTCTTTACTGCCCTTGATCCTCTTTCCATTACTGGGAGTGATGGGAACAGGAGATGTTTCTGTGTCGTATGGAGATCCACTAATATTTCTTTTTGTAGGAAGTTTTATGATAGCGCTTTCAATGGAGAGGTGGAATCTTCACCGAAGAATTGCGTTGGGGATTATTTCCGTTATAGGAACTAATCCTAGTATGATTGTTTTTGGCTTTATGATAGCAACAGGATTTTTATCTATGTGGATTTCAAACACGGCTACAACTATGATGATGGTGCCGATGGCATTAGCAGTAGCAAAACATGTAGCAGATTCCATCAATGAGAAGGACCCAAGTATTGACACCACTCCAGGGAACTTCCCGTTTGGTACTGCTTTAATGCTTGGTACCGCTTATAGTGCTACCCTCGGAGGTTTCGGGACGATTATTGGTGCTCCTGCAAATACCATTTTAGTTGCAACGGTTAACAAGTTATATGGCGTTCAAATTTCATTTGCTCAATGGATGCTTTTTGGGATACCGCTCGTTGTCATACTCATTCCACTGGTTTGGTTGTATCTGGTAAAAGTAGCATATCCGATGAAAGTGAAAGATATCCCGGGCGGGAGAACTATCATTAAGAAAGAGCAACAAGAATTAGGTACTATGTCCTTTGAGGAAAAAGTTGTCCTTTCTGTTTTCTTATTTATCGCAATCGGATGGATCACAAGAAGCTTTTTACTTCAAAAGTTTATTCCAGGTATTGATGATACAACTATTGCTTTACTAGGAGCATTCATTTTATTTATCATACCTGCGAAAAATAAGAGTGGAAATATTTTAGATTGGGATACCGTAAAAAAGCTTCCATGGGGGATTTTATGGCTCTTTGGAGGTGGGTTAGCCCTTGCAGCGGGTATAACTAGTTCAGGGCTTGATAAATGGATTGGCGGTCAACTAATCAATTTTACAGAAATACCACTTTGGCTGACTATTGCTTTAATAGTTGGAGTCGTTACAATGTTAACTGAATTTACATCAAATACAGCAACAGCTACAATGGTGTATCCTATTGTCGCCGCAGGTGCTATAGCGCTAGGCATTGATCCAATAATTCTTATGATTGCTGCATGTATGGGAGCAACATTTGCTTTTATGTTTCCCGTCGCGGCCCCTCCAAATGCTATCGTTTTTGCCACTGGTTATATAAAAATGAGCGCTATGGCAAAGACTGGTATATGGCTTAACCTTGCATGTATTATCTTCTCAATTATTATCGTTTCATTTTTTGTTCCGATTATCTTTGGAGGTTTACTCTAAAAAAACGTGGATGGGAAAAAATGCAACTCACTAATGAAAAGCCTTGAAATTTTGCACACTGCAAAATTTCAAGGCTTTTTCTATTTAGAGGCTAGTTATATCCCAGTCTATTTTTATAAATTTTATACTTGAGAGTTATTCATATCATCAAGCACTCTCAATATTTCATTTCGTGCACGTTTGCGGTGAGACTGCATTATCATACGGGCTGCAGATCCATCCTTCGCTCTCATACATGATGTAATTGCCTTATGCTCAATAATTGATTGAAATGGCATTGGACGCTGATTAATGGTATATAATCGTGCCCGATACAATTGATCTGAATGAATATCGATTATTGTATCCAAACGTTTGCTTTGTGCAAAGTCAATGATAAGTCTATGAAATTTATCATCCAGAAAGGACCAAGTTTTTAAATCCATTTTATTAATTGCTCTCTCTTGCTCGCGGATAATATCTTCAAGTTTGTTTACTTCATTATCCCTTATCCTTTCAGTAGCCTTAGCTACCGCAAAACCTTCCATGATTTCAGAGATTTCATATACCTCTCGTAAATCACTTATTTCAATTGGTTCTACAGTGAAACCTCGTCTTGGGGTCAAATGTACCATTCCCTCTGCCTCTAAACGAACAAGAGCTTCCCTGACAGGGGTTCTGCTCATTTGCAATAAATCCGCCATATCACCTTCCAATATCGTTTTACCAGGATATAATATCAAGTCACGAATTGCCAAGCGGATGATGTGGTATGCACGTTGAGGTAATCGATAATTCTCTAACCCCTCCAATTGACTAATGAATTCCAAAATGTTCCTTCTAATTTCCTCTTCACTTTCCAAGTTAGTTTCTAAATGTTTCATGTCAAATCACCTATTCTCTACGTTTCATTTTTCTTCTTTTTGGAAGGTGGACTTTCTTTGCCGAGAACGCATCGGACATTGCCTGCAAGTGGGCAATAGTCGTTTTAAACACTATACAGCACAATTTGATATTGTGAAAGTTGCAACTTTTATATTTGTGAAAAACATGAAGAAAACTTTTATAATGCACCGACGGGGAATTTTTGACGAATGATGCGAAAGGGAAATCAACAGACGTTAGTTTCGATCGAGAAAAAAGTATTTGTAGAAGGGTTTACAAGTAAATTCCACTACTTAAATTTCCTTCTTTATTTGTCTTTCTAGTAGATGCCGCTGGTCTGCATGAATATGAATGCCAGCCTGTTTACAAAATGTACCTAGGAAAAAGCTCTACTGCGATGTATTTCGCAGTAGAGCTTTTTCGTTTATAGAAATTACTTTGTTACTACAGCATGGTATTCATCCCAATACATCTTCAGCTTATTCTTACCTTGAGCGATTTCAGGGTGAAATTGAATGTAAGCATTTTCTCTCGTATGCTCGGTATCTTGTATCGTGGACATTAAGTCATTTTCCAGTCTACCATTCTCCAAGTCGTTGGAAATAGAGAGACCAGCAGTATGTCCTTGGCTCATAGCAACTTTAGCCCCTTCAATACC
>NZ_PDZC01000015.1 GCF_002743375.1 Sporosarcina sp. P34
CTAACCGATCGATGTCTACGCTCGAGCGCTCTATCAGACCATCTATCTGCTCTATCAGGACCGACTAGCGCTCTATCCAACCAATCAAGCGCTCATACGCCTTATTACATTCTGAAATAAGGCAAGGCAGAGCCGCGCCGCTCATACTATCTGTTTAAGCGCTCAATCGCCTTGGCTAACCGATCGATGTCTACGCTCGAGCGCTCTATCAGACCATCTATCTGCTCTATCGCAACCGACTAGCGCTCTATCCAACCAATCAAGCGCTCATAACCCGTAACATCCACATGACTAAAGACATATTTTTAAACAAAATTAAAGCATATCTCACTTTTTAACCCCATAAAATTGAATTCTCCCAAACAAATACACCTAAAATTCAATTTCACCCCCGAAAAACTACACAAAATCGAATTTCTCCTAATCCTTCCCAATTCCTAACCCTCTTGCTACAATGTATATACGCCACAACAATCCATATGAGGAGGTGAAACCATATACTCTACAAAACTCGCACAATCCCCAAACTGATCCTCGGCCAACAGGCGCTTCTAAAACGCTTACCAGTTAATCACGACAAGTATGAAAAAATCCGAACTGACTTTTACAACGGCAAAGCCGGCTACGGTGGGGAGAGGGAATTCGACTACCAATTACGTGACTTCATCCCGCCATATCCGCACGCAATCCTCCACGACATTTACCTGAAACACGAGCATGCCTATTTCCAAATTGATTCTATTTTGATTACCCCGAGCGTCATTATTCTGTTCGAAATCAAGAATATCGCAGGCAAACTACACATCAAGCAAAATCCAACCCAATTCATCCGCGAATCAATCAACGGAGAACGCACCGTCCTAAGAAGCCCAATCGAAGAAATGGAACGCAAAAAACACTACTTCGCCAGCTGGCTGCAAGCGCGTCACATCGACATCCCGCTCGTCGACTACATCGTCTTCGCCTACCAAAATGAACTCACCATTGAAAACACATCGTCCCACCGGCTCGTATTTTCATATGAAATCCCGAACCGCCTTAGAAACATGGAAATGAAGGATGTAATTTTGAGTGCAAATCAGATCAAGAAATTGGCGAATGAACTCTTAAATACACATCGCCACTATGATCCATTTCCGCTAATCGAAAAATATGCACTTTCCATAAAAGATCTGGCAACCGGTGTCGCGTGCCCAAATTGCGAACAACTGACGATGCTGTGGCGGACTCGAAGTTGGCAGTGCCGAGCGTGTGGTCATATCGATCGCCATGCCCATCATGCCACGCTTGCGGAATGGTACTGCATCGGTGGCGCACAACTCACCAACCGGCAATTCCGCCACTTTACCAATATCCACTCCCGCCACGTAGCGAAACGAATGCTAGCCAACCCCTTCACCGAAATGTCCGGCAAAAAGGGCAACGCCATCTACCAACTTTCCCCGCAACTTCTCAAAACGGAAAATCAAAATTTGTAAATGCAACCAAACCAGCGCATAAGCTCTTCATGCGCTGGTTTCTTAATGAAATTTAATAACGCTTCCGCTCTATGTTTCTCGCTATCCGCTCTATCACCCCGCGCACCCGCTCTATAAACCCCGTGCAGCGCTCTATCTGCCCCAATAACCGCCCAATCGAGCCAATGCTCCGCTCTATGTAGACCAATATCCGCTCTTACCCATCGCAGAACCGCTATTATGGAGATCCACGCTACCCAAAATTTCAACGCGCTCAATGTTTCTATCTATCCGCTCAATCTCTCCGCACAACCGCTCTATCCACCTCGTGCAGCGCTCTATCTGTCCTGATAACCGCTCTAGCGAGCCTGTGCTCCGCTCTATGTAGACCAATATTCGCTCATAACCACGGCGGAACCACCTATAGGAGATCCACGCTACCTAGGAATTCGACGCGCTCAATGTTTCTATCTATCCGCTCAATCTCCCCTCGCACCCGCTCTATAAATCTCGTGCAGCGCTCTATCTGTCCCAATAACCGCTCGATCAAGCCAATGCTCCGCTCTATGTAGACCAATATCCGCTCATACCCACGGTCGAACTACCCATAAGAAGTTCCCTGCTACCCAAAAATTCTGCGTGCTCAATGTTTCGTGCTATCCGCTCAATCCTCACACTCAACCGCTCTACAAAACTCGTGCAGCGCTCTATCTGTCCCAATACCCGCTCAATCAAGCCAATGCTCCGCTCTATGCAGACCAATATCCGCTCAATCCTTATCACTCAACCGCCCATAATCTCCCATAATCCACCCCCAACCCCCAAAAAACAAAATGATCTAACAAATTTCAACAATACCTCTACCAAAACACAGGCCAAATCCCGTATACTCTAACAAAAGGGGGACGTTTATATGAATCTATCTCGCGACAAAAAAATATTCTTAAGTACTATGGCGATGGCCGTGGCGGTGTCTGCGGTGGGAGTATCTGCACCGGTGCCGGTGGAAGCGGCGAAACGGGTGGCGTTTAAGGATGTGCCGGAGAAACATTATGCTTACGATGCAGTCATGTATATGGCGGCCAATGAAATTATCAAAGGTTATGCCGACAAGACGTATCGCCTGAATAAGCCTGTCACGCGGGCTCAAGCCGCTAAGATGATCGCGGTTTCTATTGGGGCGAAACCGAGCCATGCGTATAAAATGGATTTCAAGGATGTAGCGAAGGACAACGGGTCGTATGATCATATTCGTGCGTTGACGCAGCGGGGGCTGTTCAAGAATGCGGATAAATTTAATCCGAATAAACCGCTGACTCGCGGACAGATGGCAAAACTACTAGTTCTTGGCTACCACATCGTCACGGACGACAATGATTTCATTATTTTTGATGATGTCCAGAAGAGCAGTGGGGCATATGCATACATTATTACAATTGCCGAACTCAATATCACCACGACGCGTCCAGGTGGGAAGTTTAATCCGAATGAACCTGTTACACGGGGCCAAATGGCGGCTTTCTTGTACCGCACGATGCAATTCGACGAAAATCGCAAGAATGGTCTAATTACGTATGATAATCAAAAGAAAGGCTATGTCGATCAAGATCAAAAATTGATTAAGCCGAACCCTGATAATCAAAAGCCAGCACCTGAAAAGCCAAAACCAGTACCACCGAAACCGGCACCGGCACCGGCACCGCCAAAGCCAGTTCCGCCAAAACCAACACCGATACCGCCAGCAACAAAACCGGAGCCACCGAAGCCTGCACCCGTTCCGCCAAAGCCTGAACCTGAACAGCCTTCATTAGCGGCACAGGTGATTATCAACGTGAACGTTAAACGACAAAATTCTAAAATTGGCAATCTACGGGCAGATCCAGCACTTAACCGCATTGCTAGCGCGAGGGCAGAAGACTTGGCTAAGCTTGGGGAATTATCGCATATCACGCCGACGTATGGCACGGCTGCGGAGATGCTTGAGAAATTTGATTATAAATGGACGGCATACGGTGAAAACATTGGAGCTGGTTTTCATGATGCGCTTGAAATTACCAACGCTTGGTTAGCGTCACCTGCGCATAAGGAAAATTTACTAAGTCCAGTGTTTACGCATATGGGAGCAGGCACGGCACCCGATTCAAATGGTAAAATCTATTGGGTTACACTATATTCGAAAAAATAAGTACAGGTAGCCGCTTAAGCGCTGGTGTATAGGGTATAGTGGATAGATACATACTTTTACCAATCCCACCGAATAAAGGAGGAAGCGCAATGAAACAAACCCTTATTGCAGTAGTAGCTGTTTTCGCTTGGCTCTGCTTAACACCCGCCACCGAGGCCGCGACTCTTGATGAAGTGAAAGAAATTGTCGAATTGTACTATTATGGCGAGAGGCCTACGAATCTTCATAATGCGAGAAACGTTACCGAAGTCGTACGTCAGCTCGATGAATACTCGGTGTACATGACGCCCGCTGAATATACTGACTATCTCAATCAATACGCAAGCGCTGAAGCACCGGCACAAGTCGCTACTCTTACGGCGCCGCACAATCCGGACAATGTGAGTTCGAATATGATGTACGGAAACGTCGGATATTTGAAAATTAAGGCATTCTCTGCGCATTTACAAGAAGACGTCAACGCTCACTGGTCACGTCTGAAAGCGGCGGGAGCGAAGAGATTGATTCTTGATTTACGTTTTAACGGTGGCGGCTACGTAGACAGCGCTGAACAATTACTAGGCTTCTTTCCGAGAGTAAAAGAAGCGTATAAACTGCAAACGCGCATGGGGACACAGGCAGGGAAAGTCGTCCCGGCGAAAAATCAATTCCCCGTAGACACGTACGTACTCGTCAACCGCTACTCGGCTTCCGCTTCGGAAATTGTGGCAGTCAGCCTTAAAGATCAAAGCGCAGCGAACATAGTAGGGGAGACGACAAAAGGAAAAGGTAGCGTCCAGTCGTTATTTGAATTAGAAAACGGGGGCGCACTGAAACTCACGACGGGTCACTATACAGGACCTAAAGGAACGCCTGTACAACACAAAGGCGTCGAGCCGAATATCAAATTGAAATCAGGCACGGAGCACGCAGGTATGCACAAGCGCCTTGTCACGTCTGATTTGGCCGCGCGGGGCTACCAGTTCATCAAAGGACCAACAGGCGTAGCGCAGTCAAAAGTATTCAACGTCGAGTTCACGCAGAAAATGAACTTTGGGCCAGCGAAAGATTTTAACAAGATGGAACTTGTGAAGTTTGGAAGCGTCTCTATACAAACGGCTAAAAAGGCTAGTAATGATAAAACGATGACGATCCAGCCAGCGAAACCTATGGCGCTTGGGGCAGAGTATATGCTCATTGTGCATCCGGGCATAGCAGGGGCTAACGGCTTGAGTGTGGTGAAGGGGACGTATACGCCTTTTACTGTGCAAGCACGAGCGCTGGTACGAGCTAAATAAATTGGTGATGAGTAAGAGAAGTTGGTATACTGTTATGGATGGAGTAGGGGTGGAGGCAACGTGGATCGACGCTGCAGGCGGACGCTTTCCCATGGGCTCGGCTTGAGCCGCTTCCTACGCTTCGCTTCGTCCAGGGTCTCAAGGCTTTCGCTGATCCATCGGGAGTCACCGCCTTCCGCTTACGATCCACTGTGTTTCCTTCTGGAGTTTGTACGGAAGTGCCTAAAACCTAAAGTACTCTATTATTAATTAAATTGTATTTACAAGTTTAGGGATGAAGAAATTCATCCTTTCTCTTTGAACTTACTTGTGTTGGGCACTTGAATTCCAAGGTCTTGAACGGAAGATCTCAACACAGTGATAAAAGCGGTTGCTTTGTGCCACCACATTCCAGGTAGGATCGGAACGAAAGGCGGCGACTCCCGCGGGAAAAGCAATTACTTCTGCGATTAAAAGCGAAGCGTTATGAGCATGAGCCTTGAGACCCCGGCCAGATGCCTTAATTTCTGCAAAGTACACAGAAATACGGCAAAGCGAACTCTTCGTTGTTCGCTTGGCTCAAGCCATGCCCGCAGGAAAGCGTCCGCCTGTAGTGCAGATCCCAAACCCCAACACAAAGTCTCACAAAGTTTCACATAGACACATCACCACAACCTAAAACAAGAAAGCGAAGGTATCATACACTATGGAAAAGAAATTATGCGTAGTAGGCCTAGGTTATATCGGTCTTCCGACTGCCGTTATGTTCGCAAACAGCGGCTTGCAAGTACACGGCGTCGACCGTAATGAACACGTCGTTCAACTGATCAACAATAAACAATTACATATAGAAGAAAACGGTTTGCAAGAGCGTTTGGAGAAAGCGGTAGACGAAGGACACTTCCAAGCCTCTACTACACCAGTAGAAGCGGATGTCTATATCATCGCAGTTCCGTCACCGATCAATCCGGACAACACAGCGAACTTAGAATTCATCCGTGCGGCGACCGCATCGATCGTGCCGTTCGTCAAAAAAGGCGCACTAGTGATCTTGGAATCAACAGTTCCACCAAAGACGGTCGAAAACGTCATGTTGCCTGAATTGCGTAAAACGGATCTCATTATCGGAGAAGAACTATTCGTCTCTCACTCACCTGAACGCGTAATTCCAGGTAAGATCTTCGAAGAACTAGTACACAACGACCGCATCGTTGGCGGTATCAATGCGAAATCAGCGGAAATGACAAAGGAGCTTTACGAAGTGTTCGTCAAAGGAACGATCCACTTAACGGACGCTACAACGGCGGAATTGGTTAAAGTGATGGAAAACACGTACCGTGACGTTAACATTGCCTTTGCCAATGAACTCGCAAAAATTGCGGAAGGTATCGATGTGGATATTTGGGAAGCAATCAAATTTGCAAACTTCCATCCACGCGTCAATATTCATACACCAGGCCCAGGCGTCGGTGGTCACTGTATCGCAGTTGATCCATGGTTCTTAGTGGAATTGGCACCTGAAAAAGCAGACATTATCAAAAAAGCACGTCTAACGAACGATGGCATGCCGATGTATACAGCGAAACGCGCACAGCGTTTGCTTCAAGAATACAATATCGAAAACGGTAAAGTGGCGGTTCTCGGTTTGGCATTCAAAGGAAACGTCGACGACATGCGTGAAAGCCCGTCAACGAAAGTAATTGATTCGCTGCAAGATTTGGGTCTAGACGTCGTATCATTCGATCCACACATCAAAGAATTACAGCATTCGACGCAAGTTGCAACGCTTGAAGAAGCAATCGGCACAGCGGATCTTCTTCTATTAACTACTGACCATGACCAATTCAAACAACTGAATCCGGCAGACTTGCAGACTAAACAGCCAAGACCAATTATATTGGATACGAAAAACGCTCTCCCAGCAGATGCATGGGAAGAAGCGGAATATCGCTTCTTCAAATTAGGAGATGGCAAAAAAGAGGGGCAGCTATATAAATGAAAGAAGAAATACTAGGCGTCTCCGTTAACACCGAGAACTATGATGAACTCATTCCGAAAGTCTTTGAGAATATCGAAGAAGGAAAGAAATCACTCATCGTCGCAATCAATCCGGAAAAGCTAATGAAAGCTAAAGAAGATCCAGAACTGAAGGCATTGCTGAACCGAGCAGAATTCCAAATCCCAGATGGCATCGGTGTCATATTGGCATCCAAGCTGAAAAAAGGTCAGATTCGTTCACGTGTGACAGGAATCGACATGATGGACCGCGTCGTACAAGAAGCCGCTACACGCGGAAAGCGCATTTTCCTCTATGGCGCGAAACCTGGCGTGGCGCAAGAAGCGGCAGCGAGATTGCAAGTCATGCATCCGAACATTCAAATCGCTGGCGTCCAGCACGGCTATGAAAAAGACGTACAAGTCGTACTCGACACGATTAATCAAGCAAAACCAGATATATTATTTGTGGCGATGGGTTCACCGAAGCAAGAGCAGTGGATTGAACAACACCGCGATCAGTTACATCCGATGTTGTTTCAAGGAGTAGGCGGATCGTTCGACGTGCTGGCGGGCAATATCAAACGCGCACCGGCAGTGTTCCAAAAGGCAGGGGCGGAATGGTTGTATCGATTATTGCTGGAACCGAGCCGGATTAAACGTCAAATGAATTTGCCGAAGTTTTTGGTTGAGGTGTATCGGAAGAGGTAATTTGAGACAGTGCATGAACAGATTAGGGGAGACGAGGTTAGGGGTTGGGGATTTGCGCTTCGGAAGGGACGCGTTCCTGAGGACTCGCGGTGAGCCAACCAGGTCGTAAACTCCCTTTCGGTTATCTCACCTGTCGAGATGATCCTCTGGGAGTCGCCCCTCCTACGCGCTAATCCCTTACGGAGTTGGCGGGTCATAAATATTGATGTTCATTGAATGTAGAATTGGTATTGTACTAGAATCTGAACGTGAACTTTACCAAGCTCGAAGATCAAAATAAATAACACACTTTCTCCAGTAAGTGATTCAAGTACTTCCACTTTCAACGTAGGTTAGAAGCACCAGTGAGGGCGTTCAAAAGCGCTTCCCTCGCTGGAGCTTCCATCCTAACCCACAAACCTATCTCTCTACTATTCCAAAGTAAATCTAGTAATAACTTAAACCTACTAACAAAAGTTAATTAGGAAATTTTCTACTAGTAACTTACTATCTTGTAATCTAGTGAATTAGGTGGTAGAATACGAAAGTGTAAGGTAATTTTCTCTTTAGCATATAGCACAATACGTGCAAAGCGTTACGGTTGGTTGACCGCAAACAAAAAGGCTTGAACAGTTCCCATCTGTTCAAGCCTTTTTGTTTGGCAAAAATCCCTTGCATGTCTAAGAGACTCTCTTTTTAAAACGCTTTGGAAAATACTTGTATTTTATTATTCTTTCGATACAATAATAGACGGGACATAAATATTTTGTCACACTGTGCTATTAGACTAGTAAATTATCTAACATTCAATTGACTTTTAGCACTTTCTTATCTATACTTTAAGTTGTAATGCCTACTACTTTCATACATAGGTAGTTTCTGGCAAAAACAAGAGATATTACGAGGAGGAAATTATTTAATGGCTAACCAACCAACGAAATACCGTAAGTTTGTAGTAGGGGCTGCTTCAGCTGCACTAGTTGCATCAGCAGTAGCACCAGTAGCAATGGCTGCAACTTTCACGGATGTAAAAGACAACAACTCACACAAAGAGGCAATCGACGCTCTTTCTAATGCAGGTGTAATTTCAGGTTATGAAGACGGAACATTCAAACCTAACAAAACACTTACTCGTTCTGACGTAGTAAAATTGATGGGTAAATGGTTAGTATCTGAAGGATATAAAGTACCTACAGACTACAAAACTAAACCACGTTTCTCAGACTTGAAGACTACATCTAACGATGAGCTTCTAAAAATGTCTGCACTAGTTTATGACAACGGCGTATTCGTTGGTAAACCAGACGGTTCACTTGATCCAGCAGGCGACATCACTCGTGAAAACATGGCAATCGTTCTTGTTCGTGCATTCGACCGCGTACATGACGTTGACCTAACATCTTACGTGAAAGACCAAGATTTCAAGAAAGACGTTACAGATCTAGGTAAAGCGAAAGCTGAAGCTCGTCCTGCTATCGACGTTCTAGACTTCTTCGACATCACAAACCCAGCTGCACCAGAATTCAACCCTAAATCAACAACAACTCGTGGACAATTCGCTTCATTCCTTTACAAGACTACTTTAGTAGACTTCGATGAAATTGGTGGCGGAGTTGTAGCTCCTGGAGTTGCTACTGTTAAAGGCATCAACGCTACTACAGTAGAAGTAACTTTCAAAGACGAAGTGAAAAACATTGATTCTTTGAAATTCTCTATCGATGGTTTGACTGTTTCTAACGCAGCGGTTAAACAAACTGATAACAAAACTGTTGTATTGACTACTGCTACTCAAAAGGGTGGAGAAAAGTACACAGTACAGTTGGACGGCAAAGCTATCGGATCATTCACTGGTATCGAAGCAACTGTTCCAACAACTATCAAAATCACTAACCAATCAGTACAAGGTAAAACTGGACAACAGGTTATCCTTTCTGCTGACACTGGCGTGAAAAAAGCTGGTATTCCTGTAACTTTCAACGTGAAAGCTAACACTATCGGCACAACTAACAAAGACCAAGTCTTCGAAGCATTGACTAACGAAGATGGAATCGCAACATTCTCTTACACTCAATACTCTGCAGGACAAGATCAAGTAACAGCTTACCCAACAGGTGCGCCAACAGTACGCAGCATCGGTTATGTATTCTGGGGCGTTGACACAATCCTTGCAGTTGAAGATGTAACTGCTGGAAATACAATCAGCAATGGCGCTAACAAAACTTACAAAGTAGTTTCTAAAGATGCTACAACTGGTAAGCCAGTAGCTAACCAAACGTTGAACGTTTCTTTCAAAGAGAACATTGAAGTAACACCTGATCAATTGAAAGACGCTACAGTTAACGGCGTTGAAGTTGCTCAATTGTCAAACGGTACAGTTACAAAAGCTGCACAAATCACTACTGACTCAAAAGGTGAAGCTACTTTCACAGTTTCTGGTAAAAACACATCAGTAACTCCAGTAGTATTCGTTGCTAACAACACTGCAACAACTACTGACTACAAATATGATGCATCTGATCTTCAAGCAACTGCTTCAAAAGTAACATTCTCAGCTAACCAAGCAGAATATACTCTTGAAATCGTTCGTGAAAACGGTGAAGTTGCAGCAACTGGTGGAACTAACGGCCGTAAATACACGTTGACTGTTAAAAACAAAGACGGCAACATTGCAGTGAATGAAATTGTTAACGTTGCATTCAATGAAGACTTAGACCGTGTGATCTCTACTAACACTGAAGCTAAATTCATCGAAGTAAATAAAGACGATACTCAACAGTACTTCACTGGAAACAAAGCTAAGCAAATTTCTGTGAAAACAGACAGCAAAGGTCAAGCAACATTCGTTATCGGTTCTGATAAAGTGAATGACTATGCAACACCTATCGCTTGGATCGATGTAAACACTCCAAACGCTGTAGAAGGGAACTTTGATCAAGGCGAGCCATATGCAATTGGTCAAATCTCTTACTTCCAAGCTGCTTACCTAGATGGAGCTGCATTGAAAGTTTACAACGCTACTGGTAAAGAAACAAAAGAATTCAAAGGTAGCGAAACTGCAACGTTTAAAGCAGAACTAGTTAACCAATCAAACAAAAAGGTTGCAAACACTTCAATCAAAAAAGCATCTTACACTGTATTCAATACAGGCGCTAACGATGTAACTGTTGAAGGCCAAATCGTTTCTCCTAACCGTAGCTATACAGTTACTAAAGAAACAGGAAATAGAGATCTTGATGTGAAGCCGACTATGGACAAAAACACTTCAGTACGCGTAGTGGCTACTGGCGTTGCTATTGATACAGATGGCAAGGACTATGCATTCACTGCGAAAGAAGCTACTGCTACATTCACAGCTACAAAAGCAGTATCCGATCTTTACACTGGCGAAGTTGTATCTTATGATTCCGAGAAGAAAGAACTTACTTTCGACGGAAAAGATGCAGTTAAATACGCTGGCGAAAAAGACGTTACTTATGAATACAAAGGTCTTGGTAACACACCAATTGCTACTGCTGAAGACTTCATCAATGAATTGAAAAAAGGTAAAGTTACTATCACTCGCGAAGTGAAAGGTAGCACAACTTCGTTCTATATCATTGAGCAAGATACTACAAAAGTAGGTCCAGCTGATACTGCTGCTACATCTGCTGCTGACAAAGCTGCTGCTGATGCTGCGACTGCAAAAGTAACTGCACTTCCTGCTGTTGGAAGCTTGGCACTTGCTGATAAAGCTAACGTAGATGCTGCAAGAGCTGCGTACGAAGCATTGACTGCAACTCAAAAAGGTCTTGTTTCAGCTCCTACACTAGAAACACTTAAAAACGCTGAAGCGAAAATCGCTGAGTTAGTTGCTGCTTCTGAAGACGGTAAGAAAGCACAAGCTGCTGCTGATAAAATCACTGCACTTCCAGCTGTAGCAGATCTTACACTTGCTAACACTGACGCTGTAAAAGAAGCTAGAACAGCATACGATGCATTGACTCCAGCTCAACAAAAATTAGTAGCACCAGCTACTGTTGCTGCACTAGTTGCTGCTGAAGCAAAAATTGCTGAATTAGAAGCTGCTGCACCGGTAGAATTCGCATTCACTTCTGCTGAGTCTTATTACACAAATGATATTACTCAAGCACTAGGAATCAAGTCTGTTGATGTTGCTGGAACAATTGCTACTAGCGATATCGGAAAAGTTACAGAAGTAACACTAATTGCACTACCTGAAGAAGCAGATCAAGATAACACTGTGGTAGACGTTAAAGATGGTAAGTTCTCTCAAACTATCTTGGTTAACAAGCCACAGAATAAACTTAAAGCTGAATACACAGTAAACGGTGAAGTGAAATCAGTAACAGTAGATCTAACTGCAAGAAAATAATAAAAATTAACGACCTTTTATATTACGAGTCTTATATAAGACTCGTAATATTTATAAATACTACAATGGGGGTAAGACTTGATGAAAAAAGGATTTAAATTGTCACTAGCTGCCGTGCTTGCTACTTCAGCGTTGACTCCGGTAGCTGCATTCGCAGCTGAAAATGATGTTGCAGCAAATGGTCTATACAACCTTGCTACTAAGGAATTTGTTTCCGTAGATGCATTGTCAGGCAAAACTTTAAAAGAAAAGTTAGCTTTGTTAAAAAACAAAGATGTATACCTAGCTACTAATGGCGTTGTCTACAAGGGCACAGATATTCTTACAAAAGAAAACGAAGAGCTACCAAACTCAGGCGTTCAACAAGATGTATTTGAAAAAGACAATGGTGTTATCTTGACTCCTGAAGGTGAAGTAGTCGTACCTGGAGAAGCTGTTACTGTTGAGTCGGTAAGTGCGATTAACAATAATGCTGTAACTGTTACATTCCCAGAAGTGACTGAAGCTATCGAAGATGCTAACGTTGTTGTTAAAGACGGCGAAGGTAAAGTTGTAGAAACTAAGCCAATGTTACTTGCTGAAGGCACAACACAAGCTGATTTTGAATTTGTTACACCGTTCCCAGTTGACCACAAATTTACTGGTGTTTGGGATGTAAACGGCGAAAAATACAACTTCGATGCTATTAACCAATTGGCTGATATCGATGAAGCAGTAAAAGCGAACAATGAAATCGATTTACAGGCAGCTCTAGATGCGGCAGGAATTACATATGCTGACGAGCTAAGAATCGGTAAATACTTGGAAGCACTTGATGCTGATGCACTAAAATCACTTGATGCTGTTCAAAAAGCAATCACAAAGGTTGATGAAGATGCTGCTACTGCAACAGATAAAGCGGCAGCAGTTAAAGCTGTTGTAGATGCTAAGACTCAATCACAATTATTATCTGCTTTGCAAGCTAATTTTGCGCGTGTGAACTCTGCATGGGTTGTTAACTATTCAGTCGCTGGAGAAGGAGCTCTTCTTGATTTCCCTGGAACTGGTGCAGGAAATGAAGCAACTGACTTTACAACAATTCAAACGGCTATCGACACTACAAACTTGGCACAAGTAGCACCAAAAGTTGAAGCAGCTAATATGTCATTAGACAGCAAAAAAGTTGCTGAAGCAAGAGAATTGGTTACTAAGTGGATTCCAGCGGACGAGGAAGATGTGACACCAGAAAAAGCTCTAACTCTTGATGGTCTAGCACTTGAAGATGCCCTAATCGCTGTAAACAATGCAAAAACAAACAGTGCATTAAAGTCTGCTTTGACAAACCTTGATACACTTGAAAACTCTCTTCTAGAGAAGTATAAAGATGTAGCAGGATTTAATAAAACTAACGACTTTGATATCAAAACAGTTGAAGATGCTAACCTAACAGCATATCGAACTGCAATTTTTGAAGCTGAAGTTGGAGCTAAAAACCAACGTAAAGATATTCAAAAAATCGTAACTGATGCCAATGAAGTAGCGGTAGATTCGGCAAAAGGAAAAGTTCTTGCTGACCTTAATAAAGTAGATAGCAAAACTTCTGCAGCAACTGTTGTTGCACTTCTTGAAAAAAGCCAGGAAGTACATGCAGACGATCTAAAGGCTGCTGAAGCTACAGTTAATAAAGTAAACACTGCATATGCTGAAGCTTACAAGACAGCAGCTCTTGCGGCAGATACTGGTCTGGTTGGGGAAACTGCTCCTACTGCAGAAGAAGTGAACGATCTAATCGGTGATGTTAACAAAGCTCAAGATGCTCTAAACGGAATTGTTGATACTAAAGAAGAACTTCTAGCTGCTCTTACTGAAGCTGCTAAAGAAGATTCGAAGTTAAAAACAATTACTTTAGAAAAAAGCATTGAAGTTGATAACAACACAATTGTATTAACATCTGGCGTTACAATTGATGGTAACAACCATACATTATACGTAGGTGGAACTGCAGGAGATGCAGGATCTACTACTGCCGAAGGGTTAAGCGTCGCTAAAGGTGCCAAAGACGTAGTAATTAAAAACCTAGAAGTTAGAGGAACTCACGGTGACAACCTAGTTGAAATCTACGGTAGTGCCACACTAGATAACGTTATTGTTATTGGTGGTAAAAAAGCTGGTATTTATGTAAACAATGATGGAACTGATACGATTACAGTCAACTTCAAAGACATCACTACAGGTGGAAATGCTTGGGATGCTGGAATCGGATTAATTTCACAAAATATTGGTAGTAAAGTTGTAGCAAACTTCTCAGGAACAAATTCATTTGGAGAATCTGTGGCAGTATATACAGATGACGTTAATAAATATAAGGGTCAATATGAAGTTAATGGCCTAGACGGCTACAAGAAAGACCTAGTTGTTGATAAGAATCAAGATGGTTCAGTTAAACAAACACAATGGAAATGGACTAAAATCGTAAAGTAATTTAGCCATCTTAGTTAAGTGCGTTTAGCTATCAGATTCTAACACTATTGGACAAGTCATTCATTATTTTTTTATGTGGGACTAGTAATCTAGTGGTAGAATCTAAAATTCAATAAAGAGAACAGCCAACACTCTTTCGGGATTGTTGGCTGTTTTCCGTTTCTACCGATCTTTCAGCCATATATTATCATCTTGAATACAAATCATGAATACCCTACTTCCTCTAACGGAGGTAGGGCTATTTCTATGACTGAAGGTACCTGTGCGACACACAATTCAGACACTATTCTGAATTGCATACAATACTAATGAAGAATACTGTCCACTTCAAAAAGTCCATCCGAGAAGATACTTCAAAGAAATCTCTTGGATGGGCTACTTTTTTGCATTGAAATGTTAGGTAAATGGTCGGGAAGAAATCATGGGGGGTTGAGATCATTGATGCGGATATAAATATAGACATGACAAAAAAGCCTTTTCAAGGCAATTTTTTAAAAAAGGCTTACTCAAAATCTATTCAACTTCTAACTTTTAAGCAACTCGCTCGTAAGTATGATAGATTCCATTCATTACAGGAGTAGGTTTCAGTTTTACCTCTTCCACTTTTACTGGTAAATGTGTTGGAGTAGGAATTGGCGTTTGTCCATCAAGTCCTTGATGTGGTCGATGCGTATTGTAATAGTCATGAATATAACCGGATAAATGATTGTGAATGTGTTTTCTGTTAATCGGAATTAGATGATCAGTACATTCACGCTTTATCGTACCTATTACTCTTTCAGCATAAGCATTCTGCCAAGGTGATTTATATGCAGTTCTTTTGGATTCAATGCTCGATGATTTTAAGAAACGTTGAAACTTTTTAGATGTGAATAATGGATCATTATCATGAATCAAATACTTAGGTACTTTTCCGTAAGGTGTTGCATTTCTAAATTGTTGCACAACCCATTCGGCATTAGGATTCGTTGTCACATTAAAATAAACGATTTTTCTAGACTTATGGTGAATGATGACAAGTACATGAAGTATTTTCATCGTGAATGTGGGTATGGTAAAAAAGTCTGTTGCCCATGTGACATCTGCATGGATTTTCAGAAATGTCCTCCACGATTGTTTTTGTTTGGTAGTAGGTAGTTTAGGAGGATTTGAATGCTGTCTTATATATTTTGCAATCGTGTTAGGAGCAGGTGGATTAGTTACACCTTTTAATAGTAAACTCTCTCGAATCTTTTCAGGAGAAAGATGTTGATTTTCCTCATGTATCTTCAAAATAAGGTCAATCGTTTCCTTTTTTAATGTTGGTCTCCCCATTTTCTTCGATTTCTTTTTCCAGTAAATTTTAAAAGCAGTTCGATGCCAACGAATTACGGTTTCAGGTTGTACTTTAAATAATAGTTCCTTCCAATTTGGTAATACTTTCGACAGAATAACCCATAACTGCTTGAAAACAGTATTTTGTTGCTTTTTAGGTAGTTTGTATTTTCTTTGCTTCTCTATCTGTTCCATTAACTGACTCTGTAAAGCTAAGTTTTCTAAACGAATGATACTGTTAGATACGAAAAAAGAAAAGATAAACCTCCTTAAAATTTCACACCAGTTCTTCAAATGACGATACAATGCTTTAAGAAATCTCATATTAAACGCCTCCTAGTTTTTTTAATCATTCTAGCAAATAAATCAAAAAATTCAATTTGATCGCTAGATTAAGAGAAAGTTGATAGTCGTAACAACTCCATTGTCATCTACATATTACTATATTAAAATAATAGCTGAGGCCTTACTTCCCTATACAGAGGTAGGGCTATTTCTATTGGAAGGATTGTAGATGAAGAAGTATAAATGAAGAAGTATAAATGTAACGTTGAACAGCTGGAAGTATTGATGGTGAAGACGGTTCAGAGCCTTATCATATAATAGTCGCGAGTGAGTAAAGAATTTCTTGAAAGTCTTAAAAGGGGGTAAAACTAATGGCGTAGGAGAAAATTATAGTTCCAATTGTGATTGCCGTTGCGACGGAAAATGTAAGAGAAGTAGTCATGAATGCGAGTAAATGCGTTTATGGCTTCTTTTTGTTTTGGAGGGACAATCATGGATGAGGTACTAAAGGAGTTTCAAAACTGGCTGCTTGAAGAAGGAGAGAGTCTGCAGATGATGGAATCGTATGTGTATGATGTAAAGCAGATTCAACTCTATGTAATGGAGAGAGTAGCTGATGAAGGTCAGTTGCTATCCTGTTTCCTTTTTGTTCGATATAAGCAGGACCTACAGGGACGGCAGCTGGCTGTCAGCACAATCAACAAGGCGGTGAACATTCTGAAGGTCTACAAACGACTTCTCACAGACAAAAGGTATTGGTTGAAGACAATTTCATTTAACTGAAAAAGGACGAGGTACAGATTGTTGCTGGAAGCGAGCATGTGGTGACTTCCCTGCCCGAAGAGGAAGTGGAGCAGCTGCTGTTCTATGTGGAAAATACGAGCAAGGTAAGCAAGCGGAACAAACTGATTGCATATCTGCTTCTGTATACGGGTGTTTAGGTCAGCGAATTGATTCATATCAAAATTGGAGATCTAGACCTTTTGAAAGGCACGTTGACAGTCCAAGGGAAAGGCAATCGTATCAGGGAAATCAGTCTGTGGTAGAATGTATTGTCCTTGGTGAATGACTATCAGGAAGATGGGCGTATGCAGTCAAAGTTTGCGGAGAGTGAATATCTGTTGGTGAGTCAAGAAGTCCAAAATTACATCGGAATTCGGTTAGAAGATGGTTCTAAATTATATTAGATGAAATAGGATTTTAGCTACATCCCCATCTATTCCGTCATACTTTCTTACGCGGCTTATTTGTGGCATTTTTGTTTTGAGTACAAATGGCTAATTTGATTCTACAATAGGCCTTATTAAAATAATTAACATTAATAAACAATTCGTATTGATATGATTCTCCTATTCTTATATACTTGTACTAGATGATAGAATGTAGGGGGAGTTAATAGTGAAGAAGATTGTTTCTTTAGTAATTACATGTTTAGTTTTAGGCTTTTCTGTATTCTTTTTAGCTAATTCCGCGGATGCGGCGAATGGCGATGCACCGAATGGTCTTTATAAATTTAGTGAAAAGCAGGAATACATTTCATTAGATAGGTTCACAGGGAAAAACTTAAAAGGAAAAGTCTCTATTCTTACAGATAATTATTATTTGATTCTTAATGGTAACGCTTATAAAACTTTAGATATCCTAACAAAGTCAAATGAAAAATTAGATGCAAGTAAAATTACCGTAACTCAACTAGAAGATCAAATGGATGTACAAATAGAATCTGATGGTTCTATTTCTCCAAAGCCGGATGCAACTTCATTTGAGGTTGAATCAATCGAATAACAGTTTAAATTATCTACGCCTTTACCTGTCTCTATAAGCATTACTTGTTAAGTTAATAATTATATTAGTGAAAAAATAAGCCAGGTATCAATACAGGTACATTGTGCACCAAACAATTCAGAAACTGGAATGACAATTCGATATATGCAAGAAATAGATAATCTTCAAATCGAGCAATCGATTTGAAGATTTTTATTTGAGTGGAAGGTACCTATTATATGAAATGAATTGAGTAAAACACAAAAAAACATCGTTTTCAGTATATAGGAGAGTTGACAGAAGCAAAAATGATTTAAAGCTATGTATTATTCCAATTATAGATTATACAAAAGGTGAGACGTGTAGGTGAAAAAATGCGTACCTATTATATCGCACAACTCCAGCACTATTCATAATAGCTAACACAAATAAGCCTTCAGTTGCGAAAGCTATCGTGAAAACGGTCGGGAGGCTTTTTCTGTTTGGATGTGAGTTGATAAGCAAGAGTCGAATATAACTAAAAAAGCACTTATAAAGAAAGTTACGTTTACTCTTAGGGGAGCGTACTAGGTAGTCATATAAATTATTCAAATAATATAGTTAAAAAGATAAGTAGAGTGCAATGCTGAAGTTACGTAATGAAGTATCTGAGTAATTTAAATGGCGCTGTGCCAAAAAACGCGTTATAGAGTGGTACTATATAAATGACTGCCTAAAATGTATAGGAGGGGATTTTATGCTAAGATCCGTAAGACGAAAGTCTGTAGTCATCTTTATACTGTTGGTTACTATTGTATTTATGGAGAGCGTGACTTGGACTCATCTTAAAGTACAAGCTGAAACCGATTGGAAATCCTTACCTGATCAACACAACGTTCCATTAAACAAAGAATGGACCATTACGTTTAGCGAAAGTGTTGAAATTTCATCTATTACCAATACACATGTATACGTAACAGATGAAGTTGGTCAAGTAGTTCAGACGACCGCTGTATTACTAGATAACGGAAATAAAGTAAGGGTACAGCCACCAAAAGAAGGCTATCGTCCGAATACTTCTTATACGCTGTTTGTTGCGAACGAAGTATCTTCTGCAAAGCGCAGATTATTAGGCACTCCTGTCAAAATGAAGTTTCAAACAAGTAAGCAGCGGGACGAGTCGAATGTATTTGTACCGCGTGAAGATAGTGAAGATACCATAATCTATCAAGAGCGAGTTACCAGTTTGCCTACTAATATCATGCACTCAATAGAAGATTTGAATTATGAAAGTGATAGATTTGTTTTTAAAGGTCTACCCGAAGTGTTAAAAAAATTAACCAATGGGGATATTGTCATTTTCCCTAAAAACAGAACAACATCCTTTCGGCTGGTCAAAAGAAATTGTCGATGTCATAAACGAAAGAAATAATACGGTCTTAATCACGAAGGAGCCTAAGCTAGAAGATGTCATAAAAGATATAGATATTTCGAGCGTGTTAACAATAACAGCAAATGATTTCAAGCTAGATCCTGATGTCCATTCTCGTGTGTCAAATGAAACAAATAAAGGAGATAGACGTATTTTTGAAGTTGAAAATCCAGTGGCTCATTCCATAGGTAAAATTGAAATAGGGAGTGAAAATGGAAATCCTTATGTGGAGTACAGTGACGTTCAATTAATTCCTGAAGGAGAGAGAGTTGGACCGGTGACAGTTGGCGGGAAGGTCCAACTCATCAAGCCTGTTGTGAATTTTGATTTTAAAGGGTTCGTGTTGGATTGGCTAGAAGTAGACAGTGGCTTGAAAAATGAGATGAACGTAGAATTTAAATTGGCAAGTTATGAAACAGAACCGTTGAGAATTCCGCTTGGCATCTCGATTCCTGTCAAGGCATATGGGTTGGCAGGTGCCGAAATTCAATTATTTATAAACTATGAGGCAAGCGGAAAGATATTTATTGAATTTGAAATTGTCGAAGACAGCTCTTATAACCTTGGAGTGAAGAAAGAGGGAAGTGACTACACTCCTTTCAATCGTTCAACTAGTAATTTGTCCGCTGACTTTTTATCGTTGAAAGGTGAGGCGGAAGCGAAGCTTGGTCTAGGTTTAAATGTAAATGCCGAGGTTCTGCAGTTTACACTTGCAGGTGTAGATATTACGGGCGGTTATAAAGTTAAAGCAGCTGGTGAAATTGACAAAGATAGAGCATGTTTTAGTGAAAAAGGTGAAATATATTTTGAATCAACAGCACGCATAGGATCGACGAAAAATACGTTTTGGGATATAACCTATCCATTTCTCAGTATCCCACATCGACAGAGATCCACGTGCAGTTATAAGGAATTGATAGCAGACCCCCTTGTGCTAGCGCCAGGCGAGACGGCCGAATTAGGAATCAGCGGAGTTGATTATAAGCAGGAAACACATCCTCTGATGCTGCCAGACAGTAATATGAAGTTAAAAATGGAAAATTTGAATGTGGCTACGGTTAATTATCTTGGTGAAGTACGCGCAAGAGCAAACGCAAAAACTGGTGACCAAACATTCATTACCGTTACATATAATAATGATCGGGATGCCATAATAAAAGTGATGGTTCCGGTTCGAATTGCAGACCCAGCTTTTCTAGATGAAAAGAAAAAGATGGTCGAAACGATAGGACCAGCTATACGAAAGGTTTTTGAAACAGCAGAAATTGTCAATGGCGCTTACAGAGATTTTTCTTATATTGAAAATGATTTGAAGACGCTAGTCACGCCTACTTATCTAGAAGAACTAAGACGTTATTATGAAGAATGGATGCATCCGAGTCTAGATATCTCGCTGTTTGCAGAACCTGTATCCACAGTATTGAAATTTGAAATAATCGAGTCGAGCTCTACAAGACTAGTATTGAAAACAGTTATACCGAACCGCGGATTAAGTTCAGGCACTAATGTAATATATACGTTTGTAAAGGAAGGTCAGAAGTGGTTATTAGATGCTGTCGACAGTGAATCATTTGTAGATTCACCAATCAATCCATCAGTAGATCAGATACATGAGTATTTACAGACTAGCTATTTCGAAGATGCCCGAATAGCATATATTTCAACAGGAATCGAAAGAATATATAATCAACCAGCAGGCTCATATGATGAACGGAAGTATTATCTGTTTACTGCGCAAACGATTTATAGTCAATATAAAGTTAAATTTTATGCGCATGACGGTTCCACTGTGCTGAATGAAAAGTAATATAAAGGCGGTACCAGACCTCCAAAAATATAGACACAATTCATTCAAGACATGGCTGAGGCCTTCCGATCATGAAGACTCTTTTTTATTGGTAGCGTGGCAATTGTCAGTTACAGAAGCCGCATCAATGGAGTAGTCTGAAGAACTACCGCAAGCATCGACAAATATTCCTCTAGCGATGAGAGTGTAAGCGTTATGGATATAAATGGTCAATCGTTCTATTCATTGCAATCCGATTGAAACTAAGAATACTCATTCTCTATTTATTGCTTACGCATCACCGCTGTTGAAATCGAGCACGGTTGTAACGAGAGGGCGTCTCTTTGGTTTCGTTGAAGTGACTAGCTCATTGACATAGTTTTCAAAATTCGTTGCGTTAAAGACGGTACCAGGTCCCCACACAATTCTCACACAATTCAATCGTAACAGTCGAAAGGTGTTCTAATCGCGAAAATGATTAGAGGGACTTTTTGGTGTGCGTAGCATTGGCATTAAGAAGGTATCAGGTCCCACACAATTACTATTGGCTTACAGGTAAAGAGAGTACCGCTAGTACCGGCATTATTCTAATTCTAATGTCGTATGTTTCTATGAGTACACGATGGAATGTGGTAAAATAAATGTATTGAGCGAATGAACGGAGTGACGGATGTGGCGAGAAATCAGCTCCTATATCATATGACACACATAACTAATCTACCCCCCATTCTCAAATGTGGAGGATTACAGTCACATGCGGCGATGCAGATGAATCAACTAAAACATCAGAACATTGCAAATCAAGATGTCCAAGCACGGAGAGATCGAATCAGGATACCTGTAGGTAAAGGCGGAACATTACATGACTATGTTCCTTTCTACTTTGCACCGCGTTCGCCTATGCTGTATTACTTGCACAAGCAACAACTTCAACAAGAAGAAGTTGTTTATTTCATGACAAGTATAGCGTCTATCCAAGAACATGCATTAGATTTTGTATTTACAGATGCACATGCTATTAGACGCTTGACGAAATTCTTTACTGATCCAATTCATTTAAATCAAATTGATTGGAAAGTCATGGCCTCAGATTATTGGCATGACATAGATGAAGACTTGAGTCGAAAAGCTAGAAGACAGGCTGAGTTTCTAATCCATGAAGCAGTACCCCTCTCAGCATGTTTAGGTTTTGCAGTTTTTAATAAGCGAGCGAAAGAAAAGCTAGAGAAAATCTTGCAAGATGCAGGCAGTACATTACCGGTTGCCGTTCGAAGACATTTCTACTATTAGGAGGTGATGGAATGATCTATTCAATGAAAGGGAACTTACTGGAAGACCAAGCGGAAGCGTATGTAAATACGGTAAATACGGTAGGGGTCATGGGAAAAGGAATTGCCTTGCAGTTTAAACAAGCATTTCCAGATGTGTTTAAGCAGTATGCTAAAGATTGTAAGGCAGGTAGCGTACAAGTCGGGAAGATGCATGTGGTTCCTGTCCATGGTTTAGCTTCTCCAAAGTTTGTCATTAACTTCCCAACAAAAGAACATTGGCGCAATCCGTCTACACTTGATTATATACTGGATGGCCTTCAAGATTTAGTCCAAGTGATCCAAGAGCTTAACATTCAGTCGATTGCCTTACCTCCATTAGGATGTGGAAATGGTGGGTTGGACTGGTCCAATGTTAGACCTTACATTATTGAAGCGCTACAGCCACTTTCGATTGACGTACATTTGTATGAACCGGTAGGTGCACCGCCACTAGATGAAATGATTATCCGAACGAAGCGCCCTAATATGACAATGGGAAGAGCTTTACTACTGAGCGCTATGGAACAATATGCTGGTCCAGGATATAGAATGTCTTTGCTAGAGGTACAGAAAATTGCATACTTCTTGCACGAAGTAGGAGCTTTACCCAAACTACAGTTTGAGAAGAATCGTTTTGGTCCTTACGCTGAAGCGCTCAATCATGTATTACAAAACATGGAAGGTCATTGGATTCGGGGGTATGGAGATCGAACAACGGGTGCAGAAATCTATCTATTGGATGGTGCGATTAAAGAAGCGAAGCAGTTTTTAGATAAACATCCTGAAGCTAAGCCTTACTTAAATCGTGTATCTGAATTGATTTATGGTTTTGAAACGCCTTATGACATGGAGTTACTGTCGACTGTCTGTTGGGTGCTAAAAGAAAATGCGTCCAAAGCAACTAACAAGGAATTCATTGTCCAATCTGTTCAGCAATGGAATGATCGAAAGAAAAAGATGTTCCCAGTTAGCGACATTGAACAAGTGTGGAACTATTTAATTCATGAAGCGAAGTTTGCATCGTGAAAAGGAGGTTCGAGTGGAGGGTACCAGGTCCCCACACAATTACCACACAATTTGGGTAGTTGAAAAAGGGAGATACAAGAGATAACTATAGCGGCTTTCGAACCGCAACAGTAGACGTCAGATGCTACGTAATACTTTAGACTATGAACTAGAAGCGTCCATCAACGAAAAACTGTAAAGCTCTCATCAAGTAACGCTAATAAAAATCAGCACCTCCTGGGTACAGTCCATGTATCAATTTCAGGAGGTGCATTTTCATGTTTTGTGAAAAGCTAACGATTGTCCGGCTAACACTTTAATTTTTACACAATGATGCACTGGCTACTCCAAAAAGCTTACATTCTACTGACAAGTGATACAAGACTTTGCTGTATCAAGGTAAATTTTATCCACTAGAATACTATGTGCACCTTACTCATCACCCCTGCTAAAATCAAGCACAGGCATAACAAGTAGCTGTTTTTTCGGTTTCTGTGACACGACTAGCTCATTGACATAGTTTTCAAAGTTCGTTGCGTTAAACAAAGTCGATGGTCGCAGGAACGTGCTAAAATCATGACGGTTCAACCATTGCTTGGTCTTTAGATCGATGACACGGATGAAGTCATCTTGTGTGTAGCCTTCTTTGATTCGACCGTTGATGAATTTACGGGTAGCAGCGGACTCCGCTTTGAACTGTTTTCCGGTTTTGTCATTCAGGTACTGAATCACAGATTGTGCGACGTCGAGATTCTTCTCGACAATGGGTTTATTCTTTAACTTCTTAAGTTCTTTGGTTATTGGCCGTCCCATAGTGGGATACGCCACCGTCTCAATGTGAGTTGGCACAGCGTCCAATTGTGGGTAGGTAGTCGTCTCAAGTTGGGGTGGTGCTCCGTCCCATTTTGAGTCAGCCGGTATCTCGTTTGGTTTATAGGAAAAAGGCAGATTTTCATAATCGATTCGATACCATTTCGTGTTGTCGATTTTCATCTTATTGTGCTTCGAAGTGGAAACCAAATATCCTTTTTGTTCTAAGTCATATGTAATGCGTTTGATCGTGTTTAGTGACCAAAATGGAAATTCCTCCTTCCAGTCGTCGTATGAGTTGAATACCCATTTATGACCTTCACGAATGTTTTTTGAAATGTTCAAGCGGTAGTGCAGTTGTTGCAGGAATAACGCAGCATTTAATCCAACTTTCATTGCGAGTGAAGGTAATAATGGAATCGGCTCTTCGTTAATTAATAATTTCATATCGTTGTCCCCCTAGAGAAAAGTTTTGGAGTACTCAATTTGTACTTCTTATACTCCATATAGAGAGATTTCTCGAAAAGGATACATTGTTTTTAAAAGAAGGTAAAAGGTCATGGTTTGTTTCGAGTGCCGGGTTACAAAACATTATGAATCCAATAAGCAACTAGAATTTTTCATAACAAAAGGATCAACCATTTCGATACGGTTGATCCTTTTTACTATTAGTCTTTAGCGCATGTGATAACTTGCTGCTTATTTATAAGCAGAAGCCCATGGAATCCAGTGCATTTTGTAATTGACTCTATTTTTTATTCCAAGATTCACTAACTTGAATCTGTATCCATCCTTTGGTGAGAATTTAGGGGATTCGAAACGAGTGGTACCGTTTTTATTGGCTATGACTGTTTTAATTGTTTGCCAGTTGGCAGTACCATATGGTCTCTTCTGTATGTATAGCATGAATGATCCACTCGCTGTACTATTCGCTGTGATGGCACCTTCCATTACAGTGAAACTTTTTACACCACTGCCATAAGTACCTTGATAATTTTGTGTCTCGACGTAATTAGTGAAATTGCCACTTCTGTTTTTATAAAGCCAATTTGCTTCTGCCTTAGGTGAAACCAAACCACCGATACCACTAATGATGACCGCAAACGCAATGATCATCATCCAATTTCTTTTCAACGTTTTCATTAGACATGCTCCTTCTCTTCATTACTTGTTCCCACACTAGTCTAATAGTTTAGATATTTAATGAAAGGTGCAATAGTCCTTTAGCGCTTTAGTTGGGGTTCTATAAGGATAAAAAAGGACACTGATCTTAAGTAGCCATAAAAAACCTCCTGTATAATGAAATCACTATGCCTGTACGCATGTAATTTTCATTATACAGAAGATGACTTATCGATCCGTATCTTCGTCGACAAACTTCCCGTAATCCGGCATGGCAATACGATCAAATTCATCGACTAATTTTTTTAGGTTAGTGGCAAGTTCCTCTCCCTTCATAGGCAATCCATGGCCCGTTATGGCGACAGATGGTTGTAAGGCTTCTAGTTTGATAACGGATTGTAGGGCGGCGTCCCAATCTGTAGTTAAATAGCGCGGTGGACCACTGATTTCTTGTTCTTGCGTAAGCACTTTATAGAGGTACTCTTGCTTAACGGTCACAAATGCATCTCCCGCAATCAACGCACCATCTTTCTGCCTGAAGAACGAGACATGGCCCGGTGCATGACCCGGTGTGTGAATCCATGTAAATTCCGGCAAAAAAGGTACACTGCCGTCTGGCGGTAAGCTTTGGATATGGCTCCCTAATTGAATGGGATCGGTTGGGAAAATAGAAGACATTTTGGCAATCATGCCGCCTTCTACACTCGTATCGGGGTCTGGATAACTGGATACGCCGGTTAAAAACGGCAGCTCCAATTCATGGGCATACACGGGCACATTCCAATGTTCCACTAGATCAATGACTGCGCCGACGTGATCAAAATGTCCATGCGTTAACAGAATAGCTTTCGGCCGACTCTTCACACCGAAACGCTCTTCTACAACCGCTATAATTTTCTCGGCGGAGTACGGCATGCCCGTATCAATTAACACAAAGTCCTCTGAGTCCGGATGACCCACTAAAACAATATTGACAATTTGTATAGTGTGGCAATAGAGATCCGGTAACACTTCTAGTCCTTTTCCACTTCCAATCGACGTAGCGGGAATATATTTATAATCTTCCCCGTTAGATAATTGTTTATCCAAGAAAACACCTCTTTCATTGTTTTTAAAAAGTCACTTGCCTTATGCATACCCTTTTTCGATTGTAGTATTCACGAAAGGGGAGTGATTATGCAGTCCGGTGCCAGGTCCCCATACAATTCTCATCACGAAAAATTACTACTATGACGACGAGTTATGCATTCTAAAATATTTCTTCTTAAAAAGTCCTATTAGTCAATTTCTCCGAATAAAATGCAAGGATATCATTTTTAAGGAGGTTGATTTGTGAATTCACTAGTTGTCTATATGTTCCTGGGCGCATCTTTAGCCGCGCCGATCGGTCCTGTTAAAACGGTTCTGTTAAATACGGGAATTAAAAGAGGTTTTTTTCATGCCTGGGCTTTTAGTTTGGGTTCGGTGGCAGCGGATATACTGTATATGTTCATCGTCTACTTTGGAGTGGGACAATTTATTGAATCCCCTTTAATTAAAATCATCCTCTGGTCGTTTGGGTGTTTTGTGTTATTGTACACGGGGATAGAAAATTTACTCACGTTGAATAAAGTGGAAATGAGTTTGAAATTCGGTAAACGAGTGAGACTGAGAACTTCTATGTTGACCGGTTTTTTGATGTCCTTAATGAATCCGCTTACGATTATTTTTTGGTTAGGTATTTATGGTTCGATTCTTGCTAAAACTGCTGGTGGATCAACGGGATATCAAATCATCCTTAACAGTGGTGCGATTATGTTGGGAATCATCATTGTGGATGTGATGATGGCCTGTTTATCCAGTGGAGCACGTAAGTTCTTATCTGTCAGGCTGTTAATCATCGTTACCCTTATTTCTTCTCTATCTATGATCGGTTTTGGACTATACTTCGGCATTCAAGCGTATCAAGCGTTATTTTAATCCATTACCACTGGTTGTTTGCGTAATTTTTTACATACTATACGGTTAGCGACGATGAAAAATAAGTCATGAAGTATAAAAAGATCAAGTTAGGAGACCATACCTGTAATTATTTGAACACAATAAGACGAGGTGTGGTAATGGAAAAAGGTGCGGACAAAGTAAGTGTCTGGTGCATTGTTAGTCTGGCTTCAATTCCCCTAATTATGACGCTTGGGAATTCTATGCTGATACCCGTGCTTCCTTTATTGGAAGATAAAGTGGGTATTTCATCGTTTCAATCGAGTATGATCATTACTAGTTATTCGGTAGCGGCTATATTTCTTATACCGGTAGCAGGGTATTTGTCAGACCGTTTCGGACGGAAGATGGTCATATTGCCAAGCTTGGTCTTTGCGTTGATTGGGGGGCTAATTGCAGGATTTGCGTCGTGGAAGATGGATGACCCGTATACGATGATTATTATCGGACGGGTATTACAAGGTATAGGAGCGGCCGGTGCTATGCCAATCGTTTTACCGCTCGTGGGTGACTTGTATAAAGATGACGGCGAGAAAAGCAGTAGCTGTTTAGGAATTATCGAAACGTCGAACACGTTTGGAAAAGTATTAGCGCCAATCTTAGGTTCAGCATTAGCGGCCGCGTTATGGTTCCTGCCATTCTTCTCTATTTCTGCACTCAGTGTCATTTCATTTGTTCTGATCTGGATCTTTGTTAAAGTCCCGAAAGAAAAAGATGAACCAGTAAAGTTTAAGGCATTTCTTCAGAACACGAAAGACATATTTGCGTCAGAAGGTAAATGGTTGTATACCGTGTTCTTGAATGGTGTCCTGGTCATGCTAGTATTATTCAGTATGTTGTTTTTTTTATCGGAAAACCTGGAGAAAACCCATGATATTGAGGGGATTAAGAAAGGCTTTGTGTTGGCTATTCCGTTATTATTCTTATGTATCGCTTCCTTTTTATCGGGCCGGAAAATTAAAGGTGAGCTAAAAACGATAAAGAGGGTCATGGTCATTTGCTTAATCGCCATGTCTGTCAGCGTCATTTTTGTTGGATTCACAAGCAAAAAATTAATCTTTTTATTGATCGTGACGAGTATCGTGGGAATAGCCATTGGTGCATTATTGCCCGCATTGGATGCCATTATTACCGAAAATATTGAAAAAGAACTGCGCGGAACGGTTTCCTCATTTTACAGTTCAGCTAGATTTATCGGTGTAGCAGCGGGTCCTCCGTTGATGTCGATTGCCATGAAAGATTTTCTAAACGGCAGTTATATCTTGGCTGCTGTACTGGGAGTTATTTTGACTTGGCTGGTTTTTAAGTTCATACAAGTTGAGGAAATTGAAGAATCAAATGAAAAAAATTGAAAAAGGACCTGACAGATTATTGCTGTCAGGTTCTTTATCGTTTGCAGGTATGTACAAGAGGAAGAAGTTACTTGGACTTTAAACTAAAAAGAATGAGGAAAATTCCTGCGAATAGGCAAATCATACGCAACAAAGATACTTTTTCCGTGAGACCATGTAAGGCGATTCCAGTCGTCACAATTAGTATAAATGGACCGACTAGTGCAAGTAGAGAGTTAATATAAAACGCCTTTTCCAGGTCATTGAATTTGAACATCAGTGCGGCAGCGGATATTTCGATGCTTCCTGAAATGATTCGTAAGATGATGATGAAAAGTAGCGCTCTTTCTATGATGGGGATCACTTCCTTTGGTTGTATTTGGTGGGCGGTACCGGTGGGTGGGGTGGGTGGTACCAGGTCCCCACACAATTCCCGCACAATTCGGTTGCGGTGCCAGGTCCCCACACAATTCTCACGCAATTCGGTTGCGGTACCAGTGCAGGTAGTGCCCTTTCTATTACGGAAATCACGCCCTTTAAGTGTATTCATACTATCTATATGCAAGACGTTCATGTGTTATTTGTACCCCGAATTTAGATCGGTCATATGCTCCATTGCATGCTCAACTGCTGGCATGAGCACACTGGTCAAACATACATAAAATCCACAACGCAACATATTATGAATAGGGAAGAAGGCGGCAGGTGACTGAAAATGGAAAGCTTCTCGTACTTTTTAGTGTGATGAGAAGGTCTGTTGTCAGGAACCTCGACGAATAGGGAGGGAATATATTGAAGAGTTTACAGGAAGAGATGTCATTTGAACTGCGTTTTTGGTTGCAGATATTAGGAGATCACGCACGCTTCATTCATGATTCATTAGCGCCGGATGAAGTGGAAACTATTCAGACAGCCAGTTATTTTATACAGGTATTTGATGGTCTTCTAGCTAAAGCAAAGGAAGGTGCCGACACACATGCTCTACAAGCAGTAGCGCAAGAAACCCAGAAAGCTGCTGAAGACATCCGCAAGTTTAAATTGCTATTGATCGAGCGGCATTTAGTCGGAAACATCAAAATTTCGTTGCCGCCTACCTTTATTAATCATATGGTGAATGAAGTAGAAGAAGCTATACGTCTATTTGCATGTTTTGCGAAAGGAGAGAAGCCGCCGACTGTGCATCCTCTTCATCATGACTTGCTTTGGTTGCTAGATGCCGCGGGGCATGCAAACGCTCTGGATACAAATTTAGACCGTGTGGAAACGCAGCTGAAAAAGAAAAGTGAAAGATTTACTAAAGAGTGGGAAGCCTTTTATTTAAAAGCGATTGAGATGGCGGGTTATGTACGGACGAATCTGATGGAGTTCCCTGCGTTAAATAGATTCCACCAGGACATTAACTTAGAAATGACGATTTTCAAAGCGTTTTTGAAAGAGTTGGAAGAGATGGATTTGAAGAAAGAAACGCTCGGAACCCTCACTCCTTTAATGGCTGATCATATGGCACGTGAAGAAATATATTATTTAACGAAATTAGCTGAGTTGACGGATATTCCAGCGCCAAAGGGAGATCCGACGAAATCACGAATATGACGTACCAGGTCCCCACATAATTTGGTTAGTTAAACATGAGATAAATAAAACCGTTAGATAGAAGAAAGCGCCCATTCCGTAATTTCGGAGTAGACGCTTTTTTATATGTGATGTATAGCTCCCCGCATACTAGCGAAAGAAGTCGCGCAGTGTACGAACCATCAGGAATAAAACCACATGATGATTCATTGACAAGTAATGAACTCAATAAATATACTAAATTGAAATAGACCGATAATTACTATATACTAAAGTTGGGATTAATGAACTATATATATATAACGACTATATAACTAAGTATAGTAAATTGAAAAATGGGGGTTGTGCTATGAATCAAGATATTCTTTTACGCAATAACGTGAAAGTTATGGGGAAAGGTGAAAAGACCATACTATTTGCGCCGGGTTTCGGATGTGATCTGAATGTGTGGAGTTTGACAGCGCCTTACTTTGAAGAACATTTCCAAGTGGTTTTATTCGATTATGTCGGTTCGGGACAGTCAGATTATCAAGCGTACCGGGCGGAAAAATATCAAGATCTCCATGGCTATGCGCAAGACGTGCTCGATGTGTGTAATGCTTTAGAATTGAAGGAAGCGATATTCGTCGGACATTCTGTCGGAGGTATTATCGGTATGCTAGCGTCTATTCAACAACCTGATTTATTTGAACATCTCATATTAATAGGTCCATCTCCTTATTACCTCAATGAAGTACCCGATTATTTCGGTGGATTTGAGAAGGAAGATTTAGAAGGTTTGATTCAGATGATGGATATGAATTATATCGGCTGGGCGAATTATCTGGCACAAGTCATTATGAAGAACCCTGAAAGGCCGGAACTTTCACAGCAATTGGAGGATAACTTCTGCTCGACGGATCCGGAAGTTGCGCGCCGTTTTGCGATGGCGACATTTTTCTCTGATCATCGGGATGATGTAAAGAAAGTACGGGTGCCATCGCTCATTCTCCAATGTGCGGATGATAGTATTGCACCTGTTGAAGTAGGGCGTTATATGCATCGTCACTTACAGAACAGCACGCTTCAAATGATGGAAGCGACAGGACACTGCCCGCATATGAGTCATCCTGAAGAAACCATTCAGTTGATTACTAATTATTTGACTTCCGCATACAAAGAACTTGTCATAAATGGATAGACAGCTAGATTCTGCGCCGTTCGGTTATTTCACACTTGATGATGCGGGGATGATGTTGGAAGTCAATCAAACGCTGCTTCGTTTACTCGGTTATCAGCTTCATGAAGTACAGGGTCAACACATCAATTTGATATTGCCGAACGCAAGTCGGTCTTTTTACCAGCTGTACTTTTTTCCGATGATTCGATTGCAGAATAAAGTAGAAGAGATGTATTTTTCATTTAAGTCTAAAGATGGGCAGGAAATTCCCGTACTATTAAATGCGCTGCGTAATGAACGTGATGGAAAGGTGTTCAATGACTGTGCATGTCTACATATGAAGAGAAGGATCGAGTATGAGGAAGTGATTTTGGCGGCCAAAAAAGACACCGAAACACGCAATCTATTGAAGGCGGAGCAAATAGCAGAGTTGGAGCGTTTGCGAATCGAATTGGAGTCTAAGCAGAAAAAGTTATTGGAAGTAAATGAATCGCTTTTGGTGATGGCTAATACGGATGGACTGACAGGTCTCAGGAACCGTCACTATCTACAAGATTGTCTTTCTCCTTATTTCATACCGGACACTGAACAGTCCCTGACTCTTTCTTTCCTGTTGATCGATATAGACTTTTTTAAAAAGATCAATGATACATATGGTCATTTGACAGGCGACAGTATATTGCGGAAGTTGGGGAGTTTGTTGAGGGATGGGACGAGAAAAGACGATGTGGCTGCTCGTTACGGGGGAGAAGAATTTGCGTTAGTTCTCCCCGCAACAGGGAAAGTGGAGGCGTTAGAAATAGCTGAGAGAATTCGACTCCAAGTCGAGATTGCGGACTGGAATACTTACGGTGTTACAGTCAGTATCGGGGTAGCGACCAAAGTGCCAGGAGATACAGAAAATTCCTTGCAGTCTAGGGCAGATTGGGCATTGTATTACTCAAAAGATCATGGACGGAATCGAGTTACTTTTGGGGCGGAAAAGTGAGGGAGGTGCCACTCCCCACACAAATCCTATCACATTACTACAACCTCTTGAATGAAGTACACAATGAAATATGGTTAAAAAGTAAAGCCTTCCACTCGTAAAAACGATTTGGAGGGCTTTTTTTGTAAAAGTTCTGTATCTTTCTGCATGGGTATAAAGTATAATCTATTTGAACCAATAAATTACTAGTTTTAAGGAGCCACTGAATCATGACGATTTTAATTATCGGTGACGTAGGTAATGATGTCCTTAAAATCCAGAAAAACTTACAACAACTAGACTTGCATACGATTCATGTATTTCAAAGTGCCTATACAGCGATTCAATACGAACATTTATTTTTACAAGAAGAGATTAGGCTCATTATATATGATGCCAATTTAGATGTAGATAATTGTGAAGCGCATTGCCGGGAAATTGAAGCGCTATGTGTATGGCGAGATGTGCCCATTTTGTTGTCGACGTCTTATGAGAGGCCGATTATCTTTGAGCGCTTATTGGAGGTTGGGATATTTGATTTCATTCTGAAGCCGTTTGACTTTTTTCAGCTCAAGACGCGGATTCGCATTGCGCTCAAATATTATGAAGAAACGAAGAAGCGGAAAGAGCATGAGTTTCAGCTTGCATTGGATTTAGCTATAGCGAGGAATGTTCAGAAAAGCGCATTGACGCCTGAATTATCGCTATCTCATATTGAAGTGAATGGTATTTATTTTACTTCCCAGTCCCTTGGCGGAGATATGTATTGCTGGTTCCAGCTCGATCATAATTTAACAGCGGTCATGCTGTTTGATGTGATGGGGCACGGGGTGGCGGCATCACTTGTTACGATGTCGATTCGTTCTTTATTGAAGGAGATCATCGTGAAATTGATCGATCCCGTTAGTGTAATGAAGGAAGTAAACCGGAAAATTTATGAGCTGTTTTCCACAGACGGGTTGGATTCATTTTTAGTGACGGCGATCTACGCGGTAATAGATAAGAAAAACGGCACGTTGCAATATGTAAACGCGTCACATCCTGAAGGGGTCATGTTCGGGAAATATGGCGAGACTGTGATGTTGCATGCGAATTCTCCTATTCTCGGGCTGTTTCCATCGATTCAAGTGCAAGCGAAAAGTATCCGTCTGACGGGTTGGCACCGCATTATTTTGTATACGGACGGATTGGTTACGTTATATCCTAGTCAAAAAATTGACTGGAGCTTTTTTCATTCGTACAGTTCACAAACTAGTCGCGTCATGTTGCGGAAGTTCACCGAAGAGTACGGATTGTCACATTTGCCATTGGAAGATGATATTACAGTAGTATCGATCACTACTTCATTATAAGTGAGGGAAACAATTATGGAATTCACGTTCGCTATTACACCAAGCAAGCAATCGGTCCTGTTGATTGACCAATTGATGGAGAGTTATTCGGAGCTGTATTCAATTCCATATGCCAGAGACATGTGTTTTGTGATGCACGAACTGGTCATTAATGCAGTGGAGGCAATGGAGAAAGAGGGACGGTCGGAGTCAATTGAAGTACATATGCGAAATGAAGACGAAAAATTGCGGATTACAGTGACTGATTTTGCGAAAGGAATTCCGCAAGAGCAGTGGCCGGTTGTGCTCGATATGAGTGCGGACGGTGACAATTTTTGTGAGCGTGGCCGCGGTTTTTTGTTCATTCAGCATATGGTGGATCAGCTGTGGTTTGAACAAGTGTCAGATGTACAGTTTTTAGTTGGTGTGGAGAAAAAATTAGTGACAGCGGGGGAAGTTACATGAAGTGGTCCATTGGGAAAAAAGTTAACGCAGTTATTTTACTAGCCATTTTACTTCTTTCAGGCATTTTAAGTGTCCTGAATTATAATGCGACAAAAAACAATCTATTGGAGGCGGCAGAAACAAAGCTGCGATCTGACTTGATGTTAAGTTTGGAGTTATTGGATGCTTCCGTGCCGGGCGAGTGGTCCATTACAAATGGTTCATTGCATAAAGGCAAGATGGATATGTACGAAGCATATGACATTCCTGATCAGTTAGGAGAATTAACGGACGGGAATACGATGTCCATTTTCCAAGGGGATACACGGATTGCGACAAATATTATAGAAAATGGGGAGCGACGCTTAGGGACACAGGTAGCGAAGGAAGTGGGAGATGTCGTACTCGGGAAAAAAGAACGTTTTATCGGTACGGCAGATGTTCTCGGGCAGTCATTTCAAGCAGCCTATGATCCGATTCTCGATAAAGACGGAGAAGTGATTGGGATTATCGCGGTAGCGGTTCCTACAGCGCCTTATATAAAAATTGCGACGTCTTCCGCCATGCAGACCATCGTTATTTCGCTAGCGCTTGCGTTGCTTATTATTCTGATCGCGAGCTTTATCATCCAGCGTATGCTTATTAAGCCGATCAATCGGTTGCGTGATAATGCGGATGAATTGGCCCATTTGAATTTGAACGTCGAGCTTTACGAAGCGAAAGGAACGGACGAAATTGCTGAACTATCCATGTCTTTTCGGAATATGAAAGAGCAGTTAACCGAAACGATGCAAAACGTTGCGCGTAATGCCAATGAAATTGCTCATTCATCGGTCGCATTAGCGGAATCATCTCAGCAGACGAATGAAACTGCTAGTCAAATCGCTTCGACAATGAATGAAATTGCGTCAGGTGTGACGAATCAATCAGAACAAGCGGAACGAATCGCGGGTATGATGCGTGATACGATCTTAGAAGTAGTAGGAAATGTAGAGAATGTAGAACAGAGTTTATTGAATGCACAGGAATCTACAATTATTGCGCATGAAGGTGAGCAGGCAATTAGCAAAGCGATTGCCCATTTAGGCACGGTAACTGAAACGGTTAGCTATGCAACGGATTCGATTCAAAAGTTAGGTATGCGTTCGGAAGAAATCGGCGGTATTATTACCGTCATTACAGCCATATCGGAGCAGACCAATCTTCTCGCACTAAACGCTGCCATTGAAGCGGCCAGAGCAGGAGAGCACGGAAAAGGGTTTGCGGTCGTTGCAGCAGAAGTTCGCAAACTAGCTGAACAATCAACAGGAGCTGCCCAGCAAATTACCGATTTGATTACGGACATTCAAGCGGAGACATCGGTGACTGTGCGAACGATGGAAAGTAATTTAACGGCAGTGGAAGAACAAGTGGTCATTATTAATCAAGGTGGAGAAGCGCTTAAGCATATCGTGGAGAAAGTTAGCGTGACGGAGTCGAGCATGTTGCATATAAAAGATGCGTTCGATGCGGTTAATACCAATTCACAGAATGTTCAAGACGCGATCCATCATATTTCCGCAATCATTGAGGAGTCTGCCGCAGCAACAGAGCAAATTGCCGCTTCATCTGAAGAACAATATGCTACAGTAGCTGAAATTGCTGACAATACTACCAGTTTGGCAGAGGTTGCTGATCATTTACGTGAAGAAGTGAATAAGTTTAGCATGTAATGGAGGGATATAGAATGGAACAGAAAACGGCAACATTGCAAGTAGAAGAAAAAGATACGTATATGATCATCAAGTTTTCAGGTCATTTGCAATACGGTTTGATAGAAGAGGTAAAAAAACAGTTACAGACGACACCGTTCACAGAAGGACGGAACTTCATTCTCGACATGAGCAACGTACAAAATATCGACAGTACAGGATTTGGCATGATCGTCAACTTTGCCAAAAAAGTTTCTCAAAACAATAAGAAAATCGCCATCATTGTCGTCGATACATTTGTCCGCAGATTATTCTCCATTTCCCAATGCGATAAAATTTTCCCGATTGTCGAAAGTGAAGCGGCAGCGTTAGGGATTATTAAACAGCCGATTGAAACGGAATTGTCTATTACGGATTATTGAATGGTGGCGGTGGTAAAACTAGATTGAAGTGTACAGTCGCGGATAGTGTCATCAAGAAGAGATACGGTTCCTATATAATTAAAAGGTTTTCTGACCATGGTAATGATCAGAAAACCTTTTTTAGTTTTATAACAGTTACCAAGTCCCGACACAATTAAATTATCACGATAGATTAATTAGTCGTTGGCAGCCGGAAGTGTAAACGTTTGGTTTGGGTAAATCAAATCGGGATGTGCAATTTGAACTTTGTTTGCATCATACACTTCTTGAACTTGCCGTGAAATATCTTGGTTGGTCTGCATATTAGGATAGTGGGTTTTGACGATTGTCCACAAATTGTCGCCTCGTTTTACTGTATAGGCTGACGGGCTTTGCTGTTGTGTATGTTGTGATTCTTCATTTGAAGTTGATGTTTGTTTATCGCGATTGTTTACAAGTTCGGTCGTTATACTGAGGCCGCGACCGGAGTCGATACTGCTGTCACCGAATGTATAGACCGTTGAATACTTAGACGGGATGGTGCCATCTGCAAGTGCTTCGGCAAATGGATTGGGTTCGCCGTTGTAGATGTTCTTGAACTGGCCGTCTTCGGTTTCTATATCTTTATTTAGTAGATAGGCTGCCATGTGGCGGTGCGTTTTGTTGCTTACATGATATTCGTCATACAAGTAAAAATCATTTGGCTCAAATCCTGCAGTTTCGGGCGTGTAGTATTTGCTATCGGTAGAGTAGAGACCATAGCCGCCGTATGTTTCCTCATTTTCTGTAGTCGGGAAAACATCGCTGTTATCTTCAGAGGCCAATGCATAGCCATATGCTGGGACCCAGTCGGAAATTAAATAGAATCCCATACTTTTGTAGCCGAATTTTTCAAAACCTTGTTCGTCGATGTTTTCTTTGAGCTGCTGATTATGTCCATATAGAACATGGACATCGTCTGGAGTAGAATCCAGCGCCAAGTAGTCATTGATTTTTTGGACGGTTTGCTGATTTCTTATGTCTTCAAAATCGGTTAATCCTTTACGGTCATCCTCATAGCGATTGGGCAGTAGTATGTATTTCGCACCGCCTTCTAGTAGATTTTGCACCATCTTTAAAGAATAGTCGCTCGCGAGTTCTGCGGTGCGATCTACGCCAAGATCTTCTACTGCATAGCCATCATTTCCACCTACGCTGATGATGTACAGAGCGTCTGGATCAATTTTCCCGTTATGTTCTGCGAGAAACGTCTTCACCTGCTGGTCAGCGCTCCAACCTTTTAGGAAAGTAGAATAGTTAGAACGTTCATCTTCGCTGCCTTCTGTTCCAAATAACACACCTGAAAAAGCACCGCCAACTGCATAGTTTGTCAAGTTGTCATAATCCCCGGTCAATTCCTTTGCCAGATATTCGGAGAAGACACGCCCGTTAGAGTAGCGTCCTTTATAATAGTACTCATTTTCCGCTTTTACATAGATGCCGTCTTCCGGATCATACCCTTCAGCCGGTTGTGCCGCGAATCCTGTTGTAGCAACCGCTACACTTAAAAAGAATGCAAAAAGTAGTGCTGCCCATGATTTGATTTTCATTGAATCCCCCTGTCTGATAGTAAGAATTGTGATGCATTGTGTGCACGAAAAAGTTTTCTGACTTTTTCGTACTAGAATACTATAGCATGAATACTGAAAAGTCTGCAAAATTCGAAACCGGTACCAATTCATTTTATTGTCTATGTATAAACAACCGCCACTACTAAAGTGACGGTTGTTCTCTTATTTGTGTTTACGAATATGAAACAGCCTGGAAAGGCCTTTGAATATGATCGCCAAGGCGAACAAGACGATAGTGATCACCAAAATCACAGCAAGAGCAAACAACAATAAGCTTCCAGCGAGAGTTGCCAATAAGCCCGGAACGATTAAAAATAAACCGAGCAAAGCATATCCGGCTAAAATCCCGAAGAAGAAAAGCCATTCATTGCTTAGTTTTGCACATTTCGACATATATTTCACCTCCTTGCTGTACTATATGTCGCGTTCAGCAAGGCGATGTAATGCAATACACTCAGTTTGCGATAATAAAAGAATGTTTATATATAGAACGTGCGATTCGACCAACCACATCATTTATAAAAAACGAGGCTTCCCATCGATTAACCGATGGGAAGCCTCGTTGTGATGCTCTCGATATGCGATGATCTAGAGACGACTTTACTTACATTCAATCAAACGTCAATACAATACGTCCATTGATTTGACCTTTTTCCATCTTTTCAAGAATTGCATTCACATCGGAAAGGGGAGCCGTTTCAATCTGTGCTTTCACTTTTCCGCGCGCCGCAAAATCAAGCGCTTCTTTCATGTCGATTCGTGTGCCTACGATGGAACCTTTTACTGTGATTCCGTTTAACACGGTGTTGAAAATAGGGATCGGTAAATCTTCGTGTGGCAATCCGACAGCGACCAACGTGCCGCCACGTTTGACGGAACGATACGCTTGCTCAAAAGGTACTTGAGCAACAGCTACGCTAATAGCCGCCTGTACGCCACCGATTTGTTGTTGGATGGCTTCGGCAGGATCTTCCTTTTTGCCGTTCACTGTAATGTCAGCGCCGAGTTTCTTCGCAAGCTCTAACTTTTCATCCGCAATATCTACTGCCACTACATTGAATCCCATAGCTTTCGCATACTGGAGCGCTACGTGGCCCAATCCGCCGATACCGTAAATCGCGACCCAGTCTCCTGGTTTTGCACCGGATACTTTCAACGCTTTATATGTTGTCACACCTGCGCAGAGGATAGGTGCAGCTTCAACAGAGCTGAGGTTTTCTGGAATTTTCGCGACATAATCCGCCGCTGCGAGGCAATACTCCGCGTATCCACCGTCCACTGAATAGCCACCGTTTTCTTGACTGTGGCACAGCGTTTCTTTTCCTTGTAGACAATAATCACATTCACCGCATGCAGAGTAGAGCCAAGGTATACCGACACGATCTCCGACTTTTACAGCCGTGACGTTCGGTCCAATAGCTTCCACAATTCCTACGCCTTCATGACCTGGAATGAGAGGAAGTTTCGGTTTGACAGGCCAGTCGCCGTTGATTGCGTGTAAGTCTGTATGACAGACGCCGCATGCCTCTAGTTTGACTAATGCCTGACCCGCGCCAGGTGTTGGTTTTTGTGTGTCTTCAATCTGCAACTTTGTCTGGAATTCTTTTACGATCGCTGCTTTCATTGTGGTCTGTTTTGTAGTCCCTCTTACGTTACTGTTTTGAATTGCTGGTTTCATGAATGATTCCTCCCTTTTTCTCTTACGGACTATCTATACGTGGGAGGATTACAGATTAGTACACGTTACGTGAAAAATACTACCGTATGCAAAACGCCTTCTTTCAAAAGAGAAGAAGGTGTTTTATATCATCAGAGAACTACATTGTATGACCGCTAGGGGTTAGAACACTATTTAACCTTCAAACCATCCAAAACAATAGAAGTCATATGGTGAATTTCTACGACAGGATCCAATCGTTCTCTAAAAATAATCCAATCATAAATTGTCCCACGCATGCAACGTGTGATGAGCATCGATATATAATCAGCCGAGAACTCTTGTTTAAATTCCTTGCGCTCGATTCCTTCTTCCACATACGAATGAATGATTTGGTAAAGTTGTCGATTTTGATTGGTTAAATAGTGATCCTCATTCATTGTTAAGGCTAGTGCACTTGTGTAAATGGTATGGACAAAGTCTTTTCCCAATACGTCTCGTAAATACGTCATTTGGCCTTTGTAAAAAAGAAGGATTTTTTCTGAAGCGCTTAGATTCGTTGGTATGCTTGGGATAAAGGATAAATAGAATTCATCAATGTCTTTAAATTTCTCCAAGAAAATATCATATTTCGAACTATAGTGAACATAGAATGCTCCCTTTGAGACATTACATGCTTTCGCAATGCTCTCAACGGTTACGTTGTCAAAACCTTTCTCATGGAAAAGCTCCAAGCCTTTTTCAAGGAGGTTTTGTTTAGTTTCTAGCGCTTTTATCTGTCTAGAAGTAAGTTCTGTCATACTCGATTCCTCCTCTACGATGCTTGTTCACTATGACCATGATAGCATATTTTATTAAATTAAATAAATTGGTTGACTATTTAGACAATACTATTTATTATTGAGTGACCATAGTATGTGACTACGGTATGTGAAATAAACACGTTCCTATTTTCATTGATTTGCAGTTCGGTAGTTTGGTTTTTATTTTTTTAAAGATGAATGACAACGCTTTCATTTAATGGGCAATCAAAAAAAGGGGGAGTATGTATGGCGAACGGAAAAAAGATTGGATTTATCGGTCTTGGAAATATGGGGTTTCCGATGGCAAAGAATTTATTGGGACATGGCTACACGATATTTGCATTGGATATCAATAAGGAATCCGAAAAACGATTTGCAGAACTGGGTGGGCATGTAGGAATGACAACTGCTTCGCTGCTAGAAGAAGTAGATCTGGTTTTCACTAGTTTACCTACTCCTGCTATTGCGGAAAGTGTGTATTTAGGGGAGGACGGAATTGTTCATAAAAGCACCAAGCCATTGGTATTAGTGGATTTGAGTACGATTTCACCTGAACTGAACAGAAAGATTGAGCAAGAGGCGCTGAAGCTGGGTCTTGAATATCTAGGCGCTCCGGTTAGCGGTAGTGTCAGTGGAGCGGAGAACGCTTCGTTATCGATCATGGTCGGGGGTGAAAAAGATACGTTTGAATCGATACTGCCTTATTTAGAGGCTATTGGGTCGAACGTCTTCCATGTAGGGAACGATCCGGGTGTGGGTACGATTGTAAAGCTCATCAATAATATGATGGCCGGTATCCATAATCAAGCCGTTGCGGAAGCGCTTTCACTTGCGAGGCTTGCGGGTGTGGATCAGGACATCGTCTATGACATCGTCAACGTCAGCTCGGGCGCAAGTACCATTCTTACACGGAACTACAAGACGTATATTTCACAGGATGAGTATACGAAAGGTGCATTCACGACTTCATTATTATTAAAAGATTTGAAGCTTGCGAAACACGTATCGGATTCTCTTGACGGCGAGCTACCGATTGCGTCGCAACTTATTGAGTATTATGAAGCGGAAGTAGAAAAGGGTCATGCGCATGAAGATATGTCTTCTTCGTATTTGATGATCCAAGATAAGTTGAATAAGCAAAAGCAAAACGTATAAGAAAATTTACTATAAATTGGGAGGAATGGACCTATGCAAAAAACAGATGTACAGACATTGACTCATTTTATTAATGGAGAAGAAGTAGAAGGTAAAAGCGGACGATTTGGAGATGTGTTTAATCCGTCTACTGGAGAGAAGATTGCACAAGTACCACTCGCATCCACAGAAGAAGTGAATGAAGTGGTGAAGCTAGCGAAAGAAGGGTTTACTCATTGGTCGAAGGTTTCGGTTGGCAAACGAATGGAAGTCCTTCATAAGTTCCGTGCGTTACTTCTGGAAAACACAGATAGACTAGCCTATGCGATAGGTGAAGAGAACGGAAAAACGCTCTCCGATGCAACAGGCGAAATCACACGCGGGATTGAGTCGGTGGATTTTGCGCTTGGCGCTCCACACCTATTAAAAGGTGAGCATTCCGTGGATGTGGGTGGCGAGATCAACTCCTATTCTATGCACAAGCCTTTAGGTGTCGTGACATGTATTTCACCATTTAACTTCCCAGTCATGGTACCTGTTGCGATGAGTACGATGGCAGTAGCGGTAGGAAATGCTATGATTTTGAAACCTTCAGAAAAAGTACCTCATTCTGCATTGATTCTGTCAGAGCTTTGGTCAAAAGCAGGATTGCCAGCGGGTGTTTGGAATGTGGTTAATGGTGATAAAGAGGCAGTGGATGCATTGCTTACGAACAAAGATGTGATGGCTGTGAGTTTTGTCGGTTCGACGAGAGTAGCAGAAGCGGTTTATGAAAAAGGAACAAAACATCATAAGCGCGTCCAGGCATTTGGTGGCGGAAAGAATAATATGGTCATCATGCCGGATGCAGATATTGACACAGCAGTGAATTCATTCCTAGGCGCAGCATACGGTGCCGCATCACAAAGATGTATGGCGATTTCTACTGCGATTCCTGTAGGTAAGAAAACAGCAGATGCGTTTGTTGCGAAGCTAACGGAAAAAGTAAACGAACTGAAAGTCGGAAAATTCGATGACAAAGGAGCAGACTTCGGCCCATTGATCAGTGCAGAAGCAAAAGCGAACGTTATAAAATCCATTGATTTGGCGGTAGAAGAAGGAGCCGTTCTAGCAGCGGACGGACGAAACCCTAACGTGGCGAATGAAGACGGCTATTACTTGGCGCCGACATTGCTTGATCATGTGACGGCAGATATGAATGTCTATAAAGAAGAAGTGTTCGGCCCTGCACGCATTGTAGTGAGAGTGGATACGCTTGAAGAAGCAATCGACTTGATCAATGAACATGAATACGGAAACGGTGTGACAATCTTTACCGACAGTGGTAAAGCCGCACGAACGTTTACCGATCAAATTGAAGTGGGAATGGTCGGAGTGAATGTGCCAATTCCGATTCCGGTTGGCTACCATAACTTCGGTGGATGGAAACGCTCCAGATTTGGCGAAGGGCAAATGTTCGGTCCCGATACGGTCCGTTTCTTCACGAAAACGAAAACGGTGTCTGAGAGATGGTTCGACACTGCCTATAATGAAGAAAGCCAAACCGATTTCGATTTCCCAAGTAGCTGATTAACCATACGCAGGATCGTAGTGACTAATTAACTCCGATCCTGCTATTTTTCTATACTAAAGTAGTTTCACTTTACGTCGTACATTGCCAGTTGGAGGAGGGGTAGTATGCTAGGGATATTCATAGGCTTAGTGTTACTGATGGTATTAGCTTATAGAGGTTGGTCGATCATTTGGATTGCACCTATTTGTGCAGGAATCGTTGCTTTGTTCGGTGGATTGAATTTGCTTGACGCCTATACAGACACTTATATGACAGGTTTCGTGAACTTTGCTAAGCAATGGTTCCCGGTATTTTTGCTAGGGGCGATTTTCGGGAAGTTGATGGAGTATAGTGGAATGGCCCACTCAGTAGCTATCGGAATATCCCGCGTTTTTGGTAAAGAGCGTGCCGTCATTGGGGTCATAGTGGCAGCAAGTGTTTTAGCTTACGGTGGCGTGAGTGTGTTCGTTGTCGTGTTCGCGGTCTATCCATTGGCACTTAATATGTTCCGCGAAGCGAATATAAGCAGACGTCTTCTTCCAGGAACGATTGTGGCGGGAATGATGACATTCGCCATGACGGCACTACCGGGTACACCGCAAATCCAAAATTTAATTCCAACACAGTACTTTCATACGACAGCGGCAGCCGCTCCGATTATCGGACTTGTTTCATCCGCATTCATGATTATCTGTTCGATTGTGTATTTGAATCAGAGAGTACGCGTGTTAAGGGAAGCTGGGGAAGTCTTCGAAGAACGTGCAGAGGATTTGAATGCAAAACCACGCACGAAGTATCCACATATCATTCTTTCATTACTACCTTTACTGGCTGTCATTAGTACATTGAACTTTTTAAAGTGGGATATTGTCATAGCGTTGATAACGGGTATTGTTCTCATTTTACTCATTTCTATTAGAGAATTCAAAGGCTTCACAAAAGCAGTCAATAGTGGCGCCAGCGATTCGGTCATGGCGATGATCAACACGAGTGCGGCAGTAGGATTTGGAACGATCGTCCGATCGGTTCCAGGCTTTGAAAAGTTAAGCGACGCAATTTTAGGAATCAACGCGAACCCATTAATCTCTGAAGCCATTGCGGTAAACGTATTGGCAGGAGCGACGGGATCGGCTTCTGGAGGTTTAGGTATTACATTAGAAGCGCTAGGCTCGCATTACTATGAGGTTGCGACCACTACGGGTCCAGCACCTGAAGCCTTTCACCGCATTGCATCTATTGCTTCAGGGGGATTGGATTCCCTTCCTCACAACGGTGCGATTTTGACAATATTGATTGTGACAGGGATGACGCATAAGGAATCGTATAGAGAGATGGGTGTCATTGCGATTGTCTTCCCGATGTTGTCATTGATCCCGGCGATTGCGCTTGGGATTATGGGGATTTATTGATTTGTGGGGGTGTACCAGGTCCTTGAGAGCGTACCAGGTCCCCACACAATTTGAGAACTATTCAGACAATTATGCACCATGGGGGGCGTACCAGGTCCCCACACAATTCAGGAACTATTCAGATAATTGTCTAGGTATTGGGGGCGTACCAGGTCCCCACACAATTCAGGAACTATTCAGATAATTGTCTAGGTATTGGGGGCGTACCAGGTCCTCACACAATTCAAGAACTATTCAGGCAACTTTTTGATTATTGCCAAAAAAACTTCTTGACCAATGGGTTAGAAGTCTTTTTAAATGCTGTTGTATCAGAATTTTTGTTGATAGAGTTACGTAGGCACTTCTAGAATGTCACGACTATTGTAGATATGCAATATTTCTTCTGTTCCCATCAAACAATAGGTAACGTAGGCTTCTGTGGTTTTCTCGAATGGTGGAGGTAGGCAGTGTGGAAGTTTTGATATATCTAGATAAGGATAAGGTGACGAAGTAGAAGAATGGTAGTAGGGGAATGTACTGAATGGGTATTCAACCAAATGTTTAACCATAGGTGTTTTTGTTGCAATCGGATTTCGGTGAATATAGCGGCTTACGGCCAACATTGCATAAGTAGATTTTACTTCCTTAGAATAATATCGACCTTGATAAAGCTGTCCAACATAGTCGTAACGTTTAGCGTAATAATCGCTGTATTTCCGATTGATATGCCGCATGATGTTGGATAGGTTGTCTTCAGATTGAAGTAGAATGTGATAATGATTTGTCATGATACAGAACGCTACAACAGTAAAATGATAATCGATCGATGCATGGCCTATGCAGCGCATCAGATGGAGCATATCCTCTTCGGTAGCGTAGATATTCTGTCGGTTATTGCCGCGCATGACGACATGGTAGTATGCATTTGGCCGCCAATTCCGTTTACGTCTTGCCATTGAGCTCTCCTCCTAGTAGTTTGTGAATCTATTGAGTATAGTGGAGAAGTTTCATTTTGGTCAAAAGGGCATTATTGAATTTTGGAAAACAGAAAGTGCATACGAATCCTGTTGCGAGTTTGAAGAATTGAATCTTTGCCGCTATTTCAGCAGATGATTTCAATTTTTATATATTTTGAGACTTGAATTGTGTGAGAATTGTGTGGGGACCTGGTACCATCCCCACGTCCCCACCACCATCCCAACAAACCTCTTATTCCCAACGACCCGTAAGCACTTTCTGGCGTGTATAGAAATTCAATCCGTCTTTACCGTTCGCATGAAGATCACCATAGAAGGAATCTTTCCAACCGGAGAACGGGAAGAAGGCCATCGGTGCAGGGACGCCGATATTTAATCCGAGCATTCCGGCATCGATGTTTTCGCGGAAGTTGCGCACATTTCCGCCGTCTTTTGTAAAGATACAAGCACCGTTAGCGAATCTGGATTTGTTGGATAATTGGATCGCCTCATCCAAGTTTTTCACGCGGCTGATCGATAAAACTGGTGCGAAAATTTCGTCTTGCCAAATCTTCATTTCGCTCGTTACATGATCAAAGATCGTCGGGCCGACAAAGTATCCTTTTCCTTTAGCTTCGCTGTCTTCTCTACCGTCGCGAATCAGAGTAGCGCCTTCGTTTTCTCCTGTTGCGATGTATTGCTCTGTTTTTTCTTTATGTGCGTCGCGAATAACAGGCCCAAGGAAGATTCCCTCATCTAAACCGTTACCGATTGTCAGTTCATTCGCTTTGTTACGTAATGTTTCAACGAATTCATCCGCAATCGCATCTTCAACTGCAACGACTGAACAAGCCATGCAACGTTCTCCTGCTGAACCGAACGCTGCGTTGATAATTTGTGTGGCGGCATTATCCAAGTTCGCATCTTTTAATACGATGGAGTGGTTTTTTGCTCCAGCGAGTGCTTGCACGCGTTTTAAGTTATCTGTTCCACGTTTGTACACATACTCGGCAACAGGCTGAGATCCCACGAATGAAATGGCAGCGACTTGTTCGTGATCTAGTATGCTATTCACTACGTCATGTGCTCCGTGTACAATATTGAAGACACCTTTAGGTAAGCCAGCTTCTTCAAGTAGTTCAGCTAAGCGGTTTGCTAGTATCGGTGTGCGCTCGGACGGCTTGAGTACAAATGTATTACCTGTTGCGATGGCCATCGGGAACATCCAGCAAGGTACCATCATCGGGAAGTTAAATGGTGTGATTCCACCGATGACACCAATCGGATAGCGATAGGTTCCCGATTCCAAACCTACCGCGACGGACGGTAAGTTATCGCCCATCATCAATGTAGGGGCTCCTGTAGCAAATTCTACACATTCAATTCCGCGTAGTACTTCGCCGTGCGCTTCTGTAAAGTTTTTTCCGTTTTCGACAGTGATGATTCTAGCGAGTTCATCCCAGTTGTCTACTAATAGTTGTTGGTATTTGAAGAGAATACGTGCGCGACGTGGAACAGCTACTTCTTTCCACGTAACGAATGCCTCGCTTGCAGCTTGTACTGCAGTATCTACATCTTCTTTTGTCGAGATCGGAACATATGCCACTATCTCTCCAGTTGCGGGATTAAATACAGGCTCTGTCTGATCAGTCGAAGCAGATACCCATTCACCGTTAATATAGTTTTGTACTGTTAGTGTCGAATTCGTTGTCATATAAATGACCTCCTAGTGTAATGATTTGTCAAATTAAAATTGGTATTCATAACATACTTGATACAAGTCCGCGATGGTTTCTTGTGAAGGTGTTTTAGGATTATTGCCGGGACTTCCGCTATCGATTGCATCTTTCGACATTTTAGTGAGAGCGCTTACAAATTCTTCGCGAGGTATTCCCCATTTTTCGAGATTCGGGATATCTAATGATTTGCATAAGTTTTTAACGGATTGTACTGCGATGTCTGCAGCCTCTTCATTGGATAATTCTAATGCTTCGGAAGAGAAGATTCGACCGATATCAGCCAGTCTATTAATACATGAATCTTTGCTATATTCCAGTATGGCAGGCAATAGCATCGCATTCGAGAAACCGTGCGGTACGTCAAATAGAGCACCAATAGGTCGAGACATGCCATGGACTAAACAGACAGATGCATTGGAAAAGGCACTTCCGGCTTGGAGGGCAGCGAGTGACATGCCTTCTCGCGCTTCAATATTTTGACCGTCTGTGAATGCTGCCTGCAAGTTCTTTGAAATTAACTGGATTGCCGACAAAGCCATCATATCTGTCATCGGATGAGACTTTTTGGATATGTAGGCTTCGATTGCATGACTCAGTGCGTCTACACCCGTCGCAGCTGTAACCTTTTGAGGAGATGAGAGAGTCAGCAAGGGATCAACGATGGCTATATTCGGCATGAAAGCAGGTTGTTTAATCATCATCTTGACAGTCGTTGTCGAATTGGTGATCACTGTTACGTCAGTTGCTTCTGAACCGGTTCCTGCAGTAGTCGGAATGGCGATATGAGGTACGGGTGTGATGTGCGCAATTTTCTTCATGCCTACGTATTCTGCAATGTTTCCACCGTTAGTCGCAACGACTGCAACCGCTTTAGCTGTATCGATACAGCTTCCGCCGCCTAATGAAATGATCAAGTCGCAATTTTCGTCTTGATACAATTGCAATGCCTCTTCTACGTATTGATCATTTGGTTCAGAGGCTACACCGAGAAATACGGTACTCTTAACGGAATGTTCCGATAATTTATCTTGGCAATTGGCAACGTAACCGAGCGTCTGCATAATTTGATCACTGATGATCAAGGCTTTTTTACCGAGAACTACTGCTCTTTCACCGACCTGTTCAAAAGCATGTTGTTGATACAGTATCGTCGACGGCATATGAAACGTTTTGCAAGATTCCATTCAGTCAGCTCCTCATCTACTATTATTTGTACTAGAGTAGTGCTTTTGAAATGAGTAAAATAAAAGTGTAGCGTCAAGGCTACACTTTTATCAATAAACCGAGTGTAGCACTTGCGCTACACTCAGGTCAAGATATTAAATTTTTTTAATTTTTTGTATAAAGTCGTTCTATGAATTCCAAGTAGCTCGGCAGTTTTTGACTTATTGCCTTCTGTTTTCTCCAATAAATCAAGAATCATCTTTTTTTCTTCCACGTCTTGTTTTTCTCTGACGGTTTCCAAAGTGTAAATACTTTGTTCATCTAGAATCGTTTTTGGCAAGTCTGTCACGTCAATACTAGCGGAGCCTACTACACTTATTAAGTCTTCCACCACATCGATCAATTCTTCGATATTGCCTATCCATTGGTAATTCATCAAGCAGGAAATAGCTGACGTTGTAAAAGACTTTTCGGCTATTTTATGGGAAAAGCAGACTTCCTGCATATAATGCGACAGTAAGTACGGGATATCTTCTTTCCTGTTACGAAGTGCCGGAATAGACAGTTGCAATGGATTTAATTGAGCGTATAATTCCGAACTGAACGCATCTCTTTCCGCTAATTCATGCAAATTCTGTGTAGAGGAAATAATGAGTTGAATGGAGAAGTCATCGGAAGCTTGTTTTAAAAATGCCAGTAGCTTCAATTGAATCGCCATGGATAACCGATCTATATCTTGCAAGTACAGTGTGCTTGGCTCTCCGGAAGCGAGAATTCCACCCTTACCGAAAAGCTGTTCCTCCACTTTTTTCGGTCCCTGTACCGCACAGTGAATGATCGTGAAAGGTTTGGAGGCGAGGGGGCTTAACTGGTGAATACTTTCTGCGAAAGCGTTTTTCCCCGTGCCTTTTTCGCCTGACAATAAAACTACGGCTTGCGTTCGTGCGGCAGTCCGAGCTTTTCTTTTTAAGTCGGATATGGCTTCACTCGTTCCGATAATTTGATTGAGACTCGAAAAGCCGTCGGATGATAGGGGAGGAAGTTCTGTATCGTTCATGACTTTCTGCAATTGCAATCGTTCATAGATTCGGTAAATATCCGAAACCCCTTCAAAAATCAGCATTCCAATGGCTGCGACTACTTTGCCGTTCTTCCAGACAGGGATTCGATGCACGACCATGTCCTGTCCTTGTATATTTTGTAGAACGCCTCTTTCGGGCATCCCTTTTTTGACGGTTTCATGTAAATTGGTGTTTTCGATGACATCCGTCACATGTTTTCCGATTGCCTCAGATCGGGGAACACCTGTAAATTTACTATATGCATTATTGAATTCAACAATCATCCCATTTTCGTCCACGACAGCAATTCCTTCAAACGCTTTTTCAAGTATGACAGTTAAAATATCCGAAACTTTTTCATTTTGTATATAACTTTCCATTAATGCTGACAGTCCGTTGAAAATTTCCTTTTGAGTTAATAGACCAGTGAGTTCGCCTTGTTGATTTGTCACAACGAAGATCCGTGCATCGTTGGAGTCAAAAGGAAGTTCACTCAGCAATGTCTGTTCATCCACTTCCGCTATCGGCATCGGCAACAGCGTCTCAAGCAATATATGCTTGTCGTGCCCAGCCACAAATACTTCGAGTATATGATGGAGAGTCAACATGCCAATCGGTCTATGGTGCGAATCGACAATCGGAAGAAACTCGACTTTCCATTCCTTCAGAACTTTAGCCGCTTCGAGCAAAGTTTTACCGACTTGAATGACTGTCGGGTTTTCATTCATCCAATTGGCTACAGACATCCACTTTTTATCGCTTTCAAATTGTATGAGTGTATTAATAAATGCGTCTTTAAACATGAGAGCCTCCAGAAGATATCTATTTTACTTTGTGTTGCTTTATTATAGCTCAAAAGAGGTACCAGGTCCCCGCACAATTCAATTCGGGAAGGTACCAGGTCCCCACACAATTCACTGGAAGGTACCAGGTCCCTACACAATTCAAGAACAATTCGGAAAAACTTACACAAAATTCAAATAGACTTCTGTCCAACAGGGTAGTGGTTTTCTTGAAACGAAACTTCTAGTAGTGGAGTTTCGTAGGCAGTCCAGGAGTTTTGATGTATCGAGATAAGGATAAGGGGACCGGGTTGGAGAATGGTAGTTAGAAAACAGAAAGTGCATATGAGTCCTATTTTACGTTTGAAGAATTAAATCCTTACCGCTATTTCAGTAGAGGATTTCAATTTCTATATATTTTGGGACTTGAATTGTGTGGGGACCTGGTACCGTCCCCGCCAAATTGTGTGAGAATTGTGTGGGGACCTGGTACCAAAAAGCCTGGTACCCACAAAAAAGCTGCCGCAAGTCGACCAAATGACATAGTCGTCTCGCAGCAGCTAAAAGTATTTTCTCTATGTTAATCAAAGACCGATTGCAGTTTGGTTTCGATGCGCTAGAAGTTCTTTCAACGATTCTACTTGTTCGTTAGGCAACGCCATCATCGGCAAGCGAACGCCACCAACCGGTACGCCCAACAAGTTCAACGCAGCTTTAGTTGGAGAAGGGTTCGGTGCAGCAAACATTGCGTGCATGATTGGCAATAGACCACGGTAGATGGTCGCGGCTTGCTTTGTATTGCCCGTTTTGAAGTGGCGCACCATTTCCGCCATTTCATTTCCTATAATGTGAGCAGAAACGGACACGATGCCTGTTCCACCGATAGCTAGTACAGGCAGTGTAGACGCGTCATCACCTGTGTAGACAAAGAAGTCATCTCCAGTATGTTCAATAATCGCAGCTACGGCTTCTAGGTCACCACTCGCTTCTTTGACAGAAGTAATATTCGATATATTGTTAGCCAGTCGGATAATCGTTTCCGGCAACATGTTTACAGCGCTACGTCCCGGAATGTTGTACAGCATGATCGGTAGTGTAGTCGTTTGGGCAACCGTCTTGAAGTGTTGGTACAACCCTTCTTGACAAGGCTTATTATAGTACGGGACGACGAGCATGATTCCGTCGACGCCAGCTTCTTCTGCTTGGATCGTCAAATCAATGGATTCTCTTGTGCTGTTCGTTCCTGTACCTGCAATAACCGGGGCACGTCCTGCAACTGTTTGCACGGTGAATTTGAATAGATCCACTTTCTCTTGTGCGGTAAGAGTAGGGGATTCTCCTGTCGTACCTGCGACAACTAGTGCGTCTGTTCCATTGGCTAGTAAGTGATTGATTAAGGTTTTTGTTGCTGGGTAATCGATGTCTCCTCTTTCATCAAACGGAGTTACCATCGCTGTCATAATTGATCCGAAATTCATTATTCTCCACATCCTATCATTTTATTAAAAAACATAGAGGTGGGGGCGATATAATTGAACGCAAAAAGCAACAACGAGGGCTCGCTGTTGCGTTGAAATAATGAATTATTTCTTTGCACGAGATAGCCCACCATACAGTTTCCCATATGACAATCCTGCACTTGTTCAGTCCAGAATCAGCTTGGAGGTCATGAGAGTCTCGCCGCTTCGGCAAATTCCCCTTTCCACAATCTTCACAGGACCTCATGATCCTCTAATTGCGTACTAATGGTTTTTGCGCCTCTATCCTTATTTCCGAATTATCGAAATAAGTGAAAGTTTAATTACCCCTACTGTACTTGGTATCTGAAGAAATAGCAACCTTTAGTTTTTTAGATGATTGTTTTGTCTATCAATGACACTTCGTGCAACAATGCGTCTACAAGTGTACGGAAGTCGCCTCATTCCTTCGACAATTCATCGCCCAGTATTGTGTTAGCCACCAAAAAGTGCTATCTTATCAGTATAATAGCCTAAGAGTAAACTGGGCTTTTCTTGCTTGATTTATGCATTACATATGTTTTCTGAAAAGGGGAATTCGATGAGTACTATACATGAGTCCGCGAATAACAGGCCGGAAGAGTTACAGCGTATACTAGACAAAGAATTATTACAGTTGGAGAAAATTACGATTGATGATTTCGAAGTAGATCCTATCGAGAAGCCTGTCACGCAAGAAGATTTAAAGCAATTTCAGCAATTTACCTCGACGAGTTTCCGCTCTCTAGAAGAATTGTTTGAGAGCAATCAAGCCGTTTTGCCCGTAGACGAGGCAATCACGCGTTTGCAAGATGAAGCACAGGAAGACCGTGTTCAAATGGCTAAACGTGCAGTGCAGATCTTTAGTTTATTTGAAGATGTACGTCAAACGGTTGATCCCGAATCGGTCGATTTGATCGCACAGTTGGATGCAGTGTTGGATCAAGCGCATTTATTACTGGAAGAAATCGGCATAACAGAGCTGCCGGTGTACGATGAGTATTTCGATGAAAGCTATATGGAAGCGGTTGGCACAATCCCCGAAGAAGAAGCGCAAGGGATTGAGCGTTTTAAAGTGGCGGCTGTATTCCGCAGAGCCTTTTCAATCGAAGGTCAAGTCATTCAAGATGCACTAGTGAAAACGGTTTCGTAAAAGGGGGAACGTGTATGACGAGCATAACAATTGATCAATGGGTGAGTCACTACGCAAGCCCGTTTAGTAGGTGGAGGTGATTCAATGAGTTCATTCACTAACGTTCCCATGTTAGTTCAACAAATGCAACAAGAAATACGACAGAAACGTTATACATTAGCGCTTGATACGATACGTGAACTGGAAAAGCTAAATGTGAGCCGCAAGCAGATTCTGTGGCATAAAGCATTGCTTGAGAGCAAGGTCGGAAATTTGCATGTGGCATTGGCCTACTTGAAGGAACTAGATAGCGATGAGCTACATGCCGTCAAGTTACAACAAACGATTACCGACAATTGGGATACGTACACGCAGATCATCGCTAAATATAACGATGCAGTATCGGAAATTCAGCTAGGATTTGGCGAAAAAGCATTACATATCATAGATCACGCGATGCAACTAGAAGGAAAATTGCCCATCCCGATTGAATTATATCGTATGAAAACGATCTTGTTGGCACGTTATGAAAGCGGCATATTATCTCGCTATACGGCGGGGTTACCTTTGTATGCGCTCGATGATTCGACAATTAAACGTGTCGTGGCGGCAGAGCCTCCGCGTCCAGATATCCCACGCCCGGTTCCAAAGCCTAAGCGAAAGCGCAAGCTGAAAAAAGAGGCGGTAGTATTCCTTGCTAGTGTTGCGACCGTCCTCTTGGTATCCGTCGTCTGGCTACTAGCCAATCTCCTAGCACAGCCTGAAACCGCTACGGAGTCGCCAACTCCAGCACCGGTGAAAAAGCCCGTTATGACGGAGACTGTGCCGAAGAAAGACAAGCCGGTTGAAAAGGTAGTCACAAAACCTAAAGAGGAAGCCACGCTTGAATTCGTTTCAAATGAAGCGGCGAAAACATATTATAATGAAGGCTACAGGCAATTTTTAAAAGAAGACTTCCCAGCAGCTGTTGCGTACTTTGAATATGCTGTGCGTACGGAAGAAAGTGATTACTTCACAGATGATGCCTCGTACTTCCTAGCTTCAAGTTATTTGCGCGAGCAGAAATATGAAGATGTAGTGGAAATCGCGAAAGCTTTCCATAAAGAACAAGACGTGAATTATCTGGAATCACCTTATCGAGAAGGCATCCGTCTTCAAGAAAGCCGCGCTTTGTGGCAGCTAGGTAAGGAGACTCAAGCCGTGTCGATTCTGGATGAATTGATTCATAAGTCGAATGAAGATTGGGTGACGTATGAAGCGAGGGCTATGAAGAAGTTGGTAGTGGATGGTGAGAGTGGAGAGGACGACGAGGCCGCTAGCTGAGTTGGCTTTGGGTTGGGGGATTGAGTGTGAATACCGCGCTATTGTGTGTACGCACCGCGCAATTGTGCGTATACACCGCGCCAAAGTCAGGGCGGACCGCGCCATTGTGTGTTCACACCGCGCAAAAGTCGGAGCAGACCGCGCTATTGTGCGTCTACACCGCGCCATTGTGTGTTCAGACCGCGCGAAAGTTAGGGCGGACCGCGCAATTGCGCGTCCATACCGCGCCATTGTGCATCCGAACTGCGCAATTTCCACGCCAAACCGCGCCAACCCACCTAAACCACAAAAAAACAGGAGCAATCCACGAAGTCAACTGACTTCGCGGATTGCTCCTTCTGTTATTCCAGTGATTGAATCAATTCAATATTATGTTTCTCCCACTTGGTCATCTTTCCGTCAAAAGACGGGTTCGGTTCGTACCAAGACTGTGAGCCAAAGTAGTTTTGCAGTTCTTTAGATTTGAATACATAGCCGTGCCGTGCATAGATTTCATTGCGGGCTAGACGCAATTCCTCTTTTGACAGTCCTTTTAGATCGGATGTATCGAGGAACACGTCACCGCTATACGAGATGATGAACTGGTCGTTGGACTCGTTAGCTGGAACTTCTTTAATTACTTCTTTGACAATAACGGTTTCGACAGGTTCTTCCTTCACGACGTCGTTTTGTACAACTGGCAAATCATTGTCGGTTTCCACGTTGGTTGCGATGGCCAATTCTTTGATGGAATCAAAAGCGAGATGAACCGATTGCTTTGCGCCGAATACGTTCGCTTGAATTTCTTCACGTACGCTTTCGTCCTGTAAAGTTGTGGTCATTTTGATAGGATAAATTCCTGCCATATACGGGCCAAATTCCGCTTGTTCATTACTTTTTTTAATATAGCCTATCTCTGTATCGTGGATCGATAGTACGGTTTCCTCCCCGATAGATTTCACTTTGAGAATATAGCCCGCCGGATTAATCGTATAGTGGGGGAAGAGGCCGAAACGCTTTCCTGTTACATGCATTGAGAACATGCCTTCGTCGGTCTTTTCTTTTAAATTGGTTTCTATTACTTGAACGATAGAAGGATTTTTCTCAACCAACGTAAGTAATGCTCCGATACTTTCTGCGTTAATTGAAATACGACTATCTTTCGGCACAATCAATTCATGCAATGCGTCTTGATCTTGCTCGATCAGCGCTGAAATGAAGTGCTCTGTTGTTGCCTTTCGACCGTATTTCGTTTCCATAGCGTAATAGCTCGAAATCGCGGCTAGCACAATAACTAGTAATACAATCGGATACAATGGGGTTTTCAGTAACGACCGTTTTTTATTCAAATTACGTGATACGAGAAACGTTTTGCAGTTTGTACAGTACTCTTGCTGGTTTCTATTCAATTCATTACATATCGGACATTTTTTCATGTGAATTCTCCTACTTCATGCTACGGTTCTATCTTTTGAATGCAAGTATAGATACCAATGTAGTCAAGATTATACTATGACTGACGGGATTATTCTAGATGTAAGGAGGGTTGTGGCGTAAAGGAAGTGGAGCACTGAATATGCAGGAAAGTGGATTATTCAAGATTCGTCATATAAAATAGTCCTATATAACGTATAGGATGTATGAAGATGGTAAATGGTAAGTTATAATGGTTTAAAAGATTCCCATATTGCTAAAGTGTGACAGGGAAGAAAAGAGGCGCGAATGAAAGGACAGCATCGTATATTTTTGACGGTATGTATTGGTTTGCTGGCGGTACTTGGATTTCAAGGGATCGTCAGTGCAGAAGCCGTTTCACATGAGTTATTGGTAGAGTATGAAGAAACTCGTCAGTCATTTTCGGTAGACGGAAACTTACCAGGTGTAGAAAGTCGTGAATCGATCACAGACGATGTAGAGTTATGGAGTTTCACAGATTCAGCTGAGATGCTATTAATGAAAGAACAACTTCTTGAAGATCCAAACGTCTTGCATGTTGAAACGAATCATGCGCGTTATTCGCATGTCCAATTCAACGATCCTATTCTTGTGAAGCAGTGGTGGATTCCACAAATGAAGCCGCAGTTGATGTGGTCTCGGGTGAAAGAGCAAAAGAAAAAGACTGTCGTAGCCGTCATTGATTCTGGCATTGATCTGTATCATGAAGACTTACAGGAGCGAATTCAGCCAGGCGGTTATAATTTCTACGCAGATAATTCAAATGTTCAGGACGTCAACGGTCATGGAACGGCTGTCGCGGGAGTCATTGCCTCTAGGGCTGGGAATAATTTAGGGGGAGTGGGAATTGCGGGAGGATTTGACACCAACGTATTGCCGTTGAAAATCTCGCACCTGGACGGTCTTAGTAAAGTGTCTGATAGCATCAAGGCGATTGATTACGCCATCTTAAAGCAAGTCGATGTGATCAATATGAGTTACGGCGGTAGCCAATACTCCCAATTTGAGGAGAGAGCGATTCAGCGTGCAGTGGAATCGGGTATCACGGTCGTTGCGTCAGCAGGAAACGATGCAACGAAGGGGAATGCCACTATGTTTCCCGCTTCTTATCCATCTGTCATTTCAGTTGGGGCAACGGAAAGAGATAATCAACGCGCTTCCTTTTCAAACTATAACTCTCACGTGAGCTTAGTTGCTCCGGGCGCAGCCATCTATACGACTTCAATCAAGAATAGTTATCTATCAGTCAGTGGAACCTCTTTTTCAGGACCTATGGTAGCAGGTGCCGCGGCTTTAGTGAGGTCTTTGAAACCTGAAGCAACGCCTGCGGAAATTAGTCGCCTACTTGAAATGACAGCGACGGACTTAGGGACACCGGGTAAAGATATGTATTTCGGTGCAGGTTTAGTCAATATAGAACGACTTAGCAACGCGCTGCCTGCTGTCACTACACCTGCTCCACCTAATGAATTTACCGGTGATTTTCCAGAATTGGAGGTACTACCGAATAAAGTATTCACCATCAAATTTACAAGCGAATTACCAATTGGAAAAGAGCAAGCTTCACATATTTTTATTACCCGTACGCCAAATAGTGCAGAACGTATCGAAAGTTTTACAGCGAGAGTGGATACTATGAATAGTAAGCAATTATTCATTACACCAACTACAGAATGGCAGCCAGGTGTTCATTATTTACGGGTGGATCGAGGGCTACAGAATAAAAATGGGATTGCGATGAAGAAGTCCTTTGCTGTGAAGTTTACTGTATATGCTGACTAATCCCATACAATCGAAAAAGGCTATTGCGATCAGTCATGGAGACTCTCGCAATAGCCTTTTGAGTACTTTACTTCGTTACTTTAGAAAACATTTCATCCGTACTAACATCTAAGATCATATCGTCCACTTCAGGTTTCGTCTTAATCATTTCCATTTCATGGAGCCAGTCCCGCACATCTTCCCACGATGTTTCATCCAGAGCGCCAAATGCTTCACCGTTTGTATCCATCTTAGGCAATAGAATTTGTAAGCTTTCCGTTTCGATTGCTTTGTCTAACGGGAAGTTTGCTTGATCTTGGTTGTTCAGCAAGAGATCGAGGGCTTCTTCGGGCTGTTCTACCATAAATTCATAGCCCTTTTGTGCTGCTCGCCAGAAAGCCTGGATTGCGTCTTGTTCTTTATCCCATGTATCATTACTCGTCAATAACACGATTTCACTATAATTCGGCACGCCATAGTCTACTGGATTAAAGTAGCGCGTTTTGAATCCTTTGGAGTCCATGACAGGCACTTCGTGGTTAATAAATGTTCCTGTCACGGCATCGACGCGTTTTGAAACGAGTGACGATTCCAGTTCAAATCCGACGTCGATCATATTTATTTTGTCGTAATCGCCACCATCATTCGTCACCATTGTTTTAATCAGTGATTCATTCAATGGAATCCCAGGATAGCCGATTGTTTTTCCTTCAAGATCTTTAGGTGATTGAATCGAGCTTTCATCCAGCATGACGGTGTAATTAAGCGGCTCACGTACGATGGAGGCAATTGCTTTAACCGGAATATTTTCATTTGCTTGCGCTAAAATGACATCGGGTTGGTAATACAGTCCAAGTGTCACTTTTCCAGCTGCAGTTAAGTTCATTGGATCGGTCGGATTGGCAGGAAATTGAATGTCTACCTCCACGTTTTCTTCATTGAAATAGCCTTTTTCCTGCGCAACATATAGATAACTATGTACGGCATTCGGATACCAGTCGAGCATGATACTAACTTTTTTCATTTCATTGCTAGGTGTCTCTTTTTGTTCTGTAGTGGGCGCATCATTCGTACATCCAGCTAGCAATAATAGAAGAAGCGTGATGCTAAGGAACAGACGTTTTTTCATTGATGATTCCTCCAGTGTAAAAAGTGTTTTTCTAATACGACGACGAGTAAAAAGAAGATAATGCCTACTGCAGAAAGCAAGACGATCGGCGCGAAGACAGCGGCACTGTCAAATTGTGTCATCATTCTTCTGCTGAAATACCCGAGTCCTGCCTGCGCGCCTAGCCATTCTCCAATAGCCGCACCGATTACGCTCAGTGTGACCGCCACTTTGAGTCCGGAAAAGAAAGACGGCAAAGCGGAAGGTAGGTCCAGTTTATAGAAGATATCTTTTGAAGATGCGCCCATTGTCCGCATTAATTCACGTAAGTTTTTATCCGACGAACGTAAGCCGTCGAACACGCTGACGGTGATCGGAAAAAATGTAATGAGGACAGTGACCGCGACTTTACTCCAAATGCTGTAGCCGAACCATAAGACAAAAATCGGTGCGAGCGCGATGACAGGAATCGTTTGCGACGCAATCAGAATAGGGTAAAACGCTTGCTCAATTGGCTTCTTACTATACATCGCAATCGCCAATGTGGATCCGATGATGATCGAAATCGATAAGCCGATCAAGATAGTTAAAGCAGTCGGAGGTAAGTGGTGGATAAACAGCTCCGTTTTCAGCTCCCATAATCTGATCAGAATTGCTGAAGGGGACGGGAAGAGGAAGCTTTTGTCATACAGACGTGCTGCGATTTCCCATACGCCAAGTACGATTGCGACGAAAAATATCGACCAACTATACGAAGTTATCTTCTTCATAGCCGTTTCTCCGAACGAAGCTCGCTGATGAGTTGCTCTTTCAGTTCCATCAGTTCCGGTCGTGCCAAGTCCCGCGTAGTGCGTGGCCGGCTGAGAGGTACGACGACTTCGCGAATCGTCTGCACCGGTTTTTCAGCAAGTACAAAGATGCGATCGGATAGAAATAACGCTTCGTCGATATCATGTGTGATGAAGACAATGGTTTTATCGAGCTTTTGCCATTGATCGATCAACCACTCTTGCATCGTCAGCCGCGTGATTGCATCGAGTGCGCTGAATGGCTCGTCCAATAATAAGATATTCGAGCCGGTCAGGATCGTTCGTAAGAAAGAAACACGTTGTCGCATCCCGCCTGATAAGTTTCCAGGGTAGGCGTTTTCTTCTCCCGCCAGTCCGAAGTCAGCGAGTAGTTGGATGATTTCATCGGAAGAAAGTTTACGCCCTTGAAGCTCTACTGGTAATTGAACATTTTCTAGAATCGTTCGCCATGGCATGAGTAAGTCTTGCTGCGGCATATAGCCGACCTTGCCTAACCGCTTCGTCGCCACTTCTCCGTTCAATGAAATCTCCCCACTGTCAGGGTTCTCAAGGCCGGTGATGAGTCGGAATAACGTGCTTTTACCATACCCGCTTGGTCCAATAATGCTAATGAATTCGCCTTCTTGAACGTGCCAGTCTACTTGATCGAAAATAACAATTGGTTTCGAAGCTTTCGTTGCTTGATAATGAAAAGAGACATTTGTAAACTCTAAAACTGTATTCACCATATTCATACCACTTCTCATTTCTTCAAAAAATTCACACAAAAAAACCACTTCTCTGTGCGAAGCGGGTGCATAGTACGGCCTAAATCCGTCATATGTCCACTTCCCTCCGCTAGCATTATCTAGTGCAGGTTCAAGGGTTAAGGCGAACGCCTTTCTCAGCAAAAGCACCCCTAGTGTTTATCCAACTCTTATCGTTACATAGTCTAGTAAAGTAGTCAACTTCAATTTAGTAATTTTTCTAGTAACCATCCGCAAACCTCTTGCATTTAATTGGTCATCTATGTAATATAATGACTAATAGACCAAAATGGTATTCTGGTCATTTTTAAAGGAGTGTCATCATGGATCGCAGAGAAGAAATCATATTGGCGGCTGAAAAATCATTTTCGATGTTTGGCTATAAGGCGACTACGATGGATCAGGTAGCGAAGATTGCGAATGTAGGAAAAGGAACGATCTATACGTTTTTCTCAAATAAAGAGGAATTATTTCATTCGATCGTGTGGAAAATGGTTGAAGAAATGAAAGACATCTCTGAACGCACAGCAATAGAAGGTGCGTCTTTTCAAGAGAATGCCCATGCGCGTATTATGCAGTTGCTGAAATTTCGCGAGACGCATCAGTTATTCATTAAATTGATAGAAGAAGAGAAAGAGTTACGTACCCCGGCTGTAGGTGATGTGTTAACTACTATTGAGAAGGAAATAGTGAATTTCATTGCGGGAAAGATTGATCGCGGTATCGCAAAAGGTGAATTGAAGCCATGTGACAGCAAGTTGATTGCATATCTTTTATTTAAATCTTATTTGGCACTAGTTAACGATTGGTCCAAAACGCATGACGACCAGCTGACGGAGAAGCAAATCACGGACGTGTTGAACAATACAATTTTCTCCAGTTTGTTAGTGTGACGTGCAAATGACGGAATATAGAGTGAGGGTTTATGTTAGATGAATAAAATATGGTTCATAGTCAGACGGGATCTTCGGAACATCTTCAAGAATAAAGCTGCACTCATTGTCATTGCGGCCATTGCGTTTCTCCCTTCCCTTTATGCTTGGATGAACATCCTCGCCTCGTGGGATCCCTATTCCAATACGAAAGGCGTAGAAGTCGCGGTCGTCAGTGAAGACATAGGTGCGAAAATCGAGGATAAGGAATTCAATGTCGGGGATGAAGTCATCGTCTCGCTGACCAAGAACGATGATCTAGGTTGGCAATTCGTAACGAAAGAAGAAGCGCTAAAAGGCGTGAAACACGGCGATTACTATGCTGCGATCATCATTCCGGAAGATTTCTCAGAGAATTTAAGTAGTATCGTTACCGATGATATTAAAAAGCCATCATTGGATTACTATATTAATGAAAAAATCAATGCGATTTCCCCGAAAGTAGCGGGCAAAGGTGCGTCTGCTATTGTAGAAAATATCGATAAGACATTCGTCGAACAAACGAATGAAGCAGTGCTCAAGGTATTCAATAATCTTGGAGTAGAACTCGAAGGAAATCGAGTGAATATCGAAAGAATACGGGATTTAATTTATCAATTGGAGTATGACATTCCTGAAATTTATTCAAAATTACAGATGGTAGATAAAGGCTTAGATTTTGCCGATTCATCTATCGACCGCGTAGATATCGTGCTGGACGATGTCAATGCCGTGCATGCTAATGCGAAAAAGTTGAACGCACGCTTGATCAATAAGTTGCAAGAGAATGAAAAGGCTGTAGATCACACGTTGCGCGTCATTACGTCTAACCTGGAAAGTGCACAGACGGCATTCCGCAAAGTACCTAATTTGACGAGTGAGCTGTCAGGCAAAGGGGAAGATGTCGATCGTCTTGTCGATTCGCTACGTGATAAGCAAGGCAAGTTGGAAGATACGAATGCGCGTTTAGATGATATTTACGATTATTTGAAAAAACAAGATCAGAATCTCAAAGACTCTACAAATATTAAAGATTTGCAGAGTACGTTGAATGGTAGCGTCACAGATTTAAACCGTCTGAAAAAGAATTTGGAAACGATTATTTCCACTTTGCAGAATGTCACTAATCCGGCGACTGATTTAATTACGCAAACACAAGCGCTGTCTGACAAGCTCGCTGAAGATATGGAAAAAATCAAAGATAATTACGAAAATGTATTATCACCGCAAACTCAAAAGCTCATGAAGCAGTTGAATGAGCTTTCCGTAAATATTACGAGCGTATTGGATCGCGCAACAGAAGTAAACGGCAATGCGCAGAAAGTCGTTCAAAGCTTAATCAGTAAGCGTGAATCCATTGACTTCAGTAAATACCAAGAGCAACTCGGCACTATGTCTACTGCGATAGAAAGTCAGATTGGTAAAATGGATACAGTCATTTCTGTTTTAGAAGCTGCAAGTAAAGTGACAGGCAGTGACAGACTTGACGGTCTGCAACAGAGATTCGATGCGTTGCGAGGTCAATTATCGTCGACCAAACAAGCCATTGATAAAGTGCAAGCCGCTATCAATAGAGGAGAGAAACCGAGCCTCGAGTTGTTGAATCAACTAAATGGACAGCTACAGGCAAGTCAGCAAAGAATTGGTGATGCACGCAATCAATTCGACGCGAATAGCCAAAAAGCAATCCAAGATGCGATGGCACAACTACAAACTTTCGATGAAGGACTTCGCGATCGTTTCAATGAACTTCAAGCCTCGAAGACAGAAATTGATGAGAAGCTTGCAGGATTGCTAGAAACAGCGGAAGATCCGAAGGTGACGATCGGCGTACTTCAAACGATGGTCGGCCGAATCGATAATGGACTTTCGGCAATTGGCTCTATCCAAAATGGATTAACGGATCTTGAGAATTTCATTAATTCGGATAAACTGTCCAATGAAATCGAACGAATCAAAACGGTTCAAGACAGCCTGACATCAGCCCATTCATCCGTGGACGGTTTGGTGGGACGAATCAATGAATCGAAAGCGAACGGCAAAAAGCATTTGGCCGAAGTCGATCGTGTATCGGGAGAATTGGATCGTTCAGTTGGGGAGGCTATCGATTTCGTCAATAGTGATTTGACGAGAAAGTATAAATCCGCGATCCGTGATGCAACGAATGCCTTGTATGATGTGTCCGACGTACTGGATGAAGTAAATGGACGGATTCCACGTCTGCGTTCTGCGCTTGAAAAAGCAGAAGAAGGCGTGGCACTTGGCAAAAAAGATTTGGCGAAAGTACAACAACAATTCCCTGAAGCACGAGACGCAATTGAAAAGATGGCAGAGAAAATCCGCAAGTTAGAAGAAGACGGAGAGTTGGATAGATTATTGGATGTTCTTTCGACGGATCCGACAGGCGTCAGTAAATTTCTAGCTGAACCCGTCGTCTTGAATGAACATGCGTTATATCCGATTCCAAACTACGGTTCAGCCATGAGCCCGTTCTACACGACACTTTCATTGTGGGTCGGTGCGTTGTTGATGGTATCCACGTTGAAAGTCGACATCCGAGAGAAGACACGATTTAAAAACTATCAAACCTATCTTGGACGATTGATTATATTCGCTGGGATTGGCACAATTCAATCATTAATCGTCACGCTCGGTGAGTTATTCATCATGAATGTCTACGTCGTCAACAAGCTACCATTTGTATTATTCGGTGTACTGATCAGCGTCGTATTCGTTACCATCGTCTACACACTCGTGTCCGTATTCGGTAACACTGGAAAAGTCATCGCGATCATTTTGATGGTTATGCAACTCGGCGCATCAGGAGGGACATTCCCGATCCAAATGGCACCAGAATTCTTCCAACAGATCTCTGCATTTATGCCATTCACGCATGCGATCACCTTATTGCGTGAATCTATTGGTGGAATCATCTGGGAAGTCGCGTTGAAACAAATTCTCTATCTGCTCATCTACTTCGCATTAGCACTAGGTGTAGGGCTTGGATTGAAGAAGTTTTTCAATAAATCGAGTGATAAGTTTATAGAGAAGGCGAAGGAAAGTAATATTGTGATGTGATGGAATGAATGGGTAGATAGAAAGACTGCGCTGGGGGTCGTGTTAGTTGTGACGGCTTCTAGCTGCGGTCTTTTTTTGTGGTTTTGGGAGGTGGATTGGGGTTGGGACGCGCTATTTGGAGCTTAGACCGCGCTAAAGTGATGCCACACCGCGCTATTTCCGCTCAGAACCGCGCTAAAGTCATGCCACATCGCGCAATTGTCGCTCTGAACCGCGCCAAAGTCGTCCAACACCGCGCTATTGCCGCAATGAACC
>NZ_PDZC01000016.1 GCF_002743375.1 Sporosarcina sp. P34
ACTTGCTCAACTTCGACAGGTGCACGTGGCGGTTCTGAGCAAGTGACTTGCCCATGTTCGAATGCACTTTCAGGCAATCGGGTATAGTCGATGCGGTACCATTTCGTGTTGTCGATTTTCATCCGGTTATGATGATCTGTCGAAATGAGATAGCCTTTATTTTCAAGATCATAAATAATGCGTCTAATCGTGTTCGAAGACCAGAACGTAAATTCTTTTGTCCATTCTTTATACGTTTTATGAATCCACCTATGGCCATCTCGAACATTTTTGGATAGTAGCGAGCGGAAATGCACTTGTTGCATAAATAACGCTCCGTTAATTCCCACCAAGTGTACGAGCGACGGTAGTAGCGGTATCGACTCTTCATCAATTAATAATTTCATATGGTTTCTCCCCCTGTAAAAAAGTTGTAGTAGAGTGCTCACTTTGCACTTCTCATACTCCATATAGAGAGTTTTTCAGAAAAGGATACTGATTTTAAAAATAAATTTTCCATACGCTAAAATAGGAGTGGAAATATAGTCCTCCACCCCCTGCTAGTTATTGATGATTTACTTCAAGATTACACAACATATTTCCGACCACACTATTCATGCCAAGCGTTTTTCATCCCCAATGTTGTCCTTTTCAAATATTGCGTAGTAGCTATTTGGTGCATATCCAATTCCCCTTCGTTTTATATTGCTGGCTTCATAGGGTATATAGAGGAATTTCCGTATATGGATACACAACAATCGAAATTTAGTAGGATTTGGTTGATCTAGACACTCTATTTGGTGGTGCTTTTTAATTTCCTATTCGTTTTTTGGATATCTTTGGTATGATTATGGAAAGAAAGGATACCGATGGATAGAAGGAAAGGAAAAGGAGGAGTCGTATGTTTTGGATAAAATTTATACTGATTGTCGTATTGGTTATGACATTTATTTCACTTGTTAAGTTTCTTTTAAGAAAGTTTCTTAAAATTGAAAAAGTAAAGAAAAAGTTTTTTTCTTATAATTATATAAATGAATTGCATCGAAAAATCGATAAAGTTTTGCGGATTTTTTCTACGATTAGCCTACTCACTTTATATTCTGTGCTGTTGTTTTATAATGAAGATGTAATTTACCTGGTTTTCTTTACCATGGTTGCTTTTGGAATTTTGGATAATCTGATCAAGGCATTTTTCGAATGGAAGTACACACAATATCCGAAACAATCTATTTTAACTTTAACGGATACGTTAATATTAGTAGCGTCCATCATCATCGTAGTTCAATTTAACTTACTTGGTCCCTATTGAACGAAGTCCTTCATGAATGAATAAGAACCCAAATTATGGCAATGCGCAATGAAACGAAGTCTTGTGGAAACATTCATTTATAGTGTTAGGTACCAGGCGCTGAATTAATTCCAAATAGTTTCAAGCCTGGTACCATACATCACTAATTATATTTCTAAATGATTAATATCCACTTTATAAAACTATTTACTTTCAACCTCTTTTACATATTCCCAAGTTTCACCATGATCATTTGATTGATAAAGTCCACTACTATTACCATTATAATCACCGTCTGATCCTTGCCCAACTAACATATTAAGAACCCCATCTTTCTCAAAGGGCAGACCTGGAAAATCAAAAGGATTTATAGATTGCCCACTATCTAACTTCATTTCCTGCATGGCGTAACTTACCTCTTCGAAAGATATCCCTCCATCATTTGTGCGGTATAGTACTCCTTCAGTACCAGAAGGTCTTGCTGCCCTTAAAAATCCAAGTTCCTCATTAAGAAAAGTTATTCCTGCTGCGCTACCCACTGTTCCATTGAATGGATTTTGATTGATAACTGTCCAAGTTTCACCACCGTCACTAGTCTTTCTAAGTGAATAAAGAGTACTTCCTAATGCTTTATCTATAACATCTAATCTATAACCAACTTCTTTTGAAAGATCAAACTGTTCATCAGTAGTAGGTATCTCCTGCCGATTCCCTTCAAACTCATCTTGAGATTGAGCCGCATTTGACTGACTCCAATCCGGTTCCCCAAGTACATTATATCTAGCAGGTATGATCTCTTTCTCTTTTCCAGGAACAAAAATAGATACCGTATATCCAATTATTTCAGATGTGATTTTTGTAGGAGTCTGCTTCATGCCATTCTCATCCATGTTAATAATTCCCTCTGTGTTATAGCCCCAATTTCTTTTCCCATAATAGACTAACCCATACGTATGTTCATTCCACATACGCACTGTCTGCTTAACTGGAATAACCTTAACCGTTCTAATTAGAGGTTCCACTAGCTTTTCCTCATCATAATCAGTATTTAGATGTCCGTTTAATCTTAAAGTAATAGTAGACGCTTTATTTTGATCGTAAGTGATTAGGTAACTTTCTTCCTCCATCAGCATTTTTCCCATAAACAAATGTATCAAAAGATGTGATGGTTCCATCCTGATTAAACTCAAGATGAAAATCACTTTCCATATATAATTTCTTCGGCAAAGCATATTCTTTATTTATATCTGTAAAAATTCCTTCTACTCCATCCATATATATGTTGTTATGTTCAAACTCGACTGAAGCTTCATTTTTTAATCTATCAATAAACCAAGCAAGTTCGCCCCCGAAATTAGTTGCACTTTTATACATCTTCACTCCATAAAATATTGTAATGCTCATGATCATAACAATAGAAACATACTTCCATGCCTTCATATTAAACAATCTTTTGGGTTCAAGTTCGTTATCTTTCACCATTTTCATTATAGTAAATGTAATGATAGAAATTAAAACTAGTGTAGTTACGAATAAAATAGAAACAGTATGATTTATTCTTCCATACATACAGAGTAAAGCTAATTCATAACAAAAAATCCAATATACAATGATAAATAGTGGATTGGTTAATAACGACATTAATATCCTTTTCAGATTTCCTCTAAATATGTAAACCACTCCTAACCAACATGTGTCATCTCTATTTCTTATTTTGATAGTACATTATATCATGTTTTAAAAACGGCTCGATTGCGAGGTCTACGCAATCAAGCCGGTTGATATAAAATTTTACTTTCTACAAGTAGCTATAAACATCGATGCATCTTGATTCGCGAAAATCTGCTTTCCATGATAGAAGGTCTTACAAGTAATAGAAGTAAATCCGACTTCAGTTAATAGGCTGTTTAATTCATTATGCGAAAACCCACTATGAATTTTCGGATGATTCACTTGATCATTTTTGTCAAAATCCACAATAAGTAGCTGGCCATCAGTAGGTAAAATGCTAAACAGCTTTTGCAAAATTAATTTAGTATCAGGAATATGAAGAAGAACCAAAGATAGTAACACGATGTCTGCCTTTAGTTCAGGCATGTCTTCCGTAAAATCTGAATACAGTACTTCACAGTTCGTAATGCCTCTTGCCAAAATTTTATCTGTTGCATCCTGTAATGCTTGTTTTGAAGAGTCCACGAGCAATATCGAATCTACTAAGTCCGTTAATTCTAAACTTACTAGACCCGAACCACTCCCATAGTCGACTATTTTTTTGATTCACTACCTTGTAATAATGGTCTTACTTCTTCAACAATCACATTAACCAATTCCATTCGTTTTTCCGTTTCCATACTTCACTCTCCCATTTTATTGATTGTACTACCTGGTCAGGACGTTTTTTTAGCGTGAAATCAGGTTTTTAACCTTCAACATTCATGCTCGATAGAATAAAATTGATTCCAATAAATCATTTATTTTTTATGCAAAGGATTATTACAGTCTTTATTTGCCTTATCTAAAATAGATTGTATGGTTTGATTCTCCAAAAATTGATGTAAGGTACTTTCAGCATGATCCATGACCTCTTTAATTCTACAAACGCGTTGATTCTCCTTTAATTCATCGCTTTCATTTGTCATTGATGTGTGTTGTCTAGAATCTGAATTGGAACAATTAAACATTGCCTGTCTGCCTTCAGTAGATAAAATGACATCTAAGAATGTGATCTGATTTGCTGAACGCGATAGTTTATACCCGCCTTTCACGCCAGGGACTGCTCTTACAAGCCCATCTTTCCGTAACTGAGTCATGATTTTAGACAAATAACTCTCCGATACATCTAACATGTCTGCTAATTCTTTAATTCCTATTTTGTTTTCCTGCTCTGATAGTGCCAAATGAACTAAAGCGTGCAGCGCATAATCAGTACTTTTTGCAAATTGCATTTTTTAACCCCATTTATTATATTATTTCATATTAAAGTCTATCTATAATATCTATAATGTACAATTGGAAGCTTATAGTCAATTTTTCAATGTATTCTTTGCATGACCCCATTAATAGGTATGACAGCAAAGGCAATGACGCGTTGGGCGACACCATAAGCTGCAAATGCATATCTCCTCCGTATTTGATTCACATCGTGTGAATCAATATAGCGATGATGCTAAATGATACAACTAGTTCACTATCGTATTATTTATTTTTTTGTGCAACAATTATATAAACGGCTTCATTTACCATTTTCATTTGAGGATAAAAAATCTCGACGTTTTCAAAACCGGCATTCAGAACGTTTTCTTTCATATCTTTTGACGAAACTCTCGGACCTTTTGATGACTCTGACTTCTCTAATTCAATACAAAGAAAAACGCCTTTATTTTTTAAGACCCTATATATTTCGTCTAACGCAAGCGAAAGTGGTTTGACTTCGTGAAGTGATATTGAAGCAACAGCCTTATCCACTATTTCGTTACGTAGTTGTATATCTTTGAAATCTGATACGAGTGTTTTAATATTAGTAATGCCATTTTCTCCAGCTTTTGTTTCCAAATATTTTAAAATATCTTCATCAAAATCAAGTGCAGTTACCTCATCTACATACTTAGAAATCGGAAGACTTATATAGCCAACTCCAGCTCCAAGATCTAGTAATTTATCCTCTTTATTAAGTGAAATGAACCGAAAAAGTTCTTCGGCAGGGACACGCTTTATATTTTCCAAGTTAGTTATTTTCCTACTTAGTTTTTGATTCATTTTACTATTCCTCCATTTTACAGATATCACAGATTGTTTATATCTATAATTCATCTATTATTATTTATAAAAAAAATGTTTCAAGGATAATAAGATTGTATCCTTTTTAATTTCTCAATTGAAGATACTGGTCCCGTAAAAATGACTAATACGATATATATCCAGTAATTTTTCTTTAAGTCCAGTCGCTAAGAAAACCTTCTTGGATTGATAGACCTTCTCGTCATCTGTTTCAATCGTAAATAATTGATCCTTTTTAGTTACATTTATAACTTGCTGTCTCTTGATTTCAACAACGAGATATTCATCTAGGTCCCTTGCCGACAATTTTTCTTAACTCTGCGTGAATTATACCATCCCTAGTAATGAAACCATGCGATTCATTTGTCACAGCATTTCTAGGGTTATTACCATCAAATAATACCGTTTTCCGCCTAGATCTTCCAAAAAATGGAAGTGTTTAATCCAGCTCGCCCCCTCCTGTTACACTTTAATTACAGTTATTAAGGATATGTAATGTCTGTAATTGATTTTATATTATCACTCTACAATACTTAAATCAACTTAGACATTTTGAAAACATATTAACAATTGATGTATGACGAAGTTAAATACGACATAAAAGATTTTCTATATCGAAATATATTACTTTTTTAAATGTAATCATCCAGAAGATGTCGAATGGTAACCAGCTATTACAGCAAGTCATGGCAGGTTTTAATGTGGGCATTACATTACCTCCCTATTTTCAAAATGGCCCGATTGCTAGGTCTACGCAATCGAGCCGGTTGATATAAAATGTTACTTTCTACTAGTGCATGTAAACATTGATGCATCTTGATTCGCAATAATCTGTTTCCCATGATAGAAGATCTTACATGTAGTTGGCGTAAAACCACTATGAATTTTCGAATGATTCACTTGATCATGTTTGTCAAATTCAACAATAATTAGCGGGCCATCAGTAGGTAAAATGCTAAACAGTTTTCGCAAAATTAATTTAGTATCAGGACATATGAAGAAGAACTAAAGGGAGTAACACGATGTCTGCCTTGAGTTCTGGCACGTCTTCGGTAAAATCTGAATACAGCACTTCGCAGTTCGTCATTCCTCTTGCCATAATTTTATCTGTTGCATCCTGTAATGCCAGTTTTGAAGAGTCCACCAGCAATATTGAATCTACTAAGTCCGTTGGTTCCAAACTAACTAGACCGGAACCACTCCACACTTCACTCACCCATTTCATTCGTTGCACGACCTGGCACCACAAATCACTACTGTTTCTCAACAATTAATCGCCCTCTTTGCCGATCAACATTCACAATGAGTTCTCTACCATTTTCCAAATTGACTGAAACTGTTTTTTCTTGATACTGTTCATCTGCATAGACAAATATATAACCCTCTTTTTCAAAAGCAACGAAATTGCCACGCTCACCTTCTCGTAATTCTACTAACCCATACCCTTCTTTTGAGTAATTAAAGAGTGCAATGGCAGGCAAGTCATTGATCGTTAACGCAAAGGCTATGAGCTGACCATCCATCCATTCATCTAGCTTAACGATGTCCATACTTTCCTTATCTAACGTATACGCTTCACCATATGTAAATTCGATTTCTCGCCAAAGTTCTTGTGGTGTCGGATACTCGTTTTTTGACCAACTGCCTATTTGTGTTACTTGATCGTCTTTACCGACACGTAACATCACACCAAACTTAGGTGTTTCTATATCATGTACTTGAAAATCACCAACCACATATCCTGCCTCATAATGTTTTGGGGCAATTCTGAATTCCCTATCCGGATAGCTTTTTTCTAAATACTTACTAACTGTCTTATATGCTTCTGCATGATCATTCGTTTTCAAAGTAGGATAATAGAGAATATATCCTATATACCCTATGATAAGTGTGCTAGATAACGTGATGGCTAGCTTTTTTCTTTGTCTGAAAATCAGCCAAAGAATTACACTCACCATTACTATGACAAACCCGATTGCAAAAAAGTATAGTAGTTCACCTGGATTCATGCACTCTCTCCTTTCCGGGGATCAGACATAAATTGTGCAGCTATAAAACTATCCAATTGCACGTTTTTTTTTAGTTTACAATAGTAAAATAGAATTTGATAGGATGTGATGTGTATGGAGGCTGCAATTCATGGTATTATTTTGGCATTCGGCTTAATTTTACCATTAGGAATTCAGAATGTATTTGTATTTTCACAAGGTGCTACACAGCCGAGAGTTCTTCAAGCATTTCCGGCAACTATTACAGCCGCACTATGCGATACTTTTTTAATCGTATTGGCGGTATTTGGACTATCTACTATTGTATTGCAATTTGAATGGCTACGATTTAGCTTAGTCCTCGTAGGTGTATTATTTTTACTGTATATGGGGCTTTCCATTTGGAATACAAAACCAAAAGCAAATGAATCGAATAACGCGTTTCCCATCCGCCAGCAAATCATGTTTGCTTTATCCGTTTCTTTATTGAATCCTCATGCCATTTTGGATACAGTAGGAGTGATCGGGACTAGCGCGTTAAAATATGTGGGAGAGGAACAAGTATATTTTACAATCGGTTGTATTGCAGTAGCTTGGGGTTGGTTCTTCGGATTAATGATTGCAGGTTCAGTGTTAAAAAAGCTGGACACGACAGGAAACTTGATGAATATCCTAAACAAATGCTCGGCCTTGTTTATTTGGGGAACTGCCATTTATCTTTTGATTGGATTGACATAGAGTTTAGTTGAAGTTTCCGAAAAGAAGTAGACTTATGTGTCGGGAATTTTTTGGGTAATTGAATAGAGAATAATGGATTTTTATAGGATTCGAGAATAAAACGGTTCCACTCATTGCTCTTAAATGAGTGGAACCGTTTATGAAGAAATAGGCTGGCAAAGTGAGAAGTTCGACTTTAATGTCATTTACTCTACTTAAGGAAAAAGCTCCTTTGTAAAATCGATAATCAGCTCATACTTCTTAGGTGGGATGTTGTACTTTCCGATATTGTCTTTATCGTCTTCGCATAGGAAAGTGATCGGCTGAAACGAATTCTTTGATAAACTTGAAGTATGAATTCCCGTTCTAGGGCAGTCATACTTCTTTGGTTATGTTTTCCAGTAAATAAGTGGAGATGGCGGGACTCCAACCGTATCCTCGCAGGAATACTGTCAGGACAAGGTTTCAGAGGGGTTTTACTATCCTGAAAAAATCTTTGACTATGGTTTTTACTATGTTTTAAAAAAATGCTTACGGAGACGAGAATTCATTATCTTAGATAACAATACAATTGCCCCAGTAAAACAACTTCTTCAGATGATCCAGGAATAGCCATCACTCTTTTATTGTATCTTTAATACGAATTATGTAGATGGATAGTCCAAATACTAATAACGTTAAAATATCATTAACCTTCGTATATAGATTTTGATGTTTGGCAATTACCTTATCAATTTCCTCTAAACTTTTCCCATCAAACAGCATTGGTTCATAAATACCTTTTAGCTCATAGCCCCTTGTAATTACAAAAATAATTATACCTACTATTAATAACATGAGTAATTGTTTATTTGACCAACTAGATTTTAAAAAAACCAAACTTATAATTACAATAGTAAAGTAAATTTGCGGCGCTATTTCTCCTAAGATTCTATAAATCGTCAATAATAGTAACACAAATAAATATACTTTAATTAATTTATCTGGATTAAACATATCGTTCAATGTCATACTGGATCTATGTCAATATCCTGGACACAGAAATGTTAAGTCTTTGTCAGAAACGGCATCCATTCATGGATGGTCCTGTATCCAGCGAAACCAATCAAGAGAAAGCCCGCTCTTGACAGCTTTCGCTGGATACAGGAAGTACAGTCCATGGATGTCGTTCCCGAAAAATGTGTAAGGAGGATGAATTGAAGTCCCAATGTCTGCCCGCGATTAAGCAGCTTCCTGTCTGCACAGATCTTCTAATTGTTGCAGCGTTAAATAGTTAATCGCCCCATGGATCCGTTTCTGGTTGTACCATGATTCAATGTATTGGAAGAGGGCGAATCGTGCTGCTTCAAAATCTATATAGGCTGTTTGATACACTTCTTCCTTCTTTAATGTGGCATGAAAAGATTCGATACATGCGTTGTCATAAGGGCAACCTTTTCGACTGAAAGAGTGTTCAATTTTCGCTGTTTTTACGGCTTTTTCAAAATCCTCGCTTGTGTATTGGCTGCCTAAATCAGTATGCAGAATCAAGCCATCATCCGGCTGTTGCACATCTATTGCGTTCGTTAATGCTTGTAAGACGAGCTCGGTTGTCATAGACTTAGAAAAGGGATAACCTACAATTTTCTTGGTATGTAAATCAAGGACGGAAGCCAAATAGCACCAACCGTTTTTATACGTGTGGATATACGTAATATCCGCAACCCATTTCTCGTTGATTGTCGTAGTTTCAAAATCTTGTTCCAGTAAATTATCCCGTTCTTCTATTTGGCTAGCTGATGAAGCCGGACGGTATTTCTTCATGATGATAGATCGGTTTCCTTCTGTTTTCATGATGCGTTGGACACGTTTCAAGCTAACCTCGAAGCCTTCCTTTTGAGAAACTCATGGATTTTAGGCGCACCATAGCGGCCTTTACTCTCCGCATGAATGATTTTTATGCGTTCTAAAATCGCCTCGTTCTCCATTGCGTGCGTTGAGTTCACTTTATGAAAGGATTGATAATACGTACTTCTGGGCACTTCGAGTACTTCACACAGGACTTGAACAGGATGGTTCTCCTTTTCCTGTTCGATATGGTCGATAATCTCTTGGTCGGTCATTTTTTCGCGAATATGGTCATAGCCTTTTTTAGGATTTCTACCTCCTGTTGAAGGCGAAGGTTTTCCTTTTGAATTTCTGCAATTTCAGCTAGTGTCAAACCACCTCCATTTTCAATCGGGGAAAGTGTTTTGATCCATTTGTAGATTGTAACTTCAGATACACCATATTCGCGGATGAGATCACTCACAGATGTGCCAGATCTGTAGAGTTTGACAATTGTTTGTTTGAATTCCTGATTATAACGTTTTTGTTTCATTCCGGACACGTCCTCTCTATTTGTTAGGATAGAGACTTAACTAACTTGTGTCTATACATCTATACTAGCTCCAAACTGCTATTTATCTTTTGGTTGGGTTAATGTGAGGGTTAATTATTGTTTAGGAATAGAAAAACAGATTAAAAGGCATCAGGTCCCGCCACTATTCTGAATTGCGTTGGAGCCTGGCACCTTACTGAATTATTTCTTCCTTAAAAAAAGACTGCAGACAAGCTTCAAATTTATGAGGGTTTCCTGCAGTCTGAGTAGATTAATTATGAGTGGTATTTTTCAAATTTCCATGAATATTCACACGCTTTAAAATTTTGCCATTACTCCACAAGATTGACTGACAGATTCTCAGTCTATGCGCTCAATGATTGTTGCATTTGCCATTCCCATACCTTCACAAATAGACAGTAGTCCATAACGACCACCCGTGCGTTGAAGACGATTCATGAGCGTAATCATTAATTTCGCACCCGTTGCTCCGATCGGATGACCAAGCGCAACCGCACCACCATCAGGATTCAGCTTTTCGGGATCAGCTCCAATTTCCTTCAACCACATGAGTGGAACAGGAGCAAATGCTTCATTCACTTCATACGTATCTATATCTTCAATTGTGAGTCCCGCTTTCTTTAAAACTTTTTGAGTGGCTGCAACTGGTCCGGTCAACATTAATGTCGGATCTGATCCTACAACACTTTTTGCCACTATACGTGCTTTCGGTTTTAACCCTAATTCTTTCGCTTTATCTGCTGACATTATTAAAACAGCAGCAGCACCATCACTCATTTGACTAGAGTTGCCGGCTGTAATGATACCGTCTTCTTGGAATACTGGTTTTAAATCCCCTAACACTTCTATCGTTGAACCTTCTCTTGGTCCTTCATCTTTTTCAAAAACCATCGTTTCATCATTATCCAAAGAAATCGTAATCGGTATGACTTCTTCATCAAAATGTCCTTCCGCTATCGCTTTAAATGCTTTATCATGACTTTCCGAAGAATACTCGTCAATCTCTTTACGAGTCAGTCCATATTTTTCTGCAACTTTTTCTGCTGAAATGCCTTGATGTACAATTTCGTATTTGGATGTTAATTTCTTGCTAGGCTTTGATTCACCCACACTAGAAAACAAAGGAACGCGTGTCATGTTTTCTACTCCACCTGCAATGACGATATCCATATCACCCGATGCAATAGCCTGCGCTGCGAAGTGAATTGCTTGCTGGCCAGAACCGCACTGACGATCCAAAGTGACACCAGGGACTTCAATCGGGAATCCCGCAATCAGTGCTGAGGTCCTAGCGATATTCATTGATTGCTCACCAACTTGCGATCCGCAACCCATAATCACATCTTCTACTTGCGAAGAGTAAATTCCTGTCTTTTTCACGAGTTCTTTTAAGACTGTGGCTGCTAATTCATCTGATCTGACAGAAGATAAAGCACCTTTTCTTCTTCCGACTGCCGTACGTACTCCATCTACAATTACAACTTCTATCACTAGGATCGACTCCTTTTATTTAATCTCATTTTGTGTATCGCTACTGACCCACTCGCGCAATTGAAACTTCATTAACTTACCTGAAGCATTTCGCGGCAACTCGTCTTGGAAAACTGCTTTTCTGGGGATTTTAAATGCAGCGAGATGCTCTCTACAGTAGATATCCAACTCTTTTAGATCGATTGTTTCATTTGATTTAGTAACAATGACAGCTGTTACTATTTCTCCCCATACGATATCAGGGGTACCGACAATCGCCACATCTGCGATTTGAGGGTGTCCTCCCAGAATATTTTCTACTTCTACGGAGTAGACATTTTCTCCACCCGTGATGATCATGTCTTTACTTCGATCTAAAATGTATACATAACCATCGTCATCCTTCACACCGAGATCACCTGTGTATAACCATCCGTTACGTAAAGTTTCAGCTGTTTCCTGAGGTTTTTTGTAGTATTCTTTCATGATAGTGAATCCTTTTAGAATAAGCTCTCCTACTTCACCAGACTTAGCTTCACTACCATCGGGCAATACCATTTTGGATTCTGTCATCCACAAAGCATCTTTTCCAGCAGATCCTATCTTGGTGATATGCTCTGCCGGTGTCAAATAGATACCTGAAGGTCCTCCTTCTGTCAAACCACACAGACTGTAAAAATTAGGCGATTTGAAGAAATCCATGCACGCCTGAACCAAGGAGGCTGACATTGGCGCTGCACCATAGGTAAATCTTTTGATTGAAGATACATCATAACGATCTTTATCGGGATAACTTAAGAGTGCTGAAAATATGGTCGGCACTGCAAAAAAGTTTGTAATCTGATGCTTCTCGATATCTTTAAAAACCACTTCAGGGTTAAAATCACGATGGATCACATGCGTACCTCCTAATGATAGGCCGCTTAGTAGACAAATAACCAGTTGTGCTGCATGAAATAATGGCGCAATATGAATATACTTTTCTTCAGAATTGTATCCAAGCGTTCCGGTAATTGCCAACATGACATTGAGTGCACGTTGATGATCAAATAACGCACCTTTTGGATTCCCTGTCGTACCGGATGTATACAAGATATGAATATCATCTGAACTCTCTATTTCAGTTAAAGGATTAGTAGCATTTTTTGACAAGACTTTTTGTAGTAATAGACTTTCTTCTGTTTTGGGATTCTCTGTTACAATTATTTGCCGAATCGCAGAAACGTTTTTTGCCGCCTTCACTACCACATCTTCAAATTCTGTATCACAGATGACCATCATACTATCAGACTGATCCATAATATATGTTATTTCCCTTTCAACTAAACGGAAATTCATAGGAACCAATATGAAGCCCATTTTTATACAAGCATAGTAAGAAATAACAAAATTGTCGGAGTTCTTCATCATCAATGCAATTTTCTCACCTTTTTTCACACCCAGATTTGCTAAACCATGAGCAAGTTTATTTATTTCATTATTTAACTCTGCATACGTATATGAACGATTTTCATAATATAAAGCCATTTTCTCTGGTCTTTTCGATGCGTTCTGCTCAAATAATTGTGATAAATTCAAAGTGTATTCCTCCCCTAAAGCGATTTTTCTATCATTACTACCAGAATCCTTTTACTGAATTTTCAGCGTGGAGACATCCTTATACCGCCATCCAAACGGATTACTTCACCATTTATATATTCATTTTCTATCATGAAAAGTACCAAGGAAGCATATTCATCAGGTTTTCCTAAACGCTTTGGAAATTCAACAGACTGCTCCAGCTTGTCAATGACTTTCTGGTCAAGCGTTTCTGCTAAAGGTGTGCGGAATAGTCCTGGCGCAATTGTATTGATTCGAATACCATGACCTGATAGATCGCGGGCCACAGGTAGTGTCATTCCTGCAATTCCTGCTTTACTCGCTCCATAAGCTGCTTGCCCCATTTGTCCATCAAATGCAGCGACCGAAGCTGTATTCACAATAATCCCTTTTTCTCCCGAATCAGTTAACCGGTCATTCTTCACCATTTCCTGTGCAGCCAAACGTAATACATTGAATGTGCCGTTTAAGTTAATATCCACTACTTTTTTAAAATTCTCCAAGAGAGCAGGACCTGAGCGTCCTAATGTTTTTTGTGGTGTCCCTACACCTGCACAATTCACGCAGATATGTATGGCTCCGAAATGGTTCATCGCTTTTTCGATTCCTGCCCGTACAGACGACTCATCAGTTACATCGACGGTTGCATAGAATGAATTCTTTCCTAATTCATCACAAACTTTCTGAGCATTTTCTTCATTAACATCAAAAATCATCACTTTCGCACCTCGTGCAACCAAATTTCTTGCTGTGCTATGCCCCAGTCCTGAAGCACCACCAGTTATGATGGCTACTTTATTATTAATATCCATTACGTTCACTCCTCTATAGATTAATATCCTTTAAATACCGGTTTGCGTTTTTCGCTAAAAGCAGCCAATCCTTCCGCCATATCATACGTACTTGTATGCGCTTTTAAAGATAGCAATTCTTGTTTTAGTGCAATATCAATCGGTTGCTCCAATCCATCGGCAACGAGCTGTTTCATCTTTTTAAGAACTAGAGGACTCTTTTCAGAAATTTTGTCAGCGATTTCTTGGACAACTCTTTCCAATCCTTCTGCCGGTACGACTTCTTGCACTAATCCATACTCTTTCATTTGTTGGGCACTTATAAAATCTCCCGTAAACAATAAATATTTTGCACGATTCACGCCGATCTTTCTCGGTAGTTTTACTGCACCCCCAGCCCCCGGCAGTACACCAAAGTTTGCATGAGCATCTCCTATCTTGGCTTTTTCAGAAGCTATAATAAAATCTGCAGTCATCGCAATCTCCAATCCCCCAGCGAGAGTCAAACCATTCAAAGCAGCAATCAGTGGCTTACTCAACTTTTCCAATCTGCCGTAAAGTGTATCCACTAAATCCAGTAGTGCAGGTTCTTTTGATTGTTTCATTTCTAAATCATTTACCAGCTCTTTTAAATTGGCCCCTGCACAAAAAGCTTTTCCTTTTCCGGATAGAACTACTACTCGTACGTCCTCATCCCGTTCCGCCTGATCCACTGCGTTTGCCACACCATACAACAACTCTTTGCCGATAGAATTCATTTCATCGGGACGATTTAGATAAATCCAGGCTGTTTGATTTCTTTTTTCATAGATTACTGATTCACTATCCATTTTGCATCCTCCCTTTAATTGAAAACATCCGTCTTCTTCCAATCTTCAATTTGTTCTAAAGTAAAACCTGCACCCAATAAAATTTCTTCGGTATGCACTCCCGCATCTACTCCTGCATGGTGGTAAACAGGATCGCCGGATGAAAACTTGATTGGAGAAGCTATTTGTGGCTGTGGAGTACCATTCGATTGCGGTACGTCAACAATCATCTTTCTTGCTTTGAGTTGGGGATGATTGCAAGCTTCAGCAAAGGTAAGTACAGGTTCTACACATGCGTCAAGATTCTGATTGAAGATTTTTAGCCATTCATCGAAATCTTTTTCAAGGAAACTATCCTTTAGCATATTTTTAAATGCTATCTGGTCTTCTTCTTCCTCGCTGAGCGCTTTGTGAATCCATTCCTCTTTACCCAGTGCCTCGCATATCGATTTCCTGAATTGTGGCTCTATACTCCCTACCGAGAAGAAACGATGATCTTTGGTTTCATAAAAGTCATAGAAGGACCCGCCATTCAACATATGCTTTTCCGCTTCAGGCTCTCTGTTTCCAGCAAGGTATCCTGAACCATGGAATGCATTGAGCGCAAACGTGGTATCTGTCATACTAATATCGATTGCTTGCCCCTTGCCGCTCCGTTCTCGAGAATATGATGCTGCCAATATACCAATAACCGCATGCATGGAACCACCCGCAATATCAGCTATTTGGATTCCCGCCGGTGCTGGTAATTCGTCTTTGCGTCTAGAATAATCCACCACACCCGCCACTGATAGATAATTATTATCATGACCCGCCCTCATTTTATAAGGTCCTGTCTGGCCATATCCTGTGATCGAACAATATATCAATTTAGGATTGATTTGACTGAGCGATTCATAATCCAGTCCGAATCTCTTCATGACACCTGGCCTAAATTGTTCAATCACGATATCATACTCTTTGATTAATTCTTTAACAATCTCCACCGCCTCCGGTGATTTTAAGTTTAACGCCAACGACTTTTTCGATCGATTAAGATGTCCATGTGCAGCTGATTTTCCAAGTGAATCCATAGGCTTCATTTCTCTTACTAAGTCTGTTCGTGAAGGTGATTCTACACGAATCACCTTCGCCCCCATATCCGCAAGCATCATGGTTGCATAGGGACCGGGTAAAAGTGTTGAGAAATCAAGTATCTTCAATCCTTGTAATATTCCCATTCTATCTGTCACTCCTTTTACTTGCCGAAAATACTTTTACCGATAATCTCTTTCATGATCTCAGATGTTCCACCGTAAATCCTTTGAACCCGAGCATCGACAAAGGCTCTTGCTACAGGGTATTCTTGCATATATCCATAGCCTCCGAACATTTGCAGACAGCCGTCAGCGATTCTTCCTTGTGCTTCTGTACATGACAACTTCGCCATACTAGCAGTTTCTGTATCCAACTTGTCTTGTTCAATCAGTTCCAAGCATTCATTCACAAATGCTCGGTGTATACGCACTTCTGTTTTCATTTCGGCCATTCGGAAACGAGTATTCTGGAATTGACTGATCGGCTTACCAAATGCTTCACGCTCTTTTGCATATTTGATAGTTAGTTCCATAATTCCTTCCATAGCGCCTTGCGCCCCTATCGCCAGAATGAGTCGCTCTTTTGGAAGTTCTTTCATCAAGATTTCAAATCCTCGATTTAAATTCCCTAATACTTTTTCTTTAGGTACAAACACATCTTCCATAAAGTGTTCCGAAGTATCACTTGCATGGAGACCTATTTTTTCAAGGTTTTTACCTTTCACAAACCCTACAGTTGGTAAGTCTACAATGAATAGTGTAGTACCACGCGAACCTGCAACACTTAAGTCTGTTCTGGCCGCTACAATAACAAAATCACAATGTTGGCCATTGCTGATAAATGTTTTCGATCCATTCAATTTATACATGTTTTTTGATTCATCAAAAACAGCTGATGTTTTGATTCCTTGAAGATCACTTCCTGCATTGGGCTCTGTCATGGCGATTGCACCGATCAACTCGCCTGTCGCCATTTTAGGTAAATAATGATTTTTCTGTTCTACCGTTCCTGAAGTCAAAATATAGTGGGCTACTATATTCGAATGGACAGAGATGTTCCCTGCTATTGCAGGATATTGTAAGTAGCTTAGCTCTTCCACTACGATTGATGAATAGATGAACGGTGCACCCGTACCTCCATATTTTTCAGGTATATCAATATTCAGTAAACCCTCATCACCTAAGCGATTCCAGAGTTCACGTGGTATGTTTCCACCTTTCTCCCATCCCAAATACTCGGGTTCCAATTCTTTTTTTGCAAATCCTTGAATTGATTTGCGAAACAAATTCAACTCATCTTCTATTTTCATATCTACTCGCATCTCATTCATCCTCCTAAGAATTAATTAGTTTTATAAGAAATTTATTTACACTTTTATTATTTGCAAGAACCATGCCAGTTCTTAAAATGCCGGTATATCAAGTGGAATAAAGAGTCTGAAATAAAAAGTGTACACTTTTCTGTAAACTTGACTGTTCACCATGTGATGGGGTTTACACATTGTTGTAAACTAAGTTTACATATAGTATGATTATTTTGATTAGTTAAACATGTTAATAGAGGTGATCAAATGCTAGTTCAAGATGTCATGATAAGAGACTTTCCAGTTTGTACAGCTGATCAATCTATACAAACTGCTCTCATTCTGTTTTCAGAAATCGATTCCCACATTATCCCTGTAGTAGATGAGTCTTCTAAACTAACTACTATAATTACTAAAAATAAATTGTTACAAGCATTGAGAGAAGGAGCCACTACAAAAGAAGCCATATCCAGTTTTCTAACAAAAAACCCCGTATATCTTAAGCCAGAGATGTTGCTTACTACCGCTAGAACATTATTGCTTAAGAATAATATTGGTCATGCACCTATTGTGGATGAATTCTCAAAACCTATAGGTCTCCTTTCTACTGCGCAGATCTTATGGGCTTACGACTTGAGCTATGAACGGATTCAGAGCCAACTTTCATTGATTTTTGAGAATATGAGTTTTGGACTTTTCTCTGTCGATAAAAACTTCATCATTACAACAGCCAATCCGATTGCCGAGGACCTTTTGCATATGACGGCTAGTGAAAATTTGTCGATCAAGGAGATACATGGGCTAGAAGAAATAAACGACTTGTTGGTGGGAGTTCTAGAACAAAATAAACCTGTCATGAAAAAGAAAATACAGCTCCACAACCACATTTTAATTGTTCAGTGCTACCCCTTATACGAGAAAGAAAAATTAGTAGGCTCGATGGTTATCACGGATGACTGGACCAATTTCGAGAAAATCGCAAATGAATTACGATTCTCGAAAGAATGGGAAGAAAAGTTGCACAGCGCGATAGAGATGGCCTATGATGGATTGATTTTAGTCGATTATGATGGAGTCATTACTATGGTCAATAAAGGCTTCAGCGACTTATTTTCTGTCAACGAGAATGAGATTCTAGGAAAGCCGGCTTCAGAGTGGTTTCCAGAATTAGGTTTCTCCGAAGTATTATCCACCGGTGTAAAGATAACAAATTCAGCTAAATTAATTCATGATACACAATGTCTTATTACGATTCGACCTATTAAAAACAATGAACAAATTATTGGAGGGATATGCAAAGTAACGTATCGAGGCTTAAAGCAGTTACAAGAAGCTTTAAAAAAGGTATCAACACTGGAACAGCAACTGAGTCACTACCAAAAAGAGCTCGGTGATTTAAAAGGAACGAAATATTCATTCGCCGATATCGTTGGGGAATCCTATATTATCCAACAAGCGAAAAACACAGCTGCTTCAGCTGCCAGCAGTACTTCGACAGTACTATTACTTGGAGAAAGTGGGACCGGAAAAGAATTATTTGCACACGGTATCCATGCATCCTCTTCACAAATGGGAAGATTCATTCAGGTGAATTGCTCGGCTATACCACACGAATTGATGGAATCTGAGTTCTTTGGTTACGAAGACGGAGCATTCACAGGGGCAAAAAAAGGAGGGAAAAAAGGGAAACTTGAAATGGCACAAAACGGCACACTCTTCCTGGATGAAATTGGGGATATGCCGCTTGCTCTTCAATCAAAACTTTTGCGTGTCTTGCAAGAAAAAGAGTTCGAACCTATTGGTGGGCATCGTGTTGTCAATTTGCAAACCAAGATTATTGCAGCTACAAATAAAAACTTGGAAGAGCTAGTTAGCGAAGGGAAGTTTCGAGAGGACTTATTTTATCGTCTGAATGTTATTAGAATCGATATTCCTCCCCTGAGAAAGCGGCTGGATGATTTGCCGGATATCGTACATTCAATAATCAATAGACTGAAAAAATCTGAATTTGATTTGCAAGGAATTACACATTCCGCTATGACGAAACTCATCAGCTATCAATGGCCCGGCAACATAAGAGAGTTGCATAATATTATCGAACGCGCCGCAAATTTAACGGAAGATGGTTATATTGATGTCCACCATATACCAAAAAGCCTCGGATCATCTACTTCTCATCGCATCGAAAGCTCGCAAAGTGCACTCTCGTATTCTCAAGATACCGTTGCCGTATATAAGCACAGTGAAAAAGAGAGGATCGAATCCGCCCTGGTCATGGCCAATGGAAATAAAGCAAGAGCGAGCCGAGATCTCGGAATTAGTCGGACATGGCTCTATAAAAAGATTCGAGAGTACGGCATTGAGTGAGCATTCTGCCTTTTTCAGGCAGCAAGAACTGCGATAGGCTTTTCAGCTATTGCAGTTTACAGGAGAGTGGTTTTTTCGAGTGAAAATCATCAAATTTATTTGTTGAAAACTCTTTAATCTAGTTTTATGTTTACACTCTCTCATTAATCGTTGCCGGTATCTTATAATATATCGATTGTTTCAAAATCTCTTTAGAGGTAACGGTCGAATTATCTAGCTAGGGAATACCCAACGCTTTCAGAAACATTAATGTTACTTGTTCCCGAATCATGGCTCCAGCTATTTATGAAGCAACTATTAAGTATATCAATACGTAAAGAGGTGCCAGGTCTCGATACTATTCTAAATTTTGTGTAGACCTGGTACATTACTTCTCATCGTCACATACACTTCTCAATGATCCGACTCCTTCACGCCCCCAGCCTCTACATGAATGATCGACCCAATCTGTTCAACCTTTACAAATACGCCAGTATAAACAGGTGTAAAACATTGACCTGTGTGGTTGGAACCTTCACAAAATCTGTCCCTGATGACTATATGCTCGTATTCAATCTCATCGTAGCCTGCCGATTTGCCGGTGAAGTAGAACATATTGGCACCCTGCTCCCTTGTAATATCGGAGATCTGCTCATAATTCTTAGATCTAATGCTGTACTTTCCGATATCGTATTTGTCCACTCTACCATATGAATCTGTCGGCTGGTCCTTCAAAGTGCGTATCGAATACCACTTTGAATAAACCAGAACTGATTTCACGGTCTGTAATCGATTGGATGAATTCCCATCCAATATCACTTGTTTCGAACATCACCACATTTGAGGGCTTCACATCTTCAGTAGCTTTGATCATCTTCGCTGCTTTCCCTCTCGTAATTTCTCTATTCGAGCTAAATGTGGAAGGCGTCGTTCCCGCTGTAATGCCCAGTTCAATGCCATTTGACCTCGTTTGATCGCGGATCATTCGAATCGTATCGTCCGTACCCATAGCCTCCGATAATCCCTTTTCCCGCCATCGCAGCGATCGCTTTATAATAGCCGTTCGCTTTAGACACGTCTTTGAAATTAGGATTCTTGATAATGTCTGTATCAAGCTTGATTATCTTCCCAATAATCGCTGCAGCTTATCCTCTCGTAATCGAATGGCTCGGTTTGAACGTACTATCCGGATATCCTCCGATAATATCGCGCTCTGCCAGCTCATTTACCGCCTGTGCGAAATGCTTCGACGAAGGTACATCTTTAAACAATTGCTTGACTGCTGCCGAGCTAGATAATGGTAAGCTACGCGCAATCAGCAATGCGACCAGAGCTGTCTTGATTATTCTTTTCGCTTTATTTCTCTCCTTTTATTCTTAAATAACCTGATTATATTCAGGTTGCCGTCTGTTTTTTGCAATGTAGATAAGGAGAAAGCGAAAAAATTTCAAAACTTTTATATTATCTTTTATAGATAATGTCTTTTTCGATAGTTTTCTGCTGAAGCAAATTCTGCTTTCTATCTTCTCTAAATATCCTAACCAGCAATCCATCGCTATTTTCACCCATACAACGTATAATAAGAACAGCAGAAGAAGAATCCATTCTTCCTTTAGTAAAAAAAGAGGTGCAATTACTTGAAACAGTTTGAAACAGCATTACCTGAGCAGTATCAATCATTAAAGAAACAGGCCAATTATACGTCTAGCTGGCGAGAGCGTTTGGAAGCAGTCAACATATTATCGGATTATCAACATGACAAAGTCATAGATTTATTAAAAAATCGCATGCAGCATGATACTGTCCACCAGGTGCAATTAGCAGCTTATGAGGCACTTGTGGCGTTTGGCGAGGACGTAGAGAAGCCATCACCAGCACGCTTTGATATTATCAAAAACACAGACAAAATCTTTCTTCGCGTGAAAAAGAGCTTGCCGAAGGATCATACTGTGGCAGACTTTGCGGATAAATTAAAACGTATGCGTGTAGATGTCTTTGATGCGTATGAAGGCGATAAAGGTGCAGAATTTATGAATTGGTTAGAGGAACGTTGGGCAAAACTGTAATACGTAGTTTTGCGATGTATGTAGGAAAGTCATTCTCTCCGCTTGTGGAGGGTATGGCTTTTTCTTATTAATAAAAGCATCTCATTTATTGTTCCGTAGCTGTCTTCTATTTTTCTTTGTTGCCAAATCTGCCAGCCTTACCGGGATAGGTAATCGACTTTCGCTATTTATTAATGCCTCCGTGATAGTAGTGGCCGTTGGTAAGTCTATATAGTTCCCACATGAAACAAATATAGGTTTTACATCTTGATGTGTTCGTAAAACTCTGCCGTATATCTTGTTATTAATGATGATATCCGCAAAAGAGCCCGCCCTATTTTTGGGCATTTCAAATTCGGCATCAGCTATTTTCAAGTAACTTTTGGCAATACCGATCGTTGGTTTATTTAGAAAGAAAGAAGCATGCGTTGCGATTCCCATATGCCGCGGATGCAAATAGCCATTGCCATCAAACATAAATAGATCTGGCGTATGTGTAAGCTTTTGGGCCGCTTCAATCACTAGGGGAAGTTCCCGAAATGCCAAATATCCTGGTATATAAGGGACTACGACCATTCCGTTGCTATGTGTTTCTTCAATCACCGCCTTTGTCGCATAGTCCATGACGATTATGCTACAAACACCCCATTCAATTCCTTCATCTTCCCAGTAAGCTACATCCACACCCGCAATGAACTGGATATCAGTAGCAGTCAATCTGTTTACCTTACTTATCTTTTCTTTTAAATTGGTTTGAATGGCATTCCATTTATTATTGTCGGTTGATAGCGGATGGATATCCTGTATGTGTATGTTCATTCCTCCTAGACAATTTAATTATATAATTCTATCGAGAAATCGATTAGCTTCCTTTTATCCATAATATGTTCGTTATTATGTATATATATACTCCGACCCGTTAATGGTGTGTTCATTTCTTAAAGCGTATTAATTTGTATTTAAATAAAAACGTCATCCCAATATTCATGATGAAATGAACAAATATCGGTACTAGCAGATTATTTGTTTTAAAATAGATCGAACCAAAAACTACGCTCGGAATGCTGATATCAGTAACATAATGGGCTTTTTAAAATATTGGATATGAAAGACCAAAAATAATCCGGTCGTTAATAGAATGGCCGTCCACTCGTGGGATGTATATAAGAAAAGTACATTTTGAATGATGCCCCTAAATAATGTCTCTTCAAACAGTGCTGCTATAAACATAAGAGTAAAAATCCTTGGTAGTGAATCGTCTTGGTATGTATGATTGTTATCGTCGATAAAATTCGATGGAATAGTTAAAGTCAAGACGACTCCGAATAGTAATAAGGCAATAGATGCAACACCTAAAATCATGAGAGATTCGATTGGTCGATCAAACGAAAGTAGATTTTGTATTGTAAGTACATCGTAAATTAAAAGGGCAATGATGATAGCAAAACAAACGAACGTAAATGAAGAAAATACAACCATCATGTCTTTGGTTGCGGGATTATGCGTGCTGTTTTCGGACCTATTCTAAGCTTGATCCATTTATATGACTTCCTCTCTAGATGACGTCACCCAAACTGAATTACTATCTAGTAATTCTTAAACTTAATAAAATGGTTAGCTTTATGAGAACAGGCATAATCCTTATTGAAGAATTATGCCTGTTAATAGAATAACCTTTCATTTTTTCGGGAGGGCTCCATTCGTTATCTTATTCATCGCCTTATCTGATAGCGTTCCAATGCAGGATAGAACAAGGAAAACTATGACGATGAAAGAGAAAGACTGCAAAAAGAAATTCGAAAACTTTGCCGCCAACCAATTTCCACCGTAAAAAATGAGGGTCGTTATAGCTAGTACCGTAAGAATAAAATTGATCGTCACACCTATAAGTTGGCTTGTATGTAGTTTTTTAATCTCTCTCCAAGTTTCTTTGTCTTTTATGAAATTACGTATCACTAGCAATACAAGTAATGAAATCAATACAAGATCGTTCATGATATCCCTCCTCATGCAGCGAGCAATTCTTTTGTAGCTTAGAACTTTACAGAATACCCAAACCCTTAATCAAAACTTATCCCATCAGCGCCACATCTCAATTTAAAAAAGTATTGAATACTCTCATTCTCACATTCAATCGTATCATGTAGTTTCCGCAATGTTCTCTTACCTACTCCTCTGTCCACTATAGCTAGGATTTTCAAATAGACATCACGTGAACTTAAAGATGCTTCTATTGGCGAGTTCAAGTACTCCTCCAATGCACCAAAAAAATAATATTGGGCTAAGATACCCTCTGCTTTAACTATTTCATGAGCTTGTAATGAAACTTCTACATGTAAATCTTGTTCATCGATATCGTATTCAATATTTTGTTTCTCTCTACTATCCCAATCTCTTTTATACATTGCCCTTTCCGCAGTAATTGTACTCATACTTTGTTTTTCTTGTTTATACACTGTGATAACAGCCTATCCTAATTGATTTTGGGCTTTGAGATAATTAATAATATGATAATTTATCCGATCTTGTAACAATCACAGGTGAAAATTTTTTTCACTTTACTCCATTTCAGTCTAAACATATTCCACCTCGTATCTAAAAATCTTGTACTATTCTTTTGGCGCACCCATTTTTAAAATGTAAATATTCTTCAGTTCTTAGAAGGCATTACCCAAACTTTATATCTATCGTCTATTGACCTTTCTGTAATCACCCTAAATTCCCTTGTCTCCGCAAGTCTAAAAGCTAAAGCATACGCTATTTTATAATCAGACGTTTCATAGCCATCGTACAGTTTTGCATACATTTCATTCGCTATTGAATCAGCCCAAACATCCGCTTCGAACAAGCTATCAAATATGAAATTTTCTACTTTCCATTTATATGTCATCCACTATCCACCTCTCTAATCTCCTAACTACTTAAGACCAGATTATATATACTAGGCCCCCACCTGTTGACGAAAGAACTAATCATTTACCTAGTAAGATAAGCTTAATTCATAATGATAAAATTGTGTATCGCGCTCATACCCGTTTTTCTCATATAGTTTTTGAGCCGTGTAGTTATCTGGTGCCGTCTCCAACACAATACTTTTTGCGCCTGTTTCACGTGCATAGTCTTTCGCCTTTTGTAAAAGTGTTTGACCAATTCCTTGTTTTCGGGCTTCTGGATCTACAAACATATCATTTAGTATCCAAGATTTTTTCATCGAAATGGATGAAAAAGTAGGATACAGTTGTGTGAAACCGACGTACATTTGGTTGTTCTTCACCACAAATACTACAGATTCTTTATTTTCCAGACGTTCTTTTATATAATTTCTTGCGCCTTCCACGTCTGAAGGTTGTTCATAGTACACGTGGTATGCATTGAATAAATTCGCTACACCTTCTAAATCCGCAATCGTAGCTTGATATACTTCCATTTAAAATCCCCCTAGTCGTTTTTATATCTCCATTTTGTATTTCAGTTGTATTTCATTATTCCTTGAAATAAACCGTATACAGATCAAGCTTCACTCTACTATTCATACGTTCATAAAGTGCAGAAGGGTTCACTTTTTCGAAGGTTTCAAATTGATTTAACTTTGTTCTATCCATTTCTACTCTATCCATTTTCAAAAAGAAAAGCACCGCGGTATGCGATGCTTTTCTCAATTCCACTATTTATTGATGACGTACGATAAATCGTAATTTCTTCAATCCTTTTTTCGACTTCCTCACCGCAGTATGAACATGCGCATATAACTTTTCTACCTTCGCGCGTTCTTCATGGGTCACGCCATGTGGACTGTACTTAGCTTTTTGATAGATTTTCAACCCGTCCTCGAAGTCCTGTCGAAGTTGCGGATCGATCTTGCCAACTGCTTCAGGTAGCGTTTCGAATGAAGGCAGCTTCGCGACGACTTGTTCTTTCTCTAGCATCTGCACCATGAGCTGTACATGGTGTACAACAGCTAATCGATAATCTTTCACTTGGAGTTTTTGTTGACGTTTTCTTTTTCTCAAGACGTACAGCACGAACAGGATGAATATAACTAACGCAATGACAATATTCAGCCAGAACCACAAAACCGTGTTTGGATTCACTTTTTGCGTGTTTTCTGGTTCTTCTAGATTTTGTTGCACTTCTGTCGTGTCATTCGGTTCAGGTTCAGCCGTGCTTCCGCCATTTTCGTCCGGTGAATCGGATCCGCCCGGTGCTGGATAGTCTTGTTTATTGATCTTCGGCATTTTCTCAGCATACCCCGGTGTCACTTCAATCGGCACCCAGCCGACCGTATCGACATAGATTTCTGTCCACGCATGGGCATTTTTCTCACTGACGTTGATTTCACTGAATGACGGTACATCTTTCACGTCATCTAGTCCGACGATATAGCCTTCCGCATAACGCGCAGGCGTGCCGAGCATTCTGAATGCCAATGTAGCAACTGTCGCATAGTGAACGGAATAGCCTTTTTTCGACTCTTCCAGAATTCCCGTTACGAAATCCTGATCTTTTATCGGTTCGGCATGTTCGTTATAACTCATCGACTGTGCGAGGAAACGTTCCACTTCCTGAATCGCTTGTTCGTACGGTAAACGTGTTTCCGCATCGAGTACGCTTTCATTCAAATGATTACGCAATACGTTCCAACTGTCCTGCGGCACCGCGAGATAGTTGTTGTAGACATATTGGTTATAATGACTTTCACGACGTAAATAGTCGGTGTCTTTTGTTGCGTATACTGCATTCGCGATTTGCGGATAATCGGTGTACGGCGTCAGCATATAGTTCATTTCCACTGTACGCCTGCCGAAAACCCCTGTCGCATGGAGCGCGTCGGCTTGTTTGGAACGGACAAGATCGGCATCTATGTCTGCTAATTCATACGGTGCGTAAATATACCGACTGGAAGCAGCGACGTTTTGAATGATAAGTTTCGCTTCTGCGTACTCATCCGGCAAACTACTTTCTGCTGCCAAGCTCAGTTGTTTCGCTCCGGTGAAATCTTCCTTTTGTAATGCTTCAAGCAGTGACTTCTCTTCCCTATACGCTTCTCCATCGATTTCCTTCCAGCCGCTCGGCGTGTAAGTCGAACCGACGAATCCTTTTAAATACAGAGGACTCGGATTTTCCATTGCGACTTTTAGCGCGGTATGGTCGTAAGGTGTAAACGTGGAAAGTCGATGGAAGTTTCCGGCTGTCAATACGGGCTCTTCGCCTGTATAATAGCGCCACTTCTCGCCTTGATAACGTACTTTGTCTTCCATTTTCGAACTACCTGTAAACTCTTCATCACCGTTTGGATTCATCGACGTATAGACGAACATCAGCACAACCAATGAAATAGGCACGACCGCAATCCGTTTCCACCAGCGTACGGGTAGTTGATTCATATACAGCAACGCCAGAATCAGCACCGTGAAAAATAGAATATCAAGGATCAATGCGGGTGATGTGCCGAGAAGTATTTGTATCGACCAAATCACGATAGCGAGCGCAACAGGAATCCAACGTTTTTGATTTGCGATGGCATAATACATGGCACTGCCGATCAGCAAAGCAATTTGACCGAGGATCATGCCGTTTAGCCACGAAGTCGTTTCATTGACGGATAATAGATCCATATAAATATGTTTGTGTTCTGAGAGTGCGATGAACAACGCGTTGATCGTTCGTTTCACGTCGTCTATGTACGTTGATAGGAAAATCAAACTGAAAACTACGCTCGCAATCAAGACGATGTCGCCGCCACGCTGTTTCCACTGTATACGCGCGACCATCCACAGCAAGACGAGAATGAGCGCGGGAACGCTACTCATCTCTGGCAACAGCATCGAACGGATTACGAGGAATGCCGCTACAATGACACAATACGCAACTACTCCATCTAGCCATTTCATGCGACGGATCCCTCCTTCTGATTCGAGATCACGACGGTCTGGTAGTCGGTACTACGCGCACTATTGGTCGTCAATACAATACAGTTTGGATAGGTTTGTTTGAGCCTTTTCCACTGTTCATCCGACATCGAAACTTGCGCGGCACTTCTCGTCAACACTTCTTTTATAGCGTTCGCTGCATCCCGTTCATTGTTGATCTTCAACTGCTCACCTGTCGAATGATCTACTAGAAGCTGGACTTCGTGATCGCCTGCGACATAGGAATAAAGCAGAGCGGAAAACGTCTCGATGAATTCATCATAGAGTGCCAAGCGATTGGTAAACGATGTAAAATCGATCGTCATCATAACGGCATTCCCTGTCAGCGTTTCATACTGTTTGACTAGTACATCATCGACTTTACTTGATAGTTTCCAGTGAATTTGTTTGACTGAGTCGCCCGGTTTGTACACCGACAATTCCACAAGCTCTTCGCCATTAATTTTCTTCATCGGAATCATGCCTGACGTTTGTAGCACATGTTGATTTTGCTCAATGCGTTGAAGTTTTAGTAAATACGGATTCGGCATGATCAATAGTGCGGATTGCGTATCCATTTTCTGCATCGAACGGAAGAACGTGAAACTGTCTTTGATCGTCAGTTGTGTGATTCGTATATTCACTTGTCCCATATAGTTCCGCGGCAACACGAACGAAAATTCTTCCGTACTTTTCGCTCGGATGGACAAGTCGTGCTGATGACTCTCTTGTCTGCCTGTAAATAGATGCTCGGTGACGAGATGTATTTGTAGGTGTGTAACGGGTATGCGACTCGTATTTTGTACGCGCAGTTGATAGCTCATTTGTTCATTTTTATAGATTTCATTCGCCGTGATAATCTCGCATTGAATTTTTCCTTTGACGAGATAGACGCTCAACACGAGCCACAGCCATACAATGAGAGAACCGACTGCGAATAATAGAGCGAAATGCGTCGTCGTGAAGATGAAAAACGCGAGCGTAAACAGCAGCCACACGACGCTAATGAGTAGTGTCCCTTTCATACGATCAGCCATTAAAATGTCGCAAGCATTGCTTGATCGGGCGTAGCAACACTGTGCAGTAAGTTTTCAAGTAGCGCATCCTGTTCATGTGCAGTACCAGGTACGCCTGACATGACGATGCGGTGTCGGCTTGTCGGCAACCACACAGCCTGGACATCTTCCGGAATGACGTAGTCGCGTTGTTGTAAAAAGGCATGTGCTTTCGCCATCTGACAAAGAGCGAGTGCGCCACGCGGGCTGATTCCTTGATGGATCGATGAATGATTTCTCGTTTTCTCGGTCAGTGCCGTGACGTAGCGCAAGATTTCATCGTCAATGAATAGGTTCTGTACTTGATGTTGTAGCGCAAGCAATTCGTTTTTCGTGATAATTTGTGTCAGTGAAGATAATGGATCTGCCTGTTGACGATTTCTCAGCATGGCTACTTGGTCTTCAAAATCGGGATACCCTACGCTCAATTTCGTCATGAAACGGTCGAGTTGCGCAGTTGGTAGTGGTTGTGTACCAATTGTGCCGTACGGGTTTTGCGTCGCGATGACGTGAAACGGCGCGGGCAGCGGATAGGTCACGCCGTCGACTGTTACTTGTTTCTCTTGCATCGCTTCAAGGAGCGCTGCTTGCGTTCTCGAAGATGTCCGGTTGATTTCATCGCCGAGCAATAAGTTGCACATGACCGCGCCTTCTTTAAAGACGAATTCGTTTTTCTCTTTGTCGAACATCGTGAATCCAATGACGTCAGACGCGACGACGTCCGGTGTGAATTGGATGCGGTTCGAATCGAGACCGACGACTCGGCTGAATGCTTTCGCGAGTGTCGTTTTCCCAACTCCCGGTAAATCTTCTAGCAATACATGTCCGCCAGCTAGGAACGTCATCCACACATTTTGGATGACGTCGTCTTTACCGTTCATTACTTTTTTCATTTCATTGAGTACGTGTGTTGATGGATTGCTCATTGTTTAGTTCCTCCTGTTGTTCATGTTCACAGCGTCTACGATGTCTTCCGTGATCTCGTTGATCTATATCAAACACTATTCTTACACCGATCGAATCTTCCAAGCTACCCAACGATAAAGAGGATGAATGCTACGGCTACTAGATCTTTCTTCATTATATCGCTCTACTCTCTTTAACGCCTTCTTTTTTTCATTCTACTTATTACTACGACGACCAAACCTGCGGCGACCTTGGAATTGAATGTCGTTCATACCTTTAATGAACGTGATTTCGGCTGTAAAATCATTCAGTTGCTTACCATTTAGCATCACGTTCATTTCCTGGGGAATGAGAGAATCGTCCAAATGATTTACAGTGACGACGTCTAGCGTGGAAGCCCCTACCTTTTCATTGAAATTAGAAGGAGCAGTTTTTTCAGTGGCAGTGTGGTTTTGAAATCAAAAAACCCCCACTCCCTGAATGAGATGGGGACCATGAAGGTGTCATGCTTACTTTCTATGGCAGGTCTCCTGACTTAGTGTCATTTTTTCCCCATTACAGTGGCCGGAAAGCTCAGGATTTTCACCTGGTTCCTATAGTTTTTGCGGGGTGAAATCAATAGACAGAGTAGTTAGGCTAGTTATAAAACTACAACTAAAGACTGGTATTTAAATCTATTTTTTAATCCTTTAAGCCTCTTTTTATAAAAAAAATAGTGTAGTAAAATAATATAGTAAACTATTTAATTGCAATACTAATATAGTAGGGGGACGAAGAAATGAAATTGCTTAAGAAAAAAATTGTACTTACAGGTACTGCTGCACTAATGATGTTTAGCTTATCTTTAGCGCCAGTCAATTTGACAAAGGACAACAATGGTGTTCAGTTAGTTACCAGTAAAGCCGAAGCTTCAAGTTGGATTTACGTCGATACCAAAAAAAGAAGCACAAGGGCTAATGACATATTAGCTAAAGGCGGAATTGCAGCACTAGGTTCATTATTGGCTATTCCACTTCCTTACACTGCACCTCTCTCCGCATTCGCCACTGTCATTATAAGTGAGAATATGAAAACGGCTTACTTTATTGATAAACGATCTATGCGTATGGCTGGTCACGTTTTCCAAGTTAAACACGAAATTCAAATGTATAGTGATTCAAGTTATAAAAAGAAAAAAGGTAAGCCAATTACCATCATACATAACGATACCGGTGGTCCTAAATAAACAAAGCGTTTCAAAGAAAGATTGGTTTTGGTTTCGGCTTCTTTGCATTCCATATAATTAACATACAAGAACCCCCTCATTCATGTCCAGTAACGACATAAACAGGGGGTTCTCTTCTATAGAAATCACTTCTCATCTTCCCCATCACACGGTGGTTTCTCAACAATCGTCTTCCCACTCGAATACAATCCGCTCGCCGACAATCCCATAATAATTCCGCCCAGTATCCCAGACTTCCAATCATTTGGAAACAAGTAGAAAATCCCGCCACCTATGCCTAATAGTAAGGAAAAGATTGGAATCAGTTTCTTCGGCAATCCATTCATCTTCAGAATTTCCGTTAACCCGATAATAACAGGGATCAGTACAATATCTGAAACTTCCAATGCGTGTCCCTCCTCTTTATCTATTCTATTCAGACTCTATGCAAGATGAATCGGCTTTTTGCATACAGTGTAGAAGAAAGATTGGTGAAAGGGGATGCCTATGGTCACTGGTTTGCTCATTATTTTAGGTTTGGTGTTATTGCTGCCGTTTACGGTCCCTCGTATTGAACGTAATTTGGAACTGTTTTTATTCGTTATGGGGTGTGCTGCGGCATTTGTTAGTGGGGTGTTGGAGTGGGAGTTATGGAATAAGGCATTACGCGATCCATTGCATATTACGCTCGCCGTTCTTGTGGCGGGAATAGTCTTTCGCTGGATACGACATCCATTTGAGAAAGCGGTAGTAGCAGGCAGCCGAATCATTCCATTCCGATTATTCTTGGCGCTAATTATTATGGGATTGGGATTGATTTCTAGTATTATCACGGCCATTATTGCAGCGTTAGTCCTCGTGGCCATCGCGTCCGTCTTGCAAATGGACCGACGTTCAGAAATTCGTTTTGTGATCTTGGCGTGTTACGCAATCGGCATGGGCGCGGTGCTGACACCAATCGGTGAGCCACTATCGACGATTGCGACGAATAAATTGGATGAAGATTTTTATTACCTAATGAACTTGCTTGGAACCGATATTATAGCCGGTGTCTTCGTCTTTGGACTGCTCGCATTCTTCCTGATTCGCCCACGCAACCGCTCGCGGTACCGTTCTTCCGGACAAGCGGCAGAGTCGTACATAAGTATTTTCGGACGCGGCGTAAAAGTGTATATATTTGTTTTGGCATTGACATTGCTCGGTGCGGGATTTGAGCCATTGATCACCCTTTACTTACTCGATCTTCAGCCATTAACACTTTACTGGATCAATATGATTTCAGCTGTACTCGACAACGCGACACTTGCTGCTGCGGAAATCAGTCCCGCGATGGACGCATCAACGATCCAAGCGCTCTTACTTGGCTTGTTAATTAGTGGCGGGATGTTGATTCCCGGAAATATCCCGAATATCATTGCGGCTGGTAAACTCAATATTCGCAGTGGCGAATGGGCGCGTGTCGGTGTACCGCTTGGATTGCTTGCGATGGTTGTCTATTTCGTGATTCTACTTGGCAGACAATGAAAAAAAGACCGCGCAGGCGGTCCTTTCATTTTACTCGATTACTTTCACCCATACCCGATACTTTTTGTCATCCGTCTGAACCAATTTAGTATTGGGACTCGGTGCGCTATTCCTCTTTGTAAAACCTGCTTCAAACGAAGAAGTTTTGACACTTTCACCTAAGTTCTCCTCAGAAGGCATGCCGATGCCAATCGCATCCGTTACCGTCCACCTGTCATCTTTCTCTTTGTTCAACTTTGCGATGAATATTTCTTCCGTGCCGTCCAATATCCCTTTATAGACATTGATTACTTTATTATTATCGACTTCCAACGTACGATACACTTTCACCACTTCCGCAAAACCTTCCTCTGCATGAAGCTGTTCAATTGCCTCTTTTGGCGTGTTCGATGTCGTATTCTTATCTGCTGTTTGGCATCCTACCAATATGACTGTCAAAAACGTAATATAAAATAGTTTTCGAAGCATGAAATCCTCTCCTTATCTATTTTATTGAATAGCCTATTGTCGGCTATATTCAATCCTCATTTGATTCTCTTATCCCCGTGACATGCAAAATTTGATTTGAATATGATTCTTTTTATTTCTGCTTATCTAATCTTTCTGCAATCGATTGAAGGATTGCATTCTTGCGTTCCTGTAGTTTAAGGAATTTCAGCGCAAACCATATAGTGAATAGTAGGAATGCTAGCGGAATGATGTAAATGAATATATTTCCAGAAGATATGAATGGATCATACATATTATGGTGATGCATATGTATCTCCTCCCTTCACGATTTATGCTGACTGCTTCCTTTTCGGAAACAGATAAGACACTAACAACAAAGCCATTGCTAACCCAAATGCTGTATACGTCCACAAATTAAGCGTCGTTTCTGGAATCGTATACGCTACTTCCGTAATATAAAGGATCAGACGAACAATCTGCGTCCCTAAAACAATGAAGAGTGCTAAGTATTGCAATATATCGCGAGTATTTTTCTTATGTTTCGCCACTTGCACTACCTCCCACTGCTCAGGAAAGTGATTTTTCCATAGATACAATGGCAATCGACGTGCCATCCGTTCTATGTAATACCGATTCCTCACACACGTGATATCCGATCGACTGATAGAGTGAGATGTTTTTCGGCACATCCGCTCGTACTTTGCATGCTACTACTCTCTTCCCTTTTTGCGTCGCATACTCCTCTAAAAATCGCAGCATTTTTTTCGCAATACCTTGTCCTTGTCTTTCCGGCACGACAGAAAATCTAGAGAAATAGAGGCTTTCGTCTTCCAATCGGAAACGGACCATCGCGACGGGTTCCTCTTCCATGTAGCCAATCAACGCCTGTACACCACTTTGCATTTCAGCCGCGATACTCTCGACCGTCTCTTTCAACGCACTCGTCGGTGGTGTGGCCTTCTCGTATTCCCGGAACGCCCGGATCATCACGTCACGGATGACAGGGATATCGGAAATTTTCGCTTCGATAATGTTCATAACCGTCCTCATTTCTTTTTTTTACGTTGTGGAATGACAGAAGTGCATGCTGCTACGTCTCCATTTCCAAACAGTTCGATGGCTTCATACTTCTTGTCTATTTGTACTTTATGGAATTGCTGTTTCTGAAAACAATTTGATTCACCTTTGTCTTGATTCAGTCACATCTCACGAGGACTACGGCACAGGGAACTGTAACTCTTTTTTCAACAATGCTCCTCCTGTAACTTTATGAGGAATGCATATCTATCTATAACACTACTATTTCCCATGTTTTATGTAAAGTAACTACAAAAAAACACTGCAGGGAAACAGTGTTTTGGAATGCAAAGAAGAATAGAATAGGTAAAGAGTAGTTCGGTTTGTGCTACAGACGGGATACCCTAACCTTCTCGTTAGAATTTGAATAATGGTAGATTTCATTGAAGGTAATAGCTAACTACCTATTATTTTCTATCTTTTCAGTTTGAAAATAGTAGAGGCGCGACGGTGTATTGAGCGGTCACAAGCCTTTATAGAGCGGTTATCGATTGGCATAGAGCGCTTGCGGACGACGATAGAGCGGGTATCACATATCATAGCGCGGTCAAGCATATTTTATGAGCGCTTGAACGAATCTATGAGCGCGTCCACCCGAAACGTCGATTCACGTTACTTTATTCTCCTATTTAGCGATATTTTACCCAACCATCATCTTGTTTCTTGTCGCTCCCACGCTTGCTCAATCGTCCCAACACAAACGCGCCCGCGACTAAGCCAATCATCGTATTCGTCTTCTTGTTAAACACTTGTTTCACCATCAAGTTCATATTCTGCGGACGCTCCGCCAATCTTCGCATGAAGTACCCGTACCAGTCCTCGCCAAACGGCACGTATGTACAGAAATTATAGCCCTCTTTCGCTAATTGTAGCTGTAGATCATGGCGAAAACCGTATAGCATTTGGAATTCGAATTGATCATATGAAATATCATGCTCTTTTACAAACTGCTTCACATGCTGAATAATCGTATGATCATGCGTCGCAATCGACGTGAACTTTCCATGCAATAAGTGTTCTTCAATAATTTTTATATAATTTTCGTCGATTTCTTGTTTATTGATAAACGCAACATCCGGTGACTCTTTGTACGCACCTTTTACTAGACGCATGCGTGTGTCGTTGTATTTTTTCGTATCGTCTAACGCGCGATGAAAATAGGCTTGAATAACGGTTCCGACGTTTTCATAGCCTTTTGCTTTTAATTCGTCTACTAAACGGAACGTTGGTTCAAGTCGTGAGTGATTTTCCATGTCTAAATTAACAAATATACCTACTTGATTTGCATATTTAACGATTTCCTCTATCTGTTCTTTGCAAAATGCATAATCAATATCCAAACCGAGTTGAGATGGTTTGATCGAGATGTGCGCATCCACTCGATGTTCTTGGATTGCGTCCACTACGGTTAAGATTTGTTCTTTCGCTTCAACGGCCTCGCTCTTTTCGTACACAAATTCACCTAGATTATCAATCGTACATGAAATACCTGCTTGATTGAGCTCTTTGACACTGTCAATCATTTCTTCGATGTTAGTTCCCGCCACCACTTGTTGTGCTCCTAATTGGAAGCCGTATTTTTGGGCAGCTTGATTCAGTAGTTGATTTTCAGATAAACCGATAAAGAAATTTCTTAGCATAGTTTCCACCTCTTTTGTATAGTTCTTATATCAAAATTATAACACTACTCTGTCATGTAAGCCCATACATTTATTTATACAGATAATTTCAAGTCCCTATGAACGGCAACATTCGGTCTGCTGGACTATTTGGTTTGATAATATCTTGTAAATCGAGCAACGGAATCGGAAAATAAGGGAAGCCGGCTACGTAAGGTGAAATTTCGTATAGTTGGAAATAGACAACCAGACTCGTGTCTGCGATATAAAAATCCTGGTCAGGCTTGATTTTAGTGAATGGCTCAAGCACTGGAGTTTTCCATTGCTGAATATGGCGTCTAATATATTCAGAGACCCGCTGTACATAAGGACTGCCTGGCTTAAACATATCTTGCAACTTGTATTGCCTTCCCGTCTTCGTATCAAATGTCAGAGATTTAACGTAAGTCATTCCATGCGCTCCACCAGTAAACGAGTAGACGATCAAGTTGATACTGAAGAGATCACGTTGGTTATTTTTAATTTCATATGTTGCGACCATCTCGACCAGGCTTGGATCATAATAATTATTGTCTGTTAGCATGTTGTTCATTTCCTTGAATAGCACTTCATTTAGCTTCTGTTGAATTTTTGGATCATCCAGTTGCGTGATGACGGGATAATACACATCCACTTTCGGCTTGGCATTCGAGATGTGATACGTTTGTATAACCGCAGGGTTTCTCATCAGTTCATCCTTCCCGAGACATTTGTTTACTATATGCAAGGGATGGAGAGAAAGTTTCTCGCTTTTTTTTTGGCCGTATGATAGGATAACCACTGACTGATATAAGGATGTGAAGTAAAATGATCAATATTACACTACCTAAACCGGACGTAACAATCGTTCGCAGAAAACAAGAAATGGGACCGGATGAAACGCCGATTAAGCCAATCTATGGTTTCATCGATTTTCATGATATTCCACGTGATAAGGGCGGCCTTTTGTTGTTCTTCAACCAAAGCGACGAGTTATTATTCGTAGGAAAAGCACGAAAATTGCGTCCACGTCTGAAAAAGCATTTTGAAGACCAAGTATCCCCACTGCGTAATCACCGTGAAGAAGTAGCGAAAATTTCCGCTATTATCATCGATGATCCAATGGAACGCGAAATCTACGAAACGTACGTAATCAACACAGAGCAAGCAAAGTACAACGTAGAAAAAGTATTTTTCAGAGATTAAGCTGTCTGCTTTTGCAGACGGCTTTTATTTTTGCCTATACACCACCCGCTTCTTTCGAAAATTGGACATCTATTACATCCCCTACATGAATTCTTTCCGTTCCGAACGGATCGCGCAGCCTGATCGTCATCGTCCGCAAGTCGAGCGCTTCAATCTCTCCCTGATGAAAGCGAACTTCCCCATCATGCCAAGTTTTAATCGATGTCTCGACTCGCCTGCGCCATGCCACTTCAAGTGTCTCCTGCATCGTTTGTAGCTCCCAATCGGTTAACTCAGGCCGTTCTATATACTCATCTTCCCGTTGCCAACCACGTAGTCTCTCGAGGTGTTCAGGCAGCATAAGCGACGTCCACTTCAATTTCCCTCTATCTCGGTTCCTTTCCATCACATATTCCCCATTTCTCAAGCGTATGTACGTTCGTATTATACAGAACATACATTCTAAAATCAATGGTTAAAAAGACCATCGCTTAATAAGCGATGGCCGAGTGTTTATTTAGGTAATTTGAATGAACCGACAAACACTTCTAGTTCACGCGCCATTTGATTGGTCTGCGTAGAACGTTCTGAAATTTCTTCTATGCTCGCTGTCGTTTGCTCAGCGGCTGCTGCAATATTATTCGTCATATCTTCAATATTTTGTACAGCGTGTGTTAAATGCTCGATCAACTGCACTGCTTCTGTTGATTTCATAGCTTCCGACGTCATCAAGTTCGAGATATCCTTGATTTCTTTAACGGTTTCTCCTACCGCTACGGAAATATTACTCAATGACTGGGACGTAAGCTTCACTGTTTCTGTACCCTTCGTGATGTGTTTCGTATTTTCCGATGTGGAAGTAATGACTTGCTGGATACGGTCAGAAATATCCTTCACCAGCTTCTCTACTTCAAGTACTTCCTGATTCGATTGCTCAGCCAAGTTCCGTACTTCTTCCGCCACTACCGCAAAGCCTTTACCATGTTCACCTGCACGCGCCGCTTCAATTGATGCGTTCAGCGCAAGTAAATTCGTTTGAGCTGCGATACCCGCGATGGAACCCGTAATATTTTGAATCTTCGTCGTAGATTCAACCAAGTTTTGGATTGTATCTCCAACTTCTTGTGATCCATTTCGAATTAATTCCATATCGTGGCTAATTTCTTCTGCGCGTTTTGCACCTTCTAGTGCAATTTTCATCGTTTCATTGGAGTTAACGAGCATCGAATCGGCACTTTGTTTCGTATTGTTCAAACCACTTGCCAATCCCGTAAGAATACCTGTTGCGTGCTGGGCATTTGACGTACCATCCGTAACGGCCGTGACGACTTCTTCGATATTATTCGCAACCATCGTAATCGCTTCACGCATTTCGGAAAGTGATGCAGAAGTTTCTCCCGCGTTTTCAGATAAATGCTGCGATGTCGTATTCATCGTCGCGATCATGTCTTGTAGATTCACCGTCATCCGATTCAGTGTACGAGCCAAGTCTCCCACTTCGTCTTGTGACGTAACTTCTGTCGGTTGAACCGCCAAGTCGCCATCCGCAATTTTCTTCGCCTGCTCAATTAAGCTAGAAATCGGCTTCGTCTTCCGGCGAATGAGGAATCCTGTTCCGATTGAAGCAAGTATCATAGGAATAATGCTAATCAAAATTCCGTCACGAACGACATCCCATGTACGGTGTTTGACAATGTCAGCATCGAAGTCAATGACGCTAAATGCAATGATTTCCTTACTGGCATCCTGATCTTTATATAGTGGCGCATAACCTGAAAGCCGCTCCATGTCACCATACTCGTAAGGTTGAGAATATGTAGAATGTCGATGTTCTAGTAGATCCGCAATCGCTTCTTCATCTAAATGGAACGGATCTCCCGGCTTAAACCCTTTAGCTTTTAAATTGTCATCTAAAGCAACGAGCTTTCCATCCAAATCCAAAATATATTGTGTTTCAAATATATTCTTATGTTCGGTTGTCCAGTTCAACGTCTTCCCCAGCTCGTCTTGTGTATCGACATCGCCAGCCAAAGCCTTTTCCAAATCACCAGGTCGAATCAATCCAGTAGTAATATTGGCACAGCCGTATGCCTCAATTCCCGCAGCATCATACAATTTATCATAAGCCGTCTTATATGTAGCTAGTGATGTAATGGCTAACATCACTACCAATATCCCAGCTATAATCGTACCTAGCTGAAATGTTAACGAATCTTTAACTTTCATCAAACCTTATGCCCACCCTTCCTATTTGTTTCATCTAGTTCATTCGTTGTCTTTATCATACGCTATCAGTCTATAATTAAAAAGGAGAAATTGAAAAACTTTTTGATTTTAACATATTCTGTGGATGTACTTGTGCTAATCGTGTCACAACTGTTTTGTTTCATATATACTATAGGTATGATAATAATATATAAGCATAAAGTTTTTTGAAGGAAAGGGAGGTGTTCTGTTTTGAATGAAGACCAGACAATTTTCAATTTGGTACATTTGATGGATCAAGTGACAAATAAAATGCTGATTCGTTTCCAGCAAGAATCCAAGCTGTCTCTAGGAATCTCCCATATTCTCGTATTGCTAGAGTTACATAAAAAAGGTGAGCAACGTCCTTCTGATTTAGCTGAGACACTAGGCTTCACACCCGCTTCATTAACGCATTTATCATCAAAACTCATTAAAAGCGAGTGTATTACGTTACGTAATGATGAACAAGACCGTCGAACAAAGTATTGGAGTATAACACCCCAAGGCTTAGAAATTTTGACCGAAGCACAGAAATTCGGAATGCAGGTACGTTCGGAGTTCTTCAGTCACTTATCGGCTGCTGAACGAAATAGTTTAATCCAAATTTACACGAAGTTGAATAACACATTTGTTTGAAAAAAGCTGTTCCGTTAATGGAGCAGCTTTTTTTAGAGGTTGCGGGGGCGCTCATGCTTCCGCGATGGACGCTCTATAGCATGCGCTAGCCGCTCTATTAACGGCCGCATGCGCTCATACTTCCGCCACGACCGCTCTATAGCATGCGCTAGCCGCTCTATCCACGGCCCCACCCGCTCATACTCCCACCACGACCGCTCTATAACACACTCCACTCTATCTACAGCCCCGCCCGCTCATACTCCCGCCATGACCGCTCTATACCACGCGCTAGCCGCTCTATCTACGGCCCCACCCGCTCATACTCCCGCCACGACCGCTCTACACCACACGCTACCCGCTCTATCTGCAGCTCCACCCGCTCATACTTCCACCACAACCGCTCTACACACGCTAACCGCCCTATCACTGGCCGCATGCGCTCATACTCCCGCCATGGGCGCTCTATAGC
>NZ_PDZC01000017.1 GCF_002743375.1 Sporosarcina sp. P34
GAATTAGCCTTCGGTTTACTGGCAGTGAACTTGAGAAAGTACACTGCCAGGGAGGTAAACATATAGGAAATCATACAAGGATTTCTATACAAAAAGGGTTCGATCATCAAAAACCGATGATCGAACCCTTTTTTGGCTCACTTCTGGCTAGTTATGTCCCAGCCTCTTTTTGATATTAAACCTCTATCCCTGCAATCCCAAATCCTCCAGGGCCAGAATGTGACGAAATCATAGCACCCGCTTCAATCCAAAGACTATTTTCAAATCCTCTTTCTAGTGCAATTTCATTGATCCGTTCTTTGATAGTCTCACTAAGGCCAATTGAGTATATAAAATAGATTTGTTGTCTATCGATGTCATATTGCTGTAAATAGTCTAGCAGTAAACTTTTAGCCACTTTGCTCATGTTCCCACGATATTTTTTAGTCGAAACAAGCTTACCTTCTACTAATTCAATACACGGTTTGATTTTTAACAAAGCCCCGCCTAGATACGCCATATTACTGACTCGTCCGCCAGCCCGTAAAAAATCTAAGCTACCCGGAAGGAAGGCAAGTCTTGCTTTTGGAACCTTTGCTTCGATTTTTTCTAGCAAGTGGACAGGATCCATTTCAGGTTCTTCTTCGAGCAGAGTAACCGCATACATAATCACCGCAGTTAATCCGCCTGTAACGTTTAATGTATCGATTAAATAAATATCCTCAAAATCTTTCGCAGCTGTTAACGCATTTTGATAGGAAACAGACGCTTTTGATGTGTAGCCTATATGAAAGATTGTATGATCAGGAAAATCTGTTCGAATCTTTTTGAAAAACTCTTGGTATTCATGAGTGTTTGTGGCGGCGGTGGATGGTATTTTTTTAGTACGTTCGTAAAAATCAAAGATATCTTGTACAGGTAGATAACCGTCTAAATAGTCCTGGCCATCCATGATGACGTGCATGGGTACTACATGGATGTAGTGTTTCTTTGCTAGAAAGTCAGGTAGATCGGCACCGCTTTCGGTTGTTAGAATGATTTTTTTCACAGTTTGTCGCCTCCAGTTTGTATTTTATTAGATGTGTAGGTTATTGAGTTTAGTTTAACTATACAGGATAGATGGATGAGGGATTGGAATTAATGGTATAAAACATATGTTTGAAAGCAAACGTTCATGTTTCAAAACACGCTATATTGTTAAAAGCTTTTAGATGATATGATTATAGTAAGATAAAGACATATACAATAGCGAATTTTGGCTATCGATATAGGGAGGACATCAAAGTGATTACATCAGAAGAAATTAAAAGAAGACTATGGGACGGTGCCAATGAGTTACGTGGATCAATGGATGCCAGTCGATATAAAGATTATATGTTGGGGTTAATGTTTTATAAATTCCTAAGTGATAAAACCATTGATACATTTAGAGTCACAAGTGGGATGAAACAAAATACCGAACAAGAAGTAATTGATGCGTATCGTGAAAGCTACGCACAATATCCTGAACCTCTTATAGAGATGATGTCTAGCGTTCTTGGTTACTACGTATTACCAGAACACTTATACCAAACGTGGATTCATGATATCCGTTCAGGTGAATTTGAAGTTCAAAAAGTTACAGATAGCTTGAATCACTTTGAACGGACAATTGCAGTGACAGGTGACTCAGATGATTTCAAAGGACTGTTCTCCAGTTCATCACTGGACCTGACAGATACAGCTTTAGGCAGCAACTTAAATGAACGTAGTAAGAACATAAAAGAACTCGTATTACTCTTTGCTGATCTCAATATGGTTACCTTGCAAAAAGGAGACGTATTAGGGGACGCCTATGAATATTTAATTGGCCAATTTGCGATGGAATCCGGGAAGAAAGCCGGAGAGTTCTATACACCATCCCAAGTGAGTGAAGTCATGGCGCAAATCGTTGCGAAAACCAAGTCCATTGAAACAATCTATGACCCGACGGTAGGTTCAGGTTCTCTTCTTTTAACTGTGAGCAAGTATTTATCAGAAGATGAGAAGAAAAGCTTAGCGTATTACGGACAAGAGAAAAATACTGCAACGTATAACTTAACGAGAATGAACTTACTTCTTCACGGTGTACGTCCTGAAAAAATGAATATGAATAATGGTGACACACTTGCGGAAGACTGGCCAGAAGATCCACAGCGTCCAAACGAAGGTGTCCAATTCGATGCGGTTGTAATGAATCCACCTTACTCCGTGAAGAACTGGAATAAATCGAATTTAAAGGTGAGCGATCCACGTTTTGAAGTAGCAGGCGTGTTACCACCGGATTCAAAAGGGGATTTTGCCTTTCTATTACACGGCTTATTCCATTTGGGGCAACAGGGAACGATGGCAATTGTCTTGCCACACGGCGTATTGTTTAGAGGCGGCGCAGAAGGAGAAATACGTAAACGCTTATTGGAGAAAAACTACATTGATACCATCATCGGTCTTCCTGACAAATTATTTACGAATACAGGAATTCCTGTAACCGTCCTTATTTTGAAGAAAGGTCGTCCACTTGGCACTCCTGTATTACTAATCGACGCTTCTAAAACGTTTGTAAAAGAAGGAAAGCAAAACGTTCTACAAGAAAAAGACATTGCACGAATTGTAGATACATACGCGACACGTAGAGAAGAAGCTGGCTATAGTCACTTAGCAACGAGAGATGAAATTATTGAAAATGAATACAACTTAAATATTCCTAGATATATTGAATCGATTGATGAAGAAATCCCCCAAGATGTCGATGCTCATCTTTACGGAGGTATTCCATATGCAAACATAGCAGATTTAAAAGTACTACAAGAATCTGTCCCAACGATTATTAAACAAGCATTGAAAGAAGTGCGTAGTGGATACGTTGAACTCACAGAATCTGTGGATGAGCTAACGAAAAAAGTATTGACTGATGACCATGTCATTCAAAAGTCAAAAGCAGTCGAACAACAATTAAAAACGTATATGGACAAGTATTGGGCATTATTGAAAACAATCGATGATGTGAATGCAATCCCTGAACTACGTGATGCGATGTTAGTGGAGATTAAAGAACTTTTGTTAGCGTTCAATCATATTGATGAATACGATGGTTATCAAATCATTGCAGAAATCTGGAAAGATAAGCTCACAGAAGATACCGAGATTATCGCGTTAACTGACTTCTATACAGCTGGTCGTACACGTGTACCGTTAATGGTCACAAAAGGTTCTGGGAAAACAAAGAGGGAAGAGCAAGATGGTTGGATAGGCAGTATCGTCCCGACTGAATTGATTAAGAAACAATTATTTGCAAAAGAAGTTTCTACTATAGAAGAAATAGAAACAAGACTTCCTGAAATCGATGCTGAATTAACTGAATTAGTCGAAGCAGCCAAAGTGGGAGAAAGTGATGAAGAAGTTGCGTTAAGTGAAGCATTGAATGACAAAGAAGATGCTTTCACAATAGGCGCGATACGCTCACTATTAAAGGAAGCAGATAAAGGAAGTACAGATCACACGTTGTTAAAAAAAGTAGAAAACTTGCTAAATGAAAAGACAACCTTAAATCGTGACGTGAAGAAATTAAATCAGGAATTAAAAGATGTAACAGAAAACCGCATTGAAACATTGACGAACAAAGAAATTGACGACCTAATGCATGAAAAGTGGTTCGGGTCAATCGTATCTAAGATTATGCGTTTAATTGAAAATCCTTTAACAGAAGAACTGGCAGTGCTAGAACAACTACAAAAGCGTTATTCTGAAACGTTATCTACACTAGAAGTAGAAAGTAAGCAGTTAGAGCAAGAATTAGAAGAGATGATGCAGGAATTGGTGGTGACTGAGTTTTGAAGGAAAAGAAGTTAGTGCCGAGAAGAAGGTTTGAAGAATTTCAAAATGCTGATGCTTGGGAACAGCGCAGGTTGGGGGGCATTTCAGACTTCATTACAAAAGGGGCCACACCTACAACATACGGTTTTAATTGGGAAGAAGAAGGGATCCCATTTTTTAGAAATGACTCCATAAAAGATAATAGATTTGTATTTGGGAAGTATTCATATATTTCAGAGGAAGCAAATGCAACATTAATTCGCTCTGAAATAAATTGTAATGATATTCTGATTGCAATTACTGGTGATATTGGAAAGGTAGGAATAGTGCCTAAAAGCATTGAAAAGGCTAACATCAATCAGCACATGGCGAAAGTTAGAATATCAAAAGATACTTATTCATATTTTGTGTATCAATACTTATCTATTGACGAAATGCAGAAGAAATATCAAAAAGTAAAAACAGGTTTATCAATGCCACAGTTAAGCTTAGAACAAATAAGGGATACAATAATTAAATTACCTTCAATAGAAGAACAAAAGAAAATAGGTGTCTTTTTTAAGAATCTCGACAACCTCATCACCCTTCATCAGCGCAAATTAGAAAAAACAAAAGCTTTGAAATCTGCTTATCTTGCTGAAATGTTCCCTGCTAAAGGTGAACGAGTACCGAAAAGAAGGTTTGCGGGGTTTACTGGTGAATGGAAGTATCAACAGTTCGGGGATGTATTAAAATATGAACAGCCTACAAAATATATTGTTGAGGTAGCATCGTACAGCGATAAATTTAATATCCCTGTTTTGACAGCGGGTCAAAGCTTTATTTTGGGCTACACAAATGAAGTAAATGGAATAAAAAAAGCTAGCTCAGAAAACCCGGTCATTATCTTCGATGATTTTACTACAAGCCTTCATTTCGTTGAATTCCCTTTTAAAGTGAAAAGCTCAGCGATGAAAATTTTAGATTTAAATTCATTGGACAACAATTTGTATTTTATATTTTACGCTTTAAAAAATATTAATTATTCACCTCATAGTCATGAACGTCATTGGATTTCAAAGTTTTCTAAATTTCAAGAGCTATTCCCTAGTAAAGAAGAACAGCACTTAATTGGTAACTTCTTCAAAAAACTAGACGAATCTATTGCAAACCAACGGAAAAAACTAAATAAGCTAAAAGCAATGAAACAAGCATACTTAGAAGAAATGTTTGTCTAAGGGGGTATTCTAATGAGTAATGTACCAAAGAATGTTTCAGAAGCAAGCTTTCAAGATCGTTTTGTGGAGAAGTTACTACGCTTCAAATGGAAATCTCCTGAAGAACTCGATGGAACGAAACGAAAAGTCACAACACAAGATTTGATCAATCATTGGCGTAGTGAATTGAATCGGATCAATGTCGATCAATTAGAAAGTGTACCGTTAACAGATAATGAATTTAATCAAGTGATGGCACAAGTGAACCAAATCGCCAATAGTTTTGAAGCAGCAAAATTATTAGCGATGGAAGGGTCTAAAGGCAAGATTGACGGGATTTATCGTGATCCAGACCCTCGCATTACTAGAGAACAAATCACACTAACCATTTTTAAAAAAGCACAAGTTAGTGGTGGAGACTCTAGTTATACGATCGCAAGAGAAGTCACGACACCTAATGGCAATCGCTTTGACCTCGTTTTACTCATCAATGGCTTACCGCTAATTAATATTGAACAAAAACGGGCTGATAAAACCTTTGATGAAGCGTATAGCCAGTTCAAACGTTACTACCAAGCGGGGGAATATACGTTGAATTTCATGGCATTTTCACAAATGATGGTCGTGACTTCTGAAGTTGCGACGCGTTATTTTGCGACGCCTAAAACGGTGCATGATTTCAATCCGAGTTTCCTCTTCCACTGGGCAGATAAAGACAATATTCCTGTGAATAACTGGGAAGAAGTTATTAGCCAATTTTTAATGATTCCTATGGCGCATCAAATGGTCGGGGATTACTTAGTGATTGATGAAGCAAGAGAGGAAGACAATCGTCGACATATGCTGATGCGTTCCTATCAAGTTCATGCTCTACAAGCAGTCGAGGCGGCAGCGTTTGGTTGGGATAATGAAGACCGGATCCCACACGGTGGCTTTGTATGGCATACGACAGGTTCTGGGAAAACAATTACGAGCTTTAAAACTGCTCTCTTTCTCTCTACGCGAGCAGGCTTTGATAAGGTAGTTTTTCTCGTCGATCGGCGTGAGTTGGACAGTCGTACGAGTGAGAACTTTAAAGCCTATGCTGCGTATGAATCCGTTTCTGTAGATGATACAAAGCATACATATGAGTTGCGTAAAATCTTGCATTCACCGAATAATGGCATTGTTGTAACGACGACCTATAAACTAAGTAATTTAGTGAAAGATTTAATGGAAGCAAACGATACACGTCTCGCTGATAAGCGCATCGTTTTTATTATTGATGAAGCGCATCGTACAACGATGGGTCAAATGATGGGAACCATTAAACAGTATTTTAGAAACAACAGTTTATTCTTCGGTTATACAGGCACTCCTTTGTTTGATGAAAACCAAGCGAAGGGAAAGATAAACGAAAAAAGTGAACTGATTGATACGACTGAAAAACTATTTGGTCCCCTCATCCATCAGTATACGATTGATGAGGCGATTGCAGACAGGAACGTTTTAGGCTTCCATGTCGATTACATTAATACTGGTGAATTTAAAAGTTATGAAGACCTGAGAGACCAGCTTATTGAATTATTTCAGAACCAGAATCCAGAAATAGAAATAAAGAAGTTAGAACGAGAAATGCAACAACTATCGGACTTAGAAATTGAAAAAGTAGCGAAAAAAGCAGGGCTATTCGTTTACTACGATGAGACACATATTCCGAAAGTTGTCGACGAAATATTAACGCAATGGGACACACAGTCTCAAAATCGAGAATTTAATGCCATTTTAACAGTCGCGTATAAAAAACGTGTGCTTGCTTATTTCAAAGAATTTAAAAAGCAAATGGTCGAAAGAAATATTCAACTAAATATAGCTATGACATTTAGTTTCGGCAGTGAGGATGAGACGGAACGTGTAGACCCTGCCGTCATTGAAAACATGTTTAAAGAATACGGTGCGTTCACTGGAATTGAGTTTATCGCTGGCGACAAAAAGCGCGGAGAAGACGCCTACTTTGAAGATGTAATTGAACGGGCGACAAGAGGGGGAAGTGGACGTAACCCTAAAAATATTGACCTTGTCATCGTAGCCGATCAATTACTAACAGGGTATGACTCCAAGTTGCTCAACACACTGTACGTTGACCGTTCACTCGAATTGCATGGATTGATTCAAGCATATTCCAGAACGAATCGTGTCTATGGTTCAACGAAAGAATTCGGGACGGTAATTAATTTCCAGTATCCTAAAATCACTGAAGAAATGGTCAATATCGCATTGAAACTTTACGGTAGCGGTGGAACGAGTAGTAAAGCAATTGTTGAGCCTTACAGAACAGCAGTCGAGAGATTAAAACTTGCATTTATCGAGATGGTGAATACGTTACCTGATCCGACGGACTGGCAATCCATTGAACCGTATGAGGAGCATAAGAAACAGTTCATACAAGTGTACAAAGAAGCTGCTGCACAATTTAACTTAGTAGAGCAGTATTATGAATATGCATGGGATGATGTAGCATTTGGAATAGATGAACGTACGTGGCTTCAATATACCGGTGCTTACCGGAACTTAACCTTTGAAGAGGGAGAAGAGTTACCGAGCGATAAAGCTCCTGCTTTAGTAGGCAGAACGAAACTTGCAGGTTCACAGATCATTGATGCCAATCATATTCTGAACCTCATTGGATCTAAAGCAACCTCAACAAATGGTATTCAAACGGTCGATGCAGAAACGTTACGCATCATCCATCAAGAAATCGAAGAGTTGAGTAACTTCGGTGAACATGAACAAGCGCAATTACTAAAAGAGTTTGTGGTGGAAGAATTACAAACTGGAAACGTGTCTAGTGACATCAATTTCGATCAGGCATTTGAAGATTGGAAAAATAATAAGAAGAGAGTACTGATTTACGAAGTTGCTGATGAGTGGGGTATAAACGGTAAGATTTTTGAAAAGTCTATTGATGCTTATTCAACAACTTCACCACAAGACATTCCTTTTATTGATGACTTGATTGGTAGTTTGGATTTTTCAGCTGCAACGAAAAAACAAGGACCTAATCAACTTATGCATAACTTTGCATTGACACCATATCTCGTAAAGGTTGTTCCGCAGATTAAATCGAAGTTTAAATCGTGAGATGAATTATATACAATTGTTATTTACATTTATTCATTGAGTTTCATTTTATCGAATCCAATATTTTACTTAGATACTTCTTTAGGTAAGTATCATGTACAGACACTAATGAAGAACAACGGAAGTTTTTGATAGAAGAGATGATAAAAGAGGTCTATGCAGGATTAAGGGCTTAAAAATGCCAGGTATTAAATATATTTTAGTGCCTGGCATTTTTATATGTAAAGTTTTTCGAAAGTAATAATTAATTAGAAAACACGGGGTGGGAATTATGCGATTTAAGCATATATCAATTAAAAACTTTAGGAATTTTAGTGAAGTAAATATTGAAGTTGATAATAAAAATATTGTTTTTGGAAGAAATGATTTTGGAAAAACTAATTTTTTATATGCATTACGTTATATGTTTGATTCAAAGATTCGAAGATTTGATTTTGCGGAATCAGATTATTTTAGACATAATGTCGACGAACCTATCGTAATAACAGTTTCGATAGAACTGGGTGATGATGAAGACTCTAATTTTTTACGGTCAGAAATGAGAGAGGCTACTTCTTTTTCAGAAGAAATAGATGGTAAACAAATTGTATATATTCAGCTTTGTGGTGAATATTCTATAGAGGAGCGTACTGGAAATCCCATTTTAAGTTGGGGTGGACATCTAGATGAAATGCATCCAATTCAGCAAAAGGGAAATTTCACTTCGATAGATAAGATTTTTGAAACCGTTTATATAGACCCGAACGTCGATCCTAGTGATATTTACAGAAAAAGTCGTTCAATTTTATATCAAGGAACCGAATCAAACAATCATGATGACATCATAAGCGCAATTAGTCTATTAAATGAAAAAATTAGTCTGAATAGTCGTGTGCTAGAAATAGGCGAAAAATTGACTACCAATTATCGTGGGATACGGGATGAAGAAATTCAAATCGAATTAAAATCGGAAATCGAAATAAATGGAACCTTTAATCATTTAGTTCCGTACATCAAACAAATAGTTGAGGATGGGGCTTCCGATCCAAACAAGGGGCAATTAGATAGACTATATCCTACCTCAGGCGACGGAAGAAGGAAGTTATTGGCGTATGCTCTCATCAGATATTTGCATGAACTAGAGAATGAAAAAGGAAAGGGGAAAAAAATATACTTATATTTAATTGAAGAAGTGGAAAATAGTTTACACCCTTCGATGCAGCAAGCAATTTCGCGTCACCTGTTTATAGAAGGAATGTACAATTATATTTTTACGACGACTCACTCAGTAGATATGTTGACCTACATGGATGATGTGGAGTTAATTCGTATTTTTAAAGAAGATAACCTAGTACAAGGCCATTCTTTATTTTATAATGTACCATCTGATTATGGTACTAGTCGTAAAAAATTTAATCGATTATTATCTCAGGCACTTTTTTCTGATAGGGTTTTACTCGTCGAAGGACCTTCAGAAGAGATTTTATTTGAAGCCACGTTAGAAAAATTAGCGGAAGCAGGAACAATTAAATATACGGATTTAGAGAGGGTATCAATCTTAGACGTTGGTGGCATAGGATTTAAAGAATACATAGATATATTGCGCGAATTAGGCATTAAGACAGTCGTTAAAACAGACAATGATTTGCAAAGTACACGAAGAGAAAATAAATATCACTCTACAGGCATTAATCGTTGTTTAAATTTACTCCCCTCGGCAGTAATCTCAGTGTTAGATACTCAGTATCAACGAAAAAATAATAAGAAAGATGCATTACAATTGGAACCAGTTATTAGAATTGGAAAGCAAAAAAAAGAGACAATGATGGGGAATTTATTTTTAAATCATTCAAATGTCATAAGAATATTTAAGGAAAATAATATTTTTTTGTCTAAAATAGAATTGGAAGATGATTTAATTGAGGTACTTAAAAAAGTTCAAGGTTGCCACTTAAACGATGTGTTTTATGAAAAGTTTGGTATGAAACCAATTGAGTTAAAAAATCATCTAAAAGAATCTAAAAAGTTTAATATGAACAGTTTTGTTAATTCCACAGCATTTAATCAGGAAGTAGTAAATGTTATTTATGCGCATAATTTATTTATATGTTTACAAATTTTAGTGCAAGGAGGGAATGCAAACTAATGTGTATTGATGCGGAAGAAAGAGAAAAAATTTTAGAGTCTGGTGATCCTAATATTTTAGTTGATGCAAGTGCGGGTACGGGTAAAACTACGATTATGGTTGATAAAGCCCTGAAATATATTAAATGTAGTGAATTTAAACATTATCAAAAAGTCGCGATGATTACCTTTACAAGATTCGCTACACAACAAATACGTGATAAAATCATTGAATATAAGTCGACTAAGAATATAGAAGAAAATCGACTAGAGGTCTCTACAAATAATGGATTTGTTTTAGCGGAAATTATACGTCCATTCTTAAGGGAAGCCTATGGAAAAGAATTTCCAAAAGGAGAGGAATTTCGACAAGAGTTTTCCAGCGAATATAAGTTTTCGTGTTGGAAACTTGGCATTGAGCAGCTACAAGATAAGCGAGTTATGGGATCATATATACAGATGAAGAAAGATTTCACATTTCAGCTAGCATTAAACGTATTAAAAAGATCTAAAAATGCAAGAAAATATATTAAAGTGAAATATCCTGCCATGTTTTTAGATGAATATCAAGATTCAGGGCCAGAAATGCACGAATTCTTTATGTATTTGAAGGATGAATTGAATATTTCCTTGTTTATTGTAGGCGATATTAAACAAGCTATATTTGGTTTTAGAGGTGCTGATCCTGAGTTGTTCAAATCCTTGTCTAATGAAGGATTTACTTCCTATAACCTGATTCATAATTTTCGATCCAATTTGGCGATTATTAAATATACAAGCTATTTCTTAGGTGAATCTATTTCTCAAATAGATATTGAAAGTGGAGTTTCTATAAACAAGCATATTGACTGGCCAAAATTTATTAGCCAGGAGTTGCAAAATATAGCAAGTGATGCGACAGTTGTTTATTTGGTTAATTCACCAAGAAACTTCCATAGAACAATAGAAAAACTTGAAAGTGATTATGGATTTACTTATATGGAGGATCCACCGCTATCCACTGAATATCCGAATCATGATGTTTTACTTCCACTACTATTACTTTATCATGACGGTAATAACTACAATAGCTTTGATTTATTTAATGAAATTGGTGTTCAAACACTTCAAAGGCATCAAGGAATAATAGATAATATTACACAGCTTTTAGAAAGTGAAGAAGTGGCAGATGCGTTAGATTGCTACAGCAATCTAGTTGAAAGGCAATTTAGCATTAGTGAAAAGGATAGATTTCAAGATTGCATGGAAGAGAAGTGGAAAGTTCAGTTTTGTAAAGAAAAACCACATAAACAAATCATGACCATCCATAAATCAAAAGGATTAGATTTCGATTTCGTATTTGTTGATGCTAAGTCTTTTTATTTTAGTAATGTATTTCAAGAGCAAAATCATTACGTCGCTATCACGCGTCCAAAAGACAAGATTTTTATTAATCTGAATCATAATAAATATGAGGATTGTTTAAGAGGAATTGTCGGTTAGCGTAGTTCGATAAAAGCTGTTTAAGGAGAATTAAATAAGGTACCTGTGTGAGAAACAAACGTGAATGTTTAAACAATCACGTTTGGTTTATGCGCAGGTATCTTAAATTAATAGCAGTCCGTTTCAATTTTTAAAAAGGGGATGAGAAGATGGCAGAAAAGGAACCATTAACATTAGAGGAATGTTCTAGTTTATTCGTAAAAGTACTTATGGAAAATTATTGGGGGAAACTGTGGAATTATCTGCAACTCAAGCCTAATTTAAAAAAGAATTTCACAACATTTCTTTTGAATCCCAAGAAGGTAATATTTTACATAGGGAAAACTCATTGGGGTGTCGAATATATAGGGAATTTTAATTCTACAGATATTAGTTCAAAACATAAAGTTGAGGTTGAAGTTTTTGATTACTCAAAAGATGATGATCTATTAACAAATATTTTAGGTGTTGATTATAGTAAACAAACAGGCCCGAAGTTCCCATTGCCTGAGTATAGTGAAGATTTAGTTAAACCTACTAATGAAGCAGTGGATATTATGTTTGAAAATGGTTGGAATTTAGCTGGTCAATCAATGATAATAGGTTTCAATTCAGGAGGATTCGTACTACAGAAAGGTATGGTTCATAGAATAGTTAATGGTTTTTTTTATGGAACTAATAGATCTGGATTAGTTACGAGAAATATAAAGTGGTTAGATTTGTTCCCTTTACAAATAGAAGATGTGGATGCGGAAGTAGAGAATTTTAAAATTTACTTGTGGCCGGATCTTACTGGTACCATAATACAGGATGTCCATTTTCAATACCCACGTCCTGCGGGATTTAGAGAAAAAAAGTGGTTTAGTTTAAATCGCTTCGTTGAATTGATTAGTTCTAAAGAAACTAGTGAAACTCAAATAACTTCCTTTCTTGCTGAACCTAACAATCAGTTTATTTTAAAAATGGCCTTTATGGGTAAAAGCATATTTACCGAATGTGAATTAGAATGGCAATCAGAAGAACGTAAAGCGATTAGACCAGATTTTTTCATTGAAGGGTCAAATGGGTATTCGGACATTGTAGAATTTAAGTTGCCTAACTTAAAAAATATAAACAGTATAGTAGGACGTGAGAATAGAGAAACCTTCAGTGCGGAGATTCATTCATATGTTAGTCAAACAAGAAACTATGAGTATTACTTTGAAGACCCTAAAAATAGAGACTTCGCAGAAGAAAAGCATGGAATAAAAGTTTATTATCCAAAAAGAATTTTGGTAATGGGAAGAAGGTGGATGTTAGATACCTCAGATTGGAGAATGTTAGAAAATGATTATAGAAACATTATGATTAAAACATATGACGAAGTTATAGATTTAGTTTTAAGTCATTTATATTCGTAATTTTATTCTATTGAGGAATAAAGAATTAATCAACTGTGTTTTTTCGCTATAAATAAATATTATTATGACCGCTTATTTGACATTCAAGAAAGGGTAACGGATTTACACACAAAGCAAGATACATGTGTGAGAAATAAACATGAAGGTTTCATGCGCAGGTATTATCCACTTTATATAAGCATCTTTAATTTTAAGGGAAATAGTTAATCTAGTTGAGGGGAGTGAATAGTATGTACAATGTATCCAGTGGAAAGGCAGTAAAAATAGAAGCCACGACATTTTCGGAAATTAATTACAAAGAGAGTGATATTGAAGAGTTGCTGCGAAAAAATATTGATATGATTTGTGATGAAGAAGAGTCGATGCTAATTGTCGGTAGGCAAGTTCGAAATGCTCAACATGGAATAAGTGATCTTACTGCAGTAGACAATAAAGGAAATATCGTATTGATTGAGATTAAAAGAGATAGAAAAGATATTGAAAGCCGAAAAGAAGCTTTTGAATTTCAAGCCATACGGTATGCAGCGGGTTATGCGACGATTGAAGACCCAGAGGATTTAGTGAATAAGATTTACGCTCCGTACATCGAGAGATACCGTGGGGAATTTGAAAGTGGTTTTTTAACGAGTGTAGAGCTTGGTAATCGAAAGTTAATGGAGTTTTTAAAAACAAACGGTGCGGAAAGTAATTTTAACCAAAGCCAGGAAATTATTCTGGTTGCTTCCGATTTTGATGAACAAACTCTTTCAGCAGTTGCCTGGCTTAATAGTTATACTGTTAATATTTCTTGTTACAAAATGATTCCATATAAGATAAAAGACGAAGTATATATATAAATAGAAAAAGTTTTACCTGTTAGCATACATAAAGATTATTACGTTGATTTCTTTGATAATCGCACAAAAAGTTCTGCAAAGAAAAAAGGCATAACTAGAAGAACATTACCCAAAATTAACGATATGCTCGAATGGGGAGTAGTTCAGGCTGGGGATATCATCGTTGCTAAGGGATTAGAAGATGAAGGGATACTTCTGTCTAATGGAAATGTAGAGATTAATGGGGAAGAACTATCTATGCAAAGATGGTTAAAAGAATTATTCGGTTGGTCCAGTATTCAGACGTATGTATTTGCTGTTCATAAAGAGACCGGAAAACCCCTTTCTCAAATACGCGAGGAATATATGCTGAAGCAGCAAGATGAAATGAATTGACTGGGTACTTGTGTGAGCTACAAAATGTTAAGAAAATCATAAAATTTTCATTCACAAATGACAATTTTATATTTGTGAATACTTAGGAGGTGGATTCGTTGGTTGATTTAATTTTAAATAATAATAGTATTTATTTATTAATAATGGTGATTTTTTGGTTTTTTATATCTGGAATGATTAACCGAACTTTGTTCAGAGTGAAAAATGGAATAAAGCAAACAAGGTTTTGGAAAATTAAACCTATTAAAAAAAGTGTTTTTGGATTGGGAATCTTGCTAGTAATAAGTACAATAGTTTTCTTGGCTAATCTACAGGAAAAAAACAACGTTATAGACATAGGCGACAAGGATTATCATTTAAATTTAGTTATGGCTATACTTACAGTTTACGGAATTTTATATGCGTTTATTCAATTTGCGATTGGTTATGCCGACCAAAAGAATAATGATAAATACTGGGGGAAAAGTACAACAGAAGTCCTCCTATCCGAGAATATAGAATTCATCATTTTTCATTCGCGTTTCTTTAAAGTTGTTTTGTTTTATATTGCTATTTTTCCGTTAACGAATTGGCAAGTTTTTAAATTGATTGCAAAATATGAGAGTTTTGCACTTGCGCTATGGGAAGTATGTTTAACAATTATATATGTGCTCTATATTTTTCTGTTTACCAAAAGTTTGGTTATCATGAGACGCTTTTTTGCTATGCAAAAGAATCATGAATTACCTGTAAAATGGTTAATTGAAATAGAGAAACTTGAGGATTACGAAGAATTATTTAATGACTCTTATCAAAATAAAAATGATCTATTTATGAAGGTATTATTTCAGGACACGATGTCTATAGAGGGTTCGGAAAGAAAAGAAATGTTCATTAAAATATTGAGAGGTACCTTAGGATCTTTTAGTGATAAACAAAATGTAAAGATTCATAAGCAGAAAAGCCAAAAAATTAAGTATGGACATTTTCATCTCTATAGAATGTTTTCAAACTTATATAGAGACGAGAAGTTGGAGGATCTTGGTTTTAGTTTTGACGATTTGCTTTCGATATATCGAATAACTGAAGAAGTTCTTTTCAATGAAGTTAAATTGGTTGCTAAAGACGATCAAAGTAAAATAATTGCTGAAATTGTCGAGCTATATTCGAATAGACAAAATCATTTTAAAGAGTGTAGATACTATGGTGTTCCACATATTATTTGGGATCAAGTTCAGTCAAATGCTGATTTGCTAGCCTTACACCGTTACATGGAAACCAAATATGCTTGGAGTATAAATATTGAAGAATTAGATAATGAAGGTCAAAGTCATCTGAAGTTATTGAATCAAAGTAAGAATCAGTACATCTGGAAGTTACTAGACTGTTCCAAAGATTTCCTTGGAAAAGAGGGAAGTCATACAAGTCATTTTGTTTTTCATAAATCTAATGAACTTAGTATAAAGAATGCCATATACCAATATATACTTGAGTTGGAATTTAGTGAAAATAATAGAGTGCAAATAGAATTATTAATGGATGTTTTAGACTACGAGCAAAAGGTGGCACTTGTTTTTTATATCCTTTTGTATCCAACTGAAACTGATTATATAAAGAAACAGCAATATGTATTGTTTTTCCGTCCTTTGTTGGATAATTGGAACGATAATAAGAGAATAAGTGATCCTGAAGTGAAGGATTTTGTACTTTGGAAAATCGAAAATAGTAATATTAAACATAAAATTACTCCCAATTTGATTGAGTGGATTTTTAAAAACTTGGAAACTCATTCGACAGATGTTCGGTTGATTCAATCATGCATAGATTGGGACTACTTTTCATATGCCAAAATTCTAATGTTTAAATATATTTTTAATGAAATTCATGATCGTTACCCGGACTTTTCGAATCAAGAACACGCTACTATTAAACAGCAATGGTCGGACTGGAGAGTTGTATTTCTAAAAGAGATGGTAAAGAATTCAGTATTGCTAAAGGAAGATTTTTTCAAAGAGCACATCATGGCAGTGTCGAGACATATAAGTAAATCATCAAATCCTATAGTCTTGTTTAACGAAAACGACTTTAGACTATTTTATATGAATCCGCTGTTCGAGATAACAGAAATAGAGTTTTTACGATTTATCGAGGAAAAAACATATTTGCAAAAAGGTATTTTAGAATTCTTGATACTAAAGTTAGATAAGGCTGCATATAAATATCTTATTACCAATGAGCGGATAGTAGTTTTATTCAAATGGAGGGTCAAAGAAATCATCTATGAAACTAACTTGGATATTGAATCCTATGTACATCAATTAGCTTTGAGGGCAAATGAAGTTACCATGGATTCACCTGTATCGCAGCTTAAAAAAGATATAATTATTCGGAAACTGATTGACCTTCTCTATGAATAAACTAAATGAGTTTCAACGCAAACAAGACCATAATATGACGACAGCTCAAGCAAGACATCAGATAGAGCGACCGAATGAAATTGAGGGACGACCAGGTCTCGGTACAACTTCCACACAATTCGGATAGCCGAATAGATGAAATAGAAGCTAAAAGTATAGCTGTTTACAATTCACAACATTTTGTGCCAGATTCTACGGAATACTTCCAACTAAGTGCCGGAAGTGTCCACCAACAACAAATAGCAGTAAAGCTCCCATTAATAACTCTTATTAAACGCAGCACTTTCTCGATAAAATTTGTGTATCCATTTAAGGTGGTGCTTTTTAAAATTAGATACCTGCGCGAAAAACAAACGTGAATGTTTGAATAATCATGAAAGTTTCTCAAATAGATACTATTTTGATTCGAAATTTATATAGGGATTGATTTGGATAAGTGCCAAGTAGAAATAGAATCCAACGTAAAAGTGTTTTATCGAAAGTATCGTGATTTATTTCTGATGTTTCGATAATATAAGATTATTAAGTAAATCGATTAGTTGCGGAAAGTGAGCGTATACAAAATGGAGTTATTTTTTGCCACACTATTATATATCCTAAAATTGAAAGCCTTCTGGTTCCTCGTTGCTATGGTGGTTCTTATCACCGTCGTTCAGTTGCAATTGCCGAAATGGCGAGGTGCTGTCGGTGAGCGAATCGTGCAGAAACGGCTCAAAAAACTAGGCGAAGAGTACCGGGCTTATCATGATCTCTACGTCGAGGACGCACAGTATGGATTGACGCAGATTGACCATGTTGTTGTCTCTAAATATGGCCTGCACGTCATCGAAACAAAGCACTATAAAGGATGGATCTTCGGCAGTGAAAGTCAGAAATACTGGACGCAGGTCATCTATAAAAACAAACAGAAATTCTACAATCCTATACGGCAGAACTACGGTCATATTGAAGCGCTCAAAAGCCGTCTGAACTTGCCTAACCTGCCTGTATGCTCCATCATCGCCTTCTCTAACGATGTCGAATTTAAATTTAAAGAACCGTTTCGGTCAGCTGATGTTGTCCATTATCGTGGATTGGTGAAAGCAATCAAGCAAGATGATAGACCACGGCTCACTAACAATCAGTTGAACAGCATAATCAGTAACCTAGATCAGCTTGCAGATCTTCCGAAAGAAGAAAAGAAGTTGATCAGGAAAGCGCACTTGCAGCAGGTGCGGAAGAAGTATAACGCCACGCCAGCAAGAAAGTAAAGTAGTGGAGTGGTAGATACAGTGAAAGTAGTAGACGAAGCAAAGTAACGTGTCGGTGTGAAACAATCAGGAATGCTTCACGCTCATGTACCTTTCGCTAAGTTCAGTGTGAACTTGATAGCTCTATTACCATTCGAACTATTCTTTACCTCTCACCACTACTAAAATCAAGAAGCGGTGGTATGTATATTTCTATATCCGGTTTCTTGGCCACGCCTAGTTCATTGATATAGTTTTCAAAATTCGTTGCGTTAAACAAAGTCGATGGTCTAAGGAATGCATAAAAAAGCGTTACCTGTGCATCACACAACTCTAGAACAATTCAGAATAGTGCCTGAATTGTGTGATGCACAGGTAAACAAAACTTACTTTAATAAGATGCCCGCTGTGCGTCAAACGTTCATGATTGTCAGACGCACAGTAGCTACCTTCATTGTTTTAGAACAACCGATCTGAGCCTAAACATAATTGTTTAGGCTTAAATCGGTTATTTTTACATTCTGCTTTTTTGTGCTTGGGAAAATAATCGATTTAATTGGTTGAAATGGGTTGTAATTGTTTGGAAAGCATAATATAATACAAATTATTCTAACAATTATGACGAGGAGGAAAGTAATGAAAAAGTTATTATACTCAATGATCCTTCTAGCATTAATGCTTTCAATGAATCATAAAGCATTTGCTGAAGAAACACTTCCTGTTTTAAACAAGGCAGTGATCGATATAGAAACAGAGGATGGTCAGTATGTTGTAACAGAACAAATTGAAATATCTAATATACAAGGAGAATCGCTTGAGGTAGGACATTTACTATCAAAGATAACTGATAATCAAGTTTCTGAAGTGTCGTTTAACACAACAGAAGGGGATGTTTCACCTAGTATTGAAACTGGTGAACGCTTGGATAAATATTTTCTGTCACTTAACAACGTTGAACAAGGAAGCGTTGCCTATACGATTGAGTATAAAATTCCGAGGGTGGATCATCATTTTGATGTTCCTTTATTTGTGCCAGATTTTGCTACTAGTGATGTTGAACGTAATATTGTCATTTCCTTTACAGCACCTGAAGGTATGGAGATACAAAAGAATTCGTTTCCTAATATTATAGAAGGTGGAAAAAATCATGTAGAGAAGCATATGACGAATATTCCTTCAAAGGTTGCCTATGTATTTTCAGAAGAAACCGTCTATCTACATTCGTATAATATCATTTCGTTTATTGCTATTTTCGCTTTACTTGTACTATTAGTTTCATGGGGATTAGTGGAAATCAAAAAGTCAAAGAGGAGGAATAGCTGATGGGTGTTAGTTTTTGGGGAATTGTTATTTATTCGATTGTATTCGTTTCAGCGTATTTTCTTTGGCTGCTACAAAAGTATAGAAATGGAGGGAAATAGATGGTTGAAATTAGTAAGGTTTTCTACTATGTAGTAGCTGGATATTTTTTAGTTACATTAACAATAGGGTTTTTAACAGGTAGGGGTAATAAAACTAGTGAAGATCACTTAGTTGCTGGACGTTCAATCGGACCTGTAATTGGCGGTGCTGCCCTTGCAGCTACTCAGCTAAGTGCCGGAACATTTATTGGAACTATTGGCGTTTTATATTTAACAGGTTTTAGCTATCTATGGTACTGGCCTGGTTTATGGGCTGGCTGGATTGTATCAGCAATCTGGGTTGCTCCTAAATTCCAAAAGTTTAACGGTGTAACAGTACCTGATTATATAGAAAAACGTTATAACAGTAAAACAGCAAAGATTGTATCAGCAGTTCTAATAGTTGTAGCTTATAGTGTGTATTTAATTGCTCAGTACGTAGCGGGCGGAATCTTAATGAATACGCTATTCGGATTACCAATGATTTGGGGTGCTGTCATAACTATTGGGATCACCATGATTTATACATTGAAAGGTGGTATGAAAGCCACTGCTTACAGTGACTTTTTCCAGGCCATCATCATGGGAGGGTGTTTCCTAGTAGCCATTCCTATTTTATATTCACAAGCCGGTGGATTTTCAACTGTTGGTCAATTTATCACAGAATTTAATCCTGACTTGACCGGATGGTATTGGAGTTTTAAAGATTTGCTTGGTTTCGGGTTAGCTTTTGGTTTATCAATGGCTATTGCGCCTTATGAGCTGGCTCGTATGTATACGTTGAAAGACGAAAAAACTGTTCGTTTAGCAATCGGTTTTTCATTCATCTTCCAAGCAGTTATTGCAGTTTCAATTGGCTTAGTGGCGGTTGGAATTCGTACAATTTATCCAGTAATCGGTAATCCAGATACTGCATCGTCCATCATGGCGCTTGATCTACTACCACCTGTCATTGGTGCGTTGTTCATGGTCGCAATATTGGCATCCATAATGAGTACTGTTTCAGGGATTATGATAGTATCTGCATCTGCAGTTTCACATGATATTTACGGCACTATCAATAGACAGGCTACAGACAAGCAGAAAATGTTCATACACAAAATAGCGATTGTCGTCCTATCATTAATTCCACTCGGCTTTGCATTAAAGCCATTTGATATGGTGCAGTTTATTGTGTTGATTCAGGCATCTATGGTGGCCAGTTTCTTCTTTGCAACAGTCGTTATAGGTCTGAATTGGAAAAGGGCAACAGGTACAGCTGCATTATGGTCAATGGCTGGCGGAGTGATCACAGTCGTTATGTGGTTTATACTCGATAAACCATTTGGGATGAATGAAGTTATACCTGGCGTATTGGTTTCTACAATTCTTATGATCGTGATCAGTCTCTTTACTAAGCCAGTTCCTGAAGATTCACTTCGACCGTTTTTTGATGATATAAAATAAAAGTAGAATATAAATGAAGGTGTGTTATATATGGAAGATGTTGTGAAATATTTGCAAGGTAAAAATGATGAGATGCTAGATATGTTAAAAACGATGGTTGAAATGGAAACACCATCAGATAATAAACAACTTGTAGATCATTTTGGTGAAAAAACTGAGGAAATAATAAATAGCTTTATCAAGGCAAAAGTTACTTCTATTGATAATAAGAAATATGGAAATCAAGTAAGAATAGAAGTAGGCGAAGGTGAAGAACAAATCTTGTTACTAGGTCATATGGATACGGTTTGGCCAGAAGGAACACTTGAAAAGATGCCGTTCAAAGTCGATGGAGATAAAGCTTATGGTCCAGGTACTTTTGATATGAAGGGCGGCATTGTGCAAGGTATTTTTGCACTTCATGCACTACAAGAATTAGATTATAAGCTAAATAAAAAAGTAGTACTATTTCTAGTTTCTGACGAGGAGATCGGAAGCGTCTCCTCAAGACATTTAATCGAAGAAGAAGCGAAGAAAAGTAAATATGTATTTGTTTTGGAATCTTCAGGCGACTTGGAAGGAATGTATAAAACAGCTAGAAAAGGTGTAGGAATCTTCAATGTTGTAGTCACTGGAAAGGCAGCACATGCTGGGATTGAACCTGAAAAAGGTATTAGTTCTATCAAAGAGCTAGCAAAGGTTATCCTATATCTTCATAGCTTGACGGATCTTGAAAAAGGTACGACTGTTAATGTAGGTCTAATATCAGGAGGATCATCTTCGAATGTCGTAGCGGCCAAGTCAGAGGCTGAAATCGATTTACGTGTTACGAAAGATAACGAATTTGATCGTATTATTCCTTTAATTAAAAATCTGACGCCAAGTAGAGAAGGTATTAGCATAGAAGTTACTGGGGGTATTAATCGTCCAGTAATGGAAAAGACAGAAGAAATTGGTATGCTATTCGAAAATGCTAAGCAACTTGCTGCAGATTATTTAGGGTTCGAATTAAAAGAACAACTAAGTGGTGGAGGCAGTGATGGTAGTTACGCATCTCAGTTTGCGCCTACATTGGACGGAATGGGTCCTGTAGGAAATGGAGCACATGCTGCAAATGAACATTTACTTATTTCGAAAATGCCTGTGCGGAGCGCTCTTCTTGCACTTATGCTAATAGAATTAGGAAAATAAAGTAGGGAGAAGTGAAAATCTATGAATCAAGCCACTATACTTGAAGAAGTAAATGCAGATTTTTTAATGGAATATACGAAAAATATTGCAAAAGAAGTTCGACTATCTGGATCTGAAGAAGAGCTACGTGCATTTCAGTATGTAGAAATGAAATTAAAAGAGTTTGGTTTACAACCTGTTCTTGAACTATGCGACGCATTCATAAGTTTGCCGGTCAAGGCTGAACTACATGCACAAGGAAAACAATTCAACTGTATTACTCACGCAATGGGTGCCACTACGGGCGAAGAAGGTTGTAGTGGAGAAATGGTCTATATCGAGACAAAAGAAAATTCCGATGTAGATATTCAATCGAAAATTGTTCTTTTGGAAGGTTTAGCTACAGGGCCGTCCGTTGAATGGGCGCAAAAAAATGGTGCGGCGGGAGCCATCTTCATCAATGCAGAGTATACACATGAAATGATCGTTTCGTCTGTATGGGGCAGTCCAACGACTGAAACAGTATCTCTTCTTCCAAGTCTTCCAGTAGCTTCTGTTACGATTTCTGTCGGTGAAGAACTTAAGGCTATAGCCAATTCTAAAGATGCCGAAGAAGTTACATTGAGAACGACTGTAGACACTGGGTGGAGAAAGATCCCAATACTTACAGCGGAAATTAAAGCGGATACGGATAAGTTTGTTCTATTTAGTGGACACATTGATTCTTGGCATTATGGGGCAATGGACAATGGAACTGCCAATGCAACAATGATTGAAGTGGCAAGAATTATGTCCATGCACCAGGATAAACTAGTGCGTTCAGTTCGCTTTGCTTTTTGGTCAGGTCATTCTCATGGTAGATATGCTTCATCAACTTGGTATGCAGATCATCATTGGGAAGACTTACATGAAAACGGTATGGTTCATATTAATATTGATTCTGTCGGAGCTAAAGGTGCTACAGTATTAACTGAAGCAAATTGTATGGAAGAAACAAAAGAGGCTGTCAGAGAATCTGTACAAAAGATAGCTGAACAAACATTTGTTGGAACTCGATATAGTCGTGCAGGTGATCAGTCATTCTGGGGGATGGGTATGCCTTCACTTCTTATGGGCTTATCCGAACAGCCGCCAGGAACTACTCCAGCAGCAAAAGCGTTTGGTGAAATGTTTGGGGGAGGGAAGTCGGGTGGTTATGGTTGGTGGTGGCACAGCACCGAGGATACAATAGATAAAATTGATCCTGCGAATTTAAAACGTGATTGTCAGATTTACGTAGATTTAGTATACAAATTCGCTACTAGTCAAATCATTCCTATTAACCAGCAAAAAGCAATTAATGAAGTGAAAGAAGCACTACAGCACTATGAAGAAACAGCTGGCGGTGCTGTTAAACTTACTCTAACGTTAGAGCGGGCAGAAAATTTAGTAGGAGCAGTAAAGAAACTATATGAGTTTGCAGAAAATAAGAATTTGCGTAAAGATCAGTTGGCACTAATCAATGATGCAATTCAGAATTTGTCACACACGCTCGTTCCGTTAAATTATGTCAAAGGCGACATTTTTGATCACGACTTAGCAGTTAATCCAGTAGTTGTACCGAGCTTGAATAAAATTAATGAATTTACTAGTTGTGAGAAAGATACACCTAAATACTTTATGTTAAAGAATGAAATGCAACGAACAATCAATCGAATAAATTATTCATTACTTAAGGCAGTTAGAATGACTGAAAGTACGCTGGAAAAGATACAATAAATTACAAGGTCATATTGGATAAGTACGTTAATCATGCTATATTGTAAGAAGGTTGGATGTAGAGAAATAGATAGTAGGACGTGAAAAAACGTATGATGGGCAGATTAGTGTTAATAGGAATCCAAGAAGAAAACCTCTCTTATATGCATAAGCAATTGATCTACATATTCAAAGAGTTAATTGAAATACAAGTCATTTCGCTAAAAGAGTTACATGCAGCGTCTATTCATTCTACAGATACAGTTTTATTATCAGGGGCGGCCATTCAAGAATTGGTCCGCCCATTTGTGCCTCCATCGTGTATGTGTATTATTGCAGAGCGCATGATTAATGTAGTGAATTTAAGGGAAATGTTGGCGCTAGATGAAAACAGAAATATATTAGTTATAAACGACAATGATACGGACACTATGGAAACAGTAAAGTCGTTGAGGGATATCGTACCCCAGCATAATTATTATCCATTTTTGACTGACAAAAGAATACCTGAAAACATACATTTGGTCGTCACTCCTGGAGAACAGAAGTTAGTTCCTCTAGGTTTTCCAGTTCTTATAGATATAGGACCACGTGTTATTTCAATTGATACATTGTTAAAAATCAAAAGGAAGTTTGAACTATTAATTGAAGACTCACTCTTAATGCAATTGTATATTAAAGCACTTGTATATTTATCTGAGCGACCACCTGAAATTCGTAATGAAAATACAGATAGTCAAAACTATGGACGAACTTTTGAAAATTTCTACACACATTCATCATCTATGAATAACGCAAGAGATTTGACAAGGAAAATGGCCAAGACTAATCATTATATGCATATAGAAGGCGAGGTAGGTACGGGTAAGAGAATGTGGGCAGAAATGATTCATAATGAGTCGGTGTTTTCGGCCTTTCCTATGTCGGTATATAATTGTTCAGATAAAGAACCTGAATCGATCAAGCGTGAATTATTTGTTGAAAGACTAAATCAAATGGAAGGCGGTACGCTGTTTATTAAAAATATTGACCAATTACCGTATAGCTTGCAAGGAAGATTGGCGGAGTTATTTCTGAATCCGTTACCTAACTTACGAATTATTACTTCCACCGTTGTAAACTTACTAGAACTTGTTGAAAGAGAACAGATTCGAATGGAAATTTATTCACACATCTCTTCCTATCGTGTACAAATACCCCCTCTACGTGAGAGGAAAGAAGATATAGGCTTATTAATAAATAACTTCAAAACACATTTCAAAAAAGAGTCTTTAGTCTTTTCACCAGATGTATTAGAGGCATTTACAAGATATGATTGGCCAGGAAATGTTAGAGAATTATACAATGTAGTTTCTTATTGTGTTTGTCTGAATACGAATACAATAGATACAAAATCGTTACCTCTCTTCTTTAAAGGCCAAAAACAAAATACTACGCATGTAATAGATGTAAACTATATAATCAGCGAGATTGAGACACATGGATTCTTAGAAGAAAGCATAGAATTACTAAAAATCTTTAAAGAAGGTAAAGAGAGACAAAAGTCATTTGGGAGAAAAACTTTGAAAGAGATATTAGTACTAAAAGAAAAAGCATTAACTGATCAACAACTCAGACTACGTATGGATGTTCTAAACAGACTAGGATTATTGATTGTTCGAAAAGGTAGAGCTGGTAGTACAATATCTAAAAAAGGCGAAGAGTTTATTGAGCTATATGAAAATAGATGAATGTAAAGATACGCATCTTACTGCAACTAGCTGTATGGTGTGTATTTTTGAAAAAAGGTACCTGTGTGAAAAACAAACGTGAATGTTTAAACAATCATGAAAGTTTCTCACACGGGTACTTTTTTGATTCGAAATTTTAAATAGAGGATCGGGTTAGATAAGTGACAAGCAGAAATAGAATCTAACGTAAAAATGTCTTATCGAGAGTATCGTGACTTATTTCTGTTGCCCCGGTAATATAAGAGTATCAAGTAAATGTATAAGATATGGAAAGTGAGCGTATACAAAATGGAGTTATTTTTTGCCAC
>NZ_PDZC01000018.1 GCF_002743375.1 Sporosarcina sp. P34
AGCTTCCAACAGTTCGCTCGACTTGCATGTATTAGGCATGCCGCCAGCGTTCGTCCTGAGCCAGGATCAAACTCTCCATAAGAGAAATTCGATTAGCTCGAGTTTCATTTGCTGGCATCAATTAAGATACTCATTTTTGTTTGTGTCACCGTAAGATGCACAAACTGTATTTCGTTAACGTTTTGCTGTTCAGTTTTCAAGGTTCATTCGGTTGATCTCTCGTAAGAGGCAACTTTCTAATATTAACATCTCATCATTTTGTTGTCAACACTTTTACTTAAAAAGTTTTTCTTGTTAAGTGTGATGTTTTCGCGACTGCTTGATGCGACGCTTATAAATATACCACCCTGTTTATTAGAATGCAAGCTTTTTCACCATTCTTTTAAAAAAGAATGGCGAAACCGCATAGCGCTGCGAATCCGGGCACTCCCAATATAGCTAAGATCATGCCGGATGCAATATTTACAGGTACGTAGATGCCAATAAATCCACCGGCAATATTCATTAAGAAGAGAATAAAGAACGCAAAAGCTAGTCTAAACCAAAATACCGATAAGCGTTCCATGTTTTTTTCGAGTGTGGTTCGACTCATACTTAAAAGAAACAATGATACGACTCCTAATATAGCTATGACTATAATCCTCACAGAAAACGCCCTTTCTATCTCATAGATAGTTATCTATATGCGTCTCTGCGAAAGATTAGTCTACTTGTTCTCAATCTTTTAATTCTTTTTATAGTTCTCGACGACCTTCCAGTGCTCTGGACAATGTAACTTCATCTGCATATTCTAGATCCCCACCGACAGGTAAGCCGTGGGCGATACGCGTTGTTGTAATTCCGGATGGTTTAACAAGCCTTGAAATATACATAGCTGTTGCTTCTCCTTCTATAGTAGGGTTCGTCGCAAGAATCAATTCCTGCACTTCATCATCTTGGAGTCTAGTTAATAATGAAGGAACGTTGATATCCTCCGGCCCAATACCGTCCATCGGTGATATTGCACCTTGTAGTACATGGTACAAACCTCGGTAGTCGCGCATTTTTTCCATGGCAATCACATCTTTCGGATCTTGAACGACACATATGGTTGTGCGATCACGTGATTGGTCCTGACAGATATAACATGGATCGATATCCGTAATATGACCACAAACTGAGCAAAACTGAAGATTACGTTTCGCATCCACTAACGCTTTGGCGAAATCCAGTACAGTATCTTCTTTCATACTTAATACAAAAAACGCCAGACGACCCGCAGTTTTGGGGCCAATGCCTGGCAGTTTCATAAAACTATCCATCAACTTAGATATAGGTTCAGGATAATGCATTATACAGCCTCCTAGAACATCCCGGGCAAGTTCATTCCTTTTGTAAATTGGCCCATTGTGGAGTTCGTCTTTTCTTCTGCTTTTGCAATAGCGTCATTTGTAGCGATAACAATCAAGTCCTGTAAGATTTCCACATCTTCTGGATCTACCGCTTCTGGATCAATGATCACCTCAAGTACTTCCTTATGGCCTGAGACGATTACCTTTACCATACCGCCACCTGCTGTACCTTCCATTCGCTCATTGCCTAGGTTTTCCTGTGCCTCTGCCATCTTCTTTTGCATCTTTTGCATTTGCTTCATCATACCTTGCATATTCCCTGCTCCACGCATAAATAATTCCTCCTTAGTAAATTACTCTTCTATTGTAATAAAATCTTTTCCAAACATTTTCTCTGCTTCAGTTACGAGTGGGTCGGCTTCTTCGATTGTTGCTTCTTCCATAAACGCTGACGTTGGTTGCTCATCGTCTGACTGTTGAGGGTTATCTTTACTATTTTGACTGGCCAAACCACTTTTTCGAATGAAATCAGCACGAACTTGCAACCAGCTTTCCTCAGCTACGTAGACTACTTCATAGCCTTTTCCTGTCAGTTGCAGTAAAGCATTCGATAGTCCAGCTTGTAATGTAGCATTCTCAGAAGCCATCAAGCAATGAATTTCATATTTAAATTTTAGCACAAAAGCCGTCTCTGATGCTGCTACAGGCTCTGTCTCTTCCAATAAAGCGGCGTGTGAGCGTTGCATACTTTGCATCATGCCCGCCCATTGCTCACGAATCATTTGAATATCGGACTTTGTTGCCGATTTTAAAACTTCCACAATTTTACCCGTTGGCACTTTGGCAGATCTAGAAGCAGTTGAAGCAGCTCTTTTCGTCGGTGCTTGCGGTTCCGCGGCTTGCTGCACAGCCCCTGTTGCCAGTTGTTGCTGAAGTTGTCTAACGGTCTGTTCTAGAATTGCAAATTTCTGGGCCATTTCAGGATCAGCTGCAGAAGTTTGCATTTGTTGTTGCTCTCCAGAATGAATCATTTTCAATAAAGCAGATTCAATGTAGACCTTCCCATGATTAGAAAAACGCATTTCTTGTTGTGTTTTTGAAAGGATATCGATGTACCGGTACAATTCATCCGAATGAAACTCTTGTGCAAGCTCTTGAAATCTTTCACCATCTGAAATCAATTCCAGAAGACTTGTCAACTCAGGCGCTGTGCCAAGTAGTAACATATCACGGAAAAACGTGATCATGTCTTCGGCGAGTCTACCTACATCTTTACCTTCAGCAATCAGTTCATTTAATAAAGACAATGCGGATCCCGCGTCTTTCGCTTGAATTGATTGTGCTAGCTGATAAAAGATTTCCTCTCCAATTGCTCCAGTCACAAGTAACGCATCACTTGTCGTCAACTCGTCTCCGCTAAACGACACAGCTTGATCGAGCATACTAAGCGCATCCCGCATTCCACCCGTCGCGGCTTGGGCGATTGCGCGCAACGCTCCAGTCTCCGCTGTAACCCCAATATCTCCAATAACCTTTTCCATTCGATCAATGATTTCAGGTGCCGTAATAGGCTTGAAATCAAATCGCTGACATCTGGAAATAATAGTAAGAGGCAACTTATGAGGTTCCGTAGTTGCCAAAATGAATACTACATGGGCTGGGGGTTCTTCCAGTGTCTTCAGCAATGCATTAAAGGCTGAATTGGACAGCATATGCACTTCATCAATAATATAGACTTTAAATCGCGCATTGGAAGGTGCCACATGCACACGCTCAATAATGTCACGAATTTCTTCTACGCGCGAATTGGAAGCCGCATCAAATTCAGTTACATCTGTGTTTGATCCCTCTGTGATGCTTTTACATGTCTCGCATTCATTGCATGGTTCTGTCGCTGGTCCATTTTCACAATTTAGTGCTTTTGCAAATATCTTCGCCGCACTTGTCTTTCCCGTTCCACGAGGTCCTGAGAATAGATAGGCGTGTGTAGTCTTCTGATGGAGAAGGGTGTTTTGCAGAGTTCGCTTGATCGCCTGCTGACCTGACATTTCACCAAAAGCCTGTGGTCTGTAAGCGCGATATAGTGCTTGGTAAATCAACTACTCTCCCCCCTTTTCTCCGATTGCATAATACTTTTATCATAACACGAAACACAATTTTTTCACCGTTTATCGCTTAGACATATTACGCAAATACTTCTGTCCACTCGTCTTTTTTATCTAGCATGGCGCGTGCAATTTCCTTTGCGCCTTCAAGACTATGACTTGCCGCCCAACCACACTGTACTTCGTTACAAGCCGGTACTTCCGTTGCTACCAGTACGTCATTTAATGTATTCTCTACTATGGTAAGAATATCATTATAGTCGTCATGATTGATTACAGCTAGATAATAACCCGTCTGACAGCCCATTGGACTGATGTCAACGATTTGATCCGAATGATCTCGGCTGAATTCTGCCATCATATGTTCTAGTGAATGAAGCGCTGGCATCTCCATGTGATCTGTATTCGGCTGGCAAAAGCGGATATCATATTTCAAGATCTTATCGCCATTCTTACCTTCTGAAGTTCCCGCTAATCGTATATAAGGTGCTTTCACTTTCGTATGATCCAAATTAAAACTTTCGACATTCATTTTTTTCTCAGACAATGTAAATCGCTCCCTTTCAGTTTTACGTACTATATTGAAGTATACACTATTTTAGGTACAAAAAAAAACTCGTCCATAGTGAAATGGACGAGTGAATTATTAAATTTATGCCGTGCACCTTTCTTCGACTGCCGCACATAAGCGTTACTCTTGTCGTTGGCTCGGTCTAGGCTACCCCGCGGCACATGAGAGAGTCCACTTAATGCTGCTTCCTTCCGGACCTGACATGGTTCATGGGTTCCCATTGCGCAGGACCCAGACGTCAACACTACGTGCAAGAGGCAGACCCTACATGCGGACAGCCTCAGAAAAGGAGTTCAGTCTTGCTAGAGCGGATTGCAAGTTACAGGGCACCGCTAATTCCCCACCTAGCACGGCATTTCTTATTATACCCATTGTTAATTGTGATTGCAACGGTAAACCTTTTATTCATCGTCATGTGTTTCAACACCTTATCGTATAATCGACGAAAAACCTTTTGCCCACCCATATTACATAGTATACTAATTGAATTAAACGAGGTGATTAACATGAATCAAACTGAACGTTATGAGCTAAGTTTCCGCAATCCCGAAGTACGAGTCTATGCGGTAATGGTGTTACCTGCCGTCTTGCTTAGCTTATTGGTGATTATTTTCTCGCGGTCGGATTTTAACTTCATGTATGGTGCGCTAATACAGTTCGTTGCCTTGACGGGTTTTTATTATTGGCGCTTCATTTATCGCCGCAAAGAAAAGAGAAAAAATAATGGTTGACGCTTTAAAAAGAACGTGGTAAGATATTATTTGTCTGATACGGAGGAATACCCAAGCCCGGCTGAAGGGATCGGTCTTGAAAACCGACAGGGGTGTTAAAGCCCGCGGGGGTTCGAATCCCTCTTCCTCCGCCATATTTTTGACAGCACACGTTACTTGATGTAACGTTTTTTTATTGCCTAAAAATAAAAACGTAAATAAAATCCACCGACCTGTGTTTTAGACGGAGACGGTTGACTGGTATACAATATATACATCCATGGAAGAATACCTCCATTGTGAAAAAACAGCGCCAGTGACTGAATCAGTCCTGACGCTGTTTTTATTTTGTGATGTGTGCGCCTGACTCTGCCGGTTGCAGGGCAAGTGCTTGGTAATGTGGAAAGCTTTGTTCTAATGATGCCGCCACTTGTTGCTCTGTTCCTGGTGGTACAGCTACGAAAAGAGAAGGTCCCGCTCCGCTAATTGTCATGCCGTACGCACCGGCTTCTTTACATGCCAAACGTATTTCATCAAAGTTAGGGAATCCAACTTTTCGGTAAGGTTCGTGATATAAGTCCCGTTCCATCATACGGCCTGCCGTCACCCAATCTGATTGCGCAATAGCAGCAGTCATCACACTGCCCGCTGCACTTCCGCGCACTGCCACTTTATGTGACAGTTGGTCAGGTAGCAACCCTCGCGAAGCTTCCGTCTTTAAAGCAACCGGCGGCACGAGGATGACTACACCAATCGGGGGTGCTGGGAATGCAAGTACTTCCATCTCATCTTCGGCGAAGTATGAGACTGTCATCCCCCCAATCAATGCAGCGGTAACGTTATCGGCATGGCCTTCTAGTTCACTGCCGATCCGCAACTTATCTTTTGGAGATAGTTGTAAACTTGCTAACTCACTCGCAATTTCAATACCCGCTGCAATTGCTGTAGCACTGCTACCTAGGCCTTTTCCTAAAGGAATATCTGAATGTACTACTAGCTTTTGCGATGCAATCTCTCGATCATACCGCAATGCGACATCCTGAATAGTCTGTACGATTAGATTTGTTTCATCTGTCGGTAGTGCGGCATACTCTTTATCTTGATACAACACATTCCATGCGTCAGCTGGTGTTACTTCAATTGTCATATTGAGTGAAAGGGCAAGACCTAAATGATCGAAGCCGGGTCCGAGATTAGCCGTTGTGGCTGGCACGGTCACTGAAAAACCAGCTTCTGTCATTAGTCGTTCCCCTCTTTCAATTCTTTTAAGAAGTTATCGAACTGTTCATTTGTCATCATGGGCTTATCTGCATTGACATTGATTGCCGTTTCAGGATCCTTCAATCCATTACCTGTCAGGATTCCAACTATTGTCGTCCCTTTTTCAATCAATCCCGCATCAAGTCGTTTCTTTATGCCTGCAATTGTTGCACAAGAAGCTGGCTCTGCAAAGATTCCGTCTGTTGCAGCTAGTAATTGATATGCTTCCAGAATCTCTTCATCAGTAGCGGACAAGATGTCGCCACCTGATTCTTCAAGTGCTTGCGTTGCCAAATGCCAACTTGCAGGGTTTCCAATACGGATTGCTGTTGCTACCGTTTCAGGCTCGTCGAATACACGGTCATATACGATTGGCGCTGCACCGTCAGCTTGTACTCCGAGTAACTTTGGTGTATCCGTACTTTTTTTCTCTGCGTATTCTTTGAAACCTTTCCATGCTGCAGATATATTACCTGCATTTCCAACAGGCAAGACAAAGATGTCCGGTACTTTACCAAGCTGTTCAATTGTTTCAAACGCTACCGTCTTCTGGCCTTCAAGTCGATATGGATTAACAGAGTTCACCAGTGCAATTTTTCCTTCACCTAGTTCACGTACCATACGAAGTGCTTCGTCAAAGTTTCCTTCGATGGCCACGATTTCCGCACCGTACATTTTCGCCTGTGCTAGCTTGCCCAGTGCAATACGACCTTCCGGAATAACGACGATTGTACGCATTCCTGCTCGTGCACCATAGGCTGCAGCTGCAGCAGACGTGTTCCCCGTTGAAGCACAGATCAACGCCGTTTTCCCCTCTTCTTTCGCCTTTGCAACCGCCATTACCATTCCGCGATCTTTAAATGAACCAGTTGGATTCGTTCCCTCTGTTTTTACATACAGATTGATTCCCCACTGTTTTGATAAGTTTTCGAGATGGATTAACGGTGTATTTCCCTCTTGCAGTGTTAACGCAGGAGTATTCTCTGTCACCGGCAACCATTCTTTATATTCTTCGATCAATCCATTCCATCTTCTCATAATTCCTTATTCTCCTTCCACACGGTAATGACTAGAAATGTCAATGACCGCAGGTGTGTCTTTTAAGTCTGCCAAAATATCTAAATGTTGTTGACGGGAAATTTTATGTGTAATGAAGATTAAATCTGCGCCTTCATCATGCACATCTGAATCTTGGACGACTGTCGCCAGACTCGCTTTGTGGTGACTATAAATAGATGTCAATTCCGTCAACACACCTACTTCGTCACGTACCGTTATACGGTGGAAATAACGTGCGTATTTTTGATCATCCGTTTTTACTTTACGTTCAAATTGCGGCGAATGCATTCTTTTACCATTTACACCGAGCAAAATATTACGGCAGGCCGCCACTACATCAGCTGTTACAGAAGTCGCTGTAGGTAATGAACCAGCTCCAGGTCCGTAGAACATTGTCTCACCTACTGCATCACTATACACATACACTGCGTTGAATTCATTATTGACTGTAGCGAGTGGATGAGAGTTGGGAACAAATACCGGTTCTACGGCCACTTCAATTCCTTCTTCATCTTTTTTAGCAGAACCCGTCATCTTAATTGTGTAACCGAATTGCTCTGCAAGCTGAAGATCGCCGTCCGCAATTTCCTTCATACCACGGACAAATACATCGTCAAGATGCACGTCTGTGGAAAAGGATAAAGATGCAAGAATAACCATCTTACGCGCCGCATCAATACCATCTACGTCAGCTGAAGGATCAGCTTCTGCAAAGCCAAGTTCCGTCGCTTCCGCTAATGCATCTTCATATGTCTTATTTTCATGCTTCATCTTTGTTAAAATGAAGTTAGTTGTTCCATTGACGATTCCTGTTAATGCGGTGATCCGGTCGGACGCTAATCCATCTTCCAATGTACGAATTAACGGAATACCACCGCCCACACTCGCTTCATATAATAGATCGCATTTATTTTCATCTGCTAATTTTAATAATTCAGGTCCCGACTCTGCCATGACATCCTTATTCGCAGTAACAACACCTTTACCTGCTTCAAGTGAACGTCGAATTGCTTCAGACGAACCTCCCGTCACTTCGATAATCAAATCAATTTCGGGATCGTTTAATACTTCTTCGAGTGATGTAGTGAACATTTCTTGAGGTATGACGCCATTGCGTTTTTTATCCAAGTCTTTAACAAGGACTTTCTTAATAGATACGGGAACACCAAGCTTATGTTGTAAGTCGTCTTGGTGATTATGCAAAATAGTTGCAACGCCACTTCCGACTACTCCATAACCTAGCAAACCAATATTAATTTCATTTTTCACATTTTTCATTTGACGATTCTCCTAACTATATGTACACTATGAAAAAACAATCGTTCTTCGTATAAGGACAATTATAGAGAATTCCGACTTTAATAACAACCTGTTTTCATGAATCTTCTAAAAAATAGATAGATAATCTCAAAATAGATAGGATCTGGTACTCAATGAAAGTATGTAAATTTGGCGGAACATCCGTCGCATCTGCGGAACAAATTCGGAAAGTGGTCGACATTGTCGTATCCGACCCATCGAGAAAGATCGTCGTAGTTTCTGCACCAGGTAAACGTTTTTCTTCTGATATTAAAGTTACTGACTTGCTTATTGATTTGGCAAATGCATCACTTGCTGGTAAAGACACCCTAGATTCGCTGCAACTGGTTGTGGATCGTTACAAGGAAATTGCAGAAGGTCTAGGCTTAGACAAAGAAATTGCACAAGTAATTGAGCAAGATATCGTAAGACGCCTCAATAAAGATCAATCTGATAAAATTCTTTACGTTGATAGCTTAAAAGCTGCCGGAGAAGACAATAACGCAAAAATGATTGCAGCGTACTTCCAACATATCGGCGTCGAAGCAGAATATGTTAATCCCCGTGAAGGTGGTTTACTTGTTAACCACCGTCCAGAACGTGTACGCGCTCTTCCGGAAGGCAACGAAAAGCTCTGTAAACTACGCGATAAAGAAGGTATTGTTGTATTTCCAGGCTTCTTTGGTTACACAGAAGACGGAACATTGCGTACGTTTAACCGCGGTGGCTCGGATATTACAGGCGCCCTACTAGCGGCAGCAACGAATGCAGAACTTTATGAAAACTTTACCGACGTAGATTCCGTTTTTGCAGCAAATCCAACAGTTATTGAAAATCCACGTGCGATCGACGCCATGACATATCGAGAAATGCGTGAGCTTGCATATGCAGGGTTTTCTGTGTTTCACGAGGAAGCTTTAGTACCTGCATTCCGTCACAAAATTCCTGTTTGTATTAAGAACACCAACAATCCAAGTGCGCCCGGGACAATGATCGTTCTGGATCGTGACCATACTGTTCAATCGGTTGTCGGAATCGCTGCCGATAAAGGATTTTCTACACTCTTCGTTGCTAAGTACTTAATGAACCTGGAAATTGGTTTTGGACGTCACTTGCTACAAATTCTGGAAGAAGAAGAAATTCCATTTGAGCATACACCGTCAGGCATCGATAACTTGTCTGTTATTATTCGCGATGAACATTTAACACCGGAAAAGGAAGCACGTATCGTTAAACGCATTGAACAAGAGTTATGTCCTGATGACGTACATTTCCAACGTGATTATTCCATGGTAGTACTCGTGGGTGAAGGCATGCGCCATGCAAGAGGGTTGGCAGCACGCGCAGCATCTGCTATCGCACGTACAGGTGCAAATATTGAAATGATCAACCAAGGTTCTTCAGAGGTAAGCTTAGTATTCGGTATTCAAGAAAAAGATGAAAACATTGTCCTTCGAGAGCTATATCAGGAATTTTTCACAGAAGTTCCTGTTCATTAAGACAAACGACACGCCCTATATAAGGGGTGTCGTTTTTTTCATTTTTTCAGCCACTTTCCCGATAATTAACTCAATATCCTGTTCATTTCCTAATAAATCATATTCTTCGATGTTTAGCCGAATGACCGGACATGCAGTAAAAGAATCAATCCACTGTTCATAACGACGATACATCTCTTCCCAATACCTTCTCGGTGTTTGCATCTCCATATCCCTGCCGCGCTCTTCAATACGATCAAGGATGACAGGTAGTGGTCCCTCCAAGTAAATAAGTGCATTCGGATGTGGGAAATATGGCGTCATCACCATTGCTTCATATAGATTCATATATGTTTCAAAGTCGACCGCTTCCATCGTTCCTTCATCAGCGTGCATTTGGGCAAAGATCCCTACATCTTCATAAATAGAACGATCTTGTACAAAACCGCCACCGCTTTCGAAGATATGCTTTTGCTCTTTAAAGCGTTCTGCCAAAAAGAAGATTTGCAAATGAAAACTCCAACGTTCAAAGTCATCATAGAATCTCTCCAAATATGGATTTTCTGCTACGTTTTCCAATGACTCTTGAAATCCAAGTCTTTTGGCCATCGCGTGTGCCATTGTTGATTTTCCTACTCCTACCATTCCCGCTACCGCAAATACACTGTTTTCCGGTATATTAGGTAACTTCATTTAGCTTCAAACCTTTCTGAATCGCCTCATAAACTTTACTTAGAATTGCATCCATGTCATTTTTATTGCGTACATAGTCCACTACATCGCCGTTTATATGGATAACTTGGACATCTGGGTATGTTGCTTCGAACTCTGGCAAATAAGTCCCGTAATCTTTCGAAAGTTGTAGTAAGTAATCAGGATCCATATCTGCTTCATACGATCGACCGCGCTCGTCTATTCGGTTGAGCAGTGTAGGAATAGATGCTGACAATGAAATAACGACGTTCGGCATAGGTAGATCTTTCGTCAAAATATGATAGATATCTTTATATTTCACAAAATCATTTGACTCTAATGTACGTTGCGCAAATAGCATGTTTTTGAATACATGATAATCGGCCACCACAGGTAACCCTTGTGAAATATATTCATTATTAATTTTCTTCAATTGTTCATACCGATTACATAGGAAAAACATTTCCGTCTGGAAACTCCACTTTTCTTTGTCTTGATAAAACTGATCAAGGAAAGGATTTTCTCCACTAATCTCTCTTAATTGATGATATGAAAAGGTCTCGGCAATTGCTGCCGTGAGCGTAGTCTTCCCTACACCAATCGGACCTTCTACCGCAATAAACGGGACAAACATTTACCACTCACCCTTTCAATTCGTTACCTTTCTATTTTATCATAGACGCACCTATACATTGTGAATTAAATTGAGTTGTTTAGTGTTTTCTTCTCGATTGTTTCACGTGGAACATGTCACTAATTGATTTTGATGTACCGCATGATAGACTGTTTATAAGGAGTGATACATTGATGAAAGATGATGAATACTACATGAGACTGGCAATAGCAGAAGCTGAAAAAGCTGCCACACTTGCCGAAGTACCCATTGGTGCAGTTATTGTACATAATGGACAAGTAATTGCTGCAGCCCATAATCTTCGTGAAACCACACAAAATGCCGTCACTCACGCGGAACTATCCGCCATCCAAATCGCATGTGAGAAGGTAGGTAGTTGGCGTCTAGAAGACACTACACTATACGTCACACTTGAACCTTGCCCTATGTGTGCAGGCGCCATACTACAATCTCGTATTCCACGAGTCGTCTATGGCGCACGTGACCCTAAAGGGGGTTGTGTCCACACCTTTTATCAACTACTTAATGACTCCCGATTCAATCATGAATGCATAGTAACCGAGGGTGTCCTCGGCGAGGATTGCGGACAACTCCTTACCAACTTCTTTCGATCATTGAGAAAAAAAAGAAAAGCCGCGAAAAAAGAAGCCCAACGCCTAGAGTCAAACTCATAAGTGTAGGGCTTCATTCTTTTGCATTTCATTCAATAGTTTTTGGATTTCAAAAAGAATAGAAATTGATTATATGGTGTACAGTCAATAGCGTATCCACTTATTTAGGTGCTTCAATTTTTTCTTTTCCACCCATATAAGGTCGAAGCACGTCTGGAATCACAACAGAACCATCTTCTTGCTGATAGTTTTCCAAAATCGCTGCTACTGTACGGCCGACAGCTAAACCACTTCCATTTAACGTATGAACGTACTCAGGCTTCGCACCCGGCTCACGGCGGAAACGAATATGTGCTCGACGCGCTTGGAAATCTTCAAAGTTGGAACAAGAAGATATTTCACGATAGACGTTTTGTGTAGGGATCCATACTTCCAAGTCGTACTTCTTGGCAGCCGTAAAACCTAAATCTGCTGTACACATCTTGAGTGCACGATACGGTAACTTCAACAACTGCAATACTTTTTCCGCATGGCCAGTCAGTTTTTCTAACTCATCGTATGAATCTTCCGGTTTCACAAAGCGAACCAACTCCACTTTATTGAATTGATGCTGGCGAATTAATCCGCGCGTATCACGACCTGCAGACCCTGCCTCAGAACGGAAATTTGTACTATACGCTGTGAACGCAATTGGCAACTTTGAGCCTTCCAAGATTTCATCACGATAGAAGTTGGTAACAGGAACCTCGGATGTTGGGATGAGGAAGTAATCCTCTTCTTCAATCAAGAATGCATCTTCTTCAAACTTTGGCAGTTGTCCCGTTCCAGTCAGGCTTGTACGATTTACTAAATATGGCGGCAGCATTTCCTCGTAGCCGTGTTCTTCTTGATGAAGGTCAAGCATGAAGTTGATCAATGCACGTTCAAGTCGTGCACCGAGTCCGCGGTAAAACACGAAACGACTACCTGTTACTTTTGCTGCTCGTTCAAAATCTAGTAGTTGTAGATCCGTCCCTATCTCCCAATGGGGTTTAGGTTCAAAGTCAAACGTCGGTAACTCTCCCCACGTACGAACTTCTACGTTGTCCTCTTCACTATCCCCTACTGGCACGCTGTCATGAGGAATGTTTGGAATACGCATAAGCACATAATTCAATTCCTCTTCCACTGTAGAAAGTTCTTGATCATACGCTTTGATTTCCTCGCCAACTTTTTTCATCTTTGCGATGACTTCATCCGCATTTTCTTTATTACGCTTCATTTGCGCTACTTGTTGTGATACTTCATTACGCTCGGCTTTCAGTACTTCTACTTTAGATAAAATTTCGCGTCGTTTCTCGTCAAGACCACCAAACTTTTCAAAGTCGGTTAAATCCTCTCCACGTTTACTAAGTTTTGCTTTTACTTCTTCATAATTTGCACGCAATAGTTTACTGTCTAGCACGTCATCTGCCTCCTTGTATTTACATCACTACTAATAAAAAGCAATAAAAAAAGCCCTCCATCCCCTAAAATAGGGACGAGAACTACCCGCGTTGCCACCCAAATTGACTGATTGTACAGCCCACTTGTTTGAGATATCGGCTCAACTGACCGGCAAAACCTTCTGATACGGCTTTGCTACTCCAGGACGGATTCACAACGGCTTATACTAGCTTTCACCAACCGCTAGCTCTCTAAAAAAAACACTGTTGCTACTGCTTCCTATCATCGTAATGTATGTGAAATTACATATACCATACTACAATTTCTAACAATTTACAAGAGACATGGTACGTTATAGCCTGGGAAATGTCGTAATTCTAAACAAAATAACCTCCATACAATCACTTTGATATATTTTTTTAATTTATAAAAAAGTTCATGGGAGATTCGCCAGGGCCATGAGACAACTAGCGTACTTCTTAGCTGACTCATGGCTAGACGTAATCCTTTAATGCTCATGTGGATGAAGTTTTTAATGCTCTATGGCTTCAATCCCCTAACCAAGTTAAGCACTGACCCAAGCAAATTACGAGCTACGAGTCGCCATCAATTCACTCGCTGCAAGCTGAGAAATTTCCAAGCCTTTCATCGGTGTGCCAATCCCTTTTGACAGCTCAGCAATCAACTCGTAGTCCTGGTAGTTCGTAGTAGCCTGAACAATTGCACGTGCAAATGCTTCTGGCTTCTCTGATTTGAAAATACCTGAACCAACAAAAACTCCATCTGCTCCAAGTTCCATCATCAGTGCTGCATCAGCGGGCGTTGCAACCCCCCCGGCAGAATAGTTCACAACCGGTAAACGACCAGCTTCTTTAATAGCAAGTAGGATCTCATATGGAGCACCAAGGTTACGGGCTTCCGTCATTAACTCGTCTTTGCTCATATGTACTACTTTCCCCACTTGGGCATTAATCATTCTCAAGTGACGTACGGCTTCTACGATATTTCCTGTGCCTGGTTCTCCTTTTGTACGAAGCATTTTTGCGCCTTCACCTAAACGACGTGCTGCTTCACCAAGGTTTCTTGCTCCACAAACAAATGGTACGCTGAAATCGCTTTTCAATAAGTGAAATTCATCATCTGCAGGCGTTAGTACTTCACTTTCATCAATGAAGTCTACACCTAGTGCTTCTAATACACGTGCTTCTGAGATATGACCAATACGTGCTTTTGCCATTACCGGAATGGATACTGCATTTTGTACTTCTTCTATTATTCGTGGATCAGCCATACGTGCAACACCGCCTGCCGCTCGAATGTCAGAAGGTACTCGCTCCAATGCCATAACCGCAATAGCTCCGGCTGCTTCCGCTACCTTCGCTTGCTCTGCATTAATTACATCCATGATGACGCCGCCATAAGTAAAATTCATTTCATTTCCCCCTTTTTGTTATTTTCAGTATAATTGAAATTGACCATTTGAAAATAGCCAGTTATACATTAAACAACGTGGTCAGATTAGAGGGGTCATTATGGACATGATTTTTATTGAGCTTCAAAAAAATTCGGATATCCCGCTTTATCAACAAATATATAATCAAATTAAACAAGACATGATCGATGGCAAGTTTCTCGTTGGCATGAAACTACCCTCCAAACGTCAACTGGAAGAGTTTCTTGGCGTCAGCCAAACAACAATAGAAATGGCTTATGATCAACTGATGGCGGAAGGTTTTATCGCGGCGGAACCAAGAAAAGGCTATTTCGTACAAGCCATAGAAGAACTCGCCTATGTACAACCTGTAAAGTCAGATACTCTACCTGAAGTTCCCGCAAGCAAACCTGTGGATTATGACTTTTCACCAAGCTCCATTGACACGGAAAACTTCCCATTCATTGTATGGAGAAAATACGCGCGGGATATTATGGATACATCACATGCCCACTTACTGCTTCTTGGAGACCCACACGGTGATGTTGAGTTGCGTCAGGAAATTGCCCGCTATTTGTACCATTCTCGGGGAGTAGACTGTACGCCTGAACAAATCATCGTGGGGTCCGGTACAGAACAACTTTTACCTTTGATTATTCGGATACTAGGTGAACGGGCTCGCTATGCAATTGAGGATCCAGGCTATCTCATGACCAAACACGTCTTTTCCGAAAACTACAGAAAAACGATTCCCATTGCAGTCGACCATGAAGGACTTGACGTAAAGGCACTACAACGGTCTGATGCTTCTATAGCCTACGTAACCCCTTCTCATCAGTTCCCAACCGGTGCAGTGCTGTCTGCGGCCCGTAGAATCGCTCTTTTGAACTGGGCTGCATCCAATCCTGATTTTTTCATAATTGAAGACGACTATGACAGTGAATTCCGTTACCGTGGACGTCCTATCCCTTCCTTGCAAGGGATGGATAAAGGAGAAAATGTCATCTATTTAAGTACGTTTACCAAATCTCTTATGCCATCTATGCGGATCGCCTACATGGTGCTACCACCAAGGCTATTGGATAGGTACCGTCAGGCTTTTATTCCCTACTCTTCTTCTGTACCGAGGATAGATCAACATATCCTTGCACGTTTCATGGCGGATGGACAATTTTCACGCCATCTGAACCGCATGCGTAAAATCTATCGTCGAAAAATGCATACGTTGACAAACTTATTGAAATCGTATGGACCTATCATTTCATTCTCAGGCGATGAAGCAGGTATGCATGTGTTGCTTCACATTCATACGACTAGAACTGAAAAGGAACTTATTAGTGAAGCTCTTCAATCAGGAATAAAAGTTCGTGGTCTAAACACCTATAAGGTAACACCTGACCAATCCCCTCCTTCATTCCTGATCGGTTTTGGTGGACTAACTGAAAATGACATCAAACACGCAATTCCAAAGTTGTTTGATGTGTGGAATATAAAAAAGACAGCGATACCTGAGTAGGTACGCTGTCTTTTGTTAATTAATTAAATAAACCTTTTACAAAACCAGTGGAACTATTCCATGCATTGGAGAAGAAGTTGCCAATCGCTCCCATAGTTAACGGTAGCCAACCAGCCTTCTTCACCTCTTCAGTCGTGACTACTTCTGCATCCACTATTTTTCCATCAATAAACCCATAATCTGGACCCTCTTTTTTTACTAGCTTGACATGGCCAACGACCGTCCCTTTTTTAATTGGTGCTTGGACTTGTCCATTTTTTACTAATTTCTCATCCAATACAAGTTCAGTTGTATAGTCTTGATCTTCGCCATTGCGAACTAACATTTTAATGGGTTTCTTTGTAGCAATTGCCACTTTTTTCTCTTTCCCCTTAATAACGGCTAGTGTTTTCTGCTTCTTGAACTGATGTCCTGCTTTAAGTAGCTCTGTTTCACTAAATTCTTTGAAGCCATAATCAAATAATTTACGAGTGGCATCAAAACGCGCTTCATAAGATCCTACGCCTTTATCATCCACTGCATTCATTACAACGGCAATAACACGCCGTCCATCACGCACAGCAGTTCCAGTGAAACAATGTCCTGCAAATTCCGTAGTTCCTGTTTTCAAACCATCGATGCCTTCGTATTCATACACTAACCCGGGTAACATGAAGTTCCAGTTCACCATATCAATGGCATCGTCCGTGCCTTCACGAAATGTCTTTTTTGCAATTTTGGTCGTATCTAATACTTCGGGAAATTCCTTCAATAAATGATAGGCTAGTTTAGCGACAGAACGAGCAGGCATAACGTTTTCATCTTTCTCACCAAACGCACTTGGGTGCATACCTTGTAAGTCACTATTGTTTAGCCCCGTAGAATTGACGAACTTATAATCTGTCAGTCCAAATTCTTCGGCCTTTTTATTCATCAGATTGACAAATTCCTCTTCTGATCCTGCAATTGACTCGGCAATCGCAATAGTTGCCGCATTTGCTGAGTAAATTGCTACAGCTTCGTAAAGTTCGCGAATTGTATAGGATCCATCCCGACGAAGCGGTACATTACTTAAACGGCGATCTTGTGAAACCTTATACGTATACTCGGTAACTTTGTATTCCTGATCCCACGTAATCGTTCCATCCTCAATAGCTTCGAACATCAAGTATTCCGTCATCATTTTCGTCATACTTGCAATACCGAGTGGCTTATCCGCGTTCTCTTCGTATAATACCTTTCCACTATCTGCGTCTATTAAAATAGCTCCGTTTACACGGATGTCCAGTGAAGATTCACTTTCCTCCGCTGCTACAGATCCCTGCATACCAAACGACATCAGCAATATCATTGGCACCATTAAAATCGCCAACCATCTCTGTGTTACTTTTTCCACTCATCTTACCTCCGTAGTCACAATATCAAAAATCAGTGTACCATATTCCCCGCAAGTCAGATATGTTTATGGCAAAAAAAACACATATTCTCCCATGAAATCATTATATTTTATTATCCACCCTATAAATACAAAAAAGGACAGGAGAAAATTTCTCACTGCCCTTTAAATAATAGATTAACGTACCGAATAGTTCGGTGCTTCTTTTGTAATTTGTACTTGGTGCGGATGACTTTCCAATAAACCAGCGCCTGTCATGCGAATAAATTGTGCATTTTCACGATGTGCTTCAAGATCCTTTGAACCGCAGTACCCCATACCTGCCCGAATACCACCTATAAGTTGATGAATGGTATCAGACAAAGGCCCTTTATACGGCATACGACCTTCAATGCCTTCAGGTACAAGTTTCTTTTCATCTTCTTGGAAGTAACGATCTTTGGAACCTTTTTCCATGGCAGCAACTGAACCCATTCCACGGTATACTTTAAAACGACGTCCCTGGAAGATCTCAGACTCCCCTGGGCTCTCGGTAGTACCTGCAAGCAGGCTTCCAAGCATAACCGCATGTCCACCTGCAGCCAATGCTTTGACAATATCACCAGAATACTTAATACCACCATCGGCAATTATCGTCTTGCCATATTTACGCGCAACTGTTGCACACTCATAGATAGCAGTGATCTGTGGTACACCAACACCTGCAACTACACGGGTAGTACAAATAGAACCAGGACCAATACCAACCTTCACTACATCAGCACCTGCTTCGTACAGCGCTTCAGTTGCTTCCGCAGTTGCTACGTTTCCTGCAACAATTGCAAGGTCAGGATAGTTTCTACGGATCTCTTTCACTGTGTCAATAACACCCTTAGAGTGGCCGTGTGCCGTATCAATGACTATTAGGTCTACTTCCGCCTGTACAAGCTTCTCAATGCGTGTAGACGTGTCTGCCGTGACTCCAACAGCCGCACCGACAAGTAAACGCCCAGCCTTATCTTTTGCTGCATTAGGAAACTCAATAACCTTCTCGATGTCTTTGATTGTAATTAATCCATTAAGAATACCTTTATCATCTACAATCGGAAGCTTTTCGATTTTATATTGCTGTAGCATTTTCTCCGCATCTTCTAGTGTAGTTCCAACAGGAGCCGTCACCAAGTTTTCTTTCGTCATGACTTCATCAATGATAATGGAATAATCCTGAATGAATCTCAGATCACGGTTCGTCAAAATACCAACTAGTTTCTTCTCTTCCATGTTGTTAACAATTGGAACACCCGAGATACGATATTTACCCATTAAATGCTCTGCATCAAATACTTGATGTTCCGGTGTTAGGAAAAACGGATTTTTAATAACTCCATTCTCAGAACGTTTAACCGTAACCACTTGCTCAGCCTGCTCTTCAATACTCATGTTTTTATGAATAATACCAATTCCACCCTGACGAGCCATAGATATCGCCATCTTGGATTCCGTTACTGTATCCATACCTGCACTGATGATAGGTATACTCAACTTAATGCTATCTGTTAAGTTCACGGACAGCGAAACGGCCTTTGGCAATACTTCAGAAGCAGCCGGCACCAATAATACATCATCAAACGTCAGACCTTCACGAGAAAACTTTGATTCCCACATTAACTTTCTTCCTCCTAAAATTACTATTGTCTATTCAGATTATTAAAAGGTTATCAGCGACAGTGGGACGTGTCAAGATAGAAGTTTATAAACTGGCCATTACATCTACTTGGCAAATAATTTATTGAGTGACTTTTGCATCTTTAGTGGATTCGTCTGTGGTGCAAAACGATCAACTACTTTTCCGTTTGAATCAATTAAGAACTTCGTGAAGTTCCATTTGATGCCTTCTGTTAATACTCCCTTTTGTTGTTCTGCAAGATACGTAAATAAAGGTGCTGCTTCATCACCTTTTACATCTACCTTGGCAAACATAGGGAACGTCACGCCATAATTCAATTGGCAGAAATTCATCGTCTCTTCAATATCATCAAATTCCTGATTATTAAAGTTATCTGATGGGAAGCCTAATACTACCAGCCCTTGATCCTTATATTCTTCATACAGTTGTTGCAGTTCTTTAAATTGTTTTGTGAAGCCGCATTTACTAGCAGTATTGACAATAATCATTGGATTGCCTTCAAATTCTTTTAGAGATTTCTTTTCTCCATCAGTAGTTTCCATTGTAAAATCGTAAACTGTCGTCATGCAGTATCGCCTCTTTTCTTTAGTATATTTTACCCGACTATTGAATGAATACCTAGTATCTTGTTTTATTGTAAGATTTTTAGAGTATTGAAGAGAAGAATATAAGGGCATTTTTAGACGAGATGGAAGCGCTTGTGATGAGACATTGAGCGGGTTAGCGAGATGATAGAGCGGTTGGCGCAACTCATTGAGCGGGTTAGCGAGACGATAGAGCGCATGGCATGCTTCATAGAGCGGGTAAGCAAGACGATAGAGCGCTTATCATGATTTATTGAGCACCTAACCAAGATTGACAATCTCTCGACTCTGAACTTAGTTCATATTTAGTATTAAACACAAAAAAGCCACTCCCCAAAGGGAATGGCTTCGCATGCCTAGCAACGTCCTACTCTCACAGGGGGAAACCCCCAACTACCATCGGCGCT
>NZ_PDZC01000019.1 GCF_002743375.1 Sporosarcina sp. P34
AATTCCAATAGGAGTTCCCGAGGGTTCTGTGTAGTATGGGACTTTTCGAGATTCTCCAGTAACTTTTGCGAGTGTTTCCCCATTCATAAGCTTTCTCCTTCGGAGCGCCTAATCCCATAAGTTTCCTCACTTTGGTACTGGGTTTCTTCCAGTTCTTCCATATACACATGCGCAATCTTCTTCTTATCCACGAATCGAATTTACTAAATACACTGGGTGTATCTGCTAAGGAGAAATATCCGCACCACCCCATCAAGTATTGATTAAGCTTCTTAATCCGATACTCTAGGGGAAAAGGTTTCTTTCTGGATGTAATCCCTCGAATCTTATTCTTCATGCGCTTGACACTCTGTTTGGCAATTCGAACCTTCGGGATTTTACCATTAGTAAAGCTAAATCCAAGAAATTTTCTCTTCCAAGGGCGGTCTACTTCGGACTTGTCCCCATTCACTTTCAACTTCAGTTTTCCTTCAATAAATGAACGAACAGAATTCATCACGCGATATCCTGCTTTCTTTGTTTTCACATAGATATTGCAGTCATCTGCATAGCGTACAAATAAGTGACCTCTTCTTTCCAATTCCGTGTCTAGTTCGTCTAGAACTATATTGGATAATAAGGGGCTTAGGGGACCACCTTGCGGTGTACCTTCTTCACTATTTGTCACCACACCATTTATCATGATGCCTGATTTCAGATAGCTACGGATTAACTTCAGTAGACGCTTATCTTCAATTCGTTTCGCGAGTGTTCCCATAAGACGATCATGGTTCACTTTGTCGAAGAATTTCTCTAAGTCTATATCGACTACCCACCGGTTCCCTTCTGTTAAATACCCTTTCGCTTTTCTGACCGCATCATGAGCACTTCGTTTTGGACGAAATCCATAACTATGGTCTGAAAACGTTGGATCATATATAGAAGTGAGTACCTGGGCAATAGCTTGTTGAATGAATCGATCCATCACAGTAGGGATACCTAATAGGCGCACGCCACCGTCAGGTTTCGGGATTTCGACCCTGCGGACTGGTTGCGGTTCATAGGTTCCCTCTAGAAGTTTCCTTTTCATGGAATCCCAGTGTTGTACGATATGCGTTCGTAGGTTTTGTACAGGCATTTCATCCACACCGTGACTACCTTTATTACGTTCCACCCGTTTGAGGGCAGATAGTAGATTCTCCCGTGATACGATTCGTTCCATCAACATTCGATACGCCTCTTCCCGTAAACAACCGTTCTTCTTATGCCAGCTCTGCTCCACCATCTTGAAGTCCCCCATGGAATTCACCATTTCCTTCTTCAAGTATGCCTGTAAGGTTATCTGTGTTCATCACAGTGTACTGAATGCCAAGATGTTGTTCTCTCTTAATTGTTCAGCCCTTCCCATTCTTCTCGAGATAGAAATGGTACTATGGCTTCTGCTGACTTCTGACTGTTCAACTATCCATCACTGAATAGCTTACCAAGTGTACTTGGCGTATCAGTCAGACCTCCCCAGGTAAGAACGTAGTCTTTCCCTCCATCTATCTGCTTCATTTACTAGATACAACCTTCGGCAGAAAGGGCTTTGTTTTGTTTCGCAAACTCACCCAATTGTACCTAGCCTTATATGAAGTTCGTGTTCCTCAGACCGGAGATTTGCCGCCCGCTTCCTTCAGATTCCGCGTCACCGCGAACACCCTTGCGTTAAGCTAGCTGTTACTTCTGCCTTCACAGTTCGGGACTTGCACCCTAGAGACTACGCCCATGCTGGGCGCACAAATAAAAATCACCTTTATCGCTATCGATAAGAAGTGATTTACCTTGATTAACCATATGGGCATTACTTATGATTTGGCTTTCTTGTGCTTGTCGAAATACTTCTGTAAGAGCCACAGTTGGTAATCCTGACTGAATCATGTCGCTTAGAACGTTCCCAGGACTAACCGATGGCAATTGATCCGTGTCTCCTACAAAGAGAATTTTGGTATCCTTTTCGAGTGCATCCATTAGTAAACTAGCCAACTGAACATCCACCATCGACATTTCGTCAACGACTAACAAATCGCAAGGAAGTTTATCTTGCCAATTGTAGGTAGGAATTTCTCCCTGTTGGTACCCAATTAGCCTATGGATTGTAGATGCGTCATGTCCAGCCACCTCTGACAATTGTCTACTCGCCTTTCCAGTTGGGGCAGCTAAGCATATAATGTTTTCTGGATGCATTCCTTTGTACACGTCAATCATGGCACGTATAACGGTTGTCTTACCGGTTCCAGGACCACCAGTGAGTATTAACATCTGTTCTTCAAATAACCGCCTAATCGCATCACGTTGCTTCTCAGCTAGGATGATTCCCTGCTTCTTTTGATAGTTGGTTATCTGTTTTTCTAACGAAGGCAATGCTACGCCATCCCGAGAACCCTTCATTTCTGAAAGTTTCCGAGCTAACCTGTCTTCATATGTGAATAAAAACTTTGGGTAAACGCAATTGTCTTCAATAACGATATGTTTCTCTTCTAAACGGTAAATACTTTGTGCTAATTCATCCATCGAAACTTTGTTCTCTTCAATCGTATTATGGTTTAATGCACTTGCAGCTTCCGCAAGCAGACTTTCTTCCATCACATAGCAATGGCCTGAACTGAAGCATGTTTCTTTTAGAACATAGTTCACACAAGCATCAATGCGGTATCCTGATAAGGGTGATATACCAATCTTTTGAGCAATTTCATCAGCCTTTAAGAACCCTATCAGGTTTAATTCTGTTAGCTTATATGGATTTTCTGTAACAACTGCTACCGTATTAGACTCGTATTCTTTATACAGCCGCATCGCCATACGAGCGGATATTCCGAACACAAGTAGTTCCGAAATGATTTTCTGTACCTCAAACGTAGACCTAACGCTTTCTACAATGTTACTAGCGCGTTTCTTCCCGATTCCTTTAATCCCTTGTAAACTCGCCTCGCCTTGTTCGCTGATTATCATCAAAGAGTCTTCACCCAACTTTTCAGCAATTACCACTGACTGTTTCGGCCCACATCCCTTTATAAGGGGCGATGCAAGGAATGCAATCACTTGATCTTTTGTTTGCGGAATCGGCCTTTCCCAAAACTCCACCACAAACTGTTTCCCAAACAGCATGTGATTTTCCCATGTCCCACGAACTTTTATTTCTTCACCTTTATCTACACCGTAAATGTTTCCTTTAATTGTGAGTTCTTCATTATCCGTTTGCAATTTAGCAATCAGAAAATCTTCATTTCTATAAAGAACCTTTATAACTTTTCCAATGAATTCATTCATTCCAAACTCACCATCTTATCGTCTCTATACAATATGGATCTAAAGCGATTAAGAAATGCAAAAGAACTTTGGGCCGGGATAAGGTTTTGTACTTTAATATCATTATAAAGAGTCAAGAATAGATCCATAGGCATCACTATTATTTGACGTTTACGATGAATAAACGCTTTACATCGTTCTACGTTTCTAATAATTGGGTTAGAGGAATCAATGTCATTTTTCATTTCATTTACAGAATCAACAACTTTAGTTGCAATAATATCAATCTGCTCAAGTAATACTTTTTCTTCAACAGTACCAACTACTTTATTCGCTTCATACAGCATTTCGTTTCTCGCTTCCACAACCTCCTCACTTGATAGAAGTTCTTCAAATTGCATTTCCACTTCCGGTGTAATGTCTACCTGTTGGAAGAAAGCATCGACTTCTTCTTGTGGAACATTGTACTTACTTGGAATTCCAGTTACGTTGGGGACAGATTTTACTAAATGCCACAAATTATCTGGGAAGTAATAAAAATCTACATTTAATTCTACTAAAATATAGCCGCTAATTACGCTACTTATTTTCTTCGTATTCATTCGAACTTCCCTCAAGTCTTTGGAGAGTTCACGGATGCTGCCTTTGTACGTTTCAAGCAAGGCAAGAGAATTGGCATCTTTGTATTCTTTAAGTTTGTCGCAAGCGATGCGAAGATTGTTTAAGCCTGCTTGGATTCTTTTTACATACAAGTGTTCAGATATATCGTCTGAATTTAATTCCGAAAGATCAACAGCAGTATTTTCATCGCGAATAATTTCTGTGAATGTTTCCATTGCATAGATAGCATTAACCATTGAATCGCCTGCTCTATTCAAAACAGTATTCAACATTTCTTTCACTTCAATTTCCGCTCCGCTACGAACCTGAACTACAAAGTAAGTCATATCTCTTCATCCTTTCTCTTTTTTATTAACTAGCCAAATGAACGACTTCTTATTTGGTGCTTGTTCTCATCAACATTTACACAGTTTTCGTGCATCCACTTGAATACTTCATCCCGCGGATAACGAGCAGTAACGAACTTGGACTTCGGAAACCCCTGCCTAGTGATGATTTTATTTACTGTTGGTTCCTCAACTTGAAATATTTTACACAAATCTTTTTTATTTAGTAAATGTGGAAAAGCATATTGTTCTTGGCTATCTTTCACGCCTTGTTCATAAGCCTGTGTAAAAAGTTCTCTCAAACTCTCTTCTAGTAGCTTTGCTTTGAGTTCTTCGAGTACAATATTCATATATCTACCGCTCTCCTTTCATTTTTTCACACGTCCATAAATCAAAGCCCACCGTCTTGACATTTTGGTCATTTGACTGCCGCTCGCTTTTGACAATTTTTTTGCTGAAAGATCTTGGCGATGCTATGCTCTATATAGGAACTGATTTATAGACATGTTTAGTAAATATCTTAAAAATTATTATTCGCTCCAACAGGAAACGTTTTGTTGCCTCACATCTCAAAAAAAGAGTCCAATCTACTCCTAAAACTTTTGCAATCTTCTTCGCTACTTTTGGGCTTGGTGTACGATTACCTTTTTCAATCATTCCGTAGTATTGTCGTTCAACGTCAATTAAATCGGCTATGCTTTGATGTGTAAGTTTTTTCATTTCACGTTCTGCTTTAAGCCACATTCTCATTTCTTTTAATTTCTCCTCCCCATACAGGCAACATTTCGTTGCTTTACCTACTTCGTATTATACGCAACATTTTGTTACTTTATGATCAAGCAACAAGATGTTGCTGTATAATATAATTAAATTACTTTCTAAGGAGATATATTATGAGTTTTCAAGAAAGGTTAAAAAAACTTAGAGTAGCCAAGAAGCTAACACAAGAGGATATGGCCAAGCTATTGGGTATAACTAGACAAGCATATGGTTATTACGAAAGTTCAACTAACCAAAGAGAGACTGATCATGAAGCTACTAAAAAATTAGCTAATTTCTTTGACGTATCTATTGATTATCTTCTGGAAAATACTGATAACCCGGATCCCATTGATAAAGACGAAGAAGATTTCCAAAAAGCAATCAACGATCCAGACTTAAAACGGTGGTATTCAGAATTACCTAAATCTAGTGAAGAAGACTTACGAAAATTGCGGAAAATGTGGGATATTATTAAAAACGAGGACAAATGAAACACCTTTTAAAATATGAGTTAGTAACCCTATCTTTTTTATCAGGATAGGGTATTATTATAAACATCATACGAACATACATTCCTGATTCGTGAAAAAGGTGTCGAATTAAATTTGAAAATTTCAAGTCTATCTTCATTGGAAGAAAAGGTTTTTTCGATTTATCATTCGCTAAATATTATAAAACCGTCCCAGATTTATCATATGGATCTTATCGAAGACATTTCTAACATGTTTAAAATAAAAACTTATTATTTTGATGAGTCAAGTGAAGCAAATAATATGGGAGGGATTTATCGAATCTTTTTAAATAAAAACCAGTCCAAACAGGCAATTTGGCAAGACTTTGCTCATGAATTGGCCCACATCTTGGGTCATGAGGGATACCAGTGTTCAATGCACAATCCCTTCCGGGAGTATCAGGAATGGCAAGCAGAACAATTTGCTTATCACTTTTGTATACCAACATTTTTGTTGAATCAGATGAACCTACCTCAACTTCAATGCGAGGCCATAGGACTGATTGCAAGCATCTTTAACACCGATCCTATTTTCGCTAGCGAAAGGTTGGATAAGTGGCTACGCTCAAGAGAAAGTGATTTGTTTCAGAAGCATTTAGTAAGACTAATTGAAGGGAGTAAACGTAGATAATGGCAAGATATGAGAAGTATGAGACTAAAAGTGGACAACGTTGGATGTATATTGTTGAGGGTGGAATTAATCCGCAAACCGGGAAAAGACGTAGAATTGTTAAACGTGGTTTCAAGCGTGAAAAAGATGCAAAGGATGCTGCATTAGAATTTGAATACCAAATGAATATTCTTAACTTCGAAATAAAAGATGATATTACCTTTCAAGACATGGCTGATGAATGGCTTTCCTTCTACCAAACAACAGAAATAAAAATAAGCACGATTCGAGTGCGTGTTCATGAGATCGGCCATTTAAATGACTACTTTGCTTTATATAAGATTAAAGAAATCACAAAAACTATGTACCAAAATTCGCTAAATCATTTAAAAAACAAAAAGAATTTAGCCTATAACACCATATCCGGTATTCATGGAACAGCACGTATGATATTTAAGAGGGCAAGGGAACAAGATGTACTAATTTCTGACCCAACAGAATTTGCTAGAATCCCGAAAGATAGAACCACGGTTGAACAAATTGAAAACACTGAAGTAAAGGAGCTGTTTCTTGAAAAAGATGAGTTGAAGATATTTTTAGAGAAAGCAAAAGAAATGAAACAGGAAACATATGCAATTTTGCTCGTACTTTCGTGGACTGGGTTAAGAGTAGGGGAACTTGTAGCGTTAAGATGGAGTGATATAGATTTTATTCAAAAAACAATTAGTATAACGAAAACGTATTACAACCCAACTAATAACAGCGTTAAATATACACTATTGCCACCAAAAACAACTTCGTCTATTCGTAAAATTATAGTTGAAGATGAAGTAATAGACGCATTACTAAATCAGAAAAAATTAATAGATGCCGTAAAAGAAGAAGTTGGTGATGAATATTATGATAAAAATTATGTATTCGGCAGAATAAATCCTCCCTATTTCGGCTATCCACTTTTCATCAAAACTGTTCAAAATCGGATGGAAGCCGTACTAAAACAATTGCCAACTATCACCAAGCATCTTACTCCTCACTCATTAAGGCATACTCATACTTCTCTTATGGCAGAAGCAGGTGTCGATCTATTCGAGATAATGGATAGGCTAGGACATAAAGATGATGAAACGACAACACAAGTGTATTTACACATTACAAAAGAAAAACAAAAAAAGGCCTCTCAAAAGTTTGGTCAACTAATGAGAAGCCTTCAACAGCCCGATAATGATCAAAAATAAGTTTTAGGCATCAAAAGGGCATCAAAAATGATGGCAGATAGCTTAAAACCCCGTCGTGAAAGGGTTCATTTCGCTATTTTACATCATGCCGCCCATTCCACCCATACCGCCCATATCAGGCATTCCACCGCCACCTGCTGGTTCTGGTAGGTCTGCCACTACAGCTTCAGTAGTCAAGAACATAGCCGCTACAGATGCTGCATTTTGTAGTGCAGAACGAGTTACTTTCGTTGGATCCACGATACCTGCTTCTACCATGTTAACCCACGTGCCTTCTGCTGCGTTAAAGCCAATGCCCACTTCTTCGCGCTTCAAGCGGTCTACTACGATAGAACCTTCAAGGCCCGCGTTAGTTGCGATTTGACGTACTGGTTCTTCAAGTGCACGAAGAACAATCTTAATACCAGTAGATACATCGCCTTCCGTACCTTCAAGTAATGCTTCTACTTGCTTATAAACGTTAACTAGTGCAGTACCGCCACCAGATACAATTCCTTCTTCTACTGCCGCACGAGTAGAGTTCAATGCGTCTTCGATACGAAGTTTACGCTCTTTCAACTCTGTTTCAGTTGCAGCTCCGACTTTGATGACTGCTACACCGCCAGCAAGTTTAGCTAGACGTTCTTGCAATTTCTCTTTGTCAAATTCAGAAGTTGTTTCTTCCAACTGCGAACGGATTTGGCCTACGCGTGATTCGATTGAACCTGCGTCACCGCTACCTTCTACGATTGTAGTATGGTCTTTTGTTACTACGATTTTCGCAGCGCGTCCGAGTGAAGTAAGGTCAGCAGATTTTAGATCAAGTCCTAGATCTTCTGTGATTACCTGTCCACCTGTTAGGATTGCGATGTCTTCAAGCATAGCTTTACGGCGATCGCCAAAACCTGGTGCTTTAACTGCCACTGCGTTGAATGTACCGCGAAGTTTGTTGACAACTAGTGTAGCAAGAGCTTCACCTTCAACGTCTTCTGCGATAATCAACAATGGTTTACCTTGCTGAACAACTTGTTCAAGCACTGGAAGAATTTCCTGGATGTTGTTGATCTTCTTATCCGTAATCAAAACATATGGATTATCAAGTACTGCTTCCATTTTGTCTGTGTCTGTTGCCATGTAAGCAGATGCGTAGCCACGGTCGAATTGCATACCTTCTACTACATCAAGCTCTGTAATGAAGCCTTTAGATTCTTCGATTGTGATGACGCCATCATTACCTACGCGCTCCATTGCTTGTGAAATCAACTCACCGACTTCTTCGTCACCAGAAGAGATTGCTGCAACTTGTGCAATTTCTTGTCTGCTTTCGATTTCATCGGAAACGCTTTGAAGACCTTCTACCGCTGCGATTACCGCTTTTTCGATTCCTTTACGGATACCAACCGGGTTTGCACCAGCTGTTACGTTCTTCAAGCCTTCACGGATCATGGCTTGTGCAAGGACAGTTGCTGTTGTTGTTCCGTCACCTGCGATGTCATTTGTCTTGGATGCAACTTCTGCTACAAGCTTTGCGCCCATGTTTTCAAATGCATCTTCAAGCTCGATTTCTTTTGCGATCGTTACACCATCATTTGTGATGAGTGGTGAACCGAATTTACGTTCAAGTACGACGTTACGACCTTTTGGCCCAAGTGTTACTTTTACAGCGTCTGCTAGTGTATCTACACCGCGGAGCATTGCGGAACGTGCTTCTTCGTTAAATTTAAGTTCTTTAGCCATTGTATTTGATACCCTCCAGAATTTTCTATTTTTCTATTACATTTACTTTTTCATTAATTATCCAATAATTGCAAGAATGTCGCTTTCACGAAGGATTAAGTATTCAGTACCTTCATACTTCACTTCAGTGCCTGCGTATTTAGAGAAGATGATGCGGTCGCCTTCAGATACTTCTAGTTCGACACGCTGTCCGTTCTCAAGAACACGGCCTGTACCAGCAGCGATTACTTTTCCTTCTTGTGGCTTTTCTTTCGCAGAGTCCGGTAGAACAATGCCGCTCGATGTTTTTTCTTCTGCTTCGATTAATTCGATAATGATACGGTCACCTAGTGGTTTCAACAAATGAAACAACCTCCTCGAGATAATGTGTAATTTTTATTTTTCTTAGCACTCACTTATGATGAGTGCTAACACAACTCTAATATTAATGAATTTCACACAGAAATGCAAGTAAAAGTGTTCGACAATTTCTTCTTTTGCCAAACGTCTTTATTCGCGTTAAACTAATCAACATGTATGAAAGAAAGGTTGTGTACCGTGAAAAACTGGGTTGTTGCTCTGATGATCTTCATGTCGTATGTGTTGCTCCAGATTACCAGCATCTTTCTTGCCCCTGAATTAATTATTTACTTCACCGGCAAAGACTTGTCTAAAGCAGATGCCGTATCACAAGGTTTCGCCTGGACGTTATTCATCACGCAAGGTATCGCTGCACTTATCATTGCTGTGATCTTGTTACAAAATAAAAAGTTCTTACCTGCATTTAAAGGAAAGCCTGTCGGATTCGGAAGCGTTCTTCTATGGGGAGTACTTGGTTTCTTCCTCGCCATGGCTGGACAAATTATAGGTGCCGCGATTGAGTCCGTGTTCGGTGTCACCGCTGGCTCCGAAAATACGGAGTTATTGTCGAATATTTCAAAAACAGCACCTATTATTATTTTCGCTATGGTGTTGTTTGCACCGTTCCTCGAAGAAGTCGTCTTTCGCCGGATTATCTTCGGTGGCTTGTACACAAAAACGAACTTTTGGGTCGCTGCGATTGTCAGCGCCATCGTATTTGCAGCTGTGCATGGCGAGTTGCAACACTTGCTGATGTACTTAATGCCAGGTCTCGCTTTCGCCTTTGTCTATTATAAGACTAAGCGTCTGCTGACCCCGATGATTGCCCATTTCCTCATGAATAGTTTTGTCACTGTCGTGCAATGGAATGCGGATAAACTGCAACAATTACAAGATATGCAGCAGGGCATCATATTATTCCTACAATAGAAAAAATCTCCCCGTGAATGGGGAGATTTTTTAATGCGGATATGTTGAAAGTTCGGTAAGCGGGAAAGTACCGTTGATCGACGCCCCCTGCCGGAACTCCAATCTCCGAACTACAAACCTCCTACTTCTTACTGCGCAGCTATTACCTGCACCATCTTATCAATATCAGGCTTCGCTGTTCCTTTTACGTTCTCTGTCAGGATACTGAAGATCAGCTCTTGTCCGCTCTTCGTCTTCACATAGCCCGACAACGAATCCGTACCGTTGAGCGAACCGGTCTTCGCCTGCACTTTGCCCCTGACAAGTGGACTCGTCAAACGGTTGCGCAACGTACCACCTAGCATACGATCATTCACACCTGCGATTGGCAATGAACGCTCAAATGCAGGATACCATTCTTTAGATTGGGCCGCATACAGCACTTCCGCAATTTTTTCTGAAGGGATTTTATTCTTATGCGACATACCTGAACCATCTTCTAAATAAATACCTTTTGTGTTAATACTGTTTTTTTCCAACGTTTCCCTCACAACACGCAAGCCGGCATTCCAACTTCCTTCATTATATACTGCGCGCCCCATAGACTTTGCCAAGATTTCTGCGTGAGAGTTGTTACTGTACTTCATGAACGGCATCATTAAATAATACAATGACATCGATTCTTTCTTTGCGAGTAACTCTGCATTCGCAGGAGTTTTTCCACGTGTTACACGAGCTGTTGGTTGAAGCTTGATACCTTCTTTAGCAAGTGCGCGTTTGAAGACGTCCGCTGTATAGGCTGTCGGATTCGATACCGTTACCCATTGGCGCTTGCCGTTTGAGTTGAGTGGTACGTTTCCTGAAACGATAATCGTGTTCGTTCCTTGCTGACGTTTCATCGTCACCGTGTTTCGTTGATTTTTTGGTACGGTACGTGTGCGATTAACGACTTTTACGATGTCCGTGTGAGGAGTCAACGTGACGGCTCCTGCTTTACCGTTTCGTGTTGGCTTCGCCTCAACGATTGTCGTGCCTGCATCATAGTCTTTATTTGGCGAAATCGTCAGTGCCGAAACTTGTGCTGCGTAGTAATACGTTTCGTCTGCTTTATGAATACCTGGTGATAAACGCTGTGTATCAAACCATGTATCGTCCGCCACGATATGTCCTGTAACGGAACGGATACCTGATTCACGGATTTGCCGGGCCATGCGTAATAAGTCGGCTTCAAGTAATGTCGGATCGCCTGTACCACGCAAATAGAGATGACCGTCGAGAATACCGTTTTTCACTGTACCGTTCGTTAAGACATCTGTATCAAATGTATAATCTTTCCCCAGCACTTCAAGGGCTGATGTACCGGTTAAAACTTTGACGTTCGACGCGGGTGTGACACCTTGATTGCCACGATATTGATAGATCACGTGATTAGTATCCGCATCACGTACGACGACACTGCTTCGTGTCCCACGCATACGCTGACTTGAAATAACTTGATTAATCCCTGTTTCTAACCCTTTATAGGACTGCTGAGCCGCAGCTGCTTGACCTTCTATAATAGGAGTCGTAACACTCGCCATAAGCAATAATGCACCTAGTAACCACTTGCTCCATCTAGTTGGAGTCTTTTTTCGATTCACTTTTTTTCATGTCCCCCTACTCATTCTATTCTTAGATAGTTTACCATAGAGGCATTGGTAAATGAACCCATATTTGATCGTACTCCCGTATGCATAAAAAATCCTCCTGCATTTGCAAGAGGATCTTTTATGTTTACTTATCATCCGTTTTATTCATCACTTCATCAATTTGACGCTGTTGCTCTGCTTTGATTTCTTCCATCTGGCGTAGCCGTTCAGATTTCTCGAACTTCCGATAGCCTAGACGTGAAATCACGATACTGATCTCATACAGGATGAACAGTGGAACCGAAGTGAATAAATGCGATACGATATCCGGTGGTGTAATGAACGCCGCAATTACGAACAAGACGAAATACGCGACTTTCCGTATCTTAACGAGTACTTTAGGTTGCAACACGCCGAGACGCGATAAAAATAAAATGACGATCGGTAACTGAAAGACAAAACCGAACGGCAATAATAGTGAGAATAAAAAAGAGAAATACTCATTGATACCAATTGTCTGTTCAATGTTCAATTGACCTGACAGATTAATCATGAATTTCATGACATACGGTAACAATACAAAATACGAGAAACTAATCCCTACTATAAATAAGAGAAAAGCAAACGGGATATATGACAATGTGACCTTACGTTCAAGCTCATGAAGTCCGGGTGAAATAAAGGCCCAAAATTGATACATGATAACCGGTGAAATAATGACAATCGCTAGGAATACTATAACTTTCAAATAGATCACGACTGGATCTATCACGTTAAACGCATTCAGTGTAATTTGTTCAGCAGGTGTATCGTATTGGATAAAATTGATCAGAGGCTTCGCTAAGAAGAAACTGCCAATTGCTCCAACAATAAAGAAAACGACAATTACCATCAGCCGTTTTCGCACTTCATCTATATGCTCAATGATTGTTAAGTCTTTATCTGCCATCAGAATAACACCCTAACTCAGCGCACTTCTTCTTTCTTGTCTTCAACCTTTTTTACGTCGTCCTCGTCATCTGTAAGGCCTTTTGTTGCGTTTTTAAACTCACGCAATGAAGAACCGAATGCTTTACCGATTTCAGGTAATTTCTTAGGACCAAATATAAGTAACGCGATCACAGCGATAATCAGTAAACTTCCGATACCTGGAGCCATGTTGGCCACCTCCTCATAATATGTCTATTCTACATGAAAACCTATAATTTTACTATTGTAGTGTCACCTAATTTGTGAATCTTTTACGTCCGTTTTGATAAGATAAATCAATGTTTGCAGCTCAACGGACAAATCGATTGTCTGAATGCGGATTGTATCTGGTACCGCCAGCCGTTCAGGAGTAAAGTTCAATATCCCTTTCACAGACGTTGTAGCAAGACGATTCGTCAATTCCTGTGCAACACGTGATGGCACAGTCAAAATTACCATTTCAATACCTAGTTCATTAATTTTCTCTTCAAGACGATCAGGTGGATAAATAAGAATATCGTTCTTTAGTTCGCCTTCATGCGGCGCTTTCGGATCAAATGCCACGACAATTTTCGTATTGTGGATCTTTTGGAAATTGTATTTCAAAAAAGCGTTGCCGAGACTACCTACCCCGATTAATGCCACTTTCGTTTCTTCGTCTTGATCAAGTGTTTCGCGGAAGAATTGCAGCAAGGAATCTACGTCATAGCCGTATCCTTTGCGTCCAAGTGCCCCAAAGTGCGAGAAATCTCTGCGAATCGTTGCCGCATCAATCTTCATTGCTTCACTTAATTCGCCCGACGAAATGCGTTGTACGCCTTTATCTGCATAATTTCGTAAAAATCTATAATACAAAGGCAACCGTTTTGACGTTGCCTGCGGAATTCTAGGTTTACTCACAGCTGTACCCTACCTCCATTGTCACTTCAATGACCAACCCCTGAACATGGGTATAGCCGCTTTTATCGTACAGCACAACGAGTTCATTGTAAAGCCGATTATTGCATGGGACGTCTCATTCCATTAAACTGATAAAGAATAGAGGTGTGGGGCTTGATTATTTTACAAGTAAATGGACTAACTAAGTCTTTTTCCGGCACGGATCTACTAGAAAACGTCCGTCTCGAAGTACAACATCGAGATCGCGTCGCACTAGTTGGACGAAACGGTGCTGGAAAATCGACTTTATTGAAAATTATTGCAGGAGAAATATCCGCGGATGAAGGAGATATCATCATTCCTAAAGATGTACGCATGGGCTATCTCGAGCAGCACAGTGGGCTGGATTCGGAACTAACGATTTGGGATGAAGTAATGACGGTATTCGCGCCACTTCGTGAAAAGGAAAGCCGGCTGCGCGCGCTAGAGCATGAAATGTCGAATCCTGCGGTGCTTGAAGATGCGAGTCGCTATACGCGCATCATGACGGAATACGATGAACTGCAAATTGATTTTAAGGAGGCAGGAGGCTATCAGTTTGAAGCCGATGCTCGTTCCGTGCTTCATGGCATGCGTTTTTATCCAGATGATTTCGAGAAGCCCGTGCACTTACTGTCAGGCGGTCAAAAAACTCGTTTAGCGCTTGCAAGGATGCTTCTGAGTAAGCCAGACTTGTTAATACTCGATGAACCGACGAATCACTTGGACATCGAAACATTGAACTGGCTCGAACGGTATTTGTCGGGCTACGAAGGTGCGATTCTAATCGTTTCACATGACCGATACTTCCTCGATAAAGTAGTTACCACTGTATATGAAGTATCTCGACGGAAAGTCACAAGGTACAGCGGTAATTACAGCTCCTACTTAGACGAGAAAGCGAAGAACTATGAACGCGATCAGAAGTTATTCGTTCAAGAAAAGGATGAACGGGCCAAGTTGGAGGAATTCATTCAGAAAAATATTGCGCGTGCGTCCACTTCCAAAATGGCGAAGAGCCGACGTAAGCAACTAGAGCGGAGAGACTGGATGGAATCTCCTGACGGCGACGAGAAATCCGCGAACTTCTCCTTCTCAATTGACCGACCAAGCGGTAACGATGTACTGTCTTTAGACAATGTCAAAATTGGCTATGGTGAAGAACCTGTATCGAAGAACATTAATTTGCGTATTTATAAAGGTGATCGTGTAGCATTTGTTGGACCGAACGGTGTCGGCAAATCCACGTTGCTTAAATCTATAGTAAAGCGTAACGAACTGATGGGCGGAGAAATTCGCTACGGCACGAATGTCCAATTTGGTTACTACGATCAAAATCAGGCAACACTTATTGGTACAGGTACAGTCTTGCAGGAAATATGGGACGACTGGCCACAAATGAATGAAAAAGATGTCCGCTCACTACTCGGACGCTTCCTGTTCACGGGTGACGACATAGAAAAGCTCGTCACTTCCCTGTCAGGTGGAGAAAAAGCACGTCTTTCATTGGCGCAACTAATGCTCGAGAAATCCAATACATTGATCTTGGACGAGCCAACGAATCATTTAGATCTCGACAGCAAAGAAATATTAGAAAATGCACTTGATGATTTCCCTGGAACGATTTTATTCGTGTCACATGACCGGTACTTTATCAACCGACTCGCAACCAAAGTTATTGAAATGAGTTACGATGGAGCAGTGGAGTACCTAGGCGATTACGATTACTTCGTCGAGAAAAAGACTGAGACAGAAGAGATATTAGCGGCTACACAACTCGAACAACGAGCAAAAGAGCCTGTCGTCAAGAAAGAAGTGGCGAATAAGGAAAATCAACGCCATGAACGCCGGCTTAAACGATCCATTGCTGACATAGAGAATACACTTGAAGCCTTTGACGAAGAAATTGAAACTTTGCAAGCAAAGCTACTAGAACCCGAACTAGCAAACGATCACATCGCACTAATGGATATCCAACGTCAAATCGATGAAATCCAGGCGGTCCATGACGAACGATCGGAAGAGTGGTTGTTACTTCAAGATGAGTTAGAGAATTTGTAAAAACGTCTGGAACCTTAAAATAATTTAAAACGAAACAAGCATTTAGAACTGGGTGGTTCTTGATGCTTGTTTTTTCTATGTTATTTTGGGTATGAGCGGTTATGTTGTAAGATAGAGCGTTCGCCCAGAGAGTATGAGTGGTCGAAGTTCGACATAGAGCGGTCATCATATTCTATAGAGCGCATAATGAATTTTATGAGCGCTTCCGCAATAACTATGAGCACGTATGTGAAGATATGTTGCTTCAACTCTATTATCCAAACAACTTCACGACAAATTGCGACAAGAATCCTATTATTCTTCCTATCGTTCGTCATTTTTATACTTTCCTAAGAAATTGTAAGCTAAAATACACTTTATTTCTCCACAATCTTTTCCACAGATAAAATCCCCATTTGACCACATATGAACATAGTTATCCACGTTACCCACAAATACTTGTTTACTAGTCCACATAGTTATCCAAAATGTATCCGTTTACCATTCACAGCTTATAAAAGTTACCAACAATCTATCCACAAACTGTGTATAAGTACGAATGTTCCCTCTTGACAAACTAATATTCGTTTAACAAAAAAACACACAATTTGCTGAAAGTTAGCAAACTGTGTGTGTATTCATTAATTCCATGATTTTAATGGCATTCCAGGTCGACCATTCATGCTAGAATCATTTCGAACACCGCTTTTCCACATCTCATAGCCAGCCGCAGCAATCATCGCTGCATTGTCTGTACATAATGAAATAGGTGGAACATAGAAAGGAATCCCTTCTTTTTCAAGCGCAGCGGTCAATGATTTTCGCAGTCCTTGGTTGGCAGCTACACCACCTGCCGCAATCACTTGCTTCACGTCATATTCTCTCGCTGCTTTCACTGTCTTGACTGTCAGTACCTCAACAACACTTTGCTGAAAGCCCGCCGCAACATGAGCATGATTGATCTTTCCGCCTTTTTGCTCCATATTATGCTTATAATTGATAACTGCAGATTTCAATCCACTAAAACTGAAGTCATAGGAATCCTTTTCAAGCCAAGCGCGTGGAAAATCTATACCTTCATCACTCATCAGCGCGAGCTGATCCACTTGCGGACCTCCGGGATAAGGCAAACCAAGTACCCGAGCAACTTTGTCATAAGCTTCGCCTGCTGCGTCATCACGCGTTTCACCAATCAATTCGAATGAACCATGTGACTTCATAACGACAAGCTCAGTATGACCGCCCGAGACGATGAGTGCCAGCAAAGGAAACTCCATCTCATGAATCAATTGATTGGCATAGACATGTCCTGCGATATGATGCACACCAATCAATGGTAACTGATTAGCAAAGGCAAAAGCTTTCGCCGCATTGATACCGATCAACAGCGCCCCCACTAATCCAGGCCCTTCCGTCACAGTGACTGCAACCAAATCACTTGGTACAAGTTTCGCTTCATTCAGTGCTTCCTGAATCACCAGAGTGATTTGTTCCACATGCAGACGCGACGCTATTTCGGGAACCACACCGCCAAATTTCTTTTGCTGCTGGATTTGTGATGATACAATAGATGAAATAATTTCCGTCCCATTTTTTACTATAGAAGCCGCGGTTTCATCACAGCTTGTTTCAATACCCAAAATATAATGATCTTTTTTCATTAGAATTCCACCCACATGACGAGACCATCTTCATGGTCGTCTGTATAATAGTTTTTCCTGATGCCGCCTTCTTGAAAACCTAACTTGCGATACAACATCCGTGCTGGTTCATTACTCACTCGCACTTCAAGCGTCATAGTCTTCACTTCATTCAAGCGGCACAACTCCATCGCCTGACGCATCAGATCTTCTCCATACCCTTTACCTCGATAAGCCGATAGTACGGCCACATTAGTGATATGACATTCATCGAGCACAATCCACATACCACAATGCCCAATCACTTCACCGTCCAGGTCCGCAACAATATAATGTGCGTATGCATTTCCTGTTAATTCATGCTCAAAAATCTCTTCTGTCCAAGGTGTGGCAAATGATTCAAGTTCAATACCCGCAACCGCTGGAATGTCCTCAGGTGTCATCTTTCGAAATAGTACTTCATTACTCATAGGAAGACCCCTTCTTCATCAAATTGGCTTCTGCCTCCGTAATGCGCTTATATTGTGGTGTAAATGTATGAACTATTTCGGGTTGATTTGCACTTTGCGCTAGTAGGATAGCAGAAGATGCACGTGGCACATTTAATGCGAATGGAGCAATATATGCTTGCTTTCCAAGATGCTCACGAATAATTGATTCATACAGTTTGACATCTTCTCCAACAAATAAGACCGCCTCTTTACACTCTTTTAACTTCTCCAATAACTGTGCAACTGGGCAGTGCTGATCTTCTAATACACTGACCAAATCAGTACCCTTTGCTCGATAGACACCTGCGTAAACGTTGGATCTTCTCGCATCAATTACAGAACAGATCAGACCGTTGAACAGTTGTCCATTAAACGCTAAAGCCTTCAGACTTGATACACCGTAAAGCGGCTTATCAAGCGTCCATGCTAATGTCTTCGCAATCGTTACACCTATGCGAACACCTGTATACGAACCAGGGCCCTCTGAAACAGCAATCGCGTCTATTTCCGAAGGAGTAATATCTGCCTTACGACATGCCTCTTCCACTGCCGGCATCGCGCGCAGCGAATGATTGATCTTCATCATGCTTGACTCTTCGATAAGTAATACATCATCCTTAACGATTGCTACAGATAAAGGTGAATTTGCTGTATCTATACCTAACCATATCATGTAAAAATCTCCTCACAAATACGTGTAAATCGTTCACCTTTTGGCATACATTGAACTCTGCGGGAATCAGGCCCCGTATGATGGATGATCAATTCCAACCGATGTTCAGGCAACTCTTCTTGAATAAATTGTGCCCATTCCACTACAGAAATCGCATCTCCATAAAACAGTTCGTCCCAACCTAAGTCTTCCTCGCTATTGGCTAACCGATATACATCCAAATGATTGAAAGGGTAATCCCCTTCATACTGCTTGATAATCGTAAAAGTAGGACTACTAACTGTCCGTGTGATACCCATTGCTTTTGCAAGCGCTTTTGTGAATGTTGTCTTGCCAGCCCCAAGATCGCCTTCAAGTGTCAGTACATCAGGTGGTCTAAGATAGCGACCTATTTCGGTGGCTAGCTTCTTCATTTCCTCAACGGACTCGATTTCTTTCTCCCACACAACCAACTCACCCTTCTCTTCCTATTATAGTACTAGTGTACAGAAAAACCTTACAAAACAAAAGCCAAGAAGCCAGTCCTGTTTATTTACAATAAAAAAACGATCACACCCGTTAAGGTGAAATCGTTTTGGAATGTTAAAATATGGCGGTCCCGACGGGAATCGAACCCGCGATCTCCTGCGTGACAGGCAGGCATGTTAACCGCTACACCACGGGACCACTGAAAAGAAGCAAAAAAATAAAGCCTAGCAACGTCCTACTCTCACAGGGGGAAACCCCCAACTACCATCGGCGCTGAAGAGCTTAACTTCCGTGTTCGGTATGGGAACGGGTGTGACCTCTTCGCTATCGTTACTAGACTCTTTGAGTAAAGCTTG
>NZ_PDZC01000020.1 GCF_002743375.1 Sporosarcina sp. P34
CCCACGTGTTACTCACCCGTCCGCCGCTAACTGAAGGAAGCAAGCTTCCAACAGTTCGCTCGACTTGCATGTATTAGGCATGCCGCCAGCGTTCGTCCTGAGCCAGGATCAAACTCTCCATAATACTAGTTGACAATATGCCGCAGATTGCGTTGTCAGTTTCACTCACTCAGTCGGTCACGTACCTAAGTACGCTCCCTCTTTCGCTCGGTCACTTCCTAGCACTCCCCAACATCTCGTCAATCAGTTACATGAAAAATCGATTAGCTCGAGTTTCATTTGCTGGCATCAATTAAGATACTCATTTTGTTTGTGTCACCGTTAGGCGCACAAATTGTATTTCGTTAACGTTTTGCTGTTCAGTTTTCAAGGTTCGTGTTTTTGTGTTCTGCGCTTCTTGTAAAAGCAACTTCTCTAATATAACTCATCTTGCATTCATTCGTCAAGTCTTTTTTTTAAATTCTTTTTTCGAATGTTTGGTGTACGCTGTTAGAACGTTTGCCCCAAGCGACATTTACTATAATAACATGACGCCAAAGAATAAGTCAACAACTATTTCAATAAAAATTGTAGAGCGATCATAGAATCGCTCTATGACAGCTACCGAGCTCTTATAATACGGTACTCTCTATGAAATAGCAAGTCATTTTTAGATGGTACTTGTGTAATTTCAATTAGATGTTTGTCCGCTAAATACTCGATGAAGAACTCTAAATCCGAAGAATACAACGCCAGCTCGTCCTGTTCATGCAATTGTTGAACGGTCCATGATTCCTTTTTACCCATTATCGTCAACAAATGCGCAGCTGCTTCATTCGTATAGTTATGGATGAAGAACTCACTAGCCAAGAATACCAAATCCAAACGCTTCCCTAATTCCTCTTCACTGCCAATCAGTTCTTCATATAACTTAAAAACAGCTGGATCTATTTTCTTCATTTGTGCCCAGACAGTGTTTTCCGGTAGGACGTTACGTTTAACAGCAACGAACCTAGCTAGATGATGCAATGTTTTGATCGCGTATAGATAGGAATCCATATATTGTTTTCTTTCGAAATGAATTTTTCCTTCATTATAAGCACGAATTATCTTAGCCATTTCCATTCCCATTTTAATATCCCGACCAAACAACGGCTCTTCTGATAAACGTTCTTTCAGTCGTTCCACATATTCATCACGGTCAAAAAACACTTTTCCAAGGATAAGCCAATCGATGATTTTCTTGTTCGTCCCTACAAGCAGCCAATGCGTTAATTGTCGTTCACTAATGATGTGCATAGCTGCCTTACGTCTGCCATCTGTATAATGTTTTGTCTGAATGGGTATCTCATTGTTTGAGGTAATAATAAATAAGATTTCATCAAAGGTATCAGTGATCGGGTCGTCTTCTCTTTGATTACCAATGAGAAGTACGCTTAATGTCTCAGGTAAACTTGCTCTCTCTTGATACACCGGCCGTAGCATTTGCTCCACTTTCTCGCCTCCCAAGTTTTCTATATACCGTTTCGAATACTCTAATTCGACGAATTTCACATAATATCCTTTATTTTAAAGGGAGTTTATACTGCAATTAAATAATAATATGATATATTAGGTGAGGATAGCGTTAGGAGGAAATTTAAGATGAAGCCTTACAAAAATAAAATAAATCGAATTCGATCATTTGCCTTGGCACTTATTTTCATTGGCGTTGTCATTATGTACATCGGAATCTTTTTCCGTTCCAATGAAATTGTCATGCTGATCTTTATGTTCTTAGGAATGCTTGCCATTATCGGTAGTACAGTAGTGTACGCGTGGATTGGTACTTTATCGACACGGGCTATACGTGTACAATGTCCGAATTGCGGTAAGCATACTAAAGTGCTCGGACGGGTTGATATGTGTGGACATTGCCGCGAGCCATTAACACTTGACCCAAACCTTGAAGGTAAAGAATTCGACATCGCGTATAATAAAAAAGTGAAGCAAGAAAAATAATACTAAATAAAAGAGTGTAACCCCAGTGGGCTACACTCTTTTATTTTGCTTGATTTTGTTGCGTCGCTGCACAGTCAGGACAAGTTCCATATACTTCCAGTCGATGTGAATTTACTTGGAACCCGGTGACATGCGCTGCAAGCCGTTCTACTTCTTCCAGACCAGGATGATAGAAATCTACGATTTTTCCACAATCGTCACAAATAATATGGTAATGATCATGTGTCACAAAATCAAAACGACTCGATGCATCTCCATACGTCAACTCTTTTACTAATCCAGAGTTTTGGAATACACGCAAGTTGTTATAAACTGTAGCCACACTCATATTAGGAAAATCTTCTTCTAGCGCTTTATAGATTTCATCAGCAGTTGGATGTGAATGGGATGTGATTAAATACTCGAGAATCGCATGTCGTTGCGGAGTAATTCTCACACCACTTTCTTTCAATGTTACTAATGCATCTTTTAAGAACACTCCAGGCATCGTAATGCACCTCACTTCATAAGGATTACTTCTTTATAATCATTATAATTAGTTTACTCAACTATGAGGTGTATTGTCAACTATTCTGCCGGTAATGCTACATTAATAGCCTCTTGACAAATCCACTTGATTGACGAGATCTTGATCTCCTACCACCCATTTCTCAAGATTCGTATCCATAATGTCTAAAGACCGTCTAATGTATTGGTCTGACAGACTGGACATATGAGGGGATACCGTACAGTTCGGCAACTCCCAAAATGGACTATCCTTAGGTAACGGCTCTGTTTCAAAGACATCAAGCACCGCATGACGGATTTCATTTTGTTTTAATGCATCCAATACATACTGCTCTTTTACTGCATCTCCCCTGCCCACATTCATAAAAACAGCCGTCTCTTTCATGGCACGGAAATGTTCCGGTTGATAAATCCAACGTGTTTGAGGAGTGCTTGGCAATATAGAAATCACATAATCGGCGTGAGGAAGTTTTTCAATAATTTCATCTAAAGAAATCGTTTCATTCATATAAGGACTTGAATGACCTGAACGGTTACATCCGATTGTATATACATGAAATGCCTGTAGAAGCCTTCCGATTTCTCCTCCTATAGCTCCCGTTCCTACTATTAAAGCCGTGGAGTGATTCATTTCACCAGGCAAAGAGTCTACCGCCCATTTTTTCTCCGTCTCTCTTTTATAGATATCTGGCAATCCCCTTTCAAGAGATAGCAAATGTGCCAGTACGGATTCGGCTAACGGCATTTTATGAACCCCGTGGGAATTAGTGACTAGAACACCTCGCGCCTGAAGCGCTTCGCTCGGCAATGTATCGACTCCTACAGCCGCAACCATGACCCATTTCAATTTAGGGGCTTTTTCGACATGTTCTGATGTCAAATCCCCACCATCTGTCACGATTACTTCTATATCCTCTAATGAAGCTTCATCAATATTTGTCGTATACAAAAATTCGACTTTCGGATACTTATCTTTCAATTGCTCTTTAAATGAGGTTTTAATCTTAAATGTGAATAATATCTTCATATTACATACCTCCTAGTTCGTCAGTTGCTCCAAAGTCGCGAGTGCATCTGCCACATGACCTTTCACACGAACCTTCCTCCATTCTTTCACTACAGTACCCGTTGGATCAATTAAGAATGTAGATCGCTCTATTCCCATATACTCTTTACCGAAGTTCTTTTTCAGCTTCCACACACCATATTGTTCAGCCACTACATGGTCTTCATCTACTAATAAAGAAAATGGCAAGCCGTGCTTCGCGATAAACTTTTGATGGGAAGCCGCATGGTCAGGACTGACACCCAGCACTACAGCATTTAACCCTTCAAAATCCGCTTGCGCATCACGAAAATCACAAGCCTCTGTCGTACAGCCAGGTGTTGAGTCTTTTGGATAAAAGTATAACACTACGTATTTCTTTCCTTTAAATTGATCTAATGAAACTATCTCACCATTTTCATTTGCTAACGAAAATGCTGGTGCTTGTTTTCCTTCTAATTTTTCCATTGGGAATCCTCCTTTAATATATCGACGAATAGCGTACTTCGATCTCTCCCTACTTATCGTATCGGAAGTATTTGAATTTTACAATTTACCAATACTTCACTCTGAAAGTAGAGACTTCACTTGAATTAATGCTAAAATGGATAACGTATAATTGATTTGGAGGAATTAACTAATGAACCGAAAAAATTCAGAAGCAATCTATGCTGAAGCATGTGAACATATTGTGGGTGGCGTCAACAGCCCTGCCCGTGCTTACGGAGCCGTTGGCGGAGGTGCACCTACTGTCATGGAACGTGCAGAAGGCGCTTATATCTATGATGTAGATGGCAATCGCTATATTGACTACTTGGGGGCATACGGTCCGATCATTACAGGACATGCGCACCCTCACATAACCAAAGCCATTACGAAGGCAGCGGAAACAGGCGTATTGTACGGTACACCTACACGCCACGAAGTACAATTTGCCAAAATGTTAAAAGAGGCTATTCCAGGAATGGATAAAGTCCGCTTTGTGAATTCAGGTACTGAGGCTGTCATGACAACAATTCGTGTAGCAAGGGCATATACTGGACGTACGAAAATTATGAAGTTTGCGGGTTGCTATCACGGCCATTCGGATCTTGTATTAGTAGCTGCCGGATCAGGTCCTGCTACATTAGGCACACCAGATTCTGCAGGCGTACCTTCTTCTATCGCGGAAGAGGTCATTACCATTCCGTTTAATGATCCCGAAAGCTATAAAGCAGCGATGGAACAATGGGGTGATGAACTTGCTTGTATTCTAATCGAACCGATTGTCGGGAACTTTGGTATTGTCGAGCCGAATGAAGGTTTCTTGGAACTCGTTCATGATGTGGCAAAAGAGCATGGTGTTTTGACTATCTATGATGAAGTCATTACAGCGTTCCGTTTTCATTACGGTGCGGCACAGACGTTACTCGGACTTCAACCGGATTTAACAGCATTCGGAAAAATTATCGGTGGCGGCTTGCCGATCGGTGCTTATGGCGGTAAAAAAGAAATCATGGAACAAGTCGCTCCACTCGGCCCTGCCTATCAAGCTGGAACAATGGCGGGAAATCCTGCATCTATGCTTTCAGGAATTGCGTGTCTTGAAGTACTTCAAGAACCAGGTATCTATGATGAGATGGATCGCTTGGGCGGTTTACTTGAAGATGGCATACTAAAGTTGGCTAAAAAACACCGTGTCCAATTGACGACTAATCGTCTAGGGGGGGCACTTACGTTGTTCTTCACAGACGTCAAAGTGGAAAACTATAAGCAAGCTGAAGCGACAGACGGAGAAATCTTCGGCCGTTTCTTTAAAGAGATGTTGAATAACGGTATCAACTTAGCACCATCAAAGTATGAGGCATGGTTCTTAACTTCTGCTCATACCGAATCAGATATAAACGAAACACTTGAAGCAGTAGAACGTGCATTTAAAGCACTTTGAAATAGAACAATTGACCGCTTTATGCGTATATTGTAAAGTTAGCATAAAAAAGCTCTTAGGAAAGGAATTACCCAATGAAACTTGGTGCCCGCATCTTTAAGACGGGTATTGCGATTGTATTTGCTCTGTTTCTCGCAAATTTACTAGAATTACCTACAGCAGTGTTCGCAGGTATTGCAGCTATTTTCGCAATCCAACCCTCTATTTACAGATCATACTTAACAATAGTGGAACAGTTGCAAGGTAATTTAATCGGTGCCACTATAGCAGTCTTATTCACACTTATCTTCGGGCCACAATTGATAATTGTCGGTTTGGCAGCTGTTATCGTCATGACGATTATGTTGAAACTCGGACTTGAAAAGTCTATGTCACTTGCACTCGTCACGATGATTGCAGTGATGGAGGTTAAAGACGACGCCTTTTTAACATTTGCCCTTTTACGTGTAGGTACAATTTTGGTAGGTGTACTAGCGGCATTCATCGTGAATCTAGTATTTATGCCACCAAAATATGAAACAAAATTGTTCCAGGCGATTCATCAAGCACAAGATGAAATTATTCGTTGGACGCGTCTAGCTGGTCGTCAGGCTTCGGAACACACAGCCATGAAGAAATCACTAAGTAAGTTAAAGGAACGCCTAATACAAATTGATCAGCTGTACTTATTATTTAAAGAAGAGCGCAGCTACTTCAAAAAAACTTCTGCCGCAAAAGCGAGACGGCTTGTTGTCTATCGCCAATTGATCGGGACAACTAGGAGTAGTTACGACGTGCTAAAGAGGCTGCATAAGTTTGAAAATGAACTCATCAATCTCCCAGAGCACTTTCGAATGATGATTCAGGAGCGTCTAGAATCATTACTCGTCTATCATGAACAGCTTCATCTGAAATTTGTCGGTAAGTTAAAGGCGGATTTCGACGAGGAAGAAACCCATAGTGAGTTTATTCAACGACAAGAAGTGATGAATATTTTCGTAAAGGAAATTGCGATTACTAATGAGGAAGAGGAATTCTCTTCCTATCACTTACTTCATGTCCTATCTGCTATCCTGAATTACGAGGAACAGCTGGAGCATCTGGATACCTTGATCACTTCTTATCAAACACGATATGAAGATGAAGAAAATATTCTTGAAGATGAATTTTATTAATAAAACGGCGGAGGACTTATATAGTCCACCGCCGTTTTTGTTTGTATAAATAGTTTATATACATAGCCGAAGTTCATTTGCCAAATAGTTCGGATTGCCGTTACAGACTCATACTATTTCTCTAGCATCGACCCTTTTATCCCCCAAGTTCTTGGCGGTTGAACAAACTAGCGTACGTGCCGTTTAGTTTCATCAACTCCGAATGAGTACCAGATTCTTTCAAGTCCCCATGATCTATTACATAAATACAATCCGCATGTGTAATGGTAGATAAGCGATGTGCGACAATTAGCGTCGTGCGATTGTGGGCCAAGCGTTCTAAAGAATCTTGGATGAGTGCTTCGCTTTCTAAATCCAAGGCTGAAGTTGCTTCATCCAAGATGAGCAATGCCGGGTTTTTAAGGAAAACGCGGGCAATGGAGATACGTTGCTTCTGTCCACCAGACAACTTCACGCCACGCTCTCCTACCCTTGTCTCATATCCTTCACTCAGCATTTCAATGAAGTCATGCGCATTCGCGGCTTTCGCTGCAGCGATTACTTCTTTGTCTGTCGCATCCGGTTTCCCCATCAAAATATTACTTTTGACAGAATCGCTAAATAGAATGGAATCTTGAAGTACCATACCGATCTGATCACGAAGCGATTTAACCTTTACGTCACGAATATCATAACCGTCGATGCGAATAGCACCCGATGTAACATCGTAAAATCGCGGAATCAAACTGATAATAGTCGATTTTCCTCCCCCACTCATTCCTACAAGTGCAGCCGTTTCGCCAGGGCGGATGTTCAAACTAATATTTGTCAGTACTTCATCTTCCTCATATGCAAAGCTGACACGATCAAACTCAATCTTCCCTGCAATCGTTGGTAAAGTTTTTGCATCCTTTTTATCGACCACGTCATATTTTTCGTTCATTAAGTCCAGTACTCTGTCCATCGAAGCAAATGATTGCGTCAAGGATGTGGATGAATTTACAAGACGACGTAACGGTGAGTAGAGTCTTTCGATGAAAGCAATAAAAGCAACCATCGTTCCAACTGTTAAAGAACCATTGATTACTTGATAACCAGCATAGCCAATAACGAGTAACGGAGCCACATCGGTAATCGTATTGACAACTGCAAATGCTTTGGCATTCCAGCGTGTATGTTCAATTGCCCGGTCAAGAAATTTATTGTTTACTTCATCAAAACGTTCCTGCTCTTTGTCTTCGATTGCAAAACTTTTAATAATACTGACACCCGCTACCCGCTCATGTAAATAACTTTGTACATCAGCAAGTGCTTGGGATCGTTTGCGTGTTAGTTGACGCAATTTACCGAAGAAATGCTTGACGCTAAACGCATAAAACGGAAATGCGAGCAATGTAACGAGTGTCAGCTCCACATCCAGAGTCAACATGATAGCGATTGCAATTATAATGGTAGCCAAGTCAAGCCAGACATTCATCAAACCAATCATGACGAAGTTTTTTGTCTGTTCTACGTCATTTATTACTCGAGAAATTACTTCACCTGCACGTGTATTGGAATAGAAACGAAGTCCAAGCTTTTGCAAATGACTATAAAGTGATTTTCGGATATCGAACAAAATTTTATTACTCACTAATTGTGCATAGTATTGACGATAATATTCTACAGGTGGACGGATCAAGAAGAACACAATGATCGTGCCACCGAGCCAATAAAATAATTGCCTTGTTTTATCAGAATCACTTAATGTCGGCGACCCAATAATATTATCAATCACAATTTTAATTAATAATGGTAAAAACAATGGAATAATAAACTTCACAACACCAATGAGAACTGTGAAGGCAATTTGCCAGTTATAAGGCTTTACGAATTGAAGATAACGTTTAATACTCTCGCCCATTCTGTTCCTCCTACTAAAAAAACCTGACTTGCACGAATGCAAGCAGGTCTAGCTTTGTTCTTCTTGAATTTGCTTATAAAATTCATAACGCGAGGTCCAGACATCAATGAAATCAGGAGCAAATGGACCTTTCCTTTGTTTGATCCAGCCAAGAAGCTTCTTTAAGTTATCCTGCAAGATTAAATCGATAACTTCCGGATAATGCATTTGACGCTTATGATCCGCATATTCGTCTTCATCAAGAATCAAATAGCTCATATCAGGAAACACTTTTACATCCAAGTCATAATCGATATACTTCAAGTACTTTTCATCGTAAACGAATGGTGAACTCATGTTGACATAATAGTAGACACCATCTTCACGTAGCATACAAATGATATTAAACCAGTTTTCCGCATGAAAATAGCAGATTGATGGTTCACGTGTTAGCCAAGTACGACCATCAGACTCTGTTACGAGCGTGCGTTCATTGCCACCGATAATAATATTGCGTGTGCCTTTTAATACGAGTGTCTCTTGCCAGACACGATGAATTTTGCCGTTATGTTTGTAGCTGTGTATCTGTACCGTTTCTCCTTCTTTTGGAATCGCCATTTTTATACCACCTTTGAGCCTTACCGCTCTTGCTATTCGTCTATTATACCAACAGCTTTCCAAAATTTAAAACGATTCAACCATCTATTTCATAATTGATTGAATACAGTAGGACCACGGCATGTTTTTTCACACAAGAAAACCGGTAGAAATGGCTTATAACAGCCTTTTCTACCGGTCGTCGATGTCTAACGCTTAGTTTGAACCTTTAAACTGGTTCGCGCGCGCTCCTGAAGCTTTTTGTTTGTTTGCTTCTGCTTTGTTGATTTGTTGTTTCACTTCATTGACATCTGTTTCAGATCCGAACTCCTCGTTCATGGAGGACTGCATCGCTTGTGAAGAAGACTGCATGTTCATTGCAGATTGCGCGTTTTGCTGACGAACTTGATTAACGTCCGTCTCGGAAGCGAACTCTTCATTCATCGATGATTGCGCATTTTGTTTCTTCACTTGGTTCGCATCTGTCATAGATGGGTTTTGCTGTGAATTTCGATTTGATTGGTTTGGCATGTTTTATTCACCTCCGTACTCACTATGATGTCCTATAAGTGAGGAATTTATTCACGGTAGGTTCTAAAGTTTTTACCATTCCAGCAAGTCGATAATTTTCAGGACAGGTTTTGACTTTGGCAATGCTTCAACTTCCTCTTTAGTAAAGAACTGCACATCACCTTCTGGATGCGACTCTTCCAATTGTGCACGATACACATGAATATTCCATGTGATATGAGAAAACACATGAAGGACATGTGGTAACTCTTGAATATGATTTAATTTCAATCCACTCTCTTTTTCAAATGTTTCCACTGCAGAAGCTTCCTGAAGTTCGATCATTGGAAATTCCCAAAGACTAGCAAGAAGTCCTGTACTTGGACGTTTTTGCAACAGCCATTCGCCATCTTTATTTTGAATCGCGAAAGCAGCCATCGTGATATGCTTCATTTTTTGTTTTTTTATCTTAATTGGCAATTGCCGTTGTTTTCCTTCTTCAAAGGCGATACAAAATTCCCTAACGGGGCATAATAAACAATGTGGATTCGGCGTACAAATTGTAGCACCCAGTTCCATAAGTGCCTGGTTGAAGGAAGATGGATTCTCTTCTGAAATTAATTGCATCACAGCTTGTTCAAATAACTTTTTATTACGCGGCAATGCGATATCTTCTTCAATTAATAAAATTCTCGACAAAACCCGCATAACATTCCCGTCTACTGCATGTTCAGGTACGCCATAGGCAATACTTAAGATAGCACCTGCCGTATAGGGTCCCACACCTTTTAAAGTAGAAATTTCTTTTCGGTTATTAGGGACTTTACCACCATATGTTTCAACAACTTCCCTCACGCCCGACTGCAAATTACGTACTCTGGAGTAATATCCTAGTCCTTCCCACATTTTCAAGATATCTTCTTCAGGTGCATCTGAAAGATCTTGCATCGTAGGAAACTTTTCAATAAAACGCTCATAATACGGTATTACAGTATCTACTCGTGTCTGTTGTAACATCACTTCCGAAATCCAAATATAGTATGGATTGTCCGTCCTTCTCCAGGGTAAGTCCCGTTTTTCAGCTTCATACCAATTTAATAACGCGTCTTGGAATGCCTTCTTTTGTTCAATAATTTGCATAGAGACCTCGCTTCTTCATGTAAATACTTTTAGTTATGATAATAAAGGGTATATAATTATAGATAGTATACAACTCTTCCAATAAAGGAGTGATGATTTGGATACAGGTACACATATTGCTATGGGTGTTGCGATCAGTGGATTGGCTCTTGCCGACTCAGTCGTAGCAACTGAACCGGCCACAATGGGCGCCGTTTTTGCGGGTATTATGATCGGGTCATTAATTCCTGACATAGATACGGTATTGAAGCTTCGAAACAACGCTGTCTATTTACGTAATCACCGCGGTATTACGCATTCGGTTCCAGCTGTAATGTTATGGCCGTTGCTGATTTCCATACTGTTGACGATCTTTGTTCCTGGCGCCATTTTCTTTCATGTCTGGGCTTGGACATTTTTAGCGGTATTCACACATGTGTTTGTGGATATCTTTAACTCCTATGGCACACAAGCCCTTCGACCATTTTCTCAAAAGTGGGTTGCTATAGGAGTCATTAATACATTTGATCCAATTATTTTCGGACTCCATGTAATTGCGATCCTGGCATGGGTGTTCGGTGCACCCCCAGTCTTTACGATGTCTATATTGTACGTCGTCATCTTCTTCTATTACCTATTGCGCTTCGCGGTTAAAAGCGCAGTGAAGAACGCAGTGAAGAAGACGATTCCAAACGCAACGCATATATTTACTGCACCCACGATGAACTTTTTTCAGTGGCGAATTGCTGCTACGACAGACGTCGATCATTTTGTAGGACGAGCATACGGACGTTCCATCACAATCTACGAACGATTCGAGCGCGAAGTGATGCCGATGTCACCCGAAGTTGAAGTGGCATTAGAAGATCCGAACATGCAGGCTTTCACTTCATTTTCACCGCTGTATCGTTGGTCGATTTCGGAAGAAGGCCATATTTACGAAGTTCGTTTAATTGATTTGCGTTATCGAAGTAAGGGTTACTACCCATTCGTTGCAGTCGCCCACGTGAATGAAGACTTGGAGGTAGTCAATTCCTATACAGGATGGATATTCTCTGAAGAAAAGTTGCGTAAAAAGCTTAATTTCGCTCCAAACAACTAAAGAACGTTCGTGCAGTATTGCACGAGCGCTCTTTTCTGTTTATTTTCCACTTTTTATATCTTTCAACATAGCGAGGGGCAATGCTTCTTCCGCTCTCTCGCCACCTAAGCGATAGCCCCAAGCGAACAATCCTTTGAGGTAATCGACTTGAAAGAAGACTCCATCGTCCCCTTCAATGCGGTACATCTCGCCTGGCTTGATGCTAGCTGGATCTACAAGATAAGATTGTACAAGAACTGCCTTTCTTTGGTGAACTGCATATTCGCTGATCATCCCCATCTGTTCTGCCTTACGTGCTTTTTCCATTAGATTGGCGATTTCGCTACGTAATTCGTTTTCATTCATATCACTATAATGTTTTTCAGTACTCATCTTCTTCATTCCTTTTCTGTTCAATAAATTGATCGATTTGACTAAGTGGAATGCCCTTTTGATACATAGATTGCTTCACGCGCTGTCTAAGATCGGATCCTGAGTATTTGCTTTGGTACCGTCTCCACGCTTTCTCGCCAAATGTAGACGTGATGTCGGACCATTCATCTTCATCACGTTCGATTGTTACATTGCTTAGAACTTCTGCTATTTGCTGATAAGAAAAACCTTTTCTAGCTAATGTATTTTGTATTTTTTGCTTAACCTGTGCTGGTGGCTGGGAACTATTCGATCGCATCGTCTTTTCAGCCAGCTTCATAGCATTAGCCATTTGATCTTCCATTGTATATTCCTCCAATGCTTGAGTTTGCAGTTCTTTGGGTATACCTTTTTTATAGAGGGATTGCTGAATAGCTCTCGGACCTTTTAACGTACTATTTTTTTCTGTACGTACAAGAGCTTCCGAAAATGCTTCATCATTCAAAAAGCCCAGTCGTTTTAATTTCACGATAGCTTCCAGAACAACCGCTTCCCCATATTCTTTTTCAAGCAATTTCTTTTTAACTTCCATTTCACTCCGCATTCGGAATGATAAAAAATGCAATGCACGATTAAATGCCTTTTCGATCTGGTCGGAATACACAATCTCTTCCGTTGACCAATCATCCAATTCCATTCCTTTCGTGAGTTCAAATTTCACTAGGACTGTTTCATGGACACTAAATGCATATTGATCATCAAGAAAAATATTATAACGTTCGCTATCTCGTTTTTGTTGTGATATTTTGGTAATAAGCGGCACGTTTCCATCACCTACTTTATCTTAGTATACCGCTTCTAGTGATGGTGGTCAGCAATAGTGTATTAATTTTCATTAGAATGGAGGGAAACCTTTATGAAAGTGGTTATTGCAGGTGGAACTGGATTCATCGGCAGCATCCTGACTGAGAAATTGAAGGATAACGGGCATGAAGTAGTAGTTCTAACGCGTAAACCTTCATCGAAGCAGAGTGGAATTCAATATGTACAATGGTTAACCGATCATACTTCACCTGAAAATGAAGTCGGACAGGTTGATGCATTCGTCAATTTAGCAGGCGTGTCCATAGATGATAGTCGCTGGACTAAAGAACGAAAAAAGCAGATCTACGATAGCAGAATAACAGCTACGCAAGAAGTTTTGCGGATTATAAGACGACTTCCAAAGAAACCTCGCGTCCTAGTGAACGCTAGCGCAATCGGCATTTATCCTACATCACTTACTGCTGAATATACCGAAGATTCCTCTGAAGTCGGCGGTGATTTTTTAGCCAAAACGGTATACGACTGGGAGAATCTTGCCGGACAGGCAAATGAAATGGGTGTACGAACTGTATGTACCCGCTTCGGCATAGTGCTCGGTAAAGAAGGCGGAGCACTTCCACTCATTAAACTGCCCTATCAACTATTTGCAGGTGGTAAAATAGGTTCAGGTAATCAATGGTTCTCGTGGGTACACGTAGAAGACGTAGCTAGTGCAATCCTCTTCTCAATTGAGAATGAGGACGTAGAAGGTCCAGTTAACGTAGTCGCGCCGAGTCCCATGCATATGAATGCTTTTGGTAAAACGATCGGGAAAATATTGCACCGTCCACATTGGTTTCCGGTTCCAAGTTTTGCAATGAAAGTGGCTTTGGGAGAAAAGAGTATCGTCGTTTTGCAAGGTCAGCATGTACTACCAAAAAAGTTGTTGGCTAATGGCTTTACATTTACTTATCCTTCATTACGACCGGCGCTTGAAGACTTATTAAAATGATTCAAAGAGGCTGGGACATAACTAGCCAGAAGTGAGCTAAAAAAGGGTTCGATCATCGGTTTTTGATGATCGAACCCTTTTTGTATAGAAATCCTTGTATGATTTCCTATATGTTTACCTCCCTGGCAGTGT
>NZ_PDZC01000003.1 GCF_002743375.1 Sporosarcina sp. P34
CTCAAAAGTCTAGTATCTCGTTATGAAACTTTGCGTCATCAATCTTAATTGAACCGCCGTATACCGAACGGTACGTACGGTGGTGTGAGAGGTCGGGAGTTAATCACTCCCTCCTACTCGATTATCCTTTTTTATTGCGTTTCAACTAAAATATGTTATTATAAAAATACATTTAGTTGAATAAACATACACTCGCTTCAATGAGAGGGGATTTACCCATGGAAAAGAAAAAAGTCGTTTTAGCCTATTCAGGCGGTTTAGACACTTCCGTTGCAATTCAATGGTTAACGGATCAAGGATATAGCGTAATTGCGGTTTGCTTAGATGTCGGTGAAGGAAAAGATCTTACCTTCATTAAGGAAAAGGCCCTTACGGTAGGCGCAGTCAGTAGCTATGTTATAGATGCACGCGAAGAATTCGCACAGGATTTCGTTCTTCTTTCATTGCAAGCACAAACCTATTATGAGAATAAATATCCACTTGTCTCTGCATTATCCCGTCCGCTTATATCCAAGAAGCTAGTAGAAATTGCGCATCAAGAACAAGCGACGGCAGTAGCTCATGGATGCACAGGAAAAGGAAATGACCAAGTACGTTTTGAAGTAGCGATCAAATCGCTAGATCCAACGTTGGAAGTCGTAGCGCCTGTGCGTTCATGGAGCTGGTCACGTGAAGAAGAAATTCATTATGCAAAAGAACATCATATTCCGATTCCGATTGATTTGGATAATCCATACTCCGTGGACCAAAACTTGTGGGGGCGTGCAAATGAATGCGGAATGTTAGAAGACCCATGGGCAACACCTCCAGAGGACGCATTTGGCTTAACGGTTTCCATTGAAAATACACCCGATACTGCTGAAATTATCGAGATCGGCTTTGAACAAGGTGTTCCGGTTACGATTGATAAGGAAAAGTATATATTAAGTGAATTGATTACAATATTGAATGAAATGGCTGGCAAACATGGGATAGGTCGTATCGATCATGTAGAAAATCGTTTAGTCGGTATCAAATCCCGTGAAGTATATGAAGCCCCAGGAGCTATTACGTTGTTGAAAGCACATAAGGAACTTGAAGATTTAACGCTTGTGAAGGAATTAGCACACTTTAAACCCATCATTTCACAAAAACTTGGTGAGTTGATTTACAACGGTCTTTGGTTCTCACCTTTACGTAATGCGCTAGAGGCGTTCATTAAAGAGACACAGCAATACGTCAACGGTACAGTTCGTGTGAAGTTGTTTAAAGGTCATGCAATAGTGGAAGGTCGTAAATCTCCTAATTCCCTATATGATGAGAAATTAGCGACTTATACATCTGATGATGAATTTGATCAAGCTGCTGCGGTCGGTTTCATTAAGCTATGGGGATTACCTACTGAAGTGCATAGTATGGTCAATAAAAAGCAAGTTATGAAGAAGCTTTTAAATAGATAGCAAGAGCAGCGTGACCAAAAGGTTCGCTGCTCTTTTTTGGAACTACTTTACATTCATCTCCGTCTTATGAATATAGCAGGAGGTGAACGAATGAAGAAGGCATGGAAAATAATCGTACTAGCAGTTTTGATCATTGCGGGACTGGGGATGTTTTGGATGTTACCAGGAGAAAGAATAAAACAAGCACAACAGATGAAAGCGAATGGAAAATATGAGTATGCAATTATTCTAGGGGCTAAAGTGAACGGAGAAGTTCCTTCGCTGTCATTGCGTTACCGATTGGAGAGCGCTGTGGAGTATGCTACGCAATTCCCGCATGTACAGTTAGTTCTTGCAGGCGGACAAGGAAAAGACGAAGACATTAGCGAAGCTGAGGCAATGTATCGTTTTTTACAACAACATGGAATTGCGAAAGAACGCTTAGTTATGGAAGACCAATCTACTTCCACAAGTGAGAATCTTCAATTCAGTCAGAATATCATTCCTGAAGTGGCGGGAGTGACTATCATCAGCAGTGACTATCACTTGGCTAGAGCGAGGTTTCTTGCAAGACAGATAGGATGGGAGTCTGATGTTGTTGCAGCAAAGACGCCTGAATCCATAAAAGCAAAAGTGTTAATTCGAGAGCGTTTGGCCCTGTTAAAAACATGGCTATTCAGACGATAGGGATATTCCCAAATAAAAAGTGACGAAACTCCAAGGAAGTTCTCGTCACTTTTCTCTTTATAAGGAAGAAATTTTATGGAATTCTGGCTGGCCTTCTGTAAATGTAGCCAAATAGTTAAAACCAATGGACTGAAATAACTCTAAAGATTCCTTGAACTCATGTGCGATTTCTGTCGTTCTATGCGCATCTGAACCAAGTGTAATGATTTCGCCTCCACATTGTTTATACAAACGTAAAATATCTTCACTTGGCATATTATGCGGCAATCCGTAGCGAGTTCCCGAAGTATTCAGTTCAATCCCTTTTCCTTCTGGTATGATAGTATTGAAGATCTTTTCTAAATAATCATGAAATAAATTAGTTGGTGGCTGATCAGTATAACGTTTAATCAAATCTGCGTGGCCAAGCACGCTGTAACGCTTATAATGCTGAACACAGTACAATAATTCCTTGTAATATGTCTCAAAAGCTGCCTCTGTTGAACGGTCTTCAAATAACTCGCGATAGTGTAGGGATTTATTTTCGACTGTGTGAAGCGAACAGATGACGAAATCAAATGTATGCTCATCCATCAATTCTTCATAGAGATGTAATAGGTCAGGTTGTAAGCCGATTTCGACTCCTTTTTTAATAGTCAGCTGTCCATCGAATTGTTCATTCAATTGAAGAATCTTTTGTGCATAGTCGAGTTTGTCAAAATCGAAATGAATCGTTTCATCTGGATATTCATAATCGACGTGATCGGTGAAGCAAATTTCGGTAAGGCCTTTAGCGATAGAAGCTTTAGCCATCTCTTCCATGGGGATTTCACAATCCGCTGAAAATGCGCTGTGCATGTGGTAATCAAACATAGTTTACAGTCTCCTTTTCTATAGTACATATTGTAGCAGATGAACCATGCCACTAACAGTTGACAATGCTCTACATAACCATTATAGTAATAATTTACTTTAGCGTAGTAAAGCAGTAAAGTTTTTGTTTTTTCATATGAAAGGCGGTAGGAGATATCTTGTATTCTGAAATTCTTGAAAATGAACATGAAGTGCATGAAAAGATTATTAACATATTAGGAAAACGATTCACCACATATGGTTATAAGCGCATCAAAACATCCGCATTTGAACAATACGATTTATATTCCAATGTACGTACCTCAATCAATCAAAACGAAATGATAAAAGTGATTGACTATACGGGTGAAGTGCTCGTATTGCGACCGGATGTTACAATACCATTGACACAGCAACTCGTCCTTTTACATGATAACTTACCCGAAGAAATGCGTTATTATTATGTTCAAGAAGTCTTTAGACAGACGTTCCAGGAAAGTGAGCGTATCGGTAAAACACAGGCGGGAGTCGAGTTCTATTGCGAGAGTTCACCTGCATCAGATGCTGAAACGATTATGCTTGCATGTCACGCATTACGGGATGTTGGTTTCTTGGATGTGAAAATTGAAATTGGCTATGCAGGGTTCTTCAATGAATTGATTGCGGACTCTGATATTACTGCAGAACAAACGGCTGAACTCAAGATGTTAATTCAAGCAAAAAATGTTGTGGAAATAGGTCCATTCTTACAGCAATTATCGATGGATCCTTCTATTAAAGAAGTACTCGAGCAGTTACCTCTATTATATGGTGCGCCTGAACTGGTATTTAAAAGACTACAAAACTTACAGGTTAGTGAATTGGCACAGGATGCAATCAAATATTTACAACGAACATGCGATATCGTCGAATTGTATGGCTTAAAGAAGCATATCGTCATTGATCTCGGTTTGATTAACCACATGGGATATTACTCAGGAATTATATTTCAAGGCTACGTAGAGAATTTTGGCAAGCCGGTATTGATGGGCGGCCGTTATGATGCACTAAGTGAAGAATTCGGTGTGAAATTGCCAGCGATTGGTTTTGCATGTGAAATCGAATCGTTAGTCAAAGCTTCATCTAATAAAGGTCAAAAAGAAAGATATAGCATCGACGTAACTGTATTATATAAAGAAAGCCGTATTAAATACGCAATCGATATAACGAATGAGTTAAGAGAGCGTGACTATCGTGTCATTTCTAAACCTATGATTGATACAAAACACCAGTCAGACAGTCTCTACACGATTCAATTAACAGAACAGCAAAATAAACTAGTAGATCAAGAAGAGACAAAAGAGTTCATCGATTTCAAACAATTGCTTGATTTTATCGCAAGCAAGAAAGGGGTACCTGAATGGATTATTTAACAGTAGCAATGGCGAAAGGCCGAACAGCAGAACGCGCGATGAAGTTCCTTGAAAAATCTGATGTATATTTTTCGGAATTCACTGATGAAAGCCGGAAGCTCGTCATTTATGATGACAAACAAAAGATCAAACTAATATTTGTCAAAGCCGTAGATGTTCCGGTCTACGTTGAAAAAGGTGCAGCGGACGTAGGGATTGTTGGAAAAGATGTCATGATGGAAGATCCCCGTGATGTTTATGAATTACTGGACTTAGGAATCGGACGCTGTAAGCTAGCGGTAGCGGGATACCCCTTTACACCAGTTGAAAACATTCCATTTCTAACGGTAGCTTCAAAATATCCATTAGTTGCGAAAGAGTTTTTCGACAAAAAAGGTATCCGTACTGAAATGATCAAATTGAATGGATCGATTGAACTCGCGCCATTAATCGGCATGTCAGATGTCATTGTCGATATCGTCGAAACGGGTACAACATTAAAAGAGAACGGACTCGTTGTCTTGCAGGAGCTGGCGGATGTCAGTGCCCGTTTGATAGTAAACAAAGCAAGTTATGCTACGAAAACTGAAGATATCCAGCAGTTCATCAAAGATATGAAGGAAGGTTTGGAGGTGCGTTCATGAAGATCATTCGTGGAGCGGAATTCACAGAAGAACTACTAAGACGCGATGATTCTAATCAAACGGATTTAGAATTTGATCGCAACGTCCTATCCATCATCGATAAAGTTCGTTCTGAAGGCGACAAAGCGGTTTTGGATTTTACTGAACGTTTTGACGGGGTGAAGCTGGACGGCTTGATTGTCACAGAAGAAGAAATCAATGAGGCGGAAAGAGCAGTTACAGGTGATTTCCTCCGTGCATTACGCTCAGCAAAAGAGCGTATTACGGCTTATCATGAAGCGCAAAAAGAACAATCATGGTTCTTGAATCCAAATGAAGGCATTATGCTTGGTCAGAAAGTAACACCAATTGATAGTGTTGGAATTTACGTCCCGGGCGGAAAAGCCGCCTATCCGTCGACTGTCTTAATGAATGCATTACCAGCGAAAATTGCAGGAGTCGGACGAATTTCCATGGTGACACCCCCACAACGTGACGGCAAGATTAATCCTCACGTTTTAGTAGCAGCGAAAGAAGCGGGAGTCGATCGAATCTTTAAAGTAGGTGGAGCACAAGCAATAGCTGCCCTTGCGTACGGAACGGAGACAATTGAAAAAGTCGTCAAAATCACTGGACCTGGGAATGCATACGTTGCGAGAGCGAAAAAGTGGGTGTTCGGTGATGTAGCAATCGATATGATTGCTGGACCTAGTGAAATTTGTGTCGTAGCTGATGCTAATACAAATCCTGTTTATGCAGCAGCAGATTTACTATCTCAAGCAGAGCACGATGAGCGTGCAGCGGCAGTATGTATCACGACGAGCGAAGTATTTGCGACCGAGCTTTCAGAAGAAGTTGAACGTCAGCTAACTGAACTTGACCGCAAGGAAATTGCAGCACAATCTATAGAACACTTTGGACGGATCATTGTAGTCGATTCACTACAAGAAGCATTTGATACGGTGAATCGTTTAGCACCAGAACATTTGCAGCTAATGATCGATCATCCTATGGAGCACTTGGCAGCTATACGAAACGCAGGAGCTATTTTCCTAGGTCAGCACTCACCTGAAGCATTGGGTGACTATATGGCTGGACCGAATCATACATTGCCGACGAGTGGAACAGCAGCGTTTTCTTCTCCATTAGGTGTATATGATTTCATGAAAAAGTCGAGTATTATCTACTATTCCGAGAACGCTTTGTTAGAAGTGGCAGATGACATCATTACATTAGCGGATGCCGAACAATTAACAGGACATGCCAACTCGATTAACGTACGAAAGGCAGGATACGAATGCGTAAACAACAATTAACACGTAAGACAGGCGAAACGTCCATTGAAATGGATTTTTCGTTAGACGGCACGGGAAAGACGAATATAAACACTGGCGTTGGATTTTTCGACCATATGCTGACGGCATTCGCAAAACACGGACGCTTTGATCTGTCTGTAACATGCGATGGCGACATTGAAGTAGACCAACACCATTCCGTAGAAGACGTTGGTATTGTTCTAGGCCAATTATTCAACCAATGCATTGGCACAAAAGAAGGAATAGAACGCTTTGCGTTAGTTTCCACACCAATGGACGAAGCACTGTCCACAGCATCTATCGACATCAGTGGCCGTTCATTCCTTGTATTTAACGTAGACGGAATGAAAGATAAAGTAGGGGAATTCGACACAGAACTAGTCGAAGAATTCTTCCTAGCATTTACAAACAACGCCAAAATCACATTACACATCAACTTGAACTACGGAAAAAATACACATCACATTATAGAATCCGTATTCAAAAGCTTCGGCCGCGCCCTACGCGTAGCCAGCACCATCAATCCAGACGTAAAAGGCATACCTTCTACTAAAGGGTCTTTGTAATAAAGTTTTATGGTTTTGAATCTTGAAGAGTATACTAGTTGATCGGAACGGAGGGCGGCGACTCCCGCGGGATAAGCATGAGTCTTGAGACCCCGGACAGATGCCTTAATTTCTGCAAAGTAAACAGGAATACGGCAAAGCGAACCCTTCGCTGTTCGCTAGGCTCAAGCCATGCCCGAAGGAAAGCGTCCGCCCGTAGTGCAGATCAACGGCGCGAATGTATTACCGAAACTTCATTTATTAGGAGGACTAGTTGATGATTTTATTCCCAGCAATCGACATAAGAGATGGCAAATGTGTACGCCTCATTCAAGGTGACTACGCACAAGAAATAATCTACAACGACTCACCAACAAATATGGCACAAGAGTGGCAAAGCCAAGGAGCCGAATACATCCATGTCGTAGACTTAGACGGCGCAAAAACAGGAAACTCCGCCAACAAAAAAGCCATTGAAGCCATCGCAAAAGCAGTCAGTATCCCCGTTCAAGTAGGCGGCGGAATTCGAAATATGGACATTGTCGACTCACATATCGAAAACGGCGTTGCACGTGTCATTATCGGCACGGCAGCTATCCAAGATCCTGAATTCTTAAAAAAGGCCGTTGAAAAGTACGGTGACAAAATTGCTGTGTCCATCGACGCACGTAATGGCTTAGTCGCAACAGACGGTTGGACGGAAACAAGTGACGTTAAAGCAGTTGATTTATTGCAGGACTTAGCGGAGATAGGCGTCAGAACAGTTGTCTATACAGATATCATGAAAGACGGCATGCTTCAGGGACCAAACTTTGAAGAACTGAAAATTATGGATGAAGCCTCTTCGATCGATATTATCGCCTCCGGTGGTGTATCTACAGAAGAGGACATTAAGAAACTCGCAACTGAAGACATGTACGGTGCTATTATCGGGAAAGCATTATACGAAGGCAACTTATCCTTAAAGAAGCTATTGGAGGACGGCAGTCATGTCAACAACTAAAAAAATCATTCCGTGTTTAGACGTAGATAATCGTAAAGTTGTAAAAGGAAAGAAATTTTTAGACGTTCAGGAAGTGGCGGATCCTCTAACATTAGCAAAAAAGTATGTTGCAGACGGCGCTGATGAACTCGTATTCTATGACATTTCTGCATCGACAAAAAACCGTGGTATGTTCCTTGATTTAATTGAGGAAATTGCGAAAGAAGTGCCGATCCCATTCATCGTAGGTGGAGGGATTCGTACGCTTGAAGACGTGGACAAAGTATTTGAAATAGGTGGTAATAAAATATCTATCAACAGTGCAGCTTTGACGAATCCGGAACTAATTAAAGAAGTAGCGGATAAGTACGGATCGGAGCGTGTGATGTTATCGATGGATGTTCGTCAAGAAGGCGAAAACAAGTGGTCTGTTTATGCAAAAGGTGGTATGGAAGAAACAGGGATCGATGCAATCGAATGGGCGAAGAAAATGGAAGCCCTTGGCGCTGGTGAGTTGGTCGTCAATAGCGTGGACCAAGATGGAGTCAAAGACGGTTATGATCTAGCACTCAACCAGGCTATGGCTGAAGCTGTCACTATTCCAATCATCGCAAGTGGTGGTGCAGGAAAACCTGAACATTTTAAAGATGTACTTACAAAAGGGCAAGCAGATGCAGCCCTAGCCGCATCCGTATTCCACTTCAATGAAATCAATATCCGAGACTTGAAAAATTACTTAGCAGAAGAAAATATCGCAGTTAGGAATGACTAAAATGACACTAGACATCCATGCATTAAAATTTGACGACAAAGGTCTAATTCCAGCGGTTGTACAAGATGATCGCACAGGAGAAGTCCTAATGCTTGCTTATATGAACAAAGATTCAATTGAAAAAACGTTAGTAACAAATGAAACTTGGTTTTATAGCCGTTCGAGACAGGAACTTTGGAATAAAGGGGCCACATCCGGAAATACACAGCAAGTGCAACGTATTTCTGTAGATTGCGATCAAGATACATTACTGATTCAAGTTACTCCACAAGGTCCCGCTTGTCATACGGGAGAAAAAACATGCTTCTTCACAACAGCAAGGGAAAAAGAAGAATCATTACGTGAAGTCGTCTACGAAGTAATCGACGAAATCGCAGATCGTAAAGCCAATCCAATAGACGGCTCGTATACGACGTATTTATTCAATGAAGGTATCGACAAAGTGTTGAAAAAAGTCGGAGAGGAATCTACGGAAGTCGTAATCGGCGCAAAAAATGCAGATAAAGAAGAAGTGTCCAATGAAATTGCAGATCTGGTCTACCATACGCTTGTATTGATGAATATTCTTGACGTTGATCTAACGGATGTTCAGCAAGTGCTACGCGAAAGAAGACCGAAAAAGGAAGTGCTACGCAATGAGTAGATTTCTGAGCACAGTTGCACGCCGCACAGAACCTTATGTTCCGGGTGAGCAGTTGAATCAGCCAGATATCATCAAATTAAATACGAATGAAAATCCGTATCCACCAAGCCCAAAAGTATTAGAAGCTATTCAAGAAGAATTAAACGGCAACACATTGCAACGCTATCCTTCACCAACAGTAGATCCCTTGCGTCACGCGATAGCGGAGACATATGGACTGACAAAAGACCATGTCTTTGTAGGTAATGGATCTGACGAAGTACTGGCATTTTCATTCATGGCATTTTTCGAGCCAGGAAAAACAATTAGGTTTCCAGAAATTAGCTACAGTTTTTATCCGGTCTATTCCAAGCTATTTAATATATCATTCGAAAAAATCCCATTGAATGCTGATTTCACCTTACCCAAAAAGCAATTCTATAATTCACCAGGCGGGGTCATTCTACCAAACCCCAATGCACCGACAAGTATTTATGCTGAGTTGGATGTAATCGAAGATATTTTGCAAAATAATCCAGATCAAGTGGTCATTATCGATGAAGCATATATTGATTTTGCAGGTCCGTCTGCGATGAAACTGATTGATCGTTACCCAAATTTACTTGTGATCCAAACCACATCTAAATCTCGTGCACTAGCAGGATTGCGTGTCGGATTCGCACTTGGACAACCCGAATTGATAGCAGGATTGACGCGAATAAAAGATTCTTTCAACTCATACACAATTGATCGTTTAGCTATGGCGGGGGCCACTGCTGCGTTTGTTGATCATGCATACTTTTCGGAAAGTACAAATAAAATCATTCGCACACGTGAATCTGCAGTCCATACTTTGAAAGAGTTAGGTTTTGAAGTTCTCCCATCCGATGCAAACTTCGTCTTTGTTAAGCCTTTACACAATGACGCAAAAGTATTGTATCAACAATTAAAAGGTCGTGGAATTTTAGTCCGTCACTTCGATCAAAAGGATATTCGCGATTATTTACGTATTTCGATCGGTACAGACGATCAGATGAATACACTGTTTGAAGTGCTTAAGCAACTTACTAAATGAATAAAATGATCAAAAGCCATTCGATACTGAATGGCTTTTTCTTGTCATAAATGTATAGAAAGATGCATAGATGGTTGCTATAGTAGTTTTTGTAACAATATATGACAGAAAAAAGGTGTATATGTATACAAATACATGTATTTTTAATATTTTCTATTGTATTTTTATACATGTTGACTTATAATAATAAAAAGAAGCTTGATTGGAGAGATAAATTTATGAAAACTAAAAATATAATCATTATTGGTGCAGCAGGAAGAGACTTCCACAATTTTAATACATACTACCGTGGTAAAGAAGAATACAATGTCGTGGCATTTACTGCTACACAAATTCCGGATATCGATGGACGTAAATATCCAACTGAATTAGCTGGTGAATTGTATCCTGAAGGAATTCCTATCTATTCACAAGATCAGCTACCTGAGTTGATCAAAGAACTAGAAGTAGATGAATGTGTATTCTCTTATAGTGACCTAAGCTACGAAAAGGTTATGGGAATTGGTGCAATTGTGAACTCGGCAGGTGCTAATTTTACACTCCTTGGATCAAAAGCAACGATGATTAAAAGTAATAAACCAGTTATTTCTGTTTGCGCGGTTAGAACGGGAACAGGGAAGAGTCAAACATCACGTAAAATTATCGAAACATTGCTTGAGCATGATTTGAAAGTAGTAGCTGTTCGTCATCCAATGCCTTATGGCGACTTAGCTGAACAACGTGTGCAGCGTTATGCAACGGTAGAAGATTTCAAAAAACATAAATGTACGATTGAAGAAATGGAAGAATATGAGCCGCATGTTGACCGTGGAAATATTATCTATGCAGGGGTAGATTACCAGGATATTCTGGATGCTGCTGAAAATGATCCAGACGGCTGTGACGTAATCCTTTGGGATGGTGGGAACAATGACTTTTCATTCTACGAGCCGGACTTGGCGATCACAGTTCTTGATCCACACCGTCCAGGCCATGAATTGAAATACTACCCAGGTGAAGTATGCTTGCGTACAACAGATGTATCCATCATTAACAAAATTGATAGTGCATCGGAAGAAGCCATTCAAACGGTTGAAAACAATATTAAATTTGCGGCACCAAACAGTACAATTATTAAAGCAGAATCAAAAATCTCTGTTGATAACCCTGAAATCATCAAAGGCAAGCGCGTGCTAATTGTTGAAGATGGTCCGACATTAACTCACGGTGAAATGAAACTGGGTGCAGGTGTAATTGCAGCACAGCGTCTTGGTGCAGCTGAAATTGTTGACCCGCGTCCATTTGCAGTAGGAAGCTTAATCACAACTTTTGATAAGTATCAGCACATCGAAAATATTTTACCAGCAATGGGCTACGGCGAAGAACAGTTAAAAGATTTGGAAGCGACGATCAATGCAGCTGATGTAGATGCAGTCATTATTGGTACACCTATGGATCTGTCACGAGTCATTAATATAAATAAGCCATGCACACGTGTTTATTATGATTTGGATGAAATCGGAACACCAAATCTTGAGTCAGTTCTTACAGATTTCATCAAAGAGCATAATCTTACTGCAACAAATGTATAAGAATAGATAACTTATTCAGCACCTGCCTCGAATGGAAATTCGTCTGCAGGTGCTTTTTTCTGCTATACTACGGGTAAGACAGTAAGGAGGTAGTAACTTGTTTAATTCAAAAATTATCGATCTTGTCATTGGCGTGGTAATGGCATACTTTGCATATGATCGAATCGCTACAGGACATACCGGTATGGGGATCTTTTTTGTCGTACTCGCAGCATTGAACCTATTATCATTTTTCATGAAGCTTAGAACGGACAAAAACGTTCAGCAAAAATAATTATAAATCTAATCAGTTGTTCCTTTTACCGCAAACTTGTAGTATAATATTAAGATTGCAATTTTGAAATGAGGATAGAAATTACATGAAAACATCCATATATGGTTTGACAATTGAACAATTGACAAACTTCTTCATAGAAAACGGACAACAGAAATTCCGAGCAGCCCAAGTATGGGACTGGCTCTACAAGAAACGTGTACTTTCCTTTGATGAAATGAAAAACATCAATCAAGAAGCGCGGGACTTGTTGGATGAGAACTTCTCGATCCAAACACTCGAACAAAATGTTAAGCAAGTATCACAAGACGGTACAGTGAAGTTTCTCTTTAAAATGGAAGATGGCAACTTGATTGAAACGGTTTTAATGAAATTCCCTTATGGTTATTCTGTATGTGTGACGACACAGGTAGGATGTAATATCGGATGCAGTTTCTGCGCAAGTGGTTTATTGCGTAAAAATCGTGATTTAAGTGCTGGGGAAATTGTTGGTCAAATCATGAAAGTTCAAGAGCATCTAGATGGCAAAGGTGAAGGAGAGCGTGTCAGTCATATTGTCGTCATGGGAATCGGTGAACCGTTCGATAATTATGCGAATCTGATGAATTTCTTGCATATTGTCAACGATCAAAAAGGTCTCTCTATTGGTGCGCGTCATATCACCGTTTCCACAAGTGGTTTGACTGAGAAAATTAAAGACTTTGCGGATGAAAACATTCAGATTAATTTAGCTGTTTCATTACACGCACCTAATAATGAGTTACGTTCATCTATCATGAAAATTAACAAAGCATTCCCGATAGAGAAACTAATGGAATCTATTAACTATTATTTGGAAACTACCAATCGTCGAATCACATTCGAATACATTTTATTGCGCGATGTGAATGATCATGTGAAAGAGGCGGAAGAGTTAGGCAGGCTGTTGGCTGATAAACGTCACTTGTCTTATGTCAATTTGATTCCTTATAATCCGGTAGACGAGCACGGTCAGTATCAACGCAGTGAACCCGAAGCCATTAAATCGTTTTACGAAGCACTTAAACGTAAAGGCATCAACTGTGGAGTACGTCTTGAAAACGGGACGGATATCGATGCAGCATGTGGTCAATTAAGAAGTAAACAAATCAAAAAAGTGAAAAAACCGGTCGGAGAATAATTCTCCAACCGGTTTTTAGTTTTTGCGAGCTAATTTTACAATAAACTGCACAATAATGGAGATTGCTAGTCCGAAAGATGAAATAATGAACAAAGATAAAATTCCGATTGCTTCTGAGTATTCATTATCCATCATCAGGAAGCTACGAAACATTTCGGCAAACGCTAGAACGAGAACGACCATGAACATTTTAAATGCAATGGATAGCTCATAGAATAATAAGAGGGAGCTGACAATGCCGACTATTAGACCGAACACTGCAAACGTCAAATAATTATTGACGACTAGGTCATGTCCAAGTACTGTCCGTACGCCTAAAATGAGTAGAACAAATGAAATCAATGCAGTAAAAAAACCGGCTTTCCAATAACGAGGATCCAACACGTACACCTGCTTTCCTATCCTAGTATAGCGGATTCGACGAAATACGTCACGCCCTCCGACTATTATTTCATGCGTTTTAAATCAGCCAGTAATTCTTCTTTATATGATTCATTTGAGAAATTATATTCCTTCATCATATAGCCTTCTGAATCCATTAGATAAAAATTGGTGCCATGGACAACTTGAGTGGAAGATTCATGTTTCAGCACAAAAGTCTGGAACTCTTCACGTGCAAATGCTTCAAATTCTAGTTGTGTGTAGCCTGTCAGAAAATGCCAGTTGGATTCATCATCTGTGAAGTTTGCGATATAGTCTTTCAATACTGCAGGTGTATCGGTTTCAGGATCTACAGAAAACGAAATGAAGTTCATTTCGATGTCCCGACCTTTCAATTCAGCTTGTAGTTCTGCCATCTCACTCGTTAATGTCGGACATACTGTTGTACAATTCGTAAAGATAAAGTCTGCAATCCAAGGCGAACCAGAAAGTTCCTTGGAGTTAAATGGTTCATTATGCTGATCCGTAAAGGTGAATTCACGAACTTGTTTCCCACGCTCAAGTGGTTCACTGCAACCACTGACGAATACTATGAGCATCAACATAAAAGGAATCAAACGTTTCAACTGCTTTCACTCCTTTCGCATTTGCTTAGGCAATTCAATCACCACAATAGTTTCTGTTGTTTCATTGGAAATCGTGAATGTTCCTTCGTGTAACCTTACAATTTCTTTGACGATCGACAGGCCAAGTCCAGTACCGCCTGTCGTGCGAGTTCGTGCTTTATCGGTACGGAAAAAGCGTTCTCCGATATGATCTATGTCTTCATCTCCGATTGTCACGCCGTCATTTGCGATGCGGTATTGTACACCGTGTTTACTGGCGGTGAGATGAATAGCAATGGATTGCTCAGCATATTTTACTGCATTATCGATTGTATTATAAAAAACTTGTTGCAATCGTTTAGGATCACCTTCCAAAATTAATTCCTCATCAATCGATGTGCGCAACTGAATATCTTTTTCCTGTAACCGGATCATGAATAATTCCAATGTATCTAACAGTAATTGCGCAATCGCAATTGGTTCGTTTACTAATGAATATACATCTTGTTCTAAATGATTCAGCTCGACTAAATCATGTATGAGCTTTTTCAGGCGTTCCGTTTCTTTCTCTATAGTTGATAGGTATTGTTTTACATTATCAGGAGACGAATCGATTTTATCGCGTGAAAGTTGCGCATAGCCACTAATATACGTCAAAGGTGTCCTGAGCTCATGTACAATATTTGACGTGAAGTCTTTCTTGCGCTGATCTTGTTCTTCAAGAGAACGACTCATTGAATCAAATGCAGTCGAAAGCTTGCCTATTTCATCTGTCCTGAACGTATTGAGTCGATTCGAATAATCACCTTTAGACACTTCTTCCGAATAGATCTGCAATGTTTGCAGTGGCTCGAACAACGAACGCCATACGCGTTGCAAAATCAAAAATAGAACAAGGAAGAAAATACTGCCTACAAGTAACATGATCGGAAGACTGTCATGGAACACATCTTGGATCGCAGCGAGCGGAACATAAATATAAATAAAACCAATTAGTCCATTTTCTCCTTTAATAGGAAAAATTCCACCGAAGATTTCCCGTTTTAGTTCATCCACATAGCCTTCTTTCATAACAGGCTTACCCGTTTCTAGTATCTTCTCGTCGTTTTCATTGACTAGTGATTGATAATTAATCTGATAGGGGAAATGGGACGTTAAATCATCCAGGCGGTCTACAACGATGATTTCATACTCCGAGACGATGTTATACCATTGAATCTTTTCAATGATCGAATCACTCAGCTCGCCGTAATGATAATGAGAAGCCGTTCGATTCCCTTGATAGATGATGGACTCTTTAATCTGTTCTTTATATAAATCCGTATACAAGTAATGAATGAAGAAGAATGAAAATAAAATGGTGCAAATGATGCTGCCCAAAAACACAATCAACATCTTTTTGCTTAGATTCAAATTATTCATTCGGGGTCCTCTAACTTGTAGCCGATCCCCCATACCGTTTCAATCATTTTACCTGCGTCCCCTAGCTTTAGACGAAGTGTTTTGATATGTGTATCGATTGTACGCTCACTGCTCTGGTGATCGTCGCCCCAGACCAATTCAAGTAATTGTTCACGGGAGTATGCGCGCCCTTTATGTTTGACTAGCAACAATAGCAAGCCAAATTCCTTCAAAGTTAGACTTAAGGCTTCTCCATTAAGCTGTGCGGTATACGAGTCCTCATTGATAGTAAGTGGACCTGCATGTAATACGAGTGGGGCGGGATTATGGCGGTATGTTCTACGTAAAACCGCTTCGATCCGTGCTACAAGTTCTCCTGGTAAGAAGGGCTTGACGATATAATCATCACCACCAAGCTTCAACCCTTGTACTTTATCCCATTCTTCGCCTCGTGCAGATAGGAAAATCAAAGGAATCGAAGAAGTGCGTTTCATCTCCTCTGCAAATGTGAACCCATCCATATAAGGCATCATCACATCGACGATGCATAAATCTATAGTATGTTGCTTAACGGCTGACAAGGCCTGCAAACCGTCACTGGCTTCTATTACGGTATATCCCGCATCTTCAAGAATGACACGAATTAAATCACGCATCTGCGGTTCATCATCAATGATCAATAATTGGTAACCCAATTCAATACGCCTCATTTCATAAAATCTCTGCACTCTAATTTTCCGGAAAACATGTGAAATCCACATGAAGTTTCAAAAAGTTGTCGAAACTTCATTGAAATTTCGTAATCATATTTTATAATCATAACAGCTAAACGAATAGATAGGAGAATGAAAAAATGAAACGTTTTGGAATGTTTGTTATGAGTACGGCAATGATTGGTATTCTAGCCGGTTGTGGTCAAGATAAAGAGGTACCGACGGAAGCTGTTTTACCTGAACCAATTGAAGTAGAACTTACAGTACCTGAACAAGGAAATGTCAATGAATCGGTATTTATTACTACACATGTGACACAAGGTGAAGAAAATGTAGATGATGCATCGGAAGTAGAGTATGAAATCTGGGAAGAAGGAAAGAAAGAAGACAGTATTCACGTAGAATCAACCCATGAAAAAGAAGGTATTTATTCAGTGGAAAATATATTTGAGACAGATGGGATTTATCACGTACAGGTCCATGTTACTGCGCGTGGAATGCATGTCATGCCAAAAAAGCAAATCCAAATCGGAGATGCTAGTCCTCAATCGGATGGACAGGAAAGCGAGCAAGAAGATCAACATCATGAACATGGCAATGGAGTAGAAGGACTGTCTATTCACTTCATGCAACCTAAGTCAGCAAAAGCAGCGACAGATACAGAGTTAATGACACATGTGCAGATTGACGGCGAGGCATTAAAGGCACAAGTCCGCTATGAGATCATCTCGGCAGATAAAGAAACCACATGGGTAGATACGGATGAAGCGAAACCGGGTGAATATACAGCCAACTATCAATTTCCTAAAGCAGCCAGCTATCAAGTGATTATCCATATCGAAAATGAAGAGATACACGAACATGAAGAACATACTGTAGAAGTAAAATAAGTATCATCCCTCGTCACTCCGGTGGGGAGGGTATTTTATTGGGAAGCAAAAGCTGTAATTCATTGATGAAAAAGGGTACACTAGTATACGTGAAAGATTAACCAACAAAGAGGAGTGTTAGCATGACAAACTATCCAGAAAAAACATGTTCCATCGAAAGACTTGTAACAATTCCTGAAGATGTACAAAAAGTTCTTAACGGTGAAAAGTGGGCGACTAGACGTAATGGTGTCTATGCATACCCTGGCGAAATTATGACGTTAGAAGGCAAAGAGTACAAAATTGAGAAATTGTATGAACAAACACTCGGTGAACTAACAGATGAAGACGCCAAATCTGAAGGTCATGAAACAGTTGAAGAATATAAACAGGCGATGTTGTCGATCCACGACAAAATGCCTTGGCTTCCTAAAATGAAAGTTTGGGTACACGAATATAGCCCAGCTCAGAAATAATCTCTTAAATGAGCTATTATTACGGAGCGATTGTCTATGCGCACGTAGTGTCGGCTGTAATTTCAGTAGGACCATTATTTCTCCTACTGCCATTAATACGTCGGCTACGTACTGCTAAAGCAGAAGTGGAAGACATCTATCTTGCGTTTATCCGGGTCATTATACGACTCGTTATGCATTCAGGCCATGTGCTTGTTGTGACCGGTATCTTATTAATTTTATTTGGTCCATGGCCATGGAACACGTCGTGGGTTATTCTCACAATAGGCGTCATGTTGCTGTCCGGATTTTTCTTGGCAACTGGTTTCTCTTCTGTATTGAAAAGATTCCATGAATCAGGCAATGACAAGGAAACAGTGGTCAATAAGTTGCAACGCACTGCCTGGATCTATATTGGACTGCTGATGGTAATGCTTTGGCTGATGGTACAAAAACCGGCAGTCTGGTAAAATTACATAGCGAGCAAAAAGATGTGTACATTGTTGCACATCTTTTTTATTTCAGGATTTGGTTTGACAGTAAAAATTACAGCGAATATGATGAAGATAGCAGTTTTTTGAAAGGAACGATTTGAAGATGAAAATGAAAGTACTCGGTCTACTGACGATACTTGGATTGCTATTGACGGCATGCAGTCCAACCGGTAGCAATGAAACAATAAAAATAGGTACGACGGCAGGAATTTATGCAAAAGTTATCGATCAGGCATTAAAACCGGCATTGGAAGAGCTAGGTTACACAGTGGAAATAGAAACGTACGTAGATTTAATTGAACCAAATAAAGCGTTGGCTGATGGCGAAATAGACGCCAACATCAACCAACAACAAATCAATCTTCAGCGGTTTAACGAAGAATATGATTTGCCAATAGTGGCTTTAACGGAAGTTCCGAGTGTGGGTCTTGGCTTGTACTCCAACTCGTTGACGTCGATGGACGATATTCCAAATGGTTCATGGGTTACTATTCCAAATGATGAACTAGGCACGGCTAGGGCCCTACGTTTCCTTGAACAGCAGGGATTCATCTCATTAGATCCAAAAGCACCAACTTATGCGGTTACAGAAGAACAAATTGAGAGTAATCCGAAAAACCTAAACATCCAACCCGTCTTGATTGCTCAGCTGATTCCATCTATGGCAAGCGGTGATTTGGCAATTATTCCAGACAATTATATTCTGGTCGATGAAATGGAATTGGACGATGCGCTGGCGCACGAACAGCTAGATGAAGAGTTGCAATATATTGTTGCAATTAGAGAAGAAGATCGTGAGAAGGATTTTGCACTAGCGATTAAAAAAGCAGTAGCATCAAAAACATTCCAAGAAGCTATTGATGAACATTTCCAAGGCTTCGGAAAATAAAAACCACGTATGGACTCAACTCGAGCCATACGTGGTTTTTTCGTCTACTTTATCTTTTTTGTCGTTTCAAAAAGTCTGTGTCTGGGTAATAGGCATCTTTTACGAGTAAATTCGGCCCCAAACAACGCACAGCAGGACAGTGACAGCTAACGCTTTTCGCTAATGGATGCTGTTGCCATTTATCGTATAGATCGGTTAAGTGATCGGTTTGAATATTTCCAAGTGGCGGCACATCTCCGAAATCTGTCACGATCACATCTCCAGTAAACATATTGACATTCAACCGGGAACGCCCATCTGGATCATTTCGTACAGTGACATTTTCGCTTGCTGCAAGTTTCGTAAATAACTCTTGGTCTCTTGCGTCGGGACTGCAATGATAAAATGGCAATGTTCCAAATAGCATCCAAGTTTGCGGATCACGGTATGACAGCAAATCGAGCATGGCGATACGTGTTTCGTCCAAAGTGAGCACATCTAATGATGAAGCGAAATCGCTAGGATACATGGGATGTATTTCATGGCGTCCACATTTCATTTCATGGACGATTTGTTCGTGAATCGTCTGTAAATGAGGCAATGTTCGGCGATTCAGCATAGTTTCCGCTGACACCATTACACCCATTTCAGACAATGCTCGGCTGTTTTCAATCATGCGTACGAATTGTGCTCCACGACGTTCACGTGACGGCTTGCGTTCCATTCTAGCGAATCCACCATCGATGAAATCATCAACTGTCCCCCAGTTATGTGAAATATGCAGTACATCCAAATACGGTGCAATTAATTCATAACGTTCAATAGGCATAGTAAGGTTTGAATTCACCTGCGTCTGAATTCCGCGCGCATGTGCATACTGCAGTAGCGGTACGACATACTGTTCGACCGACTTCTTCGAAAACATTGGTTCGCCACCTGTTAGGCTAATTGTTCGCAAATGTGGAATTTCATCCAATCTCTGCAACAGTAGCTCGATTGAAAATGCTTGTGGATCTTTCGGTTGTAGCATATATCCAACCGCGCAATGTTCACAACGCATATTACATAAATATGTCGTCGTGAATTCTATGCTTGATAAAACTTGTTTACCGTGCAAATCTACATCTTGATACGCTTCCCATGCATCTAGTAGACGGGAATGTGAAACTACCATGTTCATAACTCCTTATATCAATTAATTTTTATCGCTGGCATATTCCGCTAAATCCTTCGCATATTTACTCATCGACGAAGTAGAAACATCGAATGCTTCTGCGATCTCTTTTAGTGTCATATTGAGTGGTTCGAAATAATTATTGTCTAATCCATAACGGATCGCGCCCGCCGCAATTGCTAATTTCTTTCGTGCTTTTGGCTGCTCATCTACTAAAAAGTCTTCGAGCACTTCAAGCAAAGCCTTCGATTCTCGGTCATATTGCTGTAAAAACTCTTTAGCCGCCTCTATAACACCTGCTTCAAATTCAGTAAACTCGTCTCCGGTATAGCCGCTTTCACCAAGCGCAATCCAGAACCTCATGATGGATTCCTTTAGTGAAGGATTTTCTGTATCTGCAAGTGTTTTAGCAAATTGTTTAATTGCTTCCGAATGATCCGTCGGGAAGAAGATTAAACTGGAGACTGCTAGATAATTACCTTCAGACGTACCATCGGAAAGTATAAAGCAATAGAAGTGCACACCAACGGGAACAGGCTTATCGCTTTCTTTCCACAATTCAATCGTTTCATCACCAAGAATACTTGTAGCTGTTAAATATGTATCCCCGACAGCAGTTACTTCACCGATAAATACACGTGGCTCTGACCATCTATCCAGTAATTCTAGAATAGATGGTCGAATATGTTTTTTCTTCTGCTTTGCTACATAATCGTCCCAAATATCTCTTCGTTTATGGAAGAAGAATTCGTCAAGCGCTATCGTTTCAATCATTTCTTGTGGTAAATAACTATTCAATGAAGACTTCCATGTATTTGCAAATTCCACGAACGCTGGTATATCTGGTCGCTCGGGATGAATATCATAAAATGTTTGCAATAAGTGTTCCATTTCATCTGTCAACAAATCTTCCACTGTCACCGCATCTTTTCGTTCACAGCACTTTTTATATTTCTTACCACTGCCACATGGGCATGGATCATTACGTCCAACCATAAAAACACTTCCCTTATTAAAATTACTACATATCTAAGTGTACCAAACGTGAGGCGAGTTCGCATGATATTTGTGTGAGGACCAAACGGCAGTGTACCCTTCGCATATTGTGTACTACATAACAGAACTGGAGAGTACTTAAATATGTGGGAGAAGGGATGATATGCAGTATAAATTTTACTTTATATCTGGTGAAATATTGGGTAAATAGGTTACTATTTTGTCTCTATTGCCATATGCTATTTCGAGGTGACCTATGGAGCAGTCGATCTTGCTATTTTTATTGTATGCAGACATCTGTCTTATCATTGGCTTTTATATGTACATTAGAAAAGTGAGGAAATTGGTAGGTTTCCATTTAGGTATGAATATGAGCATGGTTATGGGCGGGATGGCCGCTTTGTTATTTGGGATCGTGCTCATCACACATTTGCCGTTTCACTTTACGTATATTACATTACTCTCGGCAATTATCGGAGGAGCAGTAGGAGCTTGGTTTGGCATGCTGATTGATTATCAGACGTTTGTGACTGGCCTAACGAATGGTCTGATTGTTGGGCTAATGGCACCGATGATTGGCACGGTTATAGAGATGCAAATGCTATTTATCTGGTTTCTACATGCATTCTTCATCGGTAATTTAGGCATTTTATTCATTTCTATTAAAAGGGCGTGAAGGGGGCTATGCTGCTTCTAATTGTTCTGTTCATGTGGTGTGTTGGTGAAATGCTAGTCAACTATCGAGTAGTGAAGAAGAAAAGACTGTTGTTTGATGATCGGTTCACAAAAACGATTTGTATGGCGATTGCGTCAATATCTTCATTCGTAACAGCATTGTACGTCGCGTTATTGTTACCGGCAGATCAAATTGCTACTTATTTATTGCCCGTATTTCTAGGAGTGTTTATCGGTTGGCAATTCGGCTCGCTTATTCAAGCACCGGCTTCATTAAATGGTCTATATAACGGCGTGATGGGAGGAGTAATGGGTATGATGCTTGGTGCAGTGCTGAAAAATCCCGCACTTTGCAATATACCTCTTAATTCTAATTCATTGATTGCGACTAATCTTTTCATTATCACTATGTTTATTACCTTTTCGCATTCATTGGTTTGTTTCTTCATTCGCCGTTCTATGAGAGCGTGAAGATCGTTTGGGCAGGAAAGGAGAACAGTAGTGAAAAAGTTCATCATCATATTGATGTTGCCTATCTTTTTCGGGATTATATACGCGGTGTGGTCAAAGACAGTGGAACTACCGAAAAGTGGGGAAGTAACGGAATGGCCGTTTACCGAAGTGGGCGGGAACGAGACAAATTTCCAGGGCAAACCGAAGCTTGTCACATTTTTCTACACAAAGTGTCCCGATATTTGTCCGACTACTATGTGGGATCTGACGGCCTTGCAGAAGGTGATGGAAGATAGGGGAATATCCCAAGATCAGTACTTCATCATAGCTATCACCGTGGACCCTGAATATGATACGAAAGAGAAAATAGTACGCTATAAAGAACTATTTACTATCGAAGACCCAAACTGGTTGTTCTTTAGAGGTACAGAAGAAACAACTAAAGAGTTTTCGAAATACTTAAATTTCTATTACGACAGGAATGAAGATGGATTCGTTACCCACTCGACGTCTATGTATATTGTAGATGATCAGGATTTGGTAAGAGCTCGTCATAATATGGCAACAGGGAAAAATAGCGTAGCAATTGAAGAAATCGCAAATCATTTGCAACAACTAATCAAATAGTTATAGCAGTACTTTTGAATTGGGGATAGGGAGGCGAACTTTATAAAGAAATCAAGTAGAAATTCTGAATTTTCCTCACCTACAAGTAATGGACCGGATGAACAAACGAGAGTCTTAACAGATTATATTGGCCAGAAAAATTTATTTAAGATAGCAAATATTCATGAACCACTCAGGAAATCATTGACACTCAAAAAATTCTTCAAGAGCAAACGGAACCAGCAAGTCGTCATTTCATCATTTGGCGAGGTGGACAGTTATCTAGAAACAGAAGGCAAAGTCGCAGCAATTGGTAGAGATTTTGTCATGCTGACGAATCTACAGAAAAGAATATGGATTCCCTACACGTATATTGAAACAGCAAATATTCCATTTGGTTTTCCTTCCTATTCCAATTCGCATCAGCATCACCTGTATGATAATCAGTTGCAAAAAAATCTTACACTTCGATTTGGCGAGACGGTTAACAAAAGAGAAGTACTCGTCCAACAGTTTTTTGAAGAATCTTTTCGGACCAACTTTCTTTCATGGAAAGGTACAAGAGTGGAAGTCGTTTTGAGTAATGAAACCGTAAGCGGAAAGATCATGAATACGACAAAGAGTGAGTTACTGCTCACGAGCTTCGGCACAGTACGCAAGATTCCTTTAGTGGAAATTCGCATTGTGTCTACTATCTCACTAGTCTCCTTTTGGAAAAAAGAGATGAGAACGTTGCTCCAATCATTTGGTGGAAAAGTAACAGGAGGCAGAAAGAATGAAAAATAAAACAGGGATTCAATCTCATGACTTCTCAGGTTTGATAGGTCAGGAAGTTCTTATTATTACAAAGGCAGTACAGCTTAATCTACTAGGGCAAGTATTCCGTCCAATTTTTTGCGGTACAGTTTCTGAAGTAGGTGTAGGGCATTTAACCTTAACGCCTGTTACCGTCAAAATGGTGAATGCTCCTTTTTATAAGTTCCCAACATCACTGAGTATACCTTTGGAGAAAATCGTATCATTTACGACAGAAGTGCCTTGTGATTTAGTCTTTCCGTTAACTTAAAAAGGGAGTTGGATACATGACGCAACAAAATGAATGCCAGCCAATCAATCTAGCTCGGGAAGAGGGAATTAGCGCCCACTTCGGTCAGAATATAGGTAAAAAAGTATTGATCTTGACGGAAGCCTTTCCGTTTATGTTTATAGGAGAAATTATTAGTGTAGTGGATGATTTTGCGGAAATGAAAGTTCAGACAACATCTATCCCTGCATTGGAAGGGAAAACATGGTTTGTTCATATAGACACCATTGAAGTGTTCTATATCGAGACAGAAAATGGAGTTCCAATCCCTGAATTAAAAGAGTAGGAAATGGGGTGAAGTAAGTGAAAAGACGCTACCATGTAGTAGCCATTCCCATACGGATTGTCCTGAACACGTTTGGTGACCATAATCCGAATGGCATGATGTATGTGCTCAAGGAAAATGAAGAAAAAGTGAAGCGGCTCGTAAAGAAAAATCCTTTCATGCCTGTTGATCTCGTTCAGCCGCTATTTATCCGGGCGAATGAAGGAGACACCGTGGAAATTCTTTTTGAAAACAAACTTCCTTTCCATGCGGGTATGCATTTTCAGGAAGCAGAATACGATGTTTGCCAATCGGATGGAGCGAATGTTGGCTTCAATAAAGATACAACTATAGCTCCTTGTGAAAAAATTTTATATAAGCTGCACCTACTGAAAGAAGGGAACTATTTCTTCTCAGACCTTGGAAATGTCTCAAGTGATCAGAACGGTTCCAACTCAAATGGTCTGGTTGGAGGCTTATGTGTCCAAAGCCGTTTCTCCTGGTGGACAGATCCTGAAACGGGCAAGCCAATAAACAGCGGCCAATATGCAGACGTCCATCATCCTTTACTACCTTCCTTCCGAGAGTATGTGTGGATGTTTACAGATGAAATGGAAGTGAATGATTTAACTGGTAACAGACCGATCAATCATTTCTCGAACCAGGAAGAAGAGTCCTTCCACGGTGCTAATTATCGCTATGAACCGGAAAACCGGCGCGAACAGTTAGTTGCGGAAGGAGTCGTCTGTCCGAACTGCGAGGGTGAAGAAGTACACCATGATTCATGGGTATTCGGAGACCCATCGACCCCGATTTTGCGAGGGTATGTCGGAGACCCTGCAAAAATCCGGCTTTTCCATGGCGGAGTAAAGGGAACGCATGTATTCCATTATCACGTTAACCAATGGTTCAGCGATCCCAATGATTTAGCGTCAGAAATTTTGGATGCGCAGGCCATTAGTCCACAGAGCCATTATACAATTCAGCCCCTTTACGGTCTTGGCAGCTTGCAAGGTTCTTTTGGTGATGCAGTGATCCACTGTCATCTATATCCGCATTTCGTCGCAGGAATGTGGGGGATGAACCGAGTCTTCAATACTCTTCAAGATGGCAGTCAGTGTTATCCGAACGGGGTTCCAATCAAGTCGCTTAAACCTCTTCCCGATAGACCGGCACCGCCTAAACCAACCAAAATGAAACCTGGGTTCCCAAATTTCATTCCAGGAAAAGTCGGTATGAAAGCACCTCGTCCACCAATGGGGATTGTCGGAGGTAGAGGTTTAACAGAACTGGAAAGGAATGCAGCAATCGCAAATCCCCGTCCAGGTGCTGTTTTTACCGATCCGTGTCCTGAAGGTGCACCTGTGAAGGAGTTCAATATCTCTTTGATTGAGATTCCTCTTATGTATAACCGTGAAGGTTGGCATGATCCGACTGGACGGATTTACGTGCTAGACGAAGATCTGGAAGATATTTGCTTGGGTAAAAAAGCACCCGAACCGCTCGTCATCCATACATCCAGTCATACGCGCTATGAAATCAATTTCACAAATCGGTTGCCGCATATCCTGGATGGTGATGCATTCCAGCTTGTTACGCGAACTTATGAAGCGGGTATGCATATCCATTTTGTAAAGTTTGATGTGTTGGTAAATGACGGTGCGAATGTCGGATGGAACTATGATTCATCCGTTCTATCAGGTGAGACTATCCAATACTCTTATTATGCAGATACAGAGCTTAAAGCATGGTTCTTCCATGATCATTTATTTCCGGGATCCCATCAGCAACATGGCGTCTTTGGAACGGGCGTTGTTCATCCGCGTTTTTCTAAATATCTCGATTCGTCGACTGGGGTAGAAGTAGATCAAGGTACGGAAATCACTTGTGTCAACCCGCTGACTCCGGATTACAGGGACTTTGTGATTTTTGCACAGGACTTTACACACTTATTCAATAAAGACGGTAAACCATTAGCACCTCCGCCATTCCCGGGCTCCCCTGATGATCCAGGACTGTTTGGAGTGAACTATAAAAATGAACCGCTGCAATTCCGTTTAGGTAAAGACTGTGATCCCGCTTACAGTTTCAGTTCGTATGTAAAAGGCGATCCAAATACTCCGATATTCAAAGCTTATGAGGGAGATTCCATCCGGATCAGGTTGCTTCAAGGAGCACAGGAAGAATCCCATAGCTTTAATGTGCATGGTCTACGTTGGTTGAGTGAGCGCGGAGATTTAAATTCCAGGTTGGAAAACCAGCAGCATATAGGAATATCCGAATCATTTACGATGGAGATGAATGTTCCCCGAGCCGGTGATTATTTATGGACATTCGAAACAGAAGAGGATTTGTGGAATGGGCTATGGGGTCTGATCCGCGCGTTCGATGAAAAGGTTCCTGAACTAATTAAATTACCGGATCGGCTCGAACCGAGAGAGCGTTCAAAACCTGTGCCGCAATGTACAGGTAACAAACCACCATCAGCGGCAGATCCAACTGTAGAGATAGTGGAGGGGCCTCTGCGAAAATATGATGTCGTAGCTTTTCAAACTTCTATCCAGTATAACTCGTTCGGTGATCATGATCCAGATGCGATTATCTTTGCATTGCGTGAGGATATGGAAGCGATTCGGGACGGCAAAAAAGAACCGGTACCGCTCATCCTACGCGGCAACATGGGGAATACAATCGATGTTACGTTAACTAGCTATTTGAAACCAGAGTTGTTTCCATTCAAGGACGGAATTTATCCGTATCCAATCGTGAAGGAGCAAGCATTTTATCCACCATCTTTACGTATCTCCCTTCATGCTCAATTACTTGATTATGACGTTAAGACGTCTGCAGGCGAGACAGTTGGTTTCAATGGCGATCAAACAGTTGGGCCAGGTGAGTCGAGGACGTATCGCTGGTATGTCGATTCTGCGGTTGGTGTATGTGGCATGTGGGATATGGCAGATATTCGCAATCATCGTTCGCAAGGCGCGTTCGGAGCATTCATTGCAGAACCTAGGGGAACCGAATATTTGGATCCGTATACACTGGAGCCAGTTACGACTGGAGCGAATGTTATCTTGCGGAATCCGTACTTGCCGGATACAAGAGAATTCGTAATTGTAATGCATGACGGTGTAAGGTTACTTGATAAAAACAACCAAGTCATTTTTGATCCTGTGGACGGCGTTTTGCTCGCTCCGCCTGAGATAGACGAAGATTTGCTCGATACGTATGATCAAGGATCACGTGGCTTTAACTACCGAAGCGAACGACTGATTAATCGCTATCGGCAGCATGAAAAAATCCATGATGTATTCAGCTCAGATGTTTTTGGTGATCCTTCTACTCCTGTATTCGAAAGCTATGTGGGGGATCCAGTCACTATTCGGTTAGTTACACCTGCTGAAAGACGAAGAGCTCATACATTCCACCTCCACGGTCACCGTTGGAGATTCGGTTCGGAAAATATTCATTCTCGAACTGAATCATATGTCGGATTTAACGTTGCGGGCGCTAAGAGAAATCTTCAGTTGCTTGGCGGTGCAGGAGCTTATAGCGGATTCTCGGGCGACTTCATGTATCGGTCAGGAAACATTCGCTGGGATATCGAGCAAGGGATGTGGGGGATTATGAGAGTGTTCGAAGAACTTAAAAAGCATCTCCCAAAACTAGATAACTAGTCTGTTGAAGAACGGGAGGTGTGAAAATGGGAAATAAGAGAATAAAGAAAAAACAGAGGAAAAGACAAATGCAAAAACCGGACTTCTTCATACCAAAAAAATGCTGTCCTAGACGGGCAAGAAATCCCGAGTTGCCTTCTCCAGAAAGCTGTCTTCCTGTTGGATTGCGTAAGGAAGTAGATGAGAGAATTGCAGAAACCAATCGGTTATTACTGGATTTAGCACTTGACGATAAACGGTCCATTCAAGAAACGTATCAACGGGCGTTTGACGGGCTGAATGGACTAGAAGTAGAAATAATAAATCCTTTAAATGAAACCATTTCCGGAGTAGTGATGATGGCGGCACATGATTTCACTCTACTAAGCCGAGAAGACTATAAAATCATCGTGCCATACGAGCAGATTGAATCGGTCAAAGCCTCGGGCTACTATTCTGAACAATTACCAAAGGACAATTTAAAGAATATCGACCCACATTTACGTAGGAAGCTAACATTTCAGTTTGGAAAAGTCGTAGCCTCTTCTCCAGAACTTATTCAGCAATTCTTCAAAATTCCGTTAGCGGTCTATTTGCTGTTGTTTGAAGGGCAGACGATAAAAGTTAGGGTAGGTGCATTACTGATCGAAGGTATACTTGCGAATGTGAATAAAGAGTCGATTGCATTGAAGTTGGCTAATGAAACAAGGATCATAACAATCCGAAATATTGGTCATATCCTAATTAGTAAATAAACAATCAGTCCCTGTAAACACGGGGACTGGTTGTTTGATTTTTTATATTACTTGGTACGGTTTTTAGAAGGGCAACCCCCTAGTGTCTTTACAGATGAAATTTTGTCGATTGGAAATAACAATGTTTCGCCGATGGGATGTCCTCTTTTCGTTCCGTTTAACTTATCAGTACAATCAGGGTCTATAGATAACCCTTCCGGTTTCCCGTTTATGAATAACTCGACAAAATTGGAGCCAACAAAAATAATAGTACCCTTTACGATTTCACCATCGTTTAACTGGAACTCTGCTTCACAACAAACCATTTGGCGCAAACGAAAGTTAAGACCGTTTTGCAGACCGCCTAAACGAACCATAAAGCACGGACAGCATAAGTCTTTTCTACAACGGGAGCAGTATTTTTTACAGTGCTTCCGACAATACTTCTTCTCATCACATTTACAATTAACTGGCTTTCTCAAAGCATTCACCTCCCACTGTTCTTCGTAGTATATGAATATCTAGCACTTGGGAGATAATGTAACGACCTAAGAAAATTATATAGTTTAGAGATTTATTTTTATAATTAAATAGTGGATATATTTCAATCAACCATCCAGACACTTCCTTTTTTATAGTATGTAAATGGCGAAGGGTACCAAGCAAGAGGTAAGTGCGCATGTTATACATAACGAAATGACGTTGGAAAAATTAAAAAGCACTCTTCGAATCATGTAGATTCAAAGAGTGCTCCTTTACGTAGTATTAGTTATCTAAACTCTTGATGAATTGTAAGACTTCGTCCGCGGTAGACAGGGAAAGAATATGATCTATTTGACTTTCCAAAGCGGTCTTAGACAGGTTCTTAATTTGTGAACGTGCACGAAGGATTGAAGATGCACTCATGGAAAATTCATCTAATCCCATCGCGAGCAATATAGGAATTGCCGTTTCATCACGTGCCATTTCTCCACACATGCCTACTGCTTTACCTTCTTTATGAGCCGCGTCAATAATCAATTTAATAAAGCGCAAAATGGACGGGTTATATGGTTGGTAAAGGTAAGATACGTTTTCATTCATCCGATCAGCGGCCATCGTATACTGAATTAAATCATTTGAACCAATTGAGAAGAAATCTACTTCCTTGGCAAAGACATCAGCCAATATAGCCACAGCCGGTGTTTCAACCATAATACCGAGTTGAATCGTTTCGTTTACCTCGACTTTTTCACTAATGAGTTGTTGTTTGACGTCTAAAAATATTTCTTTTGCTTGTCTGAATTCATCTATCGTTGTGATCATGGGAAACATGATCCGCAAGTTTCCATATATACTTGCGCGCAATAACGCCCGTAACTGCGTTCTAAACATCTCTTCATAATCGAGACATAGGCGAATAGCTCGTAAACCTAAGAATGGATTGGCTTCATGCGGTATCTGTAAATAAGATAATTCTTTATCTCCACCAATGTCCAGAGTTCGAACAACAGTAGCGCTGCCGTTCATTTGTTTTAACACACTTTTATAAGCTTCGAACTGTTCATCTTCGGTCGGAAATTGTTCTTTTTCCATGTAAAGAAACTCCGTCCGGAATAAACCAATGGTTTCCCCGCCATTTTTTAAGACACTTTCAACATCATCAGGAGTTCCAATATTTCCTGCTAATTCAACGCGATGACCATCAAGTGTAATAGTAGGTTCATGTGCAAGCAATTGCCATTCTGCCTTTTGCTCAGCAAAAGTTTGTTGCTTTTTTTGATAGGCGACTAACGTTTCAGCGTCAGGGTTCACAATAATTTTCCCGGATTCCCCGTCAACAATAATGAGTTCGCCGTTTTGAATCGTAGCCATTGCCGTTTTACTTCCGACAACGGCTGGAATTTCCAATGTTCTCGCTAAAATTGCAGAGTGAGAAGTAGGCCCCCCAATATCCGTCACAAATCCTTTAATCTGTTCTGGATTCAGTTGAACAGTATGGGAAGGTGTCAAGTCTTCCGCAATGATAACGACTTCTTGTGTAATATCTTCGGGTGTTTGAATGCTTACGCCAAGCAAATGGGAAAGGATTCGTTTCGTCACATCCCGAATATCAGCAGCACGTTCTCTCATATATGGATCGTCCATCGCTTCGAAAATGGAAACGTATAAGTTTGCCGCTTCTTGTACCGCATATTCGGCGTTTACGTGTTGCGTTTGAATCATATCTGTAATTGCAGCGCGTAATTCTGGATCGTCGAGAACTAGTAAATGCGCACTGAAAATGGCTGCCTCCTGATCACTAAACTTTTCCTGTGTCTGTTTCTGAATAGTCGTCAATTCTGATCGGGAATGGGAAAGGGCGATTTGCAGACGATCTATCTCTGCTGATACGTCTGAAATAGATTCCTTCAGTACAGTCAACTCAGCATTTTCTAGACGAAAGGCCTTGGCGATAGAAATACCATTGGAGGCTGCGATGCCCTGAAGGATTTTTTCCATTAGTCTTCTGCGCCTTCAGAACGTAATAATTCCTCCAACTTATTCATTGCTTCTTTTTCATCATCACCATCTGCAATTAACGTAATAGTAGATCCTGCAGCGACACCCAGTGACATCACTCCAAGAATAGATTTTAGATTGACCTTTTTTTCTTTATATTCAAGTGAAAGTTCTGATTTGAAAGGAGTAGCGACAGCGACCAATTGAGCAGCTGGACGTGCGTGAAGCCCTTCACCATTGCTGAATACGAATTGTTTTTTTATCATTACGATAACCTCCTATGAAATGTTTTGAATGTTTTTGATTGCTTATGAATGATTATGATAGATTTTATTGAATAATTCAAGTAATATGTTGTTATTGAGAGAAAAGGTGGGTTGCGCATGCTGACAAATGAACGATATGAATTAATCTTAAATAAATTGGCTACTCATAAAACGGTGAAGATTACGGAATTAGTAGAGGCAACCGGCGCATCTGAATCTACCATTCGAAGAGATTTAACTGAACTCGAAACGCTCAATAAACTTCAACGTATTCATGGTGGGGCCACAATGCCAGATCGAGATATGCAAGAGCTAAGCATTTCAGCCAAGTCGGAAAAATATTTCTCAGAAAAAGTAAAAGTGGCGTCCTTGGCAGCTAGTATAGTCAAAGATGGGGACTTCATTTATCTAGATGCGGGGACAACTACGTTTCACATGATACCTTTTCTAAAAGATCGTAATATAACGGTTGTAACAAATGGGCTGACACATGTGGAATCACTAAATGAGTATGGCATTTCCTCTTATTTAATTGGAGGCTATGTCAAAGCTACGACAGGCGCACTTGTAGGACAACAGGCTAGGTACTCATTGAAACAATATCATTTCAATAAATGTTTTTTGGGTACGAATGGGGTTGATCCTGTTCACGGATATTCGACGCCAGATCCTGATGAGGTCACTGTGAAAAGTTTGGCAGCAGAGCAATCAAGAACTACTTATATAGTGGCAGATCATTCCAAAGTGAATAGAAACAGTTTCATTAAATTTTTATCTATAGAAGAAGCAGTGTTGCTTATTGACGAAATACCAGAAGATATTCTAAATGAACTGGAAGATAAAACATTAGTAAAGGTGGTACAGAAATGATTTTCACATGTACATTCATGCCGACAGTAGACTATACTGCTTACTTATCTAATTTTGAGCGTGGAGAACTGAATCGTACAAATGAAGTGTATTACTATCCCGGTGGAAAAGGCATTAACGTATCACGGGTAGTTCACAGACTAGGTGTAGATACGGTAGCATGCGGTTTCATTGGAGGCTTCACAGGCGATTATATTGAGGACTTTTTACAAAAAGAAGGTATAAAAACTGATTTTATTCGCACAGCAGATATTACCCGAATCAATGTGAAAATTAAATCCACGGATGAAACGGAGCTAAATGGGCCTGGACCAAGTTTACATGAAAAAAATATTCAAGATCTTCTTGAGCGAATTGGACGATTAACTGAAAATGACTGGTTAGTGATTGCAGGAAGAATTCCAGAATCTCTACCTTCGTCATTCTTATCTGAACTTGCCGCACTGTGTGAAAAAAATAAAGTCAAGCTTGTAGTGGATACATCAGGACCTGCTTTAAAACAGATCATGGAAGTAACTAAGCCATTCTTAATCAAGCCGAATGAACAGGAACTTGGGGAATTGGTTGGTAAGCCCATTCATAGTAAACAGGAAGCAGTTGGTTATGCCAAAAAACTAGTAAGTGAAGGTGTTCAACATGTGGTGATATCGATGGGTAAAGAAGGAGCGCTCTATGTATCAGCTAACGAAACATTGGCAGCCGCTGCACCAAAAGGTAAGCTCGTCAATTCGGTAGGTGCGGGAGATTCACTAGTATCAGGTTTTATTGCATCCTACTCCAAAGAAGGACATGCGGGCAACGCTTTTAGATATGGAGTTGCGAGCGGAAGTGCCACCGCTTTCCAGTCCGATTTATGTGAAAAGGAAGATGTTGAGTCTTTATTGAGTCAAGTGATCATTACGAAACTATAGGAAGAGGTGCTATTCTATGAAAATCACACAGTTATTGACAGAGGATACAATCAACCTTCATTTACAATCTAAATCGAAGGAAACGGTTTTATCCGAACTGATTCAGCAGTTACATGACGCAGGGAAATTACGTGACAAAGAACAGTTCACGAAGGATATTCTGCATCGCGAAAGTCAGAGTACAACGGGTATTGGCGAAGGAATCGCTATTCCACACGCGAAGTCAGCCGCTGTTCAGACACCTGCTATCGCATTTGGCCGTTCTATAGAAGGTGTAGACTTTGATTCGCTCGACAACCAACCGGCACAATTGTTTTTCATGATTGCAGCGAGTGAAGGGGCAAACGACGACCATTTAGACGCACTGTCTAGATTAGCGACATTTTTGATGGATACTTCATTCCGAGATAAAATTCTGTCTGCACAAACAGCCGCGGACGTATTGCAAGCGGTTAATGATAAAGAGTCGGAGTTAGATGAAGAGGTAACAGAAGAAGTACAAACCAACGAAGAAGAGAAATCAACGGTACGTTTGCTAGCGGTTACGGCTTGTCCGACGGGAATTGCGCATACGTATATGGCTGCCGAAAAATTGAATGAGAGAGCAAAAGAACGTGGCCTTTCATTAAAAGTAGAAACAAACGGTTCATCGGGTGTGAAGAATAGATTGACAGATGCAGAAATAGCAGAAGCGGATGCCATTATTGTGGCAGCAGATACGAAAGTGGAGATGGCACGTTTCGCTGGAAAACATGTGATCCAGACGAAAGTTGGAGATGCTATTTATGAAACGGATACATTACTCGATAGGGCGATTAAAAAAGATGCACCGATTTATCAGGTAGAAAAAGGTCAGGAAGATACATCATCGAGTGAAAAGAAGAGTGGATTTTATAAGCATTTGATGAATGGTGTATCAAATATGCTGCCGTTCGTCGTCGGTGGAGGAATTTTGATAGCGCTCTCTTTCTTCTGGGGAATCGAATCTTCCAATCCAGATAGTCCTGAATACAATGCCTTTGCTGCTATGCTTAATACTATTGGTGGCGGAAAAGCATTCTTCCTAATGGTCCCTGTATTGGCCGGTTTCATAGCATCTAGTATAGCCGATCGTCCTGGTTTTGCTCCCGGTATGATAGGGGGTCTGATTGCGATCACCGTTTCAGGCGTAGATGGAGTAGGTAGCGGATCAGGATTTTTAGGCGGTCTCATTGCAGGATTTTTAGCAGGGTATATTACTTTACTCGTTAAAAAACTATTTGCTCGTTTACCTAATTCACTAGAGGGATTAAAACCCGTGCTATTTTATCCCGTTTTCAGTATTGCGGCGACAGGATTAATTATGTTACTTATCAATCCACAATTGGCCAAGCTATACACAGGATTTTCCGCCTTCCTTGAAGGGATGGGCGGTACGAATCAAATTTTGGTAGGGTTAGTCATCGGAGGAATGATGGCTGTCGATATGGGCGGTCCGGTCAATAAAGCGGCATACACATTTGGTATTGCCATGCTTGACGCACAGAACTTCCAATTTATCGCTGCAGTAATGGCTGGTGGAATGGTGCCACCGCTTGGTATGGCGATCGCGACTACATTATTTAAAAATCGCTATACAAAGACTGAGCGTGAAGCAGGGAAAACGGCGTATGTGCTCGGTGCTTGCTTCATAACGGAAGGTGTCATTCCGTTTGCCGCTGCTGATCCATTGCGAGTTATTCCGGCTTCGGTAATTGGGGCTGCGACTACAGGTGCATTAACGATGGCATTTGATATCGCCTTACGTGCACCTCACGGAGGAATCTTCGTCATGGGACTCGTCGAAGGTGGAATCAGTAAGATTCTACTGTATGCATGTGCCATCATTATTGGTTCGGTCATTACAGGCTTAATTGCCGGCATGTTGAGAAAGAAGCCTGCTTGATATCAAATTATATAATTAGTAACGGCTGGCCGCACTATGTCATCACTTGACAAAGCGTGGCCAGCTTTTAACTCTTTATATCCAATCTTACTGCAACATGGTAAACTATGTAAGATGCATACATTTGTATAGATTGGGGAAATTTTGCAATATAAAGTATGAAGGAATTTTTAACTATGTGGGAATGTTGAGGACAAAATACTATCGAAATGGGGAATAACTACATGGGATTGTTTGATGGACTCTTAGGGAATGCCTCTGTCGTAAACAATGAAGAAGTGGAGAAAGAACTGGAATTGATTTTGGCGGAAGGTGAAGAAGTGGAAGCTGCGTTTAAGCTAGTTCGCGATTTAATTGTATTTACGAAAACGCGATTAATACTAGTAGATAAGCAAGGGATCACAGGAAAGAAAGTGGAATACCATTCGGTGCCATTTAAAAGCATCTCCCATTATAGTGTAGAAACTGCAGGTACTTTTGATATGGATGCCGAATTGAAAATCTGGATATCAAGCTCACTGACTCCGCAGATTGAAAAACAGTTTAGAAAAGATAAAGCTATTTATGATATTCAAAAAATATTAGCAACAGTTTGTGTTTAAACTACATTTTACTTAATGAAAAGGTACTTTCTGTAATAGAAAGTACCACTTCATCCTTACTTCATTTTTGCTGGTGTAACGTTTTCATACGCAATAAGTGTCACACCTAATTTATCTTCCAAGCGATTCAGTGCATGTAAATCATCGGTACTCAATTCCGCAAGCGTCGCATCTTTGTTTGTCATCTACATACCTTCCTTTCCTAGTTTATATCTATAGTGGCTAAATCTTTTCAACCTATACATACGAGAAATTAGGAGGCCATGCCATGTACGATCCAACCGTATTTGAAAACTTAAAGGTTGCATTTGAGAACCATCTATATGACTTGGACAACTTAGAACAAAAGATCCATATTTTACATCGTAGTGATCAATTGGATTTAGCGATGATGGCTAGGGAACTTACTATTCGATTTTCAAAAGTTGGGTATCCGTCTGTCCTCGTCGATCTTACGTTACATTCATCACTCAAGGATTTGGCGGATGAAATACTTGAAATCAAAGGCACGGATCCGGGCTGTATGCTTACATTGCTCGTCCGCACATGTATTCAAGATGTAGATAAAGAATGTGAAGAGATTGCGTGTATTCTTCGTACTGTATGGGAAAACGACGTAAGTTACACACAAACACTCAACTTCCGTCATGAACAAACAGAGCCAGGGTTCATGAACCGAATTAACATTCATTTTAAACCAAAATTAACTGAAGAACATATGAGTGAGATCGACGCATTCCTAAAAAGTGTATTGGACATGATGGAGCAAATTGGCGAGGTGTCAAAACATTAGAAAAAACGCAGCGTTTTATTTTTTAAATCGATTTCCCGTGTTCACATAAATCAATGTAAACCCTAGTACTGCCACGAAAAGTGATAGCCCCACTATAAAATATATATCATTCTTCAGCAGTTCACTAACTGCGAACAATCCGACACAAAAACTTAAAGTGAACATAATCTTCGCCATGAATTTGCATAACGCACGTTCATTGATCTGCATCTTTTTCTCCATGGGCATCGTATTGTAGCCTGAAAGTAAAGATGCACCTTTCCCTTGCCAAAGTGCGATACCGTACACAAAAAATGCAAGTAGAATGACGATATCCAGTAGCAAGCCGACCATAATCATCCCTCGTTTCATAAAAAAATAGAGTGAACTCTGTAACGAGTTCACTCCATTCTACATGATTAACCGGTAGCCTGACGAGTCTTTCTAGTCATCGATAACGAGATAGCCGCACAAATGAATGCGATGATGACAAGTATACCGCCGACAGCGGGCATGTTCATCACAGTGCCCGTCTGGCTATACACGATGCCACCGACACCAGAACCAAGCGCGATTCCGACTTGCAACGCCGAGTTGTTGAAACTCTGGTGGACGTCGGATGTAACCGGATCACTTTGAATAATATAATCTTGTTGTGCTGGCGCCAATGCCCAGCTCAATCCGCCCCAAACCATCATGAAGATGATGAATAGTGGAATCGAGAATGTAGAGTAAGGCAGGACGAATAAACTAGTCGCGAATGCACCCAGAATGAGTAAAATACTTTTCTTGGAACCAAGACGGGTTGCCAGTTCACCGCCAAATGCTCCACCTGCCACTGCCGCTAGTCCAAATAAGAAGTAGAATACACTAATCCAATATGCACTCAATTGCATCGTGGTCTCTAGGAACGGTGTAAAATATGCATACACAGTATAATGACCTGCGAGCATGAACATCGTTGCCATATGAGCAAAGAAAATCTTTTTATTCGCCAATGCTTTAATTTGAACGGAAAGCGGCTGCACTTCGCCAGTAGGAATCTTCTCTAGAAACTTGGAAATCAATACAATTGAACCGACCGTCAAGAGTGAAATACCTAGGAATACAGTTCGCCATCCAAAAGCGTTTGTTATGACAATCCCAATCGGTACACCGAGTACAAGTGAAGAACTGATTCCCATATAAATATAGCCAAGTGACTTTGCCCGAATTCTAGGCTCGACCATACGCGCTGTAATGGTTAGCGACAGCACAATGACAAGTGCCGCACTTGCAGCTGTCAAAACACGGGCTGCCATCATTAAACCGAATGTTGGACTAAAATATGTCAGAATGTTTCCTAATAAAAATACAAAAAGCGTGAGTAAATACAATTTCTTGCGTTCTACTTTCGCGGTTAGCGATAATAATACAGGTCCCGCTACCGCGTATACGAGAGCGAATACCGTAATTAGTTGTCCGGCTGTTGCGATTGAAACATTTAAATCATCAGCAATGACGGGCAAAATTCCGCCGACCACCAATTCTACAAGTCCAACAGTAATAGCGGATACTGCCAATAATAAAACACGTAAATCCAAAACAATTCCTCCTACTAGTGCCTCTACACAGTTTTTTTGAATAGAAAAATCCCGATTACAAAAATGATTTTGTAATCAGGATTTAACGGTTCCTGGTAGAGACCCTCGAACCATATTATCGAGGTTATACATGTTAATTCCGTAATGAAATTTTCTATTGTTCAATTTATCATGGAATGTGAGATATGGCAAGTTAAACAGTTAGTAACTTAAAGTAGAAGGTACATTCATTCTGCTCAATAGGATGGTTGCAATGATCTCGAGTTGTAAAAATGATCATAATCAAGTATACTTTTCCCGATAAACTTGTCCGAATGATTATAGTGATAAAGGATGGATATACATGACATTTGAAGAAATATTGCCACGTTTGAAAGCTGGAGAGAAAGTAATCCGTAGCAACTGGGGTGGAGCGGAATTATACGTGAAACTAGTAGGAGAGAGTGTACTGGACGGCAAGAAGTTAAATCCCTATTTCGTGATTGATGTAACGGGTGAAGGATACACAATGTTCACACCAACTGTCTGTGACTTACTTGCAGAGGATTGGGTAATCGTAGAATAATACAATGAATCGAAGCTCATGAGCCATCATGGGCTTTTTTATTTAGGAGGATATTATGAAATTTGAAGAATATACAGGGAAGACCGTTCTAGTGACTGGTGGAGCTTCAGGTATTGGACAAGCACAAGCTATAGCATTTTTAGAGAATGGAGCGAATGTCTTTGCGTTTGATATAAATGAAGGAGATCTCCCGAAATTACAACAAGAGTATCCATCGCAGTTTGCCTATACGATAGGCAGTATTAGTGTAAAGGACGATGTAGCACACGCGGTGAAGGAAGCTTGTGAAGTATTTGGTGAAATAGACATTTTATTAAACACAGCAGGTGTACTGGACGGTTTTGCGAAAACTTTGGATACTGATGAAGCATTATGGGATAAAATCATGGATACGAATGTTAAAGGTACCTATTTTATGACGAATGAAATATTGCCACATATGCTCGCGCGCAAGTCAGGTATCATTGTCAATATGGCATCCATTGCAGGTCTTGTAGCCGGTGGTGGCGGGGCAGCCTATACGGCATCCAAACATGCCATTATCGGTTATACAAAGCAACTGGACATGGATTACTGCCGTGAGGGAATTCGTGCGAATGCGATTGCACCAGGCGCAATTCAGACGCCGATGAACCAAGCGGATTTCGCTGGAGACGGTGAAATGGCAAAGTGGGTAGCAGAGGAAACACCTGCAGGGCGCTGGGCACAGCCGAGTGAAGTCGCGAGCTTAACGTTATACTTAGCGAGTTCAGCGGCTGATTATATCCATGGGACGGTTGTTCCGATTGATGGAGGATGGACAGCAAAATAAAGCTTTTGTATTATAGGGAACTCTGTTATAATACCGAAGCAAGCAAATTCTGTTTGCACTACGACACTTTTGATCGAGCGATAGGCTCTTTCTTCCTTTGGTCGTAGTTATTACTGGAATAGCAACTAGGCTGTTTCATAAAGGAGAAAATAAAATGAGTATGTCTTATGTAAAAGATTCACCTAAGAGTAAGAGTACGGTGAATGAACTGACCAAAACAGCTCTTGTCGCAGCCTTGTATGTGGCGGTGACGTTCGTGTTTGCGGTTATCAGTTTTGGCGCAATCCAACTGCGTTTGTCAGAGATGTTCAATTATCTGGCTTTGTATAATAAACGATACGTGATCGGTGTCACGCTAGGTGTCATGTTCGCAAACTTCATGTCACCCACTTGGATTTTGGATGTGCCGATTGGCTCTATGGCTACGTTAATCGCATTATTAATATGTCGTGCGCTGACAAAGAAAATTAAAAATGATATCGTCAAAATGGTGATCACTGCTATTGTGTTTGCATTGTCTATGTGCGCAATTGCTGCTCAATTGACGATTTTGCTTGGTTTCCCATTCTGGGCTACTTGGCTGACAGCGGGTATCGGTGAATTATTATCGATGACAATTGGCGGAGTTATTATATATACATTGAATAAAAAAATCGATTTGTCCAAATAAACGAGAGCATATTCACATTGTGAATATGCTTTTTTTATATAATTATTCTGCTGCTTTCCTAGTTTGTTGTTGTGGATTCTTAATCAGAAGTGATCATGACTGTAACAAGTGCCGCAGTTTCGAGGGATCCTGAAATTTGTCGGAATGTATTATTCATTGCTGTGCCATGAGAAATTAAGTGATTTGGCAGCTGATTTAAATCTAGTGTAGTGGAAGGCATCATGATCATCGCAATGCCCAACATTCTTACAGCGTGCAATATAGCTAAAAAGGTGAGTGAAATTGCTCCGACGATTAACGAAATTAAAACGTTCACATGAAGCCAGTGACACTACGTTTAAAAGCATATAATGGGGACAATATAAAGGTAATATGATCATTTCTTAAGGGGGAAAGCCAACATGAAAAAAGCTGTATTTCTAGATCGGGACGGTGTGATCAATGAAGTGTTAACAAATCGAGTGAAATTTGTGAATGAACCTAGCCAATTATATTTTTTACCTGGAGTAGCAGAAGCGATTAAGCAATTGAATCAATGGTTTGATTATATATTCGTTGTAACGAATCAAGGCGGTGTCGGTCTTGGTTATATGAAAGAATCCACACTGAAAGCCATTCATGATCATATGATAGCAGAGCTCGCAAAGGAAGGTGCGATAGTTGACGAAGTCACTTATTGTCCGCATAAGCCGAAGTCTGGTTGTGATTGCCGAAAGCCGCACAGTAAACTGATAGAAAATCTTGCTAAGAAATATAATGTAAACTTATCCGCGTCATATATGATAGGCGATACAGATACTGACATTATTGCGGGAAAGAGAGCAGGTACTAAAACCGTCTTCCTAGGTACAACAGATCCACTAGCCGATGCAATATATCCAGATCTGCTTCATGCGGTTCCTTGGATCATAGACGATATGGAAAAGTGAAAAGTAAAGGGGGAATACTTCATCACTAGTAGATCCCGCTTCACATTTTTATTCAGTCAATTGGTAGATTGGCAAATCCCAGTGTAATCTACCCAATCACTTCAAGATCCACCTGATTTCGATTGTACTAGCTCCTGAAACCGATATGAAATGCCCCAATGATATAGACATTTGGGGCACTTCATTTTTTGCATCATCGCCTTCTTTACATATCACCATAGATAAATTTTGCGTAAGCGTTCAAGCATTTGTTATGATGACTCTATTGAAAAGTGCTAGTGATAAAGTATTATAATATGCTATAATTGTTGGAAATAATAAAAAAGTGGTGCTAATTACACTTGTTTTTCTACGAAGTGAATAATTGATTAGAACTATTTTTGAGACAATAGAATAAATATGTACTAGTGGAAGGGGGCTGCGTATGAAGAGGTTAGTAGTAGTTGTGATAATTTTGGTATTTTTACTCAGTGTACCTGTAGGATTATGGTTTTTGAAAGACAATCAACCGATGAAAGTAGCCATTATAGATAAATCAGCAGTGGAAAATTTACATACAAAACATCTTGGGGTTAGTTGGGTATTGAACTATGCAAAAGTAAAAGCTTCGCATAACAAATCTTTTGATCCAGCGCGTGACTATTATGGGGGATTCACAGTAGTACAAGGAAAGGGTATTTCTGAGTTAAATCCACTCCCACAAGATTATATGGAAAAAGATATCATTTACTTGGCAAATACAGACAGTATCGATGAAACTACAGTAGAAAAGAAAGATCCTGTGCTTGCAGCTTACGCGGATGATCATGGCGGACTAAAAGAAGTAGAGTGGCAACGAATATTGAAAAGACTTAATTCAAAAAAGCCTTCGTTGTTTATAGCGGAGTATAATTCGTTTTCTGCCCCCACTTCAGAAATAGTACGTACACGTGTTGAAGATCGAATGGGATTAAAGTTTTCTGGTTGGAAAGGTCGTTATATAGAAGAACTTGATCCGCAAAAAAATGCAGAATTGCAAAGCATTATTTCCGAACAATTAGCAGAGTGGACGTATAGTGGACCTGGTTTTCTGTTAATGAATGATACTACAGGGAAAGTTCTTGCATTGAAAAAAAATGAAGAATTTTCAAATGAAGGTATTCAGCTAACATTTACGGACATCGGTACGCAACGGTTAAACGTCACAGGTTCGCATCGTTTCCATTCTTGGTTCGATATTGTAACTGCGGAGCAAGGCGAATCATTAGCGGTGTATGATTGGAATCTTACCGAAAAAGGAAAAAAGGTGTTAGATGAAAATGGAATCCCTACTCAATTCGATGCAGTAATTCGTCACACATCCGGTGTTTCGGAGAGCATGTATTTTTCTGGCGATTTCAATAGTGTGAAAAATATCCCATCTATATATCAAGTAAAAGGAATAGCGAGAGTTTATGCAACGCTTCAAAGATCTCCTGAGAAAACATTCTTCTGGTCAGCTTATGTACCTATGATGCAAGGGGTCCTAGCTAAGTTCGGTCAGGTAGAGGCAAAGGATGTTAAAGAATCGAAGCATGACGGAGTACAGATGACATCACGAATGAATGGAAAGTATTTGGAGGTTCTATCAGAAGGAAAGTGGACTCCGATGAGTGTGAAGGGCGTAAATATTGGAATGGGAAAACCGGGAGCATTTCCTGGAGAAGCTGCCATCACAGAAGAAGAATATTACAGATGGTTCGAAGCCATTGGCGAAATGAACGCCAATACTATACGCGTCTACACACTTCATCCACCTGACTTTTATCACGCATTAAAAGCGTATAATGATGTACACGATACACCTATATATGTCATGCATGGTGTATGGATTAATGAAGAAAAATTGGAAGAGTCCTTGGATGCTTTTGAAAAAGAGAATTTGAAAGACTTCCAAAAAGAAATGGTTCAACTTGTCGATGTCATTCACGGAAATGCTACTGTACCACCTCGTCCCGGTCATGCATCTGGTGTGTACGATGCGGATATTTCTCAATGGGTCACAGCATGGATGATTGGAATCGAATGGTATCCATTCATGGTCGAGAACACGAATAAGTTACATTCTGATCTAGGAGAATATAATGGAAAGTATTTTGAAACAAAAGGTGCTGCAGCGTTCGAATATTGGCTGGCGGAGCAAATGGATATCCTAGTCTCGCATGAAGTGAGTAACTACCAGCAAATTCGACCGATGAGCTTCGTCAACTGGGTTACAACAGATATGTTAACACATCCGTCTGAGTCATCTAGTCAGGAAGATATGGTAGCCGTTAATCCAAATCTACTCTACACTAAAGGGGAAATGGATAAGGCGGGTCAATTTGCTTCCTATCATGTATATCCATATTATCCTGACTTTTTGAACTATGAAAGAAAGTATCGTGAGTATATCGATTTCCGAGGCCAGAAGAATAACTACGCTGGCTATTTAAAAGATTTACATGAAGCACATCGAATACCGATTCTGATTTCAGAATTTGGAATTCCTGCCTCGAGAGGAAAAGCACATGAAAATCCGTTTGGATGGAACCAAGGTTTTATATCGGAAGACCAACAAGGTAAAATATTGACGCATTTATATGAAGATATATTGCATGAGAATTTAATGGGTGCACTAGTATTTTCATGGCAAGATGAATGGTTTAAACGAACATGGAACACAGCAGAATATGATAATCCAGACCGTCGTCCTTTCTGGTCTAACACACAGACAAATGAACAAAAGTTCGGTCTGCTCAGCTTTGATCCGTTGAAAATAAAAGTTGCGGGATATGAAGAGGAATGGACAGGAGAACCGATGTATACGAACAAGCAAGGTACGCTTGAGAAAATGTATGTAGATCATGACGAAACTTTCTTGTACATTCGGATAGATTATGATGAATCCAAAATAGGTGCAACGGACGTCGTAAATATTCTCTTTGACACGATACCAGGACGTGGAAATACACGCGCTAGTAGAATAAAGGATATACAATTTAGCAATGGACTAGAGTTCATTGCGAAAATTAACGGCGTCAAATCACGAATGTTGATTGATCCTCATTATGATCTGTTCCACCATGACTACGGTAAAGATGTAGGGTATATTCCAAAAAAGGAAATGAAAGATCGAACGAATCAATTCATTCCTATGCAGTACGCATTAAATAAAGAATATTTTGTCGCAAATGAAAAACGGACGATTCCATTCAGTTCTTATGAAACCGGAAAACTTCGGGAAGGAAATGGCGATCCCGACTCGACTGATTATGACTCATTAGCAGATTACCATATGCGTGATGGCATGGTGGAGCTACGTATTCCGTGGATGTTGTTACAAGCAAAAGATCCAAGTACAAAAGAGTTTATCGAGAATTTGTTGGCGGATGGTACCAAAACAAGCATTCACATTGAGGAACTATTTATTGGAGCGGTATTAACATCAAAAGATGGCAAGGTACTAGAGTCATTTCCTGCGCTTCATGACATGAAGTTGGATTCAATGAAAAGTTATACATGGGATAATTGGCAAGTTCCGATGTATGAAGAACGATTGAAGAAATCTTATTATTATTTGCAAGATGCATTTAAAGCGAAGTGATAGAAAGATTTATATAAAGAAAGAACAGAATTCCATATGTGGATTTCTGTTCTTTCTCGTATTGTGGAAGTAAATTACCAGAAAGATATAGGTATTTTTTAATGAAGTATTTAACAATACATACATGACTACTTGTCAAAATTACATAATATGAATTAAAAATGAATGATCGTTTCTACACTTTTATGATATAGTATGGAATGCATTTAAAATTAAACAGCATATGTAATGGAGGAAGTTATGTCGGATCTAAAGTTACCTACTAAAAGATTTAGACCCGAAATAGAAGGGGTACGGACGGTCGCAACGTTATTGATCGCCATTTATCATATATGGTTTGGTAGGGTGTCTGGTGGAATCGACGTGTTTTTCGTTATTTCAGGCTATTTGATGACGTTATCCATTATCGCGCGAATCGAACGAACGGGATCAGTGAATTTTGTCGAATATACTCTGAGCTTAACGAGAAGGCTATTACCTCAAGCTACAGTAGTGTTAATATTCACAGGGATTTTTGCGGTGATTCTTCTGCCGAAATTTGAATGGGGAGAAATCATCAGGCATATGATGGCTTCCACGTTTTATTTTGAAAACTGGCGGCTAGCATTAGATTCTATCGATTATTTGGCGCAAGATAATTTACCTAGTCCATTTCAACATTTTTGGTCACTCAGTGTGCAAGGTCAATTTTATCTCATCTGGCCTATTTTGCTAGCATTTATTTATTATATTGCACGAAAGCTTTTGAAAACCCCTGTATATAAGACGTTACTCGGTTCGCTTATCGTAGTATGTATAAGTTCTCTTACTTTTTCCATCTATCAAACAGATGTCAACCAGCCTTTTGCATACTTCAATACGTTCACGAGGATATGGGAATTTAGTATGGGTGGGATTTTTGCTTTACTATCGCCCTATCTGTTTTTCAATAAAAGATGGAGTGTGATTTTAGGATGGCTAGGCCTTGCGGTTATTGGACTTACTGGATTTTTATTCCCGGTATCCACTGTATTTCCTGGCTATTTGGCTTTGATTCCTATTAGCGGAGTATTACTAATATTAGTCGCCTCTGAAAGTATAACGATATATGGTGTCAATCGATTTTTATCGACAAAGCCTCTGATCTATCTCGGTAGTCTTACATATGGTGTGTATTTATGGCATTGGCCGTTGCTGATTTTCTATCAATCTTATATGGAAACAGAAACCGTGCCTATAGAAGATGGGATATTACTACTGATGGCGACCTTTGTGTTGTCCATGATTTCTACTAAATTGTTAGAAAAACCTATTCAAAAAATAAGTGGAAATCAGAAGAAAGGGAAACTAATTTTTGTATTGTCTACTATGGTAGTACTTGCATGTAGTTCAATATTCTCTATTTCAGCTTACATTGAAAAGGCAACTGCTAATTCGGATATTGTTCAGGAACGAGATTACCCTGGTGCTCAATCAAAAGAGTATGAGATGAAAAGCTTATCTTATACAGACCTCATCCCAGCACCTTCAGAAATCAAAACAGATCTTCCGGTATTTTATAATGATTTGGAATGCCAGTCGGCTAATCTAACGGAAGTCAGAAAATGTTCTTATGGTGTATTGAAGGACTTTGACTTCACATTGGCACTCGTTGGTGGTTCACATTCAGGTCATTGGTTCCCGGCTTTAATAGAATTGGCGGAAGAAATGAATTTTAAAATCGATTTATATAGTCATGATGGTTGCCGATTTACTGACGAAGATCCTAAAGGACACTTAACGAAAGCTTGTATTCCTTGGAATCATAATTTAATGGATATGTTACTAGATGATCCACCTGACGTAGTTTTCACAACAGCGACAGTGAACAAGCGTCCAAAAGTACCTCGGGGATTTATTAATCAGTGGAAAAAGCTTGAAGGCATTACTACCATTTTTGCGATACGGGATAATCCACGTATGCAAGAAATTATTCCGGTCTGCCTTGAACAGTCAGAAGATCCATTGGACTGTTCAGTACCAAGAGATCAAGCAATAGCAAAGGAAACGCCGTGGAAAGTGACAGAAGGAATTCCATCGAATGTGTTTTTTGCAGACTTAACAGATTCATTTTGTGATGAGACAACTTGTTATCCTGTTATCGGGAATATCATTGTCTATCGTGATGATAACCATATTACTGCACAATATGCAAAAACGTTAGCACCCGCATTAAAAGTACCGTTGCAGCAAGCATTTGATAGCTTAGATAAAAATATACGCAATGATGAGTGATTGGTTTGACTTGAACGTTGTATAGTTCATTTAGATACGGGAAAGCTATCATATAGAAAGAAAACTTCAAAAAGGAGTGTATATGATGGCGAAAAACTATCCAAAACCGAATGATTCTGCCGATAACAAAGTACGACTGAAGAAGACAATTAGTAATATGGAGGCAGCAGAAGATGCAATGAAGTTTGCAGAGGGCAAGGAGTTCGAACAGATTAAGAAGAAAAATGAACGTAGGGCAGAAAGTATCGAGGATTTAAAAGAAGAAATTAGTGAAGAAGACAAGTCACGAATCAATGGTTATATTTAAAAATGTACTGTCAAAATACTGGCCCTCACTTATAAAAGTGGGGGCTTTTGCTGTTGAATGAGGGAGATAATTAAGCAAAAAAGAGGAATCAGTTCAGTACGCTGTATAGAATAGAAGGACTAGTATATTTCAAGATTTTTGTATACAAGGAGAGAATATAAAATGAAAAGAATAAAAAAGATCGACGAGTGGCGGGAATTGCTTGAAAAGTCAGACGAGCAACCATTTCTGTTGTTTAAATCGAGCATGACGTCTATTAGTAGTTTAGCAGCAAAAAAAGAATTGGATGGACTTCGAACGGAATTACCCATTTACATCGTCATTACACAGGTGAGTAAAAAGCTTTCAGCGGCTATTGAATCAGATATAGGTGTTCCTCGCGAAATCCCACAACTATTGATTTTAAAAGATCAGCGAGCTATCTGGCAAGCCACTCATTATCAAATTAAAGAACAGATTGTGCTGGATGCAATAAAAGAATATGTCTAAGATACGGAAGTATTTCGAATGTTTCTCTCCTAGGACATATGGAAAGGTGCATGGACATTTTTACATAGTCAAACTCGAGCAGCCGGGCTTTGTTAAAGCACTAGATCTTGTAAATCCGTTATGGGAAAAGGTTTGCGATGGCTGCCAATTAAACCGAAACACTCTTTCGCTAATCATTAATTCAAGTATATGCGTAGAAAAGATTGAATCACTTTATGGAGGCTTGTTTTTATCTATCAACGGAAGGAAGTTAGAGCATGAAAAAACTAGTTATACTAGCCTTGGCAACGGTTTTCCTACTCGCAGCATGTGGGAAAAATAAGGTCGACGAATCTGCTGCTACAGAGTATATTAAGAAATCGAAAGAGGCGATCACGCTATTCAACGAAGAGAAATTTGATGAAATGCGTACGATGTTTGACGCAACGATGAAAGATGCGTTATCTGTAGAGCAATTACAAGAAGTAGCCGATATTGTAAAGGAATCCGGTGAATTCGTCGGTTTTGAAAAAGAGTCTGTTACCAAAAAAGAGCAATACTTTGTTGCAACCATTGCCACGAAATACAAAGAGGACAATAGAGTATACACTATTACATTGGATGAACAGCAACGAGTCGCAGGATTTTTCGTAAAATAAGTTTGACAGTTGAAGCTCTAACGGAAGTGGGTCACTTCTAGTTAGAGTTTTTCTCTTTCATGGCACAGAGGATGAAGGGAGTATTATATGAATTCTAGGGAATGCTACTGACGCTATGTGTAAATGCTTAATCTGTTGGTGGGCCTATTAATTGCGTAGGGGAAATATCCTTCACAGCGGTTGCCCATTGTTGTTCATCTATCCCATAAGAGTAAGCAAAAACGTCAGTTGGCGTAGCAGTCAGAATATCAGAACCTAAGACGACCTCTGGAGTATTTGCGTTAAATATACCTTGCAGATGTGTATCATCGGTATGTGCAATTTGGTAATGCCACCAGCCTTGTGGAATATTAACGACTTGACCAGCTGTAATCGTATAATGTTGAAAAAGTTTCGTGTCAATATTCATAATAGAAATAGTAGCAGAGCCTGAAACGCAGTAGGTCAGCTCGGAAGCATTTGGATGATAATGGGGTTCTATGACGTGATCTCTACTAAGAAAGATATCCAACATCGACACATTATCCAACGTGTTTAATTGCTTGCTGCTCAAAATATTAATAAAGTTCTTTTCATTTTTCTTGAAGAAGGGACTAGTATTTAAATCTGCAGCGTAATGAGGATTATTTAAAATCACTTTTATCCGACCTTTCCTGTGTACTGATATATAGTATGTACGTAGGAAAGTAACGTGAATTGAACTGTATAATGGTTTCCAAGTGTGATAAAGGACGATAAAGGGTAATTGATTAAAGAATGAGCAAGAATAGGCGGAGGAGATAAAGTATGGTCAAAGAATATGATTTGCTTGTGATTGGAACAGGTAGTGCAGGTTCCATTACAGCAACAAAATGTAGGAAAGAAGGCTGGAGCGTTGCAATTATCGATGATCGACCGTTGGGTGGGACATGTTCTCAACGGGGGTGTGATCCGAAAAAAGTATTGGTAGAGGCAGCAGAACTGATTGATTGGAATGAACGGATGCAAGGAAAAGGGATTGAAGGAGATAGCAAAATCGATTGGCCTACATTAATGGAATTCAAACGCACATTTACTCAGTCGATACCTGAAGATACGGAAGAGAAATATGAGAAATTAGGAATTGATATGTATCATGGCAAGGCAGTCTTCCAAAGTGAAAACGAATTGAAAGTCTGCTCAGAAGTATTGAAAGGGAAATATATTTTAATTGCTTCAGGTGCAGAACCTATAAAAATGGGTATCGAAGGGGAAGAATATTTGACGCACAGTGATGACTTCATGGAGTTGGAGTCACTACCAAAAAAGATTGTCTTTATAGGTGGCGGATTTATTTCATTCGAATTTGCGCATCTTGCTGCAAGGGCAGGATCTGAAGTGCATATTTTGCATAGAAGTGAAAGCGCCCTAAAGAAATTTGATCAAGATTTAGTGAAAATGCTGATTAAACGTACGGAAGAAATGGGTGTTCACGTGCATTTGAACACACCGGTAAATGGAATTGAAAAATGTGGCCATTCATTTGTGGTCAAAGGGGAACAAGAGGATCGCCAAGTGGAATGGAAAGCGGATCTTGTTGTACACGGGGCAGGACGCACACCGGCATTGGATATTGATTTAGAAAAAGGAAATGTACAGCGTGATAAGCGAGGCGTATGTGTCAATGAATACATGCAAAGCGTAACTAATCCACATGTATATGCAGCTGGAGATGTCGCTTCAAGTGACGCGCCTCCATTGACACCCGTCGCAACAACTGAATCACATGTTGTCGCTTCGAATCTTCTAAAAGGGAATAACAAAACGGCAGATTATCCAGTCATTCCATCTGTTGTATACACCGTTCCTAAATTATCATCCGTTGGAATGAGCGAACAAGAGGCAAAAAACTCCGGTTTAAAAATATATGTAAAATCACAAGATATCACTGAGTGGTTCACATATAAACAGACAAATGAAGCGGCCGCGGCATTCAAAGTAATTATCGACCAAGAAAAAGATGTCGTACTTGGTGCTCATTTCTTGGGCGGAGGAGCCGATGAACTGATTAATCTATTTGCGATGGCTATTCGATTCCAAATTCCTCTTATAGAATTAAAGAAAATGCCATTCGCGTATCCAACGATAGCTTCTGATATTTCTTATATGGTGTAAAAAAATCATTCCAACTCTCTATCCTAAAAGTGGATAGAGGGTTTTTAGTTACTAGTAAAAAAGGAGTGTATTCTGTACAGTACTATGAAATTGACTCTTCAAACCTCGCTACGTTATCCTGTAGAATGACGCAGTTATAGTGTAAATAATCCGATGAAGTACATAGTAAACAGGAGGAAAAGAGAAAATGATCAAGCGAGCATTAACTATCGCTGGTTCCGCTGCACGTGGAGGAGCAGGCATCCAAGCAGATTTGAAAACATTTCAGGAATTTGATGTGTTTGGGACCACAGCGGTCACAGCGATTGTCGCAAGAAATCCACGTACTGGACAAGGTATATACCCTCAGTCCTGGGAAGCGATTGAAGCGCAATTAGTGACGATAGAAGAAGATATCGGTATTGATGCCATGAAGACTGGCATGTTGTTTACAAAAGAAATTATTGTTAATGTAACGAAATGGATTCAGCAGTCTGATGTTCAAAATATAGTAGTGGATCCCGTGATGATCGGCAAGATGGGCTCTGCGTTATTGAAAGCCGATGCAATGGAAGCGATGCAAAAACAATTGATTCCTCTTGCTACGATCATTACACCGAATATGCCTGAAGCATCTTACTTATTGGGCGGTATGGACTTGAAATCTGTAGCGGATTTAAAGGAAGCTGCACGTCGTTTGTTTGAATTTGGACCGAAGTTCGTATTAGTGAAAGGCGGAAGATTGGAAGGACCTGCAGTAGATGTGCTGTATGACGGTGAACAGTTTTATCTGCTTGAAGCTCCTAGAATGGAGACGTTGAATACGAATGGTGCAGGTTGCAGTTACTCTGCTGCTATCGCGGCAGGCTTGGCGAAAGGACAAACGGTACAAGTTGCCGTAGTGGAAGCGAAGAAGTTCATCACAGCAGGCATTCGACGTTCATTGACTTTCAAACGAGGCGTGGGACCAATCTATCACGCGGCGTATGGTAAGTACGATGAAGTGGGCTGTAATGTAACTATCGAGCAAGCATGAAAAGGATGAGGCTGGGATGTAACTTAAAAAAACAGTCCGTTCTCCTACGCTATAAAAGGCGCGCATGAGCCTCCTCGTCGCTAAGTGCAAATACATGCAACGCTCCGCTTTTACTTTCAAAAGCCGTCCTTCGTAACGGATCTCGCTACCTGCGGGGTCTCAACATTCGCGCTAAATCCCGCAGGAGTCGGCCTTTTTCCGCTTCGGTACACTCTTGATTACTAACGAATTAAACTTTATAAATACGTTTCAGTGTATGAGAAAAGGTATGAAGGTGTCTTCTCCTTCATACCTTTTGAGGTTTTGACCCAGCGACATCTTTCTGTGCATCACTTACTAATAGTACGTTCTTTATAAGATTACTATTAGTAAGCTTGTTTATCATAACTAGGTATGATAAAGTGAAAAGAGTACAGGATTGGGGTTTTGCTAATGAAGAAAAATGAAGAGTTTGTTCAGTCGGTAAATCCTAAAGGTCAAAAAAGTTGCGATAGTTTCCACAACACAATCGAGTTTATTGGTAAGCGTTGGATGGGAATTATTATTTATCATTTATTAGACGGACCGAAGAGGTTCTTTGAATTATCGATGGAAATCGAAGGGATATCAGATCGTCTTCTAACGGAGAGATTGCGTGATTTAGAAGCACAAGGCTTGGTCATTAAAAATCAGTCCGATCCAAAGGTCAGAAAAGTCGAGTACGAACTTACACCAAAAGGGAAAGAATTGGAAGACATTATTCAGGCCATTTGTGAGTGGGTAAAGAAAAATGGTTGCTGTTATAAGGAGTGAATACATTGATAAGAGAACAGGCAAAACGTTTTAACGGAATTCCGTTATCGATATTAGACTTAGCAATGATTAATGAAGGAAGTCATGCAGGACAGTCATTTAAGAATAGTGTAGATCTTGCACAGCATGCAGAAGAGTGGGGGTTCAATCGCTACTGGCTGGCGGAGCATCATAATATGCCGGGTGTTGCGAGTTCCGCGACATCTATCATCATTGGACATGTAGCGCAGATGACAAAGGATATTCGAGTGGGTTCTGGCGGTGTCATGCTGCCAAACCACGCGCCGCTAGTTATTGCGGAACAGTTCGGTACTCTCGATGCTATGTATCCAGGTCGTATTGACTTAGGGCTAGGCCGTGCACCGGGAAGTGACCAGGCGACAGCGTATGCACTTCGCCGAACATTACAAAGCGGTGGAGAAGACTTCCCACAACAACTAGAAGAATTACGTATGTATTTTGCGGGCAATCCGACTGATCGCGTTCGAGCATTTCCTGGAGCGGGCCAGAACATTCCGATTTGGTTGCTTGGTTCAAGCGGCTTTAGTGCGCAATTATCTGCGGAACTCGGCTTACCGTTTTCGTTTGCCAGTCATTTTGCACCGCAGTTTATGATGCAGGCACTGCAAATTTACCATCAAAATTTCCGACCGTCGAAAGATCTTCAGAAGCCCTATGTAATGATGGGCGTTAATTTAATTGCAGCGGATACAGATGAAAAGGCACAATACGTGGCTACATCAATGCAGCAGCAGTTTCTAAATATCCGACAAGGTAAGATGACGCAATTTACGCCTCCAATTGAAGATATTCATGCGACATGGTCACCATTTGAGCAAGAAGCGGTTGCACAGCAAAGCCAAGCACCGTCTGTCATTATTGGTAGTCCGGAAACTGTGAAGCGGGAGCTGGAAGAGTTCGTGGAAATGACGAAAGCGGATGAGCTGATTATCAGTTCAGGAATCTTCGATCACAAAGAACGACTTCGCTCATATGAAATCCTAAGTGAAATAATGAAGTAAAAGAAAAAGCATCCGCCTTGCAGGAAGAAACTGCTTGGCGGATGTTTTTTTTACTATGCGTCAATCTCTTCAGTCAGTTTCTCAATTTCATCAATTAATTCACCAATATAGGAGATCGTATCGCGCAACGGTTTGTCTGTTGTGATATCGATTCCTGCCATTTTCGCGAGATCAGCTGGTTTTTTTGAACCGCCTGCACGTAGAGTATTGAGCCAATCTTCAACAGCTGGGTCTCCTTCGATCAATACGCGTTTGGCCATTTCAGTAGAAATGGTCAATCCAGCACTATAAGTGTATGGATATAAGCCCATGTAATAGTGTGGTTGACGCATCCAAGTCAATTCTGCTCCATCATTCATCTTCACGCTATCACCCCAGAATTCTTCGAGTACACCGCGCTTCAAATCGTTTAAAATAGTCGCATTGACATGGCCACCTGCATCCACTCGTTCGTACACTTTGCGCTGGAACGCTGCTTCAAGTAAATGTGTCACGAAGTTATGATAATACGTTCGTGCGACAATGGAAGATAGTACCCATCGCTTAAATTTCGGGTCAGCGGAATTTTTCAATAAGTGATTGGCCATCAGCATCTCATTCATCGTAGAAGGCGCTTCAATGAAGTACAGTGATGATTCCGAATTGAACAGGTTTTGTGCCTCATGGGCATAGTTGAAATGACCAGCATGACCTAATTCATGCGCTAAGACAAAGACATCTTCCATGCTACCTGTCCAAGAAATTAAGATAAATGAGCCTTGACCATAAGGGCTTGCACAAAATGCACCTGTTGATTTACCTTCATTTTGAGCGAAATCAATCCAGCGTTCTGAATAGGCGCGGTTCACCATATCAAGATAGTGATCGCCCATAACAGCAAGCGCATCCTTCATATATTTCTTCGACTCCTCCACAGTAATGGAAGGTTCATATAACGGATCGATTGGCATTTTTAAGTCTGCAAACGTCATTTCGTCAAGACTATATATTTTCTGAAGAAGTTTCGCGTACTTTCTCATATGGGGTGCGAGTTCTTCCGTAATTACATCGATTTGGCGATTGTACATAGAACGAGCCACATCTTGTTCCATCAATAAATAGTCGATAACGGAGTCATACCCACGTAAATTAGATATTGTTTTCTCCATCTGTACATGCATGTCATATGTTTTGGCAGTTGTGTGTTGATATTTCCGCAACGTATCGCTGAAAGTTTGAAACGCTGCACGTCTTACCGATGTTTTAGGTTCAGACTCCCATTTCCCTTCAAATGAAACATAGCTCAGTGGATAGGTTTTTCCATCTACAGTGAAGTCAGGGAAGTCGATGTCTGCCATTTTCGTTGTATTATACATCGAATAGGGTGCTTGGAAAGAAGCAGAGAATGCAGCGAGTGTCTTCTCCACTTCAGGGTGTAATTGATGCGGTTTTTCCCGAATGATTTTATCGAATACGGTGGCATATTCCTTAGATTGTTTACTTGCTTGTTGTAAAGTCTCCTCGGAAAGCGCAGTCAATTCACTCATCATGAAAGAAGTTTGACTACCGATTTTGGCAGCGATTGAACCAAATCTACTCTCTCTCATTTGGGCAGCATCATTTGTTAAATCAACACTTGCGGTCAGCTCAGCATAACTGGCGATCTTGACAAGTTTCTCTTGTAAGTTGCGATAAGCATCCAAGGCTTGAATAGCTGAAGTTGAATCTATGATCGTACCTTTATAGTTTTTCAGAAAAGCAGTTGCTTCCGTTTCAGTATCTTTTACTGCTTTCTCGTAGTCTTGTTCATTTTCAAATAAGGTTTGTAAATTCCAAGTTTCTTGTTCGTTCACTTGTGCACGTTTAGGTAAGCTTTTCACCAATGTGAATCTCTCCTTCAAATCAATTATTCGGTTGTCGAATTAACTAATAGTATAATACAATGAATGTTTACAGTACAAATTATGGTTTATTGGAAAGTATAAATTCCATTAGCCAATCAACCTGTAAGGGACCATTGACAACCTTATAATAAAGACGGTCATTGTGGATTAATATCCCTTCCTCAATCAATATAGTCATACGATTTCCTTCTTCATCGTGTAGATCGATTGTGAAGAGTGGTTGGTCGTCAAACAATTGTAATGTATCCGGTTCCACCTGCTCATAATCATATGCTTGGAGAAATTGAAGTAGGCGGTCAACTTCTTCAACTTGGTCCACTCGCCACGTAACGGCTTGCTGGTTTTGCAGACCAGGTTGCCGGAAAGTAATGAATGAATAAGGAGATAAACCGTTCAGTTGTTGTTCTTGCAATCGCTCAAAGGGATGGGAGGCAGCTTCGTCGATTGTCTGAATCATGACATAAAATCCTCCAGCCACTAATAATGCCAAGATAACTCCACGTATCTTCATACTATCCCCCTCCTTCCATAAAATTTTGGTTCTCACTAGTATATGAAGGTAATCAGGAAGATACGCATATAACTATCCATACTATGAATGATATTTTGTTTTAATTCGATATTTTAATATTCAGAATGTATAATAGAGGGTATTCATCTGAAAAGGAGACGATCAATATGAAAGAATATGTGACGCATGCAATTCAGGATAATTATGCGGATGACTTTTCATGGTGTTATGGTTGCGGACGGCTCAACGAGGAAGGGAACCATTTCCGAACGGGTTGGGAAGGAGAGCAAACTGTTACGTATTCATTGCCTCCTGAAAAATATACGGCAATTCCGGGATTTGTGTATGGTGGATTTCTAGCTTCATTTATGGATTGCCACGGCACAGGATCTTGTGCACTTGCCCTACATCGAAAGAACGGTCATGAACCTAGTGACGGGACTGTACCGCCGCGCTTCGTGACTGCTTCTTTGCAGATTACCTACAGTAAACCGACTCCGCAAGGAAAAGTATTAAAAGCGATTGGAAACGTTACGGAAATTCATCCAAAGAAGTGGAAAGTAGCTGTAGAAATTTACGCTGAGGATGAATTATGTGCTTCTGGCGAAGTAATTGGAGTTGTAATGCCTACTACATTCACGAAGTAAAATAGACAACTAGATGAGGTGTGAATAGACAGAATGAGTAAATCTTCACAAACTGCCGTAGCGAATCCGGTATTTCCTATCATGATTGCAATTGCAGTCTGTCATTTATTTAACGACACGCTACAGGCAGTGATTCCAGCTATGTTGCCGATTCTGGAAAAAGAATATCAATTTAGTTATAAACAATTAGGATATATTGTTTTTGCTCTAAATATCGTAGCTTCTCTACTTCAACCAGTTGTAGGATATTTAAGTGATCGCAAACCCAAGCCGTTTGCGTTGCCGATTGGCATGACATGTTCTTTAATTGGAATGGTGGGGCTAGCATTAGCACCAAGCTATTGGCTGATCATTGTATCTGTTATGTTGCTAGGATTAGGGTCAGCGATTTTTCATCCTGAAGGTTCTCGCGTGTCATTTTTGGCGGCGGGAAACAAGCGTGGACTTTCGCAGTCTATCTATCAAGTAGGAGGTAACTCGGGACAAGCCCTCGCACCTTTGATCAGCGCTTTCGTCCTCGTTCCTCTCGGCCAAATAGGAGCAGCTGTTTTTGTATTAGTAGCTGCTGCTGGTATTGTTTTATTAACCCGAATCTCGATCTGGTACAAGAAACAGCTGAATGAAGAGCGTTTAGGCACGCGAAAGAAAGTATTATTAACGACATTGGAAAGTTTGTCAAAAAGACAAATCACCCTCGCGCTAACTTTATTAATGATTATTATTTTCGCGCGTTCATTCTATGTGACGAATATTACGAGCTTCTATATTTTCTATTTGATTGAATACTATGGCATGACGATTCAGCATGGTCAGTTGTACATTTTCTTATTCTTGGCTCTGGGTGCTGTTGGGACGTTTTTCGGTGGACCCATGGCAGACAGAATAGGACGAAAAAAAGTGATTGTCTTATCGCTTATTGTGCCTTTACCACTTAGTTTGTTGCTGCCGTATGCACCTGTACCTGGAATCATTTTATTATTGTTCACGATCGGATTCTTTATTATGCTTAGTTTTTCCGTCACGGTGATCTATGCCCAAGAACTCATACCTTCCAAAATTGGTACAATGGCGGGACTAACTGTAGGATTAGCGTTCGGAATGGGGGCAATCGGTGCTGTTGCCATCGGAACACTTATCGACTCGATCGGTATTTATCAAACGATGATCATCACGTCATTTTTGCCGTTCATTGGTCTAGTTGGATTAGCTTTACCTAGTGATCAAAAGATTACATCAGCTACATAATCAGATTATTAGTGTTATCATCATGAAGAGAAGGTGTACAGAATGAAAATAGTCAATAATATGGCGGAATTAATCGGAGAGACTCCGCTTGTAAAAGTACGAACGCTCGGCGAAACTACTGGCGCTGAGGTGTATGTGAAATTGGAGTATTTCAATCCAAGCCGTAGTGTAAAAGATCGCGCGGCTTATCAAATGCTTGTAGAAGCCGAGAAAACGGGGGTACTGAAACCCGGTGCCACGATTATTGAGCCGACGTCAGGAAACACGGGAATTGGCTTGGCAATGAATGCTGCAGCAAAAGGATACCCAGCGATTTTTGTTATGCCGGATAACTCTACGATTGAACGTATTAACTTAATGAAAGCCTATGGAGCGAAGGTTGTATTGACACCTAGCTCAGAGCGTATGCCAGGTGCGATCTCTAAAGCAAATGAAATTTCAGAGTCCATTGAGAATAGCTTTATTCCGATGCAGTTTGAAAATGAAGCGAACCCTGATAGTCATCGCCATACGACGGCTGTTGAAATTATAGAAGCCATTCAATCCATCAATCGTAAATTAACTGCATTTGTCTGTACTTCAGGAACAGGTGGTACGGTAACAGGAACAGGTGAATCATTAAAAGAGCATGACCCAGCTATTACAGTTCATGTGGTTGAACCAGCAGGGTCACCGGTATTATCAGGTGGCAAACCAGGCAAACATAAACTGGTAGGGACCAGTCCTGGATTTATTCCAACTGTTTTAAATACCCATGTCTACGATGAGATTTTCCGTATTGAAGATGACGACGCATACACAACCGTCAGGCAATTCGCAAGACAAGAAGGAGTTTTGCTCGGGCCGTCAGGTGGCGCATCACTGTATGCAGCATTGCAAGTGGCGAAACGTTTAACTCCTGAAGATACAGTCGTTTGTATTGCGCCTGATTCTGGTGAAAGATATTTATCAAGTGATTTATTTCAATAATACTGACAAGCAAAACCTCTTCCCACGTTGGGTAGAGGTTTTTTAGCGTAGAATTTCGGAATAAAAATGATAGAAAGCTATTACCTATAGCATGTAATCTCATGTTCTTAAATAGATTGAAAAAATAATCAGAAATCCTATTGACAAAACCTACGTAAATGGTAGATTATATATATACAAAACATATAAAGTTAGTAGGAATTAAAACCGAAGTGACAAAAAAGTATTTATGAGGGGGAATCAACATGTATTTGAAAATTGAAGGCATTGAAAAGAGCTTTCCCCACAAAGAAAAGGGAACGGTCAAAGTACTAGATCACATCAACCTTGATATAGAAAAAGGACAGTTTGTTTCTATAGTAGGTCCGTCAGGTTGCGGAAAGTCCACTATGTTGTATTTGATTGCAGGACTCGAAAAAGCTGAACAAGGGAAAATTAGTATTAACGGAAAAGAAGTAAAAGGGTCGGGATCAGATCGAGTGGTCGTTTTCCAAGAAGCGGGGTTATTTCCCTGGCTGACAGTACTCGATAACGTTACATACGGTTTACTATTGAAGAAGATGTCGAAGAAAGAAGCGGAACAAAAAGCGATTGAAATGTTGAAAATGGTCCACTTGGGGAATTACATTGATTCCTATCCGCATGAATTGTCAGGGGGAATGAAGCAACGCGTATCCATCGCGCGTGCGCTTGTCATGGAGCCGGATATCCTATTAATGGATGAACCATTCGCGGCATTGGATGAACAAACGCGTATGGTACTTCATAAAGAGTTATTGGATATTTGGAGAAAAACGAAAGTAACTGTCCTCTTCATTACACATAATATTCGCGAAGCGGTATTACTTTCGCAAAAGATTGTCGTGTTTGCGACACGTCCTGGGAAAATTAAGGCGACCTTCAAATCTAATGATACAAAAGATGGCGTCATGCCGAATGACGTGACGTTGCAACTCGAAAAGCAGATTTTGGCTGAACTTCAAGAAGAAATAGAGAAAGTGTTGAAGGAGGAGATGGGCGATGACTACAGCTTTAAGACGAATAGTGTTTCTCGGGATACTAGTGGCGATATGGGAAGTCACATCTAGGCTATCGGATTTACCCGATTTTATGTTTCCGAGTTTCACACAAGTCATGTCGACTTTGATTTCTGGACTCATCTCCGGTCAAATCCTCATTGCAATCGGTGCAAGCCTTAGCAGATTGTTAATTGGATTCACGATTGCTTCTGTACTTGGACTGGTACTTGGTTATTTGATTTGGCGATATAAAATAGTGGAAGACACACTTGGTTTTCTAGTGACAGCTTTACAGTCTATTCCAAGTATTGTCTGGTTTCCACTTGCGATCATCTGGTTCGGTCTCAATGATTTTGCTATTCTATTTATCGTTACATTAGGGGCTACTTGGACGATGATCGTTAACGCAACAAGCGGCTTTAAAAACGTACCGGTATTATATCAGCGTGTTGCCAAATCACTAGGATCTAGCGGTTTTCACTTTTTGCGGACCGTGATCTTGCCAGCGTCCGTACCACAATTAATTTCTGGATTACGCATCGCGTGGGCATTCTCATGGCGTGCACTCATGGCAGGGGAATTACTAGGTGCCGGCGTCGGTCTCGGTCAACTACTAGAATCAGGACGCGCACTTGGTCAAATGGATTTAGTTATTTCTGTCATGATTATCATCGGTGTTATTGGAACGATTATGGATAATGTATTATTTTTGCGTTTGGAACGCAGTGTTGAAAGAAAATGGGGAATTCGGGCGTGACACGCTCTAAGAAAAGGGGATTATTATATGAATAAGAAACTATTAGGTGTATTGCTTTCTGTATTAGCAATTGTGGGGATTTTGTCGGGATGTGGAAAAACGGAAGTAGACAGCGCGGATAAAAAAGAAGTAAAGATTGGATATTTCCCGAACTTAACACATATCGCAACAATCGTTGGACTTGAAAATAATTATTTTGCGGAAGAGTTCGGTGAAGACATTAAGATTACGACGAAGACAGTTAGTAACGGTGGGTTATTCATGGAGGCAATGGCTTCTAATTCGATAGACATCGGAACAGTTGGACCTGGACCTGTAATCAACTATTATGTAAAAGATCCAAAGTATCATATTGTTTCTGGAGCAGTAAATGGCGGTGCGGTATTAGTAGCCAACGGTAAAAGTGGGATTAATGAATTAGCTGATCTAGACGGTAAGAGAATTGCAATTCCTGTAATCGGCAGTACGCAAGATGTAATGTTACGTAAAGCGTTGAAAGACGTGGACTTAAAAGCAAAAGCTAACGGAGGAACAGTTGAGTTTTTCGCATCTGCACCAGCGGATACAGCGACATTATTCATTCAAGATTCTGTTGACGGCGCAGCAACACAAGAACCATGGGGGTATATTTTACAAAATCAGGCGAATGGTAAACTGATTCTTGACTGGGAAGACTTTGCTTGGGGTAAAGAATCAACGAACACAGTTGTAGCAACAAGCGATGCATTTTTGAAAAACGAAAAACTATCAACTGCTTATTTGACAGCTCACGCAAAAGCAGTTCAATTCATTCGTGATGAGCCGGAAAAAGCACAAGAACTAGTAGTGAAGCATATCAAAGATCTGACTGGTAAAGAAATAGCCAGTGATGAATTGGAAGCAGCATTCACACGGATTGAAGTTACAACAGATGTAAATGAGGACGTATTGCAAGAGATGGCTGATATCAGTCAAGAAGCAGATTATATCCAAACGAATGAAATCGATGGATTGATTGATCTGGAAGCTATTAAAAAAATTACAGCAAACTAATACTAAACGAGTATCCATTGTGGATGCTCGTTTTTCTTTTTCCGTATCGTTTGATAAATAGCAATAAAACAGGATATGCTAGAATGTAGGTAGAACATAATTTCGCTAGTTGAAAGGATGAGGACAGTGCTGGCAGATTTATTGAAGGAATCGAAACGTACTATTGTCTATACTGGAGCAGGAATGTCGACAGAAAGCGGCCTACCAGATTTTCGTTCTGCTAAAACGGGCATGTGGGAAACAGAAGATCCTGCTAAAGTGGCGAGCGTAACTGCTCTCAATCAACAAGTAGAACAGTTTTTTCAGTTTTATAAACAACGCGTCATAGCGGCAAAAGAAACAGGACCGCATAAAGGACATGATATTTTAGCTAAGTGGGAAAAAGATGGTTTGATCGATGGAATTATTACGCAAAACGTCGATGGTTTCCATACGATGGCAGGGTCAAAAAACGTCATGGAACTTCATGGGACACTTCGTCATGTCCATTGTCAAACGTGTGGTGAAGAATACGGTAACGAACGCTACGAACAAGAAGAATTTTACTGTGATTGTGGCGGTAAGTTGCGTCCATCCGTTGTCTTATTTGGAGAAATGCTACCGGAAGAAGCATTTATTCAAGCGATATTCGAAAGTGAGAAAGCTGATCTCTTCATTGTCCTAGGTTCATCATTAACCGTTACACCTGCGAATCAATTTCCGCTGATTGCGAAAGAGCAAGGCGCGAAGTTAGTCATTATCAATATGGAGCCTACAGAAATGGATCACTTTGCCGATCTCGTTATCAATGAACGCAAAATCGGAGAAATACTGAATGAGGCGGATCAAAAAGTAGATAGTAAGTAATTTGAGATAGAGGAATGAGCGTAGTGAACGGGGTTTTCATATCCCACTTTTTGTTACGCTGTTCTTCTTGTCTACATTTTTATAGATGAGAAGAGGGGAATCAATTTGAAATTTTTTCATACCGCAGACTGGCATCTCGGCAAGCTCGTCCAAGGAATCTATATGACAGAAGATCAGCGTTATATATTGCAAGCTTTTATAGAAGAGATAAAGAGAGAACAACCGGACGCAGTCATTATAGCCGGAGATCTGTATGATCGGGCAATTCCGCCAACTGAAGCGGTAGGTTTGTTGAATGAAGTTCTACAGGAGATTGTTATCGATTTGAAAATACCTGTCATTGCTATTGCAGGAAATCACGATAGCCCTAGCCGCCTTCATTTTGGAAGTACGTTTATGAAAGACCAAGGTTTATACATAACAGGAGAATTATCCCCGCACTTGTCACCAGTCAAGCTTCAAGACTCGCATGGTGATGTCTATTTCCATTTAATACCATACGCGGACCCTTCAGTTGTTAGTCACTTGCTTGAAGATGAGTCGATTTCCAGTCATCAACAAGCAATGAAGAAAATCATTGAGCGTATAAAGAAGTCTATGGATCAAGATGCTCGACATGTTTTCGTTGGTCACGCATTCATCACTACGCATGGTGAGAAAGAGGAGAATACAAGTGACGCAGAACGGCCATTATCGATTGGTGGGGCTGAATATGTTTCTGCAGATTTGTTTGAGCCGTTTCATTATACGGCGCTTGGTCACTTACATCAGGCGCATTTTGTAGGCAATGAAACGATTCGTTACGCAGGTTCACCATTAAAGTATTCAATATCGGAAGAGAATCATCAAAAAGGGTATCTCATTGTGGAGCTTGGAGGAAATGGAAAAGTGGAAATTGAGAAAAGGTTACTCACTCCTCTTCATGATGTGAGAACGGTTGAAGGAACGATGGAAGATCTATTGATGATGTCTCACAATGAAGACTATGTGTTCGTCAAGCTGCTTGATACGGTACCAGTCATGCAACCGATGGAGAAAATCCGTTCTGTCTTTCCGAATGCCATGCATGTTGAACGTAAACTTTTTGCTTCTTCTACAGACAGTCTTGGTGGAACAGTGAATGTTGAGAAAAAAGAAGACGACCAAGCAATGTTTGCTTCCTTCTTTAAAGAACTTCAAGGTGAAGAAGTAGATGAAGAAACGAAAGAATTATTCGCTGAAGTTTTGTGGGACGTTATGAAGGAGGAAGAACGTGCATGAAACCCATTATATTAACGATGACAGCGTTTGGACCGTATAAAGATAAGGAAGTTATTGATTTTCGTGATTTGAAAGATCATCGTTTATTTGTCATTTCTGGAAAAACGGGTGCTGGCAAAACCACAATCTTTGACGGTATTTGTTTCGCATTATATGGACAGGCAAGTGGAGAGGATCGCACTGACACAAAAGCGTTGCGCAGTCAGTTTGCGCATGATGACATGCAGACGACTGTAGAATTAACGTTTGATATCCATAAGCGTAGATTTCGTGTCGTGCGTCAGATTCCTTACAGAAAAAAAGGCAATAAATCGGATACATTAGGACGCTGCGAATTATTTGAAGAAAAAGACGAGCAGTTTGTTCCAGCGGTAGATCGCCAAATTGTTACGGAGGTAAATGAAAAGATCGAACAGTTGCTAGGCTTTACGCACGCACAGTTTAGTCAAATCATGATGTTGCCTCAGGGGGAATTTCGCAAATTTTTAACATCCGATACGGGTAATAAGGAAGCCATCATGCGGAAAATCTTTAAAACTGAACCGTACCAGAAGATTGTAGAACAGTTAAAAGTGAAAAAAGAAGAAGCGAATGCGGAATATCTTCGCGAAAACCAGTTGGGTGACACGATTCTTCATCAAATTCCGGCGAAGTTACCTGTACGTGACTCTTTATTATTTGCAGAATTACAATCAGAATACCCTAACTACCATCAGCTCATAGTAGGTCTTCAACAAGAACATGCCTATCATGAGATACAATCTAAAGAAACACATAAAGAATATACCAGACTCTATAAAGTTCATAACGAAAAACAACGAGAATTACATGAGGCTCGTTCAATTAATGAACAATTTGCCAAGCTGCTGCAACGCCAAAAAGAATTAGATGGATTGCTGGCGAAACAACCAGAGATGAAAAGTCTCGAACAGCAATTGCAGCAAGCAGAACGGGCCGCGAGATTAGAAGATTTAGAACAACAAGTGAAGTCTACTGTAATGGAATGGCAGAAAAAAGATCGAAGTTATTCCGAGGCTGTCACGTTTCTCGCTGATGCGGAGAGAAAGCTAGTGACGGCAAAGGCTTCTTATGAACAGGAACTAGCTAAAGAATCTGAGCGAAATGAAGTGAAAGAACAGGTACTTACGCTAAAAAATTTACTTCCAACCGTATCCGGACTCACGGCGCAACGTCAAGTGTTAGAGGAACTGACGAAAGAGGTAGACCAAGTAGAGAAATCCTTGCTAGGAAATCAGCAAGCAGCAAAGCAACAAACAGAAGCCATGACCGTGCAGAAAAATGAAATTAGTGAATTGGAAACGTCATTAGAAGACTACGAACAGTTGTTGGATCAACTTTCAACTTGCAAAGCCGTCGCAAAGCAAGTGACTTTATACAAGCAACAGCTAACACAACAACACGAACTGGAGACACATTTTACAACCGCTAAGCAACAAGTAGAGCAGTATACAGATGTCTATCAAGCTCTTGAGAATCGTTGGATTAGTAATCAGGCAGTAGCCCTTGCTGCTTCACTTCATGACGGAGAGTCTTGCCCGGTTTGCGGTAGTATCGACCATCCAGCTAAAGCCGAAGTGGCAGAAGCTGAGCACGTATCGAAGCAACAATTAGACACAGCCAAGCTAGAGTTAACGAATAAAGTACAGACTTTCCATACTAAGCAGGCGGAATTGCAACAACTCAAGCAACGTATTGAAGTAAGTAAAACTGAATTGGATGAGCAACAAGTAGATTTGAATCGTGATTATCAAAAAGAACAAGCAAATCTGACGGAAAAAGTAGCTGTCCTTAGAAATAAGCGAGAGTTAGTGAAACAAAAGAAAGAGCAACAAAACCGAGCGCAGAAGGCCATGGATGAACTCACTAAAGAACTGAATACATTGGAACAGCAGCGCAACGAATTAAAAGCAGAGCTTGAAACGAAACGAGCTCTCTATAACTATGCACTAACGAAGGTTCCTGAAAATCTACAGGAACTATCCACATTGCAACAACAAATTACAACTAAAGAAACAACAAGTCAACAACTTGAAAGTGCTTGGAAAACGATTCAACAGAAATTACAAGACGCCTCAACTGAGAAAACAAAGTGGGAATCGCGGGAGATTTTGGAGAAGAAATCCTTAGCAGATATGAAAGAAAAAGTAGACCATAGTTCAGCTTCCTTTACAAAACGGCTGACAGAAGAAGGATTTACCTCGGAGGAAGATTATAGGCGAGTGAAACTGCCGACTTCCAAACGTCAGGCTATTCAGCAACAACTTCAAGTGTTCGCTCAAACGCTTCATACGATACAATCATCCGTAGAAGAACTCAAGAAGTCTGTAGGTGGCAAACAGCGAACGGATATGAAAGTCATGGAGCACGAGGTTGAAATAATGAAAACACAATATGAAGAGGCGTTTGCTCTGTGCAATCAATCAAAAGCACGGGAACAAGCAGCGCAGGATCTATACAATGAATTAAAAACTAGCAAATCTAGGGAAGCAGAGCTAGAAAAGACGTATGGAAAGATTGCGAATCTCTACGATCTAATCCGTGGTCAAAACCATTTAAAAATTTCCTTTGAGCGCTATATTCAAATCGAGTATTTGGAGCGCATCATTCAAGCTGCGAATATTCGCCTGCGTGATCTTTCAAATGGACAATATGAACTCGTCCGTAGTGACCGTCAGGAAACTAGAGGGAAACAGAGTGGCTTAGGTATAGACGTTCATGACGCATATACAGGGCAGACACGAGACGTTAAGACGCTATCAGGCGGTGAAAAATTTAATGCCTCCTTATGTTTGGCACTGGGTATGGCGGATGTCATTCAAAGCTTCCAAGGCGCTGTTCGTATGGAGACGATGTTTATTGATGAAGGATTCGGAGCATTGGATGAAGAGGCTATTGCGAAAGCTATAGATACACTCATCGCTCTTCAGCAGTCAGGGAGAATGATCGGGGTCATTTCCCATATTGATGAAATGAAAGAGGCTATTCCTGCTACATTGCAAGTAACCAAATGGAGAGAAGGGTACAGCAAAACAAAATTTGTACTGAGTTAATTAGCTCAGGGGAGTAAAGCGTAGCTAATCGACTTTGAAATGGAAATCACTAACTATCCAATATACATCTTTTCAATTAATCAATTTATCAATCCAAACTGATCTCTGCGGAGGTCAGTTTTTTCTATTTTTTAAACATCTATTGTAGATATTGAATAATAGTCTGTAAGTTGACAATATAGGCAAAAGTTAAATGATTTGACTGGCTGTTGATTTTCTAAATTGAGAAGAGTAATATAAGGGAACGCAATATATTGCATACAAATTAAAGCTGTTGACTTTGGGAGGATTTTTATACATATGGAGAACAAACTATCATTTTCATCGAGTCTTGTTATTGGGGTTATGCTATTTGCATTATTTTTTGGTGCAGGTAATTTAATTTTTCCCGCCGAGCTTGGACAGCTGGCTGGAGATCAAACGTGGAAAGCTATGGCTGGCTTTTTATTTACTGGAGTAGGTTTACCTTTTTTAGGTATTTTGGCAATTGGTTTTTCTGGCAAGAAAGATTTACAAGACTTGGCGAGTCGAATTCACCCAGTCTACGCTGTTCTATTTACAGCAATACTTTACTTGACGATTGGCCCGTTTTTTGCAGCACCACGAACAGGAGCTGTGGCATTTGATATTGGTGTTGCTCCATTTTTACATGGCTTCCCTATTGATATCGCCCGTTTTTTATTTACACTCGTGTTCTTTGGTATTAGCATGTGGCTGTCATTGAACCCTGCAAAGATCGTTGATCGTGTCGGTAAATATTTGTCACCACTTATTATTATTATATTGATTGGCTTAATCGGTATGACGCTTCTTAATCCAATGGGAAGTGCGCAAGTTTCGCAAGCTCCTTATAATGAAACACCATTCTTTACAGGTTTTCTTAAGGGATACAATACGATGGATGCATTAGCCTCGCTAGTTTTTGGAATCATTGTCATCAACGCGTTGCGTGCTATGGGCATTACTAGTAAAAAACAAATATTGTCTTCTACGGCTAAGACAGGATGTGTGGCAGCCGGATTTTTAGCCATTATATATATAGGTATTGCGTATCTAGGTGCCACATCGGTTGATTTATTTGGCTATCTGGATGGCGGGGGTTCTGTGTTAAGCGAAACTTCTTCTTATTTATTCGGTACGACAGGACTATTGTTACTCGGAGTTGTAATTATGCTTGCCTGTCTAACAACGGCTATTGGGCTTTTAACTGCATGTGGTGAGTATTTCCATGCAATCATCCCAAAAGTTAGCTATAAAATTTTTGTAGTATTCTTTTCACTATTCTGTTTGGTTGTAGCGAATTTCGGTCTAGCGAATATTATCAATTACTCCATTCCCGTACTAGTTCTACTGTATCCACTGGCCATGGTATTAATCCTGCTAACATTCACGGGCCCTTTATTCCATCAATCCAGCTTGGTATATCGAACAGCGACTATAACAGCTTTTCTCGTCAGTTTCGTTGAAGCGCTTGTGAAGTTCTACTCACTAGTAGAGAAGAACATGCCGAATTGGCTCGTGACTGTAGAGGAGGCATATACAGCGTACATTCCATATTATACAGAAGGTGTCGGCTGGTTAGTTCCTGTATTGATTGTGACCGTCGTAACAGCTGTTGTGGCGGTGGTACAAAATAAAGGGCAAGGTGCCCAAAATATCTTTACTAAAGAAAAAGCATAAAATTAAAACAGGATCCGATTTAGGTCGGATCCTGTTTTCTACTCTATTTATCAATCAACTTTTTCAATCGAACGAAACTCCTCGATCGCGCGCAACCAATTTTCCCTCATAACTTTAGTTACTTGCTCACCATTACGCTTACTCATTAAATCTATGATCTGGTCATGTTCTTCAATCGATTTTTCCGTTAGTATAATGGAATTATGAAAGAAAAGTCTACGCACATGAGCTTGTAATGAGACAAGCATTGAAGAAATATATGGATTATTAGCTGTGTCCACAATGATTTGGTGAAATTTTTCATCGGTTTTCAAAGCTTGAAAATAATCTTCCCTTTCAACTGCTAGCGCGAATTTCTTATTTGTTTCTCGCAATTTCCTAATAATACTTTCTGTTAGGTTTGGTATAGAAAGTTCAGCTGATAATGCTTGCAGCGCAGCGAGTGGCGGGAGTAAGTCCGAAATAGATTCACGATCTACGTCTGTCACTTGCGTTGCTTTACCTGGAAACATTTGAACAAATCCTTGAACTTCTAATAATTGTAGTGACTCACGTATAGGCGTGCGACTCACTCCGAGTGCTTCTGCTAATTCAACGTCATTTAGTTTTTCGCCAGGCTGTAAGGTTCCATCGATAATCCATTTCTGCAGTTGACTAAATGCACTTTCTTTAGCGGTCTTTCGTATGGGTTGTGCGTGGTTAGTTGGTATAGGCAATTTTTCACACCATCTTTCTCCAATAAGTAGTCTTCCCACCATGTTTATTTCACTAATAACCAATATACAGTATACTACAACTTTTTCCTGTTGTTTAACAGTATTTTGCACAATACAGTGAAATAATTAGGAATTGCCATAAGATTCGGATTTTAAAAAGTGTATGATTAATGCAAAAAGTTCTTGTGGTTTCTGCTTATATTTGATAGATTAATGTCTATACATGATTTGCTTTCTCAGTAGATTTAATTTTATGAATCTTTAAAAATGTCATTGCAAATCTAGTGAATGTTTGGTATCGTTTACATGTGTACTATAACAAATCTATATCCGAATACGCTGTGACATATTATCATTTTAACGTGATGATGAAAGCGGTTTCAGTCAGATGGGGGGAATAGGAACTAATTTACTACGCTATTTAAAATAGAAAGGGGATTAACTAATGACTAATCAAGTGGCACGTGGGAAATCCACGATGGATTATGAAAAACTTGTTCAAACAGAAGACTTTAAGGGTCTTGTAAAACGGAAAAAGAACTTCGCTACACCTTTTGTTATTTTCTTCTTCGCAGCGTACTTTATTCTTCCACTATTAACTGGTTATACAAAAGTTTTAGAATCACCAGCAATTGGCGCAATGACGTGGACTTGGGTTTATGCATTCTCCATGTTCGTAATGGTATGGGTATTCACGTCCATATACATGAATAAGGCAAAATATTTTGATGATGAAGTGGACAAGATTATAGAGAAAAACGTTTTAAAATAAGGGGGTTGTGTTCATGAGTTGGATTTCATACGTAATATTCTTCGCTGTAATCGCGCTGACACTCTACATTACATATTGGGCGGCAAAGCAAACGACTACAGCAAGTGACTTTTATACTGCCGGTGGTTCATTAACAGGTTGGCAAAATGGTATGGCGATTGCTGGTGACTACTTATCCGCAGCATCATTCCTAGGTATCGCAGGTGCAATTTCACTTAACGGATTTGACGGTTTCTACTATAGTATTGGTTGGTTAACGGCTTATCTCGTTGTTTTATTCTTAATTGCTGAACCACTACGTAACTTAGGGAAGTTTACGATGGCGGATATGATCGGTGCTCGTTTCGGCGCTAAGAAAGTGCGTGGAGCAGCAGCATTGAACACAATCACAATCGTAATGTTCTACATGCTTGCACAATTAGTTGGTGCAGGCGCGCTTATTAAATTATTATTCGGTATCGAGTATTGGATGGCAGTTCTAATCGTTGGAACAATGATGTTAATCTACGTTCTATTCGGTGGAATGACTGCGACAAGCTGGGTACAAATTATCAAGGCAGTTCTTTTGATGTTGGGTACAATCATTATCTCGTTCTTGGTACTTATGAAGTTTAACTTTAACTTTATTAGTATGTTTGAAGTCATGAAAACGGCTACTCCACATGGTGAAGCGTTCCTTCACTCAGGGGTTGTGTATACAGATACAATTGGACTTATTTCAGTATTAATCGCATTGGTTTTAGGTACAGCTGGTCTTCCACACATTTTAATGCGTTTCTTCACAGTTAAAGATGCGAAAACAGCACGTTCTTCCGTTATTTATTCTGTATGGATTATCGGTATCTTCTATGTATTGACAATCTTCCTTGGATTTGGTGCAGCTAAATTCGTTGGAGCGGATGCAATCATCGCAGAAAACGCGGCAGGGAACATGGCAGCACCAATGTTGGCTGGAGTCCTTGGAGGAGACGCACTTGAATCCTTCGTTGCAGCTGTTGCATTTGCGACAATCCTAGCAGTTGTTGCAGGTCTTGTACTATCTGGTGCTTCTGCAATCGCTCACGATATTTATGGACAAATCTTCAAAAGTGGTAATGTAACCGAGAAACAACAAGTTGCAGCTGCTCGTTGGGCTTCTATTGCAATTGGTGTTGCTTCCATCCTTCTTGCACTTGGTTCTGAAAAGTTGAACGTTGCGTTCTTAGTGTCACTGGCATTCTGTGTTGCTGCATCCGCAAACGTACCAACTATTCTATTGACAATTTATTGGAAAAAGTTCAATACAACAGGTGCTGTTGCATCTATGTTGACAGGTCTAATCGTTGCACTAGTTCTTGTTGCGATCAGTCCATCAGTTATGAACCCAGTTGAGGGAGCTACTCTTATTACTGGTAATCCAATCTTCCCATACGCTAACCCGGCTATCGTTTCCGTACCAGCAGGTTTCCTTGCTGCTTGGATTGGTACACTTGTTAGCTCTAAGCGCCATGAGAAAGATGAAGTTTCTTATGCAGAAGTTCGTTTCAAAGCGGAAACTGGCTACAAAGAGCTTGATCTGTAGTAATTAGCTTGATATTCAACCAATGGTTCCCTCTTCTACCAGCACGACAGAAGAGGGAATCATTTTTTATTTAACGGATACATTGTGTAGGTAGATAAGGTATTGATCTAATGTTGACAGTTCTTGCGTAAAGACTATTGGATGTAAGTATTTAGGTACTGATGACATTTGGATTTGAATAATATGAAGTGAGATTTCGTGATGGTCAATATGAATAGGAGGTTTTGAAATGCCGAAGATGGTAAAAGATCAGGAATGGTATGATAAAATTCATAGAAATCCATTGTTTATGAACACGTCAGAAAAGGAATTTGATCAGCTATTGCTTGAATGTAAACTCAAAATGTATGAAGAAGCAGAGAGATCTAACTATTTCAAAACACCTCAGGAAGGTTTACTCGTCGTGTTGAAAGGGTCCGCCGAGGTTCAAATAGAGGGACAAGATGGCAGCTCGGTAACACTAGAATTTATTCAAGAAAATGAAGTCATTGGCTTTTCCAATTTTGCTTACTACTTAGGAGAAATGGCCAGACCGCTTGATAAACATCATATTGATATGGTCGTGGCCGAGGGCTCCGTTTGTCTACAAGTTCCGTATGAAGTGATAAAGCATCGGATGGACGATCAACATGTGCGGGATTATGTCTTACGTAAAATGTCGATTCGTTTGGCGAATGTTTATACCTCATTAGGCGAACAAGTACGTTTGGCTGATGAATATGGTGAGAGTGAACCGTATGTCCGTCGTGTACAGGATTTCATGAGCAGTCCAGTCGTGACCATTCATGCGGAGGCAGAAACAAAAGAAGTAGCTGTGTTGATGATTAAACACTCGATTAGCTCTATAATTGTTACAGATCAGTCAGGCAAATTGCTTGGAATCGTGACGGAAAAAGATCTGGTTGAACGAGTGATAGCGGGTGGTGGTTCCGCAATCGGATTAAAGGCGAAAGATATCATGACGAAAAAACCGCATACAGTCAAGGTAACTGATTATTATTACGAGGCCTTGACTAAATTTTATAAATATGGAATTAAGCATTTGCCAGTAGTCCAAGCAGGAAAGCCTGTAGGTATTGTGACATTTGCTACATTGATGACGAAACGCGATCGTAATTCCATGAATATCTTAAAAACAATAGAAGAAGCTTCCTTTGAAAATTTGCCTGTCGTTAAAGCGGCGATTTACGATGTGCTATCCAATTTAATTCAGGATGAAATTTCAACCATCCACACACTGGAAATCATTACAAAGTTCTATGATCGTTTAGCGAAGCATTGCGTTATGTTGGCCGTACAATCACTTGAAGATCAAGGGAAAGGAACACCGCCTGTAGCATTTGCTTGGTACCAGATGGGCAGTGGTGCACGAGGAGAGCAGTTTATGCTGACCGATCAGGATCACTTCCTTGTCTATGAAGATGTATCGAGAGAGGAATCCGAGCAAGTAGAGAACTATTTTGAACTTCTTGGCAACGAAATTGTCGTTCACCTTGAGCAAGCAGGCTATACTAGATGTATTGGATTCATGATGGCGAGTGAATCGCAGTGGCGTGGCACGATGGCAATTTGGCACGAACGCATTCGCCAGTGGGCACTACGGTCTACACCTGAACAGATCTTGCTCGGCTACAACTTCCTGTCATTCCGTTTTCTCTACGGTGAAACGACTGTCAATGATCGCTTTATCTTAATGGTTCAAGATTTGTTGAGAAAATCAGCTACATTTATTTACTATATGGCACAACAGGAAAAAGAGAAACCAATACCACAATTGCAACAAAACTTTTTGACTATTTTCAGGGGACGCAGTAAATCAGATGTGATTGATATTAAGAAACATGCTCTCTTCCCGCTTCATCATTGTTTGCAAATTTTAGGAGTCAACAATGGGATCATCAACGCAACACCTCTCGAGATTATCTCTGCTTTGCAGAAAAAGAGAAAAATCACGAAAGACTTTGCGGAGGAAATTCGCCATGCATATGAAATATCATTGAGTATGAGAATTTCCATGTCGTGGGAGAAACACTTACGAGATGAAAAAATTTCTACAGAAATTGACTTGCGTAAACTAAGAAGATGGGAATTAAACGAATTGCGTACAACGCTAGATACAGTCAGAGCGCTTCAATCACATTTATTATCAAAACTTTAAGAAAGTATAGATAAAGTTCCCTGTACAAAATTTGTGCATATTGTACTATATAAGTAGGGGGCGATATCATGTTTTGGAAGAAGAAAAAATTAACGTATGAATTACAACAATCGCTTCAGCTAAATACGCCGCTGCAAGATATGAATTTCACAGTATTTGATACAGAAACTACCGGTTTTGCAATTGGTGCAGACGATCGAATGATTGAGATAGGTGCCGTACAAGTTGAAGGATTTGAGGTCACGGATCATGTATTTCAAACATTTGTGAATCCGTCAAGAGATATTCCTCCCATCATCAGCAAGCTGACCACTATACAGCAGTCACAAGTGGACAATGCTCCTATGCCTCTTCCAGCTATTGAAGAATATTTTGCCTTTATAGAAAAGCATAAAAGTGCGGGCTGGGTTGGACATCATGTCAGTTTTGATGAAATGGTGATTAAGAAAGAATTAAGTCGTCAGAAATGTACATTTCAAACCCCTACATCATTTGATACGATGCATTTGATTAATTATTTGGATCCTACAGGTGAGCAACAGGACTTGGAAGATTATGCCCGTCTATTCGGCACAGAAGTGTTCGAACGACATCGTGCATTAGGCGATGCGTTGACAACGGCATATGTATTCACGGCACTTCTAAGAAAACTTGATCGTCAAGGCGTGAAGACTTTGGCGGATTTACTACGAATTAAAAATGGTGGAGCACAAAAGTTTGTTTCTCAAACGTAAATTCAGTTATCGGGTTCGCCATTCAATGAAACGTGAGTGGCGGGCTTATTTCGTTGTTGTGGTATAGTAGAAATTACAGAGTTGCACAATGGGTAGAGGACGTGGAGTTATGAATAAACGTCAAGCGATTTTATTGATCGTCATTATATTGGCTATTGCAGTGTATTGCTGGATATTGTTTGTTGAATTACCGAATAAGACTATGGAAGACGCAACGACATACATAGGGTCTTTAATTAGCTACATTGTATAGAAAGGGAGTAGATACTTTTGGATATTATCATCATTACAGGTGCATCAAAAGGAATTGGTCAACAATTACTCAGCCAATTTACAGAAACAGGGGCAACCGTCTATGGTTTGGCACGGACGAATCCAGATCAGCTACACACGATGTATGAAGTAGATCTCATGGACTGTGAAAAGGCGACTGCCATACTTGGGGGCATCGTGAGTCAACATCTAGAAGATGCTAGTACTTTCACGCTGATCAACAATGCCGGTATTGTGGATCCGATTAGTTTGGTAGGTTCATTGGACACTCAAAAAGTGGAGCAAGCTATTAAAGTGAATTTAACAGCACCGATTCAATTAATGAATGCATTTATCGATTCATTGAAAGATTTCAAGGGAACGAAAAAGATCATGAATATCTCTTCCGGAGCAGGCCGCAGTGCGTATGAAGGATGGGGAATTTATTGTACGACGAAAGCTGGACTCGATCAGTTTTCACGTGTCATTGCATTGGAGCAAAAGATGGCAGACTATCCGACAGGAATTGTTTCCATCGCGCCAGGAATTATCGATACGGGTATGCAGGAGACGATTCGTTCCTCATCTGAACAACAATTTCCACACTTGAAAAGGTTCGAGGCATATAAGAGGGAAGGCCAGTTAAGTTCAGCATCTGAAACGGCAGAAAAACTTGTGCGATTTGTGAACGAAGTGGACTTCCTGGAAATCGACCCTATTGCAGATATTCGTCAATTTGATTGATAAAACCCGCGCCACTTGTGGCGACGGGTTTTTATGATTCTCCGGCTTCTAACTTCCGCACTTCCGTAAAATCTTTCATTTTCTCGAGTGCGAGTAAAAACGGAGGGTTTCTTCTCTGATTTAGCAATTCATAGCGGATCGCATGCACATCACCTTGGTGCAGTGTCGAAACATAGTCAAGCAGTGCATCACGTTCTTCAATGCCACCTTCATGTCCATCATAGACAGTAATTGTAATGATTCCAGACTTTTTCAGCAAACATAGTAACGCATCGATTGCCGCAATCGTGGAAGATGGCGTCGTGATGATACTAAGATCTTCACTGTATGGTAAATATCCTAAGTTGAACATAGCGCCGCTAATCTCACCTTGCACGTATTGGCGGACATTCGCATGGCTGTCATGTATGAGTGCAGCGCGATTCGCTAGCTCACCAAGGTGTCGCTCCGTTGTCTCAAGTGCTTGCTGCTGAATATCAAATGCGAAAACACGTCCTTTGTCCCCAACTAAGTTCGCCAAGAAAAGGGTGTCATTGCCATTGCCAGCGGTCGCATCGACGACTGTATCTCCAGGCTGCACGCGTTCAGTAATAAGCCGTTTTGCAATCGGCAGTACGCGGTGCAGTAATATGTTTGTCACATTATTTCACCTCTTGCAGATGTTTTTTCCCTTGCCAACTATTACGTCTTTCTAGTTCTTCATCAATTCCATTCAGAACTTCCCATTTCGTGACGCTCCACATCGGTCCAATTAATAAATCGATTGGGCCGTCACCTGTGATGCGATGCACGATCATTTCGGGAGGCATGATTTCGAGTTGATCAACTACTAAATTGATGTACGCTTCTTTTGTTAAAAATTCAAGTTTGCCTTTTTCATATTGTTTTACCATAGGTGTTCCTTTTAATAAATGTAGTAAATGAATTTTGATCCCTTGTACATCCAGTTCAGCAACTGCTTGAGCTGTTTCCATCATCATTTCTTCAGTTTCACCAGGCAAACCATTGATGATATGGCTGCAAATATTAATATTATGTTTCCGTAACTTATCGACACCTTCTTTATAGCATTCGAAATCATGCGCACGGTTGACTAGTTTTGCAGTCGATTCATGTACGGTCTGCAAGCCAAGTTCTACCCATAGATAAGTGCGTTCATTTAGTTCGGCTAAATATTCTACAACGTCGTCAGGCAGACAATCGGGACGCGTAGCGATTGATAATGCCACAACGCCTTCTTGTGCCAACGCCGCTTCAAACTTTTCTTTTAGGACGGGAAGAGGGGCGTGTGTATTCGTATAGGCTTGGAAATAGGCCATGTATTTCGCATCTTTCCATTTACGCTGGGAACGTTCTTTGATTTCAGCGAATTGAACGTCAATGGTATCTACGCGATCTCCAGCGAAGTCACCTGATCCTGCCACGCTACAAAACGTACAGCCACCATGTGCAACAGTACCGTCACGATTGGGGCAGTCAAACCCTGCGTCAAGCGCTACTTTCGCAATTTTGCAACCGAATGTATCCTTCAAATGTCTTGACCATGTATGGTATCGTTTCCCTTCACTTGGAAACGGAAGATTGATTTCATTCATTCTGTACAGCTCCTTTACATCAGACATTGTACCATGGAATATACAGTGATATCACATAACAAATTACAGGAATGATTTAGTATACGACAAAAAGCAACAGAGAAGGCTTGTATTCAGCGTGTGTTTCGGGTAAACTGAATAAAATAATGAAGGCAATGATGAGGAATAGTACTTCTTACACTACTTTTTAGAGAGCAGACGGCTAGTGCAAGTCTGTATGAGTGGGGAACGAACTCGCCTTTGAGCCTGTATTGGTGAATACTTGTAACTAATACCGTACTCCGCGTTAAGGAATCAAGTTGGACGGCGTAGTCCGTCAATTTGGGTGGTACCGCGGGAAACTATATAGACTCTCGTCCCTTTATAGAGGGACGGGAGTCTTTTTTTATCTGTACGCACCAATGCAAGAATAGAAATCGAATCATATTGGAGGAGTTTTTGACATGAGTTATAAGCACACGCAAATTGAAGAGAAGTGGCAAAAGTATTGGAAAGATCACGATACATACAAAATGGTTGACGATCCATCCAAGCCTAAATTTTATGCATTGGATATGTTCCCCTATCCGTCAGGCGCGGGTCTGCACGTTGGACATCCGCTTGGATACATTGCGACAGATATTTTAAGTGCATTTAAACGTAAGCAAGGATACAACGTATTGCACCCTATGGGATGGGATGCGTTCGGATTGCCTGCTGAGCAGTATGCGATTGATACAGGAAATGATCCAGCTGAATTCACAGCGAAAAATATTGCAACATTTAAACGCCAAATGCAAGATCTAGGATTTTCTTATGATTGGTCTCGTGAAATCAATACAACGGATCCAAGCTACTATAAATGGACGCAGTGGATTTTCATACAACTTTATAAACGTGGTCTAGCGTATATTGATGAAGTAGCGGTCAACTGGTGCCCGGCATTAGGAACGGTACTGGCGAATGAAGAAGTGATCGACGGTTTATCTGAGCGTGGAAATCACCCAGTAGAAAGACGCCCAATGCGCCAATGGGTATTGCGGATTACGGAATACGCGGATCGACTGCTTGAAGACTTGGATGAGTTGGACTGGCCTGAAAGCCTTAAAGATATGCAACGCAACTGGATCGGTCGTTCGGAAGGCGCACAATTAACGTTTGAAATTGCGGACACTGAGCATTCATTCGAAGCATTTACTACACGCCCGGATACGATTTTCGGTGCGACATATGCAGTGTTGGCTCCTGAACATAAATTAGTGGGTGCCATCACTACCGATGCACAGCGTGAAGCAGTAGAAAAATATATTGAATCCGTAAAATCAAAAAGTGATCTTGAGCGCACGGATTTGGCAAAAGACAAATCAGGCGTATTTACCGGGGCATATGCAATCAACCCAGCAAGCGGTGCAAAAATGCCGATTTGGATTGCAGATTACGTACTGGCAACGTATGGTACAGGTGCAATCATGGCAGTTCCTGCACATGATGAGCGTGACTATGAGTTCGCGAAAAAATTCGATTTACCGATTGTGGAAGTTGTTGCAGGCGGAAATATTGAAGAAGAAGCGTATGCAGGAGAAGGCGAGCACGTGAATTCGGACTTCCTAAATGGATTAGGAAAAGAAGAAGCTATTGCAAAGTCGATTGAATGGTTCGAAGAGAATGGTACAGGCGAACGTAAAATTACATATCGTCTGCGCGACTGGTTATTCTCTCGTCAGCGTTATTGGGGCGAGCCAATTCCTGTCATTCACTGGGAAGACGGCACGATGACTACAGTCGATGAATCTGAATTGCCATTAATGTTGCCGGTAACAGACAATATTAAGCCAAGCGGAACAGGTGAATCACCACTTGCAAATATTACGGAGTGGGTCAATGTCGTCGATCCAGAAACAGGTATGAAAGGTCGTCGTGAAACGAACACGATGCCACAATGGGCAGGAAGCTGCTGGTATTACTTGCGTTATATCGATCCGAATAATGATGACATGATAATTGATCCGAAATTGGCTGAGCGTTGGTTGCCGGTTGATATCTACGTAGGGGGAGCGGAGCACGCAGTTCTGCATTTATTGTATGCTCGTTTCTGGCATAAAGTATTGTACGATATTGGTGTAGTACAAACGAAAGAGCCGTTCCAAAAACTCTTCAACCAAGGGATGATCTTGGGTGAAGGACATGTGAAAATGTCTAAATCGCTAGGTAACGTCATCAATCCCGATGACATCGTTCATTCACACGGTGCAGACACATTGCGTATTTATGAAATGTTCATGGGACCATTGGATGCATCGAAAGAATGGTCAACAAATGGTCTAGACGGATCTCGTCGTTTCCTTGATCGCATTTGGCGTTTGCTCGTCAATGAAGACGATACATTGACAGATAAATTGACGGATGAAACTGGCGGACCTCTAGAGAAAGTTTATAATCAGACAGTCAAAAAAGTTACGGAAGATTTTGAAGCCATGCGCAATAACACAGCGATTTCTCAATTGATGGTATTCATCAATGAAAGTTATAAAGCAGAAAAGCTGCCAAAAGCCTATATTGAAGGATTCCTTCTGTTAATTTCACCTATCACGCCACACTTGGCTGAAGAACTGTGGTCAAAACTAGGTCACACGGACACGATTGCCTATGCGCAGTGGCCGACATTTGATGAAACAAAATTATCGGATGACACAGTGGAAGTAGCGGTACAGATCAACGGTAAGATTCGTGCGAAAATTACTGTAGCCAAAGATAGCTCGAAAGAAGAGTTAGAGCAAGTGGCATTAGAAAACGAAGACGTGAAGCAATGGATGGAAGGTAAGGAATTGAAGAAGATCATTGCGATTCCTGGACGCCTTGTAAATATTGTAGCGGGTTAATGAAATGTAGAAAGCCGGTTGGAGATTTTCTCCAACCGGCTTTTTCTTTTTGTATAATGGGTTTTTTGATTATCCTATTTATGGACGATGTCCTTTATTTTGTTGATGAAGTGCTCTATTGGACGAATTAGCCGCTCAATCGGATGGGGTAAGCGCTCTATGTGAAACGTCAGCCGCTCAATCGGACGGGGTAGACGCTCAATGCGTAACGTCACCCGCTCAATCGGATGGGGTAAGCGCTCTATGCGTAACGTCCCCCGCTCAATCGGACGGAGTAGACGTTCTATGCGTAACGTCCCCCGCTCAATCGGACGGAGTAGACGCTCTATCCGTAACGTCCCCCGCTCAATCGGACGGGGTAAGCGCTCTATGTGAAACGTCCCCCGCTCAATCGGACGGGGTAGACGCTCAATGTGAAACGTAAAACGCTCTAAGCAGACGTCCTATCGCCCATACTATTATTGCGTTTGACCCAATAATCCAGCATTCATTCCCGCCAAACGCCCTGTCACAAGTGCGGCGGTAATATTATAGCCACCCGTATAGCCGTGAATATCCAAAATCTCTCCACAGAAGAACAATCCGATTTTTTTACGTGAAGCCATCGTCTTTGGTTCTACTTCTTTTACTGAAACACCGCCACCCGTAACGAATGCCTTCTCGATCGGTTGCGTGCCTGTAATATGTACCGGGAACGTCTTAAGAAGCTTTGCGAGTGTACGTATGGCTTCACGCTTAATATCTATGCCGATTTCGGTTTCCTCGATTTCTGCTTTCTTCAATAAAAATAGCAGCCAACGTTCAGGCACGAGACCTTTCAATGAAGTTTTCACCTGTTTTTTTGGTTCATCTTTTAAAATTTTTGCGATGGTTTGTGTCAATTGTTCTTCATGTTGATCAGGTATTGAATCAATTTGCAGCAGCACGGGCTGTTTGCCATTCTTCATCTGCTCTTTGACGACATATTGGCTACAGCGTAAAATCGCAGGACCACTTAGTCCGAAATGGGTGAAGAGCATATCCATTTGATGGGTAACAAGCGTTTTCCCTTTTTTATTCAATACAGATACTTTGACGTCACGTAACGCTAGACCTTGTAAATCTTTCGAGACAATAAATGGTTCGCGTGACAGCAATGGAACTTCTGTTGGATACAATGTCGTTATGGTATGGCCTGCCCGTTCTGCCCAAGGGTATCCGTCTCCCGTGCTGCCTGTTTGTGGAACGGCTTTGCCGCCAACTGCAACGACTACCGCATGCGCGCGTACTTCTTCACCGTCTTCAAGCCGAACGCCGAGAACCTTTACATCATCCATTAATAATTTCTGTACTCGGCTTTCCAATCGTATATCCACGCCTAGTTCATCCATCTGATTTAATAGGGCGTTGATGACATCTTTAGACTTATTTGAAACGGGAAACATCCGTCCATGATCTTCTTCTTTTAACGGTACGCCAAGGCCTTCGAAGTAGTGGATGATATCCTGGTTGTTAAAGACAGAGAACGGTCCATATAAAAACTTGCCATTTCCCGGAATATGTTTAATGATTTCTTCTTGTGACAGTCGATTTGTGACGTTACAGCGACCACCGCCTGAAATGGCTAGTTTATTGCCGAGTTTACGTCCTTTTTCAATCAATAAAACCCGCTTTTTTTGTTCGGCTGCTGCAATGGAGGCCATTAAACCTGAAGGTCCGCCACCAATTACGATTACATCATACATTGTAGAACCACTCTTTCATTTCATTTTGTCTTCATTATACACCATATGGGCATCGTTGCTTTTTGATTTGGACTTGAGATAAAGATTGTGCAAAAGCGTGTCGAGGGGTAAACTATACAAGAATCTCTTTAGGAATGGAAGGAATCAATTATGGCATCCAATTTATTGAAAGGCACGGCCATTTTAACGATTGGCTTATTTTTATCGAAGGCACTCGGCTTACTGTATGTAATTCCGTTTTATGCAATCGTTGGAGAAAAGAGTGTCGGTCTCTATCAATATGCATACATACCTTACAATCTAGCGCTCGCGGTTGCAGTATCCGGGGCTCCGCTCGCCATTTCAAAGTTTGTCTCTAAATACAATGCGTTAGGCGATTATGCGACCGGACGGAAATTGATGAAATCAGGCATGCTTGTCATGTCTTTAACAGGTTTTCTATCATTTCTCGCGTTGTTCTTCCTGGCGACTCCGATTGCGGAACTTGTCATCAAAGATGAAGAACAAATTTTCACGGTTCAAGATATCGCAACGGTCATTCGTTGGGTCAGTTTTGCTTTGCTGGCAGTACCGTTACTTAGTATAGCCCGTGGATTTTTGCAAGGTTATCAAAAGTTCGAACCGACATCTGTTTCCCAATTAATTGAACAGATTGTACGGATCGTTGTGGTGCTCGTCGGAGCTTTTGTGGTCGTCAATGTACTGGATTTGTCACCAAAAATTGCTGTCCAGTTTGCCGTGTTTGCTGCATTTATCGGAGCGCTCGCTGGTCTATGGAGTCTCTACTATTACTGGAAAAAATATCAGGATGAATTTAATTATTTGTTATCGAATAGTCCGCCAGCGAGTTCGGTGTCGTTGAAACAAATCTATACCGAAGTCCTCGCGTACGTATTACCGTTTGTATTGGTCGGAACAATTAATCCAATTTATCAATTCGTCGACATGATTACATTTAATGGCGCTATGAAATCAATCGGACTTTCAAGTGTATCTGATTTATATTTAACAAAACTGAACTTTTTAACACATAAGATCGTGATGATTCCCGTGATGGTCGCAACTGGATTTTCTATGGCGCTCATCTCCATTATCACAAAGGATTATACGTCTAATAATCAAAAGGGTGTCACACGATCGCTCGATCAAACGTACCAGATCATGCTGTTCTTGACGATTCCAATGGTAATTGGGTTAATTGTTTTGAACAATGAAGTTTATCAATTCTTATATGAGTACGATGTAGCGGGAGCGAGTGTCTTGGCTTCCTATGCACCGGTAGCGATACTATTTGCACTGTTCACCGTAACGGCTGCCATCTTGCAAGGAATTGATCATCATAAATGGATCGTCTTCACTTCATTGCTCGGGTTGCTAGTGAAAATGCTCATCAACATTCCGCTGATTAAATTGTTTGAAGTGAACGGTGCAATTATCGCCACTGCCATTGGCTACTCGGTAGCAGTGTGTATCAATTTGTATGTCATTAAAAAAGCAGTGAATTATAAATCTCAAATGGTCATCAGACGCTTGTTTTTAATATTGGCTTTCAACGCAGTGATGTTTGCTGGCGTTTGGCTGACGAATAAAGGCTTGAATATGGCGCACATTCCAGTGGGACGTTGGCAAGCTTTGTTGTATGTCATGATTGGATCAGGTGTCGGAATGGTGATTTATGGATTCTTGGCTATCAAATCAGGACTAGCACAACAATTATTCGGAGATCGTCTAACACGTATGATGAGACGCTTTGGACTTGGAGGATAATCAATGAGACTGGATAAATTATTATCAAATACAGGCTATGGTTCACGTAAAGAAGTTCGACAACTGTTGAAAAAAGGAATGATTCGGGTCAATGGGGCAGTGATGAAAGATCCTGCTCAGCACGTGGACCCGCATTCCGATGCGATTTCATTGTTAGGTGAAGAAGTGCTGTATAAAGAATTCATCTACCTAATGATGCATAAACCGCCTGGTGTCTTGTCTGCGACGGAAGATCATCGTGATCAAACAGTCGTTGATTTGCTTGCAAGCGAAGATCGGCATTTCGAACCGTTTCCGGTAGGTCGTTTGGATAAAGACACAGAAGGGTTATTGCTGCTGACCAATGATGGGAAGCTTGCACATAATTTATTGTCGCCGAAGAAAGAAGTGCCAAAAACGTATTATGCGAGAGTGGCTGGAATGGTAACGGAAGAAGACACCGAAGCTTTTGCGCGTGGGGTGATTTTAGACGATGGCTATGAAACGAAGCCTGGTATTCTACACATATTGCATTCTGCTGAAGAGTCGGAGATTGAACTGACGATTACAGAAGGCAAGTTTCATCAAGTGAAGCGGATGTTTGAAGCGGTAGGGAAAAAAGTGGTGTATTTGAAGCGGTTAACAATGGGACCGCTTGAATTGGATCCAGAATTGGAACTAGGGGAATACCGTGAGCTAACAGAAGCGGAATTGCTGCAACTAAAAGAAGTTGATCGTTCCAGGCAAAAAGGCTGATGCAAAAGCATCAGCCTTTTTGCGTTGTACATTTGTATATAGGAAGCTACATCAGGAAGATAATTTCACTTTCTTGGACGTCGTCGTCCATTCGCCGCGGACTGAGCTCTTAATCAATTCATTGTACTCCAGAACATTTAAGTCACGTTGTGCAGTGCGGGGTGAAATATTGAATTCCTCCGCTACGGCCTCCGTTGTTACTTTTCCGTTATCCCGAATGAACAGATAGACATCTTTGATACGAATTAACATGCGATCGGTAGCTGGGTTCATTTAAGAAACCACTCCTTCATCTTCATATTTTCATGCCAACATATCAAAAGAATTATGTTGGGGTATTCTTTGATATTACCTTTCCTGATTCGCTCCTTCTTTCTACGCTATGCCAGAATAATAAGTGAATGATTCTGACAATAGTAGTATAACGTATTTTATGTGAAAGCGCACATGTTTTCGCTTATACTTTTGAAAGAATTAGAATAAATAGTTTACTAGTTACCGAGTTAGCTGTTCTTAAGAGATGAATAGAAAAAATGGCTCTCACTCTAATAAGGTCTAATTGATTTTATGCCATAAACATGTGAAAATAGAAAAAGAGGAAACTGGCGGTAATATGGCTTAAGGTTTCATATAGGAAGGGTGGCGGTTGTGTGATCTATTTCAAAGATGGGGAATACCTAACGGAAGATAAATTGAACGTTTCGGTGAATGATCGTGGGTATGTTTTTGGTGATGGAGTCTATGAAGTAATTAAAGTATATGATGGTGCCTTGTACACAGCGAAAGAACATTTGGAGAGATTACTCGAGAGTGCAGAAAAAATTCGTGTGAACCTGACGTATACACTCGATGAGTTACTTGAAATCGTACAAAAGCTACAGTCGGATAATCAAATAACTGTTGGACATATTTATATACAAGTCACTCGCGGTGTGGCGCCACGTGCGCATCATTTCCCAGAAAACAGTGTGCCTGTCATGATTGGCTATGCCGTGGAAAATGCTCGTCCTTTGCAATTTCTTCAACAAGGCGCTGCGATGAAGTCTGTTGAAGATATGCGTTGGCTTCGTTGTGATATAAAAAGTTTAAATTTGCTTGGCAATGTCATGGCGAAACAAGAGGCGTTTGATCATGGATGTCAAGAAGCATTGTTTGTACGGGATGGGTTAGTGCGTGAAGGCTCATCTTCCAATGCATTTGGAATTAAGGATGGTACCCTGTATACACATCCTGCCAATCATTTCATTCTTAACGGAATTACACGTCGTGTCGTGTTGCAGATAGCAGAGAAGTTAGCGATTCCAGTTAAAGAAGAAGAATTCACATTGCCACAAGCGTTAGAAATGGATGAATTTTTCTATACGTCTACGAATGCTGAAATCACACCGGTTATTACTATAGATATGCAACCTATAGGACAAGGAGTTCCGGGGCCGTTGACAAGAAAGTTACAAGAAGCATTTGAGGCACAAATTCCGAAGTTAGTGGCGGCTGGCCATCATAAGGAAAGAGAATCAAATGGCCCAGCTAATTAAACTTGCGGATTATATTTCACGCTACGAGAATGATTTAACTCGTTATCCGACACAATTTATCCGTCTGAAGCGCTACCAATGGAAACGTATTAAAAAACAATGGGAGCACGGGGTGGATATATATGCGGAGCAAGCGGCTACTTTTTCTAAGGATGTAGAAGTGCCTTCGAAATGGTATACGGTATTATTCAAAAAATGGCGTAAACAACCAGACGTGGAATTGACACAAGCGTCCGCTATTTCTGAACAAGCGGTAGAAGATCAAGAGAATGATTGGGATTTTCAAGCTTCTATTTCAAGTCAACCTTCGAATGTGGAACAGTTAAAAAGTGCTTATCGGGATCAATTGTTTCAATTCCAATTAAAGTGGGCTAGCTCTACTCTGTATGACCGATCCCGTGTAGATCCAAAGTATTTTTCTGATCCATTGTTGAAGCAACTGACACTGCGTTTACCTGATAGCTTCTTGTTGCTTTATTATCCAATCGTTAAAGTCAATAAGGCACCTGTCGAGTTGGATATCATCTTATTAGCTCCTACTACATGCTATTGCATCACAGTGCTAGAAGATGAAAGAATGGCTGCATACATAGGTAGTGGCGAAAGGTTTTGGCTGAAGAAGTTCGGTGAAGAGGAAGCGAAGGTGCTGAATCCAACAATAGCGCTTAGTAGAATGGAGAAAGTGGTTACATCATTTTTCAGAGCGGCGAAAGTGGAAATCCCGATCAAGAAGCTGATTGTATCGAGAAATGGCTATATTGACTATCCTGGCACTCCGTTTGAGGTGACAACCATTGATCGCAAAACATATGAACAATGGCTGACAAAGTTATGCAGTAATCCGAGTCCTATGAAACATACGCAATTTAAAGCCGCACAAGCAATATTGGATCATGCACAAACTACAGCGATGAGTCGGTTGTTTGATGCGGAAGAAATCATTGAAGAGCAATAGAAAAGAATTTACTGAAAAAGAGAGAGTGTACTGATTATGCGTTTACGAAATAAGCCGTGGGCTAAAGGTTTCATGGCAGAGCATCCGGATGTATTGATTTTGGATCCGGAAGGCAAAAAGAATCGTTGGACTGAAGAATTCGGAAACGATGCGCCAATCCATATTGAAGTGGGTACAGGTAAAGGTCAATTTATCATTGGAATGGCATTAGCTAATCCAGAAATTAACTACATTGGCATCGAACATTTCGATAATGTCATTGTATCCGCCTTAGAGAAAGCGATTGAAGCGGAAAAACCTTCGAATCTACGTTTGATGCGTGCTAATGGGGAAGAGTTGGAATCCATTTTCGCAGATTCGGAAATTCATCGTGTCTATTTAAACTTTTCTGATCCATGGCCTAAAGGTCGTCATGAAAAGCGTCGATTGACACATCCAAACTTTTTAGCGAAATATGAAGGTGTTTTGAAAACGAATGCAGAAATTCACTTTAAGACAGATAATCGTTCGCTGTTTGAATATTCTCTTGTTTCCATGACGGACTATGGGATGAAATTACTTTCCGTTTCACTCGATTTACATGCAAACATGCCTGAAGACAATGTGTTAACCGAGTACGAAGAAAAGTTTTCGAGTAAAGGTCAGCCGATTTATCGTCTGGAAGCACAATATCAAAGCAAATTCTAATCGACAAGAGAGTAAAAGCTGTTGGACATTGTACTTTTCTGCTGAAGCTCTAGGGCTCAGTGGAAAAGTACAATGTCTATACAACAGTTACTAAAGGAATGTAGGGAGGAATTATTTTGGATCAACTAACTTTTCATGATATGAAACTAACGTGGTTAGACGGAGGCGTAAACTTTTTAGACGGGGGTGCGATGTTCGGAGTCGTTCCGAAGGCTCTATGGTCAAGACGCTATGAAACAGATGAAAACAATTTAATTGAACTACGAACAGACCCCATTCTCATTCAATATCAAGATAAAAATTATTTAATTGATTCCGGGATCGGAAAAGGCAAGTTGAACGACAAGCAAAAGCGTAACTTGGGTGTACGTGCCGAAACGCGTGTAGAGGAAAGTTTGGAAGAGCTTGGCATGACGCCTGACGATATTGATGTTGTGTTAATGTCCCATCTTCATAATGATCACGCGGCAGGTTTGACACAGTGGGAAGGTGATCAGCTGGTGTCCGTATTTAAAAATGCCAAGATCTATACTTCACAAGTAGAGTGGGATGAAATGAGAGAACCGAATATTCGCTCACGCAATACGTATTGGAAGGAAAACTGGGAGCCAATTCAAAGTCAAGTTGAGACGTTTGAAGGGGAGATTGAAGTAGCACCAGGTATTAAGATGATTCATACGGGCGGTCATAGTGACGGCCATTGTGTAATTAAGCTTGAGCAAGGCGGCGAGACGTTAATTCATATGGCGGATATTATGCCGACGCATGCACATACGAATCCTTTGTGGGTACTTGCGTATGATGATTATCCAATGGACTCGATTTTTGCAAAAGAGCGCTTAATGAAGGAAGCGCTTCCAAACGAGTATGGGTTTATTTTCTATCATGATGCGGTGTATCGCATGGCGAAGTTTAGTGAAGATGGAAAGACGATTGTAGATAGCTTGCCTCGTACTCGGTGAGGGGTTAAGTGCAAATTCAAGTGATTTAGTGAGGGGAGTGGGAGTGCGCAGTTGATCGACGTTCCAGGCGGACGCTTTCCCGAAGGCGTGGCTTGAGCTTCCTTGTGCGCTTCGCTTCTGCGGGATCTCAAGGCGCACGCTGATCCTCCGGGAAGAGCTGTTACGAAGAACGGCTTTTGCACTCGCCGCCTTCCACTTACGATCAACTGGTGTTGTGTTCTTGAGCTGGAAACCTTATGCAATGTTAAACATTAAGTGCTAAAGGCAAATCCGTTTTACGAGGGGTTTGTCTTTTTCTGTATGGAGAAGTACATTTTAAAAGATAGTACATAACATCTTAAGCTGGACTACGCGTTAAAGTGAAGATAGGGCCGTTCTTCAAATCTTTCTGCATACACCTCGCACTTAAAATTCACCCAATCAAAAAAGGGGCCATCGCAAGAAGTAGATACTTCTCGGATAGCCTCTTTACGTCTATTTAATTACTGATTACTGACGAACTAGCTCTACGACAGTGCCTGTTTTCGCATCGGCTGCGAATTCAAATTGCTCCAGTTTGCCGTCTTTCATGCGTGAAACGCCACCACGGTAAACATCCATAGAAATCACGTGATTTGTGTAAGGTTCTGGTTTCATAACGATCCACGAACCGTCGATTGGACCTTCTTCTTTAAATGCATCTTTTACTTTTTTCAATACGTTATCAGCAGGTACTTCTTCATTGTAACGATTAAATGCCTCATTCACTACTACGCCTGCAGCAACACCAGTTAAAATTCCAGCTAAAAAGTCTTTTACTCTCATGGCTAATTGCAGCCTCCTTCGCAAATCTTTTCTTATAGTGTAACATAGTTTAAAAGTACATGGCGATTCAAAAGCGTTTCCGATTATACTAATCGGCAGAATATGGCATTTTTGTGTAAAGTACATTTGTAACCTAATTAGTATTCATCTGTTTACTATGTGGATATACTACACATAGACAATTAAAAAGTGAGGGATTTAGATGAAAAAAGAAACATTGGCGTTATTTCGTACATTGACTGAACTTCCGGGCGCACCAGGTAATGAATACCGTGTCCGGGCTTTTATGCGCGAGCAGTTGGCACAGAACTCGGATGAAATTATTCAAGATGGTCTCGGTGGCGTGTTTGGTGTTCGTCACGGAAAAGAAGACGAGCCGAAAATTATGGTTGCTGGACATATGGATGAAGTCGGCTTCATGGTAACAGGTATTACAGATAACGGAATGCTTCGTTTTCAGCCGTTGGGAGGCTGGTGGAACCAAGTGTTATTGGCTCAGCGAGTCCAGATCATCACGGAAGATGCAGAAATTCCCGGTGTGATCGGTTCTATCCCACCGCACTTGTTGAGTGACGCAGAGCGCAGAAAACCAATGGACATCAAAAATATGCTGATTGATGTTGGCGCTGACGACAAAGCCGATGCTGAGCGTTTTGGTATTCGTCCCGGTCAGCAAATCTTGCCGATTTGTCCGTTCACACCGATGGCTAATCCCAAAAAGATTATGGCCAAAGCATGGGATAACCGCTATGGTTGCGGTCTTGCTATAGAACTGTTGCAAGAAGTGAAAGACGAAACGTTGCCGAATACATTGTATTCAGGGGCAACCGTTATGGAAGAAGTCGGCTTACGTGGCGCGCAAACGGCAGCACGTATGATAGATCCTGATCTATTCTTCGCACTCGATGCAAGTCCTGCAAATGATGCAAGTGGCGATAAAAAAGAATTTGGACAATTGGGTCAAGGAACGTTGTTACGTATTATGGACCGCTCGATGATCACACACCGTGGTATGCGCGAATTCATTTTAGATACTGCTGAAACTCACAATATACCGTATCAATACTTTGTATCCCAAGGCGGTACGGATGCAGGGCAAGTACATGTAGCCAATAACGGCGTGCCAAGTGCTGTCATCGGTATTTGTTCTCGTTACATCCATACTGCGGCTTCCATTATCCACACAGATGATTATGCAGCAGCGAAAGAATTAATTACAAAACTAGTAAAAGCATGTGATAAAACAACTGTGGAAACTATTAAACAAAATGGCTAAACGACTAGAAATGAAATGAGGATGTGGAATGGAATTTGTTCTTGGCTCTGAAAATCAGGCGAAAAAGCGTGCGGTAGTTCGGGTCGTTGAACGTTACGTGGAGAACAGTATGATTTCCTTTGCGTCCGTTCCGTCAGGCGTCAGCGCACAGCCGATGAGTGAGGAAGAAACACGGCAAGGCGCAATCAATCGTTCAGTCACTGTAGCAAAGAATGCTTATGGAATAGGTTTAGAAGGCGGAGTTCATATGCTTTTTGGCACGATGTATCTCTGCAATTGGGGCGCCCTCACCACACCGGACGGCAAAACGTTTACTGCTGCGGGAGCACAAATCCCTTTACCAGAAGAATTGGCCGACGAAATTCGCCGTGGCAATGAACTCGGTGATGCGGTGGATGCCTATTTTAAAAAGCAAAATGTTCGCATGTCAGAAGGGGCTATGGGGATGTTAACGGCACAACTTGTACCAAGGGATGCGTTATTTGAACATATCATGCAATTATTGATTGGCCAGCTCTTGTATAGCATGTCGATACAGAGCTGACGATTGCAATAGCGTCGGGGTGCGATTAGAATAGGACTGATAGAAATTTGAACGAAGGTAGAGAAGGGGGGAACCTGAATGTTGCGAAGTGGAAAGGTTTTCTTGCTGTTGCTACTAGCTGTCGTGTTGGTAGGATGTAATCAAAAAGTGGAAGTTCGTACTGACGATGCATTTGTTTCAGCAAAAAAAGCATTCGAACTAAATAGCAAAAAACCAAATCAAACGGTGGGCGATATTGAATTCTATAAACCGCCAACTCTACGAATGGATAAAGAATCAACTTCCCAACAGATTGTTTTAACTAAACGAAATGATTCATTTTATCTAACAGTTAATCCGAATGAAAAGAAAAATAGTCAAGTCTATTATGACGTACTATTAACGGATGAACCGGATGATTTAGTAGGTGCACAAACATTTTCTAAAGATGAAGCATTTGGCTTTGTTGCGGTCATACAAAAAGGTGAGAAACAAGTAGAGTTAATCGCCAACGTAGGCGGGGCGAAAGTTGAAACTGTGACAGATGAAGAAAATACCAAAGCATATGTAGAAATGATGATGGAAATTGCTCGTTCGGTTCAACATGACGACGAGTAAGTAATTATGAGTATTGAAGGAGAGGGTTAACGAATGGAAGCTGAAGATTTGGTAGAAGAACTAAAGAAACGCTTACCTAAAGAGAACTTCGATTGGCAATTTGATCGTCGGGCAGATAAATTGCGGATTGTCCACCATACTCTTCATAAAGGCATGGATATTTCATTACCTGAAATTCTATCCAAGTATGAACAGAAAAACGAACGCGCAATCGATGAAGTGGTGTATACCGTCCAAGAGACGTTTCGCGCTATGGAGCAAGAACAGGCAAAAGGCTTTGCGGGAGAAAATACGATTTATCCTGTCATCCGTTCGACTTCATTCCCAACTGAAAGTTCCGCAGGACAAGCTTTCTTAACGAAAGAGCATACAGCAGAAACACGAATTTTCTATGCGCTGGATTTAGGGAACACGTATCGCTTGATTGATCAAGGGATGCTGTCCGATCTGCAGATGACAGAACAGGAAATACAGGAAGTCGCAATGTTTAAAGTGAAGTCGTTACCGACAACGTATAAGCAAGATGTCGTATCTGATAATATATTCTACTTCATCAACAATAACGATGGATATGATGCGAGCAGAATATTGAATCAGCCATTCATGAGAGAAATGGAACAAAAAATACAAGGGCATATGGTCGTTTCTGTTCCTCACCAAGATGTGTTAATCATTGGAGATATACGGAATGAAACAGGCTATGACGTCGTGGCGCAGATCGCGATGCAGTTTTTCACAACAGGTGCCGTACCAGTTACATCATTGTCTTTCATTTATGAAGATGGTAAGCTTGAACCGATTTTCATTATGGCGAAAAATAGATTGGCAAGAAGGGATCAGAAAAAATGAATATATTTTATAATCCAGAAGGTGTTGGCGACGTATTGTTCGTTCAACTTACAACGGAAAGACCTGCAGCAATTACTGTGGAAAGAAAAAATAATGTCGCGTTGATTAAAAATGAAGAGACAGAAACTGTAGTCGCGTTCAATTTATTTGATGCATCCAGTTATTTCACTGTTTCAACAGTAGGTCAAGTAGAACTGACAGAAGAGCTTGGCGAACAAATACAAGAAGCTTTAGAGAAAAATGACATTGCGTTAGAATTGGAATTGGACTTCATTCCAAAATTCGTTATAGGCTATGTTGCTGAAAAGGAAAAGCATCCAAATGCAGATAAATTGAACATTTGCCAGGTAGATGTAGGCGATGAAACATTGCAAATCGTTTGTGGAGCCTCTAATGTGGAAGCCGGACAGAAAGTAGTCGTAGCAAAAGTAGGCGCTGTAATGCCTTCAGGTATGGTCATTCGTGATGCGGAACTTCGTGGTGTCGCTTCGTCTGGTATGATTTGTTCTGCTAAAGAACTCAATCTGCAAGATGCGCCCGACGCAAAAGGAATCCTCGTATTAGAAGACGATAAGAAAGTCGGAGAAGCTTTCGAAGGTAAATTGTAAATATATCCATAGGAAAAAGCTTTTGCATAAGCCTCATTAGGCTTGTAGCAAAAGCTTTTTTGTATTATTGTTACAAAGGGTTACAAATCATCATTTTATACAGAAAGAACATAGAACTGTTTGATTTCCTCCTAGGTAACCTGTTAAAATGAAATGATTGATATGAAAAGAGTGATATATTTGAGCTGGCTACGGAATATGAAAAGACGCCTTCAGCAAATGCAAGAAGGCACTGAAAAAAACAACCCATTATTTGAACAACCAACTACTGAAAATACTCATGATAAAAATAATCTAAACCAAAATAAAAACCTAAATCAAAAACAAAACCAAAACGAAGATCTTGATGAAGATAAAAAAACAAACTTTCGGTTTCCGATAGTTTCTGACTACGAAATTTATGGATGGGAACCACAGACCCATCATGATGAATATACGAAAGATTATTTACAAAAAGATGAAATAACAGAAGAAGAGCCGTATGAAATACTTCCTTTAGAACAGAATGAACGTTGGCCAGGTCGTTATGAGCGAAGTGGAAATGTCTACCGTGCAGAAGCAAAACGTGATTTTTCTCATATCATTCCACCGACATCGAATCCATTGCCTCTACCGTTTACCGGAAGAAAGCAAGAACGTACCATGCACTCGGAGCCGCAACGTATTGAGCCCTATGAGTCGCGACGCCCTGAACCAGAAGTACCATCTCGTCATCAAGAGGAACCTGTGAAAGTAGAGAGGCCAAAGATATTTAGAAGGCCATTTTCGCCTTCGCACGTGCCTTCACCTATCTACGGATTGAACACTAGTTCTCCAATCAGTGAGGCTATGGAATCGGTCATAGAGAAGAAAGATATGAAAGATCAAGAGTTACATGAACAATTTGAAGACCACGACGGAGAATTGCCATTGTCGTTGATTTCTAACCAACAACCAAATAAAGCACCATTGTTTGCTAGTTCATCAGAAAAAAGACAGTCGGAGATGACCTCAGCGGAAGAACATACTCAAAAAGTAGAAGAACCCAAATTAAAAGTATCAGAAAATCCTACGGAACTAGTGGAACAGACTGAAGAAACACAAGTGGAAGAAGAGTCACTAGAAGTAGCTGCACACGACGATAAGCATGATGAAATCGAAGAAGCTCAAGTAACGATTGTGGCGCCAGAAGAATCGCAAGAAGTCTTTGCACAAACGGAAGATACTGCGCAAGCAAATATAGAAGTAGAAACAGAAGTAAAAACGTATGACGATGTTGCAACTGAAACAGAAGAAATTGTAGTAGATTCGGAAGCGCTTGTAACCGTTACAATAGAAGAAGAAGAAGAAGAAGAAGAAGAAGAAGAAGTAGAAACGAATGAATTAGAATCGAATGAAGTAGAATTCGAAATGGATGATCAAGAGGAGCCAGTACAACCAGCTAAGAAAGAAAAAGTTGTGCCTTTTAATGTCTTGATGCTTAAATCTGATAAAGAAAAATTAGCGGCAAGAGTAGAAGAGCTCATTGCAGCTAATGCAGCAAAGAAAGAATTAGTTGAGGAAGCGTCAGTCGAAAACGAAGCAGATCACCCTGTTGCGGGACAAACAGAATCGCCGGAAGATGCACAATCGGTACAGCTTGAACAACAGGAGAATAGTGTAGAACTGAACGTGGAAGAACTGGGTTCTATTGAAAAACCAGAATCTATTACAGTAGAATCTCACGTTGAAGTAACCGAAATGGTCGCTACAACTTCTGAAACGATTGTAGAAGAGCCTGAAGAGGAAATCATCGAAGAAGAACCACCACATTATGGATTCCCGACGATGCAATACTTGGCACCTCCGGAAGAAGAAATCGTTGATGAGGAGTGGCTTGCGGCGCAGTCCGCTACGTTAGAAGAAACTCTTTCGTACTTCGCTGTGCAGGCAACAGTTGAACAAGCTGTACAAGGTCCTGCCGTGACAATGTTTGAGTTAACGGTGATGCAAGGGACGAAAGTAAGTAAAATTCGAAATCTTACCGACGACTTAAAATTGGCGTTGGCAGCTAGAGATATTCGTATCCAAGCGCCGATTCCAGGTACAAGTATGATTGGTATTGAAATTCCGAATCGTAAAACACGTGCGGTTCGAATTTCAGAGGTTATTGACAGCGATTCATTTAAGACATCAGACTCGCCCCTAGAAGCAGTATTAGGGCTTAGTTTGACAGGGGAGCCGCAAACCATTGATCTACGGAAGATGCCACACGGAATGATTGCGGGTGCTACAGGCTCCGGAAAATCCGTTTGTATCAACTCTATACTGATCAGTTTGCTGTATAAGGCTTCACATCATGATCTGAAACTATTGCTCATTGATCCGAAAATGGTGGAATTGGCACCATACAACGGCATTCCACACTTGTTAAGTCCGGTTATTACAGATGTAAAAGCAGCGACTGCGGCATTGAAATGGGCAGTTAATGAGATGGAAAGACGCTATGAACTGTTTGCGCATTCCAGTGTACGTAATATTGAACGCTATAACGAAATGGTCATGGCATCACGACGTTTCTCTTTAAAGATGCCTTATATTCTAGTAGTGATTGATGAGTTAGCAGATTTAATGATGATGGCACCTGCGGACGTAGAAGTGTCGATCAGCCGAATCACTCAGAAAGCTAGGGCATGTGGTATTCATCTAATCATCGCAACTCAGCGACCTTCTGTTGATGTCATTACCGGAACGATTAAAGCTAATATCCCGACTCGTATAGCATTCGCTGTGTCTTCCCAAGTAGATTCAAGAACCATCTTAGATTCAATAGGGGCAGATCGTTTACTTGGTAAGGGAGATATGCTGTATTTAGGTAATGGCCAATCGGCTCCTGTCCGTCTTCAGGGGACATTTGTCACGGATGATGAAATCGAGCGTATAATAGAACATGTTCGTAATGAAGCAGAACCGAATTACTTATTCGGCCAAGAGGATTTGCTGGCAGCCGCTGTCCGAGAAGAGGAATCGGATCCATTATTTGAGCAAGCCTGCAACTTTGTCATGGAGCAGGGGAGTGCATCCACCTCGGCATTACAGCGCCATTTCAGCATCGGTTATAACCGGGCGGCAAAGTTAATCGACCGAATGGAAGCTAATCAATTTATATCTGAGCAAAGAGGGAGCAGACCACGCGACGTCTTTTTGACTGAGCAAGCATTTGAAAGTTTCATGAAATAACGAATGCATCGTTCCAATCTAAAGGTTTGATCGAACGCATGGTATACTATGACAAGAAATAATCTTCTCATCCATTATTGGACAATGGAAGATAAAAAGTGGGATGAAAGAACTCCCGGGAGGTTTCAATATGACATTGTTACATTTTACTGGTATCAAAGGATCGGGAATGAGTTCCCTTGCCCAGTTGCTACATGACTCTTCGTATGAAGTTCAAGGGTCTGATGTGGAAAAATACTTTTTCACCGAAGATCCCTTGCATGAACGAAATATAAAAGTACTGCCATTTGACGAAAATAATATTCAGCCGGGCATGAAAGTGATTGCAGGAAACGCATTTAAAGATGATCATCCTGAATTACTACGAGCAGCAGAACTTGGTATAGAAGTTATTCGTTACCATGATTTCTTAGGCGACTATATGGAACAATTTACTTCCATAGGTGTAACGGGTACGCATGGCAAAACGTCTACAACGGGTTTGCTTGCGCATGTATTGGGTGGCTTTGCGCCAACATCGTACTTAATAGGGGATGGTACAGGTAAAGGTATCGAGAATGCGAAGAACTTTGTATTTGAAGCGTGTGAATACAAACGACACTTTTTGGCCTACCATCCAGACTATGCCATCATGACGAATATTGATTTCGATCATCCGGATTATTTCACAAGTCTGGACGATATTTTGAGCGCTTTCGGCCAGATGGCGAGCCAAGTGAAGAAGGCATTAATCGCTTGTGGTGACGACGACAATCTTCAAAAACTTCAATGTCAAGTTCCGATTGTCTATTATGGCTTGGATTCATCCAATGACTTTTACGCAGCAAATATTGAAAAAGATGAAAATGGTTGTTCGTTTGATGTGTTCATTCGAAATGAATTCTATCACCGTTTCACCATTGTATTAACAGGCGATCATGCTATTAGAAATGCGTTGAGTGTAATTACACTATGTCATTATGAAGATATTCCAGCTGACATTGTGAATGAACGCTTTGCGACGTTTACAGGCGTAAAAAGACGTTTTTCTGTCATGGAAGTAGATGACCGTATCATTGTAGATGATTATGCACATCATCCTACCGAAATCCGTGCAACATTGGATTCTGCACGTCAAAAATATCCGAACCGTGAAGTGATTGCGGTATTCCAACCGCATACATTCAGCAGAACAGCAGCGATGTTAGATCAATTTGCAGAAAGTCTGTCTGAAGCAGATCATGTATACTTATGTGACATCTTCGGTTCTGCACGGGAGAAAGTCGGTAGCTTAACGATTCACGATTTGATAGATAAAATCCCCAACTCCCAACATTTGAAGATAGAAGATATGTCAGATTTAGCAGCACATGAAAATTCTGTCATTCTTTTTATGGGAGCTGGAGATATCCAATTATATTTAAAACAATTCACTTCTGATATTACGAAAGAAGAAACAGCCTAATCTTTTATGAGAGGGCTGTTTCTCTCTTTTTTTTTAGGTTTTTTGGTTTCGATAAAGGATATCACCCAGTTATGTCGAACAGGAGTATAGGACGAAAAGTTTAGAAACTCTCAAAGAGGGGTAAAGTTTTCGTAAGAATATGCTCTAGGAGGATAACGTAAGTGATCAATTTACTTTACGTTGCAGCAGTGATTGCCGCAATCGCATTTCTTATTCTTTGTGTAAGTCTGGCTATGACACTGGGGTCGTTAAAGACATCTTTACAGAGTGTCTCGCATACAGTAGGTGACTTATCAAAGCAATTAGAGGGAGTGACTACAGAAAGTACACAACTTCTTCAAAAGACCAATCAGCTAGCCGAAGATTTACAAGGAAAAGCGGACAAGCTGAACACTGTGGTGGATGCAGTAAAAGGAGTAGGTGACTCAGTGAACACTCTCAATCAATCAGTTCATCGGATCTCAAACTCAGTAACTACAAACGCTGAACAAAACAGTGACAAAATCGCGCAAGTCGTACAGTGGGGAACCGTTGCAGTTAATCTATATGATCAAGTAAAAGAACGGCAACCTAAAACGTCCGCTGGTTGGACAGTATACAAATCGCGCTCCTAGTACAAGCATTTTCCTTTAAAACATACAAAAATAGTTAATTCACAGGAGGAAGAAAAATGACAGAAAACAAACCGAACTATAACGACAACCAAGGTAACTACTCAAATACGTATGGCCAACCACAATATCCAGCGAACTACACATATCGTTCAACTCATGATCTGTATGATGAGGATAGTAATGGTACAGGTAGTTTCATTGCTGGCGCAATCATCGGTGGGGTAATCGGCGCTGCGACTGCATTGTTCTTAGCACCGAAGACAGGCCGTGAAATGCGTGAAGATTTCACTACACAAGCTTCACAATTAAAAGACAAGAGTATTGAATTGAGCTCAACAGCAAAAGATAAAGCGGTAGAGTTTTCAAGCACAGCAAAAGATAAAGCAGTGGAATTTTCAAGTGCAGCAAAAGATTACACAGCTGACTTGACGGACACGGCAAAAGAAAAAACTGCAGCGTTTACTACAGCTGCAAAAGAGAAGACTTCTGAGTTGTCTCAAAACTTGCAAGAACAGTCAGAACAGCTAGTTGACAAAGTGAAGTCTGCTAAATCAAAAACAAATGTTCCAATGGACGATGGTACTGTATCATCTGAAGGCGAAGAGGCAACTGATTATAAAAGTTCAAAAGAAAACAATGAAAAGTCAGGGGAACTTTCAAAAGTAAAAGAAACAACAAATAAAAATGCAGACCAAGTTAAAGCCGACAAATCTGCTAACCAAAACAATGATACTAAATCTCCTAATGCAAATGCTTCCGCTAAAAAGAATACAAATCAATCTAAAGCTAACAACTCATCTTCAAACAACAACAACAAAATTCATTCTAAATAATAACGAAAACCTTCCTTTACGGGAAGGTTTTTTCTATGGATACGATTAGTCAGAGCAGCCATAAAGAAAAAGCTACGCCATGCGTTACTTCCGCACAGCGTAGCTGTTACACAAATAGAATACGTAGTTGATCTCCACCGAATATCAATTCATCAAAGCGAATGGATTCGCCATTACGCAGTAATTGATAGGAAGTGGTGGATTGGGACGGTAAGGAAAAATCAGTGAATGAAAATACATCACTGAATAGTATAGGAGAAGTGGGCAACGATTTAAACTCCACATGGTCATTAGCTTGTACTTGGTAGTCCAGACTAGCCAGTTGTCCATTTACATACACAGCGGTTCGTGGTTTTTTGATCGTCACAGGTTCATCATTAAATGTTACATCGGCACGCTCTTCTAGCACAATATCTAAATCCCTTGCTATTTCCTTTAAGGAAAGGGAGGCATGTTGGCGCATTTCAATGATATCGTTTGCGTGAATTTGATAGTCAGCAGACACTTCTTGTCCGTTTGCGATATAGAGGGTTTCGCGTTTCTTTAGGCGGTGGGGAGTTCCGTTCCATGTCACAATGAAGGAATCTGTACCAGAATGTATAGGAGACGTTAGTACGTCTTGTATTCGATTCGCTGGATTCACAGTTAGTTCATCTCGATCCGCAATCTCGGTATCAATTGCGACCGCCTTTCCGTTAAGCAAAATTTCACCCGTAATCGTCTGCGTTACTCCGTCGAGCTCAAAACATATTGTTTCAGGCGCATCTACCAAGTCTCTGACTGTCGCTGTGGCGTCAGTGCCGTCTTTACCAAACAATAGCTCGATACAGTCATGATTGTGAACAGGGTCCTTAGTGCTGGCTTCAGTACCGTTTAATAGGATGGTTGTAGATGAGCCGTGCTCGCCAGGAAGTGTTCTCCAACGCCCGTTTACTTTTACAGTTAGTGCGAGTCCGGGTCTACCGTATAACTGACGTGCAGTAACACGGGCGGCTAGGAGTGTATCGCCCACTGTGAGCTCTTTAAGTTCAAATAATCGAACAGCTTGGTCATTGACTGTTAAGGTAATGTAATGAATGGGAGACCTTTGTGCTGCAATCGCAATACCGATTGGCGTTACGAGTGCAGGAGAAGCTTCGATTTGGTCTGAAAGTGTAACTCCGGAGAGTGCTTCAAGACTTCGAATCGCCACACGATTTTCAGGAAGATCGAGTTGCATACTCACTTCTTTCGTCAGAGTAGGTGTTAATCCACCACCTCCCACAATCATGACGGCTTGTGGAGAAGAGTTGAGATTCAATCGTTTGATTTCATTTGCGATCGACAGTGCTACATGTTTCACTGAAGGTCTAATTACATCAATCACTTCTTCTGAAGGGATTTTTTGTTCAAATCCTAAAATGTCTTGAAATGTCAATATGTCTTGACTCTGGATTTGACGTTTCATTTGTTCAGCAATAGGAAAATCGAGCAAGTAATGTGCACTTAGCGCTTCAGTCATTTCGTCTCCTGCAACGGGTACCATTCCATATGCTGTGACGGTGTTATCCCTGACAATGGCAATGTCAGATGTGCCAGCACCAATATCGACCAATGCGATATTCAATCGTCTCATGGAAGGGGGAACGAGCACATGAATAGCAGCGATTGGCTCGAGTGTTAAAGCCTCCATTTCCAAATCGGCACGCTTTAACGCGGCAAGTAAGGATTCTACAACGACTCGTGGTAAAAATGTAGCAATGACTTCTACGGTCGCTGACTTCCCTTTTTGATCAATGAGACTACCGATCTTTTCGTCTTGCAATTTGTAGTATAAAACAGAATAACCTACGCAATAATAGTGATCATCCTCTTGTGATTGATGAGCGGATAGTAATTTTTCCTGTGCATGTTGTACAGCTGCTAATTCCAATCGATTAATGTCTTCATTGGACATTAATGTGCGATCTGAAATATCTACCGTCACAGTTCCCTCTGCTGTCTTCAATGAACGACCCGCTGCCGCAACACTGACGCGATGTAGAGGACCATGAATCAGTTCCAATTCTTCTTTTATTTCTTGAATTATAGACGCCACGCTTAAAATATTATGTATTTGTCCATCAATCATCGATCGCTCTTTATGTTCTTTAGAAATCAAGTCCACAATATGGAATGAATCATTTTGTTCTTCTAGTACAATCCCTACAACGGTGCGCGTTCCGATGTCGAGAGCGAATAACTTAGTAGCCAGGATTTCCAACCTCTTTTCAAGTTTTTTTCTATGTGAAAATAATGAATATATAATTATTTGATGAAATTGCGTGACTTTTCTAAGAGTATTCATTATACTAGGTCTATTATATAAAAATGTACCATAGATTCCGGTGTTAGAAAAGGAAGATATGTACGGGGAGGAGACAGGTATTATGAGCAAGCAAGATTTAGGTGAGTTGAGAGGTATTATCGATCAGTTGAACTTAGATATTCTACGATTGATCAATGAACGCACAGGCGTTATCCAAGAAATTGGTAAGTTAAAAGAAAAGCAAGGTGTAAATAGATATGATCCGATTCGTGAACGCGAGATGCTCAACGTCTTAAAGAAGTCAAACCATGGCCCTTTACCAGACGGTATCCTTGAGCAGGTATTTAAATCTATTTTCATGTCGGCACTTGAAGTACAGCAAGATGAGCAGAAGAATGCATTGCTCGTATCCCGTACTAAAAAACCTGAAGACACGATTGTTGACGTAAACGGCCATAAAATCGGAGACGGACATCCATCTTTCGTATTTGGACCTTGTGCAGTAGAATCTTACGAACAGGTTTTGGCGGTAGCCAAGTCCATCAAAGCAAAAGGATTAACGATGATTCGTGGGGGAGCTTACAAACCACGTACATCTCCATATGATTTCCAAGGTTTAGGGCTTGAAGGCTTAAAAATTCTAAAGCGAGTTGCAGATGAAACTGGACTTTCTATCGTCACAGAAATCATTACACCATCGCACTTAGAGGAAGCACTCGAATACGTCGATGTGATTCAAATCGGTGCGCGTAACATGCAGAACTTTGAACTGTTAAAAGAAGCTGGAATGGTCAATAAGCCAGTCCTTCTAAAGCGCGGAATGTCTGCAACGATTTCTGAGTTCGTCAATGCAGCTGAATATATTATTTCTAAAGGTAATACGGAGATTATGCTATGTGAGCGAGGAATTCGTACATATGAGACGGCTACTCGAAACACGCTGGACATCTCTGCTGTTCCAATCTTGAAGCAAGAAACACATTTACCGGTATTCGTGGACGTTACACATTCCACTGGCCGTAAAGACTTATTGCTTCCAACAGCGAAAGCGGCAATTGCAGTAGGAGCAGACGGCGTTATGGCAGAGGTTCATCCGGATCCAGCCGTAGCATTATCGGATTCAGCACAGCAAATGGATATTGAACAGTTTGACAAGTTCTACGAAGAGATGACTCGCTTCCTGAACACACACCAAACGATCTAAAACATCCAACACCGACCCTTTATTAATAAAGGTCGGTGTTTTTCTGTATAAAATGACAGATTTCTACACAGAAAAACACAAAAAACCAGTAGAACACGGTATACTAGTAAGGAATAAAGACAGGAGGAGCAAAAATGGCTATCACTATTTACGATGTAGCAAGAGAAGCAAACGTATCGATGGCAACGGTTTCACGCGTAGTGAACGGCAATCAAAACGTGAAGCCGGCGACTCGCAAAAAAGTATTGGACTGTATTGAACGATTGGGGTACCGGCCAAATGCCGTCGCTCGTGGACTAGCTAGCAAGCGTACGACGACGATTGGAGTAATTGTCCCCGATATGTCCAAGAGTTACTATGCAGAGCTATCCAGGGGGATTGCAGACGTTGCCACGATGTATGAGTACAATATCATTATTTCCAATTCAGACAAGAGTACCTCTCGAGAAGTGGAGTTGTTTGAAGATCATTTGGGCAAGCAAGTAGATGGACTGATCTTCATGAGTGACTCTATTTCACCTGAAGTACGAAAAGAAATGAAGACAGCGAACGTTCCGATCGTCTTGGCAGGAACATTGGATTTTGAAACCAATGTACCATCCGTCAATATTGATCATGAACAGGCCGCATTTGAAGTAACAAAAAGGTTGATCGACAATGGCCATAAGCGTATTGCATTTGTTTCGGGACCTTTTACGCGTGATATTAATCGTGTGTGCAAACGTGTTGGGTATATTCGTGCGTTAGAAGAAGCAGGGATGACGATCGATGAGTCATTGATCGTGGAAACTGACAATACGTATGATGAGGCTTACGAGAGCTGGAATGTACTAGGTAAGCTAGCTGATCCTCCGACGGCTGTCATGACGAGCAGTGACGAAGTTGCCGTAGGTATTATGAATGGTGTGCGTGATGAGAATCTTAGAATTCCTGAGGATGTGGAGATTATTTGTTTCCAACACTCTATTCTTGCGCGTATTGTCCGTCCACAGTTGACCGCGATTGTGGTGCCTTTGTATGATTTAGGTGCCGTATCGATGCGTTTGTTAACGAAGTTAATGAACAAAGAAGAAGTAGAAGAGACAGAAGTTATTCTACCGTATTATTTAGAAGAGCGGCAATCGGTTAAAAAATAGGTCGGAGTCGTTGCCTATGTAATGCGTGTTTTGAATCTACAACACTCATACGTTGTTTTTTAATAGGTAGAAATGAGAAGAGCAACTTATCTGAGCGATAAGTTGCTTTTTATTATGATTTTCGGATGATGTGCAAAGCTCTTGTTAGCATTTGCTCGTTTTTTTCATTGATGTCATATTTACGAGGAACTGGTTCGTATAGATCTTCAGGGTCTTCCCACGTCTCAATTAGTGAAACAGGTGACTCGGGTTGCCATTTATTTAACCAGGCTTCTGGAAGTCTTCCAGTCGGTGTGGGGATGTCTTTCATCGTAAGCCATAAGTGCGACCACGCACGTGGTACTACGCGCCAGATGTCGTATCCGCCACCGCCGATTGCAATCCATCTTCCATCACAAAATTCTTCCGCTATATCTTTTGCAAGTTTTGGAATTTCTTCGTAGATCTTCATGGTGCCATATAGATGCGTGAGTGGATCGAAGTAGTGTGCATCTGCTCCGTTTTGTGTAAGAATGACGTCGGGCTTGAAGTGTTCTGCCACTTCACGCAAGGCAGTTTTATAGATATGTAGGAACGATTCATCTTCCGTAAAAGCGTCGATAGGGAAGTTGAATGAGGTACCGTAACCCGCTCCATTTCCTCGTTCCGTCACATTTCCTGTCCCGGGAAACAAGTAGCGACCTGTTTCATGGATAGAGAATGTACAAACATTTGGATCATCATAAAACGTCCATTGCACGCCATCACCGTGGTGCGCGTCGGTATCCACATATAATACGCGGGCTCCATATTTTTGCTGTAAGTATTTAATAGCTACAGAACTATCATTATAAATACAGAAGCCAGATGCTTTCCCTTGGAAGCCGTGATGCAAGCCGCCGCCAAGGTTCAACGCATATCTTGAACGACCTTCCATTACTTCTTCAATCGCTGTAAGTGTACCGCCTACGAGCAATGCACTCGCTTCATGCATGCCAGTGAAGAAAGGAGTATCTTCCGTACCGATACCGTAAATACTACCGATATTTTCGCTGATATTTCCCGAACTCGCCTTTTTAACGATTTCGATATACTTTGCGTCATGAGCGAGAAGCAATTCTTCGTCTGTGGCTGTGCGCGGAATGACGATTTCATTAGGCTTGATCGTATTCATTTCATCTAGTAAATCTTTTGTCAAAATGATTCGCTTTTGATTAAAAGGATGGGTATCCGAAAATTCATAGTTTAGTTGGTCAGGAGAAAAGATAAAACTCGCTTGTTTTTTCATACGCCCATCTCCGGTTCACTTGGCCATAGAACTTCAAATCCTTGTTTTTTTAATCCTTCAATGATCGGAAGGGGATTCATTCGTTTAATGCGGATAGCGAGAATTTTGTACTCTTCGTTATCTTGATAAGGATAGACAAGTACACTAAGCACGTTCGTATTGTGTTCGTGAAATACTTTAGATGCCTCATATAAAATACCGGGCGTGTTCGGCACGCGGATCTGAATGTGTGAACTGGGCTGATTGGCACCTGTTAACTCAATATAGTTATAAAGTAAATCTGTTTTCGTTAGAATACCGACCAGCTGATAATTGGAAACGATGGGTAAGCAACCAATTTCATACGTATAAAACATTAACGCAGCTTCCTCCGCAAAGTCCCGTGGATGGCCGATCAAAAGGTCAGTTTTCATAATTTTATCAAGCGTGGTTTCATAAAGTGAAGGTTCCAATCTTTGCGAAATACTTGAAGGAGAAGCTTCTTTGACGTCACGGTCTGTAACGAGTCCTTCGATCTGTCCATCTTTCACGATGGGGATGTGGCGAATTCGTTTTTCTTTCATCAGTTGCACTGCATCTGCAATCGTATGTGTAGAATTAAGCGTAATCACGTCTGTCTTCATAATGTCTTGTATTAGCATGATTATTCCTCACTTTCAATAATTAACTCGATTTTTGAAACGTACACGGTCAAAGCGTTCGATGGATTCTTGATCAACTCTTTTTCCAATTCTCGCCATTAATGCATTGGCAGGGTGGGAACAAATTTCAGGATCATCAGTGGAGAAGAATTCCATGCCACCTGCACGCATCATTTTCTCCATCATTTTACGATAATCCCATACTGTCAAACCAGTCCCTTTTAAATCCCAGTGCCAATAATATTCAGTCGTAATAATAATATAATCTTCCATCGCATCATCCAACATCGATAATTCTAGTAAGGATTTACCGATACGTGCGCCGCGATAATCCGCAACTACTTCGATGGCGCCTAGTTCTATTAAATTGGCTAATTCTGCTTCATACCAGCGTTCGAGTGGATCAGGATAAAGAAACGTAACATACCCAACAATCATATTATCGATTCTCGCTATATTGATCCGGCCTTCAGGAAACGCTGCAATTTTCACCAATGCTTCTTGTTGTTGTGTAGATGGGCGGAATGCTTTCAGTCCTTCGTGAAATTCAAACGATGCCAGTCGTTCTGATGAAACAGGTCCTTCTATGACCAGTTCATCTTCGTTATGCGGAAATGTTCTGGAAAAGTAGGTCTTTTCATGTTTCAAATAGTTCACCTCTTCCTAATATATCTACCCTTTGTACGCTCAACTACTCGCTGTAAGTTCGGTACGTGCTGCTCTGTGTTAAGTATACAATTTATAGTGAGAAAAAGTATATAATTATCCTAAAATCACTGAATTGTCGGTAATTATCTATGCGAAGTAAAAAATGGTGAAGTTTGAAGGAAGAAGGAGAGGAGTGGTTGTCATGCGATTTGGTGAAAATTTTCGTAAAAAACCGGATGACAATTTAGAATGGTCATCCGGCTTGTTAGTTATTCTTTTGCTGCTGGAGCTGCATCCGGCTTTGGTTCCGGTGTCGCTTCAGGCTTTGTTTCAGGTGTAGGTTCTGGTGTAGTCTCTGGTTTAGCTTCCGGCTTTGATTCAGAATGGGTATCCGGTTTTGTGTCCGACTTTGCATCCGACTTCGTTTCTGGAGATGTCGTACTTGGTTTAGCTCCAGTATTCGTATCTGATTTCGGCTGTGCTTTTGGTGCAGGTGCCGAATTGGTTACAGTGTTGGAAGGTCCCGAGAGTAAGCCAGTAATATCAACTGCGCGTACGTAGTATGAACCATATCCGACTTTATACGATCTAGAAGCACCATCATGAACCGTACCGATTTTGACACCGTTCTGATAAATGTAATAACCGATTACATCATTAGAAGACGAAGCAGTCCATGTAAGAACAGATCCATTTTGTCCTGTTGATACGGCTGCAGGTGGTACGTTGTCTGCAGGGAATGTAGATCCTGCGACGGTGCTTGCATATCCGCCACGACCTGCAAGAAGTTTGGAAGCATCTCCACCTAAGCGTCCAAGCATCCGCTTACCATATTCAGAAGTTACACCAATACCGCCGGACGTGACAAATTCACGAGGAGTAGAAGCTAATGCCTGATATAGTTTGCCATTCACTCGAACAGCTGCAGATGAAACGATACTGTCATCTACTTTCGTAGGAACCATCTTTTTCGAATTAAATAAATCTGATCGAACAAGTCCTGCTGCTGAACAAGCAGTAGAAGGAGCTAGTCCCGAAATGCCACAGAATGAACGTGTTACGACGCCATTCGGGCGTTTAAATGTATCTCTTGCTTTAATCGTTTCCGGTATGACCGTATTGGCTACATTCATCAATTGTCCGTACAATCGTGCTGTCCGTTCTGATGGGTGCATTTGACCGCTGTTGTAGCCGTGATATAACGGTGTATTGCGATTTTTATAACCCATCCAAACACCAAGCGATACATTTGGATTATAGCCGACTAGCCAAGCATCCCCGTAATGCTGGGATGTCCCTGTCTTCGCAGCTAAATCGGGACGGAAATTCATTAAGCCAGGTAAACGTGCAGCTGTACCGTTACCTTTTAGTACATCACGCATCATATCAGTGATGATATAAGAAGTTTCTGGACTAAACACTTCAACAGGTTTTGCTTTGTGTTCAAATACTATGTTACCTTTCATGTCTTCAATTCGTTCGATCATATACGACTCGATGAATTGACCACCATTAGCGAATGTAGCGTAAGCATTTGTGTTTTCTTCTACAGTGACATCCATAGTACCTAATGATGCAGAAAGACCCATGCCTGCCTTATCGGTAGCATTTGCAAATTTCATTTTCTTAAGAAAATCAATAGGATTTCTATCTATTATTTGGTCGTATAGACGGATAGTAGATAAGTTTTGAGAACGTGCCAGTGATTCACGGGCTGGTAATACACCGAACTCACGGTCGAAATAGTTACCGGGTGCGTAACTGCCTCTTCTAAACTTCACATCCACTAGTGGACTACCTGCACCAATTACACCATATTCAATGGCAGGTGCATAAACCAGTAATGGTTTCATGGAAGATCCGTTTTGTCGGTAAGCTTGAGTAGAATGATTCAATGCTTCCAGTTCGTAATCACGTCCACCCACGAATGAAAGTACTTTCCCTGTATGGTTCTCGATCATCGACGCACCGACTTGAACAGGATTTTCTTTCGTAATCATTTTACCTGACTCTTCATCCAGTGTTTCCGTAGTATACGTATAGCCGTAGTACTGAAAGCTGTCAGCGACTTCATTCATCTTGTCATACAGCTCTTTGTTGATAGTAGAGTAGATACGATAGCCGTCTGTTCGCATAGAACGGTCTGCCATAATTTCGTATTTTTCCTTAATCTTGGAGTCTCCTTCAAAACGATCCGCGTCAATGCCATCTTTTTCAGCCAAAACTTTAGCTAAAATTTCGATTGTGCGATTTTGAATTTCTTGTGTGACATACGGATAACGTTCAGTAGCACGACGTGAAGGCTGTCTAAAGTCTTTCGTTACGTCATACGCAAGAGCTTCCTGATATTCGGCTTCTGAAATATAGCCTGCATCGCGCATACGGAACAATACGGTCTTCATCCGGTTTACACCATACATCAGCTTCTCGCGTTCCTTAATGCCTTGGTTCTTACTGTAGAAAGGCGTGTATGTATACGGTGCTTGTGGAATACCCGCAATATATGCAGCTTGAGGTAAACTTAAATCCTTAGCTTTTATACCAAAGATTCCGCGAGCGGCTGTTTCGATGCCTGCGATATTCTGCCCCGAAACATCCCGACCATAAGGAATGATATTCAAATAGGCTTCTAGAATCTCATCCTTCGTCATGAAGTGTTCCAGGCGCATAGCTAGCAAGATTTCTTTAGCTTTACGTTCATAAGAAACTTCGTTCGTCAAGATCTGGTTTTTCACTAACTGCTGAGTGAGTGTCGATCCGCCCGTTTGACTGTCTGAGTTCGTAACATCTTGGAACACTCCGCGGAATATCGCTTTTGGCACGATGCCCTTATGCTCTTCGAAGTATTCATCTTCAGTAGCTAACACGGCGTCCAGTGCATACTGTGAAACTTTATCCAGCGTAATTTGTCGGCGCTCAATGTCCGAGTTGATCTTGCCTAGATAGATACTGTCTGCAAAGTACATTTCAGAAGTCTCTTCATAATTAAACACCTGATCCCGAAGTTCTTCCTTAGTACGTAACGGTTCTTTCGCAACAAGAGAAGCGAAATATCCTGCACCAACTGAACTCGCAAATACGGCCCCGATGACGGCGAAGATAATGAGTAATAAAAACAAGTTCCAAAGTACACCGGTTCCAATGCGAAGTTTTTTGGCCCAAGGCTCTTTTTTTGCTTGTTCAAACCTATCTTCAAGTTGCTTAATTCTATTATTCTTTTCGTTGTTCAAAGTTTTCTCCCCCCAAAAATCTTACTCATTATATCACAGAATCAGAAGGAAATATGCAATAAATGTTGACTTTCATTGGAAGTTGGGTAAAATTGAACTCATACGAAATTACATGTCGAAAAAACCGAAGTAATGATAGTGAGTTCCGTTTAAGAGAGACAGCGGTTGGTGGAAGCTGTTCGGTGCACTATACATGAATTACAGTTTTGGAGTGTACGTTTTGCGCAACGTTACTAGCGCCTCAAAGCCGGAGAGTATTTACTCTCAAGCCGGGTGGTACCGCGTTATAAATCATCAACTAACGTCCCTGCATGATCATTTTTTGATCGTGTGGGGACTTTTTACGTTGAAAATAGGGGGATATAGAACATGTCGAATGAATTAATGGACGATTTACGTTGGAGAGGCTTGTTATACCAACAGACGAATGAAGAAGGTCTTGAGAAGCTTCTAACAGACGAGAAGATTTCACTATACTGCGGAGTAGATCCAACCGCGGATAGTATGCACATTGGCCATATCGTACCGATGCTGACACTGCGTCGCTTCCAGTTACACGGACACCAGCCGATCCTATTAATTGGTGGCGCTACTGGAATGATCGGGGATCCATCTGGACGCTCTGAAGAACGCCAATTACAGACGACAGAGCAAGTGGATGCGAATGTTCGTGGAATCAAAAAACAACTTGAGATGATCTTTGATTTCCAAACAGAAAATGGCGCGAAACTTGTAAACAATAATGACTGGATCGGTTCCATGTCATTGATCGAATTTTTGCGTGACTATGGAAAATTGCTAAGTGTCAATTACATGCTTGCAAAAGACAATGTGGCGTCTCGTTTAGATCAAGGAATTTCCTTCACGGAATTCTCATATATGTTGATGCAAGGTGCAGACTTCAACCACTTATATGATAACTATAATTGCCGCGTGCAAATCGGTGGATCAGATCAGTGGGGGAATATCACGACAGGCCTAGAAGTTATTCGCAAAAAGCATGACGAAGAAGTACAAGCATACGGATTTACGATTCCATTGGTAACAAAAGCAGATGGCACGAAATTCGGCAAATCCGCTGGCGGTGCGGTATGGCTCGATGCGAAGAAAACTTCTCCATATGAGTTCTACCAATTCTGGATCAATGCAGCAGACGCTGACGTTGTGAAGTATTTGAAAATCTTTACCTTCCTAAGCCGTGAAGAAATTGAGGCACTTGAAGTATCCGTACAAGAAGAGCCGCATTTACGTAAAGCGCAGAAGACGTTAGCAGAAGAAATGACTCGGCTAATTCATGGTCAAGATGCACTTGGTCAAGCATTACGCATTTCAGCAGCACTATTTAGCGGAGATTTAAAAGCATTGACGGCTACTGAAATGAAAGATGCGTTTAAAGATGTGCCGACTGTCGAAATGGAAAAAGTCGATCAAAATATTGTAGATTTCATTGTGCAAGCAGGTGTATCTCCATCCAAACGCCAAGCTCGTGAAGACGTAACGAACGGTGCGATTTCCTTCAACGGAGAACGCATTACAGATACAGCGTTCACAGTAGGGGCAGAGCAACGTTTGGAAGACGCTTTTACCATTGTGAGACGTGGGAAAAAGAAATATAGTATGGTGAAGTTTGTTTAACTTGGAGTTAGTGAATTGAAAAAAGAGTATATGCTGTACGCTATGACATTAAGGTTTCCTGTTCAGTATCAAGGATCGAGTATATAATAAGTTGCGTAATTCATAATGGATGAAAAGGCATCTCTTCGGAGGTGTCTTTTTGTATTTGAAATAACATGCATAATTGATAGCGGGAATCATTAAAAGTGCCTATGTAAAACAGTCATATTCGTTTGAACGAACAAAGAAGTTGGATACATAAGCACTGTAAAATTATACGTTTTTATTTAGTTAACAACTTTTTGATAATGCGTATATCTGTGTCGTGGTCGTTTAGTAAGCGCTGAGTTTTACGCATATCATCTGATTTTGCTTTGTTGTAAAAGATTTGTTCAGATAACGCATCGGCTTTCTGATTGGGGACAATGGGGCTTATATCTAGTTCTGAAATTGCCTGTTTCATAAACTTTTGTTCCTCTTTGATAATAGAAATATCGGTCTTTAGTGTAGAAATATTTCGCTCTATATTGCTAACTTTGTCGATCAAGAGTTCAAGCAGTTCACGATCTGTCATAAAAACCCTCCTATTTTTTATCTTACCATGTTTTAAATGACTTGTATAGAACATATATTCTTGTTTTTCTTTCTAAAGAAGTTATTTAGGAAACGACAGCTGTGAATGTTTAAGAAAACACGAAAACTTAGTGCTCATATCCTCGCAAAAAAGGGTTTTCTTTCTCTATGTCGAATACTGTAGATAGAGGGAAGTGAGAAGTTTGAAAAAGTACAGAGTACAATACCACTTTGCAGGCGCTGAAAGCATTTTAAGAACAGTAGAAGCAGCAGATCAAGAAGAGGCATTAGGGATCGCAACCAATTCCCGAAGCAATGATATTGTTTTTACGGATAGTAAAGGAACGTTATATTGTTTCTTTTATAGAGATGTAAAATATGTTTCAGTCACGGAAGATAAAGCATAATTGTCATTCAGAGCGTCCTTTTGAGGGGCGCTCTTTTTATTTGATTTATTTACTTATCATAATGAAGCCTTGCCTCCTAATATTTTGTAATAAAAAACTGTGAAATATAGTTGATTGCACGTCTCTAAGTGGTACAACGGACGTATCACATTGAAACGAAGGAGCGTACCAATATGAAACGACACACCGTATCATATTGGTATGGCCTATAACCAAAGAACTTAAGAATTAAAGAATAAAGATATTGTCGAGAAGCATCTCGACGATGAATATTTCATTGGTCATTATTTGCGAAGAAAAGTTTTCACACCTAGTATCCTTTTTGCTTCACAGCTCTATATAGTGTGCAAAGCTAACCTGTTGGTATTTTGTAACTTGAACCCAAAATCAACGTCTACGTTCAAAAGGAGTGGAGAATTATGCGAAAACGGATACTACTACTTCTCGTTTTATTGTTGCTGACAGCTTGCTCTTTCAATCCATCCCCGCAGCACACGGTTATTGACTGGGTAGATTTTGTGAAATGGAATGATGCAACGTATGGGGCGAACTATGAAATGAACGAGCTTAAAAAGGACTGGGAAACTGCTGGTGAAGTAGGAGAAGTGAAGTATATGTTGGATGGCCAAGCTGGAACGAATCATCAAACGAAAAATGGAGATGCAGCTTATTTGCAAAAAGGCACAAAATTATATGCGATGAAAGGCTATGATCCGGCATTCCGAATCATAGCGGACGGGAAAGTATACGAAGTAACTGAATCTGATAAGGCTGAAACGGTAGGAGATTTTTTAGATATAAAAGGGAAAGTACAGCGTGTCATTTTGCAAAGTGAGCAAGATTTATCGTTCATTGGGGAGTTTACGGATGAGCATGTAGAGAAACTGATTGAAGAGTTGCTGGTAATGCCCTATGAACCAGAAAGACGTGCGACTGAAGGAAAGCGTGTGTTTTTTGGAATTGAACTAGTAGATGGGACGATGACTAGATCAGTATATTGGTCGGAGACGGGTTATATTAATTATGGCGGGGTGGCTTCTCAAGAGGTTAAAGACATATTTGAGGTTGAGATGCAGGAGTATGTTTTCTGACATGTTAGAACCTCATTTGTTTTTATATACATTCTACCGGCTAATCGGTAGTTCAATACTTACACTAAAGCATAGCGGGCTGGCTATTTTCTGACGGTAACTATGATAATCCGTACATGTTCAGCAGTTGCGGTATACACAGAGAATGGGGAAGGAGGGAGTCAAATGGTCAGCGCGAAAAATGAACCGACAATCTTAATTCTGGATGATATTGAAATCAAGTGGACATTGAAAGAAAGTGAGTTACTTCATTCTGGGAAATGTGGAATGACGGTGTGTCAATTAATGACTTGGCTAAGGAATTCAAAACGAATAGATGAAGCTTCGCATTGCTCGTTATGAATCGCACACTTTATCATCAGGCAGGAAATAGCATAGTGGTGCAAGTACTGGAATCAATATTTGAATTGATACTTAGTGGACATTACGCTTGCGAAGAAGTAGCAGAAGATCCGAACGGTCAACTGCAATTAATATGTTAGAGAAACAAAAAAAGACAGGACCTCTCCCGTCATGGCTGACAACATTGTAATACACAAAGAGGTATCCTATGGGAAACACGCATGTTTTTAAATTTTATGGCAACAATAATTTGAAATGTTGAAAGAGAAACGGAGTGGAAATATAAGTGGAGTTTTTTTATGGTCAAGAAAATCTTTCAAGTATTCAATGGATATTACGTGCAATAGTTTCATTTTCCGTTTTACTTTTGGCAACCAAATTATTGGGACGCCGCTCAATTGCACAGTTAAGGCTTCTTGATTTTACTATAGCCTTAATACTTGGAAATATACTTGCACACCCTTTATCAGACGAGCAGTTAGGATTAAAAGGTTCAATTATTACGACAGGGGTGCTAATTGCTCTTTACTTGCTAAGTGTATTTGTTTCTTTGAAGTCGAGAGGATTTGGAAAATGGTTAGAACCATCTCCTTTCCCTTTAATAAAAAATGGAGAAATTCTGTATAAAGAATTGGGTAAAGCAAGGATCACAATAGACCATTTATTATCAGAAGCTAGAAAAGCAAAAGTTGCAGAAATTAATCAAGTCGCCCTTGCAATGTGGGAACCCGATGGAACCATTTCTTTTTTCTTATCGCCGCAACTTCAGGCATTAACTCCGAAAGATATTCAATTAGTAAAAGATCCTTTTTCTATTCCGAAGACGATTATCAAGGAAGGGAAAATAGATCTCGCTGAATTAAGCCAGATAGGTAAAGACGTTACTTGGTTAGAACATAAAATGTCAATTTCTAATGTTAGTGAAAAAGATATTTTATTGGCAACTTTGGATAATCAAGAACAATTAAGATTTTATTTTTATTGATGAAGGTATTTGTAAATAAAAAAGACAGAGATTTCTCCCCGTTATAGCTGACATTATGTTAACACAAGGAGGGGTCCTGTGGGAAAAACAGCAGTGGTGAATTTAGAAGAGAATGCAGTGTATCGAGTGAAAGATGGTCAATTGGAGAAGGTGGACAAGCCAGGCAACGGATTTGGAAAGCAAGTTATTACTTGGCAAGATGATAAGCCTTTATTTTACGAAGTGAGCTATACGAAAAGATAAGAAGTTGAAGAAAAAAATAACCCCAAGTATACGACTTGGGGTCAGATGATTAACGATTCATATCACTTATACCGGGACTATGTTCATTAGGCATATCAGGCATCAAAGGAACCGGGAAGCCTGCAGGTGGAGGAGTAACTTTAAGTTCACCTTCATTTCTACTTGGTGATTGTCCTTGATAAATTTCGGCGATTCTAGTTGGATCTAAACGGAAATTGAATTGAGCATTGTGATATCCTAATTCCACGTATTTTCTGCACTCAGGATATTTATTTATATCATAGTTAGGGACTGGGAAAAGTTTTCCCCAATCTACACCTAGCGTTTCTAACGCTTTCGCGAATGCATTTTGATGTGCATTGTCTCTAACTATGAGAAACGCTAAGGTTTCACGGAATGTTATATTGGAGCTCATTTCATAAATGCGTGTTTTTTGTAAGACGCCTGTCGATTCCAATACTAGGTTATCCAGCAAATCACCAATTAGATTGCCGTGGCTATAAACCCAAGAACCATTCCAAGGATTTCCTGCGGCATCAACGGGAAGAGAGGCTTGAGCGCCTATGATGAAATGATGAGGGTTTGCATGTCTTACTGCATCTTCAAGCGGCGCATGATTACTCCCACTATTCCCTGGTAAATCAGTATCGCCAGAGCCATTTAGCAATTGGTTGATTGTATTTTGCACGAGTTCGACATGAGCAATTTCTTCCAAAAATATACCGCGAAGTAAATCTCGATATTGTGTGTCTTTTCCGCGAAAATTAGAACTTTGGAAGAAGTACTGCATCATGGTTCGCATTTCTCCATAGTGGCCACCTAAAATTTCTTGCAGGACTTTAGCTGCTGCTGGATCTGGTCTATCGGGAGGGGTGATGGGATTAATCAATTCTTCTTTGTAGTAATACAAAATTAGCACCTCATTTAGTTTTAGTATTATGTAGTATTGAACAAAAGAAAAAATTTATTCTTAATATTAATAAGTCTACTGGAACAACCGGGACAACATTTGATGGCAGCATTGCGCAGCGTCATTTGTTGTCCTCTTTTTTTATTTTAAAAAAGGAGAGATTGAAAATGGTGAAAAATATCATGCGAACACTTGCTATTGTTGCGACTTATAACTTTATCGGGTTTTGGATTGCGAAAGTGGCTATTGCGTTTAGGTTGTCAACTGTTGTACTCACGGAATTCGGCGTTAAATACACAATTATTTACGGACACGTAGTAGCGGCGATTTGCGCAACGTTTCTCGCCTTCCTTCACGGTTGGAGGGATGACGAATGAATAAAAACATACAAGAACAGCTCATTGAAAAAGGGCTCGTACAGCGGAGATCAGCACGAAGACAGTCTATCGCAGCGTTAAGAAGTTGGCTGAATTAGGTATCATCGAAAAGGTGCCAGGCACGAAACTTAACGGGATAAAAGGTGCCAGCATTTAGAAAATACTCCCCTATGTCCCATCGGAAGTGTCTTAACGAGGGACAGACGATGAAGTCAATAACGACGCTGTTAGTCTTCCACAATCTGAAACTCAATCTTTTAATTCTTTTAATCTTTTAAGTTCTAAACAAGCAAATAATATTATAAGCGTTGGCGAGCAATTAGCATTAGAATCTGAAAACAAAAAAGCATTCATGAATGAGTGGCAAGTAATGTTGTACGACTTATTCCATTCACTACCATTGAAAGATGAGTTGAAGGATCAGCTGCATAAAGTTGTATTGGCAACTGAAATAAATAATGTGAAAGATTTTGTTCGTGCTAAGGATGTTTTGTTTAATATCATAAGGGATATTAACAGTGGAGTGCTTACAGTATCCAGCACGTTACGTGCCGTGTTTGTGGGAGCGCATCAGAAGGCAAATGAGCGACTGGAAAAGACGTCATATAAATCTTCAACTGTGGAAGACGATGCGCCAAAAGTAAAGCCAGTACCGTTCTATAATTGGTTGATTGAGCGTGAGGGAAATTGTGTTCATTCTATTAAGACTAAACCATTAATTGAGGATTGGTTATTATGGTAAATAAATAGACCACTCAAAAATAGAGTGGTCCATAAATAATCGGTATATTAGCCGCCTAAGCTGTTTTTTATTAGCCCTAACTTAGCCCCAAACTAGTCCCAACTATTTACTTTAACGTGCATTATAATACTTACATGAATAATTTGAAAAAAGCCCGAAACCCTGACTTAACAAGGTTTCTAAGGCTTTTAATAATGCAAACATATTAACGAGAGTAGAATTCAACGATCAATGCTTCGTTGATTTCAGCAGCTAATTCGCCGCGCTCTGGAAGGCGTACGAATGTACCTTTTTTCGTATCTTTATCGAAAGTTACGAAGTCTGGAACGAAGTTATTCACTTCTAGTGCTTCTTCGATAGCAGCCAAGTTTTGAGATTTCTCACGAAGAGAGATTTCAGAACCAGGTTTCACTGCGAATGAAGGGATGTCAACGCGCTTGCCGTCTACCAAGATGTGACCGTGGTTGACTAGCTGACGAGCTGCACGACGAGTGCGTGCAAGACCCATGCGGTATACAACGTTATCCAAGCGAGTTTCAAGAAGAATCATGAAGTTTTCACCGTGAATACCTTGCATTTTACCAGCTTTGTTGAAAAGTGTGCGGAATTGACGTTCGTTCACTCCGTACATAAAGCGTAGTTTTTGTTTTTCCTGTAATTGCATTCCGTATTCGGAAAGTTTTTTACGTTGGTTTGGACCGTGTTGTCCTGGTGCGTATGGACGCTTTTCAATTTCTTTACCAGTGCCTGTTAGTGAGATACCTAAACGGCGTGACAATTTCCAAGATGGACCTGTATATCGAGCCATGAGAGACTCCTCCTCTGTTGGTTTTATTTTGTTGTAAAATAAGACCAGATATGTTCAATCCATCTGCCATTCTATAATCTTGCAACTTCGCCTCTGCAGCCTCGAGGTTACGTGGTGCACCTTAAAAAAGGAATAGACTGGACAAAACAGAACACATAACTGCTGCGAATATTTTACACAAAGCATAGCATACCAAGTTATTGACTATTGGTCAAGCATTTCATTTTTGGAAGTAAAGCAAAAGTACTTCACTTGAACTTTTAAAACAGGTAAAAGTAATTGCACTTTCGTTTTGCAAACAATCGATGTACACTAGACTAAAGCGTTTTCATCATAATATGAATAAGCTATAACAAGGAGGAATCACCATGAAGAACACTAACAACTGGCACAAAGAGACAGCCGTGATTCATGAAGGATATGACAGTAAAGGTCATCAGGGAAGTTTATCTGTGCCGCTGTATCAAACCTCAACCTATGTATTTGATTCGGCTGAACAAGGAGAGCGGCGTTTTGCTGGTGAAGAAGCGGGAAATATTTATTCTCGTTTAGGAAATCCGACGGTCGCTGTGCTGGAAGAACGTATTGCCAAGATGGAAGAGGGCGCAGCAGGACTTGCATTTGCTTCTGGTATGGCCGCGGTAAGTGCGGTGCTCGTTCATTTGACGAAAGCAAATGATCATGTGATTTGCTCGCGCGGGATTTATGGTTGCACATTCGGATTCTTAAAAATATTAGAAGAGAAGTATAATATCACGCATGATTTAATCTCCATGAAAACAGAACAAGAAATCGAAAAAGCTGTGAAGCCAGAAACTACATGTATATATATAGAGTCGCCAATTAATCCGACGATGGAGCTAGTTGATCTTGAAGCAGTAGTCAATGTAGCGAAGCGCCATAACTTGAAGGTCGTAGTGGATAACACTTTCTGCTCTCCTTCTATACAGACACCTATAACATTCGGTGTAGATTATGTACTTCATAGCGCAACAAAATACATTAATGGACACGGTGATGTGATCGCGGGGTTGCTCGTCGGTAAAGATGCAGACGAGATGGCAAAACTTCGTGGGACTGTGTTAAAAGATTTCGGTGGGATCATTTCACCATTCGATGCCTGGCTATTGTTACGCGGGATTAAGACATTACCTATTCGTATGGATCGTCATTCAGCCAATGCCAAAATTATTTTTGAGTATTTACAGAAGCATCCGAAAGTAGAAGAAGTATTCTATCCATTTGACGATCAGCATCCGCAGTATGAGATTGCGAAGAAGCAGATGAAAATGGGTGGCGGATTGATTTCCTTTACAATTAAAGGCGGAAAAGAAGAGGCGCAGAAGTTGCTGAATCATTTATCGCTCGTCAAGTTGGCAGTGAGTTTAGGAGATGCAGAGACGCTAATGCAGCACCCAGCGACGATGACACACTCTGCCGTGCCGAAAGAAGATCGTCAGAAGATGGGTGTGTCTGATGCGTTACTGCGCTTATCTGTAGGACTTGAGCATATGGATGATATCATGGCAGACTTAGATCAAGCATTTGAAGCGATCTAAATTGAAAAAAGCGAGCGTCCCCTGTTGGGGAGCTCGCTTTTTATATAGGATAATAAATGTTACGTTTGACAACGATTATATGTGTTGATTTATATAGCATGTAGATTCTGATTGGACCTCTTTTGCCGCGGTCAGTGTTCTACTGGTTGTTTCCCTTAAGCAACGCAAACCCTACCTACTTTTGCGTCCTTGCGACCCTATAGTCGCGCCAGTGATGAATAAGTGTTCCGAATAAACATCTGCAGAACGCCATTTTTATGTCAGATCTATTATCAATCCCAATCAATAACTATACATGAGTTGAAGTAGTTTGTCAAGAAGCTTCTACACTATCGGTATCGTATAGTTTATAAATAAGTGAATAGGGAACAAGTTGAATAGAGCCTGTTGTATGCAGGAAAATTTTTATTGGAGGGATTAGGATGAACGTAGAGATTGTAAACGAATTTCCTCATGAGTTTTTGAAGGTGCAAGCGGAGACATGCATCTCCATTTATCAACCGACCCACCGGTATCGACCTGAAAATCAACAAGACCCGATCAGATTTAAAAACTTATTACAGAAAGTGAATCAAGAGTTGTCGAAAAAACATGCGGCGAATGAAGTGAAGAGTCTATTGGCTCCACTTGAAAAACTTGAAGGTGAGCGTCCTTTCTGGGCACATGCAGGAGATGGACTTGCATTGTTCGCAACGAAAGATCGCATCATTGCCTATCGTCTGCAACGTCCTGTACCTGAATTGGCGATTGTGTCGGACAGTTTCCATATTAAACCGCTTATTCGCGTATTTCAATCTGCTGATCGTTATCATCTACTTGGCGTCAACAGACAAGAATTCAAACTGTTTGAAGGGAATCGATATGGTGTAGAGGAAGTAGAAATCCCTGAAGAATTGGCGAAAACGAAAGATGAAGCGATTGGAGATCAAGTGACCGAATCGCATTTAGGCGCTGGCAACACGGGTGGCGCTGCTGGAACATCGATGTTGCATGGACATGGTGGTAAAAAAGATGAAATTGACATCGATATTGAGCGTTATTTCCGATACGTAGATCGAACGATTGCAGAGAATTACTCCAAGCCGATGGAGATCCCTCTATATTTAGTCACGCTTTCGGAATACCAGACGCAGTTCAAAGAGTTAAGTCATAATCCATACTTGCAAGCCGATGGAATTAAGTCCGACTTTGATGCCTTAAGTCTTGAGCAGTTACGTAAAATGGCGTGGGAATTAGTAGAACCCACGTATTTACAGAAAACAAAAGACTTAGTGGAGAATTTTGAAAATGCTAAAGCGAGCGACCAAGCTTCCGAAAACATTGAAGAAATTGCTAAGGCAGCAAGTGAAGACCGAATCAGACGACTCATATTGGAAGACGATTATCTGTATCCAGGTAAAATTAACCTAAATACCGGAGAAATTCAGTCCGAAAATCTGGAAGAATCTGCAATGGACGATGTGCTAGATGACTTAGCAGAAATCGTCTTTAAAACTGGAGGAGAGGTAGTCGTTCTTCCGAAAGAACGAATGCCTGTTGAAACAGGAGCAGCTGCGATCTTTAGATGGTAAACAGTAAAAACCGGCCAAGAAAAATCTCTTGGCCGGTTTTTACTGTTATTTTTCTTGTTCGAATACTTCTTTAGCTACCGTCAACGCGGTTTGTACACGCGGAAATCCAACGTATGGGATGAGTTGCATCATGCTCTCCACAATTTCCGTTTTAGTAAAACCAACTGTTACTGCACGCTTTATATGCGTTTTTATTTGAGTAGTCGCTCCTTGCGTGACAAGTGAAGAGAGTGTCACTAATTGTCTTTGTTTACTATCAAGCCCTGGTCGCGAATAAATCTCACCATATGCGAACTCCACTATGTATTTCCGTAAATCTGGTGCCAACTCTTTTAATGCGTCGGCCGTCATCAAGCGTTCGGCTTCTTCTTCACTTACATACTCCTTAATCTTCTCTAAACCTGCTTCAATGCGTTCTGTTGACAATGAAATAACCCCCTGTTTTAACTATATTATAAAGAAAGTATAGCATATTCTGACTATTGCTTCGCTTTTCAAGTAAGGAATTACGTAATTTCTATCAGTTTAAAACAGGCTAATGGTTCGAAGGATGTGAAATTCGGCATTATTGTTTAACGATAGCTAAGAATAGGTATAGATGAATAGAGCAGAAAACCAATATATAATGGAGGTCATGATAAATGGATAAGTTTTTCCTAGAGAATGCAGTACAAGCTAAAAAGAAAATTGAAGAATTGGTAGGGCAAGGCTACACGCATGATGAGATTTATGTTTTCGCACATAGTGAAGAACGTGAAGACAAAATTTCTGACGCACTGGATTCAGAACAAGTAGGTATGGCAGAGATGGGCTTCCTCAATGCAATGAAGAACATGTTCACTTCTCGCGGCGATACATTGCGTGCACAGATGCAAGCGATCGGCCTTTCGAAAACAGAAGCTGAAGAAGGCGAAAGTGAACTAGACAAAGGTAAATTATTGCTAGTTGCTAAAAAGTAAGACGGTAAATAAACCGGTTGAAGGAGTTGACTCCTTTAACCGGTTTTTTGTATGCCTACAGATTAGTAAGGTGTAAATCCCGAGCCGTTTCTCTGTCACGTACTTTTTTCCTTAGCCATTGCCTCATAATAAGCATCTACAGGAATGAACAACCCTACCTTACCATGCGTTTCCTCATCCAATGTAGCAAAGACAATGCCAATCACTTTGCCTTCTTCATTAATAACAGGACTGCCACTATTTCCTCTATAAACAGGAGCCTTGATCATTACAACAGGAATGTCCCAATCTGTTAGCTGTATGTAGTCAATTGTGTGACCTTTATTCGCTATTCCTGAAAAACTCAATGGATTTCCGATAAACGTAATGGGCTCATGATCGTAAAAAGTCGTTTTCTCCGCTAGAGTTAAGTGAGGGAGATCCGTTCCGTTGACCTCAAGTACTGCAAGATCGATGTCTGGAAACACGTGTGTGACATCTGCGGTAAGTCGGTCGCCTTCTGGGAAAGAGACGATCATCGATTCATTCCCTTCTACTACATGATAATTCGTTAGAATGGTACCTTGTTCATTAATGGAAAAACCTGTACCTTTCGTATTTTCTGTGGCTACGACCACTACCGATTCTTTATATTCTGCTATTTGCGGATCCGAAGATAACTCTGAAGACGCTTTTAGAAACTCCAATGCTGGAATGGAGTATATCTGAAAAACGATGGCGAACGTACTAAGTGCTAAAGTAGTGGCCATGACCCAAAACATCCACTTAGGAAAAGGACGATACGTGGGGCGGACATTTTTTTCGGCTGCTGCTTTCTCTAAAGCTTCCCGTTGTGCTTCGAGTACGAGATCTTGCAGCTCATCATCGTCCAAATCTTCTTGATACGGATCTTTGCTATCCACTAGTACCACCTCTTTCTCGTACATAGTTTATCAGATAATGAAAGCAAAAGAAGCGAACGGAGATTTCGAAATAAGAGGTCATTGGAAAATTCCGAATAGTCTCAGAGGATAGTTAAAAGGAATCTGTTCTATGCTATACTATATATGAAGATAAAGGGCTATATAGATGGAGGTGGAAATATGACCAGATCCATTACAATACAAGCTGAAACGGTAGGAGAGGCAATCAAAGACGCGCTTGAAATTCTGCAATTGACGATAGATGACGTTCACATCCATGTAAATAGACCTGCGGGTACTTCAATGTTCGGACTCAAAAGAGTGTTAGCAGAAGTAACCATCACTGAAAGAGAAAAAACGAATGGCATACAAGAAGAACTAGAAGAAATTTCTGCGGGTGTCCGTATTCATGATGGACGATTGGAAGTTCGATTCAATGAGCAAGCCTATCCGATTATTGTGCCGACGCCTGGCGTTGAACTGCTGATCAACGGAATCGAATGTACAGGACGGACAATCTTAGAACCGACAGATCGTGTAGAGTGTGAGGCAATTGACGAAGAAGTGAATACTCAACTCATCATTCAGTTGAGTGATGAACAGATGATTGCGACTGCTCTAGTGACGCCTGGGAAAAGAATCACGCGTACATTGCAGAATACGCCTTGGAAACAAGTTCTCAAAATCCAAGCAATTGAAAAAGTACATGTATTCAACGAGTTGACGATAGATTCGCTAATGGACGAACTGCATCGCGTGGGGATTGATCCTTCCTATATGTCCATGAATGGTATTCAGCAAGCTGTAAAGACGCTTGAGTTTGCAGAATTTGTCGTCGCCCGAGGAATTCTTCCTATTGAAAGTCAGGATGCACGTTTGGAAATTCATTTGGATTTAAAAAAGCCAGAAGAAGATGATGAAGCCCCTATTGATTTCCGCGAGCACAACTTTATTCCGACAGTGAAAGCGGGTCAGTTGATTGCTACGTATATCCCAGCGGTACAAGGGGTCAACGGCATAAATGTACTAGGCGTAACGTATAAAGTGAAACCACCTAAAGACGTGATCGTCCGTCCAGGTCCTACTGTAGATAGTATACTGCATAAGCTCTATGCGAAAATTGATGGAAGGCCTGTTATTGAGTGGCGCAGTAAACTCGCAAAGATTTATGTGAATCGAGAATATCGGCACGCTGCAGATGTCAGCTTGGAAAGCGGCAATATTCATTTTGAAGGAGATGTATGGATTGGCGGGAGTGTGCATCCTTCCATGTTCATTGCGGCTTCAGGCTTCATCACGATTATGAGGAATTGCACAAAGGCCTCCATTCGCGGAACGAAGTCTGTATTCATTCAAGGCAGTATTTTCTCATCCACTGTCACAGTAGGTATTCAGGAAAAGGTTATTACGATCATGATCAATGATTTGAAGGAAATTCTCAACTACTTACGCAATATCGACTCAGCGCTCGTTCAAATTTTTGCATTACGTGGTGAGAATCCTGAAGAGGTGCCGCCATTTATATTGAAGCAAGTCATTCAGTTATTATTGGAGCAAAAATACGCGGCGTTCACAGACATGAATCGACACTTTATACAAGTAGTGAAAAATCATACGAGAAGATTGGATCAAGAATGGCTAGGTCTAGCTGAGCGTTTATATCAGTTATTTGTGGACCCACTTAGAGAGGAACATACGAATGTTCTATATTTACGAAAGTTGATCGAGAAAGCGAATCATTTAATTGAAATGTACGGTGAAGAAATTCGTCCAGAATCTGTTTTACAAGCGGACTTCGCATTAAATAGTATTTTGTACAGTAACGGAGATATCCATATCCGCTCAAAAGGAGTCTATAATTGTTCTCTTACAGCGCTTCAAGATATTACTATTAAAGGCGTATGTCGTGGCGGGGAAGTCATTGCAGGGAGACATATGGAATTGGATGAAACGGGATCGCCTGCAGGTGTGAAGACATGTATTCAGACAAATGCGGGAGGAATTATACAAATTGGAAAGGCATATCCCGGGACATGGATTCAAATTGGTTCGCAACGCCATGAAATCTTGCATATTCGCCAGCATATAACAGCAAAATTAAATGAGGATGGCCTTTTATCTATTATGTAAAGGATTAATTCGTCAAATTTACAAAAAGAAAATGTGGGAATACGGGAATTCAACTTGAAATATCCTAAGATCTGATAAAAAGTTCGTAGTTTTTTAAAAAAGATGTGAATAGAAGACGAAAATGCTTTAAACATGTTACGATATACGATAATATCTAAAGTAGTCACTTTATGCGCGAAGTGTGGGATAGGGGGATCATAGTGAGATGATATACGTCATCATTCCATTAGTCATCATCATTGTTCTGACAGTGATGGCATTTCTGTCTAGGCGAAAGCATATACAAGAAATCAGTGAAATGGAACAAGAAAAATTACAAATTCAAAACGAGCCAATATTTGAAGAAATGACGAAAGTAAAGCAGTTGAACATGACTGGCGAAACAGAAGAAATGTTCGAGAGATGGCGCAATAATTGGACAGAAGTAGTAGATGATCGCCTTCATAATGTAGATATGCTTTTACTGGATGCTGAAGGGCAAGTGGATCGTTTCCGCTTTAAGAAAGCAACGGAAACAGAAAAACAGATCCGCGAAATCTTGAACGAATGTGAAAAAGAGATGCGAACGATCTTGCAGGAGCTAAACGAACTGATCGGCAGCGAAGAAAGAAATCGGTTCGAAATAGAAACGGTAAAAGAACACCACCGTGCCGCGCGCAAAAAGATCTTAGCTCATCAGTACGCATTTGGACCGGCAGTGGAGTCTTTAGAGAAAGAGTGGGAATCCTTCAATCCACGATTTGAAGAATATGACGCACTTATCGACAACGGCAACTACTTACAAGCGCGTGAAATTGTGATTGTACTAGGCGCAAAAGAAGAACGCTTTTCGTTTTTACTGGATGAGATTCCTGCATTACTTAATGAGTTGCAGACGAAAATACCTGCGGCTTTGCGAGAATTGCGTAAAGGAATTATCGAAATGGAAGGTCAGGAGTATTATTTAGGACACCTGAAAATGCCTTCTCGTTTTGAAAAAATCGAACAACAAATTGCAGATCTTCGCCAGTTATTAGCACGCTTGGATGTGGAAGAAGTAGCAGCGGAAGTGAATGAAATTCATGACGAAATCGAATCATTCTATGATGTATTGGAAGAGGAAGTTAGTTCCCGTCATTACGTAGATGAGCATTTGGATCAAATGTTGGATCTGTTTGAAGAACTCCAATATGCGATTCCAGACACGATTGAAGAAGTGAAATTCGTTCAACAAAGTTACCGACTTGATGAAAATGAAGTCATTATTCCACAAATGGCATTGCAAAAATTGAACGCATTGGCGAAACGAATTGAAATATTCATCGAACGTCAAGATGCGAAAAACTTGGCATATTCCGCTCAACAAATTGAGTTGCAAGAGCTAGTGGAAGAATTGGATGCCATTTCTGATGCGCATTCCAAGTTCAGTAATCGTATTAAGAATCTTCGGATTGACGAAAATCTCGTACGTTCCCGCATTGTGACTCTTGCACAGCAACTTCAAATTGCGGATCGTAATTTACACCGTGCCAATATCCCGGGAATTCCCGATGATATGGAAGTACAACTTGAAGAAGCAGATGAACAAATCTTCATTGTGAAACAAAGTTTGGAAGAAGTGCCACTTAATATGGCGTTGGTTGAATCATATGTTGAAAAAGCAGATACAGTAGTCACTGATGTTTGCGCGAAAGCTGCAGATATGATTGAAAATGCATTGCTTGTAGAACGAATCATCCAATACGGTAATCGTTACCGTGCATCTCATCCCGACGTTCACACTAAATTGTTGAAAGCTGAAGAGTCCTTCATGCAATGTCGCTACTTGAGAGCATTGGAAGAAGCAGGTACTGCGGTGGAAGAAGTTGAACCAGGCGCCTTGAAAAAGATTCAAAGTATGATTCAAGTTAAAGTATAATTATATTCCGACAAAGCCACCGGTTTTCCGGTGGCTTTGTTTCGCTCATTCATATAGAAAGGAGAGAGTACAAATGTATTTTGATCATAGCGCCACAACCAAGCCGGATGAAAGAGTTCTCCGCACGTTTATGGATGCTTCCGAAACGTATTTTGCCAATCCTGCATCGCTACATGCGGAAGGAAAACGTACAGAAAAATTACTGGAACGTGCGCGAACACAACTGCTTGGAACGATCGGACTAGGATTGACAGAAGGAATCTTTACTTCAGGCGGAACAGAATCCAATAATCTTGCCATACTAGGTTATGTATACGCCAACCAACATAAAGGTCGTCATCTAGTTACGACTTGTATCGAACATCCTTCTGTATTGAATGTTTTCAAGGAATTGGAAAAACAACACTTCACTGTGGATTATTTAACGGTGGATGAAGAAGGAAGAATTTCATTGGACGAACTTCAAGCGAAGTTGCAAAAAGATACAATTTTAGTTAGTATCATGCATGTTAACAATGAAATTGGTACCATCCAGCCGATTGAGGAATGCGCAAAAATCATTCATTCATCTTCACGTGCAATGTTCCATTCCGATTGTGTGCAAAGCTTTGGGAAACTCTCGCTTACTGATTTTACGGATGGTCCTGATCTTGTTTCATTATCGGCCCATAAAATTTATGGAATAAAAAATAGTGGATTTCTAGCGTATCGTCACACTATACGACTGCAACCCATGGTTTTTGGTGGTGGACAAGAATATAAATTGCGTAGCGGAACCGTATCGGTGCCACATGCGGCGGCACTCGCGAAAGCGGCCCGTTTACTTGTAGAAGAAAGAAATATGCAGCAGTTCCAGCAATGGCGCAATGAACTGGTTGCGTTTTTCTCGGAAATAGACGAATGCAAAGTATTGGCACCAAACGCAAGTGCACCTTATATACTATCCGTGGCATTTGCACAGATAACAGGGGAGATAGCGATTAACTTCCTCCAACAACGGGGAATAACCGTCTCGACTTCAAGTGCTTGTTCATCCAAGAATTCGGATGTAAGCCACGTAATTGAAGCGATTCATGTACCTCGAGCGTTGGAAAAAGGAGTCATTAGAATTAGTTTAGGTAAAAATCAAACAAATGAAGATATTGAACAATTGAAAGTAGCGGTTCGTCAATTAGTCGAGCTAATTAGAAAAGGAGTGGGGAAATGAACTGGAATACCATTTTAATTCGATATGGTGAAATGTCGCTAAAAGGCAAGAATAAAAGTAAATTTATACGTAAACTAAAGGCGAATATAAAAGCCGCTTTGTCCGATTTGGGAACTGTTACGATGCGTGCAGAACGTGACCGGATGTTCATTTATGCAGAAAAACCTGAAGAACTAGATCGTGCTATTGAAATATTGCCGTCGATTTTTGGCATACAATCCTTCAGTCCAATTGTAATTTGCGAACCTACAGTGGAAGATATTAAAGAAACTTCAGTAAAAGTTCTAGGTAAAACGGAAACTGCTGGCAAGACATTTAAAGTAGATGTCAAACGTACAGACAAACGCTTCCCACTCAATACCGGAGAATTGCAACAAGAATTGGGTGGTCATGTATTGAGGGCATTCCCTGATTTGATCGTTCAAATGAAGAAACCCGAAATTTTATTATATGTAGAGATCCAGCAAGAAGCAGCATATATCTCTTCCCACACCTATAAAGGCGCAGGTGGCATGCCGGTTGGCTCCAATGGTCATTCATTGCTCTTATTGTCGGGAGGAATCGACAGTCCAGTAGCAGGCTATATGATGATGAAGCGCGGCGTGTCATTTGATGCCATTCACTTCGCTAGTCCGCCGTTTACGAGCGATTTGGCGTTAGAAAAAGTGGAAGACATTGTCAGGCAACTAACGAAATTCGGCGCAGTCATTCGCTTGCACGTTATTCCGTTTACGGAGTTGCAACAAGCGATTGTTAAACAAGTACCAAGCAATTTGTCGATGACGACTACAAGACGAATGATGATGAAAGTTGCTGAACAAGTACGGAAAGACACGAATTCACTTGGCTTAATCACAGGTGACAGTCTAGGGCAGGTAGCAAGCCAGACGCTTGAAAGTTTGACGGCTATTAACGAAGTCACGAATACACCCATCTTGCGTCCGCTCATCGCAATGGACAAATTAGAAATCATCCAGATTGCTGAAAAAATTGGCACGTACGATATTTCTATCCGTCCATATGATGATTGCTGTACCGTATTTACACCACCGAGCAATAAAACGAAGCCGCAAGTTGAAAAAGTGGCGTATTACGAAAGCTTCCAGGAGTTTGATGACATGGTGGCAGAAGTCGCAAGCCAACGTGTTACGACGATTCCGAGCAAGCAGACAGAAGAAGACTTCGAAGACTTGTTGTAAAGAAAAAATTACCTATCATCTTCCTTGCATGATATTTTGAAAAGTGACCATTCTAATGTCACAAGGAGGTGAACGACATGCCAAATAGCAACAACAACAACAACTCAAACCAATTGTTAGTTCCCGGAGCGCAACAAGCACTTAACCAAATGAAAGAAGAAATTGCTTCTGAATTTGGAGTACAACTTGGACCAGATGCTTCATCGCGTGCCAACGGATCCGTCGGCGGAGAAATTACAAAGCGATTAGTGCGTCAGGCTCAGTCACAAATGAACAATTCTAATCAGTAATCGTTAGACATGGGATGCCCCTAGAAGCTGTAGTGCTTCTTGGGGCATCTTTTTTAATTGGTTTAAGTTAAAGGAGTGAGTTCAAGTGCTAAATGGAATAGGATAAGTAAAGCAATGGTTAGTGTGTGAAAAAGAGTTCGATTATAAACTTATTTAAGTTCAAATTCAAATAACCATAATTCTTACTTCAATGAACAACAATAAGTTAACCTCATTTTCATTGCAGGGATTTGTGCGTAGGAGGGGCGACTTCCGCAGGAAAGCTTCCCCTCCGAAGTGCAAATCCCACCCAAACAACAGTGCAAGCTTTATCATTCATTCCAACTAGCATACCGAATAACCTGGTATACTATACGTTTCGTACCAGTATAATGAAGAAAACTATATAAAGTTTTGAACTTTCACTATTCTTTTTGTATACTTGTAGTATTACGCAAAAAGGGGGAATGGAAATGAACCGAGAAGAACTACTTGCGCCCGCTCGCTACAACATTGTTTCGGAATTCGAAAAATACGCAACAGGTGATGGAAGAAAAGCATTAATTTATGTAGATACGCAAAATCAAGAACAGCAAGTAACGTATGACGAACTCATCCAAGCGGCTAACCGTACAGCGAACGTGTTGACATCGAACGGCTTGAAAAAAGGGGATGTAGTGCTGGTCATGGTGCCGCGCATGATTGAAGCGTATGTGACATACATTGGTGCGCTAAAGGCAGGACTTGTTGTAATCCCTAGTTCTGAAATGCTACGTTCCTCCGAAATTGAATATCGAATTGAACACAGTAACGCAAAAGCGATTATTGCATTTGACGCTTTTACTGATCAACTAGAACACGTAGAAAATCTTGAAAAAGTGACAGTCTATATTATCGGTGAAGCAAAAGAAGGGGAAGTCTCCCTGACTGCACAAGAAAAGAATGCTTCGTCAGAATTTACCGCTTGTGATACTGCTAGTGACGATATGGCGTTTCTGTCGTATACATCTGGTACGACAGGCAAGCCAAAAGGTGTAGTACATACACATGGCTGGGGATATGCACACTTACGAACGACTGCTCCAAACTGGTTAGGTATAGAGGAACATGATATTGTATGGGCGACAGCGGCACCAGGATGGCAGAAGTGGATTTGGACACCGTTCTTATCTGTACTAGGAAGCGGTGCGGTAGGTTTTGTCTATAGCGGTAAATTCGATGTAGATAAATACTTGCAGTTCCTGGATGAATACCAAGTCAATGTTCTTTGTTGTACGCCGACTGAATACCGATTTATAGCAAAAGCTAAAAATTTAGATGCGTTTTCACTAGCCTCTTTGAAAAGTGCTGTCTCAGCAGGAGAACCATTAAATCGTGGTGTCATTGATACTTTCGAAAAGCAGTTTTCGCTTTCTGTTCGTGATGGATATGGACAAACAGAAAATACGTTGCTTGTCGGTACGATGATTGGAATGGAAGCGCGTCCTGGATCAATGGGGAAACCTACACCGGGAAATATCGTAGAGGTCATTAATGAGGAAGGTAAACCGGCAGACGTGGGTGTCGTTGGTGATATTGCCGTTCATAAATCAACACCTGCACTGTTTCAAGAGTATTTAAATGACCCTGAACGAACGAAGATGCAATTTAGAGGAGAGTATTATATTACCGGGGACCGTGCGAAAAAGGATGAAGACGGCTATTTCTGGTTTGAAGGGCGAGGCGATGATATCATTGTGAGCTCGGGTTATACGATTGGTCCGTTCGAAGTGGAAGATGCCTTGATCAAGCATCCTGCGGTTCGGGAGTGTGCGGTAGTAGCAAGCCCTGATCCAGAACGTGGAAACGTCGTGAAAGCATTTGTCGTCTTGCGCAATGATACAGTAGAATCAACTGAGAAACTCGTAAAAGAGTTACAAAATCATGTCAAAGAACTGACGGCCCCTTATAAATATCCTCGTAAGATTGAGTTTTTAGAAGAGTTGCCGAAAACATCTTCAGGAAAAATCATGCGTATTGAGTTGCGCAAAAAAGAGCAAAATCAAAATTGATGTGATCGTGAGGGGTTAAAAAGGACTGTCAAGAGTCGCTTTATTCTGACTATTGACAGTCTTTTTCGGTTCATTTCAGAAGAACGTACGTTGGACTTTTTCAAAGAATGAGTTGTCTGGAAGTTTTGCGGTACGAATGACTTTATGGCTTAGTCGTGCTTCTACTTTCCCTACTTGTTTGATACCGAGCGCTTCATTGTCTGCTGCAATAGAAGGAAATTCATTGCCTTCTTGTTGGATATTGAGCGTCAATGTTCGTTCATTGCTTAGGATGATCGACGTGCCGAGTGTACGGTACCGATTATTATTAACTGATGCGAGCTCTGTCACTTGGAAAGAAGGTAGCCGCGGATCAATTACAGCACCTTTAACAGATTTATTATATGCTGTACTACCTGTTGGCGTGGAGATGATCATACCATCGCCAAGAAATGTTTCGAATAATAAGTCGTCAATGTAAATATCCATGACAAATGTTCGGATAATAGTAGAACGTATACTGAATTCATTCAGGCATAAGAACGGATTCTGCTCGTTAATCGACACTTCAAGGAGCGGATAATGACGTTCTTCGATCGTTGCTTGTTGTAGTGTCTGTATAAGGGAACTAATGTCATCATATTTGAAATCACAATAGACGCCGTGTGCTCCTTTTACAGATGCTCCAAGATATAGAACATCCTGGCGGAAATCGGTTTTACGAACAGCCTGTAGGAATGTGCCGTCACTGCCGATACTGATGACTACATTGGCTTTCGTATGATCTTCTGTTAGTTTGAAACCTTCTTTTTTAAGTCGTTGTGTAATCACATGTTTTTTATGGACGGTATCTTCGTCCAAACGGCTAAAGAGAAAAATGGTATGTAGAGAATTCATTTGAATCGTCTCCTTTTTCAGATAATAAAGTAATTGTAGCACGAATGAAACATTTGGACGATTAGGAACGTATAAGTAGATGTGAACAAAGGAGGAAATATACTATGAATGCAAAAAGATGGATTGCTGTAGCAGTAGCCGCCACATTGATTATTGTGTCGGTTGGTATTAATGCGATGTCATGGGTCTTCACGAGGGACTGGAACAGTTTCGTCAACGAAATCAATTTGATGGAGACGCAAGTACAAGAAACAGTAGTAGAAGAAGGAAGCGTCAATGAGCGAATTGCAGTATTAACAGTAGATGGCGTCATACAAGACGTTGGTGAAGCGACACTTTTTAGTGGAGCGGAATACAACCATAAACAATTTATGACGCAATTGAAAGAAGTAGCGAATGACGACTCGGTGAAAGGAATTGTGCTGTCTGTTAATACACCAGGTGGCGGTGTATTGGAATCATCTGATATTTATGATGCCATTACAGAAATTCAGGAAACGAAAGAAATTCCGGTCTATGTTGCGATGGGTGGCATGGCGGCTTCAGGAGGTTATTATATTTCAGCTCCTGCAGATAAAATTTATGTACATCCTGAAACATTGACTGGTTCAATCGGTGTAATCATGCAATCGGTTAACTACGGAAAGTTGGCCGAAAAATACGGTGTGGAATTCCCGACGATCAAGTCAGGTCAATATAAAGACATGATGAGCCCGACTCGAGAGATGAAGCCTGAAGAACGTGCAATGCTACAGGAAATGATTGACGACTCATATAAGCGTTTCGTTGATATTATTGTAGATGGACGTGGTATGTCAGAAGCGGCTGTCCGTAAAGTAGCGGATGGACGTGTCATGAATGGCCGCCAAGCAATTGAAGCGGGACTTGCGGATGATTATGGTAAGTTACCGGCAGTCATTGCTGCTATGAAAGAAGATTATCACTTAGAAAAGGCAGAAGTATTCGAATATGGCATGCCTACTAATTTAAAAGCCATTCTATCCATCAAAGCACATGATGTATTCAATGGAGATGTCGAATCACAAATTATGAAGAAATTACTGACTGAAAATACAGCACCACGCATGATGTATTTATACGGTGAATGAGAAGGAGGGAAACGATAATGACGAATGAACTGCTGGATACGCAACCGACTGTGCGACTTGAACAGACGCTCGTGCCAAAATATGCAGGTTTCTGGATCAGGCTGTGGGCATTTTTAATCGATATGCTGATCATTTCGGCAATTAGCGGCATCTTTGTCAAGCCGGTGTTCCGCGTACTTGATATTGCGATCACCAAGCCTTCTGCCTTTTTATTCAGTCCGTATAAAGTGACTGCACTTGTCTTGTTATTGTTGTATTTTATCTTGATGACGAAAATAGCAGGGCAAACCATCGGGAAAATGATCATGGGAATTCGTGTGATGAAATCAAACGGTGAGAAAGTAAGTTGGGGATCCGTTATTTTTAGAGAAGGTTTCGGTCGTTTCATTTCACAAATGCTATGGATTCTGTATTTACTTGTTTTGTTCTTACCTCAAAAGAAAGCCCTTCATGATGTCTTTGCCGATACAATTGTCGTGCATGAACGAACATTCGAGAGAAAAGAAGTGCAGAAAATCATTCATCCTGAACACCATCAGTTGCATGAAGACCCTACGGTTTAGTACACTAGATTAAAAGGAGTGGTTAGGTATGGTACAAGTTACATTCAAAGATAATCCGATTCATCTGTTAGGTTCAGAAGTGAAAGTTGGAGATCAGGCACCAAGCTTCACAGTGCTTGCTAATGATTTGAATCCTGTTACACTTGAAGATTCGAAAGGTAAAGTACGTTTGATCAGTGTGGTGCCTTCTGTTGATACAGGTGTATGTTCCATCCAGACAAAGCGTTTCAACGACGAAGCAGCAGCTCTCGGTGACGACGTAGAAGTCATGACAATTTCTTGCGATCTTCCGTTTGCGCAAGGGCGTTGGAAAGAAAATGAGAAAGTGGAAAATTTACACTTATACTCTGATCATCGCGATCTTTCATTTGGTACAGCATTCGGTACAGCGATTGAAGAGTTACGTTTGTTGACCCGTTCAATCTTCGTTGTCGATCGTGACGACAAAGTCACATACGTAGAGTATGTAAGTGAAGCGACTGACCACCCGGACTATGATGCAGCGATTAAAGCAGTAAAAGAATTGAATTAATTAAAAAACCCACCTGAAACGAGAGGTGGGTTTCTTCTTGGAGGAATTTCACATGAACAACACGGAAAAAGTTTTTACGTATTACGATAATCATGCGGCGGCTACGGATGGTTTGTATTTGGATGCTGTACTCGAAGCTAGTGAAAAGTGGCTAGATCAACCATCTGCAGTAGACTTACAAAATCCTGAAAAGGAAGAAATTCGTAAAGGTATTCAGCTAGCCTTATTAAAAGGATTGAAGCAGTCTACACAAGCTCATCACCAAATGACTCCTGATACGATTGGCTTTTTAATGGGTTATCTAGTCAATAAACTATTGGATTCTACACAACCCGTAACATTTCTCGATCCTGCAGCAGGAACGGGGAATCTATTATTTACCGTATTAAATCAATACAAAGGTTCCGCTTCAGCTAGTGCAGTCGAAATCGATGATGTGTTGATTCAAATCGCTGCAGCAACAGCCAATTTATTGGAGCTGCCAATATCTTTTTATCTACAAGATGCGCTTCGTCCGTTACCTATTGATGTAGTCGATGCGGTAGTAAGTGATTTACCTGTAGGCTATTACCCTGACGATGAAGTGGCTATGGATTATGAACTAATGGCAAAAGAAGGTCATGCGTTCTCTCATTATTTATATATTGAACAATCTATGCGCTATGTAAAGCCTGGTGGTTACGGATTATTCATCGTACCTTCCAAGTTATTAACTGCTGAAGGGGCAGAACCTATTTTACAATTTGTCAAAGAACATAAATTATTGAGGGGCTTGCTCGAACTGCCTTCTTCGTTATTTGTTGATCAACGCTTTGCTAAAAGTATTTTATTGTTACAACAACCACCAAATGACAAATTTATCTTACCGGATGTGTTGTTAGCGAAAATACCTGAACTTGGGGATGCTACTGCTATGCAACAATTCTTCAATAAATTAAGTGCATGGATGCAAGAAGAGGTAGAGTGACGAATAGTCGCTTTACCTCTTCTTTTTTATAATTACAACATTCGTAGAAAGATCACGCACAACCCATGAATTCAATTGCTTTTAGAATAGGTAGATACTATAATAAACTCAAACGTTCTACGACGTAATTATTATAAGGGGTGGATATTTGTGCCGAAGATCTTGTCGATCAATGCTGGAAGTTCTTCATTGAAGTTTCAATTGATTGAAATGACGAACGAAGAAGAAATTACTAAGGGGTTATTCGAACGAATTGGTTTGGAAAACTCTGTATTTACAATGGCGACTGACGAAAAAAAAATCGAGAAAGTAATGGATATTACGAATCACTCGATGGCTGTTGAAATGCTTTTGGAACATTTATTGAGTGAGGGAGTCGTTTCGTCATATGATGAGATTGACGGAATCGGTCACCGTGTAGTGCACGGGGGAGAGCTATACAGTGATTCGGTATTAATTACTGACGAAGTAGTTGAGAAGCTTGAAGAGATTTCAAGTTTCGCGCCTTTGCATAATCCAGCAAATATTGTAGGGATTAAAGCGTTTGAGAAAGCTTTGCCAAATACACCAGCTGTTGCAATCTTTGATACAGCATTCCACCAGACAATGCCCGAGAAAGCGTTTTTGTATGCCTTACCATATGAATACTATGAAAAGTATGGAATTCGTAAGTACGGTTTCCATGGGACGAGCCATAAATACGTAACGGAGCGTGCTGCCAAGATCTTGAATAGACCTCTTGAAGACACACGTCTCATCTCTTGTCACTTAGGTAACGGTGCGAGTATTGCAGCTGTTAAAGGTGGTAAGTCAGTTGACACATCCATGGGCTTCACTCCGTTAGCAGGCGTAATTATGGGTACGCGTTCAGGTAATATTGACCCGGCTCTTATTCCATATATGATGGAACATACGAACGAGTCAGCTGAAGAAGTAGTCAACACATTAAACAAAAAGTCAGGACTACTTGGAATCAGTGGGTTTTCAAGCGACTTGCGCGATATTACGGAAGCTGCAGAACAAGGCAATCACCGTGCGCAATTGGCACTCGATGTCTTCACAGACCGGATCCACCAGCACATCGGGCAATACGCGGCTGGAATGGGCGGAGTGGATGCCATTATCTTCACAGCAGGAATTGGAGAGAACAGTGCAATCGTTCGTGAAAAAGTAATGAACGGATTAGAATTTATGGGTGTCTACTTTGATCCAAGCCTAAACAATATTCGCGGTGAAGAAGCGTACATCAGCTTCCCACACTCACCAGTCAAAGTACTCATCATCCCGACAAACGAAGAAATCATGCTAGCTCGTGATACAGTGCGAATCGCTGGAATTCCAGTACCAGAAGAAGCGGAGAAAGTAGCTGCTGAATAAATAAAGCAAAGTCCCGACCGTCAGAACGCTGATCGTCGGGACTTTTATTATTCATAGCAACACTACAAGTCATTCACTACGGCTTTTGCGAAGTGTTAGGTGCATGTGCTTCTACATAAGTCAAGAGTCTGCATGGGAAAGCGACCGCCTGGAATGTCGGTCAACGGTGCCCGCCCCTCGTACTATATCTCTAACAATATACGCCAGAACAAAAACTGCCACAAGAAATCGAATGAACGATTTCTTGGACAGTCCTTAGTTACTTATTAGCCTTGTAGATGTTCCGGAGTACGTACAACCAGTACATCACACTTTGCAGAACGAACGATATTTTCAGAAACACTTCCGATTAAGAAACGTTCGACACGGTTTAAACCTGTAGCCCCACAGATAATTAAATCTGCATTAAGCTTCTTAGCAATATCACGTGGGATCAACGTCTTAGGAGAACCATACTCTACGTGGATTTCCACATTCGCTACACCGGCTGCAACCGCTTCTGTACGATAGTCAGTTAACAACTCTTCAGCATATTTCTGTGCACGCTCTGCGATGGAACGATCGTATGCTTCAACTGCCGCGTAAGAACGCGTATCAATAATATTGATCAAGTGAAGAGTTGCATCGTTACGATCTGCAATTGCGATCGCCTTCTTAAAAGCCCATTTTGCCTCATCTGAACCATCCACGGCTACGATGATGTCTTTGTAAGTAAGTGCCATTTTACCACTCCATCCTTAAAATTAAAATCTCTCTACAGTATTCTTATTCTTCATAGATTATGAGAGTCCTTCTTTTTTGTCGAAATGTTTTATCAAAACCTAAAAAATGAAGTTTATATGGAAAAACGTTGAAAAAGAGAGGAAAAACCACCTATTTTCTGATAAGATTAAATAGTTATTAATCGACAAAGAGAAAATGAAAAAAGTAATTAAGAGAAATTACAATTCTAGGAGGATTTTGCATGCGTATAGGTGTTCCAAAAGAGATTAAAAATAATGAAAACCGAGTGGCAATAGCCCCTGCAAGTGTTCTAACTTTAAAAACAGCTGGTCATGAAGTTTTAATTGAAAAAGGTGCTGGAATCGGTTCGAGTTTTCAGGATGAAGAATATCAAGAAGCAGGCGCGATCATTGTGGACTCAGCCGCTGAAGTATGGGAAGCGGACATGGTACTGAAAGTTAAAGAACCTGCAGAATCTGAATATCAGTATTTCCGTGAAGGGTTAATTCTATTTACGTATCTTCATTTAGCGCCAGAGCTGAAATTAACACAAGCATTGCTCGACAAAAAAGTAACAGCAATAGCTTATGAAACAGTTCAATTACCGAATGGCGGATTACCTCTACTAGCGCCTATGAGTGAAGTAGCAGGCCGTATGGCAACGCAAATCGGTGCACAGTATTTAGAAAAGACAAAAGGCGGCAAAGGGATTTTGCTTGCTGGAGTGCCAGGTGTATCACGTGGGAAAATCACGATCATCGGTGGCGGACAGGCAGGTACGAATGCTGCGCGTGTGGCAATCGGAATCGGTGCACACGTAACCATCTTGGATTTATCGGTTGAGCGTGTACGTCAGCTGGACGAAATCTTCGGAGAGCATATTCAAACATTAGTATCCAATCCATATAACATTGCAAAAGCTGTAAAAGATGCAGATTTGGTAATCGGGTGCGTTCTGATTCCAGGTGCAAAAGCGCCAACTCTCGTAACAGAAGAAATGGTGAAATCTATGAGCCCTGGTTCTGTAGTGATTGACATTGCCATTGACCAAGGTGGAATTTTTGAAACATCTGACCGTGTCACAACACACGATGACCCGACATACACAAAACATGGAGTTATTCATTATGCGGTAGCGAACATGCCGGGAGCAGTTCCACAAACATCTACCATGGCGCTAACGAATGTAACCATTCCTTACGCTCTTCAAATCGCTAACAAAGGCGTCAAAAAGGCATGTGCAGATAACGAAGCGTTGCGCAAAGGAATCAACACACTAGCTGGGCATATTACGTACCGAGCAGTAGCAGAAGCACAAGAACTAGAATACGTAAACGTGGATGAAGTGCTAGAAACGATTTAAACGAATGCAAAAGACCGCTACATAAAGTAGCGGTCTGAGACTGAAGACAAACTTCTTACCTAGAGTCTGTCTTCAGTTTTTTTACTCTCTTGTTACTCTCCGACAACGATCAAATCCTTAGAGAACTTCGTTAACACCTCGACGCCATCTTTCGTCACATACAGATCATCTTCAATCCGTACGCCTGTGATAGTTGGGTCATAAATGCCCGGTTCAATTGTAAATACCATACCTTCTTGAAGTGGCATATCATTGGTAGCTGTCAGAGAAGGGAATTCATGAACAGAAATACCAAGGCCATGGCCAATCCGATGCGGGAATAACTCTCCATAACCCGCTTCATCAATAATGGACCGAGCGGCAAGATCCACTTCTCTAGCCAAAGTACCTGGACGTACTACGTCAATTGCTGCTTGCTGTGCCTTCTTGACTGTCTCATAAATCTTACGTTTTTCCTCTGTAGGCTCACCGAATGCTATCGTACGCGTGATGTCAGAACAGTATCCTTTATACACAACCCCAAGATCAAATAAGACGAAATCCCCTATTTCAATGCGTTTTTCACCCGGAATTCCATGGGGAGAAGCGGTTTTCTTACCGGAAACGATAATGGTATCAAATGACATCTTCTCTGCGCCTTTTTGTTTCACCGCTTGTTCTACAGCTTGGACTATTTCTAGTTCGGTTTTACCTTCCGCGATTTCATTACAACCTACTTCTATCGCATAGTCTGCTAATTCAGCTGCTTTACGCAAGTGCTCAAGTTCCACATCATCTTTGATCAGACGCTGGTTGGCTAGTTCATCATCTAACTTCGCAAACTGTAGAGTGGGAAAACGCTCTTGCAAGATTTCGTAACGATCAACTGTTACATGTTCTTTTTCGATTGCGAGTAATAAGAAGGTAGAAGTCCGTTCAGTGATTGCTTGATCTAAAAATTCGAACGCATTATCTGTATCCTTATAGCCGATCGCGTCATATTTCCAACCGATTGCTTTTACATCTGGAACTTCCATAGCGGGACAAATGACAAATGGATCCGCTTCTTTGAAAACGACTACACCTAGTAATCGCTCATGGGGATCACTACGGAAATTAGTCAGATAAAATATATTGTCTGGATTGGTTATGAGTGCTGCATCAATATCATGTTTCGCTAAGAAATTTTGTACTTTTTGAATGTTCGTCAACATATTACCTCCTCTGTTATGGTTAGTATAACAAAAAAAGAGGGGTTTAAGCTATTTTGTAGAAGGTATAGAATAGAGTAGGTATTTAAAAGAGGAGTGTGATCGTTGTGAAAATCTCATATCATGGTCATTCGATTGTAAAAATTGAGACGAAAGGCAAGACGATTTTAATCGATCCTTTCATTACAGGTAATAAATTAACGGATCTACAGGCGGACGATGAGAAGCCTGATGTGATTTTACTAACACATGGACATAATGACCATGTGGGCGACACGATGGATATTGCTAAAAGAGAAGATATCTTAGTTGTTGCTCCGAATGAATTGGCTGTATACCTTGGATTCCAGGGATTGACTACACATGGAATGAACATTGGTGGAGCAAACGAGTTTGATTTCGGTACCGTGAAATATACACAGGCATTCCATAGTTCATCTTATACAACGGCAGATAATGAAATTATTTATACAGGTATGCCCGCTGGTTTACTATTGACGATTGAAGATAAAGTGATTTATCATGCAGGAGATACTTCGCTATTTAGTGATATGAAACTGTATGGTGAAGAGGGCATTGATGTGGCGTTCTTACCGATTGGCGATAATTTCACCATGGGTCCTAAAGATGCCGCAAAAGCAGTTGAATTGTTGAACCCCACGTTAACCGTTCCAATCCACTTCAATACATTCCCACCAATTGAAGTAGATCCTGAAGACTTTAAATCACTCGTACAGAATCACGAAGTGAAGATAATGAAACCAGGAGAAATCATCGAACTGTAAAATGTAAACTAAATAATTACGGTCTACGGCGCATTGTTCGTGTCGTAGACCGTTTTTTTGATAAATTTATGGTATGATTATCAAAAAGACGAAACCTTAAACCGGGTCGAAGAAAAAGGTGAAATCATGTCAACTAAACACGAGCAGATTTTGCGTTATATTGAAAGTTTGGCAGTGGGGGAAAAGATCTCCGTCCGCCAAGTCGCGAAAGTATTGGAAGTCAGTGATGGAACTGCTTACCGTGCGATAAAGGAAGCGGAAAATCAGAAGTTGGTAAATACAATTGAACGTGTCGGTACAATCCGAATTGAAAAAAAGAAAAAAGAAAATATTGAACGTCTAACATTTGCAGAAGTCATCAACATTGTAGACGGCGTCGTACTAGGTGGTCGTGATGGATTACATAAAACATTAACGAAATTTGTAGTAGGCGCCATGCAGCTCGAGGATATGATCCGATATATCGATGCCGGCAGTTTGCTGATCGTAGGAAATCGTTTGAAAGCGCATGAAATTGCCATTAAAGCAGGGGCAGCCGTCCTCGTGACGGGTGGCTTCGATGCAACTGATGAAGTGAAGCAGCTAGCAGACGAAATGAATTTGCCGGTTATATCAACAAGCTATGATACCTTCACAGTAGCGACTATGCTGAACCGAGCGATTTATGATCAGTTGATTGAAAAAGAGATTTTATTGGTAGAGGATATTTTGACACCGCTTGCCAGTACTGTGACATTATCTCCTGAAGATTCCGTCGATCAATTTTACGAAGTGAATCATCAAACATCGCATTCAGCCTACCCTGTTGTAAAATCTGACGGTACATTGGTAGGGATTATTACGTCCCGAGATGTCGTCAGCAATCCGGATGTAGAAACTGTTGGAAAAGTCATGACGCCAGGTCCCATTACGGTGAACGGAAAAGTGAGTGTTGCATCAGCGGGACACAGTATGATTTGGGAAGGCATTGATCTAATGCCTGTCGTGAATGATGCGGGCATTCTAGAAGGAATCATCAGTCGTCAAGATGTTCTAAAAGCATTACAAATGACTCAACGTCAACCGCAACAAGGAGAAACAATTGACGACATTGTCAAGAATCAAATGAAAGCTATAGCCAATTCGCCTGAAAAGATCGAGTTTTCCGTTGTGCCACAGATGACCAATCAATTTGGTTCATTATCTTACGGAGCGATGCTAACGATCCTGACAGAAGCGGGTAGTCGTACGATTAAGCTTCAAAAACGTGGCGAAAGTGTGCCGGAGAACGTAACGATTTATTTCATCAAACAAGTTCAGCTTGGTGCATCGGTAACAGTGGAACCAAAGATTATTCACTCAAGTCGCCGATTCATCAAACTGGAAATCGAATTGATATCGAACGATGGAATAGTTGCTAAAGCTATGGGAACTTTCCAGCTTTTCGAGAAATAAAAAAACTGACGTCAATTGACATCAGCTTGGTTTAGTTTACTTTCTTCCGCTACAAACTGCTTATAATGTTTCTGAGCGTTAAAGTTAAATATAGCAACATATCCACCGAATAAAATGAATATAGCTGACACGATATAGGTTAGCAGACCATCGAAAATTAGCAATTGATTGATGCCGAAGAAGATCAATAGGGCGCCAAGTGCTGTGCCTGCCAAACTCGCATACATCTTTTTACGGATGGGAAACATATGGCTCGTGCGGAATTGTCGTGTTTTGAAAACAAAATAGAATACGCCGCAAGCGACGATACCAAAAACAAAAATAAAGTTAACCATTTCCATTAAAAAAGCCCCCATTACATACAAAATAACCTGCTACCTAAGCGTTGAGGTTCATTATATATTGTAGCGGCTTTTAATAGGAAATGCGAATACTTGTACAGAAACCTGGGGGAATATAGATGAAACGACAAATCATTGACACAATTGAGAAATACGAAAAAATTATTATTCATCGTCACGTCCGGCCTGATCCAGATGCATACGGGTCACAAATGGGGTTGAAAGCACTTATTGAAAAGAACTATCCGGAAAAGCAAGTACTCGCAGCTGGAACGCATGATGAACTGTTAAGTTTTTTGGGTGAACCGAACACGGTGACTGAATCAGATTATGAAGGTGCCTTGGTCATCGTTACCGATACGGCGAACACGGGCCGTATTGATGGATCATTTTACGACAAAGGTGCATTTTTATTGAAAATCGATCATCACCCGAACGAAGATCCATACGGTGATGAGCGATGGGTAAATACAGACGCGAGTTCTTGCTCGGAAATGATCTATACAATATATGAAGAAGGTCAAGCTTCATACAATTGGGAAATGTCCCCAGAAGCCGCACGTTTTTTATTCGCAGGAATTGTTGGGGATACGGGTCGTTTTATGTTCCCGAGCACAACAGAAAAGACATTTGAAGTAGCTAGCTCGTTAATCAAGCAACCGTTTGATCGAACGAAATTATTCGCAGGAATGTATGAGATGGATCGTAAAATCTTGCATTTGCAAGGATATATCTACCAAAACTTTACGATCGATGAAAATGGTGCAGCTTATATTAAATTAACAAAAGAAATTTTGGAGCAATTCGATGTAACCGTTTCGGAGACGTCTCAACTCGTAGGGTCACTTGGAGAGGTTAAAGGAATTTGTGCGTGGGTCATCTTTATTGAAGAGCAGAACCAAATCCGTGTCCGCTTACGTTCAAAAGGTCCTATTATCAATACATTGGCGATGCAGCACAATGGTGGCGGTCATCCACTAGCGTCGGGTGCTTCCGCGTATTCATGGACAGAAGTAGATGAAATCATCGGTAAACTGCAAGAACTTTGCAGAAACTATTAAGCAGAGCTGAGGGATTGAAATGAACCTGATGTATCCGCAAATTATAACAGGCGCAGATCTATTGCGTGGAATCGTAAAGTTAGATGAACTGGCTCCTCTTTTGCAAAAAAGAGGGGCTTCTTCTGCTGCTATCGTCAATAGTACATTATATGGCGTGCGATCATTTAGTAAAATGCTGAGTAAATACGGCATCCGCCCCATAATTGGATTGTCGGTTATGTTAGAAGTCGAAGATCATGAGGTGCTTGTATATATATATGCACAAAACGAAACAGGCTTCTCCAATCTAATGAAAATGAGCAGTGCTATTTCGACACGTCAAGAAGAAAACCTACCACTGAATTGGCTCCATGCCTATAGAGAAGGGTGCGTTATGATATGTGCGATGACTGATTCATCCTGGGCGAATGCGCGCACTCTACATGTATTGCAGTTACTTACAGAGAACGTTTCCAACGCTTCAATATTTATTGGAATCAGCCGGCCGGGTGGAGGGGCACATACTGACGAAGCTGCCATCATGCAGTTGAGTGAGGAAAGTCAATTATCCATAGCGGCTTGTCACGAAACACGCTTTCTTCATAAAGAAGACTTTCCAGCTTATGAAGTCGCAACAGCCATTCGGAAAGGCTATAAATTAAATGATTCAAAAAAACCGCCTAATCGTTATCGACAAGCGTTTTTGCCTGAAAAACAAGAACTTACAAATTGGTTCAAAGAGTATCCGGAATGGTTGCAGACAACGGAAAACATTATGAATTCCTGTAATGTGACCATCCAGAAAGAAGATTTTTTACTTCCCAAGTTTCCTGTAGTGGATGGCAAAAAGTCCATTGAGATGCTGGAAGAACAGTGTCGGACCGGATTGCAACAACGCTTCCCAACACTATCGCCAGAGTATGAAGAGCGACTACGCTATGAATTATCGATTATTGAACAGATGGGCTTCACAGATTATTTCTTAATAGTAGAAGACTATGTATGTTACGCAAAAACGGAAGGAATTTTGGTAGGTCCAGGACGTGGCTCTTCAGCAGGTTCTTTAGTAGCATTTGCACTTGGTATCACAGAAGTGGATCCTATTATATACGGATTGTTATTTGAGCGCTTCTTAAATCCTGAACGAGTGACCATGCCCGATATAGATATCGATTTCGCGGATCATCGCAGAACGGAAGTTGTCAATTATGTGGCGGAAACATACGGCAAACAATATGTCGCACAGATTATTACATTCGGTACACTTTCAACGAAAGCCGTTGCTCGGAATGTTGCCAGAGTGGTGGATTTCACACCAGAAGAGGTACGCTTCATGTCCAATGAATTGAATAGTAGACAGTCGTTTAAAGAAACGATCATGCAGTCCAAGAAATTACGTGACTGGATTCAAGTGGAGCCCCGAAGAAAAATATGGCAACAAGCGGCAGAACGTTTAGAAGATTTACCGAGAAATGCATCAACCCATGCTGCAGGTGTCGTGCTTGCTGCGAAACCGCTCGTTCATTATGTCCCATTGCAGATTGGATCCGATGAAGTCTTCTTGACTCAATGGGCGATGAAAGATGTAGAAGAAGTCGGTTTGTTGAAAATGGACTTTCTCGGGTTGCGAAACCTCACACTACTCGATAGAATCCGTGCCATGATTCAATACAATAAAAAGCAAGTCATCGACTTCGGACAGATACCACTCACTGATCAAGCAACATACGCACTATTTAAAGCAGGAGATACAACGGGAATCTTCCAATTTGAATCACCTGGTATGCGTCGCGCTCTCCGAACGATACAGCCCGATAACTTTAAAGATATTTACTCAGTCAACGCCTTGTACCGTCCGGGTCCTATGGAGTTTATCCCCCTTTATAGTCGTCGGAAAAATGGACAAGAGCCGACGGTATATGACATACCCGAGCTCGAACCCATTCTAGCTGAAACGTACGGCATTATAATTTATCAAGAACAGATCATGAAAATCGCGGTGAATATTGCAGGCTTTACTATGGCGGAAGCCGATCTCCTTAGACGAGCGATTAGCAAGAAGAATCAGCAAGTATTGGAAGAAGAGCGACAGCACTTTATTGCCGGCGCACGTAAAAAAGGGTTCGATCAAGTGAAGGCAAACGACGTCTATAATCTGATCGTGAAATTTGCGGACTATGGATTTCCGAAAAGTCATGCTGTAGCCTATTCCCTGATTTCCTATCGACTGGCATTCTTTAAAGCAAATGAACCGACATATTTTTACGCAGCATTTTTATCTTCTTTAACAGGAAGTAAAGAGAAGATGACGGAAGTAATTCGTGAAATGAAGGCAAAAGGTATTCCGATATTACCTCCATCAGTTACGAAAAGCCGCTATTCACATACAGTCGAAGGGCATGCGGTTCGACTAGGTCTAGGCGCTATAAAGGGGGTTACTTTCGCCTTCTATCAGCAATTGGCTGCAGCGCGTGAAAAGGGGAAGTGGTCTTCTATGTTTGACATGGCAATTGCACTCGGAGCCGATCACTTCACAGAAAAAGCTGTCATTCCATTAATTAAAGCAGGTGCGCTTGACGATTTTAATCAACAGCGTTCTGTACTTCTTGCTTCAATAGATGCCGCTCATTCCCATGCGTTGTTCATAGGCGACGATATTTTAAGCGATCAGTTTCAATTTAATTCGCAACCTAAATATACACCGGGCGGCACAATGGATCAGATGACAAAGCTTGGTTTTGAACATGATACATTAGGGTTTTATTTGTCCGAGCATCCTGTTGAACAATTGAAGCGAAATGCATCCAGTCAACTAGTGACTATTACATCTCTAGTTTCTTTACGTCAAGGAACTAACGTACACTGTTTGGGAATTATTTTGTCGATCAGGCGGATTCGTACCAAAAAAGGCGAAGCGATGGCATTTCTTACGTTACAAGATGAGACTGGTGAAGTTTCCTGTACGTTGTTTCCGAAACAATACGCACAGATCAGCGTCCACTTACATGATGGAGCGTTTGTTCAAATTTCAGGAAGCATAGATTTTCGAAATCAATCTGTTCAACTGATAGTAGAAGAGTTGTTGCCGCTCCATTTTTCGGCGGAATAAAACATACAAGTATAGTCTCTCTGGTCAATCATGACGCAATTCACGTCACGGTTGACCATACTTCGACTTTTTAGTAAGTGAGCGTTCAGTCGGTAAGAAAAATGACGAAATAAAAACACTTGTAATTTCACGATATTGCTTTACGTGGTGCCGACTTTTTTGTATGCTTGTATGCAGGGTGGTCAGACCACTCTGCTGAAGGTATGAAAAAGGAGTTCTCCTCATGCAAAATTCACAATCATCATCCAAGCGTTTTTTGGATATTATCGGAGAACTACAATCACTGATTAGCGAACAAAAAATCGAATACGGCGATAGGTTACCATCTGAACGTCACCTAGCAGAAAAGCTACAAGTGAGTAGAACCGCAGTACGCGAAGCGTTGCGAAGTATGGAATTGCTAGGCCTCATTGAGACGAGGCGAGGCGAAGGGACATTCCTATCCGATTTCAAAAAACATCAATTAGTGGAAGTTCTCTCGACGTTTATTATGCAGCAAGCACGTTCAATCCAAGATGTAGTGGATACAAGGATGATCCATGAGCGGGCTGCAATTACAACAGTCACAGAAAATGAAGAATTGCGCAAGCTTCCTGTTTGGGTAGGCATGCAAAGTAGGTTGAGAGAAGGAGATTCAGTGTTTTCACGTGAAGATATGGTGCGCGAAACCATTGTCGCTACTGAAAATCGACTCTCCTTAAAAATTTGGTTTTTACTAAAACAGTATAGCGGTGTTTCTTTTGATATAGCCATTGAGGCTGATGAGGAAATAGCTATAGTGCATGATCTGCTGGATGAAATGATGGCAGGTAATAAGGAAAAAGCCTTAATTTGTTATGAAAAATGGATGGATCAAGTTGAGGGAGAAAGAAGGGAAACAAAATGAGTATCAAACAATTATTTAAAAAGAAATCAAAAGTAGACCAACATACAATGCCTTCTGCCAAAAGTAAAGCAGATGTGCCAGAAGGAATTATGACGAAATGTCCGGAGTGCAAGCATGTAATATTGACGAAGGACTTGTTGAAGAATGGTAAGGTTTGCCCTTCTTGCCAGCATCATTATAAGATGACAGCACAAGAGCGAATCGATCACTTATTTGATGAGGGTAGCTTTGAATCACTGGATGATCATTTGAAAACAGAGAATCCGCTAGATTTCCCTTCTTATACAGAAAAAGTAGAAGCTGATGCACAAGCAACAGGTTTAAATGAGGCTGTACTGACTGGGGTCGGAAATATTCAAGGATCACAAGTAGCCGTTGCAGTCATGGATGCACATTTCCGAATGGGGTCTATGGGTTCAGTAGTTGGCGAAAAAATTACCAGAGCTGTAGAGAAAGCTACGGAATTAGGTATTCCTATGTTAATTTTTTCCGCAAGTGGTGGTGCCCGTATGCAAGAAGGTGTAATTAGTCTGATGCAGATGGCTAAAGTGAGTGTTGCTCTTGAAAGACATGCCAATAAAGGGTTGTTGTACATTTCCATCATGACCTACCCAACTACAGGTGGCGTGTCTGCGAGTTTTGCCTCAGTTGGCGATATTAATCTAGCAGAGCCAAAAGCTTTGATCGGGTTTGCAGGGCGTCGGGTAATTGAACAAACCGTACGTGAAAAGCTGCCTGAAGATTTCCAGACAGCGGAGTTCTTATTGAATCATGGACAATTGGACGCGGTAGTTCATCGCAATGATATGCCAGAAGAAATGAATAAAATCTTGAAGCTTCACGCACGAAAGGGGGCTGTACTCGTATGAGTAAAACACTTGCATTTGAAGAACCTATCGTAAAACTGCGTGAAAAAATTAATGAACTAGAAGAGTATACCGCAGTCAATGACGTAGACCTTTCATCTGAAATCGTCAATTTAAAAAATCGGCTAGTTAAGTTGGAAACAGAAATCTATGAAAGTATGGAGCCTTGGGATCGTGTGCAAGTTGCCCGACACCCTGAAAGACCGACGACGATGGATTATATTACTCGTTTGTTCGAAAACTTCATCGAATTTCATGGAGATCGCAACTTTGGAGATGATGAAGCGATAATCGGTGGAATCGCCTCATTTGAAGAAATGCCTATTACAATCATTGGCCATCAGCGTGGAAAAGACACGAAAGAAAATGTTAAAAGAAACTTTGGTATGCCGCACCCCGAAGGATATCGTAAAGCGCTTCGCCTAATGAAGCAAGCGGAAAAGTTCCATCGTCCTATTATTTGTTTCATCGATACAAAAGGTGCGTATCCAGGTAAAGCGGCAGAGGAACGAGGACAAAGTGAGGCAATTGCACGGAATCTAGTTGAAATGGCAGGTTTGAAAGTCCCTGTTATCTCCATCGTTATTGGAGAAGGGGGAAGTGGAGGTGCGCTGGCTCTGGGTGTGGCAAACCATATTCATATGCTTGAAAACTCTACGTACTCCGTTATCTCCCCGGAAGGTGCAGCGTCTATTTTGTGGAAAGATTCATCACTGGCTAAACAAGCAGCAGAAGCGATGAAAATCACTGCACCCGATTTGAAAGAAATGAATATTATTGATGAAATCATTCCTGAAGTACTTGGCGGAGCGCATCGCGATGCTAATAAACAGTCGTTGGAAATCCGTAGCACACTACGAAGATCACTGAAAACATTAGGCGAATTGACATCAGATGAATTGATCGATAATCGATATAATAAATTCCGGAGTATTGGCGTCTTTTCGGAATAAAAGATGCGGGCAACCGCATCTTTTGCTCGTACATACAAGACATAATTAAAGGATGGGATCGACATGAAAAAAATTGCGGTCTTAACAAGTGGTGGCGATGCGCCGGGAATGAATGCGGCCATTCGTTCCGTAGTCAGGAAAGCGCTCTTTGAAGGGGTGGAAGTTTCCGGTGTGTTCAATGGGTATCAAGGATTGATTGACGGTAAAATTGAGCAATTCCAGCTTGGTTCAGTCGGGGATATCATTCAGCGTGGCGGTACGATATTGCGATCTGCAAGATGTCCGGAGTTCATGACCGAAGAAGGCCGTGCCAAAGCAATGGAGCAAATCAAGCTTCATGCAATTGAAGGATTGGTCGTCATTGGTGGAGATGGCTCGTTCAAAGGAGCCAATGAACTTGTGAAATTGGGTGTTCCTTGTGCTTGTGTACCTGCTACGATTGATAACGATATTACCGGGACAGAATTTACGATCGGTTTTGATACTGCATTGAATACCGTAGTCCAAGTAATCGATAAAATCCGAGACACTGCAACATCTCATGAACGTTCTTTCATTATTGAAGTAATGGGTCGTGACGCGGGTGATCTCGCGTTATGGGCGGGTCTTGGTGGCGGTGCTGAATCCATTATAATACCTGAGAAGCCATTTAACATACACGCTATTGTTGAACGTCTTAAGAGCAGTACGAGCCGTGGGAAAAAGCACAGTATTATTGTATTAGCGGAAGGTATGATGTCTGCCACGCAACTGGCAGAACTCCTAAAAAAAGAAGCGGGTATTGAAACCCGTGTATCCATTTTAGGACATATGCAGCGAGGCGGCTCGCCATCTGCACGCGATCGGGTAATTGCCAGTCAATACGGTGCAAGAGCTGTTGAAACATTATTGTCCGGAAAGAAAAGTTCTGCTGTTGGTATGAGAAATCATAAAGTGGTAGACTATAACTTAGAGGAAGTCTTTATCAAACGAGAAAAGTTGGATTTGTCATTAGTAGATTTAGCAGAAACATTATCTATCTAATTAGTCAGAATCGACATGACACAGAGGAGCGATAAGTAGTGAGAAAGACAAAAATTGTGTGTACAATCGGCCCAGCAAGTGAATCATATGAAGGACTACTAAAGCTGATTGACGCAGGGATGAACGTTGCACGTCTAAACTTCTCCCATGGCACCCAAGAAGAGCATAAAGTACGTATTGAAAGAATCCGCAAAGCAGCAGCAGAAAAAGGAAAAGTAGTAGGAATTCTACTTGACACGAAAGGTCCTGAAATACGGACGCATAAAATGAAAGACGGTCAAATCGAATTGGTGCGTGGACAAGCAGTAGATATTTCGATGCAAGAAGTACTCGGCACTGCTGAAACATTTTCAGTTACCTACGAAAAGTTAATTCATGACGTGGACCGTGGTTCATTTGTCCTGCTTGATGATGGGTTAATCGAACTTGAAGTAACAGGTAAAGATACAGAAAAAGGTTTGATTCACACGAAAGTGATCAACGCAGGTCCATTAAAAGATAATAAAGGTGTTAACGTTCCGAATGTTTCCGTTCAATTGCCGGGAATTACGGATAAAGACAAAGAAGATATTTTGTTCGGTATTGAACAAGGTGTCGATTTTATCGCGGCTTCTTTTGTACGTCGTGCATCTGACGTCATTCAAATCCGTGAACTATTGGAAAATAATAATGGTGGACATATCCATATCGTACCGAAGATTGAAAATCAGGAAGGTGTCGACAATCTCGATGCAATCCTTCAATTATCTGATGGTCTGATGGTTGCTCGTGGAGATCTAGGAGTAGAAATTCCAGCTGAAGAAGTTCCTTTAGTACAAAAAATGATGATTCGTAAATGTAACCAATACGGTAAACCAGTTATTACAGCCACTCAAATGTTGGATTCTATGCAGAGAAACCCACGTCCTACACGTGCGGAATCAAGCGATGTCGCCAATGCGATTTTGGATGGTTCAGATGCTGTCATGCTGTCGGGTGAGACGGCGGCTGGTTTATATCCGGTCGAATCCGTAAAAATTATGTGCAAGATCGCACTCTCTACTGAAGAATCTATGGACTTCCATTCTGTCGTTTCCACAAGAACGAGAGAAAAAGAAGGAAATCTTACAGAGGCAATCGGACAAGCAGCATCTTATACAGCACTAAACTTGAATGTAAAAGCAATTTTAGCACCAACTGAAAGTGGTCAAACAGCGACGATGATCGCAAAATACCGTCCAGGTGTTCCAATTATTGCGGTTACACGTTCTGAAGTGGTTTCCAATAAGCTGACGCTAGTTTGGGGAGTGTATCCAATCGTTGGAAAGAAAGCGCTCGACATCGACGGGATCCTTCAGGAATCAGTCGAAGAGAGTGTAAAACATCAATATGTAACACATGGAGATGTAGTCATCATTACAGCGGGGGTACCAGTTGGTGAAGCGGGTACGACGAACTTGATGAAATTACATGTAATCGGTGATTTAATCGGTCGTGGACAAGGCATCGGCAAAAACGTTGCTTTCGGTAAAGCGAAAGTCATCAAGAATTCACAAGAAGCATTGACACAAATTAAAGAAGGCGACATTATTGTTACGCATTCTACAGACCGTGATATGTTTGCAGCGCTCGAACGCTGCGCAGGTATCATTACTGAAACGGGCGGTTTGACTAGTCACGCCGCAGTGGTTGGTTTGAGTCTTGGTATACCTGTTATCGTAGGAGTGGAAAATATCACATCGGTTATTAAAAATGGCAGTGATATTACAATGGACGCAGCGAGTGGTGTGATCTACAACGGTCACGCAAAAGTATTGTAAAAACATACAGACCGCTTCTCGTAAAGAGAAAGCGGTCTTTTTGGAGGTCACTATATGAAATGGTTAGTAGCATTATTTGTTATTGTACCGACTACTGAACTGGCTTTATTAATGGTCTCAGGCAAAACGCTCGGTATCATGCCTACGATTTTGATTATTATCATAACAGGAATTGGTGGCGCGTATCTTGCGAAGAAACAAGGGCTTCGTGCATGGCGTGATTTACAGGTCCGTATGGCCAATAGAGAAACTCCTGGTAAAGCATTAGTAGATAGCGTGTGTATTTTACTAGGTGGTTTATTATTGCTAATACCTGGTTTCATTACAGACATTATGGGATTATTATTGTTGTTTAGTGGCCCACGTAAAATATTGTACCCATTTATCGTCAAGTGGATTTACAATAAAATACGTAACGGTCAAATCCGAGTTATGTAAACGTAGGATATTCCTTAACTTTTAACGCAATAAAGAGGAAGAATGGTAAAAACATGATGCCGTATAATCCGAATAAATAAACAGCGCAAGCAGTAATAACAAATGAATGTACAGTGCGTAATTTAAAGGTGTGTGCCCACAAAATGGATTCAACCATCTGCCTGCATACAAGTAACACGATATACAAAACGACTAAGCCAATAGCCGAATGCATGTCATCAATATAGAAGGAAAAGGCAATCATCGGCAAAAACACGAGACCGATTCCAAGAAACGGAATACTATCGACTAATGAAATCAAAAATGCTTTAGTTACAAATGACTCGAAATCGAGAAGCCAAAAACCGGCGGCCATTAGAATAAACGTCATGATAAATAGTCGAATTTGAACGGAGAAGAAATGTCCCATCAAACGGCTTGACCTTTCAAAAATCCTGCGTGCTACCTGTCTGAAGTTTTTAGGAAAGTACACTAAAAACCAAAAACGATTGGTAGCACTTTCTCGTAAAGCGAAAAAGTACGCAGTAATAAATAAAAATGTGCTAAAAATCTGCTGGAAAGTCTTTTGTAGTAAACTAATGACCCCCTCCATCGCTTCATGACTTAGTTGGATAAATTGTTCTGCAGCCGCGTGTAAGTTCCATCCTTGACTATCCATCATTTCAATAATTACACCTAATTGATCTTCCATTGTCCAAATGACAGAAATCAATCCATTGATTGATAGGAAGAGGAAGGTGTATACTAAAGAGGCAAGCATCCCCATTATGAGTAAAGCAGCTAAAAAAGCCGGCATTTTTGTAAGGGCTATTAAAGAATTCATGAGCGGAGCAGTGAAGAAAGCGAAAACTATCGCAAATCCAACAGGTGGAATCACAATGAGAGAAATTATGATTAATAGAGCCGGTAACCATTGACGGGCATAGGTTTGGAAGTTTTTGGAGTCGATGGATATCATGCGAATTTGTCCATTCCTTTCGTAAAATAATAAATAAAAACATCTTTACCATTCACAAAACCGTTTAAGTTGCTTATAATGGACATTGTAAGCGTTTTAGATAAAATATAATTAGCAGATGGTCATCGTTTCTGCACTCCGCTTCAGGGAGATGACCAAACTGGGAAGAAGGAGCGAATATCATGACAGCAACAAAAGGTTTGGAAGGTATCGTGGCAGCACAAACTCAAATCAGTTCCATTATCGATGACACTCTTACATACGTAGGATATGGTATCGATGATTTAGCAGAAAATGCTAGTTTCGAAGAAGTAGTTTATCTACTTTGGCATAAACGTTTGCCAAACGAAAAGGAACTAGCTGAATTGAAACAGCAGCTAGAAGATAACGCAGCAATTCCACAAGGGGTTCTTGACCACTTTAAAACGTATCCAATCGACAAAGTGCATCCGATGGCGGCACTTCGTACAGCAATCTCGCTTCTGGGATTATACGATGAAAAAGCGGAAGATATGTCACCAGAAGAAAACTACAATAAAGCAGTTAAGCTTCAAGCTAAAGTTGCCACTGTAGTTACTGCATTCGCGCGTATCAGAAAAGGACAAGAGCCAGTAGCACCTAAAAAAGGTTTAAGCTATGCGGCAAACTTCCTTTACATGCTTTCTGGGGAAGAGCCTGCTGATATCGCTGAAGAAGCATTCAATAAAGCACTTGTACTACACGCAGACCATGAATTGAACGCATCTACGTTCACAGCACGCGTTTGTGTGGCAACTCTATCTGATATGTATTCTGGCGTTACTGCTGCGATTGGCGCTCTTAAAGGCCCCTTACATGGCGGTGCAAACGAAGCGGTTATGAATATGCTAATGGAGATCGGCGACGAAGATAAGGTCGAGTCGTATATTCGTGAAAAACTGGCTAATAAAGAAAAAATCATGGGCTTCGGACACCGAGTATACCGTCAAGGTGATCCACGTGCGAAGCACTTACGTGAAATGTCTAAGCGATTGACTGCTCTTCGTGGTGAAGAAAAGTGGTACAATATGTCTGAAAAGATCGAAGCAATTGTCACTGGAGAAAAGAAATTGCCTCCAAATGTTGATTTCTACTCCGCTTCGGTATATCATTCATTAGACATCGATCATGATATTTTCACACCTATTTTTGCTGTTTCACGTTTTTCAGGATGGATTGCACATATCCTGGAGCAATACGAAAACAACCGCTTGATCCGCCCACGTGCAGAGTATGTTGGACCAGGCATGCAAAAGTATGTTCCAATCAATGAACGATAAAAAATAGTAAATTCGTGGGGCGGTATCTCGTATACCGGCCCACTGATTTTGAACTCAGGAGGATATCAATAATGGCTAACGAAGGAAAGATTACAGTAACTAACGGTGTTTTAAACGTCCCAGATCATGCAACGATTCCTTTCATTATAGGCGATGGCACAGGTCCGGATATTTGGCATGCAGCTTCACGCGTAATCGAAGCAGCTGTTGAAAAAGCTTATGACGGAAAAAAGAAGATTAATTGGTTAGAAGTTCTTGCAGGAGAAAAGGCATTCAACGAAACTGGTGACTGGCTTCCACAAGAAACTCTTGACACAATTAAAGAATATCTAATTGCGATTAAAGGACCACTTACTACGCCGATCGGTGGAGGTTTCCGTTCATTGAACGTAGCACTACGTCAAGAACTAGATCTTTATACTTGCTTGCGTCCGGTTCGTTATTTTGAAGGAGTACCTTCACCTGTAAAACGTCCTGAGGATTGTGACATGGTTATTTTCCGTGAAAACACTGAAGATATCTATGCTGGAATCGAGTACCAAGAAGGTTCTGACGAAGTGAAGAAGTTAATTAACTTCCTTCAAACCGAGTTAGGTGTTAAAAACATTCGTTTCCCTGAAACTTCAGGACTTGGAATCAAACCAATTTCCGAAGAAGGCACAAAGCGCCTCGTTCGTGCAGCATTGAACTATACGATTGAAGAAGGTCGTAAGTCTTTGACGATTGTACACAAAGGAAACATCATGAAGTTCACAGAAGGCGCATTCGCGAACTGGGCATACGAGTTGGCTGAAGAAGAATTCGGCGACAAAGTCTTCACATGGAGAGAATATGATCGTATTAAAGACGCTGAAGGAACAGATGCTGCGAATAAAGCACAATCTGATGCAGAAGCTGCAGGCAAAATCATCGTAAAAGATGCAATCGCAGATATCTTCTTGCAACAAATCCTGACTCGTCCAAAAGAATTTGACGTAGTAGCTACAATGAACTTGAACGGTGACTATGTTTCTGATGCGCTTGCTGCACAAGTAGGCGGAATCGGAATCGCACCGGGAGCGAACATTAACTACGAGTCTGGACATGCGATCTTTGAAGCAACTCACGGTACAGCACCGAAATATGCAGGATTGGATAAAGTTAACCCTTCATCCGTATTGCTATCAGGTGTTATGATGCTTCAACATCTTGGTTGGAACGAAGCGGCTGATCTAATCACAGCTTCTATCGAAAAATCTATTGCATCTAAAGTAGTGACATACGATTTCGCACGTCTAATGGACAATGCGGAAGAAGTAAGCACTTCTGGATTTGCAGACGAACTAATCAAAAACCTATAAGCATGACGCAGGAGGGGGATGAGAATCCCCCTCTTTCTACTATCTTGTTCTGAAAAAGGAGAGTTTTACATGTCATTGAAGCGTAAAAAAGTATCGGTTATCGGATCTGGTTTTACTGGAGCAACAACTGCATTCCTTTTAGCTCAAAAAGAATTATGCGATGTCGTCATCGTGGATATTCCATCAATGGAAAATCCGACGAAAGGCAAAGCATTGGACATGTTGGAAGCTAGTCCGGTTCAGGGGTTTGATGCCAACATCATCGGTACATCCAATTACGAAGACACAAAAGATTCGGATGTAGTGGTCATTACTGCGGGTATTGCGCGTAAACCTGGAATGAGCCGTGACGACTTAGTACAGACAAATCAAAAAGTCATGAAGTCCGTAACAGCTGAAATTGTAAAGTATTCTCCTGATACGAAGATTATCGTTCTAACGAATCCAGTGGATGCCATGACGTATACTGTATATAAAGAATCCGGATTCCCTAAAGAACGTGTGATTGGTCAGTCGGGTGTACTGGATACAGCTCGTTTCCGAACGTTTGTCGCGCAAGAATTGAATCTATCCGTGAAAGATGTAACAGGATTCGTTTTAGGTGGCCATGGAGACGATATGGTGCCTTTAGTGCGTTATTCGACTGCTGGCGGTGTGCCTCTTGAAAGCTTGATCTCTGCTGGTCGTCTGGAAGAGATTGTAGAACGTACACGTAAAGGTGGAGCTGAAATCGTCAATCTATTAGGCAATGGTTCTGCATATTATGCGCCAGCTGCTGCTTTAGTTGAAATGACGGAAGCTATTTTGAAAGACCAAAAACGTGTATTACCTTCAATTGCGTTTCTAGAGGGCGAATATGGTATGAATGGTATTTATTTAGGCGTTCCGACTGTATTAGGTGCGAACGGTATTGAAAAGATTATAGAGCTCGAATTGACTGACGATGAGAAAATGGGTCTTCAAAAGTCCGCTGATTCTGTACGTACAGTAATGAGTGTTCTATCGTAAAATTATAGGTTGGGGATCGGACAGCTGTCTAGCCGTCCGATCTTTTTTCTCGTTAGCTCGATTTTTCTTAGGTGGATTGTTATAATTTAATTATTGAAGTAATTTTCAGCTTTTTTTCAAAGATGACTTTAGAAATATAGGAGGGGTTTGTTTGTTGAAAAGTAGACGGAAATTGATAGGGAAAGATATCACAGAGTTAGAAATCGGTGAAAGGTTACACTTGACCGAGAAAATAGAAGATAAAGATTTGATGCTATACCTAGGATTGACGAATGATGCCAATCCGCTTTATTTGCAACATGATTATGCAGCGGAGACGATATATGGACAGCCGATCGTCCCACCCATTATGTTGACGGGTATCGTGACAGCCGCCATCTCGAAACATATGCCGGGACCAGGCGCACATATAATCAATCAGCAACTGCATTTTCCTAAACCGGTCTATCATTACTCGATAGTTGAATTCGTTCTGGAAGTGACGAAGCTTGATGTCCAGTCAAACCAAGTAACGATCCAAGTAGATGCAACCGATCAGGAAGGCGAACGAATTATGAGCGGGGAAGTAGTAGTGATCGCTCCACAAAAGCTTACTGTCAAACTGACACAAACAAAGGAATCGTCGGATGGGAATTAAACAGCAAAAGATTTTAATTGTGGAAGATGAACAATCTATACGAAAACTGCTTGAATTCACATTGCAGCAAGCGGACTATAAGACAGTACTTGCAAATGACGGCGAAGAAGCCGTGGAAAAAGTATTAGACGAACAACCTGATTTGATTATTCTAGATTTAATGTTGCCGAAAATAGACGGATTAGAAGTCTGTCGTATGCTGAGAAAAGAGAATATTGAAACGCCTATTATTATGTTAACTGCTAAAGGGGAAGAGATGGATAAAATCGTTGGTTTAGAAATGGGTGCCGATGATTATATGACCAAGCCTTTTAGTCCCCGTGAAGTGGCAGCTAGAGTTCGTGCTGTTCTTAGGCGTACAGGAGAGCGCAACCATGTGCAGGAAAAGAAATTGGTTGCAGGACAGCTGACAGTGTATCCCGAACGCTTGGAAGTATACTTGGACGAAAAGCCGTTGGAATTTACGCCTAAAGAATTTGAATTGCTTGTTTATTTCATGAAGCATCCAAATCGCGTGTTCTCTCGTGATCAGTTGCTACAGGCAGTCTGGAATTACGAATTTGCAGGAGATTCTAGAATTGTGGATGTGCACGTGAGCCATCTGCGCGATAAAATCGAAGAAAATACGAGGAAGCCGCGCTATATTAAAACGATGAGAGGCGTCGGTTACAAGTTCGGGGAGCAAAACTAGATGAAGTACTATTACAAACGAATCTTAACTGCATCCGCCATCATTTTATCCATTCTATTAATTGTGCTAGGAATTATCTTAGGACAATTTTTTCATTTATTTGGAGAAAATGTGGACGCGACAATACAACAAACCTATTGGGTCTACTTATTATTTACACTCGTTTTAGTATTTGTTGTCACGATGTTTGTTATGGCAAAAATCCTTCAGCAGTATGTTCAGCCGATTGATCACTTCACAGATGTTATTCATCAATTGGCTCGAGGCAATTATCAGGCGCGAGCGCATAATGAAGACTCGGAAATCAATCATCAACTGACGAATTCCCTCAATGAAGTCGCGCAGAAATTACAAGGAAACTCTGCACTTCGCGCTATGGAACAAGAGCGCTTAAAGACATTGGTCAGTAGCATTGGTAGCAGTCTATTGATGTTTGGCAGGCAAGGTGCAATCAACTTGGTCAATCGCGTGTTTGAAGAAACCTTCCATCGCGATGGAGAAGAGCTAATGGGAAAAACGTTTAAAGATATCGGTTTGCCAGCAGATATTGAAAGAGAAATTGAAAACATATTTTTAACAGAGGAAGTACGTTCATTCCAATCTCAAGTAGTACTTAAAGAAGGCATCTGTCATTTAGAAGTATACGGCGCGCCTGTTATAGGTGAAAACGGCAACTGGCTCGGAATCGTTATTATTATGCATGATATTACAGAGTTGGTCCGCCTTGAACAAATACGTAAAGATTTCGTGGCGAATGTGTCTCATGAATTAAAAACACCTGTTACGTCGATTAAAGGTTTTTCAGAAATGTTGCTTGACGGTGTGGTGGAAGATCCTGTGGTGAAGAAAGATTTTCTAGAGATTATGTATAAAGAAAGTAATCGCCTGCAATTATTAATTGAAGATTTATTGCGATTATCCAGCATGGAACGTGAAAGCTTTGAAATTACACGAGAGCCTGTAGATATTATTGAAGTAGTCGAGCAATCCATCAAAATCGTTCAGGCAAGAGTGCAGGAAAAAGATATGCGGATCGATTTGCATATGCCAGATCAATTAATCATACCTGCAGATCATGATCGTTTAGTGCAAGTCATGGTGAACTTATTGAATAATGCTATTTCGTACTCACAAGAGAAAACGATTGTGACGGTCTCTGTAGAAGAAATAGAAGGAAACGTGGAAATCATGGTTCGCGATCAAGGGATTGGCATCATGTCTTCAGAGTTACCGCGTTTATTTGAACGTTTTTACCGCGTAGATCGTGCGAGAAGCAGGGAATCGGGGGGTACTGGATTGGGTCTAGCGATTGTAAAACACATTGCTGAAGCGCATCAAGGCACTGTCACAGTGGACAGTGAAGTGGGTGTCGGCACTGTTTTTCGTATTTATTTACCTATTGATGAACAAATGTAGTATAGAAAAATGAAACTTACTCGTCTACTGTTCCGTACAGTAGTCATACATAGAAAAGGGGGAACAGATATGAGCTCAAAGAGGATCTTGGTGACACTAGGCTTGTTTGTCACCGGCTTATTACTTTTATTGATCGTCTTTACTACGTGGTACACCGTAGACGAATCTGAACAAGCTGTTGTCATTTCATTCGGTCAAGCTGGCGCACCTGTGACGGACTCTGGTCTACATTTTAAATTACCTTGGCCGATTCAGAAAACAGAAATCTTATCAAAAGAAACGTACAGTATTCATTTCGGTTACAAACAAGATAAGTCAGGTGAAATCGTTGATAAGGAAACAAAGATGATAACTGGGGACGAATACATCGTGCTGACTGATCTGACAGTGCAGTGGCGTATAGTCGATCCGAAGAAGTATTTATTCAATGCAGAAGACCCGATTGAAATCTTGAGGGATGCGGCATCCGCTTCGATACGTTCTGTCATCGGTAGTTCCACAATTGATGCGGCGCTAACGGATGGGAAAGCAGAAATTGAAGCAAAGACTCGTGAGTTATTGACTAGTTTGGTAGAAAAATATGATATTGGTATAGCGGTACAAGGCGTGAAGTTGCAAGACGTTGAATTACCCAATGCAGAAGTACGTGCAGCATTTACGGCTGTAACCGATGCGCGCGAAACGAAAAACACGAAGATTAACGAAGCGAAAAAGTATGAGAACCAAAGAACGAAAGAAGCAATTGGTGAACGTGACGCAATTAAATCCCAAGCGCAAGGGAAAAAGACAGCACGTATCGAACAGGCACGTGGTGACGTAGCGGTATTCAGTGATTTATATAATGAATATGCGAAAAGTAAAGATATCACCCGTGAGCGTTTGATCATTGAGACGCTTGAGCAAGTGTTACCTAAAGCCAATCTGTATATTATGAACGACAGCGGAGAAACGATGAAGTATTTACCACTCCAACAGCTGCAAAAAGATCAGCCGCCTGTAACGGAAGAAAAGGATAAGTCGGCTGAAAAAGGAGGGAAAGCTTCATGAGTAACGAACAAAACCCTTTCAAGAAGATAGAAGATGCCCTGAAGAAGATGGGGGAAACCGACCAAAAAAGAAATTCTCAGAAACCAGATGCGGATCCCAAAGTTACGCAAATGCGACCGAAAAAAGCGTTTGATATGAAAAAATATACAAAACTCATTATCTCGTTAACAGTCGTTTTTGCGATTCTTGTGATTCTGTTATCCAACTTATTTATCGTTAAAGAAAATGAATACCGGGTCGTCCGTCAGTTCGGTGAAATAACGCGAATTATTGAAAAGCCCGGAATGCATATGAAAATACCATTTATTCAAAGTGTGAGTACGTTGCCGAAAAATCGAATGACTTCTAACGTATCAGAAGCAGAAATTAATACAAAAGACAAGAAACGGATCATCATTGATAATTATGCAATATGGCATATTACAGATCCAGCTAAAATGATTTCCAATGCACGGAATATTGTCAATGCCGAAGCTAGAATGGAAGAATTCATTTATTCTGTAGTCCGTAATGAAATGGGACGTCTAGATTATGTCAATGTGGTCAATGATGAAGACTCTTCACGCGGAAGCTTGAATGACGATGTGACGGCCAAAGTAAATAAGTTTTTGGACGATGGGAATTATGGCATTAAAGTAGTGGATGTTCGCATGAAGCGCATTGATTTACCTGAAGAAAACGAACAGTCTATCTACACACGAATGATTTCAGAGCGTGATTCGACTGCACAATCCTACCTTTCTGAAGGGGATGCAGCGAAGCAGAAGATTGAAGCAGAAACAGATCGTGTAGTTCAGGAAATGTTAGCCAAAGCGAAAAAAGAAGCAGCGATCGTCACTGCGCAAGGTGAAGCGGAAGCGGCTAGAATTTATAACGAGGCGTATGCAAAAGACCCAGAATTCTACAAACTGTATAGAACACTTCAGTCTTATACGAAAGTCGTGGATGACGAAACGATGATCATCCTGCCAGCGGATTCTCCATATGCCAAGCTATTAAGCGGCAATATCGAGTAATTATAAGTGCGTCATTTTCATTCAAGTTGCCAAACGTGGTAAACTAAATGAAAATGACGTTTTTTTATATAACGATTATAAAGGAGTGGGATGGATTTTGACGAAAAAGAAAGTCGTCTTATTGGATGGAAACAGCTTAGCCTATCGTGCGTTTTTCGCTTTACCGTTATTAACGAATGAAAAAGGGTTTCATACAAACGCGGTATATGGTTTTACTATGATGTTAGAGACCATCTTAGCGAATGAAAAACCGACGCATGTGATCGTTGCGTGGGATGCAGGGAAAACTACATTCCGTCACAGTACGTTTACAGAATACAAAGGCGGACGGCAAAAAACACCACCAGAGCTTTCAGAACAGTTCCCGTATATCCGTAAACTAATTGAAGCATTCGGCATCATGCAGTATGAACTTGATCTATATGAAGCGGACGACATTATCGGAACATTGAGCAGAGAATGCAGTGATGCAGAAGCGGAAGTCGTCATCATTTCTGGAGATAAAGATTTAACGCAACTGGCGAATGATCAGACGACGGTATGCATTACAAGAAAAGGCATTACCGATCTTGAAAAATACACGCCTGCACATATCGAAGAAAAATATGGTCTTGCGCCATTGCAGATCATCGATATGAAAGGATTGATGGGCGATGCGTCCGACAATATCCCAGGCGTACCTGGGATCGGTGAAAAAACTGCCATCAAATTATTGAAGGAATACGGTTCTGTAGAAAAAGTCTATGAATCGATAGAGCAAATTACCGCAAAGAAAATGAAAGAAAACCTCGTGAATAATAAAGATCAAGCGTTCATGAGTAAAGAACTTGCGACGATTGACGTACACGCACCGATTACTGTGTCATTAAATGATATGGACTTTGTCGGACGAAACGAAGAAGAAGTTATACAACTATATAAAGAATTGCAATTTAAATCATTGCTTGAAAAGATGGATGTATCTATCGAGGTGCAACCACTAGAAGAAATCAATGTCCGCATGGTGGAAGAGATTACTTCAGAAATGCTGACGGATACGATGTCTCTGCATGTCGAGATTGACGGTGATAATTATTTATCTCAAGATATTTTAGGTATCGGACTTTCGAATAACACTGATGCGTATTTCATTTCTACTGAATTAGCGACTACATCGGATCTCTTTAAAAACTGGATTGCAGACCAGACAACACGTAAATTCGTTTCCGATTCTAAATCAGCCTATGCAGCGATTGCGCGCCTTGGCATGGAGCTGAACGGCGCAGAATTCGATCTCATGCTAGCGGCATACATTGTCAATCCTTCATTCTCAACGAATGAAGTCTCCGAAATCGCACGTTCATTCGGCTACCATGGTGTAGAAAATGATGAAGTCGTCTACGGGAAAGGGGCCAAACGAACTGTACCGGCATCTGAACAACTTGCCAACCATACCGCGAGAAAAGCACATGCGGTGTGGGAACTGTATCCAGTTGTCACAAAACAGTTGGAAGACAATGAACAGCAAGACTTGTTCCATGACCTCGAATTACCGTTAGCAAAAATACTTGGGAAAATGGAAGTAACCGGTGTGAAAACAGACGTAGATGTGCTGAAGATGATTGGTGAGCAGTTATCGGAACGTCTAGCGGTAATTGAAAAGACGATTTATGAAATGGCTGGCGAGAAATTCAATATTAATTCGCCTAAACAGCTCGGTGTCATTTTATTTGAAAAAATCGGATTGACTCCGATCAAAAAAACGAAGACGGGTTACTCGACAGCTGCGGACGTGCTAGAGAAGCTCGAAAGTGAACATGAAATCATTCAACATATTTTACTATACAGGCAGCTTGGTAAATTAAATTCAACTTATATTGAAGGCCTCACAAAAGAAATTCACGAAGATGGAAAGATTCATACACGATTCCAGCAGGCCTTAACACAGACAGGGAGATTGAGCTCGATCAATCCGAACTTGCAAAATATCCCGATTCGTTTGGAAGAAGGGCGCAAAATACGTGCAGCTTTCATTCCATCTGAAACAGATTGGATTATGTTTGCGGCTGACTATTCACAAATTGAATTGCGTGTGCTTGCACATATTTCACAAGATGAAAAATTAATTGAAGCGTTCCGCGAAGGCGCAGATATTCATACGAAAACTGCAATGGACGTTTTTGGTGTGAAAGAAGAGGACGTCGATAGCAATATGCGTCGCGCAGCAAAAGCTGTCAACTTTGGTATCGTCTATGGCATCAGTGATTATGGATTATCACAAAGTTTAAATATTACCCGTAAAGAAGCAGGCACATTCATCGATACGTATTTAGCAAGCTTCCCAGGCGTCAAACAGTATATGGATGATAGTATTACCGACGCTAAGTTAAAAGGCTATGTGACAACACTATTGAAACGTAGACGTTATTTACCGGATATCACGAGTTCGAATTTCAACTTGCGAGGTTTTGCGGAGCGTACAGCGATGAATACACCAATTCAAGGAACGGCAGCAGACATCATTAAACAAGCGATGATCGATATGGATGCTAGACTTGAAAAAGAAAATATGCAAGCGCGTATGTTACTGCAAGTGCATGATGAATTGATATTTGAAGCGCCGCTGGAAGAGCTAGAGAAATTAAAAGAAATCGTACCGGAAGTGATGGAACAAACCATTCAACTCGACGTTCCGTTGAAGGTCGATTGGAATTATGGCAAGTCTTGGTACGAAACAAAGTGAGTGATATACATGCCAGAACTACCGGAAGTAGAAGGAGTGGTGCGCGATCTCGCACCGCTCGTGGAAGGGCGGAAGGTTAAGCGACTTTCTGTATCGGATACCGTAGTCATTTCTAAAACAGCTGGAAAAGAAACGATTATAAAAGGTAAATCTGTAGACGACTTTCTTTACGGCATGGAGCACATGCAAATTGAGAAAATTGTGCGTCGCAGTAAATATATTTATTTTCATTTAGTGAAGGAAAACCAACCATACTTGCTCGTCAGCCATCTTGGCATGACGGGTGCATGGTTTGTCGTGAACGCTCTTGATGAAATTACAGAAGACAAATTTCGGAAACATGCACATGTCTTTTTGGAAATGGAAGATGGTGGATTACTAGTCTACTCGGATATACGAAGATTCGGCGAAATGCGTCTACTGCAGACGGAAGAAGATTTCCCTCCTTTGTTAGAGATGGCACCTGAACCTTTTTCAGAAGAAGCGCTGGACCATTTTTTATCGATGGCAGAAACTCCGAAATATAAAAGAAAACCGATTAAAGAAGTAATCATGGATGGAAAAGTGATTTCGGGATGCGGCAATATTTACGCTACAGAAGCACTGTTTCATATGAAAATTCATCCGGGTCGTACAGCGGAACGGATTAGCAGGAAGCGTAAAATCCTATTGTTTGAAGAGATTGTACGCGTTTTACAAGAAAGTATCGACGCGGGGGGCAGTACCATATCCGATTATCGTTCAGTTAACGGCAATGCGGGAACGATGCAAGATCGACTGCATATGTACGGTAAAAAAACATGTGTAGCATGCGACACACCGACAAAAAGTAAACAGATTGCGGGCAGAACCTCTGTCTATTGTCCAGCATGCCAAAAATAAGGAGTGAAGAACGTGATTATCGGATTGACGGGAAGTATTGCAAGCGGGAAAAGTACTGTAGCCAATATGTTGCGTGAAAAAGGTTACCCTATTGTCGATGCGGATGTCATCGCGAGAGAAGTAGTTGAGCCAGGTAGCCCATTGCTGGATAAAATTCAACAGACTTTCGGTAAAGAAGTGTTACGCGAAGATGGCACATTAAATCGTGAACAGCTCGGGGCTATAATTTTTGGTGATCAAGTGAAACGGCAACAGTTAAATGAATTAATGCATCCTGCAATCAGGGGGCGAATGATCAATCAGAAAGAAGACTATTTAACTCAAGGCTATCAAACCGTCATTATGGACATCCCGTTACTTTTTGAAAGTAACCTTCAGGATTATGTAGAAAAGATTATCGTCGTTTCGGTCACGAAGCAAATTCAAAAGCAGAGACTGATGGCTCGCAACGAATGGACAGAAGCAGAATCGGATGCCAGAATCGCATCACAGTTGGATATGGATAGCAAAGAACAAGGTGCTGACGCAGTTATTTACAATAACGAGACACTAGATGAAACCGAAAAACAGTTGGATGCAATCCTCGAAAATTGGCAAGCTGTGCCAAGATAATGGCTGTTGGGAATTAATTTGTGAATTTAATGTGTAATAGTGTTGGCATAAGGATAAAATATGTTATACTAATGAACGATAAAAGATATAAAGTATAACATACATGCAGGAGGATCCTTTTAATGACTACAAATATTGCAATTAACGGACTTGGCCGTATTGGACGGATGGTATTCCGTCAGATTATCAAAGAAGACGATGTTAATCTTGTTGCTGTCAATGCGACATATCCCGCTGAAACAATTGCACATCTCTTGAAATATGACTCAACACACGGAGTTTTCGATGGTGAAATCGTAGCAGAAGAAAACGCAATAATTGTCGATGGCAAACGTGTACAATTAATCTCTGAGCGTGACCCTTCGAAATTACCTTGGAAAGAACTAGGTGTAGATATTGTTATAGAATCAACAGGCGTATTTAACTCCCGTGAGAAAGCAGCACTTCATTTGGAATCCGGAGCAAAGAAAGTAATTTTAACAGCTCCAGGTACAAATGAAGACGTAACAGTCGTAATCGGAGTAAATGACGACAAATTAGACGTCAACCAACACAGTGTAATTTCTAATGCTAGTTGTACAACAAATTGTTTAGCGCCTGTTGCAAAAGTATTGAATGATGAATTCGGTATTGTAAACGGCTTAATGACAACAGTACATGCCTATACGAATGATCAGAAGAACCTAGACAACCCACATAAAGATTTGCGTCGCGCGCGTTCTTGCGGAGAGTCCATCATTCCTACTTCAACAGGTGCTGCAAAAGCTTTATCACTTGTACTCCCTGAACTTGAAGGGAAGATTCATGGTCTAGCATTGCGTATCCCAACACCAAACGTATCCCTTGTGGACTTGGTGGTGGATGTAGAAAAAGATGTGACGGTTGAAGAAGTGAACAATGCGTTCCGTAAAGCTGCAGAAGGCCCGATGAAAGGCATTCTTCGCTTTACTACAGAACCACTTGTATCGATCGACTTCAATACGACAACAGAATCTGCAACACTTGATGGACTTTCTACTATCGTCATGGGCGATCGTAAAATCAAAGTGCTTGCATGGTATGATAATGAATGGGGTTATTCAGCACGTGTTGTGCAATTGGCGAAAAAAGTCGCTTCTGCATTAACTGACAAAGTAACTTCTTAATGAATGAATCGGCACTTCATCTTATAGGATGAAGTGCTTTTCTATGTCCGTTTGTTGTTGTATGGATAGTTTCTGTTATAATGAAAAGTACTAATGAATATGCGGAGGAACTAACTATGTTATGTCCAGCTTGTCACTACAATGGAACACGTGTAATTGATTCACGGCCCGCGGAAGAAAATCGCTCCATTCGACGAAGACGTGAATGCGAAAAATGCAGTTTTCGTTTCACGACATTTGAAAAAGTGGAGCATTCTCCGTTAGTTGTCGTAAAGAAAGATAAGACGCGAGAAGAATTCAGCAGTGAAAAGTTGCTGAGAGGATTAATTCGCGCTTGTGAAAAACGCGCGGTACCAATCGAGAAATTAAAAGATATCGTGGCATCTATCGAAAAAGAACTAAGAAGCTCAGGAAATGTCGAAATAGATTCCGAACAGGTAGGAGAAATGGTGATGGAACGATTAGTGGATGTGGATGAAGTTGCCTATGTACGATTTGCATCTGTCTACCGCCACTACAAAGACATCACAATCTTCATAGACGAGTTGCAACAATTGCAAAACAGGAAAGATGAACAAGAGTAAGTTGTAATCTAGAAGGGGAGGCGATTGTTAATATGCTTTATACAGAGTTGCAGCCTGTCGATTCCTTCGAAGTAAAGTTAGCACATCCTTTTTCTGCATATGATCGGCAGATGCTAACGCTATTTTATCAGCCACTGATCGGTCCCGAAGCGGTCAGTCTGTTTATGACACTGTGGACAGATGCGGAAAGCAGAGAACCACAAGAACATAGCCACTATTATTTGATGAATATGTCTTCTTTCCCACTTCAAACCATTTTTGAAGCGAGAATTTCATTAGAAGCTATTGGTTTATTACGTACGTATAAGAAAAAACAAGAAATAGATAAGCGGTCTTTCCTCTACGAACTATTACCGCCGCTCGATGCACCTTCTTTCTTCAATGATCCGCTTCTATCAACGTTTTTGTTCAGTAAAATCGGAGAGCAACCTTATCGTCAGTTGCGTAGTCGGTTTTTAGAGGAGCCTATTGCGAAAGAGGAGTATCAGGATATATCACGGACATTTTTAGATGTCTATACACCTGCAAGAGGCGATCAAGCGATGGAATTGACTGCCGGCATGGAATTTCAAGGAAAAAGTGAACCGCCTGGTATACCGTTTTACGTTTTGAATTTTAATTTCGATTTATTTTATAACGGACTATCCGATCAAATGATCCCTAAAGCTTCGTTGCGCACTATTTCTCAGGAAATGATTGCGATGCTGGCTTTCTTGTATTCACTCAGTCCACTTGATATGCAAAAGGTCGTAATGATTGCAATGGATGAAAATCACCAGCTGACAGAAGAAAAAGTCCGAAAGGCGGCTGCGGAGTTTTATAAGATGAATACGTCCAAGCAACCACCAAAATTACAGTCGGTGTTTACACAACCGATCATCGATGAAGTACCAAAAGAGAATATGAGCCGTGACGAAGAATTACTATTCTATTTGGAACATACACCACCAAAAGAGATGTTACGTAAAGTAAGCAAAAAAGAACCATTTCTTGTAGATATTCAATTAGCTGAACGATTAATCAATCTGCATAAATTCCCGGTAGGTGTCGTCAATGTCTTGCTACAATATGTAATGCTACGTAATGATGGAAAAATCACTAGTAGTTTTGTGGAACGCATTGCTTCCCATTGGGCGAATAAACAAGTAAATGATGCGAAAACGGCTTTGAAGTTATCAAGAGAAGAACATGATCAATACATGAAATGGCTTAAAGAAGGTAAGCAATCGACGCCTAGAAGCCGAAAGCCAACCAGGGAAGAAAAAGTTCCAGAATGGTTTTCAAAGCGCGATAAAAAGAACAAGAAATCCGAAAAACCTGATGACTTCAATGTAGAGGAAGAACGCCAGAAGTTATTGAAAGAATTGGGGATTCAAGAATCAGAGGTGAAATAATATGGAACGAATTGGAGATGCGATGAAACGCGTAGTAAATGCTCCTTCGTTAGCCCAGAAATACGACGAGCTTCGAACAGAAGTGATGGAAGACCCGGCTGTACAAAAATTTATTAGCGATCATTCCGATGAAGTCAATACAGAAGTGGTCAACCGCAGTCTTGGTAAGTTATATGAATTTACATCGGCTTCACACGCATGTGAGCGCTGTCCGAATCTTGAAGGGTGTATCAATGTCATGAAAGGCTTTGAGCCGAAACTAGTCATCGCACAGCGCCTGATTGATATTGATTACGTAGTCTGTCCTACTAAGCAATTGGCAGATGAACGTAGAAACATCTCGAAAATGGTAAACAGTATGTACATGCCTAAAGAAGTGATGGAAGCACGCCTATCTGATGTGAACTTCCTCTCAGAAGACAGTCGCGTGATCGTAATGCGCGCGGCTAAAGACTTCCTGAATCAAATTGAGTCTACTGGTAAGGTCCCCGAAAGAGGCTTCTATTTATTCGGTAACTTCGGTATTGGAAAATCATTTATTTTAGGCGCGTTGGCGAATGAATTGGCAACTAGACGTATACAGACCGTTGTCGTATATGTACCAGAGTTCCTGCGTGAAATGAAGCAATCTATCCAAAACCAAACATTAGACGAAAAAATAGAGTTTGTAAAAAGGGCTCCTGTCTTGATGCTGGATGATATTGGGGCAGAAACAATGTCAACGTGGACACGCGATGAAGTGCTAGGCACGATTCTACAGTACCGTATGGCGGAAAAACTACCTGTATTCTTCACATCCAATTTTGATTATAATGAATTGGAACATCACCTTACAACGAGTCAGCGCGGGGAAAAAGAACCTATTAAAGCTGCACGAATTATGGAGAGGATCCGTATGGTTAGCCAACCATTCAAACTGGGTGGGGAAAACTGGCGGGATTAATCTTTCTTCATAATCTTGCTTTGTTGCAAGAATGAATAAATTACACTTGCAATTATGCTCAAACTTTTCTATACTATTACACAGTTCAACATTCATAACATGTTAAAATGCATCGAAGAGGACAATGATTTATTATTCACCTTTCCAGAGAACAGGGGCATGGCTGAAACCCTTGTAGGCAGAAGATAAATTTACCACCTCAGAGCAGCATCAGTGAAATGTAGTAGCTGGTGACGGTAACGGCCCGTTAGCCGATCGAAAGCTTCGGTCTTTTCGCGTTTTTGCGAATAGAAGGAAGAAGGGTGGAACCACGAGCTCAAGCCTCGTCCCTTTAGGGATGAGGCTTTTTTGCGTTCAAAAAAAGAAAGGGAGTCATACACATGCCAGAAAATATTCATTTAACATTTCCAGATGGTGCAGTAAAAGAATTTGAGGATGGCGTAACAACAGAAGAAATTGCGGGCTCCATCAGTCCCGGATTGCGTAAGAGCGCATTGGCGGGGAAAATTGGGGATCAGCTAATCGATTTGAAATCACCAATTCATACGGATGGAGATATTAGTATCATTACTCCAACGTCAGATGAAGCATTGGAAATTCTGCGCCATAGTACGGCTCACCTTTTGGCACAAGCCGTCAAACGCAAATTCCCGGATGCGAAACTAGGAATTGGACCTACTATCGAAAATGGCTTCTATTATGATATCGATTCGCCTACACCGATCACAGCAGAGGATTTACCTGAATTGGAAAAGGAAATGAAACGCATTATTGGCGAAAACTTGCCGATCATTCGTCACGATGTATCCCGTGCTGAAGCCGAAAAACGTTTCAAAGAAATTGACGATGAATACAAATTGGAACTTCTTGAAGCGATTCCTGAAGATCAACAAGTATCCATCTATGAACAAGGTGAATTTTTCGACTTATGTCGTGGTATCCACGTCCCATCTACAGGTAAACTAAAAGAATTTAAATTGTTAAGCATTGCAGGCGCTTATTGGAGAGGGAACTCTGATAACAAAATGCTTCAACGTATATACGGAACAGCTTTCTTCAAAAAAGATGAGCTAAAAGAACACTTGCGCATGCTTGAAGAAGCAAAAGAACGGGATCACCGTAAAATCGGTAAAGAATTGAATCTCTTCACGAATTCACAAAAAGTTGGACAAGGTCTTCCACTATGGTTGCCTAAAGGCGCTACAATTCGCCGCGTAGTAGAACGTTATATTGTTGATAAAGAAGAAAGACTAGGCTATCAGCACGTGTATACTCCGGTACTTGGAAGTGTAGAACTCTATAAAACTTCAGGGCACTGGGATCACTATCAAGATGGCATGTTCCCAACGATGAGCATGGACAACGAAGATCTCGTTTTACGTCCAATGAACTGTCCTCACCACATGATGATTTATAAAAATGGCATTCATTCGTATCGTAACTTGCCACTTCGTTTGGCAGAACTCGGCACGATGCACCGTTATGAAATGTCCGGTGCACTTTCAGGACTTCAACGTGTTCGTGGAATGACATTGAATGATGCCCATATCTTCGTGCGTCCTGATCAGATTAAAGAAGAGTTTAAACGTGTCGTTAAGTTGATCATTGAAGTATATAAAGACTTTAATATTAAAGATTATTCATTCCGTTTATCATATCGTGATCCTGAAGATACAACGAAATACTTTGATGACGATGAAATGTGGGAACGTGCACAAACTATGTTAAAAGAAGCGATGGATGAGATGGAGCTTCCGTATACAGAAGAAGAAGGCGAGGCAGCATTCTACGGTCCAAAATTGGATGTACAAGTAAAAACAGCAATTGGAATGGAAGAAACTCTTTCCACTGCACAACTTGACTTCCTATTACCTGAGCGCTTCGACCTAACGTATATCGGTGAAGATGGTAAGCAACATCGCCCAGTTGTCATTCACAGAGGTGTTGTGTCAACGATGGAACGTTTTGTTGCCTTCTTAATTGAAGAATACAAAGGAGCTTTCCCGACGTGGTTAGCACCGATTCAAGTAGAACTTATTCCGGTGTCACCTGACGTTCACTTTGATTATGCAGAGGAAATCAAAGAGAAATTAGCATTGGCAGGGTTCCGAGTAGACGTGGACAGCCGTGACGAAAAGATTGGTTATAAAATCCGTGAAGCACAAGTACAAAAGGTTCCGTACATGCTTGTACTAGGTGACCGTGAAATGGAAGCTGGCGAAGTGAATGTTCGTAAATATGGCGAACAGAAATCTGAAAGCATGTCATTCGACGCGTTCCTTGCGTTACTCAAAGAAGATGTGAAGAAGGATTAAGGATCAAGATGAAGTCGATAGATTGAATAAAGACAAGGCATTGCAGATTGTTGTTTCGATTAGACGTTTTTCTTGAGCACGTGCTAAACAAATCGGTCGAAAGTTTACGCGTTCTGTTCGATCAACGACTTTATTGAACTGTAACTAATTACGTTCAGTATTCCCACTAACTAAACGAAGGTGTCTGACAAGCGGTTGGCAATACATACAAGAGCCAGCCGCAGACACCGAAGTGGATGTTAAGTTATTTGTCTTTCAACTTTTCTAAAATAGTAAAAATAGTAGTTGCAAAAGTTTCCATAACGCGCTATACTTAAAAAGTTGAATTAATTCAAACATAACTTGTGCAACCGATAATGGGATATGCAGAGTTGTTGACACTAGATACTAAAGATGATATTATTACTAAGGTTAACTGAATACAGTTTGTGGTATAAGAAGAGGCTACCCGCTTCTCACCTGTTCGACGCAATGAAGTTGTTGCCAGGTTAGCACAATAAGTTTATATCTATGTGTACTAACATAGTATACTTACGCGGGTAGACAAATCATATTTGTCTACTTTTTTTATTTTGTAAAATGAATAGACCTATGGGACTTTGAAATCGGAGTTTCCGATATACCAAAACATGTATTCACGAGACAATATTCGGAGGTGGATTACTATTAGCAAAGACATGTACGTAAATGATGGTATCAGAGCACGTGAGTTGCGATTAATCGATCACAACGGCGAACAACTCGGTATCAAAACACGTAATGAAGCTTTAGAAATTGCTGCTCAAGCAAACCTGGACCTAGTTCTTGTTGCTCCACAAGCGAAGCCCCCAGTAGCTCGTGTTATGGACCATGGAAAGTTCAAGTTCGAACAGCAAAAGAAAGAGCGTGAAGTACGTAAGAATCAAAAGATCATCAACGTGAAAGAAGTTCGACTTAGCCCTACAATCGATGAGCATGATTTCCAAACGAAACTTCGTAACGGAATCAAGTTCCTGGAAAATGGGGATAAGGTAAAAGCTTCGATTCGTTTCCGCGGCCGTGCAATTACGCACAAAGAAATTGGCCAACGAGTTCTTGATCGCTTTGCAGAATCTTGCAAAGATGTTGCAACTGTTGAAGTTAAACCAAAAATGGAAGGTCGGAGCATGTTCTTAATACTTGCCCCGCTTGCCGAAAAACAGTAACACGAACAATTTAGGAGGAACAGAACATGCCAAAAATGAAAACTCACCGCGGTTCCGCGAAACGTTTCAAAAGAACTGGAACTGGTAAATTAAAACGTGGCCGTGCTTACACAAGTCACCTATTTGCTAACAAATCTACGAAGGCTAAGCGTCACTTACGTAAGTCTTCACTAGTTTCTTCAGGCGATTACAAGCGTATTCGCGAAATGCTCACATACATGAAGTAAGACCGAACACACACTTAAAGGATAAGCAGGAGGTAATGCACTATGCCACGCGTAAAAGGTGGAACAGTAACGCGCAAGCGTCATAAAAAGGTATTGAAATTAGCAAAAGGTTATTTTGGTTCAAAACATAGACTTTATAAGGTAGCAAACCAACAGGTAATGAAATCTTATAACTATGCTTACCGTGACCGTCGTAACAAAAAACGTGATTTCCGTAGACTATGGATTACACGTATCAACGCGGCTGCTCGTGTGAATGGTATTTCATACAGCACATTAATGCACGGCTTGAAAGTAGCTGGCATCGATGTTAACCGTAAGATGCTTGCAGAACTTGCAGTGACAGATGCATCAGCATTTGCACAACTTGCAGAGACAGCAAAAAAATCTGTAGCAAAATAAGATGAACCAAAATCCACTTTCGTTTTCATTCTTATATGGAAATGAAGGTGGATTTTTTTCGTATGGAGGAATGGCTGAAATGGCACAAACTCTATTGATTTATATGGTCATCCTGTCACTCTGGGCGTTTTTGGCGATGGGGTACGATAAAAGGCAAGCTAAAAAGAAAAAGCAACGGGTGCCAGAACGTAATCTATGGTTATTGGCACTGCTTGGTGGTGGAGTAGGTGCGTACGTTGGCATGCAATTCTTTCATCATAAAACGAGAAAGACCCATTTCCGTATTGGATTTCTACTTCTGATGATGATCGACATCGTGTTGCTACTAGCGATATATGGTGTGAAATTCCCAACGACCGTTATATTTTGATATAAAAAAAGGAAATAGCTTTTCTTAGCTATTTCCATCCAATCAAGATTTCATTAATTGTTCAATTGGGTTCTTCCAATTGATCTCAGCATGGGGATAATTCGTCCGTACTTCGGATTCGAGAAAATAAAAATCCTCTTTTGTCATACCTTGCAATTTCGCTTCATTTTTTACCCAAATGAAAATGGAAACTACATCAAATGAATCAGTCGTGGTGCCCAGATATTTCTCACCTTCAAACATCGCACCTTTATACGTAATAAAGAAATTTTTACGGATATTTTTCACATCGTCATAAAAATAATATTGTTCTTTTTCATACGCTTCATCCAGCTTTCGCTTAGCATCTGTCAAATAGCGAATGCCGGCATAAAACAAATAAATAACCAATGCTATAATGAAGACGCGGATCAATACAATCATGAAATCAGCTCCTGCAAACGATATAGTACTGTACTATACGGATGAGTATGGGAAAAGGTTTCATTTACTAGCAAAATGGTGGAGGAAATTTAATTGAAATTACATCAACTATTTGAAATGCAAAGAGCGCTCGATACATATATTCAAAAAAATCATCAAACGAATGAAACATTTACTGAAAGAGGTTTGGCATTAGTAGTCGAACTTTCTGAGTTGGCTAACGAAACGCGTTGTTTTAAATTCTGGAGTACGAAAGGTCCTTCAGCCGATAGCGTTATTTTAGAAGAGTATGTGGATTCTATTCATTTCTTATTATCTTTAGGAATTGAAAAAAACTTTGACGGATTAGCAGAATGGCCGGCAAGTGATACGAAAGATCAAAGTTTGACTCAGCAGTTTATTCAAACAGGTCAATCGATTTATGTATTCTTGGATTCATTAACATTTGAAGATTATAAAAAAATCTGGGTGAACTACGGAGCGCTTGCGAATACGCTCGGTTTTACTGAAGAACAAATTATTCAAGCATATATAGATAAAAATGGAGAAAACTACGCACGTCAAAGAAGTGGCTACTGAGCGGTATCATTAGCTTCACTGACATTTTAGCTATAGTAAAAGTTTCATAAATAAATAAATTGACAAAAAGACTGTTTTGATAATAAAATTACTATACTATAGGTCATACAGGGGGTATTTCGTTGAACGAATGGAGTAAGGATGATTTTGGACTGCGTTTAAAGGCACTGAGAGAACGTCGAGGACTATCGATGATGGCATTTGGAGCGGCAATTGGCACATCAGCTAGTCGAATTAAAGATTGGGAGCGCGGTAAGAACGCACCATCCGCTGCATGGATCGCTAAAATTTCAGAGCGTTTTTCTGTTTCTACCGATGAATTGATTATGGGTGAGGTAACATTTACTCCGTATTTCAAAGCGACAGGTAATACAGTAGAATCACTTTATGATCGTCTTCGTGAAACGATGAATGTCGAATCCTCTGGTAAATGGCCAACAGAAATTGATGAGCTATATGCAGAAATTGATGCAGTGAATAAAGAGAAGTACCGAAGCGGGAAAGGACGTCGATCGGCTGAGAAAGAGTTAATGGAGTTGGCTATCCGTCTTCCTAAGAAAGATGTACTAGAATTGCTCGAGCTAGCTAAATATAAAAGACGCACACTATAGAACGATGTCCCTCAAAGTAACTATACTTCGAGGGACATCGTTTTTTTATAAGATAAGCAGGAAGAGGAAATGGAAGCGTCCAATCGAAACAGAAATCCACTACCTGATTCTATGTCAGCCATTTCCTATATTACAAAAGAATGAATAATCAAATAGCGTGAAATGTAGGAAAATAGAATGAAATACGTTATGATAGAAGCGTAGATAAACCCAAGGAGGATGAGTTAATTGAAAGCATTCGTTCATGAAAATGGTGAGCTGCACTATACAGATATCGCCGATCCCACGGCTGGAAATGGTGAAGTAATTGTTGCATTGAAAACAGCAGGGCTTAATCGACGTGATACTGCTATACCCAAACGACGTGGTGACGCTAAAGAACCATTGGTAATGGGATCAGACGGCGCAGGCACGATTGAATCAATCGGAGAAGGTGTAACCGGTTGGAACGTAGGAGACGAAGTCATTATTAATCCATCCCTTCGATGGTTCGAAGAAAGCGATGCACCTCCAGAGGAGTTTGATATTTTAGGTATGCCGGATCATGGCACATTTGCAGAGAAGATTTGCATATCTTCAGAACAGCTAGAGAAAAAGCCATCACATCTCACGTGGAATGAATCTGCAGTTATCGCGCTAGCTGGACTTACAGGTTATCGTGCACTAGTGACGAGAGGTCGTATAGAAGAAGGGCAAACCGTCTTTATTCCTGGAGCAGGAAGTGGAGTCGCGACCTATATGATTCAATTTGCAAAGAAAATGGGAGCGCGTGTCATCGTGTCCTCAAGAAGTGAAGAAAAAAGAAATCACGCAATGAAAATCGGTGCGGATATGGCGATTGATACGAATAGCGATTGGCCAACAGAACTACAAGATGAACGTGTGGATCTTGTGATTGAGAGTGTAGGAAGGGCAACATTCAATCGTTCTCTCGAAATTCTAAAAAAAGGTGGTCGGATCGTAGTATTTGGTGCAACGACAGAAGATACCGTCGAACTGAACTTACGTGATTTCTTTTACGGTCAGTATTCGTTACTTGGCACTACGATGGGCAGTCGTGAAGAATTACGCGATATGTTAGCGTTCGTTGAAGAGCATCAAATCCATCCTGTTATTGATTCAGTGATTCCTCTTGAAAAAGCAAGTGAGGCATTTACTAGGCTGGATGACAGTGTACAATTCGGTAAAATCGTTTTAGCCATTTCAAAATAAACCATACACCCGGTATAGAAAGGCAGTGGAAGTAGTGACGAAAGAAGTAAAGACACTGACAGACTTGGAAATCGCTTCAAAGGCAATTATGCAACCAATTGAAGTCATAGCAGACAAAGCAGGAATTCCCTCTGATGCATTGGAGCTATATGGTAAATACAAAGCGAAAATCAATGTAGACCGTATTCCAAAAAAAACTTCACAAGCGAAGATCGTCCTCGTAACAGCAACTAGTCCAACACCGGCTGGAGAAGGAAAATCGACAGTAACAGTAGGTCTTGGTGATGCGCTTTCTCGTTTAGGTAAGAAAACGATGATTGCATTGCGCGAACCGTCATTAGGACCCGTAATGGGTATCAAAGGTGGAGCAACGGGTGGCGGCTTCTCTCAAGTTCTGCCTATGGAAGATATCAATTTGCACTTTACGGGAGATCTACATGCCATTACAACGGTTAATAACGCGTTGAGCGCTATGATTGATAACCATTTGCATCAGGGCAATACGTTAGAGATTGATCCTCGTCGTATTACATGGAAACGCGTCATGGATATGAATGACCGTGCGCTACGCCATGTGACAATTGGTTTGGGTGGACCAGCACAAGGCGTACCACGTGAAGATGGTTTTGATATTACAGTAGCATCCGAAATCATGGCCGTATTCTGTCTGGCGACTAGCTTACAAGACTTAAAAGAGCGCTTGTCCGAAATGGTCATCGGCTATACGTATGAAAAAGAAGCCGTGACTGTGCGTGATTTAGGTGTAGAAGGTGCGTTGACACTTCTGCTAAAAGATGCATTCAAACCTAACCTCGTTCAGACGATCGAAGGCACACCAGCTTTCATTCACGGTGGACCGTTTGCAAATATTGCCCATGGGTGTAACTCCTTAATTGCAACGAATACAGCGCGTAATCTGGCTGACTATGTCGTGACAGAAGCAGGATTTGGATCAGATTTAGGTGCGGAGAAATTTATGGATATTAAAGCGCGCATCGGTAAATTCCAACCGGATGCAGTCGTTCTTGTCACAACAATTCGTGCGCTCAAAATGCACGGCGGAGTGGCGAAACAGGATTTAAAAGTAGAGAATAGTCAAGCAGTAGAAAATGGTGTAGTTAACTTGGAAAAGCATGTCGAAACGATTCTGTCGTTCGGGGTGGAACCTATTGTTGCACTCAATCATTTTGTTGGCGACTCCAATAGTGAACTACAAGTAGTACTAAAATGGTGTCAGGATCATAATATAAAAGTCGCTTTGACTGATGTGTGGCAAGATGGCGGAGCGGGCGGTGAAGCATTGGCGAGAGAAGTTCTGAAAGTGATGGAAGAGCCTAATAATTTCGCGCCGATTTATGAAGTAGAGCAAACCGTAGAAGAAAAACTCACAGCGATTGTTCAAAAAGTATATGGTGGCGCAGGCATTATATTTACCGATCAGGCAAAGAAAGATTTAGCCGAAATCAAAAAGAATGGCTGGGATTTGTTACCGGTTTGTATGGCGAAGACCCAGTACTCATTTTCCGATGATCCAAAAAAGTTAGGACGTCCAACAGACTTTTTGATCACAATTCGCAATATCTTACCGAAACTTGGAGCAGGTTTCTTAGTTTGTCTGACCGGCGACATTATGACTATGCCTGGCTTACCAAAAAATCCAGCAGCGCTCAATATGGATGTCGATTCGGCCGGTAATGCCAAAGGGTTAATGTAATACCTTACTATAGTAGTGAAATGATAAGCAAAGAGCAAGTTCGGCTTTTTTGCTTTTTAGTAAAAGTAGGTCAGTAAAAGAAAAGATCAATATTCTTAATACCACTCGGTTGAATCATAAATAGGATGTACAGAAAGTCGTCAACAGGACATTCTGTACATCCTTTTGTGTTCCTATAAAATCAAGAAATCTGGTGATCAACAAGCCATTCACCAATGAAATCCATTAACGATTCAACTGTCCCATCTTCGAATGGTGATCTTAAGTGAGCCGTTGTAACGAGTTCTAAGAATGATTTACTTCCGCCCAATTGACACAGTGCCAAATAATCTGTCCATGCTTCGTCGAAATCATGTAAAGATCGTTGCCAAAATTGAAGCGCACAAATTTGTGCCAAAGCATAATCAATATAATAAAACGGCGCTTCATAGACATGACCTTGTCTTTGCCAAAAACCGCCTTGTTCTAAATAGGGCTGTCCATCATAATCCCGATTAGGTAAATAAATCGTTTCAATGTCTTTCCATACCGCTTTACGTTCACTTGGTGTCATGTCAGGATTGTCATAGATGCGTTGCTGAAACTCATCCACCGCAACGCCATAAGGTAAAAACAATACACTTTCCAGTAAGTGTGCATAACGATAACGATCTGCATCGTTTCCAAAAAACTGATCCATCCAGTACCAAGTGAAAAACTCCATACTCATGGAATGAATTTCTGCTGCTTCAGTCGTTGGCCAAATGTATTCGGGGATGCCAATCGAACGACTCGAATAGACTTGGAATGCATGGCCTGCTTCATGTGTCAAAACGTCAATATCACTTGAAGTTCCATTAAAATTAGAGAAGATGAACGGGGAATCATAATTATCTATAAATGTACAATAGCCGCCAGCTTCTTTGCCTTTTTTCGCTACCAAATCCAATAAGTTTTTCCGTTTCATATAATCAAAAAAGCGTCCGGTTTCACGCGATAACTCCTGATACATTTTTTGTCCATTTTCTAAAATCCATTCAGGAGAACCTTTAGGTTGAGGGTTTCCCTCAGGGTAATGCAAAGGTTCATCATAAAACTTCATTTGAGAGATCCCGATTCTCCGACTTTGCATACCACGAATCTTTTCAGCCAATGGTACTACATATGTTCGAATCTGATCTCGGAAGTGTTTCATCATATGTGCATCATAGCCAATCCGATTCATACGTACATATCCCAGTTCTGTAAAATTTTTAAATCCGAGTGTCGTAGCGATTTCATGACGTACGGCAACGAGACGATCAAAAATTCTATCGAAATGATCTTCATTTGACGCATAGAAATCAGCAGTGGCATTCATAGCATCTTTTCTTACCGAGCGATCAAGTGACTCTTTAAATGGTCCAAGTTGTGCCAATGTCAGCGTTTTGCCGTGAAACTCGATTTGTGCTGAAGCTACGAGGTTCGAGTACTCAGAAACTAATTGGTTTTCTTGTTGTAAAAGAGGCAAGACTTCATCTGAATACGAATGAATGGCATTCTCTGCAAGCTTAAATAGCTGTGGTCCCCATTTATCTTCTAATTGTGCTCGGAAAGGCGTAGAGATTACGGCTTGGTAATAATCGCTTTGTAAGGCTTGAAATTGAGGCCCAATTACATCAAAATACTCCCGTTCATCTTGATAAAAGCTATCATTCGTATCAATCGAAGAACGGATATACATGATATTTTCCGCCGTACTAAAATCACTCGTCAACCTGTTTATATGCTCCATTATTTCGGCTTGTTCCACGAACGTGTTCGCTTGCTTAAACTGTTCAAGTGCAGTCTTGAATTCCGTTTGTAGTTTTTCGATATCCGGGCGTGTATACTCATACTCTTCAAAAGTAAGCATTGCACTCCTCCTAATTCGTATATAATGTGACTATCCCTTCATTTTCTAGCAACGAGTAAGGAAAAGCAAACTATTTATCGAAAATGAGTCCATGAATTGCCACAATCTTATGAGATGATGTAGGATAGAGAGAGTAAACTCTAAGTGAGCGGGAAGAAGGAGAAATTGAATGCAAATAGTAAAAGGTGAGGTACAAGAACTGGTAGATCCAACGGGTATACTCGATGGTCAGCGCTACGAATTTTTATTGACAGTTACGTTAGATGAAGAAGATGAACTGTTCAATGAAGAGGGTACTGGTTTACGTATGCTATATTCTGTAAAGGATGGCGAGCGAAAGATGCTTACATACCAATTTTATGAATTGGCAACGGAAAGTCCATTTGACGTGGAATGGGACGAAGAAGAACAAGCATCAGCAGAGCAATACTGTAATGAACATTTTCCGGAAATCTGAATACAAATTAGATGTTATTCTCTTTAGAATAAGGGATAATAGACTAGAGAAATATAAGTGGTACACCCTAATAGCTTGTCATTAAAGAATTAATTATAGGAGTGTTTTAAATGAATCATGAAATAGTGGATATTACGATTATCGGCGCTGGTCCAACTGGATTGTTTTCTTCGTTCTACGCGGGTATGCGTGAGATGTCTGTCAAAATTATCGATAGTTTACCACAGCTTGGCGGCCAGTTGATCGAGCTATATCCTGATAAATACATTTATGATGTTGGCGGATTCCCTAAAGTGTTAGCAAAGGATTTAGTGGCAAACTTAGTGACGCAAGCGCATTATGCAAAACCTGAAATTTGTTTAGGGGAAGCGGCATTGTCCTTCGAAAAGAAGGATGATCACTTTGTTTTAACGACAGACAAAGGACAACATTTGACACGTACCATTTTATTGACCGCAGGAATTGGTGCTTTCCAACCACGTAAAATCGGTTTAAAAGAAGAACCAACATTCGAAGGGAAAACATTGCATTATGGTATTAAGGACTTGTCTATGTTTAAAGATCAAAATATCTGTGTGTGCGGCGGGGGAGACTCTGCACTGGACTGGGCATTGATGCTGGAAGATATCGCAAGTGAGGTAACACTTGTTCACCGTCGAGAACGTTTTACTGCGCATGAAACAAGTGTCAATCAACTACGCGAATCTAGTGTGAATGTTTTAACATCACACGCTATAAGTGAGTTACATGGCGATGGCGACACATTGGATAAAGTCATTCTAAAGGAAAAAGACGGCAGCGTGAAAGAACTCACATTCGATCATATTGTAGTCAATTACGGCAATATTTCCTCACTCGGCCCATTGAAAGACTGGGGTTTAGAAATGGATCGTAATTCTATTAAAGTGAACTCTCGCATGGAGACGAATATCGAAGGCATTTATGCAGCTGGTGATGTAACAACATATGACGGCAAAGTAAAATTGATTGCAGTGGGTATGGGCGAAGCACCGGTTGCGATCAGCCACGCGAAAGCATTCCTAGATCCAAAAGCAAAAGTACAACCGTTGCACAGTACAAGCGTATTCGGTTAATAGAATAGTACGCGCCTTGTATGGAGAGTTTTCTACCATACAAGGTGTTTTTTATGCCAGTAATATAAAAGGCTATCCTGAGAATTTCTCGGGATAGCCTTTTTTTATTGCGACCTAGTTAGTGCTTCGTTATTTCAAAATCAGTGACTTTGACTAGTTGTTTACCTACATTGGTCCCATCGAATAAACCTAGAAACGCATTTGGAATATTATCGAAGCCTTCAACGATGGTTTCCTCATACTTCAATTTGCCTTCTGATAGCCATTTACCTAAATCAGCTGATGCAGTAGCGAAGTCTGCTGCATAATCTCCCACGGTAAAGCCTTTCATCAAAGCGCTTGTTTTGATCATCGTAGTTTGAAGACGCGGACCGATGTCTTGTTGTTCTTTATTGTAAGATGAAATAGCACCGCATAGTGCAATTCGCGCATGTTTATTAAGTAATGTAAAGACTGCATCTGTTACATCGCCACCGACATTGTCAAAATAGACATCCACACCGTCAGCTGTAGCTTTGGCCAAGTCTTCTTTAAAGCTGTCCAGTTTATAATTGACTGCCTCATCAAAGCCGTGCTCATTTTTTAAGTACTCAATCTTTTCTTGTGAACCTGCAATTCCGATTACTTTGGCACCTTTCATTTTGGCAATTTGGCCCACAACGGAACCTACTGCTCCAGCAGCGCCAGAAACGACGACCGTTTCACCTGGTTGTGGTTTACCGATATCAAGTAATCCGAAGTATGCAGTGAGGCCTGTCATACCGAGAATACCTAAATGTGTAGTAATGGGAGCAATAGTGGGATCAATTTTACGAACTGCTTTCTCGGAAGCCGCGGTATATTCTGCCCAATTTAAGTTACCCACAACAACATCTCCAGCTTTAAATGAATCAGAAGTAGATTGCGTGACTTCGCCAACGACACCACCGGCAATCACTTCATTCAGTTTAAATGGGGGGATATAGGATTTCGCATCTACCATTCTTCCTCGCATGTATGGGTCAACTGATACATATAGCGTACGAACCAGAACTTCATGATCTTTTAGTTGAGGCACAGGCTTTTTCACAAAATTGAAAGTGTCCATAGTAGGCAAGCCTTTTGGTCTGTTAGCTAAATGAATTTCTCTTTGCATCTCTAGTGTCATAGTAATTCCTCCTGTTTTCATGTATATTTCAACTGTTAAACTAACTAAAAGTAAGCTTAATTTCAAGGGTACTAGGATGCGGTACGGATGTCAATCAATTGAACTGAGAAGAAAATTTCAACTTTCTATATAGCAACAGATCAAGTTTTTTTATTTGAATATATCACCAACTATATAGAACAACTATCGATTTGAGTGGACATTTTCTTGACGTCAAAGTAGAGTAGAGACGTAGACTTTCTGAAAAATTAATGAACTAGTCGTAAAGGAGCTAACCAGATGAAAAAGGTTTTGGTTGTGGAAGATGAACAATCGATAGCTACTCTTTTGCAATACAACTTGGAGCAGGCAGGATACACCGTTTGCATAGCACGAGATGGCAATACAGCAATTTCTATGACGCTTTCCGAAGAACCAGATTTATTGTTGCTCGATATTATGCTACCTGGCATGGATGGCATGGACGTATGCAAGAAACTTCGTCAGGAAAAAATTCATACACCTATTTTAATGTTGACAGCGAAAGGCGATGAATTTGATAAAGTGCTTGGGCTCGAACTTGGAGCAGATGACTACCTAACAAAACCATTTAGTCCACGAGAGGTGCTTGCGCGTGTGAAAGCCATCTTGCGCAGAATGGAGTTACAGAATTCTACACAAGAAAAAGAACTGGAAACGGAACTAAGTCATGGACGTTTACTAGTTTATCCAGATCGAATTGAAGCCTTTTTGGATGGTAGCCCTTTAGAATTGACTCCAAAAGAATTTGAACTACTTTTATACTTAATGCGACATTCAGGTAAGGTACTACACCGTGAGCAGTTGCTAAATGCGATATGGAATTATGACTACACTGGAGACTCTCGTATCGTAGATGTTCATATTAGTCACCTGAGGGAAAAAATTGAACGGGATACAAAAAGTCCGGTCTATATTAAGACTGTCAGAGGATTTGGTTATAAATTTGAAGAAGAGATAAACTGAATATATTAGATACATACGAAGGCTGAAGACGAATCCATACAGGGTTGTGTCTTTGGCCTTTTATTATCGCTTTAGCATAAGCATCCCTTTTTATATGACGGAGATCCAGAGATTGATCTTTCTACACACAACCTTTACACAACCTTTACGTTTCATCCATCAGCCTTTAATATTCATTGCTTATAGTAAAGAAGCAGTAGAAAATCACTACTAAAATGAAATATCTTAGGGGGCGCAGTGATGAGGAAACGTAATCGAATAACCGTATTGGCATTTGTTTTACTCTGTACGTGGGTGATCGCAGCTTGTAGTAGTCCGAAAGCAAGTACTAGTGAAAAGGAAGAAGCCAAACAACAAACTGAACCCATCACAGCAGTAGGGTCTAGTGCACTACAACCTTTAGTTGAAGCTGCAGCACAGCAGTTTGCGTTAAAAAATCCAGGCTCGGTTATAAATGTCCAAGGTGGAGGAAGCGGTACTGGGTTAAGTAAAATTAGCGAAGGGGCAGTAGATATTGGAAACTCGGATATATTCGCGGAAGAAAAAGAAGGCGTGGACGCGGGTAGCTTAGTCGACCATAAAGTTGCGGTGGTTGGAATGGGTCCAGTAAGTCATCCGGAAACAGGTGTAGAAGATGTGACGACTGAAGAATTGATTGGAATCTTTACAGGAGAAATCACAAACTGGAAAGAGCTTGGCGGGGTGGATCAAGAAATAATGGTGATCAACCGTGCAAAAGGATCCGGAACACGCGCTACTTTTGAAGCATTAGTATTGCAAGGAAAACAACCACTCGAGGCACAAGAACAAGATTCTTCGGGTACGGTACGAAAAATTGTCAGTGAAACGCCGGGAGCAATCAGCTACTTAGCATTTTCTTACTTCGATGAAACGACTACAGCTCTACGGGTTAATGGCGTGACGCCAAACCAAGAAAATGTTGAGTCAAATAAATGGGAAATTTGGGCTTACCAGCATATGTATACAAATGGAGAAGCAAAGGGTCTCGCAAAAGACTTGATCGATTATATACTTTCCGATGATGTACAGGAAACTATACTTCCCGAAATGGACTACTTACCGGTAACGGGGATGCAAGTAGAGCGAGATGCGGAAGGAACTGTTACGAAAAAATGATAGAAACTTGTGAATTCCTCCTATCTCGAAAGGAGCGTACATGATGGCGAAGACGATCAAAGAGATAGAACATACATTGTACAGAAAAAATAGTAAAATGCGTACAGAGCGATTCGGAAAATCGCTTACTTTCCTCGCAGTAGTCTTGACTGCAGCCATCACTGCTGCCATTCTTTTTCTAGTTTTTTCAAAAGGTTTATCTACGTTCATTATGAATGATGGTAGTGTTAAAGACTTTTTTACAGGTACGACGTGGAACCCAGCGGAAGTAAATTCCCTAGGCAAACCTATTATCGGGGCCTTGCCATTTATAGTAGGGTCATTGGCGATTACAGGAATATCTGCTCTAATTGCCGGACCACTTGCGATTGGCGCAGCCATTTTCATGAGCGAGATTGCACCAAATGCGGGTAAGAGAATCATGCAGCCTGTGATCGAGTTGTTAGTAGGTATTCCTTCAGTTGTTTATGGATTTATTGGATTAAGTGTCGTCGTACCTTTTTTACGCGATCTATTTCCAGGTAGCGGATTTGGTATTGCAGCGGGGACTATCGTGTTATCTGTCATGATCTTACCGACAGTCACGAGTTTAGCACTAGACGCAATTCAGTCAGTTCCACGTTCATTGCGTGAAGCATCGCTGGCGCTAGGTTCAACCAGATGGCAAATGATTTGTAAAGTTGTATTGAAAACTGCGAAACCTGGCCTTCTGATGGCTATCATTTTCGGAATGGCGCGAGCATTTGGTGAAGCTCTAGCAGTTCAGATGGTTATTGGGAATGCATCAGTCATTCCGCATTCGTTATTTGAACCGGCCTCCACGATTACTAGTATTTTAACAATGGGCATGGGATATACGGTGATGGGACAAGTTGAAAATAATGCGCTCTGGTCACTCGCGCTTATACTTTTACTGATGTCGCTATTCTTCACGATTATAGTACGAATGATTGGAAAGGGGAAAAGTGCGTAATGTCAGCTAAAACTAAAGATCGGCTCGCTACGGCTGGGCTATATGTCATTGTAGGCATCATCATTACGGTTTTGGCAGGCTTGCTTGGATTTGTCTTTGTAAAAGGTATTCCTCAGCTAAGCTGGCAATTCATCACGACACCCCCTCAGATTTTCAAAGAAGGTGGCGGAGTGGGACCTCAATTATTTAACTCCTTTTATTTACTCGTTTTGACACTGATGATTGCAGTGCCGATTGCGATTGGTGCAGGGATTTATTTAGCTGAGTATGCGAGGGATCACTGGATCATTCGCTGTATTCGCGTACTGATTGAAGTGCTATCTTCATTACCTTCTATAGTAGTAGGATTATTCGGATTCCTCTTTTTCGTTTTGTATATGGGCTGGGGTTTTTCAATTTTATCCGGTGCCTTCGCACTTTCACTATTCAATCTACCTTTACTCGTACGAGTTGTAGAACAATCTATTTGTAACATACCGAAATCACAACGCGAAGCAGGATGGGCACTTGGTTTTTCAAAATGGGAAACGATTACGACCATCATACTTCCAGCAGCACTTCCTGGCATCGTGACGGGTGTCATACTCGCATCGGGGAGAGTATTCGGTGAGGCGGCTGCTTTGATTTACACAGCAGGAATGAGCACACCGATTATAGATTTCACCAATTGGAATCCGTTGTCCCCCACATCTCCTTTAAATCCATTTAGGCCGGCTGAAACATTGGCTGTTCACATTTGGAAAATTAACGGTGAAGGTATTATGCCAGACGCAGCAGCAATCTCTGACGGAGCAGCGGCATTATTGATCATCTCGATTTTATTCTTTAATTTCACATCACGCTTTATCGGGAACTGGATGTTTAAAAAAATGGGTGCCAATTAAAGGAGGATATATATGCAATCGGTCGCTTTACAGCCTGTCAAAATGAAAACGAATAGAATTAAAGTAGTGGATAGTCCTGATTTTCCACGCAGTTCAGTGTTGCAAACTACCGATTTATCAGTATATTATGGTGAACATTGTGCTGTTAATGAAGTCAGTTTATCATTCCCAAAACAATCCGTTACGGCATTGATTGGTCCGTCGGGATGTGGGAAATCAACTTTCCTGCGTTCTATTAATCGCATGAATGATGACATAGACTCATGTCGTACGGAAGGAAAAATTTATTATGAAGGAGTTGACTTGCATTCACTCAATGTGAATGTACATGAAATACGCAAACAGATTGGAATGGTATTTCAAAGACCTGTTCCGTTTGCCAAATCTATTTTTAAGAATGTTGCAGCTGGACCTATGCGCTACGGAGTGAAGGACAAGCGAGAATTACTAGGAATTGTAGAAGAAAATTTAAAAAAAGCAGCACTGTGGGAAGAAGTGAAAGATCAACTACATACATCCGCTTTACGCCTTTCAGGTGGGCAACAACAACGACTTTGTATTGCCAGAGCACTTGCCATGCAACCGAGCGTTTTATTACTAGATGAACCTGCGTCTGCCCTTGATCCCGTGTCGACCGCAAAAATCGAGGAACTGATATCCCAATTAAAAAAAGATTATACGATCGTGATCGTCACACATAATATGCAACAAGCGGCACGTGTTTCGGATGAGGTAGCGTATTTTTATATGGGGCGTGTCATTGAGCATGGACCTACAGAACAAATATTTAATCATCCACATCATGAACAAACAGCACATTATATTAATGGACGCATTGGATAGGGGAGATTGAAATGAATGTAGTGGAATCCATCGAACGATCCGTCATTCAAACGGAAGATTTACAATTCTATTATAATACCCACCATGCATTAAAAAATATCAATTTGAAGTTTGAAGAAAAGAAAATTACGGCACTTATAGGCCCATCGGGTTGTGGAAAATCAACTTTTTTGCGGACAATGAACCGTATGAATGATCTGATTCCCGGAGTGAGGACAGAAGGGGCAATTTGGATCGGTAATGAAAATATAACCGAGCCGTCTATTGATCCAGTGGAATTGCGAAAAAAAGTAGGAATGGTATTTCAACATGCGTCGGTCTTTCCGTTCTCAATTTATGAAAACATTGCATATGGACCCCGTACTCATGGAGAAAGAAATAAAAAAGTATTGGATGAGATCGTAGAAGAGAATCTGCGCGCCGCTGCTTTATGGGATGAAGTAAAAGATCACTTGGATCATCCCGCTACAGGTCTTTCGGGCGGACAACAGCAACGGTTAACGATTGCACGAACATTAGCGACCAAGCCAGAGATTTTATTAATGGATGAACCTACTTCAGCTCTTGATCCGATCTCTACCGCCAAAGTAGAAGACTTGATCCGAACATTAAAAGAGCGCTATACGATCATTATCGTAACGCATAATATGCAACAAGCAGCGCGAATATCCGATTTCACAGCTTTCTTTCTAAATGGAGAAGTAAAAGAGTATGGACAGACAGCCACACTATTTACCAACCCATTATTTTCCGAAACGAAAGATTATATAGCAGGAAAGTTTGGTTGAATTCAGGAAGAAAATACATGAAAAGTAGGTAACTTGTTACATAATAAAGCAAACAGCCAGCTTCCTATAAAAGGATGCTGGCTGTTCGTGTATTAAGAAATGGTTTCATGAGCACGTGATGCTGTAATTTTGGCCATTCGTGCGTCGTATTCATCCACTGTCATATCGTGTTCTACAAAATAACGGTTACGAGGGTGTGTGCGGCAGTCGTCTGAACAACTGCGCATATAGAAATGTTCATTCTCTTCTGAGCATAGAATTTTTGCATTACACTCAGGATTTGCACAGTTTACATAGCGTTCACAAGGTGTGCCGTCAAAATGGTCGCGTCCTACGATGACGTGCTCTACTTGGTTGATCGGAACTGCGATACGCTCATCGAATACGTAGCATTGACCGTCCCATAACTGTCCTTTTGCTTTAGGGTCTTTACCGTAAGAAACGATACCACCGTGCAAATGTGCTACATCTTCGAATCCTTCACGTTTCAACCAGCCAGTGAACTTCTCACAACGAATACCGCCCGTACAATATGCAAGAATTTTCTTACCTTCAAGCTGTTCTTTGTTTTCCATTACCCATTCAGGAAGGTCACGGAAGTTTTCGATATCCGGGCGTATTGCACCACGGAAATGACCTAGGTCAAACTCATAATCATTACGAGCATCCAAAACAACAGTGTTCTCATCTTGCATTTGTTTTAAGAACTCTTCAGGCTCCAAATATTCACCTGTAAGTTCTAAAGGATTGACATCTTCAGGTAAGCTGAGATTGACAATCTCTGGACGGAAGCGAACGTGCATTTTTTTGAATGCGTGACCGTCTGTTTCATCAATTTTAAACCACACATCAGCAAAACGTGGATCAGCTTTCATATGCTCCATATACGCATCCGTTTGTTCGATTGTTCCTGAACAAGTACCGTTGATGCCTTCTGCACCGACAAGAATACGTCCTTTTAATCCAGTTTCTTTACAGAATTCCAAATGTGAAGCCGCAAACTCTTCAGGCTCCTCGATTGTTACATACTTATAAAACAATAATACTCGATAGTCTTTCTTTTCCATGTAAATTACCGCCTTCTGTTTGATCTTTGCAATAGACAACAGCCGAGATCGGTGTGTACAAAGGGATACTGTGTCCCTTGAACCCGAATTTGCAAGAATCGAGCCCAGAATAGTATAGCATAATTTCATTTTCGAGAAAAGTATTCAATAAGCTATTTTACATAAAAATCTTTTTTAAAAGGCAACACACCACTACAAACAACTTTGTATCATCATGGATTTATTGTATACTAGGAGATGGAAAAACCTTCATTTAATTCAATTGAAATTAAGAGTAGCGGATTGTAAAATATTCAGATGGAATACAGAATACTTTTGGAACGTAAGGGTATAGTAATCCTATTGCTAGTAAACTGTAATTTATCATCAAAGCTGGCGAGTGTGTAGTAAAGGAGTCCTTTCATGAAACATACAAATAAAAGACGTCGATCATCATGGATCGATAGTGCATTGATCATCACGATCATCACTTTACTATCTATTACGCTACTATTAATAGTGAATGTAATGAAAACTAAAGATACCAGTGCAAGTAAACACGTAACACATGAAATTATACCCGCACCGAAACAGGAAGTTTCGGTTGAGTCGATTATATCGCCGTATCCAGGGATAAAAATATTTACGGAGAAACCTAAGGACTCCAAGCATCCTTTTATCATTCGATATCCTCAAACAGAATACGACGGCTTTAATAAGCAAGTGTTGGACTATGTAGATCAATTGAAAACAGCCTATGCCAATGAACAACAAAAGGAAAACAGGGTGTCTAAGTTAGATGTATCTTTTGAAACGCTTCAGCACCTTTCGGGAAACTATTCTTTTGTTATGCGTGCTGTTACGTACTTTGCTGATCAAGATAGTCAAATGAAGATAAAAACATTCCATATCAATCCTGAAACAGGAGAAGAACTCAAGATTGAAGATATTGTGGATCATAATTTGGAAAAGCTAAAACGAATGGCGAGTGTAGTGCGTCATGAAATCCATCATAGTCCACTTTTAGAAGAGAATGTGATTAAGGAAAGTGTATGGCAACCTACTGAACCTATGTGGGTAAACTATCGTAACTATGCCTTAACAGATGACTCATTATTTCTATACTTTGGGACAGGTGAATTTACAAAAAGGCAAGCTGGACCGGCAACTGTGGAAATCCCACTACAAAAATTGAATCCATTCCTAGCAAAGGAATTTCAAGTTGCATCTGATGACACTAAAAAGGAAAAGACTATTGCTTTGACGTTTGATGATGGTCCCGATCCAATTTATACACTAAGAATTTTGGAGACACTTGAGAAATATAACGCAAAAGCTACCTTTTTTATGCTCGGCAATAGAGTTCATTCATACCCTGCAATTGCTAAGAAAGTGGCTGAAGCTGGGCATGAGATAGGTAACCACTCCTGGAATCATCCTACCTTGACAGGGCTTAGTGACGTAGCACTTCAAAGTGAAGTGAAAGGGACATCCGATATCATTGAAGCGATCATCGGACACCCAGCCACTGTTTTTAGACCCCCATATGGTGCTGTAGATGATCGCGTACGGGAAAGCACGAAATTACCTGTCGTTTTATGGAATGTGGATACATTGGACTGGGAGCATCACGACCCCGAACTGATATTAGAACATGTTGCACAAGATGCCCGTGCAGGCAGTATAATTTTAATGCATGATATTCATAAATCGACTGCTGATGGACTGGAAGCGGTACTTGAAAATCTACAGTCTCAAGGCTTTAAATTCGTGACAATATCTGAAATGGATGAATATTGATGTGAAGTTGTTCCATTGTTTTTTGTCTAACAATGGAACAACTTTTGTTTTGTACAGTCCTATTGATAGGTAGAAATTTATATTCTGTCCAAATAGCTGTAACATATAGGGAAAATAAATAATGATGAACTATAATTAGTGCAGCACAGCATGATATACTATACGGAATGAAATCATTGGAGGAACAACGAGCATGGAATGGAGAAATTTATACCGCGGATTTTTGATGGGCATCAGTGATTTGATTCCCGGAGTAAGTGGCGGGACGATTGCATTTATATTAGGCATCTATGATCAGTTGCTTATTTCAATAAGTGGTTTTTTTAGTAAGGACTGGAAGAAGCATATTGGTTTCCTCATTCCGCTTGGTATCGGGATGGGTGCGACAATCATTCTATTCAGTAAAGTTATTTCATATTTACTAAAGCATTATCACGAACCTACTCAATACTTATTTTTAGGGTTAATTGTTGGTGTTATTCCGTTTGTTTCAAAGCAAGCGGAACTGAAAACGAACTTTAAATTCCGTCATATTGTTTTGATGGTAATAGTGGCAGCTGCATTAGCTTCTACTGCTTTTATGAATCCTATTGACCCAATATCTATTACCCATCTAACAGTGAAAAATACGATCATTCTTTTCTTATCGGGATGGGCAGGTAGTATGGCTATGCTGTTGCCAGGTATTAGTGGGTCTTTCATTTTACTATTGCTAGGCGTTTATGCGACAGTTATTACGGCTATTTCAGACTTTAATATACCGATTATAATCGCGACAGGTTGTGGGATCATTGTTGGGTTTATAATCAGCAGTAAACTAATACGCTACCTGCTCTCTAATTTCCATACCGGAATGTTTGCCGTAATCATAGGATTAATCATCGGGTCGGTCTTTGTGATTTATCCAGGCATGCCTGAAAGTGGTACGCCATTTGTCATGAGTGTTATTGCAGTTGTTCTTGGACTTTTGATTGCTAATATATTAAACGGTGTAGGCGATAACGCGTAGAATGCAAAAGCCGCTTGGGGAAAATTCTCCAAGCGGCTTTTCATATGGTGTTATTTTCCTACTATCATTGTTGTATTTTCGATATCTACATCTGCCATGGGAATATCCAATGCTTTTGCTACACCTTCACCGTATTTCGGATCTGCTAAGTAGCAGTGACGGATATGCTTGATTTTGATCTCTTTCGGTGCGTCACCCATATTTCGTGCAGTATTCTCGAAAAGGCGCTGCTGCTCTTCTAGGTTCAAAATATTGAATAACTTACCAGGCTGTGTAAAGTAGTCATCGTCATCTTCACGGAAATCCCAGTGGTCTGCGTCGCCATGAATTTTTAGTGGCGGCTCTTTAAAGTCTGGCTGCTCTTGCCATTCACCATGGCTGTTTGGTTCATAATGAAGAGTAGAGCCCTTATTACCATCAACACGCATTGCTCCATCACGGTGGAAGCTGTGGAACGGACATTTTGGTGCGTTAACGGGAATCTGATGATGATTGACACCTAAACGATAACGTTGCGCATCGCCATAAGAGAATAAACGAGCTTGCAGCATTTTATCAGGTGAGAACCCAATGCCTGGAACGACCGCAGCTGGTGTAAACGCAGCTTGCTCTACTTCAGCAAAGTAGTTTTCAGGGTTACGGTTCAATTCGAATTCACCGACTTCAATTAAAGGGAAGTCCTTTTTATACCAAACTTTTGTTAAATCGAATGGATTATACGGCATTTCCATTGCCTCTTCTTCTGTCATCACTTGAATGTACATTTTCCACTTAGGGAAATTGCCATTGTCAATGTTACTCAGCAAATCGCGTTGTGAACTTTCACGATCCGTTGCAACAGTCGCTGCAGCTTCTTCATCTGTCATATTTTCGATACCTTGCTGGGAACGGAAATGGAACTTAACCCAGTGACGTTCATTGTTTTCATTGATCATACTGAATGTATGGCTACTAAATCCATGCATTTCGCGGTATGAACGAGGAATACCTCTGTCGCTCATTAAGATCGTGATCTGGTGGAGTGCTTCAGGAAGTCCAGTCCAGAAATCCCAGTTGTTTGTTGCGCTACGCATGTTTGTACGTGGATCACGTTTGACTGCGTGATTCAAGTCTGGGAATTGCAAAGGATCGCGGAAGAAGAATACAGGTGTATTATTTCCGACCATGTCCCAGTTTCCTTCTTCAGTATAGAACTTCAAAGAAAAACCGCGGATATCGCGCTCTGCATCGGCTGCACCACGTTCGCCTGCAACTGTAGAGAAGCGTGCGAACATCTCCGTCTGTTTGCCAATCTCGGAAAATAACTTTGCTTTCGTATACTTTGTAATATCATGCGTCACAGTGAAGGTGCCGTATGCTCCAGATCCTTTTGCATGCATACGACGCTCAGGAATAACTTCGCGATCAAAATGTGCTAATTTTTCAAGTAACCATACATCTTGTAATAGAAGGGGACCTCTTGGACCAGCGGACATCGAGTTTTGATTATCAACTACTGGTGCCCCCGCAGCCGTTGTCAATTTTCTTTTTTGAGAATTATTATCATTGTTATTCAAAATACATTCCTCCTCAGTTATTGTTTTGTAATCTATGAATATGATTGTATCAAAACCTCATCCAAAAATAAACCTTTATTTATAATTATTATTAATTGATAAATATTATTAACAGGTACAGGTTATTATGTACTGTATATTCATCATAATTTGTTGCCAACTATTTGTCTAGAAATACGATTTAGATTAAGTATTTTAGTAGAATGATGTATAATCTTAATAGAAAAGGTTTCACGTAGAAAGGATATCAATATATGAGCACTATGAAAAAGTGGTTTATTTTTGCTATAGTACTAAGCTGTTTATCAATAGTGTTAGGCGCATGCAGCACGAAAAAACAAAGCGCACCGCCAGAAAAAACACCTGAACTATCTCCTGTAATTCTAGAACAAGAGGAAGTGATTGTGGCAGCTGTGGAAGATGAAGAGTTATATCGGAATGTCGTAAATCAGCTGGAACATGCAGGCTTCACTGTAGGCGAACCCGCCGAAGCTGCGATTGATATGTTCAAAGCGGAAAGTGGCATGATCCTAACGATCAATGGGGATGCTTTACTTCCATTGCATCTCTATAAACTAGATCCGTCTGACAAACGTCTTGAAATAGTCGAAGATACAGGTAATCTTCCTGTCTATATCGGCAGCAAGACAGAGCAGTTGGCCGTAAAAAAGGTAGGTCACTTCATTATATATCTTCACAAAGGACATCCTGAGTATGATGAGATTATGAAAGTACTAAATAACATGTAATTAAAACGACTCGCTTCCTGCTAATGGGGAGTGAGTCGTTTTTTATCTTCGAAGACTGCCATATTGTGTGAGGAGACGTAGATTGCACAATCGATCATAGTAGCGGCTTAACCGCTCATAAATGTCGTCACCCGCTCATAGTTCCTCTACAACCGATTAAAAACACGTTACAACCGCTCATACCTACTTCGCACCCGCTCTATCATACGCTTTAACCGCTCTATACAGTTATTTCCCCGATTATGAACTGCAATTGCATGAAAGCCCCCTTTGCAACAGAAATCCCAGTCCGCTACTAGTAAATCTAGTTAGAAATACCACTGAAACTCACTCGTACCAGACTCTTTTATACGTTGTTACAAAGCCGCCATAACTTATAGACAATTTGGTCATAAGTTTGCAGATTTGTAACAGGAATATCGTACATTGTTCACGAACTATTTTTTGTTCTGCGTTATTCTAGGTAATAGAACCGCAGTTCGAAAGGAGATTAACAAAAATGATGGAAGAAGTCTTATTAGCGAGAATCCAATTCGCATCTACTACATTGTTCCATTTCATTTTCGTCCCTTTATCCATCGGCCTGGCGCTGATTATCGCGATCATGCAAACGATGTATGTAGTGAAGAAAGATGAAATCTACTTAAAAATGACGAAGTTCTGGAGTGTTTTCTTTCTAATCAACTTCGCGATCGGCGTAGTGACTGGAATCATTCAAGAGTTTCAATTTGGAATGAACTGGTCCGCCTATTCTAGATTTGTTGGAGATATTTTTGGTGCTCCACTTGCTGTTGAAGCTCTATTAGCATTTTTCTTAGAATCTACATTTATTGGAATTTGGATTTTCGGTTGGAATAAACTTCCGAAGAAATTACATTTAGCTTGTATTTGGTTAGTTTCTATCGGGACGGTCATGTCTGCATTCTGGATATTGGCAGCCAACTCGTTCATGCAAAATCCTACAGGCTATGTATTACAAAATGGCCGTGCGGAAATGAATGATGTGGTAGCTTTGCTGACTAATGAGAAGTTATGGGTCGCGTTCCCGCATACGATTTTCGGAAGTTTTGCTACAGGTGCATTCTTCGTAGTAGGTGTCAGCGCATGGTATTTGATCAAGAAACGTAATGTGGACTTCTTTAAAAAGTCTTTAGCAATTTCACTCGTCATCGGTATGTTATCAGGACTTGGAATTGCATTTACGGGTCACTCACAAGCGCAGTACTTGATGCATGCACAACCAATGAAGATGGCTGCTGCTGAAGCGCTATGGGAAGACAGTGGTGATCCGGCTGCATGGACATTACTTGCAAAGATTGATGTGGAAAATCGAGAGACAACTAAACGTATTGATATACCTTATATGTTGAGTTATTTAACATACAGTGAATTTAAAGGGAAAGTGCAAGGTATGAACGCACTTGAACAACAAATGATCGATAAGCATGGGGAAGGGGAATATCTTCCACCTGTAAAAACGACATTCTGGAGCTTCCGTATAATGGTTGTCACAGGTGGTACATTACTTGGATTAGGAGCACTTGGTTTGTTCCTGATGTTCCGAAAGAAAATTGTAGAATCCGTTTGGTTCCTACGACTTCTAATAGTCGGGATCTTCTTACCGTTTATTGGGAATTCATTTGGTTGGATTATGTCTGAAATGGGACGACAACCTTGGGTAGTAAACGGTTTGATGAAAACGGCTGACGGCATATCACCCAATGTTTCAGCAGGCCAGATTCTGTTTTCACTTATTTCCTTTTCTACCATCTATACGATCCTCGGAATCATCATGGTCATATTGTTCGTGAAGTTCATCCAGCGAGGTCCTGATGAACAACCGGAAGAGGATGTATCGGCAACAGATCCGTTTGAAACAGGAGGTGCAGGACATGCCATTAAGTGATATTTGGTTTGTATTGATCGCAGTCTTATTCATAGGATTTATCTTCCTAGAAGGATTCGATTTCGGTGTGGGAATGAGTACAAAGTTCCTCGCGCGTAATGATTTGGAAAAACGGGTCGTCATGAATACAATCGGACCCGTTTGGGATGCTAATGAAGTATGGCTCATTACTGCGGGTGGTGCGATGTTCGCTGCATTCCCACACTGGTATGCAACCGCTTTTAGTGGATTCTATTTACCATTCGTTGTTTTATTGCTAGCCTTCATCATACGAGGAGTAGCATTCGAGTTTCGTAATAAAGTCGATTCGAAAGCTTGGGTCAAGACGTGGGACTGGGCGGTATTCATCGGTAGTATCTTACCACCTTTCCTATTTGGAGTTTTCTTCACAAGTTTAATTCGTGGATTACCAATTGATGGTGACATGAACATGTATGCGGGCTTTACAGATTTCGTAAATGTCTACACAGTGATTGGCGGCGTGACATTTGTTTTGTTATCGTATCTGCATGGATTGCTGTTCATCGGTTTGAAAACGGTAGGCGATTTACGTGAGCGTGCAAATACAGTAGCGCGTAAAGTGTATGCATTAACTGGTCTATTTCTAGTCCTGTTTATGATCTTTACGTATTTGGACACAGATGCTATTACAGATCATGGGGCTATTTTAATCCCGCTGTATAGTCTGGCCATCGTATTATACGGATTACTGTTCTTCTTCTTGAAAATGAAACGGGAAGGACTAAGCTTTACGATGACTGGTTTAGTATTGATTATTATCATGGCAAGCTTTTTCATCGCGCTATTCCCGAATGTGATGATCAGTTCAACGGATCCTGCATTTAATATGTCGATTGCAGATGCGGCTTCAGGAGACTATTCATTGAAAATCATGACATTCGTAGCGTTTACTATGGTGCCAATCGTTTTGGCTTATACAATCTGGAGTTATTATGTGTTCCGTAAACGGTTGACAGGTGATAAGGAGCATCTAGAATACTAATGGATAAATACTTGCTTCAATACAAAGGAAGTAAACAAGTAATGGCATGGATTGGACTACTTACTGTAGTTCAGTCCATCGCCATTGTTGTTCAAGCGATTTATTTAGCAAAAGCCATCACACAATTGTTCCAAGGTGCAGACTGGAGTGAAGCGCTTCGGTCATTTGTGATTTTTGTCGTAGCCAACAGTTTACGTCATGTGATTCAATGGACAAAAGAACGCATTTCGTATCGATTTGCTGATAGGACAGCAAAGAATTATGAGCAACAATTATTGAAGAAAATCTTTGATCTCGGCCCTCAAGTAGTTGGGAAATATGGTTCGGGACATTTGGTGACACTCGGTTTGGAAGGTGTCCCGAAGTTCAGAAAGTATTTAGAATTGCTTATACCACGAACGTTGGCGATGGCTATCGTTCCGTTTGTCATTGTAGTCTATATCTTTACTCTCGATATTATGTCCGCTGTGACGCTCATTATAGTGTTGCCGATACTTATCATATTTCTCATTCTTATCGGACTCGTTTCTAAGAAGAAAATTGATGAACAGATGGATACGTACCGTTTACTATCTCGGCACTTTGTCGATTCGTTACGGGGAATTGTAACACTGAAGTATTTGGGGCGTAGCCGAGCGCATGAGCAATCCATTGCTATTGTTAGTAACAAATATCGTATTGCAACGAATCGATCTTTGCGCTATGCGTTTCTGTCTTCGTTTTCATTGGATTTCTTTGCCAGTCTTTCAGTTGCAATTGTGGCGGTTGAACTTGGACTTCGCTTGATTAATGGACAAATTCTTCTTGAACCGTCACTTATTATTTTGATTCTGGCGCCGGAATTTTTCTCGCCTGTTAGAGAATTAGGAAATGACTTTCACGCGACAGCCGACGGCAAGGACGCAAGCTTACAAATACACGGTATTTTAGAAGAGAGAACAGTTCTGCCACCCGTCATAGATTCGCCGATTGCTACTTGGAACGATGAGTCGAAGTTGGAATTATGCAATGTCGAAGTTAAAATCGATGAACAAATTATTTTTGAAGGTTTGGATTTTATTTTAAAAGGATTCACAAAAGTAGGCGTCATTGGCCATTCGGGAGCAGGGAAGTCGACACTTATTGATGTCTTGTCGGGTTTCACGCTACCTACTGACGGAAGTTGCATACTGGACGGACAAGAGTTACCGCATCTAGCAACATTGGATTGGCAAAAACAAATTGCCTATATTCCACAACATCCTACGATTTTTCCGGATACTGTAATCGGAAATATTCGCTTTTATGAACCGGATGCTACATTGCAGGAAGTACAAGATGCAGCGGAACGTGTAGGTCTAGATCGGTTAATCGCAACATTTCCTGCGGGTTATGAAGAACAGATTGGAGCGGGCGGGAGAGTGCTGAGCGGTGGGGAAGAGCAGCGGATTGCGCTCGCTCGTTCGTTACTACAACGTCGTCAAGTTTTATTATTCGATGAGCCAACCGCGCATTTAGATATTGAAACAGAACATGAATTAAAGAAAATGATTTTACCGCTTCTTGAAAATAAACTCGTAGTGTTTGCTACCCATCGGATTCATTGGATGAAGGAAATGGATACCATTGTAGTCCTTGAAAGCGGTAAAGTGGTGGAGTCAGGTTCACATGAACAATTAATAAAACAAGACGGAGCCTACTGTCGTTTACTTGAAGCGCGTGGAAGGGGATATGCTATATGAACTTGTACCGACAACATATACTTCCATACGCCCGTAAATATAATAAAACGATACTGTCTACTATACTGCTCGGTACACTGACTATTCTTTCAGCCGCGATGTTGACTTTCACATCAGGATATTTAATATCTCGTACATCGGAAAGACCTGAAACGATCTTACTTGTGTATATTCCGATAGTAGCAGTCCGCACATTCGGTATTTCGCGTGCGGCCTTACGATATGTAGAGCGTCTGCTCGGACACAATGCCGTATTAAAAATTATTGCCGATATGCGCGTGCAGTTATATCACGTTCTGGAGCCGCAAGCATTATTTATTCGTTCGCGTTTTCAAACAGGCGATCTACTCGGTGCGCTAGCGGATGATATTGAACATTTACAGGATGTGTATATCCGTACGTTATTTCCTACCGTCATCGGATTATTCCTATTCAGTTTCTCGGTGATTGTACTAGCTATTTATGATTGGAAATTTGCGCTCATTATGGCTGTTTTACTAGCTATCGTGACGTTCGTTTATCCTATGCTTTCACTGTATATGATGAAGAAAAATCAGCTGCAGTCAAAAAAACTTCATAGTCAATTATATAACACCATGACAGAAGGTATTTTTGGTTTGCGTGATTGGATCATCAGCGGTAGGAAAGAACAATTTCTTGCTTCGTTTAAAGAAGAAAGTCATGCAAGTCATGCTATTGATAAACAATTAGTCTATTGGCAACAATCGCGTACAATGCAATTGCAAATTTTCTCAGGTTTACTGGTCTTAATCGTTGGTATTTGGGCAGGACAACAAGCGGCAGCCGGTTCGTTGGCACCCACGTATATTGCTGCATTTACATTGGTTACGTTGCCTATTTTAGAAGGGTTGATTCCCGTGTCATTTGCGATTGAGCGTTTACCAGCTTATGAAGCTTCATTGCAAAGAGTCGACACTATACATCAGCAAAATACTTTAGAGGAACCAATTCCAATGGAGCTAGGTAATGTAGATCAAGTGTCTATAGTCCTCGACAATGTGAGTTATCGTTATGAAAGCCAAAAAGAAAATGCAGTACAAAATATTACACTCACGATTCAACCAGGAGAAAAAGTTGCGGTACTTGGTAAAAGCGGCGCCGGCAAGTCTACGCTTATTCAGTTATTACTAGGTACCGTTCAGCCGACAACTGGACACGTACATGTCAATGGACAATCTTCTTCACTCTATGGAGATTCCATATATGAAATCATGAGCGTCTTAAATCAGAAGCCATATCTTTTCGCCACCACAGTTCAAAACAATATAAAACTTGGAGATGCATCCGCTACGTTAGAAGATGTACAGCGGGTGGCTGAACAAGTCGGTTTATACGAGTATTTACAAACACTTCCTGAAGGCCTGAAAACCCAAATGGAAGAAACGGGACAACGTTTCTCGGGCGGTGAACGTCAACGAATTGCACTGGCGCGGATTTTATTGAAACAAACGCCTATCGTCATCTTAGATGAGCCTACGGTTAGTTTGGATCCCTTAACGGAACATTCCCTTGTAGAAACACTTCATCAGTCATTAGAACATAAAACGGTTGTATGGATCACACATCATTTAATAGGCATGGAGAAAATGGATCGTATTATTTTCATGGATAATGGTGAAATCATCATGAATGGGACGCATCAAGAATTATTGGCTACGAATGAAAGGTATCGTCAGCTATACGTGTTGGATCAAGGTCTATAAAGAATTGCATGAAAAACGACGATATCATTTCTTAGCCGAAATGACATCGTCGTTTTAGTTTCTAGACGTAGTGCGTATGTGGCACTACGACTAGAAACTATGTTTTGTGTTTTCATCTCCTGGTCATTTAGAAAAAAGGTAAGTGAATGAAATAGCCGAGTAACAAGCAAACTGTTGTCGAGACAATTACACCGGGTATGGCAAACAATACATAGCGGTGAATACTCATACCACTCATGCCTGAAATATAGCAGATAAAATGACGCATGCCTGGAACAAAGTATCCGAATGTCACCGTCCAGGAGCCGTAGGTCATAAACCATCGCTCAATCTTGTGCATACGATGTGGTGTAAGGAATAAATGTTTTCCAAAACGTTGAATCAACGGTTTACCAAGTTTTCTACCAATCAAATATGTGAACAGTGATCCGACCATTACACCGGATAGTGTAAAAATTATGGTGAATACAAATTGGAATGTTCCCGCTGAAGTTAAATAACCAGCGAATGCTACAAGCAGTTCATCGGGCACAGGAAGTCCGAAAATACCAAGAGACAAAAAGAAAAATACCGACAGATAGCCATACTGCACTACATATTCTTGAAGATATTCCATCAGAAAACCTCATCTACTTAATATTGCCACTCTCCGATCCTATCACCAACTTGAACTTCTGTAAAAGGCATTTCTTCTGGCCGGAAGGCATCATGGTGTTCGATAAATAAAATCACAGTGGACCCAAATGCAAAATGACCAAAGTTTTGCCCTTTTACACAAGTAGTTTCAGAATTGGCAATGCGGATACTATTTACATTTAAGGCGCCCACCTTGACGATTGCGATATGTCCGAAATCGGTCGAGAGTTCCGAAATAACTCTATGGTTGGATGAAAATACATCGTCACGCATGCGAATTCCTAGATCATTCACAGGATACGAAGTAGAACCTAATGCATAGCGATTCACAAGTGTTCCAGAAATAGGATAATGGAAATGATGGTAATGTCTCGGTGAAAGATAGAATAGATAATAATAGCCATTCGTATAGCGTGCGGCTTTTTCCGAATCGCCAAGCAATGCATGTAGACTGTATGTTTTATCTTTTACACGAAATTGTTGGTGTGGATCGATATTGCCTGAATCGCTTAGTACACCGTCAACTGGTGAGATTACGTTCATTGGATGGCTATCGATCGGTCTTTTGCCCGCCTGTAATGAGCGAGTGAAAAAGTCATTGAGACTAGTGTATTGCTCTATTGGGTATTCTGCTTCGTCTACTTGAATATGGTAGAATGATGCAAAGGGCATAATTAACGGCTTGCTAATTCGAGAAGTTGTCAATTTTTTTAGTAGCGCCGAACTAACCGGTGAACCTGTTAGTTCTACAAATGATTTAAAAATACGTGTTTTCATCTTTTCTTCCTTTCATTAAAAGCATATACTAAAGAAGTATACGAGGAGGTCGTAACTTGTTTTCATTCAGATATTTTGATTATACTAAACTAAAATCACAATTGGCGAATATCATCACACTTTTTAATTTGAGTTTAGGGATTATAGCGATATTACTTGTGCTTCAAGGTCATGCACATATGAGTCTAATGTTCATATTCTTCGCTGCATTATTTGATCGGTTCGACGGTATGGTAGCTAGGCATTATCATGCAGAGTCGGCGTTTGGGAAAGAACTCGATTCGCTCAGCGATTTAGTTTCATTTGGCGTAGCACCTGCTATTCTACTCTATGATGTAGCGTTGACTGATACGATGTGGATTGGTTTGTCCGCAGTGATTTTTTATATTTTAGCAGGCGCTGTCCGTTTAGCTCGTTATAACGTAGAAGAGTTTGATGGTTCCTATTATGGCTTGCCTATAACAGTAGCCGGTGTTTTACTTACATTGAGTTACTTTGCTGTCCCATATTTGATTGCACCTTACTTTGTGATTTATATGTGCATCCTCGCATGGCTGATGGTCAGTCGTATTCGTATAGCGAAAGTGTAAAAAGTGTCTTGCAGAGAATTTTTCTGTAAGGCTCTTTTCATTGTAGGAAGCTATCACTGACCTAGAAATTCTGTTATGCTTAAGAAAAACTAGAAGGAGTGGTCAGCATGTCAGGACCTGCATTAAGACAGCTTCATTCACATAAAGCGATTCATGAAGGTGGCCTATCTGGTGCCATAATGAAAACAGACGAATTAATAGAATATGTAGAACAAGGTGAAACAGAAATGGTTCAGCAAGCCTGTGATCATTTACTGGATTATTGGAAGACGCGTGTCATCAGTCATGCAGATGCCGAAGAAGAAGGTTTTTATAAACAAGTAATGGAAGAGAAGCCCGAACTGGAGCGAGATATTATCCAGCTTACACGCGACCATAATTTGATGCGAATTCTCGTTGCTGACATCGAGTCGTTACGTGAGGAAGATCCCACTGTGACGCCTGAAATCCTTCAAAAATTTAACGGCTTAATCGTAGTGAATGAGCTACATAGTCGAGAAGAAGAGCGCTTATTGTTTCATTCATAAAAACTAATAACGAGGGAGGTGGTAGCGATCATTCAAAATCCGTTAGATATATTGGATAAGTATTTTGGTTATTCAGCATTTCGAGAAGGGCAACAACGAGTGATTGAACAAGTATTACAAGGTGATGACTCACTTTGCGTAATGCCGACTGGTGGTGGTAAGTCTGTCTGCTATCAAGTACCGGCATTGGCAATGGAAGGAACGGTTCTTGTCATTTCACCGTTGATCTCCTTGATGAAGGACCAAGTCGATGCATTGCATCAGTTGGGTATACCAGCGGCATATATTAACAGTACGTTATCGTCAGAGGAATACTTTGGCACGATGGATAACGCACTCGAGGGAAAGTATAAGCTGTTGTATGTAGCACCTGAGCGGTTGGACTCCGAATCTTTTCTCAATCAATTGCAAAAAATGACGATTCCGCTGATTGCGATAGATGAAGCCCATTGTATTTCACAATGGGGACATGATTTCCGTCCAAGCTACCGTAATATCCACCGAGTCTTTGATTATTTACGTAACCGACCGATTACTCTTGCATTGACTGCAACAGCTACGCCTGAAGTACAGGATGATATATGCCAGCAATTACATATACCTCCTGTCAGCCGTGTTGTAACTGGTTTTGAGCGGAGTAATTTATTATTTTCGGTAGTAAAAGGTCAAAATCGGGATCAATTCGTCAAAGAGTACACACAGAAAAATAAAAATGAATCAGGTATCATTTATGCTGCAACGAGAAAAGCGGTCGAGCAAGTATATTTGTTGCTTGAGAAAAGTGGTATTCCGGTTGCTAAATATCATGCAGGATTACCCGACTATGAACGTCAACATCAACAAGATCGTTTCATCATGGAAGACGCACGCGTGATGGTCGCGACGAACGCGTTTGGTATGGGGATTGATAAATCGAATATACGCTACGTCATTCATTATCAAATGCCGAAGAATATGGAAAGTTATTATCAGGAAGCTGGGAGAGCGGGGCGGGATGGGCTCGACAGCGATTGTTATTTGTTATTCTCTTCGCAAGATGTCTTAACGCAACGCTTTCTCATCGAACAATCTCCAGATCCTTCCCGTGTATCAAATGAAATCAAAAAGATGCAAGTAATGGTTGATTACTGCCATACGGAAGGCTGTCTGCAAAAACACATTATCAAGTATTTTGGCGAAGAGGATGTCGAAGATTGTGGTCGTTGCGGTAACTGCACTGACACGCGTGAACAGTTTGATGTAACAGTCGATACACAAAAAGTACTTTCCTGTGTTATTCGTATGGGGCAACGTTTCGGGAAGACGATGGTTGCGCAAGTATTAACAGGATCGAGAAACAAAAAGTTGAAAGAATTAAACTTCGATGAGCTATCGACATATGGATTGATGAAAGGGCGCAATGCCAAAGACGTAGCCGACTTCATTGAATTTTTGATTTCAAAGAATTATTTACAAGTGGAAAGTGGACCCTATCCGACTATTTTCGTCAGCGAAGACGGAAAAGATGTGTTGTTAGGAAAAGTAAAAGTCTGGCGTAAAGGCGAGATGGTAACAACTGTCGTCGCTACAGATGATCCGTTATTCAATGAACTACGGGCGATGCGCTTAAAACTAGCACAAGAAGCTGGTGTCCCGCCTTTCGTTATTTTCTCGGACAAGACATTACGGGATATGGTAACTAAAATGCCTGCCACAAATGAAGAGTTATTGACTGTACAAGGGGTGGGCGAAACGAAGCTTGAACGTTATGGGGAAGTGTTCCTTGAGATTATCCATTCGTTCTCTACACAGCAAGCATAAATAGGTGACATCACAGGAAGTCGTAAAGCAACGACTTCCTGTGATGTCTTTTTTAATTTTAAGATTTTGATAATGAGGTAAAAAGGCTAGTAGTGGTGTTGGGTTGGGGATTGGCGCTACGGAGGGGACGCTTTCCTGCGGGCATGGCTTGAGCCTCCTCGTCCGCTTCGCTACCTGTGGGGTCTCAAGGCTCATGCTATTCCCGCGGGAGTCGCCCCTCCGTAGCGCCAATCCCTTGCAGTGTAAGAAGATAATACTTTTTATTGCATATTGAAATAAGTGTTGTAATAAATTTTGAACTTCTACATTTGAATTTAGATAAGTTAAAACAAAATAATAATTCACACGCTACCTCCATTGAGGGGTACAAGTATCTCCACTATCAATGTAGGATGGAAGCGGAAGTTGGCGGCGACTCCTGATGGATCAGCCTGATCAGGTGAGACAACCAAAGAGAGCAAAGCGAACTGGTTGGCTCACCGCAGGCCCATAGGAAAGCGTCCGTCAACTGGAGCTTCCATCCCCTAGTACTCACTAAGTAACTCACTTTTCCCAAGCACTTGCTTTTGAACTTAACGAGTTTATAAATCATCTATTAATCGACATTCTCCATACAAATAGGTATGCCCATTAAAGTCACATGACTTCAACGGACATACCTATCTCATACTATTTACTGTGCAGAGCGTTGACGCTCGACTGGGCGAGTATCTTTTCGCAGACCGATGAAGGTAAAAATGGCTGCGATCAACAAAATTGCACTTGCAAGCATAAAGGCATGATGGAAATCTAAATCCAATATACCGATAGTACCAGACCCCACTACAACGCCAAAGGAGAAGAATGCGTAGAAAAAACCGTACGCTTTCCCTCTTGTTTCAGGTTCTGTGGAATCAATTAGCAACGAGTTGATAGAAGGAAACAGGAATGCGAACCCAATTCCATAGACAACCATTGCCAACATCATCCACGATAGTTCATCAACTTGCGATAAGAACAACATACTGCCACTCATCAATAGCAAGCCAATTGCCAATGTGACCATCGGACGGGCAATATCAAAAATACGGTTGATCGGCAAAACGAAAATCAACACAGCAACTAGACCGAACACACTCAACAGCATTCCGGTCATTTTCGCATCAAACTGAAGATGTTCTACTTTTAGTGGAAGCACCAATGCCAACACACCTTGTGAGAACATTAAGAAGAATGCGCCAAGGAATGCACGGATGATACCCGGGTGGCGGAAAAAAGCTAACGGCTTCACCACTTTTTGTTTCGCCGCCTTCACTTTTCTTACATATGTAAAGGAACGTAAAAATAGTATAGCACCGATTGTCAGTAGAATCATAAAGGCGCCATTGATGGCCATAATGGTCGCGACGCTTGTCTTAACGGAAACAATTCCACTATATGCAGGTCCGAAAATGGCTGCGAGCCCGACAAATGCACCCGAGATTGCAGCATTTCTCCCACGTTTAGAACGTTCGGAGCCATTAGCGAGAAACGTGAAAGCAGCAGGAATGATCAAGCCTTCCGTCAAGCCGTGTAAAAATCGAATGCCAATTAGTGAAACAGAACCAGAAATCAATCCATAGGAGAACAACGACAAAGCCGACGTGAACAAACCAAGTAATAAAATATAAAATGGTCCTCTGCGATCTGTCAAAATACCTGAAATGATATTACCGAAAACATTCGCAAACGAGTAAATACCAACAGATAATCCGACGATGAAAGCGGAAACGCCAAGACCTGTAGCAAACGGACTAATGACCGGCAACTGTGAAAATAAATCAAAAAACGAGAAGAACACAATTAGATAGACAAAAAAACGCATAAAAGATCCTCACTTTACAAAGAATTCACCTACTATCTATTTTACCATGAAACATTTCGAATTGAACCGAACTGCTCAAAAGATAAATATTCGCAATCTATCATCCTTAACGGTAAAATGAGAAACGTAAACAGAAAGAAAAGGGGATGAATGATCTTGACGAAAGAAATTCGAGTAGGAATCGCTGGTTACGGTAATTTGGGGCGTGGAGTAGAGTCAGCTATTAGTCAAAATAAAGATATGACATTAGTTGGTGTATTCACACGCAGAGAGCCGAAAGACGTACAATTACTTTCAGAGCAAGTAGCGGTCTATAAGCTGGATGAAATTGAATCTTTTAAAGAAGATATTGATGTATTGATTTTATGCGGTGGATCTAAAAATGACTTGCCTGAACAAGGACCAGCACTTGCGAAACACTTTACAACAGTAGATAGCTTTGACACGCATGCAAAAATTCCCGAGTACTTCGCGGCTGTTGATGAAGCAGCAAAAGAAGCAGGTACGACAGCAATTATTTCTGTTGGATGGGACCCGGGTTTATTTTCAATCAATCGCTTAATGGGAGAATCCATTTTGCCTGAAGGGGAAACCTATACATTCTGGGGTAAAGGGTTAAGCCAAGGTCACTCCGATGCAGTGCGCCGTGTTGATGGTGTCAAAGCAGGCGTTCAGTACACTTTACCCGCGGAGGATGCTATAAATCGTGTGCGTAACGGTGAGCATCCTGAGCTTTCAACTAAAGATAAACATACACGTGAATGTTATGTCGTTCTTGAAGAAGGAGCAAGTGAAGATCAAGTTCGTGAAACGATTGTCACAATGCCTGACTACTTTGCAGACTACGATACAATGGTTCATTTTATAACGGAAGAAGAACTACGTATGGATCATGCGAAGATGCCGCATGGTGGTTTCGTCATTCGAAGCGGCAATACAGGTAAACACACGGATCAAGTCATAGAGTTTTCACTTAAACTAGACAGCAATCCCGAATTTACATCAAGTGTTTTAGTCGCGTATGCAAGAGCAGCTTATAAATTGCAGCAAAAAGGCGAGACTGGGGCGAAGACAGTCTATGACATCGCACCAGGATTGTTATCACCTAAATCACCTGCAACTATTCGTAAAGAACTGTTGTAAGACCGGAACACGTACGTTTGGAAATAGAAAGAGGAGGCAGAATATTTTATGAAACTAGATGAGACGTTAGAGATGCTAAAAGATTTAACGGATGCACGAGGAATCCCTGGCAATGAACGCGAAGCGCGTGACGTCATGACGAAACACATCAAACCTTATGCAGATGAAATCGATCATGACGGACTAGGTTCACTGATCGCTAGCAAAGAAGGCGATGCAAACGGACCGAAGATTATGATCGCGGGACACTTGGATGAAGTAGGCTTTATGTTGACGCGAATCGATGATAAAGGCTTCATTTACTTTCAGACAGTAGGTGGCTGGTGGTCACAAGTTATGTTGGCACAACGTGTTTCCATCGTTACACGTTCTGGCGAGACGATTACAGGCGTGATTGGTTCAAAGCCGCCACATATTTTGCCACCCGAAGCCCGCAAGAAACCTGTTGATATTAAAGACATGTTCATTGATGTAGGCGCAGAGTCAAAAGACGAAGTTCTATCATGGGGCGTTCTTCCAGGCGACATGATTGTGCCGTACTTCGAATTCACTGTCATGAAAAACGAAAATTACTTACTTGCAAAAGCATGGGATAATCGTATCGGCTGTGCCATCGCTATTGAGGTGATGAAGCAGCTAAAAGATGAAAAGCACCCGAATCGTTTGTATAGTGTAGGTGCTATTCAAGAAGAAGTTGGTTTGCGTGGAGCGAAAACAGCGACGAATAAAATTCAACCGGATATCGGTTTCGCAGTAGACGTAGGAATTGCTGGAGATACACCAGGTATTACAGCAAAAGAATCTGTTGGTACAATGGGTGAAGGTCCGCAGATCTTGTTGTATGACGCTTCGATGGTTTCCCATAGAGGATTACGCAATTTCGTAGTCGATACAGCAGAAGAGCTGAATATTCCGTATCAATTTGCAACGATGGCCGGTGGTGGAACAGATGGTGGATCCATCCACTTAAGCGGAACAGGAATCCCTACATTGGCTATCTGTATTCCGACTCGTTACATCCATAGTCATGCGGCCATGCTTCACCGTAACGATTTTGAGAATACAGTTAAACTGTTAGTGGAAATTGTTAAACGCCTTGATGCAAATACAGTAAAAAACATCACATTTGAATAATTTATACACTCAAACAGCGGTGCCCAAAAAGCATCGCTGTTTTTAATGAAATACTATGAAAATTTATAAAGATTCATTTGACTTCATAAATATACAATTGTATACTAGTTTATACATACTTCAAATGGATGGTAGGGGATCGACAAATGGTAAAAACAAATCAAACAACTACAGGCATAGATAAGGATAGCTTAAAAGGGCGCGACTTTTTAACACTACTCGATTATTCTAGTGAGGAAATCGCATATCTCATACAACTGGCATATGACATGAAGCAAGATACATTGGCTGGTAAAACACCGGACATTTTAGCAGGTAAAACACTAGGTATGATTTTTGAGAAGAACTCCACTCGTACACGTATTTCATTCGAAGTAGGCATGATTCAATTGGGTGGACATGGTCTATTCATGAATGCACGGGATTTACAGATTGGACGTGGAGAATCTGTTTCGGATACAGGTAAAGTATTATCCGAGTTTTTAGATGGTGTGATGATTCGTGCGAAATCTCATAAAATGGTCGAGGAATTGGCAGAACATACTTCAGTTCCGGTCATTAACGGATTAACCGATCTATTTCACCCGTGCCAAGCAATGGCGGATTTACTGACTATCAAAGAAGTAAAAGGCGATTTGACAGGCTTAAAACTTTCCTATATTGGAGACGGCAACAATGTTGCGCATTCATTAGTGATTGCGGGTGCGCATATGGGAATGCATGTTTCTGTGGCGACACCTAAAGGTTATGAATATCATTCAGGTTTACTTGAAAAAGCGAAAAAAATTGCTGAGTCAAATGGTGGAAGCGTGACGTCGACGTACGATCCGATTGAATCCTCCACAGATGCAGATGCAATTTATACGGATGTTTGGACCAGTATGGGGCAGGAAGAAGAAGCGGCGAAGCGTTTAGTCGATTTCAAAGATTTCCAAATCAATGATCAATTGGTTAGCCATGCGAAAAAAGATTATGTGTTCTTGCATTGTCTACCAGCACACCGTGAAGAAGAGGTATCGACTTCCGTAATCGATGGTACTAACTCGTACGTATTCCAGCAAGCAGGAAATCGTCTGCATGCACAAAAAGCGATCCTTGCATCTTTATTATAACAAATCATTCAACTGCTTTCCTGTGAATTCGGAAAGCAGTTTTTTTATGTTTTGCACTCTTTCATTTGATATACTGAATGGAATCGGAACGGGGGAGGAAACTAGTTGATTACATATTTACTTGTATTTCTTGCGGGTGCAACACCGGGGTTTGAAGTATTAGTGGCGGTTCCTTTGGGGATTTTACGTGGTATGTCTCTGCCGGCTGCTGTTGTGATTGGTTTTGCAGGAAATGCTTTAACTATAGTGCTTGAAATTTTGGTTTTTCAGAAATTAAAAAACTGGTGGGATAGCAAAAAGAAAACCGATGTAAAACCTCCGTCAAAGCGTACAGCTCGTGCAGAGAAAATTTGGCAGAGCTATGGTGTTCCAGGTCTAGCATTACTTGGTCCAATTCTGATTGGCTCTCATTTGGCTGCGTTCTTGGCACTTGCTCTAGGCTCTTCCAAATCAAAGACTGCTAGTTGGCTTCTAATTAGCCTAGCTTTATGGTCAATCGTATTCGGCACATTAACCGTTCTTGGTGTGGATGCATTCTTTTGGACGCGTCAAAAATTGGTGTGAACTACATACTACTAAATTATATAGACAGAATAGTCAGTTAACGTATATGCTATATTTAGAAAGTAACAGGAGTTACTATTCATAGAGTTAGTTGTTTGCGCGTAGAGTACATCCTGAGAATCATTCCATCTGCGCATCGATTTCATTGAAATGATAGTACATGCTTTGGATCGTGCAAGACGGATCGATAACTTGATTTCTAACGAAAGAGGAGCGGATGAATATGATGCAAACACCATTGATTCTATCTACATTTATTACACGAGCAGAGCGATTTTTTCCAAACAAAATGATTATTTCACGAACTGGTGAACAGAGTATACAGCGTTTTACGTATCGTGAATGGGCAAAGAGAACACGTAAACTGTCAAATGCACTGACACAGTTAGGAATGGAGCATGGAACAAAAGTCGGTACGTTCGCTTGGAACCATCACCGTCATCTAGAAGCGTATTTCGCAGTGCCTTGTACGGGTGCAATCTTGCATATGATTAATATACGACTATCTCCTGAGCATATTATGTATATTATCAATCACGCGGAAGACGAAATTTTGCTAGTGGATGCAGAATTTTTCCCTCATCTTGAAAAAATGGCACCCATGCTGAAGACGGTAAAACATTTTGTCGTCATGGGCGATAGTAAAGATATTCCCGAGACTACGTTAGAAAATGTCCATTCTTACGAAGCGTTAGTGGAAAACGCCTCAGATGAATATGAATATCCGGAAGATTTAGATGAGAATACTCCAGCAGGCTTATGCTATACATCTGCTACCACGGGGCAACCGAAAGGAGTTATTTATACACATCGTGGATTGGTGTTGCATAGCTACGCACTCGGACTGGCGGATTCTATGGCACTGTGTGAACGCGATATTGCCATGTCTGTTGTGCCGATGTTCCATGTTAATGCATGGGGACTACCGTTTGCTGGAGTTTTCTTTGGGACAACCCAAGTTTTACCGGGACCAGGATTCAATCCGACAGTCCTACTCGACTTGATTGAAAGTGAAAAAGTGACCATTACGGCCGGTGTTCCGACGATTTGGCTAGCTGTACTAAGAGAGCTTGAGCAAAAACCACGTGATATTTCATCGTTGCGTGTCATCGTGTGTGGTGGATCTGCGTCTCCTAAAGGCTTAATTAAGACATTTGAAGAAAAATACAAAATCCCATTTGTCATCGGCTATGGTATGACGGAAACCTCACCGCTTGTCAGTTTATCTGTGCTAACTTCATCTATGGATAATTTAACAGTAGATGAGAGAATTGATATTCGATCCTTGCAAGGCTTGGTCATGCCGGGGCTAGATATTCGTGTAGTCAATGAAGACGGAGAAGTACCGTGGGACGGCCAGACGATGGGCGAGTTGACCGTCAGAGGTCCATGGATTGCAAGTGAATATTATAAAGATGAGCGTACCGAAGAAGCGTTTAAAGATGGTTGGCTGTATACGGGAGATATTGCAGTGATGACGGAGGACGGATATTTGAAGTTGACGGATCGTACGAAGGATCTGATCAAGAGTGGCGGAGAATGGATTTCTTCTGTTGATTTGGAGAATGCATTGATGTCACATAATGATGTGTATGAGGCTGCAGTGATTGCGGTTCCGCATGAAAAGTGGATGGAATGTCCGCTAGCTTGTGTAGTGTTGAATGAGAATGTGGTGGAGGATGACGCGAAAGTGCAAGAGTTGAAGGATTCACTAAAGGGACAGTTTGCAAGTTGGTGGATTCCGGATGAGATTTTGTTTGTCAAAGAGATTCCTAAGACGTCTGTCGGGAAATTTTTGAAGGCCGCTTTACGTGATCAGTTGAAAGAGCACTATACGAAGAGGTAAAAAGACGTGGATGTGCATCGTTTCCTTGCGTTCCAGGCGGACGCGTTTGAAGTGACCCCCCGAGTCGCCTTGCACTCCAGTACACTAGGGTTTTCTACTAACCAGTATGCCGAGATAAAAAAGTTCGAAAGACAAACCCTTCACGCTCAATCAGTGTAAAGGGTTTGTCTTTGTTTTAATGATCTTTTATTGTGCTTGGGCGAATGCTTGAGATAGTTCATTGGTGATTTCTGTTTTTTCTTTTTCATCAGAACGTTTCCATAGTTGCTCAAAAAACACACCTAATCCTGGCAATAGATGTTCTTCGCCTCGTTGTATAGCATCGTCGATCACGCTTCGTACGTCAGTGGCGCTATTGTTTGTCATGTTTGCTGAAATTGCATCGCGAATTTGGAAATTCATATTCTTCAGCCTCCTTTATTCTCATCTTTTCCACAAAAGTCGCTAAATATACGCTGGTTTGATACACTAAAAAGAAAAAAAGGATGTTCAGCCTCTTGAATAAACGAATTGAATCAACCCAGAACTCATTAGTAAAACATTGGAAGAAACTAGTTACGACTAGAAAGGAACGAGATCAGACGAAAGAGTTCCTCGTGGAAGGTGTCCATCTTGTCGAAGAAGCCATTAAACAGCCAGATTTAGTTCTTCAATTACTGGTACGCGAGGATATTGAAATTCCGGCACATTGGACAGCGCCAATTATTGAACTGACAGCTGCAGTTGCTAAGGAGATTTCCGAAACAGAGCAGACACAAGGCGTTTTTGCCTATTGTAGACAGCCTCAATATGAAGAAACAGATCAACATCAGTGGAAGCGGGTGTTGTTAATTGATGCTGTACAAGATCCAGGAAATATCGGCACAATGATTCGTACTGCAGACGCGGCAGGTTTGGATGCAGTCATTTTAGGTAAAGGATGTGCAGATCCATTCAATCCGAAAACGGTTCGTTCTGCGCAAGGTTCTCATTTCCATATTCCTGTAGTACGCGAAGAGTTGTCCGTTTGGATCGATCGTTTGAAAAGCCATCATGTCCCGATTATCGGTACAGGTTTGCAGCAAGCGGTTTCCCCTAATGAACTGCAAACCCACACCTCATTTGCACTACTTGTAGGAAATGAAGGAAGTGGCGTGGATATCGAATTACTATCTCAGGCCGATCATGTAGTGAAAATTCCGTTATACGGACAAGCTGAATCACTGAATGTGGCAGTTGCAACAGGTATCTTGTTGTACACGCTTCGTCAGCCATGACATCTCTATTGAAGGCGTAATCGATTTACGGTATACTAGAAGGCGAATCAAAGAAAATAGCAATGACCGGGAAAAGTAAATGGATAGATGCGTTATCAGGGATTTCACACCTTGACTGAAAGTGTGAAAAACGATGCACCATTGAAGTTCACCCCGCGAGCTGCGCGCTTGGACCAGACATGTAAAGGCGTGCCGGCATAGGACCGTTATTCCAATTCAAGTGATTTTGCATCGTTTTTTTGATGCAAACTAATCAGGGTGGTACCGCGAAATAGACCTCGTCCCTTTTATAGGGGCGAGTTTTTTGTTTTCCGGGAAGTGTAGCTAAGCAATACTACCGAAATAGAGAGAGGAGCAAGTACACATGAAAGAACAGTTGCATGAACTGAAAGAACAAGTAATGCTGAAAATTAAAGAATCCAATACTGTCAAAGATTTGAATGATGTGCGCGTAGCGTATCTAGGGAAAAAAGGACCGATTACCGACCTGTTAAAAGGGATGGGTAAACTGCCTGCTGAAGAACGTCCAAAGATGGGTGCGCTCGTCAACGAAATTCGTGAGAGTGTTACGGAAATTCTTGAGGAACGGAAAGAAACCCTTGAACAGCAAGCGATCCAGGAGCAATTGGAAAATGAATCGATTGATGTTACATTACCAGGCCGTCCAGTAGAACTAGGTAATCATCACCCATTAACGCGGGTAGTAGAAGAAATTGAAGACTTTTTCATTAGTATGGGCTATGAAATCGCAGAAGGTCCCGAAGTGGAAAAAGATTATTACAACTTTGAAGCGCTAAATTTGCCGAAAGGCCACCCAGCCCGTGATATGCAAGATTCATTCTATATTACAGAGGACATTTTATTGCGCACACACACTTCTCCTGTTCAAGCTCGTACGATGGAAGCGAAAGATGGGGCTTCAATCAAAATTATTTGTCCAGGTAAAGTATACCGCCGAGACTCAGATGATGCGACGCACTCTCATCAATTCACACAGATTGAAGGACTTGTTGTAGGTGAAAACATCCGCATGAGCGACTTGAAAGGCACGCTTGATTTATTGGCCAAGAAATTATTTGGTGCTGAGCGTGAAATTCGTTTGCGTCCAAGCTTCTTCCCATTCACTGAGCCTTCAGTTGAAATGGATATTTCTTGTTTTAAGTGTGGTGGAACAGGCTGTAACGTTTGTAAGAAAACAGGCTGGATTGAAATTTTAGGAGCAGGAATGGTTCATCCAAACGTTTTAGAAATGGCTGGTTATAACCCTGAAGAAGTTACAGGATTTGCATTCGGCATGGGTCCGGAAAGAATTGCGATGTTAAAATACGGAGTGGAAGATATTCGTCATTTCTATACAAATGACATTCGGTTTATTTCACAATTCCACCGTTCAGAGGCATAAGGAGGAATATTGATGTTAGTATCAACAAATTGGTTAAGTAATTATGTAGATTGGAACGAACTGTCTGTAGAAGAACTTGCAGAAAAAATTACTCGTGCTGGTATTGAAGTAGACGGCATCATAGATCGTTCATTCGGTATGGATAATATCGTCATTGGCTACGTGAATAACTGTGTAAAGCATCCTGAAGCGGATAAATTACATATATGTCAAGTTGATGTAGGTGGAGAAATTTCACAAATTATTTGTGGAGCTCCAAATATCGCAGAAGGGCAACATGTCATTGTCGCACGTCCAGGGGCTATCTTGCCTGGCGGAATGAAAATCAAAAAAGCGAAACTTCGTGGTGAAGAATCTAACGGTATGATCTGCTCCCTGCAAGAACTCGGTATAGAAGGAAAATTAGTTCCAAAAGCGTATGCTGAAGGAATCTATGTGTTACCAAATGATGTCCGTGCTGGAGATAGTGCATTGACGCATCTTGGTTTGTACGATCGTATTTTGGAGTTCGATTTAACCCCAAACCGTTCTGATGCATTGAGTATGCTTGGTGTTGCGTATGAAGTAGGGGCGATTTTATCTAAAGATATTAAACTGCCGGAAATTTCTTATTCAGCGTCTGCAGAAAAAGCTCAAGACGTTTTGAAGCTATCCGTAGAAGCAACTGAAGACAATCCCATGTACGTAGCAAAAGTAGTGAAGAACGTGAAAGTTGCAGAATCACCTCAGTGGTTGCAAAACACGTTAATGTCTGCGGGTATTCGACCGCATAATAACGTGGTCGATATCACGAACTATGTATTGATGGAATACGGACAGCCTCTTCACGCATTTGACTATGACCGTCTCGAAACGAAAGAGATCGTCGTGCGTCATGCTCGTGAAGGTGAAAAAATGGTGACACTTGATCAAGTAGAACGTACGTTGAATGACCAGCAACTGGTAATAACGAATGGGATAGAGCCCGTTGCGCTTGCAGGTGTAATGGGCGGTGCGAATTCAGAAGTGCACGAAGGTACCACAATGGTTGTTATCGAATCCGCTTATTTTGCACCAAGTTCCGTTCGACAAACATCCAAAGAAGTGGGCTTGCGCAGTGATGCAAGCACACGTTTTGAAAAAGGCGTTGACCCGAATCGTGTAGCAGAAGCAGCAGAGCGAGCGGCACAATTGATGGCTGAACTTGCTGGTGGAGAAGTTCTGGATGGATCCGTTACCTTCGACGAACTTGACAAAACACCTCAGAAAATCATTCTTTCGCCGGACTATGTGAATAATCGTCTAGGTATGAAGATTGCTATGGATGAAATGAAAACGATTATGGATCGTTTGCAGATCCCGACGGACTTAATCAATGGTCAACTTGTGATGGATATTCCGACACGACGTCAAGATTTGAAAATCAAAGAAGATATGATTGAAGAAATCGCTCGCCTATATGGGTATGATGAAATTCCGAAAACATTACCTATCGTGGAAAGTACACCAGGCGGATTGACACCGTATCAGGCGAAGCGTCGCATTGTTCGCCGATACCTTGAAGCAGCAGGTCTATCGCAAGCTTTAACGTATTCATTGGCTTCACCGAAAGATGCACAAGCTTTCGCGTTAGAGACTGCTCCTGTAACGAAATTGCTTATGCCAATGAGTGAAGAGCGTAGCATTCTTCGCCAAAGCATCATTCCACACCTTCTTGATGCAACAACATATAACGTGGCTCGTCGAAATGAATCCATTGCACTTTACGAAACAGGATCTGTTTTTCTCGGTATCGAAGAGGATGGTTTACCGAAAGAGGTAGAACATGTCGCAGCAGTCTTGACTGGCAAATGGGTTCATCATGCATGGCAAGGCGAATCGAAAAAAGTCGACTTCTTCGTTATGAAGGGAATTGTAGAAGGGTTGTTTGAGCAGTTAGGTTTGCTCGACCGACTGCAGTTTACAAAAGCGACAGTGGATCAAATGCACCCAGGTCGTACAGCGACAGTATGGTTGGACGACCAGTCAGTGGGCATCATCGGGCAAGTACACCCAACCGTTCAAAAACAACGTGACTTGCAAGAAACGTATGTCATGGAAATGAACTTGCAGGCTATTATGCAAACCGCGATAGAAGAGCTGTTGTATGAAGCTGTTCCACGCTATCCTTCCATCTCCCGTGATATTGCCTTAGTTGTCGATCGTGACACAACTGCAGCGAACTTGGAGAAAATAATCAAGCAAGCAGGCGGGAAATTACTGAAAAAGGTTCAGCTGTTTGACTTATATGAAGGGAAGAACGTAGAAGGAGGAACAAAATCCGTGGCGTTCTCTCTGACATACTTCGATCCTGAACGTACGTTGACGGATGAAGACGTCGTCAAGGCGCACAGTAAAGTACTGGATGCGTTAACTGTACAAGCAAACGCACAACTTCGATCATAATAAATAAGCAGGCTACCTATCAGTTTTCTGACAGGTAGCCTGCTTTATTTCACTACAATCTTTTTATTTTTTATATGCGAGATTTAATGCCTTTTGTGTATTGGCGAAATGTACTTTCGTGATGCTATGTAGGAATGGTTCTCCTTTTTTACGGATGATTTGACAAGCTATTTGATCCACTTTGGGTCCTGCTCCTTTAGGTAATGTGACACCAGCTTTTGTACTTAATTGATCCATTGCTTCAAGGAATGCAACTCGTGCCAATATAGAGGCAATGGCTACTGAGACGTGGAGATTTTCAGCTTTTGTCGAGAAAAATACTTTGTCTTGAATAATAGAAGATTCATCTTTTAAATAATTATAGTAAACACGTCGTTCCGCGAACTGATCAATAAGAATATGTTCAGGTAAAACAGGATGCATCTGATCCAGTACTTGCTGAAGTGCTTGGTTATGAAGGATAGCTTTGATCTTACCTTGCGACCATCCTCTACTTTGGATTTCATTGTATTTGATAGTATCGAGCGTCAGCACGGAGTAAGTTACAACTCGTTTCAGATCCTCTGCGATGTGCTGCATATACGCATCTGTAAGTTGTTTGGAATCTTTTACACCTAGTTCTTTTACCAATTCAATTTGGTCACTACTAACAAAACATGCGGCTACAGTAACCGGTCCGAAGAAATCGCCTGTACCTGTTTCATCTGAGCCGAGGACGGATAGCGATGCAAAGTTTGCAGGTAATGTATCTCCTTTTGCTCCAGATGGTGTGACTTTCGTTACAGTCCCCCAGCGTGCAGCTTCTCTGTCTGCCCCTGCACCTTGAAACAATACTTTTCCGGACCGGTAAGCAGTAATGGACGTATCGGCAATCTTAGCAGCAAAAATGACACCTGGTGCATTACGGGTAACTTTATTTGTTTCATAGAAGCGAAGTACTTTCGGTAATTCTTTTTCAGACAGGACAATGACCTGATTACTCATTTATTTATCCACCTCTCGAAATAATCTATTCCTTAGTATACCTGAAATTACAGTCTCTAATGAAAGTTCATGTCTGAATTTCGAACCTCGTGTCAATATGAGGCGTAATTGATTCACAAGTAATTGATTTTCATGGTATGATTATGTGAGGGTTTTTAGGGGGAGGGCATAAAATGGCGGACAATAAAAAAGCAAGAGTGACTGTTGAAATCTACGGACAAACATATACGGTTGTTGGTACGGAATCTTCTTCACATGTGCGTTATGTAGCCTCGCTCGTTGACGAAAAAATGCGCGAAATTAGTAAGCATAATCGACATCTCGACAGTAAAAGGATTGCTGTCCTGACGGCGGTAAATAATGTGCATGAATTTCTAAAATTACAAGAAAGAGTAAAAGAATTAGAAGATGAAGTGAAAAAAATGAAGGGTTGAGGTTCAAAATATGGTAGATTTACTCATTATTTTACTGCTTATAGGGGGCTTAATTGCGGGCTTTAGACGCGGGTTCATCGTACAGCTCATCCATATGTTAGGATTGATTGTATCAGTAATCGTAGCGTATAAGTTCTACAAGCCGTTTGCAGAAAAATTAATATTATGGATACCTTATCCGGGGGCGACTGCAGCAGATACGCTGAGCTGGACGTTCAAAAACTTGGATATGGATATGACGTTTTATCGGTTGATCGCATTTGTTTTAATTTTTGTCGGAATGAAGCTGGTTTTGCAATTAATTGGTTCCATGTTGGACTTCATCAAGCATATTCCGATTCTAGGTTTCGGTGCGCGTCTAGTTGGCGCAGGACTGGGCTTCATTGAATTTTACGTAATCATCTTTTTTGTATTATCTTTACTTGCGATGCTTCCAGTTGAAGTCATTCAAAACTCAGTAGGTCATTCATTGCTGGCAAAAGCGATATTCGAACATACGCCAATTATTTCCTCGGCAATAAAAAATTGGTGGTTCGTTTATATAGGCTAATGCTCGTAAATAATGTACTGTACATATGAACCAAAAGCTTCCCGAACGCGTGGAAGCTTTTTTAACAGAGTGGGAGGATACGGACTTGAATAAAAAGACTATAATTCGTACATTTGAAAAAATTGCATTATATATGGAGTTACTTGGAGAAAACCATTTTAAGGTGGCAGCATTCAGGAAAGCCGCTTCGATTCTGGAATTGGACACGAGAAGTCTCGATGAGATGGATGATATCCTGTCGTTGAAAGGAATCGGCAAAGGAACCGGTTCGGTCATAACTGATTTGATGGAAAAAGGAACTTCCGATGTATTAATGGAGCTTGAAGAAAAGGTTCCCAAAGGTTTGATTCCTCTCTTGAATATTCCTGGATTGGGTGGAAAGAAAATAGCCAAACTACGAGAAGCGTTGAATATAGATTCGGTCGAATCACTTCAAGCAGCTTGCGAAAGACAAGAGGTAAGCAAAGTTCCGGGATTCGGCAAAAAGACAGAGGAGAACTTATTGCGTGAAATAGAAATACTTGCAAGTCGTTCTGGCAAGACACCCATTTGGCAAGTGACAAAAATCGTTGATATCGTTCAGGCTGAATTACAGTTGATTGAGGAAATTCAGAAGTATCAAGTAGCTGGGAGTTATCGTAGGCGCGAAGAAGAAAGTTCAGATGTAGACTGGATTCTTGTAACTGAAGAACCACAAATCGTTCGTGAAAAAATATTGGCTGCGTTACCGATCGAAAAAGTGATTGCAGCGGGCGATGCTAAACTGTCAATTTCGCTTGATACAGTAAGTCCAATCGATGCGGATTTCCGCTTTGTAACTGAAGATCAATTTGCGACGTCACTACATCACTTTACCGGCTCTGCCGCGCATAATATACGGATGCGCCAGTTGGCTAAAAACCGTAAAGAGAAAATCAGTGAGTACGGCGTGGAAGATGAAGCAGGACATGTGCAGACGTTTGCTAATGAAAAAGAATTTTTCGCTCATTTTGATTTGCCATTCATTCCGCCAAGTATTCGCAAGGACGGAACGGAGCTTGATCGTGTAAAGGAGATTTCCACACTTGTCACACCTGAACTAATCCGTTCCGATCTTCATATGCACACCACTTGGTCAGATGGTGGACATTCAATAGAAGAGATGGTGGAGGCCTGCCGTGCAAAAGGCTATTCACATCTGGTCATTACCGATCATTCGCATTATTTAAAAGTGGCAAATGGTTTAACACCTGAGCGTTTATTGAAGCAAATTGAGGAAATTCGTGAAGTGAATGCGTTGTATGATGACATTGAAGTATTCTGCGGAACTGAGATGGATATTCTTCCGGACGGGACATTGGATTTTGAAGATGAGATTCTAAAGCAACTGGACTTTGTCATTGCGTCTATTCACTCTAGTTTCAATCAACCGCAGGAGCAGATTATGGAGCGTCTGCATACTGCATGTAAAAATCCACACGTGCACATGATTGCCCATCCAACAGGTCGTATTATTGGTCAACGTGAAGGATATAATCCAGATATCGAGCAGCTCATCAAGTGGGCGAGCGAATACGGTAAAATTCTTGAAGTGAACGCAAGTCCATATCGTTTAGATTTGCGCACAGAACACGTAATCCAAGCGATGGAAGCGGGCGTCAATATTGCAATTAATACAGATGCGCACGCGACAGAACAACTTGATATTATGCCGATTGGCGTAGAATATGCACAAAAAGCTTGGCTTCCTGCTGAGCAGGTAGTTAACACATGGCCGCTTGAAACATTTATTGAGAAAGTGATTCGTAAATGAAAGGGAGTGTAAGACATTGGAAAAGCGTGTCTTAAAAACACTTGAATTTGATAAAATTATACAACAAGTAGCGGCACAATGTACGTCCATTGCAGGCCGTGCACATATAGAGCAATTGGTGCCTTCAAAAAATCTCGAAGATGTCACTCGGTTACTTGAGGAAACAGATGAAGGCTTGGCACTTTTACGTATCCGTGGGAATGTCCCAATGGGTGGAATCCATGATATTCGATCCCATGCTAAACGCGCGCAAATTGGTGGAATGTTAAGCGCAATGGAGCTAGTGGAAATTGCAGATACGATCCGTGCCAGCAGAATTCTTCGTCAGTTTTTAGAAGCTGTTGCGACTGAAGGTGAGATCTCTATTCCGCATTTAATCGCGCGTAAAGAAGCGATGCCGATCTTGACAGCGATTGAACATGAAATCAATGCAGCAATCGATGATAATGGTCGAGTGATGGACAGTGCGTCATCCGCGTTACGTTCGACTCGTCAAGGCTTACGTATCCAAGAAAGTCGCGTGCGTGAACGTCTTGAAAGTTATACAAGAGGGAAGAACGCATCGAAAATGCTATCTGACGCAATCGTTACGATGCGTAATGATCGTTACTGTATTCCCGTTAAAGCAGAATATCGATCCCATTATGGCGGTGTAATTCACGATATGTCATCATCTGGTCAAACACTATTCATCGAGCCAGATGCAGTCGTTCAGGCAAATAACGAGATTCGTGAACTGAAAATTAAAGAGCGGGAAGAAATCGAAAAGATTTTACTTGCCTTATCGGCTAGTGTTCAAGAAATCGCTCATGAGTTATTCACATTAGTGCAGCTATTGGCAGAAGTGGATGTTATTTTAGCGAAAGCTAAGTACGGTACTGCCAATAAATGCACGAAACCGGCAGTTAACGCAGATGGCTATATACGCCTCTCTAAAGCGCGTCATCCTCTTCTACCAATCAGCGAAGCGGTAGCGAATACGATTGAATTTGGCAACGACATAACAACGATTGTGATCACCGGTCCGAATACAGGGGGTAAGACAGTTACGCTGAAAACAGTGGGGCTTTGCACGTTGATGGCGCAATCAGGTCTGCCAATTCCTGTTCTTGATGGTTCTGAAATTGCCGTCTTTGATTCGATTTATGCGGATATCGGGGATGAGCAATCGATTGAACAGAGTTTGAGTACATTTTCTTCTCATATGGTCAACATCGTGAATATATTAAAGAAGTTCGATGATCGTTCTCTATTGTTATTCGATGAATTAGGCTCGGGGACGGATCCTCAAGAAGGTGCTGCTCTTGCTATATCCATTCTCGATGAAGTACATGGTACTGGCGCACGTGTAATGGCGACCACTCATTATCCGGAATTAAAAGCGTATAGTTTTAACCGGCCAGGTGTTGCCAATGCGAGTGTTGAATTCGACATTGATACGTTGAGTCCGACATATCGTTTACTGATCGGTGTACCGGGACGAAGTAATGCGTTTGAAATTTCCAAACGATTAGGTTTACAACATCATGTAATAGATCGTGCAAAGAGTTTCACAGGAGAAAATCGTGGAGAAGTAGATTCGATGATCGCCTCTCTTGAAACAAGCCGTGTACAATCCGAAAAAGATGCTGAACGTACACATGATGTACTTTTGGAAACAGAGAAGTTGAAAAAAGAATTACACGATAAACTCCAAGAATTTGAAGAGCAAAAAGACCGTTTAACAGAAGCGGCCAAAGAGAAAGCGAAAAAAATCGTGGATCAAGCCAAAACGGAATCCGAAGCGGTTATTTCAGACTTACGTGCTCTACGGTTGAATGCAGGGGCTAGTGTTAAGGAACATGAGTTAATTGAAGCTCGAAAACGATTGGAAGGCGCTAGGCCTGAAGAAAAGAAAAAGAAAGTCATTAAAGCACAAGCAGGACCTCGTCCGTTACAACAAGGGGACGAAGTAAAGGTACTCGCGTATGGACAAAAAGGGACTCTTGTTGAAAAAGTATCAGATAATGAGTGGATTGTTCAAATTGGTATTTTGAAGATGAAATTACCTGAGTCTGGATTGCAATATACGAAACCTGAAAAAGAAAAGAAACATGTCACAGTGTCAGCAGTAAAAGGTCGTTCTGAGCATGTGAAAATGGAGCTCGATTTACGTGGTGAACGATATGAAGATGCTCTTGCGCGCACAGAGAAGTATATTGATGATGCATTATTGTCCAACTACCATCAAGTGAATATTATTCATGGTAAAGGAACAGGGGCACTTCGACAAGGGGTTCAACAATACTTAAAAAAACATTCACGCGTGAAATCCTATCGCTTTGGCGAAGCGGGCGAAGGCGGGAGTGGCGTCACTGTAGTAGAATTAAAATAAATGAAACCTTTCAGCTGTTTGAATCGTATGACTAGCAAAAGAACATAAAGAAGGTGTAGCGTTGTGGATCATACGGGATTTTGGAGTCATCCATTAGTTGAGACGGCGGGGTATTTCAGTGTCGTTACACTGTGCTTGATTGTATCAATGGTGCTATTTGAAATTGTAACAAAATATAAAAACTGGGAAGAAATTCGTAAAGGAAACTTGTCAGTGGCGATGGCAACAGGCGGAAAGATATTTGGTGTCGCAAATATTTTCCGCTATTCTATCGAGCAGCACAATAGTCTATCGCAGATGATGGGCTGGGGCTTATTCGGCTTCCTGCTTCTTGTCTTTGCCTATTTGCTGTTCGAATTCCTGACACCGAAGTTTAAAGTAGACGAGGAGATCCAAGCGGACAACCGCAGTGTCGGCTTCATCTCGCTCTGCATTTCTGTCGGTCTGTCATTCGTCATCGGCGCCAGTATTTCATAGGAGATCGCATATTATGGAAAGATTAATTAAAATATTATTAGTAGTCTGTGTACTCTTCGTCCTTATCGGAGTATACTGGCTCGTCACCAACACACCCTGACCTTGGTCTTGGTGTGTTTTTTATAGTTGAAATGTAGAAGAGCAAGACCAAACGGAGGATAGTTAAGTAGTGTTTACGAGGGAATTGATGCTCTAGCTGGGGATGCCTTCGAGGAAGCAATCTTGAGCCTCTTCGTTCGCTAAGTGTAAAGATGTGCTTCTAACGCTTCGCTATTACTCGCAAAAGTTGTTCTTCGTTTACATTGCAGGGATTGGAGCGTAGGAGGGGCGACTACCGCGGGAATAGCAATTACTTCTGCGATTATAAGCGGAGCGTTATGAGCATAAGTCTTGAGACCCCACAGCGAAGCGAGGAGGTTCAAGCCATGCCCGCAGGAAAGCGTCCCCTCCGAAGCGTAAATCCCCTCTCGTATCCCATGCCCAGCCTCTCCATCTTCTGAAAATGTATAATAGTCATCACACGCACATAGACTTAGAGGCATGTATATAGATAGATAAAGCGCTTACATATTTATCTTGTAAACTAATTAGTTTATCGATATACTAATGAACAAGGAATATTCAAACAATTATATTACGATAAAGGAGTTGTAAAGATGACGAAAAAACCTTGGCTTTCTGTATATCCAAAAGAAATTCCGACTACTTTAGCCTATGAAAATATTCCATTGCAAGACTATCTAACCAGATCCAGTAAAAAACATTCAACTAACACCGCGATGCATTTTATGGGGAAAGACATCACGTTCAAAGAATTTCATGAGTCCGCTCTAAAATTTGCTTCCTATTTGCAAAAATTAGGAGTCGTAAAAGGCGATCGCGTGGCCATTATGTTGCCAAACTGTCCGCAAGGCGCAATCGCTTACTACGGAATTCTGTATGCAGGAGCCATTGTGGTTCAGACAAATCCACTGTATACAGAGCGCGAATTGCACTACCAACTTTCTGATTCGGGTGCAAAAGTGATTATATCGCTTGATATTTTATTCCCTCGTGTCACGAAAGCTATGAACGGAACTGCGCTTGAAAATATTATTATTACGGGAATCAAAGATTATCTCCCGTTCCCAAAAAATCTTATCTATCCATTCATTCAGAAAAAAGAGCATAAGTTGATGGTAAAAGTAGAGCATCGTGGTATGCATCATGTATATACCGAAATCATGAAAACAACAAAACCCGATCCGATTCATGTAGCGTACGAGAACGGTGATATTGCATTATTGCAGTATACCGGAGGAACTACAGGTCCGCCAAAAGGTGTCGAATTGACCCATTCCAATTTAATAAGCAATACGGAAATGTGTAGTGCGTGGTTATACAAAACGACTGATGGCGAAGAAACGATTATGGGCATTCTACCATTTTTCCATGTGTATGGTATGACGACCGTTTTGATTTTCGCTGTAATGAAAGGTCATAAAATGGTGTTGATACCTAAATTTGATTTCAAGACCGCATTGAAAGATATTGACAAACAAAAACCAACCATATTTCCTGGGGCACCCACGATCTATATTGGTCTGTTGAATCATCCCGATTTGGACAAATATGATCTATCCTCTATAAAAGCTTGTATCAGTGGATCTGCTGCATTACCAATTGAAGTGAAAGAAAAGTTCGAAGCGGTAACCGGTGGAAAACTTGTGGAAGGATATGGCTTAACAGAGACGTCTCCAGTCGCTATGGCTAACTTTATTTGGGATGGATTGGAAAAGCGTGGCTCGGTTGGCGTTCCGTGGCCTGATACGGATGGATGCGTGCTTGGTCCTGGCTCATCAGAACCATTACCAGTAGGGGAAATTGGTGAGATTGCGGTAAAAGGGCCACAAGTAATGAAAGGTTATTGGAATAGACCTGAAGACACACAGGAATCATTCCGGGATGGTTGGTTTTTGACAGGAGACTTAGGGTATATGGATGAGGACGGATACTTCTATGTGGTCGATCGTAAAAAAGATATGATTATCGCAAGTGGGTTCAATGTTTATCCACGCGAGGTTGAAGAAGTCCTATATGAACATCCCGCTATTCAAGAATGTATCGTAGCAGGTGTGCCAGATCCATATCGTGGTGAAACTGTTAAAGCGTATATTGTTTTAAAAGAAGGATATTCTATAACGGAAGCAGAATTAGATACGTATTGCAGAAAACAGCTTGCTGCATTTAAAGTTCCAAAGCATTATGATTTCCGCGAAGATCTACCAAAAACAGCAGTAGGTAAAATACTGCGCAGAACATTAGTGGAAGAAGAACGAAAGAAATTAACGGAAGTTCAGAATTCCTTAAAAAGTTCGTAACAAAATGCTTGACTATAAACCAAAAGAATATTAACATGAAAATATGAATGAATAGTCATTCATATTTTCTTTTTGGTGGTGAATCATTAATGAAGCGAACTAAACCTAAATATAAACAAATAGTAGACGCTGCTGTAATTGTTATTGCAGAGAACGGTTACCATCAAGCACAAGTCTCAAAAATAGCTAAAGAAGCTGGAGTTGCGGATGGGACCATTTATTTGTACTTTAAAAATAAAGAGGACATCCTAATATCTGTATTCAGAGAAAAAATGGCAATTTTCGTAGAAAATATTAAAGAAATATTAAAAACAGATCTTCCAATCGCAGAAAAACTGGAATTAGTTGTGGAAAATCATTTCAAAGTATTGCAAGAAGATCCTCATTTAGCGATCGTCACACAATTGGAACTCAGACAGTCAAATAAAGAACTGCGATTCCAAATCAATAATGTGTTGAAAGAATATATGGTTTTGTTGGATACTTTGCTTGAAGAAGGGGTAAAGAATGGAGAATTATCTCCCAATCTAGACCTTAGACTAGCAAGGCAGATGCTATTTGGCACTATGGACGAAACGATTACCTCTTGGGTGATGAACGATCAGAAGTTTAATTTAGTCAGCCTAGCACCTAAAGTTAGCAATATGCTATTGCATGGCTACGAACAACAGTAAGCATTGTATAAAAGGAGAGATTGTAGATGACATTGATTAACTTGGAAATGGATGGACATGTCGCATTAGCAAAAATTGATCATCCCCCAGCGAATGCTTTATCTTCGAAATTGATTGAGGAAGTGGATCAGTTGTTGACTAGCGTAGAGCACGACAACGATGTTCGTGTTGTGGTTTTATACGGTGAAGGCCGATTCTTCTCAGCAGGCGCAGACATAAAGGAATTCACAACAATCGACACTGGAGCAGCGTTCTCGGAGCTTTCTAGTAAAGGACAAGAAGTCTTCGAGCGTCTTGAAAATTTCCCTAAACCTGTAATCGCTTCCATTCATGGAGCCGCACTGGGGGGCGGTTTAGAGCTTGCTATGGCTTGCCATATCCGTTTAGTCACGAAAAGTGCAAAACTGGGCTTGCCTGAATTGCAATTAGGTCTCATTCCTGGATTTGCAGGAACGCAACGTTTGCCACGTTTGGTCGGTGTAGCTAAAGCAGCAGAAATTATGTTGACAAGTGATCCGATCACAGGAGAAGAAGCAGTACAGTGGGGTCTTGCAAATCATGCATATTCAGAAGAAGAACTTTCGGCTGAGACATTAAAGATTGCGAAGAAGATTTCAAAGAAGAGCCCAATTGCAGTGAAACATGCATTACGCATGCTTTCCTACTCAAAAGATCCTTCATTCTATGAAGGAGTGGAAGAAGAAGCTAAGTCATTTGGCACAGTATTCGTCTCTGAAGATGCAAAAGAAGGTATCCAAGCATTTATTGAAAAACGTCAACCTACATTTACTGGGAAGTAATTATCAAAAAGGAGGTTCTATTAATGAACATTTATGCATTAGTAAAAAGAACATTTGATACGGAGGAAAAAATTTCAATTTCAAACGGTGCCATTGCTGAAGATGGCGCAGAATTCATCATAAATCCATACGATGAGTATGCAGTGGAAGAAGCTATTAAACTACGTGACGAACACGGTGGGGAAGTAACTGTACTATCAATCGGTAACGAAGATTCCGAGAAACAATTGCGTACTGCATTGGCAATGGGTGCAGATAAAGCAGTACTCATCAATATTGAGGACGACATTGATGATATTGACGAATACACTTCCGCGAGAGTCATTGCGGATTACTTAAAAGATAAAGATGCTGATATAATTCTGGCAGGTAATGTAGCAATTGATGGCGGTTCAGGACAAGTAGGACCACGCGTTGCAGAATTACTAGGCATTAACTATGTCACGACAATTACTGAATTAACGATAGATGGAACGAACGCAACAGTTGTACGAGACGTAGAAGGGGATTCAGAAACTATTGAAACATCCTTACCGATTCTCGTAACAGCACAACAAGGTCTAAACGAACCACGCTATCCTTCATTGCCAGGTATTATGAAAGCGAAGAAAAAACCTCTTGAAGACCTAGAGTTCGATGATCTGGACCTAGAGGAAGATGACGTGGAAGCGAAGACAGAAACAAAAGAAGTCTTTTTACCACCCGCGAAATCAGCTGGGCGTGTACTTGAAGGAGAGCCAGCCGATCAAGCAGCTGAACTCATTAAATTATTGCGTAACGAAGCGAAAGTAATTTAATTCATACAGAGAACCGTAATTAGGAGGGACTATATTATGTCAAAGAAAATGTTGGTTTTAGGTGAAGCACGTGATGGAGAACTACGTAACGTATCATTTGAAACAATTGCAGCAGCAAAGAAAATTTCAGGCGGCGGAGAAGTTGTCGCTGTTCTTATAGGGGATCAAGTTCAGTCACTTGGCGAAGAAATGATTCATTATGGAGCAGACCGTGTAGTAACGGTTGAACATCCGCATTTGAAGCACTATACACCAGATGGCTTTGGCCAAGCGTTCCTTGCAGTGTACGAAGAAGAATCCCCAGACGGTGTCATATTTGGACATACAGCTATGGGGAAAGACTTATCACCAAAAATTGCAAGTAAGCTTGGAACTGGATTAATTTCAGATGTTACAAAAATTGAAGGAGAAGGCGATGACGCAGAGTTCATCCGCCCAATTTATTCTGGTAAAGCATTTGAACGAGTAGAAATTAAAGAAGGGTTGCAATTTATCACAATCCGTCCGAACAACATCGAGCCATTAACGCATGATGCAAGCCGCTCAGGTGACGTAACAGCGAAAAGTGTGGAAATTACGAATCTTCGCTCTGTCATCAAAGACGTAGTACGTAAATCAACAGAAGGCTTGGATTTATCTGAAGCGAAAGTAATCGTAGCAGGCGGCCGTGGCGTTAAAGGACCTGAAGGATTTGAGCCTTTAAAAGAATTGGCAAATCTTCTAGGCGGTGCAGTCGGTGCTTCACGTGGAGCATGTGACGCAGATTACTGCGATTATTCATTACAGATTGGTCAAACGGGTAAAGTCGTTACACCGGACTTGTATATTGCAGCTGGAATTTCTGGAGCGATCCAGCACGTAGCAGGTATGTCCAACTCGAAAGTCATTGTGGCAATCAATAAAGATCCAGAAGCGAACATCTTTAAAATCGCAGACTACGGTATCGTAGGCGACATTTTCGAGATTATCCCCATCATGATCGAAGAAATTAAACAGATTAAAGCAAGCTAATGAATGAGTACAGGCATTTTTTTAGCCCCTTCTATACCTCCATGATATAATACGAATATAGTTAAAGACTAAGGAGGAAATAAGAATGGCAATTATTAATGCAACTGATTCGAACTTTGCTGAAAACGTAAAAGAAGGCGTAGTACTAGTGGACTTTTGGGCACCTTGGTGTGGTCCTTGTAAAATGATCGCTCCTGTACTAGAAGAACTATCAGGTGAACTAGAAGGAAAAGCGAACATTGTAAAAGTAAACGTGGACGATAACCAAGAAACGGCTAGCCAGTTCGGTATCATGTCGATCCCAACACTTCTCCTCTTTAAAGACGGGGAAGTAGCTGAGAAGGTAGTAGGCTTCCAACCGAAAGAAGCACTTGCACAACTAGTTGAAAAACACGCATAAATACAAGAGACCGGGCCGCAGAGCAGCCCGGTTTTTTAGTAGGTGAAAATAATGAATGAAATCATTGAACATAAACTTTCGATCCTCCCCGAATTGCCGGGTTGCTATTTAATGAAGGATCGTCAAGGTACAGTCATTTATGTAGGGAAAGCAAAAGTATTGAAAAACCGTGTGCGTAGCTATTTCACGGGTTCCCATGATGGCAAGACACAACGATTGGTCGGCGAAATAGAGGATTTTGAATATATTGTTACCAATTCTGAAATTGAAGCATTAATTTTGGAATTGAACATGATAAAGAAATACGATCCAAAATATAATATCATGCTAAAAGATGACAAAACATATCCGTACTTGAAAATCACGAACGAACGTCATCCGAAATTGATCATTACGCGAAAAGTCAATAAAAAATCAGGTAAATATTTTGGACCCTATCCAAACGCTAGCGCAGCCCATGAAACAAAGAAATTACTGGATCGCTTATATCCGTACCGTAAATGTCAAAGTATTCCTACACGCGCGTGTTTGTATTATCATATCGGGCAATGTCTTGCGCCTTGCATAAAAGAGGTACCTGCAGATGCGTATACTGAAATGATTGCAGACATTACACGATTCCTTAATGGCGGCTATAAAGAAGTCAAAAAGGAGCTGCAGCAAAAAATGAATAAAGCTGCGGAAGAATTAGAATTTGAACGTGCGAAGGAATATCGTGATCAAATTACCAATATTGAAACCGTCATGGAAAAGCAGAATATGAATGCGAATGATTTTACAGATCGTGATATTTTTGGCTATGCAGTGGATAAAGGTTGGATGTGTGTGCAGGTGTTCTTCGTTAGACAAGGTAAGATGATAGAACGGGATGTCTCTATATTTCCTGCCTATCGGGATCCGGAAGAGGAATTACTAACATATCTGGGTCGTTTCTATGGAGAAGCTCAACATTTATTGCCAAAAGAAGTACTTCTGCCGGAAAGCGTTGATTTTGCATTAGCAGATCAACTACTTGATACGAATGTGTTGATACCGCAACGTGGAAAGAAAAAAGAACTTGTCAAACTGGCCGTCAAGAATGCGTCTATTGCATTGAATGCTAAATTCCAAATTATTGAACGCCAAGAAGAACGTACAATTGGTGCTTGTGAAGAACTTGGAGAAGCGATGAACATCAGTACTCCTCTTCGCATCGAAGCTTTCGATAACTCGCATACACATGGCGTGGAACCAGTATCCGCGATGATATCATTTGTAGATGGAAGACCTAATCGAAAAGATTACAGAAAGTATAAAACTAAAACTGCTGCAGCGCATGATGACTATGGTGCGATGCGTGAAGTGGTTAGGCGACGCTATACACGTGTTTTAAAAGATCAGTTGCCTTTACCCGACTTAATTGTCATTGACGGTGGGAAAGGACAGATGGAAATCGCACGTGAAGTGCTAGAAGATGAACTCGGACTTTCCATCCCGATAGCCGGACTGGCAAAAGATGATAAACATAATACAGCACAGTTGCTGTACGGTCATCCACCGCAGATTGTCCCGTTGAAGAAAACAAGTGAAGCTTTTTACTTGCTTCAACGCGTCCAAGACGAAGTCCACCGATTTGCTATTACGTTCCATAGACAGAGACGGGGGGCATCTTCACTGACTTCATCACTTGATGGAATTGAAGGTGTTGGACCAAAACGTAAACAGCAATTACTGAAACATTTTAAAACAGTGAAAGCCATACGCGAGGCAACACCCGAACAATTAAAAGAAGCAGGGATACCAAAGAAAGTAGCAGAAGAGTTGCTCGCTCATTTCCAACAACCTGAGGAGTCTGAAAAAGCCCCTGACTGAATAAAGTCAAGGGGCTTTAATTAGCATGTAGTGTTAAGTTATCAGATTACGGTTAGACGTTTGATTTTCGCCACAATTTATCCGAATAGTCAGTATTTTTTGCGTAGACGGAAAATGCATAAATAAATGAGTTGTGTAACGGAGACGAATGATAGGAAAAACTCTCAAACCCAAACTCTCGTAAGGTTCATACAATGTCAAGCGTTGTCAGATCATAGGGAAAAGTGAAGGGTTATTCGACGTTTTTAGAAAAATCATAATCTACTATGAAAAGTTCACAGCGTCTTGACCTGTCCAATACAGAGGAGTACAATATACATGTTATCATATTGTACCATGAAGAGAGGTACTGGTGAATGTGAACTAGATAGAGAAACGCATCACTACAGTATAATCTCAGAAATAAGGGAGGGTAAAAGACTTGTCGAAAGAAACAGATTTTTTCTTACGCCGTCTACATTCGTTGCTTGGTGTAATTCCAGTTGGACTTTTTGTTGCCCAACACTTAGTAATTAACCATTTTGCAACGCGCGGTGAGGAAGCATTCAACACAGCATCTAATTTTATGGGGAACTTGCCGTTTGTATTTTTCCTGGAATGGTTTATTATTTACATTCCACTCATGTTCCACGCATTTTACGGAGTGTACATAGCTTTCTCAGCGAAATACAATGTGGGCCATTACAGTACTTTCCGTAACTGGATGTTCACGCTCCAACGATTCACGGGCGTATTCCTTGTCATCTTCATTGCATGGCATGTATACGAAACTCGTATTCAAAAAGCCCTTGGAGCTGAAGTAGACTTCAACATGATGGTCGATATTTTGTCGAATCCACTTATGCTTGTATTCTATATCCTAGGTGTTGTATCTGCTACTTTCCATTTAGCAAACGGACTTTGGTCTTTCTGTGTTACATGGGGAATTGCACAATCACCATCATCACAAAAAATCGTGTCTTACATCACAATCGTTATATTCTTAATACTTTCTGTAATTGGAATTCAAGCACTTCTAGCTTTTGTGTAAAAAACTAACTAACTAATGAAATTATGTATAATTGAGGAGTGACACAATAATGGCAAAAGGCAGATTGATTGTCGTCGGTGGAGGTCTAGCTGGACTAATGGCTACCATCAAATCAGCGGAAGCTGGTGTACCGGTTGACTTGTTCTCGCTAGTACCAGTAAAACGTTCCCACTCCGTATGTGCCCAAGGCGGCATTAACGGTGCTGTAAATACGAAAGGTGAAGGCGACTCCGTCGACATTCACTTTGATGATACAGTTTACGGTGGGGACTTCCTAGCGAATCAAAAACCAGTACAAGCAATGACGGCAGCAGCTCCTGGAATCATCCACTTATTGGACCGTATGGGTGTTATGTTTAACCGCACACCTGAAGGCCTATTGGATTTCCGTCGTTTCGGTGGTACACTTCACCACCGTACAGCGTATGCAGGTGCAACAACTGGACAACAGTTACTTTATGCTCTTGATGAACAAGTGCGTTCGCACGAGGTATCAGGACTTGTACAAAAATACGAGCACTGGGAATTCCTTGGAATTATTAAAGATGAAGAAGGTACGTGCCGTGGGATCAAAGCCCAAAACTTGAAGACGATGGAAATTCAAGCGTTCAAAGCGGATGCTGTCATCATGGCAACAGGCGGCCCTGGTATTATTTTTGGTAAGTCCACAAACTCTGTGATCAATACAGGTTCTGCAGCTTCCATCGTATACCAACAAGGTGCAAAATATGCAAACGGAGAATTTATTCAAATTCACCCAACAGCGATTCCGGGAGACGACAAGCTTCGTCTAATGAGTGAATCTGCACGTGGTGAAGGTGGACGAGTTTGGACGTATAAAGACGGAAAGCCATGGTACTTCTTGGAAGAGAAATATCCGGACTATGGTAACCTAGTTCCACGGGATATCGCGACACGTGAAATCTTTGACGTATGTGTAAACCAAAAACTAGGTATCAACGGTGAAAACATGGTGTACTTGGATCTATCCCATAAGGACCCGAAAGAACTTGACATTAAACTTGGTGGAATCATCGAGATTTATGAAAAGTTCACGGGAGACGATCCACGTAAATTGCCGATGAAAATTTTCCCGGCTGTTCACTACTCAATGGGTGGACTATGGGTTGACGATCATCAGCAAACAAGCATCCCAGGCTTATTCGCAGCAGGCGAATGTGATTACTCACAGCACGGTGCAAACCGTCTAGGTGCTAACTCTTTGCTATCTGCTATCTACGGCGGAATGGTCGCAGGACCAAACGCAATCGATTATATGAAACATCTAAAGCGTACAGCTGATGAACTTCCTGCAACGATCTTCGAAGATGCAGTGAAAGAAGAGCAGCAAAAATGGGAAGACACTCTGAAGATGGATGGTACGGAGAACGCGTACATTCTTCACAGAGAGCTTGGCGAATGGATGACTGACAACGTAACGGTTGTTCGTTTCAATGATAAATTGAAGCAGACAGACGACAAAATTGTCGAGTTACTTGAGCGTTATGAAAATATTAATATTACGGATACACAGCAATGGTCTAACCAAGGAGCTATTTTCACACGTCAGTTGAAAAACATGCTATATCTAGCACGTGTAATCACTTTAGGTGCATTGAATCGTGATGAAAGTCGTGGCGCGCACTATAAGCCGGACTTCCCGAATCGTGACGATGAGAACTTCTTGAAAACAACAATTGCGGAATTCGATGGAGTCTCTGCACCAATTATTTCATATGAAGATGTAGATACATCTCTCATTCCTCCACGTATCCGCGATTACTCAGCGAAGAAAGGAGATTAACAAAAGTGAGCGAACAACAAACAGCAACTGCTACAAAAACTGTCGTGTTTGACATTCAGCGTCAAGATACTGCCACTTCAAGCCCATATGTGGAAAGATTTGAAGTTCCATATCGCCCGAATATGAACGTAATTTCGGCCCTAATGGAAATCAGACGTAACCCAGTAAATGCCAAAGGTGAAAAAACGACGCCTATTAACTGGGATATGAACTGTTTGGAAGAAGTCTGTGGTGCATGTTCAATGGTTATAAATGGTCGCCCTCGTCAGTCATGTACTGCGCTGGTTGATCAGTTAACACAACCTATTAAACTTGAGCCTATGCGTACATTCCCAGTCGTTCGTGACTTAGTTGTTGACCGTGAATTCATGTTCGATTCGTTAAAGCGCATTAAAGCATGGGTTCCGATCGACGGTACGTACGATCTTGGTGAAGGTCCTCGTATGCCTGAGCGTAAACGTCAATGGGCATATGAATTGTCTAAATGTATGACGTGCGGGGTATGTCTAGAAGCTTGTCCGAACGTAAACGACAAGACAAACTTCATGGGTCCTGCATTAATGTCACAAGTACGTCTATTCAATGCCCATCCGACGGGTGCTATGAACAAAGATGAGCGTTTGGCTACTGTTATGGGAGACGGAGGAATCACTGAGTGCGGTAACTCACAAAACTGTGTAGTTGCCTGCCCTAAAGGAATTCCATTGACGACTTCTATTGGTGCAATTGGTAGAGCAACGACGATCCAAATGTTCAAAAACTTCTTCGGAAGTGACCACCAAGTAGATTAATTTCTATAAGTAAAGCTGTCCAGAAAGTCGTAACTCTACGACTTTCTGTGGCAGTTTTTTTTGACGTTAAAATTAGTAGAGTAAGAAATGGTGCTGGCGTGCGGATTTGCGCTTCGGGGGGGACGCTTTCCTGCAGGCATGGCTTGAGCTTCCTCGTCCTCTACATGCAAAGACGTGCTTCTAACGCTCTGCTAGTACTCGCAAAAGCCGTTCTTTGTTACGGCTCTCGCTACCTGCGGGATCTCAAGGCTCATGCTTATCCCGCGGGAGTTGCCCCTCCTACGCGTGTATCCTTGCATTGCGAGTGGGTATTATTTTTGTTGATTAATGTAGTTAGGTTTGTACTTGATCTTAACAAAGTTCAAACTCAACAATAATATAGACATAATTGTCAGTGAGTGTTCTAAGTCCTACCACTATAAAAAGTAGGAGTGAAGCGTCCGCCAGCTGGAGCTGCAATCCCTTTGTGCTCACTAGCTAACCCTTCATTGCCAGTAATGTTAGTTATGTTATTTGACGTAAATTTATATTTTGATATACTGAAGAAATGAATAATCATTCATTATGAAGGGGTGCATGTAAATGAGAGAGAGTTATATTGATAATTTAGAGGAATGGATAGAAGGATTTCATTTTCATGCGGAAGTTACAGTCCGTTTTTCTGAGACCGATATGTATGGACATTTAAACAACACAAAAGTATTTGCATATTTTGAGTATGCTAGAATTGAATTTTTAAAACATCTAAACCATATGGCCAAATGGGTTGATCCAAAGGGCAAAACAATTCCAATAGTAGCGGATTTACAATGCGATTTTGCGAAGCAAGTGTACTTTGACGAAAAGCTACAGATCTATGTAAAGGCTAATTCCATGGGCACGAGTTCAGTTGATTTGCATTATATGGCTAAGAATGAACGCAATGAAATCGTCTTGACAGGTAGAGGTGCTATCGTTCAAATTGGAAAAGGTGATGGAATGCCTGTTGCATGGACAGAAGAAGAAAAACAGATGTTTCTCAAAAACTCGTAAAAGCCTACACAGCCGCCCCTATCCTTACATATCCTAAGGGGAAAGCGTAAAGAGGAGGGGCGCATCTTGGATGAAATGCAAAACCGTTCTTTATTAACAAATCGGGAACGACAAATTTTCACTTTGCTGGTAGACGATTTTACAACAAAAGAAATTGCTGGACAGCTGACCATTAGTGAAAAAACCGTACGAAATCATATTTCGAATACGATTCAAAAACTGGGCGTATCAGGCAGAGCACAAGCTATCGTTGAATTACTGCGATTGGGAGAATTACAGCTACACTAAAATGATAGCTTTCTTATGATAGTAGATTAATTTTGTGCAATCGGTGTCAATTACTTCATCTCTAGCCTACAACCGAAGGAAAAAATGTTGCGTTCATCAATGAAAACGGTACAATGAAAAGATAGGACTCATTTCAGGGAGCTGATTTTTTGTTGAATGAACAGAAAAACGTACCAACTGATATCGTAATGATGGAAAAAGACTTGCGATACATTGCGTCCATCATTAAAGAACAGGGTCGAAAAATATTAAAGAACTCTACTATTACACCTCCTCAATTTAGCGCTCTTCAATGGTTGTTGGAATATGGAGATATGACCATCGGTGATCTATCCAATAGAATGTTCCTAGCTTTCAGCACCACGACGGATTTAGTAGACCGAATGGAGAATAGTCAACTAGTGAAGCGGGTGCGGGATGAAAAGGATCGTCGGGTTGTCCGTGTCCATTTATTACCTGAAGGGATACGAATTATTGAAGAGGTCATACAAAAGAGACAAGAGTATTTACAAGACGTTCTTGCCGATTCAAATGAGCAAGAAATTCAGCGTTTTTCAGAAATGCTGGCTACACTACATGAACAGATGACAAGAGATTGAGGGATTACATTGAATGCACCTATTGGAGTAATTGATTCGGGGGTCGGTGGACTAACAGTTGTCAGAGAGTTACGTCACCACTTGCCGAATGAACCTATTATTTATATTGGCGATGATGCACGTTGTCCGTATGGTCCTCGACCTGCGGAAGAAGTGTTGCAATTTACGATGGATATGGTCAACAGTCTGGCACAAATGGGTATTAAATTACTGGTGATTGCGTGTAACACTGCGACTGCCATAGCGCTAGAAGACGTACGGAAGAAATTTGATTTTCCTATTGTCGGTGTGATTAAGCCAGGGGCCCGAGCAGCTGTCAACGCGTCGCAAACAGGCGAAATTGCCGTGCTTGGTACAGAAGGCACTGTGAACAGTAAAGCATATGATCAAGCAATACAAGCTCTAAAAAAGGAAGCGAAAGTCTATTCACTTGCGTGTCCGGATTTCGTGCCGATCGTTGAAAGTGGTGAATATCGCGCACAAGCGGCCAGGGATATAGTCGATAAGACATTACAGCCTTTGCATAACTACTCGTTTGATTCTGTAATACTTGGCTGTACGCATTATCCATTATTGCAAGAACATATTGAAGCGCATTTCTCCAATCAAAAGAATGTTATTTCTTCGGCGGCCGAGACTGTGATTGACGTTGAACGGATTCTTAAGGCTAAGCAATTACAGTCTGTTAATCCTATAGAGCCAGTATTTTATACAACCGGCTCAACAGAAAAATTTCAGGCCATCGTTGAAGATTGGCTTGCCATTCCGCAGCCAGACGTACGCAAGTTGACTTTTTAGTATAGAGTAGTGCCCGAAAACTGTACATTGTTTTCGGGTTTTTTGTTGTGAATATGGTAAGATGGATTGATTGTAGACTTGATGAGCAAGTCACACCAAATAGATGAGTCAAAATGGAGGAAATTGTATGCGACATGATGGAAGAGCAATAGAAGATATTCGTACCGTAACGATCGAGAAAGATTATTTGATACATCCAGAGGGTTCCGTACTGATTTCAGTCGGCAATACTAAAGTGATTTGTACAGCGACGATTGAAGATCGAGTACCGCCGTTTATGCGTAACAGTGGAAAAGGGTGGATATCCGCTGAGTACTCTATGTTGCCACGCGCCACTGGACAACGGACAATCCGTGAATCATCCCGTGGTAAAGTAGGCGGTCGTACAATGGAAATTCAACGTTTGATCGGACGAGCTTTGCGTGCAGTCGTTGATTTGGATGCCATTGGAGAACGTACGATTTGGATTGACTGTGATGTCATTCAAGCAGACGGTGGAACGCGAACGTCTTCCATTACAGGTGCATTCGTTGCGTTGGTCATCGCTGCGAATAAATTGCAAATCGAAAAGAACCTACCTGTTTTCCCAGTTCGCGATTTCCTAGCTGCTACAAGTGTGGGGAAATTGGCTGACGGTCATTTGATCACAGATCTCGATTATGTAGAAGATTCTTCGGCAGCTGTGGATATGAATGTTGTGATGACTGGGCAAGGTCAATTCGTAGAACTCCAAGGCACAGGCGAAGAAGCTACTTTTTCTCGTGCGGAAATGAATGATTTATTAACATTAGCTGAGTCCGGTATTGAACAACTGATTGCCATTCAAAGAGAAGTATTAGGTGAGTTAGCAGATAAGATTGGACAACAGGCAGGCGAAGCACAATGAAAGAAGTGTTAATCGCAACGAATAATAAAGGGAAGGCAAAAGACTTTGAAGTGCTCTTTCGTCCTTTAGGTATTACCGTGCTGACGTTGCAAGATATCGAAGAATCAATTGATGTAGAAGAAACCGGTACCACTTTCGTTGACAATGCCATACTGAAAGCCGAGACGGTTGCGAATTTACTGGGGAAAATAGTAATTGCAGATGACAGTGGGCTGGAAGTGGATGCATTAAATGGCGAGCCAGGTGTCTACTCTGCACGCTATGCAGGCGAGCCTTCGGACGATGAAGCGAATATCGATAAGTTGCTAGCTAAACTTTCAGGAGTACCTAAAACAGCACGTCAGGCACGTTTTCGATGCGTTCTGGCAATTGCAGGACCAAGTGTCGAGACAACTACCTATTCTGGTAGCTGTGAAGGGGTCATTACAGAACAACGACAAGGAACGAATGGGTTCGGCTATGATCCGATATTTTATGTACCTTGTAAAGAAAAAACAATGGCAGAATTATCTGCAGAAGAGAAAAGTGCAATCTCTCATCGAGGGGCAGCTTTAGCTGAGTTAAAAGAGCAGCTACCAGAATTTATTACGCGGATGGGGGAGATAAAATGAAACTAATTGTTTTGAGTGATTCACATGGCGACGTGCATACAGTGAAGCAAATTACATCATTGCAAGCAGACGCAATATTCCATTGTGGCGACAGTGAATTATTGGCAAAAGATCCATTGCTCAATGGAATCCATATTGTTCGTGGTAACTGTGACGGCGATGATCAATTTCCAGCGTCCATTGTTCAGAAAGTGGACGATGAGACTGTATTTGTCGTCCATGGCCATGAACACGACGTGAAGTGCTCTATGCTGGCTCTTTCCTACGCAGCAGCTGAACAGCAAGCCACCATTGTGTTATTTGGCCATTCCCATTTGTATGGGGCGGAAATGATCAACGATGTACTTTTTGTTAATCCGGGAAGCACGACGCAACCACGTGGCGGTAGGAAAGCTTCCTACGCAGTCATCGAAATAGCCGATGCTTATACTGTGAGTTTTCATAGTATGAATCACGACTTACTAGACCAAATCATTTTAAATAAATAGTTTTAAGAAATAGTGTTGACTTTTGTTTAGGTTATGCATATAATAGTTCTTGTGCCTGTGGTTGCAGGTGTTTGTCTCAGTAGCTCAGCTGGATAGAGTAATGCCCTTCTAAGGCATCGGTCGGGGGTTCGAATCCCTCCTGGGACGTAATATGCACATTTTTACACAACATAAAAGTATTAAGGAAACCCTTTAAACGTTGACATTACAATGTTTGAAGGGTTTTTCTTTTATGTGAAGTGTAGCATTGAATACACATGAATATATAAATTTACAACACAAACGCTACACATTGCTACACCACATTTGATTGCATTTCCGTTATGATCCGCACAGATTTTTCTTCTTCTTCTTTTCTCATTTCTTTTAAAACATGTGAGTAATATTTGAGCGTTGTTTCCACATCTTTATGGCCTGCACGTTCAGAAACAAATTGAACCGATACACCTTTATATAGTAAAACAGAAATATGAGTATGTCGTAATCCGTGAATAGTGATAGGGTCGATCTTTAAACTTTTCAGTGTGTTTCGTAATAATTTATTAATCGCTTCATTGGACAATGTGCCTTTGCTGGATTGTGGATTGAAAAATACCGCACCGTGTAAATTGGAAGGTAACTTTTGAAAAAGGTTTTTAAATATATCCATTGTCACTTTATCCACTGCAATATCTCGTTTGGATTGCGTATTTTTAAGTGGAGCGAACCCCGTGCCTTTTTTGTAATCCCAGGCTTGCCGAACGTGAATGACACCCTTTTTAAAATCAAAATCAGATCGTTTCAATCCAATTAATTCAGCGAATCGCATTCCGGTTGCTGCCGCCAGTAATAAAATGTAATAGCCTAAACTTTTATCCAGCCGTTTCTTCAACTCCGCAATCAGTAAAACACTTTCCTCGTAATTCAAATGTCGTTCTTCAGATGTTTTGGATTCCACTTTACTATTAAATTCCACACCGCGTGTGAAATCTACACGTATTCTTCCTTCATCCACAGCATCTTTCACACAAGCGCGAATATGCGTGTTTAATTTGCGTATCGTCGCATAGGCGCGAGTCTCACCGTATTCATTCAGGAAACGTTGATATTTCCGCTTAGTCATATCTTGTAAGGTAATCCCGCCTAATTCTTCTACAATCGTTTTATGGGTGTTCAGGTAGCGATTATAAGTGACTTCGGCCTTTGCAGATTTTAAATCTTTTACCCACACTTCGAAATAATCCGCAAAAACATCTTTATTGAGGACTGGGGAGACACCTTGGGCCAGTTCTCCTTCTATTATGTCAGCAGCTTTCTTCGCTTCTCCTTTTGTGCGGAATCCACCTTTGCGTATAGGGGTATATTTACCTTCCGTATAACTGCTTATTGTATATTGCCAGGTCTTCCCACGTTGCTGAAATGTAGCCATATTAGTTTCTCCTTTCCTACTAAATGATTGGAACATTCGTTCTACTTATGATATATTAGCATTACCTAAAATGTCAAAATTTAAAAATATACATATTTTTGGGTGAAAGTAGGGTATAATTAAAGTAAGCTATTCGGCTGACAGTCGGATACGAGCAGACCTTAGATCTACTCGTTATTGCTCACTTCGTTCCATTGGTATAAATCTTCGATCTGGCAATCTAAAATAACCGCGATGTTTTTGGCGACTTCCAATGACATCCCTTGCTTGTTTGTTACATATTTATTTACCTGTTGCTTGGTCACACTTAACTTAATTGCCAAATCATTCTGATTCATACCTTTACTTTCTAGGATTTCTCGAAGCAAGCATCTTCCGACTTTGTAAGCCAAATAGACACCCCACAAAAAATATTAAAGGCGGCGCTGTTATGAACAACGATGCGTTACAAACACTGGTGAGTTTCGTCCAACTTCTTAAAAATAAGAAATGTAAACCGCCTAGCCAAAGTTCAAAAATTAATCCTGATTCATCTTCTCGTAATACTCCACAGTAAAGCGTATGCTTTCCAAAAACTTTTCTCGATCCTCTCCCTGCATGGAGAGGGTTTTTTCTATTAAATCTTTTAGAAAATTCATTTCGTTTAATTCTAATCCGTCAGCCATTTGTAACGCACGTTGGAAATTATCGTTCTGATCTTCCACATTCGTTTCAGGAAATAAATCATCCACTCTAATATCCAACGCTTTTGCAATAGCAAATAAAGCATCTTGTTCAGGTGAGATTGTGCCTGTTTCATAATTCGATATGGTGTTATTTTTTTTGCCTATCAACTCCCCGAGATCGTTTTGAGTAAGTTTTTTCTTTTTTCGGTAGTGTTTTATTTTACCGCCTACAAACTTCGCTAAATCATCTTCCTTCATTAGTACATCCTCCTTCCAGAATTAATTATACCATAGTATTATGCTGTTTAAAGAGATTTATTCCTTAAAAACGAAATAAATCGTTGACAACTTCGGTAATAACGAATATAGTAGATTCATAGCAAACAGAGAGGAGGAAAAAACATGAAACAGTGGAACTTGATTCGCTTACGCAACGAAAGAGGTTTAAAGCAGAAAGACATGGCAAAGCTGTTGGATATAACGGTTGAATCATACGGTTTGAAGGAACGCGGTCAGCATCAGTTCCGGATGGATGAAATGTTTTCAATCAGTCATTTCTTTCTTGTACCAATTGAAGATATTTTTTTACCTAGGAACTTCGGTAATAACGAAGTTTGTGGACCGCCTGAAAGTCATTGTTCACTTTGAACAAAACAACCATCAAAGGTTGCACTGAAAATATGGACTAGAAAATTTCAGTAAATTAAGGAACTGGGGGTGCAACAATGCAACAACTTAATGTCAATCTTTCTATTGATATTCCAACGGATTACGTATTAATTTCAAAAATCGAATTGGAAGATTTGCAAAAAGAACAACTACTAGGAACCTACTGGACAATGAAAGACTTAGAAGTTCGGACAAGCAAAAAACAAGTATGGCTGAAAGAGAATCTACTCTATGTACCAAAGTTCAAAGAGTCGTTAGATGTGAAGAATGGTGGATTTGTTTATTACCCTAGTAAGTCGGGTGAAAAGTGGAGTTTTCAGGCTAGTGAAATGGCAAAGTTTCTGGACAAAAACTTTTGTTTAATATTCGGAGGGAGAAAATCATGAATCTAGTAGATGAAACAACAGATCTAATAAATCGCCTAGCATCTATTGTGGAAGACAACCGAGAAGAACAAGGGTATGCGGGCATCTTACGCATAACGATTGATAATGATTTAGGTAATCAAGTCCAGATGGACACACCGGAATTCTTAAAAAGTTTCCCAGTAAAAAATTACGATGCAAAAATGGAAACGTTTGAAGAGTTTCCGTATCACCTATCTATTGATGTGGAAGGTGTGAAGTTCTTTACTATGTTTTGTCACCAAGAGTTTGCCGGTTTGGAAGAGTCACACCCCGAACACTATGAATACATTGCACAGGCGGTGCTGATATGACACCGAGCGAATACATGTTCATTCTGATAATCGGAATATCAATGATCGGTTTCATGCTTGGGAGTCTGTGGGAACACGCGGGACAGGAACTTAAAAATGAGGAGGATTTATCCAATGGAAAACAAACTAGGTCGTAAGGATATGCAAGACTGGCAGGAAATGACGGATGCATTAACAGCTCGTGTATATAAAAGTGGATTTAATGCAGGGTATGACGCGGCAAAGGATGAGACACCGGATGTGGAAGATATGGCAAAATCGTTGTGGGATAAATATACACCTGAAGGATTGTCAGATTTAATGATGGCGATTGACGAGTTATGTCCTCATGTTCCGATTAAATCAGCGAACGAACAACGTGCGGAATTGATTCAGCGGGCTAGGGAGTTTGTTCAAAAGTATGAAAGTGTGGAAACAGGAGATTTAAACTTCCACATCGGAAATGCTACCGCGCAACTCCATTTTTACAAAACTGAATTTGTCAGAAAAGAAAATAAGATTACTGCTCTAGTTAGATGGATGAGCCATGGCACAGAAGTTCAAAGCGTAGTTCGTCATGTGGGACGTTCGCAATGCATCACTGGCGAAGTATTCAACGAATGGATCGGCAAAGCTATCGCACTAGCAAGAGCGTTGGAGATTGATATTCCGAAAGAGTTTATGAATGCAGTACAGCCGGATGAGGTGGTTTTAGGAATGGTTGTTGGGAAGTTTATACACCCTGATGTGGATGAAAGCTATACGTCCGTAGTATCAAAACCAGGTCAGTATCCAAGAGGTGGGCGATTAAGTGCAATTGATTCTGATTTCGTTAGGTTGTCTACGATCATTGACGATACAAACGCTCAATATGGTACAGACCGATGAGTAACTTTACCGTAACCATCAAAGCCGGATCACCCGCTGAACGTGAGCAACGCGTACAGGATTTACTGGATAAAGGATATTACGTGGTGAAGTATATCGAAGACGAAAAACACGGCAAGGTATATGACGGTGTAGGCAATCGATACAGCAATGCCAAGGTCAAGTTTAGCGGTACGGCTAGCAGTAAAATATACGCGGCAATCATGCGAAAGAGGTGAGCGTATGAAGTGGACAAGCGAGGGCGGTGCATGGCGTGTAATAGTACGTCACACAGGCAGTCGACACTCGATCCGTACAGTTACCATCGAAAAGTTTAGTAAGCGTAGCGGTGAGTTTAAGGAACTCCACAAGCGGCATACGTATATTATTCCGTTTACTGTTCTATCAGTCTACGACGAGTTTATTAGTCTAGGAAATGAGGTGAGATAGATGCGAGAGATTAAGTTTCGAGCTTGGGATGTAGCAATCGAAATGATGTTTCATGACGTAACTACATTATCGGCTGATACAGGGATTTATATGCAATATACCGGATTGAAAGATAAGAACGGTGTGAAGATTTATGAAGGTGACATAATCGATGACCATATCGGTGTTGGTGTTGTGGAATATTCACATTCAGGTTTTAGAACTAACTATAATGACGGCTTGTGTAAATGGCTTATGGACTATCTTGTAAGTGAATTTAGAACTGTTGAAGTCATCGGCAACATCTACGAAAACCCTGAACTATTGGAGGTGAGATAGATGGAGAAACACTTACAACCACCTGAACCTGTAACAGTCGATGAATGCACATATTGCGGTCAGGAATTAGCAGAAGGTGAAGAAGTCCTAGCGTTCCCTAGTGAATACAACTACTTTTGCAATGCGGAATGTGCGGTCAATCAGATGTTGAAAGAAAGCAATATTGAGAGGAGGGTGTTGGAGTGAACGAGGAAGAAGTTAAGAAGCTGAAAGATAAACTACGTAGCGGAAGTGTAGGCAGATCGGCGATAAGGGTTATCTATTTAGGAAGAAAAGGCGGTTGGCATTACGGTAAAGTAATCGAAGCAATACCGCGTCACGTTCAGAAATCCGGCTTGCCTTATCCTTTCCCGAAGTGGAGACATTGTGATTATCGAATAGTGGACGAAGACGGAGATCCTTTTCCTATTAGCGAACACGGAACGATTTTACATGACGGGTTTTACTTTGTCCCTGACGATTTTGAAATTTGAATGGAGGGTGTTGGAATGAGTGAAAGATTCACGCCTGAACAATTGAAGATAGCTGAATCTAATGGCATTACACGGAAAATGTTAACATCCAGATTAAAAGACTTAGGTTGGGATATTCAAAAAGCTGTTACCCGTCCAGTCACGCGTAGAGACAACAATGCAGAATATGCAATGTATAAAGGTGAGGAGTTTCTTTACACTGGAACGATTTCAGAGTTAGCAAAAAGACACGGTGTTTCAGAAAACACTATCAGATATTACACTTATCCGGCTTATCAAAATAAATTGAAGAAAAGGCGTAAAGTCAGAAATGTTATTACGGTGGATAGGTTGGATGATGACGAAGATTGAAGGGAGGTGAGAGAAGTGGGAAAAGAGTGCGAGAATTTTTCCGATATCGAATATTTTACTAATCGTTTAGGCAAAAGGATAAAAGTGATTAGAGAAATTCATGGAATGTCTAAAGTGGAATTTAGCAAGAAAACCGGTATTAGCGGACCCTATTTATCGCAAATAGAAAACGAAAACCGAAACATTGGATTGAAATTTATACTGCTAATAAGCCGAGCGTTTGATTTGCCGATAGAACTATTTATTTATGGCGATGATGATTCGTTATTAGACCATTTCGGTGTTCTGGAACAATTCAGTGCCGAAGCCGAAATTAAGGAATTAGAAGAAAGAATAATGGAATTAAAAAACGCCCGACTGCAATCGGACGCTTAATCAAACCATCAACACTATCAATATACCACGAAACAGGAGGAAATATACATGAATGAAAAATTGATTGAACATCTTGAAGATATGCTGGCAAGTGAAAATGCCAAGCTTATAGATATGGCGATTGATGCAATGGAATATGAATCGGATGTTCCGTTTGGTGAGTTAACGCTAATCACTGCTCAAAAAGAGTACAAGCATATGCAACAACGTGTGCTTGGAATGATTGACATGCTGGAAGAAGTCAAAGCTTTTTCTGAAGGGTATTTTGACCAGATAGGAGTTGATGAGAGTGGCAACACTGTACGAGTTATCCGGTGATTATCTGCAAGTACAACGCATGATAGAGGACGGATTTGAAGGTCTAGAAGATACGCTGGAATCTCTACAAGGACCATTACACGAAAAGTTGGAAGCGTACGGAATGGTTATTCGTAACATCGAATCTGACGTTGAGGGTTTAAAGGCGGAAGAAAAGCGTTTAGCTGAACGTCGCAAGGTGATGGAAAACGGAATTAAGCGTATGAAAACATCTATTCATGAAACTATGTCTTCCACAGGCGAGAAGAAGATCAAGGGTGAAAAATTCACGTTTACCATTCAGAAAAATCCTCCATCGTTAAAAGTTGTGGACGAGTCATTGATTCCGGAGATATTCTTCGATGAACAAAAACCTACTTTGAATAAAAAGTTATTGATGGAATCCATAAAAGATGGGTTTGAGTATGAAGGCGCACAAATATCACAAGGCGAATCTTTACGGATTCGATAATAGGGGGAAATAACATGACAAAAGAAAAATTAAACCAAAAAGAACAGCACTATGCAGGTGATCGTGACAAGGCAGAAGAAATCGTATTGGCTGCTAAAGATTCGATTTATCTAACAATGCACAAAATCACTGAAAAGCATAATAAACTCGGAACGTACTTCCTGGTTGATTTGACATACAGCTTTAATGTGCCGCGTGAAATCATGGAATCAGAAGCCGCTAAAGATGCAGCTAACCACATTTTGCATGATGGGGTGAAAGTTACACAAGATGGAGATGGTTCATTCTATGTTGATCCGAATCAGATTTCTATTGATGATGTTGTGGAAGTAGAACGAGAAGCAGAAGCTGCAGAAAACGCGATAAACCCGGACGTACCATTTTAATAGAGGAGTGTGGAAGAAATGTTTGAACCGGAAAAGGCAAGGCGAGAAAAACAAAAAGCTGTAATTGGTTTTATCGGTCCATCGGGATCTGGTAAAACAGTATCAGCCTTGCGGATGGCTTACGGCATGATGAAAGAAGCCTATCCAGATGTAGATGAAAAGGAATTATGGTCAAAAATCGGTGTGGCTGATACGGAGCATAAGCGGTCATTATTGTACTGGAATGAAACGTTCGGAGATATGCGAATTGGTGAGTTTATGCATATTAACTTTGAACCACCTTACACTACGGATCGCTACAATGGCGCTGTGCAAGCATTAAAGAAAAGTGGATGTGAAGTTATTATAGTAGATTCTTTGTCTCACAACTGGCAGGGAAAGGGTGGAATAATCGAAACGCACAGCAACATGACAGGCAACAGTTTTCAAAACTGGGGTAAATTATCCAGTGAAACTACTAGTTTAATTGAAACACTCACAACAAATAATGTTCATGTGATCTGCACGATGAGGACTAAAACCGAGTATGTTGTTGAATTGAATGAACATGGAAAAATGGCACCAAGAAAAGTCGGTACTAAACCCGTTCAGAAAGATGAATTTGAATACGAATTCATGATTAATTTTCTTGTCAATATGGAGGGTGTTTCTGAAACGTCAAAAGATAACACGCGATTATTTGAAGGTGAATCAAAAATTATCACTGAAGAAGATGGCAGCAAGCTTTATCGTTGGGTTGAATTAGGAGTTGATGTGAAAGCAGAAGAGGAAGAAAAACGAGCGGCTGAAGAAGAAGAAAGGCTGGCACTCCTCCACACGATTCAATCCATGATTAGTGCTGATGCAGATTTACAAAAAATGATAACCAATTTCGAATTTAAGGCTAATCAAAAGCTAGAAAACTTTTCAAAGGTATTACTAAAAACCGCCATCGAGCGACTAAAAGGGGATAAATAATTATGTCATTTTTCAAAATGGATGAAGTAGAAGAAGTAAAAGGGTTCCAGTTACCAAAGCCAGGTAAGTATGAAGCAGTTGTAATCAATGCAGTTGCCAAGAAAACAAATGCAGGTAAAGACATGATGGTTGTAGACTTTGAAATCCGTTCCGATGTGCCACAGGATTCACAAGGCGCTAAAGTTCTTTACAACAATTTCACTTTTGAACATCCGATTGCCCAAGGAATTGTAAAGTCACTTTGCAAGGCTGCCGGTGTACCAGAAAATTATCAATTCTCGTCATGTGAAGAAATGGCAAACCTACTAATAAATCGTAATTTGGAAATCGGGGTGAAACACGAAGAAGGAAATAATGGCAGTATGTACGCTAAAGCATCATATTACAATCCCTCTAATGTGGATGCCCCAAGTCAAGTAGGAAACGATCCATTCCGTCCAGGTGGGGGACTAATTGAAGTGACAGATGATGAACTTCCGTTCTAAATAAAATTAAATAGAGAGGTCCATTTTCAGGACTTCTCTTTTTTATATCCAAAAATCGAAAATAACAATGGAAGTGAACGTAAATTGATGTTTTATCTAGCTGCATCCGCAATATTTTTACTGGCTTATGGACTTGGATATGTGAGAGGGAGGGATCTGTAATGACTTGGAGAGACAACTATATTGAGGAACAAAAAGTATTTATCAGTATGTTACAAGATCAGATAAAAGAACGGAATCAGCAATTAAAAGTTGAACGTGCTAACCGTCTACAACTCGAATCGGACAATCGCAGAATGTGGGAATTGCTTTATGGCGTGGAAAGTAATCGGAATTATCGGGAGGGGTCGGAATGAAATGTCCAGTGTGTGAAAACGAATTTAAGACTACGGCATATCATGATGGTGGCTTCATGTCAGAACAAAGTGGTGAATGCGAAGTATGTTGTTATGGCTACAATTACGCTTACGGATCAACGTCTGAACAGTTTAGTTTTTTGGAATTGTATCACTCATATACCTTTAATAACGAAGTGAATGAAAAGTATGAAAAATACAGAAGCGCTATTATCCAAATGGAAAGAGAAGATTTTCAGAAAGCGGTGAATAAGAATGACGACTAATGTAAATATAGAAGATGCAGATGTAAATATTCTACTCACTATCGACGGCAACATGCACCTTGTCGCTATGCGTAAGGATGATTTAGAAGCAATCCGAGTGTTAGTCAAGAGTGCGGCATCAAAAGGTGCGGTTGTTAAGACTGAAAAGACTCAAAAGCAATTTAACGACTTTTTAGGGTATGGAGGGTGATTCAGAATGATCCCAGGCAAACATGGAGCCATCATCATCAACCCGACACCCACCGTCACAGTAACCAAACGTAAAAACGGTAAACCCACAGTCCTCGAATATGAGGGCTACCGGTTTGTACAAGACAATAGACCGATTAAACATAAAAAGGGGAATCGCAATAATGATTAAAATAAAAAACAGCATGCCCGTTTATTACGGAGATACATTTACTATCAAGCTCGTACGATACAGTGATCCAGCCCGTCTGAACGCGGCACGTAATGCGGCACGATATTTAGGTAAGCCAGACATTGCGAATACACGCAGACCGTTATCCATAATTCGCATGGGACATGTACCTGCTATATTCCGCGGAGAAATGGCAGAGTTCGAATTTACGGACGTATCGAAGGAAGTCTATGACCATCTAGCAACCTACAGTACCGCTAATATGCGTGTGGCAGGTGGTAACAGGGCGCTAAGAAGTGAAGGCTATGTATTACCATCCGACAAGGTTAAGGACGAAAATGCAGTAAATCTTGCAATAGGCGACTCTATGGGCAACTATTACGATTTGCTAGATAGTGGTGAAACTCCACAGGTTGCCAGATCTGCTATGCCGGTCAACGCAAAACTAAATACGTTTGTCTTTCAGTTTAATTTTCTAACGCTTGGACAATCGGTATTTAAGCAACGAATTTGGGAAAAAGGCGCACAAGGCAATACGGAAAAAGTAGTACAAGCCATGTATGAGTTGGTTGAATTTATGGATGCTCAACTGTGGACGACGTTTTATGAGTGGTATGGCAAACCGGCTACTGATTGGGTAGAGGTCAGACGGAAAATTAAGAAGAAAAATATCACACTTGCGGATTTTGTAGAACAAGCCGGAAACATAGACGGAAATATATTACTAGAAGATGTACTCGTCGAATTATATGGCGAACAGAAAAGCATGTGGTGATGATATGAAAATCCAAGAAATCAACAAACATCAGCCGTACATTGAAAGCGATCTGTTCAGGAAAGAAGTCAGTGATAAACAACGCATTAAAGGTTCACAGAAATACCCTGAATTATTCACGCCTAGTAGTTGGACGGATGACGAACTAGCCGAACATGCCATGATGGAATTTCATGATGGGCAAGAATATGTTTCTGGCATGAGAATCAGAATGAGGGAAATGAGAAAAGAAATCGAACGCTTGGAAAAAGAGAATGAAGTATTACAACGAAGATTGGAGGGTGGAGGATGAAACGAACCAACGCAAACGGAATCACACGCACACTACCCATCAAAACTATCAACTGTAAGATATGCGGAGATGAGCAACAGACGCAAGTAGGAAGCGTATGCCATAGAGACAATATATGCATTATATGTGCCAACAAAGCACTAAGGATAAAGAAAAGTCGATCGAAAAAATTCGAAATACAATAACCAGGGGGAATTATAAATGATGCAAGATTTAACTGAAAAAATTAGAACGTGGGCAATTATGAGAGGTCTGGACGATGCGGATCCGAATAAACAAATGCTCAAGCTCATGGAAGAGGTAGGAGAATTGTCTGCTGCCATAGCGAGAAATAACGAATGGGAAACAACGGATGCAATCGGTGATATATTCGTTGTCCTTACTATTCTTTCTATGCAACTAGGATTTTCCTTAGAAGGTTGCGTTGATAGTGCGTATCAAGAAATCAAAGACCGTAAAGGAAAAATGGTCAATGGTGTTTTTGTAAAAGAAGCAGACTTGGAATGATAATCAGTTATGCGTTAGGAGGGCAACCATGAGTGCTATTAAAAATTGCCATAATTGCGGATCGGAAAATGTAAAAAAAGAAAGTAATTCTATTATTTATGGTCGCGAGTATGGGAACGGAAAATGTTATTACTGCCATGATTGTAAGGCAAGTGTAGGTACACACGACAGTGGTAAACCGTTAGGTACATTGGCTACTAAGGATGTTCAGGTTTTACGGAAAGCTTGCCATGATATTTTCGATAAATTATGGCGTTATGAAAAGTTAGCTAGTCGCAGTCAACTATATAAAGACTTGGCAAGAAGGCTGAAAATAACTAGCAATGAATGTCATTTCGGTATGTTCCAACGTGATCGATGTCTTCAGGCGTTGGATATTATTACTCAAGATAGATGGTGGGATCACAATGAAGGAAAACTATGATTTTAATGCTATCCCTTCCGAACTAAAAGCCCTTCCGCAATGGATCTTGTGGAAATCTGAAAAGAAGGGTGGGCGGTATACCAAAATTCCTTGTCAAGTTGACGGTGAAACAGCGCAAACTAATAACCGCAGTACGTGGTCCACATTTGCTACGGTTATCAAGTTTTATTTAGCGGGTGGATATGACGGTATAGGGTTCGTTTTCAGCCGCCAGGAAAATTACATTGGTATTGATATAGATAATTGTGTTGTGGACGGCAAACCCAATACATTTGCTTCAGAGATTATAGATTCATTGGACAGTTACACGGAATTCTCCCCAAGTGGAAAAGGACTGCATATCATTGTCAAAGGCGGCCTTCCACAGAATGTTATGGGAACTGGACGGAAAAACACCCAGCATGGACTAGAAATATATTCATACGGTCGTTATTTCACCTTTACGGGCAATCGTGAGAATTCTAATGATGTGTATGATCGAACCGATGAGCTGGCAGAAGTATTCGAAAAATATTTTGATGATAGCGATATTCAAGGCCGTGTAAATCTAGCAGATTTTGAAAATGATGAAATCAAAGTGTCCAATGAAGCGCTTTGGGAAAGAATGTTTCGTTCAAAAAGCGGTGATGAGATCCGTTCACTTTATAACGGAAATTTAATCAATGATGACCATTCATCTAGTGACTTGGCTTTATGTAATCACCTTGCATTTTGGACAGGCAAAAGCGCTACAAGAATGGATGCCATGATGAGAGAATCAGGTCTTATACGTGATAAATGGGACAAGATCCATCATTCCAGTGGAGAAACTTATGGTGAACGGACAATAGCGGAAGCCATTACTTCTACCCCTTCCACAATATTAGACCAACAACAATACGACGAATTCTCTTTTGACTTCCACAATAATGAGGATGTGGAGGACAAGCCGAAAAAGAAGTTCCGTTTGACTGAATTAGGAAATGCCGAGCGGATCGCATATGAATATGGCCACACAATTAAATATGTAGGGGATATGGGTTGGCTTATATGGGATGGAAAACGTTGGCGTGTGGACACTAAAAAGGAAATCGAACGCATTACCAATAAAGTTTTACGCGGTCTATACAAGTCGGATGATGAGATGGAAACCAAGTGGGCACGTATGTGCGAACGTCGTAATATCCGGATGAATAGCATAAAAGATTTAATGCCGTTGGTACCTGGCGAACGTAACGATTTCGATCTTCACAAGTTTTTATTTAACGTAGATAACGGAATCATTGACTTAAAAACAGGGAAAATTCAGCAGCATGATCGCGAATTAAATTTAACTAAAATAGCAAATGTCGAATATGACGAAAAGGCAAAGTGTCCCGTTTGGTTGACGTTTTTAGATCAAATATTTAAAGGTGACGCGGATCTGGTTGATTACATGCAACGTTTGGTAGGGTATTCGCTGACTGGTGATACTTCCGAACAATCTATGTATTTTCTAGTCGGTGGTGGATCTAACGGTAAATCTACTTTTGTCAATACGATTAAAAAACTAGTAGGCGATTATGGTCTACAAACAAATTCGGAAACGTTTATCAAGCGTAAAAGCGATGGTGCCAACAACGACATTGCCAGGCTTGCTAGTTCCCGTTTTGTATCAGCGGTTGAATCCGAAGAAGGAGAAAAGTTACAAGAATCACTTGTAAAAACTATTACTGGTGGTGAAGCGATACTAGCGCGCTTCTTGCGTCAAGAGTTTTTCGAGTTCATTCCGGAATTTAAAGTGTTTTTCACCACGAATCACAAGCCGATCATCGGTGGTGTAGATGACGGTATTTGGCGCAGGGTGAAGATCATCCCATTTACTTTGAGTTTAAAACCGCATGAACGCGATAAAAAACTTGAAGAAAAGTTGTCGCTTGAAATGCCAGGGATTTTAAACTGGGCCATTGAAGGTTGCTTGAAGTGGCAGCAGTCGGGAGTAAAAGAACCGAGAGTAGTAACGGATGCAACCGGAAACTATAAAGACGATATGGACATTCTCGCTCCATTTTTGAATGAAGTTTGTTATATAGATGAGCCTAAAAATGAAGCAATTCAGATTGAAGCAAAGGAATTATATAACGTCTATGACAAGTGGTGTTTTGGTTCGGGTGAACGATCTCTTGGAAATCGTTCGTTTTATCGAATGTTGGAAACTAAAGGGTTCGGAAAAACAAAAGGAACTGGAAATAAGACATTTTTGACAGGAATAACCATAAAAGAACGCGCGCCAGTTACTGGAGGAGTTACCGAAAATGAAGAAAGTAGCTTTTTCAAGGTCACTCAATAACACTTAAATCGTTCAGTAACTCAAGGCGTTTTTTAACAAGTCAATAGCACCAATGGTTTAACAGGGTTATTTTTTAATGAGTTATTATAATTATTGGTTTTTCTATAACTTTAAAAAATAAAAATAAAATATATATATAAGAGTATTAGTATTCAGTAAACCGGATTTCCTGATACTCATAATAACTCAAAACAACTTGAAGCGTTGCGTCTGTAGGGTTGAGCGTCAGTTACTGAACGAAAAAAGGGTTATTTAACGGACGTTTCAGTTACTTTAAGAGGTTTTTAAAAAATCCTGATAACTAGGAGGCGTTTAATTTGGAAATTTACGCAAAACCATATGTAAAACATCAAATATCAAAATTCACGAGTGTCAAAGTATTAAAACGCGATGGGTTTAAATGCTTGGGCATGGATATTTATAATACTTATAAAGATTGGTGTAGAAAGTCGAACACTTTACCTTATCCAAAAAACAAACTGTATAAAACCCTCGAAAAGAAATACGAGAAAACTAAAATTAATGGAAAAATTTATTTTCTGGATGCGGAAGTATTATGACTAACACACTAAAAATACTCTCGCTCATCTGGAAATCCGGCGCTGAAATTTATCGTGATGAAAAAGACGGCAGGCTTGCACTAAACAATGCGAGCCTGATCCATCCAGAAGTATTGAAATCAGCGGAACCGATTTTTAATCAAATTGATGATTGGTTTAAAAGTTGGGAGGGTGCAACCGGTCCCGATATTACAATTCGAAAAGCGTTGGAATTATATTGTGGATGGACAAAGAATGAAAAAATGAATACCTGGCTATTGTCGGATAATGAATCATTAAATTTATTGCATGATTGGACCGTTGTACTTGCTCGTAATGGTTGGCGTGATCCATACGATGATTATCGGCAATATGAAAATGATGAATCAAATGAGATGAAAACGGAATTTTATAAACGTGCCGTTTCATGGGCTAGTCGGAATAAGTAGCTAACAGTCGCTTCTTGGCGAATTACGTCAAAGGTGAACATTTACTCTTGCAAAGATTTATAGAGCCTAGAAACGAATGCTACGACGTTGTAAAGGGAGGGAAATAGAATGAATAGAGAAATTAAGTTTCGCGCTTGGGATAAACGACATAATGAAATGTATGACTGGGAAACAATAAAAGCAGAATTCACAATGAAAGATTTCGAGCACGAAGATTTGGTCTGGCTACATTATACAGGTTTAAAAGATGGTGCGGGATATGAGATTTATGAAGGTGATATTTTAATTGAATATCCTCATCAAAATCTTCATGAAGTAATTTGGGATGAGTACGGATTGTTTCTTTTCAATCCTGTTGGCGCTTCAGGTGAAGCTGTTGATTATTACGAGTTTGAAGAAACCGCGACTAGTCTTTCCTTCGTGCAAAGTAATATTTACAAAAATCCTGAACTGTTAGTAGGTGATAAAAATTGATCCATTACAAGTACACCGATAAAGAAATCGAAGCAATATTAAAGACGTTGACCATCGTTATCGATACAAGAGAAAAAGTGAATGGTCATGTGTTGAAATATTTACAGCAAAAAAGTATACCGGTAAAGATTCAGAAACTAGATCATGGTGATTATGGTTGCATGATTCCGGCTAATCCAGAGTTAGGTATTCAACGCGATTTATACATGAATACATTCATCGAAAGGAAAAATGGAGTAGATGAAATTACGGGTAATCTACAAAAAGATACCCAACATGCTTTTATCAATGAATTGATTAGAGCGCAAGGTAGCCGCTTTGTCCTGTTTGTGGAAGAACCTGATTTTGATGAAAAGATCGCAAAAGGTGATTACCGTTCAAAGTACGATCCAAAAGCATTAAAAGGCAGACTGGAAAGTTTAAAGGCGAAATATAACTTTGAAATCGTACCAATGAGCAAGCAGATGATTGGGCATAATATTCTCCATCGTTTTTATTATCAAGCACGACATTTTTTAAAGACTGGGATGTTTTAATTAAAAAAGGCGGGTGCTTATATTGTTCGAATGGCTAAAGGATTATCAAGAACTTAAACAGAAAATAGAGTACCTAGAATATAATCTTGAACGTTCCGGTAAAGAACTGCATAGATGGGTTTCGGGTGATCTTGCAAAATACAAATTAACAGCAGAGTCAGATGGCGCTCAATTAGAAGAACGAATCGAAGTGATTGAATATGAACTCGCTCATAATATGAATGATTTCTATGATATGCAAAAAATGATGAAAGCATTCAAGGGATTAGAAAGCAGAATCCTTTTCTTGAAGTATGTGGAAGGCAAGACGCTTGAACAGATAGCTGAAGATGTCGGTTACAGTTCTAGTCATATTAAAAAACGTCATGCTGAAATAATGAGAGCGATGCAAGTGGCGAAGGAATATAGTGCATTATAAAAGTGTCACGAAAGAGCACCATTCCAAAAGGCTGATACTATTGAAAATCCGCGATATAGTAAGAACATAAAGAACTGACAACAGGGGCCTGGTTGGTGCCGAGTTGTTAAGCTTTATAGTTCCTCCTCCAATTTGATTCCATCCAGTTGTTCCGACTGGGTGGTTCTTTTTTTCTTCTGTTTTGGTTACAATATCCAAAAGGGGGAATGGAAATGAAAAAACTATGGGTATTATTATTAATGGTTGGGCTACTAGCAGCCTGTGGAAGTGACGATTCAAAAACCGAAGCAACAGGAAACCCGAATGAATCCACATGGGATGACGTGAAAGACCATGATCGCATTGTTGGTGTAAGTGATAAAGACTTTTCAAAATTAAAGAAAATGAAACCGGGTAAAGTCAGGAATGATACTACTGGCAAAGCAAAGAAATTAGTCATGTCCGGTAATGAAGATGTGTTGGAATACTTGTTATCTTACGAAAAAAAGAACATGAAAGACGATGAGGTTCATTACATAATAAACTTTACTACTAACACTACTACCATCGTAAATAAGATGAGCGGATTACTATATGCAGATGTAAAAGAATACGTCGACAAAGAAGAACACGATGCCAAGGCGATAGGTTCTGGCATGTTATTAAAAAGTTATATCATCTATCCAGATGGTGACATAGAAGAAGTTGAATAATCCATAACATTGAAAGGCATCCGAATCTCATCGGGTGTCTTTTTATTTTATGGAGGGGGAGAAACTTATGAAAGAAAACATTAAAGGTATGAGAAGAAAATGTATCAGGTGCAAGCATGAAGGTGTGACATACACAAACGATGAAGTCGTTGCCTTCTGTCCTGTTTGCGATGGTAACTATGTAGACCTATTCAGATGGGGTACGGTAAATACATGCGCTAATAAAAAACCTGACAAGCGTCCAGAAACAAAGATAGCGGAATTAGAAAAGCGTATCGAAGTATTGGAAAAAGAAAAGCAATCCGGTTATACCATAGACAACGTAATCATCAACGTGAAAGAGCATGTGGACGTTGACAGAATCGCCCAGGAACTAATCAAGATGCAACAACGTGGAGTGAGAGGGAGTGGACGTTAATGGATATCAAAGACTACAAAGACAATGAGCTACTACGTGAGTTAGTCCGTCGTGGATGGTACAAGTCAGAGATACCATTCGTGGTTGGTTGCTGTGGCAAGGGTCGCAAGGTCACACTTACTTATAACCCATGGGATATAAACAAGGGTGAGCAGTCATGACAGAATTAAACATTTTCTTTTTTATAACAGGGATGATGCTCACTTGTGTAATTGCTTCATTACTTCATTGGTTGCTTGGTGATTGACATGGTAACTAACAAACGCATGCAAGAGTTAATCAACTGGATCAACGACGGTCAACTCATGAAGTTTTATAAGAGCAAAGAATGGTTTGCTAAGCGTGAGCAGGCAAGACAACGAGATAACTATGAGTGCCAGCTATGCAAGGCGGAGGGCAAGTATCATCGTGTAGAGAACGTCCATCACATCAAAGAAGTAAAGACTCATCCGCATCTATCATTGAGTCTATCTAACTTACAAAGCCTATGCATTGCCTGTCATAACAAAGTACATGAACGATTGGATGAACAGCATGAAGTTAAATTTACTAATGAGGAGCGATGGTGATATGTATTGGAGATCATATGTTTTGAGTCGGTGGGCGGTAGCCATGCAAAATAAAATTGATGACCTTGTCAATCCGTCACCACCATGGGAGACAAAGCGAAAAGGTTCGGCAAAATACAATCCAAACAACCGAAAGGGTAGGTGTAGATGATGAGTGAATACGTAAACCGATTAATCGAAAAGAGATTGGAAAGATTAAGCGACGATCTAAGACATACGGAGTCACAAATTGAATCTTGCAGAGAAGAAGATAAACGATTAGTGCAATACAGGGAAGAATTGTTCAACGAACGCGACGAACTCCGCCGTGAATTAAAATAATACACCCCCCGGTCAAAACTTTTGAAAAATTTTCGGGGAACCATTCAACGAGGAGGGGCCACGACTATTTATATTTTTGGCTTTACTCATGTATAAAGGAAAGTAAAAAAATGTAATTTAAAGGAGGGAGGAAATTGAACGAAGCTCAATTGAAAAAAAGAGGGAAGATCAAAAAAGGTCTTGTCTCGCAACTGAAGGAAAACGGCACGACTGCACAACACCACATGGATATGGTAGACAATTATTTGACCATGTGGGATATGGCACAAGCACTTGAAGTGGATTTTCATAATAATGGTGTGAAGGTCATGACGAGTACAGGTTCTAAAATCAATCCATCCATTCCAGAATATACGAAAACGAATAATCAAATGTTGCGCCTGTTATCGGAAATGGGATTGAAGCCAGTCAGACAAGAACCAGAAGTTGATCCAGATGAAGATTACTAATCCATACATCGAAGAGTATATTGCGGCAGTTGAATCAGGCGAAATTGTCGTAAACAAAGATGTGAAAAAATTAATTAAACTAGTAAAAGAAAAGTCCTCCTCTTCATCTGTGGAAGTCCGGAATGACGAAGTAGAAGACGCTATTGAATCGATTGAAAAGTATTTCCCGTTCAAATTATTCAAATGGCAAAAATTCGTGATTGCTTGCATGTTTGGACTATTTTATAAAGATGGATCTTTAGTGTTCAATGAATTTTTACTGTACATGGGACGCGGTGCAGGGAAAAACGCATTTTTGGCCGCACTCTCCTTCCACATGTTGGGGAAACAAGGTGTGCGCGGGTATAACGTGGATATTGTCGCAACGTCCGAAAAACAAGCTATGACATCATTTAAAGACTTACACGATGTATTGGATGAGCATTGGAAAACGTTCAAAAAACATTTTCGGAAAACGTTGCAAGTGATTCGGCATTATAAAACGAAATCGGAAATTGCGTACTATACGAACAACGCGAAAACGAAAGACGGTTTCCGTCCTGGTGTCGTTGTATTTGATGAAATTCATGCTTATGAAACGGAAGATAATATTAAAGTATTTACATCCGGCCTAGGTAAAGTCCCACGCGCTAGACGTATTTATTTGACAACTGATGGAAATGTACGGGATGGATTTTTGGATCAAATCAAGGAAGAAGCGGATCGCGTGTTAAATGGTGATTTGCCGAACTCTCGCATGTTTCCTTTCCTTTGCCGTTTGGACGATCCAGAAGAAGTCCACGATGAAAGAATGTGGGAAAAAGCCAATCCGTCTATTCAACATCTACCGGATTTAAAACTGGAAATGACGATTGAATATGATCGAATGCAAGAACGTCCGTCTGCTCGTATGGAGTTCATGACCAAACGAATGAATATTCCTTCTCAACTATCTGCTGATGGAGTGGCAGACTGGGATAAGATCGCGGCTACTAATCAAGAGTTTCCTGATTTTAAAGGTGCGGACTGTATCGGTGGGATTGACTATGCAGATACACGGGATTTTGTCGGTTGTGGCTTGCTGTTTAAAAAGGACGGTAAGCGATATTGGAAGCATCACACGTTTATTAATCATCGATCATTGTTATTGGCGAACTATCGCGTAGACATAGAATTGGCGATTAAACAGGGATATGTAACGATTATTAAAGAAGAAACAAATAACCCTGACATTATCGCGGGTTGGTTCCTAGAACAATCTAAAAAGCACAATATTAAGATGATTACGAGCGATATGTACCGGATTAACCATCTACGCGAAGTGTTTGAAGGGTACGGTTTTAAATTAGACATTGCTCGTAGTGGTACAAAAACACATACCATGTTGCAGCCGATTGTAGAAGAATTATTTGCCTATGAAAATCTTGTGTACGGTGACGATATGATGATGCGTTGGTACACCAATAATACTTATGTTAAATATGACGGTAAGGGCAATATCACATATGAAAAAATAGAACCGAAAACCCGTAAGACTGATGGGTTTGCGGCTTTTTTGCATGCATTACAATTTGATGCACAACTTCAAGAAAGCCGGACATTAACAAAAGAAAATATCACAAAAGCGTTCCGAGTACGGACATATTAGGAGGTGAGAAATTGGGAGTATTCGATTGGGCAAGAGCGTTTTTCAACAAAGGTACAAGGACATTAAATTTAGATGAATGTCATTTTATGTTGCAAGCAGAGGTTTATTACAAAAGGCTTGCCATTGAAACTTGTGTGGATTTAATCGCCAATGCGTTAGCAAGGTGTGAATTTCAGACATATAAAAATGGAAAACCGACACGCCAAAACTTGCACTACTTGCTAAATGTACAGCCAAACCAAAATCAAAACGCCACACTGTTCTTTCATAAAGCAATCCGTAAATTCTTTATCGATGGCGAATGTTTGATTATTAATGACGGTGGAGAAAAATATTTTATTGCGGATGACTTCGAACGTGTGGAGTTTGCATTTAAACCAAACATTTATAAAAATATCACAATTGGTGATTTGCAAATGAACCGCGTTTATTTTGAAGCAGAAGTATTTTATCTTAAATTGACAGATGCGAACATTATCAAGTTGATTGATGATTTATACGAATCTTACGGTAAATTACTTGCATCCAGTATGGCGTACTACAAGCGCAAAAACACTAAACGTTTAATGTTTAAAGGTGACTTTTTACGCAGACAGGATGATGAGATACAGACAGCGCTTGACGATATGCGAGATGCACAAATGAAAAACTGGTTTGATCCTGATGTGTCTGGTGCAACGTTTGATTTGCAAGAGGGTTATGAGATGGAAGATATGTCTGACTCAAAAGCTGGCGCGCAAGGATTATCTGACAGCCGCGACATCGGCAATCTGGTTGATGACATATTTAACTATGTTGCCATGGCGTTTCATGTACCACGTGGATTGCTTAAAGGCGATTTGGCTGACATTGAAAAGCAAACCGACAACTTTATCATGTTCGCATTAAGTACACCTGCTGAAATGATCGCAGATGAATTTAACCGCAAGCTGTACACTCGTCAAGACCATATGGACCGTACTTATTTAAAGCTAGATACATCCAAAATTAAGACGGTTGATATAAATCAATTAGCTGTCGCAGTAGACAAACTATTTTCTATCGGTGGCATGACGATTAATGATGTACTTGCGGAGTTGGGCAAAGATCCTATTGATGATGAGATAGCAAATAAACGGTATGTTACCAAAAACTATGAGCGTGTGGATGTCACAGAAAGAAACTTGAAAGGGGGTGAGAATGAATGAAACGTAAACGATTTAAAAACCAAGATTTAGCGTATATGGCTGATGTGCAACATGAATTTAAAGCACAGTATAATGCAGAGACAGATTCCACTAAGCTTGTCATTTATGGAGAGATTGGAGACTACTGGTGGGATTCCACTTCTGCTACCGATGTGGATAGAGCGCTAAAAGATGTTACATCAAAAACTATTCATGTTCACTTGAATTCTGGTGGCGGTGATGCGTTTGACGGAATCGCTATTTATAATCAGCTAAAGAATCATACTGCTGAAGTTGTCATCCACATTGACGGTCTAGCGGCATCTGCTGCATCTATTATTGCAATGGCAGGTGACAAGGTTTATATGAACGCTGGATCTATGCTGATGATTCATGAAGCGTCTACATTTGCTTATGGAACGAAAGCGGATATTAACAAAACACTTGGAGCGCTAACTGGTTTAGATGCATCTCTTGTTGATGTATATATGACAAGGTTTGCAGGAGATCGCGAAGAAGTAGAAACACTTCTCACCAATGAAACATGGATGACCGCTAGTGAAGCGATTACTTTCGGATTTGCTGATGAAGAAATAGAAGTGGAAGATCCAACAGTTGTGGCCAAACAAGCTGAACGATTTAAAAACAACTTATTGGAAAGATTCAAGAAAGCGGAGCCTTTGAAACCTACCGCATCCACTTCCACAAATATGCTAGATCGATTCAAACGCCAAGAATAATAGGCGTTTTTTTTAATACACAAAAACAGGAGGTCATGACACATGACAACAGGAATTAAAAACCCGGACAAACAAGTTCCGGCTATCAATAAAGATGAGCAAATCAAAGCATTAAAAATGGCGTTTGAAAATGGAGATTCTGCTGAAGTAGCCGCACGAATCGTAGAAAACTACGAAGCTAATCAACAGCATTATCAGGCAATGATGGATCAGACGATCGCAGAAGCCAAAAGATCGCAAGAAGAAGGCTGGGACCAGGCTACACTTAATGCCCGTGGTGTTCGCACTCTTACGACTGCCGAAAAGAAGTTTTACAATGCGGCAATTGAAGTAGAATCATTTGACGGTGTAGCTGCACTCGTACCGCCTACGGTATTTGATCGCATCTTTGAAGATTTGGCAACGGAGCATCCTTTGCTATCTCGAATTAACATGCAGACAACAGGGGCCGCAACAATGTGGGTTACTCGCAAAGAAGGAGCAACTACTGCTTACTGGGGCGATGTATGTGACGAGATTAAAGAAATGGTTGACAACGGTTTTGAAACGGTTGACATGGGCATGCAAAAACTTTCCGGTTTCTTGGTTGTATGTAAAGCGATGTTTGAGTTGGGGCCTGAATGGTTGGATCGTTACGTTCGTACATTACTAACTGAAATCATGGCAACTGAACTTGAAAAAGTGGCTGTCAACGGTGATGGTAACAAAAAGCCTATTGGTATGATGCGCGATTTAGATGGTGCAGTATCAGGTGGCATATATCCAGAAAAAACACCGGTAGCATTGCCTGATTTCAGCCCTGCATCAATCGGTGAATTAATCCTTGCACCGACAACAAAAGGCGGTACACGGGATTACACAGGCATCACGCTAATTATTAATCCACTTGATTATGCATCTAAGTTTTTCGCGATTGGCGCAAAACAAAAAGATGATGGATCATGGACGTTTAATAACTTTGCTGTCCCAGGATTAGAGATTATTCGTACTCCTGCTGTGCCAATCGGTAAAGTTGTTGCAGGTAAACCGGCAGATTACTTTATGGGTGTCGGGTCACAAGCGAAACTAGAATCTACGGATGTGCTTCGCATGATTGAGGATCAACGCCTATACTTGGTCCGTCAATTAATTAACGGCCGTCCACTCGACAATGAAGCATTTACAGTGTTTGACATTGCCAATATGTCACTTACTCCAGTTGAAGCTGTGCCAGTACCTTAATAGGAGGGGATAAGCATGTATAAAGTTTTAGAAACGTTTATCGAAAAAGATCACGAAAACCGTAAATACACAAAAGGTGAAGTCTACCCTGCCGAAGGTTTTAAAGTGACGAAGAAACGCGCTGCTGAATTGCAGGGGAATAAAAATAAGTACAAACGTCCGTTTTTAGGTGAGGAGATCAAAGCGAGCGATTCGAAATGACCGCGGCATTGATAGCTTTGAAAGACAAGCTGAAAATCACCTGGACAGACGATGACGATCAACTAACTAAATTATTGAACCGCTCCAAGTTGTACCTTGAAGGTATGACCGGGGCGGTTTTTGATTTAACTGTGGAAGATGACAAACTTGAGCTATTGCTTGAGCGTTGTCGATATGTTCGTAACAATGCGGGTGATGAGTTTGAAATTAATTATGCACCTGAATTAAAGCGGTTGATTCTAATGACTGCCTTAAAAAAGAAGAAGGTGATGTCTGATGAAATCCATTCGCAAGACGTACAATGATGGCTATCTGCAATATGGCCAAACCGAAACAGGACGTTCTGAAACCGGAAAACGAATAGGAAACGTGTTTGTGGAAGAAGGCCGCCTGGCTTATAGTGAGCAGTCTTGTCGTGAGCAAGATTATCAAATGGCAGATGTTATGTCGCGCAGTCTGGACATGAAGGTTAAAACACCACTACCGCCTAATTATCGGTCGTTTAGTCGTAAACGTGTAAAGGTATCCGGTGTGACGTTTGACGTTATCAAAGTAGATGCTGATCGTTCAAATGATGAGCTGTATCTGTACTTGCAGGAGGTGGGATCGTGAGTAAGACACATGATTTTATGGATAAGCAACTGCATCTAATTTATCAGGGATTGACCACATTCGGTCTGCCGGTTTATGAAGATGAAATTGCACCAGATGAAGAAAAATCATTATTAGATGACTACCATTGCTTGGTGTACGAAACAGGTCCCATGTCCAAAAATCGAGACATGAAAACAGTCTCTCAAGTTTTGACGGTCTATTATTATTGTGAAAACCGTGATGACATAGATAAACGCACCATTGACATTGTGGACGCGTTGGACAACGTGCCACGATTAGAATTTATCAGAACCCAAAAACAACGTTTGCAAAAGAAAGACACGGATCAATTTGTGGACCGTGTTATTTTGACGTTTGCGAGGGTGATCCCATATGGCAAATGCTAAATTTGAAGTAGATTACGAGGATATTAAATTACTTGAAAAACGATTATTGGAGATACCAGGTAAAGCTGAACAAGCAATGAATGGTGTCCTCCACACGAAAGGTATTGAATTAGTGACTAAACAAATCACGCATTTAATGCCTGTTTCTAATGTGCAGAAGAATCACGCGAAGTATTCCAAGTGGAGCCGTTCAGAAACTGAAAACTTGGGCTTTACCGTTGTCACCAAAGGTGGGGCGGCAAAGAATAAAGGTAGTTTTGGCTATCTGATTTTCCCTGATGAAGGGCGTGGGCGATCTAATCCAGATGAGCAAGACTTTACAGGTCGCGCAATGGATGCAACCGTTCCACAATTATTAAAGTTAATGAATAACAAAATTACAGACACAATACAGGAGGTTTTATAGATGGTAAATGTAATTACAGAATTTGATGCGGTGGCAATTAAGAATGCCAGCATCCAAGTTTATGAAAACAACGTAGCAAAAGAGGGTACACCGTTTGGTTGCGTAGGTTCAATTGAAGGTGAAACGGAATCAAAGGAAATCGTTAAAATTTGTGAAGGTATCGAAGTCAAGAAACGTACCATTCCGCAAAAAATGAATCTGACTGTTTCCGCACACATTCCCGTGCAGGTCGCTCGTGATATTTTTGGTCTGTCAAACGAGGACTTGAAAAAAGGAGTATACGCGTACGGCCCAACATCCAAAGGTAAGCGTTTTGTGTTCACGGCCGATGTTGTGGATGAGTTTGAAGATGAAGTGAAATTAATTGCGTTCCCGAACGTATCAAATAACTCTGGTTTCCAGATTTCTATCGAAAATGGACAGGATGAAGTAGCACTACTTGAAATGGAATTAACAGCACTTGTTGATTCAAACGATAAATTCTACTACGAAGCATTGACTGCTGAAGTCGAAGATGAAGCAATTAAGACAGATTGGCATACAGCCTTTACACCAGAACTAGTTAACGCTGTGCCAATCCCATAAGTAACGCACCCTACTGGCAACAGTGGGGTTATTTTTTTAGGTGAAAAAAACAAAATCGGGAGGAATGAAAAAGATGGGTAAAAAAATTCATGTTTTGGAATTGAAAGAAGTAGAAGCTGTGGAAGTAGAAGGCGAATTTGAGCAACGCTATGTAAACGTCAAGAAATACCCTGTTTATTTAACGAATGCTGCTATGCGTCGCGGTCGAGATTTAGGATTAATTGAAAATAGTTTGATCGCGGAGTTTGCGAAACTGGGAGCGTTTCAGGAGTTGCAAGGCATTGAATTAGCGGGTGGCGGAAACGACTTTGACAAGTTGGAAAAACTATCTGAAATTGATGATGGTCCGATGATTAATGTAATCTATCTGGCATTTATCGGGGCAAACAAAAGTGTGAAGATGGATTTTGAAGAATTTATGGAACTGTATCATTTGGACTTTACCGAAACACTCACTCTATATGTATCTTTGATTTCCGAATCATTTTCCAATGATAACAACTTTGCAGCCGGATTAATTGGTTCAACCAAACAAGATAAAAAAAAGTAAAACCACCCACTCTCAAATATGAAAGTGTGGAGGACCTATATACAGTCTATTGCCTTGTTGCTGGTATAAGCGATGAGGTTTTTTGGCATTTTCCGATAGGTGACGTGGAGCGGATCTACCAAAACAAACTCGCCTATGATGGCTGGTCCAACAATCCTAAATAACAAAGAAAGGTAGGTGAGGACATGGCGAAAGATAACAACGAAATCAAAGTAACCTTTAAAGCTTTTAATCAAGAATTTAACAAAGCGATGAAGGACATGAACCAAGAATCTGCAAAGTTGCGACAAGAGATGAAATTGCAATCAGAGCAAATGAAAAATAGTGCGTCTGAATCTGACAAGCTATCTGCCGTTATGCAAGGACTTGAGCAACGTTATGATTTGGCAAAAGAAAAAACTGCCGCTACTGCTGCCGCGCTTGAAAAGGTGAAATCACAATGGGGCGAAAACTCCACTGAAGCTCAAAAATTTGAACGACAGTTGCGTAGTAATCAGATTGCCGAACAACAAATTGCGAATGATATTACTCGTACCACCGAATTACTGGAAAAAGCAAAAACCGCTGAAGCTGAACGTGCGGCCGCTACTTCTGATGCCGCTGTAAAGCTTGGGGAATTGCAAGCCAGTGAAGAAAAACTCGCTCAATCAAGCGAGAAATTGACCGCTGAATATGAATTGCAAAAAGCGCAATTAGGTGATAATGCAACGGAATCACAAAAGCTATCCGCGCAGATGGATAACTTAAATCAGGCTCATGACATTGCTGGTCAAAAAGTTGCGAACTATGAACAACAATTAGAACAGGCGAAACAACAATACGGTGCAAGCTCCACCGAAGTTCAGGTATATGAAAATAAATTACTTGAAGCGCGAACAGCTGAACAACAGCTTGCCAATGAAATCAAGACCACGAATACAGCGCTTGAACAGCAAAATGATAAGCTTGCACAAACTGCTCAAAAACTCGAAGAAGCCGGCAAGAAAATGACGGAAATCGGAAAAGATATGACGATGAAAGTCACGGCTCCAATTGTAGCAGCTGGTACTGCTGCCGTTTTGATCGGGGCAAACTTTGAAGCTAGTATGAGTCAAGTTGCCGCTGTTTCGGGTGCGACAGGTAAGGATTTGCAAGACTTGGAAGACAAGGCACGTGAGATGGGTGCCACGACAAACAAGAGCGCAAAAGATTCTGCTGATGCGCTTGGGTACATGGCGTTGGCGGGTTGGGATAACAAGCAGATGATGGAAGGCTTGGAGCCTATCCTAAAATTATCATCTGCCGGTAATATCGACTTGGCACGTACATCTGATTTGGTCACGGACTCAATGTCTGCCATGCAGATGGAAGTAGATGAATTGCCAGGCTTTCTTGATAAGGTAGCACAGGCATCTGCCAACTCAAATACAGAAGTCGATCAATTAATGGAAGCCTTTCTGGTTGCTGGTGGTAACATGTCATCCTTTAATGTGCCTCTTGAAGAATCCACAGCGTTATTAGGAATTCTTGCAGATAAAGGTTTTAAAGGCGCAGAAGCCGGTACAGCGATGAATGCGATCTTTACCAATCTGACAAGTGGATTAGGTAATTCCGCAAAGGCAATGGATGAGATCGGCGTATCTGCATTTGATGCGAGTGGTAATTTTATTGGTTTGGAAAATGTATTACTACAAGTTAAAGAAAAAACCGAAGGCATGACCGATGAGCAACGCGCTCACTATATATCCATGATTGCCGGTAAAGAACATTTGAAGAGTTTCCAAGGTTTAATGAATGGGCTTGGCGAAGATTACGACTCTTTGAAAGGTAAAATTGAAGATTCTACTGGCGCGCTTGAAAAGATGTACGACATCATGACAGATAACCTAAAAGGTCGTTGGGATGAATTTACATCGGCACTCGAAGAAGCGGCTATATCTATCTTTGAAGCTTTACAACCCGCGCTCGAAGTATTGCTAGGAAGTCTACAAATATTAGTAGATGTATTTAATTTTTTACCAGGTCCAATACAAGCCGTCTTGGTTGTGATTGCGGGGTTGGCTGCCGCTGTTGGTCCGGTGTTACTGCTATTCGGGATGTTAGCGGGTTCTGCAAATTCTGTTCTTGCGGTTATGACAAAGGTACCCGCTATATTATCCCTGGCATCCAAAGCATTTACAGTAATTCAACTAGCCATTGCAGGTATTAATTTACCTATCACTTTATTAATTGTGGCAGTTGCCGGAGTAGCGTATTTAATCGTTAAATATTGGGACCAGATCAAAGAGGTCACAGTCGCAGTATTTACTGCAATAGGCGAGTTTTTATCCGAGTGGGGGCTATCCTTACTCATCATCTTGTCTGGTCCTATTGGTTGGGTAATTGCGTATATTGTGGACAACTGGGAATTAGTCAAAGAGCAGACGATGATTATATTTAATGCAATCATGGATTTTCTTTCCGAGTGGGGCTTGACATTACTTGTCATTTTATCCGGTCCTATGGGTTGGGCGGTTGCGTTTATTGTTTCTCATTGGGACGAGATACGCGCATTTACTTCTGAAATATTCACATCTATTGGTCAGTTTTTAGAAGAGATTTGGAATAAGATCGGTGCATTTTTATCAGGAATCGTAACAGCGATAGTGTCTGCTGTCGTGCATTGGTGGGAAAATTTGAGTGATGAAACCCGCGCGAAGTTCACATGGATTGCGGAATTAATCGTGAAAATTTGGTCTGCTATTTCCACCTTCTTTTCTAACATTGTAAGTTCTATTGCCGGCACTGTTCGTAAAAAGTTTGGAGAAATGGCTGATTCTATCAATGAAAAAATGCATGATGCCTGGCAGTTTATTGTGGATGTCTGGCAAAAGATTAAAGATTTCTTTATGGGCATTTCTTTATTCCGTGAAGGTGTCGAATTAATCCAAAGCTTTATTGACGGTCTATTATCTATGTTTAGAACGGTCATGGCAGCAGCACAGAAACTTGTGGATGCCATCCCTGATACTATCAAAAAAGTATTAGGTATCGGAGAAACAAAAGCAATCGGTGCAGGGTTTGGCGAAGATATGGCAAGCGGTATCAAGTCCAGTGAAAAGAATGTCAAGAAAGCATCTAAAGATGTTGTGAAATCTGGTAGTAAAGCGGCAAGCGATGAGGTCAAAAAGAGTAAAAAAGAATCTGATAAGCAAGCTAAAAAAGATGCGGCTGATTCGAAAAAGAAAGCTACTGCCGCCGCTAAAGCTGAACGTGATGCGGTTACAAAAGCACTCAATGAAGTCAATAGCCAGATATCGGGTAAACGCGCAGCTGGCACGTCATCCGCGGCTGATGAAGCGGCAATTTGGAAGGATAGCATTGGCAACTTTAAAGCAGGCAGTAAAGAGCGGATCAAGGCGGAAAACGAATATGCCAAGTCACGCGATAAAGCAGAAAAAGAACGTCTAGCCCAGCAAAAGAAACAAGCGGCTGAACGTAAGAAATTACAAGCGGAATCTGCTAAAAGTGAAAGTAAAGCTGTTTCTGATTCCATGACAAAAGTAAATGCGGAAATTGCTAAACGTCGTGCGAATGGCGGACTATCCGCGAAAGAAGAAGCGGCTATCTGGAAAGCGAATATCAGCCAGTTTAAAGCGGGATCAAAAGAGCGTATCAGAGCAGAAAATAGTTATGCTGCCGCTTTGAAGAAGTCGCAAAACGAAACCGCATCCCAACAAAAGAAAACGGAAAAAGAAAAGGTTGCCGCACAGAAAAAGGCTGACCGCGATGCATTGGCCGCTAAAAAGAAAAAAGAATCTGATGCCAAGAAACAAGCACAAGCGTCCGCAAAAGCAGAGCGTGATGCACAGGTTAATGCTATGCAAAAGGTTAATGCGGAGATTGCAGAGAAACGTGCGAATGGTGGACTATCAGCCGCAGAAGAAGCAGCCATTTGGAAAAAGGCAATTAATCAATTTAAAGAAGGTAGTAAGGAACGTATTAAAGCACAAAATGAATACGCTGCTGCCCTTAAAAAAGCCGACAAAGAATTGGAAGAAGCGTCCAAGAATCGGTTTGATGCCATCAAACAAAATGCGGAAGACTTAAAGTCATTGGATCAATTGTCATTAAAAGATGAAGCTGAGTATTGGAAGAAAGCTATTGGTCAGTTTAAAAAAGGTACAAAAGAGCGCATATCTGCCCAAAAGGAATACCAACGTACACTTAAACAAATTAATGACAATGTAGTCAGCACCAACAAAAAGTATGCCGATCAGATGAAGGCTATAAATGACAAGTTGGTTGCAGATGTAAAAGATGCAAATGACAAGTACAACAACGAATTTAAAAGCCGTCGTGAGTCGTACATGAATTTTGCCGGTTTGTTTGATGAGTTCGAAGTTAATATGGAACGATCAGGAGAAGATCTACTCAACAATCTGAATAATCAAGTTGATGGATTTAAGCAATGGCAAAAAGAGATGGAAAAGCTTGAATATAAAGGTGTGGATGACACACTCATTGAAGAGTTACGTCAGATGGGGCCGAAAGCATTGCCTGAATTATTGGCACTCAATGAGTTGACAGGTTCCGAGTTAAATAAATACTCCAATTTATTTAAGGAAAAAGCGGAACTAGCCACAAAACAAGCGACGGACGAATTGGCCGGAATGAAAGATGCTACAAAGGAAAGCGTCCAGGCAATGACAGACACGGCAAATAAAGAGTTAGCCGGGTTAGAATCTGCTTGGGTAGCAGAATTAAAGAAAGTCACATCTGCCGCTGAAGACGAGTTACAAGGCATGCAACAAATCGGACGAGATGCAGGTAATAGTTTACTAGCTGGATTAGTTGAAATGGAGTCGGCACTTGTCTCACAGGCCGCACAAATCGCACGTAATGTTAACGATGCATTGCGCGATACGTTAGGGCTTGTAGATATAAATGGCGCACTAGCAACAGCAGGTAGTCAGATTAAAGCCATGTCTTCCACACGACAATCTTTAGCTGTGCCGGAAAGTAATGCTGCTGTTATGTCGCGTATGCAGTCACAGGCACCGGCTGTTTATCAAGGTGATACTATCACCAATCAATACGATGTAGTTGCAACAATCCGCGAAGAAGCAGATATTAAAAAAGTATCGCAAGAATTGTATGTGTTACAACAACGAGGGCAAAGGGGGCGTGGTCGATAATGGGCGTATCATTTAACGGCTTACGCTGTGAGACAGTCGGCTTGGATGTCTTGGACATTCGTCGGCCTATCATGGCAGAAACCAAAGATACCTATATTGATATACCGCACAAGCCAGGTAGTATTTTAATCCCGGATAGTACGGCAACTGATATTCTAATAGAAGTTGATTTTGAATTGGATGCGCCACGTGGTGTGTCCTTTTTTAATGCATGTCGTGCGGTTGGGGCATGGTTGGCCACGAAGAGTAGAGCGCCATTAATTTTTGATGATGATCCTAATTATACCTATTCCGCAAAAGTAGATGGGGGCGTAGACTCAATGGAACGTATAGCACGATACGGTACATTTACCGTGACATTTAGGGCGTTACCTTATGAGGTGATATAGATGGGAAAAAGCACATATTTACAGCACAAAACACTTGCTGATGCATTAGGTTCAAACGTGTACTTGGCGCTTTATCGTAACAGCCCAGGTGATGATGACGAGGGTGACGAGGTGACGGGTTATACTCGCTTGCCTGTCACCTTTACTACACCTTCACGCAAAAAAGCTTTGATGATGTGTGAGAATTCGAATACTGTCACATTCCCAACAAAATCGGGAGGGTACGGCACAATTACACATGTCGGATTACGTGATGCGGAAACAGGCGGTAATCTACTTTACTATGCACAATTAAAGCGCGCGATCCGTTCCACAAATGACAAAACCGCGGTTGAGTTTTTAGCAGGAGAATTAAAAGTGTCCGAGGACTAAAGGGGGTAGCGCTACATGGATAAAATCGAATTAATTGGAATGGACGCTACTCATGTTGCCTACTTGGAAAACTTTGAAAATCCATTAATCAATGAGCAGATCAATGCGGGTTATATGTTTAGCTTTACTGCATTTGTGGATGACAAGACGCAGTTTATCAGTTTTGTAAATCGCGTCCGCTTGGAAGGTCAACAGTTTGACATTGCGCGTATTACCAAAAAACGCGATAACATCCCGAGTATTGATGTGGAATGTGATCATATCAGTTATCGTCTTAATCGCATTATCAACACAAGCGAGGACTTTGAGGGTACACCTGCACAGATTGTTGGATGGTTATTACAAGGTACAGCATTTAGTCCGGGTATTATTGATTTTACGGATGTTGTGTATTTTGCGCCGGGTGAAAAAAGCGTGCGGGAGTGCCTGATAGAGCTTGCAAATTTCGTGGGCGGGGAGTTGCGTTGGGATAACTTTGAAGTGGATTTGCTGCAACGTAGAGGTGCGGATAACGGACTTGAATTTAAACTTGGTGAAAACATCGAAGGTCTATCATTTGAAACCGATTTAACGGAAGGTGTGCCACGGTATGCGCTTGAAGTGGATGTACTGGATCTTGCTCATCATCCTGATTATGTAGCGGTGTATGACGAACTAAAAAAAGTACATTTAGGCGATAGTGTACGTGTATATGATCCGGTATTAAATATTGATATTGTACAGCGCGTAGTGAGTTATGACCGTGATCCGTTTCAAAAAATCACACCCAAAATCAGCATTGGAAATGTCATTCGAGATATTACGGAGTATTTTCGGGAGCAGGAAGATAGCGAAGAAGCCGAAGAAGAGGATACATCTATCCACTTTAAAGGCGGCGGATTTTTCATGGTTGACAATGAACCCCCTGAAGATGCTCCAAGCGGAGGGACGGCTGTAATTGACTTTTTAGCCGGTACGACGCAAGCATTAAATATTGTTGGCGCGGATATTACCGATCAGTTTAAAGCCGGACTATCAGCAGACTATGCCTCAACAACTGTGGAGGATCCTAACGAGCCGGTTACTATTCGTATGTCAGAAGCGGTATTGGACTTCTATACAGTCTTGGTCAAAGTCGGTACCAGATCTTACGGAAATACGGATTTTAAAAACGGGTTGTTGGTTGTGGAGGGTGATTTTCCGAATGACGTAGAGGTATTTATATCAGATGGTGAGTTATCTGCATCATCCATTGTCAAAGGCTACGGATTGCATGTAGATGTTGACGATGTGGTCGGTGGTCAAGATGGCTACTTTTTAGAATTTGGTAAAGCGGCACTGGCAGATACTATGACGTTTGAATTCAAATACGAAGAAGGTTATGACGAGATATGGTCTGTCACTACTGGCATTAATGGAGATGCGGCTATAACTGATCCCATCACCATTGTGACTAGCCCAGTCTATACAGGTGATAAAATAACCGCTATCAAAGGTGTTTGTGACACGACAGCGATTGACACAGCCGGATATGAGGTCAGTATACAGGCTATGTGTAAGATCGTGGAGGTGGTTGAGTAATGGCGAACGGATCATTTGGCGGGGGTAATGGTACAGCGAATAATCCGTATCTAGTAGAGGATGCAGCAGATTTAGACGCGATCAGATATAATCTAGGATCTAATTTTAAGCAAAGTAAAAAAATTGATCTTTATAACTTTGCTGAATGGGAACCGATAGGAGATTGGGATTCGCCTTTCACGGGTTCTTTTGACGGTGATAATCATCCTATAACAAATCTTAATGTTAGATGGCTAGGGGAATATGTTTATTGTGCCGGATTGTTCGGCTATGCAGAAAACTCCACTTTCGAAAACATAGAAATTATAGAAGGGAAAGTCTACGGTGGCGACTATGCAGCCATTTTAATTAGTCAAATCGCGGGCGGGGAAATAAGAAATTGTAAAGTTTCCGGATCTGTAAACGGCACAGGTTACGTTGGCGGTCTATTAGGATTCAGCCCTAATTGGGATGGACATACAATAATAGAGGATTGTATTGCTTCTGGTGTGATCATAGGACGCGCGAATCAAGATGGTGACGATTCATCATATGTTGGCGGTGTAGCTGGCTGGTTCGACGGTGCAATGAAAAAATGTAGTTTTGAAGGAAGCATAAACGGCAGTGAGAATGTTGGTGGGTTGGTAGGTTACGTTTCAGGTGGTGACGAGCCTTTAATAATGAATTGTTTCACTTCTGCAAGTGTTATATCCAATAACGGTTATGCAGCTGGTGGCATCGTCGGAGCGCTTGAAGGGGTTGTAATGAATTGTTATGCCGATGGCAGCATTATGGGATCTTACGAAGTCGGTGGGATAGTCGGTGATTTAGGCGGAGTTGTTAGAAACAGTTACGCGTTAAATAAAAGTGTAACCGCATTACGCAGTAACACAGGGCCACCGGATTATGAAAACGATTTTGGAGACATTGCCGGATATAACGGTGGCATGATAGAAAGTTGTTACGTCATTGAGAGTATGGGGAATTTGGGTTCCATTTCCCGTTACGCGGAAATTGTAACAGAAAAAAATGCGAGGATTAAAGCAACTTATGAAAAACGCGGTTGGGATTTCAAAGAAGTGTGGAGGATAAAAGAGGAAGAGAGTTTCCCGTACTTTATCCCGCCTAAATCAAAATCTCGTACAAAATGCGATCGTATCAACATTAATAAACTATTAGGAGGTTATTAAATGAATTTTTATAGAGGTACGCTAACAGCAAACACGGAACAAATAATTCCGCATAACTCGCAAAAGGTAACAGTTTTTAATCTTGGTCCTGGAGCCGTGTATATCAATTTTAACGACACGGCAACCGCGAACAGTCTATTGATCCCGGAAGGTTTCGGACGGACTATATCGCTAGGGTGGAACGTTCAGAACGTTCACGTTTTCGCAACAGAAGAAACAACAGTACAAATTGATGGGATGGGATGAAAATGGGACGAAGAAAAGTAGCGGGATTCAAAAAGGGAAAATTTAGTTTGCATTGTTTGATGTATGGACACGATCAAGATTTGTTTACGTATGGCGGAAAGCGGTTCAAGTGCTTTACGTGTGGCGCGACGTGGGACCGGTATATTAATTAATAAGGGGGTTATGATGTGCCATATTTTAAAATAAGCAATACAGGCGGCAACGGCGGCGGATCTGAACCGGCGGATTATACCGAACTAATACAAAGCGTTAGGGATAAAGGCGGAACGGTTGCGGACGGTGCTAGTTTACAAGAAATCATTATAGCGGTCGCGACTATCCCGGACTATGTAGAACCGCTAGACTTGCAGCCGATAGCGCAAGCGATACGCGACAAGGGCGGAACGGTTGCACAAGGTGATATTACGGCATTGGATTTAGTGGCCGCGATCACGACTATTCCGGAAGTGAGGCCGGGAACGGTTTACCCTATTGATCCGGCGTACAGGTTCATGTTTCCTTTACCCAAAAGCGATAACCCTAACTTTGTTATAGTAGAGTGGCCGAGCGCAAACTATGCAGAAAGGTTAGTTATTTTTTCAGGTTACGTGTCGCTAACCGATGAAAGTTCACTTGACGGATTAGGGATTTTGTTCGAAGAAGGTCCGGCGGAATATTATACCAAAGAAAGCGGCGCGTGGGAATTTTTTCAAGTTTATGGGAAAATGATATTAACTAGCGTAAGAAAAGAAAACATTCTTTTTTCAAACGTCCCTGTTATTGACCATACGACGAGGGAACTTGTCAGAGAACGTGACGACTTCTATCCTATCAATTATTTAGAACCTATCGAAACGGATTTGACAGGCGTGGAAAATCAGATTGTCGCACAAGGTGGAACAGTCACAAAATCGGGCGACAAGCCGACAGCGTCAGAAATATCCGTGGGTATAGAAACTATACCGAATGATAGGCCTTGTCCGGTTCCGCCGTTGTACCAATAACAAAAACCAGGACGCCTAAAAAGGGCGTTCTTTTTATTAAATATGAAAGGTAGTGGAAGAATGGCGAAGAATAGAAAAATGGTAGGATTTAAAAAGGGGAGATTTAATTTAAAATGTGCGGCTTATGGACATTTACAAGATATTTTCACATACGGTGGTAAACGTTTTAAGTGCGATCGTTGCGGTGCAACATGGGATGGCTACATCAATTAAACAAACAGATAAAAAAAGGAACGTCCACACGTTTATTCTTTTATTGTGAGCAAAGAAGGACAACCACTATTTATGTCGAATTAATCAAACATAAAGGGGGTAAGTCCATGAAAGTAAACATTATATACAAAGATGAAATCATCAAAGAAACAACGGTTAATAATATCACTTCTGAAAAATATTCTATGAAAAAGGGTGCAAGATGGGAAGTGAACGGCTTGGATCTCCAAGTAATTAATTTTGAAATCAATCACCCTGCTAATTACATGAATCTAAATTTCGAGGATTACGACAAGGTGATAGACATTAAAACAAGATTTAAGTGAGAGCGTCCTTCGGGGCGTTCTTTTTATTTTCTGAAAATCAAATAAAGAAAGGTGACGTTTATGCAGATGATTGATTGGTTAAACCGATTTTTAGAAACGGACAATACAAAGTTAATTTACCTGTTAGCTTTAATAATGGGGGCAAATATTATTGATTTTACACTTGGCTGGATCAATGCAAAGTTTAATAAACAAGTAGACTTTTCTTCAAGTCGTGCGATTTTCGGGATTGCGCGAAAGATGCTACTACTGATCTTATGCGTATACTTTATCCCAGTTGCTTTATTAGTGCCAGAACCAATTGGTATTAGTGCATTGTATGTATTGTACGCTGGCTATTTATTAAGCGAGATTAATTCTATTTTGAACCATCTGAAACTGACAGATGACGATAAATCTACCGATGTGTTTATTGATTTTATTAATACGGTGTTTAAAAAAGGGGGTAAGTAATATGAGTGTAACATCCACATGCCGTGACGTTTCCGAGCTATCGACAGTTGCACAGACCGCTATTAGACTATTATTCCAAGAGTTATATAAATCAGGAATCACAGATGTATTTGTAACAGAAACATATCGTAGTCAGGCCCGACAAAAATATCTATACGCACAAGGACGGACAAGGCCGGGGCAAAAGGTAACTTGGACATTAAACAGTAATCACGCAAGCCGTAGAGCGTGGGATATAGCCGTAGCACCGCCTAAAAATTTATATGACATAAACACACTTTCCAGAGTTGGCGCTATTGCTCGAAAGCTAGGCATTACCTGGGGCGGCGATTGGAAAGGTACACCGGATCGTCCACACTTTGAGATAAAGCCTACTTGGACAATTCCAACAGGATACAAACTGGAAGGACAAGTAGTTATCCCATCCAATAGCAAGTTGCGGGTACAGTTGATTGTGGAAGACAAAGATGATGTACAGCAAGTGGCGAGTGATAATAAAAAAGAGGGGGAGAATCGTGTGTGGTTAGAATTCTCAAGTCCGACATTAAAAAATGAGTTTGTAAAGTTTATGGAATCTAAAGGGCAACAGGAGATTGCGGTTAAACATGGAGTGGATCAAGGCTTTAGCGAGACATGGCTGACAAACGAAAAAGCGACTCCTGGTGATAAAGCGGTACTTGGGTTGCTTGGTATGGTTCGCGAAAAGAGATAAGAAAGTTAAACGCAACTTACTAAACGTTGTAGGTATGCAGTTTGCAATATCTTTTGTTAGCTTTAAAAAGACAATTACAAGTTAAAAAAATAATTAAAGCGACTCTATCCATAATCGGACGGAGTCGCTTTTTTTATGCTATAATGAAAATACTTCTTTCGTGAGAAGTAACACTACCGCGTGGGGTGGTAGTAAGAAGGCGCTCTTTATGGGTGCCTTTTTTATTTGCCCTCATACAGCTTTGCCTACTTCACGTAAGATGTTCAGGAATATAGGACTCATCTGCACTAGTACATATCCTAGACCGGAATTAAATATTACTTCCCAGGCTTTTTCAGAACGTCCTATCATGAAGAAGAAACATCCTCCTACCATGATGACACTAGCAATTGGGAAGCTGATAGCGACTAGTAGCTGTATTAATGGATCTAGTACATTTGCTAGCATATTTAGTGAAGCATCTCCAATAACACCCGTCTGAATAACGTCACTAGTCACGGGTAGGAGATCGCTATTCATAGGTATGGATGGTTGATTCATTAATACGTTTACAGGTTCTAGTATCGGCTCTATCGCCTGTACGGGTTCAGCGGCTATTGGTTCAGGCATAGTCCATACATAAGTAGCAAGGCTTGCAACACCTACCGTAGCGCCTACTAATGCCGCGTCTTTAATATTGTATCGGTGGCTAAAATCCGTGTATTCCGATTCCGGTACAACTTCAATCACACTTTTCTTTTTAAACATATATCTTCCTCCTCATTATTTAATATCGTTCATAGTGAATACCATGACAGCTTGCAACCCAGTGCATTCTTTCTTCAATTGATCCCTTCGGTGTTCGGTGGTGGTAAGCCATACCAAGGTTGGAAAGTGTCCTAGTTTTTCTTCCACCAATCCATTGTTCAGCAACTCGACATATCGTTTAATCTTGTTGCGATTTTCCTTCATTGTTTGCGTGGAATCCACTTCGAGAAAATGTTTCCGATCCCATGAATCTGAAAACATAGCATCCGTGATGACAGTTGAATGTCCGTCTGACACCTTCACTTCATTTTTCCAATCTTTCGGTTGACTAGAAAATAACCACATTTCATTTCGCATAACGATATGTTGGACATGACCGCCTTTTTTTCTCACCTTTTCACAATCCACATATGACCTTCCTTGTTTGGATAAATAGTAGATAGTTTGATAACCTTCGCGAATACTCATTAAGTAGTCTGATAGGTTGTGGAGGATTCTATTTGTATGTCGTACCGTTCCAAGCCGTAAACATTCATTTAATTGATCCCGCGTCATGAAATCAAACTTCTTCAAAAGTAACAATATTCTTTCGTCCCGCTCGTTCAACATGATTTTTCACCCCTTTTTTAACTGGAATGAATCGGACGGACGGTTCATTGTCGTCCACAATTGTTTCTTTCTTGTGCGAATCGATTACACTTTGGATTACTTCTGATTTAATGAAGGGAGTTTGTAATATTTCTTTTTTATCGGCCGTTTGATAGATAGCCCTTCCCTTAATCTGTGGAAGAGATTCAGCGCCTTCGCTATCTAGTACCACGCGTGAAGCCACAGCGGACTGTACACGGAACGATAGTTTTGCGTCAGAGTTCTGCTTACACTGACGCGGTATCACATCACCTGTCGGATATTGTGTAGCCAGTATTTGACGGAATCCCAATCCAGCGCCAAGCCTGGCGATCTGGCTCATCAACGTTTGACAGGCGAGTTTCATTTGTTTTTCTTCGCGCGTTACAGCTTCCGCAGGGTTCAGTTCCCCAACTTCATCCACAATGATAAAATAGCGGTCTTTCATGCCGGCTTCCTGTACGTTTTTCTTACCCATTGAACGCAGTTGTGACTGTATACTCCTCATCTTGTGGTAAGCTGCCTGTAGTGTCTGCAAAGCTTCCTCTGGCTCATATGCAATAGATACCGTCTGTTTAATATTTTCATAGTCGCACATCTCTACACCGCCTTTTAGATCGACTAGAAATAGGTTGGTGTGGTCTGGTTCACTATGAACTAAAGAGGAAATCACGCAGTTAATAAAGTTAGATTTACCGTAGCGAGTCGCGCCACCTAAAACAATGTGCGGGATTTGTTCGAAATCATGATATCTAAATGCGTTTTGGTCACGTGCTATTCCTACTGGAACTTTCCAATCTTCACCCGCTTGGAATTCAACTTGCTTAGGTAGGGGATTGTCATAAACTCGAATAATCAACAAGCCGTCAAATGACAATTCAATCTCTTTCGTTTCGCTTAATTTATTCGTCCACAATGATTTCAAGCTGTCGATGATTCCGGAATCAAATTGTAGGTCTTTTAAATCCGTCAGGGATAATTTCTGACGCCTATTATTTAATCCGTCTTCTAGTATGTGCTGCTTGTTCTGGTAATCTTCAAAACTTCTGCCAAGTGGAATTCGGTATTTATATTCCCATCCCCAATCATATTTTTTCTTTCTAATTAGTTGAGTGGTCAATGTGTCTTTTCCATCCTTTACATTTAGGCCAGATAGAGAAATAATGCGCTGGATTTTACCCGATTCATTGGAAGAAGCGCCTTGTTTTTTTGTGTAAGCTTTTAACGCAATCCCACCCATAATAGAAGTGGTTAGAATTTCAAACAACATGCCGTCATCCTTTCTTTGAAGTAAACGCCACGGGGTTATCTTACATAGTAAGAGTTGCAGTCATCGAGACGTTAAATAAAATGGTTGTGGCTTGCAACTGAAGGTTTTGTAATGTCCAGTTGTGTGGATGAAGTAGTCATCAATCTAGTCATGCATCAGGACGTAGTAATTCGGTCAACATTGAGTTATCAAAGTGCAACATTAGGACATCAACCAAGACGATCAATTGGACTTAAACAAGGTTTGTAAAGTGACGATAATCTCTTTGTACTTGTAATAAAATCTCAAGGCTTCACGGTATGTTTCGGATCGATCTGTACGCGGGATTGACTCAATTATTTTTATTAAATCGGCATGATTCTTCTCATTTAATTTGGCTGCTATTTGGGGTAGTGGTTCATTTTTCAATGTCATCATGAGCCTCCTCCTTTCTAAACTTTTTCTAACGGTTCTGATGTATCATATGGCGTTGTCAGCATAAAAATGCCTGTCCGTTTAGAAAAAGGTTAGAAGAAAATAAAAACAGCCAACCCTCTATATAGAAGGCGGCTGTTTTAGAAAACTACTCAATACTACACAAATGCTACACAAGATAGCCACAAACACTGTCATATCAATGCTTGTCCTACTTTTCTAACGTCCTCCTGGGACGTACAGTTATATAACGTTAAATTTAGAGAAATAAGCACTTTCGCTTATGATTCAATTTTACAGTACTCGGTCAATCGAGATTTTGTATAAATGAATTGTAGATGAATGTGCTTTTTCTTATGTTTAAAATATAATGCACTATAAGGATAATATAGATAATAATATATTTGACTAGGTCAAAGTTTGAGAACTGTAATATTGAATAACCTTTAAATATAACGTTTACATAAAATTCTAGTCGGTCGGTAGTTTGAATCCTTCGGGAGACGTAAAGAAATCATTAGGGTGAAATAGAATAAAAAGCGCTGTAAACTGTGGGAAGTTGACGTTTACAGCGCTTTTTATTGTGGAGGTTATGCCGCGAAAACCTTGACAATGGGATTACGCAGCAGCGGGACAATCCAGCCTATTCTCTTATGCGAAGGAACCAGGAATTTATGCAACTCAGATTTTGGATGAAAACAATGACAATGATTCGGTCCCCTTGTCATCGTTTAATATAGTGGTAAATAGTTCCCGCCAGCTGAATGTTAAATAATTGCTGGCCATCTGTCAGGTCGGTTGAAAGAATTTCTTCAATACGTTTCAGGCGATAATTTAACGTATTCGTGTGGACGTGAAGGACGACGGCGGTTCGTTTGATGTTTTGGTTTTGACGTAAATAGGTAAGTAATGTTTGCAACAACTCTCCTTTTCGGGCTCGTTCGTATTGAATGAGTGGGCCGATGACTTCGTGGACGAAATCGAGCAGCTCTTCTTCTGAATTTCGCAGGATGAAGCGCTGGATGCCGAGGTCTGTGTAGGACAGGGCACGTTCTTCGAAATGGTAGTTTTTCATGAATGAGGTGCATTTTTCAGCTTCTTTGAATGATTCGTGGGCAGCGGCGAGGTTTGGTTTCATTCTGCCGATGCCGATGGTAATGTCGAGTTCACTATATGTTTTATCGATTTCCTGCTGCAAATGCAAGGCGAGCTCTTTAATGCTGCCTGCCGGGTTTACTGCCTGCAGTTTGGCAGGGTAGGAGAATAAGGCGGCGAGCTTGTTTTGGTCGATCAGCGCGGCACCTTGCAAGTTTTTTCCTAGGAAGTTAGTATTCATCATATAGAGCAGATTGTTGATGACGTTTTCGCTGATAGCTCCGCGCTGCAATTTGTCTTTGTTTTCTATACTAACGATGACGGCGATGTAGTTGCGGTTCAAGTCAAATTGCAGATTTTTTGCCTGCTTCGTCAATGTTTCATCGATCACCTGGCCGGATAAAATTTTCGTCATGAATTCGTTTCGCAGACGTTGCTGTGTTTCGTGGACAGCTTGTTCTTTTACGAGCACGAGCGTGAGGACCGTGCAGATGTGCTCGAGCGCGTTGATTCCGACTTCTCCGATTGGATCGTTTGAGATGATGATGAGTGTGCCGAGCGGCTTTATTTTCGATTGCAACGGCAGCGCAATCAATTGATAGTTTTCAAAGCCAAATGTGATTTCAAAGACGCTGTACGGGCTGTTGAGCGACTGATCATTCTGTTTCACAAAGCGTAGCAGTTTGCTGTTCATCTCTACTGAAACAGGCGCAGGGCAGGCGGAAGCGGTCAGTTCGCCCATTTCATCAAATAAGAAAACATGCTCACCGATTGTTTTGTAAATATAGTCAATAATGGACTGGATTCCTTCCCCGTTGACGACGAGATTGGAGATGTTGCGCTGCGTTTCAATTGAGCGGGACAGCAGCTGGACGGTTTTTTTCTCTTGATGATAAATATTCGATTTTTCGAGCGCGATAGCGGCTTGCTGGGCGATCGCTTCTAACAGCTGCATATCTTCTTTCTTGAAATGAAGCGATTTATCGAATGAATCAAGCGTGATGACACCGATGCAAGTTCCTTTCAATAAAATCGGTGATGAAATGACTGAAGTGAAGTGGAAATTATTCGAAATAGATTCGTCGAGCAGCGTCCGGTTGCCAGGGGTGAGCGTATCGAGCGCTTGTTTGATTTCTTCTTCATTATGAAACACAAGCCCTTTTTCCGCTTGAAACGTCATGCCCGTCATCGATTCGCCGCTGCTTAATTCAATCGATTTAAAGATTTGCGGATAAAACAAGCCGTGCGCGGATTTGGCCACTAGGCGCTGTTTCTGTAGGTCGAAAACCCAAATTGAACCACCTCCTGCTGCATCTACTGCAGAAATTGCTTCACCAATAATTAAATCAAAAATCGTTTCGATATCTAATGAAGAGTTAATGACAGTGGAAACATGTACAAGAGATTTGAGCTGCCGGTGAGTTAACGTATCTTGCATTATCTATCATCCTAACGCTAGAGTATTTTGTGTTTTTTGTGTAAAACACACAAATTCTTTCGGAAAATTACACATAGAAAAGATTTTTTGTATTGTTTATAATTATAGGTGAATTGGAAATAAAATGAAAGCGGGTCGGTTAAAAGTACGCGGATAGATGAAAGTGAGTCGGATTAACGTGCACGGATAAATGAAAGCGTTTTCAATTTAATTGTTGGCGCAATAATTTACGGCAATGCCAGATTGTAAAAGAAGAATGGAGGGTATTGGATATGAATTTTGATTTGACGGATGAACAACAAATGGTGCGCAAGCTGGTTCGAGATTTTGCGGAAGCGGAAGTAGAGCCGGGTGCGGATGAGCGTGATCAGACAGGGGAATTCCCGAAAGAGATTTTTGAAAAGTTTTCGGAACTCGGTTTGATGGGGCTGCCTTTCCCGGAAGAGTACGGCGGTGGCGGAGCAGACACGACGAGTTTTGCTATCGTCACAGAAGAATTAAGCCGAGTCTGCGCATCGACAGGCATCACATATTCTGCGCATATTTCACTTGGCGGAGCACCGATTCATTTGTTCGGCACGCCGGAGCAGAAAAAGAAATATTTAATGCCGATTTGTACGGGTGAATCGTTCGGAGCATTCGGATTGACGGAGCCAAATGCGGGGTCGGATGCGGGCGGGACAGAAACGACAGCTGTTCTTGAAGGCGATGAATGGGTCATTAACGGTTCGAAATGTTTTATTACGAATGCAAGTTATGCGAAACATCTTGCTGTGACGGCGATTACAGACCGCTCAAAAGGAATGAATGGCATTAGCGCATTTATCGTGCCGACCGATGTACCAGGATTTACGGTCATCGCAAACTATGAAAAAATGGGACTTCATTCTTCTAACACGACGGAATTGATTTTGGAAAACGTCCGTGTGCCGAAAGAAAATCTTTTAGGCGAAATTGGAAACGGTTACAAACAGTTTTTGGCGACGCTTGACGGTGGACGGATCGGTATAGGTGCAATGGCTGTTGGCCTAGCGCAAGGAGCGTACGAGAAGGCGCTGAATTATGCCCAGGAGCGAAAGCAGTTCGGCAGAAGTATTTCGAACTTCCAAGCAATTCAGTTCAAACTTGCAGATATGGCAATGAATATCGAGCTGGCACGCAATATGGTGTATAAAGCAGCGTGGTTAAAAGATCAAGGTCGCCCGTTCAAAAAAGAAGCGGCGTTTGCAAAATTATTCGCTTCTGAAATGTGCATGCGTGTCTGTGATCAAGCAGTGCAAGTTCATGGTGGCTACGGCTATATTAAAGAATACCAAGTCGAACGTTTCTTCCGCGATGCGAAACTTTTAGAAATCGGTGAAGGTACCTCTGAAGTCCAGCGCATGGTCATTGCAAAACAAATCGGCTGCTGATTTTGAAAAGGTTTTAGTGAATTGACAAAGGGGCGATTGAATGGATATTGAACGAGTTTTACAAGTAGCGGCGAATAGTAAACTTATTTATCCTAGTGAAGAAAAGGCGCGCTCGACTTCGATTGGTAGCGCAGAAGCTTTCCAAGAACTTCTCCGGCAGTCTCAGGAAAATCCTGCTGCATTTTGGGATCAGCAAGCCCGTGAGCTCGAATGGTATGAACCATGGACAGAGACGATCAGTGGCAAACTCCCTGATTTCAAGTTTTTCGTGGATGGCATTACGAATCCTAGCATCAACTTACTAGACCGGCATATACATAACGGTGCCGGTAACCGGACAGCGCTCATTTGGGAAGGTGAAAACGGCGATTCGAAGTTTTACACGTATTCGATGCTCCTTGCAGAAGTGAACCGTTTTTCTAATGTGCTTCGATCGTTCGGTGTGAAAAAAGGCGATTGTGTCGCGATTTATCTTCCGAATTTGGCGGAAGCCGTCATAGCAGTGCTCGCGTGTTTCCGTGTCGGGGCAATTTACAACGCAGTCTTCTCGGGCTATTCTGAGCGTTCCTTGTCCGATCGGTTGACAAGCTTTGAACCGAAAGTCATCGTCACAGCGGATGCGACAATGCGCCGCGGCAAAGAAATTCGCTTGAAAGAAAAAGTTGATCAAGTCGCGCCGTCTACTTCTTCAGTCGAAGCGGTCATCGTCGTCAATCGCATGGGCATTGATATCGACATGCAGGAAGGTCGCGATTACTGGTGGCATGAGCTGACGGAAAAAGCAAGTATCCATTGCGAACCGGAGCGCCTTGAAGCGAATGAAAGTGGGATCGTTTTCTATACGAGCGGCACGACGGGAAAGCCGAAAGGGATCGTGCATTCAGGTACGGCATTCGTCGTGCAGAACTATGTCTATGCGAAATACCATCTCGACCATCGCGATGACGACGTATTTTGGTGCACGGCGGATATCGGCTGGCTGACGATGCATATTTGGGGTATCGTCGGAGCCCTTGCAAACGGCGTTACGACAGTCATTTGCGAAGGAGCGATCGATTATCCTGAGAAAACACGTTTTTATCAAATCATTGAAAAATACCGTGTCAATAAATTATTTACCGCTCCGACAGCGCTACGCATGTTGAAAAGCATGGGTCAGGAGCCAATCGAGCAGTTTGACTTATCATGCCTTGACGTGATCGCACTCGTCGGCGAGCCATTCGATGCGGAGACGTGGCACTGGACGTATGAAGTGCTAGGCAAGAAAAAAGTCTATATTAACAACACGTGGGGGCAGACCGAAACGGCCGGCTCGCCGATTGCAGGAGCAGCATGGCTGACGCCGATGAAACCCGGGTCTTCGGGCACGCAGTTTTTAGGCGCAGTATTCGATGTCGTCAATGAAGCCGGCGAACCCGTAAAAGCCGGGCAGCTTGGCAACTTGATCATTAAAAAGCCATTCCCGATGCTATGCAGGACGATTTGGAGAGAGCCGGAACGTTACTACGGTTCATACTACAGCCAAGTTGACGGTAGCTACTATGCTAGCGATCTAGCACTGATCGACGAAGACGGCTATATTTGGGTAGTTGGCCGTTCCGACGATGCGTTCAACGTCGCAGGCCACCGTTTGAGTACGATGGAAATGGAAAGCGCTGTGCTCGAATGTGCAGGCGTGGCGGAATGCGCGGTCATTGGCGTGCCAGATGAAATTAAAGGAGAAGTGCCTATCGTTTTCGTCCGACTTTCGGAAAATGTAACGGACGGGGAGGAAGTCGCAGAGCGGATTAAAGAAAACATCATCCGCCAGATCGGAAAAATCGCCCAGCCGAAAGAAATCATTATAACGGACTCTCTACCTAAAACGGTGAGTGGAAAAATTATGCGTCGCCTGATTAAAGAAATCGTTACGACAGGCAGTGTCGCAGGTGATGTGACGGGGCTTGAAGATCCGTCGACAGTTGCGGAACTTCAGAGCGTCATAGAAGCGAAAACTGTGAACAAATAAATGAACAGTGGAGCCGGTCTTTTTACAGCCGGCCCCTCTATTTCAAAATTGATGCGCACGAATGCTTGATTACATGATTAATTGAAAGGGTGGATATTATGTTTAATAAGATTTTGATTGCGAACCGCGGGGAAATAGCTGCTCGTGTCATGCGCACATGCAGAACGCTCGGTATTAAAACAGTTGGTGTCTATTCGGAAGCGGATGCGGAAGCTGTCCACGTCAAGCATGCGGATGAAGCATATTTGCTCGGCGGACCGCGCGTAACGGAAAGTTATATGAAAATCGATAAAATTTTAGAAGCGGCGCATCAGTCGAAAGCAGAAGCGATCCACCCAGGGTATGGTCTACTTTCTGAAAACGCCGAATTTGCACGTCGCTGCGAAGAAGAGGGATTCGTGTTCATCGGGCCGTCGCCTGAAGTCATTTCTGAAATGGGCAGCAAAATTGCAGCGCGCAAGGCGATGGAAAAAGCCGGTGTCCCAGTTGTGCCGGGTATCACTCGTGCGCTTGCAGACGCGGAAGAAGCAATTGAAGCGGCAGAAACTATCGGCTATCCCGTTATGCTGAAGGCGTCTGCAGGCGGCGGTGGAATCGGTATGCAAGTCGTCTACCGCGCGGACGAAATTCACAAAGCGTTCGAAGGCAATCAAAAACGAGCGACTGATTTCTTCGGTGACGGCGCGATGTATATTGAAAAATTCGTGGAGAATCCGCGCCATATCGAAATTCAGATCTTAGCGGACAATAGTGGAAATACAGTGTACTTATGGGAGCGTGAGTGCTCAATCCAGCGTCGCCACCAAAAAGTCGTAGAAGAGGCGCCGTCTTCATTCATTTCAGAAGAGACAAGAAGAAAAATGGGCGAAGCAGCGGTTAAAGCAGCGAAGTCTATTGGCTATAGAAATGCTGGCACGATCGAATTTTTAGTCGACGTAGACCAAAACTTCTACTTTCTCGAAATGAATACACGGCTGCAAGTTGAGCACCCGATTACGGAAGAAATTACAGGGCTCGACTTAGTGAAAGAGCAGCTTGATATCGCAGCGGGAAAAACACTTACATTTGCGCAGGAAGACGTCAAACGCGACGGACATGCAATTGAAGTACGTATTTACGCTGAAGATCCGAAAACATTTTTCCCTTCACCGGGGACCATCACAAAACTTAAGTTGCCAGAAGGACCGGGCATCCGCCACGAATTGGCCGTCCACGGCGAGTCGATCGTCACACCATTTTATGACCCGATGATTGCAAAACTCGTCGTCAAAGGTAAAGACCGAGACGAAGCGATCGACCGCCTGCAGGAAGCGCTTTCGAACTACCATATCGAAGGCATCAAGACGAATATTCCGATGCTTCAGGAAATAGCAGCACATGAAGCATTCCGTATTGGGGATACGACAACGGAATTCGTGGAAAAATATTTGACGAAGAAAAAGAAAAAACAAAAACAAACGAAATGACTTTTTGGGGGGATTACTATGACAGAGATTACTGCAAGCATGGCAGGAAGCGTTTGGAAAGTACTCGTAAAAGCAGGAGACGAAGTAGAAGAAGATCAAGACATCGTCATCTTGGAATCGATGAAAATGGAAATACCGATTGCAACTGATTTTGACGGTGTTGTAAAAGTTGTAAAAGTGAACGAAGGCGAATTCGTCAACGAAGGAGACGTCATCGCAGTCATTGAATAATTCCTGTAGAAGGAGATGAAACGATGAAATGGCCTAAAACAATTACGATTAAAGAAGTTGGACCGCGTGACGGACTGCAGAACGAAAAAATCTTCATTCCGACAAAGGACAAAATCGCCTGGATTAATGAGTTGTCTAAAAGCGGTCTGACATCGATTGAAGTGACGTCTTTCGTCAATCCTAGATGGATTCCGGCACTCGCGGACGCAGCTGATGTAATGGCGGGCATTAATCGGGAGCCAGGCGTCTCTTATTCAGCGCTCGTCCCGAATCGTCAAGGGCTTGAACGGGCTTTTGCGGCAGATATCGATGAAGCGGCGGTGTTCATGTCGGCAAGCGAAACGCATAATGTGAAAAATATTAATAAAACGATCACCGATACACTACCTGTATTAAAAGAAATTGTCCAAGACGCGAAGGCGGCAGACAAGAAAACGAGGGGCTATGTGTCTACAGTGTTCGGCTGTCCATATGAAGGCGTAGTCGATATAGAAGCGGTCGTCCGCGTGACGGAGTCGCTGTTTGACATGGGCATTGACGAATTGTCGCTTGGCGATACGATCGGTGTTGCGAATCCTCGGCAAGTCCAGGAAGTACTTGACGTACTGCTGAAACGTTTTCCAGCAGACAAATTGGCGATGCATTTCCATGACACACGCGGGACAGCTTTAGCGAATGTCCTAGCGTCACTTGATATGGGCATTACGGTGTTCGACAGTTCAGTTGGCGGGCTCGGTGGCTGTCCGTATGCACCGGGTGCTTCAGGCAATGCAGCGACAGAAGATGTGTTGTATATGCTGCATGGCATGGGTATTCATACCGGCGTAAATGATAGGCAAATTTTAGCGGCGTCCGCGTTTATTCAAGAAAAAATCGGCCGCGCGCTTCCAAGTAAGAACTTGCAGGCTGCCGGTGCGCATGATAAGTGAAGGGCGTGAGTAGATGGGGAATAATGTGGTAGTAGAAAAGCGCGGCGATGGAATTGCAATTATTTTATTGAATCGTCCACAAGCAGCGAATGCATTGTCAGTTGACATGCTGGGCGAGCTTTATGAGGCAATGGAGGAATGCCGCTACGACCGGGAAATCCGCGTTGTTATTATAACGGGCGTTGGTGAAAAAGCTTTTTGTGCAGGCGCGGATTTAAAGGAACGCCTAGGAATGAATCCAGTCGAGGTGCGCAAGACGGTTTCGTTGATTCGTCAGACAATAAACAGCATTGAATCATTGCCGCAGCCGGTCATCGCTGCAGTCAACGGAGTTGCGCTCGGCGGTGGGACAGAACTGGCACTGGCATGCGACATTCGGATTATAGCGGAGACGGCAAAGTTTGGATTAACGGAAACTTCGCTCGGCATTATTCCAGGTGCTGGCGGTACGCAACGTCTGCCGAGATTGATCGGCAAAGGACGTGCGAAAGAGCTTATTTTCACAGCGCGCAGAGTCGAAGCGACAGAAGCATTAGAAATCGGCCTCGCTGAATACATGGTGGCGCCTGCTCAGTTGATGGATCAAGCGCTTACTGTCGCGGGACAAATCGCTGCCAACGGTCCGCTCGCTGTCGCGCAGGCGAAGTTCGCGATTGACCACGGCTATGACGTAGAACTGCAGACGGGGCTCGCAATCGAACAAAACGCCTATGAAGTGACGATTCCTTCCAAAGACCGACTCGAAGGACTGCAGGCATTCAAGGAAAAACGCAAGCCTGTATATACTGGCGAATGATGAACGATCATAAGGGAGGCAGGACTATGACAACCGATACGAAATCTTTGCAGCAAGCATTGAATGAAAGAGTAGAGCAGATTAAAAAAGGTGGCGCGCAAAAATACCATGAGAAGAATACGGAACAAGGGAAGATGTTCGTCCGTGACCGCTTAAGATTATTATTCGATTCGGATCTTGAAATCGAAGACGGTCAATTCGCGAACTGCATGGCGGGCGATCTTCCTGCTGACGGAGTGGTAACGGGCATGGGGAAGATTAACGGCCAAGTTGTTTGCGTCATGGCGAATGATTCCACAATCAAAGCAGGCTCATGGGGCGCGCGAACAGTGGAAAAAATTATCCGAATCCAAGAAACTGCTGAAAAATTGAATGTGCCGCTCGTTTACTTAGTCGATTCAGCAGGTGCACGAATTACGGATCAAGTCGAAATGTTCCCAGGTCGCCGCGGTGCAGGGAGAATTTTTTACAATCAAGTAAAATTATCCGGTCGTATTCCGCAAATCTGCGTCTTGTTCGGTCCGTCAGCTGCTGGCGGTGCGTATATCCCAGCGTTTTGCGATATCGTCATTATGGTCGACAAGAATGCTTCGATGTACCTTGGATCACCACGCATGGCGGAAATGGTAATCGGTGAAAAAGTAACACTCGAAGAAATGGGCGGCGCACGAATGCACTGCTCAACTTCAGGATGCGGTGATGTGCTCGCAAAAAACGAAGAAGACGCAATTGCAGCGGCGCGAAGATATTTATCGTATTTCCCGGCAAACTTCTCGGAAAAGCCACCTGTACGTGATGCAGTGGCTCCAAAACAGTTGGATAAGGCACTGGAGGAAATCATTCCGAAAAATGAAAACGCTCCGTTTAATATGCATGACTTGATCAAAGGGATTATCGATGAAGGTTCATTCTTCGAAATTAAGAAACTATTTGCAGGCGAGCTCATTACAGGCCTTGCGCGCATCGATGGAAAAGCGGTCGGTATTATCGCGAACCAGCCGCGCGTTAAAGGCGGTGTGCTATTCCACGACACTGCTGACAAAGCGGCAAAGTTCATCAACCTTTGCGATGCATTTCATATTCCGCTGCTGTTCCTAGTCGACGTGCCAGGATTCATGATCGGAACAAAAGTTGAACGCGCAGGCATCATCCGCCATGGTGCGAAAATGATTTCCGCGATGTCAGAAGCGACTGTGCCAAAAATTTCCGTCATTGTCCGCAAGGCATACGGCGCAGGTTTGTACGCCATGGCAGGCCCGGCATTTGAACCGGATGTGTGTTTAGCACTTCCATCCGCTTCCATCGCTGTCATGGGGCCTGACGCAGCTGTCAACGCAGTCTACGCAAACAAAATTGCTGCGCTACCCGAAGAAGAGCGCGCAGCTTATATAGAAGAAAAGCGCAACGAATACAGAGAAGATATCGACATTTACCATTTAGCTTCCGAAATGATTATTGACGGCATCATCCCAGCAGACTCACTGCGCGATGAGCTGATTACGCGCTACGAAGCATATGCGACGAAATATATCCAGTTTACGGAACGTAAGCATCCAGTTTATCCGGTGTGATGGAAGCAGACAGATCAGCGTCACCGATAGGGACGTTTAATTAACTATTTACGTGTCAGAATCAGCAATTTTCCATTTTCGAGAATGGATATACAAAACGTATACACACAGCGCGCAAACAATTGCTACTAGTACATTTTTTCATGTCTTCTTGAGACGCAATGAAGTGAAATCTAGATACGAATTTAAAAAGCACGGTAACATTGTTAAATCAATGTATACCGTGCTATTTGTATGTGACTTCAACTAGTAACAATAAAATGCCAAAGTATTTCATACAAAAGCCATACAAATTCTTAGCTTATAACCTTTTCTACATTTATTCGTAATATACTTTGTGAAATGTTGCCCTTTAAGAGTTGTGGGGGATAGAAGACGCACGAGGAAGACATACTCATTACTACTGACAAATTAAAATGGAGTTAAAAGGAGAAGGAGTAAAGATGGGAAGAGTTGTTCACTTTGAAATTCACGTAGACGACATGGAAAGGGCACAAAAGTTTTACAGAGATGTATTCGGATGGACCTATCAAGACTGGAGTGAGTACGCGGGGCTCCCTTACTATGGAGCAGTGACTGATGATGATCATGGTTTTAGAATTGATGGAGCCTTAATGCAACGTCAAGGTCCGCCACCAGAACCGAACCAACCACTAAATGGTTATGCTTGTACTATGGGAATCGATGAGTATGATACGACCGAAGTGAAAATTCTCGATCATGGAGGCAGCGTTGCAATACCCAAATACGCGTTGCCAGGAATGGCTTGGCAAGGCTATTATTTGGATACCGAGGGTAATATTTTTGGATTTCATCAACCAGATAAAAAGGCACAATAATAAGGTTGTTTTGTGAGGATTATAACCTTAAACTGAAGACATATAATGGTTAGTAATGATTTTACTAGGTTTAATTATTTTAAAGGAGTGATGAACAATGGCTATCGATGTTTATTTAATATTTAAGGGAAATTGCCGTGAAGCGGTTGAGTTTTATGCAGAAGTTTTTGAAACCGAAAAACCTAACTTTATGACTTTCGGGGAACAACCTCCAAATCCAGAATACCCTCTTCCGGAAGAGGCAAAAAACTTAATTATGCATACTCGATTAGCTATTGAAGGAAGCACTGTAATGTTTTCTGATACGTTCCCTGGTTCGCCTTTCACAGTTGGAAACAACATTAGCTTAGCTTACCAATGTGCAGAGGCAGAAAAGTTACAAATGGTTTATGAAAAACTAAAAAAAGAGGGAACCGTTGGAATGGAACTTCAAGAGACTTTCTGGTCGAAACTTTATGGTCAGATCACGGATAAATTCAATGTAATTTGGCAATTGAGTTTAACTAACGAAGACGAAGTTTCTTAACAATAACTAATCCGAGTCGTAAAGTTTTGAATCGGCGGATGGCACGGAACCTATAATCAAAAGAGGTGCAGGTATGAGTAAAGTTTCATCTACGACTTTAAAAATGGTAAGAAATTTTAATGTAGCATCTGAAAAAGTATTTGATGCATGGCTGAACCCAGAAATGATGAAAAAGTGGTTTTTCACTTTGGAAGGCACGAATAAAGTGACGCGAAGTAATCCTAAAGTAGGCGGTACTTGGGAAATTATTGACCATAGAGGAGGACAAGATTACCGAGCGATTGGGGAGTATCTTGAAATTGATCGTCCGAAAAAAGTGATGTTCACTTTTAAGATGCCAGAAATGAGCGATTTAGAAGATACAATAACAGTTGAACTAAAAGAGCTCGAGCAAGGCTGCGAGATGACATTCACACAATTAATCCATGTTGCGAAAGAAGTGAATTGGACAGAGTCTGAAATCGAAAAAGCACTTACAGAAATGCATGATGGCACGGAAGTTGGCTGGAATTATATGTTTATGGGACTCAAGGAATTAGTGGAAACAGGTAGAGTTAGCTACAAAGGGTAAATGACGTGTAAGTAGCTAGTTGCAATAGGGAAGCGAAAATAAAGTTTTAAAAAAGAAAGGATTATACAATATGAAGGACGTAAAACCATTTTTAATGTTTCAGGGCGGAACTGCAGAAGAAGCTATGAAATACTACACTTCACTCATCGAAGACTCAGAAATTAAAAGCATAGCGCGTTACGGAGCGGAAGGACCTGGTGAAGAAGGTACAGTGATACAAGCGGTATTTTCGTTAAAGGGACAAGAGTTCATGTGTATCGACAGCCATATTGATCACGAGTTTACATTTACTCCTTCCTTTTCTATTTATCTAACTTGTGAAACTGAAGAGGAAATTGACAGCCTTTATAATAAAATGATGCAAAATGGAACAGCACTCATGCCTTTAGATAACTATGGATTCAGTAAAAAATTCGGATGGCTGAATGACCAATTCGGCATTTCTTGGCAGTTGAACTTACCAGAGTAACTGTTTGCAAATATTGTTCAAGATAAAACATCATCGGGTGCCTAACTGATAGTAGGAGCGCTCTATCTTGTTTTCATAGTTATACTACTAAATAGTAAAAAGCTGACTCCATTTATTAAATATAAGTGGGGTCAGCTTTTTTTTGAATAGATAGGTTGTCAAAGCTGCATGAATACATATCTGGTTTGTGATTTATCATCTATGATGAAAGGACACAGAAAGATTTTCATATATATTTTGCAGTAATGATATGTTCATAGTCAATATATATTTATTGAAACTCGATAAATTAAATGGTAAAGTGAAATGTACAATGTAGAAGATATGCGAGGTGCTTTTTATGAAACGAGGAACAACTCTATTTTTAAAGATAGCTGTCATTTTAATTGGTATTCCAGTTCTTGCTGTGTGCATATTTTTGTTGCCGCAGTTAGCTATTGAGGCAAAAGAAGCTACTGAAAGAGGTTGGGATTTTGCTTATGCAGTATATAGTATTTTAGTAGTCATCTATATTTCAGTGATCCCATTTTATTTTGCCTTGTACCAAACATTTAACCTATTAAACTTTATCGATGGAAATCAAGCGTTCTCTGAGTTATCTGTTAGGGCTTTAAAGAAAATCAAATACTGCGCGATTATAATTAGCGGCTTATATGTAGTAGCCCTTCCATTCGTCTTTATCATGGCAGAGATAGACGACGCCCCGGGTCTGGTAATAGTCGGAATGATTCCTATTTTTGCTTCCATGGTGATTGCGGTCTTTGCTGCTGTTCTCCAAAGGCTGTTAAGAGAAGCAATCGATATAAAAGAGGAAAATGATTTAATAGTCTGAGCTGAGGTGAATAACATGGTAATTATAATCAATATTGATGTAATGTTAGCCAAGAGGAAAATGAGTGTTACCGAACTTTCCGAGCGAGTTGGGATTACAATGGCAAACATCTCTATACTAAAAAATGGAAAGGCGAAGGCGATTCGACTATCGACTTTAGATGCGATTTGTAAGGCTTTAGAGTGTCAGCCTGGGGATATATTAGAATACCAAGTGGAAGAAGACACTGGAAATCCAGCAGAGTAGAGAACGAGTCATTGCAACTGTAAGGCATTTCATTCAACAAGTTATCATACTAAAAGTTTAAAGATATAGAGTATTTCCTCAAACCCAGGAATACTCTATATTTTTGTTTATAGTAAAATGAATATATAAAGCCGTTGAAGATCCTCTTTTGAAACTATAATTCCAGGTAGAGAAAAAAGAGTAATCGCGATATGATAAGGATAGCTCAAACTTTATTGTTTTTAGTATAAAGTTTGTTATCCGTACAGATCAACGCGTTGTCAGATGTTAAGGGGGAAATAGTTTGGATATTTATCAGGAATTTTCAGCCCGACATTTTGGGGCTTATTTAGATTCGGAAGAGTTTTTAGATTATATGTTGCGTCAGTGGTTGCTTAAAGGACGTCATTTAGATGTTTGTCACGTCATCGACCATCCTTCGTTTACAAAAGTGATGAATGCATGTAGGAATGATGAACGGTACGCATTGCTAGTAGAACTGTCAGACTTGTATGAGAGTGAAATTACACTAGCGAGTCAATACAATGAAACATTACTAGCGTTGGCTTATGGTGAAGACTTCGATCCGTTTGAGCTGGATCAGGATATTAGAGCCAATGGGGATTGGCGATACCATCTTTGGTTCTATTTCTTTAATAACGAAGGACATGTGGCAGATTCCTGGCAACTATTCAACACTAAAATTTATCCGCTATGTGCAACGTTAAATAACGCGCGTGCCGATCATATGCAGACGCTTGCTAGGTACTTTAATGAACTAAGTGTACTAATGGATAAAACGCGCGATCCGGATATTTTGGAGAGCGTGACGAAAAAGACCATTATGAATCTGTATGATCTTTTTTTACAAGTGGCTCATAATGATACACTGATCGACTTTGCAACGAAGCGAAGTTTTTGTGAACGCTTGATTCATATGATGAAATATAAAGAGATGCACAGTGTTGGTCTGGAATTCTATATTACATTCAATGATCTATTCGATTTGAATAATATTCCCACTGTCATTAGCTTGGTAAATCTATCTAAGTATGCATATGATTATCATGCAGTGCATGTACTGCATGGGGATATTCAAGCAATTCAATATCGCATCGAGAAATATAAAGGGGATATCGTTTCGCAGTTAACGAAAATTTCCGAGTACATATTACGAATGAAGAATGTTATTGAAGAGCAACATGGTGGAAAAATTCATGAAGACTCCTTTATACAAGCTGATTTCAACTTTTTCTTTTATGAATGTGGAATTGAAGAAATGTGTACAGCTAATTTCACGGAGTTACCGTTTGAAGATCAAGATGCTATCTTAAGAAATTTACTTAACGCAATGATCTGTTTTTATAAAGCGGATAAAACGTTAACATCAGAAGAAGGCAAGGTAAAAGAACCAGCATTGAATTTATTGATAGGTTGGGAATTAGGTAATGAAGGTATGAAGTTGAGAAACCGTGTTCTCTCTTTGGTACCTGATATAGGAATCGAATACCGCGAAATCATGACTTCCGATGCATTGATTCAATTAGATGAATATCTGACAGAGTTCTACTTGCATGATCTATCACCAAACGTAGAAGCAAGAATACAATTGTCTGAGCAATATGATCTAGAACCAATCGATCCTAAACAGGCGTTAACGCTGCTGGAAGAGACCTTTACTTCACTTCATCATCATAGTGCGCTAATTTTCGGTGAGGAAGAAAAAGAACGCTTTGAAAAGTCGGCTAAACAATTATCTCGCTTGTTGAAATCTAGTGAAGTGAAACGACTCTTAACGTTTGCTGAAGTAAAATGGCGTGAATTAGAAGATGCCTATAAGCCAGAAAGTCAACTATCCAGTCAAAAAGCCGCGTTTATTATAGCAGACTATGTAAAGGCAGTGGAGGAGTACCTCAGTCATATGTTAGTTAGTAAAAAAGTAACCAAACAGACGATGCCTTTAATAGATGTGGCGATACCGGAATCTGGACTCACTTCTGTTGAAATTGGCAGTGAAGAGTATTATCACTACGCCACGCTTGGTAGTTTCTATCATTATCTTAGCGCAAATGGTACTAGTCTACTGAAAAGAAATGTAGATAAAGTAAAGGTTGTAAAGTACCTCACACATTGGGTGAACAGTATTCGTACATCTTCGTTTGATCAAAAGGATGAGTTGGAAATCGAAACAGCACAAGTTTTACGAAGAGAAACACTAGTCTTACTAAGACGTTTGGTCACAGACTTTGCGGATTAATTATCAAGCTGTAATTAAATGAGAAACCTAAATAGAGTTAGTTTCTATATAGCTTGAGAGTCATCTAGTTTATTTAACCTAGGCTATTAGATAAGAGAGTGGCGAGATGAAGATTGTTGTAATGGGTGGGTAGTGAAATGCAAAAGATTTAAAAATGAAAGCACACACAAAACCTCATTGGTTTTGTGTGTGCTTTTTATTGTACTTCTAAATAGGCATTTCGGATCGTCAAATATTGACCATTCGATATATTGATAGACATTTCACTTTCTACTACGTCACTTATGAGAAGATCCATCATATCTTGCCGGCTATTTTTGCTAATTTCATAAAATCCTATATCGCTTTGATCATCTACAAACAATGTATAGGAACCAGCTGGGAGATCTGTACCTACTTTGTATTGGCCATCCTTATATATTCCATTAGCGGGTTTTATACTAGGTGCGGAAGCTACAGGATACATTTCCCCACCTTTTAATGTAAAGTTTTCTCCTTCGCGTAATGTGACATATGTGTGGGAACGTCCATCCAGTGCAACATTAAATACAATACTGTCAGGATTTCCTGATTGATCTTTTGTATTTTCCAGAAGTGTAAGTCCGTTGGAGAAAACTAAATATTCACCCGGTTCGATGTCAGTTCCCACCAGATATGTACCATCAAGTATGGAAGCCGAAGTAGACGGAGCCGTTTGTTTTTCTGGTTTAGCTGGTTTGTGTACGGTTGTTGATGGCTGTGTCGAAGGTGCATCTGAAACGGTGTCAGATTGTTCTGTAGCCGGTTTCGATGACGGTTCTTCTATTGGTTTTTCCGGTTCCCTTACATCTTTTTTGATCTCATTCATTTTAGGCTGTTCTTTCTCGGGCTGTTCTGTGAGTGGTGTTTTAGTAGATTGTTCCGTTGTTGTATTTTGTATCAAACTTTCTGATGATGCTGGCTTGTTTGTTGTAGTTTCGGTTGTTTCTTTGTTGCTCGCAATGGCAATAATTAGCGCTATCAGCAATATGGCTGCACTAGCTACGGTCCACCGCAATTGTTTTTTGTTCATATAGTATGTAACCTCACTTTTTTCATTATATGTATATGATACATGATAGTACTTTACAGAATCTACCTATTAGCTTTCCTGTTATATAGGAAATTTGATTGTTTACCAGTTGAGCTAAACATCATAAAGTGTACAGTTGCTTTTAATAAATTTTATTTCCTTTAAGTAGTATATTACTTTGCAAATGGCTATTCACGTGCTAAACTACAAATACAACTCAATAGACTTTGACTTTATGTCAAAGGGGAGTAGCTATAGGGAAACCTATTTCACAATCGTCAGTACATGGTTTACTACCATCGGTTGTGATAGCAAAATTTTGCTTAGCGAGACCTTTGCCTTTTATTAGGCAAGGGTCTTTTTTGTTGTAAAAAATTTGAGGAGGACGATGAATGGAAGCAATTTTATTGGAGTACGCATGGGTTTTATTAGTATTGATCGCGTTGGAAGGATTATTAGCTGCAGATAATGCAGTAGTTATGGCAGTAATGGTTAAACACTTGCCAAGAATGCAACAAAAGAAAGCGTTGTTCTATGGATTAATCGGAGCATTTGTATTCCGGTTTGCAGCGCTGTTCATGATCACAATGTTGGTTAATGTATGGCAGATCCAAGCGCTTGGGGCGGCGTACTTACTGTTTATCGCAATCAAACATATTTACGATCAGAAAAAGGGGAAAGAGCATTCTATAGAACCTGAAGCGACTAAGGGTTCTGGTTTTTGGATGACTGTATTGAAAGTAGAATTAGCGGATATTGCTTTTGCGGTGGATTCAATGCTCGCTGCAGTGGCATTGGCCATCACATTGCCTCCATTAGGAGATATAGTGATAGGTGGAATTAACGGAGGCCAGTTTAGCGTCATGCTAGCCGGTGGTTTAGTCGGGCTCGTCATTATGCGATTCGCTGCTCATAAATTCGTCCAGTTGCTAGCGAACTATCCGCAATTAGAGACAACGGCTTTCGTTATTGTCGGATGGGTAGGAGTCAAGTTGACTGTCCTAACGTTAGCGCATGAAAAATTAGGATTCTTACCACTAGATTTTCCACACTCCACTGAATGGAAATTGATTTTTTGGGGAGTTTTAGTGGCGATTGTAGTGATAGGTGCTTTAATAAGTATTAAGGAAAAACGAGCTCAGAAAGTATAATGTCTAGTTCTAATAATTGATTACGTACCAACACTAAATAAGCGATTTCGCGAATAAGACAAGAATCTCCCATTAAAATAGGTGGGAGATTTTTTTATATGATATTATTTATTAGAGAGTTTATATATTAATTAACATGAAACTATTAACAGTATGTACAGAAAAGTGTAGACAGTATAATCGAAAGGGGGTTCCTCTTACTATTGATGACATTCAAATTCCAAAAACATTTACCCTCCGTACCAATTCCTGAGCTGGAAGATACGAAAAGGAAACTGCTGGAGGCGATTGAACCATTAATTGGCAAAGAAGAATTCGAAGAGACAAAGAAAGTTGTTCAACAATTTTTTGAAGAAAGCGGAGAAGCGCAAATGCTGCAGGAAAAGCTTCAGATTTGGCAAGAAGATACTGCAGGCAGTTGGCTAAAACCATTTTGGGATAATGTCTATCTCACATCCCGCAATTCGTTACATACAAGCAGTAATTTTAATGTTTTACTCGACAATCAGCAATATCCACTACGGACAATTGCAGAGTTAGCAGGTAAAGTGAGTCGATCCGTAGCGGAGTTTTATCATGCGATCATGGATGAAAAAGCTGCCCCTGAAATTTCGCGGGGAATGCCGCTCGACATGAGTCAGTATCCTAACTTCTTCCGATCTGTCCGAATTCCTAAAATTCACCGGGATGGTCATTACGTCACGGAATACTCGAAAGTGGAAAATCATATTAGCCTGATGACTAATGGTAATATCTTCTCCATTCCTGTCACTAATCAACGCGGTATAATTTATTCCAGTGAGGCATTGTCGAGTGTCATTGAATCGATTATTTCATTGAAAGAGCCAGCTGGAAAAAATGTAGGGATTTTTACTACAACAAATAGAAATAAAGCAGCGAATATTTATCAACAACTTTCAGTAACTACAATCAATGCCGAAAATCTACAAAGCATAGCGGATTCTCTAGTCGTTCTATCGATAGATGAAGAAAGTACAAATTCCGATGAAGCGATACAAAATTTACTACTGGGCGGCAAAAATAAATACTTTGATAAGACATTGCAAATCGTCATTACTAAAGCGGGCGAGGTTGGGTATAGTGTGGAACATACGGCAGTGGATGGAACTACGAGTTTCGCGGTAATACAATATATACAAGACCAGCTTAATTCAACGGATACAGAAAGCATCGAAAAGAAAGGGCGGCCTGGAGCAGAAAAGTTGGAGTGGATTTTATCGGCTGAATTACTAGAAGAGTTTCATAAATTGGAAATAGAAAATGAAAAAACCGTTCAAAATTATTTTATTCATGTGCAAAATTTTGAGGCGTTTGGTACTGATGAAATAAAACAACTTGGATTCAGTCCAGATGCATTTTTCCATATGGCGCTGCAAGTTGCCCAATATAAAACATTCGCTACAATGCGCAGCACATATGAAGCGGTGTCGATGCGCTTATTCAAAGAAGGAAGAACGGAATGCATACGTCCTTCAAGCACAGAAAATTTGGCATTGGTTAAAGCGATAGTAGAGGATCCACTAGAACCCGCGATAGTATATCGATTAATGCAACATGCAAGTACTGCACATTCCGCTCGTTTAGAAGAAGCACGAATGGGGTTTGGCGTGGAAAGACATCTCTTTGGATTACAAGAAATACTTTCACTGTTTAAAGATGAGCTGGGGATAGAAAAATCACCTGCACTATTTTCCGATCCCGGCTATTTAAAAATGCGTCATGATTTTATTTCCACTAGCAATATGACACATCCCGAAGTCAAAAGTTGTATGTTTGGACCAGTAGTAGAAGACGGCTATGGAATTTTTTATGTCCTACTGAAAAATCGATTGATAATAAACTATTCTAGTTTTAGCCGGAATGAACAGGATGCGAAGCTTCTTGTGAAAAATCTTGATGATGCGCTAATTGAACTGAGAGATATCGCATTAGCTGTCAAGTAGTGCATGTATAATGGAGAGTGAAATAATGAAAGCTGTAGAATTATATTTAACGAATTACTTCTATGGAATTGAACTGGCACCCGCCCTATTTTATGAAACGAATAAAGCCATACGCTTTGAAATTTCAGAGTCTATTGCATATGATGAACCGGATTTTTTAAAACAAGCATTCTACCGCTCCATTACTTTATTCGAGGCGGTATTTAGAGACGAGGATGACATCATACTAGTCACTGATGTTCATACAAACAATCATTTCCTACGTGCAAAACCGTTACATGTCTATTCCAAATATGTAAAACGAAAAGATTTGTTATATAAATTGCGGTTTTCGACGGTTCCTAATCTCTATGGCGATGAGGAAGAACTTGTAACGCATCGCTTTTCGCTATCTTGTAAGAAACAGGATGTTCGGTATAAGCAATTGCTGAAAGCGATTTGTTATGAAGATTTCGCTGATCCGACAACGATTTTAAAACATAATCCTGAAAGTGGTTATGATATTTTCTTTATTAATCAATCGAAGAATATCATTTATCACCTATATGATGATCGCGGGTGTGATATCATAGCGTCTGACAAAGAATCCATTCGATTTCTTTATGAACAATATACTGACTGGATTCTTGAATATGATAAGGCGGAAGTGGATCAAGTCTTTTCGTTGAACAATTATAGCTAAACTCGATTCCTCAAAAGATAGATTTTTCGCTTTAAGTCTAAGAAAAGAAATCAGCAATCTGGTTTGATTAATGGTATACTTGCAAAGTATAATTTACAAGCGAGTGGGTGAAAGATATGATAGAGATAAAACTTTCTCCAATTGGCGAAGGAGAGTTCAATAGGGGTGTATTCGCAACATGCGATATTAAAAAAGGACAGCTGTTACACGAGGCACCAGTTATTCCCTATCCAAATGAGCAACATCAACATATTGAAAAAACCGTTCTATCTGACTATGCTTTCGAATATGGAGAAAACCATTCGGCAGTCCTGCTTGGCTACGGAATGTTATTTAATCATTCCTATGAGCCCAATGCGACCTATGATATTAATTTTGATCATCATACATTTGATTTCTCTGCTTACAAAGATATTAAAGCTGGAGAAGAGATTTTGATCAACTATAATGGCGATGTGGATGATGAAGAGCAATTATGGTTTAATGACGATTATGATGGTACAGCTAACGATTAATCATAAGCATGAGAACACTTTGAATCAGCATATGGATTAAAGTGATTCTCATTTCTATCATGTCCTAGTAGCTCAGCTGGATAGAGCAACGCCCTCCTAAGGCGTAGGTCGGGGGTTCGAATCCCTTCTAGGACATTATCAAGACAGTTTAGGAGAAGGTTAGAAATTTAAAAAGCGCCACACATGTTGTCCAAACAACATGTGTGGCGCTTTTTGTTGATAGAGAAGGCAATATAAAAGTTCAGGAGATGAAACCATACGCGAGTCCCTATGTTAATCCGAGCAGCAATGGGTAATGTGTTATCTTCTTTCGTTTCTTGGCCTTGCGAGTCAGAACGATATTTTTTTGAGATCTTTACAGTTGGAGTTTAATAAAGGGAAAAGGAGTATAAAGTACCACCTGTAGTAATGGGAAATAATACAAAATTGGTCGAGGAGTTTTCGGACATAGTAGTTTTTATAAAGGATTTTAATGAGGTAGGAAGTTTTACTGTTTTCGAAAAATGATATAACATCAGTCTTTTACTTAAAAGTTTACATGAAAAAGTTTTACTTTACGTCTATTTAATTTTAAAGCGTATAACCAATGTATAGGGAGCAGTCGAAAGTGATGATAAGTACTCTTTTGTACCTATTTTTGTTGGGAAGATTAATTATTTAATGTTTGAATATTTTTAATATTGTTGACATACAAAAGTGGATGTCTATAATGTAAAACACAGTTGCCGTTTGAAAACTGTTATACGAATTGGATATTTAGTCCACTTCGGTAGATTGGTGATTAAATGGAGAATGGGAAGGGGATGTAGGATTTTGCGATATGAAGCTCTTTAAAAATGATAGCGCTATCACTAGGCGGAAATTTTTTTGAAGTATTGGTATTAGAATGTAGTGATTTACACTAGTAGGAACACACGCTGTTTGAATGAATTTGAAGCATAATAATTGATAAGGTGGTTATGTAATGAAGCGTTCAATGAAATTACTTATGCATATGACACTAATTTTAGTTCTGATTTTCTTATCTGCCTGCTCAAAAGAGGATGTATTATTAGGTGAAAAAGTGCAAAGTGTTTCCAAAGCTGTTAAAGTCCATCGCGATGAATTTGGGGTTCCACATATTTATGCTGACTCGATGGAAGACTTATACAAAGCTTATGGTTATGTGATGGCACAAGATCGACTATTTCAGCTAGAGATGTTTAAACGAGCAAATGAAGGTACTGCTGCAGAGGTATTTGGGGAAGAGTATCTAGCGCATGATGAAAAGATACGACGTGATGGACACACTGATGAGGCGATTCAAAAAATGATCGATACAATGGATCCTTTTGCGAAGGAAATCATTGAAAACTTTTCAAGTGGGATTGATCGCTATGTCAAAGAGGCCCTTGAGGATCCCGAAACTAAATTATCAAAGGAATTTTCTGAGTATGATTTGAAACCAGCAAATTGGACAAGTGTAGATGTTCTTCGCTTGTACATGGCTTCTATGACGGCCTTCATGGATCAAGAGCAAGAGCTTGAAAATGCTACTATTTATGCCAAATTGTTAGATGAATACGATGAAGAAAAGGCGCAAGCAATTTTTAATGATATGGTTTGGATAAACGATCCGGACGCACCAACAAGTTCGGATAGCGATGCTTCGATTGGTAAAGGAACGCCATTTGCAAATACTAAGACGCTAGAGCAAGTCGCGTTCGCGGGCGAGACCGTGTCCTCGATGCGAGAAGATTTTATTGGGAAAAGGCAAGAGCTAGGGGTGCCACTAAAAGTAGGTAGTAATGCCGCGATTATTGGCGCTTCAAAATCTAAATCTGGTAATCCCATCATGTTTGGTGGACCACAAGTAGGTTTTACAGCACCGGGCTTTATTTATGAAGTCGGACTTCACGGTCCAGATCTTAATATTCAAGGTTCGTCATTTATTGGATATCCATTCATTATGTTTGGTGCGACGAATGACTTTGCCTTTACAGCAACCGCTGGCTATGGCGATGTATCGGATATTTTTGAAGAAGAGGTAAATCCCAATAATCCAAATGAGTATAAGTACAATAGGGAATGGGTGGACTTTGAAAAAAGAACTGAAAGTATTGATGTGAAAAAAGATAATGGGGAGATTGAAACTGTTACTCGGGAATTTCACGATAGTGTTCATGGTCCCGTTATTTTTAAAGATGATGACAATCATATTGCTTACAGTAAAAAATGGGCTTTTCGAGGAACTGAAGCAGACAGTTGGGCAGCTTATGTAAAGATGAACTATGCAACGAATCAAGAAGAATTTGCGAAAGCTGCAAGAGAGTATACCATGTCATTGAATTGGTTTTATGCTGATAAAAAAGGTGAAATTGCTTACTATCATGTCGGTCAAATACCTGAGCGGGATGAACGAGTAGATTGGCGTTTCCCCACACCAGGAACAGGTGAATATGAGTGGAAAGGTTTTCTAGACACAGCGGATAATCCACACGAAGTCAATCCTGAACGTGGTTTTGTAGCGAATTGGAATAACAAACCTGCGCCAAACTGGAATACGAATGAACAAAACTATATGTGGGGAACAGATCACCGGAATCATCAATTTATTGATAGAATTAGTGCACGAAAAAAATTATCGATTGAAGATGTAAATGAAGTCAACTATGAAACGAGCTTTGTCAATTTAAAGACACGTTGGTTCAAGCCATTTTTGCTAGATGCTCTTTCAACAAAAGTAGATAACCACCGTAAATATGAGACAGCTATCTCCATTCTGGAAGATTGGAATAATTTAAATGAAGATAAAAACAATGATGGCTACTATGATTCACCTGGCGCAACAATTATGAAGGCTTGGTGGGATCAGTTCTTTGTGAACGTTACAGAAGAAGACATTGGTAAGTTTTACGAAAAGATGAGACCGTTCGTAGATCATCGATCAGGTGGATCAGGCTTATTGTCCCACCTCATTCAAGGAGATAAAGCAGCGTTACAAGTAGAAAATGATTGGTTAAAGGGACGTAACCTTGAAGAAATTGCACGTGAAAGTTTTGATCAAGTTGTAGTGGATCTGGAAAAAGAATATGGCGCATCCATGAAAGATTGGATCATGCCGATTGAGACGATGACATTCGGCGCTGAATCCCTTATAGGGGTGCCGCATGGACTAGGAGATCAGCAACCCATTATTTTAATGAATCGCGGAAGTGAGAATCATTTTGTTGAAATGACAGAGAACGGCCCTGTAGGCATGAATGTTACACCACCTGGCCAGATCGGTTTCATTAGACAAGACGGTGAGTATTCTCAACATTATAAAGATCAGATTGAAATGTTTAAAAACTTTGAGTATAAACACATGCTTTTTGAAAAAGAGGACGTTCTAGATCATTCTGTTGAGACATTTGAGATTGATTTTGAAGAAGAGTCATAAGGTGAGTGAAGTATTTGCTATGAAAGAACAGTAAGGAGGAACTGAGAAGAAAAAAGTGTTTGTTTCTTCTCAGTTTTTTCATATGAAACGAGTATGGATCAGTTTTAAGTATGATGTGAATAGTCCCTACACTTTCTAATCGAGGTTCCGCATAATAGAATATGTACAAATTGGAGATTTCCGACTAATAATAGGTAGTACATTTGATTTGGAAGTGGTAGCAGAAGCACAGCAGCGATTGCAAGGGAGAAAGACGATGGGGAAATAGTATTGACGACGTAAAAATAAGCTGTTCCGGTCGGTTGAATGACTGGAACAGCTTATTTTTCTGTGAGACTATATCGTTTTTAGTATTGTTGATTTTGACTATCTTCAGGATCTGTTGCATATTCTCCGTATTGTTCACTTTCGTCGTTTACTGATTCATCCTCTACTGATAAAAACTCGCGTAATGCTTGTTTGTTTTGTTCTAGGTTAATCTCGAGAACAGCACCAACATCTGTGCGCAAGTCTCCAAATGATCCTTCTACCGGAATACGTAGTGATTCCATTTCGTTATCTTTTCCACCAGTTAACATACCTTTAGCAATTGTAAAGATCGTTTTACTGTCGATGTTCGTATCAATATATGGGCCAATAACGCCCATTAATTTCGGGATATTGACGAGTGTCTGTAAACTCATCGCTTCATCTTTCAGTTTCCCTAATGCCTCTTGTTGACGTTGCACGCGACCGTAATCACTGTGGATGTCATGGCGGAATCGTACATAACCGAGTAATTGATCCCCGTTCAATTTTTGTTGGCCGGGATAGAGAGTTAAACCTAGACCGTGTGACATCTCATATGGAATATCGACTTCAATACCGTCAGGAGCGATTACATCGACGATTTTTGAGAAACCTTCGAAGTTAACAATCGCATAATATTGTACATCTACATCGAAATTTTGCTTGATCGTTTGTCGTACTAATTCAGGTCCTCCAAGTGCATAAGCGGCATTGATCTTTTCCATACCGTGTCCTGGAATATCGACGTATATATCACGCATCAACGAGATTAACTTCACTTTGTTTGTTGTTTGATCGTAGTGACCGATCATCAAAGCGTCTGAACGTGTGTCATCTTCGTCGCCTCTTGCATCATCACCGATCAACAATACGTTAATTTCTCCAAATTGTGATTCGCCGCCTTCAAAGTCGTCAAAAGCGGAATCGCTAGTAGAAAAAGTATTACTGCTGTCGCTAAGTTCTGTATGTATTTCATTTGTTTTGCCGCCGCTAGCAAACGATAAGCCGTTTGAATATTGTGCAGTGACGTATCCGCCACCCGCTAACAGTAGCAAAGTGAATATCATGAATATTAATCGTTTATATTTTCTTTTAAGTTTTTTCTTACGACGCTTTCCAGTCTCTCTGTTTTCCATTAATGTCACACCTACTCGTTTAATTATGAATTCTTTGTTAGAACGCTTGAAGCAATTTGGACCGCGATCGCATCATCTAGATATCCGACCGCAAAAATGTAGTCCGGGATGACATCTACAGGAATGATAAAGTATAATAATGCGCTGCCGATAATGGCTAGATCACGTTTTGCAACATCTTGCATTTTAAACCGTGTAAATAATTCTTTCATTTGATCGACGAATGGACCTACTCCGCCCGCCAGTTTTAACTTGTTATCGAAGTCATGTAAAATTCTTTCTCTTCCATCAGTGCTTTGAACATATGCTTCGTAACTTGCAAGTTGATGTTCGACTTTTTCAATAGAGATATCCGCAGATAGAAGTTCTGAAGTTTCGACCAGTTGTTGAATCGTTTCATCGTATGTAGAATGAATCACATCTTTATGATCAACCGGATAGCCTGCCGCGTGAAGTAACTTGGCTAATGGAATTTCTAAAATTATTGCGAATTTTTCTAGATGATCCAGTGTTGCTTTACGTTTTTCATTAATGATTCTGGAGATGGTTGAAGTGTCAATATCTGTAAGCTCGCTTAGTTTGCGCATGGACAATGAACGATCTTCTAAAACCTCACGCAACAACTGCCCGACAGACAGACCAAGACTACTTTCTGACATGACACTCCCCCTCCAATTCTACTACACCGGTAAAAATATCTACTTCTCTCAAAATAATAAATGGTTGTTGGCAAATTGTCAACAGTTATAAGCAAGGATCTTTTTTTGTCGAAAAACGTCTGCCGTTGATTATAGTAAAGTTTGACTGAATCACAATCCATAGGCTTGCTCCTATCGTTATTTTCTAATAGGTATATAAATAGGAAGCGAATGTGTCGAATGATAGGCGACTACATTTTTGATGCGTGATCTTCCAATTTTATTGCTGAATCCAATCTGCATGTTATCCGTATTCTTACAAGTCGAACTATGTTTAGAATCCTTGCTGTTCCTGAATGGAGTAATGTGTATTAATGATTCAAGACACGGAAAATGGATTGATAGGGTTGCCTAAACAGCTTATAGTACGACAAGGCTGTAATAAGTATTCACAACATCGGGATGCATGTTAAACTTTATTACGGTGAAGAATACGGTGCCCCAGTAAATTCTGCTTTAAAAATGGAAGGACTATAACGATTTGTCTCAGTAATTCAACGAAATGAATTTCATTCGTCAGGAAAAAAGAACTGATTATCTGGGCTGTAATCGCATATAACTAATGGAAAAAGGGGGAAGGGATTCAATGCAAGAAATGATAGCAAAATGTAAAATGGAAGTTATAGGTATTTATAATAAATTTGATGCGAGTCATGATCTTGATCATATTGATCGTGTAATGAAAAATGCAGAGAAAATTTTAGCGACAGAACCCAGTGCTGATGAACTAGTCGTCCGTTTGGCAGTTCTGTTGCATGATGTAGAAGATGCAAAATATGAAGAGATGCATGAAGTTACTACGATAGAGTTGCTTGAAAAAATAGGTGCGTCACAACAGATTGCAGACAATGTGATGTCCGCGATTGAAAGTGTTTCATTCAGTGGTGGCAATGCAAAAGATATTACATCCATTGAAGGCGCAATTGTCAGAGATGCTGACCGTTTGGATGCCATTGGCGCTGTCGGCATTGCGCGAGCATTTGCATTTGGCGGGGCACGCGGCAGGAAACTGTACGATCAACAAGAAGTAGCGCGAATGGATATGTCTGAGTCAGAATACCGTATAAAAGAAACGGCTACTGTCACACATTTTCACGAGAAGTTATTATTACTTAGCGAATTGATGGTCACGAAGGAAGGTACGCGTTTGGCACAAGAGCGGCATGAATTCATGGTCCAGTTCCTAAATCAATTGAAGGTAGAAATTGAATAATATAGCCTATGTTAGAATGAATTTAAATTATAGTACACACAGTCTTGGAAGTCTGGATAATCAGATTTTCAGAGACTGTTTTTTATTGTTTTCACTTTTGTAATATAAAAAAGTATTTAGTACTGGAAATCCATTAAAATAACATAGCAATATAATTACAGTAAAAAAGAAAATCTTGTTGACTTTACACTCACACTGTAATTATAATGAATTAATTCTGACGATTAGACGTAATTATCAGAATGTAAGCGATTTCAAAAAAGGAGGAGTAATATGTTGAATAAATCTTTATCGTTTATTAGTTTGCTACTCATCTTTCTAATGATTTTATCTGGCTGTCAACTTAATCAAACCATACCTAAAGGAGAACAAAGAGTTTATAAGTGGCGTATGGTCACGCATCAAATACCAGGTACTGCGCGGTATGATGGAACGATATTGCCATTTGTCAAAGCAGTAGAAGAAATGTCAGGCGGCCGCTTAGTGATTGAGCCGTTTGGTGCCAATATTTTATTCCCGACAAATGAAACATTTGATATGGTGAAAAATGGTGTTGTTGATCTAGCTGCTGTCTATACAGGTTTCTGGACAGGTAAAGATCCTGTTTTTGCTTTAGGTGGAGGCACGATTCCCGGCGATCCGATTTCAGGCTTTGAAGAACATTTCTATCGTTCGGAAAAGCTACAGCCTATTATGGATAAAGCCTATGAAAAGCATGGAATCAATAGCTTGGGTGCATTCGATTATGCTCCCGAAGAAATCTTGATGTCGCAAGTACCGATTCGTTCTGCTGATGACTTCAAAGGAAAGAACATTCGTGCTGCTGGTGTGGCGAGTCTTTTTTATGGAAAACTTGGTGCATCCGCTATTTCATTATCTGCACCTGAAATCTATACAGGTCTACAACTAGGGACAGTAGACGCAGCGGAATTTAATGATTATCTGGTGAATGGGGAAATGGGGTTAAATGAAATATCGGAATACATTATCGAACCTGCTTTACATGTTGGGCCGAGTTCCGATAAAGAGCTAATCGTGAATCCGAAATCTTGGGAAGAGTTGCCTGATGATTTGAAGGCGATTGTGCAGGTAGCAAGAGACAAAGTGCGCTATCAATCTGCCATTGCATATGGCGTAGAAAGTTCAAAAGCAAAAACTGAATGGATGACCAATCCAGACATTGAATTCATTCAATTGCCAGAAGAAGATATTGAGGAAATGCGTGAAAAAGGATTCGAAATGTTGAATGATTATAAAGAAAAAAGTGAAGCAAGTAAAGAATATGTAGAACAATATGCTGATCTATTAGCTGAACTTGGTTATATCGAACAAGCAAAAAAAATAGGTTATAAAGAATAGGCGGTGGCTACATGATTCTCTTAACAACTATAATAGAAAAAATGTCGTCTATCGCTGGAAGAATAGCAGGCTATCTAATGATTCCACTAACGCTAATAGTCATCTATACCATCATCACGAGACGCTTTTTGCATGATGCACCAGATTGGGGTTTTGAAGTGCCGATTTTCATATATGGGGTATCCATATTACTAGCGGGAGCAGAAGTGCTTAGAGTGAAAGGCCATATCGCAGTGGATATCATTCCGCGTTTATTGTCTCCTAGTTGGAATAAGTTCTTTGGTATATTTGCAATGTTACTTGTCATTTTAGTGGCTTCGTTCCTGATCTACCGTGGATCTCTTATGGCCATCGAATCGACAATGATAATGGAGCATTCATCTCATCAGAGTTCGTTTAACCCACAGATATGGTGGTTCAAGTGGTTTATTCCAATCAGTGGCTTGTTAGTTTGGTTACAAGCTTGGGTCGAAATCTATAAAATCGCAACTGGAGGTAGCGCAGATGATTCTTCTATTTGAGTATGCTCCAATTGCGATGTTCGTTTTATTGATGCTCCTTCTGTTTTTAGGAGTACCAATAGCATTTGCATTATCTACAGTTGGTGTAGTATTTGCGTTAATGATGTGGGGGATTGATAGTACTAGTCTATTAACTAGCGCTGTTTGGGGTGTGATGAACAATTTCACACTTATTGCAATTCCTTTATTCATTCTGATGTCCGTTTTATTGGAAAAATCCAATATCATCACCGAATTATATGATGCTGTCTACAAGTGGTCAGGTGCATTGCGCGGTGGACTAGCGATTGCGACCATTTTAGTAGGTGCAATTATCGGTGCGATTTCGGGGGTAGTTGCAGCGGGCGTAATCGGTCTAGGATTAATCGCATTACCGCAGATGATGAAGTATAAATATAATGAATCATTAAGTTTAGGATCGATCATGGCAGGAGGTACACTAGGACAACTTATTCCACCAAGTTTAAACATGGTCGTCTATGGCGCTATTACTGGTGTATCGGTATCTAGTTTATTTGCTGGAGGCTTAGGTGCTGGATTCATTTTAATTGGATTGTTTATAGCGTATATTTTATTCCGTGCTTATAAAAACAAGAGTACGGCCCCTTCGTTAGAAAAAGAGGATCGTGCTACAACTCGCGAGAAACTGCTGGCAACGAAGTCTGTCATCTTACCGATGATTTTAATCGTGATAGTACTTGGTTCAATTTTCACAGGCATTGCGACTCCTACCGAAGGAGCGGCAGTTGGTGTTCTGGGCACTTTACTTATTGGTCTATTCACCAAGCGTTTAAATTTGGTGAAGATCAATCTAGCGCTTAAAGAATCTACTAAAATGACGGGGATGGTAGGCTGGATATTGATTGGCGCGGCAGCATTTTCCGCTGTGTTCTCTGGAGTAGGTGGAAATCGTTTTGTTTCCGAAATGGCTCAATTGGCCCCTGGAGGTAAATGGGGCATCTTAGCTTTCTCTTTGGCTTTCATAATTTTACTAGGAATGTTTCTGGAGACAATGGCATTGATTATGCTGGCAGCTCCGATAATTTCACCGATTATCGCAAATGCTGGTTTTGATCCCCTTTGGTGGGGTGTTGTCTTCATGGTGGTACTTCAATTAGCATATTTGACACCGCCATTCGGATTTGCGATCTTCTATCTAAAGAGTGCGGTGGGCGATAAGGTAAGTATCGAGAAGATTTATCGTGCAACTTTTCCGTTTATTATCATCCAACTTATTGCAACGCTTATTTTCATTTTGTTCCCAACGTTAGCTACTTGGCTTCCTGCCGTATTGAGTTCAAAATAGACGAGTATAAATAGTGGAGAAGACTCTTGATGAAATTGGGAGTCTTCTTCATTATATAGGGAATTATTTTAGTATTGATGTTAGAATACTAGGAGGGTAATTTTTAATAAGGGATGGATGGGAATGGATGTAGAGCTAGGAAGAGAAATTCAACGAATTCGTAAAATGAATAAATTGACGTTGAAAGATGTTAGTGAAAAAAGTGGGTTATCCGTCAGCTTTTTGTCCCAAGTAGAACGTGGGATTAGTTCGGTTACTTTTACTTCATTGCGCAGGATTGCAGAGGCGTTAGATGTTCATATTAATCTGTTCTTTGAAGAGTCCGTAGAAAAATCTTCGATCAATAAGCAGACTATCAAAAAGACTGCCGATCAGCCTAATTTCACTTTTACTAATTTAGTAGGTGATATGGAGAATCCGTTATTTTTTCCTGCGCGTATTGAACTGAAGCCGGGTGAATCACATACACATCCATATTCACACCAGGGGCAAGAATTTGTCTATATACTGGAGGGTGAACTCAAAGTGATATTGCAAGATTACTCAGATACATTTTATATGAATGAATCTTTCCATATTGACTCCATGCAGGAGCATATATGGTTTAACGAGACTAACCAGCCCGTCACATTGCTTGTTGTAAGTGCAAATGCAGATGTTGCATCTAGTGAAAAATAGATTGCCTATTCTGAACTCGATAGGATAGAATGAAGTAACTAATATTAATCTATCCGATAGAGAAAAAGGTGACGTCTTGGACAGAAATAATCGATTATTCATCATTACACTCGTTGTCATCGCCTTGTTTACATTAGGTGGATTCGCAGTACAAAAAGGATTCCTCACATTTTAATACTGAAACGGATATTCAAAGCTCATCGGTCATAATGGATCGAGAGCTTTTTGTTTCGATTGGAAGAATTGTTTTACATGTTCACTCATAAGGTCCTCTCAGCCAGTTATCTTATGTTTGCGATTAAGTGTTTTTATACGTTTAAGTACGTGAGCAAACAAAAAGTGGGTATAAATTGGTTCGAGTGCTGCATAGAAATGATAATACTGTAAAAGGGAGAGTGTTCTATATGTTTAAAGAACAAGAAACACGAATGATTACTGTATTTGGTGAAGGGGCAGTAAAAGTCTCGCCTAGTACGGTTCACGTTGTATTGTCTGTAGTATCCAGAGGAACGGAATTAGGAGAGATCCAGCAAGAAAACGCTAGACGGATGAATCAAGTAATCCAGTCGTTGCAAAAAGCGGGAGTTGCAGAAGCATCCATTCAAACGACTGATTTCCAAATTCGTCCAGTCTATGATTACGTGAATGGAGAACAACGTTTTCAAGGATATGAAGTGATTAATTCTATCCGCATGACAAGTGACGAACTTTCACGAACAGGAGAATTCGTCGATCTTGCGGTCAAGAACGGTGCGAATCAAATCGGGTCGATCGAATTCACGATGCCGAATTCAGATAAACACTATCAGCGAGCGCTAGTGCTGGCCTTGCAAGACGCAGAGACAAAAATGATTACGATTGGGACTTCATTGAAACTACAGAATCGACCCATCCCATTGAAGATTGAAGAGCAACATACATCTCAACCAGTAGCATTCCGCGCAGTGGCAATGGCAGATACGGGCAAAACACCAATCGAATCGGGTACGATGACGATCCGTGCAAGCCTGCAAGTGAAATATCAAATAGTCTGACAATAGTCTAGTAAGTTAATTGGCAGTCTGCTACTATGATGAAAAAGGCTATCGAAAGAGGCGGTCCGTATGGATGTACATTTCATCATTAACGAACAAGCTGGCGATGGTAAGGGAGCCAAGTTATGGGCAAACTTGCGAAAGAATAGTAGTTATCCATTTCATCTGACCGAGCGACGAAACCATGCGAAAGAACTTTCACAGCAACTTGCTGAACAAACGGATGTGTCGTTATTGCTCGTCGTAATAGGTGGGGATGGGACAATCCATGAAGTGCTAAATGGCGTTGCAGGTTATCCTCATGTAACGGTCGGGATTATGAAAGCGGGCTCCGGCAATGATTTTGCAAGGACTTTTCCTGCATTTAATAGTTTGCAGGAAGTGGAATCTTATAGCGTAAGGGAACCGGTTAAGAGAAGAATTGTCGACTTTGGTTCTGTTCGATTGAGCAACACAGATCAACGTTGTTTTGCAAGCAACTGTGGTTTTGGCTTAGATGCGGATATTTCATTGGCGGTCAGTCAATCTACTATTAAAAAGACGTTAAATAAATGGAAGCTTGGCAGCATAGTGTATGCACTGACCGTAGCGCGCAGTTTATTAGCCTTCAAACCATTCAACGCAACCGTCCAAATAGACTCGGATACACGGATATTTGAGAATGTCTGGATGATCACCGTCAGTAATCAAAAATACTACGGTGGCGGTATGAAAATTTCTCCTCATTCTATTTATGATGATGGAGAGTTTGAGCTGACAGTCATCCATTCTATTTCTGTGCTGAAATTTCTTGCCGTATTTTTAACGGTATTCAATGGAAGTCATACGAAGTTAAAGGGAGTTTCGACGTATAAGAATGACAAATTCATCATGGAGACGGATCGGGTAGTAGGTTGCCATACCGATGGGGAATTTATTGGGACAACTACAGATCAGCCTGTCATTTGCGAAGTCGATCAGCGTAAGTGGTTTATAGCAGATAAATCGATAGTGTAAACGCGTCATGGCGTCAAGGTGGAATCGGTTTAGAATGCTGTGCTATAGTGAAAGTAACAAAGCAGGCAGGTGATTACGGTGCAAAAAAAGCACAGAAAAGTCATTAAAAAAGGGAATGTGGTCGTCTTTCCTGGAACACTCGAACGTCTTCATCGGGAAGGTAGACAAGCATTGGAACGTGACCTTCATGAAGAAGCGGCACGAAATTTCGAATCTGTATTAGAAATTGATCCTGAAGATTACACAGTTTTTGATGGTTTGGCTATTTCTTTATATGAAATGAAAGAATATGAACGAGCAAAAGAATTCGCACTTCTTGCTATGCAAAACCAAGCTGGCGATTACATAGAACTACTCGAGCTTTATCTTTCGATTTCGATTCAATTACAGCAATACGATGAGGTAGAGCTGACGATACAAGGTTTGTTGGAGAAAGAAATCATTCCAGAAAATAGCTTGCAGAAGTTTCAATATTTGCGAGAATTGAATAGTCGATTAGCTGATCGTTATGAAGAACCTTCTATTGAGGAGCCTTCTATTACAAGCGAGCAATTTCACCAAATGGGACCGATGGAGCAACAGGAATTCTTACTTTCATTGCAACATCAGAAATTACAGCCGTATATTCCGGTGTTAATAGATGTAATTGAAACAGAGGAAGCGTTACCTGTTGTGAAGACCTATGCGTTGATGTTATTGCAACAAATAGGCTATCAAGAGTCACTAGCTGTTCGAAAATACCACTTTGAAACAGAAGCTAATCCATCGAGACTCGTTTCACCTGAAGAAGATCAATTCGTTCAGGAAGTGCAGTTTCTTGCCAAAGCGCAATTTGAGAAAGATCCGACAGCTAGTGAACTGGTTGTCAATCTGATCCTTAAGTACAGTGTCTTACTGTTCCCGTTTCATTGGGGGCCTTACACAGCCGAAGAGGTGGCGGGCGCGTACGTTGCGTATGCAAAGCAGTTATTGTATGGCAAGGAGATAGAGGATTCTTCATTACTATCGTTCATACGTTCGGTGGATGAAGAAATGGAACGTTGACAGTGATTAATTCTTGAAAGATGAATAGACTATGTTATACTAAAATGGTTGTCAACTGCTTACCTGTCCTCAGCAACGTTGTCGCTTCTTACAGGCGGAACAAATTGAGCCGATTCAGGTAAAGCCTTCAAAGAGTGTCGAAGATTTTTTAGGATGTACAGAAAAAATTCAGATACAATCATGCGAAGGTATAATTGATTAAAATAAAAATAAAAGTATTGCAAATGATTTGGAGGTCATACATATGACAGTTAAATGGGAAAAATTAGAAGGTAGCGAAGGGAAACTTACGTTTGAAGTTTCTGTAGATCGTTTCAACGAAGCATTGGATGAAGCGTTCAAAAAAGTAGTAAAGAAAGTACAAGCACCTGGTTTCCGTAAAGGAAAAATGCCACGCAAAATGTTCAACAAAATGTACGGCGAGGAATCACTTTACAACGATGCTATCGATATCGTACTACCTGGAGCATATTCTGCTGCAGTAGACGAAGCGGACGTAGATCCAATCGCAGCTCCTGAAATCGACATCGAAAAGCTAGAAAAAGGCGAGCCTGTTGTTTTCACTGCAATCGTAGCGCTTAAGCCAGAAGTGAAGCTTGGAGAATACAAAGGTCTTGAAGTAACTCGTCAAGCAGTTGAAGTAACAGACGAAGAGGTAGACGCACAGCTTCAACAACGTACTGAAGCACTAGCAGAAATGGTAGTCAAAGAAGATGGCGTTGTGGAAGACGGCGATACAGCTACAATCGATTTCGAAGGATTCGCTGATGGTGAAGCTTTTGAAGGTGGACAGTCAGAAAACTACGAACTTGTAGTAGGTTCTGGTTCATTTATTCCAGGATTTGAAGAGCAAGTAGTAGGCATGAAAACAGGAGAAGAAAAAGAAATTGAAATCACTTTCCCTGAAGAATACCATGCTGCTGAATTAGCTGGAAAGCCTGCTACATTCAAAGTGAAAGTGAACGAAATCAAGTCTAAAGAAGTTCCTGAACTTGATGATGAGTTAGCAAAAGAAATCGACGAGAGTGTATCTTCTGTTGAAGAGTTACGCACGAAGTTGAAAGAAGAAGCTGAAGAACTGAAAAAGAATGATTCCGAAACAGCTCTTCGTGACGATTTAGTAGAACAAGCTGCAAGCAACGCTGAAATGGACATTCCACAAGCGATGATCGATTCAGAAACGGATCGTATGATGCAGGACTTCGAACAACGTCTACAAATGCAAGGCATGAACTTGGATCTTTACTTCCAGTTCTCTGGCCAAGACGAGCAAACACTTCGCGATCAGATGAAAGACGACGCACTAAGCCGCGTACGCGTTTCATTGACGCTTGAAGCAATCGGTGCAGCTGAAGAAGTAGAAGTGCCAGAAGAAGAAGTACAAGCTGAACTTGAAAAAATGTCTGAGCAATTCGGTATGGACGTTGAGCAAATCAAGACTACTCTTGGTGGCACATCTGTACTGGAGAACGATCTTCGTTTCAATAAAACAGTACAACTACTTGTTGACAACGCAAAAATCATCGACTAATCTTTCTATATGAATGCAACAAGGTACGGGTTGTCCGTACCTTGTTTTTCTTAAATAAAAGAACTTCATGTATAGTCTTCCGGAAACTCCGCAAGCTAGAACACAAATAACCATACATATCTGGCTAGTTGTAATCGGTCATTAAGTTCTAAATAGTTGATTAAGTCATGGTAATCTTGTAGTATATTGACTTGAATAGGGGTGAGCATAATGTTCAAATTTAATGATGAAAACGATAACCTTAGCTGTTCTTTTTGTGGGAAATCTCAAGAGCAAGTCCGCAAATTAGTAGCAGGTCAAGGTGTTTATATTTGTGATGAATGCGTTGAACTTTGTGCGGAAATCGTGGAAGAGGAAGTAGGTCTTGAAGAAGGCTTCGAGCTAAAAGATGTTCCGAAACCAAGAGAAATCCAAGGTATTCTCGATGACTACATCATTGGGCAAGATCGCGCAAAGAAATCACTCGCTGTAGCAGTGTACAATCATTACAAACGGGTAAATTCAAGCAGTAAAATTGATGATGTCGAGCTAGCTAAATCGAACATCGTCTTAATCGGCCCAACTGGTAGCGGTAAAACATTATTGGCGCAAACGTTGGCTCGTATTTTGGATGTGCCATTTGCGATTGCAGATGCGACTTCATTAACTGAAGCAGGCTACGTTGGGGAAGACGTAGAGAATATTCTCTTGAAATTAATTCAAGCAGCAGACTTCGATATCGATAAAGCTGAAAAAGGTATTATTTACATTGATGAAATCGACAAGGTAGCTCGTAAATCCGAGAACGCGTCGATTACTCGTGATGTATCTGGTGAAGGTGTGCAACAAGCCTTGCTGAAGATTCTTGAAGGAACGGTTGCGAGCGTTCCACCACAAGGCGGCCGTAAGCATCCTCATCAAGAGTTCTTGCAAATCGACACAACGAATATCTTATTCGTTGTAGGTGGAGCATTTGATGGAATTGAAGATATCGTTAAACGTCGTATCGGACGTAAAGTCATCGGCTTTGGTTCTGAATCCAAGCAAGAACTCAATGAAGAAGAAAGCCTATTGGCAAAATTGATTCCTGAGGATCTGCAATCATACGGTTTGATTCCAGAATTCATTGGTCGTTTGCCGGTAATTGCGACGCTCGATACATTAGATGCAGATACATTGTATCAAATTCTAACAGAGCCAAAAAATGCGATTGTCAAACAATACCAGAAGATGGTTGAATTGGATGATGTAGAACTTCAATTTGAAGATGATGCATTAATCGAAATCGCAAAAGAAGCGATTGCTCGGAAAACGGGTGCACGTGGACTTCGTTCGATTATTGAAAATATCATGTTAGATGTAATGTACGAACTACCTTCACTTGAAGAAGTGAAGAAATGTATCATTACGAAGGACTCTGTTCTTGGTAAGTCTACTCCGATCTTGCACCGAGAAGACGGATCTGTATACGAATCAGATAACGAAAAAAATACCGCATAACGCCGAAAAGGCAAAAGGCCGGCTCCACCGATGCGTATCTTATACGTTCGGCAGTCGGCCTTTTCTTACATAGGATTTTATTTACGCATTACACATTACACATACATATACATAACTTATTTGGAGGTGGCTATTCATGCCGACGATTCAAAAACAGAACATCCCATTATTGCCACTTCGCGGAGTGATTGTTTATCCGACGATGCTATTACATATTGATGTTGGCCGAGAACGCTCAGTTTTCGCTATTGAACATGCATTGGCAGGTGATAAACAAATTTTCCTTGCAACTCAGAAAGATTTGAGTTTGGAAAACCCGGAAATAGATGATTTATATGAAATAGGTACGCTGGCGACTATTAAATCCATGACTCAATTACCAAATGGTACGTATCGTGTATTAATCGAAGGCATACATAGAGCAGCGTGGAGCAGTTACCAAGAAGCTGACCTTTATCCAGTTGTCAATGTCACATGTTATAAAGAAAGTGAAGAAAAAGACGCAGAAGCAGAAGCGCTAATGCGTTCACTTGTTGCACAGTTCAAACGATATGCGAAGAACAGCAAAAGAATTTCCGACGAAACATTGGAGACGGTTGAAAGCATTCAAGAACCTGGTAGGTTGGCAGATATGATCGCATCCAACTTGCCTTTAAAATTAACAGCCAAACAAGAAGTGCTTGAAATATTGGATGTGCCGGAACGTTTGGAATGGCTAATCAGTCGAATGTATAATGAACAGGAAATCATGGAACTGGAGCAAAAAATTAATGAACGTGTGAAAGATGCAATGGAACGCACGCAAAAAGAGTTTTACTTGCGCGAACAATTAAAGGCAATTCAAACGGAGCTAGGCGATAAAGATGGTAAAGGTCTTGAAGTGTCCGAATTAAAAAAGAAAATTGAAGAAGCAAATATGCCGCAATCTGTCAGAGAGACAGCAGAGCGCGAGTTAGAACGTTATGAAAAGATTCCTTCCGCTTCAGCTGAAAGTGGCATTATTCGTAATTATATTGAGTGGCTCATTATGTTGCCATGGACTCATGCGACAGAAGATCAACTGGATTTGTCTCGGTCAGAAAAGATTTTGAATCGTGATCATGAAGGGTTGGAAAACGTTAAAGAGCGAATTTTAGAGTATCTCGCGGTGCGTCAGCTGACAAATTCTCTGCGTGGTCCGATACTTTGCTTAGATGGTCCACCAGGAGTGGGGAAAACTTCATTGGCCCGTTCTATTGCAGAGTCACTGGGACGTGAATTTGTCCGCCTATCTTTAGGTGGTGTCCGTGATGAATCCGAAATCCGTGGTCATCGTCGAACGTATGTAGGCGCGATGCCTGGGCGTATAATCCAAAGTATGAAAAAAGCAGGCACTGTCAACCCAGTCTTCTTACTCGATGAAATCGATAAAATGTCCAATGATTTCCGAGGAGATCCATCGTCTGCTATGCTGGAAGTACTGGATCCTGAACAAAACAGTACTTTTAGTGATCATTATATAGAAGAGCCGTATGACCTTTCGAGTGTTTTATTCATTGCGACTTCAAATGATCTGGGTGCTATTCCCGGTCCATTGCGTGACCGTATGGAAGTCATATCGATTCCCGGTTATACAGAACAGGAAAAACAATCGATTGCGATCAATCATTTGATTCCGAAACAGATGAAAGAACACGGCCTCAAGAAGTCCCAACTTCGTTTCCAGGAAGAAGCAGTTCTCGAAATCGTACGTTACTATACACGTGAAGCTGGTGTCCGTTCACTTGAGCGTGAAATTGCCAGCATTTGTCGAAAAGCAGCGCGTCAAATCCTAGCAGGTGATAAAAAAAGCCTAACAGTGAGTCCGAAAACTTTGGAAGCCTTACTTGGCAAAAAGCGTTTCCGCTTTGGACAGGCAGAAACAGTCAATCAAGTAGGTATGGCTACAGGGCTAGCCTATACATCTGTGGGTGGAGATACATTGCAAATTGAAGTATCATTATCTCCAGGTAAAGGTAAATTATTACTGACAGGTAAACTTGGGGATGTCATGAAGGAATCCGCACAAACTGCTTTATCCTATGTGCGTTCCAAAGTCATGACATTTCAAATAGATCCTGATTTCCATGAAAAATGGGATATTCATATTCACGTTCCTGAAGGCGCCACGCCAAAAGATGGACCTTCCGCCGGTATAACTATCGTAACGGCACTAGTATCCGCATTGACGGAACGCCCGATTCGCCGTGAAGTCGGTATGACAGGGGAAGTGACACTGCGTGGACGTGTATTACCAATTGGTGGACTAAAACAAAAAACGCTGAGTGCGCATCGTGCAGGATTGCGAACAATTATCATCCCGTCAGATAATGAACGTGATCTGGATGATATTCCAGATAGTGTAAGAAAAGAATTAACATTTAAACTCGTGTCGGATGCTCATGAAGTACTCGATATCGCTTTGGAGGAAAAGAAATGAAAGTCCATAACGTTGAAATGATTATGAGTGCGGTTCGTCCTGAACAATATCCAACAGAAGGTTATCCTGAATTTGCGTTGGCCGGCCGCTCGAATGTAGGGAAATCTTCCTTTATTAATAAAATGATTGGGCGCAAAAGTTTGGCGCGTACATCTTCAAAGCCAGGAAAGACTCAAACGCTCAATTTCTATAAAATTGAGGAAAAATTATTTTTCGTTGACGTACCGGGGTACGGTTATGCCAAAGTATCGAAAACTGAAAAAGAAAAATGGGGCGGTATGATCGAACAGTACATTACATCACGAGAAGAATTGCGTGCGGTAGTGCAGATTGTTGATTTACGTCACCCACCGACAAAAGATGACTGCATGATGCATGATTTCCTTTCTCATTACAATATCCCGACGATTGTCATAGCGACAAAAGCAGATAAAATACCTAAAGGTAAATGGGAAAAGCATAAGAAAATCGTTCGTACAACGTTTAACATGGAGATACACGAGCCGCTCATTCTGTTTTCCTCCGAAAAGGGTATAGGGATGGATGAAGCATGGCATGAAATTGAGAGTCGCATGTAAGAAACGGTCTAATTTTATCGAATTGTTACATTATGGCTTCAAACGATGTTCACAATTTGCATTCCGACTAAAGCGCTATGTATGTTATAATGAGTATAAGAAAATGATTCTGAAAGGTGTGAGCACCTAATGTATACAGTCGTTGTCGGTGTTAACCACCGAACCGCCCCTGTCGAAATTAGAGAGAAGCTATCATTCGTCGAGGCTGATTTGCCACAAGCGATGCAAACATTGCAACAGCAAAAGAGCATCTTGGAAAACATCATTATTTCTACTTGTAACCGCACAGAAATCTATGCGGTGGTGGATCAGATTCATACAGGACGATATTATATAAAAAGATTTTTAGCCGATTGGTTTTCTATTCCCATGGAGGACTTTTCGAGTCACTTGATCATTCATGAAGAAGATGGTGCAGTGGAACATTTATTACGTGTAACTGCAGGCATCGATTCCATGGTACTTGGTGAAACGCAAATTTTGGGACAAGTTCGTAGTAGTTTTTTCGCTGCGCAAAATATTGGTACAACCGGTACGGTATTCAACGAATTGTTTAAGCAAGCGATTACGACAGCAAAGAGAGCACATACCGACACAGCAATTGGTGAAAATGCCGTGTCAGTTTCCTATGCAGCAGTAGAACTTGGAAGAAAGATTTTCGGTTCACTCAAGGATAAGCATATTGCGATTCTTGGTGCAGGTACGATGGGTGAATTAGCAGTTAAGAACTTGCAAGGAAGCGGTGTTGGGAAGATTACTGTAATCAACCGAACATTCTCTAAGGCAGAAATTCTAGCGGCGAAATTTAATGGTGAAGCGAAATCTATGCAAGAGTTGCAGTGCTTATTACTCGAAGCAGATGTTTTAATCAGCTCTACTGGTGCTACTGAATATGTCATTGATTATGAATTGATGGACTTTGTAGAGAAACTGCGTAAAGGCAAGCCGTTATTCATGGTGGATATCGCTGTGCCACGTGATCTCGATCCGAAAATCGGTGAACTAAGCAATGTATTCTTGTATGATATCGATGATCTACAAGGCATTGTCGAAGCCAATTTGGCTGAACGTAAGCGTGCAGCTGAAGAGATCGGTCTGATGATCGAACAGGAAGTAGTGGCCTTTAAGGATTGGTTAACAACGCTTGGTGTCGTGCCAATGATTTCTGCATTACGCAAGAAAGCAAGTCGTATTCAGAGCGAAACAATGCAGAGTATCGAAAATAAAATGCCCGATTTAACCGAACGTGAAAAGAAAGTGCTGAACAAGCATACAAAATCCATTATTAATCAATTGTTAAAAGAACCTATTTTACAGGCTAAAGAATTATCTACTGATAAAAAAGCAGCAGAGAAACTCGCACTTTTCGAACAAATCTTTGGAATTTCTGAAGATGTCGTAACAGAAAAGGAACAGCTGGCATTACAAGCAAAAGAACGTCTTCAAAAGCGCGCTGATCAAAAATCAGATGCTGTGGATGTGACGAACTTACATTATCAACACTAATCCCAGGTGGTTCTGTATCTGTCTTTCACAAGAATGATACAGAACCACTTTTTTATTGCAGTTAAGTAGGAAATACATGCAGAACTATTCGGCAAACTAGTAGAAAGATGCTTATTATGGATGCAATTATTTGCAGTAACACCCTCTCATTTGAGACAATATAGACGAACACTCCTTACTAGCAAAAGAGAGGTTTTCGCTTGAAAGGCAGAGAATAGCATATGGTTGATTTAACCGTCGCAAGACTTCAGGAAGTCATGATTGTTCTTTATGCCCTCGGTCTTGTTTTTTACTTAATTGATTACTTGAAGAAGTCAAAAGTTGTTCATCGTACTGCCTTTTGGCTTATTGTTACCGTTTGGGTTACACAAACCGCGATTTTATCTCTTTACATTATTCAGATGAAGCGCTTTCCAGTATTATCGCTAGTTGAAGGAATTTATTTTTATGTATGGTTACTGGTCACATTATCTATTGTGTTCCAGTTGATTTATAAAGTGAACTTCATGGTGTTTTTCACAAATATCATTGGATTTGTATTTTTAATGATTCATGTCTTTTCCAATTTGAAATACACAGCATTCACTGTTGGTGATTCGCTTATTTCGGAAGTACTGTTTGTCCATATTACGTCAGCAATCCTCTCGTATGCAGTGTTCGCGTTAGCATTTGTTTTTGCGGTATTGTATTTGATTGTATATAACGTACTAAAAAGTAAAAAGTTTGGAAAACGCTTTTCCAGTCTACCGAATTTGCATCAGACGATGATGGGAATGAAAATGTCGATCTATACCGGCATTCCGATTTTATTCGTCAGTTTATTATTCGGTGTTCAATGGGCGTATGTAGCGCTTGAGAATTGGTCCCTATTTGATGTGAAAATAATGGGATCCTTTGCAGTATTACTCATCTATTCTTCGGTTATTTATTTCAACTATAAGGGCAAGCTTCAATCAGTGGAGTTTGCTTGGATGACGATATTTGCATTTCTTTTAACGGTTGTGAATTTCTTTTTGGGCAGCACGCTGTCACAATTTCATTTATGGATATAAGAAAGGAAGAGTTTTTTGAGAAAAATTATTGTAGGTTCACGTAGAAGTAAGCTGGCATTGACTCAAACGAAATGGTTTATTGAACAAATGAAGCAAGCAGGTGCACCATTTGAATTTGAAGTAAAAGAGATTGTGACGAAAGGTGATCAAATCTTAGACGTCATGTTATCAAAAGTGGGCGGTAAAGGGTTATTCGTAAAAGAAATCCAGCAAGCATTATTTGATAAAGAAATTGATTTTGCCGTACATAGCATGAAAGACATGCCTGCGGTAATTCCAAATGGTTTGACAGTCGGCTGTATCCCTAAACGTGTGGATCCACGTGATGCGTACATCGCAAACGACCATGTTCGCTTCATGGATTTACCAGTAGGAGCGGTTGTCGGAACATCCAGTCTTCGTCGTAGCTCACAATTATTGATGTTGCGCCCAGATATTGAAATTAAGTGGATTCGTGGAAATATTGATACACGTCTACGTAAGCTCCATGATGGTGAATTCGATGCAATCCTCTTGGCTGCGGCAGGACTTAAGCGTATGGGCTGGGATGACAGCATCGTCACAGAACACCTATCGCTTGAAGATTGTATTCCAGCAGTAGGACAAGGTGCATTAGCGATTGAATGTCGTGATGACGATACAGAATTACTAAATGAACTAGCGAAATTAACAGATGAGAGCACATGGATTGAGCTACAGGCTGAGCGCACGTTCCTTAATGAAATGGATGGTTCTTGTCAAGTACCAATCGGAGGATTTGCAAAGTTTGATGGTAATGAAGTGGAAATGACTGGTTTCATCGCGTCTCCGGATGCAATTCAAGTGTTCCGTGAAACGGTGAAAGGAAAAGATCCTGTTGCAGTGGGTAAAGAAGTAAGTAAAATTTTACGTGACCAAGGTGCTGCTGAAGTAATCGAGAAAGTGAAGGCGGAAATGGATGCGTAACGCTTTACCGTTAGCAGGAGAAACGGTTATTTTCACAGGAACACCAAAATCCACGGAAGCTGCCGAACTGGTGAAAAAGTACGGTGGCATTCCGGTTTCAATTCCACTAATTGAAGTGGGAGAAGTACAAAAGAAGGCTGATCAGCAAAAGTTGCAACAAGCAATGAAAGCTGATTGGCTCATTTTTACGAGCCAATCAGCAGTTGCTGCTTTCCGTGCAAAAATGTCGCGGTTCAATGTAACAGCAGATACGTTCAACGGAAAAGTGGCTGCAGTCGGAACTCGAACAGCAGCAGCGTTAGATCGACTCGGCTTTGCCGTATCTTTCATTCCAAGCGTGTTTAGTGCAGATGTTTTCGTCAAACAGTTTAATCCGAAAGAGTCGGAACGATTACACGTGGTCTTTTTGAAAGGTACACTTGCGGGTAGTTTGATTCGTGAGGAGTTGCCGTTTCATGTTTCAGAATGGACAGTCTATGAAACCAAAAGTGCAACGAGTGAAATAGATAAATTGTGTCGTTTTATACTTCACAAAAATCAAGTGTCCGTGCTGTTCGCAAGTCCGTCGGCGGTGGAAGTGTTCTCTTCACGTATTGCCCCGAAAACAACATGGTTTGGCTTTACGGTTTGCGCGATCGGTCATGTTACGGAACGAGCATTGTTAAAAGTAGGTGCGCCTGTTCACGTCAAGCCCAAAACGTATACATTAGTCGAGCTAGTCCATGAACTGGCCAAACGAAAGGGAGAGTTCACAAATGAGTCCAATAGAATTTAAGCGTCATCGTAGACTTCGTACACATCCTACCGTTCGAGCGATGGTTAGAGAGACAGAAATTAAAGCAGCGGATTTCATTTATCCTATCTTTGTTACAGAAGGCGAGAACGTGCGTAATCCAATCGCTTCTATGCCAGGAGTAGATCAGTTTTCTATTGATTTATTATTAAAAGAAACGGATGAAGTCGTCGAATTAGGTATTTCATCTATTATTTTATTCGGTATACCTTCGGAAAAAGATGCAACGGGTACTGAAGCATATGACGACGAAGGAATCATTCAACGTGCAACACGTGCAGTGAAAGAGCGGCATCCGCAATTGGTCGTTGTAGCGGATACTTGTTTATGCGAGTATACAGACCACGGTCACTGTGGCGTTATTCACGAAAATGATGTAGATAACGATGCCAGTCTCGTTCTGCTAGCGAAGACAGCAGTCAGTCAAGCAAAAGCAGGAGCGGATATTATTGCACCTTCGAATATGATGGATGGTTTTGTAGCGGTCATTCGTCAAGCGCTAGATGATGCAGGATTCCAAAACATTCCTATTATGTCGTATGCAGTTAAATATGCGTCTGCTTATTACGGTCCATTCCGTGAAGCGGCGCAATCCACACCACAATTTGGCGATCGTAAAACGTATCAAATGGACCCGGCAAATCGTATGGAAGCAATGCGTGAAGCGGAATCTGATATTCTTGAAGGCGCGGATTTCTTAATTGTTAAGCCGGCATTGTCTTACCTCGATATCATTCGCGACGTAAAAAATCATGTACTACTACCTGTCGTTGCGTATAACGTCAGTGGGGAATACGCAATGGTCAAAGCGGCTGCATTAAACGGCTGGGTAGACGAGAAGAAAATTGTGTTAGAAACATTAACAAGTATGAAGCGTGCAGGTGCAGATATCATCATGACATATCATGCAAAAGATGCAGCTCGCTGGTTGGAGGAGAAGTAATATGGGACAAAAAACATATACGAAATCTGAAGAAGCGTTCAAAATAGCAGTTGATTTAATGCCAGGTGGGGTCAACTCACCAGTGCGTGCTTTCAAATCAGTTAATATGGATCCGATCTTTATGGAATGTGGTAAAGGTGCGATCATTAAGGATATCGATGGCAATGAATATATTGACTACGTTCTATCTTGGGGTCCTCTAATCCTAGGACACACACATCCTGACGTAGTGTCTGCCATGCAGAAAGTAGCTGAAACAGGTACTAGTTTCGGAGCACCTACTCTTCTGGAAAATGAATTGGCAGAGCTTGTAATCGACCGTGTACCATCCATCGAGATGGTACGTATGGTGTCTTCTGGTACGGAAGCAACAATGAGTGCACTTCGTTTAGCACGCGGTTATACGAAGCGCAACAAGATCCTGAAATTCGAAGGTTGTTATCACGGGCATGCGGATTCCTTACTGATTAAGGCAGGTTCGGGTGTTGCTACATTAGGTTTGCCTGACAGCCCTGGAGTACCTGAAACGATTGCACAAAACACGATTACGGTTCCGTATAACGATCTGGAAAGTGTTAAATTGGCTATTAAAGAGTACGGAGACGATCTAGCTGCAATTATTGTAGAACCTGTTGCAGGCAATATGGGCGTTGTAGGACCGGATAGTGGCTTCCTTAAAGGTTTACGTGAGTTAACAGAAGAAAACGGTTCGTTATTAATTTTCGATGAAGTCATGACTGGATTCCGTGTAGGGTATAAATGTGCACAAGGTCACTTCAACGTCAAACCAGACCTTACATGTCTTGGTAAAGTTATCGGTGGCGGACTGCCTGTAGGTGCGTATGGCGGTTCTCGCGAGATTATGGAACATGTAGCGCCGGCAGGAACTATTTATCAGGCAGGTACATTGTCTGGTAACCCGTTAGCCATGACGGCAGGTATTGAAACGTTAAGGAAATTGACGCCGAAAACATACGAACACTTCATCAAGCTGGGCGATCAGTTGGAAGAAGGTTTCCGCGCAGCGGCGAAAGCTAATAATATTCCGCATACCGTCAACCGTGCAGGTTCGATGATCGGGTTCTTCTTTACAGATCAACGCGTCAATAACTACGATAAAGCGAAAACTTCCGATTTGGAACTGTTCGCAGAGTATTACCGTCTAATGGCAGAAGAAGGTATTTTCTTACCACCTTCCCAATTTGAAGGAATGTTCTTGTCAGCAGCTCACACAGAAGAGCATATTGCGAAGACTGTGGCAGCATTCCATACAGTGTTTGCGAAGTTGAAACGATAATCTCGAAGCGTCAGGCAGATTTAATTGCTTGGCGCTTTTTTATGTTTATTTTTTTATGATGATGGCGCGGTATAGGCGACGATTCGCGCGGTTATCAGGTGTTATGGCGCGGTGTTCGGGCTCAATAGCGCGGTGTTCGGGTTCAATAGCGCGGTGTACCTTGGTATTTGCGCGGTCTGTCGTCCTTTTGGCGCGGTATAGGCGACGATTCGCGCGGTTATCAGATGTTATGGCGCGGTGTTCGGGTTCAATAGCGCGGTCGCGTTCGTTTCATTCCCATTCACATTCCACATTATACTTCACTTCTAAATTCAGTTATTTTTTCATATAGTAGCCTGAGTTAAGAAAAGGAGTGAAGCGAAAATGACGACGCATCAATGGACATTGCAAGAGTCTTTTTATTTCCCTGTTGAGTACGGGGCGTTTGCTAAATCGGCTGAGGTAAAGGTGACGCCAGGGTTTACGGAAGAACGTACGGAAGATGCAATCCGTTTGCATGGGATCTATCATATCGCGGCAAACGTTGTATTTGATGCAGACAAGCAAGTAGAATTGAAAACTGAAGACGTATTAGTTATTCATGACGTGGAAGTAGAAAATAATAAAGGGTATTTTGAATATGCTGTGCCTTTGAATGTTGATCTACCAGTAGAACTCGATGGCGACTTGCAACTGGAAGTGCAGGACATTACATCTTCATCGCAGGAAGACGGGGGATTGAAACTTGAGTGGACAGTTCAGTTGAAACAGGAAGAGCCTGTACAAGAACCGATTGTAATCGAAGAAGAGCCTGCAGCACCACAGTTCGTTGCTGCCTCGACATCTCATTTAGAATTTCTTGCAAATGCTGATCGTGCGGTTGAGCATGTAAATAATGAAATGGAAGACTTTCTCTTATACATCGCCCAGATGGATGACGATATAACGAGAAAGATCTTCCATTCAAATAATGTTTTTGTAGAAGCAGAAGGACAAAACAGCGAGTAAGCAAAATACTAAAAAATCGCCAGTGGTCGGGATAAGTAGTAATCGAATCAATTGAAACACGGTGATCGGGATGATACAGCCTTTACAGTAAAATCTCGTTTTCCGAAGCCACGGCGGCAACAGATAAGGATTATAACCTTTTCGCATCGTTCACCATCCTTTCTTTATAGACGACTATTCAGTTGACGGACTCTACATGTTTCGCTTATAATAATGTGTATATGAATATAAATGCGAAGAGTAGGAAAGTACATGTGAACCGTTTTCTTTAGAGAGGGTACGATTGGTGGAACGTACCTGGAAACCGCATATGGAAGTCCCCTATGAGCAGTTTCTGTGAAATATAAGTAGCAGGAACCGGTGAAGACCGTTACCAAATCATGAAGATGTAATGCTTTTTGCGTTCATAAATAAAGGTGGTACCACGAGCTCCTTCGTCCTTTTACCGGGATGAGTGGGGCTTTTTTTGTATCCCTTTTTATTTGAAGGAGGAAATGAAATGACTGACGAATTGACGATGCCAACCAAATACGATCCGCAGACAGTGGAAAAAGGACGTTATGAATGGTGGCTTGAAGGTAAGTATTTTGAATCGAATGTAAAAAGCGAGAAAGAACCGTATACAATTGTAATTCCACCGCCGAACGTCACCGGAAAGCTTCACTTAGGACACGCGTGGGATACGACTTTACAAGATATGCTCATCCGCATGAAGCGTATGCAAGGGTATGACGCACTATGGTTGCCTGGAATGGACCACGCAGGTATTGCGACACAGGCGAGAGTAGAAGAAAAACTTCGCGCTGATGGTAAAACGCGTTATGATCTTGGACGCGAAAACTTCATACAAGAAACATGGAAATGGAAAGAAGAATACGCGAGTCATATCCGTGCACAATGGGCGAAGCTTGGTCTGGCTCTTGATTACTCACAAGAGCGCTTTACGTTGGATGAAGGATTGTCAAAAGCAGTACGTGAAGTATTCGTTAAGTTGTATGAGAAAAAGCTGATCTATCGCGGAGAGTATATCATCAACTGGGACCCTGCAACGAAGACCGCGATATCTGATATCGAAGTGATTCATAAAGATGTGCAAGGTGCATTCTATCATATGCGCTACCCATTGGCAGATGGCACAGACTCGATTGAAATAGCGACAACACGTCCTGAAACGATGCTTGGTGATACAGCTGTTGCAGTTCACCCGGATGACGAACGCTACCAGCATTTGATCGGCAAGATGGTTAAATTGCCAATCGTAGGACGCGAGATTCCGATCGTAGCAGATGATTACGTAGAAATGGATTTCGGAAGCGGTGCAGTGAAAATTACACCAGCACATGACCCGAATGACTTTGAGATCGGTAACCGTCATAACTTGCCACGCGTGCTCGTCATGAATGAAGATGGCACGATGAATAAATTAGCAGGCAAGTACGAAGGCATGGATCGTTTCGAATGCCGTAAGCAAATCGTCAAAGACTTACAAGAGATGAATGTGCTATTTGAAATTGAAGACCATATGCACTCCGTCGGACATTCGGAACGAAGTGGCGCAGTAGTGGAGCCGTATTTATCTACACAATGGTTCGTCAATATGCAGCCACTTGCTGAGCAAGCAATCAATCTGCAGAAAAATGAAGAAGAAAAAGTGACATTTGTTCCTGAACGTTTCGAGAAAACCTACTTAGGTTGGATGGAAAATGTCCACGACTGGTGTATTTCCCGTCAACTATGGTGGGGCCATCGAATTCCGGCTTGGTATCACAACACAACAGGTGAAGTCTATGTGAGTCAAGAAGCACCAGCCGATGAGGAAAATTGGACACAGGACAATGATGTACTAGATACTTGGTTCTCATCTGCTCTATGGCCGTTCTCGACTATGGGCTGGCCAGATGTTGATAGCGAAACGTTTAAAAAGTATTACCCAACAGATGCCCTTGTTACAGGATATGATATTATCTTCTTTTGGGTGTCCCGCATGATCTTCCAAGCACTTGAATTCACGGAAGAGCGTCCATTCAAGGATGTCTTGATCCACGGATTAGTACGCGCGGAAGACGGGCGAAAAATGTCTAAATCTCTCGGTAACGGTGTAGATCCAATGGACGTAATTGAGCAGTATGGCGCAGACGCATTGCGTTTCTTCCTGGCAACAGGTTCTTCACCAGGACAAGACCTACGTTACTCTACAGAAAAAGTAGAAGCGATCTGGAACTTTGCCAATAAAATTTGGAATGCTTCCCGTTTCGCATTAATGAATATGGATGGTATGAAGTATGAAGAAATCGATTTATCAGGAGAGAAATCTGTTGCAGATGCATGGATTTTAACTCGTTTGAATGAAACGATTGAATCGGTAACTAGCTTGGCTGACCGTTATGAGTTCGGTGAAATGGGCCGCGCGCTATATAACTTCATCTGGGATGATTTCTGTGACTGGTATATCGAAATGGCTAAATTACCGCTATACGGTGAAGACGAAGCGGCGAAAAAAATGACACGTTCGGTTCTTGCGCATGTTCTAGATCAAACGATGCGTTTATTGCACCCATTGATGCCTTTCATTACAGAAGAAATCTGGCAGAACCTTCCCCATGAAGGTGAGTCGATCACAGTAGCGAAGTGGCCTGAAGTGGATACGGCTATGATGGACAAGTCGCGTGCTTCGGATATGAAATTGTTGATGGATATCATCAAGTCTGTACGTAATATCCGTGCAGAAGTGAATACACCGATGAGTCGTAAAGTCGATTTGTATATTTCAGCGAAAGACGAGAAGACAGTGGCGGTACTAGAAGAGAACCGTAACTATCTTGTGCGATTCTGTAATCCTGAAACGTTAACAATTGGTGTGAAGGTCAATGCGCCAGGCAAAACGATGTCAGCAGTCGTGACGGGTGCTGAGTTGTACTTGCCACTTGAAGGATTGATTGATATTGACGAAGAGTTGGCTCGTTTGACAAAAGAGCTTGGCAAGTGGCAAGGCGAAGTGAAGCGGGTTCAGGGCAAGTTGTCGAATGAACGATTTACTGCGAAAGCGCCTGAGTCGGTTGTTGAGGAAGAGCGTGCGAAAGAGAAGGATTATTTGGAGAAGTATGCGGCAGTTGAGCGTCGTATTGCTGAACTGAAAGAGATTTAACGTGGTGTAAAGATAGTTAAAGCCCATTTGACAGTGTGATGCTGTTGAGTGGGTTTTTTGTAGTTTGGAATTGGTAAAGTTGAAGTGTAGAGTGGTAAGGGTTTACGCTTAGCAACTAACAAATTCTTATGGGCCCGTCCTTCGCTTCAAATATGAATTTATATTTTAATTATAGTAATCATTCAGTCTAATGGTATAATCGGAATCACAATATTTTGAATGTTGGGAGAGGTCTATATGAGTTTTTTAGTTCGTGAGATGGTAAGTGAGGATATTGAGAAGGTTCAAGATATTGCTAGGGAGAGTTGGCATGCTACATATGAGGGAATTATTCCTCGTTCTATTCAAGACCGCTTTTTGGATGCGGCTTATGCTACTACTATGATGAATACGCGTCTACAGACCTCTAAATTGTTTGTCGCAGAGGTTGATCATAAAGTGATGGGATTTGCTGATTTTTCAACGCTAGATGAAGATGGCAAATCCGAACTGCGTGCTATTTATCTTTATCCTGATCAACAAGGTAAGGGGATGGGTTCGGCTCTGATACAAAAGGGAATTGAGGTTCTGAAAGATATGAGAGAAATTTTGGTTGAAGTAGAAAAAGAAAATATAGTAGGACGAAATTTTTATGAAGCGAAAGGGTTTGAGGTAGTTAAAGAATATGATGAGAACTTTGATGGTCATACGTTGAAAACGATTCAACTGATCAAGAATCTTTAAGTAGTAAAGGGGGGGTGGGCTTGAATAGAATACTGTTCATTGCCGTAAATATCTTGACTGGTATATTTGTACTAATTAACAGTATAGTGGGCTATGGAATTAGCGGTATGGGTGAGGATTCTACTCATAATATTGCCATACTTGGTTTAATCGTAGTGTGGGCAGTCGGCTTAGCTTTGCAGGTAAGCAAAAGGATTTGGGTTTTAGGATTTGTGGTCACGTTTATTCCAGTAGTATTTATCTTGTATTTGTACTTTACAGCTACGAATATGTAAAGGGGAGAAGCGCATGTTAATTAAACCAAAGAAATTGCAACGTGGTGATCGGGTCGCAACAGTGAGCCCTTCGTGGGGAGGTGCAGGAGAACCGGAAATTAGGTGGCGGTACGAACAAGGCGTAAAGAGATTGGAAGATCTATTTGGACTAACTATCGTGCCAATGCCAAACAGTTTAAAAGGAGCCGACTTTCTCTATGAAAACCCGAAAGCTCGTGCTGATGATCTAATGGCGGCATTTAGCGATCCCGATATTAAAGGAATCATTGCGAATATCGGTGGGGAGGACAGTATCCGATTACTTCCATACATTGATTTTGACGTGATACGAAAAAATCCAAAAGTCTTCATGGGATACTCTGATGTTACGATATCGCATTTATTTTGTCATAAAGCGGGAATTTCTTCATTCTACGGACCCGCAATATTAACCGATTTTGCCGAGAATGTTGAAATGGATTCCTACACAGTCGAGATGGTGAATCGAACTCTTTTTTCTAATGAAATCATTGGTGAGATACAGCCGGCTGAAAGATGGACAAGCGAGCGGTTGGAATGGATCGAGTCTAATAAGAATAAGCGGCGTACGATGAATAAGAATACTGGATACGAACTGCTTCAAGGTTCAGGTACTGTGCAAGGGCGATTGATTGGCGGATGTATCGAAGTATTAGAATTTACGAAGGGAACGGTAATTTGGCCAGGAGACAAATATTGGAAGGATAGTATACTATTCTTTGAAACATCCGAAGAGAAGCCTGATCCTAGTTTAATTCGATACTGGTTAAGAAATTATGCAGCACAAGGAATTTTACAGAATGTGAATGGGATGATTTTCGCGAAGCCTCAAGACGAGAAATACTTTGATGAGTATAAAGAGGAAATCCTTACTGTGATGAAAGAGTATGATTTGGAGCATTTGCCTATTTTGTATAACTTGAATTTCGGTCATACGGAACCTAAATGCATTTTACCATATGGAGCATTGGCGAAAATAGATTGTGTGCGAAGGACGTTTTCTATTGTAGAGAGTGGCGTGGAGTAAAATAATAAAGAAATGGGGTGTTTATAATATTTACGGATCGGCAGTTACAAATGTTCATCGAAGGAGAAATTGTGGGAGATACTTTTCCTTATGATAGCGATGATGAACAGGAAGTCTTGGCACATATACATCGGTTATTTTATAGAATCTGTCGTATTCACAATGTGGTCTGTGAAGCGGAATGGGATCATTTCGGCAGTGGCTATGCTTCCTTTGTAGAGTTTTTTTGTTATCGGAAAGAAGATTATATAACCGTGGAAGAAAAGAATGGTATGCGTGAGATAGAGATAAAAGGTATTATACTTGATATAAGTCGTCTAGCATCAGTTGCTATAATGGGTGAAGATGTAAGGTGGAGAACAATTCGGATAGAGACGGGTGAAGAAGTAAGTGGTGGACATGGTTCAATACTTGATACACCTACTTCGCTAGCTGTTAGTGAGGAATTGGAAACACTAGCGACTGAATTACAGAAAGCTTTGCAGGAGTTTAATTACAAATTATTAGCTGCGAATGAGATGAGTACGCCACTATCGTTTAAAACAAAAATACCGACGGTTTATCGGAATGAGCGACAATATCTAGTCTTGGATGCGATCTTTTACTGGGAAGATTAATAAATGTAGAGAGGAAGCATATGAGAAACTAGATAGCGTATTTCCTGACGACTTAAAATCCTATATAGAAGGGAAAAATCTGTTTGTGAAGGAATTGGAGCGAAAAGCGTTAAGTTGGTACGATACAAAAGAGTGATGTTTAGAAGGATAACTGAAAAATAGAAAGGTGTTGGGGATATTCGTGAAATTAGGAATCGTAGTATTTTCAACACTTCCAATAACCGAGATAGTTTACATAATATAATTATAGGTATAAGCAGGAAGGAGTTTGGCTATGCAAGCAATTATAGAAACTCTGTGTATTGTATTTCCTATTATAGTAGCGGCACTGATTGTAGTATTTGTCATAAAGAGACTGGATCGGAAAACAAAGCAAGGTTCATTGCCTAGGAAAAAATCTAAGGGCGCTCAGACATTGTTGGACAGTCTAATACCACTTGGAATGTTGATTGGTTGTATACTTGGTTTGCTAATCAGTATGATCTCTCCCATTTCGTTAGGATTTGCCTTTAGTTTAGGCGCTTCGTTTGGTTTGTTAGGTGGATATTTTGCGTATGAGAGGTATGGTAAGAGAGATGAGATGTAATGATAGAGGCTACATATCTAGGCAAGAGGAATTCGGTAGGATGAATAAGTAGTATCTACGCTAGTGGCTATATGTATAGTTAAGTCAGTAACTTCTAGTAAATATGTTTTATGAATGACGTGAGGAGAAAATAGAATGAGTCAAACGAAATCTACTTCCGAAACTTGTATCATAGTTCTTCATGAAATATACGGAATCAATCAATTTATGAACGACATATGTGTTTCGTTGTCTGAGAAAGATTTCGATGTGATCTGTCCAAATTTGTTGACTCAAGAAACACCTTTTGATTATTCGCAAGAAGAGGTAGCTTATGAAAACTTTATGCAACATGATAGTTTCGAAAACAACGCGCGTAAGGTAAAAGAGTTAGTGGTGGAGATGAAGGATCAGTATGCAAAAGTATTTATACTTGGATTCAGTGTGGGAGCAACAATAGCTTGGCTCTGTAGCGAGGAAAAGTGCGTGGATGGGATGGTTGGATACTACGGTTCACGCATACGAGATTATGCAGGAATGAATCCCGCTTGTCCGACATTGTTGTATTTTCCGAATACCGAGAAGTCATTTAATGTGAATGAAATGGTTGTGAAATTAGAAAAGCCGAATGTGGAGGTATATCTGTACGATGGGCAGCATGGATTTAGTGATCCTTACGCATTTGCATACAATGAAGAATTAGCTCATATTACCTTTAAGCAAACGATAGACTTCTTTAGAAATAATTGTATAGGGGGAAGCACTTCATGAATTGAAGTGCTCTTTGTTGTTTAGATATATTGATAATATAAACCGAACTGCGTATCGTACCATAACAGTGTGCCATGTTTTCTCTTAGGAAGACGTGTTTGAAAACTCCATTCAGGATACTGTTTGATAATTTGGACTTGATCGCCAGTCGCGAATGCGATAAAGGAAATATAATGATCTTTTGTCATCGGGTGGTCACTTGAGATAAAACGTTCATTATCGACTTCTTCAATCGTAAGCTTTTCTTCTTCGCTCGCTTTCTTGGCTATTAGCGCTTCGAGCTTCCTGCCGCAGCAAGATAATGTAATATTTCCCGTTGCCAATACAATATTATTACAAGATGGACAGACGAAGTATTTTGATTTTTTCATATTTCCTCCTATGAACTCATTAGACAGTAACTCACCGTCTAAAATATTTTCTATATTTACATCAAGTAGCTTAGATAAACTGGATAAAAGTGTTACATCCGGACATCCATAACCGCGCTCCCACTTTGAAATCGTTCGATCCGAAATATTCATTTGATCGGCTAATTGCTTCTGGGTGAATCCTTTTTCTTTGCGTAATGTATAGATTAATTCTCCAACTTTACTTGTATCCATCGATTTCCCTCCTGCTCTTTATTATCATAGGTGAATATCCAACAGGCATCAACAAACGTTCCGTGGAGTTTGTTACACTTATATATACCGGCGTGGTTAATGTATTAGATACTATAAAAAGAGTGGTATCTAAATAGTAGAAAGCAAGGTGAGTAGGAATGAAACAGCATTGCTGCGAAGACATGGCGTATCATGCAACTTTTACATGTGACGTACACAAAGACCCGTATGATTGCCCGGATCAATTGATTCTTTTTGATAAAACAGACCAAGATTACGGATTGTTAATTCATGATGGAGGTACTTCAAGTATCGGGATTTCATTTTGTCCATGGTGTGGTAGTACATTATTGGAAAGGGGATAAAATATGAATAAACTCCAAATATACGCTGTTGTTATTGCGGTTTTAGTAGTCGTCTTTTTCTTCGTTCTTTCAGTAGTAACAAGTAATTGGAAGTTTTTCTTTTGGAGTATCATACCGATCCTATTATGGCTAATGACGGCTTTCCTAGCTAAAGTCAACGCTAGAGATTAAATGGAGTGCATCCCTCTACTTATAAAGGGGCTGTTACAGAAAATCATAATGACTTTCTGTAACAGCCCCTTTTGTTATAACCACAACGTTTCCCCAATAAGCAACTTCTTTAATCGATTTTCATCCAACTGCAATTTTCTCCACTCGGCATTTAGCCTTTCAACAGCTTCGGGCCCTGTATCATCGGCTAAATGATACGTTCCATAATGTATCGGAATAAATGTTTTTCCAGCTAGGTCTAAAAAACCTTTCACTGCATCCTCGGGAGTTAGGTGACTTTCCCTCATAAACCATTCCGGCTCGTACGCTCCAATTGGCATAAGCACTGTATCCACAGTGAATTTCTTGGCAATCTCTTGAAAACCTCGGAAATATCCTGTATCCCCAACGAAATAAATCGATTGCTCAGCACTTTCGATAATCCAGCCGCCCCAGTGGGAAGTATTCGTGTCCGTCATGGTCCTTTTTGTCCAATGTTGCGCAGGAACAAAAGTGAACTTCGTGTTTTCGAACACAAATGAGTCAAACCATTCCGCTTCAATGACCTTTTTATATCCTCTTATCTGGAACTTACTGCGTAGACCAACTGGAACAAAATAGCTAGGATTGCCTTTAAGATGTTTGATCGTGCCAAAGTCCAAATGATCATAATGTCCGTGTGAAATAATTACGACGTCAATCTCTGGCAATTCAACGAGTGCGACTCCTGGTTTGGTCAATCGTTTCTGAAAGCCCATTCTCTTTGCCCAGACCGGATCCGTAATTATATTGAGCCCGTTGATTTGAATCAAACATGTAGAGTGTCCAATCCACGTAATGGATGTTTTCGATCGATTAATAGCGAATTTTTCTATTTCTTTATCTGGCGCTTGCTCGATTACGATACGTAAATCTTTCTTTTTCTCATTACGTTCTTTCTGCCACCGAATCATCTCTCGCAGTGTTTTACGCGTATCTACGACATCCAAATTAGTATAGCGTTTTCTCCTCATGATTCATCACTCAACCGATTTTTGACATACTCCAATAATTTCTTCGCCACTGAAAACTCATGTGTTTGATAGAGAGAACGGGCACCGACGGGATCTTCGATTTCATTCAGTAACCAGCCGCCTGTAATGGGAAGTATGAAATCAATGCCGATATAGTCGCTAGAAATTGCCCGGGAAATCGTTTGAACTTGTTTGATTTCAGTGTCGTTCAACGTATACTTTTCCACGGTGCCGCCTAATGTGTAATTGGACTTGAATGAATCTTTCGCGCCAGTCCGTTTCACTGCACCTAGTACTTCATTGCCGAGCATAAACACGCGTATGTCCGTCGCGTCAGATTCGATGAAAGGCTGCGCAATTAGTTTAGTAGGATCGAATTGATTTAGAATGTCTTCTGTTTGCTGTGCAGATTCACAGAGAAATACTTCGCTTCCACCGTGACCTCTGCGAGTTTTCAATATAAAAGGCATCGGAGGAAGCTGATCCGCTCTGAATGTGGGAACTGCGGGAATACCGAGCAGAGTAGCTAGTTCAAATGTGCGTAGTTTATCATTGGCTATTTTTTGTATACTCGCACGATTGAACACACGGTAACCTGCTTGTTCCAATTCTAAAGCTAATTTAGGATCACGATCGCGGAATAAAATGAAATCAAGTGGTTCAGCAGGTGACTCCGTTATCAACTCCACATTCATATCCAGTTCCTTCGCTTCTTTTAATAGATCGGCGATAAACGCATGATTTCTCTTCGCTTCCTCAACATTATAGTAGATGGCGCCTTTCATTTAATCTTCTCCAATATATACGCAATCATTGCATCCGCCACGTTAATACCGGTTACATTTAAGAGGTTGCGGATATGCGCTGCGCCGTTCACTTCACAAACCAGAGGCTGTTCATCCGCACCGAATAACAAGTCTACTCCCGCGAACTCTGCACCGACTGCTTTTGCAGCTTCCATAGCTAGTGTTTCTTGAGCGGACGTCAATTCCACAACTTCAGCTATGCCGCCGTTCGTAATGTTCGCTCGGAAATCTGTGTCTGAGTGGCGATACATGGCTGCAATGATTTGGTCGCCCACTATATTGACGCGTAAGTCCCGCCCTCTACTTGTCTCGATGAACTCTTGAAAGACATAATCGACGCCACGCAACTCATCGACTTTTTCATTGAAAGCCTCTTTTGTTTCAATCAAATATACTTTCATACCAAATGAGCCATGACCTTCTTTAATGATCATGGGCAAGCCGAGAGTTTCAATGACGTTCTCGTAATATCCGCTATCCGCAATTGTGAAGTTAGGATAAACTTTCGGCGCGATGATCGTTTTCGGCATTGCGACACCGTGCTTCGCGAGTTCAAGGTACTGTTTGGCTTTATTATCACATGTCTCAATAACTTCAGGATCATTGAAGACGGGGATTCCTGCATTTTTTAAATACTGTCCAAGCAATGTATCTTTATCGAGAAAGACAACGAAATCAGGAGCCTCTTTTATCTGATTTTGCACATCCATCTGTACTTCATAATTTTTTAAGATTGTCGCCCGTACACCAGCACGCTCTGCTGCTTCCTGTACAAGCCGCGCTTGATCAACAAATTTACCACTCGTTAAACTACCATTATAAATAACCCAACAACTTTTCAATCCCCACGCCACCTTTGCTATACTGTATATAACTTAATTTTAGCACAGGAGGAATTTCTTTGATTCCAAAACTTAATGAATATAAAAAACAATTTGACATAATGAGTGACGACGAGATTAAACCTGGATTAGATGCAATAGAAAAGGCACTGGCGAGTGTATTGAACCCCGAGAAAGACTTACGGATTATTCATGTGGCGGGTACGAACGGAAAAGGGTCGACGATTGCAGTAATGGAAGCGGTGTTACGAGCGCATGGATTTGAGACTGGTGTGTTTTCTTCACCGGCCATATTGGATATACATGATCAGATTCGGATCAACGGACAGCCGATTGCACAAGAGGAATTGGAATATGTGTTTGAGGAAATGGAAGCAGCAGGATTGAGCGGTTTGCTGACGGACTTTGAATTGCTGACGGTGGCAGCGTTTTTAGCGTTCCGTAATGCAGGACCGGACTACGTCTTGCTTGAGACAGGGATGGGTGGTAGATACGACAGCACGAATGTCGTGACGCCTTTAGTGTCTGTCATCACGTCGATAGCCCTGGATCATACAGGGTTTCTAGGAAATACAATTGAAAAGATTGCTACACATAAAGCCGGCATTATTAAGCCATATATTCCAGTCATTGTAGGGGAATTGCCACCAGAGGCGAAAGCGATTGTTTTGGCAGAGGCAAAGTCGAATAAAAGTTTAGTACGCGCGTATGGCGAAGAATTCACATTAAAGCCAGGAACTACGGAGACCTTCTGCGGTATGTCTACATTTAAAATTCCGGTGCGTAATATGAAAGGGCCACATCAAGCGATTAATCTTGCTGTTGCTCTAGAGGCATTATCATTGGCGGGGGTGCCGTTGAAGCAAGATCATGTGGCTGAAGCTGTAGCCAATGTTGCTTTGCCTTTTAGATTTCAAAAGATTGCTGAGAATGTCTATATCGACGGTGCGCATAATCCAGCTGCGGCACGTATGTTGGTGAGGACGATTGAAGAGCAGTTTCCAGGGAAGAAAGTGGACTGGGTTGTGGGGATGTTGAATACGAAAGATTATGAAGCTACATTGGAGATTTTAGCACCACTTGCGAACAGTTTTACGTTTGTGGATTTTCCGCATGCACAGGCTGCGAAAGCGAAGGAGTTGCAAGCGGTTTGCCCGATAGAGGCGAGTCGTGTGATTTCGTTTGAAGAAGTTGATGTAAAATGTTCGAAAAAAAACACAAAGGTAGTTGTTGGCTCTCTTTACTTATTAAGTAGTTTAATGAGACAATAGGCTTAATAAAGTTAGTTTTATAGACTATTACGTTTACGACAGGGTATTTAGTTTTAGTAGGAGAATATGACGAATGTAAACGGGAGGAGTGTCATGTTATGAATACTACTAAAGAAAAAGGATTTACACTAGTCGAAATTCTAGCGGCTTTGACAATTTTGGGTATTGTATTCGTTAGTTTCATGACGATTTTTTCTCAAATGAACTTATTTAATACTCGTACAGAATCTAAACTCGAAACGATCCATTTGGCTAAAAAAGAATTGAATTTTTGGAAAGAGAATCCGATGCCGTTAGAAAATAATGAAAAGATTTCAGTTCTCAAGAAAGATGGTGTATCGTCACCTGGATTTATTTTTTATACATACACACGTCGGGATGAACCCAAATACGAATACCGTGTGAAATACCGTGTACAGTCGGACTTGAAGCCTTTCACCGAAACATCTATTATACTTCATCGTGTACAAATTTCAATTTACCAGAATGGCAAGGAAATTAGTGAGACGTTTGGTTATGTGGAGGATGGAGCTCTATGAATGTAAAGTGGACAATAAGAAAGAATCAGCAAGGAATGTCAGTTGTTGAACTATTAGCAACGCTACTACTTGTCTCCTTGGTATCTGTAATCATCTGGACAACATTCTCAATCAGTACCCGACTGAATACATCGGAGACGGCAAAATTACGCCTACAGCAAGAGGCAAATTATATTGCGACAGAAGCACAACGATTACATCGTAAGTGTTTAAGTTATGAATTTGTTGTGATGCCTCAAAAAGTGAGTGTTCAAAATTGCCGAACGTCATCTCAAACTGTAGAAGATTCTATTCTTAGTACGAATTTTATGTATTATACAGATCAAAAAAAATCAGAAACTACTGAAGAAAGATTCTATATAAACGCAAAGAAAGAGAATTTAGAAATATCAAAGTTTTGGGTTGTAGATCCAAAAAACAATAAATTGAAAGTATCCATCCCATTGGAACTATCTAGATATAAGGTAGCTCCTTGAAGAAAGGAAGCGGTCGTGTGCAATTACCTAAAAATGAAAAAGGCTATGCATTAGTGATTGTCTTGCTTGTCATCATATTTATCATGATTGGTAGTGCTGTTTTCATGAGGGGATCGATTAGCAATGCTAAACAACAACGTATTGTAGATGACAACAATCTGGCATATACTGCTGCTGAAATGGGTGTAGATTATTACAAATGGCTGTATATTAATAAATTCAAAGCAGAAAGAGGTAAAATTTGGAGCAACATGAAGCTGGCCTATGAAAGCGATAAGGTCATGATAAATAACAAAAATATAACACCTGAAAAAAAGCAAGAAGAGCTTAAGCAAGCGGCAAAAAACCGGCAAAATCAAATGGTTGATCAACTTCTCAACCTGCACTTCGCTAATCTTGAAAAAACGAAGCCAGATACAACCGATTCTTTACATTATAGTATTTTAGAACCTGTAAACTATACTAGAGTAAAAGATTCCGCGGATAGGGATATTGGTTTACTAGTCAAAGGTAAAGTTCTGGGGGAATATGGAAAAGGAAGCAAACGAGCAAAAAATTTGGATTTTGAGCTACTATTTGATTTTCCATTACTAGTTGAGGACAGTACTTCCAACCCACCAATTAATGGAGAGGATTCTTTGACAATTCCCGTTGTGAACATTCCAAGTTTAATTGAAAACAATAAGCAAACTAAACCATGTACTACTAACCCTAACAATGAAAAATGCTTGGGACAGAAATCTATTGATACTCATTTTACTGCAATAAATTCCATTGTGTATTTTCCATTCGGTTATACAAAAGGAAATGGTAATATCGGAATAGATTTTAAGAATACACAAATATATTCAAAAGGAAACATCGAGCTGCCTAATATGAATACTATGAATAACATAACCATGTATGCTGAGGGGAATATTGAACTGAAAAATTTAAATGGAGCAAATCAAGCAAATTTGTATACAACTGGAAATATAGAATTTAAGAATGCTAGCTCAGGCTATTCAAATTCCATACTTTATGCAGTAGGAGCTATGGATGGAAAAAATACCGAATTTAAAAACATGAAAATAGTTGTCGGCGGTAACTACACTGGAGAGAAATTTGTGCTAACTAGCAAGTCAATTATGGTAGTTGGTAAAGAACTCACAATGAAGAAAGCAGGCTCTATACAGAATTCCAACTTAGTTGTTAAAGGAAATTTAGTTGTAGAGAAGTCGCTTGCCATTAAAAACAATTCAAAGGTTTGCGTCGGTGGAAATATTGATTTTAATAATATAGATCTGAAAACAATGGATTCAAATAGCAAAATTTATTTTGTGGAGGAAAAAGCTAAACCCCAAAGTATTATTGGCAAATACCCAAACTTAATTCCGATGAAAGAAGCTGTATTTAAAACTAATCCACAAGCGTTATATGATAACTGTGTTGGCAGTGGAAGTGGAAGCGGAAGCGGCAGTTCTGGCATTTCAGATAACCCTAATTGGGAGCCTCCTGAAATCGAAGTTACATATAATTAATCAAAGTCAGGAGATTTACTATGAAACTAAAACAATACAAAATTAGCCTCGTCATAAGTGCACTATTACTAGCCATCTCCGCCATTTTCGCCCAACAAGCTTACGCTGGCGACGGCTTCTTCTCAAACTTTAAAAAGTTTAGCAAACACACATATGCAGGACCGTTTGACATTTCAAAGCGTAATCGTAAAGAAGCGAAGGAAAAATTAGTAAATGATTTTTTAGAGCTTGAACAAACTTTATCAGTACAACTAATCGTACAAGATCTTCAAATAGACATACCAGCAGATATAGTACATTTTGATCCAGATGCAACACTAAACGTAGCAAAAAGTGGAGTAGATAATTCATTAATCGCGAATGTCTCTCGAGAAGGGCTTCGTACGGTGATGAAACAAAATTTCCATTCGCTTTCATTTAGTGAAGATGATGTGGAAAAAATAGCCGCACAACTAGAAGTTCAGCTACGAAGCGGTATTATGCCACAACAAGTATATATAGCGAATTTTATACCCGAGCTGTACGAGCAGAAACAAGTGATTGCTACTGCCGCATATGAAGTGGATGAGCTAGAAAAAGGTTTGCGTTTATTGATGGACGATTTGAATGGTTTAGATATTCAGCCGAATTCTACCTTTTCATTCCGTGAATTTTTGGATGGTAAAGTGTCTGCTAGTGCGACAGATGTACAGATGACTATTATGGCTTCTCTCCTATATAAATCCGCATTGCAGACGAATTGGGTAATAGATGAACGCAATATTTCTTCTGAATTACCTGCGGGCGTTGAACCAGGATTTGAAGCTGCGATCAATCGTAAGCTCGATTTAGATTTCCAGTTCACGAATCCCAACCAAACCGTCTTTACGATTCGTACGGCTTGGACAGGCGCTCAATTGGAACTGTCGATTGAAGGTCTACCGTTTGTGCATCGTTACGATACCGAAGTGGAGAAAATCACAACGTATGATCCGAAAACGGTTATCCGTTATAGCGCTTTTGTAAATGCAGGTGCGATTGAAGTGGTGGATAAAGGCAAGAAAGGCATGGAAGTTGCGGTTATACGGAATATTCTATTGAATGGTTCATTGGAAGAAATAGAAGATGTGTCAATTGATTTCTATGCGCCTAGACCGATTATTGAACGACATAGTTTAAAAAAGGTAGTAGAGAAAGTTCCTGAAAGTAATGTGGATAGTGCTTCTAGCAATACCGATGGAAACACATCAGGTAATGGCTCGACAGATAACCCGTCTACTTCATCTGATGGGAAAGGTTCGACTTCTTCAAATGGTGGCGGATCAGGTAGCGATGGAAGCTCAGGATCAGGCAATACGAGTTCTTCTTCAGGTAATGGAACGGGGAGCAGCGGATCGGGATCTGGTTCAAGTAACACAAATGTCCCGACTGGAAAAGGTGATGTGAACTATGATTACGATAAAGGTGGCAATCTTATAAAGGTCGACAAGAATGGGAATCCAATCGATTGATAGAGGGGGATTGAGATGGCGACAACTAGAAAGCGTCTTGGAGATTTATTGATAGAATCCGGCTTGCTGACGGACGAACAGTTAATGAGTACGTTGAAAGAAAAGACTCGCGATGAGCGACTAGGTGATGCGTTACTGCAACGTGGGTACATTACGGAGCAACAGTTGATCGAAGTGTTGGAGTTCCAGCTAGGCATTCCTCATGTCAACTTATTCCGTTATCCGTTTGATCCGAAGTTGTTTAATATTGTACCTAAAAGTTTAGCGCAGCAAAAAATGATCGTTCCGTTGAAAAAAGATGGAGATAAATTATTCGTCGCCATGGCGGACCCGATGGATTATAACACGATTGAGGATTTACGGTTGTCTACTGGTTTCCATATAGATACTGCCATCGCATCAAAAGACGATATTACACGAACGATCACTAGATATTATGATGAATTATTTGATGACTTGCTGTTTGAAGAACCTGAAACAACTGCGAGTCAGACAGAGCAACAAGATGATATCGTAGATAATGATTCTCCTGTTGTACGTTTAGTGAATCAGATTATTTCTAGTGCGGTTTCTATGAAGTCGAGTGATATTCATATTGATCCGCAAGAACACCAAGTCATTATCCGCTTCAGAATTGATGGGAAACTGCAGACTGAACGGGTCTTGCCGAAGCATATGCAGGCTATGCTTCTAGCCCGAATCAAAATCATGGGAAATTTGAACATTACGGAATCACGCATGCCACAGGATGGGCGTATCAAAGTCATGATTGATTTCCGTCCAATCGACTTGCGGTTATCGACTTTACCGACAGTTTTTGGTGAAAAAGTCGTTATGCGTATTTTGGACTTGAGTAGTTCATTGAATGATATGACAAAGCTTGGTTTCGGTTCAACGAATCTAGAGCGTTTTCTTGGAGAAATTGAAAAGCCGAACGGTATTGTGTTGATTTCTGGACCCACTGGTTCGGGTAAATCATCCACGTTATATGCAGCGTTGAATCGGTTGAATAGCGAAGAGGTAAATATTATTACGATTGAAGATCCCGTGGAGTATCAGTTGGAAGGAATTAATCAGATTCAAGTAAATACGAATGTCGGATTAACGTTTGCAGCAGGGTTACGTTCTATATTGCGTCAAGATCCAGATGTGGTCATGGTAGGAGAAATTCGGGATAAAGAGACGGTAGAAATTGCGATACGTGCTTCATTGACAGGACATTTAGTTTTGAGCACGATCCACACGAATGATTCAGTTGCATCTATATCACGGCTACTTGATATGGGTGTGGAGCCATTCCTTTTGACTACCTCTCTTAATGCCATTGTAGCTCAACGATTGATCCGTCGTGTATGCCGAGACTGCGGTACTACACAGCTAGCTACTGATCGTGAAAAAGAAATTTTCGCTAGACGTGGGAAAACGATTGAAACAATTCATCGAGGTGCGGGTTGCTCGGCATGTAATATGACAGGATACCGTGGAAGGATTGCGATTCATGAAGTATTAATCATCAATGCTGAAATGCGTAATGCGATCAATAATAGCGCATCGCCTACTGTATTCCGCGAAATCGCAGAGAGAAGTGGAACGATATTTCTGATAGATGATGGTTTGGAAAAAGTGAAACAAGGCATTACAACTACTGAAGAAGTGTTGAGGGTGGCCTTGATAGATTAGGAGTGTTTGCGGTGACTGAAAGAATTGATCAATTATTAACTGAAGCCTTTACTATCAAAGCGTCTGATATTCATTTAACTGTTGGCGTGCCTCCAGTTTTCCGAGTGCATGGTGATTTAAAACGATTTGGTGAAACCGTTATGACGGAAGAAGACACAAAAGAAATTGCGTATCAAACGATTCCAGAAAAAATGATTCCTGCATTTAAAGAAGCTGGACAGATTGACTATTCTTATGAAATCGCTGGCGTTTCTCGTTTCCGTGTCAACGCATTCCAACAACGCGGTGCGATATCGTTAGCATTTCGGACGATTCCTACAAAGATTCCTACAATCGATGAGTTGAATATGCCAGGAACGTTAAAGAGTTTATCTGACACTGCACAAGGATTAATTTTAGTTACAGGGCCCACTGGTTCAGGTAAGTCCACAACACTTGCGGCAATGATTCGTTATATGAATGAAACGATGCGAAAGCATATTATTACGTTAGAAGATCCAATTGAGTATATGCATGAGCACGGCTCTTCTATTATCGATCAACGGGAAGTCGGTTTTGATACAGTATCGTTTGCGGACGGCTTACGTGCTGCGTTGCGTCAAGACCCCGATGTGATATTAGTAGGTGAGATGCGTGACTTGGAGACGATTTCTACGGCTATCACTGCTGCGGAAACCGGTCACTTAGTTCTGGCAACTTTACACACATGGAGTGCCGCTTCGACAATCGATAGAATTATAGACGTATTTCCTCATGGGCAACAGGCACAAATTCGCGTGCAGTTGGCAGGTGTTTTGAAAGCAGTCGTTTCTCAGCGTTTATTCCAGACGATGGATAAGCAAGGAAGACGTGCGGCGACAGAGATTATGATTAATAATCCTGCTGTGTCGAACTTGATACGATCTGAGAAAATTCACCAGATCCCGAACGTCATTCAGACAAGCCGTGCACTTGGAATGCATATGATGGATCACTCAGTGAAGAATTTGATGGAACAGAGAATCATTTCGTATGAAGCGGCATTACCGTTTTTGCAAGGGGATGAGTAAGAGTGGCTCGTTTTACATATGAAGGGCGAGATGCAAAAGCGATTCGCCGTGGTACGGTGACCGCTACGAATAAGCGAGATGCAGCGATTAAGCTTAAAGATCAAGGGATTCGTGTGGTCAGTCTTGTCGAGCAGAAAGAAACGATGCTGACGAAAGATATTACGATTGGTAGTCCGGTTAAGCGGGATCAATTGATTATGTTCTTACGACAGTTTTCTACTCTTCTTCAAGCAGGGGTTACGATTGTGGATGCGGTGAGAATTCTATCTATGCAAGTGGAGCAGGCGGCATTTCGAAAGATCTTGACCGCGGTTCAGGAAGATTTACGCACTGGCACAGCGTTATCTATAGCATTCGGAAAACATCCTAAAGTTTTTGAGCCGTTGATTTTAAACATGGTGGCGGCAGGAGAAGTTTCTGGTACGGTGGATGAATCATTGGATCAATTAGCGGAGCATTTCGAGAAGGCGTACCGTACAAGACAAAAAGTCACATCGGCGATGGCCTATCCAGTAGTAGTAGGCATTATAGCAATCGCCGTAGTTATTTTTCTTCTATGGTTCGTCGTACCAATGTTCGTGGATATGTTTGACAGCATAGGTGGACAATTACCTTGGCTAACTCGAGCGGTTATGGCAGCGAGTGAATGGATTGCCAACTACTGGTACTTGTTGATTCTTATAATTTCAATTCTAGTCGTTGGATATATCTTGTTCAGAAGCAACCCAAAAGGGAAATACATTCTGGATACCATCTTGTTGAAATTACCTATATTCGGTAGCATTGCGCAAAAATCTTCCCTCGCAATGATGACGCGCACATTAAGTTCTATGTTTTCGAGCTCTGTACCAATTTTACAGGCACTGTCTATGACAGAAAGAGTGGTAGGGAATGAAGTCATTTCAAAAGTGATTGGTGAGTCTAGGGTATCAATGGAACGAGGTGGATCTTTGACGGAACCTATGTTAAATCACTGGGCATTCCCACCATTAATTCCTCATATGATTGCCATTGGAGAAGAGACTGGGTCTTTAGACACCATGTTAGCTAAAGTTGCGGATTTTTATGAGAAAGAAGTAGAGGCAGCTACAGACCGCTTAAAAGCTTTGATAGAGCCTTTAATGATTGTTTTTTTAGCTGCAGTAGTTGGGACTATAGTCTTGGCAATCATGTTACCGATGTTTAGCATGTTTGAGCAGATAGATAATTTGTAATGGAAATAACAAAAGTTATTAATAATTTTAAGTTTTTTTCAATTAAACTAGTGTTAATTTACTAGTGTCTTTGGTATACTATACTCATAGAGTACGATAAACAAAAGGAGGAAATTATATGAAAAAGTTTATGCAGAAGAAATTGAATGACAAGGGACTAACACTTGTCGAGCTATTGGCGGTTATTGTTATTTTGGGTATTATTGCTGCGATTGCAGTGCCGGCTATTGGGAATATTATTGAAAACACGAAGTATAATGCGGTGAAGTCGGATGCGTTGAATGCTTTGAGTGCAGGAAACCTATACTATGCTGAACAACCGAAAGAAACAAAAGTTACAATTGAACAGCTTGTTGAGCGCGGTTATCTTGATAATAAGGGCAAATTACTAGATACAGTAAGTGTTGATAAAGCTGTAGAAAAAAACAAATTATCAATTAGCGGTAACTCAGAAGAATATGCTGGTGTAAAAAAAGTGATATTTACAGCAGCTACTGTTGAATCAATTAATGCAGACACTCTAAAAGGTAGTGCAGAAGGCGATAAAACAATTACTGCAACACCGGCAGCAACACCACCAACACAATAATAATGCGTAGTTATCAGGCTAAAGGCGAAAGGCGATTACTATAATCGCCTTTCGCCTTTAATTTATAATTATATCAGGGGGACTGATAAGTGATATGAAGTTTTTAAAATCCCAAAGAGGACTTACGCTAGTCGAACTTCTTGCTGTAATTGTCATTTTCGGAATTATCGCAGCAATCGCAGTACCCGCAATCGGTAAGATAGTCCAAAACAGTCACAATAAAGCCGTAAAAAGTGAAGCAATCATAGCTTTAAATGCAGCACAATTATATTTTCTTGAAAATAATATTCAATATGCATGGGAGACAGCATCTATTCCTAACTTGGTTAAGGAAGGTTATATGGAAGACGGCGGATATTTAAATAGTTCCTCGTTCGTCACTAATGTAACACCTGCTAGAATTTGCGCCTCCGCGATGGGAAAAAGTAAAGTAGTTTTTTACGATGCGACAGCAGAGCAAATTGTGAATTCAGGAAACGAACTTAATGTAGGAAACAAAACATGTGGTGAAAACAATCAGACTTTGCCTTCTTAACTCCTTTGTGTTCTGTCTCTTGTTTAGCAAGAGATCAGAACACTTTTTGCTTAGAATCTTTATTGTTCATCTGCTTTTCTTTCCTTGGCAATCTTCCTTTCTTCCAACACATTTGCTATACTAACCATAACTAGTTCACTAGGAAATAATCACCAAACACCCCGCGTTTGCTCATCTGGAAGGAGTTCATTTATGTCGATTTTATCTAATTTAAAACGCCCACTTTCCAAACTTTCTATGTCTACATTCAGCCGTAAAAAGCGTGTGCATTCGTTAACGCTCGACGATGATGCAATTCGTTACGTGCGTATAAAGTCCTTGAATCCGATCGTTCTAGATACAGCGAAAGAGATATTGTTACCGGAACATGTCATCACGGACGGCCGAATCGCCAATGAGGACATGTTACTGGAAGTTCTGACGGAAGTTGTGAAAGATTGGAGTCTTGCGAATCGTGATGTGGCGTTTTTAGCGCCTGATACATATGTCATTATCCGTCGTGTGCCGTATCCTGAAACGGTGGATCTTGAGGATTTGAAAAGTCATTTCTTTATCGAGATTGGATCGACGATTTATTTACCGTTTGATGATCCGGTGTTTGATGTCGTTCCGTATACAGCCAATAAATCGCAGAATGAAGCGATTTTGATTGCGTCTAAAGAAAGTATTATGCAGACCTATGAGGAAGTGCTAAAGTCCGTAAAAGTGGAGCCTGTTGTGGCGGATATTGCACCGCTTTCTCTGTATCGCCTGGCACATCATGTGCACCAATTTGAGGGGTCGGAACATATTCTCCTTGCTGATTTGCGGGGTCGTAGCCTGACTGTGTCTATTTTCTATTCTCATTATCCTTTGTTCATTCGCTCGATGGAACTGGAAGTACCGCTTAGCATGGCAACAGGCGAAGAGCTAGAGCAACAAGTTGAGCCGGATACGATCGTCATGGAACTCGAGAAGCTAGCGAACTTCTATCGCTTTAATTTGGCGGAAAATGATTCCACTATTACCCATCTCGTGTGGAATGGTACATATACACAACAAGAAGAATTATTGCAGATGGTACGAGAACGTTTAACGATCGAAGCACTTCCCTTAGTGAAAGAGCCGATTAGTTGTGTGGATGGAACCGAAATTACTGCGGATTTCCACCGAGTTATTGGTCTCGCGTTGAAGGAAGAGGTGTAATATGTTAGTCGATATAAATCTGCTGCCGGAAAAGATCCGTGAGAAGGCTACTTTTCTTTGGATAGCAATTGCGATTCTTTTCGTCGCTTTCCTTAGTTGGGTTGTGCTGTATTTCATTGCACAAAAATATGATGATGAAGCGGGGAAGTTGCAACAATCCACGTATGAAATACAGAAACAACAAGAAGGCATAACGTCGCAAATGCGTTTGTCTGCATTCGGTCAGGAAAAAGAACAATTAGCAGCGACGGTCGAGTTCCTGAAAGGGTATCAATATAAAACACAACCTCTTATAGAAGATCTTTCAAAAGCCTTGCCAGATCGAGGATTTTTCCAAGAGCTAACGTTCACTGCCCCTAATGAAGTGACATTGAAAGTACAGTTTGATGACTTGATGGAGCCAGCGCTGTATCTAACCCGAGTGAAAGCTTCGTCGTTAGTGATCGACGCGACGTTCGAAGGAATTGAAACGGAAAAACTGGATATCGATGAGCGGAAGAATGTCTTGCCTAGATATTTTGCAACCTATTTTATTCAGTTTGTTGATGACCGTGCATTGCCAGGTGCAGATGCAGACGTGGATCCTGATGTGATTCAAGAACCGCAAGAAGAAACATCGGATCAACCACAGGAACCTGCCCCTGAACAACAACCTCCTGTAGATGCGAATACGGAAGGAGGCGATACGGTTGAATAAATATTTGTCTAAACGTCAGATGGAGATTGGTTTGGTCGTATTGGCGTCAATTTTCCTTATTGCACTTGTCTATTACACGGTGACGAACGTCTACTTGCCAGCGAAAGAAACCAAGGATCAGACGGCGGCTCTGTTTGCTTCAGAACGTGATGTATTGTTTTCCTTACAAAAACAATTAGCGAATCGAGATGTAAATGAAACTGTAACGTCCGCACCACTTCAAAAAGTTGTGCCTGTCATTCCGTTAGAAGATGCATTGCTGATTCGTCTGGAGAGCGCGGAAGTAAAGTCCGATAGTCGAATAGAAGAAATTAATTTCTCGAAAGAAGTATTCGACATAGAACTACTGCCGGAAAATGTACAAAATCTTGAAACGGTTTTGATGGAAGTAACACTCGCTGCAGATACATATAAGCAAGTCGATACGTTCATTTACGAGATTGAAGAAATGATTCGAATAATAAATGTAGAGACGATTCAATTCGAAGCGACTGCCGAGAAAACGGAAGAGGAATCGGATATCGGTGAAATGAAAGTTGTGATTTCATTCCATGCGTACTTCCGTCCGGATCTTGTCAATTTACAAAATGAGGCGCCGAAAGTAGATGCGCCGCCACCTGCCATGAAATTCGATCCGACGACGATCAATAAAATGACAGGTACTGAGAGAGCAGAGTAAGGAGGCAATCCATGGAATGGCTCTATAGTAGTTTTATCTTCCTTTATGGCATTACATTTGGCTCTTTTTTTAACGTAGTCGGCATACGCTTGCCGGTAAAGGAATCCATCGTGTCACCACCATCTCGCTGTACGACGTGTGATCGTAATTTGACCGCAGTGGATCTCGTGCCGGTTTTCTCTTATGTGTTCTTGCGTGGGAAGTGCCGCGGATGTAAGGAGAAGATCAGTGCTCTCTATCCCGTGATGGAGCTGATCACGGGTGTACTGTTCGTCTGTGCGTATGTACACTTCGGATTTCAATGGGAACTTGTTGTGGCATGGTTATTTATCTCCATGTTGGTTATTTTAACGGTATCCGATCTAAAATATATGTTGATTCCGAATAAAATCTTGTTGCCGTTTGGTATCGCGATTTTCATCTTGCGCTTCGTCAGTCCGCTGACGCCTTGGTGGGATAGCTTGCTCGGTGCTGCGGTGGGGTTCGGTTTGTTGCTGTTGATTGCTATCGTGTCGAACGGCGGTATGGGCGGTGGCGATATTAAGTTGTTTTTCGTGATTGGTTTGGTGCTCGGGACGATGCAGACGTTAATTACGCTGTTTCTCGCTTCATTGATAGGCGCGATTGTTGGCATGATCTTCTTGAAAAAGACGAAGCAAGGACGTAAAACACCTGTGCCATTCGGTCCTTCGATTGCGGTCGCTGCACTCATTGCGTATTTCTATGGTGCGCAGCTTGTCAGTTGGTATACAGGTTTGTTGAACTGAATCGGTAAATGTTTATGGACGAGACGACAACAGTCTCGTCTTTTTTTACGTTCATTTTGATAAGGTGGAAGAAAACTAGTGGAGTGATGGAATGAATTTCCGCAGGACGTATTCAAAGAACATTGTGATTCGGGCGTTAGTGCAAGGGATAGCGATCGGCTTGATCGCAGTACTAGTGATCGGGCTGACGATATCGACTACGGGAGAGAAAAAGGATAAGGCGAATGAGACGGTAGCGACGACTGGACCGAAGACAGACGAGCAGGAAGGAGCAGCTGAGGGTGGAGATACTATGTTCGTTAAGCAGCATGGTGTGTTTTCCAGTCAAGAGGCAGCGACGGATTTTGTGGCGGACAATCCGAGTCTTGCAAGTACGGCTATCGTGCCAGCGGGGGGACAGTTCTATGTCTGGGGTGCGGTTTGGCTAAAAGAGAGTGATGTCATTTTGAAGGAAGGCGAAGATGCATTCAAGAAGAGAATTACAGTCGCACCGGGCACTTGCAAGTCTGCAGATGCCGGCGAGGTGAAAAAAGCGTTGTTTGCTGAGGATTTATCGAAAATTGAATTGTCTAAGGGTGCAAAAGATGCGAAAAAAGGTGGAGACTTTGCGAAGAAAGTGACCGCCATTACTGCATTTACAAAGGATTCCTCTGTCGCGAGAGTACATCTGTTGGCGCATTATTCGAATCAAGACCCATGCTTCAAAATTCAATTTTGATCCCATATACGGGGGAAGAATTGAATTTTGCCCTTTTTTCAAATCGCGTGAAATAGCGTACACTAGGAAAAAGGGGGTTGTTCCAATGAAATTTAGTAGTGTAAAACCTATCGTGCTGGCATCTTCTTCACCGAGACGTAAAGAACTATTACAGCTTGCAGGAATTGATTTTATCGTGAGACCGAGCGATGTAGACGAGAATTTGCCGTTTACACCAGAAGAGCCATATGAATATGCGGTTCGTCTGTCTGAGCAAAAGGCGCTTGCGGTAGTTGAATCAGAGGAAGAAATTATCATTGCGGCAGATACGATTGTAGTGAAAGACGGCAAAGTGTTCCCAAAGCCAGAAGATGACGCGCAAGCCATTGATTTCTTAATGGAGCTGTCTGGAGAGTTACATGAAGTGATTACAGGTGTGACGATCCTTGCGAAGGGGAAGACGATACAGTTTGCTGGTTTGTCTCAAGTGAAATTTAGGAAACTGGATGAAGAACTCGTTCGTGCCTATGTGAAATCAGGAGATGCTTCAGATAAAGCAGGTGCGTACGGCATCCAAACGCAAGGGATGCTGTTTGTGGAAAATATGGTAGGCGATTATCAAAACATCGTCGGGTTGCCGATCAGTGATCTAGTCAACCGTATGCGTCAAGAAGGGTTGCTGACTTTAGAAGGTGGTGCGTAATGCCACTTGATCTAGCCCCGCAAATGATGATCCGTGATGTACATATCGCGGATAGGCCCCGGGAGCGTTTGATACGGGAAGGGGCGGACAGTTTATCCAACCAAGAGCTGATGGCAATTCTGTTGCGCTCTGGCTCACGCTCAGAGTCTGTTTTGGTACTTGCCAACCGCGTCTTGTCGACGATTGATCGTTTGCAAGATTTGAAAGAGTTGACAGTGGATGAGATGACGAAGATTAAAGGAATTGGTGAAGCGAAGGCTGTGCAGTTGTTAGCCGCAGCAGAACTCGGCAAGCGATTATATCGGGCAGCCCCGCACGAACGCTATAAGATTCGTTCACCAGAAGATGCCGCGAATTATTTAATGACGGATATGTCATCGTTGAACCAGGAACATTTCGTGGTGTTATTTTTGAATGTAAAAAATGAAGTGTTACATAAGCAGACGATTTTCATTGGCAGTTTAAATTCTTCCATAGTACATCCGCGTGAAGTGTTCCGTGAAGCTTTTAAACGGTCGGCCGCATCGATGATTATTTCGCATAATCATCCGAGTGGCGACACGACACCTTCAAGGGAAGACATCGAAGTGACGAAACGACTGATGGAAGCGGGTCAGATCATGGGTGTGGATGTGCTCGATCATATCATTATCGGCGATCAGAAATTCATTAGTTTAAAAGACAAAGGGTACATCTAAAAGCGTGAAAATTGTCGCGCGAAAGTGGAGAGACTGGGAAATCAGTCTCTTTTTCGATGTTTTTTGCAAACTGGCCGGGTGACACTGTAAATTAAGTTACCTTTCCGTTATAATGTGGTGTATGCTTTTAAGAATACCGATGATGGTTTTATAGAAAGGGAGAATTGACTTGTTTGGTTTCAGATCAAGAAACGTAGGGATTGACTTGGGAACAGCCAATACTCTAGTTTTCATTAAGGATAAAGGTATTGTGCTAAGGGAACCTTCTGTCGTAGCGAAAAATACGACGACCGGTGAGATCGTTGCTGTAGGCAGTGAAGCCCATGCCATGATCGGACGTACACCGAGTTCAGTCGTGGCAATTCGCCCGATGCGAGAAGGGGTCATTGCAGATTTTGAAACAACAACTGCCATGATTCGTCATTATTTAAAAGAAGCGCTAAAATCAGCAGGGAATTCATGGACGAAACCTACCGTTATGGTTTGTGTGCCATATGGTATTACATCTGTTGAGCAACGCGCAGTGACCGATGCTGCACGTCAAGCGGGTGCGAAAGAAGCGTATACGATCGAAGAACCTTTTGCGGCTGCAATCGGTGCGGATTTGCCCGTATGGGAACCAACGGGCAGTATGGTCGTCGATATAGGCGGAGGTACGACGGAAGTGGCCATCATTTCTCTAGGCGGCATCGTGACGAGTACTTCGATCCGTGTAGGTGGAGATTCTATGGATTCCGCTATCATAACGTATATCCGTAAAGAATATAAATTGATGATCGGTGAACGTACAGCTGAAAATATTAAAATGCAAATTGGTTCGGCGTTTGATTTAGATAAGACGGAGAAAATGGACATCCACGGTCGTGATTTATTGACAGGTTTACCGAAAACGATGGAAATTAATTCGCAAGAAATCACAAAAGCACTTCGTGAGCCAATGGATTTAATTATTGAAGGTATGAGAAAGACGCTTGAACAGACACCACCTGAATTGGCGTCAGACGTCATGGAACGTGGAATTGTCTTAACAGGTGGCGGTTCATTACTTCGTAATCTCGATAAAGCCATTTCTGAAGAAACAAAAATGCCTGCATTTGTAGCAGAAGATACGTTAGACTGCGTAGTCATTGGAACAGGTAAAGCGTTGGATAATTTAGAACTCATTAAAAAAATTCAATCATAATATTAATTGGAGGAGATGTAGGCAATGCCGCGTTTTTTTTCCAATAAACGATTAATCATTTTATTAGTAGGAGTAATCGTCCTTGTGGCATTAATTGCATTTTCACTTCGCGACCGAAATCATGCAAATGTACCGGAACAAGCAGTGAAGGATGTCGTAGGTTTCGGGCAGTCGCTCGTTACGAAACCAGCCCACTTTGTGACGGGACTGATTGAAAATATTGATACGATGCTTAATACATACGAAGAAAACAAACGATTAAAAAAGCGTCTGGAAACGTATGCCGCTATGCAAGCGGAGTTGGTGGATGTTAAAGCAAATAATGTGAAGTTACGTGGAATCATTGATAAGCAAGAAGATCTGCGCGCATTTGAGCCGATACAAGCCACGGTGATCTCACGCAATCCCGATCAATGGGAAGAGAAGATCATCATCGACAAAGGGACGACAGCTGGAGTGGACGTCAATATGGCGGTCATGACGGCGCAAGGTCTGATTGGTAAAGTCATTTTGTCGACTCCATTCACGTCAACAGTCGAATTGATTTCAACGGAAAATAGCGATTTCCGTGTGGCGGCTATGGTAGTTGGCCAAGAAGAAATGTTTGGTTTAATCGAAGGATACGATCGGACTTCGGGACAATTGATCATGAAGAGGCTAGATTCGAGTTTCAATGTAAAAAAAGGAATGCAAGTCATATCTTCAGGGCTTGGAGGAATCTTCCCTAAAGGCATTTTGATAGGGGAAGTAACCGAAGTTTCCACGGACGACTACGGACTGACGAAACTGGCCTATATAAAACCGGCAGCAACTTTCTCGCAACTAGATCATGTGATGATCGCAAAGCGTTCCATGACAGTTGTCGATGGGACTGACGGGGGTAACTCCGCAACGACTAAAGGAGACGATGAGTCATGATCCGTTTCATCATTCCTTTAATTGCCATCTTATTATTTTTCCTAGAACCTATTTTCAGTCTGTTTTCACCGATTGAGATGAACGGTAATTTATATGTCACGGTCCCTAGGTTCCTAATTGTCTATTTAATTTTCATTGCCACGTATTATACTAGCAAGCGAGCGATTATTTACGGATTTGTCCTTGGACTGTTGTATGATATGTATCATATTGATATTATTGGATTATACACATTCATGTATCCACTGATTTGTTATGTTGCGGCGTTAGTAATTCGACAAATTGAGCGTCATACCGTGACGGTTATGGTATTATCAGTAGTAATGATTGTGTTACTGGAATTGTTGTCGTACTTTTTTGCTAGTGTGATTGCGTTAACGTCCATTGATTTCGGCGAATTCTTTACGAGTCGACTCGTTCCGACAATGATTGCGAATTCATTATTTATTGTGATGTTCGGCTATATGTTCAAACAGATTACAGAGAAAAGATTTTTGCAAAAACAAGCAGGTTTTTAAGTATTGTGAGGTGATGTAGGTGACGAAATCACAGTTGATAACGATAAAAGGAACAAAAGACGGCTTAGTATTACGATTGGATGACCATTGCTCATTTACCGAATTGCTAAGTGAGTTGAAAGAAAAAGTGCAGAGCAGCGTACTTGAAGGTGTGTCTGAAGTACAGTTGCATCTGGGGCATCGTTATTGTGACGAGAAAGACATGAACAAGATTCAATCGGTCATTCATACTTCCCCTCATTTACGAGTTTCGAAGGTACATAGTGACGTCATTTCGTTAAAAGAGTGTGAAAGAAAGTTGATCGAGAAGCAGTCCGAAACCTATATAGGAATCGTTCGATCGGGTCAGGTCGTAAAGGCTGATGGCGATTTGGTCGTTATCGGTGATGTGAATCAGAGTGCGCAAGTCATTGCGGGCGGCAGTATTTATGTACTGGGTCGTGTCAAAGGCATTGCACATGCGGGAGCACAAGGCAATAAAGACGCAGTCATTGCTGCATCTTGGTTGGAGGCGACGCATCTGAAAATTGCGGATAAAATCGAAATCATGACCGATGAATTGACGATTCTTTCTGAGCAACCTGAAATGGAATGTGCGTATCTTCAAAAGAATGGGCAGATTGCGATAGACCGTCTTCAGGAGCTCCGATATTTACGTCCGGACCTTGCTACATTTAAGGGAGGTATATAATTTGGGAGAAGCAATTGTCATTACTTCTGGTAAAGGTGGCGTTGGAAAGACTACAACGTCAGCCAATCTTGGTACCGCTCTTGCGTTACAAGGGAAAAAAGTGTGTTTAATCGATACAGATATCGGTCTGCGTAACTTGGACGTAATTCTTGGCCTGGAAAACCGGATCATTTATGATTTGGTCGATGTGGTAGAAGAGCGTTGTAAAGTACATCAGGCCCTTGTGAAAGATAAGCGCTTCGAGGATCGATTGTTCTTGCTGCCAGCAGCACAGACTACCGATAAGAGTGCCGTGAATCCGGAACAAATGAAGAAGCTCATTTTAGAATTAAAACAGGATTATGATTATGTGTTAATTGACTGCCCGGCAGGAATTGAGCAAGGATTCAAAAATGCGATTTCTGGTGCGGACCGCGCAATTGTCGTGACGACGCCAGAGATTTCTGCTGTACGTGACGCAGACCGTATTATTGGACTGCTTGAAGCAGAAGAAGAACTTGAGCCGCCGAAATTGATTATCAACCGCATTAGAAGTGGTATGATGGAAAGCGGCGAAACGTTGGATGTCAATGAAATCACGACGCATTTATCGATTGATTTATTAGGTATCGTAATGGATGATCAAAACGTTATTTCTGCTTCAAATAAAGGCGAACCTGTCGTGATGGACCCGACAAACCCAGCCGCAATCGGTTATCGCAATATTGCACGACGCATCTTAGGTGAGTCTGTGCCATTGATGACGATGGAGAAAAGCAAAGCAGGATTCTTCGGCAAAATCAAGAATATGTTCAGTAAATAATATAAACTCAAAGCTCAGTGCCTTTTACGGTGCTGAGTTTTTTCATTCGTCATTTATTTCTCCTTCTTTTCATACACTGCAGGTAAGGGAGGGGACGTGATGAAGTGGAAAACAAAATGGATCATGGCCATTGTGCTGTTGGTGTCCGTTGTGGGTTTATCAAAACTGGAAGAACGTCAGCTAATCAATATACCTATTACACAATATGTGACGACAGGGAAAGATTTTGTGGTGATGAAGAAGTGGGTTTCTTCCTTGATATCAGAAGATGAAGTCATCACGGTATCAGGGAATTCGGCATTTAATCCATTAAAGACGTACGAATCGTTCCAACCCTATCAAGACGGAGCTATTATCTCGTATACGCAACCTATGTCGATTACTTCACAGGGAAGCGGACTAGTCGTCTTTACAGGCTATACGAGGCAGTCAGGAAAGACGGTGACTGTTCAGTACGATAACGGCGATGAAGTAACGTATGGGTTTGTAGGCTCGTTCTCAACGCTTCCATACACAGCTGTGAGGCTTGGAGATGAGATTGCGGTAATGGCTGAGGAAGCGGTATATATTCGCGTTAAACGTAATGGGATACCGCTGGAGCCTACCGTGCTGGCAACGTATATGTCAGGCGGCCAGCAATGAAGTATCGTATTCATCCGGTATTGTTGCCGATCTTTTTATTTTTCATGATTGTCGGTGGTGTGTCATTGTATGCGATGCTCTTATTCTCTTTACTTTTTCATGAACTTGGACACGTTTTGGCCGCACGACACGTCGGAATGAAAATTAGGAGTTGTACCATCTTACCGTATGGAGGGGAATTGCAATTTGTTAATCGGCAGTTGGCAACTAAACGGCAACGGCTGATCGTGGCGCTAGGTGGACCTGTCGCGACAGCCGTTTTATTAGTACTTGGCATGTGTTTGACCTTCCCGGGTGATACACAGTTTTTACGAATTCAGATGATCTTGCTAAGCGTAAACTTATTACCCATTCTGCCACTTGATGGTGGACAAGTAGTGTCTATTTTGCTAGAGACGGAAGCAACGAAATACACCACTCGCTCAAATTTCCTACTGTACTCTATCGTCATGTCCGCATCGCTTTGTGCATTTTTCATTGCGTACTTGCCCGATAGTTTGCCACTCGTACTGATCACCTCTTTTTTAGCAGTGCAAAACATTATTTCCTATCGTTTTAGAAGGTATGAGAGAGTCTTTGAACAGCTCACGAAAAGAGAAACTTCCTTCTTTTAAAAGATTCTAGGAATAATGCTTGACCTGCTCTTTTCTATGTGATAATATTTTACTGTTATTGATTGTAGCACCCGTGCTACAACCGCACTAAACAGGTTCAAGTATTCGTAGGTTGAATCACCTGTCAAGGCGAGTCTGTATAATTAGAGGAGGTGCAAGTATGTACGCAATTATTGAAACTGGTGGAAAACAAATCAAAGTTGAAGCAGGCCAAGAGATCTTCATCGAGAAGATTGCTGGTGAAGCTGATGAAGTGGTAACTTTTGACAAGGTGCTAATGGTGGGCGGAGATGACGTTAAAGTCGGTGCTCCATTCGTAGAAGGCGCAACTGTTACAGGTAAGGTTGTCAAGCAAGGCCGCGCAAAGAAAATTGTTGTTTTCAAATATAAGGCGAAGAAAAACTATCGCAAAAAACAAGGACACCGTCAGCCATACACGAAAATCGTTATTGACGGAATCAATCTATAATTCGGCATGATACATGTCAGAATTATAAAAGAGCCTTCTGGGCGCATCTCAGTTTTTGAGATGGATGGTCATGCAAACTTTGCTGAACACGGACAAGATCTAGTTTGTGCTGGTGCTTCTGCCGTATCATTTGGTGCGGTAAATGCTATTATGCAGTTGACTTCGATTGAACCCGATGTGGATCAAGGTGCGGATGGTGGATACTTACGTGTGGCGTTTCCGGAAACGGAACAAGATGCGCAAGTTCAACTACTCCTGCAAGCAATGATTATTTCTTTACAAACGATTGAATTAGACTATGCAGATTATATAAAATTATCCTTTGAAAAGTAGGAGGTGGCAGCTATGTTACGTTTAGATCTTCAGTTTTTCGCATCGAAAAAAGGTGTAGGTTCTACTAAGAACGGTCGTGATTCACATTCGAAACGTCTTGGTGCTAAGCGCGCAGATGGACAAATCGTTTCCGGTGGATCAATCCTTTATCGCCAGCGTGGAACTAAAATTCACCCAGGTGAAAACGTTGGACGCGGTGGAGATGATACTCTATTCGCAAAAATCGATGGCGTCGTTCGTTTTGAACGTCTTGGCCGCGACAAAAAGAAAGTCAGTGTCTACCCAGCAGCAACGCAAGAAGCTTAATTGGATAGCATGACGATGTGAAAAAGGACTGCACTTGTTGCAGTCCTTTTTCTTATGTCAAGATTATCGGTATGAGCGGATGGCAGGAAAGTATGAGCGCTTAGCCTGGTTGATAGAGCGGATAGCAAGTATGTTTGATCGCATGATCGTGTTTATGAGCGGCTACAGGATTTATTGATCGCTTACGGGGGAAAAATGAGCGCTTGACCAATTTAACATGATGATTGGACATACATTTCACGCAATTTGTCCCTCAATAAAGGTTTTTTTAGTGATTTGCGCGCGAAAATGCTATACTAAGAAGTACGAAAACAGCTGGTGGTGAAAATATGGGGAAGAATGAGCTAAATGTGTCGCAGGCAGTGAGACATAGTCGACACGATCACATGAATGATCTGCAGTTGATCCTCATGAATATTGATATGGGGAAATATACAGATGCGCGAAACTGTATACTTGAGAAAACAGCGGACATGCAGCGACAAGCATTGCTACAGAGATTAGACATGCCTCTTACAGAGGAGTGGATCACGACACTTGGATGGCGATATCCTGTTCTACAGGTACAGCTGTATTGTGATATTACGGAAAAAATTGCTTCAAGTGAAATAGACCACTTGTTGGTCGACTACTTGGAACAAGTCGTGCTGGCTGTGGAAGCACATATCCAGCGCTATGCAGATTGTCCTGTGACGATTGAAGTCACGACAGAAACTGCAACTTGGAGTATGCAACTGACATTTACCGAGCTGTACGCAAAGCAACTAGACATCCCAGAACATTCATCACAGCTTACGGTCGAAGTCCTAGGTGAACCGAATCAATGGACGTTTACCATCAGTGGACAATTAGGAGGATTATAAATTATGTTTGTGGATCACGTGAAAGTATTTGTAAAAGGTGGCGACGGTGGCGATGGTATGGTTTCGTTCCGTCGTGAAAAATATATAGCCAATGGTGGACCATCTGGTGGGGATGGCGGGAAAGGCGCAGACGTCATCTTTGTTGTGGATGAAGGGCTGCGTACGTTAATGGATTTCCGTTATCAGCGTCACTTTAAAGCAGATCGTGGAGAACACGGTCAAAGTAAAAATATGCACGGTCGTAGCGGTAAGCATATGATCGTTAAAGTTCCGCCTGGCACAGTCGTCAAAGATGCGGAAACCGAAACGATTATTGCAGATTTGGTTGAACATGGCCAGCAAGCAGTCATCGCGCGCGGTGGGCGTGGAGGACGCGGAAACAGCCGTTTCGTTACGCCACAGAACACAGCGCCAGAGCTTTCTGAAAAAGGTGAACCGGGTGTTAGTAGGGATATCATCCTTGAATTAAAAGTTCTCGCTGACGTGGGTCTTGTGGGATTCCCAAGTGTTGGGAAATCGACGTTACTATCGGTCGTTTCATCAGCGAAGCCGAAAATCGCGGATTATCACTTTACCACGCTAGTTCCTAATCTCGGAATGATTGAAACCGATGATCAGCGTACATTCGTCATGGCGGATTTACCAGGGTTGATTGAGGGGGCGTATGAAGGAGTTGGTCTTGGGCATCAGTTCTTACGTCACATCGAACGTACACGTGTTATCGTACACGTTATCGATATGTCGGGACTTGAAGGCCGTGATCCGTTCGAAGACTATCAGACGATCAATAAAGAACTGGAACAGTACAATATGCGATTGACTGAACGTCCACAGATCATTGTGGCGAATAAAATGGATATGCCAGATGCACAAGAAAATCTAGAGGCATTCAAAGAGGCACTCGGTGATGAAGAGATCCAAGTGTTCCCGATTTCCGCATTGACAAGAACAGGTTTAGATCCATTGCTGTATGCCATTTTAGACCTACTTGAAACCACACCGGAATTCCCTATGTTGACAGATGCGGATGAGGAAACAAGCAATTCCGTATTGTATAAACACGAATCAACTGGACCTGATTTCATTATTTCGCGTGACGATGATGGAGCGTTTATGTTGTCTGGTTATACGTTGGAGCGCTTGTTCCAGATGACCGACTTCAACTTCGATCAATCAGTTCGCAAGTTCTCTCGTCAGATGCGTGGTATGGGAATCGACGAAGCATTGCGTGAACGTGGTGCGAAAAACGGTGATATCGTACGCATCATGAATTACGAATTCGAGTTCTTGGAATAAGGTCGAAATGGCTCGTTTTGGGGGGAGCGAAATGGAACAAATCGGGGAAGGCCAGTTTTATTTAGTGCGCGAAGATGTATTGACCGAGTCGATGCAGAAAATGCTCGAAGCTAAACGAATGATGGCAAGGGGCGAAGTGACAACGATCCAAGAAGCAACTAAACGGGTCGGTTTGTCACGAAGTGCTTTTTATAAATATCGTGATGCCGTGTTCCCGTTCGAATCGATTGCACGGGACCGGATTTTGACGATTTTTATTCAACTGGAAGATTTAAAGGGTTCTTTAGCTGTGCTTTTGGAAGTCGTCTCAGAGGCGAAATGTAATGTATTGACGATCCACCAGACGATTCCTGTCCAGGGGCGCGCCAATATTACGTTATCGTTGGATGTGACGGAAATGGAAATTAAAGTAGAAGCATTTTTACAGCGACTCAAAGCACCTCGATTTATTGATTCCGTTGACTTAATTAGTTCAGGGGTTTTCTGACCTCTTAAATCAGTGGGGAGATGAAAGAATGATGACCGAAAAGAAGTATGTACCTTCCGTTGCGTTTTTGGGACCAGAAGCATCCTTCACCCATATTGCAGCGTCCGATTTATTCGGCATGGAAGGCTTAACACCACGTCCGACGATTCCAGATTGTATAGAGGCAGTGACAGAAGGACATGTCGCGTATGCAGTCGTTCCATTGGAGAATGCACTCGAAGGTTCCGTACCGTTGACGATCGATTATTTATTCAATAGTGAAGAGTTGTTTATTACAGCCGAAATTTCCATGCCGATTGAACAGCATATGTTAGTGAATAAATCGCAAATGGATCATTTGGATCAATTGGATTCGATTCAGTCTCATCCGCATGCGTTGGCACAATGTCATAAGTTTTTGCAATATCGTTACCGCAGGATTCCGTTGATTCAAACGACGTCTACTGCAGCGGCAGCAAAATCTATTTCTGAACAGCCAGAACTGCGTGTTGCGGCAATTGGCAACCGTTTGGCGGCAGAAACGTACGGTTTACATATAGCAGAAGAGAATATTCATGACTTCCACTTCAACCATACCCGTTTCGTCGTGTTGTCGTTGCGTAAGGAGAAGATGGAGCATTCGAAGCATGCTTCTTCATCCAAGACGACATTGATGGTAAAGTTGCCTGAAGACGACCGTCCAGGGATGCTACATCAGATTCTGTCAGTGTTCTCGTGGCGTCGGTTGAACTTGAGCAAGATCGAGTCACGACCATTAAAGACAGGTCTCGGGCATTATTTCTTTATTATTGATATTAATGAATCAGAAGAGCATCCGATGATGAAAGGTGCGATGGAAGAGCTGGCTGCACTCGGCTGCACAGCGCGTTCTTTAGGTACGTATTATGTCTATGAATCTGGAGAGTTTGTTTCTTGAGATAAGATAGATCGATGCAATGTGAGTAAATAATACCTATCAACATTTTCATTGCACGATGACTAGTATTGGTTAACTACACTTGAAATAGAACTAGAATTGCCCTTAAACTTAACTACGTTTAAGGGTTTTACTAATTCATACATTATTGTAAATAAGAGATATCTGTCCATTCACTATAAACGTAGGATTGAAGCGTCTCCCAGCTGGAGCGGAAATCCCATGCACTATCTTCCTGTCTTACTAGCAGAACGGACTTAATTCGCAACCATCCTCTATTACGGAGGATGGTTTTTTATTTGGAATAAACAAGTCCCTGATGAATATACATAACAAGAGAGGAGGCCTACACATATTGTCACGAAAGTAGGCGTCCGTTCATACGATGGATTGATGGAAGGGGGAATTGTTAGTGGAAGTTCATATTGTCGTCAAGGGTGATACATTATGGAAGATCGCAAGACAATACGGTATACCGTTCGAGGAACTGAAACGGGTGAATGCGCACCTGGCGAATCCTGACTATATCGTTCCCGGCATGAAAATATTCTTGCCAATGGATAAGAAAAAGCCTCATCATAAAGGTGATCATACGAAACCGCAGGAGAAGCCACACGAGAAACCACATCATGAAAAACCGATGAAACCGCCACACCAGGAGAAGCCTTCAAAGCCGGCACCTCCACAAACGAAACCACCGAAGCATCACGTGCCGCCGCTCCCACAAGCGCCACAGATGCCACCGATGCAGCAGAAGCCTTTGCCGCAAGTACCGCCAATGCAACAACAGCCGGCACCGCCACCACCGCCGATGCCGCAACAACAGACTCCACCGGCGGCGCCACAGATGCCGATGCCAATGCCAATGCCGCCAAGTATGCCGGCTCCACCGATGTGGCAAGCAGTATTCCCGATTTGCGGATGGATGCCAATTTTTGATGCGGACTGCCATCCACATATGCCTCAACAGCCGATGCAGCCGATGCCACCGCCAATACAGGCGCCAATCAAACCGATGCCGCCAAAAGAGTCACCCGAGTGGTGTGAAGAATCACCTCATCACCATAAACCAGTGCCCGCACCTATGCCGGATGGCTGGCAATTGATCGAATCGAGTTCATTACACATGAAACCGATGCCTCAACCAATGCCACAACCGAAGTCGCCTGAGATGCAGCCAATGCCTCAACAGCCTGCACCGATGCCAATGCCGCAACAACCGACGATGCCGCCTAAAGCAGATGTACCGCCATCATGGTGTCCGTCAAATCAGCCACATTGCTCACCAAATTGGCCGGTTCAACCTCAATGGTCGACACAACCGGAATGTATACCGGCGATGCAGTGGATGCCGTATCCGCATATGATGCCATTGCCAATGCCGATGCCTCCGATGTGGCAACAACCTCCAGGTAATCAGGGTGATTGTGGATGTAATACACCTCCATATCAACCGATGCCAATACAGGAGGACTGGCACCGAAACCAGTAACCGCGTATGGCAGACAATCAACGATTTACCAAAATCAAAAAGAATGTCTGGAAAATGGAATCAGGCGGAGCGATATATTCTGTAAAAAAGTATGCATCACTTGCTCAAGCTGTAAAAGTTCGCCAAGTTCATCAATTACTTAGTGCACAACATTTTCCGTATATCTTGCCGATTGTCGATAAATCGGATCCACTGTTGATCATGCAGCCGTGGCTGGAAAATGCGAAAGCGGTCAACTTTAAGCGCAGAATAGATCGCATTGATTCGTTCCGTGCACTGCAAGCGTTACATGATACGAAATATACGATTGATTGGCAATCGATTTCTTGTCTACCGCATTATCATATGATTGAAAAGTGGGAAGTCCGTCTTGCGCGGTTTGAAGAGTTACGGGGAATGTGTGGAGCGTTTCTTGCTTCCACAACGATTGACCAGTTGTTAAAGTACGGACAGGATGCGTTGCTGATAGCCAAGAAAGAACCGCCTCCTGTACATTCCTTGACGCTGCTACATGGTGATGTCGTACATCATAATATTTTGCGTGACGCGAACGGAAATATCCGCTTTATCGATTTTGATTTAGCGTGTCTTGGAACGGAAGAGGATGAACGTGTGTTGTGGATGCATCGTGTGTTGCCACAGATTTCCTACAATCCGACTTTTTTGATGGGGGAGCATCCGGCGCTGCAAACTTTATCAAACCAGTCTCTTGCGAAGCTATTGTATCCGAATGAAGTACTTCGCGAATGGTTACATCTGTTGTCGTTGCCATTAGCGCAACAGCAACGGATGGCTAGCAAACTTCTGCATTTCACAGATACCGCGCTCTCACATTGGCCGAGATTATGGTATGATATAGAGCGAATGATGAAGTAGGAGGTTTGATCCATGGCAGGCCATTCCAAGTGGAAGAATATCCAAAATAGAAAAGGCGCACAGGATGCAAAACGAGGAAAGATCTTTCAGAAGATGTCGCGTGAAATTTACGTGGCAGCAAAGTCTGGCGGAGATGATCCAGACACGAATCCAGCTTTACGTCTAGCAATCGATAAATCAAAGAGTGCGAATGTCCCGAATGATGTGATTCAGCGGGCAATTGATAAAGCAACAGGTTCAGGTGCGGATGAAAACTATGAAGAAGTAATCTATGAAGGGTACGGACCAGGTGGTGTTGCGGTCCTCGTCTATACCTTGACAGAAAACCGCAATCGTACGGGACCCAATATGCGCGTGGCGTTCAATAAAAATGGCGGTAGTTTAGGGGAAACTGGCTCCGTCAACTATTTATTTGAACGCAAAGGCCGTCTGTTCATCGAACGTACGCAAGAAACGGACGAGGACGCAGTCATGCTGGCGGCTTTGGAGGCAGGGGCTGAAGATGTTATTTCGACAGAAGACGGATTTGAAATTCTGACGGAACCCTCTGAATTCCTGAATGTAAAAGAAGCGCTCGAAGCGGAAGATTTGGTATTTATTTCAGCAGAAGTAGATATGGTTCCGTCCGTTTATGCGGATTTGAGTGAAGAGCAGCAAGAACAGTTTATGCAGATGATCGATGCGTTAGAAGATGACGACGACGTTCAAAACGTTTATTCTAATGCGTCGGATGAGTAATGAATACTAGCCAGTTAACAACTTTCAAGCAAGTAAAGTTGTTAACTGGCTTTTTAGTAGTTGACAATGATAATGAGATTCATTATCATTTAGGTTAGCTACTGGAGAATGTATTATCTTTAGTAGAATAAAAGGGGGAAATAAATATGATTATCGTAACAAACACTAATAAGATTATAAAAGACCGTGGGGATGAATTGGTTAACCGTTTTGATAAAGTAGGAAAAGTGGAGCAAATGGAAGGGTTTTTAGGACTGGAAGTATTGTTCACTGATCATTTACCAGACTATGACGAAGTGACAATTAGCACCCGTTGGGAATCGAAAGAAGCTTTTGAGGCTTGGACGAAAAGCGATGCATTCAAGGAAGCACATTCTCATCGCGATGGACAGCCAGGCTACGTTATTAGCAATAAAGTGTCATTTTATGATGTAAGGGTAGTACGTAATCCAATCGTGGCGGTATGACCGCGAGACGAATGTAAGAGATTCAGAAAAAATAACCCCTCACTTTCATACTGCGAAGTGAGGGGGGGATGTTAAACCTATTATGCTTTGACGCTAGATGCTTTTGGTTGCGTTAAGAGACCGCCGTTTTCTTTTAAGTATTTATCAATACCTTCAGCTGCACGGTATGCAAGCGCACCGATTGTTGGTGTAGGGTGATGACTACCAAAGTGAGGTAGAGCAGATCCGCCAACGACGAATAAGTTTTCCATTTCCCACATTTGCAAGTAGTTATTTACCGCAGACGTTTCTGGATCTTCACCCATAGCTACGCCGCCAATATAGTGCATACCGAAGTAAGTGTGGTCAAATTGGTCTGGTAATTCGTCCTTATCAATAATATCCGCACCCATTGCTTCAACGATTTCAGCACATTTTTCAATACCGAATTTCGCGATGTTCTTATCTTGATCTGTTAGTTTGTTTGTAATACGTAGTAAAGGATCTCCGAACTCATCTTTATAAGTAGGGTCTAAGTCCATATAGTTGTGCCACCAAGGCATAACTGCTGCCGAGTACCACACCGTTAATGTGCGGAAAGCATAGAAGAGTGATTTCTCTTTAAATTCTTCACCCCATGTTGGTGTACCTTTAGGAACAAAGTTGTTCTTAATTGCCGCATCTCCGTATTGCCGAAGTTCGATTCCGCCACCATGAATGAAGTCTAAATTAGTGTGGTCAAATAGGTCAGCGTCATAATCACTTAAAGCGCCACCTAATCCACCAGCACCCATGTAGTAGTTGAATTTTTTGTCGTTAAAGAATCCTGTAGCCCCTAGGAAAGTACTGTTGAATTGACCCGTAAAGTTACGGCCAATCGTTCCTTTTCTAGTCTCAGGGTTATAGATTTCACCGATATCTGATAACATCAGTAAGCGGTTGTTTGAGAATGTGAATGCCGCAAGAACGACAACATCAGCTGGTTGTTCGAATTCTTGACCAGTTCTTGTATCCGTGTATAAAACGCCCGTCGCTTTACCATCTTTATGTATAACTCTTCGGACAAGTGAATTGGTTCTGATTTCACAGTTACCTGTTTTACGAGCAGTCGGGATAACAGTTGCAAGAGGATCCGATTTTGAACCGAAGTCACAACCGTACATCGTACAGAATGAACAGAACATACATTGGTTCAATGTTTCACCGTCAGGATTCGTATAAGTTTGCGACATGTTTCCAGAAGCCATTTGATAAGGGTGTAGGCCGAGTTCTTTTGCCGATTCTTTAAATAGTTTAATTGCAGGTGAAGCTAACATGGGTGGGTTTGGATACTCATTTGATCTCTTGTCGCCAAGTGGATCTGGTTCTCCTGAAATCCCTGCCGTTTGTTCCCATTTAGCATAATACGGCTCTAGTTCGTCATACGTAATTCCCCAGTCACGGATTTGCATCCCTTCTGGAATTTTATCTTCTCCATAACGTTCAATGGTTTTTGAACGAATTTCGAAGTCATAAGAACGCCAGCGGTATACGGAACCTGCCCAGTGCATACTTCCGCCTCCGAGGTCCGTCCCCGTATTCATGTCTTTTTGCAAGCGTACAGGTAATGCAGCATCACCTATCGAAACACGAGATGTAATCGTATCGCCTGTTAATTTTTCAATCATTTCATATCTATTTGAATAACGTAGTTCATCTTTAACACCTATAAAATCTGAACGTGTTTGATCTTTACCACGTTCCAACATTACGACTTGATAGCCTGCTTTGGAAAGTTCAGCTGAAACGACACCGCCAGCCCAACCACTACCAACGACTACAACGTCTACTTTTTCTAATTTTTTAGCCATTTATGCGTCCTCCTCAATTAAAGCCCTTGGTAATTACGTAAACTTGAAGGCTCCATTACAATAAACTCTTCTTCTTCGATTTTATCTAAAAAGCTCATGATTGGCCCAGGGTATTCTTTCATTCTCCAAGCCTCCATATTACGATTTCCACCGTAAACAGGATCTGCATAGACGCCTTCGATAGTTGTTTGACGTAACAGGTTAAAGAAGTCTGAGGAATCTACACCACTGAACTTCACTTCACCTTTTTCAAACATTTTTAAAATTTCATCTTGCTGTTCAGGTTCAAGATTAACGAATCGGTCACCAAATTTATCTTGTGAAGTTTTCTCCATTGCGGTAAGCCCTTCAAGGAAAAATGTGCCTCTTGTCATCTTAGTTTGATAGTTAGCCGTTCCAGCAGGTACTTTCACGACGGAAGAAGATGTGATGACTTCGTTATTTGGTCGTTTTTCTTCTTTGTATCCGTCAGTTTTTATGACCGTTGGGAAAGGACCGTGCATATAATCATCCGCATTTCTTCCCCAATTGCTCGCACATTGTCGGTCAATGAAGTACGGCACTCCTAGTTCAATTGCACCCATTCCATTTTTATTCTCTGGATAAATTCTTTCAGTTGCAGCAGATAGCAACGCAAAGTCTTCATTTCGACTGAAAAACGTACGTGCATCAAACGAGACTGGTTTGTCTGCTTGTGGTGTCTTTTCATCCTTCGTTCCTTTTTGGAACTGATTCGTTAGCAAGCCACCAAAGAGAGAGCCACCTAAAAGTCCACCAGCGACAAGACCGCCACTCTTCAAAAACTTTCTTCGACTTAAATCTTGAGTATCTTGATTGGAATTTTTATTATTCGTCATAGTTTAGTTCCTCCTTCACATTTGTCATGAAATGTGGCGACATTTGCCGAGGCAAGTGTAATCGCACCGTCTTCTTACTTTATTGACTCAGACTTTTCTGATTCAGTTTTCTTGTCTTTGTCGTCTTCTTCTAAAATGTCATTTGTTGCCTTTTTAAATTCTGCCAACGTTTTCCCGACAGCGGATCCAATTTCCGGCAATTTTCGCGGTCCGAATAAAATTAAGATAATGACTAATATAATTATTAATCCTGGTACACCGATGGACGCCAAACTCATCAAACTCCCTCCCTTTAATAGTCGTTTTACATATTTAGTATGTATTGGTAGAGCTCTAGCTAGTTTGCTAAATTCTTAAATGGAATTCTGGCCCTCATATATGATAGTGTTATTCGACAAAAAATGCAAAGTAATTCTACGAAGCTTTTTACACGTCTTCATTGCATGAATACATAAAATAGTTTGCCTAAGTAATTCACTAGGAATACCTTGAAATACTAATGGAGGTAGAAGTAACGGCGGCTTTGAAGTTGGCTAATGTCTCATCTTGCCTAATTGAAAGTTACAAAAATATTAATGAAAAAACCAAATAGTGGGAAAGTGATAAGTGGCGTAGTTGGTGAATAGATGCCGTAGAAAATAGTACTGCTTTCATTTAATTGAAGCTTTTACTAGATTCAATACAAATATAGAATGGCGTTAGGACACAGAAAAGAAGAAAACGTAGCTAATTCAAAGAGGGGAATAGTCTATGCGACAGAGGATTTGGATCTATTAGGTCTTAGCGGTTTGCGAAGTTGTCTGGATTGATGAATAGTATATATCCAAGATAATTCATTTTGCTGTCAACTACACTACCTAAAAAGACTTTATTCCACGGTGAATGAAAACTTTTTAGGTAGTGGCTTGCGCGTATACTAATCAATTAAAGGGGTGAAGAGATACTTTTACCTACTTTTTGCTAGTTACGCACTTCCAATGTCTTCAACATCTGTTCGAATCGTGCACCATGGCCTTCTTGTGCTTCAAGGAAATAGTTTTCTTTAATAAGCAATGTGCCTCTTTCTACTTCCATTATATAGATCGTCACGACTTCGCTATCGGATTTTTGTCCTGTAGTCCCGTGCAATGAAAGGGCGTGTACCGGTGTGGAAATAGTCTGTTCTTCAAGCGACATCTTGTATTGCTGTTTCATTTCTTCCTTTACACTTTCTGGATTTTGATTTTCGATGTATAGAAATGTCATATATACCTCAGGATAATCAGTAGGCGTCTTGGCAATCGGGGTGAGTTTATCCTCATTCTCACCGTTCTCAAATGTATACCGTTCGGGATCGATGTACAACGAATACAGGGCACGGCTACCTTCGACGAGGTTCATGGTGATAGTGGAGTCTTCACCTTCGACAGATAGTACAACATCCTTCGTCGGTTCGCGTTCTGGCAACGATGTAGGAACTTCGGCTATTTCTTCAATCGCCTTTTCACCGGACGGTTTCACTTCTTTAGTAGGTTTTTCTGTTTCTGAATTGCAGCCGACTAGTAGCAGCGACAGAGCAAAGCTTACGTAAATAGTTTTGCGCATAGAGCTTTCTCCTTTAAGATGAGACGTGGCACTTCTTTATATGTATACGTTTACATGGTGATCAAGGTTTCAACAGCTAAGCAAATCATTAGAAATAAAAATAAACAAGCGCTATGATAATGCCTATAGACATTAAATATAAGGGAGTTTTTCATCATGACAATTAAAGTAAAAGCGGTAATCGGAAGCACAAGTTCCACTTCATACAATTTAAAGTTAGTGAATTTCATGGCCAAACGTTATAAAGAGGAATTGGAAATTACACCGGTTCTCATCAACGACTTAGAAATGTTCTCGGTTGATATTGAAAACGAACCAACTGTAGCCGTCCAAACATTTAAAGATGACGTGAAAGATTCAGACGCAGTGATGTTCGCGACACCGGAATATAACTTCTCCATTCCAGGCGCAATGAAAAACGCGTTAGATTGGTTGTCACGTGGCGGCGACTTTACGTTACACGGTAAAACAGGCTTTATTGTCGGGTCATCAATGGGAGTTTTCGGTTCAGTGAGAGCGCAGATCCACTTACGCGAAATTCTTTCTAACCCAGCACTAGCGCCAAACTTATTGCCAGGTAATGAAGTATATATCGGTGCTGTTCATACAAAAATGGATGAAGAAGGAAATATCACGGATGAAGCCACGATCGCATTCCTCGATACTGTCGTACAGAATTTCATCGCATTCCATAAGAAACAACAAGCAATCGCTCACGCATGAGTAGGGTGAATGGAGTTGTCCAAGTCGTCAGTATTTTACATGACGACTGGTGACAGCTCTTTTTTATGTGAAATAGTATGTGATAAGAAAACAAAAGGCTGGCAGAGGTGTTGGGGGAGGGGATTGGTGCTTCGGAGGAGACGCTTTCCTAGGAGGCCCGCGACAATCCCTTGGAATGCGTACGGATGATACTTTTGTTGCCTATTGAAGTTAGGGTTGTAATTGGTATTGAACTAGTGTACTTGAACTTAGATAATTCATAAAGCAACAACAGTTCACACATCAGCTCACACATCAGCTCCAGTAAGTGATATAGCTACCTCCACAATCAACGTAGGATGGAAGCGGAAGTTGGCGGCGAGTGCAAAGATGTGCTCCTAACGCTTCGCTTTTACTCGCAAAAGCCGTTCTTCGTGACGGCTCTTCCCGGAGGATCAGCGTGCGCCTTGAGATCCCGCAGAAGCGAAGCGCACGAGGAAGCTCAAGCCACGCCCTCGGGAAAGCGTCCGCCAACTGGAGCTTCCATCCCATCACCCACACAAATTCCCTTACCACTCCAAAGTATTCGTTGTTAACCGTAAATTAGTTAAAATACATACCTATTTTATTTATGCAAATTTCTAGAGGTTGAACAAGTAGAAAACCCGTTCGTATGCTATAATAACAGGTATACTTTAGGGGGAGAATAATTTGTACGATTACATAAAAGGCCATGTAACACGCGTGACACCTGAATATGTTGTGCTGGAGCAATCGGGAATCGGTTGGCAAGTGATGACACCGAATCCATTTGCGTTCCACATAACCGACGAGGTGCAGCAAGTGTTCACGTATTTGCATGTGCGTGAAGATACGCAGTTATTGATCGGCTTCAAGACGCTGGAACAGCGTGAACTGTTCCGTAAACTGATTACCGTCTCGGGAATCGGTCCTAAAGGCGCGCTCGCAATTCTTGCGAACGGCTTGCCTTCTCAAGTAGTGAGTGCAATTGAACGTGAAGATGAAGCATTCCTTGTGCAGTTTCCGGGTGTTGGTAAGAAGACAGCGCGTCAGATGATTTTGGATTTAAAAGGCAAACTGCATGATTTATTTACGGAAATTGATTTGCCGGATTCAGAAGACACGTTGCTAACGCTTGCGGAAAGTGATGAGCTCGATGAAGCGATGCTTGCGTTGACTGCACTTGGTTATTCTGATCGTGAACTGAAGAAAGTGAAGCCGAAACTCGAGAAAGAAGAACTCGATACGGAAGGCTATATGCGACTGGCGTTAAAATTATTATTGAAACAAGGCTAATACGATGGAGGTGGTTCCAATGGATGAACGCATACTGACGAATGAAGCGACGGATTTTGATGAAAGTTTTGAACAATCATTACGCCCGCAATTATTGCAACAATATATCGGTCAGCAGCAGGCGAAAGATAACTTATCCATCTTTATCGAAGCGGCAAAAAAACGGGAAGAATGTTTGGATCATGTGTTGCTGTATGGTCCTCCTGGGCTTGGAAAGACAACGCTCGCTACGGTCATCGGCAATGAAATGGGTGTCAATGTCCGCATGACGAGTGGCCCTGCAATTGAACGTCCGGGTGACTTGGCGGCAGTGGTATCTTCATTGGAGCCGGGTGACGTGTTGTTTATCGATGAAATCCATCGGCTGAACCGCGCCATTGAAGAAGTGTTGTATCCAGCGATGGAAGATTTCTGTCTCGACATCATGGTTGGAAAAGGTCCAACAGCGCGTTCTGTGCGACTGGATTTGCCGCCGTTTACATTAATTGGCGCGACGACGCGTGCTGGGGCATTGTCTGCACCGTTACGTGACCGCTTCGGTGTACCGCTTAGACTAGAGTATTATGAAGTGGAATCATTGACCGAGATCGTGATTCGTAGTGCCAGTTTGTTTGACGTGGACATCGATCCGCAAGCAGCTGTAGAACTAGCGAAACGCTCTCGTGGAACGCCACGTATTGCGAATCGTCTACTGCGAAGAGTGCGCGATTACGCACAAGTCCGCGGTAACGGAATCATTACGCTTTCCATTGCGCAGGAAGCACTTAATATGCTTCAAGTAGATCATCATGGACTCGATCAAATCGATCATCAGTTGCTCCATAGCATGATCGAACGGTTCCGTGGCGGTCCTGTCGGTATTGATACGCTCGCAGCGAGTATTGGCGAGGAGTCCGTAACGATCGAAGACGTCTATGAGCCGTATTTATTACAAATGGGATTTATTCAACGTACATCAAGGGGGCGGATGGCGACGGAAAAGGCTTACGAGCATTTCGGCTATCCGCTTCCTGAATGACAGATAGGAGTTAGCATGATGGAAGTAGAAGACTTTGATTTTGATTTACCGGAACAGTTAATAGCCCAAACCCCGCTTTTGGATCGCACAGCGAGCCGTTTACTTGTCATGGGACGTGAAGACGGTAGCGTGACACATAAGCATTTCCGTGATGTAGTGGATGAACTAGAATCAGGAGACTTGCTAGTGTTGAATGATACAAAAGTATTGCCGGCGCGCTTGATCGGTACAAAAGAAGAAACCGGTGCGACGATTGAAGTGTTATTGTTAAAAGAAACAGGGGATGACCGCTGGGAAACGTTGGTCAAACCTTCCAAACGTATAAAAGTGGGTACGATCGTGACGTTTGGTGACGGCTTGTTGCAAGCGGAATGTACAGCACTTGGTGAACAAGGTGGGCGCGAGTTTAAATTTAGTTATGACGGTATTTTCTATGAGTTGCTCGATCAGCTCGGACAGATGCCGTTGCCGCCTTATATTACCGAGACGCTGGAAGATCAGACGCGTTATCAAACGGTTTTCGCAAAAGAGCGCGGCTCTGCAGCAGCACCAACAGCAGGCTTGCATTTCACGAATGAAATCTTGGATGCATTGCGTGATAAAGGCGTTCAAATCGCTTTCATTACATTGCACGTCGGACTGGGTACATTCCGTCCCGTTAGTGTAGATTCCATTGAAGACCATACGATGCATGCGGAATATTATGTGATGACGGAAGAAACGGCAGCACTGGTTCGAAAGACAAAAGCTAGTGGTGGCAGCGTAGTGGCGGTGGGTACGACGTCTACTCGGACGCTTGAGACAATTGCTTCAGAGAACAATGGAGAAGTAGTCGCAGCAAGCGGCTGGACTTCCATTTTTATTTATCCCGGGTATGAGTTTAAAGCGATTGACGGGTTGGTGACGAATTTCCACTTACCTAAATCTACGTTATTGATGCTGTTGTCGGCATTTGCCGGACGTGATCATGTGATGAATGCATATGAAGAAGCAGTGAAAGAGCAGTATCGCTTTTTCAGTTTTGGGGACGCGATGTTCATCCGTCCTGCTACAAGAAAGGAACGAGGTTAATTGGCAGCTATTACGTACGAACATATCAAAACATGTAAACAAACGGGTGCGCGACTTGGAATTGTTCATACGCCACACGGTTCATTTGAAACACCTGCTTTTATGCCGGTCGGAACACAAGCTACGGTCAAAACGATGGCTCCGGAAGAATTGAAGGCAATGGGTGCAGGCATTATTTTAAGTAACACGTATCATTTATGGCTACGTCCAGGTAATGAAATCGTCAAAGAAGCGGGTGGACTACATAAGTTCATGAACTGGGATCGTCCGATTTTGACGGATTCCGGTGGCTTCCAAGTGTTTTCACTTAGTAAATTCCGTGATATTAAAGAAGAAGGCGTTCATTTCCGTAATCATATCAATGGAGATAAGTTGTTTTTAAGTCCGGAAAAAGCGATGGAAATCCAAAATGATCTTGGAGCCGATATTATGATGGCGTTTGACGAATGTCCTCCATTCCCCGCGACGCATGAGTATATGAAAGCAAGTGTCGAGCGTACGTCACGGTGGGCAGAGCGTTGCCTAGAAGCACACGGACGTCCTCATGATCAAGGATTATTCGGTATCGTACAAGGTGGAGAATTTGAAGACCTACGTAAGCAAAGTGCGCGTGATCTAGTATCCATGGATTTTCCAGGCTATGCAATCGGTGGATTGTCTGTCGGAGAGCCAAAAGATATTATGAATAATGTGCTGGATTTCACGACACCTCTTCTTCCGCAAGATAAGCCTCGGTATTTGATGGGTGTTGGATCACCAGACTCGTTGATCGACGGTGCAATGCGTGGAATCGATATGTTTGACTGTGTCTTGCCGACGCGTATTGCACGTAACGGTACGTTGATGACAAGCGAAGGTCGCGTAGTTGTCAAAAATGCGAAGTACGAAAGAGATTTTGGTCCGCTTGATCCGAACTGTGATTGTTATGCGTGTAAAAACTATAGTCGGGCATATATTCGTCATTTAATCCGCGCTGGTGAAACATTTGGCATACGTTTAACGTCCTACCATAACCTGCACTTCTTGCTGAATTTAATGGAGCAAGTACGCCAGGCTATACGTGAAGATCGCCTCGGCGATTTCCGTGAAGAGTTTTTTGAGCAATACGGCTTTAACAAACCGAATGCAAAAAACTTTTAAATCTTGTATAATAAAAAATGATGCATCAGGAAGGGGGAAAATATAGAATGATGGAGCAATACGGTGGTATTTTTACACTAGTAATCATGGTAGCTATTATGTGGTTTTTACTCATTCGTCCTGCACAAAAGAGACAAAAGGCAGCGAAAGAGATGCAAACTAGTTTAAAGCGTGGAGACGAAGTAGTAACAATCGGTGGTATTCACGGAACTGTGGATGCAGTAGATGAGACGTCTGTTTTCTTGCGTGTATCTGACACTACAGTTTTGCGTTTTGATAAGCAAGCAGTAGGCAGAGTTGTAACAGCATCATAAGTAAAAGCGGTTATCTAGTGGTATATCCTTAGATTGCCGCTTTTTTATTTGTGTACGTATAGAAAAAAGATCTGCCGGCACACTAAGTGTGAAGGAGGCAGATAGGCTGTGCATGAGTTACTCATCATCGGATTGCGTACGGTATTTTTATATATTTTTCTTCTTGTAATATTGCGTATAATGGGGAAACGAGAAGTCGGTGAATTGGGTGTAATAGATATCGTCGTCTTCATAATTATGGCGGAAGTAGCTGCGATGATTGTAGAATCTCCCGATAAACCCATTATCAAAGGGATCCTGCCTATACTTCTATTGCTGATCATTCAATATATTTCGTCTATGATTTCTTTAAAAAGTAAAAAGTTTCGAGATCTAGTTGATGGAGATCCTTCGCTAATTATTCGGCATGGGGTAATCCAAGAAGAAGAGATGCGTAAACAGCGTTATAATCTCGATGACTTGTTTCAACAATTACGCGAAAATCAAGTCGGGTCGATTCACAATGTAACGTTTGCGTATCTCGAATCTTCTGGGAATTTATCTGTATTCACAAAAGATGGGGACTTGCCGATTGTCGGACTGGTGCTCGACGGTGAAATTCAGCCCGATCATCTGGAGTTGATCGGCAAGACAGAAGAATGGTTGTTGCAAGAGTTGCATGCAAAAAACGTCACCGATTTGAGTAGGGTTTTCTATTGCTCATATGAACAAGGTCAAATAAGAGTACAATTGAAACTTGATTAATAGCGTTTAACTAAATTCCGTAGCATGACAAAGTCTTGTGTTTTGATTTGTCTTGTTAGTAATAATAAAGCGAACAGTATGCCGGACGTAATGGCGCATTCGATAAATAAATGATGCGAACCGATAGGTATGAAAATCGGGCGGATGATGACGGTTAGCAAGAATACGATATAGGTCATCGCGAACATCGAAAATCCAGTGGCAGTCGATTTGTTTTGACGGAGTGTGGCAATGTGCAGGAAAGATGTAACAAGTACACCGAAACCGATTGCGAGAACTGCGCCAGTTTCTTGAAGTCCTGGTTGAGACGCCAAGATGAACATCACCGCAAGTTTTGCAATCCCTCCGTAGACCGAGTTCATCATGCCAGCTTTCGCATCGCCCGTCGCTTGTAAAATCGAGTAGAGTGGACTTTGAATATAATAAAAGAAGAAGATCGGTGCAAGCAATGTCATATAGCTGCCGCCATCTACAATGTGAAACAGTTTTTCAGCAAGTGCTTGCCCGTGCATATAGAAAACAGTAGCCGCAAATGCGCCCGTTAAGGCGGATAAACGCAATGCTAAATGAATACGTTCTTGCAACTTTTTGACGTTGCTAGATGCGGCTGCGCCACTGACCGCTGGAACGAGCACGACAGATAATGCATACGGAATGAATGCGGGAAACAATAAAAGCGGAATAAGTACCCCGGAAATGACTCCATACAAGGATGTTGCGGCTACTGTTCCGACGCCTGCCATAGAGAGGGCGCGTAAAAAGATGATAGGCTCGAGGAACCATGTGAACGTCCCGAATAGACGACTGCCTGACGACGGAAGTGCCACTTCAAGAATGGGCTCCATCGGATAGCGCGGTTGTTTTTTTTGTGGCTTCGGTTCTTTCTTTTGCTGCTGACGGTATTTGTACAGAAGATAAAGTACCGATACGACTTCAGCGAGGAATGTCACCGCCATAGCATATGCTGCATTCATCATCGGATCTTCAGGAGCTAGAATGTACGGAAGCATCCATGTGATCAATAAAATCCGGAAGATTTGTTCGATGACTTGTGCCCAGGCAGTTTCTTCAATACGGGAAATCCCTTGGAAATATCCTCTGATTAACCCACCAAGTGAAGCGATAGGTACGATGGCGAGGGCTACATACAACGCAGTGGCAGTCGCGCTGTTACCGAGTAAAGTCCCAGCTAGGAAAGGAATAAACAGAATACTTGCGGGAATGAAGACTGCACCGGATAAAATGGTGATAAATGTGGCGGTTCTCATAACTTGTCGTAACTGTACCGTACCACCTTGCGCTTTTATTTCCGCTATGACTTTCGCAATCGCAATAGGTACACCAAGCTGTACTAAGGATAGGAAAAAGATGAACGCCGGGTATGCGGTCATATAGATCCCGACGGTTTCTTCTCCTGCAACCCGCATAAATTGAATTCGATAGACGAAGCCGAGTAATTTTGATAAAAACACGGCCGCCATCAAAAAGATCGTCCCCCGAATAAATGATGACACCCTACACCACTCCTTCTGATTTGCCACGTTTTCGGATTTACTATGAATGCTTGTGCAAAACCCAAATATAGTTAAGTGTATGTGATATAATGAAGTTTATTCCGGAACTATTCACGAGGGGGGAAGTGGCATTGGAACAACAGTGGACAGATTTGTACAGACAGTTGCTCCCTGCACTAGAAAGCAAAAAGCAAGAATTGACGTTTTATGGCTACTCGGAGATTACGGAAGAAGATTTACTGAAATATTTAGTGGAAAAGAAGTGGCGGAAAAAAGAAATTTCTGCGATGCGTTCGTATGAAATGATTGCAGATGTTTTGGCAATTACTGCGGCACAGTTCATGACCCATACGCAAACAGAAGCTCAACGAAACAGTGAAGACGTGTTGGAATTGAGTAAAGAAGAATGGTCTGTGTTATTTTCGCCCAAAAAAATGGATTGATTTGCAATTCTTATCATGAAGTATTTGACACGGACAACCTACTGTTTCATAATTGGTATGTTGTACAATGAGAGAAGAAAGTACATAACAGGTGCTATGCCGCTCTAGTATATGAGGGGGAAAAGGAAATATGAAAAACAGAGGAAGGATCGTCGCGTTTTTGCTGCTTATCGTCATTTTGGCATCAACGATATTTTCCACGACGAGTCCGATTTTAAAAGATGTCAAGCTAGGTCTTGACTTGCAGGGTGGTTTCGAGGTTCTTTACCAAGTGGAACCATTGAAAGAAGGACAAAAGATTACGGAGTCGACGGTTGCCGATACCGCTCGTGCATTGACGAATCGTATTGACGTGCTCGGTGTAAATGAACCAAGCATTCAAATCGAATCAAACAACCGAATCCGAGTACAGCTTGCAGGGGTAGAAGATCAGAAAACTGCCCGCGAATTATTATCCACTCAAGCCAATCTTTCCTTCCGTAATGCGGATGACGAATTGATGCTAGACGGTAATGATTTGAAAGCAGGTAAAGCAAAAGCCAATTTCGATGAAAATAACAATCCTGTTGTTACATTAGAAATGAAAGATCCAAATAAATTTGGAGAAGTAACATCTGAAATTGCAGCCATGAAGCCAAACAACGTGCTAGTTATTTGGATGGACTTCATTGAAGGTGAAAACTCCTTTGCTGAAGAAGCTGCAAAACCGGACCCCGCATTTATTTCGGCTCCGTATGTTGCTAGCACAATCAACTCTTCAAATGTCGAAATTTCAGGAAACTTCACTATTGAAGAGACGAAAAACTTGGCTGGTATTTTGAACGCAGGTGCATTACCCGTTCATTTAGAGGAAATTTACTCGACTTCTGTCGGTGCACAGTTCGGTGAACAAGCGTTGGATAAAACGATATTTGCTGGAATTGTCGGGATCAGCTTAATCTTTATCTTTATGGTACTCTATTACCGTTTGCCAGGGATTGTGGCAGTTGTCACGTTGTCTGTTTATATCTTCTTAATTTTGCTAGTGTTTACATTGATCAATGGGGTGTTGACGCTCCCTGGTATCGCAGCATTAATGCTTGGGGTCGGTATGGCAGTCGATGCCAATATTATAACCTATGAGCGGATCAAAGAAGAGTTACGTGTCGGACGATCAGTTAAAACGTCCTTTACAGCTGGAGCGAGATCTTCGTTCGCCGCAATACTCGATGCAAACGTCACGACAATTCTTGCGGCAGTCGTATTGTTCATTTTCGGGACAAGCTCGGTTAAAGGGTTCGCAACGATGCTCATTATCAGTATCTTGGTCAGTTTCCTGACAGCCGTTTGGGGATCTCGTCTATTGCTCGGACTACTCGTTCACAGTGGATACCTTGACAATAAAGTTGGCTGGTTCGGATTGAACAAAAAACATGTTCATTCAGCAGATGAAGGCTATGAAACACTTGATCTCACAACCAAATTCGACCGTTTCGATTTCGTTCATTCAAGAAAACGTTTCTATACACTCTCTATTATCCTATTGATTGTCGGTGCGATTATGCTTGGCGTCTTCAAGCTCAACTTGGGGATTGACTTTGCTGGTGGTACACGTGTGGAAATACTTGCTGAACAACAGCTAGATGAGACGGAAGTAACGAATCTTCTTGAAGACATCGGCCACCCAACGTCTGACGTCGTCATTTCAGGCGATGCAAAGAACATTGCGGTTGCACGATATAAAGAAGACTTCACGCAAGAAGAAGTCAATAAGATCAAAAAAGAGTTATCTGAAACATTTGGTTCAGAGCCGAACGTTTCAACAGTTTCCAATAAGGTAGGTAAAGAGCTCGTGCGTAATGCGATTTATGCACTTGGATTTGCGGCTATTGGGATTATCATCTATGTAGCGTTACGTTTTGAATGGCGCATGGGTCTGGCAGCGATTATTGGTTTACTACATGACGCGTTCTTCATGATTGCCGTCTTTAGTATTTTGCGGCTCGAAGTAGACATCACATTCATTGCGGCGGTACTGACGATTGTCGGTTACTCCATTAACGATACGATCGTCACCTTTGACAGAATACGTGAGAACTTGAACCGTTCGAAACATATTAGCGAAGAAAAAGAATTAGCAACGATTGTCAATAAATCATTGCGGCAGACGCTTGGCCGTTCGGTTAACACCGTTCTGACAGTAATCTTCGTTGTAGTGGCATTAATGGCGCTCGGTGCAGAATCGATTCGACCGTTCTCCATCGCATTATTGATCGGTTTGCTTGCAGGTACGTATTCTTCCATCTTCATCTCTGCGCAACTTTGGTTCGATTTAAAGAAAAAGCAAATTTTGAAGAGTGGCGGATTAAAAGTAGAAAAAGAGAAAAAACAATGGGGCTCAGACGAACCGGTTGTGTAATACGTTTGAACCATATTCAAGGCAGGGTATACTTCGGTATATCCTGCTTTTTTGAATGGAGGAACGATCACTATGAAATTTCAGTGGACGGTTTTAGTCGGTTTGTTATTTGCTGTGTTGATCGCATTATTTGCAGTTTTTAATGTAGAATCTGTTCCGGTTAATTATTTCTTTGGTACAGAGATGATTCCGCTTGTATTAATTATTCTTGGGTCAGCGTTGCTTGGTGCGATTATTAGTGGGTTCTTTGCTATTTATAAGTCCTATCGAAGTGGACGACGTGTGAAGGAATTGGAGAAGCAGTTGCAATTGAAGGAGAGGGAATTGACTGCGCAGCAAAGACAGATGCAAGAGATGGAGGAGCGAATCGATGCCTTGACGGAGCCACCGTTAGTTGAGGCATCGATTGTTCCACCGAGAGAAGTTTAGTAGCAAGTGGACCACTGCAGTGAGTCGTATGTAGCGACTTGTTGCGGTGGTTTTTTGCGTTCATTTCTACGTTTCGCTCATTGGTATGCAGTCTCCCGATGCCATCCCACTCTTTCCATCCCGTTTCCTTTTAGTCTCCCCCCACATTAGCTATAATAAGAACAGAGGATGTGAAAGCATTGATACAATCAAAAAAAAGATGGCAAATCGATCGGCCAGATGAAGAACTTGTCAACCAGCTAGCAAAGGACTTGAAACTTTCTACCATGCTAACGAAAATACTTGTCGCACGCGGAATTGCTACAAGCGAACAAGCAAACGCGTACCTATATATGGATGAATCCAACTTGCATGATCCTTTTTTATTACATGACATGCAAAAAGCCGTCGATCGCATTCAATATGCAATCGACACACAACAGCAACTTACAATATATGGAGATTATGACTGCGATGGCGTAACAAGTGTCACGGTGCTCTTGACAGCGCTCGAACGTCTCGGTGCAAAGGTGAACTTTGCCATCCCGAACCGTTTTGAACACGGTTACGGACCGAACAGCGACTTCTTTGCACAACTCATACAGAAGGCACAGAAGTCCTCATTACAGTCGACAACGGCATCTCAGGCATTGAGCAAGTTGCCTTCGCAAAGTCGCTTGGAATGACGATTATCGTGACGGACCACCATGAAATGGGCGACGTCCTACCTGATGCGGATGCGGTTATTCACCCGCGTCATCCGGAAGGCAAGTATCCATTCGGCGAACTCGCTGGTGTAGGTGTGGCGTTCAAACTAGCTTCTGCCTTACTTGGAGAGCCACCGCTAGACTTGTTGGAATTCGTAGCTATCGGTACGATCGCGGACTTGGTACCGTTAGAAGATGAAAATCGGTATATGGTGAAAGAAGGAATCCGCAGATTACGCCGAACACAACGTCCTGGTATTAAGGCGTTGATGCAAGTGAGCGGTCATGAGCAGAATGCTTTATCGGAAGAAACGATCGGTTTTACGATTGGTCCCCGCCTAAATGCACCGGGAAGACTTGGTGATGCTGATCCAGCGGTTGAGTTATTAAAGGCGGAAGATGAGCAGCAAGCACTGGGAATTGCGGAAGAATTGAATGATTTGAATAAAGAACGGCAACAATTAGTGAAACAAATCGCAAAGGAAGCGCAAGAGCAAGTGGAAGTCCGTTATGGCGATCATGTGCCTCACGTGCTAATCATTGAAGGTGAAGGCTGGAATCCAGGTGTCGTCGGCATCGTGTCATCGAGACTAACGGAGAAATACTACCGTCCTTCGATCATTTTGTCGCTCGATCGTGAAACGGGAATGGCGAAAGGTTCTGCTCGCAGTATTGAGGGCTTTGATTTGTATAAGGAACTATCGAAGAATGCATCGGTTTTGCCACACTTCGGAGGTCACGCGATGGCTGCTGGGATGTCATTGAAAATAGAGGACGTCGAACTATTGCGTTCGAATTTGAACGAGCAGGCGAAAAAAGTATTGACGAAAGAGGATTTGCAACCTATTTTATCCATCGATGTACCGCTCGCATTGGATGAAATTGATATTGCCTCTATCGAAGCGCTGGAGAAAATCCGGCCGTTCGGAATGGGATTCCCGAAACCTGTTTTCTTATTGGAACAGCTTGACACGATCTCTGTTCGTAAAATCGGTTCAGCGAAAGATCATTTAAAGCTTGAAATGGGTGATCACAATGAACGGCTAGATGCAATATATTTCGGTGCGGGGGCATTGGCTGACGAAATGGCACCGCAAAGTAAGCTGAGTTTAACAGGTGATTTACAGATTAATGAATGGAACGGTAATAAGAAAGCACAGTTACTTGTCGAAGATGTGAAGTGTGACGAGTGGCAGTTATTCGATTACCGCGGAATACGAGAGCCTGCTAGATGGTTACCGATGATTCCGGACCAAGCCCAATTTATCGCGTTCAGTGAAGAAGCCATCCAATATTTTACTCCGTTTTTAAAAGATATTTCGATTGCTTTAGTTGGACGCGATACCCTTCATCCAGCTTCTGCTGTCGTATTGCTCGATATGCCTCAGGCAGAGGAACAGTTGAAGCAAGTGATGGCCGCAACGCTTGCCGACCGAGTGTATCTTCATCTGCATGTGCATGATTCCATGTACTTTGAAAAAATGCCAGATCGCCAACAATTTGGTTGGTATTACAGCTTTTTGAAGAAACGTGAGACATTTGATATATACAATCAAATCGATATGCTTTCCAAACATAAAGGTTGGAAAAAAGATGTGATAAAGTTTATGACAAAAGTGTTTTATGAACTAGAATTTGTTACACTAGAGAATGGTAAGGTGACGATGCTTACTTCTGCTGGCAAACGTGATTTGGCAGAAGCGCCATCTTATAAAAAACGCCAACAGCAGATCAAACTGGAAGAGTTGTTGCTTTATGCTCCGTATCAGGACTTAAAGAACGTATTCGACTCTTTACGTGAGACGGAAGCTGTTGAGGAGGAAAAATTGTGGACTTAAAAAAGTTTGTAACGACTGTAGACGATTATCCGAAACCGGGTGTGAGCTTTAAGGACATCACGACGATCATGGATAACGGAGAAGCATATAAGTATGCGACAGACCAAATTGTCGAGTATGCGAAAGGATTGGACGTAGATATCATCGTGGGACCGGAAGCACGGGGTTTCATCATCGGCTGTCCTGTAGCCTATGCGCTTGAAATCGGTTTTGCACCGGTTCGTAAGCCTGGCAAATTACCACGCGAAACCATCTCCGTCTTTTATGACTTAGAGTATGGACAAGATGAGTTAACGATTCACAAAGATGCTATCAAACCAGGTCAACGTGTACTCATTGTCGACGATTTACTTGCAACTGGCGGTACGGTCGGTGCGACAGTCGAGTTGATTGAGAAACTTGGCGGTGTAGTAGCCGGCTGTGCATTCTTGATCGAACTATCGTACTTGAACGGTCGGGAAAAGTTGACGAATGAAAACATCAAGGCATTAATTACGTACTGATAGAGGAATCCTTCGCTTAATGCGAAGGATTCTTGCTATATAAAAATAGGCACTAGGATTGATTCGCTTTACATATAGGTGATACTATACATATACTACAAAAAATATTGTCTAAATATTTACGGAATAGGTTGAAAGGGGTAAGTCAATGGCGAAAAATCAAGACCTGACAGAACAAGATATATACGACCTGGTCGCCAAATATATGAACGAAGAACACGTCAATTTCATTAGACGGGCATATGCAATGGCTGAAAAGTCACATGAAGGACAGTTTAGGACTTCAGGTGAACCGTATATCAACCATCCGATTCAAGTCGCGGGAATTTTAGCGGGTCTTCAAATGGATCCGGAAACGGTCGCGGCTGGCTTCTTGCATGATGTGGTAGAAGATACGGAAATAAGCCGCGAAGACATTATTCGTGAATTCGGTGATGAAGTCGCGATGCTCGTTGACGGTGTAACGAAGCTCGATAAGTTAAAATTTAAGTCCAATGAAGAAAAACAAGCGGAAAATCATCGCAAAATGTTTATCGCGATGGCACAGGATATCCGTGTCATTTTGATTAAACTTGCTGACCGTCTGCATAATATGCGGACATTGAGGCATGTTCCGGCAGCGAAACAACGTCGTGTGTCGGAAGAAACATTGGAGATCTTCTCACCACTCGCACATCGCCTCGGAATTTCCACGATCAAATGGGAACTCGAAGATATTGCATTGCGCTATTCCAATCCGCAACAATATTATCGTATTGTGAATCTGATGAAGCAAAAGCGGACGGAACGCGAAAAGTATTTGAAAGACGTCATGAATCAGATGCGCGTCGAACTAGATGAAATGGGGATCGCCGCAGAAATTCATGGAAGACCGAAGCATTTGTATTCTATTTATCAAAAGATGGTTATCCAGAAAAAAGAGTTCAATGAAATTTATGATCTACTGGCGGTACGTATTGTCGTGAAAAGCATTAAGGACTGCTACGCTGCGCTTGGAATCATCCATACACTATGGAAGCCAATGCCGGGAAGATTCAAGGACTATATCGCCATGCCAAAGCAAAATTTGTATCAATCCATCCATACGACGGTTGTGGGACCCGCGGGAGATCCACTCGAAGTACAAATTCGGACGGAAGAGATGCATAGGATTTCAGAATTTGGTGTGGCAGCGCACTGGGCGTATAAAGAAGGCAAACAAGTGGCAAAACTTTCGAGTGATATTGATTCGAAATTGACGTGGTTCCGTGAAATTCTAGAAATTCAAAATGAATCGTCCAATGCTCAAGAATTTATGGAGTCATTGAAGTTCGATTTATTCTCGGACATGGTGTATGTATTTACACCGGACGGGGATGTCGTCGAATTGCCCCAAGGGTCAGTACCGATTGACTTTGCCTATCGCGTGCACTCCGAAATTGGAAACCGGACGACCGGGGCGAAAGTGAATGGTAAAATCGTACCGCTCGATTCATCATTATCGACAGGTGATATTGTTGAGATTCTGACTTCTAAACAGTCGTTTGGTCCAAGTCGTGACTGGTTAAAATTGGCCCATACATCGCAAGCGAAAAATAAAATTCGCCAATATTTTAAGAAGCAATTACGTGACGAGAACATCGACAAAGGTAGCGAAATGATTCAGAAGGAACTGAAAGATGAAGAGTATGATATCAAAGAAGCGTTGAGTAAAGAAAATATGCAGCGTACCATTGATAAATTCAGTTTTACTTCTGAAGAAGACCTGTATGCTGCAGTCGGATCCGGTGGCATTACTGCGCAACAAGTAGTCAATCGCCTAGCCGAGCGAATGCGCAAGGAACGCGTGCAAAAAGAGACGATTGATAAAATCGTTTCGGACATTCAAACGCCAAAACCAGAGAAACAGACGGAATCAGGCGTAATCGTCAAAGACATCGACAATATGCTGATCCGTATTTCGAAGTGCTGTAACCCGGTACCAGGCGATGAAATTGTCGGTTTCATTACACGTGGCCGTGGCGTTTCCGTGCATCGTACCGATTGTCCGAACGTATTGTCTGAAATAGGACAGCAGGAACGTATTATCGAGGTCCAATGGGCATTGCCAGACGATCAAGTTCGCAAAGAATTCCAAGTGGATATTGAAATCTCCGCATTCGATCGACAAGGTTTGCTCAACGAAGTGATGATGGTCGTTGCCGATATGAATACGCCGATTATCGCAGTGAGTGGCAAAGCGGATAAGGATGACATCGCGCATATCCATATGTCGATTAAGATCCAAAACATCGCGCATTTGCAACGCACCGTTGATAAAATCAAACAAATCAAAGACGTTTATTCCGTAGAACGGGTCATGAACTAAATAGGAGGTGTAAACATGCGAGTTTTATTACAGCGTGCGAAAGACGCTTCCGTAACAGTTGGCGGAGACATTACAGGCTCCATTTCAACTGGCTATGTGTTGCTCGTCGGCATTACGCATGACGATACCGAACAAGACGCCAACTATCTTGCCAATAAAATCGCCGGCTTGCGTATTTATGAAGACGACGAAGGGAAGTTGAATCGTTCCATCACAGAAGTAGATGGCGCGATTCTGTCTGTTTCCCAGTTTACGTTGTATGGCAATGTTCAAAAAGGGCGTCGTCCAAGCTTTATTGAGGCAGCGAAAACTGATGTAGCAGAACCTTTGTGGGAATACTTCAATGAACAGTTGCGCGAACTTGGACTTCACGTTGAAACAGGACAGTTTGGTGCCATGATGGACGTGCAGTTAACGAATGACGGGCCTGTGACGCTGATGATTGAGTCTAGGTAAGTGATAGTAGAGTGTATGAGCGGTTGTGGGGTTTGATAGAGCACTGGACGCGGATATATGAGCGGATAACAGGTTCGATAGAGCGTCCGTGACGTTTCATAGAGCGCTTATGGATATCAATAGAGCGGATACACGTTTTGTATGAGCATTTTCCAGTTCCAACCAATGCTTATAATTCGTCAAAGAAGTTGACAGTAGTAGCGGTTACGACTAACATAGATAGTAATCGAATTAATTCATACACCAATGATGTGGAAAGTACCTTTACTACAGGCTGGAAAGAGAACGGGGAACTTGGCTGAAATTCCCTGACAGAACCGTAAAGCGAACAACACCACGGAGGATTCATGCTGAAATTAGTAGGCGTGGACGGAACCGGCCGTTATCCGGATTCGAGTGGGCACTTGTGTGTCAATTTGGGTGGAACCGCGGAAGCTACAAGCTCTCGTCCCTGTTTTATTAGGGATGGGAGCTTTTTTGTGTTCTCGGAATGTTCACCCATTATCAGATCATCGAAAGGAGTTTTATTAATGAATTTTAAAGTTCCCCGCGGTACACAGGATATTCTTCCTGACGTTTCCTGGAAGTGGCAGCGCATTGAAAAGATTGCTCGTTCAATTTGCGATGTCTACAATTACAAGGAAATCCGCACACCCATTTTCGAACAAACGGAATTATTCCAGCGCACAGTCGGCGACACGACAGATATCGTGCAAAAAGAAATGTACACATTCACCGATCGAGGAGATCGCTCGATGACATTGCGCCCAGAAGGTACAGCGCCTGTCGTGCGTTCATTCGTTGAACACAAAATGTTTGGCTACGCAGATCAGCCAGTGAAGCTATACTACACGGGGCCGATGTTCCGCTATGAGCGTCAACAAGCCGGCCGTTACCGTCAATTCGTCCAGTTCGGCGTAGAGGCAATCGGCAGTGATGATCCAGCGATCGATGCAGAAGTAATCGAGTTGGCAATGAACATTTATAAGCAAACGGGTCTTTCAGATATTAAACTCGTATTGAATTCACTTGGTGACAAAGAATCACGCGACGCACACCGCGAAGCGTTGATTGCACACTTCAGCCCGAATATTGAGGAATTCTGTTCGGACTGCCAAAACCGTCTTGAGATGAATCCATTGCGAATTCTGGATTGTAAAGTAGATAGAGAACACCCATTGATGAAAACAGCACCTTCACTTGCTGATTATCTCAATGAAGAGTCAAGCGCGTACTTTGAAAAAGTAAAGAACTACTTGGACATTGCAGGTATCGAGTACGAATACGATCCGAATCTTGTGCGAGGACTGGATTACTATAACCACACCGCATTCGAAATCATGAGTACGTCTAAAGGCTTCGGCGCGATCACCACACTTTGTGGAGGCGGACGTTACAATGGACTTGCTGAAGAAATCGGCGGCCCGGCAGCACCAGGTATCGGCTTCGCTCTCAGCATCGAACGGCTTTTACTAGCATTGGAAGCGGAAGAAAAGTCCTTTACAGACGAACCTTCACTCGATGTCTACATCGTCACTCTAGGCGACGCAGCACGAGAAAAAGGCTTCGAGATTCTCGGCAAGCTACGCGAGAACGGCTTACGCAGCGAGATGGACTACATGGACCGCAAGATGAAGGCCCAAATGAAGTCCGCTGACCGCTTGAAAGCGAACCACGTCATCGTCATCGGCGAAGACGAAGTGAACGAAAACATCGTCCAGCTGAAAAACATGGCAGACCGCGAGCAGAAGAAAGTTCCGGTTGAAGAACTGATCGATGAATTGAAGAAGTAAAGATTGAATTAGGATAGGGCATGGGGATTTCCGTTCCGGGCGGACGCTTTCCTGCGGGCATGGCTTGAGCCTCCTCGTCACTTCGTTCCTGCGGGGTCTCAAGGCTCATGCTCATAACGCTTCGCTTATAATCGCAGAAGTAATTGCTATTCCCGCGGGAGTCGCCGCTCTGCACTCCAATCCCTACTTTATAAGTGGGACGTAATTTGTTTCTGTTCTTGCATTTGAATTTAAAAGATTTAAGAAGCAACAAGCTGAGTCACTTATGAATTTCAATGGAGTCACTAACTAATCATAGTCTCCACTTAGGATTGGAGCGTAAGAGGGGCGACTCCGGGAGGATCAGCCCGACAGGTGAGACAACTAAAGGGAGCGAGAGCCGTCACGAAGAACGGCTTTTGCGAGTAAAAGCGAAGCGTTAGGAGCATATCTTTGCACTTGCGACCTAGTTGGCTCAACGCGGGCCCTCCGGAACGCGTCCCCTCTGAAGCGTAAATCCCGAGCGCGACACCAGTGTGCTCTTTCCATTTTACTAACAAAAACAAAACTCATACATCAGAAGGGTAGTGTAGTCACTATGCAACGCACACATTATTGTGGAAACTTATCAGAACTACAAATCGGAGAAGAAGTCACGCTTAAAGGCTGGGTGCAGAAGCGCCGTGACCTTGGTGGACTCATCTTCATCGACGTCCGCGACCGTGCAGGCATCGTCCAGACAGTCTTCAATCCGGACATCTCAAAAGAAGCTCTCGAAATCGCTGAAACATTGCGTAACGAATACGTCATCGAAGTAACAGGTCTCGTCATCGAACGCGAAGAGCGTACGAAGAACAAAAACATCGCAACGGGTGCAATCGAAGTACAAGTGGTAGAAGTGAAAGTCATCAACGAAGCGAAAAACCCGCCATTTACAATCGAAGACGAAACGGATGTAGGCGAAGAAACACGCCTGAAGTATCGCTACTTAGACTTGCGTCGTCCTGAGCTTGCAAAAGTGTTTAAAATGCGTTCAGACATTACGAAAACTGTACGTAACTTCTTGGATGACGAAGGATTCATGGAAGTAGAAACACCGATTCTAACGAAATCGACTCCTGAAGGCGCACGTGACTATTTAGTGCCAAGCCGTGTTCACGAAGGTGAATTCTACGCTTTGCCACAGTCACCCCAGTTGTTTAAGCAGTTATTGATGGTATCCGGCTTCGACCGTTACTACCAAATCGCTCGTTGTTTCCGTGATGAAGATTTACGTGCTGACCGTCAACCAGAATTCACGCAAATCGATATGGAAATGAGTTTTATGTCAATCGAAGAAATTTTGGAACTTAACGAACGCTTAATCAAGAAAGTAATGAAAGATGTTAAACAAGTGGATGTTGAAACTCCGTTTACACGTATTCCATATGATGAAGCAATGGGACGTTTCGGTTCAGATAAGCCGGACACTCGTTTCGGAATGGAATTGACGGATGTATCGGAAATCGTCAAAGACTCTTCATTTAAAGTCTTCGCTGGTGCAGTGGAAACGGGCGGACAGGTGAAGTTGATCAACGTTAAAGGTGCAGCGGATAAGTATTCACGTAAAGACATTGATGCACTTGGCGAGTTTGCAAAAGTGTATGGCGCGAAAGGAATGGCGTGGCTGAAAGTGACGGAAGACGGCTTTAATGGTCCGATTGCGAAATTCTTCGACGGAGAAATCGGTGAAGCACTTAAAGCAGCTGGCGACGGAAAACCTGGAGATTTATTCTTATTCGGAGCAGATAAAAAATCTGTTGTAGCGGATTCACTCGGCGCATTACGTTTGAAACTTGGAAAAGAACTAGATTTAATTGATCAGTCTCAGTATAATTTCCTATGGGTAACGGATTGGCCGTTATTTGAATACGACGAGGAAGATGGCCGTTACTACGCAGCGCACCACCCATTCACCATGCCGGCTGACGTAGAAGAATTGAAAACTAGCCCCGAAACTGTGAAGGCACAAGCCTATGACTTAGTGTTGAACGGATACGAGCTAGGTGGCGGGTCATTGCGTATTTATCAACGTGATGTGCAAGAAGCGATGTTTAAAGCACTTGGCTTTACGGATGAGCAAGCGCGCGAGCAATTTGGCTTCTTGTTGGATGCGTTTGAATACGGCACACCTCCACACGGCGGAATTGCGTTCGGTCTAGATCGTATCGTGATGTTGCTTGCTGGATCTACAAACTTACGTGACACGATTGCATTCCCTAAAACGGCTAGTGCGAGTGATCTATTGACAGAAGCACCAAGTACGGTGGATGATGCGCAGTTGAAAGAACTTGGGATTAAAGTGGTCGCTGAACCCGTAAAAAAGTGAGTAAATAACTATTTTTAAAGACTTTGTTCAAATTGATTGAATTATAAAAAAGCGTGTGATAAGATGAAGTTAGTAGAAATCCTGAAGTGTTCGTCATTTGTAAATTAGTTTTGACCCAACATCTTATCGTCGGGAGTTCAACGTTATAGCTTGGATGACATGCCTTTAATCGGGACCTCAAAAGAGTTATACAGGACACCCACCTGCTATTAGCGGGTTCAAAGCGATATTCAAAGACGGCACAGTCGGGATTTCACTTTCTACCAACTATTCACCTTCTTGCATAAGCGAGAAGGTTTTTTATTGTCTAAAATGTAGGTAGTTGCGCAAGAGCAGGTGACTGTTTTAGTATAAAGTGAATACAAATTATGATAAAGGATGCGATCTAGATGTTACATCAATTTTCAAGAAATGAATTATCGATAGGTAAAGAAGGCGTAGAGAGAATGAAAGGAAAGACCGTTGCGATTTTAGGCGTCGGTGGAGTAGGTTCATTCGCAGCAGAAGCATGCGCGCGGACTGGAGTTGGACGTATTATTCTGGTCGATAAAGATACGATTGATGTCACCAATATAAATCGCCAACTGGTCGCTTATTTATCGACGGTAGGGCGTTCGAAATCCGCTGTTATGAAAGAACGGATTGCGGATATCAACGCGGAGTGTGAAGTCATCGATCTACATATGTTCTACACAGAAGAAACGTCTGAAGAATTTTTCTCGTACGAGCCGGATTATGTAATCGACGCATCGGATACGATCAGCTATAAGATTCATTTGATCCAGCAATGTGTCGAGCGCGGAATTAAAGTGATTTCGAGCATGGGTGCTGCCAATAAAACTGATCCAACGCGTTTCCGCATTGCTGATATTTCAAAAACCCATACGGATCCATTAGCGAAAGTAATACGTCTTCGTTTGCGCAAGCTAGGTATTCCTAAAGGCGTACCTGTCGTCTTCTCCGATGAAAGCCCGATTGTTGTGCGCGAAGACGTCCTTGAAACGGTGGGAAATGCCAATGCATCGATCCGAAAAGCACAAATGCCTCCAGCTTCCAACGCATTTTGTCCATCAGTGGCGGGTTTAATTCTCGCTAGTTGGGTATTAAATGATATAGTGGCGGATATTCCCGTTGAACGTGTCAATGATGCTAAATAAAGGAGAGGTTAACGATGGAAACGACCGAAATGATCATTAACGGAAAGCGAATTGGTGCGGATCTACCGCAAATCGAAGTAGTGAATCCTTCAACTGGTGAGACAATTGGTGCCGTACCTAAAGGCGGAAAAGCGGAAGCGATGCAAGCTGTAGATGCAGCTGCTGCGGCTTTTTCAGACTGGGCAGCGTTGTCTGCGTATGAGCGCAGTGCGTATTTAATGAAATGGCATGCGTTGATTGAAAAACATGAACAAAGTATAGCCGAAATGATGACGACTGAGCAAGGCAAGCCTTTAGCAGAAGCGCTTGGCGAAGTACGTTATTCAAACGGATTCATCAGCTGGTTTGCAGAAGAAGGTAAGCGGATCTACGGTGAGACGATTCCCGCTACGCAATCCAATAAGCGTTTATTCGTACAAAAGCAACCAGTCGGTGTCATTGCATCGATCACACCATGGAACTTTCCTGCCGCCATGATTGCGCGTAAAGTGGGGCCTGCTCTTGCAGCTGGCTGTACAGTCGTAATGAAACCGGCTTCTCAAACCCCGCTAACTGCGATTCGTTTAATAGAGCTAGCACAAGAAGCAGGTATTCCGGACGGTGTGCTGAACATCGTAACGGGCAGTGCGAGTGAAATTGCGGAAGCATGGCAGGAAGACGGCCGTGTGCGCAAGCTGACGTTTACAGGATCTACTGAAATCGGTAAGGCGTTGATGAAAGGTGCAGCCGATACGATGAAGAAGATTTCATTGGAACTTGGTGGACAAGCACCTGCAATGATTATGGCAGATGCGGATCTTGATAAAGCAGTAGCCGGTGTCATGGCGGCGAAATTCCGCAATGCGGGACAAACTTGCGTCTGTGCGAACCGTATTTATGTTCATTCTTCGATCGCAGAGGAATTTACAAAGCGCATTGCAGAAGAAGCGGAGAAATTGAAAGTCGGCGACGGTAAAGAAGAAGGTGTCGTAATAGGTCCGTTAATTGACCAGGATGCGATCGATAAAGTGGACGAACATGTGAAAGACGCGAAATCCAAAGGGGCAACAGTCGTTACCGGTGGTGAACATATCAAAGGTCTATTTTACCAACCGACTGTTTTGAAAGATGTAACTGACGATATGCTGTGTATGGAAGAAGAAACATTCGGTCCAGTCTTGCCGATTGCAACGTTTGAGACAGAAGAGGAAGTCATCGAACGCGCGAATGATACAGTTTTTGGACTTGCAGCATATGTCTTTACAGAAAATATTACACGGGGAATTCAGCTGTGTGAAGCGTTGGAGTATGGCATTGTGGGTCTGAATGACGGCTTGCCATCTGCGCCACAAGCACCGTTTGGCGGCTTTAAACAAAGTGGTCTTGGACGTGAAGGTGGACATCAAGGTATGGATGAATATTTAGAAGTTAAATATATCTCACTAGGTTTATAATAAAAAGAAGCAAAAAGGGAGAACGGTACTCTTCCTTTTTGCTTCTTTTAATTGGTTTGGAATTCGCGTAAAATGCTATTGCCGTCAAGTACTTTGAAATGCGCTGTCATCGTGCGATTTTGTACACTCTCTGCCGCAACCCGATGGCCGAAATCGGGGATATAGACGCGGTCTAGACCGAAATTCACAATATAATGATCGTTCTGGCGATACTCTCGATCGGTCGTCTGCGCCAGCCAGCCCATTAAATAGACACCTTTAGCAGGTTTCTTATCGCTTAATGAAACCAATTCAGCGACACCGTCTTTTTGTTCCAATACGCCAAATACTCGAGTCTGACCGAGTTCATCTGGTTTTTTTAATGCGGTCACTAAGCTAGGAGTCATGCGCTCCTTTGGTACTTTTTCGATGTCGTAGCGAAGCAAGACATAATTTTCATTAGCATCTTGCTCGGTAATGGTTTCTGATTGAAGGTAGATATCCGTACCGTCTTGAATCGTTGTGAAGTAAGGAATCGTGAGACTAGCTAATAGTAGCAGGGGAACTATGAAGAGTATGGATATACTGAATTTACTATGTTTGGGTCCCATTTCGGAGTCACCGCCTATTCTGCAGTTTTCATAAAAAGAGTTCTTCTTATGTACAGATAGCATGTGCAAATTATGTGTGTTTTAGTAATCAATTACCCAGTATTTTTATTTCGAAAACCTTTCACAATCGTTATGTATATATAGGAGTGAAATGGGTAAGGGGGAGTGGTGTGTGATTTTGATAGCTTTTTAGTAAGATATGTAGTCCAAGTTAAACTCGCCTATTCTATTCACTATTTTCTAACACAAAAACTGCCACAACAAGTCGTATGGACTTTTGTGGCAGTTTTTTTATTAAATCAACAATCCAAATAACGTACTATCTTTGTTCACTTCTTTGTAAGGGAAACCGTTCTTTTCCATGCGGGCAATCAGGCCGTTGTAGTCTTCTTTGTGTTTAATTTCAATTCCGACAAGTCCTGGACCGCTTTCTTTATTATTCTTCTTCGTATACTCGAACATGGTAATATCATCATCCGGTCCCAGTACACCATCAAGAAACTGGCGAAGTGCACCTGCGCGTTGTGGAAAATCAACGAGAAAATAGTACAGCAACCCTTCGTAAATCATCGATTTCTCTTTAATTTCCTGCATTCTACCGATATCGTTATTTCCACCGCTGATCACACAGACGACGCACTTGCCTTTGATTTCATTTTTATAGAAATCGAGTGCTGCAATGGGAAGAGCACCTGCTGGCTCTGCGATGATCGCGTGTTCATTGTATAGATCCAAAATTGCCGTACATACTTTACCTTCAGGGACACTGACGATATTTTCAAGGTAGGTATTGCAAATGTCGTAATTCAGATTGCCTACGCATTTGACAGCTGCACCATCGACGAATTTATCAATCGTTGCTAAAGGTACGATCTTTTGTGCGTCGATAGAAGCCTTCATGCTTGCTGCACCTGCTGGCTCTGCACCGATCATCTTCGTATGCGGAGACAAGTTTTTGATGTACGTGCTAATTCCTGACATCAGTCCACCGCCACCGATACTTGCAAATACGTAATCAATTGGCTCTTCAATATCATTCATGATCTCAACAGCTACTGATCCTTGGCCTGCAATGATATCCTTGTCATTGAATGGATGAATGAAAATACGCTGTTCTTTTTCCATCAATTCGACCGCACTTTCGAAACAATCATCGAAGGTATCTCCGACTAAAATAATTTCAATGCGATCGCGTCCGAACATTTTCACCATATTGATCTTTTGTTTAGGAGTAGTTTGCGGCATGAAGATCTTGCCGTCAATATCAAGTTTTGCACATGCAAACGCTACGCCTTGTGCATGGTTTCCTGCACTCGCACAGACAATTCCTTTTTTACGTGCTTCTGTTTCGATGCGTTTCATCTTATAATAAGCACCGCGTAATTTAAAGGAACGGACATGTTGCAAATCTTCCCGTTTAATATACACATGACAATCATACTTTTCCGATAGACGATCATTTTTCTGTAAAGGCGTATGAGCTACGACGTCTTTCAGTAGCTGATTAGCGATTAAGATATCTTCTACTTGAATACTTGGAGTTTCCATTTTTTTCACCTTCATAACTTATCATTTAACCTCCGTTATTGAGTCAACGTTTACTCATAATAACATGAAAAAAACTGAATGAACATATGAAAGTGCTAGATTCTACGTTTATTTTAAGAATAGTGACTTTATTTAGAAGAATCTAGAAATGTAAGCGATTACTTGATTGTAAAGGACTTTCAATCACTTGGATCGATCAATTTTTGTTCTATTTATATAGAAAGGAAATACTTTCATATCCTGCAACAGCATAAAAAATACTTTTTCATTCTTTATTCAGATTCTATTCAGACCGTACACAACTATATAGTGTTTAATTTACAAACAGGAGGGAAAACTAATGAATAAGGAACTAACAAGCCAGAAAGGAAGCGTGTATTCATGCAGAAATGGGATAGCAGACCAGAAAAACCAGACAATATGCAATGGACGGTGTTTGTTATAACTCTTGTCATCATCGCGGCTGTAATAGTGTATGGAGTGATGATGTAAAGAAGCAAACGGAGGCTAGGACAAACCCTCAAAAGGTATGAAGGAGAAGACATCTTCATACCTTTTTTAATTCACTGAAACGTATTTCTAACGTTTAATTCGTTAGTAATCAAGAGTGTAGTGTAGGGAAACAGACTGTTTTTTTAAGTTACGTTCCAGCCTCTATTACTTTCGTTTTTTTTGTATTTCCTTCATTCGTCGCGCTCTTTTGGATTCTATCGCAAAATAACGCTTCTCGTCTGAAAAGAGTGACAATTCTGACTATGCTGTTATATATTAGTATTAATAAAAGTTACTGTATCAGTACAGAGGTTTACAAAAAACGAATGGAGGAATGAACAATGAAAAAGAACACAGAGCAGAAAAGACAAATGGTGGAAAAGGTTTGCACGGAATGTGGGAACCAGTTCAAGGAAAAGCAAGAGTCTGTAATGTACGAATGTGAGCGTTGTGTCGGACGACATGAGCATTAATAAAAAATTCTATGCTTCCTCATATGGGGGCATAGAATTTTTTTGTTTGTGCATGAATAGCATGTACTCTTTCCTTGCTATGCAAAAAACCATTTTCTCCTCTCACATCAAAGAACTTTAGATGATTAATGTTTTAGAAAAACTGAGAGTGGTATAGAATGATAAGATGTATTAAGTATGTTGGAGAGGAGGATGTGTGTATGGCGTACATTGGTTTATTATTGATCGCAATCTCCGTATTGATTGTCGCCATTTACCTTTCATTGTTACTGACGAAGTCTTCGAACTTATTGCTAACCGTTATGGGAACAGTAAAAAGGGTAGAGGCAGAGCTCGATAAAAGCATTGAGCAGTTGTATGGAACCTTAAATGAAACAGAACAACTGGCGACAGATGTTCAAGTGAAACTTGCTGCAACGACGCCTTTATTTTCTACTATCGAAAATATTGGACGATCAAGCCAGTACTTGAGTGAAGAAGTAAACAAGCGGACGAGGCAGTTTGCAGAGGACGGTTCTCTTCCGGGGACAGAAAAGTTTGTCCAAGCCATCCAATATGGAGAGTTTGGTGCCCAAGTTTACGAATCATGGCAACGCGGCAAGAAGAGTGTAAAAAATACGTAAAAGGAAATGAGGGTTGAGAATGGATCTCGTTGGAATTGGCGTCATACTGATCGGTATCGCCTTCGTCATTTTAGCTATCTATTTCGCTAAAGTATTACAACAAGTTGGAAATATTCTACAGGACGTCGATCAGACAGTAGGAGCGCTTCCGAAACAACTTGACGGTATCTTGGATGAAACAGGAAACCTAATTAAAAACAGCAATGATTCACTAGCAGACATCAATACAAAAATTGAGAATCTGACTCCATTATTCCAAGTAATCGGTGACCTTGGAGAATCTACACACCAACTAACGTCTTCATTAGTGGACGTGTCTTCGTCTGTTCAACAAAAAGGAGATCACACAGACATATCAGAGCAAAACAAGAAACTAGGTGGTCTCTACGGTTCCGCTATGTTAGGTTATTATATCTTTAAGAAGCGTAAACAATCTGTGAGTGCGGCGAAGGATCGTGCAGAGCAGGCGGACCCACAAAAAAAGTTACCAGCACCGAAAAATGCGTCCTACTAAGTACTGACAAAGACTGAAGGTCAAGCCCGATTGGGATTGCTCTTCAGTCTTTTTTAGTTCGGGGGAGGTTACGTAGATCTGTTGTACAGTAATTACTAGAATGATATAAGAACATCACCGCATAGGTGATTAAATTCGCGACCTTCGCAAAATGAAACTATTTACAAGTAGTGAACGTATGACTAGTAGAACTATGCTTATACAGTAACGTGCAGAATTTTAAATGGAAAAAAGGTTATAAACAAGCCGACAGATGTAAGTGGTGGGTGTATAGGTACGATTTTGGCATAAAGTATTGATGCTCATTCAGTAATCGCACTGTTTTATTAAAAAAGGGAGGTGGAAGGATGGATACTGTTTCCCAGATTTTACATTATAATAATCCGATTTTTTATGTAATCATTATTTGGTCAATTATTTGGAAAGGCATAGCCCTTTGGCATTCTGCTCGTAATAAACAGTTAGCCTGGTTTGTTGTTCTTCTGATCGTCAATACAATCGGACTTTTAGAACTTATTTATCTTATTTTCTTGAGGAAAGAGAAGAAAGTAAATAGATAAGCTATATCTACTAGATAAAATTTGAGAATTGGCTTTATAGCGATACCTACTTTATTTACGTTTAAACATGGATGCATAGGCATATAAAAGACCACTAATTCATATGCGAATTAGTGGTCTGTTTTATATGAGTGGACGGAACAAGTCTTCCACTTACGGGCGCATCTTTTTTAGCTCTTTACGTTGCTGCATCAAATAAAACACCAACGTAGCTACTCCATACAACCCTTTATACTCTTTCTCGCGGACAAATTCACTCGCATTCCCCACACGATCCTTAAACCGAATCGTCGTATCGAGTGCGGCATTCGTCACTTCACGTGAAGCTTCTCCGACATCTCCAACAATCTGAAAGACCGGCGTCACTTCATAAATTTGCTTGTTTACATTACTGATCGTATCATTCGTCGTATGAAGAATTTGCTGGGTCTGACCCGTCACTTCCTCTACCGTTGACGGCAGGGTATCGGTCGTCTTCTTGACACTTTCCAATACTTCGGTCAATTTCCCAAGTGGTTTAATTAACACGATAGAGACAATAAGTAGCGCGATGCCGATAAGCAGTACGCCTATACCTAGTACCCAATCCATCAAATTCACCCCTCTCTGTTATTCTGTTTCATCTTATAGTACATTTTTGACGCTGCTTCAGATAATGCGGTCGTTTGCTCCATCAACTTGGCATACTTGCCAGGGGGCGCTGATACTTGATCCGCCATTTTAGCGATGGAGTTCTGCACATACTGGGTAGATTCGCGAAGTTCTTTCGCTGAAGCTGCCAATCCTTCAACTGATTGCAGTTTTGCGTTCGCATCATCCGCAATGTGGTTCGTCTGAGTCATGAGCTGATCGGCTTTATCCGTAATACCGCCCACTTTCAGTTCCACACGTTTCATCGTTTCTTTTACATCTGTCATTGCTTCTTTGACCGCTTTGGCTGTTTTAATAATAGCAATTGCGATAACTACTAAAGCCGCAACGGCGACTACGGCACTAATATACAAGAGCACCTTCAATCTAGTCACCTCCACATAATAAGTGCGTTTCTAACTTGAACGCCTAACTTCCGTCGAAACGGATAAACGTTCTATATCCTTGTCATTCCACAAATGAAAGTAATCTAAACACTGGTATGCTAATTAACTAGAAAAACTATATTTCTATACCTAAATGGGAGTACAACACCTGAAATATGATATACTCTTCAAAACAAACACTAAAGGGGTGAAATGAATGCCTTGTAAAGGTTGCGTGATTCAGGATATTGTGTATGAAGTTTCATTTGATAAGTGTAAGCAAACAGCATTGTTCGATTCAATAGAAGATCATTTGAAGCGAGTCCTTATGCTAGTGAACCAGGAAGATCAAACATTTCATGTAAAAGAACAAGGGATAAAAGAATTATACGACTTTTGTGTCGATCATGCAGTAGAAATGGATTCTATTCGTTTTCGTCTCGACCAAACCGACTGGCGGCCGCTCTCTGAAGTCATGCAAGTAGTCGAAATGCAATGGATTGATCAAGTCATTTCAGATCAACAATTGACGAGCCATTATCAGCCTATTGTTACACCAGACTTCGAAATTTATGCGTATGAATTACTCGCGCGCTTCTATCATAAAGACGGTAGAGTGATTTATCCGAATGAAATTTTCACCGCGGCTAAAGAACGCGGTAGATTATATGCTCTTGATAGAGTATGTCGTCTGACGGCAGTTCGCTATGCAAAACATATTACGCAAAAAGCATTTATTAATTTCATTCCAACATCCATCTATTCGCCGGAGTTTTGCTTGCGATCGACGATTAATTTAGCGAACGATCTAGAAATTGACCCACACCGTCTGATTTTTGAAGTAGTGGAGTCGGAAAAAGTGGAAGACATGGACCATTTAAAAACCATTTTGGAGTACTATCACTCAAGAGGATTCGAGTATGCGCTCGATGATGTGGGAGAAGGCTATAACACGGTTGAGGTGCTCTCTTTCCTTCGTCCGAACTATATGAAGCTCGATATGAAGTATGTACAAGGTGTCGCGACTGATTCCGATAAGCAACTTATAGCAGCGGAGTTTCTTGAAAAAGCGCTGGCGGTGGATTCGATTCCGTTAGCAGAGGGGATCGAAACGGTAGAAGATTTTGAATGGTTGAAAGCGAAAGGGTATCAATTATTCCAAGGCTATTTATTTGGTAAACCATCAGCCGTTCCGCAAGTTGAAATTACCATCTAGAGCAGGCGAGTTGTCGAGAACAATTCGTTTACGCTGAGTTTAGTTTGAAGTGAAAATAAATGTCAATTACGGCTATCCTGATTTTTTTTGGTAGCCTTTTTTGGTTGGTGGGGGTATGAGCGGGTGGGGCTAGTGATAGAGCGGTCGTGGCGGGAGTATGAGCGGGTGGTGCTGCAGATAGAGCGGGTAGCGTGTTGTATAGAGCGGTCGTGGCAGGAGTATGATTGGGTGCAGCCGTTGATAGAGCGGATAGTGCTATAGAGCGCCCATGGCGGGAGTATGAGCGCATGCGGCCAGTGATAGGGCGGTTAGCGTGTGTAGAGCGGTTGTGGTGGAAGTATGAGCGGGTGGAGCTGCAGATAGAGCGGCTAGCGTGTTGTATAGAGCGGTCGTGGCGGGAGTATGAGCGAGTGCAGCCGTTGATAGAGCGGCTAGCGCATGCTATAGAGCGCCCATGGCGGAAGTATGAGCGTATGCGGCCAGTGATAGGGCGGTTAGCGTGTGTAGAGCGGTTGTGGTGGAAGTATGAGCGGGTGGAGCTGCAGATAGAGCGGCTAGCGTGTGGTATAGAGCGGTCGTGGCAGGAGTATGATCGGGTGCAGCCGTTGATAGAGCGGCTAGCGCATGCTATAGAGCGCCCATGGCGGGAGTATGAGCGCATGCGGCCAGTGATAGGGCGGTTAGCGTGTGTAGAGCGGTTGTGGTGGAAGTATGAGCGGGTGGAGCTGCAGATAGAGCGGGTAGCGTGTGGTGTA
>NZ_PDZC01000021.1 GCF_002743375.1 Sporosarcina sp. P34
ACGAGCGCTCTACGTGGCGTGTTAACCGCTCAAACTCCGCGAGCCGCATAAACTCCGCGAGCCGCTCAATATATCATCCCAAGCGCTCTATCGCTCGCGCCATCCGCTCAATGCCCATCCGCCCGCGCTCTATGCGTCCTCCTATCCGCTCAATACCAGCGTACGAGCGCTCTACGTGGCGTGTTAACCGCTCAAACTCCGCGAGCCGCATAAACTCCGCGAGCCGCTCAATATATCATCCCAAGCGCTCTATCGCTCGCGCCATCCGATCAATGCCCTTCCGCCCGCGCTCTATGCGTCCTCCTATCCGCTCAATACCAGCGAACGAGCGCTCTATGCGGCGTATTAACCGCTCAAACGCCGCGAGCCGCATAAACTCCGCGAGCCGCTCAATACATCATCCCAAGCGCTCTATCGCTCGCGCCATCCGCTCAATGCCCTTCCGCACGCGCTCAAAGCGTCCTCCTATCCGCTCAAAGCCAGCGTATGAGCGCTCTATACGGCGTGTTAACCGCTCAAACTCCGCGAGCCGCTCAAACTCCACCTATCCGCTCTACCACCCACCCCAAAAAACAAAAAAAGCCACCCCAAAAAAGGGCAGCCCAACCATCACAACTTCGTCTTCTCATCAACTTCCATATCGCGTTTCAACTTAGGTCGATCCCACATGGCCGTTTGGAATTGCTCGAGCAATGCATCGCCCTCCAAACCTTCATCCAATAACTCTTCTAACAAATATTCGGGATACTTCGAGCGGACGCGCTTTAGACGTCCTTTCATCAACACAGAGATCCGGTCACCAATCTGACGCCAGTTTTCCACCGCCACATCGAACGAAGCGGGCTCATTTCCAGGATACGAAATGACAACGCGTACGGTCAGCAATGTCTCCTCGGCTTTCCACTTTTCCATAATATCCTTATACTTGGCATCAATGAACAGCTCAAGCACCCACAAACGGTGACTGTTCTCTTGGTTGATGATAATGCCGTCAAACAGTGGAAATGCAAGCACGCCGCTCTCCTGAACTACTTCCACCGAAATCATCTTAAACGTCTTCAATCCCATCACCTCGGTACAATTTTCCCAAGTATAGCATAAAAATCGTAAAATACTCGATTATTCAATAATGCCATTTACCTCGTCACATAGAAACCGCATACTACCGCGAAAATCCAAAAACCCCTTCGAATGAAAATTGAAAAACTACGCCGAAAATCGCATCAAAATTCAATTTTGCCACTTTGCCATAAAGCTCCCTTGTAGATTACGATAAGGGCAGCACAAAGAAAGGAGGAACCAACTCGTGAACCAAGTGGCTTTAGTAGGGCGCATCACCAAAGACCTCGTATTAAAAGAACACTCATCAGGACGTGTCAATACCACGTTCGCCCTCGCTGTCAATCGTAGCTTCAAAAACGCAAACGGGGAAATAGCAACCGACTTCGTGCCATGCTCCGTCTGGGGACGATCCGCCGAAAACCTAGTTCGTCACTGCGGCAAAGGATCGCTCGTAGGCGTCAGTGGAAGCATTCAGACACGGAACTATGAACGAGAAGACCGTTCGAAAGTGTACATCATGGAAGTCATGTGCAACGACATCCGCTTTCTTTCGAAGTCATCCAAACCTCAACAGTCAGAAATGAAAACGAATTCATCTACTGAGCCCGTACGTTTTGAAGAAGCGAAATCAACCGAAACCGCACTACCTATTTTCTAACAAGCTCCAAATTGAAAGGGGAGGAGACAAAGGCATATCCGCCGTCGCACATCCGTCGCTGATCAATTCCTGAAGAGAGATGGATACCACACAATTGAAGAGAAATAAAAAAAGAAAAAATTACACGACACTACAAGCATATTCGCCAACTAGCATGACTCGGCAGAAACATGAACGAGTGGGGACTCGATCCTCTGTGATGCCGGGAGTACATTCAGCATAGGAACTGAATCAATTTTACGCCAACTCATCCGTCGCCCGTTTTGTCGGAGACCACTTCCACTTGGCGGGCTGACGGAATACATACCCGCTCATAGAAAGGATGAAGCCCACATGCACAGCACACCTATAGTCGCGCAGAAACAAGATATCCAGCGCCTTGAAGACCAGATTGGCCAGCTGATTCGCATTATTGCCAACCTGAACGAGCGCATCAATTACTTGGAAACGATCAAAACAAATCCTTTCCTCATTCCCTCCGATGTACAATGAACGCAAAAAGACCTGCATCACATTTCGATACAGGTCCTAGTGAGTACCATATTAATTAAACGTCAGCAAATCCTCGAGCTCTCGATCATTGAGCTCCGTCAACCACTGACTCGAATGAATCAAATCAGCTGACAACGCTGCTTTCTCGACGAGCATCTCGTCAATCTTTTCCTCGATCGTCCCAACCGTTACAAATTTATGCACATGTACGAATTTGGTTTGCCCGATACGGTACGCACGATCGGTTGCCTGGTTCTCCACAGCCGGATTCCACCAACGATCTGCGTGCAATACGTGATTCGCCTGCGTCAAATTCAAGCCGGTGCCCCCAGCTTTTAATGACAGGATGAAAATCGGGAACTCTCCGTTTTGGAACGCCTCGACCAATGCATCACGTTGACCTTTTGGCATACTACCCGTCAAGAACGGCACGTCAATCCCGTGTAGCTCGGACAAACACTGACGGATCATCTGCCCCATGCCAATATACTGCGTGAAGATCAAGCATTGCTCACCGTTCGCCGCAATCTCCGCTGCCATCGAAACGATTCGCGCCATTTTATTGGATCGCTTTGTCAACTCGGCAGCAGGGGCTGGCGGTTCTTTCAGGAATAATGCCGGATGGTTACATAATTGTTTCAAACGACTGAGCATTTTCAAAATCAAACCTTTACGCTCAAATCCAGTCAAAGTCTCAAGTTTAAATTTCGTCTCTGAAACAAAACTCTCATACAATGCCGCTTGCTCAGGAGTCAGCGGGACATATTCATTTTGCTCGAGCTTCTCAGGTAAGTTCAGACGCAACTCCGGATCATTTTTCGTTCGACGCATCATGAACGGCTGAATTCGAGCACGTAATTTCCGTTTCTCCGCTTCCAAATCATCACGCTCAATCGGCACGATGAATTCTTCGTTAAATTTACGGAAACTGCCTAGATATCCTTTGTGAATGAAATCAAAAATGGCCCATAACTCTGATAAACGGTTCTCGATTGGCGTACCCGTCAACGCGATATGATGCACGCCGCGTAACTTCCGGATCGCTCGAGACTGCTTCGTCTGCAAGTTTTTAATATTTTGCGCTTCGTCAATGGTTACATTCGCAAACTCGTACATCGACAGCATCTCGCCATCTTGCGTAGCAGTACCATACGTCGTCAAAATAATATCCGCTTGACGCTTACTCATAATATCTGCAAACTGCTCTTCACGCGCACGATTCGTCCCGTAATGTACATGTACCGTCAGTGAAGGTGCGAAACGTTCAAGCTCCTTCTGCCAGTTGCCCATAACACTTGTCGGACAAATGATCAGCGAAGGGGAGTCAGTTTCCGGTAAATTATGCACATACAGTAAATACGAGATGAGCTGTACGGTTTTACCAAGTCCCATATCATCCGCCAGCACCGCACCGAATTTATTGTCGCGCATGAAATGGAGCCACTCGAAACCTTCTTGCTGATATGGACGTAACTCGGCATGCAACGTCTTCGGTACCGCAACGGCCGGCAAACCTTTCTTGTCATGTAACATATTCATCACGTTACGCAAAGATTGCTGCATCGAAAATGCAACTAACGGATCGTCTTCTTCCTCTTCATCATAGACAGGCGCAATTTCTTCCGGCACTTCATTGAACAGCAAATCCTTTACTGTCCATTCACCGTCGTCCACTTGCTCCATCAACTCACGAATTCGCTTGAGCCATGCGGGATCTAAATGGAACCACTCATCGCCTGCGCGAATATACTCGCGGTTCTCATCGACCATCTTCTGGAACTGATTCTTGTCGATCTTTTCTCCGGCGAGTGAAAACTGCCAATCAAACGACAACACTTGATCGAGACTTGCTGACGAACGATACGACTGCATACCGGCAGACGTTCGAATCTTCAACTTCGTCTCTGTCACCGTCTTTAACCAAGCTGGCAAAATAACTGGATAATCAAATGCCTGACAAAGCGGCAGATCTTCCTGAATGAAAATCCGCACTTGCGCATCATTTAACGGCACATGCATGAATTGTCGCGGTTCATACCATTCCACGGAACGGAAAATCCCGACCATCTCAGATTGACGCTCTTCAATTTCCTCCGCATATGGCTTACGTTTTGCAGGCAATGCATTTTCGATCGATCCCGTTATTTTACCGATCGCTGGCGACCACTGTGCACCGCGATCACTAATGAGAATCGTCTCAAGCAACCAATCGGTCTCATCGATATCCGGCTCCGTCAAACGAAGGGCTACGCGGAACGGTAACTTCGATTTTTCGGTATTCGGCCATCCATACTGCTGAAAGTGCGGCAACAAAGCAGGGAAGTCTGCCATCGAGACACCGAGCGTCGCCAACTGTCCACGCATCGCGAGCGAGATATACCGCCCCGCTTGCTCGGATAAATGCGTTTTGTCGAGATCAAACGATAGTCCAGACTCATTCGCTTCAACATACGAAAACAGCGCAGGGTCTTTCCAAAACGTCGCTGCTTCGCGAATGTCTGTAAGTATTTGTTGATCATTAGGAGTCGCACCAGAATATTGCACGTACGGATGACTTCCAGCCGAGAACAAACGCAGCAACATATCAATCGATATATCGAGCCAATTATCACGCTGCTCCACCAACATGCCGTACATCGTCGGTTCATCCGAATAAAATAAATACGACACCAGCATATCCGCATCAATCTTGCGCGTTTCACCTGCGACGTTTGCGGACACGATGAACATACCATCTTGTCCTTCTTGTAATGTTAACTCTAATGAAAGTTGTAAGATGTTCGAATCGGTCATAGAAGTAGATTTCCTTTCTCCATCTCTTCCATCAGTGCACGCAGACGTGGAAATTGCTCGCGGACTGTATGGACATAGCGGTTCCAAAATTCATTGCGGCCATCGCGCTTCGCAGCCGCCTTCATTTGCTTCCATAAACGCACTGCGCGGCGATAGCTATCACGATTTTTCTCTTTGACTAATTTTAAAGCTTCAGCGTGCATGAGAGGGAACACCGCTTGCGAATCTTCCGCAAGTGCTGTTTTCATCGCCGTACTGTCGATCATATCGACTGACCCGCGAGTCAAATGCATAAGCGCAGCCCATTCAGCATACCGATTGCGTTCGAATAAAAACTTACCGTACGCACGACTGGCTTCGGGTCCATATGATTGGAACAGTTGATCACGTTGTTCTTCTGAAACGTCGGACAGCGCGAGCAACTCGTCGATATCCTCGGCAAAAGCCGAACGGTTACGCGTCGCAAGTTGCTGATAATGCTCGGCTAAATGAGGAAGCAATTGCAGCATAATTGACTGCACGATATCAAAATCCTCATCTTCTTTCGCATAGAGCGCAAATGCCAACCACTGGGGAACAGCGGTTGCATCTAGAGTGTTTAGTTCTTCATCGAGCTCGTCAAAACGTCCCGACGTCAAATAGAGAAACGCACGGAATAATGGCGCGTCTGCTGCCGTTTCCTTTTGCAAGCGTTCAATCTCCTGTGTCAATTCAGCTTCGTCGGAATACAGCTCAGTATAGACAAGACGGAACGCTTCAAAACGCTTCGAGAATAAACCATCTTCGTCCAGTGCGAATGAATGAATCAAATCTTTGAGCTTCGTGTGAAAGGCGTCCGTCTCAAATAGACGCGATTTCGTACTCAACTGTTTAATGCTAGCTTTCATTTCGGACATTTGCTCATTGAGCCAAATCGTCAGCTGCCATTTGCCGTAATGATAGGAATCGTTCGCTGATAGTTCGTTTTTAAGGAAAGGCCATGCCGCTCGCAATAAGGTGAGTTGATAGTACAGCGAAAAGAGCGGCTTCCATTCCCATTCAAAAGGAGAAAGCCGCGTCTTCTGGTGTTCAATTTTAGAAGCATAATGCAAGAATCCAGTCGGTCCGTCACTCGCATTCAACTCGCTAAGCGGCTTCACCAATACGGATAATGCGTTCAACCAAGCTTCCGGTGTCCGCTCATTGATCGATAATTGTGTCTGCACAGCTCCTGACTGGCGCCACGTATTCAACCAATCGGATAATGAATGAAACTGCGAGTACAAATGAAAGACGACTGCAATCTGATGCGCGCACCAGTCTCCGTCGGCACACGTGCAGTACGGCTCCATCGTCATGAAAGAAAGACGGGCGAATTCCGACTCTGTGCCCGAAATATTTGCCATTAAGGATTGCTCGGTTTCAGTGTAGCGATACGCACCGATTGCGTTCATACGTACAAGTGAAGCAGCTTTGCGTATAATTTCCGCCTGTGCAGGGTCAGACGGCTGAAATGTATGTTTAATATGATTCATGAATTCTTCAATTTGTGAGTCGTGCATATTTGCGATTCGTTCAATAGTGATGGCCACCGAATCCACTCCTTACTTAAGCATTCCTCCTATTATACCGTTTTTATCGGTTCTTTACCACAACTTGGGGAGCAGAAAAACCATTCGTTTTCATTTACCTGTTTGATTTTCGAACAACTGCATGAGGTTCAACATGCCTGACAGCAACAACTGGCGGTTTTCGTGATCCAATGAATTTGCTCGTAAAATAAATTCTTTCAACAGTGGTTCGTTTTCAATTAGCGAGCCGTACTGCGTAAGAAACCCTTTTTCGTATAGGGCGCTACTGTCGAGTGTCTGGTTCGAAAAAGGACGCACTGACTTTAACGGTTTGTCCAGAATCATCGCAAGCAATACATCATCCGGTATGTTATAGATTTTCTTCATGAGCGGCACCAAATCAATCGGGAAAACTCGTTCACTCGATTCGTATCGAGACATCGTGGCACCATCGACTCCAAGATCCTCAGCCATTTGTTTTTGTGTAATATGCAAATACTCGTCGCGGTATTCTCGTAATTGTGTTCCAAAACTCATTGTCATCACCCGTTTTTCTCGCCATCGTATAAGAAAAGAGTCCGGCATTTCGTGAAATTGTCATTTAAGCAATACAAATTGATGAATTGGCAATTTCGAGGCTTTTCTACAATATTGTGAGAAGATTGTGGTAAAAAAGAGAAGGTAGGCGAAAGCGATAGAAAAAGTGCAGTTGATTTTACACTTTCCACAATTGCGGCACCATTTACAAAAGCCAGAACCCGTTGGCACAAGTGAACCACGTTTCTTTGAATCTCTCGAACAGTACTCCGAAAAATCTGTTCATGATCCAAATGGAAATGTTTCATATTTATATAACGTCATGCATGAACAGATGGTCTTCGAGCAAGTCGTCATCTCATACGCAAATAGTCAAATGATTTTTTCTTACGAGAAATCGAATGTCGATGCGAGCGGACAATTACTGGAACAATTAAAAGAACGAAACATCGAGTATCAACCGGTGTCCAAAACTTTTCTGGTGGGACGTGATGAATAACCCAAAAGACCGCGTGATTTCCCGCTATGACCGTTTTCTGAAAAATTCTCTTGGTATATTAGATGGTTTCCGACTCATATCATGCACAAAATCCTCTTCAATGTGATATATTAATAATAATCGGAAAATTCAAATTAATGAAGAGGAGGGGAAAGAAATGCTAGTCATACAGCGGATCAAGCCATTTTTCACCAGTAAAGAAGAATTTAACTTACGCCTTGTATTCGCTTATCAATATTTCTCAATTAAGCGAAATGACGAGGTGTTCCAGTTTATCCCCGCAGAAGGGAAGGAAATCGTTGTAAATACGAAAAGTTTGCAGATTGAAAACTTAGGAGAAGTATTCGTCTTTCAGCGAGGTAACAGATTTATACGCATCCCACTTTATCAATTATTACTAGTTTCCGATTTACATTTGCATTTGTCGACTATACTCGAAGGAGCGATGGAATTGGAAGGCCATCTACAGGAAGAGTACATGCGTGAAGCGGACGGTTTGGTGGAGAAGTTGGAGCAAGATAATTGGGAGAGAATGGTAGATTATGCACTAGAAACGAAAAACCAGCTCTTGTTTAAGGAGTTGATGGAAGGACTGCGAGTGATTTGATCATCACACTAAAACGATAAAAACACCTCAATTGGAAGCACATCTATGTGCGTCGACGTTGAGGTGTTTTTATGTGCGTTGTGTTATGCGTTTTCTCATAGTGTAAGGAAATGGAGCGCCACTACGAATAGTCCTGATCCGCCCAGGCCTAGTGCAAAGTCCTGCCATGTAAACTCAATCGTTTTGTCCAAGTTCATCGCTCTTCACTCCTTTATGTAATAAGAGCCATCTGACCCTATTACTTCCTATTATATCCTATTTCTATAGATTGGAAACATTCAGATAATTAAATGAATCTAATGGACTAGGGGTTATTTACGTGGTTAAGGGATGACGGGGTGTTGGGGTAGGGATTTGCGCTCTAGGCGGACGCTTTCCCATGGGCCCGCGGTGAGCCAACCAGGTCGCAGGCTCCCTTTTGGTTGTCTCACCTGATCGGGCTGATCCATCGGGAGTCGCCGCCTGCCGCTCCAATCCCTTGCAATGTGAGTGGGTGATAGTTATTGCAGTCATTGAAGTTAGGTTTGTAATTGAATTGAACTAAGTTCGGTGACAACACTAGTTCACATACTACCGCTAGCGAGTGTTCTACATCCATCCACCATAAAAGTAGGATTGTAGCGGAAGATGGGGGCGACTCTGGGAGGATCAGGGTGACAGGAGAGACGACCAGAAGGAGCATAGCGACTTGGTCGGCTCACCGCACCCCCTCCAGAACGCGTCCCCCATCTGCAGCGGAAATCCCATGCGCTATCTACCTTCAGTTACAATCTTTGGTCTTTATTCGCTCAACTAACCTACCAAATTCCACCTCATCACACTACATTCGTTGCAAATTCGTCATTTTTTGATAAAGTAAGAGAGATAGAAACTGATATAATCAGTCGAATAAGTTGGAGGCAAAGGAGAAGTACATATGTATTCTACTTACGGTTACTGGCGTTCACTAGTTTATCCTGACCGACTTGCTGTTGATATTGGGCAAGGAACTGTCACTGGATTCAAACGCCGTGTGTTTAGCGTATTCATCTTGGGCATCATCCTGTTCGTCCTCCGCGATATGTGGGGCATGAACACGGGGACGATGACGTATCTCTTGGCGAACGGTTCGCTCGATGAATTCACCATCGGCCGCATCACCGCATTAGTCGGCGCCATACTCTGGGCCATCATCTACATGTCGTTTCATTTTTGGGGTGTCGCATGGATCTTAAGCATGCTGACGAAAATTCCATTTAAGCCCTTGCTGAAGTTACAGCTAGTGGTCACGGGATTATTACTAATCGAAAAACTCATCAATTTCCTGATCTTCGCGGTTGCTGGAAAAACAGCAGCGGTTTCGATTCTTTCATTCGGACCCCTCGCGGTAACGTTCCTGGATAATTGGTATATCATTCTTTTCGTCAATCAATTGACGATTTTCTCTGCATTGATCGTGGCGGTTCAGTATCGCTTCATCAGCTTCTCGAAAGTGGAAACGTCACTTGTCGGTGGGGAAGTTATAGAGCATAAAGGTATCCGCAAGCATGCGTTGTGGATGTTAATTGCATTGCATGTGGTCTTTGCATTGATCACTGCGGCAGTCGGCTTTGCTCCGATCGAAAAAATGTTGAACTTGTTAATGATTGGGGGACTATAAGATGAAAGTACAAAACATCATCGTGACGGTCCTCGTTACAGCGTTCCTAGCATTGAACACGTATTTGGTGTTTGCTGAAAAAAGTGTCATCCCGAAAGCGCAGTACGTCAGTGAGTACGAACGGCTATCTGCGGATGATTACAAGAAAGAGCTCGATAAAGAAGGATTCATTTCACCGAAAGATTTGCATACTATCTACCTTAAAGACGACCAAACAATTGACTCATGGCTCGTTCAAGAAGGGGAGACAGTGGACTTTGGAACGGAACTCGCTTCATTGAAAGTGGATCATATCGATTCCAAACGCAATGAATTAGAATCCGAACTAACCGCGTTGCAAAATCAGTCGTCTTCGATCTCACAAACGATCAGTAATCTAGAGTATGATCAGTCCTCAGCGGGCGGTTCAAAAAACAACAGCGATTATTATGATACAAACGACGAGAAAAAAGTGCGTGTCAATTTGAATGTGGGCATTGAAGTGAGAGAAGACGGGGCGTTTGCGCAAGCGATTGCGGCAGCAGAACGGGATCTCGCAGAAGTGCAACGGAAAACAGAAGTAGTTGAATCACAGCTCGCAGAATTGCCGAATGAATCTGCTTTGACGAGTCCAGTAAGCGGCTATGTCGTCGCAATCAAACGCGATAGCGAGTCACCGTCGATCGATATTTACAGCACGGACCAAACGATTGTCACGTATGTACTCGACAATGAATGGCCAAGCGTGGAAACGGGCGCGCCCGTAACGATCCAGCATGACTCGATCCACACACCATTCACACCGAAAGTCGATCCAAATCAACAACCTGAATCTATGGAAGATGGAGTTGGCAGTGGAAAAGGTAAATCAGTCGCGTCTCTATCTGCTGACGGAGTACCACCGAGTACCGTACCTTACGATGATCCGAAAACGGAAATCGATGGGACGGATTCGGCACCACCAGCGGTGAATTCGAACGCTCCTGAAGAAAACTTCGACGGCACTTCCGGCAACCCGGACGGTTCGCTCGACCAACCGGATACACCGGTATCTTCACCGGACAAGAGCATCGATAGTTCGAACAATAATAATTCAGGTACGGAAAACAAACCGAACACGGAGACACCGCCATCCACAAGCACTCCGAATACGGAGAGCACGTCAAATCCCGATACAACACCTGAAGCAACACCGAATCCAGATGATACAACAAATCCGGACGGAACGATTTCTAATCCAGAAGTCAATGATTCACCTGAAGGCAAGCCTGAATTAACGAATAAAGAAAAGAAACTCGCTGAAATCCAAGAACGTATCGCGCCGGACTATCCAAATGACATCTCCACGATTAACGGAGTCGTCGTGTCGGTATCCAAAGTTCCTGCGAAAGAGGACGAATGGCTAGAAGCGTATAAAGCACTTGGCAACACACAAAAAGACAACCCACTAGCTTATTACGAAGTACGCGTTGCACCGTACGACGAGCAAATGGACTTGCCATTCGGCACGAACGTCAACACATTCATTCAAACAAATGAAGCCAACCAAGTGGTCAGCGTCAAAACGAACTGGCTGACAGATAAATACCAAAACAGTGCAAAAGTTTGGACGCTAGACACCAATGGACGAGCAGTCCAAAACACCGTCGAAGCGCCATTCACTTCACTCGATCGAACAGTCCTCACAACGGGCGTCGAACCAGGCGTGATCGCACTACACAACGACGATCTAGACAGCAGCCTCGAGCACCAAGCCGTCTTCCACCCACTTCCACTGTATTTACCGGAATGGGAAAAGTGGAAAACAACACCTTGGCAAAACTATGTACGGTATTTGATTAAACGATGAAAAACTGCCCGTTATTGGGCAGTTTTTTTTGTTTTTTGTGTGGCGCTCTATGAAAGTACTTAGGCGCTCTATCTTTCCGCGTAGCCGCTCTATACCCACGCTTAAGCGCTCAATGTTCATGCACAACCGCTCTATAAGGCCACTTGTCCGCTCTATTGCGGCCGACAAGCGCTCTATCCAACCAATCAAGCGCTCATACGACTTATTACATTTTGAAATCAGGCAAGGCAGGTCCGCACCGCTCATACTATCTGTTTAAGCGCTCAATCGCCTTGGCTAACCGATCAATGTCCACGTTCGAGCGCTCTATCCGTCCATCTCTCCGCTCTATCGCGGCCGACAAGCGCTCTATCCAGCCAATCAAGCGCTCATACGACTTATTACATTCTGAAATCAGGCAAGGCAGGGCCGCGCCGCTCATACTATCTGTTTAAGCGCTCTATCGCCTTGGCTAACTGCTCAATGTCTACGCTCGAGCGCTCTATCAGACCATCTATCTGCTCTATCAGGACCGACTAGCGCTCTATCCAACCAATCAAGCGCTCATACGCCTTATTACATTCTGAAATAAGGCAAGGCAGAGCCGCGCCGCTCAT
>NZ_PDZC01000022.1:0-2500 GCF_002743375.1 Sporosarcina sp. P34
ATAATAGGTTAAGTCCTCGATCGATTAGTATCTGTCAGCTACATACGTCGCCGTACTTACACCCCAGACCTATCCACCTCATCATCTTTGAGGGATCTTACTTACTTGCGTAATGGGAAATCTCATCTTGAAGGGGGCTTCATGCTTAGATGCTTTCAGCATTTATCCCGTCCATACATAGCTACCCAGCGATGCCTTTGGCAAGACAACTGGTACACCAGCGGTATGTCCATCCCGGTCCTCTCGTACTAAGGACAGCTCTCCTCAAATTTCCTGCGCCCGCGACGGATAGGGACCGAACTGTCTCACGACGTTCTGAACCCAGCTCGCGTGCCGCTTTAATGGGCGAACAGCCCAACCCTTGGGACCGACTACAGCCCCAGGATGCGACGAGCCGACATCGAGGTGCCAAACCTCCCCGTCGATGTGGACTCTTGGGGGAGATAAGCCTGTTATCCCCGGGGTAGCTTTTATCCGTTGAGCGATGGCCCTTCCATGCGGAACCACCGGATCACTAAGTCCGTCTTTCGACCCTGCTCGACTTGTAGGTCTCGCAGTCAAGCTTCCTTATGCCTTTGCACTCTGCGAATGATGTCCAACCATTCTGAGGAAACCTTTGAGCGCCTCCGTTACTCTTTAGGAGGCGACCGCCCCAGTCAAACTGTCCACCTGACACTGTCTCCTGCCCGGATCACGGGCAAGGGTTAGAAGTCCAATACAGCCAGGGTAGTATCCCACCAATGCCTCCTCCGAAGCTGGCGCTCCGGAATCCAAGGCTCCTACCTATCCTGTACAGGCTGCACCGGAATTCAATATCAGGCTACAGTAAAGCTCCACGGGGTCTTTCCGTCCTGTCGCGGGTAATGCGCATCTTCACGCATATTATAATTTCACCGAGTCTCTCGTTGAGACAGTGCCCAGATCGTTACGCCTTTCGTGCGGGTCGGAACTTACCCGACAAGGAATTTCGCTACCTTAGGACCGTTATAGTTACGGCCGCCGTTTACTGGGGCTTCAATTCAGAGCTTCGCTTGCGCTAACCCCTCCTCTTAACCTTCCAGCACCGGGCAGGCGTCAGCCCCTATACGTCATCTTACGATTTTGCAGAGACCTGTGTTTTTGCTAAACAGTCGCCTGGGCCTATTCACTGCGGCTCTCTCGGGCTATTCACCCTACCAGAGCACCCCTTCTCCCGAAGTTACGGGGTCATTTTGCCGAGTTCCTTAACGAGAGTTCTCTCGATCACCTTAGGATTCTCTCCTCGCCTACCTGTGTCGGTTTGCGGTACAGGCACCTCCCGCCTCGCTAGAGGCTTTTCTTGGCAGTGTGAAATCAGGGACTCTGGAGAAAAATCTCCTCGCCATCACAGCCTAGTGTTATATGAGAACGGGATTTGCCTCGTTCTCCACCTCACTGCTTAGACACACAACCAACTGTGTGCTCACCCTATCCTACTGCGTCCCCCCATTACTCAAACGGCGGGGAGGTGGTACAGGAATATCAACCTGTTGTCCATCGTCTACGCCTATCGGCCTCGACTTAGGTCCTGACTAACCCTGAGCGGACGAGCCTTCCTCAGGAAACCTTGGGCATTCGGTGGAAGGGATTCTCACCCTTCTTTCGCTACTCATACCGGCATTCTCACTTCCAAGCGCTCCACCAGTCCTTCCGGTCTAGCTTCAACGCCCTTGGAACGCTCTCCTACCATTGACCCTAAGGTCAATCCACAGCTTCGGTGATCTGTTTAGCCCCGGTACATTTTCGGCGCAGCGCCACTCGACCAGTGAGCTATTACGCACTCTTTAAATGATGGCTGCTTCTAAGCCAACATCCTGGTTGTCTGGGCAACGCCACATCCTTTTCCACTTAACAGATACTTGGGGACCTTAGCTGGTGGTCTGGGCTGTTTCCCTCTCGACAATGGATCTTATCACCCACTGTCTGACTCCCAAACATAAATCATCGGCATTCGGAGTTTGTCTGAATTCGGTAACCCGGGATGGGCCCCTCGTCCAAACAGTGCTCTACCTCCGAGATTCTTTCGTTTGAGGCTAGCCCTAAAGCTATTTCGGAGAGAACCAGCTATCTCCAGGTTCGATTGGAATTTCACCGCTACCCACACCTCATCCCCGCATTTTTCAACATACGTGGGTTCGGGCCTCCAGTCAGTGTTACCTGACCTTCACCCTGGACATGGGTAGATCACCTGGTTTCGGGTCTACGACCCCATACTCATTCGCCCTATTCAGACTCGCTTTCGCTGCGGCTCCGCTTTCTCAGCTTAACCTTGCATGGAATCGTAACTCGCCGGTTCATTCTACAAAAGGCACGCCATCACCCATTAACGGGCTCTGACAATTTGTAAGCGCACGGTTTCAGGATCTATTTCACTCCCCTTCCGGGGTGCTTTTCACCTTTCCCTCACGGTACTGGTTCACTATCGGTCACTAGGGAGTATTTAGCCTTGGGAGATGGTCCTCCCGGATTCCGACGGAATTTC
>NZ_PDZC01000023.1 GCF_002743375.1 Sporosarcina sp. P34
AGCTTCCAACAGTTCGCTCGACTTGCATGTATTAGGCATGCCGCCAGCGTTCGTCCTGAGCCAGGATCAAACTCTCCATAAGAGAAATTCGATTAGCTCGAGTTTCATTTGCTGGCATCAATTAAGATACTCATCTTTTGTTTGTGTCACCTTGAGATGCACAAACTGTATTTCGTTAACGTTTTGCTGTTCAGTTTTCAAGGTTCATGAGATTCGTAAAAAATATTTGGTGGAGCCTAACGGGATCGAACCGTTGACCTCCTGCGTGCAAGGCAGGCGCTCTCCCAGCTGAGCTAAGGCCCCAAATAAGTGGTCGGGAAGACAGGATTCGAACCTGCGACCCCTTGGTCCCAAACCAAGTGCTCTACCAAGCTGAGCTACTTCCCGACTATATACAATGGTAATTTCTTTTGAAATATGGCGCGCCTGGCAGGAGTCGAACCCACAACCTTCTGATCCGTAGTCAGACGCTCTATCCAATTGAGCTACAGGCGCATACTATAAAAATAATTGGTGCCGAGAACCGGAATCGAACCGGTACGGTAGTCACCTACCGCAGGATTTTAAGTCCTGTGCGTCTGCCAGTTCCGCCACCCCGGCAAGAGTGGAATTAAAAAGCGGAAGACGGGATTCGAACCCGCGACCCCGACCTTGGCAAGGTCGTATTCTACCACTGAACTACTTCCGCATGAAAAATGCGGGTGAAGGGAGTCGAACCCCCACGCCCGAAGGCACTAGATCCTAAGTCTAGCGTGTCTGCCAGTTCCACCACACCCGCGATATGTTTCGGCAAAAATAATGGTGAGCCGTACAGGATTCGAACCTGTGACCCTCTGATTAAAAGTCAGATGCTCTACCGACTGAGCTAACGGCTCGTACTAAGTGGTGCCGGCGAAAGGACTTGAACCCTCAACCTACTGATTACAAGTCAGTTGCTCTACCAGTTGAGCTACACCGGCAGGTGTAGAAAATATGGTGGAGGATGACGGGCTCGAACCGCCGACCCCCTGCTTGTAAGGCAGGTGCTCTCCCAGCTGAGCTAATCCTCCTGGGTATAATTTTAATATTTAATAGATATGTTCTTGTTCTCTTTGATCTCGAGATTATGTATCAAATACTCAGTATCAATCTTAAGAAAAGAATTGCCTGGCGACGTCTTACTCTCACAGGGGGGAACCCCCAACTACCATCAGCGCTGAAGAGCTTAACTTCCGTGTTCGGTATGGGAACGGGTGTGACCTCTTCGCCATCGTCACCAGACTCTACTTCCTCTTTCTTGAGGACATTTACTATTATAACACTTGTTAAACTAAATGCAAGCATTATTTTAATTATCTTTTGAGTAAAGTTTGTTCACTCAAAACTGAATAAAAGACATTGGCGTAGTTCAAGTAACTACTTTTTATAATAGGTTAAGTCCTCGATCGATTAGTATCTGTCAGCTACATACGTCGCCGTACTTACACCCCAGACCTATCCACCTCATCATCTTTGAGGGATCTTACT
>NZ_PDZC01000004.1 GCF_002743375.1 Sporosarcina sp. P34
CTTTGAGCGGATAGGAGGACGCTTTGAGCGCGTGCGGAAGGGCATTGAGCGGATGGCGCGAGCGATAGAGCGCTTGGGATGATGTATTGAGCGGCTCGCGGAGTTTATGCGGCTCGCGGAGTTTGAGCGGTTAACACGCCACGTAGAGCGCTCGTACGCTGGTATTGAGCGGAAAGGAGGACGCTTTGAGCGCGGGCGGAAGGGCTTTGAGCGGATGGCGCGAGCGATAGAGCGCTTGGGATGATATATTGAGCGGCTCGCGGAGTTTGAGCGGTTAACACGCCGCATTGAGCGCTCGTACGCTGGTATTGAGCGGATAGCAGGACGCATAGAGCGCGTGCCGAAGGGCATTGAGCGGATGGCGCGAGCGATAGAGCGCTTGGGAGGATATATTGAGCGGCTCGCGGAGATTGAGCGGTTAACACACCGTATAGAGCGCTCGTACGTTGGCTTTGAGCGGATAGCAGGACGCATAGAGCGCATGCGGAAGGGCAGTGAGCGGATGGCACGAGCGATAGAGCGCTTGGGAGGATATATTGAGCGGCACGCGAAGTTTATGCGGCTCGCGGAGTTTGGGCGGCTCGCGGAGTTTATGCGGCTCACAGCGTTTGAGCAGTTAAGCAAACGCAGAAAGCGCACACACTAAGAAAACCCCATATAAAAACGGCCCAAGCATTCAATATGCAGGGCCGTTTCTATAAAGGTGGGAATCATCGTACTTTACGATTTTCATCGCGCATTACGCCGTCAGGAGCCGAGTCGTTGCCGTTCATGTTGCCGTTTAGATTGCTGTCGTCACGAGCGTCATTGATATCGTTGTTGTCATCGATGATTTCATCGCGGGTTCGATCTAGACGTTCGCGCGTGTCCTCCATGATGCCATCACCGTCACCGTTCATGATGCCACGGTCGTTGTTGTCGTCAAGACCGTCAAGATTTGGGCCCATGCGTTCGTCACCGTTTGGCGTATTGTTACGTTCCGTCTCCTGCATCGGCGTTTCGTTATTGCTTGGTAGTGCACCGTTGTTCGTATTACATGCGGTTAGAACGAGTGCAGAAGCAAAAACTACGGGCAAAGCTTTTCTGATCATAAAAAAATTCCCTCCTTTTTTACGAGCTGTGAACCATACGTTTTGGTATGTTCATCGATAGCTTGTGCGGAAAGGAGAGAACTATTCGTTTTAATTATTTGTATGACCTGATGCGGTTTCCAATACGTTTTGAACGTATACGGCTTCCGCTTTGCAGCCATAATCATAATAGGTGTCGAGATCTTGTTGTAAAATTTCAATTTGTGCGATCTGCTCTTCCGTTGGTGGATCGTTGAGGATGCGAATTAGTACTTCCTCTACGCGCTCCGCTAACTCTTTATGGAACTCGGGATCAACTTTGACGTCGTCAGGAATCTTGTCGTACCAAAGTGCTTTGGTCGTAATGTATTCCCGCCAGTTCGCGTAAAATTGTTCGATGTTATATTCTTCTGCAGACCAGCCGATTTCACTCATATATTGTTCGAATGATTGAGAAATGGAACGAGTGATGCTGCTCTTAATATTTGGAGAAAGCTTTTTTAACATGCTGTAGTATACCCTCCCACTGTATGCCCATACTGGCATTCCAATGATTATTCTATCACTATTTAGTACGGCATCATGATGTTATTGCTCTTGGACGGGTCCGAGTGCGAACGTAATATCTGCTTCACATGCCACTTCGCCTTCGACGGTTGCGATGGCTTTTCCTTTACCAATTGTTCCACGCAAGCGGACAATTTCTACTTCGAGACGAAGCGTGTCGCCTGGTATGACTTGACGCTTAAAACGGCAGTTGTCGATGCCCGCAAAAAACGCTAGACGGCCTTTGTTTTCTTCTTTTTTGAGTAGAGCGACTGCGCCTACTTGAGCGAGTGCTTCCACGATTAAGACACCTGGCATGACCGGGTAGCCCGGGAAATGGCCGTTGAAGAAGTCTTCATTAATCGAAACATTTTTTAATCCGACTGCGCGCTTGCCTTCTTCGAGTTCTTCGATGCGATCGACGAGCAAGAATGGATAGCGATGCGGGATAATTTCTTGTATTTGTTGAGCGTTCAGCATGAAATATGTCTCCTTTATTCCAGAGGTTCTGAAGAATTCAGACGTTTCTGTCCTTATTTACCGTTCATGATATCAAAAATATGCTGCCATGTCTCTTTTTTGAAGACATCGCCTGCTTGGCCGTCACCGATTACACTAAAACCAACCATCGTACCTGCTATGGCCGCTAAGACAACCAACAACAGTATCAGTAGCAATCGCAACCAGATGGGAATCATGCGCACTTGAACCCAGCGCATTTCGCTTATCGGTTTTGTAGCCTCTTTAGAACGCTCTTTACGTGGCCATTTTGATGTAATCTTCGTCCAAAATGTCGCGTCCGTTTGTTCTGGTGTTGGTAGTTTTTCTACAGGTTCCGTTTCGACTAGAAGTGGTTGTTCTACTACCTCTTCTGAAGCGTCAGGAGCTGTTTCTAGCGCTTCGTCTTCCGTTATCGGCTGAATATCTTCCGAAACTTCTTCGTCTGTTGTAGGAGGCTCTGCAAGCGTAACGGCCACTTCATCCATTCCAGATGTTACGACCGAATCTGTTTCCGTAAGCTCAACCGGATCTTCCATTTCTGTCGGTTCTGCAGTCTTCAAGGGCTCGAATGGTTTCACCGGTGAAAGTGGTTCTGTTATTTTTTTAAAATTTTTATCTGTCATAGTCAGTACTCCTATTGCATGCGTTAGCGAATGCCGTTAATTAAGCCCATCATCTGGTCCGCCATGGTTACGGAACGCGCATTGAATTGATAGGCTCGTTGCGTCGAAATTAAATCCGCCATTTCTTTTTCATACTCTACGTTGGACGTTTCGAGCGCTTGATTTTGTAAGCCAATCTGACTTCGTCCAGCACCTGTCAATTCCGTCAATAAATCATTTGCTGTCAGTCCGATCGCTGCCAGATCTGTTGGCAAACCAAAGTTGGTTGCGGAAAGCTGAACCATTGAATCGGGCTTTTCTAAGACGGTGACACCTAGATTAAATTCTTGCGTTCCTTGTGGTGTTGTGACTTGCAATACACCGTTTGGACGAATTTGATAATCGGTCGCTTGTCCTGAAAAGACGATTGGACGGCCTGCGCTATCTGCCACTGCGAGTCCGTCTTCATTAACTAGCGCATTGTCGCCATTTGCAGTCGGTGATAAGTAGAAATTCCCTTTACGTGAATAAATGATTTCTTCTCCGCCGTCTGTCGGCTGTATTAAATTAAAATGTTGTTTCGGCTCCGTTAACGCAAAGTCTAGCTGACGGTCCGTTAGTTGAACAGAGCCTACTTTCCAATTCATCTGCAAGCTACCGAGTTGCGCCCCGGTGCCCATTCGAATGCCGAAATCTGAGCTACGCTCGGCTCGATCGGCTTTATCGTTATTCATTTGTTGGAATAAAAGTTCCTGGAATGTTGCGGCCGAAGACTTGTATCCATGTGTACCGACGTTCGATAAATTGTTGCCAATCAAGTCGAGACGGTGTTGCAATTGGTTCATCGTATTCGTCGCTGTGGTCATTGTGCGAATCATCAAAGGTCACTTCCTTTACGCATGCTTCTATATACCGTCATTAATTGACTCGTCCTACTTCATTGACTGCTTTTTCCATACTGCGATCATACGCTTGCAGGATTTTTTGATTGGCTTCAAAAGCACGGTAAGCTGTCAGCATATCTGTCATCGAGCGTGCGGCATCGACGTTGGAATCTTCTAGAAACCCTTGTTGTAACGTGTATGTACCGCCAGTTGGTAACGCATTTCCATCGATTGTCGTGTAAAGTCCGTTATCTTGTTTAGATAGAGTGTCCGGACCGTCAGAGTAAGCAATACCTAGTGTCGCGACTTCCGTTTCGCCTGCGAAGATCGCTCCTGAATCCGTCACGCGAATATCATCGCTTGTCAGTTCGATCCGATTGCCCGCATCGTCAAGGACATATAAGCCGGATGGATTGGTTAGGTACCCTTCTGCATTGACAGTGAAATTGCCGTTTCGTGTGTAGAATTGACCGCCACCCTCGCCTTCTAGCGTAAAGAATACAGTTCCTGCAACACCCGTCTCTTCATTGACTTCCATCGGGCCATCTACTAACGCGATATCAGTCTTCTGTTCCGTTTCACGCAACTGTCCTTGCGCAAATAATGGCAACGTTTCTTGCATATAAACACCTGTCGACAGTTCGCCTACCTCGGAAAGATTTCTAAAATTCAAGCCTTTTTCCGTCGGCACGCGCATCGAATCTAAGCGAGACATCAACATGTCAGGGAATGCACGAATCGTCGACTGCTCCGCCTTATAGCCTGGCGTGTTGGCGTTCGCGATATTATTTGATAGCATTTCTGTCCGGCGCTGCTGTGCGATCATGCCTGATCCTACTGTATAAAAACCACGAAACATTTCATTTCACTCCTTTGCATCTTCCTGTCGAATAATCGTTGTTTTTAGTATACACTACTTACCGCCTGATGGTAGGTCAAATTATGCGTGTGGATCTTTTACCATCCGACTCCATGAGCAAGGCCGTTCCTTCTGCAATACAAGTGAGCCCATTTTCCGCAATGAATACCGGAACTTGGAGATGTTCGGATAATAACGTATCTATTCCGGGAAGCAATGCACCGCCACCGATTAACAAAATGCCGCGCTGTGCAATATCTGCAGCAAGCTCCGGCAGTGTTTCTTCCAGTGCATTCCTAGTCGTCTCTACGATTTTACTAATCGGTAAACGCAATGCCTGATGAATCTCTTCCGCTGTTACTTCAATTGTTTTCGGAATACCTGTCGCGAGATCGCTACCGTGTACGTTCATAGCGTTCGGTTTCTCCCCATCCATCAACACAAGACCCATGTCTTTTTTCACTTGTTCTGCTGTTTTTTCCCCTATATACACATTATGTTTTTTTCGAATATGTTGGATGATGCACTGATCAAAATGAAGGCCGCCGATATTCGTTTTCTTGAATGAGACAATTTCTCCCATTGAAAGAACGGAAGCATCTGTCGTGCCTGCACCGAGATCGACTATCATATTGCCTGAAGGCGTAGATATATCCATACCTGTCCCAATCGCCGCCACTTTCGATTCTTCCTCAATGACGACTTGTTTGGCTCCGGCTCCCATCACTACTTGGCGGATCACACTTTTTTCCACTCGCGTCGTATCCGCTTTACAGCAAATTGTAACGTTAGGTCTGATACGCCGGCTTTTTCCTAGCGCTTTTTCAAGGAAGTGCCTGATCAACACGCGGGCCATTTCGAATTCCGCAATGTTCCCAGCTTTCATTGGACGTATGATCTGAATATGTTCCGGTGCACGACCAATCATTTGATAAGCCTCTACACCAAAGGCCACAGGTTCATCGGTACGTTTATCGATCGCAATGACAGCCGGCTCATTGATGACGAGACCGTCGCCTTTCACAACTATCAATATATTGGCGGTACCCAAGTCTATCCCAATATCTTTCGAAAACATCGTGACCTCGACCCCTTCCTCGTACGTCCTATCTGATAACACTCATTAGCTGTTTATTATATCATATTTCTACTTTATTTGGCAGTATTCGGGGACAGTCGTCAGAACAAAAAACCGCCAGCAAGTTAGCGGCGGCTCGTAATTTATTTAAAAGCAATCGTTGCATGAATGGCTTTCTGCCACCCTTTGTAGAGATCTTCACGTACAATTTCATCCATATTGGGCTCAAATGGTCGGTCGAGACGCCGGTATTCTGCGATTTCCTTGCAATCCTTCCAAAACCCTACCGCTAGCCCCGCAAGATAGGCCGCGCCAAGTGCCGTTGTTTCATTGATCGTCGAACGCTCGACTGGCACATTCAGTAAATCTGCCTGGAATTGCATGAGGAAATTATTATTCACTACTCCCCCGTCAACCCGTAACGTTTTCAATGAAATCCCAGAGTCCGCTTCCATTGCACCCAGCACGTCTTTCGTTTGATACGCGAGTGATTCAAGTGTCGCCCGTATGAAATGCTCCTTCGTCGTACCGCGTGTCAAGCCGAATACGGCACCTTTGACGTCGCTATCCCAGTACGGTGTGCCGAGTCCAACAAATGCCGGTACAACGTAGACACCGTCAGTAGATTGGACGCGCTTCGCATAGCTTTCGGTTTCCGACGCATTACGGAACATACGCAGTCCGTCTCGCAGCCATTGAATCGCGGAACCCGCAACGAAAATACTACCTTCCAGTGCGTACTCCACTTTCCCATCGATTCCCCAAGCGATGGTCGTCAGTAAACCGTTTTCAGACGTCACGGCCTTATCTCCTGTATTCATTAGCATGAAGCAACCGGTACCATACGTGTTCTTCACCATGCCGCTTTCGAAGCACGCCTGACCGAATAAAGCCGCCTGCTGATCACCCGCAATGCCCGCGATCGGTGCTGCGTGACCGAAAAAGTGCTTGGTGTCAGTATGCGTGTAGATTTCAGACGATTCGCAGACGGTTGGTAGCATCGCTTTCGGTATGTCTAAAATATTGAGTAGTTCTTCATCCCACTGCAGGTCATGAATATTGTACATAAGTGTACGCGATGCGTTGGAGTAGTCGGTTACATGCGCTTCGCCGCCGGATAGTTTCCAGATGATCCACGTATCGATAGTGCCAAATAGCAAGTCGCCATTGTTCGCTTTTTCACGGACCCCTTCTACGTTGTCCAATATCCACTTCACTTTCGTCCCGGAGAAATACGAATCGATCAGTAAGCCCGTTTTCGCACGGAATACATCATGATGTCCAGCTGCTTTTAGTTCTTCACAAATGTCAGCTGTCTGGCGGGATTGCCATACGATCGCATGGTAGACGGGGACGCCAGTATGCCGATCCCAGACGACGGTCGTTTCGCGTTGATTGGTAATACCGATCGCTTCAATTTGCGTGGCCGCGATGTTTTTTTCAGAAATGACCGCCGCGATGACGGAAAGAATCGAGCTCCAAATTTCATCCGCATTATGCTCCACCCAGCCAGACTGCGGAAAATACTGCGTGAATTCCTGTTGCGCCGTGTGGAAGATGTTGCCCTTTTTATCGAATAAAATTGCACGTGAGCTCGTCGTACCTTGATCAAGCGCCAGAATATATTTTTTCGTCATGATGCATTCCTCCCGTTTGCTTTGGTTGGTGTTTATTATACATGTTTTTGGATTGGGGGGTGGGTGATTTGGGGGTGGGGTGATGCATTGAGCGGACGTGGACATGGATTGAGCGGGTGGCGCGGGCGATTGAGCGGGTGGGGAAACGCATTGAGCGCGCGCGGACATACATAGAGCGGATGGCGCGTCGGATTGAGCGGGTAAGGAAACGCATTGAGCGCACGCGGAAATATATAGAGCGGATGGCGCGGGCGATTGAGCGGGTGAGGAAAACGCATTGAGCGCGCGCGGACCTACATAGAGCGGGTGGCGCGGGCGATTGAGCGGGTGAGGAAACGCATTGAGCGCTCGCGGACCTACATAGAGCGGATGGCGCGGGCGATTGAGCGGGTGGGGAAACGCATTGAGCGCGCGCGGACCTACATAGAGCGAGTGGCGCGTCCGATTGAGCGGGTGAGGCAGCACATTGAGCGCGCGCGGACCTACATAGAGCGAATGGCGCGTCCGATTGAGCGGATAAGGAAACACATTGAGCGCTCGCGGAAATATATAGAGCGGATAGCGCGTCGGATTGAGCGGGTAAGGAAACGCATTGAGCGCTCGCGGACCTACATAGAGCGGATAGCGCGCACCATTGAGCGGGTAAGACAACACATTGAGCGCCCCCCTCTCACGCCAGAACACAATCCATCAAACAAAAGCTATCCAGATACATTCCTCTGGATAGCTTTTCATAATTTTAGGCTGTTTGTATAGGTACAGTATATTACGGCTTCATTTTCAGTGTGGCTAGGCATCTGCTTTTTGTGCTTCGGTTTCATTTTTCCATTTTTGACGGGTGGCTTCTCCTCCGCGCAGGTGGCGGATGGATTTGTGGTAGGCCAGAATTTCCGCGACTTTCCGTGACAAGCATGGATCTACATTCGGCAATCGTTCGGTCAAGTCTTTGTGGACCGTGCTTTTGGAGTAGCCGGTCGCAGTGGCTAGCGCGCGCACTGTCAAGTTGGTCTCGATCAGTAGCTTGCCCAGTCGTACGCAGCGTTTTCTAATTTGCTCGTGCACGCCCTCTTCCTTTCTCTATTCACTCCTTTGACTAATGTAGTCTATGCGAACATGTATCAACATATGAAAAAAGCCATTCCGGGGGCTGGAATGGCTTGAGTGATACGTATTAAAATGCTAGGAAATCGTGTGGGTTTACAGATACGCCATCTTGTTGGATTTCAAATTGCAAGTGAACGCCTGCTTCAGGGTTCCATTCATTCTGAGTTGTCGTGGCAAGCACTTGTCCTTGTTGGACGACGTCGCCTTCTTTAACGAGTACGCCTGTTAATGAACCGTAAATCGTCGTCTTACCATCCGCGTGTTTCAATCTAACTTCTGTTCCTTTGAATGAATCCACGATGACTTCTTCGACTGTTCCACTCATTGCCGCTACGGCTTCGAATGGTTCGCCATCCATTGATAGGGAAAGTCCTTTGCTGGTGACGTACGTCTGGTTGAATACGAGTAGTGCTTTCTCACGCACTGCTTCGTCTGCTTCTGCATCATAAAATTCTTGTAAGATGGCGACTTGCTCTACTTTACTTTCATCGAATGGATACTTCAGTGTTTCTTTTGTTGCGTTTGTTTCTACCGTATCGCTTTCTTTTGGCTGATCTACTTTTGCCACTTCAGACGGGACAGAATCTTCCGTCGTCAATGCGGTGTATCCCCATACCATGCCGATGAATAAAAGCGCTACGCTCGTATAAATGGCAGGCCAGAACCAGCCGTTCTTCGTTTTCTTGTTCTCCTGAGAAGGGGCCTTTGGTTTTTCTTCTCGCATATTCATCACCTCACTTGCATTCTTTGCAAGTTACGGGGATTTTAAACATCGATCTTCAGGTAAATTTATTTTCTGTATTTTTGTGCCTGTATAATAGTGCGACAGAATTTGATCCGCGGTCCAGCCTTTTTGTGCGAAAGCTTCCGCACCATACTGACTCATCCCGACGCCATGGCCATAGCCAACGGTCGTAACATGGACGATTTGATTGTTGATGTCATACGCAATATTGAAATCGGTTGAAGCCAAATGTAGTTTTTCTCGAATTTGCCGTCCGCTCGCTTCATATTGTCCCGATATGATTTTCTGGACACGTCCGGTTTGATTACGAACAAGCTTCAGCTCGCGAAATTGATTGGCGCCCCAGTTGAAACCTAGTTTCCGATTCCATTCGGTCAATGTTAGTTCTTGCTTGCGTTCCACGGTAGGCGCTACCTCTTCTTCGCCAGGACTTTCAACGCTCTGCAAATATTCGACCGGATTGCCGCTGAAGTTTTGCGCGGCTTCCGTTTTGCCATTAGATGTAGAGAAGAACATGGCCGATATGATTTCTTCCCCGTACACAATAATTTGGCCTTGCGTCTCTTTCACAGCTTGGCGAACTTTCTTTTCATTGTCCTTGAATGACTTGCCCCAGCGCTCTTTACGTTCGGCTTCCGTACGGTAAACTTGCGCGGAGACGTCTTTAGCAATCGGCTTGATTCCTTTATCTGTGTTTCTGGCGGCATATGTGCGGGCTGCAATGACTTGCGCTTTCAGTGCTTCGGGATGAAAGTCGGCAGGCATCTCACCTGCTACCACTCCGACCACATACTCTTCAAGCGGAATCGGCTCGTCCACACCTATGACTGTGATCAGCACATCGCAGTACTTCTCCTCTCGTTGGTCTACCAGTTTGAACTCTGGCGCTTGTCTTACTAGAACGGGAATAAAAAATAATGTGAGAATGATGAATAAAAGCAATAGTTTTTTGTACATACTGGACTATATGTTGTCAGGAGATTGTGTATTCATCGTGGAGAATGAAAAAACCATGAACAGCGAACTGTTCATGGCTTCGATCATTATACTAATTGAGATTCCGTAACTTCTTGTTCAGTTGAGACACGTGTTATGTCTGCGCCTAGTGCTTTGAGCTTCTTATCGAAATCTACATAACCGCGATCCAAGTGAATTAATTCAGTCACACGTGTCACGCCTTCTGCTACGAGTCCGGCTAGGATGAGTGATGCAGCGGCACGCAAGTCTGTGGCTGCGACTTCCGCACCTTGGATTTTTGAAGGGCCTGAAACAATAACAGAACGTCCTTCGATTTTTACATCCGCGTTCATACGGCGGAATTCTTCAACGTGCATAAAACGATTTTCAAATACAGTTTCCGTTAACACACCAATACCGGTAGCTGTTAACATCAATGCCATCATTTGTGATTGCATATCCGTTGGGAAACCTGGATGCGGCATAGTCTTCAAATCGACTGCCTTAAGTGGATGATTCGCTCTCACACGAATTCCTTCATCCAACTGAGTGATTTCTACGCCCATTTCCGTCAATTTGGAAATTAATGCCGTAGAGTGTTCAGGTACTGCGTTATCGATTGTCACGTCTCCACCTGTAATGGCTGCGGCTACCATGAATGTCCCAGCTTCGATACGATCCGGAATAATATGGTGAGTCGATGCATACATTGTCGTTACACCTTCGATACGAATATTATCCGTACCCGCACCTACTACTTTACCGCCCATTTCATTGATGAAATTCGCCAAGTCGACGATTTCAGGTTCTTTGGCAGCGTTCTCGATGATGGTTGTACCTTCAGCAAGAGCAGCAGCCGTCATAATATTTTCTGTTGCGCCAACACTTGGGAAATCTAAGTAGATTTTCGCGCCTTTTAACCGACCGTTTACTTTCGCTTCCACATGACCATGTCCAAATGTAATTTCTGCTCCCATCGCTTCGAAGCCTTTCAAATGTTGGTCAATAGGTCTTGAACCAATTGCACAGCCTCCTGGCAATGCGACACGCGCGAATCCGTTACGCGCTAGTAACGGTCCCATTACTAAAATGGATGCGCGCATTTTACGTACAAATTCAAATTGTGCTTCGTCTGCTAGTCTTCCACGTGAATCTACGATGACTTCCCCTTTTTCCGGATCATGCGTGATTTTTGCGTTTAAACTTTTAAGCACTTCATTAATCGTCCGTACATCTGATAGATTTGGAACGTCACGAATGACATTCACTCCTTCAGATGCTAATAAAGCAGCAGCCAAGATCGGTAATACCGCGTTCTTCGCACCTTCTACACGTACGTTCCCTTGCAAAGTCCGTCCGCCGTTAATAATAATTTTTTCCACCAGTAGCCCCTCCGAGTCCAATTTATCCTTCACCCACAGCCTATTATCAATAATCGTCTATAAACATTTTCATTGGTGTTGCAGTTCAATTGTAAATTCAAATTCCACATATAAAACATATATTATTGTACCTTGTAAAACCTTACTAAACAAGTAACTTCCGGCGCAGTTTTGTGTTATTTCTTTCGTGGTGTAGTATATGTGGAGAACTGACACAAAGTGATTGCATTTGATCATTCATTTTTAGCCACATTACCGTTATTACCCGTTAATTCTACATTTTACACGCAGTGGGAGATATTTTTATTACATGTATATTACAGTTTAAGCAAAATAGATAGCGTTTCGAGATGTACGTCCCAGTTGTTGACAAGCAGTGATTTCTATACGTTTTACCTATTCATATAAAAAAACTACACCATATCTTGAACTTCCGTTTTAATTTCCTTCAGCTAGAGTTCTGTAATCCGTCGGTCGTACCGATAGAGCTTCAGCTGAAGGAAATCAAAACCAAGTTGCCCATCTTCCTGACCAGTAGGATATGTCTAAAAAGAATTTTGATACGGTGGAGCCGATAGCAATACTTAACAAAATAAACAAAAGTTGTGTTTGGAACACGCGATTTTTCCGTATGATGTTTTCTGGCAAGATTGCTTGTAGAGCGACGAAACTAATGCCGATGAAGAATATATGCGATACGATCGCGAGTAATGGATTGCTCCCTAGCATGCTGTCCATCGTTTCCACTCCTCTTTTCTAGAATATAGAGAAAAAGGGCAGACAGAGATCGTCTGTCCGCCCATTTCATTTATAGATTAAATACGTTGTTCATACACTTGCATGCGGTTGATTGCACGTTTTAAATCAAGCTCTGCTAACTTTTGAGAAAGGGCGTCAGTTTTATTCTGAAGATCTTGTTCAGCTTTTTCAGCAGCTTTCTTTGCACGTGCGATGTCAATGGACTCAGCCAGTTCCGCACTCTGTGCCAATACAGTGACAACTTCAGGACGGACCTCGATGAAGCCTCCGTGGACTGCGACTGTTTCTGTTTTGCCATCTGTTTTTAGGCGAAGTGCACCAATTTGAAGTGGCGCGACCATCGCGATGTGACCGGGTAGAACCCCGATCTCACCAGCTTCGGTAACTGCAATCACCATGTTCGCATCCATTTCAACAACAGGGCCGTCGGGAGTGACGATATTCACTTTGATTTTACTCATTTTTTTCCCTCCTGGTCCCTTTTCTTAGACTTCTACACCCATTGCTTTTGCTTTTTCAATAACTTCTTCGATACGTCCAACTAAACGGAAAGCATCTTCCGGTAAGTGATCATACTTACCTTCTAGAATTTCAGCAAAGCCTTTGATTGTTTCAGCAACTGGAACGTAAGAACCTTTTTGTCCTGTAAACTGCTCAGCAACGTGGAAGTTTTGTGACAAGAAGAACTGAATACGACGTGCGCGATCAACGACCTGCTTGTCATCTTCATCTAACTCGTCCATACCTAAGATTGCGATGATATCTTGCAATTCACGGTATCGTTGAAGAGTTGTTTGTACTTCACGCGCTACACGGTAGTGTTCCGGTCCAACGATTTCTGCACTCAATGCACGTGAAGAAGAAGCTAGTGGATCAACAGCTGGGTAGATACCCATCTCTGAAAGTTTACGCTCCAAGTTCGTAGTTGCATCTAAGTGAGCGAAAGTTGTTGCCGGAGCTGGATCCGTATAGTCATCCGCTGGTACGTAGATTGCTTGGATCGAAGTAACCGATCCTTTATTTGTAGAAGTGATTCGCTCTTGTAACTGACCCATTTCCGTTGCCAATGTCGGCTGGTAACCAACCGCAGAAGGCATACGTCCAAGAAGTGCAGAAACTTCAGAACCTGCTTGTGTAAAGCGGAAGATGTTATCGATGAACAATAGAACGTCTTGTCCTTGTTCATCACGGAAATATTCAGCCATAGTCAAGCCAGAAAGTGCTACACGCATACGTGCGCCTGGTGGCTCGTTCATTTGACCGAATACCATTGCCGTTTTCTTGATAACGCCTGAATCTGTCATTTCAAAGTACAAGTCATTTCCTTCACGTGTACGCTCACCAACACCAGCGAATACGGAAATACCACCGTGTTCTTGTGCGATGTTGTTGATCAATTCTTGAATTAGAACTGTTTTACCAACTCCAGCACCACCGAAGAGTCCGATTTTACCACCCTTGATGTATGGTGCAAGCAAGTCAACTACTTTAATTCCCGTTTCAAGAATTTCTACCTCAGTAGAAAGGAATTCGAATGTTGGTGCAGAACGGTGAATTGGGTCACGTTGTGAATCAGCAGGAACTGGCTCACGCAGGTCAATTTCCTCACCTAGTACGTTAAATACACGTCCGAGTGTAACGTCGCCGACTGGAACAGAAATTGGTGCGCCTGTATTAATAACTGACGTACCGCGTTTCAGACCATCTGTCGAGGACATCGCAATCGTACGAACTGCATCATCACCAAGGTGAAGTGCTACTTCTAAAGTCAATACTTCAACCACTCCGTTGGAACGATCGATATTAACCTTCAATGCGTTATAGATCTCTGGAAGTTGTCCGTTTTCAAACTTTACGTCAACAACTGGACCCATAACTTGAAGAATATGTCCATTACTCATGCTTTTCCCTCCTGTCTTACTGTTTCAAATCTATTATTCGAGTGCTGCTACGCCGGCTACGATTTCAGTGATTTCCTGAGTGATCGCTGCTTGACGAGCACGGTTAAATTGTAATGTTAACGAATCGATTAGGTCAGACGCATTGTCTGTCGCCGTCTTCATCGCTGTCATACTGGAAGCATGTTCGCTCGCTTTTCCATCGAGTACCGCTCCATAAATGAGGCTCTCCGTGTATTGCGGGAGAAGTGTTTCGAGAATCGCTTCTGCTGAAGGCTCGAACTCATAAGATGATGAAGCGGATACAGATGAAATATCTGTGAGTGGAAGCAATTTACGTTCAGTTGCTTCGTTGGAGATGGCGGAGATGAAGTGGTTGTAATACAAGAACACTTCATCGTAAACGCCTTCTGTGAACATGCCAACAGCCCGATTCGCGATATCTTTTACTTCTTCAAAACGAGGGTGATCCGAAAGTCCGATCAGGCTTTCTTCAATCTGGAAGCCCAGACGGCCGAAGAATTCATAGCCTTTACGACCGATCGCGATAATGACCACTTCATCTTTCGATTTATGGCGTTGTTCGATTGCACGGGTAACCGCACGGAAAATGTGCGAGTTATATCCACCAACAAGTCCACGGTCAGAAGTCACTACGATGTACGCAGACTTCTTTACGGGACGTGCTGTTAATAAAGGATGCCCAGAATCTTTCGTTACGGCTGCAATAGCACCCACCACTTCTTCTACTTTATCCATGTAAGGTACGAATTTCTTCGCATTGACTTCAGCACGGTTCAGCTTGGAAGCAGATACCATTTGCATCGCTCTCGTGATTTGACTCGTCTTTTTTGTTGAAGCAATACGGCTTTCTATCTCGCGTAAGGACGCCACTGGCTATTCACCACCTTTATTTTAAGATCCATTCAAGGAAAAATTAAGCTTCAGAAATTACAAAGTTTTTCTTGAATTCGTTGAACGCTGCGCTCATTACGTCATCAGCTGGAAGATCTTTCGTTGTACGGATATGATCATACACTTCCGTATGGTTGGATTCTAACCAGCTAGTGATTTCACTTTCAAAACGCAATACGTCTCTTACTGGAATATCGTCGAGGTAACCGCGTGTCAGTGCATATAGACTGATTACTTGGTATTCGACTTTCAACGGCTTGTTCAAGTCCTGCTTCAAGATTTCAACTGTGCGGTGACCGCGGTCCAGTTTCGCTCTCGTAGTAGGATCAAGATCCGAACCGAATTGTGAGAATGCTTCTAATTCACGGAATGCTGCCAAGTCCAAACGAAGTGTACCGGCAACTTTCTTCATTGCTTTAATTTGCGCTGATCCACCAACACGGGATACGGAAAGACCGGCGTTGATCGCTGGACGTACACCTGAGAAGAATAGGTCAGACTGCAAGAAGATTTGTCCGTCTGTAATAGAAATTACGTTTGTTGGGATATAAGCAGAGATATCTCCCGCTTGTGTCTCAACGAACGGCAATGCTGTAATAGATCCTGCTCCTAGTTCGTCATTCAACTTTGCAGCACGCTCAAGTAGACGGCTGTGTAGGTAGAAGACATCCCCTGGATATGCTTCACGACCTGGAGGACGACGAAGTAGCAAGGACAGTTCACGGTAAGCTGCTGCTTGTTTAGATAGATCATCATAAACGATTAGCACGTGCTTGCCTTCGAACATGAATTCTTCTGCCATCGAAATGCCTGTATATGGTGCCAAGAATAGCATTGGCGACGGGCTTGATGCAGATGCAGTAACGACGATTGTGTAATCGAGTGCACCGTTTCTGCGTAGAGTTTCAACAACTCCACGAACAGTAGATTCTTTTTGACCAATTGCAACATAGATACAGATCATGTCTTGGTCCGCTTGGTTTAGAATTGCGTCAATTGCAACAGTCGTTTTACCTGTTTGACGGTCACCGATGATTAATTCACGTTGTCCACGACCGATTGGAACTAGAGCGTCAATCGCTTTGATTCCTGTTTGCAATGGTTCGTGAACTGATTTACGCGCCATAACCCCTTGTGCAGGGCTTTCGATAGGACGCGTTTTTGTTGTATTGATTGGACCTAGTCCATCAACTGGTTGTCCAAGTGAATTGACTACACGTCCGATCAATTCTTCTCCGACTGGTACTTCCATAATACGGCCTGTACGACGAACTTCATCGCCTTCTTTAATGTCTGTGTATGGCCCAAGGATAACGATACCTACGTTGTTCGCTTCCAAGTTTTGTGCCAGACCCATTACGCCGGTAGAGAACTCAAGAAGTTCCCCCGCCATGACATTGTCGAGGCCATGAGCAAGTGCGATACCGTCACCTACACGGATTACAGTACCTGTTTCACTTACTTCCATTTCAGACTGATAATTTTCGATCTGTTGTTTGATCAGACCGCTAATTTCCTCAGCTTTGATGCCCATGTATGTCACCCCTCTTAATTCAAATTAATTGATTAATTGACGTTCCAGACGCGCCAGCTTTGCACTGACACTACTGTCGTAAATTTGGTTGCCGATCTGAAGGCGAATGCCACCGATCAAGCTTGGATCAATAATGTTCTCGATATGCAATGATTGTTTTCCTACTTTGTGCGCAAAGGCAGTAGAGATAGCTGTACTTTCTTCAACTGAAAGCAAACGAGTAGAGTAGACTTTCGCTTCGGCAACTCCGGAAGCCTCGTTAGCGAGTTCCTGGAAGTCTTCGATTAGATTGCCTATTTCTTCAATACGGCCTGCATCGATCAGCACATATAGTGTGTTCAATACAAGTTGGTTTGCTCCATTGAAAAGTTGCCCAATCAATTCTTTCTTCTTCTCAATAGAAAACTTTGGCGAAATTAATAACTCGTCAAATTGTTTTTCATCAGCAAATACTTTTTGTAATTCTTTTAGATCAGCTTGCACGGAAAGCGTTTGTTGCTTTTCCTGCGCTGCTTCAAATAATGCAACGGCATAGCGTTTTGCGATTACCGATTGGCTCATCGCCCTTCGCCTGCCTTCACAATCGTTTCTTCGATCAATGCGCGGTTATCTTCCTCAGAAATTTCCTTCCCAAGAACCTTAGACGCAGCCAAGATAGAAAGAGATACGAATTCTTCGCGAACTGCTGCAACTGCTTTCTCTTTTTCAGTAGCAATTTCAAGAGTTGCAGATTCTTTCATACGGTTAGCTTCAGCGCGTGCAGCCATAATCAGCTCTTCACGTTGAGTGTCACCTTGTTTCTTCGCATTCTCTACGATAGATTGTGCGCTTTCGCGTGCTTCTTTTAATAGAACACGTTGCTCTTCAAGAAGCTTTGCAGATTCTTGACGACTTGCTTCGGCTTGTTCGATCTCCGTAGCGATTAATTGCGCTCGTTGATCCATCACGCCCATTAACGGACCCCATGCAAACTTCTTTAGAAGTACCATGAGAATCGTGAAAAATACTACAGTGACGATAATGTCGCCTAAATTTAGACGTTGGTTTAAACTTGCTAAAAATCCTGCGTCAGCGTTTGCTGATAAGAGGACGAAGGTATCCAACACGATTGTTTCACTCCCTTCAAGAGCTCATGACTCTTTCGTTTCTTACTCTAATTGGAACATTCTATTATTCAGACCTATCAGTTGTTTAAATGTTGACATAAAGCAATGGCGAAGACCGAGACTGCATGCTTCGCCATATAACACAAATATTATTTGTTCATTACGATAAACGCAATAACAGTTGCGATGATTGGAAGTGCCTCAACCAATGCAACACCAATGAACATTGTTGTTTGTAGAACGCCACGTGCTTCTGGTTGACGAGCGATCCCTTCAACTGTCTTAGAAACGATTAAACCGTTACCGATACCTGCACCAAGTGCACCTAGACCAACTGCAATAGCTGCTGCTAATAAACCCATACCTGCCATTTTGTATTTCCTCCTAATATTCTTTGTGGTTTTGTTCCCTGATTACAGGGTAAATATATGTTTAGTGATCTGTGCTGACTTTGTGAGCCATATAGACCATCGTTAACATAACGAAGATAAATGCTTGGATCGCCCCGATGAATACCGAGAAACCGAGCCATGCAAGTGCTGGTATAACAGCTCCGGCAAGACCGAAGATGCTTGAAGCACCCAATGTTGCAAGTAAACCAATCAAGATTTCACCTGCGAAAATGTTACCGTAAAGACGAAGACCAAGTGTCAACGTGTTTGCGAATTCCTCAATGATCTTTAGTGGTGCCAAGAATGGAATTGGCTGGAAGTATGATTTCAAATACTTGCCCATTCCGAGCTGTTTCACACCATAGTAATGCGTTAACGCAACAACTGTAGCAGCGAGGGTTAACGTGATAACTGGATCGGCTGTCGGTGATTTCCACCAAAGTTGGTGATCCCATACGATTGCGAATGGAAGTCCAATCATATTTGCAACAAAGACAAACATGATTAAAGTGATACCTAGTACGTGGAAGCGGCCTCCCGTTTTCCAGTCCATGTTATTTTTGATGATGCCTTTGACAAAGTCCATGACCCACTCCATGAAGTTCTGCATACCCGTAGGTTTCATTTGAAGCCGCCGTGTAGATGCAACTGCAATCAGGAAGACAATCAGACACGTTACAAACAACATCAGTATATTCGATGGGTTAAACCCGATTCCGAATAAAATAAACTGTGGATTTTCATGATTCACGTTTTTGTTCACCTCCCCTTGCTAGTAAAGTGTCATTGCTTCCATTGGAACAGCAGATGACCAGTAAACAGCAATGCATAGGGTATCATTAACCCGATTACCGTGCTGATCAGATCAAACTCCTCCGGCATAACGAGTGCAATGGCCGTAGCCCCTACACCTGATGCAAAACGTAAGCCCATACCTAATGACTTCGCTCGCTTCCCTTCATCGATAGAGCGGTCAAACCGTTCCATCCGTCGAACGAGAATCCAAAAGTTATACATACCGAAAAGTGAACCTAAGATGAGCCCAGCGAAGATTGTCCGGTAGTCCAAGAAAAACCAACCGAGCACGAACAATGCAAGCAAAAAAAAGAAACTCTTCTTCTGCTGTTTGAAAATTTCCTGCATACTTTGCATTGTTTATTCTCCCAATTCGTATTTTGGATTACAGCGTCTGAAGTGTTCAGTAATTCCCGACTTGTGTCGAGTGTTGAGTCTTTGTCGTTTTGATATTTTTCAACGACATAGATTCCTTGTGAAGAAATCTGGAAATTGTAAGTGAATCGCCTTTTCCGTCCACCAGGTGACGTTGCTATGTGCGACGTCGACAATGTGTTAGGAACTAGCGCTTCCGAGTGAAGACTTGAAACCTACGAAACATGATTTCTGTACTCAATTTATGTATGAGTTCCTTATCAATCTTACCCTTTGTTAGCATACAATAGAGGGTTTTTTATGTCAATTGATTCAGGTGAATAAATTCACAATGTGTTCTCTTTGTCAAACATTCGACATATTTGTTTTCTGACTTTATATGGTGGTTTTACCGTTTTTTCTAGAGTGGAATTTTGCTTGTGTTTTTAGATTGAAATGTTCTGGGGGACATTGTTTTATTGCTATATGATGCCGGCAGAGTGTTGGGGTGAGGATTGGTGCTTCGGAGGGACGCTTTCCCATGGGCTCGCGCCAATCCTTTGCAGTGAAAGTGGGTGGTACTATTCTTAGTTCATTGAAGTAAGATTTGTGGTTGGAAGGTGAAGGTAACAACCCCTCCCTCTCTTAACAACTTTATTTGCAGACAAGAAAAAACAGCAGATGAAAGTTCTCTGCTGTTTTGAATCTTATAGTGAATGTAAATAGTTGAGAAGAGATTCTACTATTCGTGCGGATGCGTGGCCGTCGCCATATGGGTTGTGGGCCTTGGACATTTTTTCGTATTCCGCATCATTGGATAACAGTGCGTCGGATAGTTGGAAGATGTTTTCTTCTTCTGTTCCCGCTAAGCGCAGTGTCCCCGCATCGATACCTTCCGGGCGCTCGGTTGTATCCCGCAAAACAATGACAGGTTTTCCAAGTGAAGGTGCTTCTTCTTGGATACCGCCTGAATCTGTAAGGATGATGTGCGAACGCGCTGCGAAGTTATGGAAGTCCAACACTTCTAGCGGCTCGATCAGATGAATGCGGTCGTTGTCGCCTAGCAGTTCATCCGCCACTTCACGTACAGCTGGATTCATGTGTACCGGATAGATCACTTGAATATCATCGTGTTTATCGAGCAAACGATTGATTGCACGGAACATATTGCGCATTGGTTCACCGAGGTTTTCACGTCGGTGTGCCGTCAATAGCACCAAACGATCGTCTCCAAGCTGATCGAAAATCGGATGATGGTATTCAGGATCTACCGTCGTTTTCAACGCGTCGATTGCCGTGTTGCCTGTGACATAGATGCGCTCTTTGTTTTTACCTTCATCTAGTAAATTTTGCGCTGATTTTTCAGTTGGCGAAAAATGAAGATCCGCAATAACACCTGTCAGTTGGCGATTCATTTCTTCAGGATACGGCGAAAACTTATTCCACGTACGCAATCCTGCTTCAACGTGACCAACGGAAATTTGATTATAAAACGCAGCGAGACTCCCGATAAACGTCGTCGATGTATCGCCGTGGACAAGCACGATATCCGGTTGCGCTTCTTTCATAACTTTATCCAAACCTTCAAGGCCGCGTGTTGCCACGTCAATGAGTGTTTGACGGTCTTTCATAATATTCAAATCATAGTCTGGCGTGATGTTAAAGGTTTCCAGCACTTGGTCCAGCATTTGACGATGCTGCGCAGTGACTGTCACGATGGATTCGATTTCATCGGGGTGCTTTTCTAGTTCAAGAACAAGCGGCGCCATTTTGATAGCTTCCGGCCTCGTACCGAATATCGTCATCACTTTCCATTTCTTAGTCAATGAATGATCCCTCCATTATTTCGTGCCGAACAAACGGTCACCCGCGTCACCTAGTCCAGGGACGATATAGCCGTGTTCGTCCAGCTTTTCGTCAAGTGCTGCAATATACACGTCTACGTCCGGATGAGCTTCCGTCAGCACTTCGACGCCTTCAGGAGCAGCGACTAAACACATAAATTTAATGTTCACCGCGCCACGCTTTTTCATCGAATTGATTGCTTCGACCGCCGTTCCCCCTGTCGCAAGCATCGGATCCACTACGATGAATTCGCGCTCCGCCACGTCAGAAGGTAACTTTACAAAGTATTCAACAGGCTTTAACGTTTCTGGGTCGCGGAATAATCCAACATGTCCCACTTTTGCTGCCGGAATTAAATCGATGATGCCGTCTACCATGCCAATGCCCGCACGTAAAATCGGAACAATCCCCAATTTTTTCCCTGCCAAGATACGAGATTTAGCTTCGCAAACAGGTGTTTGAATCGTAATTTCCTGTGTTGGAAGATCCCGTGTAATTTCAAATGCCATAAGTGTGGCTAATTCGTTCACAAGCTCGCGAAATTCTTTCGTTCCTGTATCGGCCTTTCGTATAAACGTCAGTTTGTGTTGAATTAATGGATGATCAAATACATGTACTTTTCCCATTGGTATCGCTCCTTTTCGGAATATCTTGTACATTATAACAGAAATCGATCGTCAAGCGCAGTGAACTTGTGTGATTTGTCGTAATGAAAATAATGCGAGAAGAATATTTAGTTTTGTGAAGAATCATATTTCTTTGGGGAGCGCTCTATAAGTTCGTCGGGCCGCTCTATGTTTCTGCTTAGGCGCTCTATAAGACGGCCGGGTCGCTCTATGCTTCTGCTTAAACGCTCTATAAGACGGTCAAACCGCTCTATTCCACTTAGTCACTCTATAAACTGGTCTGGCCGCTCTATCTTTTCGCTTGAGCGCTCTATAAGCTGGTCGGACCGCTCTATGTTCCCGCTTGAGCGCTCTATAAGACGGCCGGGCCGCTCTATGTTTCTGCTTAAACGCTCTATAAGACGGTCAAACCGCTCTATTCCACTTAAGCACTCTTTAAACTGGTCTGGTCGCTCTATCTTCCTGCTTGAGCGCTCTATAAGCTGGTCGCACCGCTCTATCTTCCTGCTTAAGCGCTCTATAAGACGACCGGGCCGCTCTATGTTTCTGCTTAAACGCTCTATAAGACGGTCAAACCGCTCTATTCCACTTAAGCACTCTATAAACTGGACAGGCCGCTCTATCTTTCCGCTTAAACGCTCTATAAGACGGCCAAGTCGCTCTATGTTCCTGCTTAACTGCTCAATCAACCAGTCTAACCGCTCTATCCACACGCTCACCCGCTCTATAACCCCCAATATCCGCTCATAAACACCCGCCTCCATATAAAAAAACGCCTGACACAAGGTCAAGGCGTTAGTTTTCTTACTTATATAGAGGGTGCTGATCTGTTAGAGCTGTAACAGCTTTGCGTGCTTCTTCTTTTGCTGATGGGTCTTCGTGGTTTTTCAATAATGTTGCGATGATCCGTCCCACTTCCACCATATCTTCTTCTACGAAACCACGAGTAGTAACAGCCGGTGTACCGATGCGGATACCAGAAGTGACGAATGGACCTTCTGTGTCGAATGGTACCGTGTTTTTATTTACTGTAATACCGATCTCGTCCAATACGTGCTCTGCTACTTTACCTGTTAGATCAAGTGATTTTAGCTTCACAAGCACGATGTGGTTGTCTGTACCGCCAGAAACGACGTCGATACCTTCTGATTGTAGTTTTTCAGCTAATGCTACAGCGTTTTTCTTTACTTGTTGTGCATATTCTTTGAATGAAGGATCCAATACTTCTTTGAACGCTACCGCTTTTGCAGCGATGACGTGCATTAAAGGACCACCTTGAACGCCTGGGAATACAGTTTTGTCAATTTTCTTGCCAAATTCTTCAGCTGTTTCTTCATTTAATAGAATGATACCGCCACGTGGTCCGCGCAATGTTTTATGCGTTGTGGATGTCACGAAGTGTGCGTGTGGAACTGGATTTTGATGCTCGCCTACTGCGACTAGACCCGCGATGTGTGCCATATCTACCATCAAGTATGCGCCGACTTCATCCGCAATTTCACGGAATTTTGCGAAGTCGATTGCGCGTGGGTATGCACTTGCACCCGCAACGATCATCTTCGGCTTGTGCTCAAGCGCTTTTTGGCGCACATCTTCATAGTCGATTACTTCTTCTTCTTTTGTTACACCGTAATCTACGAAATTATAAAGCTTTCCGGAGAAGTTAACTGGTGAACCGTGTGTTAAGTGGCCACCGTGGGAAAGGTTCATCCCAAGAACTGTGTCGCCTGGCTCAAGCGCTGTGAAGTATACAGCCATGTTGGCTTGTGCGCCAGAGTGTGGTTGTACGTTTGCATATGCCGCGCCAAAAATTTCTTTAACGCGATCGCGTGCGATGTTTTCGACTACGTCCACGTGCTCACATCCGCCGTAGTAACGCTTGCCCGGATATCCTTCAGCATATTTATTCGTCAAGTAGGATCCTTGTGCTTCCATTACTGCTTCCGTTACGAAGTTTTCAGATGCGATTAATTCGATGTTCGAGTTTTGACGGTTCTTTTCAGCCATGATTGCTTCATAAACTGCTTCATCATTGCGTTGTACATTGCTTAAGTCCATTGGATAGTATCCCCTTTTTTCTGATAGTTTTATATTTTCTTGTATTGTACACGGTTTATTCGTATTTCGCACGACTTCCGCCAATTAATTTCGGACGAGTGGTCGCAAGTGTGATGACCGCTTCACCGATTTTATCAATCGATGTGCGGATTGGTACTACGACCGGCTTCATTTGCATGCCAATTAACGTTTGTCCGATGTCGATACCGGCATTTGCTTGCACCGATTCTACTACGACGGGATCGCTAAATTGCTTGTATGCATAGGTAGACATCGAGCCACCCGCCTTAAAAACAGGCACGACGGATACAGGTTCCAAATGAAATTGCTGCGCCGTCTTGCGTTCCAATGTGATTGCACGGTTGATATGCTCGCAGCCTTGGAAAGCTAAATGTACATGATATTTATCCGCGAACGCTTGGAGCGGTACGAATAAAGCCTCCCCTATTTCCAGTGCGCCGTTCGTGCCGATGCGCGCACCTGCCACTTCAGAAGTAGAACAGCCGATGACGAAAATCGTCCCTTCGGCAGGTGGTGCTTGTTCGGCAAACTCGGTCAATGCTTGTTCTAGCTGCAGTTTCCATAATTGAATGGCATCCACTTGTTCCACCTACTTTCTTTAGTTCTTTTCAAGTTCCATCATTTTATTTATACGGCGCTCGTGACGGCCGCCTTCAAATTCTGTTTCAAGCCAAGCGCTAACGATTTCTCTTGCCAGCCCTGGTCCAATAACGCGTTCCCCCATTGCTAACATGTTGGAATCATTATGTTCGCGTGTTGCCTTAGCGCTAAATACATCATGAACGAGCGCGCAACGGATTCCTTTGATTTTATTGGCGGAAATGGACATGCCGATTCCTGTGCCACAAATCAAGATTCCGCGGTCTACTTTCCCCGCTACGACGTCATTCGCTACGGGTACTGCATAGTCTGGATAATCGACGGAAGTGTCGGCATCCGGTCCGTAGTCGATATATTCTATGTCGAGTTCGGTTAATAGATTGGTGATCTCTTTTCGGAGATGGTTGCCTCCGTGGTCTGAAGAAATTGCAACTTTCACTGCGCACCCTCATTTCTATTTTTACTTATCGCTTATTCTATCATTGTTCCATAAAAAAATCATCGGTTTTACTGTACTCTTTTTGAAATTTTCATTTTGAAACGTTGAAGTTTTGTCATAAAGACGAATGTTTTATGAATAAAGTGAAATAATCGTACGTGTTTTAGGTCTATGAAGTCGTATTCACATCATTGTAAGCAGAAAATCAGGCGCTTAATTCGGAATTTTCCACCTTTCCGATCTGCGCAAGCACCTTGACCCCTGCTTCACAAATAAAAAAAACGATCCAGAGTGTAAAATACCTCAGCATCGTTATGATTTATTACACGGGCGTTCGGTCGAACTTCCGGATCACTTTATACAACTCTTCCGATTGCTCCTTCAGCTCTAACGCCTTATTCTTCGTTTGATCTATAGACGCTACCTGCTCTTCCGTGGCCGCGCGAACTTCTTCTGCTCCCGCTGAAGTATGCTCTGCAATCGTCGCTACCTCTAACGACTGCTTGGCCGTAAGCTCGATCGTCTGCATTTGGTTGCTGACGATTTGGCCAATTTCTTCTACATAATGCGCCATCGTCTGGATGGTGGCGGTCATCGTTTCAACGTTTTCATTTGTTTTCGTCGCACGTGTAGCCTCAGTGGATGCCGTTTCTACTTGTTGCTTCATTTCCGCTACGACTTGTTTGACGTCAGATTGGATCGTTTGAACAAGTCCGGAAATCATCTGGACGGCATTTGCACTTTCATCTGCTAAGTTACGAACTTCTTCTGCCACGACAGCGAAGCCTTTACCATGCTCTCCCGCCCGCGCCGCTTCTATAGAAGCATTTAGCGCCAGTAAGTTTGTCTGCCCCGCGATGTTGCCGACAAGTTCCACGATTTCGCTGATCTTATGCGCATTTTCATCTAGTACTTGTATCGTTTCCAATGAATGCTCGCTTTGATTGCTCATTTGATGAATTCCCGCTAATACCGATTGGAAAATTTCCGTTGTCGCGTGTAATTCTTTTAACATCACTTTAGATTGCTCGGATGATTGTCCCGCTCGATCATTGACTTCCACGGCCAGTTGACGAATATCTTCAATCGCATTGACCGTTTCTCGAATCGACTCCGATGTGTTTTCTGCACCATTGGAAATTTCTCCAATAGTGCGCGCAATGGCATCAGATTGGCCGGACGCAGCGCTTGTCTCATTCGTCAATTCATCGACAGATTGGGCAGTAGCTTGAAAGTTGGATTCAATTTGTTCAATTATGTTACGTAAATTGACGACCACTTGCTGGAATGCTTTGGAAACGGAATGAATTTCATCCGATGAGTTCGGCAACTGAATGTCCGCACCGATTTTCCCATCCGCCACCTTCATAGCGGCAGTTTCCAAACGTTGCAATGGCTTGGTCAAAATGGTACTGAACATGGCCGCTAAAATTCCCGACCACATAATGCCCATCGCATATGTAAGCAGTTGAAATACGAATGGTCGTACATTTGGAAAGAAAGTTGGCTGTACCCAGTTAATGAATACAGCACTTGTCGTATACGTAATGATTGCAAGAATCACAATAAATAAGACGAGTTTCGCCCGTAGTCCTACTTTTTTCGGTTCGTTCATAAGTTCCCCTCCGCTTGTTGTCGGATGACGGAGTTAATGAGTGTAGTCAGCTCATGAAATGTGGTGCGGTAGGTTTCCAAATCACCACCATATGGATCATGCACATCAAGACCTGTCATTGTACCCGCGTATTCTTTTAACGTAAACACTTTTTCTTTCATTGCAGGATAACGACTGTGCAGGAAATCTCGATGATTCGCTGTCATCGTTAAAACAATATCTGCCCACTCCATATCAGCAGACTTGACTTCATTAGAATATGGAGTAAAAGGGATTTTTTCTTCCGTCAGCAACTGTGCGGAGTTCGCGGAAATCGGCAAGCCATCCATCGCATGAATACCTGCTGATTTCGCGGTAATACCTGGCACATTGGCATGATTGACTAACGCTTCTGCCAAAGGACTTCTACATGTGTTGCCTGTACAAATAAAATAAATATTCATTTTCTTCACCTACTTTACAGAATAACGGATTTATGAGAGAAAAGATACACTATTTTCAATAAACAAAGGACAATACACCCATACAGATAAATACGATACCTGCCAATCTTCGAATAAATGTACCATTAATTACACGCAGACGGCCTGCGGACAAGAAAGCAATAGCCGAAAACGTAAAAGAAAAGAAGCCTGATACGAAAATAAACAGCCATTTATTCAGCTGCATCATACCGAATGTCACACTCACCCCGAATGCATCCACGCTGACGATCAGCGCTAAGAAAAACGGGGAGATTTTATTGACCACTGACGGTTCATCGCTGTCCGAGAGAAGAATGTGAAGTCCGATGAGTGAAAGCAGTACACTCGAGAGCGCATGGCCCCATCCCGCGAAATAGATCATCGCCCATTCCCCTGCGTAGAAACCGATAAGTGGCAGCAACATATTCAGTATAGTAGTCCACAGCAAGATCATCAATCGACCCCGCCGCAGTTGGAGAAATGTATAGACGATTAGAATATCGATTGTTGTAACGATAGCCGCTATGATTTCTATCAAAAAATAAGCCCCCTCGCACGTCTCGCATCTACTCATCCTATGCGGTTGCTGAAGGAGGCTATTCATCATTAGCGAAATGTTATTCGGTGAAACGCTTGCCGTCTGATGCTTTATCTAGACGATTCATAAACGCTGCACCGATACCAGCATGATCCGTCTCAACGGCGAGAATCATATCTGCCTCTGTATTGTCGCATTGACGAATCGCTTTATAAAGACTGGATGCCATCGCTTCACGATTATGGATGGAGCCTGTGGAAAAGTACCAATCGGCTTGTTCTGTGTATAACTCATCCGGTCCGATGATGGCGACACGTTTATTTTGTTGATGAATGGTCTTTAACGCTTGGGCAATAGAATTCGCATTCGGCTCGATGATCAACAACGGCGCTTCAGGTGCGTAATGGACATATTTCATCCCCGGCGCACGTGGTGTTGACGTTTGATCTGTAGGTAACGTAGCCATATGGACTGTGCCAATCACCTCCTCCAACTGCTCTTTCGTAATACCGCCCGGTCGCAAAATGACAGGCGGTGTAACCGTGATATCCAAAATGGTGGATTCAAGGCCTACCCCTGTCTCTCCACCATCCAAAATCAACGGAACTCTACCGATTAAATCGTGATAGACATGATCCGCTTCCGTCGGGCTTGGCTTGCCGCTACGATTTGCACTTGGCGCCGCTAACGGCTGATCTAATTTGCGCAGTAACGCCAATGCTATCGGGTGGTCTGGCATACGGATGGCTACTGTACTAAGTCTAGCTGTGACGACATCTGCAATGACTCCGGGCTTTTTCTCCATAATTAACGTCAATGGTCCTGGCCAAAATGCTTTCATTAGTATGTCTGCAATTTCAGGGATATCGGTTGCGTATTTTTCAATGTCTGCCTGGTTCCCAATATGTACGATCAGCGGATTATCTGAAGGTCTTCCTTTCGCTTCGAAGATCCGCTGTACTGCTTGCTCATCCGTCGCAATGGCTCCCAAACCGTAAACTGTTTCAGTCGGAAAGGCAACAATCCCCCCGGAGTTCAGGATATCCACAGCTTGTTCATAGATTCTATCATTATCCACTAGGTTATCCACTATTTCCCGCATAGTGTCCACTTGCTCAACCCCTCTTTATACACATTTTATCTATCTTATCCACAATAAATGTGAATATGTTCATTTGAACAGCGATTTTATCCACTCCCAAACGAAGAATGTAACAGGTTCTTGTTCTTCTGTTTCACTCACTGTCGCTTCTTCAGGGAAGCAAACATTCGGAAACAATGAACACCACCAATTATCGCCCCGACCCGCTCCGATTTTCACAACATATGCTTCGTAAACATCTTGTGGCTGAACGAAATACCCTACCCTTTTTGGCGGAATCACTGCAGCACTGTGCTCAAGCGTTACATGCGCGCCATTCACTTCTGCTTTCGCGATTGCAAGAAGCGTTGGCTCTAACCTTTGAAGTGTATCATTGATTTGCTCCACGTTCGCTGATTGATTGATCGCCTGCTCAAGTAATGGCGCAATTTTTTCTTGCACATCTCGTTTCACTTGTTGATCTGCTACAGTATTAGAGTTTGCAAGAATACGAAATTGCGTCGCTTCACTTGTAGCTACCTGCTGTCCAAATACAAGCAACACCGCTTGAATAGTAAGTAATATAAGTACAAATTCTATAAATGCTACTAGTTTCGAAGTTTGATTCGTTTGTTGGTTAATCGGATAATCTTGTAACATGTCATCCCCTCCTGCACTCTATCTTGACCCGCAGGAGGAGATTTTATTCATCGAATCTCACAAAATATCATTCGATCTTTTTTATTGATATCTTGAACGATTTCCACTGTCGCTTTCGGAAAGGATTTTTGTAAGTATTCTTGCACAATAGCTCCTTGCTGATAGCCGATTTCAAAACCGATAAGCGAGGGATGATTCATCAGAGGCGACAAGTTTTCCGCTAGTCTGCGATAAAAATAGAGACCGTCCTCTTCGGCGAACAGCGCAGTTTGCGGTTCGAAATCGTAAACAGTTGGTGACATAACAGATTTTTCATGTTCTGCGATGTACGGGGGATTGGATAGGATGATATCCCATTTTTGCGATTTCAACGGTTCTTCCATATCCCCTTGCATAAACGTTATATCTGCTTCATTACGCTCGGCATTGCGTTTTGCGACTTCAAGCGCCGCTTCACTGAAATCAGTGGCAGTTACTTTTGCAGTCGGTCGTTCTTTTTTGAAGGCGACAGCAATCGCCCCACTTCCCGTACCAATATCCGCCACTTGAATGACTCGATCTCCGAATAATTGGTTCGCTCGTTGCAATGCATAGTGTACGAGTTCTTCCGTTTCAGGACGTGGAATCAGGACGTGTTCATTGACCTCAAATAAATAGCCGTAAAATGACTCTTCACCGAGAATATATTGAATGGGCTTACCGGTTAATAATTCCGTGATGATTGCCCAGAATCGTGAAGACGTTTCGTCCGAAATATGTTCACGAAAACTGGCCAAATAATTAGCCTGACTCATTCCTGTGACAAAACGCATCGCCATTTCAGCTGCATGCGTGTCCATTTCGCGTTCCTGCAATAATTGCTGCGCTTGTTGCACAGACTCAAGAACGGTCTTAGTCATTGCGATCCAAACTTTCCAAGCGGTGTGCTTGTTCTTCTATAATCAACGCATCGATTACTTCATCCAATTTCCCTTCAATAATCTGATCGAGTTTTTGGATAGTCAAACCGATTCGATGGTCAGTCACACGGTTTTGCGGGAAGTTGTAAGTGCGAATACGCTCTGAACGATCCCCTGATCCAACGGCAGATTTCCGTTTTTCATCGTATTCGGCTTGCACTTCTTGCATAAACTTATCGTAGACACGCGCACGCAAGACTTTCATCGCTTTTTCTTTATTTTTAATTTGAGATTTTTCGTCTTGAATCGATACCGTCGTACCCGTCGGCAAATGCGTAAGGCGCACTGCAGACATAGTCGTGTTGACGGATTGTCCACCCGGCCCCGATGAAGCGAATGTATCGGTACGGATATCTTTATCATGAATCTCAATTTCTACTTCTTCCGCTTCAGGCAAGCACGCAACGGTAGCAGTCGACGTATGTGTGCGCCCACCTGATTCCGTTTCCGGTACACGTTGCACGCGATGCGCTCCATTTTCGTACTTCAACTTGGAATAGGCCCCTTTGCCATCGATCATGAAAATAATTTCTTTAAAACCGCCAAGTTCAGTTGGCGAAGAATCGATGACTTCCACTTTCCAATGATTCATTTCCGCGTAGCGTGTATACATACGATATAAACTACTAGCAAATAAGGCTGCTTCGTCTCCACCTGCAGCGCCTCGGATTTCCATGATGACACTTTTATTGTCATTTGGATCTTTCGGAATCAGCAATACTTTTAGTTGTTCTTCAAGTGACTCGATACGGTCTTCGAGTTCATCCATTTCCATTTTGACTAATTCTTTCATTTCGTCATCAAGTGGCTCATTTTGCATTTCTTTCGCATCATTATATTGAGTGTAAACATTTTTGTATTCACGGTATACTTCGACCGTGTCTTGTAAATCAGATTGTTCTTTCGAATAGTTTCGTAATTTATCCAGATCATTGACGATTTCCGGGTCACTAAGTAATTCATTGAGTCGATCATAACGGTCTTCCACTGCCTGCAGTCTATCGAACATAGTTGGTTCACCTCTTCTGAAATTATGGGATATATACTAGTATATAGCAGAACCGTCTATCCTTTGTTGCTTAAGGATAGACGGAAATATGTTTATTTTACATGTTGCGCACGATTAACAGGCACTTCGTGGTGCTTTCGGCAACGTGGTTCGTATGCTTCGGATGCACCGACAAGAATGATGGGATCGTCTTGGCATGCAGGTTGTCCATCTATTAATCGTTGCGTTCGGCTCGAAGGTGATCCACAAACGGTACAGACCGCTTGGAGTTTTGTCACCAGTTCGGCCACGGCCATTAATTCTGGCATCGGTCCGAACGGTTCGCCTCTGAAGTCTTGATCGAGTCCCGCAATGATCACGCGAAATCCGCGATCGGCGAGTGTGATCGCGACCTCAATAATATCTTGGTCAAAAAATTGAGCTTCATCAATGGCGACCACATCGAAATCATCTGATACGAGGTTCGGTATTTCACTCGCCTTGGAAATAGGATTGGCGATAGTGGATGCACCGTCGTGGCTGACAATTGCTTCCTCGCTATACCGATCATCAATTGCCGGTTTGAATACCGCAATCTTTTGTTTGGCAAATTCTGCCCGACGAATGCGGCGAATGAGCTCCTCCGATTTACCCGAAAACATACTGCCGCAGATGACTTCCATCCAGCCGCCTTGCATTGAAACGTACATGGTCAATCTCCTTTCGATGTTGCGTTTGTGTTTATGTATATGTGGTGATGATGCGATAGAGCGGTTAACGTGTGATTATGAGCGGGTGGACGCGCGCATTGAGCGCGTTACGCGTGACTTTGAGCGGGTACGCACGCGGATTGAGCGCATTACGCACGACTTTGAGCGGGTACACACGCACATTGAGCGCATGCGCAACTATGAGCGGGTACGCACGCAGTTAGAGCGAATAACGCACGACTTTGAGCGGATACGCACGCAATTAGAGCGCATAACACGCGACTTTGAGCGGATACACACGCGCATTGAGCGCATACACACGCAGATAGAGCAACTTACACAATAAATTAATAAAAATACCCGTCTGGCATGATTGCACCTGACGGGTATCTGGCTTTTATTACTCTTGTCCTTCTGACTTGATGCCGTATTTTTTGTTGAAACGGTCAACTCGTCCATCTGCAGTAGCAAACTTCTGACGGCCAGTATAGAATGGGTGACATTCTGAGCAAACTTCCACTCGAATATCTTCTTTTACAGAACCTGTTTCAAACGTATTGCCACATGAGCAAGTTACTGTTGAAAGTTTGTAATTGGGATGAATTCCTGCTTTCATCGATATCTCTCCTTTCGCCCTGAACCATCTGGAACAGAGTGTGAAATTATGGATGTTTTATTAACCAGTTGTCAATAAAACGATCGATGCCGTACACGACCCGTGTTTGTCAGCCGTATATGCGGTGTACAGAAATACTGTACTTGATTAGTATAGCAAAATCCGCTACGTTGTGCAACTGTTTGATTTGGATATTTATTGGGATTATTAGACTTGGTTATGGGTTAGATTTCCCAGCTGGGGGATGCTTTCCGGATGGCCACTCGTTGAGCCAACCAGGTCGCGAAGCTCCCTTTTGGTTGTCTCAACGCTCGGGCTGATCCTTCCGGAGTCGTCCCCCAGCTTTCGCTGCAATCTTCACTTAGTCAGTACGCACATCACACATTTATATTTGTTTATGAGCAAAACAAGAAAATCTGCACCCTACACCGTAGTTAATCAGATAAGTCCTTTGCCTTTTTTCGCTTTCATTTCTTCGTTAAGCTTATTGAAAAATTCTTCATTGGTTTCGGACTGGCTCAATTTCTTCATGAAGCGTTCGGTGAAATCGTGGGAATCTGAAAATGTTTTTCTAATGGCCCACAATTTTTCCAAGTTGGCTTTCGGAATGAGTAGTTCTTCTTTTCGCGTGCCCGAGCGACGGATGTCGAGTGCCGGGAAAATTCTACGTTCGGCTAGGTTGCGGTCTAGATGTAGCTCCATGTTACCAGTTCCTTTAAATTCCTCGTAGATGACTTCGTCCATGCGCGAGCCGGTTTCGACTAGGGCTGTGGCAAGGATGGTTAAGCTCCCGCCTTCTTCGATGTTACGTGCAGCACCAAAGAATCTTTTTGGTCGATGGAAGGCTGCTGGGTCGATTCCCCCGGACAGTGTTCGGCCGCTCGGTGGGATGACTAGGTTGAATGCGCGTGCCAGCCGTGTGATGGAGTCCATTAAGATAATGACATCACGTTTACTTTCGACAAGACGCATTGCGCGTTCGAGAACGAGTTCCGCTACTTTAACATGGTTTTGTGGCACTTCATCGAATGTAGAACTGACTACGTCTGCTTTAACAGAACGTTCGATGTCCGTTACTTCTTCTGGACGTTCGTCGATCAGTAGTACAATGAGTTCCGCGTCGGGATGGTTTGTTGTGATTGAATTGGCGATTTCTTTCAACAACATCGTTTTTCCGGCTTTCGGGGGAGCGACGATTAATCCACGCTGACCAAATCCGACTGGAGAAACAAGGTCCATGATACGTGTGGAAACATTGTTCTTTGATGTTTCCAAATTAATTTGACGGTCTGGATACAAAGGTGTTAATGCCGGGAAATGAACGCGTTCGCGCGCGACTTCTGGATTTTGTCCGTTGACTGCTTCCACTTGTAGTAAACCATAGAAACGTTCGTTTTCTTTTGGTGGACGGACTTTACCTGTTACCTTGTCGCCGTTACGTAGATCAAAGCGACGGATTTGGGATGCGGAGATGTAGATATCTTCCGAACTGGATGAGTAATTAATAGGACGTAGGAATCCGTATCCTTCCGTTTGAATAATTTCGAGGACGCCTTCCATGAAGAAGAAACCTTCTTGTTCAGCGCGGGATTTTAATATAGCGAAGACCAGTTCTTTCTTTGTCAGTTTGCTATAGTTGGTAATCTTAAACTGCTTCGCCAGAGAGTAAAGCTCTTTGAGCGTCATATTCTCGAGGTCCGCGAGGGTAATCATTGTCATCTATGCGTACACCACTCTTCATTTATTGTATAGAATATTTGGCACAGTAAATAGAAAGGAGAGTACGTAATGTACTTCCTTTCCTTCAGTAGCCGGACATTATGGATCTAGATAGTTTTAGGAAATAGGAACCCGGTTGCGACACCGGGTATTGAGGGAGTTAGTTTTGCATTACGAGAAGAGGTTTTTTCTTCATGCTGTGGCGACCTTCTACGAAACGAATAGTTCCTGATTTCGAGCGCATAACGATTGACTGTGTTCGGCAGTATGCACCTTTAAACTGCACACCATCCATCAATTCACCATCTGTTACGCCAGTTGCTGCGAAAATACAGTCGTCGCCTTTTACCAAATCGTCCATCATCAGAACTTTGTCCACGTCGATGCCCATTTTCATGCAACGTTCTCTCTCTTCTTCATTAGAAGGAACGAGACGTCCTTGGATTTCTCCGCCTAGACATTTCAATCCGACCGCCGCGATTACCCCTTCAGGAGCACCGCCTCTACCGAATAAAATATCCACGCCTGTATCATCGAAAGCTGTGTTTATAGCGGCTGCAACGTCGCCATCTTCGATCAATTTGATACGCGCACCCGCTTCACGAATCTCTTCAATGATTGCTGCGTGCCGTTCGCGATTCAAAACAGATGCTACTAGGTCAGATACTGATTTATTTTTCGCTTCCGCTACAGCCTTCAAGTTATCTGTAACACTTGCGTCGATATCAATTTTACCTACAGCTTCAGGTCCTACTGCAATTTTGTCCATGTACATATCCGGTGCATTTAGCAAGTTGCCTTTATCTGCCACTGCCAGAACAGCTAGCGCATTCCATCCACCTGCTGCTACAATATTTGTACCTTCAACTGGATCAACAGCGATATCTACAGCAGGTCCGTGGCCCGTTCCAAGCTCTTCACCGATATATAGCATAGGCGCTTCGTCCATTTCACCTTCACCGATAACGACTACACCTTCCATAGGAATTGTATCGAATACTGTACGCATCGCTTCTGTCGCTGCGTCATCTGCTTCGTTCTTTAAACCGCGTCCCATCCAGCGAGCTGCCGCAACGGCTGCCGCCTCTGTTACACGTACTAATTCCATTGATAAACTACGTTCCATAATGTTTTGTTCCTCCTGTTTGCGGTAAGCGCGTACTTGCGTATTACCTTTCATTTGCCTACGTCCGCATCCATCGGCTACTTTCTAAGTAATGGATGTGTCGTTTGAGTCCATTATACACGTTTTGGCAATTAGCGTCACTCAGAAATTGAAGATGGAGCGAGCACGTTCACTTTATTGATATCAGCGCCGAGATGTTGTAGCTTCTCAATAATACCGCCGTAGCCACGTTCAATATGTTCAATTGCATGAATCACTGTTTCTCCGCTCGCTAATAATCCCGCGATCAATAGTGCGGCTCCCGCTCGTAAATCTGTAGCTTCAACCGTTGCAGCTTGCAATTCCGTTGGTCCTGTTATGATGGCTGATCGACCCTCTACTCTACCGTCCGCATTCATTCGACGAAGCTCATCGATTTGCTTAAAGCGCGCTGGATAGATCGTGTCTGTCAAAATGGACGAACCTTTTGCCTGTGTCGACAAAACACCAAATGGTTGCTGCAAGTCTGTTGGGAATCCTGGATACACGAGAGTTTTCACATCGACAGCGTGAAGTGTTTCGGTTTTTGGAATGTAGATCTGTTCTTCACCGACTTCTACTTTTACGCCCATTTCACGAAGTTTTGCCGTTACAGCTTCAACGTGCAACGGAATGACGTTATCGATTGTGACACCATCACCAATTGCAGCCGCCATGATCATATGTGTGCCTGTTTCAATGCGATCCGGAATGATTGTGTGTTTCGTACCATGCAATGTTTCTACGCCTTCGATACGAATAACATTCGTTCCTGCACCTTTAATATTCGCGCCCATATTGGAAAGCAAAGTCGCTACATCAATAATTTCAGGTTCTTTCGCTGCGTTTTCAATAATCGTTTTGCCTTTTGCTTTAACAGCGGCCAGCATGATATTAATCGTAGCCCCCACGCTGACGACATCTAAATAGATTTTCGCGCCACGCAGTTCATCTGCACGTAAATAAATAGCACCATGTTCATTTTCGACTTTTGCGCCAAGTGCTTCAAAGCCCTTTATATGTTGATCTATCGGGCGTGGACCTAAGTGACAACCTCCAGGTAACCCGATGACTGCGTGCTTAAACTTACCCAGCATCGCTCCCATCATATAGTAGGATGCACGAAGTTTTTTTACGTTACCGTTAGGCAATGGCATAGAAATGATTTCAGTTGGATCAATGATCATCGTGCCATCTTTCATTTCCACTTTGCCGCCGATTTCTTCGACGAGCGCCTGCAATGTATAGACATCTGAAATTTCGGGAAGACCTGCAATTGTAACAGGTGAGTCAGCTAGAATAGCAGCAGGAATAAGTGCCACTGCGCTGTTCTTCGCTCCGCTCACTCTGATCGTTCCTTGCAGTCGTTTTCCCCCTTTGATTTTATAAACGTCCATTTCAAGCTCCTTTTGTTCGATCACTTATTCGCTCTAGTTTCCCAATCCTTCAAAAACTGGTCGATTCCTTTAGTTGTCAATGGGTGCGCAAACAGACTTTGCAGTACGTTGAATGGAGTCGTTGCAATGTGCGCTCCTGCAAGTGCTGCAGCCGTAATATGCTGCGGGTGTCTGATAGAGGCTGCGATGATTTGTGTCTCTACGTCGTGAATTGTAAAGATATCCGAGATTGTTTCGATTAATTCGACACCATTTTGGCCAATATCATCTAAACGTCCGATAAATGGTGAAACGTATGTCGCCCCTGCGCGAGCTGCAAGCAAGGCTTGATTGGCATTGAAAATGAGCGTGACGTTCGTTTTGATACCTTCTGCCGCAAATACAGAACAAGCTTTCAACCCTTCAGGTGTCATCGGTAATTTCACCGTGATGTTTTCTGCAAGTGCTGCAAGTTTACGTCCTTCTGCAATCATACCTTCTGCATCCAGCGCGATTACTTCCGCACTGACAGAACCGGGTACGAGTGCCGTAATTTCTTTCAAGCGCTCATGGAATGATATATTTTCTTTCGCAACAAGCGATGGGTTGGTTGTGACACCAGAGATGATCCCCCAGCTATGCGCTTCTTTAATTTCCTCAAAATTGGCTGTATCGATAAAAAATTTCACGTGTATTGTCCTCCTAGTTGTGGTTTATTCATTTAGCTAAAAAGCAAAAGAAGGAGACATAGTGCGCTCCTCCTTTGTTCTATCGAAATTCTGTAATTACGCTTGCTGTGAACTACCGAACTCGCGCATTTTACCGATTACTGTCGCTTTAATCGCTTCGCGCATTGGTCCAAGATACTTCCGTGGATCATAGACTTCGGAATCTTCGTTTAAGATGTCGCGTACAGCTTTTGTACCTTGAATCTGATTTTCTGTATTGACGTTGATTTTGGATGTGCCAAGTGAAATAGCGCGTTGAATATCCTTCGTTGGGATTCCAGTACCGCCGTGCAACACGAGTGGAATATCTCCTTGCTTAGAGATTTCTTCCATTTCTTCAAATCCAAGATTCGGTTCGCCTTTATACGGACCGTGGACAGAACCAAGTGCAGGTGCTAGACAATCGATACCCGTCTGAGCTACAAGCTCTCTACATTCAGCGGGATCAGCATAAATAACGCCGTCTGCAATCACGTCGTCTTCCTGACCGCCTACTACACCAAGTTCAGCTTCTACTGATACATTATGCTGCTTTGCGAAATCTACCACTTTCTTCGTGATTTCAATGTTTTCTTCAAGTGGCTTAGAAGATGCATCAATCATAACAGACGTAAATCCTGCTTCAATCGCTTCTTTACACTTCTCAAAGCTAGAACCGTGATCCAAATGAATCGCTACCGGCACAGTTGTACCGTAGTCTTCCATTAATCCTTTGACCATCATAACGACTGTTTTGAATCCGCCCATATAACGGGCAGCGCCTTCTGAAACACCTAAAATAACAGGCGATTTCTCTTCTTCAGCGGCTTGTAAGATCGCTTGCGTATATTCCAGGTTATTCAAGTTAAATTGACCGATTGCATATCCTTGCTCTTTACCTTGAATCATCATTTCCTTCATCGAGACCAGTGGCATGTAAAATTCCTCCTTGAGTTTTCCACGAATTTTTATGAGTTTTCATTATATTAATTTCTATCCACTAGCATATCAAATTCATGCGCTGATTACTACTATCAGACGTCTAGTAATCCCAACCTTTTTAAGATACTATCACGCACTTCGAATATATCAAACGGCTTGGTAAAGTGCTGATCAATACCAAGTTTATCGGCATCTTCAAGTAATTCTATTTCACTATACGCCGTCATCATCATGACAATTGCGTTAGGCGAGAGGGTTCGGATTTCCCGTAATACTTCGACGCCATTCATACCCGGCATCTTCATATCAAGTAAAATACAGTCTGGATTATGTTTCTGAACTATTTCTAACGCTTCTTTTCCATTTGATGCAAGCGCTATCATTATTCCTGTTGGTTTGAAGATTTCCTCCAGTAATAATCGAATTCCTGGTTGGTCATCTACAATTAATAAATGCTTCATTCATCCATACAACTCCCATCCCCTAATTTTACACGTTTGACTTTACGTGGCCAATTTAATCCTACTATTTTGATCAGTATAAACTAGCTTCAATTATTTCTCTATCTATTTCTCTATTTATTTGTCTATGTCATATTATTCAAGAAAATTCCAACAATTCCTCTATTTTTTCGTCAACTTTTTTTGCACTTCTTTCTTCTGTCACCTATACTGAGCTTTTGGAGGGATTTATATGAAAATATTGACGACACAAATTAGAGGTCTTCTGGAGAGAATTGCTGAAGGACAAGAAGAGTCGATAGAAGAAACTGCTCGTTTATTGGCGCAAGCGTTAGTAGGCGAAGGACGAATCATCTTAGCAGCTTTTGATGAATTAGAAGCTGTTACTGCGACTGCACTGGACGGTGTCGAACCGTTAGATGGGGCTATTCGTTACACAAAAGAGCTGGAGCTGACGACAGCGGATCGCGTATGGGTGCTTACGCGAAAGGCAGATCATCCCGTTGCGCTTGAGTTGGCACGGAAGCTAGCAGATCAATTCGTTCCGTTCGCTGTGTTGGCTGCAGATAAAGAAGATGACGACAATCAACTCGCTTCTCTTGCCTATACGTATATTTCGACAGGTTTAAAAAAAGGCCTGATTCCAGGTCCTACGGGCGAAAGAATCGTACAACCTCACGCGCTTGCTGCATTGTTTGTCTATGAGGCAGTAAAGCTTTCGATCGATGATATGCTGGCGGATGAAGACGATGTGCTGTGACTTAGGGTAGGCTGGCAATAGTTTCGGGATAGGAATTTACGCTCTAGGCGGACACGTTCTGAAGCGGAAATCCCATGCACTCACACCATTTTCTTATCTCCAGTCATATATATAGCCAAAAATGCCCACAGAATAAAAACCTTCTGTGGGCATTGTTTTTTAGTTTTTATGCTCAAGCGCCGCGCGGATAAAGTCGCGGATCAGTGGAGATGGGCGATTTGGGCGGGAAGCAAATTCTGGGTGGAACTGACAAGCAACGAAATATGGATGATCTTGCATCTCCATAATTTCGATCAAGCGACCGTCCGGGCTAATTCCAGAAACGATGAACCCTGCCTCTTCCAACTGCGCACGATATGCCAAGTTCATTTCATAACGGTGGCGATGACGCTCGTACACTAACCCCTCGCCATATGCAGCGAAAGCCTTTGTGTTTTCAGCTACTTTACACGGATAAGCACCTAGACGCAACGTACTATCTGCTTCCTGTGCTGTACGGCAATCCGGATGGAAAGTCGTAATTTGGTGCTCAGTCTCTGTGTCGAACTCTAGTGAATGAGCCGTTTTCAGACCGATGACATTACGTGCAATTTCAGTAGCTGCTAACTGCAAACCTAAACTGATACCGAAGAATGGAATCTTCTGTTCACGCGCATACGTGATTGCTTCAATTTTACCGTCAATTGCACGATCTCCGAAGCCACCTGGTACCAGAATACCGTCCACGTCACTCAGAACTTCTGCTACGTTTTCAGAAGTCACATCTGCCGAGTTGATCCACTTAATATCGATATCTGCACCGAACGCGTATCCAGCATGACGCATCGCTTCCACCGCTGAAATGTATGCATCTTGTAATTCTACATACTTCCCAACTAAACCGATTGTTACTTTTTCTTTTAGAGACTTAACCAACTCCACTAGGTCTTTCACTTCCGAAAGTTCAGGCTGAGGTGTTTCAAGACCCAAGTAATCGACGACTAGCTGATCCATGTTTTGTTCATGTAAACGAAGAGGTACTTCATATAGAGTTTCTGCATCAAGTGCTTCAATCACTTCTTCTGGCTTGATGTTACAGAATAAAGCAATCTTGTCTTTCATTTCTTGTGGTACAGGATACTCACTTCGCACGACGATCATGTTCGGCTGAATTCCTAGACTACGCAATTCTTTTACACTGTGCTGTGTCGGCTTCGTTTTCATTTCACCAGCTGCATGCAAATATGGAATGAGTGTGTTGTGGATGTACATTACGTCATCTTTCGCCAGATCCGTTTTCAACTGACGAATGGCTTCGAGATATGGTAATGATTCGATATCTCCTACACTTCCACCAATTTCTGTAATTACGACATCCGCGTTCAATGTTTGACCTGCACGTTTAACCAATTCTTTAATTTCATTGGTAATATGCGGGATTACCTGAACTGTTGCCCCATTGTATTCGCCAGCGCGTTCTTTGCGTAATACAAGATCATAGACTTTTCCCATCGTGACGTTGGAGTAATGGTTACATTCGATGTCAATGAAACGCTCGTAGTGACCGATGTCCAGATCCGTTTCCGCTCCGTCTTCCGTTACGAAAACTTCCCCGTGCTGATACGGACTCATCATGCGTGGGTCGATATTAATATATGGATCAAATTTCTGGTTCGTAACTTTCAAACCGCGGTTCTTAAGTAAACGTCCGAGTGATGCCGCGTTGATACCTTTACCTAAAGAAGAGACGACGCCGCCTGTAATGAAAATATATTTTGTCATGTGTAGTGCCTCCATTTATTCTTTTTCCAAATGATTAGGGTCGTTATAAAATCAAAAAAGCGCCCCGTTTGTAGCGTAACTACAATAAGGAGCGCGTATACACGAATTAATGTGTCCTTTTCAGGAGCCCATCCAAATCTTATATTTTTGGGCACTAAAAGTCAAGACAATTATTACTCTTCTTCGTACTCTTCCTCATCGTCTTCCTCTTCATCGTCTTCATCGATATCGAGTTCCACTTCAGGAATAACTTCTAGGTCATCATCAGGATCAATTAAATCTTCATCGATTTCGACTACTTCCTCTTCTTCCTCGTCTTCGTCATCAGCGTCATCTTCTTCGCCAAGTTCAACGTATTCTTCATCGAAAATTTCTTCTTCGTCATCATCTTCTTCTTCGATGTCATCTTCGTCATAATCTTTTTTCTTCTTTTTCTTCTTGCGCACTTTCACGACAGGTGCAGTTTCTTCTTCGATCTGATCAACTGGATACCATTCGCGTAAGCCCCAACGGTTGTCCTGGATCGCTAGGAATCTGCCATCGATGTTCAGGTCTGTATAGAATTGAAGGAGTTTCGCTTTTAATTCGTCCTCGGTTATACCTGTAAGTTTACGGAACTCTTCCATCAATTCCGCCAACGTGAGGGATTCACGTCGTTCGGTCAGCACCTGGTGAGTGATGTTGATTAACGATTCTTCCAAAAGTTCTTCTTTTGTCATGTCATGGATATTCAATGTGTGGCACGTCCTTTCTTCTATCAATCACACGCAGAACCGACCAAGTCAGTTACTGATTTGGCCGATCGACGTTTATTATCTTGTAGCATATAAGCATAGTGTACATTATATACGTTATTTCTACCAATATGCTACATTCTTTTACTTCTCTTTATATTTATATACTCCGTAATGGTCAAATACCCCAGGTAGACCGCCGTAAAGGTGAAAGGGATTACGCCGAGTCCGCTGCTGTAGAGGATGAGTGTGAGTGTCATTAGGAGAGCTATTATGATTGCATGATAGTACCATCTCACATTCAGCACGTCCCTTTTCTTTGTTGTTCTTATTATACTGACTAACTTACTAAATTATCCACTTTGATGGGAAATAGATTTTATGCAAGGTGGGATTTATAGGATACTTGAAAAGAGTGGTTGACATTAGGTTAAGGGTTGAAGATTTCCATTCCGAGCGGACGCTTTCCTGCGGGCATGGCTTGAGCCTCCTCGTCCGCTTCGCTACTTGCGGGGTCTCAAGGCTCATGCTATTCCCGCGGGAGTCGCCGCTCTGCATTCCAATCTCTACATTGTTAATGAAGATACATATTGTTACCCATTTGAGTCATTTCCATAATCTATTCAGCACTTGACCTCAACTATGTCTAAAGACAACAATAATTCACACTCCATAGCTAGTGAATATTCTACGTCTTACCACTTTCTGTGTCAGGTTTGCAATGGAAACTGGGGCGACTTCCTTTGTAACGCGTCCCCAGCTGGAGTTGCAATCCCATGTATCTCCATTTTGAATTGGAATTCCGTTTCAACCTTAACCCCCATGCAAAAAAGAGGATGCCGCCAGAAGTGATGGCTTCTGTGACATCCCCTCTTTGGATGTGTTACATATTACGGCGGTACTGCCCGCCTACTTCGTACAGTGCGTTCGTAATTTGTCCGAGACTCGCTACTCGCACAGTCTTCATCAACTCAGCGAATACATTACCTCCCGTAATCGCTACTTCCTGAAGATCAGCAAGTGCTTGCCCTGCTTCGTCAGCATGCTTGGCTTGGAATGCGCGCAAGTTGGTAATTTGGGACTCTTTTTCTTGTTGTGTCGCACGTGCCAACTCCATATTATCGATATCTTCCTCAGATGGCGGATTCGGATTCAAGTAGGTATTGACGCCGATGATCGGTAGCTCCCCTGAGTGCTTTTTCATTTCATAATACATCGATTCTTCCTGGATCTTGCCACGTTGGTACTGCGTCTCCATAGAGCCTAGTACACCGCCACGGTCGTTCAGTCGGTCGAATTCTTGTAATACCGCTTCTTCTACGAGACTTGTCATTTCTTCTATAATGAAAGCCCCTTGAAGCGGATTTTCGTTCTTTGACAAGCCGTGTTCTTTCATGATAATCATCTGGATCGCCATCGCGCGGCGAACAGATTCTTCTGTTGGTGTCGTAATGGCTTCGTCGTATGCATTTGTGTGTAGCGAGTTACAGTTATCTTGCAACGCCATTAATGCCTGCAAAGTTGTGCGAATGTCGTTGAAATCAATTTCTTGAGCATGCAAACTACGGCCAGATGTTTGGATATGGTATTTCAACTTTTGGCTGCGTTCATTCGCTCCATATTTGTCTCGCATCGTAATCGCCCAAATTCGACGTGCCACGCGACCAATTACCGTATACTCTGGATCAAGACCATTGGAAAAGAAGAACGATAAGTTCGGTGCAAAGTCGTCGATATGCATGCCCCGGCTCAAGTAATACTCCACATACGTGAAGCCATTTGCGAGTGTGAACGCAAGCTGTGAAATCGGATTCGATCCCGCTTCTGCGATATGATAGCCAGAAATCGATACGGAATAGTAATTACGAACTTTTTTATCAATGAAGTATTGTTGGATATCACCCATTAGACGTAATGCAAATTCTGTAGAGAAAATACAGGTGTTTTGCCCTTGGTCTTCTTTCAAAATATCCGCTTGTACTGTTCCACGGACCGTTTGGAATGTCATTTCCCGTACTTCAGTGAACTCTTCGACAGAAAGTGTCCGTCCAAGTTCTTGTTCTTTTTTACGTACTTGCTGATCGACTGCTGCATTCATGAACATCGCTAGGATAATCGGTGCCGGTCCATTGATTGTCATAGACACAGAAGTCGAAGGCGAGCAGAGATCGAAGCCGTCATAGAGCTTCTTCATATCTTCGAGTGTACAAATACTCACGCCTGATTCGCCAACTTTTCCGTAGATGTCAGGACGTTCATCGGGATCTTCTCCGTATAATGTTACAGAGTCAAACGCTGTGGATAAACGTTTTGCGTCGTCATCTTTTGATACATAGTGGAAGCGACGATTCGTACGTTCAGGTGTCCCTTCCCCAGCGAACTGACGGCGCGGATCCTCGCCTTCGCGTTTGAATGGGAAGACGCCTCCAGTATACGGGAATGAACCCGGAACGTTCTCGCTATATACAAAGCGTAGGATTTCACCATAGTCTTTGTATGGCGGCAACACTACTTTCGGAACTTTCAAGCCAGATAGACTGACAGTATTGAGCTTCGTACGGATTTCTTTATCGCGTATTTTCACCACATATTCATCCTGCTCGTAAGATTCTTTCAAAGGCCCCCAGTTTTTCAAAGCACGTTTCGATTCGCCTGTTAATTGCTCTTCAACGCCTTCTTTCAAGCTATTCAATGATTCTAGTAATGCTTCGTTAGAATCTGCTTCTTTCACTGCTTCGATCGCACCTTCTAGTTGGAACATGCGACGTGCCAGTTCTGCTTGCTGTTTCGAATTCGCATGATAATTACGAATCGTCGACGCGATTTCTCGTAAATAGTGGCTACGGTCAGGTGGAATAATCACGGTTTGCTTTTGATTCGTCACGAAGTCTGTGTAACTTGTCGTCCAATCAGAATCCGTTGCGTTGTTGAGTTTTTCAACAAGCGCTGCAAAAAGTGTGTTGGTACCTTTATCGTTAAACTGGCTTGCAATCGTGCCATATACAGGCATCGTTTCAAGATCATGATCAAATAGCAAATGGCTACGTTGATATTGTTTACGTACTTGGATCAATGCATCTTCCGAACCTTTTCGCTCAAATTTATTAATCACAATTAAGTCGGCAAAGTCGATCATATCAATTTTCTCAAGCTGTGTCGGCGCGCCAAATTCACTCGTCATCACGTACATCGAAACATCAGAGACATCCGTAATACGTGCATCCCCTTGCCCAATTCCGCTCGTCTCTACAATAATCAAGTCATAGCCAGCTGCTTTTGTGATATCCAGCACGTCATGGATAGCCGTTGTTAGCTCTGAACGTGATCCGCGTGTTGCCAGACTGCGCATGTAGACACGATTATTAAAGATCGCATTCATACGAATCCGGTCACCGAGTAACGCTCCGCCGGTTTTTTGCTTCGTTGGATCTACGGAAAGGATGGCTACTCTTTTGTCAGGGAACTCACGCAAGAAACGACGTATTAATTCATCCGTCAATGAACTTTTACCTGCTCCACCTGTACCTGTAATCCCTAGTACTGGCGTTTGTTTGGACATGGCCCGTGCACGATCGAGTAATTGCTTCGTCGCTTCGTCTTTGTTCAAATGATTTTCTTCTACGTACGTGATTAAATTTGCTAGAATACCTGGTGTTTCTGCTGTCAGTTGTTCAAGGTTGGCCTCTTCGCTTTCGGGAGTCGTGGAGAAATCCGATAGTTCCATGATTTTATTGATCATGCCTTGTAGACCTAGTTTTCGACCGTCTTCCGGTGAAAAAATCCATTCGATGCCGTATTCATGCAACTCTTTGATTTCTTTTGGGATGATGACTCCTCCACCACCGCCGAATATTTTAATATGGGAAGCGCCTCTTTCCTTCAGTAAGTCATACATGTATTTGAAATACTCCACGTGACCACCCTGGTAGGAGGACATCGCGATTCCTTGCACATCTTCTTGAATGGCAGCGTTTACAACTTCTTCAACAGATCGATTATGTCCGAGATGAATAACTTCCGCTCCGGTTGCTTGTAATATTCTGCGCATGATATTGATCGATGCATCATGCCCGTCGAATAAACTAGATGCCGTTACGAAACGAATATGGTGTTTCGGTTTATAGATTTCTTCAGTTACCATTTGCCTTCCACCTTCCGTACATGCTGACCACCGCCACGAATATTTTCATGGCGGAGTCCTCAAGTTATTTACTTCTCCAAACCTTTGATAATTTGATCAGTTTGTACTTTCGTATAGTGTTCTAACGTATATGGTTTGCGCAAAGCCCATCTTCTGAATGACCACATTTGGCCGGATACGAGGATGTGGTGTGCGATCAGTGATACTTCATCCGGTCCGATGCGTAGATTCCCAGCTTCCATGCACTTACGAATGATTGTCTCAAATTGCTCGACCATTTCGAGTTCTTTAGTGAGTACATAACGAAGCGCTTCGCTCGGTAACGATTTTGACTCTTGGTACATGACGAGGAACTCATCCGACATTTGATCGATGACTTCGTAATACCGTGCAATCGCCACACGTAGCCCTTCTACCGTGTTGTCATTGTTATCGAGCTCAGACAAACGAACTTTAACTTCATCATAAATATTGTCACAGACGAGATACAGGACATCTTCCTTTGTCCGAATATACTCGTATAATGTGCCAATACTGAAGCCCGCCTCTTTGGCGATTTCACGTGTAGTCGTTCGGTGAAATCCTTTGTCGATAAATAATTTAACTGCGCCGCGGCTAATCTGTGCACGTCGCTTCTGAACAAGTTCTTCATCTTTGACGGTAGATTTCACTTCATGTTTTGGCATTGCCTAGACCTCCTGTTATTTCGTCAGCATACGAGATATGACGAGACGTTGAATTTCTTGTGTACCTTCATAAATTTGCGTAATTTTCGCGTCACGCATATAGCGCTCCACGGGATAATCTTTTGTATAACCGTAACCGCCGAATACTTGAACGGCCTCTGTTGTGACTTTCATCGCTGTGTCACCAGCCATTAGTTTCGCCATAGCAGACGCTTTACCGTACGGTAGGTCGTTCGATTCGAGCCACGCTGCTTGATACGTCAACAGACGAGATGCTTCTGTTGCCGTTGCCATATCCGCCAATTTAAAGCTAATGCCTTGGTTGGCAACGATGGGCTTGCCGAATTGTGTACGTTCTTTTGAGTAATCGACAGCAGCGTCAAGCGCGCCTTGTGCAATCCCTACTGCTTGAGCAGCAATTCCGTTACGTCCGCCATCAAGCGTTTTCATTGCGATAATGAACCCCTCACCTTCTTCTCCAAGAAGATTTTCTTTCGGCACGCGACAGTTATCTAATACGACTTCTGTTGTCGGTGAAGAACGAATTCCCAGTTTCTTCTCTTTCTTCCCTACAGAGAATCCTTCAAATGTACTTTCTACAATGAATGCGCTTGTTCCTTTATGTTTAGATTCCGGATCGGTTACAGCAAAGACAATGTACGTGTCAGCAATCCCGCCATTTGTAATGAAGATTTTCGAGCCATTTAGCACGTAGTCATCACCGTCAAGCTTCGCTGTAGTTTTCATGCCACCCGCGTCTGATCCTGAACCCGCTTCTGTTAGACAGTATGCACCCATCTTCGTACCTTCCGCAAGTGGGCGTAAGTATTTTTGTTTCTGTTCTTCGTTACCGTATTTGAATAGCGGCCATCCTGCTAGAGATGTGTGTGCAGACAAGACGACGCCTGTAGATGCGCAAACACGCGATAGTTCTTCTACAGCAATGACGTAGGCAAGGTAGTCGCTACCAATGCCGCCGTATTCTTCTGGCCATGGAATGCCCGTGAGTCCAAGTTCGGCCATCTTGTGGAATATGTCCATGTCGAATGTTTCGTCTTCGTCCCGTTGTGCTGCAGTTGGCGCTACTTCATTTTGTGCAAAGTCGCGTACCATCTTTCTAATCATTTCATGTTCTTCTGATAATTTAAAGTCCATTTTTCTCCCACCCTTTTGTATGTTTAGTTAATGAAATTTTAGTTTTGAAGAAGGATAGCTTGAAATTGGTTTGCGGTTAGGGGATTGGAGCTCCAGAAGGGGACGCTTTCCGGGGGCGCGGCTTACTAAAGGAAGTCTATGAGGGCACATGCTCCTAACGCTTCGCTTTTACTCGCAAAAGCCGTCCTTCGCTACGGCTCTCGCTGATCCCCAGGAGTCGCCCCTTCTTCCGCTCCAATCCCTACTTATTTACTTGTTGAAGCAAACTGATATTATTAATTAGTAAGTTGTTGTGGATCACGCGCTGCAGCTTGCGCTGACCGCGCCAAAGATGTTGCTAACCGCGCCATTCTGTAGCTAGACCGCGCGATTGTCTACGAGAACCGCGCGATTCATTGGAATAACCGCTCCAATCTACTGTCCGACCGCGCCAAAGTACGGCAGAACCGCGCAATGCGCTCCCCTATGCGCTTCTAGCTTTAGTTTGTTAGATGTTTGGCGATGACTACTTTTTGAATTTCGCTTGTACCTTCGTAGATTTGGCATACTTTCGCGTCGCGGAAATAACGTTCGACTGGATAATCCTTCGTGTAGCCGTAGCCGCCGAATACTTGGACGGCTTCTATGGAGTTATCTACCGCTGCTTGTGATGCGAATAGTTTGGCTATGGAGGCTTCTTTGCCGCATGGTTTGTTTTCTGAGCGTAACCAAGCCGCGCGGTAGACTAGTAGTCGGGCCGCTTCTGTTGCGGTAGCCATGTCGGCTAGTTTGAATCCTATGCCTTGATTGACTGCGATGGGTTTCCCGAATTGTTCGCGTTCTTTTGCATAGGCAACGGCAGCTTCTAGTGAGGCTTCCGCTATGCCTAGTGCTTGAGCGGCGATGCCGATTCGGCCGACGTCAAGGTTGGCCATGGCGATTTTGAAGCCGCCACCTTCTTCACCTAGTCTATTTTCTACTGGCACTTTCATATTGTCGAAGCTCAGCGCGACGGTCCGCGAGCCGTGTAGGCCCATTTTCTTTTCATCTTTACCTATAGATAATCCCGGTGTGTCACGGTCGACGATAAATGCAGTGATACCATACGTTCCTTTTTCAGGAGCAGTGTTAACAAACACAATGTAGACGTCCGCTTCCCCACCGTTTGTGATGAACATTTTGGAACCATTAACGATGTAATGGTCGTCGACTCGCTTCGCTCTTGTTTTCAATGAACCTGCATCTGATCCAGACGATGCCTCTGTCAGGCAAAATGCACCGAGGTATTTACCGGACGCCATTTTCGGCAAGTAGCGATTCTTTTGTTCTTCCGTACCAAAGTAGAGGATCGGATTCATTCCAACAGAAGTATGGACAGACAATACGACTCCCATGACAGCACTGACTTTTGATAGTTCGTGGATCGCGATGATATATGACAAGAAGTCCATCTCTGAACCCCCATACTGTTCAGGTGCTGTAATTCCCATCAATCCGAGTTCACCCATTTTTTCAAGTAGTTCACGTGGAAATTCCCCATCTTCCATTCGTGGAATCCAAGGTTCGATCTCGTTTTTCGCGAAATCACGAACCATTTGGCGCATCATTAGTTGTTCTTCTGTTAATGTAAAGTCCATCCTTTTCACCTCTTGCTTTCAATTTCATTCATTTATTCGTATGAATAGAAACCCCGCCCTGTTTTTTTACCGTGCCAACCTGCTTTGACGTATTTACGTAGCAACGGGCATGGACGGTATTTTGAGTCGCCAAATCCTTCATACAATGTTTCCATAATGTACAGGCACGTATCCAGTCCAATGAAATCTGCTAGCTGCAGAGGCCCCATCGGATGATTCATCCCCATTTTCATGACGTCGTCAATCGCTTCTTTTGTCGCGACACCTTCGTACAATGTGAAGATGGCTTCGTTGATCATCGGCATCAATACACGGTTCGCAACAAATCCTGGTGCGTCGTTCACTTCAACCGGTGTTTTGTTGAGCTTTTTTGTCAGATCTTCGACCGCTTCGTAGACATCGTCATCTGTTGCGAGTCCGCGAATGACTTCAACAAGTTGCATGACTGGTACCGGATTCATGAAATGCATGCCAATTACTTTACCTGGACGTTTTGTAGCCGCAGCGATTTCCGTGATAGGTAACGAAGATGTGTTCGTTGCCAAGATGGTATGTTCCGGTGTGATTTCATCTAACTCTGCGAAAATCTTCGTTTTGATTGCCATATTTTCAACTGCGGCTTCGATGACGATATCGGCATCTCTCGCATTTTTCATATCTAGTGATTGTGTGAACCGACCGAGGACTGCATCTTTCTCTTCCTCCGTCATACGTCCTTTTTCCACGTTGCGTGTTAAGTTTTTCGTGATGACTTTAAAACCTCGATCGTATGCTTCTTCTTTTAGATCGTGAAGAGTGACTTGATAGCCTGCCTGTGCACAGACTTGAGCAATTCCACCGCCCATTTGTCCTGCGCCGATTACAAATACTTTTTCAATTGTCATCTACAATGCCCCCGGTCAGTTAGTATTTGGTACTTCGATCATGATCGCATCTCCTTGGCCGCCACCTGAACAGATAGCTGCGATACCGATTCCACCACCGCGACGTTTTAGTTCATTCGCCAATGTTAGGACCACACGCGCTCCGCTTGCCCCAATTGGGTGTCCTAGTGCGACTGCGCCTCCATTGACGTTGACTTTTTCTTCGTCCAGTCCAGCGATTTGTGAGCTTGCGAGCGCAACGACTGCGAATGCTTCATTGATTTCGTATAGATCAATGTCTTCTGCAGTTTTCCCTGTTTTCTCAAGCAACGCCTTGATGACATGACCTGGTGTTTCAGGGAAACGCTCCGGTTCGATCGCTACTTCCGCGTGACCTAGAATCACAGCAAGCGGTTCCTTGCCTTGTTTTTTCGCTTCATCTTCATTCATTAACACGACAGCACATGCACCGTCGTTGATGCCAGGTGCGTTTCCAGCCGTGATACTACCGTCTTTACCGAACGCTGGGCGTAGTTTTGCCAACGATTCAAGTGAGCTGCCTCGACGTGGGCCTTCATCTTCCGTCACAACGACTGGATCACCTTTACGTTGAGGAATGCTGACCGCAACGATCTCCTCTGCGAATAGTCCTTTATCCATTGCTTCAAGTGCACGTTCATGACTACGTAATGACCATTTGTCCTGTGTTTCACGGCTTACTGAAAAGTCATTTGCTGTGCTATTTCCGTACGTACCCATATGAACATTGCCCGGCGCGAATGCACAAGTTAGTCCGTCGTATATCATGCCGTCCACTAATGTGCTATCGCCCATTTTCAAACCTGAGCGGACATTTGCATAATACGGTGCATTGGTCATCGACTCCATACCACCAGCAACGATCGTTGTCTCATCTCCGAGTCGGATTAGCTGGTCGGCAAGTGTGATACTACGCATTCCGGAAGCGCATACTTTGTTGATCGTTTCCGTTTTGACGCCGTATGGAATGCCACCTTTGACAGCTGCTTGACGTGATGGAATCTGACCTTGCCCCGCTTGTAATACAGTCCCCATGATTACTTCATCCACTTGATCGCCTTGTACGCCAGCACGTGCCAATGCTTCTTTGATCGCAATGCCGCCTAGATCACTTGCTGTTTGTGATTGCAATGCACCGCTTAGTTTTCCAAATGGTGTTCTAGCACCTTGTAAAATAACTGTTCTCATCTTCCCATTCCCCCTATTTGTGTACTGACTGAACGCTCGCTCGATACTTGACTACTAAATAAGAGGGTGCATAGCCCCTCTTATTATAGTTCATTCAATTGTTAGCGCTTTAGATAACTTAATTGTACGGTATTGACACGATATTCACAATACTTTTAATACTGTTTTCCGTCGTCGTTTTTCGGTGTTTCATCCCCTGTTTCAACCGTTACAGCCAACTCAGGCTCCGAAATCCGTTCTTCCGATTCTACTACTTCTTCCACAACTACTATTTCTTCTACCACTTCTTCTTCGGGCTCCGCCACCGTTTGGAATTCTCCAAAGATCGATCGCTCCAATAGTTCAGCAATGTCGTATGTGCCGACTTGTTCTTCAACTTCAACCGCTTTCGTTCCGTCAGACAACATTGTCAAGCAATACGGACAGCCAGATGAAATGATTCCTGGGCTGACTTCAAGCGCTTGTTCAGTACGTGCTACGTTAACGCGCTGGCCTGTATCTTCTTCCATCCACATCATACCGCCACCTGCTCCACAGCACATGCCCTCTTCACGGTTACGTTCCATTTCGACCAACTGAACGCCCGGAATCGCTTTAAGGATTTCTCTTGGCTGATCATAGACGTCGTTATAGCGGCCTAGATAACAAGAGTCGTGGAATGTAATGACTTCATCAATTGCATATTTCGGTACTAGTTTGCCTGCCATGACCAGTTCATAAAGCAACTCGGTATGGTGTTTAACGATGACTTGCAGACCGAAATCGGGATATTCATTTTTAAAGATATTGTATGCGTGCGGATCGATCGTGACAATTTTTGAAACATTGGCTTTTTCGAATTCCGCGATATTCGCTGTTGCGAGCTCTTGGAATAAGAATTCATTTCCGAGACGACGTGGTGTGTCTCCGGAGTTCTTCTCTTTGTTACCAAGAATTGCGAAGCTTACTCCTGCTTCATTCAATAAATGTGCGAAAGATAGAGCGATTTTCTGTGAGCGGTTATCAAACGCACCCATCGAACCAACCCATAGTAAGTATTCGAAATCTTCCCCAGCTTTCTTCGCTTCCTTCACTGTCGGGATGTGTAAGTCTGGACGTGCATCTCTCCAGTTTTCTTTCTCTTTGCGGTTAAGACCCCACGGATTGCCTTGACGTTCGATATTAGTCATCGCGCGCTGAGCATCGGGATCCATCTTCCCTTCCGTCATCACCAGATAACGGCGAAGATCGATAATTTTATCTACGTGTTCATTCATTACTGGACACTGGTCTTCACAGTTACGGCACGTCGTACATGCCCAAATTTCTTCTTCTGTGATGACGTCTCCGATCAATGAAGGACTATATAATTCATCGATTGTCATACCTTCCGTCGTAGCAGCAAATGCCAATTGATTTCCTTGTGTGTTTTTAAACATTAGTTGAGGTACCCACGGTTGTTGCTTCGTCATGACAGCACCTGTGTTTGTTAAGTGGTCACGTAGCTTCGTGATCAAGTCCATCGGCGACAGCATTTTACCAGTACCCGTCGCTGGGCACATATTCGTACAGCGTCCACATTCCACACATGCATAGAAGTCTATCATTTGCGCTTGTGTGAAGTCGGTGATCTTACCTACACCGAGTGGCGGCATTTCATCCTCGTCTTCGATTTCTTCAAGTGCTTCAAAATCGATTGGCTTCAAACGTCCCGCGTGATCTAAGCGGTGGAAATAGACGTTTGCCGGACCTGCAATCAAGTGCGCGTGCTTCGATTGTGGAACATACACTAGGAACGTCAGCAATGTTAGTAAGTGTACCCACCAGCCGATAAAGAATATGGTGACGGCTACGCCTGTCGGAACACCGCTGAATACTGTTGCGATGATCGACGCCATGGGCTCTGTCCAGGTAGTGCCTTCATTATGCCAAACCATGTTCGCGCCGTTAGCGACCAGTGTGGAAATCATAAGTAGTCCAATAAATATAAGAACTAGACCAGACTTCCAGCCGCGTTTTAGACGAACTAGCTTCTCCATGTAACGACGGTAGAACGCCCACACGACCGCTACTAAGATAACAAATACGACAATTTCTTGAAAGAATGTAAACGCCGGATACAACGGGCCAAGCGGCAGATGTGATCCCGGTTTCAAGCCTTTCCAGATCAGGTCAATTGCCCCAAATTGAACGAGTAGGAAACCATAAAAGAACATCACATGGATGGCCCCACTCTTTTTATCTTTCAGTAGTTTCTTTTGTCCAAATACGTAAACCCAAATTTTCTTCAAACGCGCTTTAACATCATTATCGAATTCTTCTTTTCTCCCCAGTCGGATGAATTCGTAGCGAGTTTTTAGTAAGTATAGGAATAAACCAAAGCCGTATATAACGACCGCTGCAAATAATATCCAGTTCGCGATAAGTAATATATTCATCCCTTATTCCCCTTCCATTTCTTCTACTTGTGATTCCCTTTGAGAAACCGCTTTCAATTAGATTCTATGTATAGTGTAATAATGAATGATCATTCAGTCAACTATTTTTAAAAGTTTATTTTTTATTTTCTTACTATGTATGAGAGGTCTTTTTGTCAAGTTATTATGTAGTTATTACCAGTATTCTTTCTTCAAAGCCCGCTCTGGTAGTCTTTATCGCTACGTTACTTAAATTGATTACTAAACCTAATTAGAGAAATTGAGCGCTTTCCATCTCTAGTATAACATTACCACTAAAATAGTTGGAATATTCTATCTTATCGTATTTTAATATAGCAAATTCACCTACTTCATGCTAACGTTTTCATAATACATTACTAGCATTAGAAAGGAGTTTTGTTATGTATCGATTATATGCACGGCTATTTCAAAAAGGACTCAAAGTCGGAATGAATTTTTTACCTTGGCGCGAGCCGGAGTTGCTAGTTGGACCTGGTAGTTTGGAAAGCCTTGCGGGGAAAGTGAAAAGTCTCGGCATTCGTAGCGTGCTCATTATTACGGATCGCGACGTCGCCAAGCTCGGCTTATTAGATGTCATGCTAGTCGGTCTTAATTCACTCGGTATCAAATACTTGGTGTATGACCAAACTGTCGCAAATCCTACGATCGTCAACATCGAAGAAGCGCGAGCATTGTACATAGCCAATGAATGCGAAGCACTCATCGCGTTCGGCGGTGGTTCTCCAATGGATTGCGCAAAAGCAGTAGGTGCACGAATTGCAAGACCCGAGAAACAGATTCCCGAATTGAAAGGCTTATTCCACGTGCGCAAGCGAATCCCTACGTTGTTCACTGTACCTACGACCGCGGGAACCGGAAGTGAAGCAACGCTCGCTGCGGTAGTGACGAATAGTGAGACATATGAGAAGTATGCGATCAATGATACGTCACTGATTCCCCATTACGCTGTGCTCGATCCACTGTTGACAATGGAGTTGCCGCCCGCGATTACGGCAACTACCGGTATGGATGCCTTAACGCACGCAGTCGAAGCGTATATTGGCAACAGTAATACGAATGATACGTGGAGAGACAGCCGTACAGTAGTGCAACTCGTGTTTTCAAATTTATATGAAGCCTACCGCAATGGGGATAATCTAACCGCCCGAACGAATATGCAACAGGCTTCTTATTTGGCCGGCAAAGCATTTACTCGAGCGTACGTCGGCAATGTTCATGCCATTGCACACACGCTCGGTGGATTTTACAACATGCCACACGGATTAGCGAATGCGATTATTTTGCCGCACGTACTCGAGTATTATGGCAAAAGCGTATATAATCCCCTTTCCGAGTTAGCTGATTTAATTGGCATCACAAATCGTTCGGATTCGAAGCGAATAAAAGCAGAGAAGTTCATCGAGGCAATTCGAGCGCTGAATCATGCGATGAATATTCCGGAACATGTAGATGGAATTATGGTAGAAGATATTCCACTAATGGTACAACGCGCATCAGCGGAAGCAAATCCGTTGTATCCTGTGCCGAAAATTTTAAGTAAGCGAGAGTTTACGAAATTGTATGATGTGATTCGGGTTTGATTTGATGGGGGGGGGGCGGATGTGGGACTTGGTTGAGCGAAGACGGGAATGGATAGAGCGCTTGGGCATCGCGATTGAGCGGATACGGAACTTGATAGAGCGCTCGGGCCCCGTGATAGCGCGGATACAGGACTTGATAGAGCGCTCGGGTCCCGTGATAGAGCGGATACAAAGATTGATAGAGCGTTCTGGCATCGCGATTGAGCGGATGCGGAACTTGATAGAGCGCTCAAGCTACGCGATTGAGCGGAGACAAGGATACATTGAGCGCCACACAAAAAAACAGGGACCTCTGGCATTACCAGAGACCCCTGTTTACGCATGATTACTTATCCTTTTTATCATTCGTGCGGAATACTTTTGCGCTGCGGACGTATTCATTGTCTGGAATGCCGAGTCGAGCGTTGACGATGCGTGCTGCTACGAATAGATAATCCGATAGACGGTTCAAATAGCGCCCCACGACAGGTGATACGTCGTCCGCTGCGTTCATCAGTGTAACGGTTACACGTTCTGCACGGCGTGTTACAGTACGTGCGATATGCAATGTCGCCGCTGCCGGTGAACCGCCTGGTAGGATGAAACGTTCTAGTTCAGGCGCTTCTTCCATTAGCTTATCGATTCGGTTTTCAAGAACTGTGATAGGTTCTTCGTCAAGCTTGTAATGACGCTCTTTCATGACGTTTGCCAAGTCTCCGCCACCGTCAAATAATTCATTTTGAATGGTCTCGAGATCGGTTAAGATATCCGCAAACGTCTTACCGTCCAGTTCTGTCATGGCTTTCCCGATGAATGAATTCAGTTCGTCAATCGTGCCGTATGCCTCAACGCGCAAGTCGTCTTTTGCGACGCGTCCGCCAATTAAACTTGTCGTACCTTTGTCGCCAGTCTTCGTATAGATTTTCATTTCACTTCACTCCTTTGATTGTCTGAGCAATACCATACCAAATTCTTGTAACCGTTGTGGCTTCTGCGAATAATTGCTGATACAAACGGCCGCATCGATCACGCAGTTCCCGTTGCTGTGCATCAAGCGGTACAATGCCCCGCCCGATTTCCGTTAAAATGAAGACAGTGTTCGGTCCGCTGATTTCGCGCACTGCGCTGCTGGCCTCTATTTCTGTTATATCTGTAGTCATCAGCCATTCATGCAAACCCGAGATAACGAGTGTTTCACCGGGGTTAGCGGTTGCTGTTGTATCCATTGTACAGAAACATGCCGCCGAATCGCCAATCCAACGTCTCACATAGTCTGTTTTACCGTTATAGGCACCTCCGATAACGACGTGCATGGCTTCCCCTCCTTGAATTCATTCTCGCTAGCCCATTCGAGTTGCCAAATGGATCCGTTCGTTACATCCCATTCCCAAAATGAACGTTGCTCTTGTGTGAATGTATCGAGCACTACGCGAATCACGCCGCCATGCGTCACGACGACTGCTTCATTGGGCAACTCAGCTATTGCATCCAACACGCGTGCTTTTACTTGTTGCAATGTTTCCCCATTGCGCGGTGGTGTGTTCCAGGCATCGTCTAGCCAGTTGCGGTAGTCAGGATCATTTTTCAACTGATCATACGACTGCCCTTCAAAGTCCCCGAAATGACATTCCCGCCAGCGCACATCAGCCGTAAAGTCTATTTGTGGAAAATAAATGGCCGCAGTTTGACGGGTTCTGATCAAATCACTACCCATTACATGTTGGACGGCTACTGGAAATTCAATGGCCTCGCCTTCTTGCGACACCAATTCGCTATCCGTCCATCCACAATAGAGTCGCTGTTCATTCGCAGTCGTCGTTAAATGCCGGACGAGAAATATACGATAAGGACGAGCCATAATAGTACCTCCATTCCTTCAATGAATGCTCCGCATAGATCCCCTGTGACGCCTCCGAAATGTTTGATCGTCCAGCGATGATAAAGCCAGATCGCCAAACATATGACGAGTAGCATAACGGGGATTAATAAAATGGAGCGGAATTGAATACTTAACAAAACAATCGTCACTACACTGATCGCACTCGATGCAACAAGCATCCGTCCGCGTAGAAATTGTTGTTTGAAAAAGTACGCAATGCCGCTTGTTTTCGCGGTTTTCGTTAGTGTGTAATACCCTACTAATGCAGCACGGGAGAGAATCGGCACCGCGACAAGCAACGTCCAACCGTTTACGAGCTGCAATATTTCAATGAATAAGCCAATTTTCAAGCAGAGTAAAACGAGTAACGACAATGTGCCGAATGCGCCGAGCCGTGGATCATCCATGATAGTCAGTCGTTTTTCACGATCCCGATAGGAAAAGAATGCATCACCGAGATCCGCAAATCCGTCTACGTGTAAGCCGCCAGTCGCAACCAATCCCGCGAGCAAAATGAGTACCGCAGTCAGGAAACTATTGAAATCACTTGTAACATACGCAACGCCTGCTAGCAGTACGCCTATACCGCCCCCGATGAACGGCAGCGCGATGTACATGCCGGATACTTCTTTCTTCCCTAACGGCAGTTCTTTATGAACAGGAAGTGACGTAAAAAATTGGAGCGCTAGTAAAATGCTATTCATCTTCTCGCTCCTTTACGCCAAGATAGATTGAATCAACGGCCAGTCGAGATGTTGCTTTACGTGATCAGCCCATTGTTCGTAGACATCGACACCTTCCATTGCAGGAAGCGTGGCACGATCCATGTCTTCTTCTAGTATTCCATGGTTTTCTAAGACGGGAATGACACCCGCCACCGGGATCCCAGTGTATTGTTCAATAAATTTTACGCCGTCTTCGAAATTAGACACGTTACCGTAAAATTTATTGATGATAATGCCTTTGACACGCTGACGTCTTTCTTCTGAAAGTAGTTGAAGTGTGCCAACAATCGATGCAAATACGCCGCCTTTGGAAATGTCCGCAACTAGTACGACAGGTACATCTGCCAGTTCCGCAACGCGCATATTCGTCAATTCACGATCCATCAAATTTACTTCTGCGGTACTGCCCGCCCCTTCGATGATCAGCATGTCGTAGTGATCGGACAAATAATCTAACGCTCCTCGAATTGTTTCAAGACCTTTTTCGAACCACTCTTCACGAAAAGATTGCCCGCCTATCGCCTCAAACGGTATGCCCATAAGTAGAACGTCAGCCCGCATAGCGTCTCGCGGCTTCATCAAAATCGGATTCATTTCAATAATCGGTTGTGTGCGGGCTGCTTGTGCCTGCTGGAATTGGGACCGACTGATTTCACGTCCGTCCACTAACGTTACAGAGAAGCCCGACATGTTTTGTGATTTGAAAGGTGCTACATGGACGCCTTCATTCGAAAGCAGTCGACATAGCGCGGTGCAAATCATCGTTTTACCGACATCTGAAGCAGTACCCACGATCATTAATCCGTTCATGAATTCACACCTTTCCAAACAATTGGCAACCCGTGATCCATTTCAATCGCATAGTCTGCTTGCTTTACGATTTGTTGATGCAGTATGCCGATGATTTGGCGGTAGATTTCCGTCTCTTCTTCGTATTGCGGCCACTCATCGAGGACTTCATTTGAAACAATGACTAGCTGTGAGACGATTTCTGTCATTTGCTTTATCGTGTGAAGTAGTTGATTCTGCTTTTGTTCTAAACACCCCGCGCGATGGACGCAAGGTGTCCCTTCTTCGTATCCTTCATACATTTCATTAGCGAGCCATGTAGTGAGGCAGTCCCATAAGACGAGATCATCCGGTTTTAGAAACGGTAACACTTCATGGAGATGTTTCGGTTGCTCGAGTGTGTGCCAATTTGCATGTTGACGATCTTCTTTATGTTGGTCAATCCGATGCTTCATCTCTTCATCGGCTGCTACACCAGATGCAATGTAGACAAGCCGACCTGTTGTTTGATGCGTAAGCAGACGTTCCGCATACGCACTTTTTCCGCTGCGCGCTCCGCCACTGATGAATGTTACTGTCGCTTGAACCATTGATCCATCGCCTCCCGCAGTGTATCCATCATTGTTTCGGATTTCATTCCAATCCGCAACCAACGCCCGTCCATCCCGCGGAAGTTTTCCGAATGCCGCAGGACAATCCCTTGATTCAATAAATCTTTATAAAGCTTTTTCGCATCTTGCACAGGCTTCATGACGAGATAATTAGCGGAAGAGTCGAGGACTTCACAACTATGCGAGCGCAAGAACTGCGTCATCTTTACGCGTTCTGTTTGCGCGTGCAAAATCGCCTGTTCACGATACGCTTCTTCCTGTAAACAGAACACCCCGATTTCAGCAGCAAGTCCGTTGACATGCCAATGCGAAGCTCGTTGTTTCAGCGTTTCGATTCGATTGGGATGTGCAATGATATACCCTAGACGGATGCCAGGTATCGCATACATTTTCGTCATCGAGCGCACGATTAACAAATTCGGATAGTTGGCGACTTGTGGAATAAAGGACTTGGATTCATCGATGAAATCAATAAATGCTTCGTCTAGCACAACATCTGTCGAACTACTTTTAGCCGCTTCTATAATCGTTATTAGCTCGCTTTTTGAAGGTAACAAGCCTGTCGGATTATTTGGCGTGCATATATATATCGCATCCGCTAAAGGTAATGCCTCTAAAATTTGACGCATAGGCAATTCAAAACCTTCTGCTTCACTAGCTTGAAGCGAAACGACCTCTGCACCGTTCACTTCAAGCGTAGCGCGATATTCGGAAAAGGTTGGGTCAATCAATATTACTCGTTTGCCTCGGTAATTCCCTGCCAGTAAAGAGAGTATTTCTGCCGCACCATTGCCGACGAGCACTTGTTGTTCGTCTACTTGATGAAAAACCGAAACCGCCGAACGAAATGGCTGACCGTCTGGATCAGGATAGCTGTTGAGTGTTGATATCAACGTAGGCCACGCTTCTATTACAGACGGCGGAGGACCTGCTGGATTGCAGTTCTCACTGAAATCCAACACTTCATTAGGCATAGGAATATTCATTGATGTGTACAGTCGTTTACTGTTTGCGCCGTGTTCAGGCAATTGCATAGAAAATTCCTCCTATTACTGTGCCTAGTGACCAGAATGTCCACGACACGACTTGCATTTGGTAAGTAGCGGAGCGGATATGTTCTTTATTCGCAATGAATGCTGGACCCAGTATCGCCCGCTCCGACACTACTCCACGATATGTACTACGTCCGCCTAACTGAATATTGAGTTGCCAAGCCGTTGCTGCTTCAAGATAACCGCTATTTGGGCTCAAATGCTTTTTGGCATCGCCCAGCCAGCCGCTAATTCGCTTTGCAAATGAATGTCCGCCTTCATTTGGAGTGAATAATAGAATGAGCAATCCTGTCATTCTTGAAGGTATCCAGTTAAAGAGATCATCCATACGGGCCGAAACTTTTCCAAATTCACGATAACGTTCATCGTTGTACCCCACCATGGAATCGAGTGTATTGATCGCTTTATACAGCCATAGACCAGGTGCGCCGAGCAAGAATGCCCAAAATAATGGAGCCGTGATTCCGTCAGATGTGTTTTCTGAAACCGTTTCAATCGTAGCGCGGGCTATCTCACTTTCATCGAGCTCCTTCGTATCCCTACCGACAATCCAACTGAGTTTTTCACGGGCTTCGTTCATATCTCCTGACTTCAATGGCTCATAAACTAGCAACGCCGCGTCTCGCAAACTCTTTTGTGCAAGTCCGGCGGCAATAAGCAGTGCTTCGATTGCGATCCCCGCCAACAGATGCAGGCGATACGCAATACTGACGAGCCAGATGACGAGTAGAAACGTCGTCATACATATAAACAACCAGACGATCGCCCCTTTTATTGTACGCATGCTTCCTTTATTCAATAGCTTCGTCAAGTTACTAATCATCGTGCCTAGCCACTTGACTGGATGCGGCCAGTTAGGCGGGTCCCCAATGAGCCGGTCGAGCACCATGCCAATGGCGATCGCAATAAAATGTGCAGGAATCATCCGTGCTCACCAACTGCTAATCGATACGAATGAATAGCTCGCACCGTACAATCATAGACCCCTTTACCGATCAACTTGCCGAGTTGAGTAATGGGCCCTGCGTACGGCAAGTATTCTCCTTGTTGTGTAGATGCGATCAACACGCTATCTGTCGAAGTACCTGTAGCGACTGTGCCAGATTCTGGATCTTTCACTTGCTCGTCTTGTAGTGCTTTCACTTTCGCTTCTGTTGCGGTAATCAACGCTTGGACGAAAGCTTCTTCACTTAATTCACCATTAACGAATACCCATGTATTGATCGTGCCTATGTAAGGAATATCTTCACGTTGCCAAGACTTTGAAACATCCACCGCGTTTCCAACACCTGCTGTCACCGCCACGACAATCGAGCCGAACTCTCCTTCGTACTCTTCTACTTCAACATGCTCGGGACTAACCGCTGTCATCATGGCGACTGTATCTGTCAGATGATAGCCAAGCGTACGCAAATAGTCCGTGTTCTCCCGTTGAACATCATCAATCATATAATCCGCACGTACGCCTCGATTGACGAATGTCTTGTACCAGCCAAGTCCCGCATTATGGACAGCGGAAGAAATCGTCTTCAGCGATTGGCTGGATTGCAACAATACGTGATCTTCCTTAATCGTTATGTCTGCCTTCTTTACAGAAAATAGCTCTACCTTTTCTTGCAAGTTCGGCAACAGCGTCATTTGAGGCTTCGGCATTTCAGGATGGGGCTGTGTTTTGACGCGCGCATTGTATACGTGATGAATTTCAGGTTCCAGTACGACGTCTTGCGGCACACCGATTGATGCTACTTCTCCATTCTTTAATAGCAACAGACGATCGCAATACAGAGCAGCGAGATTGATATCATGGAATACCGAAATAACCGTAATCCCCTTCTGTCTCGCTTGATTACGGATCGTATCGAGCAATTGTTGCTGATGCGCGATGTCGAGGTGATTTGTCGGTTCATCCAATAATAAAATAGGTGCTTGCTGGGCAAGTGCTTGTGCAACAAATACGCGTTGTTGCTCGCCGCCTGACAATAATTCAATGGCGGTATTTTCGTATCGCGTGACACCTGTATGATTCATCGCTTCTTGTACCGCCTGCTCGTCAAACTCCGACCAACTTGAAAAAATTCCGGTCTGATACGGATAACGACCTAGAGCGACAGTGTCTTTGACGCTATGGGAAAAGGCATGGGCATGAAGCTGCGGCAAGACGGCTACTTGCTGTGCGAATTGTTTCTGCGTATAGGCACCAGAAGGCTTTCCGGCAATCATGACCTTCCCGCTTTGTTTCGGCAAAATCCCCGATATAATTTTCAGTAATGTAGATTTCCCGCTACCATTCGGTCCTAAAATTCCGAGAACTTCTCCTTTTTCCACGTGGAACGACACATTTCGCACAATCGGTTCTCTCCCGTAGCCTCCCGACAAATTGTCCACTTGCAACATCTTCACATCGCTCCTTTTCTACGTTGTTTGTAAAAGATATAGGCAAACACCGGAGCGCCAATGAATGCGGTAATGACACCGACCGGTAATTCCGCCGGTGAAATAATCGTTCGTGCTACGAGATCGCAAATGATCAATAATGAAGCACCGTTACATAATGATAATGGCAATACGTGACGGTGATCGGAGCCCCATAACATCCGTGTCATATGCGGTACAACTAGGCCTACAAAGCCGATGGTTCCAGACACGGCAACAGCGGAACCAGTTAATACCGATCCCCCTAGCAAAATCATCAATTTACGTTGTTTGACATTGACTCCAAGATGATGCGCACGTTCTTCACCGAATAATAGAGCATTCAATTCACGGCGATTAAGCCACAGCATACATGTACCGATGAAGAAAAATGGCAGGACCATCAGAATATAGTTCCAGCCGCGCATCGATACACTACCAAGCAGCCAACCGACAATCTGACGAAGTTCTTCTTGCGTTAATGCAATCATCAGCGACAGCACGGAGCCGAGAAAAGAACCGAAAATAATTCCTGTTAAAATGATCGTCTCCATTTTCATTGACCGGTCTACCATTCGAGCAAAACCAATCACTAAAAACATCGTGATTGCGGCACCCATCATACTAAATACAGGTAAGGTGAACGCGCCAAGAATCGGTAGCGATATACCAAAAAAGAGTGTAATCACGGCGCCGACAGAGGCACCGGATGACACTCCGAGGGTGTAAGGATCAGCTAATGGGTTTTTCAAAAGCCCTTGAAACGCGGCTCCTGATATAGCCAGTGAGGCACCGACAATTCCTGCCAGCAACACACGCGGCATACGGATCTTCCACAAAATATTACTTGCGGTCGCGTCCGCTTGATTCCATAGCGTCTCTATTGGTATTTTCACTGTACCGATCGATACGCCGAGCCAGATTGCCACAAGGAGTGTGGCAATCGACACGACATAGGCGAGCACAGTTTTATTCACCGAATACCTCAGGATAGACTGCTTTCGCAAACAATTCTAATCCGTCAGCTAAACGTGGGCCTGTACGGCTCGTAATATTTTCATCTAGTTGAATGACTTGATCTTCTTTGATCGCAGTAACTGCATCAAACCCGTCACGCGTTTTAATATTTTCCACGACATTTGGAATATAGCTATAGATTGCCAAAATCACATCCGGATTTTCATCTACAATCGTTTCAGGACTGATCATTACCCAGCCTTCTTCTGTCACGATGTTTTCAGCATTGATCATATCCAAAAACTGTTGTGGGAAAGTTCCTTTTCCTGGCGTATAAATTTCAGGTGCATCGGAGTTTTCAATGAACACGCGCTTCTTGTCCGTAATGTCCGCTGCTTTCTTTTCGATATCAGCGACTTTCGTTTTCATATCTTCAACGATTTGATTCGCTTCCGCATTTTTGTCCATAACTTTACCAATCAATTCAATTGTTTCATACGTCTCTTCAAATGTTCCTGCATTCTGTATAACAATCACAGGGATGCCTGCGTCACGAATCTGACTCAATCCTTCTTCATTCGAACCCATCATCATTTCATTTGCGAATACTGCTTCCGGTTGCAATGAAATCACTTTTTCTATGTTGACTGTAAAGTCCCCTACTGTATCAAGCTCCGTTACTTCTTCAGGATAATCATCGTTTTCTGTTACTGCAATGACTTTATCCCCTGCACCAATTCCGTATAAAATTTCCGTGTTGCTTGGAAGTAATGAAATAACAGTTTCCGGCGCTTTTTCAAATGTAACTTCTTCGCCAATCGCATCTGTCAGGGTGTATGGATAACTCGTTGTATCCGTTGATGCTTGTTCTGTTTTCGTTTCTTTGCCAGCTTGATTTTCATCTGCTGGTATTTCTTCTTTTGCACTATCGCTTCCACATGCTGCGAGTAGTAGTACCGCGAGCATAGCTGTCAGCAGTAGTTGTAAAAATTTCTTCATGTGTGTTCCTCCTTTAATATGTGTGTGGCATTACGCAAGTCGCAGACATGAAAAAACCTTCGATCATTCGAAGGATTAGGTGGGATGAAATCAGGACGCGACTTCTTCCAGTACACCTATCCTCGTAGGTTGCTGCGGAACTTCATTTTCTAAAAAGGCAGGGTGACCTGGCTTGTGCATAGCACGTACAGTGGCGGGACCGCATCGGATTTGAACCGATTTCACTTTTCATCTCTAGTATTGAGAACCTTTTAGAAGATATGTAATTATGCTTCATTATAGCGTTAATAGTGAGGGTTGTACAGGGAGGTGCTGATCTTTCAAAAGTCATCCATACTTCCTACCTGTTCTTGTGGTGGAAGGTTGAACCGCGCTAAAACTGAATAAGACCGCGCATTTCGTGTTTAACACCGCGCGAGTACTCTATGTAACCGCGCTTATCGTTAAGTGATCCGCGCTATTATGATGTGTAACCGCGCCAAACTGATTGAAGATCGCGCTATTGGGATATTTCGTTTAATTAAATGAAACTTTGACATGCAATACTTCCAAAGACATAAAAAGCCAAGCAGTAATTAATCTGCTTGGCCACTTTTGATAAATTACATTCTTTCCGGTGCTTCAACGCCAACTAATTTCAACGCGTTCGCGATTGTCGTTTTAGTGGCTGTGATTAAAGCCAAACGCGCCTCGGACAGGTCTTTATTTTCCGGGTCGAGCACTTTATTCGCGTTGTAGAAACTATGGAATGTAGCTGCGAGTTCTTGAATATACGTTGTCACGCGGTGCGGTGCGCGCATGCGAGCTGAGTCGCTGACAAGTTTCGGGAAATCTCCAAGCTTCTTCAGTAGCTCCAATTCTTTCTCATCCTGCAATAGCGTGACGTTCTTCGTTGATGCTTCCACGTTCTGTTCTTTTGCCTGACGTAGGATTGAACAGATACGTGCGTGCGCGTATTGTGCGTAGTAGACAGGGTTTTCATTGGATTTGGATACCGCCAAATCTAAATCGAAGTCCATTTGTGCGTCGCCTGAGCGCATCGCAAAGAAATACCGTACAGCGTCTAGTCCGACTTCTTCTACGAGTTCACGCAATGTGACCGCTTTTCCTGTGCGCTTGCTCATTTTGAATTTTTCTCCGTCTTTATAAAGCTGAACCATTTGCGCCACTTCTACTTCGAGCGTATCGCGGTCATAACCTAGCGCCTGGATTGCTGCTTTCATACGTGGAATATATCCATGGTGGTCTGCTCCCCAAATATTAATCAGTTTATCAAATCCACGACTCAGCTTGTCCTGGTGATAGGCAATGTCCGGTGTTAAGTACGTGAATGAACCGTCTTGCTTGATCAATACACGGTCTTTATCGTCGCCAAACGTAGTAGAGCGGAACCAAGTCGCGCCATCTTCTTCATAGACATGGCCATTTTCACGAAGTTTTTGGAGTGCGATTTCGATCTTGCCGTTGTTATATAGGGACGTTTCCGAGAACCAGTTATCGAAATGAACGCGGAAGTCCGTTAAGTCTTTCTTAAGTTTATCCAATTCGATATTCAAGCCGTGTTCACGGAAAAATGCAAGTCGCTCTTCTTCTGGAACATGGACATACTTGTCTCCATATTGTTCAACGAGGCCTTTTGCGATGGCGATGATATCTGCGCCACGGTAGCCGTCTTCCGGCATTTCTTTTTCTAATCCAAGTGCTTCGAAATACCGAACGTCAATCGATAACGCTAAGTTATTTATTTGATTACCCGCGTCATTGATATAGTATTCACGCGCTACATCATAGCCTGCTTTGTCAAGAATGTTACATAATGAATCACCAAGTGATGCCCCGCGTGCGTGTCCTAAGTGCAAGTCGCCTGTTGGGTTCGCTGAAACGAATTCAACTTGGATTTTCTGTTGCTGTCCGCTGTCGGAACGTCCGTAATCTGCCCCTTGATCAAGGACAGATTTCACGATATCTCCAAGACTATCTGTTTTCAAGCGAATATTGAGGAAACCCGGTCCCGCAATTTCAATGGAGTCGATTGCTGTGTTCGTCGTATCAAGATGCTCCAAGATACTTTCCGCGATTGCACGCGGTGGCTTTTTCGCTAGTTTTGTCAACTGCATCGCGATATTCGCTGCATAATCGCCGTTCTCTTTACTTCTTGGTGATTCCAGTTTAATTTCCGGAATATCCGCACCTTCGACTAGTTGTGCTTTCTCAATCGCTTCGTGCAATGCTTCTTTAATTTCATGTTGGATCTGCTCTACTGCATTCATTGTGTTACCTCCGAGTAGGTTATTGTCAAATGGTATTTCCCTAATAAACTTTCGTCTGAATGTAAGTCGTACGCTACCGTAAAACGTCCAGGTACCCATTCCAGTTGATTGGTATAAACCGCCAAGTCCATAACGGCGGGACCATTACCGTACGTGCCAAAACGAACATCGTCTTGTCTAAACGGTAAGCGCATCTGCACGCCGCCTTTACGCATGATAAAGGCATCTTCGGCATGTAATTTCACGGTCGTTCGGACTGCTGGCATTCCTTCCGTCTGTTCTTCAAACAATAAGTAGGCCTGCCCTTTTTTCTCAATGATCTCTCCAGTCGCCTGCATCGTATGCGTTTCCGCTTGCTGGTCTGGATGTTGAATAACGGAACGGAGCTGAACTTTCAATTTTGGCGCTTCCATTCGTTCACCGCCTTAAGTAAATAGATTCACTCATTATACACTTCTTCCGGTACCAGTTTCAATGTTACACGTCTAAACTTTTCCTACAGTCCGTTTAATCCATCCATAACCGTCCCATACTGTCAAAAGATACTGAATGGAACGGGATGTGATGCGTAATGAAACGTAGCGACTATATAAAAACCAGCAATCGTAAAAAAATGAAAATGATTGTATTGTCCTTGTCGATCACGTCGATAGCCGCGATCGTGACGGTCTTAATCGCCCTTCGAATATATGCTCAAGTACTTGGTGCCCCTTCATTGAGCGTACCAAAGGCTTCATTGTTCCTCGATCATAGCGGGCATCAGATCGGGGATCACTTTTCGCAACATAGACGTTATTGGATGAAGCTATCCGATATATCCCCTTTTCTTACGGATGCTTTCGTGGCAACTGAAGATAAACAATTTTATTCGCATAATGGATTTGATTATAAACGGATTGCGGGTGCAGTTCTAAAAGACGTCAAAACGATGAGTAAGGCACAAGGAGCGAGTACGATTACCATGCAATATGCGCGGAATCTGTATTTGACGCACGAAAAATCTTGGACACGGAAACTGCATGAGGCATTGTTTGCTTATCGACTGGAAGTTTTCTATGACAAGGATACGATTTTGGAAGGTTATTTAAATACCGTCTACTTCGGTCACGGAATGTACGGGGTCGAAGCGGCGAGCCGATTTTATTTCTCAAAAGCGGCGAAAGAGCTGACATTGGAAGAAGCGGCTACGATTGCGGCGATTGCAAAAGGCCCTTCTATTTATTCACCTCTAGATCATCCCGAGAATTCACGCAACCGCCAACTACTCGTGCTCGATCAAATGGAGCAGTACGAGTATATTTCAGCCGAGCAAAAGGAACGCGCGGTTGAAGAGAGGATCGTACTGAAGACAGAGAGTTGGAAAGATATGAAGCAAGTGGCACCGTACTTTTTGGATGCTGCATGGCAAGAGGCAGAAGACATCCTCGCTTCAAAAGGACGTGTACCCGCAGAAGGTGGCTGGCAAATTCGAACGACGTTGAATCAACAGCACCAACAAGCAGCGGAACAGGCAATTAAACAAGCCATGCCCGCAAATGACCTGCAAGTCGGTTTTATTTCTATGGCTCCAGACACGGGGTATGTCACGTCGATGGTAGGCGGAGTGAATTTTGGCGACAGCTCCTTCAATCGAGTAACTCAAGCGAAACGTCAACCGGGGTCTGCGATGAAGCCTATCCTCTATGCAGCAGCGCTAGAAAAAGGTATGAATCCGTTAACATTCATGACAGCCGAAAAGACAGTGTTTACGTATGATGACGGTCGTTCGACATATGAGCCAAGCAATATTAACGGGGAGTTTGCGGTGAAGCCGATTTCATTGGCACAGGCGATTGCCATTTCAGATAATATTTATGCAGTCAAAACGCTTGAGCAAGTCGGTTACAAACCGTACACAAAAATGGCGCAGCGACTAGGCATCGATGTCTCGTTTACCGAATCCCCGGCAGTCGCTCTTGGAACATCCGATGTGACATTATTCGAGATGACGACAGCGTATAATCGTATTGCGTCAAAAGGTAAACAAGTCGAACCCCAAATGATTCTCTCGATTACGGATGCGAACGGAAAACTGGTCTATGAGCATCCATCGAAGAAACCAAAGCAAGCCATGTCAGAACAAGACGCATTTGTGCTAACGCATTTGATGACTGGGATGTTCGACCCTGTTTTCAATGATTATTTAACTTCCACAGGATTGTCAATGCGACCGAAACAAACACGACCTTATGCAGCGAAGTCCGGCACAACAATTTCGGATCAGTATTTGATTGGATTCTCGCCCACATTAACTGCAGGCATCTGGACAGGCTTTGACCGTGGCAAGCAACTAGAAAATTTGGAGGATAAAACTGTTTCAAAAAAAGTTTGGATCGATTTTATGGAAGCAGCACATGAAGGAACAGCCCCACAACCATTTATCCCCCCTTCAGGCGTACAAGGCGTCATTGTGGATGTAGAAACTGGCGGAATTGCGGTCAATGATTGCGCGAAGCAACGATTGATCTATGTGAAGGATAAAGATGTACCGAAGAAGTTATGCACGGATCGCTCGTTAAGAGAACAACATTCGGGAGAAGAGGAAAATTCTAAAATGGAGTTATTCCCGTTTTCGTTTTTTGAGTGATTGAGCGGCTGGGCTTCTGCATAGAGCGGTAAGCGTGTGTGATTGAGCGGATGGACGTCTATGAGCGGGTAGCGGTAAGGTATGAGCGCCTGGACGTTCGCATAGAGCGGATCGGTCTCCAGATAGAGCGATAAGCGTGCGTGATTGAGCGGATAGCGGCGGCGATAGAGCGCGTAGCGATAAACTATGAGCGCTCGCACGTTCGTATAGAGCGGATCGGTCTCCAGATAGAGCGGTAAACGTGCGTGATTGAGCGGATAGCGGCGGCGATAGAGCGCGTAGCGATAAACTATGAGCCCCCGCACGCCAACACAGAGCGAGTATCCACAAACTACGAGCACCGGAAGTAGATTTCATTCCACGAATCCACATGAAAAAAGCCTCGTTCTCCGTATCCGCGGAGAGCGAGGCTTTTTCGACCGTTATGTAGTAATCGAGTGAATCTGCACTGCTTGGGTTTGTGGTTTCATCAAACGACCGTCTACATAGCGGGTGTCCTAGATTACAGCGCAAAGCTGTATGTTTAGTTTACTTCGTTTGTTGCAGACATTCAACCTCAAAGAGGACGTAATGCAAATTGTCACATTTTTGACGCATTTGACGAAAATTGTACTTTTTACGTATCCCGTTGGACGTCTTACTCTGTGCGCAAACCTTCGTGTAATTCAGGTGTACTACGTTCCCAAAGTTCTGCGTTATGTGATTTCAAAAAGTCCTTAAGAATTTTTTTCGAACGATCATCCATTTCGTCTACGATAATTTGCCGCTTCATGGATTTGTCCATACGGTTAACGTGGTCTGCCAGTAACTTGTAGCCACGTCTCTTCTCACGGTTGACGATCATTTCACAAGCTGTGATTCCTGCGTAATACGGACCTTCTTCACGGTAATCAATTGTCACCCAAACGAGCCAGTATGGTTTGCCACCTTCAGAATCTTTGCGGTCTGTGGTAAATTTAATTCCCCGTTCCGTATCACTACGGGCATGCATAGCCCCCATTTCTACTTGTGCAGTGCCCGCTTCCACATCGATGATCACAGGCGAAATATTTTCCAACGACAACGAACCTATGCCGAAACCTTTATGTCCATCTGTTGGGTCATTTTTTATTATCGTAAATCCTAACTTTGGTTTTGAATTTTGCTCACTTGTCATATAAATCGACCTCCGTCTCTGTTATTATATGTACTATACCTGAATTTTCTGCAAAGGAGGAAACTAAATGCCATACGTCACAGTAAAAATGCTTGAAGGACGCACTGACGACCAAAAACGGGCACTATGTGAAAAAGTTACGCAAGCCGTTGTGGAAACGACTGGTGCTACTACTGATAGCGTAACAGTTTTCATTGAAGAAATGCCAAAAAATCATCTTTTTAAAAATGGGAAACGCATGAGTGATCAGTAAAATCAGCAAAAGGATTCTCATCGTGAGAATCCTTTTTACTTGATCCATTTAGCTGACTGAACTTGTTTGCATCTCTTCGATGAAGGCAAAAGCTTGATCCATTTCTTGATCAGTAAAGTTCAATTTGTTTTTCACGATACGCACTTTAGCAATTTGGTCTTCTTTGTCAAGCTGATCGAAAAATAGCAATGTTGAGACCAATTCCAAAAAGCGTGACGACTTCTCATTCAATCGCTCGATACATTTCGGCAACTGTTCTTTTGGTGCTTCTGCTGTCGTAAGGAATTTCGATCCTTCATCCGTTACTTGATAGCAATATTGCTTATACGAACCCTTGTCCTCAAAACGTTCAGCCAAAAAGCCCATTTCACATAATTCTTCCACTCGCAATGTCAGTTCTTCCGAATAAGGACCATACATATGGAGCTCATATTTCTCAGCAAACGGGAAATTCATTTTCTTTAATATATAAACCATTTTCTGCATTTTCTTACGGCCATTAACTTCATTTGCCAACGATATAAACTGAACGATTTTTGCATGCTCTTGCAGCAAGTCCCGCAACCCCTCTCTTATCCTCTTAACAATTCCAAAATCTTCTCATGCAACGGGTTTCCATCTACTAACAAGTCTTCAGGATAATAAATTTTATGATCTGTTCTGCGTTTTCCAGATATCGCTTCAACCACATCGGACAGCCGCGACAGTTCACGCAAATCGCCATTTTCTAGTTGTAAATAAATCGGCACTCGTTCATTCTCTTCACCTGGACGATAAAAATCGTAAGGTAAGTCAGATGAAGAATCCGTCACTAAATAATATTCAGGATCGAGTCCTGCTTCTTTAAACAATGTAATCAGTTCACCGAATTTCATATATTGCACTGCAGGATCAAACTCGGCGTATTGAAACAACCGTCTGTTAACAAAGCGATCGCATAAATCTGCTAAAATCGTGTCATCTTCTTCCATCCATAGTTGGAAATACGTTAATAATACGCCCTCATCAAGGGCTATGTACTCTTTCAATTTGAACTCTTGAGCGAAGAATGAAATGAAATGCGTGGGTTCTTGCTTAAATGCATACCCTGTTTCAAATAAAAATTTCGCTCTGTGTAAAATTTTAATAAGAATTACTTCCGCACTTCGAGACACTGGGTGGAAATACACTTGCCAGTACATCTGATAGCGGCTCATGATATAGTCTTCCACTGCGTGCATGCCGCTATGCTTGATGACTACTTGGTCTTCCGTAGGACGCATGACACGCAAAATCCGTTCCATGTCGAAATGGCCGTAGGAAACGCCTGTGTAATATGCATCGCGTTGAAGATAATCCATACGGTCTGCATCGATTTGGCTGGAGATCAAGCTGACGACCAATTTGTCTGGATACGTTTTGTCGATCACTTCTGCCACTTTTTGTGGGAAATCTGGCGATACACGACGCAGCACTTCGTGGACTTCAGTCTGTTCCAATAAAATTTGTTGGGTGAAATGTTCGTGGTCCAGATTGAATACTTTTTCAAATGCGTGGGAAAATGGACCATGTCCCAGATCATGCAATAATGCTGCACACAGGGCGACGAGTCGCTGTTCTTCGTTCCATTCTTCACGCCCCCTGAAGCCGTCGTCGAGAATTCGTCGGACGATTTCATAGACACCAAGCGAGTGCTGGAAGCGGCTGTGTTCTGCACCGTGGAACACTAGGTAAGTAGTGCCAAGCTGGCGAATTCTGCGCAGGCGCTGGAATTCGCGTGTGTTGACTAGGTCCCATATTACGCGATCCCGGACATGTATGTAGCTGTGTACAGGGTCTTTAAACACTTTCTCTTCAGGCATTTTTTCGTTTTGGTACGCCATGTCGTCACCTCATCCTTCATTCGTTCTAGTATAACAAAAATCGACGTGACGTGACATAGTACTCTTTGACGGATTTTAGAAAGTATTGTGTATGGAACTTAAAATTTAGGAGAGCGACTTAGTATCTATAAGGGGATTGCTGCTCCAGCTGGGGACGCTTTCCGGAGGGCGTGGCTTGCTTAAATACAACTTATAAAAGTGCATGCTCCTAACGCTACGCTTTTACTCGCAAATGCCGTCCTTCGCTACGGCATTCGCTGATCCTCCCGGAGTCGCCCCAGCTTCCGCAGCAATCCTACATGGTAAGTGGTAGAACATGGTTCACCTTTTGTAAGTAGTGTGTAAGTTTTTGTTGTCTTTGAGCTTGTTTAAGTTCCTACACAACGCTAATCACAATCCTAACTTTAATGAACTTCTGTAAGTATCACCCACCTACCTTGCAAGGGATTGGCGCGTAGGAGGGGCGACTCCGGGAGGATCAGCCCGATCAGGTGAGACAACCAAAGGGAGCTCCGCGACCTGGTTGGCTCACCGCGGGCCCTCCAGAACGCGTCCCCTCCGTAGCGCAAATCCCCACCCCAACACTACCGCCAGCCTCTACCAACTACCATACTTAACTCCCACTCACCTAAAAAAACGCCCATTTTATTACCATCTTCATAGAATTTTGTAACTCTCTGAATAAAAGACTCATCCCGTGGTCATAATGGCAGTAGAAAGAGAGTACAAGACAGGAGGCATGGAGATGGTGAAAGTTAGACAAGACGCTTGGTTAGAACAAGACGATGAATTATTGGCAGAGACGGTGCTACGACATGTAAGAGAAGGAAGTACACAGCTAGGTGCATTTGAGGAAGTAGGCGACGCCCTGAATCGAACAGCAGCAGCTTGTGGGTTCAGATGGAATGCAGTCGTGCGAAGAGACTATGAGAGTGAACTCTCTGAAGCGAAGAAAGAGAGAAAACAAACGTTACGTGTGCTAGGTACAGATTTTAAAAGACGTAATCAGCAAATGTACAGCCCCGAGACAGGCGCAGATGGTCAGGAGAAAATCCAGGTTCCATTATCAGCCCTATCCCTCGATACAGTCATTGCCTATTTGATTCGCATGCATCATAACGGTGGTGCGGATACGGATGCACTTCGATGGAGACAGACAGCAAAAACAGCGACGGAACAAATGAAATCGCTAGAAATGCAAATTGAAGAATTGAAAAAAGAGAATAAAACGTTGAAAGATGACTATGAGCAATTCGTCCAAATCATGAATCGTGCACGTCGATTAATCGCTTTAAATGAAGAAAGCGAGCACGTTGCACCATTATTTAAAATGGAGCCAAATGGTAATCTAATCACATCAAAAGAGCCGCCAATCAATAACTGATTGGCAGCTTTTTTTCGTACTATGATAACATCTTTTGATTGCGTTCAAAGACACGTCGCAAATAGAATCCGTACAATTCCATTTCCTCGTCCGTTAACCCATTGTGACGCACATCTTCCGTCAACGAGCGCAATACTATCTGCAGACGAATGACAACTTCATTGACCGTTAAAGGCGTGTCCAGAATTTCCGATAACGATGCCATTGTATCAGGTTGGATTACAGGATAACTGAATTTCGTCTGTTGGCCCTGCAAGCCCTTCTCATAGACTTCACGTATTAACTCCGCACGTTCAGAACCACTGCCTTCAACGCATAAATATACTTGCACAGCGACTCCTTGACGCAAACGACGCTGAGAAACCCCTGCGAATTTCTTGCCATCGACACTTAAATCATATGATCCAGGACAATAAGATCCGATAATTTCATAGGCTTCTATCCGTTCGCCAAGCTCAGGAAATAATAGCTGAACTAGTGATACCATCGCTTCGTAGCCTATCGGAATATCAATCGAAGACTTTTGTTCAGAGAAGATTAAGGAAATATTTATTATCCCTTCATCTAAAACGACTGCAAGCCCTCCCGAATTACGAACGATCGACTGATAGCCATGCTGCTCAATTCCTTCTATCGCTTGTTGAATAAACGGCATGCGATGATCTTGAATACCTAACACAATCGTTTTATCATGTACCCATGTCCTGACAACCGGTACACTTTGTTGCTGTCCAACTAATTGGCATAACGTGTCATCCATGGCGAAGGATTCGAGCGCAGAACGATTGCGTGCCGAAATCGATTCGTCGATGAAACGCCAAGCTGGTTGATTCAGTAAATGTTTATCTTGTGACATGTCTAGCTCTCCTAAAGTAATTGATCTGGATTATATGTAGACGGTTCACAAACTACGAGCCTGTCATTATAAGCTCTGGGCTGCTGTGATGATAGATAGTTTATAGACATCTTCTGCAGAACAGCCGCGTGACAAGTCGTTAACGGGTCCATTCAAGCCTTGAAGGATCGGACCAATCGCTTCGTATCCACCTAGACGTTCTGTCATTTTGTAACCGATGTTTCCCGCGTCCAATGTCGGGAAAATAAAGACATTTGCATCGCCTTTGATGACAGATTCTGGAGCTTTTTTCGCTGCTACACTTGGTACATACGCTGCGTCAAATTGGAATTCTCCGTCAATCAATAGGTCAGGTGCCAATTCTTTAGCTATTTTAGCCGCTTCCACCACTTTTTTCGTCTCTTCGGTCACAGCAGAACCTTTCGTAGAGAATGAAAGCATCGCAACGCGTGGATCAATTCCGAATGCTTTTGCAGTTTTCGTACTTTCCACAGCAATTTCAGCTAATTCTTTGGCTGAAGGATTCACAGTAATGGCACAGTCCGCAAAAATTAAACGCTCTTCTTCTTTCATCATAATGAAAGCACCGCTCGTTTTTGAAACGCCAGGCTTCGTCTTAATGATTTGCAATGCGGGACGAACTGTATCCGCTGTCGAATGTGCAGCTCCACTCACCAAACCGTCTACACGTCCTGTATAGATTAGCATAGTTCCGAAATAGTTTACATCTTTCAATTGCTCGCGTGCTTGCTCGATTGTAGCTTTTCCTCCGCGACGCTCCACGAATTTCTCCGCCAGTTCTTCAAAATAGGAAACGTTTGCAGGATCAATCAACTTAATTTCAGAAATATCGAAGCCACCATCTTTTGCTACTTTTTTTACTGCTTCTTCATTACCTAATAAAACTGGTGTAATAATACCTTCTTGTTGAAGATGTATAGCTGCTTCTAATATTCTGACATCCTCCCCTTCAGGTAATACAATCGTCTTTCCTTTACCTTCCAACGTTTTACGAATGCCTTCAAAAAGATCTGCCATGTGTAAATCCCACCCTTGTTATATTTTCCTATTCATCATACCTGAAAAGCTCAATTAATACACTAATAATTCCGGCGTTTTCAGATAGCTGTTCACGAGATATTCATTTTTGTAACGCCTGTTGTGATTTCAACCTTATTCCTTAACGAGTAAAGATTGTTTATGATACACTTGATAAAGAAACTACTTTATTTTAAAAGGAGACTGAATTCAAGTGAACGAAGCAGCTATTACATTAGACGGTTGGTATGTACTTCACGATTTTCGCACAATGGACTGGGCTTCTTGGAAATTGATTTCAAAAGAAGAGCGTCAGGCAGCAGTGAATGAATTCCTAACTTTTTTGGAGCGTATACAAGAAGCAGATGATGCTAAAACAGGTAGTCATGCATTTTATACGGTCGTTGGTCAAAAGGCAGACTTTATGCTAATGACACTACGTCCTACAATGGATGAACTTCAGCAGTTGGAAGCGGAATTCAACAAGTTAATCATTGCGGATTATACAATCCCAGCGTATTCCTATATATCGGTAGTAGAGTTATCGAACTATCTAGCAGGTGAATCTGACGAAGATCCATACCAGAATCCATATATACGCGGACGTCTGTACCCTGAATTACCTCGCAGCCAATACGTTTGTTTCTATCCAATGGATAAGAAGCGCGAAGGCGAAGATAACTGGTACATGCTTGACATGGACCACCGCAAAAGCTTAATGCGCAGCCACGGCATGATCGGCCGCGGATATGCAGGTAAAGTGAAGCAAATCATTTCCGGCTCCGTCGGCTTTGATGATTACGAGTGGGGCGTCACACTGTTCTCCGATGACGTGCTACAGTTCAAAAAACTCATCTATGAAATGCGTTTTGACGAAGTCAGCGCACGCTACGGCGTATTCGGCTCATTCTTCGTCGGTACAATTTTAGACGCAGACAAGCGCGAAGCATTTTTTGAAGTATAATAGGTTAGATCCAAGCCGCGAATGAAACACTTCGCGGCTTTTTTGTTGCGAAGAAAGAGGGAAATAGGGCTAGTGGTTCGGGATTGAAGCTCCAGCTGGGGACGCTCTCCAGGGGAGCAACCTTGAGCCAAGCGAACAGCGAAGGGTTCGCTTTGCCGTATTTCTGTGTACTTTGCAGAAATTAAGGCACCAGTTCAGGGTCCCAAGATCACTCTCTTCCCCAGGAGTCGCCCCCAAATTCCGCTTCAATCCTACGTGCAAAGTGGTTTAAATTAGAAGTATCACTGTCTATAGAAAGTGAATTATTGTTGGCTTCTAACTTAGTTAAATTTACGCGCAACATAAGGTCTTGAATTTCACTCTCCAACTCCAGAAAGAGACATTAGTGAAGCGAAGTGAGAGCCGTTACGAAGGACGGCTTTTGCGAGTAAAAACGAAGCGTTAGGAGCATATCTTTGCACTAAAGGCGGCGACTCGGGAAGGATCAGCTCGACTGGTGAGACAACCAAAAGGAAGCGAAGCGACCTGGTTGGCTCACCGCGAGCCCTTCCGAACGCGTCCGCCTGGAACGTAGCGTAACGATGCATTCCCCCAACTTCGAACTTCCCCCCTTCCAAAAACTTCATTCATACCCACTCCCTCTCCAACATAAGATACAACCAAGGGGGTTTTGCTTTAGCTGTCATTGCGACAAACAAAAGGGAATAAATGCGCTTGCCCGTCTCACACAGACTCCATCAACACGCAACGCACACTTCCCTCGCCCTACAAGACTGCCCGCGAGTAAAACTAACAGATCTGGAGAGGATGTTGAAATGGTTCAATATTATTGGAATCCCGGCTATGCCCAGCAACAAATGGTCCCACCACAAACAAATGTACAGGGGAATGCACCAACACCGCCTTTTAGAGAGCAGTCGTACATCGAGAATATCTTACGGCTTAACAGAGGAAAACCCGGTGTCTTTCATTTTTCATTCGAACATGCGGTAGAAGCAGGCAAGAACACAAAAGCGATCACGGGTACGGTAGAAGCTGCGGGACGCGATCATGTCATCCTCAGCGAAGCTGGTACAGGACGACGTTATTTATTCCCTATGATCTACTTCGACTATGCCGAGTTCCCAGAGGAAGTAACTTACTTCAATCAAACGCCATAAGAAAAAACCGCTCATGCGTGAGCGGTTTTCCTATGTTACCTTCCAAATTTTACTGCAGCAATGATCAACATGATCCACCCTACGATGAATGCAACGCCACCAATCGGTGTGATGGCGCCAAGTATTCCGATTCCAGATAAGCTGAGTACATACAGGCTTCCAGAGAAAATAACGATACCTGCCAAAATTAAATAGCCAGCCCATGATAGTTGCGTCGATGGTCCAAGCAATGTGCTACTCATCAAAATACCAATTACAAGTAATGCAATCGCATGGAACATTTGATAGTGTACCGCGGTTTCCCAGACGGCTAAGTAATGTTCGGAAAGGCGATCTTTCAATGCATGTGCACCAAATGCTCCAAATCCAACTGCGATCGCGGCATTAATAGCTCCTGCGATAATGAAAAACGGCATACTGATTCCTTCTTTCTAACGAATGTTGTATATTCTGTTTCCAGTCTACCATATCGAAACATGTAAAATGACAGGTGTTTGTACGATTTTTGGTGCTATCAGAAGTCAAACAGCGACTCTCCATTGGCATCCTCTTCACGCAATGGTTGCTCGTTCAGCGACGTAATTGGCGTCGCATGTACAGCGCTCGTTTGTATAACTTGTGGGATGGACGGTACAGATGGCCTTTCATCACCGAGCATCAAATTACATAACGTTCGCACAGCATAGATCGCTTCTCTTCGTGCTCCTTCATTCTGTGTTTGTTTCGCCAAGCGGACTTGTCGCTCCATTTCTCCGAGCATTTGTGCAGCTGTGATCATCGTATTTTCATCCCCTTTTTCGGTTCAAATTTCATACACTCCATACCAGAGGAGCGCTTTACCACTATCGATGGTAACATTTTCGTCTTGAATCCATATGCCTTACAGCCCCGCGGACTTGCGGGATCCCAAGTCGTATAAAAGAAGATACAGTCGAAGCAATTGACTGCCATCGTTACACATCCTTTCTCATTCCTCACTTGGTCGTTTTCGCCCAATCTATCGGCTCTTCTCCCCACTCGCGTAAATACTCATTCGTTTTAGTAAACGGCCTACTGCCAAAGAATCCTCTAGATGCACTAAATGGACTTGGGTGAGGCGATTCAATAATTGCATGGCGTCTGCGGTTGATCAATGCCGTTTTTTCCTGTGCATGTCTTCCCCATAAAATGAAGACGATTGGTGCACTGCGCATCGATAGTTTACGAATAACTTCGTCCGTAAAGAGTTCCCAACCTTTCCCACGGTGCGAAGCGGCTGCCCCTTCGCGTACAGTGAGTACAGTATTCAATAATAATACACCTTGTTCGGCCCACCCTGTCAACGTTCCTTCAGTCGGGACGTCAATTCCAACATCTGACGATAGTTCTTTGAAGATATTACGTAAACTCGGTGGCACTTTCACGCCAGGCTGGACAGAAAAACTCATACCATGAGCCTGTTTTGGTCCATGATATGGATCCTGGCCTAAAATCACGACTTTGACATCTCGAAAAGGCGTCAATTTAAAAGCTGTCCACATATCAGACATTTGCGGATAGACGATGTGATTTGTATATTCTTCGCGAAGAAAAGTACGCAATTCCTGATAATACGGTTTGTCGAATTCATCTTCTAGTATGTGATCCCAATCATTACGAAATTCTGCTACCATATGCATCACTCCTTAAACTCAATATCTAGTTGATAGCCTGCAAATGAAAACATGTCTTTTAGCGTTTTTACTGCATTTTGCTCTGCGGATTCTAGGACACCTTGTGCAGATGCCTCTTCCATTATTAACGTTTTGGCTTCATTCGCTAGCTCATAGCCTTCTTTAATACCTGCTTTTCCACGGAATAATCCTTCTACAGAATAGACTTCTACTTTATCGAAGTACAGTTCTGCACCACCGAGGAATTCAGCTTTCGGTATCATCAGCTCAATACGTTTTTTGTCTTCATCCACTCGCATATCTTGCTCGGTGATTTCACTAAGATCAATCCCGGCTTTGACGGAACCTGGAATGACTACTAATAAATTCCGCTTCGTCCCAGGAAAATTGACACCGATGTTTTTACCGAATAATTCATTGTCGGTGCGTTTGACAAGCACTTTGGAGTAAGCTTCTGCCGTTGTCAGTTCCTGGAGCTCTTGGACACGCTCGACAAATGCCGTCTTTTGTTCTGAAAAAGTAGAACCCAATTGAATTAAATAAAAGCCTGCGATTGGCAGGGTAATAAGTGCGGCGACTACTAGTAGAATGACTAAAATATATGCTTTTCTCCACGAAGTCCATAAAGTAAAAGCGAGCTCGAGAATTCCTCCCCTTCGCTTACGTTGGGTCTTTTTCCGTCCAGCGAATGTCACAGCTGATTGGGCATTAGCTTCCGTCCATTCCTTCTTCTCTCTTTTAGACGATTCATGCTTACTCATGGCTCACATCCTCTCGTTTGTTCCAACACTCCGTTTCTATTTATACGTTCTGTCGAATAATAAGTTTCATTGGCAAGATTTGTACGTATTACAAGCATTCTAGACTTTCATCATACCTGAATTGTTTGTATTTCGACAATTCGTTGTATACTATACGTAACAACAAAATATAGTATACGAAGGAGAGAGTTAGTATGTCATTAAAGAAAACGTTGACGATTGCAGGATCAGATACATCAGGTGGCGCAGGAATTCAAGCAGATTTAAAAACATTTCAAGAGCATGGTACGTACGGTATGACCGCGGTGACAGTGATTGTCACTATGGATCCCGATCAGAATTGGTCACATAATGTCTACTCATTGCCGATCGATGTCGTAAAAGCCCAATTGAAAACAGCGTTATCTACTGGAATCGATGCGATCAAAACCGGCATGCTGAGCACGGAAGAAGTTATTCAAACAGCGGGCCAGGCAATTGATGAATCTGGTTTGGACCATGTCGTGATCGACCCTGTCATGGTGTGTAAAGGTGAGGATGAAGTATTGAATCCTGGGAATACGGATGCAATGATTACCTATCTCCTACCAAAAGCAGAAATCGTCACACCAAATTTATTCGAAGCGGGACAATTAGCTTCTATGAAAACACCGAAAACAATAGATGACATGAAAGTGGCAGCACAGAAAATTCATGAACTCGGCGCTCGTAATGTCGTGATTAAAGGTGGTAAACAACTCGATCATGAAGAAGCCGTCGATTTGTTTTACGACGGTTCGACGTTTACGTTACTGAAATCAGAAAGATCCGATACCTATCATAATCACGGAGCGGGTTGTACATTTGCAGCTGCTATTACAGCAAATTTGGCGAACGGGTTGTCGATCAAAGACGCAGTCATTCAAGCAAAGCAGTTTGTCACAGCAGCCATTGCGCACGGTTGGAAGCTCAATGAGTATGTAGGACCTGTTATGCACGGCGCGAAAAATCAATTCGACGTGCCACAAGTAAGATTGCAGGAAGTATGATGAATGCTTATAAGTCAGATGTATTCCTGACTTATAAGCCGTCTAATCGCATTCAAACTGCAATATCTATATAATACTAACTAGAAAGATTGCAACGAAATGCCTGCAAGATTTAGGAGGGTGAGTATGGAAACGGTTGACGTGAAACATTTACAGGAGTTACTGGACTCCTTTGCCAATAAAGATGTCTACATACATTTAGAAACGACAAATGGATCGTATGCTTCTCATTTTCAAGAAGGATTTTTTAATGCCGGCGCATTTATTCGTAATGTCATTATCCGTTACGAACTTGGTAAGGTGACGGGCGAATCCCCACACCGTATCGGTTTAAAATTGCCGAGTGGTTGGATTTACGCACAAGGGATCACGCACTATACAGTTGACGAACATCATCGTTTACTGATGGCGGGACTCGGACCTGATGGAAAGCTAGCGGTAGCGCTTGAAATTAGCGAAACCCCATTTACTTATTAAGAAAGGAGATTTTTTGATGTTGCAAAAAGAACGACACGTACTCGTTGTCTTCCCTCATCCTGATGATGAATCATTCGGTAGCGCTGGAACGATTGCACAATATATTGAAATGGGCGTACCCGTTACGTATGCTTGCTTGACACTTGGCGAAATGGGGCGAAATCTAGGAAATCCTCCTTTCGCAAACCGTGAAACACTACCACAAATCCGCAAACAAGAGTTGCTAGATGCGTGTGATGCGATGGGATTGACAGATTTACGTATGATGGGACTGCGCGACAAAACAATAGAATTTGAAGATCCAGAAAAACTGGTTAAAATGATGACTGACCTCATGGATGAATTACATCCTTCATTGGTCATCTCTTTCCACCCAACGCTTGCTGTACACCCCGACCACAACGCAACGGGCGTAGCTGTGATTGAAGCGATGAGTCGTATGCCGGAAGCGAATCGACCGGTACTGTACACGAAAGCTTTCGATAATGATACATTGAACCAACTCGGTGAGCCGCATGTTGTGCATCATACACCTGACGTAGCAGATAAAAAGATTGCCGCTTTACGTGCACATGCCTCCCAGACGGTTTGGATGCTACCCGACATGGAAAAACGATGGGCTGCAAACGATAAGGATGCACTTGACTGGTTATATAACGAAGCATTTTATATTCATGATTTCACGTAAAAAACCGCAAATCTGCGGTTTTTTTTGTATCGTATACAAAGTCACTTCTCTTCAATAGCTTTAATAAAAGCATAAACATCCTGCAACTTCTTCTCAAACACTTCCACGTTTAATGCACGATCCATTTGGATTCTTACGTTATTTTGTGATTGTACAGCGATTTGCATCTGGCTTCCTGCTTCCTTAATTACCGTTTGATAACGGTGTCGTATATCATCGATTTGTCTCTCAGCTTCTTCATCTTCCGCACATAATGGCACAATATCCACTAATTCATCGCGAGGACTTTCCGCGTCGTAGGCATGAGGTTGCGTCGCATCGAACAGGCACACCGATATCTCAGGAAACAGTACTAAGTCGATACTTGCGGGATCCAATCCACACCAACCGTATAACACATCGAGCCCACGTCGCTGCGCTTCGTCTCCTAACGCCCGCATCATCGTCGACTTGCCTGTGCCCGGTAAGCCCTTGATCAGAAAGCGACGTTTCGTACGTTTCGTGATAGACGGGATGAAATCATGTGCGCTGCCAGCTGATAATGAACCGACAATTCGATGCGAGACATGAGCTGTTTTTGTTAATTCAATTGTTCCAAATAATTCTCGCTTTAATTCTTCCGCAATCTCTTCGTGGCGGGGCCAATCCATGCGTGCGATATTCACTGCTTCCCATTCGTCATGAATCGCTTTTGCTCGTTTTAACTCTTTCAATGATTGACCAAAACGTGTTTTCTCTTCTTTCAACAAAGCACTCACCTCATCATGCCGTCCGAGTAGCTGATCTTGATGATAGACGTCATAAAAACAAAAGACTTTATGGCGGTTGCCAAGATCTGTCGGCTCGAAGGAAATCGGATGGGATGCTTGCAAGATGAAAAGTTCTAGACCTTTAACGAAAAGCGCATCGGTTTTATCCACATGTCCAGGATTCATGAATCGATCCACACTATAGCCCTTGTTGACAAAATAGACCGCCAAGTCATTGAGCACTTGCGATAAGGAATGCGTAGGCAAACACTTCAAAAATATCGTCTTTTTTGACTCCGTAAGCAACTCTTCATACTTATGTTGCACGCCTTGTCCTGTATAAGCCGTCCCCATGTATTCTGTAATATGTCCGCGTATATTGATCACCCTTTCTTTCTTCATTTTCATCATATGTATAGGAAAATAAAAAAATCACAGCCGGGTAGGCTAACGGGTTCGGTTAATGGGGAGAAAACGCATAAACGCAACTGAATTAGTTAACCAATTAGCATATGATTTAAACAACAATTAACAGTGGAAAAGCAAATAACAAAGCACAGTTCTGCATTTCGTCTGTGCGTTTTACTTGTCATATATTCTTGATAGGATTCGCGTAGTATTCACTCTGCCATTGCACCCGATGATTGAACAAAAGATAAAATATTTATTTATTATCTAATTTTCTTTCGCGCAGTTTTACCTGTTCCTCTGGACATTCTAGTTTCACTTTCCCGAGACCTTGCGCTTTGAAAAAAACCATCAGGAATGATACAAAGAACTCCATTGCAAAGACAACGAATACCACCCACTGAATATCCAACTCCAAATACCCATCGCTTCCAATATATACAACTAATCCAATGCATCCGTTGAACCAAGCATGGCTAAAGATAGTAAGAAACAAATTTTTAGTTTTGGTATAGATAGTCGTCAAACTAAAACTTAAAATGATGGCTAATAGCGTATAGGTGCCGAATGACAAGGCACTTTGTATTGTTCCTTCAATAAACCACAAAGGTATATGCCAAAGACTCCAGATCACCCCCACTATGAAAACAGAAGGTATGTAAGTGAATATCTTTTCTAACTGAGGTTGCAAGTAACCGCGCCACCCCACTTCTTCCAATCCGCCACCTATCATAAAGAGTGGCAAATTAATTAGCATATAGAGAAATGCGATAGATTCATTCACTCCAAAAGCAATCCAAACCATGATTAAACGCCACGCTGTATAAAAAAGGAAAATCCACCATCCGCTTTTACTTGGCTTTGGACCTATAATAAACTTCCAAAAAGGGACATCAGTAAATTCTCCTCTAAATTGCTTACATAAGATAAACGTGGCGATGGGAGGACCAAGAGCACCCAGTAACATAGGAATCCAAAATAAAGGCTCACCGTACCAAAGTGTATCAAAATAGATATTTCCTATAATAATTACAGACCACATTGCCCAAGTGATCGAAAACGTATAGAACAGGAACAAGCCAACCTGGATATGCAATATCTTCTTCCCCGTCGATATATAATCGCTTGTGCCCAACTATCCTACCTCCTTTAAAGCAATCTTTATTATGGTTTGTATTTTAGTGTCTGTTATCTCTTCATCAACTTTCGCTACCCCCACTATTCGATTAAATGATCTGCTTTTCGAATAGTCCATCTATTCATAATCTATTATAACAAACAACCTTTTCTATCCTTCAAAGTATTCATTTACTTCGAATACATTCTTTTTACGGTAACTATTCTATCCAAACCATTAACGAGTGTTTTAACAAGATAATTAGCAATAGCACATAAATTTATGCGATGCTGTTAACTCACATACCAATTATAGTGCGAACCCCTTCGAAAAAAACACCTTAAACATGAATATAGCAATAAAAAAGGGACACCAATTCATTTGCGAATCGTGTCCTTGAATACTATGTTATTTAATGTTTTCGCACCGTGTACCGTATCCGTTACGAGGAGGCTTATGCTCCTTAATAGTGTAATAAAACTTTTTCGTCCGTTTGATGAGTGATTTTCAATAATATTTTCTTACATTGCGGTAAGGCAATTTGAATGATTTGACCAGAGAAAAGGACGACAACCAATGTACCGATCCCTACAGGTCCACCAAGCAAGAAACCGATAAGTGTGGCAATCGCTTCAATCGCGGTCCGTACCAATCGAAGACTCCAACCAAACTTTTCAACAAACAACAGCATCAAGCTATCCCGAGGTCCAGCCCCCAGATTCGGTGATACATATATTCCTACCCCATAAGATAAGACGAATACACCAGCGATGAAAAAAATAATTTGCACAGTCAATGAAGTCACATCTGGTAAAAGCCAATTGAAAAAGTCGATAAATAATCCGATGACCAACATATTAAGCCATGTACCTATTCTCGGCCATTCTCTCAAAATAATCGATGTCACCGAAATGATAACAAAACCCGATATAATACTCCATGAACCTATCGTTAATCCGAAGTTTTGATACAACCCGAGATGGAGCACGTCCCACGGAGCAATCCCAAGCCGCTGACCTTTAATCATCAACGAGATGCCAAGCGACATGATCATCATTCCCGCGATGAAAAATATCCATCGCCAAGCTAATAAATTACGCATATACATTCTTCTTTCTTCTAAATATCAGTGTCCTCATGGATTCATTGTAACAGAAATCAACCAAGTTGCTATGTACTTACTTCACGAGATCACTAAATTGTGCTTTTGCAACCCGTGCCAAGTCTTGCGGTGACAATTTCATTTGCAATCCGACTTTGCCCGCACTGACATACATATAATCGAGCGTTTCAGCTTGTTGGTCAATGAATGTCGGAAATTCACGTTTCATACCGATTGGCGAACAACCGCCACGGACATAACCCGTTTCTTTCGTCAATTCTTTCATAGGTAGCATCTCGACTTTTTTAAAGCCTGCCGTTTTCGCTGCTTTTTTTAAGTCTAGCTCATCCGACACGGGAATGATAAAGACGAGTAAGTCTGTTTTGCTTGCCATGGCAACGAGCGTTTTATAAACGGTAGAAACCGATACATTCGTTTTATTCGCAACGGAAACCCCGTCATTCTGACCGTCATTCGTTTGATAGCTATGAATTTCGTATGGAATCTTTTCGCTTTCGATGATGCGAATTGCGTTGGTTTTCGGCAGCTTTTTCTTTGACATAAGTAGTACTCCCCTTCTCTTTACTTTAGTAGAAAGCTAGTAGAATATATAATGTGGAAAAAGCCCATTTCACTGGATTCCAGCAAAACGGGCTTCGTTTTCAAACGAATCAGATCAAATGCTGATATGTAGTTGTGGCTGATCCATGTCGTACTGATTCATTCTGGCTTGATTTTGTACTTGATAGAGAGTAAATGCATGACTATATTGTTGTTGCATACGATTCGGTCTAGTAGTTGCTGCGGTACTGTCGACGCTACTCATGAGATCACGGATAGTTTTGGCCCGATTATGTAACGCTAATTGGAGTTCAGCTTGTGTGATTTTCGCAGATGCATTGCTCGCTAGCTGATAATCCGCTGTTGTTGGTGGTGATTCAGAGTATGCCTCTTTGCGGACTTTACGCCACAAATCAATCGTTTCATCCAAGTTATTACCGAGTGGAATCGAGATATTCTTCATCTGTCCCGCACCAAGCTTGTGGAAGTCTTTTTGCATGTCTTCCGATTTTTCAATTGGTTGCGGGTTTCCGCGCAGTAATGCGACCAGTTCATCTTTGGTCTTTTGCGCTAGTTCACGAAATTCTGTTTGTCGTTCATAAGCATTTTCGGCATTCTTTCTCCGGATTGCGTCATACCGCTGTAGTTGTTCGGCGGCGCTTGCAAACCCTATTACAGCATTCATGGTATCCACCTCCGAATAGGAATTTTCGATATGTACAGCTAGTATAACTAGTTTACGCAGTAGCGCGTGAACTGCCAATCCATCAAAAGATTGGATTCGCGCGGGTTGGTGTTTCCATTTTATCCTCTAGGTACGCATTTCATACTAGATGGATATGCGAGCCGGGCGGTATTTACTAGTGTTTGTTATGGGAATATGTGTAGTATGAGTACCCTTTTTCATATGTGGCCAAACACCACCGCACGCCGGTTAATGTTGTGTGTGGTGGAAAGTGCCGAATTTCAAGATCGAATGGTGTTTGATGAATAGTTAGTTAGCGCATGGGATTGAAGCTCCAGCTGGGGACGCTTTCCGGAGGGCGTGGCCCGAGCCGCTTCCCTCGCTTTCAGCTCAGTCCAGGGTCTCGAACTCACGCTGATCCTCCCGGAGTCGCCCCAGCTTCCGCTTCAATCCTACGTTGATAGTTGAGATACGGAGATTCATCACTGAAGATAGTGTGTGAATTGTTATAGGCATTGAACTTAGTTAAGTTCAAGTGCAGATCAAATACAATTTCTAATCACTTACTGTCGGTAGTATTTGAATTAGTAAAGCCCTTGAACTCGTTTAGGTTCAAGGGCTTGGTTCATATATAGAAACGATTTCAATCCTAACTTTACTGTATAACAATACGCATCACTTACTCATATCACGAGGGATTGACGCGTAGGATGGGGACTTAGGAAAGCGTTCCCTCCGAAGCGCAATCGCTAGCCCCAACACTATTGCAACATAATTCACTTCCATCCACTCAATCTTTCATGATCTTCGGTGGAGTCTCGCCTGGAATCGCTGGTTTTTCATGCGGTGTATCTTCCAAGAACTTTGTCTCTACGATTTCTTTCGGTACACTTGCTTTGCCGTTCTTTTCTTCGAGTCGGTCAATTGTCCGCTCGATCGTTTTGTTTAACGTCGAAAGCGCTACGATTGTATCCCCCGTTTGTGCTTGCAGTTCTTTCTCTGCCGTATAGAACTCCAAGTCTCCATTTTCACGGATGATGTACAACAATATCGATTGATCGTCGCGCTCGCGTAAGTACTGCGTGTAGCTATATTGTTTCGTCAACAACGTCTTACGGAATACATGCCCTTGATTAATACGTTCATCCAGTTCATGAATCGTCAAGTTGGGTGTGAACAGGAATTGCCCTGTAGCTAGGTTGAACTGTTGATCTGCGCTTCGTTTATGTGTGGTTGTTTGGAACAGTAAGTCTCTTCCTAGATCTGGCGTGAAATCGGCGCAAACGTGTGAGTTATAGGTATCCGTCTTAGTCATGGCCAAAATATAACGGTATGGTGTTAAGTCTAAATGATAGCCCGTATGCTCGGATAAAATATCTCCCTTATACGTTGGTACGCTGAGTTTTCGCGCGTTGGACAGGCCACCCCAAGAGTCTTCCACAACTAACACTTTGTGACCAGCGGTACTAATATTCTTCGCAAGTTCCGCTACAAATCTTGAACTGCCGATTAGTACTACACCCGATTCAATCGGCGTGGTTAAATTCAGTTTCTTCGCAAGCCAGCCAATCGAGAAGCCATGTAAGATGACAGTCGCAAATACGAGCGCGAAAGTCAACGCGGTTAAGAGCTCCGCATCTTCATAGCCGTTCTCAAGTAATATGGTCGCAAAATAGCCTGAGACAGTCAATGCCACAATTCCCCGTGGCGCAATCCAACCGATGAGTGTTTTTTCACGATTCGTTAAATCCGTGCCGATTGTTGATACCCATATCGATAGCGGTCTGACGACAAATAGCATTGCGACTACATATAAAATAATTTTCGGATTCAATATTTCAATCAAAATATGTGGATCTAATGATGCCGTCAACATGACGAATATTCCCGATATGAGCAATACTGAAATATTCTCTTTGAAATTGCGAATGTCTTCTAAAGTAGTCAAATGCATATTCGCCATCGTCATCCCCATCGCAGTGACAGCCAATAAGCCAGTCTCATGCATGATTTCATCCGATAATACGAAGACAAATAACACGAGACCGAATAAGATTGGCGCTTTTAAATATTCCGGTACCGAGCCCTTTTCAAATGCTGTGCCTAGAATCCGGCTCGTTCCCCAACCAAGAAGTACGGAGAACAAAGAAGCACCAAAAAACAGCAACATTGCTTTGGCCGTTACTTCACTATTGACGAATTTGATGACTTCAAATGCAAATACCGCTAGAAGTGCGCCGAACGGATCAACGACGATTCCTTCCCACTTTAATATCGCGGCCGCACGGGGCTTTAAGCGCGCCTGCCTAAGTAAAGGCAAGATTACAGTAGGACCTGTGACGATAAATAGTCCTCCAATAATGAATGCCACTTCCCATGACAATCCTGCGATATAGTGGGCCGCGAGTGAACCAGCAATCCACGCAATAAATGCACCGAACGTTACGATTCTTGCAACGGGACGTCCAAATCCTTTAATTTCTTTAAAATCAAGATTCAAACTGCCTTCAAATAAGATAATAGCCACTGCGAATGTAATGATAGGTGAATATAGATCCCCCATTGATTGTTGCGGATTAATCAAACCGAAAATCGGTCCAACCAGTAGTCCCGCAATTGCCATCACGACAATCGCTGGCATCCTTGTACGCCACGCTATCCATTGTGACGCTACACCAATTAACACGACCAACATTAAATCCATAACCAACGAATTGAACATCAGGTAGGCCGCCTCCTTCCCTCTTTGAAACCTTTCTAAATCGCTTTCTACTCATTGTAATAAACTATTCCCGTTTTTCATAGGGTTAGAGGAACAAGTAGTTTCAGAAAGGGTGGTTCCAATCGAAAAACAAGTCAAAAAAACAATCGCGATCTATCTTTCCATAACAGAAGGCAAAGGAAGTTATCCTTTACGACGTGCACTACTACTGGCAAATACCCTAAAAAACGAAGCACAAGTCATCTTTTTATACGACCAAGAAACGCCAGTTCCAAGCGAACATTTCACGTGCCATAAAGTAACGGGTCCTTCCTCATTAATTAAGTTACTAGGTAAGCTTCAGCCTGATCTTTTGATTCGTGACAGTGGTCCAAGCTATACAGAGGAAATGACCAAAATTCATGAACTAGTACCAAGTATTTTACATTTCGACGATTTCGGTGATGGTGGACAATTGGCAGACTGGGTGATCCAGACGTTGTATCCGGAAACTCAGGAACTCTATGCTGAGCACTATATCGTGGGGCCGCAGACATACATGGCAGACGCGTCACTACAATCTTTTCGGCATGCCGGTTTAAAAAGAAAATCCCCGTCTTCTTCGCAACTCGTCATTTCATTCGGTGACGAAGATCCGGGCAATCTCACATTCCGTGCTTTGCGACATTTAAAGCAATTGCAAATTCCTTTATCCGTACTGGTACTGCTTGGAAAGAATTATAAACATGATGTGGGTGAAATCCAAATGATGGCCTTGAGCCGACCGAACACCAAAGTCGTACAAGCCCCAGACAACCGTGCAGAACTGTTTTCAAAAGCCGATATGATTCTGTGTGATGCGGGCTATACACCATATGAAGTAGCCGTAATCGGTGTACCTTGTATTGTACTTGCCCAAAACGAATTCGAATCAAACCTCGGATTTCCAACCGAGAGAAACGGCTTTACGCATCTCGGCCTCGGCCGTAAAGTCACTCAGTCGAACTTACTGAACGCGATCATGGAACCATTGCTACATGATGCACGTAAGGAACGCGCGATCAAAAAGCAGTTACAGATCGATATCGGGAATAGTGAAGAAAAAGTGCTTGAAGCGATCCGTTATTTGTTGGAGTTCCCTAAACGCACAAGGCAGGATATGTTACACTAAGGGAAAACAGATGATAGGAGTTTTCCCTTATGACAAAGGATCAGTTGGAACAACAGATAGCAGAGCTGAAGATGGACTACATCAGCCTGCAGGGCGATATGGAGAAGTTAGAGTCGACAGGTCATGTGAAAATGATCGAAAATGCGGAGTTGCGTCTCGCTAAAATGGAAGAACGTCTCGCGGATTTAAATAAGCAGCTTGCTGAAGCGACGAAATAAACACGAACAACCTCCATCGGGTGTATAGCTGATGGAGGTTGTTTTGTAAGTTTTGGATATAGAACGGCTTGGGTTGGGGATTGGCGCTACGGAGGGGACGCTTTCCTGCGGGCATGGCTTGAGCTTCCTCGTCCGCTAAGTGCAAAAATGTGCTCCTAACGCTTCGCTTTTACTCGCAAAAGCCGTTCTTCGTTACGGCTTTCGCTACCTGCGGGATCTCAAGGCTCATGCTTATAACGCTTCGCTTTTAATCGCAGAAGGAATTGCTATTCCCGCGGGAGTCGCCCCTCCTACGCGCCAATCCCTTGCAAAGTGAGAAGGTAATACTTCCCGAAGACCTTTGAAGTTCAGCGAGTAAGTAGTTCTGAACTTGAACTGTACTTGAATTTATAATAAGTTCAAAAACAACACGAAATCACACACTACTAGCAATGAGTGATCTATTTCTACCCACTATCTACGTAGGATGGAAGCGGAAGTTGGGGCGACTCCTGGAGGATTAGCGTGAGTTCGAGACCCTGGACTGAACGAAGTGAGGGAAGCGGCTCGGGCCACGCCCTCAGGAAAGCGTCCCCAACTGGAGCTTCCATCCCCTCGTGCACACTAATTCACTCTCTACGTATGTAATGTACCGGACCTTGAACTTGATCCCCTCTTATCCCATAAAAAAAGCTCACAGCAAGTGTGAGCTTAAGCCATAACATACTCTTCAGCTGCCTCGTCTTGTACGAGCAACTCTTTCAGGTACTTCTTCGCGCGGAACAAGCGGGACTTTACTGTTCCGATCGACACACTCATCAACCCTGCGATTTCCACTAACGAATATTGATTCACGTAGAAATACTCAATCGTTTTCCGGTAAATACCGTCCAACTCACTGATTTTCTGTTGCACAAGCTCGGAAATATCATTCTGCTCCATCAATTCAGCAGGAGTTTTCGCAGTACTTGGAACCAAATCTAAGATCGGAACGTCTAATGTATCAGGTTGATTCATCACGTATTGACTCTGACGTACATTTTTTCTGTAACGGTCGCGAAATGTGTTCATACAAATCGTCGTCAACCAAGCCTTCATGCGGTTGACTTCACTCATTTCACCGCTGTAGCGCACTACTTTTACCCATACGTCTTGCATGAGATCTTCTGCTTCTTCTTTATTGCGAGTCAGTTTAAGACATAAATGATATATATAGCGCCCATATTCTTCGTATAATGCGTTTAAGTCGTTTTTCATAATAAGTAGCCTCCGTTTTATAACTGGTACCCTTATTATCATCGACACACACATTACGAGCCATCGCTTTCTCTTTCAGTAACCTTACAATTGTGTAAGGTTACTTGACAAACTCTACGCTTCAACGACCTCTTCTTTTGGTTCCTGCTTAGTAATCTTTAGACGCAAAATGCGCGTTCTGTCCATTTCTTCAATTTCAAACAACAACGAGTTATAACTAAACTTCTCGCCTTCTTCAGGGATATGACCTACTTCCTGAAAAACAAATCCACCGATGGTATCGTGATCAGTAGGTAACTCTATGTCGAGTAGTTCAATCACGTCTTCAATCTCTAAACGCCCTTGACAGACTAGAAGATTCTCTTCTTTTTCGAAGACCATCGACTCTTCCTCCACGTCCGTTTCATCCTCTATATCCTGTCCAATCATTTCTTCAATAATATCTTCCTGTGTGACGATCCCAAGTGTCCCACCATATTCATCTAGCACAATCGCCATATGTTTCTTTTGCGTTAACATACGCTTAAACACAAGCTCTACACTTGCGGTCTGCACGACGAACAAAGGGTGGCGATCAATTACCTCCGCAAACGTTCGCTCGGGAAACATGGACCACTCAATCAACATTTTAGAATAAAAAATACCGACCACTTTGTCGATACTCTCTTCATATACTGGATAGCGGGTGTAGAAATACTGCAATACGACGTCACGTACTTCTTCATACGTAGAATCCATCGACAATGAAATAATATCCGTACGGTGCGTTTCCATTACATCGCTAACATCTTTATCGCGAAAATCTAGCATACCTTTTAGACGGATTGATTCATCCTGACCGAATGTACCTTCTGTAGATGCAATGTCCACCATCGAACGCACATCTTCTTTCGTCAAAGTAGCTTCCGTCACCGTTCCTTTTGAAATTAAGCGAACGAAAAAATTGGTAAACAACGATAAAATCAACGTCAATGGAACCATTAACTTCACGAGTACCGAAATGGGTGGTGCTACAAAATATGCGATACGATCCGCAAATGTTGCAGCAATTGTTTTCGGCAATACCTCTCCGAATATAATCAAAATAACCGTTAAGATTCCTGTCAGTAACCCAATACTCAGTCCTTTATCGATTGCAATCATCGTCACAATCGTAGGCATCAAAATATTCGCAACATTGTTTCCGATTAATATGGCCGTAATCATACGGTCCGGCTTGGAAATCAATTTTCGTAATTTTATCGATTTAATGTCTCCTTGATCCGCACGCAATTGAACTTTCATTCGATTGACTGCGGTCAACGCTGTTTCACTTCCCGATAAAAAGAAGGACAAAAATAAACATAGTCCCAGTGCAATAAACAATTGCGTCTCCTCCAACGTTTCTCCATTTATTTGTCATCATTCATCATATATTTTTTGCCATGAATCCAACATTTCTTATTTTATAAGTATATCACATATATAAACTGAATCGTTAATGCAACATACAGGCAGGACGTATACTTTTATCACTCAGTTCCCTTACCCGTAAGTGCCTAAACCTTAATACCTCACGAGTTTCTGCTATACTGTGATATAGAAAATATCCAAAGAAAAGAGGGTTTACCATGACTTCATCACAAGCATTGGATCACTATTTCACAACCAACCGGGCCCGCCACTTGGAAGAGTTAACAAGCTTCTTGGCTATTCCAAGCATCAGTGCACTTTCCGAACATCAAGCAGATATGCAAAAAGCAGCGGAATGGCTGTCGAATGAATTCGAAACAATCGGTTTGGAAAACGTGTCAATTGAAAAAACAGCTGGACAACCTGTTGTCTATGCGGACTGGTTACATGCTGAAGGTCAGCCAACCATCCTGATCTACGGCCACTACGATGTGCAACCTGTTGATCCGCTTCACTTATGGGAAACACCTCCATTTGAAGCAACAATCCGTGATAATAAATTATATGCACGCGGAGCAAGCGATGATAAAGGGCAAGTGTTTATGCACAGTAAAGCAATCGAGGCGCTGATGAATGTTGAAGGAAAACTCCCTGTTAACGTCAAACTCATTATTGAAGGTGAAGAAGAAATCGGTAGCCCGAGCCTCGAAGAATATATCCAAAATAATCAAGACAAGCTAGCGGCAGACTTCATCGTCATTTCAGATACAGGCATGTACGGACCTGGACAGCCCGCCATTTGCTACGGACTGCGTGGATTAGCCGGCGTACAAATTGATGTAAAAGGCCCTAAAGGCGACTTGCACTCCGGACTGTATGGTGGCGGCGTTCAAAATCCAATCCACGCACTCGTTGAAATCTTGGCTTCATTCCGTGATGCCGAAGGAACTATCGCAATCGACGGATTCTATGATCAAGTTCGCGATCTAACGGAAGAAGAGCGTGCGGGTTGGGCTGCTCTCGACTTCGATAAAGAAGCAGTGAAAAAAGAAGTCGGTGTCAAAGAACTCACAGGCGAGCCAGGCTACACATACACAGAACGTACATGGGCTCGTCCTACACTAGAAATTAACGGTGTATTCGGCGGATTTTCAGGAGAAGGTATCAAAACTGTCCTCCCTTCCGAAGCAGGAGCGAAAATCACATGCCGTTTAGTCCCTGATCAAGAGCCCGATGAAATCATAGAAAAACTACGCGCGCACATTTCGAAACACGAACCTGTCGGATGTGAAGTGACGGTTACTGAATTCGATAAAGGTAAACCGTATTTAACTCCATACGATCATGAAGTCATCCAAGCGGCTGGCAGAGCGTACGAGCAAGTATACGGCGTACCTACTGTCTATACACGCGGTGGCGGCTCCATACCTATCGTCGCAGCATTCGATGAAATTCTAAATTTACCCGTCGTCTTGATGGGCTTCGGACTGGATACAGAAAACTTCCACGCACCGAATGAACACTTCCATTTGGAGAATTTCGATAAAGGACTGCGTGTCATCAGTAATTATTATGGAGAGATTGAAAAACTAGGGCTATGATTTGTGATTTGTGAGCGGGTAGGGGGGGGTGATAGAGCGGATACGTAAGTCCAGTGAGCGCTTGTGCTTGTGATCTAGAGCGGATGCGAGAATCCATTGAGCGCTCGTGACGTGGTATAGAGCGGATACGCGATTCCATTGAGCGCTCGTGGCGTGGCATAGAGCGGATACGTAAGTCCATTGAGCGCTCGTGATGCTGCATAGAGCGGATGCGAGAATCCATTGAGCGCTTGTGGCGTGGCATAGAGCGGATACGAGAATCTATTGAGCGCTTGTGACGTAGCATAGAGCGGATACGTAAGTCCATTGAGCGCTTGTAACGCTGCATAGAGCGGATACATAAGTCCATTGAGCGCTCCTCCCTTCTCACATACAAGAAACAGGCTACTCCACAAATGGGGTAGCCTGTTTTGCATTTCATCGTATATTTACGTGAAGAGTGGTACGTGACCACTTTCAAGATTCCTCTTCTTCGTCCTCACTACTACCAAAGTACGTAATGATTTCTTCTACCGACTTACGTGGTGTTGCTTTCGGTGACGTATCGAAATAGCCAAACTGCAACATACTGATGATGCGCTCGCCTGCCTCTACACCTAAACGTTCGCGGAATTTCGGGTGATCGATGAATGGTGGTGTCTTCCAACAAGTTCCTATTCCTTTATCCCAAGCGAGCAATTGGATATTTTGAATGAGTATACTAGCTGCTGCGTAATCTTCCAGCCGTTCTTTTTGACGTACATCTTCAGGTACGATGACGAATACAGCTGCACCGGCAGTCGAGAACTTCTTCATTTGTTTTTCAAGATCCTCAGCAGAAAGTTGCTTCCAATTTGCTACACCGAACTCCTTCAAGACGTCCAAAAGCTGTTCGTACTGTTCACCTGTCGCTGCGATCAATCGCCAAGGATTACGGTTTCCGTGGTTTGGAGCCCAAACGGCATCTTCTATAATTTCTGGAATGATCTCTGGTTCGATCGGTTGTCCGTTAAAATTCTTAATAGAGCGCCGTGTAACAATGGCCTCTCTTACCGATAATGCTTGTTCATTCACACTCAACCTTCTCCTTTGCAATAAGTATCTATTTCTCATTATACCCTAACTTAGTAGTCTGTTGCTAGAGGATTTGAGAAACACTTTGATACAGTACTGGGTAATTATGAGAAATGATCATTGATTTTAAAAAAGATATACTTCGCATTTGGCGAGTATGCATAGGAGTCCTTATAATCCCATGTGCGGTGATATGCGTTATACGTATGGGCATTGACGAGTGGTGTATCTCCATCCTTGGCAGTTACAATCGTCGTATGGTCGAAACGTCCGTCCCCATGGAAGTCATACGAAATGATATCGCCTAGCTGTAATTCTTGGGGAGTTTTTACTTGAGTTGCAGTCAGTCCTTTTGTAGAAGTCGCTAAGTACCATCGCATTGAGTGAGCGACGGTGTAACTGAAGCTCCATGTACCTTTTCGCATCCACCAACCCTTTTCACGGTTTGGTTGTCCATGCATCGGTGCTCCACCCGCCAACAGACATTGTGAAATGAAATTCGTACAGTCGTCTTCAAAACTGGGAAAAGCAGGATTTCTGCTATTCCACCAAGTGTCTGCATAGTCTACTGCCGCTTGTCGATTGTACAAAAAAATCCCTCCTTGCCATATCATATGACAACGAGGGACGTTCAATTAGTGATGTAATACTTTCGATAAAAAATTCTGGGCGCGTTCGGAATCGGGATTCGTGAAGAACTTGGCAGGTGATGCCTGTTCCACGACTTTGCCGTCTGCCATGAAGATAATCTCGTCACAAATTTCTTTGGCGAAGCCCATTTCATGTGTCACGACGACCATCGTCATACCACTTTCAGCTAGTTTACGGATGGCATCGAGAACTTCGGTGACCATCTCGGGATCAAGTGCGGAAGTCGGCTCATCGAATAGCATCACTTGCGGATCCATTGCGAGCGCACGCGCTATCGCGACACGCTGTTGCTGACCTCCAGATAACCGGTTCGGATACGCATCAAATTTATCGCCAAGACCGAGTGAAGTCAGCAACTCCTTCCCTCGCGTTTCCGCAGCGCTTTTGCTTAGCCCTTTTACATTGATAGGCGCAAGCGTGACATTTTGCAACGCCGTAAGGAAAGGATAGAGATTAAAGCTTTGGAACACGAATCCGATTTCAGAACGCGCTTTGTTAATATTCACTTTTCTATCGTGTATGGAAACGCCGTCTACTACAATTTCTCCGTCATCAATAGGTTCGAGCGCATTAATCGTACGAATTAGTGTAGACTTCCCTGCTCCACTTGGGCCTATAATGGCCACAACGTGTGATTTAGGTACTTCAAGCGAGACATCTGTCAGTACTTGGTTCATACCGAATGTTTTATTTACGTGTTTTATAGAAATCATATCTGGCACTCCTTCACATCAAGCTTTATGAATTTTCTCTCGCTAATAACTTTTGTTCGATCGCTCGAATGATCATGGATAACGTGAACGTCATGGCAAAGTAAACGAAACCGATGAATGTCCATACTTCTATGGAACGCATACTAGTAGCCACGAGATTCTTTGCGTTCAACGTCAATTCCGTCGCACCGATGACCGAGATCAAAGAGGAGTCTTTAATTAGCATGATGAATTGTGAAGCAAGTGGCGGTAGAACTCTTCGGAATGCTTGTGGCAAAACGATCAAGCGCATCGCCTGCCAGTAGGTCATACCTGACGAACGAGCCGCCTCCATCTGACCTCTAGGCACACCTTGTATTCCTGAACGAACAATTTCTGCAATGAATGCTGCGGTAAAAACAGCCAAACCAATAATTGATGCCCAATAGGAACCGAGCTTTAAAAATTGACCGAGTACAAAGAAAATCCAAATCAATAGTACAAGCAACGGCACGCCGCGCATGACTTCTACATAGGCTGAGGAAAGTATACGGATGAATCTATTGCGGGAAATCCTACCCATTCCGATAATAATCCCCATCGGAATAGCCAGCAATAATGCGATCGCTGAAATTTCAAGTGTTTTCAGCGCCCCTTCAATAAAGATACCCATATTTTGCGAAATTACACTGAAGTCATATTCATAACCGCCCATATTATTCTCCTGAAACCTTATCTAGCCAGTCGCTTTCTTCAAACCAACGACTTCTTGACGCTAGTTCTTCCGGGCTGTCCACATAGCTATGCAAGAATGAATTCAACCATTGAATCGTTTCAAAATCATTTTTCTTCACTGCAATTCCGAGATTCTCAGCAGACATCAAACCTTCTACTTGATGAACTTCTCCTTCATGTTCCAAACGCCAAACAGCAATGGCGGGTTCATCATACACAACGGCATCAGCCTGTCCTGAACCCATTGTCGTAGCCGCTAACGGGAAATCCTCGAAGTCTACTACTTCCGCATTTTTGAACTGAGACTTCGCAAGCAATGCGCCCGTAGTCCCAATACCTACAGCGATTTTATTCCCCTTGACGTCAAGCTCTTCCCATGATTTGATCCCTTTATTTGCAGCTGGCACCATGATCGCCTGACCTGTTTTATAGTAAGGATTGGACATGCTAATGGATAATGCACGATCTCCACGAATCGTCATACCTGCGATGACCATATCTACTTCACCTATTTGCAAAGCCGGTCCTAAGCCGTCAAATACGAATTGTTTAAACTCTACTTCCGTATTTAACGCTTCACCTACTGCGTTTGCTAGATCGATATCATACCCGACATAACCGCCTTCAATGCTTTTCATTTCAAAAGGGAAATAACCTGGTGCAATTCCAACCACCAATTTTTTGTTGTCTTTAATATTCTTCAACGTGGACTTCTCTGTTGAGCCTGCCCCTCCATCGTTACTGCTACATCCCGCAACGACCAATACTAGGATTAGCAATAATGCTGTAAACATCTTCTTCATACATTTCCCCTTCTCTCTTTGCTAGTATAAATATTCTAAATTAATACAATTATAAGATACGTCCTACCAACTGTCTACAAGTATATGTATACGTCTGCTTGTATACTCCATATATTGGACAAGATCTTATAACGATTACTTTCTATACCTTCCAATATACATTACAATGAATAATTATACAATAGTAAATAGTTTTATTGCGCATGGCGAAGGAGAAGATCGGTTTACTAGTATTATCTCAAATAAAAAAACGACAGTTCTTAGAGATTTCTCTAATGAACTGCCGTCAATATTTTAATGGAGCATAGGGGGCTCGAACCCCTGACCTTTGCACTGCCAGCGCAACGCTCTCCCAGCTGAGCTAATGCCCCTCATATCTGATACAATATAGAGTATATCAATTGTTCGTTTAAAAGACAATAGGCAAGAAAGGTGGTTAATGGTATGCAGCATGAAGAAAGAGAGTTATCTGAAATGGTTTCTCTGTGTGACTCCAAAGGGCTTCTGAATCCTGAATCAATAGGATACGCACGCAGCCCTTTAGTGAGGAGCAATTTAAGAGGACAGTTCATGAAGAAGAAACGCTGGAACAATTGGTGCATCTATGGGGAGGATATTTTATTAACCGCCTCGATTGTACACCTGGATCATAAAGTGACTTGTCTAATTTACATACTCAACTATGAAACACAGCGATTCTACGAAAAACATGTAACCCTTCCTTTTGGAAGACGTATTAAAATGCCTGAAGAGGCACTCGATAGTATCAAGTTCGTACATGACGATATGACGGTTCAATTCGTTCATATGCAAGGCGAAACGCATTTGTCCATTCTCATTCCTGATTTTGACAATGAAGTATTGCATGCAGATTTACATATTATTCATCCGGAGAAAGATGAATCATTAAATGTCGTCATTCCAAAGAGTCGAGACTCATTCCATTTCACTTCCAAACATTCGATTATGCCGACCGGTGGATATGTTCGTTTTGGTGATCGACGCTTTGATTTCAATCCCTATTACAGTTTTGCCATTTGCGATTATGGGCGTGGCGTGTGGAATACCCGAACGAATTGGGACTGGGCGATGGCTTCCCAGCGGACAAGCGGTAAACGGATTGGCTTGAATTTCGGCGGTAGTTGGACAGATGGTACGGGGTTGACGGAAAATGCTGTCTTCGTAGAAGGTACGATGCATAAATTTCATGAAGATGTAGTATTCGAAAGCGATAAAGAAGACCCGAAAAACGCATGGAAAATACAAACAAAGTTTTCGAATGATATCCAGTTGACGTTTAAACCATTTTTCCAATGCCCAACGCTTGATGACTATATTGTACGGAAGATGTCGATTAATCAATATGTCGGCTATTATCATGGAAAGGTTCGATTACCAAGCGGACAAGTTTTACCGATTCGGCAAATGCTCGGTTCGATCATGGAGCGAAAGTATCAGTAATTAGAATTTTTTCCCGCTATCTCGTCTACTGAGAGATCATATTTGGTTTAAGGTCGCTCTTTTAAGGTGATAATACAAGTAGTATATACTTTAGAAAGGGTGGCGCTTATGTCATTAATGCGAATATTATCTGTTGCAGGTGTTTCATCTATTTTATTTCTCGGAGGTTGCGCGTCAAAAGACGAAGCACCGGACAATGATGCCGCAGTCAGTATTGAAAATGAGGGTGAAGGTAGCACCATAAATACGGGTGACGGCTATGGCTTCACGGATTTCGATTTAACGATCAAGAAAGACAACAAGAAAATCGAAACGGATTATGAAGATGTAAAACCTGACGATGCAGAGTACGTCAATGAATTCCAGGACGTAAATCTGGAAGGCAATGAGGCGATTGACGATATGCATAAAATGTTTATGGAAATTTTGATTGATAGCGGGACTACGAAAGAAGAAGCAATCGATCGCATTCTACAGTGGTATGGTCTCGATACGTATGACGAGTTCGAGTTGGATGTACAGTTTGCAGATAATAAGTCTCTTCATATTGATGAGAAAAAGTAATAACGCGGAACAGGCTAATTATCCGATTATGTCATCCATTCTGTTCACCGGTGCAAAATGAAGCACGTAAAAGACCGCTAATTCGTTTATGAATTAGCGGTCTTTTACATGCTTTTTACTGTTTTACACTATTTAGGTAAGTTATGCCAACCTAATTAGTGGATGATTCATACGAACCGCGCTGTTGCCGGACGCGTTCCGGATCCCTTCACTTAGCCATCATAATTCAACATCCCATAAAACACACCTTTACGTTCCATCAGTTCTTCGTGACTTCCCGATTCGAGTAGCTCGCCGTCTGCCAGTACGAAGATTTTGTCTGCTTGCTTAATCGTGTTCAGACGATGTGCGATGACGAAGCTTGTTCGACCTTCCATAAGACGCTCCAACGCATCCTGTATTGCAAGCTCTGTCACTGTATCAATACTGCTAGTCGCTTCGTCGAGCAATAGCAGGATCGGATCGGCCACTAGCGCACGGGCGATGGATAAAAGTTGTTTTTGCCCTTGCGATATCTCTTCGCCGCCAGCCGTCAACACCGTATCATAGCCCATCGGTAACTTGTTGATAAAGCTATGGGCATTGGCTTTTTTAGCGGCTTCTTCGACTTCCCCGTCCGTTGCGTCAAGTCGGCCGTAGCGAATGTTTTCGCGCACGGTCGCTTCGAACAGGAACGGATCTTGCAAGACGAAAGCCATTTGGCTGCGCACGGTTTGGCGTGGCAGTTCATCAATTGGAATACCGTCGAGTAGAATTTGGCCGCTGTCTACTTCGTAAAAACGTGACAGCAATTGCATGATCGTCGTCTTCCCTGCTCCTGTTGCCCCAACGAAGGCCGCTGTTTCGCCTGATTGAACGTGGAAACTAAGATTCTTAATAATCGCTTCTTCTTCATAACCAAATGTTACATTGCGAAACTCGACATCACCATGTAAGGTTTCAACCTGTGCCGTTGCTTCGTCTTTTTCAATAGGCTCGTCCATAATCGCAAACACTCGCTCTGCACCCGCGATGGCGGAGAGTACAGTGTTAAATTGATTAGCCAAGTCATTTAGAGGACGCGTAAATTGCCGTGCGTACTCACTGAAGATCACAATAGTTCCAACCGTTACGCCACCATACCCTGTCACCGCCAGCAGTCCGCCTACCCCCGCAACAATCGCAAACGATAGATTATTCAGCGTGTTCATCACTTTCGGAATGAAACCTGAATACGTCTGTGCCCAGAAACCTGTTGTACGTAGACGTTCGCTTTTTTGTGCGAACTCTTCCATGACATTCTGTTCCTGCGAGAATGCTTTGACGACTCGTTGACCTGAAATCGTTTCTTCAATCATGCCGTTTAATTCACCGATTGCACGTTGTTGTTCTTTAAATAAAATACCCGTACGCCGAGTGATCCAGCGCATCGCAATGAACATTAACGGAATGATGATCATCGTCAGCAACGTCAATAACGGACTGAGATACAGCATGATGGATACTATACCGATAAGTGTCAGCACGCTTGAAAACACTTGAATCAATGAGGAATTTAACGTCTGGCTGACATTCTCGATATCATTCGTCACACGGCTCATCAATTCGCCGTGCTGGCGTTTATCGAAGAAACGGATAGGGAGCTTCTGTAGATGGCCAAATAATTGCGTGCGCAGACGATAGACAGTTTGTTGTGCGATTCCGACCATCCAGTAGTTTTGAAAATACGTAGACAACGAGAAGCCCGCATACACGAGCAGTAAAAAAACAATCTGCATACTGAGCCCATCCACTTTTTTCGGAATGATGAAGTGATCAATAATGTTTCCGATCAGTAAAGGGCCGATTAGCGCTAGGGCTGAACTGATTAAAACAAGTGCCAACACAGTGGCCAGTAACCCTCGTTGCCGATCCACTAAGCGCCAAATACGTGCGAGCACGGACTTCCAGTTACCCGCTTTCTGAACTTTTTTACGTTGTACTTTTGATATATCTGCTTTCTGGATAATAGGTTCATAGCCAAATGGTTTTCGCATCATGCCACTCCCCCACTCTGTTGCGATTTCGCAATTTCCCGATAGAAGCTAGACGTTTGAAGTAGCTCTTCATGCGTACCATAGCCTACAATCTCGCCTTCTGATAATAATAAAATTGTATCAGCAATTTTAGCAGTTTGAATTTTTTGCGTGACAATCAGCATCGTTGTATCTTCTTCCTGCAATGAATCCCATAATGATGACTCCGTTTGAACATCGAGCGCACTGGTGCTATCATCCAAAATCAGTAAAGATGGTTTACGAATCAATGCGCGCGCAATCGACAAGCGCTGTTTTTGTCCACCCGATAAATTCACACCGCGCTGCCCCACTCGTGTTTCATAACCATCCGAAAAATTCATAATAGACGAATGAATTTGTGCCTTTTTAGCGGCTTCTTCCATTTCATCGGCAGTAGCATTTGGTTTACCCCATAACAGATTATCAATGATCGAACCTGTAAAGAGCATCGAGTGTTGCGGTACATAACCGATCATGGTCCGTAACGTATCGAGTGGCCAATCTGTTATATTTTTGCCATTGATCCACACCGTACCTTCCGTCGCAGTGAACATGCGTGGGAGTAGTTGTAGCATGGTAGATTTACCAGAACCGGTCGCGCCCATGACGACGAGTTTCTCACCCGCTGCGACTTCAAACGATACATCTTTGAGTACGTCTTCAGTCGTTCCTGGATAACGGAAAGATACATGTTCAAAACGAACAGAAACTGCTCCTTGGTGGCGATTGTCAACTATCTCTAGCTTTTCGAGATCAGCATCCGCAACTAGCAGTTCTTCCATTCGATCGGAAGACGCTTTTGCGCGAGAGAAGATGACAATTAAAAAAGAAAACATGGAGAAGGCACTTGTCATGCGCATCGTGTAGTTGACGATCGCCACAATATCCCCGACAGGCATATCTGAATTGCGGACTTCATCTGCACCGAACCAAAGTACCGCCATGAAGCTGACGTTCATTATAAACAATAACACTGGCAAAATTAATTCCATTAAACGCATCGCATGTACACTGTCTTTTTTTAGTGCACTTGCCGCTTTGGAAAAACGGTTCGTTTCAAAAACACCTCGTAAATAGGCTTTAATCAGACGAACCGCTTGCAAGTTTTCTTGTACGAGATGATTGACACCGTCTAAACGGCGTTGGACTAATCCAAATAATCGGACTCCCTTGCGCGCCATAATCACGAGGAATACTGCCAAGAACGGCGCACCAATCAATAGAAAGACCGCAAGCTTCGGACTGACGACGAATGCCATAATCAGACTGCCGAGCACCATCAACGGCGCACGTGCCATAATTCGTAGTCCCATGAAGAGAGCGTTTTGGACGAGTGTCACGTCACTTGTCAAACGTGTAATAAGACTCGACGTCGGAAAGCGCAAAAATGCCGCAAGCGAAAACGTTTGGACACGCTGAAATAATGCTTGCCTAAGATCATAGCCGAAACTTTGTGCAGCATGTGCAGCGAAATAGGAATTGACGACGCCCGAAAAGAGCGCCACGAAGGCAAGTCCCATCATGACACTCCCCCAGATCAACACCGTGTTCAAATCCTCTTTCATAATTCCTTCATCTATAATTCTACCGATCAGCAATGGCTGGATTAATTCGACTGATAGTTCAAGTAACATGAGTAAAATGGCGATAAGCATTGGCCACTTGTAAGGTAGTGCATAGCGGAAAATCGTCTTCATCTAATTCACCCTTTACGTGCCGTCTTTGCCTTCATTATGGCATATAGGAATATGGCGTGTACAGGCGAAAAGCTATACTTCGCTGTGATCGTATTCTTGGATGGATTCTGGGAATGGAGCATCTTCCTTCTTGCGATTCCCTCCGATCGATAACCAGATAACCCCCGCAAGCATGATGACTGCACCACTTAGTTGCCAGACCCCCATCGTCTGACCGAGCCAAAACACAGAGATAATCATCGCGGTGAGCGGTTCGAAACTGGAAAGAACGCTCGTTTCAACGGGGGAAATATACGTCATGCTTTGCAAAAACATGATGAATGCCAGTGTTCCCATTATGATGACGAGTAACAACATGCCCATTGACGGACCATCGAGCAAAACACCAAGATTCATGAAGAACATCGGCAAGTTAAGGATGAATAAAGTAATGCCGCCAATGAACATTCCCCAGCCGACAACGAGTAACACACCCCACTCCGCCATTAGAACTACGGGATATAATGTGTAAAAAGTGAAGGCAAATCCCACAATTACCCCCCAGACAATCGCGGTTGTATCTAATGAAATGCTTGAGAATGAACCATTGGTCAAAAGCAAGAACAAGCCGAATAACGCCACGACCATACCGACTACTTGACTGCCTGGTGGGAAGGACTTTTGTAGGATGGAAAGTAGAATGATGATATAGACTGGCGCAACGAACTGGAATAATGTTGCAACTACCGCGTCACTATATGCAATGGTTTGGACAAATCCGAACTGGACCCCAAGCATTCCGATAATGCCAAACATCACCATTTTTCGTAACCACAACTTCTGTCTCATAGGACGACCAACTTGTATGCCTTTTGCTTTTAATAATGCTAGTACTACAGCGCCCGCAATGATCAAACGTAGGATTAACATCATAGAAACTGACATCTCACTATAGTCTAAAATCCACTCCATCATAGGTCCAGTGGCGCCCCATAACATTGAACCTACAATGATCATCACAATTCCTTTTAATCGCAACATGATCTATCACCCCTGTCTAAATTGTTGCTTTTATTCGTGTATAGTATAAAATTCACATGTCAGATGTAGACAACACTGAAACTTCATTTATAATAGTCATATAGTAGAATTGGAAAGGAGTACCATTATGCATACAATTCCGTTACCCGAGATTAGTGAACACCAAGCATTGGTCGATAGTCTAAATAAATACCAATTAGTGACACATACTGATGGCGAAGGTCTAATCACCTATGCCAATCAAAATTACCTAACGGTTAGTGGTTGGACTCCGAAACGCATCTTAGGTAAATCGTTTTGGCAAATGTTTTCGGATCAACCCCACAGTCAGGAAATAGCGAACTCCATTTGGGATTGTTTGCTGTCCGGCAAAACATGGGCGGGTAAAATAGAAAAAGTGACCCGCATAGGTGAACCGTTCTTCGTGAATACACTTGCCGTCCCTACTCTATCCAATGCCGGAGAACTACAGTCCGTGTTTTTTCTAGAACTTGATATTACAGAAGACGTTCGCTTGCAGGAACGCTTAGGAGAAATTGCATTCATTGACGTAGAAACCGGGCTGATGAGTCGTCACAAGCTAGAACAAGTAGTGAATGACTCTATCGCAAAAGCCACGCATTTTTCATTCGTCTATTTAACGATCGATCATTACTACACTATGAAAGAGCTGCAATCTCAAGAATCTGAGACGCAGCTGATTCAAGAATTCACCAACCGATTAAAGCGCTACTTCCAAGATAGTCCCATTGCGCGTATCGATACGAATAGTTTCGTCGTGCTAACAGCTTTCGGTGATTGGTATATTCAAGGCTTCTATGAATTCTTAAAACAACAGCCGATCTACCTTAGCCACAACGCGCAAACACTTTCGATAAGTGGCGGGATTGTACGTTTCCCCGAAGATCAACAAACCTATACGCAACTATACAAAGTTGCGCTGACTGCTGCGGCCGATGTCATTAGTCAAGGTGGCGGACGGATCGCTTCATTAACTGCTCAGTCTCATAAAATTCTAAACCGCCGTTTGGAAATTGACCGCAAGATGCTAACAGCACTGGATCGGAATTCATTGCATGTAGCCTATTTGCCGCAATTCGATGTGGCGAGCGAGAAAATTACTTGCTACGAAGCGCTCGTCCGTTGGGAAGATGAAGATCTTGGTGTCATCAGTCCTGACGAATTGATACCGATTGCAGAAGAAAACGGTTTGATTGAAGAAATCGGTGCTTACGTCGCAGAAGAAGCAATGACGTTCGTAACGAAATGGCATCGGGCAGGTAATGATATGAGGATCTCCATCAACTCTTCTATTCGTGAATCTTTGAACCCACAATGGAAAGACCGATTGATCTCCATCATAAATGAAACAGGTTGCCCTGCAAATAAGGTACATCTTGAGTTCACGGAAAAGTTCGCGCTTAAAGCGGAGGAAGAACAATCCGTACTGGCGCAAATGTCCGAACTACAAAACCTGGGTTTACAGTTCACTCTCGATGATTTCGGCTCCGGATATGCGTCTTTGCGCTACTTGCAGCATTTGCCAATCACTAGCGTCAAAATTGACCGTGTCTTTACCGAAACATTGTTAAGCAATCCGAAAACGCAGAAATTAGTCGAAGGATTAATCCAACTTTCAAAAAAACTAAACTTGTATACAGTCGCAGAAGGCGTCAGCAATGAACAGCAATTTGAATTGCTAAAAGAAATGGGTATCGATGCAATGCAAGGTCATTTCATCGGAATGCCAATGCCCGCTGAGCAAATCGAAATCAACTAAATTATCGCAATCAAATTAGATGGAGCTCCTTTCATAAAGAAAGGGCTCCATTTTTTCTATCTCATTCAGTTGTGGTAGGTCTCAGTGCGTTTGATTACAGCTTACTGTACGGGAGTTGAAAAGACAACCTTTTTTGATTGGGTGGTGGGGGTGTATGGCTTGATTGCGCGCGCGTGATAGAGCGCTAGGCTGGGTTTATTGAGCGGAATTCGAATGCGATAGAGCGCGTGGACGAGTTCATTGAGCGGATCTCGAACGCGATTGAGCGCGTGGACGAGTTTATTGAGCGGATCTCGAACGCGATAGAGCGCTTGGACGGGTTCATTGAGCGGATCTCGAATGCGATAGAGCGCGTGGACGGGTTCATTGAGCGGATCTCGAATGCGATAGAGCGCGTGGACGGGTTCATTGAGCGGATCTCGAATGCGATAGAGCGCGTGAACGGGTTGAGCATGATTCGAACGTGATAGAGCGCGTGGACGAGTTTGTTGAGCGGATCTCGAACGTGATAGAGCGCGTGGACGGGTTCATTGAGCGGAATTCGAACGTGATAGAGCGCCCGAACAAATTCATTGAGCGGATCTCGAACGCGATAGAGCGCCCACGTAGTTGTAGTGGGCGCTCAAGCCTTATTTTACTATCGATTCGATAGGTTGCACACTATTCGTTGTTTGCCCAGCTCTTTCCAACGTATCCAGAGGCGTGAAATGGTCTAATGTGTAGCTGTTTACTTCATTTACGGACATCGTGTAGAGGGCATTGCCGCTATACACTAGACGTTGAATTTCTTTTTCCCAGTCCATGTATTTATGCGTCATGCGTTTGGTCAGATCGGCTGTTTGGACGATGCCGCGTTGCGCTGTAATTTCGTAAAGCATTGCACCAGAGCTTTGAAGATCTAGGATGTTTTCACGCTTGGATTGCTCGTACACCGAAATTGGAAAGCCAAATAAGTGGCGTGTTGGATGGATGAACAAGGCGTGATGATCGTGCTGGACAGAGGAATAGGTGCCTTGCCCGCCAATCACTTCAGAAGCGGTTTCTTTTGGATTGGAAAAATCGGTTACGTCGAACACTGAGATTTTCATGCCGCCTGTTTGGATGATAGGGGCGCCGCCTTGCGGATTTTTCTTTGCGATTGTTTCATAGCCAAAGCCGATCAAATGGCCTTCGTCAAGCGGATGCAAGTAGTTGCTGAAGCCAGGAATCTTCAGCTCGCCAAGCACTTTCGGGTGATTTGGGTCCGCCACGTCCATGACGAAGAGTGGGTCCGTTTCGCGAAACGTTACCATATACGCTTTATCCCCCATAAATCGCGCGGAATAAATGCGTTCATTGACCGCCAGATTCTCGACTGAGCCAACTTGTTTCATATTTTCATCGAGAATGAATAAATGGTTCTTCGCTTTATTACGTTCATCCCAGAGATTCCCTTCTGTTGTGACTGTACGGAAGTAGCCATTGTGCTCATCCATCGAAAACTGGTTTAAAATTGTTCCTTTCAGTTGAGCTGTTTGTAGAAAATGCACTTGTGTTTTGTCAAGGCTGAATTTGAATACTTCGCTAGTACTTTGTTGATTGTTTTGGTAGTTTGTGGACGTCAGATACAGATGATCTGGAGACATATAGAGCTGTTCACCACTGCCCAGATAAGCTTTTGTATTGACCTCTCCCCCTTCTCCCGACTCGATGTCGAGTGTCGTGATGACCGAGTATGAGGGTTCCATCGCGCCTGGCAAAATCGAGATTTTACCGAGTGCTAGCGGCTGCACTTTTTGGTCCGCCGCGGAATCATACACTTTCGGCACTAGCTGATCTTCTACCGAAATCGGATGATCATACCATAGGAATGGCTGATTATTCGTGATCATGTAAACGAATTGGTCAATTTTGCGTGTTCCAATGACATAGCCTTCAGCACCTGTTTCCCGAATGAGTTTCGGATTCGTGCGGTCTGTGACATCATAGACACGAATGACAGACATTTGTTGCATCGGCATTATGCGATCTTCCGTCCTGTTCGAATCCATATTGGATGTCGGCGCGTCCAGATTTCGGCCACCAATTAATACGACTTTATCTTGATCTACATATAGTTGGTTTGCATAAAACCCATCCGAAAAGTCCACCTCACTAGCATGAATCATATCGTTTGGATTGCGAATATCCGTGATCAGAAGTCTTTCTCCACTTAGCACATCGTAGAGGTAATTACCGTCTGTTTTGACAGTGTCTGCCTCATCCACGCCCGCCACTTGCTGATTGGTCTGGGAATGATCGACACTGGCACCGGAAGCTTTATCTTCTGAGGAAGACTCCACCGTGATTTCACTATGCCCTTGTCGTTCCACCCGTTCAAAGAAGTTCTCTATTTCCTTCATGGAAGTAACGGGCTGTACCGATTCGATGACGGTAAATGAAAGAACTTTATCTTCAGCACGTTTCCATATTCCAAAACTTGTAGATGGGATATGCAATGTATAATCCCCCGGCTGTAGCCCTCCTACTTGCAATGACGTGTTGTTATTTCCGTACGAAAGCTCGGCAGGTGTTTTCTTATTACCTTTCATAACATGGAACTTCGAAGCATCCAAGTTTTCACTAACCGGGTCCGTAAAGTAGACATTCAGCGACTGACCCGCGAGCACGGACTTCGTGGATGTGATACCAACTTTCGGCCAGAATAGGAAACTGATCAATACAACGATTCCGATCGTTCCAGCTATCCCCCATACAATGAGCCATCTTCCTGTATTCATCATGTTCATCTCCTCTTGTGTAGTATGTATAAGAGTAGACTGCAAACTGTTGGTTTCGTTACATCCTATTAAAAAAAGCTAAAAACGCTCTTTTTATAGAGTGATTTTAGCTTGGTCATAGCTTTTTCCATTTTCCATCGCCTTCTATGTTTCTGATTGATTGTCCCATATGAAATAGATTTTCAAGCTCCAGTTCGTCCAGATATCCCCTGAGTTCAAGCATGACATGATCGGTATCGATCTTCTCCTTATTGAATAGACTGATATCAACCGGCAGCGGGACTTTCATTTTTTGTCCCGGTTCGATTTCCAATCCAAGATCAGTCGAGTACTTGAAGGGGTTCTCTGTCCAACCTTTCTCCAGTTTCGCCTCGAAGCTGAAGGTTAATGTAGGCTGATGAATGACTCTGTTGGTATCATTATTTATCTCAATTAAGTATTCAATTTTTCCATCTTCCAACGCTTTCTCTTGTAACACCTTGAGTTGTAGATTTTCTAGATCTTCATAAAGTCCTACAGCTGGTACAATCTTTTCAGTTTCAGTGTTTGACTTTTGCAATAATGGGAGCACGAGTAATAGAAATAGTACGGTGGCTGTCGCGACAACGCCCCAGATTACCAGGCTCTGCTTTTTTCTACGGGGGTGAATCCCGATTTCCTTCTTGCGGCCTCGGTCTTTTTCTTGTTTGTCCATCGTATCCCTCCTCTCTACATTTCATATCTACAGATAGTGTACAGTACTAGTCTAATGTATGCAGTAGGCATCTAGTATCGAATTAAATCCGACCCATTTCTTTCATAAAAAAAGAAGAGCAGAAAATCTCTCTTCCTCGCTGTTATTTACACGCTCACAATCGATAATTCTTTAAGTTGTTCAATCGCTTGTTCAATCAACTCCACTTTTTGCACGAGTGCAAGGCGGACGTACCCTTTCCCTGCGGTGCCGAAGATGCTGCCAGGTACCATGACGACACCCGCTTGTTTGATCACTTCGAAGACGAATTCTACGTCGTCCAGGTCGTAAGGATATTTTGCCCAAACGAACATACCGCCTTCAGATGGCGTTGTTTCCCAACCCAGTGATGCGAGTCCGTCCATTAACGCGTGATGGCGTTTGGAGAACTCTGCGCGTAGGCGATCTGTGATCTCTTCACCATTATCAAGTGCCACAATAGCGGCTTCTTGGATCGGCCCGAATGTTCCATAGTCGAGATTGGATTTCAGTTCCCGTAGCACTTTGATCATTTCTGCATTCCCAACAAAGTAAGCGATTCGTGCACCTGCCAAGCTAAAGCTTTTCGACAGCGAGTTGATTTCCATACCGACTTCCATTGCGCCAGGTGTCGTGAGGAAACTTGCCGGACGGTTGCCTGTGAAATAATATTCCGAGTAGGCTGCGTCATGTAGTACGATAATTTCGTTTTTCTTCGCAAACGCTACGACTTCTTTGAAGAAGGCTTCATTCGGCATTGCGGGTACTGGATTTCCTGGCAAGTTCAGAATAAGTAGTTTCGTTTTTTTCAACACATCTTCCGGGACTTCGTTTAGATTGGGCAAGAAGCCGTTCTCCGCAAGCAATGGCATGTAATAAGGCACAGCGCCCGCTAGTTTAATTCCTGCATCATAGGCGACGTAAGCAGGATTCGTTGTCAATACGTAATCCCCTTCGTCACAAAACGCGAAAGGTAAATGAACGAGGCCTTCCTGCGAACCCATCGTCTGCAAGATTTCTGTCTGGGGATTGATGATGACACCTGTCCGCCGCTTGTAGTAATCTGCGACGGCTTCATGGAATCGTTTCGTCCCTCCGAGTGTGTAACCGTAAGAAGATGCTAATGCACTTTGCTCAGACAACGCTTGGCGTACACGCTCGTCAGGCGGAAGATCCGGGCTGCCGAGGCTTAAATCAACGACTTGTGCACCTGTTGCTTTTTTTAATTCAGCAGCTGCTTTTAAGTCGCCAAAGATCGCTGGTGAGAATATGGACATTTTTTTGGAAGGTTGAAAGTTCATGAAGACACGCTCCTTAGCTGTTATATAGTATGGAATGACTTCATTATAACACGCGAAAAGACCGCTTGGATTACTTTTCTTTCGGACATCTGGATGTTTGTTCGCCCGCAATCAGGGAATACTTTTCATAACTACATACTGAGGAGGATGTCACATGAGTCAAGATTCATACGAAAAAATCGACGAGAAGATAGCGGGACAGACACAATCTACACAGCCTGGTGTCGAGGCAGAGATGCATCCCACTCCAATTTATGATGATCCAGCGTTTAAGGGTGCCGATAAACTTAAAGGCAAAACTGCACTGATCACAGGCGGCGATAGCGGAATCGGTCGTGCTGTCGCGGTTGCCTATGCGAAAGAAGGAGCGAATGTGGCCATCGCCTATTTGGCTGATCAGGAAGATGAAGATGCGGATAAAACGATTGAATTAATAAAGAAATATGGTGGTAAAGCGAAGAAATATCAAACGGATATTAGCAGTGACACAAACTGTAAACAGCTGATTGGACAAGTTATTGAAGATTTTGGTGAGCTAAATATACTGGTCAACAATGCTGGAAAACAATTTCCCCAGCAGTCCATCGAAGACATTACTGAAGAACAGTTGAAAGAAACGTTTGAAACGAACTTCTTTGGCTTGTTCTTTATGTCAAAGGCAGCCATTACACATATGAAAAAAGGCGACTGCATAATCAACACTTCTTCAATTACAGCCTATAACGGATCGCCTGGATTACTTGATTACTCCGCGACGAAAGGAGCCATCACAAGCTTTACACGTTCATTAGCCTTAAATGTATCGGACAAAGGGATTCGTGTGAATGCAGTAGCGCCAGGACCGATCTGGACACCATTGATCCCTGCTACGTTCGACGCGGAAACTGTCGCTGAACATGGAGCCGATACACCGATGAAGCGCCGCGGACAGCCTGCTGAGAACGCACCCGCTTATGTTTTCTTAGCTTCAACGGACTCGAGCTATATGACAGGTCAGACGATACACGTGGATGGTGGGGACTTTGTCGGTTCTTAACTTGGAATAAATGGCGGTTGAAATGCGACCGCACTATTGCCTTACAACTAAAAATTTCACACACAATACATGATGCGGTAAGCCATACATATTGGCTTACCGCATCATTTTCATTCCTCAAACGGCCACTTAGGCAACATGCGATTCAACTTCTTATCCCTACGCTCCCCAAGCACATACTCCGCCTGCATAATTGTATGGATTTCTCGCGTGCCTTCATAAATGACGGGCGCTTTCGAGTTGCGTAAATACCGCGCAACTGGATACTCATCCGAATAGCCATACGCCCCATGGATCTGCACCGCGTCATCTGCCGCTTGATTGGCAAAATCACAAGCTTGCCACTTCGCGAGTGATGTTTCACGCGTGTTTCGAACACCACTATTTTTCAATTCACCCGCACGATAAACGAGGAGACGGCTCATCTGATAACCCGCTTCCATCTTTGCAAGCATTTGCTGAACTAGCTGGTGTTCACCTATTTTCTTACCGAACGTTTCACGCGTTGTGGCGTATTCTACACTCGATTCGAGACAGGCATACAATAAGCCCACTGCGCCTGCTGCCACCGTGAAACGACCATTATCTAACGCTGCCATCGCAATTTTAAACCCTTCGCCTTCTTCGCCCAGTAAATTGGCAGCGGGTACGCGAACGTCTTCAAAAAACAGCTCGCCCGTGTTACCTGCACGAATACCATACTTCCCTTTAATGGCCTTCGATGAAAATCCAGGCATTGTACGCTCCACAATAAATGCGCTGATGCCGTGATGTTTCTTCGATTTATCCGTGTAGGCGAAAACGAGAAAATTGTCTGCCGCATCACAAAGTGAAATCCAAGTTTTCTGGCCGTTTAGTACATAGTCATCTCCGTCACGAACCGCTGTAGTTTGAATGGCAGAAACGTCCGAGCCAGCGCCAGGTTCCGTCAATCCGAACGCACCGATTTTCTCACCTTTAGCTTGTGGCACCAAGTACCGTTGTTTCTGGTCATTCGTTCCCCACTGCATCAGTGTCATGCAATTTAAACCGATGTGTACAGAAACTGCAGTGCGAAATGCCGTGTCTCCCCGTTCGAGTTCCTCGCATAGAATCGCTAACGCATTATAATCCATACCGCTGCCACCGTATTTTTCCGGTACACAAACTCCCATGAACCCTAAATCTGCGAGCCGTTTCCAAATTCCCTCGTCAAAACTTCCTTGGGCATCCCATTTCGCAATATGCGGCATGATTTCGGCATCTACAAACTGTCTGGCTGTCTGTCGCAACATGTTCTGTTCATCTGTAAATGTAAAGTCCATCTTCGTGTCCTCCTTTACAATGAAACTAGGCTTTTTCGATACGTGCGTTCACCGCAATCCGCCCGACTGGTATACGGTATACGCGGTTATACAACTGTCGATAAAACTTCCTAAACTGACGTTCATTCAACGCGGGCAGTTGCGAAGTCGTCATCAACAATAATGGATGCTTGAAATTCGTCAGCTTCACCGTTTTATCAAGTGTCAGTCCATTCCGTTCATAAAATGCAATACGTCGTGTTCGGATAGATAATTCTTCTTCATTTCGGGAAAAGTCTGGATCTTCTACTTCGAGTAGTATTCCCGCTGGCGATAACGCATCCAGACGGCGAAGCAGCACGCTACCTAATCCATACGAACGGAATTCCGGCGCTATGGCCAAATAGAGTACGTGAATACCTCCATATTTCGGGATTTCTTGATAGATGGCATAGCCGTAAACATGGATACCGTCCGTCAAGTAGACTGCACGCAAGATGTTTTTCTTTAGTGCTTTGCGCATAATCGGAAACGGAATATGGTCGAGAAATCCGAAGTCTACTGACATGAATTTGAATAACCTATTTACTGTCCGTCGATTGGTTGCGAGATGCTGTAATCCCATCTGTGATGAATTCAAAGTTTGTTGTTGCATTCCACTTCACTCCTTAGAAACACGAGGAGATGGTCTATTGAGATCTAAATCCACGCTTTCCTACCAGTATATACTGTATCAGGCTTGTTGTACGTCAATAACAACTCCGCGTTTCTTCATTTCTTCGATATACAGTTCACCAGGTACGATCTTTTCCGGTGGGTACGCGCCTCTTTTTGTAATGACGCCATTACCAATCATTTGCGCTACAACAGAAATCGTGTTGGCCGTCGCAAGTGCCATGGCTGTTTCGTTAGTGTTCTGATCTTTTTCGGTAATCATATTGAACGTCACCGTATGTGGCTTCCCGTCTTTCGTACCGCTCACTATGACTCGAAGCAAGACGGCATCCGATTTATCCCCAAGGCGTAGTCGCGGCGTCAAATGAGCGAGCATCACGTCGCGCACACGTAACGGTCTACCGTCTACCTGAATCATGGATTCTCTAGATAGTAAACCAAGATCCACTAATACTTGAACCTTTTCAGCATGACCCGGATAACGGATCGTCTTGTATTCTAGCGTCTCGACAGCAGGGAATGACTCAAGCATCGTCGACGTACCACCTGACGTATGGAAGGCTTCCATTTCGCCGTAGCCATCAAATTCCAATGTTTCAATTTCCGATAATGAAGGCAACTCCTTCACTTCGCCATTTCGCCTAACGCGTGACGTATCGGTGTAATGATCGAATAATCCTTCCAATGAAAACACGACATGATAGTTTAGTGGTGGCTCGGGTTTGACCGGCACTCCACCTACGTAAAGTTTGATCGACTGGGTTTCGTCTAGCAACGAAGCACCGTAACCAGCCAGAATATTAATCATGCCCGGCGCCACCCCGAGGTCCGGAATTAGCGTTACGCCTTTTGCAATAGCTTGTTCATTCAGCGCGAGCACTTTTTCCGTCGCGCCACCGATATGTCCGCCTAGATCTACAACATGTACGCCCCGTTCTACCGCACAGCGAGCGACGGATTCATTGAATGTATAGAACAGTGCGTTGACGACGATATCTCCTAATCCAATGACGTCGCTAAGTTGCTCTTCATTCGTAGCATCGAGCAGTAAAATATCGAGTTTTTCATTCATTAGTTCTTCGGCAAAATCTTCTGCTTGCCGAATCGCACGGTCGGCGAGATACACTCTCTTCACTTCGTCCTGCTTCACTAAATCACGTACAACTTCTTTTCCCATTAAGCCTGCACCTAATACCACTACTTTCATCTGCTCATCCCTTCTTCCCATAAGTTCATTCCGTATCGATTTGTGCGCGTTGCAACTTGCCGCTGTAATCGATGTAAATGCTCTTCCATTCCGTAAAGACATCCAGTGCGGCGACACCGGAGTCACGATGGCCGTTCCCCGTCCCTTTCGTTCCGCCAAACGGCAAATGAATTTCCGCACCTGTTGTGCCTGCGTTAATATAGACGATGCCTGTATCTAGGTCGCGTTGCGCGCGGAATACTTTATTGACATCTTGCGAGAATATCGAACTGGACAAGCCATACGCGACGCTGTTATTCACTTCGATCGCTTCTTCAAGACTGCTGACCGTAATCAATGAAACGACCGGGCCGAAAATTTCTTCCTGTGCGAGTCGGCTATCCCATGCGACATCTGCAAACAATGTCGGCTCAACATAATATCCCTTCGCGAATTCGTCTTCATTCAGCACATTTCCACCCGCCACCAAGTTTGCGCCTTCACTTTTGCCGATCTCGATATAGCTTTGGATTTTCTCCAGTGCCTTTTCATTGATCACTGGGCCGACTTTCACCGATTCATCCAGACCGTCACCCATCGTTAGGTCTTTCATACTCTCGATCAGACGTTTCTGCAACTCTTCTTTCACGTCTTGATGAACGATGACTCGGCTACAAGCTGTACAGCGCTGTCCAGCCGTTCCAAATGCGCTCCACAAAATACCTTCTACTGCTAGTTCAATATCTGCATCTTCTAGCACGATGACCGCGTTTTTGCCGCCCATTTCTAGCGATACTTTCTTCAAATGACGACCGCCTAATTCTGCAACGTGGCGTCCTGTTTCAGTCGAGCCGGTAAATGAAATAACACGTACATCGGGATGTTCAATCAGCGCAGTACCAACGTCTGCGCCTGAACCGAAAACGATATTTGCCACACCAGGCGGCAAGCCGGCTTGTTCAAAAATCCACGCCATTTCATACGCCATCAACGGTGTTTCTGTTGCCGGTTTCCAAATAAATGTATTGCCCGCTACAATTGCGGGAAACGACTTCCACGTAGCAATGGCAATCGGGAAATTCCACGGCGTGATCAAACCGACAACGCCAATCGGTGCTCGAACACTCATCGCAAACTTATCCTGCAACTCAGACGGAACCGTTTCACCGAACAACCGTCGACCTTCTCCAGCCATGTAGAATGCCATGTCGATTCCCTCTTGTACTTCACCACGTGCCTCTTCTATGACTTTACCCATTTCCTTCGTCAATACTTGCGCTAGATGTTCCTTTTTGTCTTTCATAATACGGCCAATTTCATAGAGATAATCCGCACGTTTCGGTGCCGGCACCAAAGCCCATTTCTTCTGTGCGATCTTCGCCGCGGCCACCGCTTGCCGAACCTCTTCATCCGATGACAAAGGGACTTGCGCCAGTTCCTCCCCGTTCGCTGGATTGAGTACCGCAGTATAACTAGCAGCTTCTTCTTGCCACACGCCGTCGATATAGTTAGTTAGCTTCATTAAAATTACCCCTTTCTGCTCCAAATAGTTTTCGTTCGTTGTCTCTATTAGAATTGTTCGACAATATATCATCCTATTCCTTTAAAGCTGGATGTATTCCGGATAAATTAACTTGATAGGTGGGCGTGGATAACAGGTATAGAGCGCTTGCGTGGTTTAATAGAGCGGTTAAATGTACGGATAGAGCACTTCAGGTGGTGCATAGAGCGCGTATAAAGATGTATGAGCGGATGCCATGGAAGTATGAGCGCTTAAGCCGAAAGATTGAGCGAGAAGCCCGGAGCACGGATCCAAGAGCTATCTCCTCGACACTATGGCCAGCCTCATCACGCAAAAAACCGCCACAGCAAGTCGGGAACTCCAACTCGCCATGACGGCTTGCATTCATTACAACAAATACCAAATATAGTGTGCTTCCTCGTGACTACCCGGTGTAAGTGCAACACTTTTTGGATAATGCATCTTCTCCACAGCCATTTCCATTAACTTGCTAACATGCGGATTCAACTGTTCCGCCTTAGCAAACAACTCCAATACACGCTCCGAAGAATTACCCTGCGCGCGTTCCATCTCTACCAACCAAGATAAATACCAATACGCAGCGTCCTCTTTAGAAACATCCATACAGGCTTCTAACACCTGTGTGGCTTGATCTATTTCTCCTGAATGAATCAATGAAGAAATCGCCAAGTACCGTGCACTTTGATGGTCAAAGAGGTCGAGCGACAGTAGACGCAAGAAGATCTCGCTCGCTTCAACAAAACGATCTTGCTCATAGAGCCACACACCGTACTGCATCAAGCTACGCAAATACGGACGATTTGGTGCGAACTTCCACGCTTCTTCCGCGCGATGGTCAAACTGCTTTTCACCAGAGAATATCGCTTGTTTAAAGAATTTCTCCTGCTCGTCCTTCGAATCAGTCAGCTCCGTCTGAAGTAACAATGCGTCGACATTCGTCGGATCAGCGCCATATGCACCTACTGCGAAGTCATGTCGCTGTTCGATCGTTTCGGCATTGTACGCCATATAACAGAGCATCTGTGCTTCTTGTTGTTGATTTTCCGGCTCGAATGGTTGCTGAATCACTTCTTGAATATACGCTTGCGCTTCTTCAAACGAATCAAAGTTATGCTTTTGCGTCAACATATGCACTTGCCAGTTCATTTGCTCAGATGGTAGTGGATGGGTACCGATATGATACGCGGCATCTTGCTTCCCTTCTGCCATCATCTTTTCGAGTTCCTCAATCTTCTCTAGCAGAATATCCGTATGCTTTCGGAATGAAGAGACGGAAACCCCGAACAGTTTACCCACTTCCGCTTGCGTATACGTATTCGGCATCATACTCGTATCGACTGCCAATTGGAACGCTGCCGCAGCGAGTACTTCGGGCTTACGGAATTTCGGGTTTTGATCGGTAAAGTAGTAGGCCATCAAGGACAGTAACATTTCATACGCACCCGGATGGAGCTCTTCTTTTTCAAGTTGAGCATCCAATATTTCTACTACTTGACGTTGTAGCGGTGTAAAATTCTGCTCGACTACATCAGATAATGTCTGAACGTCCAGTTTACAAACGACTTCGTAAATGTCGACGAGATGCTTCTTGAAGAAATCGAAGCTGTTTTTCTCTTCGCTCGTTTCCGCTAGTTTCTGCACACGCGTCAATAGTTCTTCACTCATATGACCATTCACTGCAATAGCCGAAATCGGCATGACCCAGCGCTCTTCATTGCGCATCTCTTCTAGGACGATAGCGATGACTGCGCGAACATCTTCAGGCTCACCTGCTTCTCTTGCTAGTAAATACTCGCCTTCTCCTAGAATTTCTTTCATATGGTAGACATCTTTATCAGACTTCGTCACTTCTGCGAATGTAATGAAAGCATTCTGCCAACTTCTCAAAATAGCACGTACTGCCCTGTTTTGCGTGCGGTTGAGCGCTTTTACAAGGTGGCGTCTCCATAGATCTTTACGAACGATGAAGAAATAGTAATCGCTGACATTCGTCACGAGTTCCTCTTCTTCCATCCACTCACCCAGGCGTCCAGCCCATTCTTTCAATAATCCTTCTAATGATTGAATCTCAGCAGGAGACAAGGATGTTTCATAATAACTATTTAATACTTTCCTTAATTCTTCTTGGACCGTATTTGTGCCCGGCATCTCTGTTTTGCCGCAGCAGTTCTCTACGATTTCCCCACTTCCGCATGGGCATTTTTCTTTATTCCCTATCACATCGAACACAACCTTTTCTTTTTACTATACCATACTAAAAAGAAGCTCCGCATGCATAGCAGCATACGAAGCCCCTTGTTTTAGTTTTCAGACTGTTCTTTCACTTCTCCAGTAGTAGACGAAGTTGGTGGTATGACCCGTTTTATGAATAGCGATAAGATCAATGCGATAAGTGTAATTACCGTCGAGATGAAGAACGCGTGATTGACGCCGTCGAGCATCGCCATCCGTCCAATCTCTTCTTTCATAGCGGAGACATCGACTCCAGATGCGGCCAAATCTTTCGCTTGGGTAGCTGCAGACACATCCAATCGCTTGGTCATGAGCGTCAATAACAAGGCCGAACCAATCGCGCCAGACACTTGCTGCAATGTATTATTCATCGCCGTACCATGCGGATTCGAGATCATCGGCAACGAGTTCATTCCATTTGTCATAACCGGCATCATAACCATCGATAAACCGAACATCCGAAGCGTATAGACACCCATCAAATAATAATAACCCGTATCCATGTGCAATTGGCTCAATAAATACGTCGTGAATACTGAAATGCTAAGTCCTGTGTAAACGAGGACACGCGGACCGTATTTATCGAATAAACGACCTGTGATGGGCGACATGATTCCCATTAATACTGCACCGGGTAACATCAACAGTCCGGCATCCAGTGGTGAAATTCCGCGCACGTTTTGCACATACAACGGTGTCAAAATCATTCCAGAAAACATCGCCACAGACAGCACCATCGATACGACGGAAGCGAGAGCAAACATCGGGTACTTGTAAATACGAAAATCGAGCATGGGCTCTGTCATGCGTAATTGTTTTAGGATGAACAGTACGAGCGATACCGTACCGAGCGCGATCGTGCCATAGACGAACGGAGAGCTCCACCCCTGTTCACCTGCAGAACTGAATCCATACAACAAGCCACCAAAACCGATAGTCGATAATACTAATGAAGAGAAATTGATGCGGACGTCACGATTCGGTGTAATATTCTTGAGTTTGAAAATTGCAAGAGCCAGTGTGAGCAATGAAATTGGCAACACAATCTCAAACAATGTCCGCCACGAATAATGCTCAATTATCCAACCAGACAATGTCGGCCCAATTGCCGGTGCCGTGAACATCACTAGACCGAACATCCCCAATGCCGCTCCCCGTTTTTCAATCGGGAAAGCCGTCAACATTACATTCATCAACAACGGCATCATCAATGCAGAACCGGATGCTTGAATCATACGCGCAACTACTAGTAAAGAGAATGTCGGCGCAATGATGGCGATCAACGTTCCTAACGAGAAAAGCACCATCGCGGTAATGAAGATTCTTCTATTTGTAAATTTCTGAATGAAAAACGCACTGGCAGGAATCATAATCCCGTTGACGAGCATATAACCTGTCGTCAGCCACTGAACGGCCGAAGGGGAAATCGAAAACTCTTTCATAATGACCGGCAATGCGATATTCAGTAACGTATTGTTCAAGATCGCAACGAACGCACCTATAAATAATATGGCAATGATGCCATAAGGCGGTTTCTCATGCATTTTTTTAATTTCTATTGATTCTACCATTTTATCCTCCTATAACATGTGAAAATTATGTCAGAAGTATATTTTATACCGGCAGTACATTTATTACAACTAAAATAATTCAAAAACCTTTGAGGCTTGATATAACAATGTTTTAGGAATAGTATAAGAAGTATACACAGAGTATAAAAATTTACATGTACAGGTGATTATCTATGAATGACCGCAAAAAGCACGTCTTGCTTATCGCAAAACAACTGTTCATCGACAAAGGCTTTCATGCAACATCCATCCAAGACATTTTGGATGAAGCACAAATTTCAAAGGGAACTTTCTATAATTACTTCCCCTCTAAAAATGAATGTCTAATGGCGATATTGCAAGACGCATATTGTATAAGTTACTTACGAAGAAATGAGCTAGCGATTGGCAAAGATCTGGCAGACCCCGACCTGCTCGCTGCCCAAATTGAAATTCGTTTGACGATGAATCGACAACAAAACTTGTTACCGTTGTTTGAAACTATCGTTCATTCACCTGACGATGAGCTACGTCAATTTGTGAAACAGATGCATTTTCGAGAACTCGCATGGCTTGCGAAACGTCTGGTCAACGTCTATGGCGAGGAAGTAAAGCCATACTCCTATGATTGCGCTTCGTTACTATTTGGTTTCATCCAACATGCGCTGAATATCTGGAAAAGTTCGACTACCGAGCCCATCGATACGATGAAACTAGTGGATTTTGTTATGCAACGAATGGAAGTGATCGTACCCGATATCGTAAAACGAGACGCTCATTTCCTATCACAGAACTTGCTAGAAGATATCATAACGGCCGAAGAGATATGTCCGATGACATGCGAAGTGTTGATAGAGAGTTTGCAAAAGTTCGTTGCCAAGTTACCGAAGGAAGAAAGTCAAAGGACGTTATATAGCCAGTTTTTACTAGATGAACTGTCCGCTGAACAACCAAGAATCTACTTACTAGAATCCGTTGTGCGCTCGTTCCGTCAAGCGTTCGAAGGCTCGGAACTACAACTGCAAGCAATCGAATTATCCGCAGCGGTTTGGGGATTCATCCATCAATCTCAATGAAAATGAGACTAGCCAAGTCAGCGAAAATGACTTGGCTAGTCTCTTTATCATAGTTGAAGATAGAAAAAACTAATTAATCGCAGCGTACCACGTCACTCCGGACTACTCACGAACTTGATGATTCGGTTCTTCTCCTTGCGCAAATGCAAGCAATGCTTCCACGTTTAGCTTCATCATCGCCTTGCGCGTCTTCACCGTCGCACTCCCAATATGCGGAAGCACCGTCACATTCGGCAACGTCAGCAACGGATGATCTAGCGGAACAGGCTCCGTCTCGAACACGTCTAGCCCTGCTGCATGAATCTTATTCGTGCGGAGCGCTTCAAACAGCGCGTCTTCATCCACAATCCCGCCACGCGCAACATTAATCAGAATGCCCGTCTCTTTCATCTCGGATAGTTGCTTCTCCCCAATCATACCTTTCGTCTCTTCACTATACGGCACCAAAATTAACACGTAATCGGACGACGCTAGTAAATCGGAAAGCTCGGCATAACGACAGCCATACATGTCTTCCATTTCAGACTTGCGGTTACGGTTGTGATACAGCACGTCCATATCGAACCCTTTGGCACGTCTCAACACCGCTTCACCAATTCGCCCCATGCCGATGATACCAAGCGTAGCCCCGTACACTTCAGTTCCAGTGAAACCAAGCGGCTCCCAAGACGTCCAGCGCCCTTCGCGCAACGCGTTCTCTGCACCGATCAAATCACGGCCCGTAGCCATCAATAAAGCGAACGCCAAGTCTGCCGTTGTTTCTGTTAGCACATCCGGTGTATTCGTTACGATAATATTCCGTGCTGCCGCTGCTTGGACATCGATGTGATTATAGCCCACTGCCATATTAACGATTAATTGTAATGAAGGGGCTGCATTAAGTACTTCTTCGTCGATCTGATCGGAAATGACGGTCCATAGTGCATTCACGTCAGCTACTTCTTTTAACAATACATCACGAGGAACGGCTTCACTCGTCGACTCCCACATGCGTACTTCGTAGTGTTCGCGTACTGGGGCAACTATTTCTTCCGGCATCGCTCGACAAATATATACTATTGGTTTCATGAACAACACTCCTTTAGCCACCGATATAGTTCATATTGATTTTCTTCCGGTTCTTTATCGTCTGCTCCGTCCGTTCATCGGAATAGCGGTCTTTTCTGCCTCTCCACACGCTAGCAATCGCTTCATATAGTTCTTTGTCGGTTTGGTCCGAACGAATTAATTCGCGTAGGTCAAAGCCTTCTGATGCGAAAAGACACGTATATAATTTCCCTTCGGACGATAGACGTGAACGCGTACACGTTGAACAAAATGACTCCGAAACGGACGTAATGAAGCCGACTTGCGCATCTGTTCCTATATAGCGATAACGTTTTGCTACTTCACCGTAATAGTCTTCTTCCGCAGGCTCCATGTCGAATTCAGCGGCTAGCATGTCGTAGATCTCTTTTTTTGTTACGACTTTTTTGAAGCTCCAGCCATTGTCATTGCCGACATCCATGAACTCGATATAGCGCAATGTGATGCCACGTTCTTTGAAATACGTAGCCATCGGAAGGATTTCGCTCTCATTGACTCCTTTTTGTACGACCATATTCACTTTGATGGTGAAACCGATATCTTGTGCTTTTTGGATGTTTTTGAGAACGAGTTCAGGTGAAATGCCACGGCCGTTGATCTGACCGAATAGTTCTGGATCCAGTGCATCTAAACTGATATTCAGACGGCGCAATCCAGCGTCGTACAGCGGTTGTGCGTATTGACCGAGCATCACTGCATTGGTTGTCAGTCCGATGTCTTCGATTCCTTCGATGTCGTGAAGCTTCTGTATCAACTCGGGTAAATTCCGGCGCATCAGCGGTTCACCGCCCGTCAAGCGTAGCTTCTTCACACCTAACTGAGCAAAAATCCGTGCCAAGCGCTCCAATTCTTCAAACGACAACAATTCATTTTTAGCTAGAAATAAAAAGTCATCACCAAAAATTTCTTTCGGCATGCAGTACGTACAGCGGAAATTGCAGCGATCCGTAACGGAAATTCGCAAATCCCGAATCGGACGACCGAGTTGATCTACAATGGCATTCATCTTCTTCATCCCCTTTCCAGTTCACATGGCGTGTTGACATTTTTAAAAGCTATTTCTGGTGTATTCGTTAATAAAGCGCCTTCAATCCATTGACTTTCATGTTGTGCTTGCACATGCATCACCCGACGATTGCCATCGCGTAACGATTGTTTTATCGTCGATTTGACATTAGCTTGCCAGACCGAAACGAGTGGATGTCGCTTGCCTTCTACCGTGACAGACGAAATATCACCATGATGCAACGCTAGCAATCTTTTCATGATCGCCGCTTCCATAAACGGCATATCACACGGCAACACGACATAGCGATCAGCTTGCACGAATTCCATGGCGGATAAAATCCCGGCAAGAGGACCCATTCCGGAAACCGATTCCAGATCCGTCGTCACATGCACGCAGTCCGGAAACTGTTCACTATATTCTGAACGCGCCACGACAACGATTTCCTCGCAAATCGGTCGCAATGCCTCCAACGAGTACTGATAGAACGAGTGACCTTCATGCAGTGCAAACGCTTTTGGCGAGCCAAAACGGCGCGATTGTCCGCCCGCTAGCAACACACCGACTGTCTTCATCCGCCACTCACTGGTGGAATAAACGCGCAGACATCTCCTGCCTGAATGACATCATCCTTTAAGGCATATTCTTCATTTACCGCCACATGGATGGTCTCTTTACCGAAACCTGGATACGTTTCTTCCGCCCAGTTCAGCAATTCTTCGACCGTCAAAGGCGCGCGATCCAAAGACTCTTCACCTTTACCCGTCAATTCGCGCAATCTTGCAAAGTAATGAACCGTAATCATCATGATTCGCTCCCTTTCTCTGGATATTTCTTCTGTGCACCGATCCACTCTTCGCCGTCTTCCCAGATTTCCTTCTTCCAAATCGGTACGACTTCTTTAATGCGCTCAATTGCATATTCATTCGCCTCATATGCTGCTTTCCTGTGAGGAGACGATACCGCGATAACTACGGCAATGTCTGATATTTTCAACTCGCCAATCCGATGCGCCATAGCGACTTGAACTCCAGGCCACTTCGCTTCCATCTCCGCACCGATTTCAGCGAGCTTTTTTTCCGCCATCGGTACATAGGCTTCATACGCAAGATACAATGTGCGAACACCATGCGTCCATTCGCGAACATGTCCCGTGAATACCGTCACCGCACCCGCTGCTGGATGCAAAACGAGATCGCTGTATTTCTGCACATCAATCGGCTGCTCTATAATTTCATATCGCTTCATTGTCCCGCCTCCACCCATTCTTTTAACCAGTCATCAAGTCGTGTAATGTCTTCAAAAAGCTCGGCTGTTTTCACCGTTCGAATGATTCCAGACAACGACTCCAGCTCTTTCCGTTCATCTTCGTTTCGGATGAGCACCACTTTCTCACCGGCTTCTTTTTTATAGCCTTCTATAAATAAAACGCCTGGCTCACTTAACGCGGCCAATGTCTTTAGCTGTTCAAATGAATAGTCTTTATTTTGTATCAATTGTATCATATCCCCCCCGGCGACAAGGGTTGAGACTGCTCCAAACTCTAAGAATTGCACCGTATCCGTATGCGTTGGCGGCAGTTCAGGCGCACCTCCATGCCCATGATGTTTGAGCACTGCGACTTCGTAACCAAGACGTTTCAGCACGGTAATCCAGTGCGAAACGAGTGTCGTTTTCCCACTATTTTTGAAGCCTACGACATGTAGCGTTTTCATAATTCCCAACGCTCCACACCTTGTTCCGTACCTAGCAATAATACGTCCACTATCATGCCTTTTTCATAACCGCGAGTTCCGCTCGGCAAGACGATGATGCAGTTGCCCCGTGCAATAGAAGACACTGCACTGGATTTATTGAAACCTGCTGGCGTCGCTAGGATTCCTTCGTTTGTCATCGACCAGCTGGCGCGAACAAAACGTGTGAACGGATTCGCTTTCTTGAAATCGTCACCAAGAATCGCTTGAATACGCGGCATATAAGGTGCTGTACAGCCCATCATCGAGTAAATGGCAGGACGCGCGAACAATTCAAACCCTGTGAAGCAAGCAGACGGATTCCCCGATAGACCGAATAATAATTTATCTCCTAATACCGCTACTGTCGTGACACTGCCTGGACGCATCGCCACTTTATTGAACAAAACTTCCGCGCCAAGACGCTCATAGATCATAGGTAAATAATCGTAATCCCCGACCGACACGCCACCCGTCGTAATGAGCAAGTCTGTTTCCTGAAGTGCTTTCTCGACGATTTCAGTACATGCATCCAAATTGTCTTCCATCATGCCATATGATGCATACTCAATCCCCATTCGCGTCAACTGTGCACGAATCATCGGCCCATTCGAATTGCGGATCTTCCCTGATTCCAGTTCATCCGTGACATTGAGCAATTCCGTCCCAGTCGACAATACCCCAGCAATCGGTCGTTTCGCAACACGCACTTGTGCATAGCCAAATGTCGCTAGCAGCGCAATGGTTCCTGGATGAATGATCGTTCCTGCTTCAATCAATGTCTCCCCTTGTTTCGCATCTTCACCTTGACGCGAAATATTTTCGCCCGCTTCAAACGATTTTCGTAACGTAAATCCACTGTCATTCTCCACCGTTTGCTCCAGCATAACGACTGCATCCGCATGTTCCGGAATTAATGCACCTGTCATGATGCGAAACGATTCACCTGGCCCAATCGGACGATCTGCTACATGCCCTGCGCCAATTTCTCCAATCACACGGAAGGCTTTTCTATCATCACCTGAAGCACCCATCGAATCTTCCGCCCGAATCGCAAATCCATCATACGGCGAACGATCAAATGGCGGCACGTCATGCTTCGCTATGATGGGTTCTGCTAACACACGACCATATGTATCTTCTAACGGAAGAACTTCCGTCCCCAACTTATGTACATTTTTCATCACACGTCCTACAGCTTCCGCCACTTGAATCGGTTTTCGAATTTCTACCACGTACATCTCCTACTTTCTTTTGTTATACTAACTAGTACAATGAAATGAAACGAAAGGATGATCATCATGTCCGAACTTACACACTTCAATGAACAAGGCCGCGCCAAAATGGTCGACGTGTCCGACAAAGAAACGACATTACGTACTGCAATCGCTACATCATCAATTATGGTAAACAAATCGATTCACGAGCAAATCACTCATGGCACGAATAAAAAAGGAGACGTCTTCGCAGTTGCGCAAGTCGCCGCCATCATGGCCGCGAAAAATACGTCCAACATCATTCCAATGTGCCATCCACTTCCTTTAACGGGCGTAGATGTCCGATTTGATTGGGATATCGATGAAGAATCTTCCCATTATCATGTGCTAATCGAAGCCGAAGTCAAAACGAAAGGCGTGACCGGAGTCGAAATGGAAGCCCTGACTGCCGCTTCTGCCGCCGCATTGACGATTTACGATATGTGTAAAGCTGCCGGCAAGGACATGGTCATCGGCCCCACTATGCTTCAGCATAAATCTGGCGGGAAAAATGGAGATTATCAACGCGCGGACTAAACGTCGCGCGTTTTTTTGATTGGATTTGGGTGGTGTGCTCATACTTTCATGTTATCCGCTCTATTAGCACGCGCAGCCGATCATACTCTCACGCTAGCCGCTCTATCAGCATGCGCAGCCGATCATACTCTCACGCTAGCCGCTCTATCAACAAGCGAAACCGATCATACTCTCACGCCAGCCGCTCTATCCCCCACGTCATCCCTCATCCACTACCCCAAATGCTTTCCAAGCTCATGCACAATATGCGGCAACTCCGGCACGATCAACTTATCCATCGCAAGCTTCACGGCCTTTGAAGAGCCGGGCAATAAAAATACCGCCTGCAATCCGATTCCACCTGCCGTTGCGCGACTGAGCAACGCTTTTGAGCCTACATCTTCGGTATAGCTCAAAAAGCGAAACAGTTCACCGAATCCGTCTAACGGTTTTGTGAAATAGGGTGACACGGTTTCCACTGTAATATCCCGCGCGCCGATCCCCGTTCCGCCCGTGAAGATCATTGCTTGAATCAACGAATCGGACAACCAAATAGACAACTGCGCTTCAATACGTGACGCTTCATCTGGACAAATCTCGTATGCCTTCACAATATGTCCCGCTTCGAGTAGCTTATCGCAAATCACCTTGCCGCTTTTGTCTTCCGCTTTTGTTCGCGTATCACTGATTGTCAGTACAGCCACTGCAACCGATTGGTCACGCGCTTTTTGTGGTAAATGAGTCTCTTCCATTTACTACTCCTCCTAGCCAAATAATGAATGATAGATTTTTCGTCCTTCTCGCATATCTTTTAAACCATGAATCAACAACCTGCCATTACCGAACAAAATACAGCGATAGCTTTCCGCCTGAAATTCCACGAAAAATGGTGTCTCACGGTATTTCGATTCTAGTTGTTGGGCGACTTTCACACCGTCTGCTACTGTCAACTTGCGTCCTGCGTCAGGTATGATTTGTACCGTATCACGTCCGCACAGCACAGCGTATTGCGTGCCCGCCGCTTGATGCAACGCAGGATACGTTGGATGTTCACCACATGTTTCGCATTGCGGATTTTTCATCCGGCTGATTCCCGCTTCAACGGATGTATTATTCCACACATCAAAATGCAGAAGTTTCGTGCGCATGGCCTCTTCATTTCCTGTCAGCCATTTCATCGCTTCCGCGCTTTGATGTGCAGCCGAAATCTGTACTGCAGGCGCAATGACCCCTACTGTATCACATGTTTCATTGACCGCTGGCATGACCGGCAGTAGACAGCGAAAACATGGTGTCTTGCTTGGTATGAAAGGAAAGACGCTACCTGAACTGCTAACGACCGCGCCGTAGACCCAAGGGATATGTAGTTTCCACGCGACGTCATTGATCAGCAAACGCGTCTCGAAATTATCGGTTGCATCAAGTAAAATATCCGCACCGACCGCAATTTCTTCGAGCAACGGTCCGTCGATATGATCGAGCACCGTAATAATGTCAACATCTTCACGAATGGCATGCAAACGACGTGCTGCTGCTACGACTTTTGGCACACTATTTTTTGCATCCGCTTCGACGAATAATTGTTGCCTTTGCAGATTAGAGGCCTCCACATAATCGCGGTCTGCCAGCGTAATTTTACCGATTCCCGCGCGTACGAGCGTCTCGGAAATCGATGAACCGAGTGCGCCGCAGCCTATAATCACTGCATGTGCATCCGATAGCTGCCGCTGTCCCGACAACCCAATAGGTTGAAATAATGTTTGCCGTGAATATCGATTCTCCACTGTATCTACTTCCTTTCAAGAAACAACAAGCGAGGCAACCGGTTAAGACCGATTGCCTGCGTGTGTCTCTGGACTAATATCACTGAATGAACCTACGTAGCGAACGACGTCGCCTGTTCCATCTTTCACCGAACTGATGGATAGGAACTCCAAGTACTCTTCGCCACTCTTTCTCTTATTCCAAATTTCACCTTGCCAGACACCCTGTTCATTAAGAGTGTGCCACATATCATTGTAGTATTCACGGTCATGCCTGCCTGAACTTAAGATGTTCGGACTTCGACCGAGGACTTCCTCTTCACTATAACCTGTTAGTTTCGTGAACGCCGGATTGACCGAAACGATGAGACCTTTTGAATTGGTTACGAGAATACCTTGGCCAGTTGAATCAAACACTTCTTTAGATAAGCTCGTCCGATCCATATAATAGAGCCAGAAAGCCAATACAAGGCTGGCTAATGATACTTGTGAAAACGCCATGAAACCAATAGAGTAGGAACCTGTCATCGAGAAAATCGTTGCGAGTAATAATGGAGGGAAAAATCCACCAAGACCACCCATCATCGATACAATCCCGTTCACCGTACCTGCTTGCTTACTAAAATACATCGGTACTAATTTAAAGATTACACCATTTCCAATACCCGCTGCTGCCGCAATCATAATACTGCCGACTGTGTACAATGCGATATCTGGTGAAAATGCCAGTACGATGGACGCAATCGTCAAGCCTGCGAAACAACCCATTAATATGAATAGCGGCTGGAACTTATCGCCTAACCAACCACCGACCGGACGTAATAACGTCGCGACGACGATGAAGCCTGCTGTACGAAGTCCCGCGTCGACCTTATCGAGACCAAAGTAATTGACGAGGAAACTTGGCAAAAACACAGTAAATGCAACGAACGAGCCGAATGTGATGAAATAAAATAACGAGAAGAACCAGAGTTTCTCATTCTTGTAGACACCTTTAATTTGCTCGATAATCGGTGCTTTTACTTTTACTTCCTTGCGATCACCAAAGATGAAGTTCAATGCGATGAACGCAAGTAATAATATTAGATACAGTTTGACGGTCATGGACCAGCCGAACTTCATCGCAAGGACGGGTGCTGAAAACGTCGTGATCGCCGTCCCGATGTTCCCCATTCCGTAAATACCATTGACGAGTCCGTGCTTTTCTTTAGGATAATACTTCGGTAGCGACGTAACACCAACAGAGAAAATCGCGCCCCCAATTCCGAGCAACGTTCCGCCAATTAAAAGCCCTGTCACGGTTGATGTTTCACTTATGTAGTAGACAGGAAATAGCAATACGATGAAACTGATGAAAAACATCATACGCGCGCCATAGACATTGGCGTAGTAACCAAGTGGAATTCGCAAAATCGAACCGAGTACTACAGGGATTGCTGTGATGATGGCTACACGCTCTGGTGGAATGCTAATATCTTCGCTAATAAATGGCAATAAGGAAGAGATCAGGACCCATACCATGAAGCCAACAACTAGATTGGCCGTCTGCAGAGGTAATTGAATCTTTTGTGTCATAGGAATCCATCCCATCTGTAGTTAGTTGAAAATCTACCCAACACTCTTTCTTTTAAACTACTATAGTTTGTTACTCTGGTAAAATGGACGTATACAATTGTTCGAATAATTCATCTTGCTCTTTTGCACGTAAGACCGATAGTACCATCGGAAAGATGACGTTTTCCTCTTTCACAAAGTGGATCATGATGACTTCAAACGCTTCGCCTGCGTCTTTTACGACGTCTTGCATCATAGCGAGTGTAAATTCCGATAGATCCCCTCTCGTATGGTGGAGGAAATGTCCAATATACGCATCGATTTCATCGTGTTCTTCTTGCACTGCTTGAACCGGTCCTTGATCATTCCCCACATATTTCGCGAGCATCGGAAACAGGAACGCTTCTTCTTTTTCTGTATGATTTTTTAGCGGATCGATGAACTCGACGACTAGCTCGCGCAATCTTGTGAGCGCTTCGAGACCTTCGTCACGCGTGAACTGTTCATTCTCAAAATCCAGCACGATCGCATGCCACTGCTCCATCAAAGACGTTAAGTAACGATGTTCATTTTCGAGCACGCGTAGGGCAGGTAGCGTATGCGTCAGTCCTGTATTGCTCATCATCTTTCACCTCTTCATTAGAAACTTAGAAACTTCTTGCGTAGCGCGTATTCGACGAGTTCCGGACGGCTTTTCAATTGCAACTTGTCCATCAATTTCGCTTTATGCGCTTCTACCGTCTTGACGGAAATATACAGCATTTCCGCTATTTCCTTATTACCATACCCTTTTGCAACAAGCGGCAGAATCTCAATTTCCCGTTTAGATAAAATCTTGAACGGATCATCTTCATCTGTCTCTTTCGTCCCTTTTTTCACGAACTCCCTGACGAGCGAAGTAGCCATAGACGGATGAACATACGTCCCGCCGTCATATACTTCACGAATGGCGTGGAGCAACTCTTCGTCGGGAGCATTTTTTAAAATATAGCCCGCTGCACCATTTTTCAGTACGTGGAACATGTATTCCTCATCATCGTACATTGTTAAAATAATGATCTTTGTTTCTGGAAAGTCTTCATGGATTTTGCCTGTCGCAATCAAGCCACTTTGGCCAGGAGGCATGCTAAGATCCAGTAAAATAATATCCGGTCTGTGCTTCGCAACTAGTTCATATGCTTCCAATCCATCTGCAGCTGTTGCTACGACTTCCATATCGTCTTGAAAATTCAAGATATGCATAAATCCTGTGCGGACGACTGCATGATCATCAGCTATTATGATTTTCACTCGTTGCCCTCTCCTTCTTCAGCGGAATATTCGCTTGGACTGTTGTGCCTTCTAGCTGACTAGAGACGATCGTTAAACTGCCACCTACTAATTCCACCCGTTCTCTCATCCCATATAGACCGAGGCCCGTGCCTTGTGGGGTACCGTCATTGACATCAAAGCCGACACCTTCGTCGCATACTTTTAGTTGTAACTGTCCGTCCACTTCATCTAATGTTAAAAAAACATCTTCTACTTGGGCATATTTCATGGAGTTGAGAATCGCTTCCTGTCCGATGCGATACACAACGGTCTCAATCGCACCATCATACCGTCTTTCTTTCACATCCGATTCGAAATGAACATACAGTCCGTAATTCTTCTCTAAATTCTTGATGTGCGTCCGGAAAGCGGCTTCCAATCCGAAATCATCTAATACTGCTGGTCGCAATTCGACAGATAGATGACGAATCTCATCGAGTAAGCGCATAAGTGAACCTTCTGTTTGGCGCAACTTCTCGAGCGCTTTGTCGTTCATGCCCATATATTTCAAGACCCGTAAATCGACGAGCGAACTGAGCATTTCCTGTGCCACGCTGTCATGCAGCTCACGTGAAATTCGTTTGCGTTCATTTTCCTGCGCTAAAATGACTTGTTGCATCCGTAATCTCTGGTGGAGAATTTCAGATGTCTGGGTTTGTCTCGTTAGATTACGCAACATCAACATGGATACGTGTTGATCTTCATCCAACACCTGATAGGTTGCGCTGTATGGTTGCACGCCAAGATCTTTTGTCTCCAAAAAGAGTTGGAATGAAGAGACAGTTTGTTGTGGTTTCTCCATGAAACACGAGACACATGTCATCTGTTCGTCTTCACTCGTAAAGCCACGGCATGTAAGACAAATGGCATCCGCCTCGCCTTGCAGCATCTTTTCATAGAGAGCAGGTTCCATTATTTGTTTCGCTGCTTCATTCATTGATAGAATTTTGCCATTCTCGCCGAAAAAAAACATTGCTTCTGTCGTACGATCGTATAGTTTGTGCAGCATAGTCGTTAGCTGGTCATCGTTCAATAAAGTCATCCTTCAATCGCTCCTTCATGTGAAACGGTCCGAATTGAGGTCCTACCGCATGCCTGAATTGCTCAAACTTGTCAGCCGTTAACCGGTCCACTTCACGATAGCCAATCAAAAGTACGCCTTGCACATGGTCACCAAGGAATAGAGGAATTGCGCCAAAACTTTTCAGCTTTTCAAATACGACAATTGGATAGTTATAGAGATCGCCCTCCACTATACTTGCTTCAACATTCTTGATTTTCATCAGCTTCCCTGTCTTGAACACAATTCCTGCCACGCCTTTTCCCGATTGAAGGACAATTCTACGGTAGCGTACACTGATATTCCCCGTTACATATCGCCACCTAAGATCGTGATGATATTTCTTCAAATCCACTAACGCCAAGCCGATGAAATCCGCATGAAGCGTTTCTTTCAGTTCGTCAATCGCCAGTTGGAAATCACTATTTACTTGTCCTGTCATAGACTTAATCTCCTATTATTCATCATTCGCTTACCGGGGTGATTGTTTAGTCGGCTGATGTTTTCTATATAGAATATAACTTCTACCTACATAATTCAATGGCACACTCCAGACGTGAACGAGTCGTGTAAATGGCCACATCGCGAAAATAAGGAAGCCAGTTAAAACATGAAGCTTGAACGCTATAGGAACAGCCGCCATATACGCAGCTTCCGGTTGGAATATGAGCAATGATCTGAACCACACAGAAATCGTATCACGGTAATCGAATCCTGGTGTCATCGTGTTTGTAATCAATGAGCTATATACTCCAATGAACACGATAAATAGCAAAAAGGAATTGACGAGTAAATCCGATCTCGAAGATAATTGGCGAACATTTCTCTTTGTGAAACGTCGGGACGTCAAAATAATCATTCCGGCTAATGTCACCACGCCAAAGAATCCGCCACCCCACACAGCACCGATATGGTACATATGGTCGCTGATCCCCATTGCCCGTGTCCACTCTTTCGGAATCCCAAGTCCTGCCACATGACCTAAAATGACGGGGAAGATACCGATGTGGAACAGCAAACTGCCAATCATTAATTGCTTCTTCTCGATAAATTCACTCGACTTCGCGGTCCAGCCGAATTGATCATTCTTATAGCGGAAAATATGTCCTACGATAAATACGGCAATACAGATGTAAGGAAAAATGACCCAAAGAAATTGACTAGTCATTAGCGGAAACCTCCCGTTGAATACATGATTTACATGTTTCACGCAGTGCACGGATCAAATGAAGCCATGGACTTTCATACTTTTCAAGTGCTTTCATTAAAAAGTAGGAACCATCCTCGATGACCGCGAGCAACATAGAAAAGCTCTGTTGTGCTCGCGGATCTCCCTTCCATTCAGCTGCATAAATAAATTCACACATTAACGGAAGTAAATCAGATAGTTCTTCATCCGGCATTTCGAGCCCGAACATTTCGTATAACACTTTTAACTGTGCCAGCGTCTGACCGCGCTCTTTCGAGTCTGCAAACTTTACATAAGTCATGAACAGCGTGGCGTCTTTCTGGAAATCGAATGTGTATGTGTACATTTCCTGAATTTCATCCAAACTATACGTTTGCATCGCTTCCCAGTAGAGCTGCAGGTCAGCATAACCCGCAGCATCTTCCGTTACGTACTCATTCCACATATCTGGATGGAATGTTAGCTTTTCCGGATAGTTCAGTTGATGGGAGAAAAAGCCGAAGATATGCTTCTTGTCATATAAGAGGTCCAGATTAATCACGCCAGATCCCCCCATAGAAGTTTTCTTCATAGATTTCTTTGCCCGTTTTCACTGGCGCGGCTCCCGGTGTTACAGGTCCGCAACCGTCACAACCTCCGTCCAAGCCCATTACAGAAAATGAAGAATACGGATTCTGAGCCGGTGCTTGTTCACCGTAAGTTCCCATACCGTCGTAACCTGCTGAACCTTGTGAGCGGTAGACGTTCATTTGACTTTCCTTATGAGATGTTGGAATGACGAAACGATCTTCATATTTGGCAATGGCAAGCAAGCGATACATCTGCTTTGTCTGTTTCGCATTCAAACCGACACGCTCCAATTTCGTTTCGTCGAAGTCCTTGCCTGAAGAAACCGCACGCATATACGAACGCATCATAGCCATACGCTGCAAGCCTCCTTTGACAATATCCACGTCTCCAGCCGTCAGCATATTCGCCAAATACTGAAGCGGGATTCGCATTTCTTCGATAGCCGGGAAAATCATGTCCGGATTTTTGATGGAGTCTTTCCCTTCAAAGTAGTTCATAATCGGGCTAAGTGGCGGAACGTACCATACCATTGGCAATGTTCGGTATTCCGGGTGCAACGGGAAGGCCAACTTGTACTCGATCGCTAACTTATAAACCGGTGAGTTTTGTGCTGCGTCAATCCAGTCCTCCGAAATGCCATCTTTAATTGCTTGCTCGATGATTTCCGGGTCATGCGGATCTAGGAATAAATCACATTGTGCTTGGTACAAGTCTTTCGGATCCGGTGTGGATGCGGCTTCCTGTACGCGGTCTGCGTCGTAAAGCAAGACACCTAAATAGCGGATTCGACCAGTACACGTCTCGGAACAAACGGTTGGCAAACCGGATTCCACGCGCGGGAAACAGAACGTACATTTCTCGGCTTTATTCGTTTTCCAGTTGAAGTACACTTTCTTGTACGGACAACCCGTCATACAGTACCGCCATCCGCGACACGCTTCTTGGTCGACCAGAACGATTCCATCTTCTTCACGCTTGTACATGGCGCCTGACGGACAAGAGGCTACACAGCTCGGGTTCAAGCAATGTTCGCATAGTCGTGGCAAGTACATCATGAACGCTTGTTCAAAGTTGAATTTGATTTCTTCTTCAATTTTCTCGATATTCGGGTCAGTAGGTCCTGTAATATGCGCGCCAGCTAACTGATCCTCCCAGTTCGGGCCCCACTCTGGATCCATGTATTCGCCCGTAATGACGGACTTCGCACGTGCAACCGGTGTATGCTCTCGGTCCGGTGCGGACGTCAGTTTTTCATAGTCGTATGTCCATGGCTCATAGTAATCTTGCATTTCTGGCATATCCGGATTATAGAAGATTTTGCCGAGTGCGATTTTCGATAGCTTGGAACCCGATTTCAGTTCGAGCTTGCCCTTTCGCAACTGCCAACCGCCCTTATAAAGCTCCTGATCTTCCCAGCGTTTCGGGTAACCAATCCCCGGTTTCGTTTCTACGTTATTGAACCACATATACTCGGCACCTTCACGGTTCGTCCATGTCGTTTTACACGTCACACTGCATGTATGACACCCAATACACTTGTCTAAGTTCATTACCATTGCAACTTGCGCTTTAATTTTCAAGCCAGTTGACCTCCTTCATCTTACGGACTGCGACGTAGACATCACGTTGATTACCGATCGGTCCGTAGTAATTGAATCCATAACTGAGCTGTGCATAGCCGCCTACCATTTGAGTCGGCTTCATGTGAATTCGCGTCGGTGCATTGTGGCTTCCTCCGCGTTGCTCGGTGATTTCTGAACCTGGCATTTGAATATGCTTGTCCTGTGCGTGGTACATAAACATCGTACCTTTAGGCATTCTGTGACTGACAACGGCACGTGCGTTGACGACACCGTTTCGGTTATATACTTCGAGCCAAGCATTGTCGTCGATTCCGTGCTCTTCTGCGTCGAGATTCGATAGCCACACTGTCGGACCACCGCGGAACAACGTGAGCATATGCTGATTGTCTTGGTAAGTCGAGTGGATATTCCACTTACCGTGCGGTGTTAAATAGCGAAGAACGAGTGCATCTTGTCCGCCTTTAATTTCTGCATCGCGATCCGCAAAGACGAATGGTGGAAGCGTCGGTTTATAGACTGGCAATGATTCACCAAATCCAAGGAATAATTCGTGGTCGACGTAGAAATGCTGTCTTCCCGTTAATGTGCGGAATGGCACGAGACGTTCGATATTCGTCGTAAACGGCGAGTAGCGTCGGCCCAGTTTATTCGAACCACTGAAGACCGGTGTTGGAATCACTTCACGCGGCTGCGCGGTAATACCTGCGAATGTGAATCGCTCTGCTGCGCGGTCCGCGGAGATATCTTTTAGTTCCATGCCCGTATCATGCTCTGCGGCTTCAAATGCTTTTTGTGATACACGGCCGTTTGTTGCGGAAGATAGCGTCAACATGGCTTCCGCTGCATGTTTCGCTGTGTACAATTTAGGTAAGCCATCTTTCACGGTATCGTCTTCATATATCCCGTTGATCCCTTTCATCAGTTCATATTCATCCGCTACCGAGAAACTAACACCATGTGCGCCGGTTTTCCCTGTCGACAATAGCGGTCCGAGCGTAATATATTTATCGTAAACCTTCGTAAAGTCACGCTCTACAATCGTCATACCCGGCATCGTTTGGCCCGGAATTGCTTCCACTTCGTCTTTACTCCAGTCATGCACTTCGCCCATCGGCTGAGCAATTTCTTGAACCGAGTCATGCGCTAATGGAGAGGTAACCAAGTCTTTGTAGACACCCGGCAAATGCGTTTCCGCAAGTGTCGAGAACGTTTTTGCGATTTCACGATAAATGTCCCAGTCCGATTTGGATTCCCATAATGGGTTGACTGCCGGATTGAATGGATGGACGAATGGGTGCATATCAGTTGATGAAAGATCCACTTTCTCATACCACGTAGCAGCCGGTAGAACGAGATCTGCATATAGCGGTGTCGCAGTCATGCGGAAGTCGAGTGCCACTAATAGATCGAGCTTTCCTTCCACATCATCACGCCACACCATTTCTTTCGGCTTCATATCCTCATTCGGCGTAGCAAGCAAGCCGTCCGAAGCCCCGAGTAAGTGCCGCATGAAGTATTCTTGCCCTTTTGCAGAACTTGAGATCAAGTTCGAACGCCAGACAAATAATGAACGCGGGAAGTTTTCCGGTGCACCTGGATCTTCTGCTGCGAATCGTAGTTCGCCAGATTTCAGCTGATCGACGACATGGGAAACGACTTCTTTCGTATCCGTCTTACCTAGTTTCGCTGCTTCTTCTACGAGCAACAAACTATTTTTGTTGAATTGAGGATACGACGGCAACCAGCCAAGACGCGCTGCGAGGACGTTATAGTCTGCTGGATGCTGGTATCTCGCTTCCCCACCAAGTGGTGACATGAGTGTATCAGTACCCGCCTCTTCGTACTTCCATTGATCGGTCGCAAAGTAGAAAAATGATGTGGCATTTTGTAGACGTGGCGGACCTTGCCAGTCTTTCGCAAAGGCAATCGTGCTCCAGCCCTCGATTGGACGACATTTCTCTTGCCCTACGTAATGCGCCCAACCTCCACCATTCACACCTTGTGAAGCCGTCAACGTGACAAGGTTGAGAATCGCGCGGTAGATCGTATCACTGTTGAACCAGTGATTGATTCCTGCTCCCATGATAATCATCGAACGTCCACCTGTGTCGATAGCGTTTTGTGCGAACTCCATTGCGATCTGCGTAACGAGTTCCGGTTTAACATTCGTGATCGCTTCTTGCCAAGCTGGTGTATAGATAGAAGTAACATCGTCATAACCTGTTGCCTCGAGCTCACTGTCGATTCGATTTACTCCGTACTGACTCAACATCACGTCGTACGTTGTCGCAACAAAACGCTCCGTGCCGTCCGCGAATTGTACTTTCATCACAGGAATCGGACGCTTGAATGTGCCATTTCCTCGGTTATCGAAGTATGGGAAATGAATCTCTTGCCATTGCTCCGCTTGCTTTTCGATGGATAATGCAGGTTCAATACGTGTGCCATCTTCATTTTCCAATTGCAAATTCCACTTGACGTCTTCTTCCCAGCGCTGCCCCATCGTGCCGTTCGGAACAATGATCTCTTCTTTCGCTTCATCAAATAACATAGGTTTCCAATCTGCGTGAGCTGTCTGTTGTCCAAGATCGCTTGCGCGCAAGAATCGCCCAGCTTTATACGAATCTTCATGCGGATCAAGTAAAATCAAGAACGGCATATCGGTGTATTGTTTGGCATAGTTAATAAATGTCGGTTCTTTACGTTTTTGATAGAATTCATCCAAAATAACATGCGTCATCGCTTGGGCAACTGCTGCATCCGTTCCTGGATTTGCTGCGATCCAGTCATCCGCATGCGTGACACTTTCTGCATAGTCGGGTGCGACGGAAACAACTTTGGTTCCTTTATAGCGGACTTCCGTCATGAAGTGCGCATCGGGCGTCCGGGTAAGCGGTACGTTCGAACCCCACATGATGATGTAACCTGCGTTAAACCAGTCACTCGATTCCGGAACGTCTGTCTGTTCACCCCAGATTTGTGGAGAGGATGGAGGAAGATCCGCGTACCAGTCGTAGAAACTGAGCATTTCGCCACCAAGCAATGAAATGAAGCGAGCCCCCGATGCATAACTGACCATGGACATCGCAGGAATCGGCGTGAATCCTGCCACACGATCCGGACCGTATTTTCGTACTGTATAGATGAGTTGTGCCGCAATAAGCATCGTCGCATCCCGCCAATGAATCCGAACGTGTCCGCCTTTTCCGCGGGCTTTTTTGTATTCATTGGATTTCTCAGGATCCTCAACGATGGCTGTCCATGCTTGTACAGGATCTTTCGTTTCCTCCAACGCTTCGTTCCACATGCGCCACAGCTTGCCGCGTATGTAAGGATACTTCACGCGCAATGGACTGTATTCATACCAAGAAAACGATGCGCCACGTGGACAACCACGCGGTTCGAATTCAGGCATATCAGGTCCACAGGAAGGATAATCGATTTGCTGATTTTCCCATGTGATGATGCCATTTTTGACGAAGACTTTCCAGCTACAGGAGCCTGTACAGTTTACGCCATGCGTCGTACGGACAACTTTGTCATGCGACCAGCGTTGACGGTACATGTTTTCCCAATCGCGATTTTTCTCTTCCAGCACTGACCAACTTCCAGAGTAACTCTCTACAGGTTTAAAATAATTCAATCCGAATCTCTTTTTCATTGAACATTTCCACTCCTTTTTAGAACGTAGCAGTAAACGAATCAGACCTACTAATTTCCATACCCTAAAATAGACTAATTAATCTGAATTTTGTCTAAGGGAATTCCCTATTAATCTAAAAATATAGTAGGTCTTTTCTATCGATTCTCATAAAATAGCTTTATATTATACAAGTATACGTGTTTTTCTACACGTTTCTATCAGGGGATTCCCTATTCCCTTTCTACAAATCCCTCATGTTAATTTTTGAATTAAAGGAAAACGCTTGATTCCGGATTCTGGAAACGTTCTGTAACTTTCGCATTTTTACGTACTTTTCTTAAATGAGTGGAGATATTAGTATAGTTCTCATAATATTATGTTGATTTCATTTATATAAATGATAGAATTATATACAAAATGAAAGGTAAGGTGGATGATACCGTGACAAACGAATTAAACAAGGTACTTCGTTGTGAAGCACTGAAAGATAAGATTGTTACAGCTGAAGAAGCAGCTTCTTGGATCGAGGATGGAATGTCTTTAGGTCTAAGTGGATTTACATTGTCCGGAGACGCTAAAGCGGTTCCATTGGCATTGGCAGAACGAGGAAAAACTGAGGACTTCAAAGTAAACGTTTTCACTGGTGCTTCAATGGGCCCGAACGTTGATGAATTGATGGCCAATGCAGACGTAATCAATTTACGTGTTCCTTACCAAGGCAACCCGGCAATGCGTGGCAAAATCAACTCAGGTGATTCGTTCTATATCGATCAGCACCTTTCACATACAGCTGAATGGATTCGCCAAGGCGTAATCGGTCCAATTGACTATGCAATCATTGAAGCAGCTGCTATTACAGAAGAGGGATACATCATCCCAACTGGCTCTGTTGGTAACTCTCCAATTTTCGTTCAAGAAGCGAAGCATGTCATCATCGAATTGAATGTTAATGCGCCTGCGGAGTTTGAAGGTTTACATGACATCTACATCCCAGACGCTCAGAACCAACGTAAAGAAATCCCTGTGTACAGTGCAACAGATAAAATCGGTACACCAGGAATTAAAGTAGATCCTGAAAAAGTGGTCGGAATTGTCCTTACAGAACAAGGCGATATTCCTTCCCCTATCGTTCCTCCAGATGAAGAGACACAAGAGATCGCAAACAACTTGTTGGACTTCTTCCGTGACGAGATCAAATTAGGTCGTATGGATGAAACGCTTATGCCTCTTCAATCAGGTGTCGGTTCGGTTGCGAACGCAGTACTTGATGGTATGCGAACTTCCGAGTTTAAAGATATCGAAGTCTATTCTGAAGTACTTCAAGACGCAATCTTCGACTTGATCGATGACGGCGTAGTGAAATTCGCTTCTGCTACTTCATTGACTCTGTCTAAAAAGCGTTTGGACAGCTTTAAAGACGATATTAGTAAATACCGTGACAAGCTTGTGTTCCGTCCACAAGAAATCTCAAACCACCCGGAAGTTATCCGTCGTTTGGGTATCATTTCATTCAACACAGCGCTTGAGCTAGACATCTACGGAAACGTTAACTCTACACATGTTAGCGGAACACGCATGATGAACGGAATCGGTGGATCAGGTGACTTCGCTCGTAACGCTCGCATCGCGATTTTCGTTACGAAGTCTTACGCAAAAGGCGGAGACGTGTCATCGATCGTACCTTTCTCTTCTCACGTGGACCACACAGAGCACGACGTAGACGTAATTGTTACGGAACAAGGATACGCGGATCTTCGCGGCTTGGCTCCAAGACAAAAAGCGGAATTGTTGATCGAGAACTGTGCTCACCCTGACTTCAAGGAAGAGCTACGCGATTATTATAATAGAGCAGTTGAACAAGTTGGCGGACAAACTCCACACATCTTGGAAGAGGCACTATCTTGGCACGTGAATCTTGCGAAAAACAAGACGATGCACAAGACTGCTGAAGCTCAGAAGTAATTTTATAACGTTGAAACGACCAAGCGGACTTTGATCCGCTTGGTTTTTTTGTTTTTTTCAGGGAGGGGGGTTAGAGCGGATGCAGGGAGGGGTATTGAGCGCTTGAATGGCTGGATAGAGCGCGTTCGGGGATTCATAGAGCGGTTGAGGAAATGTATGAGCGGATAGCGTAGAAGTATGAGCGCTTGGCCGTATGTGGGGGCGTATCCTTCTGAAAATTGATGGATCTAAGTCGCCACGGTCGACATTGAGCGGTTAACTCGGCGGATAGAGCAGATGCCGGGATATATTGAGCGATTAAATGGCTGGATAGAGCGCGTTCGGGAATTCATTGATCGGTTGAGGAAATGTATGAGCGGATAGCGCAATAGTATGAGCGCTCAGCCATATGTCTAAGCGGCTTCTCATAATGAAAATGGTGCACCCCCCTCCTCACATAAAAAAGAGGAACCCGTCACGGATTCCCCTTCCTTTATTTATTACAAATCATCAAAGCCGTTCAAATCACTAGTCTTCACATATTGACGGCTCGTTTGTTCGAAGAAGTCCGTTTTTGTATCGTCGAAGTTATCGACGTACGCGCGGATCCACTTCATTGGATTATCTGTGAACTCTGGATAGATTTCGCTTAAGCCTAGCATGCGTAACATTTTATTCGCGCGATACTTCACGTAACCTTCCATCTCATCCAACTCAAGGCCATCGATCCCCGCTAATACATAGCGACTCCAGATAACTTCTTGCTCGACGGAGTGACGGAATTGGTCATAGATCCATTCCGTGAATTCGTCTGTGTTGTATTCTGGATTTTCAGCTAAAGCTGCGCGGAAAATATCGCTGATAGCTTTACCGTGCTGTAGTTCGTCACGGTTAATGTACGAAATCATTGTGGATGTGCCGACCATTTTTTGATGGCGTGCTAAGTTATAGAAAAACGCGAAGCCACTGTAGAAGAATAGGCCTTCTAGTAATGTCGTATACACCATTGCTTTTAAAACTGTTTCAATTGTCGGGTTCTCCGCGAATTCATTGTAGACTTCAACAATTCGTTCATTTCGCTTCATTAATACTTCGTCTGTACGGCCCATTTCGAAGGCTGCCATCTGCTTATCCAAGTTCGTGACAGATGAAAGTACGTACGCATAGCTGTGGTTATGCTCACTTTCCTGGTCTGCAATGGTCGCGAGAATTGACTTGACGGAAGGATCCGTTGTGAAGTCTGCGATTTTCATCGCGATGACAGTTTGTGGACCGTCAAGTGTCGCAAGTAGCCCGATAATTTTTAGGAATGCGGATTGTTCTTCTTGCGTCAGGCTTGCGAACTGCTTGACGTCTTGCGTCATGTCTACTTCGTTCGCTGTCCAGAACAGGGAACGGATTCGCTGACGTAATGTATAGAAATGGGGATGCGCGAGGTCGTTCCAGTTTAGAATGCCGCTTGCTTCCCCACCGAAAATAGCTGTAGCCTTATTCGGGTTTGCAGGATTTAATACTTTTACTCTTGTAAGTGTCGCCAATGGTCGAGCACTCCTTTCGTCCAATTCGTAACGGTTTTTTCTTGTATGCCACGTGGGCTTTGCTCGATCTTTAATGGTTCAATAGGTGAATGATAAAATTTCGCTAGCTTATCTGCAGCTTTACAAAATAATTCATCGCCGCCAAACTGTGTATCCCCTGTGCCAAAGACATAGACGAGCTCAGGTTTATAACCAACATCCGCTACGAAATCTTTGACTTCATCGGGTGTTGCACCTTTTTCCCATGTGAATGAACCGATACAAAATGCGTCGTATTCTTTAATATCAGGGATGACGCCGATGCCGATACGATGTGTATCGACTTCGACGCCTTCACTTTGTAGACTTTCTGTAATCAATTCCGCTACTTCCTGCGTGTTGCCACTCCAGGATGCATAGGCGATTAAGAATGACACCACTCGCACTCCTCAATCTCCGCTGCAGTTGAACGCATATAGTACGTGGTTTTCATGCCTGATTTCCATGCCTGCAAGTGCAAGTCCAAAATAACCGATGCGCGGATGGAATTTGGTACATAAATATTGAATGAAATCGACTGATCGATGTGTTGCTGACGAGCGGCGTTTTGCTTGATCGACCAACGCTGATCGACGATGTACGCTGAACGACGGTAGATGTCATACGTATTGTGGTCCAAATCCGGTGCAATGACTGGTAATTTATAGTCTTTCTTCTCTTCATGGTAGAAAGGCTTGAATACTGGATCGATCGATGCTGTCGAGCCTGCGATAACCGAAGTCGAACTGTTCGGTGCGACTGCCATTAAATAGCCGTTACGCATACCGTTCATTGCCACATCCATGCGCAGTTCACGCCATTTATTTGAATCGTATTCGCGTTGCTCGAAGTATTCACCTGTTTGCCAGTCTGATCCATCAAATAATGGATATGCGCCTTTTTCTTTTGATAACTCCATGGAGGCTTTAATTGTCAAATATGCGATATTTTCATATAACTCGTCTGCGAAATCCACCGCTTCGTCCGATTCCCACTGAATGTTTTTCAACGCGAGTAAATGGTGCCAGCCGAATGTGCCGAGTCCAATTCCACGGTAGCGTGCATTCGTGCGTTGCGCTTGTACAACTGGGATTTGGTTCTGATCGATGACGTTGTCGAGCATACGCACTTGAATTTTGATCAAACGGTCTAGCACATCTGCCGTCACTGCTCTTCCAAGGTTAATCGATGATAGATTACATACGACGAAATCGCCTGGCTTCGTGCGTGTAACGACCATGTCGTCTTCTAGTGTTACGGATTCATGTGTACTTGCTGACATATTTTGTAATATTTCTGAACACAAATTACTAGAATAAATCATTCCTTCATGCTTATTCGGATTCATGCGGTTTACTTCGTCACGATAGAACATGAATGGTGTTCCCGTCTCGAGCTGGCTACGCAAAATACGTTTCATGATTTCAATCGCTGGAACCGTCTCTCGTGATAGATCTTCATTACGGACGCATTCTTCATACTTCTCGCGGAATGTTCCTTGTCCTTTAGTTTCATCATAGAAGTCCTCCAATGAATAGCCCATTTTCGTGCGGACTTCATGTGGATCGAATAAATGCCAGTCTTCACGGGACTCGACTTTCTCCATAAACAAGTCTGGCAAGCAAACGCCTGTGAAGATATCATGTGCACGTAAACGATCATCGCCGTTATTGAGCTTGAGATCGAGGAAAGTGAAAATATCTTGATGCCATACGTCGAGATAAACGGCTACGGCACCTTGACGTTGACCGAGTTGATCGACACTGACTGCCGTATTGTTCAACTGTTTGATCCATGGCAGAACACCGCTTGACGCGCCTTCGAAGCCGCGAATCGATGCACCGCGAGAACGAACTTTCCCCATATAGACACCGATACCGCCACCGAATTTCGACAAGTTCGCGATATCAGTGTTGCTGTTGTAAATTCCTTGTAAGGAATCATCCACTGTATCGATAAAGCAACTGGATAGCTGACCGTGCATCTTGCCTGCGTTGGATAATGTTGGTGTCGCTACCGTCATGTATAAATTGCTCATCGCCCAGTATGCTTCGCCAACTTTATGAATACGGTCTACTGTTTCGTCTTGCATTAGCGTCATCGCGATGATCAACCAGCGCTCTTGCGGTAGCTCCACGGGCTGTTTCTTAAAGTTTACGGTGACGTATCGGTCTACTAATGTTTTCAAACCGATATATGTGAATAATAGGTCACGGGAAGGATCGAGTAGTTTACCGATTTCCTGAAGCTCGTCCCGGCTGTATTTTTCCGTTAGAACGGATGTATATAAACCTTGTTCCACCAAGCGTTCTACATTTTTCGCAAAGTCGGTATAAGCATCCGCCCCACGCAATGCTTGTTGCTTTGCATAGACGTCGAATAAATAAATACGTGCCGCTACAAACGTCCAATACGTATTTGCTTCATCAATACGGCTTAATGACTCCAGCACCATCGCGTTCGTCCATTCAGTTGCTGTGCTAGCCGGGTGGCGCTCTTGGAATTTCTCACTTGCCTCGATTAATGGCTCCATTTGTTTCTTGCCGAATTCTTCTTGTAGGTTTTCCAACACTAGATGAAGTCCCTTAGTTTCTTGAATAATAGCCATGATATCCGCTCCCTTTAGTTAATTAATTCGGTTATGTACTAAATAAAAAAACTCCCAATACAATCGGGAGTCGTCAATTGACGCTTAGTAGATCGCGGAAAGTTTTAGGCAGACTGAAATAAGACTGCTTTGTGCTTTCACTCTCCAACCCCGAAGAATGTTTTGCTGAGATGACTGGCAGGTCTACTGGCTGGCACATCATTCTTCCATCTTTCCTTCCCGCCGAAGCAGTGGTTTAATAAGATAGTCGTCCGTGCCCTCAGTTGCGGGGGCAGCTCCGTTAGTGGCGGATTCCCTTTTAAACGTGGTGGGTACCAATTCATCTATTTGCTGTTACACACTATATATAGTGTGTTGATTCATATATAACCCTAACATGTTGTGTTCAAACATGCAAAACAAAAATCGAACCGGAGTCCAGAATCCTTCTTCTGAACTACGATTCGATTTTTGTTATTCAGTATTTTATAGTATATCAAACTTTTTACTTCTTGACTAAATGATTTGTGTAAATGTTTGAAACTAGAGAGTATGTGGAAAAGGGATTTCCGCTACAACCCTAACTTTATATTGTGAGAAGTAAAATTACAAACGATCTTCCGCTCTCTCAGCTGTTTCTTCCCAACACTCTGCGCCTTTTAAGTCAGGGATGCTGGCCGATTTGAAGACAGGGTTTCTGCCGGCTTTACGTTGTTTAGTGAAGTCATCCAGTACTTTAAAGGCGACTTTACCAAGTAATAGAATGACGACTAAGTTAATGATGGCCATTAGTCCCATGAACAGATCGGCCATATCCCATACAACTTGTACTTTTGCGATTGCCCCGAAGTATACCATGACCAGTACGAGAACTTGATAGATTCGTTTCCATACGATGTTAGCATGAATGAATTCAATATTTGTTTCGCCATAATAATAGTTTCCGATGATGGAACTGAAGGCGAAGAACATGATAGCACCGGCAATGAAGTATGGTGCCCATGCGCCTACTTGTACAGCCATGGAGTTTTGTGTCAAGATGATGCCATTTGTTTCACCTGATTGATACAATCCACCAAGCAAAATGATGAATGCTGTCGCCGAACAGATGATGATAGTATCGAAAAACACACCTAGACTTTGTACTAATCCTTGTTTTGCTGGATGCGATACATTCGCTGTAGCAGCCGCGTTTGGCACACTACCCATACCTGCTTCATTGGAGAAGAGACCGCGACGTACACCTTGCATCATGGCCATCCCGATTCCGCCACCCATGACTTCTTTAATTCCGAAAGCATGCTCGAATATCAATACAATAATGCCTGGAACTTCTGAAATATTCATAATCACGATATATAATGCTACTAAAATATAGAAAGTCGCCATGATGGGTACGATGGTTTGTGTTACTTTTACAATCCGTTTGACGCCACCGAAGACGATCATCCCTGTTACTAGCATTAAGCCAACCCCGACACTCCAGTTCGGAATGCCGAATACGTCAGTGAATGACTGACTGATGGTGTTAGATTGAACTGCATTAAATATGAATCCGAAACACATAGTCAGTAAAATAGCGAAGACAATTCCGAGTTTTCGCCAACCTAGCGCTTTTTGCATATAATACGCCGGCCCTCCGCGGAACGTGTCGCCGTCTTTCACTTTATATACTTGTGCCAATGTACTTTCGATGAATCCTGTCGCCATACCGATTACAGCGATCACCCACATCCAGAAGACCGCGCCGGGCCCACCAATACCGATCGCTAGAGCTACCCCTGCTACGTTACCTGTTCCTACACGTGACGCGGCACTAATTGTGAATGCCTGGAACGGCGATACCCCGTCATTGCTATCTTTCTTCTCTACAATCAGGCGGAACATCTCACCAAATAAGCGCACTTGCACAAATTTCGTACGAATTGTGAAATATAAACCTGCTGCCAATAAAAGTCCAATTAAAACATATGTCCAAATAAAATTATTCACCGGCCCTACAAGCCAGTCGATCGCATCTTGAAACATCTGACCACCTCCTGTGTACTCTATACCCTACTCGCCTACTTGCTATGCATAGTATATTAAAAAACTATTTTCTACTGTCTATGCTGCAAGACGGTTGACGCTTTGTTCTCCAATAACTTTGCTGCTTGTGCCATCAATTCAGCTAACGACTTCTTTCCATCGTCCAATGAATGCAGCTCGGTGAACCACTCAAGCAGTTCCTGACGCGCTGCTTCTTCAATCGCCCCTGAAATGACGATGACCGGAACATTCTCTACTCTCGCAAGCTTGGCAATCCCCATTAATGCCTTGCCTGCAAGCGTCTGCCGATCTGTCTTCCCTTCCCCTGTGACTATCAAATCTGCTGAAGATAGATGCTTAGCGAACTCCATCGCTTCGAGCACGACATCAATTCCACTTTCAAGATAAGCGCCACAATACGCAAGTAATGCCCCTGCACTTCCCCCAGCCGCTCCCGCACCGCGCAGCTCATGCAATCGCACGCCTGTCTGCCTTTCCGTCATATCAGCCAGATGACGTAATCCTTCATCCAGACGCAGAACCATCTCCGCGTCCGCCCCTTTTTGTGGGCCGAAAACAAATGACGCACCCCGCTCACCGACAAATGGATTGTCCACGTCGGACGCAATGCGAATGTCCGTTTCCAACAAACGTTTATCCAGTTGCGAGATATCAATTTCATTGATCAAAGACAACGTGGAGCCATTCATCTGCACTAACTGTTCATCGGCTAAAAATCGAACGCCTAGTGCTTCGAGCAAACCTGTTCCCCCGTCATTCGTTGCGCTCCCGCCAAGTCCAATAATCATTTTCCTGTAACCCGCATCAAACGCATGACGAATTAATTGCCCTGTGCCGAATGTTGACGCTTTCATTGGATCGAGTTCATGATCCTCAAGCAACAACAAACCGGACGCTTGTGCCATTTCAATGACCGCTGTCTCGCCGTCGCCAAGCACGCCAAAGTGCGCATCGATTGCACGACCAAGCGGATCTTGCACAGACACGGTTCGCAACGTTCCCCCAGTTGACGACATGAGGACAGACAGCGTACCCTCACCACCATCCGCAACCGGTAAACGGACGACTTCTGCGTGCGGATATACTTTTTTCACGCCACTATATATAGCGTCGGCCGCTTCTTCTGCATGCAAGCTTCCCTTAAATGCATCAGGCGCAATGACAATTTTCACGGCTCTCACTCCCTTTATTCGTATTCTAGCAGATTACGCGGGAAAAGTTACCACAAATTATTGGATGGCTACTATATTTTTATAATGAAGGCTGTGAGATGTGGATGTGGATGTGTGTCCGCTCAATGTTTACGGGTATCCGATCATAATTCAGGGTAGAGCGCTCTATGCGTTCGTTTATCCGCTCTATCGAGGCGCGTAGCCGCTCATAGTTTGTGGTGAAGCGCTCTATATGAATGGAGATCCGCTCAATGTCTACGGGGATACGGGATTCAGCGGAGTGCGCTCTATGCGCTCGTCCATCCGCTCTATCAAGACACGCATCCGATCATAGTTCCTGGTAGAACGCTCTATACGACCGGGTATCCGCTCAATGTCTACGGATATCCGATCATACTTCGAGACAGAGCGCTCTAGGAGTCTATCCATCCGCTCGACTAGACACGCAACATGTTTTAAATGCCGCATTTTTAGGGAACACTGCGTATAAAAGGAAAGGAGCGAGTACTAGATGGCTGTGTTGCAAGGGAAAAACTGGACGAACCGAAAAAGTTATCAGAAGAGAAATCTATGGGCGGGTATATTATTCGGACTCGGGTTTGTGGCGTTTTTGGACGAGACATTATTCCATCAGCTGCTACATTGGCACAAGTTCTATGATAAATCTACAGTGGCGATCGGATTAGTGTCGGATGGTTTATTTCATGCGTTTAGCTGGTTTGCGACGGTCGGTGGATTGTATTTGGTGGCGGATTTGCGTAGGAGGAATGCGTTATGGCATAAGATGTTCTGGGGTGGCAAGTTACTCGGGGGCGGAGCGTTCCAATTATATGACGGAACCATTCAACACAAGGTCATGCGTATTCATCAGATTCGTTATCATGTAGACATCGTTCCGTATGACGTCGTTTGGAACGGTTCTGCGATTGTGATGATTGTGGCCGGCCTGTTGCTTATCAAGTCAGCGCGACAGAATGCACGCTCGGCGGAAAAGCTGGTGCTTCATGCCACATGATTTCTATATCAGTACAACCGATTGGCTATTTGGGATGCTTGCGTTGCTCGCCATCCTATTCTACGGGGTCGCTGTCTTTCATTCCAATCGGCAAAGCCGTTTACGTAAGTGGCCGCGAAGACGGATCGTGTTGTGGGTAGCGGGTGTACTTGCCTCAGCGAGTGCTGTTGTCGGACCGCTTGCGGAACTGTCACATGATTTCTTTACATGGCATATGGCGGGACATCTCTTACTCGGCATGCATGGACCTCTTCTGTTGGCGCTCGCTGCTCCCATGACATTATTGCTCCGGACACTACCCGTTCGACAGGCCCGAAAGGTAAGCCACTTGCTAAAAAGCCCACTCGCGGGGTTCTATACACATCCCATCACTGCCTCTATTTTAAATATCGGCGGACTGTGGTTGTTATACACGACAGGCTTGTTTGCGGCCATGCACCACCATCTTTGGCTCCATGTCTTGATCCATATGCATGTGTTCGTTGCGGGATATCTATTTACCATTTCGCTTTTATACATCGATCCCGTATCTCGCCGCTATAGTTACCGATTCCGCACTGTAGTCTTTATTGCAGCTCTGGCGGGACATGGAATCCTATCAAAATTCCTCTACGCCTATCCGCCTGCCGGTGTACCCATTGAACAGGCACGCGCAGGAGCTATGCTGATGTATTACGGAGGCGATGCGGTGGATCTCGTGTTGATCATCTTGTTGTTTAGAAATTGGTATCACTCGGCCAAACGTCAACAGACCCACATTCCGTCCACTACCGACGGCTATGTGTATTCGAATGAAACGACGCAAAACGCACCCGCTGGTTAATGGGTGCGTTTTGTATGTACTATTCAATTCATTAGTCCGGTGTTCCTGTCACAATGGTCTTTTGGGCAACGGCACATAGCTTGCCGATAGTGAACATTTCATTTTGCGTCATGTTCTCCCCCTATAGACTGTAGGCCTTCACTTGGAATGAAGCGAATATTTTCCATACGCCAATCACTATTACGATCTAGGTGCAAACAATATGACGGACACACCAATTAGGCAAATACCGGCCCCTAGGAAATCGTACAAATCAGGAGTTTTTTTATCAATTCCCCATCCCCATAATACAGATAGGAAGACAAACACGCCTCCATATGCCGCATAGACTCTGCCAAAGGTTGGAAAGGTCTGAAATGTGACCACTACGCCATATAAAATTAAGGCAATGCCACCGAATAATCCGAATATCGCGGATTTCCCTTCGCGCAACCATTGCCAAATTAAATAACCTCCACCGATTTCCGCTAAGGCGGCTAGAAGAAATATCACTACCACTTTCACCATTAGTAAACCTCCATTTACTCACTTCGGATCATCTAGCCCGAACTACTGCTCCTAGCCATGTAATATGTACACACCAATTGGGTAACGTACCTAAGATTTTTTCTTAAAAACTAGTACTCACTATATCATAATTCTGATAATTAAGAATGAGGTTGTTTATATTTTGAACAGATGACTTGGTGTGGAGTTAATTAAAATGAAAGATTCAGCTTTTAATGATTGCGGATCTACAGTAAAAGAACCTCTTCATAGATAGGAAAAGGTCCGTAAAGTAGTATAAATCAAAACATAAAGAACCAAAACAACAGTGTCAATTCAATAATTTACTATTTTCTACGCATTGAGTGGTTTATTAAATGTTAGAAGGAGATAAATGTAAAAAAACTTCCCAATACTCAATAAGTCTGTACTTTATAAAGACAACTTGCTTAAAATCATATATGGTTTATCGATAATAATTTGTAATCTCGATTGCATCTATTTGAACAGGCACATTATTGTAATTCAAAACTATTGCATAGGTTTTATTCCGCTGATGAGAAGTTACTGTTCCGTTCTGATCAATTAAATCGAATGCTTCATATGTTTTTAAATACAGCATCCCTTTTTCCCTGTAATAGTCCAATATTTCGTTATCATAGAAGTTGAAATAGTATCCTGAGTTTTTAATATCATCTATGTACTTAAACATCTCATTGTACGCAGAACTATTTGGAGTTAAAAGTGATGCTACTATACTGAAGTCCAGATTGTTCAATGACTCACTATACATCAAGCGATAGTCTTGATAGAATTCATCCACTAGCTCAAGCATCGGTAACGGTTCATCAACCTCATATTCTTGCGTATTCCCTATAACCGGATCAGATTGTACGAATACACTTTCAGATGTCTCCCCCGGATCATCAGCCACCAGTTCGTATTCTTCTTCCACCCACTCATCATCGTAATCTGAATTAGTTGTTGATCCACCTAAGACAGATTCTGTCGCCTGTTTTACACTCTTTTTTTTCATCGCAAAATCTTGATCACTGTATAGTATAACAACTACGGCTACTAAGGCACCAATCGTCAACACTGCGAAATAAAGCATCTTCGCTACATTATGACTTTTATCTAATTTATAGACAATCGGCTCGCCACAATTCGGACAGTCTTCATGTTTAGGCTGCAAATGACGGCCACATCTTGTACATTTCATATATTTATGCCACCTTTCTCACAATCCCCAATTAGTCTCATTATACCAGAGAAATTTATGATATAGTGGTTTAAATAACATAAAGAACTATGGGAGATGACGGTATAATGGACTACATCAGTAAGAAAGGCATGACACACGAAGAAGTAATGCAATTACAGTATGAATACAATAATCGTAAGAAAACAAATGCCCTTACGTATGTACTTCTGATTTTCTTCGGCAATTACTTTCTTCACAGATTTTATCTCGGTATTACGCCATATGCGATTTTCGGTGCAATTTATACGTTATTACTAAATGGTGTAATCATCTATTTCATCAGGGATGCATATATCAATCAAATGATGTTCGATTACATCTTATTTTTACTCATGCATCCGCACTTTATCATTCTTCCACTCATTCCGTACCTTTGGCTATTGCTTGATCTATTTCGCGTGCCACAGTTGGTTGATTATGCCAATCACCAGTCAGAATTGGCATTGGTTCGTGCAATCAAGCGCTCAAGAGATACCCAAGGACATTAATAAAACCCCGCCGCTTCCTCAAATGAAGAAGTGGCAGGGTCCGTACGTTAGACTACGTACTTATTTCGCCAAAGCGATCTCAATATGCGCTAAATGATGCGCTTCATGCCAAGCCAGCTTCGCTACTTTTGTCGCTACGGCAATCTCGCCGCTTACTTCATGAGTGAATGTTCGTTGCAGCTGCTCTTCCGTCAGACTATTGCCTAACGCTACAATACGCTCATTGATCCCTTCAAGCATCTTAATAGAAGGCTCAACTGGTAGCTCATTATCAGGCAGTACAGCCCATTTCTCTTGATCAAAAGCGGGTACTGTTGGATTGTCGTCTGTTAACGCAAGCTTTAATCGCTGATACATAGTCAACTGCGAGTCTGCAATATGGTGTACCAATTGACGAACTGTCCATGCACCTTCGCGATACGTTTTAGTTAGCTCTTCGTCATTCAATGAATCTACAGTTCCCCTCAATCGGGTAGTATATGCTTCAATTTCTTGTAACCACTTTTGAATATCTTCCAACGTCACCTGTTCAGGAACGTGTAATTCTCCGATCGGAAATTGATTATCCATTACAAAACCCCCTCTTCATTGCCTTCATTATCCCATAAACTATCTAATTATTCTATTTATACAAAAATATATAAAAGAAACGCTTCACATGTCAATAGATAGCCTCGATAGGCATCTACAGCGTCTTATATTTATTGACCTGTTTTAGAGAAATGTGCAATCCTTGCGCCTATTTCATCGCGTACACGCTGGAAGAATTCCCATTTTTCTTCATCTGCTCCTTCTGCTTTTGCAGGATCATCAAATCCCCAATGATCACGTTTTACATGAGGCGGTGACATCGGACACTTGTCGGCGGCATCCCCACAAAGAGTGATGACAACATCTGCATTGTTTAAGATTTGCGGATCAATGATATCCGAAGTTTGATTCGAAATGTCGATGCCAACTTCATTCATAGCTTTTACTGCATTTGGATTCACGCCATGCGCTTCAACTCCCGCACTAAGGACTTGCCATTCTTCTCCTAGATACTTTTTGCCCCACCCTTCTGCCATTTGGCTACGGCATGAATTGCCTGTACATAAGAAATAAAGTGTTTTTTTCGACATAATGAAATCTCCTTCTTATTGTATAATTGACAGCCATAGATACAGTCCGATTAGCGTAATCAGGAGTGTAGGGACTGTTAGAATAATACCAATTTTAAAATAGCTACCCCAAGAAATTTTCACACCTTTTTGAGATAGTACATGCAACCATAATAAGGTGGCCAATGAACCGATTGGTGTGATTTTGGGACCTAAATCAGATCCAATAATATTTGCGTAAATCAACGCTTCGCGAATAGGACCTGTCGTAGTTGTGTCCGATATTGCTAACGCGTTAATCATGACCGTAGGCATATTATTCATAAGTGATGACAGTATCGCTGCAATAAAGCCCATCGAAATCGTTGCGACAAAGAGTCCTTGATCGGCTGCCGTTTGAATGACATCCGCCAATACACCCGTTAGACCGACATTACGCAATCCGTATACTACAACATACATCCCAACAGAGAAGAATACGATCGCCCAAGGTGCACCTTTAAGCACTTGTTTCGTGTGAACAGCTGGACTTTTTTGTGCCATAGCCATAAAGAATATCGCCGTAAGCCCCGCAATGATAGATACAGGCAACCCCGTAAACCCACTAGAGAAATATCCTATAAGTAATACACCTAAAATTACCCAAGCAAGTCGAAACAACTTGAGGTCTTTGATCGCATCTTTCGGTTTTTTTAAATCTGATACTTCATAGTCTTTCGGAATACTTTTACGGAAGAATAACAACAACACTAAAATACTGGCAACTAATGCAAATACATTCGGGACGATCATTCTAGATGCATATTCAACAAATCCAATATCAAAAAAATCTGCTGAAACAATATTCACTAAGTTACTTACGACTAATGGTAATGAAGTAGTGTCAGCGATAAAACCGCTGGCCATAATAAATGGAAAAATCATTTTTTCATTGAAATTCAAATTTCGTACCATTGAAAGTACAATGGGCGTTAATATAAGGGCCGCCCCATCGTTTGCGAACAGAGCGGCAACGACTGCACCTAGAAGACTGACATAAATAAACATGCGAATACCGCTGCCTTTGGCTAATCTAGCCATATGTAGGGCCGACCACTCGAAAAAACCAATTTCATCTAAGATTAAGGAAATAATGATGATCGCGATGAAAGCAAGCGTAGCATTCCATACAATCCCAGTTACATCCATAACATCTTGGAAGTTCACTACCCCAACTAACAATGCGATGATCGCACCAATACAGGCAGACCATCCGATCGAGAAGTTTCTAGGCTGCCAAATGACAAAAATAAGTGTGATGATGAAAATCAATGATGCAGTTATAGCCAACGTACTTTCTCCTCCTTATTCACAACAAATCCGAAGCCCTTGCGCTTCCAATTCAGCGATAGATTCATTCTGTTCTGGAAGCTGTTCAAGGATGCTTTGAATAAACGGGTAATCTTCATGATCTTCATTGATCGAGAAGAAAACCCATTGACCTCTACGTTCTTCTTTAACCAACTCAATATCTCGAAGTTTACGTAAGTGCTGGCTAATCGCTGGCTGACTCATTTTAAAAATCGCAACAAATTCACAAACACAGCATTCATGTGACTTGAGTAACTTCATCATCGTCAACCGTGTGGGGTCTCCTAGCAATTTTAATAGTCGTGATGCGCGTTGTAGATCAACCGTAACAAGTGTATTCATAGTCCATCCCTCCACTTCTTCACTAGCATATAATGATATGCTTATATACGCAAGTGGAATAATAAATACAGCCCTCATCGTTTTATGTATTCCAGTCAATGAAAAAGGGCTCCCTCTCGTCATACTGACAATGTAGGAACCCCTTACCTATCTAGTTATCGCCTTTTCCGAGCCGCCTTCATAATGTAACTGACAACTATGACAAAAATCAGCGCCCCTACAATAGAAGGTACAACATAAAATTCTCCTAAGCGCGGTCCCCAACTGCCGAATAAACTCCCGCCAATCCACGCACCTATGATTCCCGTAATAATATTGCCGACGATACCGCCTGGGACACTTTTGCCGATAATCAGACTAGCAAACCATCCAATCACACCGCCAATTATTAAATATAAAAGGATACTCATTTCACACACCCCTTCTCCTATTTTCAAACGTATTTAGTACTCAAATTGCGAACAGGATAATGAAGTAATCGAGTGACACCTTATTAGCAATCTATTCCTTGTTACAGCATAGTATTCGCCAAATAAAAATCTGTGTAGGTATATTTGTGCGAAAAGTACCGCTCGTACGTTCCGATGGTAGCGGATGATATAATGTACTACAGTACTTAACATACGTAATAAGAATTGGAGGTTATAACGGTATGCGATCTCTTTAACAGCTATTATTTGTAAATGGTTTAATTGCCCCTGGTATTTGCTGTACTCTTTATCACGCTCTCCGGGAATTCCCGATTACCTATACATTAGCAGCGTTTGCCACTTTGACAGCGGTCGCCATGGTCGAAGTCATCCATAGCAACTACTAATTTGTTTTTTTATTCGACTCGGTATGACTACCATTGGTTTGCTCGTGTCCACCGTAGTGAATATGTTGGTCTTCCCACCTAACCACAGAAGAGATATTGTAGAAAATATCCAACGTATTAGTGAGCGAGCGGGAACTATATTGGAACGAACATTCCGAACGATTATATATGACGCACACACAAACCATCTAAATGAGCTAGAGACTACCAAGCAACTTACGAAAGAAATTAGGAAAACCGAAGCATTGATTCATTTTCAACGTAATGAATCCAAATTGTATCCGTGGGTCAGAGGGAAAGAAAAAGAACTGCTCATGGCTAAAAAACAGTTATTATTTCTACATAATCTCGAATATCATTTGGGTGCTTTATTGAACATACCGGAACAGTACATTTCCTGGACGCCGGCAGAACGCGATCGAATCATGCACGCTGTAACGGAGCTTGCCGACGACTTAACGCATTCCATTGACTACAATCCGAAGAAGCATGCGTCGCAATTAAAAAACATTACTGACCTATTCTGGGACGACAATAAGGAAATCACCACTAGTGAGGAAAGACATCCAAGCCAATTCCCACCCGAGTTTGTCGTTCTCTATGAACTGATCACTATTTATAACTTAGTGGATCAGTTTTACAAACCTTCTAGTGTGAAATTAACGCCTGATGCTGAAAAATAAAGATCGCTTTACCAGACTAATTGGTTCGGTTGATGGAGAGAGAAACGATACTAACAAGTCAAATAACAACCGATTCAGCACATGTTTTATAGATGAATTAACCATAAAGAAGCAAAGAAAGAGGTTGGGACAGAACAGAAAAAACGTAAGGGGAATGAGTCCTTTACGCTTTTTTCTGTTCTTATCAGTAAATATTTTTTAGAGTGCCAGAGTGTACCGAAACGGAGAAAGGCCGACTCCTGAAGGATCAGCGTGCGTCTTGAGACCCTGGACAGGTGCCTTAATTTCTGCAAAGTACACAGAAATACGGCAAAGCGAACCCTTCGTTGTTCGCTTGGCTCAAGCCACGCCCCTCGGAAAGCGTGCCTTTCGGAGTGCAAGGAAACGGGGTGAGATAATTATGTCCCAGCCTCTTTCCATTTATCTTATTTCATAAAATACATTTCGTATCACTTGTTCCACAATCGGCCCCGATTGTGGAAGTTTTTTATCGTTGTACTGCGCAAATGAAAATTTGTTGTTCTTAAAGACAAGGACCTTAGAGACTACAAGAGAGAGTGGGTTAATCCTTTACATCTTCCTTGCATATTTCACTAACTGGCTGCCATAACGCGATGTTTTCTATATTTTTCGGTCCAAGCTCATGACAATTTTCACATTGAGGCTTTGAATTTCTTTATTTTTTGCATTAAACCCTAATACATCCTTTAGAGATAACTACTTACTTTGTCGTTTGTTAACTTCAATCGTAATAAACTCCGGCAAATAGTTGGGAGTACATCCTTTTGATACTACTTCATCTTTGTAAAGACCCGTCTTCTCACCCAGTTTAATACAACGTGCACGATTAATTTCATCATAAACGCCTATCCAGCCTGCGGTGAAATTCATAGCCCATTGAACTTCCGGTTCTTCCTGCGTAATTCTAGCTTCTAATGCAGATAGCAAGTCTGCGGTGTTATCCGGCGGTGTTTGTCCAGTCCATCTCAATCGCCCTTGATAATACCAGAAAGTCCGCCTTTGAAGAGCAGAAGGACTATTTTGCCATGACTCCATCAATGCAATTTTCTTCTTGTCTTTGGCGAGCTGATTAGCCATTAACCAATCCATTAAGTAATTTCGCTCATCAAAAGAATGATTCTGCATATCTTGATCCAGCTTATTTAGTACATCTTGTGAAAGAAGTTTTTTGTCCATAATTAAAATTGCTAGTAGTCTGGGCAAAAACTCTTCCGTTGACCAAAGTTCCATAGCTAATTCGTGATCTTTTTTAATGCCCTTCGCGATTTTTCTTAAGTCGCCTAGCTTAGTGTTACTATTAATCTGAGATAGAATATTTTCTGCTTTTGAAGAGGATTTTAATTGTACATCTTTTTTTTCATCCATTTTATACAACTCCTTTAGTAGAGCCATTTGTTGAATAATGCAAATGTCGCATATTCAACAAGCATTCACGGCTATAGAATAATGTAAGCATTACCTCATTCATAAGGATTAAGACTCTGATATTTTTCTACTGTATGTTTAATTAAATCTTTTAAAACATTGGCATCAATATCAGCTAATTTATTTACATAAATGCAAGCCTTACTCTTCGTGTGTTTACCGAAGTTTTCTAATAATTCTTCTCTTTCTTCACTTTCATAGTCTAAATAAAGGCTAATCTTTTTCTTTCTCGGTGAAAAACCCACTAAAGGCGCATCCCCTTCGCGTCCTGATACATATTTATAGTGATAGCTACCAAACCCTATTATACTAGGACCCCACATTTTTGCTTCGTAACCAGTCACCTCTTCAAAGATAGCTAATAAATGATAGGCATCGATCTTCTTCTTCTCATTTTCCACACTTTCAATAAAGTCAGTTACACTATTTTCGTTTTCTTTCATCTTCGGTTCATTCATATATACAATCCCCTCTCCTACTCTCAGTATATATACTTGTTTATACAATTTTTATCAATAGTAAATTAAATGTCCCGTTTACATGATCTGGACACGATCACTTATAAAGCAATCGCATCCGATAAAGGCAAAGTGGTTAAGATTCGTTGACTTGCGCTCCAACCGGACGCGTTCCCGAGGGCGGGCAGTGAACCACACCCCTCGCGTTGCTCGCCGGGTGTTTCACTTGTCAAAGCAAAGATGTGCTCCTTCTCGCTACGCTTCACTCGCAAAAGCCGTTCTTCGTTACGGCTCTCGCTAATCCTCTTGAGAGTCGCCAGCTGTAGCGAAGATCAACTAAGCGATTACAAATCAGCATCTTTCACAAACGCACCCGTTAATGGAATAAATATATTAAGTCGTCAACCTGTGTTATAGGATTGCTATTTATCTATAACAATCGATAATTTATAGTTTGCATAGTCATTTAATTCTTTCAGAAATTGACTCATTAATCCTGTGGATGGGAATTTACATTCGAGAATGTAACAACCATCTCCACTGATTTTATAATTATTTATTAAATATTTCTCTTGCGTTTTTAGAAATGACAGATAAGGTTGATGAAAAATACTTTCTGTAATAATCGTGATAAATGCATGTATATTAAAACCTAATTTGACTCGGTTAACTTTAATTGTATAAGCCTCAATAATTTCCAAATCCTCTAACCTTGCCACCCTAGCTGAAGTAGCTGGTCCAGTCAAATGTACTCTCTCACCCAATCCTTTCATTGTAATTCGACTGTTCCTGGAGAGTTCTTCTAAGATTTTTATATCCGTATTATCTAACATTTATTTAACTCCTTTCATTAATAAAGTGAATCGGCCAAAAGACTTTATTTTATCTATGTATCCGTCTATGGGTCATAGTATAGACTATATATTGTTCAAAGAATATCTCAAAAAAAGGAGTTAATTAAATATGAAGATACGACTTATTCGCAACGCTACACTCGTTGTTCAGTACGCAGGTAAAAAGTTTTTAATAGATCCAATGTTAGCAGAAAAAGGAACTTTGCCTGCTTTTGGACCTGAGGTAGGCTTACCTGATGCACCAAGACACGATCAGAAGAATCCTTTGGTAAGCTTACCAACATCCATTGAGACTATTATCCAAGATATTGATGCAGTCATCGTCACTCATCTGCATCCTGATCACTGGGATATGGCAGCTATAAGAGCATTACCAAAGGAAATTAAACTATTCTCCCAAAATGAAGAAGATGCAACAGAAATACGCAATGCTGGTTTCCAAAATGTCGAGGTTTTACAAGAGGATACCGTTTTTGAGGATGTCCAATTGACAAAAACAAAAGGCGAACACGGAAGAGGCGAAATCTTAAAAGCTGCTGGCTACGTATGTGGAGTTGTTTTTAAACACTCGTCGGAGAAAACATTATATCTTGCCGGAGACACGGTTTGGTATGATGCCGTTCAGGAAGTAATTAACACACATAAGCCTGAAATTATTGTCGTAAATGCTGGAGATAATCAATTCTTAGTAGGCGGTTCTTTAGTAATGGGGAAAGATGATGTCTATGATGTCTATAAGGCTGCTCCGGACGCAAGAATTATTTCGGTTCATATGGAAGCTGTCAATCATTGGACATTATCAAGAGAAGAATTAATAAGCTTTATTAATAAAAAAGGAATCTCAGCTAATGTTTTAGTACCAGATGACGGTGAATCATACTCATTTTAAAATAAAAACAAACAGATATTTTTCTGTCTGTTTTTTTGTTATTACCTGTAATAACAAACTCTTATAGTCTATTTTAGCTCAAAGTACTTTGTTCCCTTCGGTGTTTTCAATTAACTCAGAATATTTTTCCACGAAACTATTCTAGCCACCAATTTTACTGCGATTTACTATCAGTAGTCGCCTGAAACATTGAGACAACAAAAATAGGGACACTAAATCATGTATGAATTGCCTCCCCATATGACATGCCTTTTATCTCTTTCTCCTCATGTACCGAACCCGTTATTATCTGACAGCTACTTTTTTCTTCAACCAGAGGGTAAAAACTCTCCACAAACCACGTCTGTAAGCACCTCCGTTAATCCCTACACTACTATTCATTCTCCTCTTTAAACATATGTTCCTGTGTATCCGATTGATTCGAAAATTGGTTCATTTCCGATGGTTAAAAGGATCGAGATGGGCAATGAACTGTTTACAGAAGGTAAAGAACCAGAAGAAGTGGTGGAAGCTCTTACTGCTAGGACTTCAAATTCAAAATTATCCTTTATCCCAGCTGGTCTAGGCCAACTGCATAAAAGTGGTCGCGTTTTAGGAACACAAGCTTTTTTAAGTAATTTGCTGAACATAAAAGTTCTCATTAGTTTTGAGAACGGAAAAGCCGTGATGATAGCAAAAGTGCGGTCCGTGAAGCGGGAAAAAAAACATGTCACTTCCCTACTCCGTACCGATATGGAAAACGGTTCTGTACCAGAAGTAGCAGTTATTCATTGCCATAATGCACATGACGCTGAAATATGGAAGAATGAGCTACTGAAGGAATTTCCAACTTTACACGTTCAAGTCGTTTCACTTAGTGCTTGTGTGGCCGTACATGCAGGTGAAGGAACGACGGGATTAAGCTGGGATACGTATTAAATATAAGAAGGGACCGAATCCATTGTGAATTCGGCCCCTTCTTATTTTTTCCATGACATTCTTCATAACCGATACGATGGTATAAGTCCCTTTTTATACAAGAACGCTACACCATTCAAAAACGGACCCGGGACTTTCTTCCAAAAGAATCGTTTACTATAAAATTGACGATGGGCTTTTTTCAAATTACTCCACTGTTTGCAGTCTTTTTGCTGTCTGTACCGCGCCACATCAATCAGCATCACCCGATCGTCAGGCGTGATCAATATATTGCGTAAATGAATGTCTGAAGGATTTAAACCTGCGTCGGTTGCTAGCGATAATGCGTAATCAATTTCTTTAATATGAGCGTCTGTAATGACTCGCCCATTCGTCATACAATCAAAAAGTGTATCCCCTTCGACGTAATCCATCACTACGTAATTCGCACCTGTTTCATAAATGCAGGGGAAATAGTGAATACCTTTGAGTGTTTGATAAATCTCGGCTTCTTCCTTCGCGATGTACACGGAATTTGGAAAGTATACTTTAATTGCCTTGTTCGAGGATTTGACTCGGAAAACAAACGCACTTCTCCCTGTTCCAGCGAGCTGCAAAGATGGATGAAAGTCTATCAGACGATTTTTTTTATTCACGACGATCGACTCCACAAGTTCCTGATATATACTCAAAACATAACCTCCAATAATTTTCAAAAAAACAAAACAGAGACATCAAAACCAATTAGTGGCTTGGATGTCTCTGTTAAAATTACAAAAGACCTCACCAAATAATTGGTAAGGTCTCGCAAACAACGTAAGTTGCCAGTAAAGCCGAGGACTTCCATCCCGTGTTGACGACTTTTACTGTCATAGCTACTCCCCTTAACGGAAGTGTTCGTATAAATAGTATAGGCTCACTATAATTTGAACCGGCTTAGATGTCAACTAACTAAGCATGCATAGGTATTCATTGACACATTGTGATAAAACAACCAATTACTTTTATGCTTAACCCGTTATTCCATCAAACGTTTCACTAGTACATCTTCTACTAATTTTTCTCATCTTGCAGGCTGACTGCTAAATTTACTTTTTACCATACCGATCAACGCAGGCAGGACAGATAAAATGATGATTGCAAGCAACACCGTGGAAAAGTTTTCTTTAATAATGGGAATATTTCCGAATAAATATCCTAGCATCGTGCATAAACCTACCCAAAAAGCTGCTCCCACGACATTATAGAAAGCAAAGTACCGGTAATTCATACGGCTCGCTCCCGCAACGAACGGAGCGAATGTCCGGACAAACGGCATAAAGCGGGCAATCAGGATGGTTTTTCCGCCATGTGTATTAAAGAACGTCTCCGCGGCTTTCATTTTCTTTTGGTTTATGACTTTTCCTAGCCAACTGCCAGGAGAAATCGACATGCCCACTTTACGTCCAATATGGTAGTTCACTGTATCGCCTATGACCGCTGCAACGAAGAAGACTGCGACAAGCACCCAAATATTAAAGGCATCTAGCGCCGCAAAGGCACCGCCTGCGAACAGCAGGGAATCTCCAGGTAGGAACGGAAATATGACGATCCCCGTTTCAATGAAAACGATTAAAAATAAGATGACGTACGACCAGCCACCAAATATTTGAATAATATCGACTAGATGTTCATCAATGTGCAAGATAAAGCTGATTAGTCCTTGAATGAGGTTCATGTTACGGCTCCTTTTTTGGTAAAATGAATTCGTCGCTACGCAAGTGAGAATACTAGATGTATACACACTATCTATCTACTTTACGTTCGGCATAAGGTATTTATCCTTGAAAAGTGCCAAGCAAGTAAAATAATTAGGATTCGGTTCCCATTTAAAAGCAAACGGGAATTGAATAATAAGCGGTTGCGCCTACTTATGAGGTTAATTAAATATACCATGGATTCCCGTAAGTTCATCCAACTTATTATATTTTCCATACAATTGAATCAAAGATACGCTACACACGACCACGGTCAACGTATCGGATGACGAGCTTAGCAACGAGCACACTGAAAATCAAATGACTCGCTGTCCAGTACAACCATGCCATACCGTCATCCGCTGCTGGCGGCCGGTCGGTCAGCAAGGTAAGAAAATACAATACTCCGCTTCCCGCTGTGTACACCACAACATACGGCCACATATTATATTGCCATTTGAGAAACTTCAATAGGTAAAACAGTCCCAATACGCTGGCAATACAAAAGACGAAGTGAAAGATAATGCCGAACCAAGTGACGTGCGAAAAGATATGAATGATGGGAATGTAATCTACATTGTACAGCAAAATATACGCTTCATTTCCTGTTATAGCCCATATGACAAGCATGAGTAGCGCCAACACGGCACCACCGACAATTCCTATGCCGATCAACTGCAAAAATTGCTTCATCTGCTCCCCCTCTTTTCGTTAAGGTTTTTGGTTATCTATTCCCGCGCATTTTCTAAATAAACGGTTCTGTTCCATAGCTTTCTTGACTGCGAATCTACAGTCTGGGTGCACGACTACGTGACATACAACCACATAAAAGAGACCTCGCCAAAAACGGTAAGGTCTCACAAAAAGATGAGCTGTCAGTTGAACCAACGAACTGCATCTTGTAACGTCAAATTTCACTGTATTCATTACTCTCCATTAATGAATGTAAAACGTATAATACTAGAGTTTCTCTAGTTATTCTTTAATAGTATCCACAAGTCGCTTGGCATCTACCATCGACATGCCTTTATATTCCCTCAAGTACTTCACAGTTTTTACGACACCAAGAGTTTTTAATTTTTCATGCACATCAGCGATTAATTCATCCTGACTTTCGACGGGGCGCAATCTCTGATTCTCTTCCTTTAATACTCTAATTTGTTTGGCTTGCCCTAGAATCAACAATAAGAATCCTACGCTTGTTACAGTGAGCGCTAAAATCAACAGTCCATCCGTATTCATAAACGAACCCCCTCTACTAGAGTTGGTACCATGTTAACATCTACTGCTATTCAACTCCAACTAGTTACTAGTTGGAGGTAATGCATAGCAGATTCAAATCATGGACGAGCATGTCGACATGTTCTTTCTTAGTAGACCAACTGGTACAAAAACGAACCGCACTATGGCTAGCATCGACTTTTTCCCAGAACGTGAATGAATACTTTTTGCTTAGCTCCGTCATGACATACTCCGGCAAGATCGGAAATTGCTGATTAGTTGTCGAATCATAACGTAATGCAAATCCGTTCTCTTTAAATGCTTGTCGAAGGATCAATGCCATGTCCACCGCATGTTTTGAAACTTCATAGTACAACCCATCTTCAAACAACGTTTCAAACTGGATGCCTAATAGTCTCCCTTTAGCAAGCAAGCCGCCACGTTGTTTAATAAAGTATCGAAAATCTTTTTTCAATGAATCATTGGTAATGACAACCGCTTCACCAAACAACGCACCTATTTTCGTCCCGCCAATATAGAAGACATCACATAGTCTAGCGTAATCTGCTAACGTGATATCATTATCCACCGAAGCCAACCCATACCCAAGTCGGGCACCGTCCAGTACTAATGGCAACCCGCATTCCCCACACACTTTACTCAAAGCTTCCAATTCCGCTTTAGTATAAGTCGTTCCATATTCTGTAGGGTTCGAAATGTACACGAGGCCCGGCTGTACACTATGCTCTGGACTTGCGTCATTCCAATGGGCATCCACTAGCTCTTTTACTTGCTCCGCTGTAATTTTCCCGTCCTCGCTAGGTACAGTCAGTACTTTATGTCCAGTAGATTCAATAGCACCTGTTTCATGTGTCGCGATATGTCCACTCTCCGCAGCGACTGCGCCTTGATATGGACGTAAAATCGATGCGATGATGGTCGTGTTCGTTTGAGTTCCCCCTACTAAAAAGTGAACATCTGCCTCTTGCGCTTCACACTCTCTACGAATATGCTCTCTAGCTTTTTCGCAATGTTCATCCATCCCGTATCCCGGAGTTTGTTCCTCATTTGTCTCGATCAATCGTTGCAAAATTCGCGTATGCGCGCCTTCCGTATAATCATTTTCAAATCGTATCATCGTTGTCCATCTCCAAATATGCCTGATTTTTTCTGCAAGTATACCATAGAATGATGGATTTCTGTTACATCTTATATTGTTCTTACAATGATGAATTTTCCATTTTTTATTCCATAAACAGCTGTTGCACTTCACTGTCATCTTGTAATTTTTCTTGAATGAAACCATCCAATTCCTCTTCATTCGTAAAGTCGTTTAACTCTTTCCCATACCAGTCCTGCAATTTCGTTTTATGAATTGTATAGGTGTCGCCTTCAAATTCAAAGCTAGCCCACTCCGCATTATTGATGAGCGCGAATAAATAGCTAGCATTATAAATTGCTGTCTTTTTATATTCACTTTCTCCGATCGTTGCGTCCATATTTTCATACTTGATCGTCATACCATAAGGTGCTGTTTTGGTTTCAAGCGAAACTTTCTCAAATTTTTCAGCATCACGCAGTTGTTCTATTATATGGATGACAGCACTGTTATCACCAATAAATGATCCTTTGTATTGGAATAGATCTTCACTTGATTGATTGGTTGTGGAACTGCATCCAGTTAAGAAAAGCAGGAGTATGAATGAAGACAAAAAATATTTTGTGAAGTTTTTCATTGGAGTCTCCTTCCTTAATATGTTTTACTCTATCGCTCAATGATCATGACGATAGACGTTATTTGGGTTTTCAAGGATTTCTATTCTATTTTACGCTATAACTATTCCGTCTTCCAAATCATTTATCCATTTACAGTAAAAAAAAGAGGGAAGTAATACTACTTCCTCTCTTCTACTCGATTGTTTAGATTTTTATGTTGCTTGCCAACTTTCCTACATATCGTAGTACCCTTTTAGAAAAATCACGCCTACCAAGTGATAAATGGCGCGGATCCTGGTGGTGCGTTTCGTATCATATCAACTAAAGGGAAAACGTAGCCAAACGCAACAATGAACAGCATGATCATGATCCACACACTCCACCGTTCTGTCCACTTCGGTGTTTCACTTGCATTATCTTCACCTTGCGCAATTGGAAATTCTGTATTTCCTTTCGGCGCAAGGAACATTAAATTAAAGACAATATAGACAATCAGTACGAGACCTATAGTTAATAATGTTCCTCCTACTGCTAACAAAAGTAAGTATGGATCCCAACTTGCAGCAGTCGCGCTATCGCCATATGTTGTGTAAGACGTTCTTCGTGGCGCCCCTAGAAGTCCTACTGTATGCATTCCTCCGGCCATGAACACCATTCCAAGAGTCCAAATAAGTGTTTGAATCACGCCTAATTTATTCATCGCTGGAGTCAGTGTTCGCTTGGATAAATACGGTATGAGCCAATACATCGCACCGAAGAAGGTCAACACCGCTGTCACGCCGACTGTTATATGGAAATGACCTACAACCCACAGCGTATTATGAACGACTTGATTCAATTGATTCGCATTTTGCGCAATACCGCCTGCTCCGCCCGGAATGAAGAAAATCATCGCGATCATAGGAGCAAGGAAACGCACGTCTCCCCATGGCATCTTGGTAATCCAACCGAAAACTCCCTTCGCGCCTTTCTTCTTCCCGACTCGAGCAAAGACGAAGAACATAGCAAATGCTGTCATTAAGGATGGGAAGCCGATCACCATACTCATCAGCGCATGCGTTAGTTTAATTCCTTCTGACATTCCCGGGTCCACAATTTGATGGTGGAAACCGCCTGGAATATTTGAAACAACTAACAGTATGACCACTACCCTCGTTAACGTATCACTGAATAATCTACCTCCAATCACTTTGGGTACCACTACATACCATAATGAAACTGCGGTTAAGTACCAAATGTTTACGAACGTATGGCCGAAGCTCCAAAACAATGTTCTACTGAGCATCACATTAATCGTTTCCGTCCAACCAAACGCCCACGGTATCAGCATCAACACTTCTGCTGTCACACCAAGACTTCCGAAGAATAGAAGTGTGAAAACACCCATCGCAAAGAATGCTAGTAATGGTATATGTTGACCGCGATTTCTCTTTCTCCACTTGGCGATTTGAATAAATCCGCCGAATGCTGCGATCCATATGCCAGCAACGACAATGAATAACCCGACATAGAACCAAGGTGACGCCTTCATAGGCGGATAAAATGTATACATAACAGATGCGGTACCCATGACGACAGTCGTAATGACAAATACTACACCTATAAGCATGGTAACGAGAGAAATCCAGCCCATCTTTCTAACGATTGGAAATAAACCGTCCATCGTATGAGAAAGAATTGAGTAAAAGTACGCAATGACAAATAAAACAGAGAACACTAAAACTAATAAAATACCATGTGCCGTCAAGACTTGGTAGTAATTAAAGTTTGTAGGTAGTTCAAGTAATCCCGCACGGTTAAGTCCCTGGAGTAAACCTAAAAGTCCTCCTATTAACAAGGTGACAAAAGCTATTGCGAAATACGTTAATGTAAGACGTGAATCTAACCTGTTTCCTCCTGACATCTTACGGAGTTTACTTTGCTTTTCAATTTCTTCCATATCATTCACCCCCTATTTAACTATGATTTTCATACTCATTAATTGATGGCCTATACCGCAGTATTCATTACAAATTACTAAGTATTCCCCGGGCTTCTTAAACTTTTGTTTCGCTTCTTGAATATGTCCTGGCATGATCATCGCATTTAAATTTGTGCCAATTACTTGAAACCCATGCATGACATCTACGGAAGTCATTTTAAAATGAACAGTTGCGCCAGCGGGTATTTCAATTTCGTTCGGTTCAAACGAAAAAGCGCGTAATATCATGACCACTTCATATTCATTTTCACCAATTTTGGAAATGCCCGGATTATCAAATGGCGCTGTCTCTTCAACTTTTTCTGGATCAATCATACCTACTCCACTTGGAGGACCTTGCCCTAATGCGAAGGTCTGCACGCCACTGTACACTACTGCAATGACCAACATGGAAGCCGCTAAGAAAAGCCAGATTTTTTCATATCGATGCATTTTCATTTGAATACCTCCTTTATAGTCTTACTGAAAAGATAATAAATAATATCAACCAAAAGAACGCGATACCGCCACCGACGAATAAAATAGAAGCATACATGGCATTTCTGAAGGAACCTTCATCCACTACTTCTTCCTTGCTCACTTGTTTGCTCGGTGAATTTTTCATTTTACTCCCCCCTATTAGTAAATGATTGTCGAGAATATATAAAGCAGTTGTGTAATCCAAACTATGATCTATGAACGACAATGCTAGTGTACATTTGATAAAATTCGCCACATTACCTAAAGAGCAACTAGTGAAGATGGGACAAACATAACACATTTAATATGAATATTCTAATAATTATAATAATAAGTATGCTAGCCTTCATGATTTCAATACTATATATGAATAACTTCAAATGAATGGTCCACTGCTAAGATCACGTAATCAAGGAGTTTCTTGCCGTTTTCTATTTAAACTATATAATACCCTCAGTTCAATATTGCGATATAAGAAGTGAACTCGGCTTTGACTCTCACACTCATTGATCAAGGTCCTTACTACGAGTTGCGTAACCCCTAGCTTTAGTATGAATCACTTAGAAGACGTAAACCTTGACGTGCATCAAGTTTAATATTTTAGTTTTCAAGGAAATAACGTACAGAGAAATTAACTAACTTGATAAAAATAATGTGATTGATCGGTAACCATAAAAAAGTGACTGGCGCTAGTCATCGCGTCAGTCACTTAAAGTACAACTATTTCTTAATTCAGCTTTTTCCGAGGTTCCGTGGGCACGACAGAATAATCTGCTTGTCATCACAGCAAACACAACGTAGTATGATTGTACTTCTTTATCCACTATTCAAGGATTTGAAAAGATCGATTTAAATTCACAGCACCGACTCTCTATTCTTGAGGTGTGGGATCGAATAATGATGCCAAACTTCAACAAATCGATCCGAATTCCATTTCTGTTATTTGACTCGATCGCCTGATAATTGAGGTATGGCCTACTTACCCGTTATTGCTTTTCATTTGATTATGTAGCTCATCGATTTTCTTTTTAATTCTATCGAGTTGTGTTTTCGCTTATTGTTGTACGGAATCACAGTTTCCTTATGCTTGATTTTTCTTAATCAAATGAACAAATGCATCAACGAATGATTGTAAGAATTGAACAGTTCCTTGATCTTTGACTTTGCCGTTTTCATCCAATAAAGCTGCAGCATTACTAATATAAGCTTCCGGTTGTTGAACTACTGGCATATTTAAGGCTACAAGGATTTGACGTAAATGATGGTTTGCACCAAATCCACCCAAATTACCAGGAGATTGGCTGATAACTGCTGCCGGTTTACCATTCCATACACTCGCTCCATAAGGACGTGAACCTACGTCTAATGCATTACTTAATACAGCAGGTACAGAACGATTATATTCTGGCGTTACAAATAAAATAGCGTCAAATTCCTTTATTGTGTTACGAAATGAAGTATATTCTGCTGGGACATTATTTTCACCATCTACATCCTCATTATAAAATGGCAGATTTCCGATTTCGACAAATTCTGTTTCATATCCTTCAGGGAATAGAGATGCAACATTAGCCGCAATTTTTCTAGAAAAAGATTCTTTCCGTAGGCTACCAACCAAAATACCAATTTTCGTCATTTACTATCATCCTTTCTTTCAGTTTTAATATTACCAGTAATCATCACATTTAAAAGTACGCACTTAAAAGTGGTATAGTATACAAAAAGATACTAAAGGAGTAATTAGCATGGATATAGAACCAGAATTATGTCGTGTAGAAGATGCTTTAGCCATACTAGTCGGGAAATGGAAACCCATTATCTTATTGCATTTATTGAAGAACGGTACCCAAAGATTCGGTGAATTAAAACGAAGAATGCCTGGAATCACGCAAAAAATGCTCACTAATCAATTACGTGAGTTAGAAAACGAGGATATTATACAGCGTGTTGTCTATCCACAAGTTCCTCCTAAAGTGGAATATTCGATTACTGAATACGGTAAGAGCCTGGAACCAATCTTACACGCAATGCATGAATGGGGAACAAAGCATACATTGCATAAAGGACAAAAAACGAACGAAAGAATGAGTAAATAAAAAGTTGCCTTAATTGGCAGCTTTTTAAAATTACATTTATTGTTTAAACTTAGCTGAACACCTTTAACTAACCTGCCTTGTTATTTTAAAATGCTTATTCGGTTATCGCGCCCTTTTACTTAATTACTCCAACTCACGAGTTAGAGCCGAATGAGATAATATTGATTGTTACAATCAAAAATACAACGATAAAAATCGATGATAGTAAAGTATAATTGCAATTAAACTTTTAGGTAGGTTAGTGCGATTTTTTCCAAGGAAAAATTTCATGGCTTTTTCTTACTCTCCTGTAACAATTGAGATTCTCCCGTTCGCTCCCAAGATTCCACAGTTTCATATGCTTGCTTAGGTGAATACCCTTTGCCCACAAGTACTCCCATCAAGATAAATTCTTGAAAAATATGTGTTAAATTGATACCCCTTTTTACATCTTCTTGTGCCTCTTTGACCAAAAACTCTGTGTACCTAATCCAATCATCAGGCGTTTTTTCGATAGTTGATTCACTTTGCACAAGACGATTCGTACGATTTTCCGTGTAGAGAAAATTATACTTTGTAGCATGCTTAAGTTCATCAGTTAATATTTCAAATACTACATCTCGATTTTGACGATCCGGTAGACCTTTTCGTATTTCTCTATACTTTTCTACTGCTTTTAACTCGCCAAAAAGAGCTTGCTGAATTCCGTCTACATAGGATGCTGGTTTCTTAAAACTCTCTTCAGTTACGTCCAGTACTTCTTGACCAGTAAAATCTTTATACATTTTCTTAAACATTATATTATGTCTAATCTCATCATCTCGAATGGATGAGATTATTTCTTTATCTTCCTGCGTCGGAGCAACGGATATTAAATATTCATAAAAAAGCCGGTCTTCCTTTTCTCCTTGAACTGCCTCAAATATCAATGTTAATGACTTTTGTAATGCTTCCGGATTATATCCTTGATACATACTGTTCCCTAAATAGTACACATTTGTCCCCCTTAAATATATTTTCATTCTTATCGTATGGGATGAATTATGAATTGGTTACTGGTAGCCTATCTATTCTTAAGGTGCCTCTAAAAGTAAATCAAAGACAATAAAGATAGTAGATGAAAAGGATAAAATGAATTTTGCCATTTCGAACTGCTGTTGAAAAGTGGAATTCAATCTCTGACCGGGCTTGTATTCACTCAACACACGAGGTAAACACAAAGCTATTTCCAGGAGGGATTAAACTTCATGACTCAAGAAAAGCCGGTTGCCTTGAGAGGCAACCGGCACTTCTTCAATCGCACCCGATAACAGTAATTGCTATTTTTTCTTAATGGAATCCCTGCTCATTAAATAATAAGCAGTGCCAGCTATAAATAACCCAGTGCTAAGCCACATTGCTATACCGTTCCACTCAGCATTAAACAATGTAATATTTGTTAGGTTCACAAAATAAAGTGCAATTAAAATAAAGTACAGTCCCATTATCTCTTTCATTTTCACACCCCTCAAATGGCCCGTTTAAGTGATCTGGCATCAATTTTTTATACTACAATCGCGCCCGTTACCGAGACTGTAGTATTAACTCGTTGATTTCCGTTTCAGGCGGACGCTTTCCGCGGGCATGGCCTGAGCCTCCTCGTCGCTACGCTCCTGCGGGGTCTCAAGGCTCATGCTATTCCCGCAGGAGTCGCCGCCTTACACTACAATTAACTAAGTATCTACTCTTAAAACTATTCAGAAACCGCGCTCGATTGCGATAATTACTATACTGATTTACTTCGAACAAATCCATTTGTATTTAACTTAAACCAAGGAACTTTACTTTTTACCTTCCTTTGCTTTTCGCTTTGTATAAATAACATGAATAGCATTTCCAATTGTTACAATTATTGCTGCCGTTAATATACCAAGTACCCAATATATATTTAAAATATTAAAATCAAATATTAAAAACAAAATGGTTGCTACAATAAACGCTCCCCAACCTCCGATAGCCCAACGCCATGAATGGTCTTTATTAAATAGCATAATAATCCCCCTTGCTTGTAATACAATCTGGCCCGTTTGTGTTATTTGACGTGATCTCCTGTTAAGCAATCGAACTCCGAATGTGGAAGTAATAGTATCTCTAATTTTCATTGAATTCCAAAGAAACCTTGTCTATTTGTATATTGGGGTTTACAGCTAATAATGAATGTATAAATTCACTTTCATTTTTTGGAGATATATTTATCACATCATATTTACCATAAAGAATCTCCAACCTGTCAACGGATAGGGCGGGCGCTGTAAATGGACTTTTTGTTCTGCTGATTTTTTTGATCTCTTTGATATGTATTTTACTTTTAATCGGTCCAAATTTTAATTTCAGCAATTCCCCCTCAACCTTATAACCTGTTCCAAACCAAATCCATAATAACAAAGTTAGAATGGATGCACCTATGATATAACCAGGTACACTTTTATAGGTGATTAGTTGCCAGCCAACAGGTTCTCCACCGAAAATGTAAATTAAAATTATGAAAAGAATAAAACCCCAAATGATTAAGAAAAACCAAATGTCTTTCTTGGTTGGAAAATACAATCGTATCACCTCTATTTAGAAACCTATTTCATTAAATGGACCGTTAGTTGAACAAATATTATTGTTTATTTTTGATTTCTTCTAAAAGAGAAATCATCTTATCATTTTGTTCAATAACTGTTTGATTCTGTTTTCTAATTTTTGCAAAGTCGAATACAAATACTATTAAAACCAAGATTAAAAAAAATAACACGTTTTCCCCTCATTTCTATACCAGCAATTCATTTTATTTTTCAAAAATCGTGTAGTTGCCCTTTTATACTCGACATCACCTTAAACTTATCTACTTTTATTCAATCACATTAAATTTGTTGATACACAATTTGGACCTCTTGCGGGAAAACAGTTATGCCATAAGATGTGTTATAAAATATAGAAAACCATATGACCCTAGCGAACCAATACTTATTACTAAAACCATAACCGATAAGATTAAGGGTCTGTAATCTGACCATTCCTTTGAATTAAAGAGGAAAACAAGGGATACACATAGACTGGCGATAAAAAAGATAGGCCACAAAATATTTAATGTGAAACTTTCAAAATTAATAAGGTAATTAGCTATATACATTATGTTTATTAAAAGCAGTATAGTTAAAATCATTTTTTTCAAGTTAACACCCCTAATCACTGTGAATCCTTACCCTTTGGCTTTGATACTTTCTTTCACACTCGCCCACTGTTCCTTGGTAACACTGAACATGACAGTGTGACGAATTGTTCCGTCTATCCGGATCATGTGATTGCGAAGAACGCCTTCTCTTATAGCACCAATGCGTTCAATTGCTCGTTGGGAACGAATATTTTTATGATCGGTTTTCAGTTGGACACGATTCATTTGTAATTCTTCAAAGCAATGAGTAAACAGCAAATATTTACATTCCGTGTTAATGGGAGTTTGCCAAAATTCAGGATGTAGCCAAGTGTTTCCAATTTCCAAACGCTTATGTACCAAAGCAATATCCATCAATCTAGTTGAACCGATGATTTTGTTTGATTCATTATGGATAATAACAAATGGGTACTCACTCCCAAGCTCTTTTGCACTGAGAGCTGCTTGAATGTAATTTTCCATGTCGAATCGGGTCTTCATTGAATTCGTCATGTGCGTCCATATTCGCTCATCTTGCGCAACACCATAAAGAGCTTCCACATCATCTTTTTTCATCGGTCTCAGCGTAACTTGAACTCCTTGCAATAAAATCTCATTCATAACGTATCCTCCAGATTTAGTAGTAGCATATATTGACTCTATTATTAATTACTGATTTACATTATTATCAAATTTAACAAGTTAATTAAAAGTTTGATAATCTATAAGACAATCGTATGAACCTATTCTAAATTACTTATTCTAGCCATAGTACCCACGCTAGAACCAATCCAAGCCGCGATAAATGGTAAGAGGTTATAAAATTGTAGCGATTCGGAGCTAGTGTTTAGAGTAATGGTGAATACTGTGAACATACTGCTTGCGATGCTGAGAATAACAACCTCAGTTATCTTTTTTCTCTTCCATCGCTTCTTTCCCCAACGATCTCTATCAAAAGCCTGGACAAGCTTATTTGTTTTGGTGCCCGTTGTTTTTTCTGTTATGAGAATATAGAGTGCGTGTACAGCAAAAACCATAATAGTACGAAAGGTAATGTCAAGAAAACAGAAAGTGGCCATTCTGCTTTTACATAAAGAACAGACAGGATAAATATCACCAACATTACCATACTGAATTGTACCAATTGCTTTTTCTTAAGTTGCTTTACTTCTTGTATATCCCATTCCGATACATCCACTTTATCCCCCCTTAAACGTTGTATTCTATTTTTCTCTACTATCCAAAATTCATCTAGCTGTGACTATGATCTACTTAGTGAGTGCAAATAAAGCTTGTACTTACAATTGCACCGCACCCGATCGTTAAAGGACTTTAAACTATCACGTATCTTTAACCAATTACTTTAGTCAATTAAAAGGCATACGGTACTATGTTCCAAATGAGATAAATGGCAATGATTATATGGAGTAAAACGCCCACACTTAGTCTTAGATGGATGTTGAAGCCTTTAAGAATGTTGCTATATAAGTAATACAACCCAAAAAGAACAAATGCATAGACGACAGGTATTCCGACGCTAAACAGTAATTTACCCGTGTCTGAAATATCTCCTGGCGGTGCGTCGGCGGCATAGAATAAAATGCCACTTATCATATAAGTTAAAAAAAACTCAACACAATAGGTGACTATGGCTGCCATTAGAAAGTAGGCCCCATAAGCAATCGGTTGTTTCATGAATGCCCCCCTCTGATAGAACCCATCTATTATAACGATTTGGCCCCAGTGCGATATAGACGCAATCTCTTATCAAACCTTGCATTATATTTACTACGCAAGTAATCTCTAAACTTATGCTAATCAACTAAAAAATCACTTCCAGTTTGGTACATATGGATTGGGTCTGTCTTCGCTTCACCCTTGTTGAAATAATGCCTGTCTGGAAGTATATTTATTCCACTGTAAGAGTGACGCAATGTTTACCTTCGTTAAAATTTTTAATCTCTACTTAAATGTTAATTATTTACTTGGCACTTAACCCTTTTACAGCTGTGCTAACGATATGGTAAATATCTACAACAAACTTACCAATTTCATTTTGTATTCTCTTTGTCCCCATTAAAAATTCCTTTACCTTCTCTTCTGTCCACAATACTAAAAAACTTCATCTTTGAACTGCATCCAATTACTGCCTCGTGTTTAGAACTTTTGAATAAAATACGGACCGAGACAATTGTTTTCATGCGTTATAATAAATGTCCATTTACCTTCCCAATCCATTACGTACAGATCTCTATAATCCAGGTCTCCCTCTTCGTCATACGGTAAATCATGTACTTTGAGATTTTCTTCGTTTTGAACTAAGAATCCATCATGTATAAATTGATAAAAATTGTACATTTATGCTTTTTTAGTCTCTCAAATGCCTTTACTGCCTCCTCTTTTTCAAGACATACCGTTTTTTCATAACTACATAAATGCCAAAGAAATGAATTCATGTATATTTCCTTTTGTTCATCATGTGTTAGATGCCCAGCAAAGTTTTCAAGCCATTTCCCTCGTAAATAGCGCCCCCAATTTGGTATTTCTAATACTTTTAAATCGGTATTCTCCATTTTTCAACCTATCTTTCTTCAATTCTTTTTCGCTAACCGACCCGATTGAGAATATGCGTGAACCCTAAACTTATAATTCTTGAATCATTTCTACTCTGTTCCCAAACGGATCTCTAAATTCAAAGCGGTCATAACCTGGAATTGGTACGCCTTCAATGATTTGAATAGAATGTTGCTCTAACACGCCTTTCCAATGTAAAACATCCTCTACCAGATAAGCTAAATGCGCTTTTGTCGTTAAGCGGTTAAAACCGTCTTCTGTGCCTACGTGAACCTCTCTGTCTCCGACTTTCAACCAGAATCCTCCACGACCAGTAAGTGAGTCGGGCTTTTCTACTTCTTTCAATCCCAATACATCACAATAAAAATGCTTACCTTCCTCTTCTGCATTTTTCGGAATCGTGATCTGTGCATGATGCAATCCAAGAATCACTTACCTCTCCCCCTTTGTATCGATAACATTACCTATCGAACAATCTGGTCAAATTACTAGCTCGTTCACGCCCCTAAATCAGATAACCATTGACGAAGTTTTGCTTTAGGGTAGTATATTTTATTATTAATAACTACGCGTGGTATGTTTGGATATTCTTGAATCAAGTGTTTCGCATCTTCTTTGGAAATCCCCATGAAGTAATGAACATGATTTTCCCTTATCAATTCGTGTTCATCATCATCGCTAAAGATTTCGCTGATACTATCTTTAGCATTCGGATTTTTAAAATTTTTGAGCCCATCTCCTATAAAATATCCAGCTGCAGCAATTCCTAATCCAATCCAAATTAAATCAAATTCCATTTCATTATCCCCCTATTTTTTCCAACGTGCTGTATGTAGGTAAGTGGTCCTTGTATAGATCAAACGCAATTCCTTAACTGAGGCATGTATATTTCCTATCATTCCAACACTTTTGCAGCTTTACAATCTCGTATGATAATTGACTATGACTATCCTTTTCTATTTAATTAATGGAGTGTTAGTATTCCCATGAACAACAGCAATCCACCTACTAGATGCATGGATTTATTACCTTGATCTCCCAAACTGTCAATCGTGACGGATAGCATAACTCCGCCTAGTGCCACCGTTAAAATTAGTACTACCTTTTTCCACAAGCCAATTATCCCCTACTAGTTGAGTCTTTAACACTTCATATGTTTGCTGTGTCCAGTCCTCATTCAACAACTGCACCTGATAATCGAATATAATGTTAGTGACCACTAGCCATCACGTAATTAATCCTTTACCGCCCTAATATCTTTTATTGAATTCCTAGTAATGGAGTCTTCTTTTGATACCTGATGGCCTTCTACAAGTGATATATAATACTCCTCATTCGATAATGGATAGAAGTTTTGATTCTCTTGTGTTTTTTCAAAATAGATGGTGTACTTGTGTTTCGAATTGGTCTTTAACTCCCAACTTCCCCCTAGCTCCATCACTACATTTGCTGATATTCTATTGGCCGTGTAGCCTTTTTTATCTTCTAGCAATTCAGCTACGAAATAATTGTTTTTATTTTGTTCAATCACTAATACTTCCATTTCGTCTGTTGTAGTGATCAAGTCAATACTTCCTTTAATTCCATCGCTTTGAATCAGATCTTCCAAAGCAGCTTCTGGTGTTGGGAAATAATTTGTATTATTCTCTTCAGTGCAAGCAGATAAGAGTAAAAGGCTAGTCATTAGTAAAGCACCTATAAAATGTTTGATGATATTCGCCTCCTTCTAATCCCTTATTCGTTTGTAGAAGTAAAACCACACGATGAGAATAATCCAAGTTATCACAGGTAATACCGATGGAACCATTCTCGGCAAGTCAGTAAAACTACTAAGGCTTACTTGTACAAGTAAAGTTGAACTAACAAGTAGAAACAGCACGCTCAAAAACTTGGCGTTTATTTTAATTCCGTCACTCATTTACTTCAGCTTTTCCCGTTTAATAAAATGGCCCTATTACTGAATAGGGTGCAGATCCCTTATACAAGGATCACCCCCGTTTATGGATTTTCTTTTCTGTCTTTATCCTTTATTGCCTTTATAGTCTCAGGGATGACGACAAAGACTAGTATTCCACCCATCATGGTTAAATAGGTGTCTAGACTTATTACTTTCGTTAAGAAAAGCGAGAGCATAACGGCAAGTATGAATATTCGCCAGTAAAAGAGAGATTTCTTTTTCATCAAAACACCCCCATTTCTCTGCAAAATGGCCCGATTATGGAAAATCCTTATTCAGTTATCGCACCCTATTGCGAGAAAAAAGTTAACCCATAAGATGTGTTATAAAATATAGAAAACCATATGACCCTAGCGAACCAATACTAATTACTAAAACCATAACCGATAAGATTAAAGGTTTGTGATCTGACCTTTCCTTTGAATTAAAGAGGAAAATAAGGGATACACCTATACTGGCGATAAAAAAGATCAGCCACAAAATATTTAATGTGAAACTTTCAAAATTAATAAGGTAATTAGCTATATACAATATGTTTATGAAAAGCAGTATAGTTAAAATCATTTTTTTCAAAATAACACCCCTAATCACCTAGATTATCTTTCCAATTCACTCGACAACCTGGCCCGATTGTGGAAAATACTTATTTAGTTATCGCGTCTATTTATGGAATTACCAAAGGGGCTCATCTTTTCCACTTAATTTAATTTTAGAAATAATAAACGGAACAAATAGTAGACTTAACCATCCCAAAGTTAATAACCTCTGCGATTCAGCAGAGATGTATTGTCTGTCACCACAATGGGGACAGTCTTTTCCCTTCTTTGAAAATCCAAGAGCGATTATGTCTTTGGCATTCCACTTGTAATTACAGTTAGTGCAACGTGGCATGATGATCCCCTCCTCTTCTTCATTACCCTATATTCAGAAAATGGCCCGTTTGCGATATTAGGGCGATTACTCGTGCAGCAAACGCCTCCGTTTATTGCACATATTTATTGTCAGGAGATTTCGATTCGCCTTTAAGAAATAATACAGAAATTAACATAATTATGCCTATAATCCCTACTATGAATTCAGCGATGTAAAAGTCAGAATCTCTTATTAAACGAATAAGAAATCCTCCACCAAAGATTATTGTCATACTCATACCAAGAATTAGAAATGCAGTTTTCATTACTTCCCCTCCAAGCATAAATTATTTCGCAAAATGGCCCTATTACTTAATAGGGTGCAGGTCCCTTATACAAGAATCGCGCCCTATTCTTGTATAAACCTATTCACTCGCGGTCTTTTCACCATATATATTTTCCATAACGTAAAAAACAAAAAGTATTATGAGAATCACAATTGGAGTTGTACTATGCTCCATTAACCCGAAGTACGGCAATATTAAAGACAGAAGTATGAATGTTGTCGCTACCAATCGTACGATAATAAGGTTTTTAGGATGTTTATTAGTATCCAACTTACTCTCCCCTTTTCTAACAATCTGGTCCGATTGCGATATAGTCGCGATCACTTGTGCAACAATCGCGCCAGATTCAGGTATAACGCAATGTGTCATTGCAGCCGCATCCGAAAACTAAAGAAGACACTCACTATAAAATAATAAATCGCCAATATGCCTAAGGTGTCCGTTAACACTTCCCCTAGCTCAATGCCTCTGAAAACATATTTCCATAAGAATGAGATAATCATGAAAAATATTGGAAACAGTACAAAGAAACCTAAGAAGTACGTCCTTTGTTTTGTCATTTTATCTCCTCCTTATTCTGTAAAATGACCCAATTGAGGCATAATTCTTATTCAAATCAGAATCATTCAACTGTCCGATGACTTCTTTTGCTGATAGGTTTTCTATCGGTAGAGAAGGATAATAGGATTTATTTACAACGATCCACATAGCTACCATAACTACAAGTACCGCTACGATCATGCCAATCCATTTCATACGCGGTCACCCATTCCCACAAACTGTCGAGAGACATTCACCACGCTGAGACATTCACTTCTTCCCAACCGAAGCTCTAGCCTCAACCATCTTGCTCCGACTTTTCCCGATCTTCTCGTTCGAGAATATATCTCTCGTATGCATCCTTCACGCCATCGTACGCATCCACTGGAACGGTATATTGATGTATTTCCTTCAACAACCAAAACGACCTAAAAATCACTCCGACGATGATAGCGGCTAGCATATACCAACCTATAGGTCCCGTAAACGCCAAAATTCCTAAAACTCCCGCCACTAAAATACACCCTACCAACTTCATACCATCTCTCCTCGTACTCCGCATGTGGCGACAAATTTTCCGCCACTATGATTTCTTCTGTGTCATAATCCAATCAGCTGGAAATGTGTTTCTTCATCATTTTTAAAAACTTGCATATATTCATACGTTCGATCCAAAGTAATGTTGTATAATTTATACTCGTCTTCTGTCGGTTCATCATTCTCCTGCAAGTAAATCTGAATAGAGTCCTCATTCGTTTTAATCTCCATATCGCCAAATCCTTTGCCGCTATCCAGGAAATCTTGATTTAGATACAAATATCGTTTTACTTCCGTTTCATTGAACATATAAATGCCATTTCCCTCAGGATCTTCAGATGTTTCTATACCGTCAATGAAACTTTTCACATCTGCATTGACTTGGTCGATGGTCACTTCAGAATAGGATAATTGCTTCTCCCCACACCCTACCAACACACCCACAACCATCAACAACACGAATAATTTCCTCACTTTATATACATCCCCTTTCAAGTTAATTCCATAAACCTTGCATAAATACTTCCGATAAATATATCACTATTTCCAAATATTACATACCCATTTTCTATTCTACAATAAAAATCTGCGATATGCGTGATAATTCACAATTGTGCATACATATATGTTAAAATAGAATAAGAGTCACATTCTCTTTCTTAAAAAGTACATTATTTTTTACTATAAGGAGGAATTGCAAATGACTAAAGATGACAGACAAGAGATTATCAGAAAGAACGAAATGCGGTCGAAGGAAATTTCCAAAATGATTGGCGAAGGCGGAATCGGTGCGGAAAAGTATTATGATATTAGGAAAAAAACATCTACTGAAGATACTCCAGAAGAACATAAAGAGAATATATCTGACGACAATAAATAATCTAGTTGCTTACTGCACAATTCCATAGTACAACCAACGCACTGCTTTCCGATTACATGGAAAGTGGCGCGTTATTTTGCGGGAACACATAAAAGAATTCCGTAGTACACTACGGGGTTCGGTAGGTAGGGAGAAAACACGAAAACGTAACCCAATTAACAATCCATTTAACGTATGATTTGCAACTGAATTGACAGTAGAAAAAACAATAAAAAATGCTCAGGCATAGAAACCTGAGCATTTTTTATTTCATCTCTTTTATATTTTTAGTTGTGGGAGTCACTGGCACTCGACGATAAGATATCCACTACTTAAAAAGTGGTTGGTTTAAATAACCCCTAAGTGGATGGTCCCTGAAGATGCTTTGTATTATAGAATTATACTGTATAGAATGAAGAAATGTATTTCTAAAAAGGAGGAAGGCGTAAAGGTGTTCCTTATTGCATCAATGATTCTTGTAGTCATTATTTTAGCGGTCGGGTTAATTATGACCATATCCACTGCTAATTCTATGAATAAAGATTATAGTAGTAAAAAAAGTTTTTCCAATTTGCTGTGGATTTATGTTTTATCACTCCCAGTTATTGTTATATTGACTCTTGTATCTATATTTATATTTTATTAACAACGGTGGACGGTTCGAGTCCTGTGAAGAGACATTTTTTTTCAAATCTCAGGAACCGTCTACGCCCACTGAAAAAGTTCGTATTTTACTAATACATTCTGTAGATTCTACCCTGTTGACTCTTTGACTGAGGGATGGATGATTCATCATCGTTCCCTGATTGATGTGGTTGACGTTACAGTACGACAACCACATCATTCAGGGAACAAATGTGGCAGCCAAAAATTTATTGGCATTCTTCAAATATTATCCCCTAAAACTTCTTAGCGCGTAGGCGAACCTTGAAATACCTTCTGTTATGGAAGCTCCGTTACCTTTACCATAAGTAAATCGAACGTATCCATTCTTTGAACCCATTAGTCTCCCAGGTACAAATGAAACACCATGTTTCATAGATTCTTCAAGTAATGTATATTCATCTATTTCGTGATGTATTTTACACCATAAATGAATTCCGCCTTGTGGCACTACATATGTAACCTCATTTTTAGTTAAACTGTCCAATGCTAACATTAACGCATCCCTGCGCTCCCTTAGTTGAATCCTTAAATTTGAAACATGTTTGTCAAATTGAGGGGAATCTAGAAATTGATTCGCTATCCATTGAGGAAAAACACTATGACCGAAGTCTATTTGCTGTTTGCCGTCTGATAAACGCGCTATCACTTTTTCTGGTCCAATAATCCAACCAATGCGTAATCCCGAAGCAACCACTTTTGATAAGGAACTAATGTATAAAACATTTTCATTATCGTCCATTGACTTTAATGTGGGTCCGATATCGCCATCGAATGACGTCAAATTATACGGGTCATCCTCAATTATGGGAATACCGTACGTTGACGATAATTCCATTATTCTCTTTCGACGTTCTAGCGACATTTTTGTGCCGGTAGGATTTTGATAATCAGGATTTAAAAAAAGTATACGAATCCGATGTTTTCTTTGTAAAGCGACAATATCATCGGGATTTACGCCATATTGATCAACTGGGAGTAATAGCGTTTTAATACCAAATGATTGAAAGATCGGTAAAGAGAAGGCGTAGGATGGATCTTCAATAGCTACGGTATCACCTGGTTTTAACAGGCACTGAACGATTAGGTGGATGGCTTGCTGAGCGCCCGATGTAATGAGTATGGAGTTTGGCTCAACTTCCATATTTTTATAGGTTTTTACATGTTGACAAATGGTCTCCCGTAATCCCACATCTCCTAAAGGATGATCGTATCCTAAATATGCATCAAACGCATACTCCTTAAGAATCCTAGCGAATTGGCCGTTGGGTTGTAAATCTGCTGCAAGTTCTCCGCTAGATAGGTTAATCATTCCTTCTTGTTCCGTTTCATTGCGAAGTTTCTGTACCAGAGGAAGATTCGGAAGAAATGATCCATCCTCCACGTATCTACCCCAATTCGGAACTCTTTTATGCGTTAGTCCCCATATATCCGTATTGATATACGTGCCGCTTCCTTTTTTTCTGACAATTAATCCACTCGCCTCTAACTCATCATAAGCCGTCACAACTGTACTCCGATTGATCTCTAACGTTTTCGCTAACTCACGTTCAGATGGCAATGGCTGGTCTTGAGATAAATCTCCCGATAGTATCCCATGCTCTATTTGTTCCGCAAGTTGCCTATACATCGGTTTTTTTATAGAACGGTCTAGCATAAATTGCATGAAACTCCACCCCCTATTTATATGTTTTCAATATATTAAATTTCGTCGTATGCTCGTAGTGAAATAGTACATGTTCGTATATCATCCCTCACTATAGTCCGTTACTCCGAGCTTATTCCCCTTCGTTACTTGTAGTATTTGGTTCAACATGAACGTGAACATCATATACATCGTTTTTTTCTTTTAATGTTTTTTCAACTAAGGTGGAAATGTCATGTGCTTGTTTGAGACTTAAGTTTGGTTGAACCAGAATTACAATATCAACTACTGCATTATTACCGTAATACCTACCTTTAATATCTTTGACTTTTTGAACATCTTTTATAGTTTGAATGGTTTGTTTATACATTTCAATTTGATTTTCATCAAAACCATCACTTAAATCATGAGAAGCTTCTCTGAAAATATCCCATGCTGTTTTACAAATAAGAAATCCTACTGCTAATGCAGTCAAAGTATCAAGCCATGGCATATGTAACTGTGATCCGAATATGCCTATAGCAGTGCCGATACTGACCCAGGCGTCTGAAATATTGTCTTTGGCAGCTGCCATGACAGCTTGGCTGTTTATTTTTAACGCTAATTTTTTATTGTATCGATAAACAAAGTACATGACTATAAAGGAAAAGATACCGACATATCCTGCCATGATATCTGGCGATTCCTTTCCTCCCTGAAAAAAGGAAGTGGCTGTGCTAATTAAAACTTGTATACCCACTGCCATCATAATGAAAGAGGCAACCAGTGATGCGATGGTTTCACTTTTCCAATGGCCATATTTATGATTTTTATCTGCGGGTTTCCTCGATAATTTTAGTCCGATCAAGACAGCAATCGATGCTATAATGTCCGTTGAATTATTTAAACCATCTGCTTTAAGGGCTTCAGAGTCGCTCAGATACCCTATAAATAATTTTAAAATGGATAGACATATATAAGCAACTATACTGAGATAGGCTCCTCTTTCACCTAATTTCAAATTATGATACCTTTGTTCTTCCAAAACATACAACTCCTTATCCTAGAGATTTATCAGAGACGATGTTATTCAAGATGAAAAATCGCCTTCAGACAACTTGAACCTTTGATTATGTCTAGGCAAAGGTTCATTTTTTTGAAGAAGTATATTTTATTGATACATTTCTTTTTATCTTCCCACCATCTGGTGTCCCCAGTATCTTCAATCAATCTCTTACATAAGCGCGCCTCATTTTTGAAGATATAACCAATGCTACACGAACTTTGAAGGCTCATTTAGCCATGATTTCAGATATTCAATGAACTTTTTCGTAGAAGGTGCAAGGGTTTTAAAAGATGAAACCGCAATACCAATTGTTCGGTAATTTTCTCCCTCTAGTTTAATGGCTCGAACAGTAGTTGGAATCCGATGTAAAACCATTTCAGGAAGTATACTGATTCCCATCCCGTTTCCGACCATTGCAATAATTGCCTGGTCATCTGTCAGTTCGAATTTTATAGTAGCTGCAACATGGTGTTCTTTTAAAATTCTTATTAAATCGTTATCACTCCCTTTTCTCGACTTGATGAGTGGCTCCTCTTTGATCATTTCAAAACTAATTTCATTTTGTTCGGCAAGAGGGTGCTCTTCTGAAAGAATACAGAGCATTCGATCTTTTCTTAAGGGAATGACTTCAAATTGTTGCGAAGTCGGCAGGGACACAAACCCAAAATCAACCAAGCCAGTTGCGATCCAATGCTCGATATCGTCATAATCCCCCTCCATCAATTTGATTTCAATAGAAGGATAATGGTCAGTAAATTTTTTTAAGATTTCAGGTAGCCAGTGAACAGACACGCTAGAAATCGTTCCAATACGTACTGTACCAATTTCCAACCCATTGATACTGGCTATTTCTTGACCCAACTCTTCGTTCCATTTTAGTATTTCACGTATGTAAGTTAATATGCGCTCTCCGTTACTGGTCAATTGAATACCTGAACGGTCTCGATTGAGTAAGGTAAATCCCCATTCTGATTCAAGGCTGGCTATAGCATGACTCACAGCCGATTGGCTTAAACCGATTGTTTCACCCGCTTTTGTTAGGCTCCCTAATTCCACTACTGTACTGAATATCTCAAACTTCACTAGAGACACTTTGACCCCTCCTATTGCATGAAAATCATTCATGTCATTCTTCACAAACATTCATTTTTCTAATCTTCAGTTTACAGCTATACTTATAAACAATCAATTCGTGATGGGATAGGTGATCAAAATGAATCGGAATACGTTGTCCGGGGTAGTACATGGGATAGGATCGGATACTCAATTAAAGGCAAATTTTATGATGCTGATTGTGACGATGCTCTGGGGTTCGTCCTATTTGTTTACGAAAATAGGTCTTGATTCTATTCAAGAATTTAACCTGATAGCCTTACGTTTTGGCATAGCCTTTATATTAGCCGGCGCCGTATTCTACAAGCGGTTAATACGTGTAGATCTCAAAACAGTGTTTTATGGATTTCTACTAGGGTCCATCTTGTTCGTATTATTTACTTTTGTGACGATCGGATTAAAATTCACGTCTATTTCAAATGCAGGATTTTTATTCAGCCTTTCCGTTGTATTTGTTCCCTTGTTACTAGCCATTCTATTTAGAAAAAAACCTGAAAACAAAGTGGTGTTTGGTGTCGGTATCGCCATTACCGGGATTGCTCTATTGACGTTAGGTAACGAATTGACGATCAATTCCGGAGACTTCCTCATCATTTTAGGTGCACTATTTTATGCCATTCTCATCATTGTGACAGACAAGTTGACGAAAAACGTTGATTCGATCGCACTCGGGATTTTACAACTCGGCTTTACCGGGGCATGGGGGCTGCTATTTTCATTATTTCTCGAGAGGCCACATCTTCCTAACACAACAGAATCATGGGTTTCTATACTGGCTTTAAGCATACTTTGCAGTGCCATTGGATTTATTGGTCAAGCATGCGCACAAAAGTATACTACACCCACACATACAGGTCTTATATTTTCATTAGAACCCGTTTTCGCAGCATTATTTGCTTTTATTTTCGTACAGGAAACACTACAAGCCAAAGGATATGTAGGGGCTATTCTTATCTTACTAGGCATCTTAACCGCTAAGTTTACTGTGAAACAGCCTGTTAGAAAAAGATTCAACCAAACAGTTGATGGTTCTGAAGTCTAGCCTACTATCCATGATCACCATGGTGAAGGGTAAGCAATGGCATGTACTGATTCATTGCAACTAGACAATGTTGCAACTTGACATGGAGCCTCTGCGGGCATGAGTACCAAGCCAAGAAGCCAGCTACATCAAGGGTTGGCTTTGCCTACAGAGGCTATCATGCCCATCACTCCATGTAAAGTTGCAACGCCGAGTTTGCTTGCAATACTATGTTCTTTTATTTTGCGTTATACAGTACCTTTAAAAGAAAAATAAGCACTATTCTTTATTACAGAACAGCACCCGATTGTGGAATACGAAAAAAGTATTTTATTACTACACAAATGTAAAGATTATGTAAATGATTAGTTTTATATTGAAATTAATCAGAGCGTAACGTTCGCTTACCCCATTTTAATACTCTGTCACCTTCACATTAACAAATAACACTTTAATCTGTACTACCCATAAATAAATACAATGACAGGCATCAATTGTTTATCATTGCTTTACGTATATGAAAATGAACCTTATATACTAAATAATAAAAGCACTGAAATTTAAAAAACCTAAACTTCGAGTTCTTAGAATACTCTAGTTTAGGATGGCCATGAGATAAATCCACGGCCTGTTTTTTACCTATTCACCAGTTTTAGCGAAGCGTTCAATCCTTGCTCCGATTTTATCACGTACCCGCTGGAAAAATGCCCATACCTCTTCATCTGTTCCTTCTGCTTTTGCAGGGTCATCAAATCCCCAATGAGCTCTTTTGATATGAGGTGGTGTCATCGGGCACTTGTCAGCAGCATCTCCGCAAAGCGTGACGACAAAATCTGCATTATTTAGGATTTGGGAATCAATAATATCCGAAGTTTGATCCGAAATATCGACACCAGCCTCTTTCATTGCTTTCACAGCATTTGGATTGACGCCGTGGGCTTCAATTCCTGCACTGTAAACTTCCCATTCTTCACCAAGATACTTTTTGCCCCATCCTTCAGCCATTTGGCTACGACATGAGTTACCTGTACATAAGAAATATAGTGTTTTTTTCGACATAATGAAAATCTCCTTTTTTGTGTTTTAATGTATGAATGAGAGCCATAAATACAGTCCGATTAGTGTAATCAAGAGGGTAGGGATTGTTAAGATAATACCGGTTTTAAAATAAGTACCCCAAGATATCTTTACACCTTTTTGAGACAAAACATGCAGCCATAATAAAGTAGCTAAAGACCCGATTGGCGTAATTTTCGGACCTAAATCCGACCCAATGACATTCGCATAGATCAAAGCTTCGCGGATAGGTCCTGTTGTATCAGTATCCGCAATAGCCAATGCGTTGATCATGACGGTTGGCATATTATTCATGATAGACGATAAAATCGCGGCAATAAAGCCCATTGAAATCGTACCTACAAACAAACCTTGATCTGCAGCCAACTGAATGACATCTCCGAGCACGCTCGTTAGACCAACATTCCGTAATCCGTAGACAACTACGTACATCCCTATCGAGAAAAATACGATGGCCCAAGGCGCTCCTTTAAGTACTTGCCTCGTTTGAACAGCAGGACTTCTTTGTGCCATGAACATAAAGAATATAGCCATGATACCTGCAACTATCGACACAGGAAGCCCCGTGAATCCACTAGAGAAATACCCGATAAGCAATATACCTAATACTACCCATGACAGCCGGAACATCTTGATATCTTTTATAGCATCCGTTGGTTGTTTTAAATCTGATACTTTATAATCCCTTGGTATACTTTTACGGAAAAATAGCAGCAATACTACAATACTCGCGACTAATGCAAATAAATTCGGTACTATCATCCGGGATGCATATTCCACAAAGCCGATGCCAAAAAAGTCTGCTGAAACAATATTGACTAAGTTACTTACGACTAATGGTAACGAAGTTGTATCTGCAATAAAACCACTGGCAATAATAAATGGAAAAATCATCTTTTCATTAAAATTCAAATTTCGTACCATTGCAAGGACAATCGGCGTTAAGATTAGCGCAGCGCCGTCGTTTGCGAACAAAGCAGCAACGATCGCTCCAAGAATGCTGACATACACAAACATCCGAATACCGCTACCTTTGGCTAATCTCGCCATATGTAGCGCGGACCACTCGAAAAATCCGATTTCATCTAAAATCAATGAAATGATTATAATGGCAATGAAGGCAAGTGTAGCATTCCAAACAATCCCTGTTACATCTATAACGTCTTGAAAATTAACTACGCCTACTAATAAAGCAATTATTGCCCCAATACAAGCCGACCATCCAATTGACAAATTTCTAGGCTGCCAAATAACGAATATGAGTGTAACTACGAAAATCAATGATGCAGTAATAACTGAAACCAATATACTATTTCCTCCCTACTCACAACAAACGCGAAGCCCTTGTACCTCTAGTTCAGTGATTGATTCATTCTGATTCGGAAGATGCTCAAGGATGCTTTTAATAAAAGGATAGTCCTCATGACTTTCATTAATCGAGAAGAAAATCCATTGCCCTCTGCGTTCTTCTTTCACTAACTCAATATCTCTAAGTTTACGCAAGTGCTGGCTGATTGCCGGCTGACTCATCTTAAAAATCTCAACGAATTCACACACACAGCATTCATGTGACTTGAGTAACTTCATCATCGTTAAACGTGTTGGATCTCCAAGCAACTTTAATAGTTGTGATGCTCGTTGCAGATCAATTGTTGCTGTTGCATTCATGTATAATCCCTCCACTTCAACATCAGTATATAACTATATGCTTATACACGCAAGTGTGATTAGCTTTCCCATAAAAAGCTTTTTTACACTTAAAGTGCTGCTTGATGACAGCCCTTTTGAATATATGTTTTCTCAGATTCCATTGCATCCTTAAAAAAATCGATCGGAAATCGTCGTTTGCTCGAAGCTTAATTGACGGTTAACTATATAGCCGTACCCGTCGTTGTATGGCTTCTATCAAAGCTATTACCAGAATATCGACCATTATTATTCGGGGTTTACTTAGTATTGCTGACACCTTGTATAGATTATAGATTACCTCTTGTGTTCACATCTCTTGGTCGGAGAAATGAAAAGCCTTTTACTTATGGCAACTCCTATTTTTCTGTAACTCTTTAACAATCTGGCCTTTTTGTTAAACGCTAGATCGGAAATCACGCCTGATTACGGAAGAAACTTAACTGAAATACAAGCAATAATTAATGGATTGTTTTATATTAATATATAGTGAATTTTTAAGTGAGGGAATACTTATTGGGAACATTAGATAAACTACAAACCTTTATCATACTAATCGCTGTTGGTTTAGGTCTTTTATTAGGACAAGTGGATACTATTGAACAACATGCAGAAAATCTCATCACTCCGTTTCTATTGTTAATGCTGTATGGATTGTTTTTAACAATTCCTTTACAACAATTTAAAATAGCTTTTTCAAATATTAAATTCCTTGGAGCAAATACAATCATTAATTTTATATGGACACCAGTATTAGCTTGGGGTTTAGGATCCATTTTCTTATTTGATTACCTAGCTTTATGGATTGGTTTTATCATGCTTATGGTGACACCTTGTACAGATTGGTATCTAGCGTTTACTGGCATAGCAAAAGGGAATGTATCTCTTTCAACATCCGTTTTACCGATTAATTTAATTCTACAAGTCGTACTTTTACCAGTATATTTGCTACTATTTGCCGGAACTATTCAATCGATACCGATATCAACGCTTATAGAAAGTATAGTGATTGTATTAGTTATTCCATTTGCACTTGCTCATCTTACACGATTTTTATTAAGAAAAAAGTCTGTTTTAAACAACAAGATTATTCCCTTTTTCGGCAATGCACAAATTTTATTTTTATCATTGGCTATTATGGCAATGTTTGCTTCCCAAGGCTCCTACTTACTTAGAAACTTAGAAGTCGTTTACATTTTAATTATTCCAGTTTTGTTATTTTTTATTATTAACTATGTAGTTGGACGGTTTGTTGGAAGGCTTTTAAATTTTTCCTATGAGGATTCGGTTAGCTTAAATATGACGATTATTGCTAGGAATTCACCAGTGTCGTTGGCTATAGCTGTTACAGCATTTCCAGATCAGCCTCTTATTGCCTTAGCTTTAGTTATTGGACCTTTGATTGAATTACCTGTACTTGCCATTGTGTCTCAACTATTACTTTTCACAAGAAAAAAGAATAAAAATAAAGGTTATCCTGTTTAGTCAGAAGGATAACCTTTATCTTTTGTTCCACAATCTGGCCCGATTGTTGAATAAACTTCCCTGTATTTAATTGTGTGTAGAACAATCTGTACAATAAATTTTGCCCTCATTTTTCAAATACGCTTTTATTTCTACCATGCCGGCATATTGTGGAACT
>NZ_PDZC01000005.1 GCF_002743375.1 Sporosarcina sp. P34
CACGTGGCGGAATTGGGCAAGCCAATAACTAAAGAACTTAAAGAATCTTTAAAAATAAAGAATAAAGACCAAGTCGAGATAAATCTCGACGTCGCACATGTGGTCATTAATTATTTGAATGAGAAAACCGGCAAGCAATTCAAAGCCCAGTCTACAGCAACGAAGAAGTTCATCGCTGGCAGAGTGAAAGAAGGTTATACACAAGAGGACTTCATGAAAGTCATCGATCTCAAAGTATCTCAGTGGATCAATCATACTGAATTCAGCCGCTTCTTGCGGCCATCGACGTTATTTAACGCAACCAACTTCGAAAACTATGTCAATGAACTAGCTATAGTGCAGAAGCCGAAAAAGCGTATGCTTGCTCTGCCAGTGCTGGATTTCACTAAAGGGGATGAACACGTATGAATAGTGAACTACTTGAAAAAAGTCTGCTCGGTACAATGATGGAGGAAAATTATTTGGTTCTGGACAGCGGGATTCAAACCGAATTCTTTGAGACACAGCTGCACAAAAATATTTATCTGACCATGAAAGAATTAGCCAACAACGGACGCCCAATCGACTTCATCACATTGTTGACGACACGTGAGCCGGCAGAACTTGGTGGGGCCAATTACGTATCGGAACTACGCCGCTTTGCCAATCCTGCCCGCTTTGACGAGTATGTAGACATCCTCATTTCCAAGTGGAAGAAACTTGAGACAGCGAGAATCATACAGTTAGCACAGAACGAACAGTGGGAGAACCATGATATTGTCAAAGCGTTAGAAGAGGTAGATACCGATCATAGATCAGATGAATTACTGTTACTTGACGATTACCTAGTGAGTCAGTACGAACGCCCATTCATCAAAGGACCGGACATGACAGGGATTAGCACAGGCCTACAGCCGATGGATTATTTGTTGAACGGATTCCAAGACAGTGAATTCATTGTCATCGCTGCTAGACCTTCCATGGGAAAGACGGATACACTCAATCATCTCGCGCTAACTGCCGGATTAAACGATCATGTACCGATCGTCTTTTCTCTCGAAATGAGCCGTAACACGATGACCGACCGTCTGATCTCTATAGCGGGTGGATACAGTCGATTAAAGATGCGTGATCCATATAAACATTTTGATGACACACAGAAGAATACATGGATGAAAGCACTCGATCATTTGCAAAGCGCTAAAATCCGTATCGACGACAGAAGCGGAATAAAGGTGAGTCAAATAAAGGCAACTGCTCGCAGAGTCATTAAAGCACAACCGGACAAGCGACCGATTATTTTCATTGATTACTTGCAAATCATTCGACCGGAAGAAAGAACGACTAACCAAAACCAGGCAATTGGCCAAATTAGCGCAGATTTAAAAGCGATGGCAAAAGAATTCAACTGCCCCGTGGTCGTCCTGTCTCAGCTTTCTAGAGCAGTCGAACAACGACAGGACAAACAACCGATGATGAGCGACCTAAGAGACTCCGGCAACATCGAACAAGACGCCGATGTCGTGTGCTTCCTGTACAGAGACGATTACTACAATCAAGAATCGGAACTCCAAAATCATCTCGAAATCACGGTCGCCAAGCACCGTAACGGTCCAGTCGGTGGCTTCACTGTCTACTACAACAAAGACAACGGCCGACTCGCTTCAATGTCTTAAACCATTCTACATATTTTGCCTCAAAAAGGAGAGTGTATTAATGATTACAGTTGAAGAATTATTTGATTACGCAGTAGATACCGACATGTCATTAACCGCTCACAGTATTTTCTGGGCGATCACAAATCATAAAATCCGGATGGACGAAGATTGCGAGAAACTAAAAGAGATCGAGTTCGACCAGGAAGCCATCCAGCAGTCGATGAAAGAGAACACGTTACGCATTGGTGAAATCAAGCTCTTTGTGGTGAAAAGTACACAACCAAATTGGTATGCATTTTACCTTGGTAAGAAAGAGGCAGACGCGTATCGATTGCATAGCGAAACGTTTCGTGAGACCGGTGTGAAAGTCACGCACGCTGATCGGTTGATGCCGAATTTATTAACATTTGCGGAATCGGGAAGAGAAGAAAGTTTGTACGAGTATCGAAAGCGCATGGTGCAGTTTCCGGTGTATGTCGGGCATGTAGAGGCAGGGAAGCGGTTAGTGCATCGTGTGTTAGAAGCGAGAAAAAGGTAGATGCAAAGCGGTTCGAGAGTGGTTTTAGAGTATCCGTGGCACGTAAGAATATTCTGTATTTCCCAAGAAATGTTGATCCAGCTATCTGCAAAGGAGAAGATGAGCTGGATCACTACATAATGTATTGCCAAGTACTTAGCGAATCCAATTTAAGGGCTTTCAGGTTCAGGACTCTTTTTTAACGTATTCTTTCGAAAAGCATAGACGATAACTAGTAAAAGAGGCAAGAACAGTCCAACGAAAAGGGAAAAGAATACTTCAGTCGATTGTTGTATTTCTTTTTGGTAAACGACGTTCGGATAGATCACAAGGGAGACGATTACAGCAATCATTCCCAACGGCAAGGTTAAGGGCCGGTAGTCTTTCAAATGTAAAATTTGCGCGATCCCTAAAACGGTAGCGTAAAAATAAAGTACCGTCTTAAAATAAAGGGCGATGAACCACAGTAAACCCATTAATCCTTCAATACGCTGTACAAAATCTCCAATATTGATTCGTTTGGCCAATTCATAGCCTGGATAAATCTCTCTCGCGGTATCCTCAGCCCCTAATACGGAAACGCTCAAAAATGAAAGGAGGATGATCATGATTCCACCTATTAAATTTCCAATGAAAAAAGACTTTCTAGCTTGTTTCATTTTGTTCATAAGGGCGGGGAAAATCATTAATAACACAATCGCATTGACAGATGACGAAGCGACAAAATAAAGACTGGATTGAACGAGCGTTATGGTTCCTTCCGCAAAAACTGGTTGTAAATTTTCAAATTTGATTTGAGATGAAATACACATCCCTAAAATGAGGAAAAGGACAAAGAAAAAGACAATGAAAATTTCTGCAGAGCGAGCGATCGTTTCCAGCCCGAGCCGGACTGCCATTACTACGATGCCCATCATGAGAATATTCAGGGCTGCCATGGGAGTAGTGGGCAACATATTGGTTGAGATAAATGTCGCGGAATAATACAAAAGGCTAGACGTGTAAAGTGCTGCCATGGATACAAATAATACGGAAACCGCTTTCCCTATCCATTTACCAAAAATCTTTTCATTGATTTGAATATAGGTCAGGTGAGGGAACCACTGGCCTATAGTCGTGAATAGCCATATGATCAATAAGCCGATTCCTGTACCAAATATTGCGGCAATCCATGCATCGTGCTTCACTTCGGCAGCTAAAACGGACGGGACAATTAAAATGCCTGTACCTATTGTAAAGAAAATAACCAACACTAGAAATTGGTACGGATTAATTTTAACATTTTCTATCATTTCATATCCTACCTTTCTCTCTGTGTGGTGATTTACTATAGTAAAGGAGCCATTAGATCAGTAAGCAGTGTAAACAAAAAAGTGAGTAATTCCATTGGGGATGGAAGGGTTTTTCCGAATGCGAGCACGATGCTTAGCGCTACTCCAATCGTAAGAAAAATAGAAAACGCAAGCAATTCTTTTTTGTGCTTTTTCTCCAAGAGAGAAGGGACTTCAAACCATGCAATGGCAGCAGCTATCAAAAGGATTCCTATACTTTTTAACATGATGAGCTAGTCCTTTATCTTTTCTAAGAAGGAATTATTTACTGTACCGATCCGACGAATTTTCACATCAATCTGCGTATTGACGGTTACTTCAGAAAACTTTTCATCCCAATGTTCTTTCATCTTATCCCACACTTTCGGATTGGATCGAGAAATGGCATCACCAAACCCGAAAATATCCGAATTAAATTGATTGCGTAGTGTATCTACTGTCCGATGAATAATTTCTTCCACTTCTTTTTCATAAATTTTCTCTAATTCGTCAATGGTCTTAGGTTTCGTTAGGTCAATTGGACATTGTACTTCTCCTACATCGCCTTCTGCTTGAATTTTGATATTCACCTCGGGTTTTCCTTTTTTGATAGCGCCTGTAACTTTGGAATTGTAGTGAAGAATATTTAAAGTGATCTTCCCCTTTTGCGGACAAGGAATAGCTGTTACGGTTGATTTTACGGAGTTGGTGATATCAGCGTATCCTCTGCTTTCCTCTTCATTTAACCAGCCGACAAGCCGATCTCCTTTAAAGACAGCTAAATGATCATACTTTATTTCGGCGGCCGAAGTGATCGTCTCTACATTCTGTTTGCTTGATCCGGATTCTTTGTCTCCTATTACTTCAATCCCTGTTAACACCGCTTCCTTTCCGTCAGCTAAAAGATCTTTTATTAGCTCATCTAATATCATGCCTTTTGTTCCAGCCCAGTTTCTTTCCGATACTTGAAGAGTGTTATACATTTTGTTAGCTGGAATACTTTCTATTGGTGTGTTCACATTTAATACTTCAGAAGCGGTAGTATTCTTCGCCACTACTACATAGAAATCCGGTCGAAGCTCCCAATCCCTTGAGAGTAGATCTAATGATTCAGCTATTCCTTCTTTAGCTAGATCCTCACTGATGACCAGTATTAGAAGATGTCCGGGATAAATTTTTCGAGGAGAATTCTTTGTCATTTTCCGAAAAGCTTCATATATCGATTCTCCACTTGCTTGAAAAAGTGTGACTGCCGAACGCCCCTGACTATTTGTTTTCATAGATACCTCTGAAGGTACGACCACTTGAGCGCTGACTAAGTATTTGCCTTCTGACTTGTCGATTCCCAATGCCATTGCGATGCCGAGCTCATTTAACTCCCTTCGATCCCAACAACCCGAGAGAAACAGGGTGAGAATCAAGAGTACTACTAGACTTTTTTTCATCACTTACTCCCTCGTTTCCTCATTTTTTGGTGGTTGCGGTTTTGCAGAAGCTGGATCTTGTTGCCTCACAACATTGGTTTGATTAATTAGGCGAGGCCTAGTAAACATTTTCCATATAGGGACAACAATCAACGTATCTTTTTGATCGGAAACATTAAATGGCGCAAATGGTGCCATATAAGGTATACCAAATGAACGTAAACTGCATAAATGGAGAATCATAGCGACTAAACCTATAGCAAGACCGTATAAACCAAACGATGCAGCCAACCCCATAAATACAAAACGTAGTATGCGTACCGAAATCGCCATGTTGTAAGTAGGCGAAACGAAACTAGATATGGCGGTTATGGAAACGACGATTACCATGGCGGCAGAAATAATACCGGCTTCAACTGCTGCGGTCCCAATTACAAATGCGCCTACAATCGACATAGCTGAACCGATTGAGCGGGGCATTCGTATGCCTGCTTCCCTTAATATTTCAAAAGTTACTTCCATAATGATGGCTTCAACAAATGCTGGAAATGGTACACCTTCTCGTTGGGCTGTCAGGCTAATGAGCAATGCAGGTGGTAACATGACTTGATGAAAAGTAGTGATGGCAACAAATAATGCGGGTGCAAGCAACGCAATCACAAATGAGAAAAAGCGAAGGAGTCGAATTAGACTCCCAATCCCCGTATGCACATAGTAATCTTCAGGTGATTGAAAAAATTGGACGAATAGTGCCGGAACAATCAGCACAAATGGTGTTCCATCTACTAAAATGGCTATGCGACCTTCAAGAAGTGCCGCGGCTACAATGTCCGGTCGTTCTGTATTGAAAACAGTAGGGAAAGGGGAATACGTCGAATCTTCAATGAATCCCTCAATATTCCCACTTTCAAGAATCCCATCAATATCTATTCGATCCAATCGTAAACGAACTTCATTCACAATTTTGTCATTTGCAACACCGTGAATATACATGAGGGAAACATTCGTTTTCGTTCGTGTACCAATAACCTTTGACTCCATCCAAAGGTTCGGGTCTTTAATTTTCCGACGAATTAATGCCGTATTCACACGCAGATTTTCGGAAAACCCTTCGCGTGGTCCTCTAACTACTGTTTGGGACGCAGGTTCTGTTATCCCACGCTCAACCCAATGCTTATTACCGATCACCAGACCTTCAGAATATCCATCGATCAATAAAATCGTATCGCCTGATAAAAGAGAAGTAAAAAGATCGTCAAAATTGGTTAGATCTTTAATCTCTCCAACCGTCATAGCAAAGTCTTTTAAGGCGGTTAAAATATTATGCCCTGGTGTCAACTTCTTTTCTAATCCGGTACCTTTTATATCTAACATCAATGATTCCATTATGAAATTTTGCAATGAAGGTGTATCGGTCAATCCATCAGTATAGAAAATACCCGCTTTCACCGATCCGCCTTGACCAATTCGGATTTCTCGAATGACAATATCCGAGCTTTCGCCCAAGCTATCTTTTACGAATTGTATATTGTCTTGAAGACTCGTCTTTAAATCGTTTGGTGAACTGGTTTCCTTCGTTTGGCTAGGGGAAGTGGATTGTTCTTTCGTATTAGTTTTCTTTTTAAAAAAGCCCATACACTACCTCTTTTACTGTTTGGTATGTTGAAAAGTTATGCATGATTTTTGATGATTCTTTGCTGTTTTATTCATCTTGTCCTTATTTTTCTTTTTTTATGCGAGTTGAGTGGTGTTTTGGGTGGGATTGTGGAATGAAAGGGACTTTTTGTTGGGAGCGGGTGCGCGGGGGTGTCTACTGGTGACTTATATAATAGATACAATTTTTTAGGGTTCGACTAGTTTTCTAAATATACATTCTATTTGGATATTGAATTGATTCTATTAACCCTGTACTATAGTACTATATAAAGGAGGAGATTGAATGATGTAACGCATTTTCAATTTGCTACCACGACTTCTACTAGCACAATGGTGGGAGGGAATACTTGGTTACTAGAGATAGCACAAAAGGATAAAGATGAAGACTCTAGACCTCAACGAAATTATGGATTGAAGATTTTACAGCACCGAATTGACACTGTATTGATGTGAAATCAGGGCATCACAGTCACGAACAAATTATCCGGAAGAGCATTTACTACTAACATACAAGGAGTGAAGACATGAGTAAATTACTGCAAACCGTTCGGTGGACTGCATTACTGTTCATCATATCCATTACCTTCATGAACACAGGACAGGCATCCGCAAAAGAATTTACAGACGTACCGAAGAAGCATCCGAACTACACGGCGATCCAAGAGATGGAGAAGAAAGGATTTATTAGCGGCTATCCAGATGGCAAATTCCGGCCGAATGAGCCGATAAGCCGAAAACATGTAGCGACACTGCTCGACCAAGCACTGAAGCTACCAAAAGCAAGTAAAAAGCTGATTTATAAAGATGTGCCACTGAGTCACCCGTACTATCAGCCCATCATGAATTTGACACAGGCTGGAATCGTAAGTGGGGGATTAAATCAGAAATTTAATCCGAATGCACCGGTAACGCGGATTCAGATGGCGAAAATTTTAGATTTGGCATTTCGTTTTCGTTTTAATGAACGGCCTGGTGGCTTCCATGACTTATATCAAGATCATTGGGGCTTTGTGCATGGCAATGCACTGTTGGCGAATGGCGTAGCAAAAGGCGATCAAGATCATTTTTATCCGAACCGCCCGGTAACCCGTGCGCATTACGCGGAGTTTTTGAATCGTGCGTTAAAAGTGGGCGTCACACCTGTGGAAACAGGAACAGTGAGCAAAGAGCAAGTGCTGGATCTACTACACCGCACACCGGCTGAAGTAGAAGGTGTTATGATCAGAGGAATGCTAGCGAAGAAAAAGTTCAGTGAAATTCGTTCCCAGCTACTACCTTATGCAACTGTGAGATTCATAGATGTTCAAATGAAGCCCGATTATCCATATGTTTGTTTCGCGTGCGATACCTCTTTCTTCCCGTACTATATGTCAGAGTTGTCGTTCCGCCTGCATTATTCTCAGCCAAGCAACGACACACTGGCTATTCACACGATTTTGCTGGATTCGGACGGACCGGTATCTGGCGGATTATTCGTGGATTATATGTTTAAAAAGGAAAGCGGTAAATGGAAAATTCATGATTTGAAGTACACCCGGATTGGTAAGCGGAATTTTGAGCTAACGAAGGATGAAGTGGAGCAGATTTTGCGTTATGATTATTCTTATCAAAAACCTGTCTCCATACAGTTCATCTCCCAGTCAGAGGCAAGAGATCGAGATGGGAAGAGCGGTGAAATGTATACGTACAAAAAATACCGATTCACTGTTCAGACGAATGACGGTCGTCAAACAGTCGACGTTCGTTCAGACAGTGGTTATTACGAATATTGAGAATGATGGAAGTGCCAGCGGGATACCGACATTCTAAAGTTATGGGGACTAGAGCCCGACACTTTGCAGCATTGTGCCTGAACCCCATGCTTTTATAAAAAACAAAAATCTAGATGAAAGCTGTTAATAGCCTTCATCTAGATTTTTTTATACATTTGAAGTGAGTTTGTTGTCCTATAACGCATTAGCGGCTGTTGAACGGGAAATATCTAAAATTGTTAAAGTGCTTGTATAAGAAACAAACATGAATGTTTAGCCAATCACGTTTATTAATATAATCTTGAAATTATTATGAAGGGACAAATTTCAAGCCGTTACACATTTCTTTAAAAAAACTGAAGCCTTTTCAGAATATTCATCTATACAGAAAAAATGAAAAGAGGCGTTAAGTCACGAGAAAAATATACATGTCTTTGCTAACGATAGTACAGTCATTTTTACTGAATTCTTTTGCGTTTGTGGAAAGTTAATATCCGCCATATCCATACGATTCATCATTCTTAGACACTAAACACGGTCTGGGTGGTGGCAATGATATTATGTTTCTTTACAAGAATATTAATATCGGCAGTTATCCAGACGGCACGTTTAAGCCGAATGAAGCCGTGACAAGGGGGGAGGTGCCGGTAATGCTCCTGAAAGCGTTAAATATACCGTTGCTTGATTTGTGGTACCAGGCCCCGAAACTAAGAAAACGCCAAGCGTTTAGAACTTCACACTTCTCTAATGTAATTTTATCATTAGGCATGCAGTAGACACCTACTATTTAAAATATTTTAAACTTTTATCTACAAGTGTAAAACCTATTCCAAACAGAAGAGCACTGACCGAACCCAAGGCAACTACTATTCCGGTATCCCCAAATATCATAGTAGATAACAACAATTCGCTAACACCTATGATTATGAATAAGATTGCTATAACCTTCATTGAAATCTTGGCTTCCTCTCTATTAACGGTGTACTTCATACATGCTAAATCAAAGCTAGGTCATTTTTACTGTCAAATGCATAATAATGACGTTTATTATCAAATTGCAGATTTATTTAAAGAAAATTAGCATTAATTTGTTAACTAGTAGTAATAGACTAGTATAATAAGCCGATTCATGTAAAATGAAGATATAGAGTAGATAAGGATTTGAGTAGTACGATTGCAATATATATCTTGAAACTTTTTTCGCAATATGACGTCTGTACGTTGTCTACATGCAGAATATGCACACAGCAATATTTAAAGATAACACCTGTAATTCCTAAATCCACAGTTTAAACAAAAGGTAGTGAATTAAATAGAATAATAAAAACAATTGTTGTACTGGGTTTAATACGTAGGATAGAGGCTTTAGACAATCGCGCGCATCTTTTGCGAAAAACTATGTTCAATCATGATTAATGAGAAGGTAGTGGTTCTTTTAGTATTGCTGATTAATAAATAACTTGAAATATGGAGGAGATATAAATGTTTAAGAAAAGATTCTATGTAGGAAGTGCTCTAGCGATCTTATTGTTGGCTGGATGCGGAAATGACGAAGTGAAGGAAGAGAAGAGTGATACGGCACAATCAGGTGAAGAAAGCTCTGCGGAAGAAAAGGGAAAAATGTTGGCAGCCGAAGATTTTGATAAGATGTATTCCAATCCAAAGAATTACAAAAACTACGGAGTAAACTATATAGGAAAAGTGATGAATATGCCTGAAAAAGATGACGATGGCATTTACTTGCAAGTATACGCAAAACCGGAAAATTATGAGCAAAATACCGTAGTATTCTATCCTGATGCGTCTCTCTCAGTATCCGATGAAGACTATGTGAAAATAACAGGCGTAGTAAGAGATCAATTCAAAGGCGAAAACATGATGGGAGCAGAGCTCACGATGCCGATGATTGAAGCAACTGAATTGGAAGTTATAAGCTATACAGACGCTATGGCGCCGACGTTGCGGACTATAGAAGTCAATGAAACAAAAGAACAGCACGGCTATGAAATGACGGTAGAAAAGATAGAGCTTTCAGAAAAGCAGACACGAATATTCTTCACGATTAAAAACAACTCAAGTGAGAAAATCAGTTTTTACAGCTTCAACTCTAAGTTAGTTGCTGGTGGAAAACAACTTGAAACCGAAGACGATTACGAATCTGACCTAAAAGAGCCACAAAGTGATATCCTGCCGGGAACTTCCACATCAGGAGTGGTATTATATCCTCCATTGGGCGAGGAAATAAGCGAAATTCAAGTTTATGCGGAAGGCTCTAGCGAAAATTACGAACATTCTATTGAGCCGTTTATGTTTGATGTCAATCTTCAGCCGTGAGAATTAAGAGAATGAAATGTGTTTAATTCTGTAAATAAACTTGGCCATATGTTGGGTACCTAAGCGATAGACAAACATGAAATTTTTATTTCAATCTTTTTAAACTAAATTGCAATATTAAGTTAGCCACTTGGATAAAATCCGGTGTATGTATGAAGAGGATGTTTTCCCTAAATCGATAATCTCTTTATAAAAATACTAAATTAACCTAGCTGACTCTTCTTCAAACAAAGTGGATGACTGTCTGTAGTTGAGAATCTTCCTGGGCAAACGATTAAGTAAATGATAGGTATGTTGAATAGACTCTGTAGAGCAATCGGAAATCGCTTTACCTTTAGGAATGTATCGTCTGAGAAGACCGTTATGTCGCCCTCTTTCACACGGAGCAAATAGACTGTGTCCATGACACCTTGTAGATCCTTCGTCAGTTTGGAAAACTTGCTGACGTTATCCAACGTAATCGTTTTGAATACTTAAGAAGACAGCTCATCAAAATCCTGTCGTAGTTGGTCCATCGCAAAATCCGCCAAATCGTGATAATGATCATCAAGGAGGATGGCATAATAGTTTCCCATGGTGATAAGTGTTTATTTTTACGGTTTTGTATGGTGATTTCATGTTGTGCCACTATAAAACTTCTGCTCATTGCTTTTTTCGCAACTCCAATGATACATGAATTTTATAGAGGCATTTTTTTATTGAATTAAGGTAGCTAACTTGATTGTACAAGTAGACAAAAAATGTTTTACGATAAAAAATTAATGTGATTTATAGATTAATATAAATGAAGGGCGGGAATTTCATGAATACAATAAAACAAAATCAAAAATCTTTTATTAAAAGTAAAATTTTGTCTGATCAAATTAAAATTTCTTTAGATGAATATATAAAGGAAAATAATAAGAATAATAGCAATGTGGAAATAGGCAATAGTTTTTGTGAATGGATATTATATAACATATTTGAATTAAGAGAAGATGAAGTTTTGGAAGCTATTGAGGTGTCTGGAAGATTTGATAATGGAATTGATGCTGTTTTTGAATATAATAATGAAATATGTGTAATGCAAGGAAAATATAATAATTCACACCAGATTGATGCTATGATTCGCTTTTTGGAAGATTGTCAAAGATTATCCACTGAACCCCCAATCACAGATCGAAGTATTGTTAAAGAAATGTGTATGAAAATTAGGCAAGCTCATGAAAATAGTGAACCTATAAATTGTTTTTATATTACTAACAATGAATTTTCCGATTGGGAATATACTCAGCTAAGGACAGCTATTAAACGTATTAATGATTCATATAAAAATTTAAACTTTAACTTTTTTGATCATAAGGAAATACAGAATCAAATTGAAATTAAGAAAGGACTTTTACCTAAGGAATTTAGGGATAAAGTATTTACTCTTCCCATTGAAAAAAACTTTGAGGACTTTGGAACAATAGTTACAATGGTTAAAATAAAAAACTTTGCTGAATTTGTGAACAAAGGTGGAAATACATTATTTCACTCTAATATTAGAAATTATCTAAAAGGGACTAAAATTAATAAAGGTATTAAAAGAACGTTAAAAGAAGAGTTAAATAATTTCTGGTTTTATAATAACGGAGTAACTATCGTTTGTGATGAATATAGTGTTATGAAAGGTTTAGCCAGTATTACAGCTCCACAAATAGTCAATGGTTGCCAAACAGCCAAGACCTTAGCTGATCATTTCAAGAAAATGACCCCAAATGAAATTAGAGCCCTTGATCAAGAAGGTTATTTGTTGGTGAAAATTATCAGATCTAAAAGAAGTGCAGAAGAAAGTGCAAAAAAAGAATTAAGAGATAATATTACTAGATATACAAATAGTCAAAATGCTGTTAGAGGTTTAGACTTTTATGCTTTAGATGCATTTCAAAGAGAACTAAAGAATTTTTTTAGTCAGCTTGGCTACTATTATGAAATTCAACGGGGCTCTTTTATAACGGAAACAATTTCTTCGCAAAAATCATATAAGGGACATGAGTGTTACAATTATTTACTAGACTCAGTTAAAGGATCAAAAAAATTTGTTCTACCTGCAAAGGAAATAATTCAATCTTTTACTGCTGGATTAAAACTTATGCCTAACATTGCTTATGGAAGAGCCAATGATTTGACACCCCTAGGGGACAAGTGGGAAAAAATAATTAATGAACAAACTAAAGAATTACCAATAGAGCATTTCCTGTTTCCTTATTTAGTATTAAATTTTGCTAAAAGTGAATTAAACTATAAAAATGGGTCTACCGACTTCAGAAAGAATGCCGGATTCTTATTTGTTACAACTTATTATTTATTTATCATGAAATTCTATAATCAAATATCAAATAAGAATTATGAAAATCCAACGGACATAGATATTAAGTTTTACAAAGTTCTTTTTTCGAACCAAAAATTGAACAAGTCTATATTAAAACAAACCCATAAAGTTCTTTTAACCTTATTTAGAGACTCAGCTATTGTAGAGGAGGTTGGAGATAACTTGCGGGGATTTTTACAAAATAAAATACACAAACAAAGGATTTGGAATATACTTGAAACGAAAATAGATCAAACTATTGAAGATATTGAATTTGAAGACTTTTATAATGAATTTCTAACTATAATTAAGCGAATTAACTAATATTAGGGTAAGGGTGATATTCATGACTGCCATTATTGCGACGAGATCGGAAAAATTCTCAATTATTATTTCTGACACTAGAGAGAATTCTGAAGACGGTTCATCATATAAAGACGGAGTCTACAAGCTTCGTTATATTCCCAGAATAGGTTTTATATCTGGGGCAGGTCTTGTTGATTTTTTGGATATGGTAAAAGAAGAAGTGATTAATAAAAGAAAAATAAGTAGTATAGTAGAATTCTCTGAGATGTTTGATGCCACTGTAAAAAAAGTTAAAAATAACGTTAATGAGCATGAAAGAGAATTGGTTGACAATAGCTATATTGTAATTCATGTTTTGTATGAACTAGATAATAATCTGGAATATTACTCTATGTTTTTGTCAAATAGTTATATAAATAAAGAAAATGAAGGAAGTAATGGTTTTATAATAGATAAAGGTCAAATAAGGGTTATCTACCCTAAAGATCTAGTAGAAAAAGAAAAAACATTTCAAGAGATTGCTGAAAGAGTTAATAAGAAAAACACTGTAGACTTAAATATTAATCAAGCTTTACTTGAAACAATTCGAATATTCACTGAGATAACTAGGAATTCAGAACAGGTAAGTTCTGACTGTCAAATTGGCATTCAGTATTATAATGATTTAACAAAAGAAAATCATACAGAAGGATTATACGGGGATGCAGAAAAGTTTCTAGAATTAGCTCTGAGAAACAAGTTAGTGAAAAAGTTTAGAACTGTAGAGTCTTTACAGCAATTCAAGTGATTTAATTTAGCAGATTCCGTTACAACTTAAAATTGTACCGGGATCCGCTAACCTATTAGCTAGGGCTTTGAAAGAGCCTTAAAATAAAGTGACATATATATTTCCGGCTTATATATTTTTATTAAATTGACAAAGCAAGAGATGGTAGTCGTCAAAAAACGAGTAAATCTGGATGAAAGGTATTAATGGACTTCATCTAGATTTTGATTTATGAATTTGAAATGAGTTTGAAACCTAAGAACTTACCACTCCCTTTTACGCGAATTTTGATTGCGTTACCGAGGAAGTAAGATAGGTATTGTATGTCTACAATACCTATCTTGTCTGGATCTGCTCCCGCATCTACAGTTTCCTGGTAAGCTAGTTCGTTAGCAAGTGCGATCGTTTGTTCAGATTCAAGTTCATCCGACTTGAAAACATTTCAATCAGTCCGCTTACTTGTGAAATAGCATAACAGATGGCGTTTACTACTCCTAGATTCTTAGGTTTGATCACTTCAGAAGTTCCTTGTAATTGTGTAGGGAATGGGATTCTTCCACCACCTATTAAGATACCGGGAACAGGATCTGCATTTGTTTTCATTTTATCAGCAGTTGCTTTGGCTGTTTCAATTATGCGGATAAATATTTCTTAATCATAGATTGGCACAAATGGGCGAGTAACTCTCCATTATAAAAGGCAGCAACTCCCATTGCGACTGCAACATCCGTTGTCGTTTCACCGACATCGAATATTAAAGGATTGGGATAAACTTGCAGATAAGCAATACCTCTATTATTCGTTGGATTACAAGCGATCGTAGGATAGGATATTTCACTATATACTCTACCGGTTTCAGCGTTCTATCATTTTGGCGGAAGAAGAATTTGGCGTGAATACCTTTTTTTTGAGTGCTTTCACAAAACCGCTAGGTGTTGAACGAGAAACTTCTAAAATTGTGTAAAGCACCTGTATAAGAAACAAACGTGAATGTTTAATCAATCACGTTTATTAATACAATCTTGAAATCTTCATAAAGGTATACATTTCTAACCATTACAAATTCCCCTAAAAACCTTGAAACCTTTTCAAAGATTCTCCGTCTATACGGAAAATTGAAAAGAGGTTTTCCGTCATGAGAAAAATTCACACTTCCTTGCTAACGATAGCACTGGCATTTTCATTGATTCCTGTTGCGTTAGCCGAAACTGAATATCCGCCATACTATTACGATTCACCATTCAAAGACACTAGACACGGTGTAGGTGCCGGCAATGATATTACGTTTCTATATAAAAAGAATATTATTGGCGGTTATCCAGACGGTACGTTTAGGCCGAATGAAGCCGTGACTCGGGCGCAGGTGGCGTCCATGCTTTTAAAAGCACTGGATATTCCGTTGCTTGATCATCCGACTGTTACTTTTAAAGATGTGTCGAAACAATCGATTCATTATAAAGCGCTGGCGACGGTCAATGAGAAAGGAATTCTTCGTGGAGATGATGGCTATATGCGTGCAGGTGAAGCGATGACTCGCGCACAGATGGCAGCAGTGTTGCGCCGTGCGTATAAACTGAAGCTAGAAGAGGAAGCGATTTTCATTGATGTAACGCCGTTGCACTGGGCGTATGGCGATATTAGTAGCGTGACGAAGAATGGTATTGCGGGCGGTTACCGTAATGGTACGTTCAGACCGGGCAATCCGGTAACGCGTGGTCAGTTTTCTTCATTCCTAACACGCGCTTTGGATGACAAGATGAAGTTGTCTGGTTATGCGACGCATGTAAGCCAGAAAGGAACCGTGGTCGAATACAAGGGCTTTTCGTATACGATTAAAGGAGATCAACTCATTAGGACGGATTTGAAGACGAAGAAAGAAGAGGTTGTACTTGCTGACAAGGATTTCTTGAAAAAAGAAGGGGTAAAGCAAGTTCATGTTGCAGAAGGTTTTCCGATAAGTATAAAGGGCGGATCGCTTTATGTTCCGTATTGGGCAGAAGTCGACCAAGCGGGTATGCCGACTCGTTATGGAGTGTGGATGGTCGGCAACGCAGGGCCGGGGTGGAATGGCATCTATTTGGAAGAATACTTTGCTGATGAAAGCCATACGGATACGATGCGAAATGTCAGTCTGCATGGGTTTGACTATTATTACACGGTGGAGAAGAAAAAGAGGGAATTTGATTCGTCGTTTACAAATATCGTGGGCGAAGATCAAACACTCATTTTGTATCATAAAGATGTAGATGTTTTTAAACCGAAAAAAGTAATGGAATTTGATGCACGTGTCTTATTTGAACCGTTGGCCGCTTCTTCGCCACACAAATCAAAAGTGACGCAGAATAATAAATCCGTCAAATTTGATACGAATACGATGTACTATTTCAATAAGAATGGCGTGTATTCATACGGTCTATTGACTGGACAGACGAAAAGACTGTCTACTGTACTTGCAAAAGAGATGGAAGTATCTTTGCGTACTGTGGAAGTGGTCGATCTCGATGGCAAAAAGCATTCATTGAAAAAGTAATTTTTAGATACCAGGTCCCGACACTATTTATCATCGTGTCGAGATCTGGTATCTTTTTACTAAAAAGAATATGAAACATGAGGGTCTAGATGAAAACTGTTAGCCAAGCAGTTGAAGAATTGTCCATAGCATCTTTAGAGTCTACGTTTGCTAAACTTTCGAATGCTTATAAATGTATGACGGAAAAAGGCTCCAATACTACTCGTGTAGAAAAAAGGCGCGATGCTATAAAAGTGGGCTTGGAGAGCTTACAAGACGTTTGGTGAGATGGAGATTTTTCTTGTGCCGAAGAAGTGATATTGCAATCTAAAGACATTCTACAAAGTATTAATTCCATCCATTGAAAAATAAGTAGCCAAAACAAAGGGTGGTAGATTGCAAAAGACATTGAATGCACGTCGTTTAACTGCACTTGAACTAGCAATTGAATACAATTTTTGGTACCAGGTCCGACACCAAAGACACACTGTATATTCACGCGATTTTGGACGATTCACTTGGACCAGTATCAGGCTACGCTTTTGTTGATATATAATTAAAAAGGAAAGCGGCAAATGGAATATGTATGGTGTGAAGTATACTAAAATTGGCAAGCTGAATTTACTTTATGACCAATCACCTCACGAACCAGCATATATTAATAGTGAGTACGATATGAAAGCCTAATGGATTGTGGGCTGTTTCTGTTCTACTAGGAATAGATACCTTTCTGCCAACGGGTCCAGCAGTTATACATCACATGTATAGAGGGAGGAATTACATTGTTAAATTTCACAGTCGGTCCTGTCACACTTGATAAAGAAGTGCTGAAAATAGGGTCAAAACAAATGCCTTACTTTAGGAATGCAGAATTCTCTACTATGACATTAGAAAGTGAAGAGCTGTTAAAGCGAAGTATGAACTCTCCTTTAGATTCTAAAGTTGTTTTTTTAACTGCCTCAGGAACAGCTGCAATGGAAGCAACCGTTTTAAATTTGTTTGATAAAGAGGATAAGTTGCTTGTTGTCAATGGAGGAGTTTTTGGTTCTAGGTTCTCAGAGATTTGCCAAGTCCATAGTCTAAATTATAAAGAGATTAAATTAAACTTCTTTGAAGATTTAACTCATGGAGATTTAATTCCTTACGATAAAAAAGGTTTTACCGGCCTTCTTATTAATTTACATGAAACTTCTACAGGTGTACTTTATGATATAAACTTGGTTAAGGAGTTTTGTGAAAAAAATCATTTACTCCTATTGATAGACGCAATTAGTTCATATTTAGCCGATCCTTTTGACATGGAAGGAAGTAATGCTAATGCAGTTATTATTAGCTCCCAGAAAGCATTGGGGCTCCCGCCGGGTATGTCCTATGTGGTTCTCGACAAAAAATCACAAGATCGTGTGAGAGAAATTTCCTTTAAAAGCGTATACTTTAACTTCAACAAATACTTGTCTGACGGTGAAAGAGGGCAGACTCCCTATACTCCAGCCGTAAGTAATTTGTTACAATTGAATAAAAAATTGAAGTATGTTGATAAAAAGAGTGTTACAAAAATCATTCAAGAAACTAGAGAACTAGCAGTTCATTTTAGAAATGAAATTATCAAGTTGCCTTTTGAAATTCCAACGAAAAGTCCTTCAAACGCATTAACAGCTTTACGTCCACTTGGATCAATAAGTCCTGAATCAGTTGTTCAATCGCTTAAGATGAATAGTGATATATATGTAATGCCTAACGGAGGAGAATTAAGTAGTAAGATATTCAGAGTCGGACATCTCGGTGCTATTACTATCGAAAATAACCAATATCTACTAGATGAAATAAAGAAAAATTTAAAATCTATTTCATAAGGAGAGGGTTATATTTGAAAGCTATATTATTGGCTGCTGGAAGAGGAACGAGAATAAGCGAATATATTGGCGACGTACCCAAATGTTCACTTGATATAGGAGGGAGTTCATTAATCCGTCATACTGTTGAATTATTCCAACGAAATAATATTGAAGTTATAATTGTTGTTGGATATAAAGCGGATATTATTAAGGATCTTCTATGCGATCTCGATGTTACATATTATTTCAATCCATTTTATAGTGTTACAAACAGTGTAGCCTCTTTATGGTTTTCGAGAAACGAATTTCATGACGAAGATATTATCATAGCGAATGCAGATGTATACTTTGAGCAGAATATGTTAGACAAACTACTAAGCTCTAGACATGAACAAACTTTACTAATGGATTCAACTAGTAAACTAGATTATCTTTTCTATTGTAATGATAATCAGCTAATCAGGCACGGTAAAGAATTAAAAGAATATAGTGGAGAATATGTCGGCATAGCAAAAATCAAGAAAATATTTTTGGGGAAGTTTGTAGAGAGACTGGATGAACTAATAAATGAGCAAAATCACAATTTTTGGTGGGAAAACGTTTTATATTCATTTATAAATGAGATAACTATAAATGTCGTAGACGTTAGCGGTATGTTTTGGTCAGAAATAGACGTCATAGAAGATTATCAAAGAATCCTTGAATTTCGGAGAAACACTGAATTTGGGTACCAGGTTCCGACACTATTGTGAATTGAGTAGGGACCTGGTACACTTTTATTAAAATTCAGAGGAATTATGTCAACAGCACAGAAATATATCTTTTTCTTACATATCTTACTATGAAAGAATAATGTGAGGAGTGTGGTTGATGACAAGATATATGGATCCGGGAGATTTCAGTCAGCAGTATAGACCTGGTATGAGAATATGGGTATCACTTCCTAACGGTACTTTTTCGGGTACTCTCATCAGGACATTTGGGAATTCTGCCGAGATACAATTGGATTCTGGTTCTATGATTACAGTAGATGTCAATAAGATTAGTGTTGCTGGGACTGGCGCGCCCCCAATGCAACAAGGTCAAGGCTGGCCAGGTTCAGGATCTCCAGGTCAAGGCTGGCCGGGTTCAGGATCTCCAGGTCAAGGATGGCCGGGTTCCGGTTCTCCGGGTCAGGGTTGGCCAGGTTCAGGTTCTCCAGGTCAAGGATGGCCGGGTTCCGGTTCTCCGGGTCAGGGTTGGCCAGGTTCAGGTTCTCCAGGTCAGGGTTGGCCAGGTTCAGGTTCTCCAGGTCAAGGTTGGCCGGGTTCAGGTTTTCCAGGTCAAGGTTGGCCAGGTTCAGGTTCTCCAGGTCAAGGTTGGCCGGGTTCGGGTCTTCCATTTCGGCCAGGCGGTCAAGGTCGGCTATAACGTAGACCACGGTTATTCTAGGTATTTCAAATTGAAAAAGCCAATGATACTATTTGTGTCGTTGGTTTTCTAGTTCCATTAGATTCATGAAGTAAGGCATCTTTACGAGAAACTATCTTGAATATTTCTCACGCAGGTTTTTTCCGCCAAAAACCCTATTATTTTAGAAAGAAGAATCCACATAACACCAACAAATTTCCCGGAAAATAACTTCCCTAACCTAGAACTTGCACCCATTACTCTACTCATGGAATCCAAGCATCCAATTTGAACTCGGCGTGAACGAATGTACTCTCAGCATTCACGAAGATCCTTTATATCTAACAGCGGTTTACCGATGAGCTATATCTTGTAGTAAACGTCCACGACTATGAAGAAGAACCTATCTAGTAACGGAAATTAAAGATCTTTGCAAAATATATGAAAATCTGAAGGCAATATGTACAAGACATGGGTAAGAGTCCGAGCGTTCACTATCCTTTCTACTTTTTAAATGAAATGAATGGGACCATCTGCTATGTCTACGACGACAGAATCTGTGATGTTCTTTAAAGTATACTGGCAACAAATTGATCCAACAGATGCAGGAGGTCAATTCCAAGACCTTGGTTATCCTAAACAACTGCTAATTTTTATTACACAGACGCGCAACGGGAAGCTGCCGAAAAATCGAAAGCTACTCTTGCCGCAAGTGGCATTTTCACAAAACTTATTGTGACACCAATCCACCGAACAGAAACGTTCTATCGGGAAGAAGAATACCATTAAGATTATTACATAAGAGAAAAAGATCATTACGAGGAGGATAGTACACGTTCAGGGCGCAATGAATTCATCGCCGAGCAAATACTAGCATATGAAGTGCCAAATCCCTCCACATTTCAGACTAGTGTGGAGACTTGGCACCATTTTACATACAAAAACCTTCCACGACCAAAATCAGTCGCAGGAAGGTTTTTGCTGTTTTATATAATTCACAGTCGCTTCATAAACAGCCGGAGCGGCATGCAGTCTGACTTGTTCGAGTAATTCATCGTGATCTTGGAACGGCAGTGTTTCTTCGTTGTCATTACACTTGCGACGGTAACGATCTTCATTAATCGAGTAGGTGCCGTCGTTTGTTACTTTGGCGATGAGCAATGCTTTGTTGAATGAAGATTCGGGACTGTGGTGGATCTGCTGCTTGACATGGTCCAAGTGTGTCCAGTCGATTATGTCGGGGTAGAGGCCATAGCGACGTTCCCAGCCATTGTCCGTCAGTTGTTCAAATACCAATGTGCCTTTTTCGGTCGTTTCGCTCCGCAACCGGAATGTACCAGCAGGAGAAGTGACGGGATCGCCATCCAATGCGACGGGTTGCATGACAAGGTTGCTGCCGAAACCACTGTCAATTAGATACAGTGTATCCTCGTAATGGAACAAATTCACGACATGTGTACGATCGAGAACATAGTGATCGCGTGGTGGCGGTGCCCAGATAGTGGCTGCTGCGAGTTGTACGGGAAAACCTAGATCTCTGAGAACGATATACAGCAGACCATTAAGTTCATAGCAAAGGCCGCCACGTCCTTGTTTCATCATTTTATCTTCCAGGTAGTGCTCCGTAATCGGTTCTTCATTCGCAAGCAAAACATCCAAGTTTTCAAATTCGAACTGCTCGGCAAAAAGCTTCTGAACTTGGCTGATTTGCTCAAGCGGTGTGCCGTTAAGTGTCAATTGGTCCGAAATCCATTGCAGCATATGTTATCCGTCCTTTCTTCAGTAGTGATAACTCCATCATAGCAAACTTTCTTGAGGTGATAAAAGTATGGCACTTTTCTATGATTGCGAATAAACTTGCTTTTGGCTATAAATATATTATACATATAATGAAACTATTTATGGATTTCCCCGTCTGTACGTTGATCTATGATTATATAATAGAAAGGAAGGAACACAATGAAAAAGATTTGGATGACATTTGGCACGGTGGCTCTTGCCCTCAGCCTGCCATTATCGAGTATGGCTGCAAGCAACCAGAAGTTTACGGATGTTCCCGAAACAAAGCACTTTGCGGAGGCGGTCAATGAATTGGCTGAACGCCATATTATTACGGGATATGCGGACGGATTGTTCAAACCCGGCAATCCGATCACCCGCGGACAAGTTGCGGCGATTATAGTGAAGTTGCTGAAGGAAAACCCTGATTACTATGTAAAAGATCCAGGATTTAAAGACGTTTCGAAAGCGAATGGCTACCATAATGCCATAGCCAAGCTTGCGGAGCTCGAAGTGATTGGGGGGTATGAAGACGGACGTTTCGGGCCAAATGATCCCGTCAAACGAGGACAATTGGCTTCCATTCTCGTGAAAGCATTCGATTTGCCACGCTTTGCTTTTAACGCGGAAGAAAATCCATTCCTTGACGTCAAGCCCAACACATCGCATGGCGCGAATGTCTTAATTCTGCACAAACTCGGCATTACGACAGGCGTAACGTCCGATAGATTTGGTATCAATGAATGGGTGACGAGAGGACAAGCAGCGAAGTTGATGCAACTAACGGAGCGTGTCCAACCTGAGACGTATTCCTTAGAAACATGGGGTCCGATGCTGCGTTTCTCGGAAATAATGACTGATGAGGACACGGATGAATTTGCGAATAACTCGGAGGTGTATTATGCAGCCATTATTAAAGGCAGACAGACACCGTCAGGATATACCGGTGATCGCGTGCAAGTGACACCATTGAAAGAAGGAAGAGGAACGTTGCAGCTAGGCGGTAATTATGGTATGGAAAATCAAAATATCAAACGCTACTATCATAAATACTATGTAGATGTGAAGAAAGTCGACGGCAAATTGAAGGCTAAGTTAGTATACGCGAGCGATATATTGAAGACACGAGCGCGACTGAAACTGGCGGCGGATGAAAAGGTTGAAAACATTCGTTTCGTGCGGACGGACGGAGAAGTCTTATCCAACAACATGCCGTTTGAAGGGTATTCTGATTCGCCGGATGTGTTTATTCGTGTCAACAAGCCAGGCAACTTCATCGCGACAGTCCGCTTTACGAACGGAAAAGAAGCGCGTTACGCGGTGGAAGTGAAAGTTCCGGATGCACATATGTTGTATTATAAAGTGAAGACGTCAAAGATGTTAGACACCAACTGAACTTGATTTTTAAAAATAGGTTCTATTAAATAGTGAGACGAGAAACTGAAAAAGCAACTTAACATACCTACAGCCAACTTGAGTGAAAGTTGGTTGTAGGTGTTTTTCATTTACACCCATTTTAAAGTAGACGAATTGGATGAATAGCATGCCAATCAATGGAGAGAACACGGTATTTTCAGCGCTCCTAAGTAACAAAGGATGTCCTGCCACCGTGGCGCTTACGAGTAATGAATTTCACAAACATTTTTTTGAAACTTTTTCTAAATATTACCGTCTGTACGGTGCGTACGTGATACAAGTACACAGCGCGTATTACGAATAAAGGAGAGAAACAATTGAAGAGAAAAATTACAGCTTCGTTCATCGCATTACTATTAATAGTTGCAGCGATGCCGTTTCAAGCACATGCGACTGAGTTTACGGACATGAATGGGCATTGGGCGCAAAAGGAGATCAAGTATTTATATGAACGCAACATTATTGGTGGATACCCAGGCGGAACATTTAAACCAAATGAACCGATTACCCGTGCACAAGCATCTGCCATGCTCATTAAAGCTTTGAAGATTCCACTCGTGGAAAATCCTAAAGTGGTGTTTAAAGACGTTTCAAAGAAGTCATCGTATTATAAAATTCTTGCGACGGTGAATGAAAAAGGAATTCTTCGCGGGGATAATGGATTAATACGACCGGGTGAAAAGACATCACGAGCGCAAATGGCAGCAATTTTGCGTCGTTCATTCGATATACCGTTTGATAAGCAGCCTACATTTGTCGATGTGGTTCCAGCGCACTGGGCGTATGCGGACATTAACGGGATTGCCAAACAACGCATTGCAGGCGGATCGGAAGGCAAGTATATGCCATCTCAATCGGTGACTCGTGCGCAGTTCTCTGCTTTTTTGGCAAGGGCGCTTGATGATTCGATGAAACTTGGAAAATATCATTCATATGTCAGCCAGAAAGGAAAAACGGTTGAGCAGAATGGTTTTTCTTACAGTATAAATAATGGATTGATGAAAAAAGATTTGAAAACGGGTAAAGATGAAATGATCTTGAGTAAGCAAGATTTCGAATCTAATGATGGGTTATGGATTAGTTACATGGAAGACTGGTTTGATTTGATTGTCTACAATGATGAAGTGTTTATCCCATATTTAAGTGCAATTAGCCAGGCTTCAGATTTGCCAAGTAAGTATGGTGTCATTCGAACACAAACTCAACGTATTACGGGAGCGGGAGATTCTCTCATTATGGCGTCTCTTTCCGGTGAAACTATGCGAAATTTATTTATTTGGAATGACCGCATTTTTTATACAAACGAAGCAACAAAGAGAGACTATTACCTAACGCCTAACATACCGAAAGATAGTAAATTGACATTAAACTCCGTAGCTATGGATGGATCAGATAGAAAAAAAGAACGTGATTTTGACGGAAGAATCCTTTTCTATCAAGATCCAACAGAAAAAACATTTATCCTGAAAGAAAACCAAAACAATGCATCTGTGTTGTTTGATCATTCGACGATGTATTACTTTAATAAAACTGGTGTGTATAAGTATAGTTTGCTTGATAAGAAGGTGAGTAAATTATCGAGCATTCAAGGGAAACACATGTCGGTTACTGACACACAGCTGATCGTAACTGGACAAGATGGAAAGAAATATACATTTAAGAAGTGAATCGTTTAAGGTACCAGGTCCCGACACTATTCTGAATTATGTCGGGACCTGGTACCTTCACCATGGTATACTACATCTATAGATAATCTAATGAGTAATAAATCAATTTTAGGAGGTCACCTCATGGAACTATTCAAGCAATACATAGCGGGTATCGATTCCCCGGATCATCGTCAACGTGTAGAGGAAGTGTTGGCGTGGGTGACTACAACATTCCCGAATTTGGAACCGCAAATGAAATGGAATACACCGATGTTTTCCGACCATGGCACATTTATTATTGGTATTTCTACCGCAAAGCATCATATGAGTATTTCGCCTGAACCAGCGGGAATTACACGTTTTGCGGATGAAATTGCGGAAGCGGGCTATAGCGCTACAAGTGGCTTGTTTAGAATCAAATGGAGTGAGCCAGTTGATTATAGTTTGATGGAGAAATTGATCGAATTTAATATGCAAGATAAAATAAATTGTACAACGTTTTGGCGTAAATAAGGCCGTACTGATTTTAAAAGTGCGTATGTATGAAATGAACGAGAAAGTGTTAACATTCGTAAAAGTTTCATGCATAGGTGCTTTTTTGATGTGTAGAATAGCTGTTTCTGTTTGGATGTCATAATTTGAAAGGTGAGGAGCATGTATGCGAACGGTTAGCCCAGAAGTTCAAGAATTGACCCTCAGATCCTTAGAATCCACTTATACTAAACTTTCAAATGCGTATAAGAGTATGATGGAAAAAGGCTCCAATACAACACTTGTTGAAAAAAGACGAGATGCGATAAAAGTGGGATTGGAGAGTTTGAAAGATGTTTGGAATGGTGAAGAGTCCTTCTATAATAAAGAAGATATCTTACAATCTAAAGAGATATTACAAAGCATCATTCCATCTATTGAAAAGCAATTAGCAAAGGCGAAGGATGGTAGCCCTCAAAAAACAGTGAATGAGCGTCGTGTAACCGCGCTCAAACTGGCAATTGAATCCTTAGCGGACCGTCTTCAATAAGTTTCTTTTCCTCGTCGTAATCATAACAAGTATTTTCCATGATATAAAAGCAAAATAATCATATTATGTAAACTATCTAGAAATCAATGTGTACGTAATGAAAAATTCTTAAGACATTTAACTATCCACTCCTTCTATAATAAGTATATTTCCGGGGTAATATCTAGCTATCGTAGTGGCTAAATGTTATCTTGTTTTTTATGGTCAGTAAAAGGTTTGGAGTAAGGTTCAATACATGAAGGATTCAATAATATCCATTCTTAGTTTTGTGTGTTCATAATTTATTAAGCGAATAAAATTGGCATGACAAGTGACCAATTGAGCGTGTATGATAATTTTATTACTTGAAGCTTTCTATGAATTCGCATAATAATTTCCATGCCCCATTATATTCGAGCAGTTTATATGATACAATACATATTATAATACTAAGAATTGAAAAGGGGTTGTTACGTATGTCAACGACAAACAATGCGTTAGTAAAGATTGCTGCTACTGCGAAATGGGAGGAAGGGGTTCGTTCTACACATACGATCCGTGAATTTGAAGGATTTCCGATGGATGAGCCTGTTCATTTAGGCGGGACCGATACCGGAGCGAATCCACTTGAATTTATCGCAGCGGCATTGAATGGCTGTAAGGCAGTTATGATTCCATTAATTGCGAACGAACAAGACTTTGCTTTTTCAGCCATTCATTTTGATACAACAGGTATCGTGGATGCTAGAGGTTTGATGGGAGAAGAAGGTGTAAAAACACATTTCCAAAAAGTCCGTTTTGTTTGCGAAATTACTACGAATGAATCAGATGCAGCGATCGAGCAACTGAAAGCGGAAGTGGAAAGAAGATGTCCCGTATATAATCTATTCGCCGATGCAGGAATACCAGTAGAGTCGAAATGGATCAAAAAATAATTTAGCAAAATTAAAACCGCGTGAAATCAAGTTAGAAAACTTGGCTTCACGCGGTTTTTGAATCTCTTTTACTAAATAACCCTTAACTTATCGTTCGCAAGCAAATCCATCTTTATCACGATCCATCTTAGGTTGATAAGCGGGATGACTGCTCGGCACACCATTAGGATACGTTTTCCTTAGTTCTGTACAATTTTGAAACCATTCCGTCTTTTGGACAGGTGGTGTTGGCTTGGCTGCAGGTGCTGGAGCGACTGGCTGTTTGGTGGGTGCAGGTGCAGGTTTTTCAGATGCCGGTTCTACAGGTTTCTCTTTTACTACTTGCGCGTTAAAGCCTGCGTCCGTAGCATAATCTTCAACTGACCAAATACCCAACTTCTCTTCTTTAGCGATCGCTTGTGCTTTCTCGTAAGGATCAACGTAGCGAGTATTTGGTGGGTAGACGTACGCTACACGAGCTAAACCTTCACTCAACAAAATTTTTTGAATACTTTTTCCATCTACATATACATAGGCAAGTAAACGGTCGTATTTATCAAAGCGTTCACCAACATCGAATTCGATTTCTAGTGTACCGTTCTCAATCAGTTCTTTATTTTTAGCTTTGGCTTCATCCCCGAACGGTTGCTTCCCTAGCCTAGGATGATTGGTTTCAGGTGTGTCGATTAACAAGTATCGGACGTTTTGCTCTTTGCCGTTATATACTATTTTAATTGTATCGCCGTCTATAACTTTCACTAACTCTACAGGGATTCTCGCAGTAGTACCGCTTGTCTCTGTGGAGTCTTTTAGTTTTTCAGGAGTTACGTTTGAAGAATCATTTTTCGGTGGTACCACGACTGGAACCGGTTTTTCTTCAGTCTCTTTAGAACTTTCCTCTTCCGGCTTTTCTATACCTTCTACAGACTCTTTTTCAGGTGCTTCCTTCAGTGTTTCAGAAGGTTCATCTATAGGCGTCTGCTTCACCAATTCATCTTTTTCTACCTCTGGCTCTATATCGTCTGGCACAATTACTGCAGCTACTATGAACATCGCAACGCCTACTAAAGCGAGGATGCCAAACTTTCTCTTCGGCTTTTTAACGATTACTTTAAAAAGTAAGCCAACGATACCTATCACTATAAATAGTAAACCAAATAACGCAAAAAATACAAACATACTATCACTCTCAATTCACTTTAATTGCTTAACACGTACTTCCAAGAGTGAGGTTATCATAGTTTGTCAGAAAGCGATACGCAACTAAGTGCGTAGTGCTATTAGATCAAAATTAATATGTGTGACCACGTAATCTAGAATACATATTTTCATTTATACTACACAGAAACTTACGCGAGATGTTCTTTCAAAGTAGCTGAATAGGAGTGTATACTTACTAACCGAAGTGAATAAGCAAACAAATACTCATTTTGTTTGCTCATAGTTATTAAACATCTAGTACAGCGAAAATTATTAAAAGAATTCGCGACAAAATTCGAACATTTCTATTGCGTAAACTCACTCTATATTGTTTAATAAATTGATTGCTATAATGAAAGGAACTGTGATAAATGAAAAAGATGGTAAGTTACTTAACGTTGTCCATGCTCGTTGCCACATCGCTCGTTGCGTGTACACCAAAAGAAGATTCCTCTAAGGACAAGAAAGAACCTGTCGAGGACGTGAAGACCATTCCGTTGTCAGACGAGAAAGACAAGTACTTGTCAGAAGTAGATGTGGAATATGCTTTTGAATTCGCTAAAGGAATGGAAGAATATAAAACCAATGAGAAGCTTGGCTATCGAACTGCTGGATCGGAAGCGGAACGAAAGACTGGGGAGAAAATTGAAGAAGAAATGAAGAAAATCGGACTGACTGAAGTGACGAAAGATGCATTTACCGTAGATAGTTGGGAGTTCGAGAAGGCTGATTTGTCCTTTACAGATACTGCTGGGAAAGAGTATCTTGCGGTGCTAGGCGGTTATCAAGCGAACTTTGATACGAACGGCGTCAAGGAACTTGAAGTAGTCTACGCTGGAAAAGGAACCGCGGCAGATTTGGAAGGATTGGACATAAAAGGGAAACTCGTATTAATCGATATTAATCAAAGGGAAGAATGGTGGATTAATTATCCTGCCTATCAAGCACATGTTAAAGGGGCAGCTGCAGTAATTGCGGTGCAAGAAGCGGGCTACGGAGAAGTCGATCCCGATGCGTTGAATGCGCAAGACATTTGCGGTCCAGACGATGCACCTGCTTTTTCGATGTCCCAAACCGACGCGGTCGAGTTGAAGAAAGCATTAGAGGCAAGCGAACAAGAGACGCTGACTGTGAAGTTTGATGCTAAATCGACTGTGAAAAAAGATCAAGAAACGTATAATTATTATGGGAAAATCGTCGGGAAAGATCCTGATTCCTACATTTTATTGTCAGCCCATTATGATTCATATTTTGCTGGGTTCCAAGATGACAATGCAGCAATTGCATTAATGCTCGGAATTGCTAAAGGGATGGTCGACAGTGGCTATCAACCCGAAAAGACGTTGGTCTTCAACGCGCTTGCCGCGGAAGAATGGGGTAAGTCGAATACTCGATACGACTGGTCGACGGGCGCTTACAATCAAATCTTCAATATTCATCCCGAGTGGGTCGGTAAGACATTTGCGAATTTGAACTTCGAACTACCCGCATATGAACATACGACAGAAGATGAAATTCGATCCGTCTACGAGTTGAATAACTATTTGACGGAGTTTGCAAAAGAAGTACCTACAGTTGCCGGTGTGTATAAAGACGGAATTTCAGTCGTTTCTCCATTGCGTACGTGGTCAGATGATTTCTCATTCGGTATCGCAGGCGTGCCAGCACTTCGCAATGATTTCCAAGATAGTGAATTCATGAAGACCCACTATCATTCTCAATTCGATAATGAAGATACGTACAATGCCGATGCGCTAGAATTTCACTTAAATCTCTATGGATTATTGACGATACACTATGATCAAACAGCTATCGTGCCATTGGATTTCACGACTCGTTTGCAAGCGATGAAAGACTTGATCGACGCGGATGTATTTGAACAGGCTTCTGTGGCGTCGGATCACTTGACGAAAGAGATCGATCAAGCGATAGCTAGTGCGCAAGACGTGAACAAAAAAGTTGCGGATATGAATAATGAATATGCGGCAGCACTTGAAAAAGAGGATGCAGACCAAGCGAAGAAATTGTACGATGAAAGTCGTGAGTTGAACAGCGGCTTGTTGGCGGCTTATAAATATGCCGAAGATCAATTTGTGCGATTGACATGGGAAGACGAACCGATTTTCCCTCATGAACATGCGCAAAATAACGTGAAAAACTTAGCCGCTTCCATTGAGGCGTTATCTACAGGCGATATCGCCACTCCACTGGATGAATACTTATATGCAATTGACAACAATTGGTACGCTTATGACTTTGATCAGGAAGTATTTAACTACTTTACAGACTACGTCATAAAAGCACCAAAAGAACAACTCATGTGGGGAGCTGGCCGAATTGTCGACCATGAAGATCTGTTCGATACAATCCAGTCATTAAAAACAAAAAAAGAACAAACGAAGCCGGATTTATCAGTGGAAATCACCACGTTGACAAATGCGCTCGACAGACAGAAGAAGCTATTGGAACAAACCGTAACGGATGAAACAGCCAGTGTGAAAAAATTAGGCGAGCTGTTGAGTGAGCTGAAATAAGTACAATGAAGTTCCGGTACGTTTTAAAGTTGTTTAGTAATATTAACTTGATTAACATATTAGCAAAGCATTCAAAGCATCGCATATCGCGGTGCTTTTTTTAATGACAAGATTTTATCAGCTCGCTCAAATCAACTATACCAACGAACCAAACTATATTTAGGACTTCCACTGCGATCCATACGTTAGTCTCTATGAACTTCATAATACAACTTTCCATGCCATAAGATATACTGCATGAAAATCAATTAGGGGGATTGAAATGAATAGAGACGCCAATAATCAATCAACGTTTGACTATATCGTAGTTGGAACGGGTCCGGCGGGTGCTACTATTGCCAGAAAACTAACGGATACTAAACAAAATTCCGTGCTAGTTTTAGAGGCGGGAGATAATAACAGTCAAGAGCAGCCGATTAGAGATTCGTTGTTTGCGCCGCCATTTATTCTCACTGATGACTTTTTCCCGCAATACTTCTGGCAAGGAAAGAGTGTCCCACAGAAAAACGTGAAAGGCAGGTCATTTGATTGGACGGGAGGGCGAACATTGGGTGGCGGATCCTCCATTAACAATAACCAATATGTAAGGCCATCACAGGCGAATATGAAACAGTGGGAAAACCTTCTAGGTCCACTTTGGTCACCTGAACAGCAGACCTATCAATTTGCAAAATTAGAAAATTACAATGGCCAAACCCAAAATCCGAATGCGAGAGGATATAACGGGCAGTTGGATATCAGGCAGGCTCCTGCTAATCCAACCGCCATGGCTGAAAAATTAGTTACAGCGATGGAAAGAGCCACTGGTTTCGCAAGAATTTTAGATTATAACGATCCCAACACACCACTTGGCCCTTTTACGAGGTGGCAGCTTTACCAGACCCCCTATGGTCAACGAGAAAGCGCGGATACAGCGTTTCTTTCATCGGATGCAGTGAATGAAAACGGTGAAGGAGTAAATGGAAGAAGATTATTAGTATCTGTTAATTCAACGGTTCAGCGTGTGATTTTTGATAATGAAAGGCGGGCAATAGGTGTTGAATTTCTTAAGGAAGGAAACTGTTATTACGCATATGCTCGTAAAAAAGTCATTGTATCGGCAGGAATAAATAGTCCTCAACTATTAATGCTTTCTGGAATCGGTCCGTCCGATACACTGAATAAAGCCGGTATTCCCGTCGTTCATCATAACGCGAATGTTGGAAAGAACATGACTACCCATCCAGTTAACACGACCACCTTTACAACAAATTCTAATGACAAAGCACTTCCGGACGCTGATCCCTTTGCGCTGTACACGGGTGGAGCCTTCTTACCAGATCCAACACCCGGTGCAGACCCCAACCGTCGTGGGGTGCAGCTAATTGGTCAAATCGGTACTGGTGGAATGTTAAGCATCGTCATTATTTTATTGGAACCAAAGAGCCAAGGATCTGTCAAAATCCAAAATGGGGATCCATTAAAGATTGTACTTGCCGATGCGGACTTTTTGAATAAACGCTCCGACCTAGAAACTATAAAAAACATTTACAGAGTTTACATTAAAAATATTGCAACAGAACTATCAAAAATAGATTCGCACTATCAACTCGTTACACCATCACTGGAAACCATTCATGACGAAAACAAACTGGAAAAGTTCATTCAGGAAAACGTAGGTCCAACACATCATATACAAGGCACGCTACGAATGGCACCAAATGAAGAAAATGGTGTGGTGAATGCTGCCGGTGAAGTATACGGTGTAAAAGATTTGATCGTTGCGGATGATTCCATTGCACCGTTTGTTTCGGATGGCAATACGTCGGCGCCAGCTTTCTTTATTGGGGCAAACATTGCTGAACACTTAGTGAGACAGGATCGTATGAATTCCGGTGAAATACCATGACAAATTAATAGTGCACATGAGACCATCAAACGTTAAACGTGAAGTGAATATTTCAATAAGAAGTGCCTTTGTGAAAACAAACATGAGTGTTTAACCATTCATAGTTGTTTTCAAAACAGGTGCTTTTTTAATCACTTCAAATAGTATATAATTAGATAAATATCTAATTAGACAAAAGACTAAATACTTTAAGTGAAAGGAGAGGCCCGATTTGAATGAAGTTTTTAAAGCCCTAAATGATGAAACAAGAAGACAAATACTAACGCTACTCAGTGAAAAAGGTTCTTTAACTGCTAGTGAAATACATGAAGAATTCGAGATGAGTAAGCCGAGCATTTCCAACCATTTAAACATCCTGCGTAACGCGGGTCTTGTCAGTTCAGAGAAAAAAGGTCAATATATTTACTACACTCTCCACACAACGGTTCTGCAAGATTTGCTCGTATGGATGATAAAATTGAATAAATAAGTATGTTGTGAGGGATCGCTTTCCCTTGAACGAATGAATACATAGCTTTGTACTTAAGTTATGAGCTATAGATAGAAGATAGAGAAGCGTGAGGAAGGTATTAAAACTCTAGTGACGTTACTTTCATTCTCTATATATTTCATGAACAAACGAAAGTATATTTTGTTTGTTATTCTGTTTTATGCTATATCGGTTGTTTAAGGAAAAATAAAAAGTGCACTTGAGCCAGTAACGAATGTGGATGTTCAACCATTCATGTTCATTGCAGACACGGGTGCTTTTTACATTCCAAACAGAAAAGAATGTTTAGTTAACTTTTAGCAAGGGAAATTACATGGATGAGAAGGCTAGTAGACATGTCCGATGAAATCATGTTTCTACCACTATAAGAGTGTATTTTTAAAAAGGAGTAAGATAAAAATGGATCAAATGAATGTACAATCGATGCGATTGAATGATGGAACGAGCCTTCCTTCAATTGGTTTCGGAACCGTGAAGGTAAAAGGTGCGCAAGGTGTGGTCAGTACGTTAACAGCGATCGAAGCGGGATACAGACTGATTGACACATCAACGAATTATAATAATGAAGGAATGGTAGGGGAAGCTATTCGGCGTTCATCTGTACCTAGAGAAGAATTGATGATCAGTTCCAAACTTCCTGGTGCTTCACATGATTACGAACGAGCGATTCTGATGATTCAAGAGTCACTGTATCGTATCGGAATCGACTACTTTGATAAGTACTTGATTCATTGGCCACTTCCAAAACAAGATCGATACGTAGAAGCGTGGCAAGCGTTAGTCGATGCGCAGAAGTTCGGACTGATTAAGACAATAGGTGTATCTAATTTCTTACCAGAACATCTGGAGCGTATCATTGACACAACTGGTGTAACGCCGGCTACCAATCAAATTGAACGCCATCCGTATTTTACTAATAACGAACTAGTGGAATACAATAAAAGCCGCGGCATTGTAACGGAGGCATGGAGTCCTTTAGGGCGCGAATTAAACGACGTGTTAGAAAATGAAACGATTGTTTCGATCGCCAAAAAGTACAATAAAGAACCTGCGCAAATTATTATTCGCTGGAACTTACAGAATGAAGTCTTAACAGTCGTGAAATCATCTTCTTATGACCATCAAAAAGCAAATCTTGATGTATTCGATTTTGAATTGACTAAAGAAGATATTAGACTTATTGACTCTTTGGATAAAGGCGAAGCGGGGAGAGTAGAAGGGCAACATCCGAATGATTATGAAGAATTCGATTAATTATTTATAAGTTCAATAATCCGCATACCTTCAATTATATAATCAGCGTTCCAGACTTTGAATTTCTAAAGAAAGCAATTTAAGTCTCGTCAAAAAAAATGACCCACCTCGATCCACATTATAAAGTGGCGAGGTGGGTTTTGTTGTTTTTATGGTACGAACGATTTTTCTAGAAAACAAAAAGAGCACAATGGCTCTTTTTGAATGGCAGAACGTCTATTAATAATGAACACTTTCTACTTTCAAGCATTTCGAGCATTTCCTATAAGTGAAGGTTTCGGTATATTCGTGTATACACTGTGCTTGCAAGAGTGCCAATTGTTCTTCTAATTGATGTAGGTTTCGATGTTTTACAGTAATCTGCTGAATTAACTGTTCAGTTGTCATTACTCCATTCACTCCTTATTAAAGATAGATTTCAGCACCGGATTTTTTGAATTCTTTAGCTTTCTCTTTCATGCCATTTTCCATTGCAAGCTTCTCTTCTAAACTGTTTTCATCCGCATATTTTCTAATGTCGTGTGAAATTCGCATACTGCAAAACTTCGGCCCACACATCGAACAGAAGTGGGCGATCTTTGCTCCTTCGGCCGGCAATGTTTCATCATGATATTCCATCGCGCGTTCGGGATCTAAACTTAAATTAAATTGATCTCTCCAACGGAATTCAAAACGGGCTTTTGATAATGCATCGTCCCGTTTGTATGCTTCGGGATGACCTTTTGCCAAATCAGCTGCATGTGCTGCAATTTTATACGTGATGACGCCTTCACGCACATCCTCTTTATTCGGGAGACCGAGATGCTCTTTAGGCGTTACATAACATAACATCGCGGTTCCGAACCAACCGATCATAGCCGCACCAATAGCAGAAGTGATGTGGTCATAGGCAGGCGCAATATCTGTCGTCAAAGGACCAAGTGTATAGAAAGGAGCTTCTTGACAAATCTCCATTTGCTTATCCATGTTTTCCTTGATTAAATGCATTGGCACATGTCCAGGACCTTCTACCATGACTTGTACATCATGGGACCAAGCAATTTTCGTTAGTTCTCCAAGTGTTTCAAGTTCAGCGAATTGGGCCTCGTCATTGGCATCCGCGATAGAGCCTGGACGTAATCCATCTCCTAATGAAAAAGCAATATCGTATTGTTTCATAATTTCACATATATCTTCAAAGTGTGTGTACAGGAAACTTTCTGTATGATGCAACATACACCACTGGGCCATAATAGAGCCACCTCGTGAGACAATGCCCGTCACACGATTAATCGTCATGGGAATATAACGAAGTAGAACACCCGCATGAATGGTAAAATAACTGACACCTTGCTCTGCCTGTTCAATCAACGTGTCACGGAATACTTCCCATGAGAGATCCTCCACTTTGCCGTTAACTTTTTCCAACGCTTGATATAACGGAACCGTTCCCACTGGGACAGGCGAGTTGCGGATAATCCATTCACGCGTTGTGTGAATGTTCTTTCCAGTGGATAAATCCATGATATTATCTGCACCCCAACGTGTAGCCCAGGTCATCTTTTCCACTTCTTCAGCAATGGATGAGGAGACAGCAGAATTACCGATATTCGCATTAATTTTGACATGGAATTTACTGCCGATAATCATCGGTTCCGCTTCTGGGTGGTTAATATTCGACGGGATAATCGCTCGGCCTCGCGCAACTTCGTACCGTACAAGTTCAGGCGTTACATTTTCACGAATCGCAATGAACTCCATCTCAGGTGTAATGATTCCTTTGCGCGCATAATGCATTTGTGTAACATTCATGCCACTTTTTGCTCGTAATGGTTTGCGTTTCAACAATGGAAATTCTGTGTCGTTTTGCATTTGTTCCATGGAACGATACCCGTTATCCCGCGGCTTCACTTGTCTGCCTTCATATTCTTCCACGTCATTTCGTTCTACTATCCAGTTCTTCTTGATATTCGGAAGTCCTTTTTTAATATCAACTGTATAACCAGCTTCCGTGTATTTACCGCTTGTATCGTAAACACGAAAAGGTTCATTCGGAATTTCACCTTGGTCAGTTACAGTCGGTGATAGCTCAATTTCGCGCATCGGTACGAGTATGTCTGGACGACTACCACGTACATAAATCTTTCGACTTGCGGGAAAACATTCCTGAATTTGAATTTCTTCTTTCTTCTCTTGCATTTTGTCATCGTCTCCTTTTGAGGTTTGACCATGACTCGATTCAAGTAAAGGGAATCGGCAACAAAAAAGACCAGTTCCGTAGATAGGACCTGGTCTTCAAAACGCAAAAATACGCGTCGCTGATAAAATGAAAACTTCCCTACGCTGGTACGAGCCAGATCAGGTCCAAAGAGTCCGGAATGCGTGTACTATCATTCCATCTCAGTCCAATAACGTTGGACACCCCTAGTTATAGTATTTAATTGTGTGAACAGGAATAGTCTACCATACAATTAGCTGTTTTTAAAGAGTGAGTATACTTTTGATTTCCATAACACTCAAAAAAGTAGATGCTAATGAGAAATGAATATCTTTGTATGACTTGAAGGATGCATTAGCAGTGATGACGTGAGATAATCAAAAGTGAATAAACAAAGAAGGAAAGATCGTTGTAGTGGAGCTAACGTCGTATAAAATATTAGCGATTGAGAACAATGAAACCTATGGGTATATAAAATCAAATTCCTAACGTGTTATGGGTCATTGTGAATGTAACCAGTCGCATCATATGTGCAGTAATTGGACAAAATATTTTATCGACTAGAAATTTCATTCCCTTGGAGGAGGTAATCACTAAATGTCCTATATTTTATTAATCATTGGATTTATATTATTAATAAAAGGAGCCGATTATTTCGTAGATGGCTCTTCAAATATTGCAAGGCTACTGCAAATTCCCCCTATTTTGATCGGGCTAACCATTGTAGCGCTCGGAACTAGCTCACCAGAAGCGACGGTCAGTATTATTGCGGCGATGGGTGGAAATGCAGACGTCGCAGTGGGGAACGTAGTGGGAAGTAATATTTTCAACATCACCATCGTGGTCGGAATAGCAGCATTCCTATTTCCATTGAAAGTACAGAGCGAAACCATTCGGAAAGAAATTCCGTTCACTTTACTGGCAGGTATTGTCATGTTGGTGTTGATGAGTGATATGGCACTGCAAGGCTTCAGTAGCAATATCCTTACGCGCGGCGATGGAATCATTTTCCTGCTATTCCTCTCGATCTTTATGTACTATGTGATTGAACTCGGCCTTCGAAGTCGTCAAAATTCCACATTTACACAAGCTACTGAGAATGTGAAATGGGGAAAGAATATACTAATTACCTTGGTCGGGCTCGCAGCGATTATTTTCGGAGGAGATTTGGTCGTCGATCATGCTACGAAGATCGCTTATTCTCTTGGTATGAGTGAAGCATTGGTCGGCCTTACCATCATCGCTATCGGTACATCTCTACCTGAATTGGTTACGTCGATTTCAGCGGCTTTGAAAAAAGAAAGTGAAATCGCTTTGGGGAACATCGTCGGAAGCAATATCTTCAATATACTATTCGTTCTCGGGGCTTCCTCTGTCATTACGCCGATCGCGGTGAATGATAAAGTATTTAGTGACGTTGTCATTATGCTTGTATTGACCTTAGTATTGTTGCTATTTGCTAGAACAGGCTTCAAAATTGGTAAGCGTGAAGGTTTGATGCTAGCTGTAACATACGTCGTGTATCTAGTGTATGTTATTTTACGTAATTAAGAAAAACACCTCGGTCTATCCTCGGCACAGATCAATAACAAAAGGCTACTCTCCATTCGTGGAAGTAGCCTTTTCTATCTTTATTGCGCGATATGCAGCATAAAAGTTATGATCGATAACTATAAATTGAAAAGCTCTCGTTATCTCCACTTATAGCCGATCCCCCAAACCGTCAACAAAATCTCTTCGATAGGAAAATTGGATTTCCTCAACTTATCCCGTAGATTTCGAATATGAGAATCGACTGTCCGGACTTCTGTAAACGTGTCGTATTCCCAAGCTACTTGAAGCAAGTCTTCCCGTGTGAACGTTCGATTTGGCCGGTTCATCATCGCTTCTATGATATAGAATTTCTTTAACGTTAGACGTACTTCATGCGTGTCATATAGGATGGAATAGGATTCCAAGTCAAGAGGAAATGGGCCTTCTTGAATAGTCTTTGGTTGATTTTCTTCCTCTGTACGTCGTAATGCCACACGTACTCTTGCTGTGAGTTCGCGTTCGTCAAATGGTTTCGTAATATAATCATCCGCACCTTGGTCGAGTCCTTTCACCACATCTGATTTATCGGATCGAGCAGCACGAGATGTACATCCTCCATCCAAGTGAATAACTGCGGTTTCAAACGGATTCACCAGCCACAAATGCCGTCACACAATCTTCGGATAATGTTCGATCTTTTCATAGCATCTCATTAATCACCAAGTTAATTATTAGAAGATTTGAAATTTTGTGTTGACAATGAATTTATTTAGAAGTATGATATGACCATATAGAAACATTGTTTTCTATATAAAACAGAAGACTTCTTTGAATAAGCGTTTTCGTCAAGAGGTCTAAAATAGGGAGGAAGAAAACATGGAGTTCACAACAGTAGAGGATTTTGAAAAGAAATATATTGCGAGATTGGGAGATAGAAAGTTGGACTGGAACGTTTTAAAGTTCCAAGAAGAATTAGATCCGAGATATCGCCGTGCACAAATGCGCTATATTGGACGTGGTGCAACAGCAAACAAAGATTCAAATGTAATTGAAGCAAACAACTTCACATTAAGCACGATGGTTTTACCAGCTGGTTCAATTGGTCCATTGCACTTACACTCAGACGTAGAAGAAGTGTTCTTCATTTTGGAAGGTGAAATGACGGTCCTTTTGGAGTATGAAGGAAAAGAGTATGAGATAAAAATGAATAAGCGCGACTGTGTCAGCGTACCACCCGGCATTCAGCGTGGTATCCGCAACGATGGAAAAGAAGATGCGATGATGCTTGTTATGCTAGGTGCGGCAAAACCACAACTACCGACTTATCCAGAAGGCAGCGAACTTGAAAAGATTCGCATTGAGCGTGCGAAAGAAAGAGAAGCGATTGTTGCGCAGGCAGACCGCTAATTTATCGATGGATCAACTGATCTTCAATCAAAAAATATTTTTGCACAGAATGTAGAGGCGTCTACCATAGAAGACTTTCATCTCTAAAAGTGACAAAATGATAGCGCTTTAATTATCCAGTTTAGCAGGTCATCCAAACTCTAGATGACTTGCGTTCTTAATCTGGATGCAATTACGCCTCGGCGTAATTGATTACATAGTTTCATATTTTACTTAACGGTAGAGGTGCATCGACATCAATCGAAGGAAAGTGAGGAATTTAAAATGAAAATCGATGAGAAAGTATACGACATTACAATAATTGGAGGTGGCCCTGCTGGGTTGTTTACTGCATTCTATGGAGGAATGCGGGAAGCTAGTGTGAAGATTATAGAAAGTTTACCTCAGTTAGGTGGCCAGTTGTCAGTACTCTATCCGGAAAAGTATATTTACGATATTGCTGGATTGCCGAAAGTCCGTGCCCAAGAATTGATCGATAATTTAAAGGAACAAGTGAATATGTTCCCAACGACAATCTGCTTGGAGCAAGCTGTACAAACGGTGGAAAGTCAAGAAGACGGGATTTTTAAACTCCAAACGAATCAAGAAATTCATTTTTCAAAGACGATCATTATTACGGCAGGGAACGGAGCATTTGCAGCTCGTCGCTTAGGGATTGAAGGCGCGGAGCAATTCGAAGGGAAAAACCTTCATTATTTCATTGACAACTTAAATAGGTTTACGGATAAAGAAGTGGCAGTATGTGGCGGGGGAGACTCGGCGGTCGACTGGGCATTGATGCTCGAACCGATTGCGAAAAAAGTTACCATCATCCATCGACGCGATAAATTCCGCGCTCACGAACATAGCGTGGAAAATTTGAAAAAATCCAGTGTGGAAATCAAAACCCCTTATGTTCCGTCTGAACTGATCGGAGATGAAGGTGGTATTAAACAAATCGTCATCGAAGAGCCTAAAACTGAAAACTGTGAAGTGATTGATGTCGATGACTTTATCGTCAACTATGGATTCGTTTCCGCGCTCGGTCCAATTAAAGATTGGGGATTGGAGATTGAGAAAAATTGCATAATCGTTAACAATAAAATGGAAACGAACATTCCTGGCATTTATGCTGTGGGTGACATTGCAACGTATGAAGGGAAAGTAAAACTGATTGCCACCGGATTCGGTGAGGCACCGGTCGCAGTTAGTAATGCAAAGCAGTACATTGACCCGAATGTACGTTTACAACCGAAACATAGTACGGCAATCTTTGCATAAAGTTTTACGATAATATATATGTTGAAGTTATTTTGGCTATAACTATCGGCTTACTGTCCGAATTGCTATCTATCGTAATTTTATCGACAAAAATCAGCGGTTGAATGTTAACTTATATGATTTTAACAGTAACCGTGCTAAAAGGGGCAGATTTCATGAAAACAGATCTTTCGTGGAAAGTGGGAGGACAGCAAGGGGAAGGAATTGAAAGTACGGGTGAGATTTTCTCCAAAACTCTGAACCGGCTCGGTTTTTATTTATATGGATATCGCCACTTTTCATCTAGAATTAAAGGTGGTCATACGAACAATAAAATTCGCGTTAGTACTGAAAAAGTCCAGGCAGTTGCCGATAATTTAGACATACTTCTTGCATTCGATCAAGAAACGATTGATCTAAACTATCATGAATTACATGAAAAAGGTGTTATCATTGCTGATACGAAATTTAAACCAGTGAAGCCGGAAGACTCGAAGGCTGAAATATATCCTGTTCCATTTACTGATATCGCTTCCGACCTCGGCACTTCTTTGATGAAAAATATGGTAGCGATCGGTGCTACTTGTGCCGTTATGAATTTGGAGGTTGAGGATTTCTCTGTTGTTATCGAAGAGATATTTAATAGAAAAGGCGGAGATATGGTTCAGAAAAATATGAAGGCTATCCAAGAAGGGTATATGTATATGCAAAAAAGCCTTGGAGAAAAAGCCTCAACTTTATATCTTGCAAAGGCTGAAAATACTCATAAACGGATGTTTCTGATTGGTAATGATGCGATTGCGCTTGGGGCTTTGACAGCAGGGGTTCGTTTTATGCCTGCTTACCCAATTACACCAGCCTCAGACATTATGGAGTATTTAATTAAAAAGTTACCAAGAGTGGGTGGAACAGTCATTCAAACAGAAGATGAAATTGCTGCTGTGACGATGGCAATCGGTTCTAACTATGCGGGTGCTCGTTCTTTCACTGCATCATCTGGTCCTGGATTATCCTTAATGATGGAAGCGATTGGCCTTTCCGGCATGACGGAAACCCCTCTTGTGGTTGTTGATACACAGCGTGGTGGGCCATCTACAGGATTACCAACAAAGCAAGAACAGTCGGATTTAATGGCGATAATCTATGGGAATCATGGAGAAATCCCGAAGGTTGTCATTGCGCCAAGTACAGCTGATGAAGCTTTTTACGATACGATAGAAGCATTTAATATTGCAGATGAATACCAGTGCCCTGTTATTTTATTAACCGATTTACAACTTTCGTTAGCAAAACAAACCGTAGAAACTTTTGATTTTGATAAAGTACACATTCGACGAGGTAAGTTAATTACTAGTGACATTGAACAAACGGATGAAAAGGATTATTTTAAACGCTACGAAGTAACAGGAGATGGTGTCTCTCCACGTGTGATCCCAGGGGTGAAAGGTGGCATTCATCATGTAACTGGTGTCGAGCATGACGAAGCAGGTAGACCAAATGAAACTGCAAGTAATCGTAAACAACAAATGGATAAGAGAATGCGTAAATTATCCAACTTGACAGAACGATTCCCAAATCCAATCACAGTGAATGTTCCAACAACAAAAACAGATCTTTTACTAATTGGATTTAATGCAACGCGTGGTGCTATTGAAGAAGCTGTTCACCGTCTGAGAGAAGATGGATTGAACGTAAATCACTTGCAAATTCGACTCATTCACCCATTCCCGGCGGCAGCTATTAAGCCTTATATAGACGGGGCAGATTATGTACTTGTTGCAGAAAGCAATGCGACGGGGCAACTTGCCAATATTATAAAAATGAATGTTGGTCATGTCAATAAAATTCAAAGCATATTGAAATATGATGGTGATCCATTCCAACCACACCATATTTACGACGCGGGCAAGGAGTTGTTAGAACATGTCTACATCAACAATTAAAGATTTTAGAAATGGTGTGAAACCAAATTGGTGTCCAGGCTGTGGAGATTTCTCTGTACAAGCAGCGATCCAGCGTGGTGCAGCTAATCTGAATCTTTCTCCAGAAGATCTGGCGGTTATCTCTGGAATTGGCTGTTCTGGTCGTATTTCAGGCTATATTAGATCCTACGGTCTACATGGAATTCACGGGAGGGCGCTACCGATTGCTCAAGGAGTAAAGATGGGGAATCGTGATCTTACTGTCGTTGCGGCTGGGGGAGATGGCGATGGTTTTGCGATCGGGATTGGACATACAATTCATGCGATGCGGCGCAATATGGATATAACCTATATTGTTATGGATAATCAAATTTACGGCTTGACAAAAGGTCAGACATCACCGCGTTCAGAGGATGGGTTTATCACATCGTCAACACCGGAAGGATCAATTGAAAAAGCATTATCTCCAATGGAGATGGCGATTACAAGTGGAGCTAGTTTTGTGGCGCAATGTTTTTCAGCGGATATTAAAGAATTGACTGCGACAATAGAAGCAGGAATACAACATAAAGGTTTTTCTATTATTAACGTCTATAGTCCATGTGTTACTTACAATAAAGTAAATACGTATGACTGGTTCAAAGAGAATTTGTCTAAATTAAGTGATATAGATGGATACGATGCTTCAAACCGCGAAATGGCCATGAACACTTTAATGAAACATAATAGCCTAGTAACTGGAATTGTTTATCAAGAAGAGAAGCCTTCTTATCAAGAGTTAGTAAAAGGGTATGCTGAGCAACCCTTGGCCCATATGAATCTCGATTTACAACCTGAACTTTTTAGGGAACTTGTAAACGAGTTCATCTAGTTTTTTGCACAAGATTGAAAGACATAAATCTAATTGTGCGGAGGCGCAATTGATAATAGAAGATGAAAGGGGAATCCCAATATGAAGAAGTATACATTAGTAGAACAAGAGACTTGTATCGCTTGCAGTGCGTGTGGAGCTACTGCCCCCGATATATTTGATTATGATGATGATGGCCTATCCTATAGTATTCTCGACGATAATACAGGTGTTACGCCAATAGGAGAAGATTTAGTAGATGATCTTATGGATGCTTGTGAGGGATGTCCAACAGACTCGATACAAGTAGCAGACGAACCGTTTCTACGTGTAGCTGAAAAATAATATCCTAAGATAGAAGTCTCCCTTCTTATAATGTAATGACGATGTAGATTCTCAATTTTAATTATAGACAGGGGGAATAAGAGGTCGCTTCTTATTTCCTTTTTTGTTTATTTTAAGAAGTTGTTTGAATATAACGTATCTTGGTAATAGTCAGTTTGGACTTGGGAGTCGCTTGACTTTATGAAGAATAAGTACGTACAATCAATCTTAATATCGAAAACTTTGTTTTATTGATAAAACATAGAAAAGACGATAAAAATGCTTGAGGAGGGGTTTTATGTCGAAAGTGGAGTTGGTGGATCTGCCTATTCATTATCTCAGAGAAGGAAGTGGACCACCGCTGGTCTTATTGCATGGCTTAGGAAATAACTCGAAGTCATGGATTCATCAATTGGAAGGGCTGAAGAAAGATTATACGGTAATTGCTTGGGATGCTCCCGGTTACGGTCAAAGTGCGGACCCTGTTCCAGAATTACAACATTTTTCCCAGTTTGCGGATCGTTTAAAGAAATTTCTTGATGATCTTCTATTAGAGGAAGTCTATTTGTTAGGGCATTCGATGGGGGCGGCGATTGCGATCGATTTTGCGATAAGGTTTCCTGAAATGGTTACCAAATTGATGATTGCTGCACCGACCCGAGGAGCGGCTGGGCTCAATGAAGAAGAAAATATAAAGAAAAGAAAAGCTCGGCATGATCTCGTGGAAAATACTCCACCGGAAGAATTAGCAAGACAAAGAACGTCTGCACTGCTCGCTGCAAACGTAGATTCTGCAATTTTGGAATATGCGCAAAACATTATGGCTGAAGTCCGACCGGCGGGTTATAAATCAGTTGCCAACAGTTTATATCACCTGAATCAAATGGATGAGTATTCAAAAGTTATGGTTTCGACACTGGTAATTTGTGGAGAAGAGGACCAGGTGACGCCTGTCAGCGAGTCGAAAATTATTGTCGAAAGGCTGAAAGACGGACGTTTGAAGACAATAGCGGATGCGGGCCATCTCAGTTACATGGAAAAACCGGAAGTATTCAATAAATATGTATTAGATTTTTTAAGAGAAGAGGAATAGATAGTGGAGATCACAAAAAAGAAATTGGAAAAGCAAAAAAGTGATAATGAAAAATATCTTTCAAATTCCATTTTACGTGGATTGGAAGTTTTAAAGATGTTCAGTGTAGAAAATCAGACTTTGTCCTTGGCGGAAATTGCAAGTAATTTAGGTGTCAGCCGAACAACGCCTTATCGCATCTTGTATACATTGGAAGAGTGTGGTTATATTTATCAAGATAGTCATACGAAGCGCTATGGACTTAGACCGAAAGTACTTGAACTAGGCTACACTTATTTGAACAGTCTCGAACTACCAGAACTAGCGGCGCCTTATTTGGAGAAGTTAAGAGATGAAACGGGCATGTCTTCACATATGGGGATATTGGACGGGAATGACATAGTGTATATCGCCAGGTATCCGGCTAGAAGTGTCGCTACGATTACAATTAACGTCGGATCACATCTGCCTGTCCATGCTACAGCGATGGGGAAATGTCTATTGGCACATTTACCCGAAGAAAATAAAGAAGAGTTGTTGTCAAAGCTGCAAGTATTGCAGATACCGGATGCACCGATAGTGGAAGTCAAAAAATTGCGTGATGAATTACAATCCATTAAAGAAAAAGGCTACGTCTTCCATAAAGGGGAGTTTGAAACAGGAGTTTGGTCTGTCGCTTGCCCGATCTTTGGGAAAGACAATAAAGTGATTGCTGCCATAAACATAGCGATTACACAACATGCGGCCGACGAAGAGCTGATGGAAGAAAAGATTATCCCGGCAGTTTGTCAAGTAGCTAGAGAAATATCCTCATTTATGGTTCTGACTATCTAATCTGTATTACAAAAGAAGTCGCACTCTACTAGGCATAGACATCATTTGCGTCTTTCAGCAAATTGTAGCTGTGCCTAGTTACTGATTTTAAGTTAATATTTGATAAGTCTGAAAACTGTATTGACAAAAATGCACAAGTAAGATAATGTGAATATTAGTATTAGAAACAATGTTTCCTATGCAAAACGAAGGGTATTGTAAAAAAACCGCTTGAGTAAAAAAATACTATTCTATGTCATTTAGTAAAGAAAGATTGGAGAGGTGGGAAACTCAATGCTTGAAATAACACATTTACGCCACATAAGTTTAATAACACCTAACCTGGAAGAACAAATCGAATTTTATAGGGATGTATGGGGATTGGATGTTGTCTCACAAGATGACAATCATGTCTATTTCCGCGGTTCAAGTCCTGAACATCATATCCTTCATCTGCAACGAGGAGAAAGAAGAGGTCTCCATCACATTGCATTTGGAATGGTGGACAAAATAGCAGTAGACAAAGCGGCGGTCTTTCTGAAAGAGAAAGGCGTGAAGATCATCCAACAGCCGGGCTATCTAGATGAAGTGGGGGGCGGTTATGGCCTTCGTTTCGTAGACTATGAAAACCGTTGCTATGAACTTTCAACATGGGTAGACATCCATACAGAACCATGGCAAAGAAAAGTCGATTCGAACCCGCTTTACTTGAACCATATCGTCTTAAACACAACTGATATCCAACGGTCAACGGATTTCTTCACTGAAGTGCTCGGCTTTATGGTTTCAGATTGGAGTGAGGATCAGATGGTGTTCCTGCGGTGCGATAAAAATCATCATGAAATTTCGTTTAACCGGGCTGAACATGCATCGCTCAACCATATCGCCTATGAAGTGGAAGGTGTGGATGAAGTGATGCGTGGAATCGGCAATGTCCGGAAGAAAGGATACAAAGAGATTTGGGGACCGGGAAGACACGGACCAGGCAATAACATCTTCTGTTATTTCCAAGATCCAGGCGGGTTTGTCATGGAGTACACATGCTATGTAGATGTGATTGAAGATAAAAAAACATGGCGCGCGCAAGTTTGGAAGCGAGTACCGCATTTATCGGATAGATGGGGAATTGCAGGACCGCCTTCGCCAGAAACTAGAGTGAAGATGGCGGGAGAGCCGGATCCCGGTTGGGCTTTAGTAAATACGAAGTGATGGAAAAAAGGGGTGGCTGAGTAGTATGGATTTAAATTTAAAAGACAAAGTTGTTGTCGTCATGGGCGGCACGGCGGGTATCGGTTTTGAAACAACGAAGATGCTACTGGAAGAGGGGGCGAAAGTCGCTATTTGCGGACGGAGCCAAGATCGCTTAAACCAAGCAGTCGAAAAGTTGACAAACGATTCAAATCGGGAAAATCTATTCGGCCTAACATGTGATGTTTCCAAGCGTGAAGACGTAGAAGCATTCATTAATGCGACGGGCGAACATTTCAAACGAATTGACGTACTTGTCAATAATGCAGGGCGGAGTATTATGTCACACTTCTTCGACATTACGGATGAACAATGGCAAGAACAAATCAATCTGAAATATTTTGCAGTCATTTACGCGGTCCAAGCAGTTGTTCCATTCATGAAAGCACAAGGGGAAGGTCGAATTATCAATATGAATGCGACACTTTCCAAAGAGCCGGAACCACACATGGTTGCAACTGCCGCAACGAGAGCGGGATTGTTGAATATGACGAAAAGTTTGTCGCATGAGTTGGCGAGAGATAATATACTCATCAATACAATTAGCCTTGGGTTGATCAAAACGGACCAATGGGAACGCCGAAGATTGGAACGAGCACCAGATGTGGATCCGGAAGTGTATTATAAAGAGTTGGCGGAAAATAGAAAAATCCCACTGGCTCGGGTCGGTTTACCTGAAGAAGTCGGAAATGTCATTTTATTTTTAGCGTCGGAACGTGCCAGCTATGTCACAGGTGCAAATATAGAAGTATCGGGTGGGTTAAGTAAAGTTTTATAGGACAAGGGGGACTTGGAGTGGAAAGTACACAAAAGCAGTTTACGGTAGCGGATGCAATAGTAAAGGAATTAGTCAATGCGGGTGTTGAAACCGCTTACGGGATTGTGAGTATTCATAATATGCCGATTTACGACGCGATTTTACGTGAAGGAAGTATTGAATTAGTTTGTGCACGTGGAGAGAGTGGCGCAGTGAATATGGCTGACGGACATGCAAGATCGACTGGCAAGCTAGGCGTGGCAATTACAAGTACAGGCACAGGCGCAGGAAATGCAGCAGGTGCTTTGGTGGAAGCCTGGAGTGCCGGTGTCCCCCTATTACATATAACCGGTGAAGTTTCTTCTGAACAGATTGGGACAGGTAGAGGTTATATCCACGAATGTAAAAATCAGCTTCAAATGATGGAGGGAGCTTGTAAAAAAGCTTACCAACTAAAGGTTCCGGAGCAGGCAACTGGGTTTATCCGAAAAGCGATCAAGGAAGCATTTCAAGTACCATCAGGTCCAATAAGTGTTGAAATACCAATTGATTATCAATCAGCCATTATTCCAGATACTCCGATTTACGATGAATTGGTAAATAGTTCTTCAATACAAGAAAAATTCATTGTACCTGAAGCGGTTGTGCAGGCGATGAAAGAAGCGAAGCGACCAGTATTATGGGTCGGAAACGGAGCGATTTTGTCAGGTGCTTCCGAACAAATCAGACAGTTGGCGGAAATGACGGGCGCGCCTGTCATTACGAGCCAATCAGCTAAAGGAATCATTCCGGAAGATCATCCGCAATGTATTGGACATTTTGGGGCTTCTCCAGAAACAAAGCAATTTTTGGCGGATGCTGATGTACTCATTAGTATTGGTGTACGTTTCCGGAGTAATGAAACTGCCGGCTGGTCAGTTGAAGTACCGGAAAACCATATTACAATTGATGCTGATTATTTGGCGGTCAGCCGAAATTATGAAGCGAAGTATGGGTTAGTCGGAGATATTAAAACGGTCGTAGAGAGTCTTGCCACTCAACTAGAAGCAAGCGGTTACACAATGCCGAGCGGTGAATATAGTGAAAATGTGCAAGAATTGCGTGAAACGCTCAGAGCCAAGTTACGCAAAACATTAGGACCTTATGAAAACATTTTGGACAGTATGAGAAACAGACTGGACGAAGAAACAATTTTTGTAAGGGACGTTACCGTTCCAGCGAATGTTTGGGGAAGCCGACTGTTCGAGATTTATAAACCACGCCATTCGATTCATGCCTCGGGAGGCGGAATTGGCCAAGCCTTACCGACAGGAATCGGCGCACAAAAAGCAAACCCTGATAAACGGGTTGTCGTATTAGCAGGTGATGGCGGCTTCATGGTCAATATTGGTGAACTTGCAACAGCAGTCCAAGAGAACCTTTCGATGATCATACTTGTGTTTGACGATAGCGGTTACGGTGTACTTCGAAATATTCAAGACGCAGCATATGGCCGACAAGTCGGTGTCGATTTGGTCAGTCCGGATTTTGTACAGCTGGCACATTCGATGGGGATAGGGTCAACGAGAGTAGGTTCTGCCGATGCATTTGACCAAGCATTGGAGAATGCTACAGGGTCAGATAAGATGACTTTGATTGTCGTCGATATGGAAGCAGTAGGACCGATGGCTAAACCATTCGGGGGGCCCCCGGGTGTCGCTTCGTCATTTCAACCGAAAAGAATAAAATAAGATCGTTCAATGGAAATGAGGGAGACAAATTGGTCTATAAAACGGAAGCAACTTTGCAAATTTCAGGAAAGATATTAGTGAACGGTGAATGGAAAACGTTAAATAGGCACAAAGACGTCATCAATCCTGCCGTCACAAGTGAAGTCGTCGGTTTTATCGGGCTGGCATCCGAAGAAGATGTAGACCGGGCGATTACGGCAGCTGCAGATGCGTATCCAACATGGTCGCAAACATCATTGGATGAACGAATTGAGCGTGTTCACCAAGTATGGGAGCGTGTGAAAGACCGTGTCGATGAATATACGACTTTATTTGTCAGAGAAAATGGTAAAACTCTGCAAGAAGGCAAGTTAGATATTCAAAGATGTGTACAGATTTTAAATGAGTTGCCGGAAAACCTGAAAAACTGGTATGAGCCAAGAGATTTGTCCGGACAGGCCCAACAGGTCGAAATTCGGAGACGTCCAAGAGGTGTGACGGCAATCATCACCCCATGGAATTCCCCGATGATCTTAACGTTCAAGCGGGTCATACCGGCTATTTTGACAGGAAACACAGTCGTTTTCAAACCTGCGACAGATTGTCCATTGACAATTATGGTCTTCATGAAAGAGCTTGCTGACTGTCTACCGCCAGGGGTATTGAACGTTGTGACAGGTTCGGGTGGTCTTATTGGAGATCGAATCGCGAAGGACGAACGGGTCCGGACAATTGCGTTTGTAGGTGGCACAAATACAGGAAAAGTATTGATGGAAAAGTCTTCGTCTACTTTGAAGAAATTGAATATGGAACTGGGCGGTAATGATCCTGCCATTATATTGGCCGATGCCGATTTGAACAAGGAAACAATCCTGAAGTTAAGAAATGGAGTTTTGAAAGGTGCTGGGCAAGTATGTTCTGCCATTAAGCGCATTTATGTCCACGAAACTCGATACGAAGAGTTGTTGGATAAACTAAGCGAAGAATTTAACAAAACAATTGTCGGAAACGGGATCCAACCGGATGTCAAAATGGGCCCATTGAATAATGAATCACAATTTCGTTTCGTGAAAGATTTGATTGACCGTGCAGAAAAAGAAGGTGCCAAAGTGCATTATTTTGGTAGAAAACTAAACGAGGATACATGGGAAGACGGATATTTCATGCTTCCGGCCATCGTTACAAATGTGCATCAGGAGAGTGAGATCATGAGAGCGGAGCAATTTGGTCCTGTCATTCCGGTGATGTCGTTCAATGATACCGAGCAAGTAATCAAATATGCGAATGATTCGGAATATGGATTAAGGGCATCCATTTGGACAACTGACATCGAAGCAGCAAAACGGTTGGCTGATCGTATCGAAGCTGGCGCCATATTCTTTAACAATCATACGATTTTCAAAGATTTACGCCTCGATTTTCCAGGAATCAAAGAAAGTGGTCTATCGAGCGTGACAGAATTTGGCGGCTTTGAACATTTCACTGATTCATATGGATTTGCCGAATAAGGAGTTGTCTGAATGAACATAGGTATTATCGGAGCCGGTTCCATTGCGACATTCATCATAAAAGAAATACAGCAAATGCAGTTGGACGGATTGAAAGTGAAGAGCTTATTTGTCCGCAACTTAAAAAAATATGAACAGCTAGCTGCTGATTATGGAGTCCAGTTGTTCAATGATATCGATCAATTCCTCGAATCCGATATAGACATCGTAGTGGAAGCAGCCAACGTAGCAACGGCTCATCAGCACGTTCCAAAGGTGCTTGAGAAAAAAGAAGTGATCATCATTAGTATCGGAGCACTAGCTGATGAGGCATTTTTAGAAGAAGTTAAATTTTTGGGAAAAAAACACAAACATTCAATTTATTTACCATCCGGTGCAATAGGAGGAATAGACGCAATCCAAAATGCAAATGGATTAGGAGAATTGAAAAGGGTTTCATTAACAACGAGGAAACCGGCGCATTCATTTGGAGAGGACATCGTAGGGGAAAAAGTGATTTTCCAAGGATCAGCTGCAGAAGCGATTGAAAAATTCCCTAAAAATATCAATGTTTCGATTGTATTATCACTCGCTGGGATCGGAGTGGAAAATACGAAAGTTGAAATTATTGCCGATTCGACAGTGACGAAAAATCATCATCAAATTCAAGCGGAAGGTACTTTTGGGTCTATGACGTTTCAAATTGAAAACGAGCCGATGCGTACGAACCCTAACACGAGTATGTTAGCCGCTTTAAGTGTGCTAGGTACATTGAAAAAGTTGCAATCTACTATAAAGATCGGCTTATAAAAATAAGGAGGTCGTTTGTATGACTACTACGAGCACTAAACAAGTTCCGCGGCTAGACGAAATGACAAGAAGTGAATTGATTCAATACTTAAAAGATACAGTTAAGCCAGAAGAAGGCTTGATTCCATCTTATATTTTCTCACACCCAAAAGTTTATGAGCTTGAGATGGAGAAAATTTTCTTAAAGGACTGGCTATTTGTCGCCCATAAGTCGGAAATACCGAACATAGGAGATTTTGTGACACGGGAAATGGGCGGACAGAGCGTCATCGTCACACATGGTGCAGATGGTGAAATTCATGTGTTGCTAAATGTTTGTACACATCGCGGTATGAAACTTTGCCGGATGGATAACGGAAATCAAAAAAACTTTACGTGTCCTTACCATGGGTTCAACTTTAAAAACACTGGTGACTTGATCGGGATTCCGTTCCAGAAAGTCGTTTACGGTGAAACGATGGATAAAAGTAAAATGGGCTTGAAGGAAATTCGTCATGATGTCTATGCAGACTTGATTTTTGCAACGCTTAATTCCGAAGCTGTTTCCCTCGAAGATTTTTTAGGAGATATTAAATGGTATCTCGACCTGGCATTTAACCGTGCAGAAATGGAGGTTGTAGGTCTTCCACAAAAATGGAATGTAGATGGAACTTGGAAACTGGGATCAGACAATACAATTTCTGACTCTTACCATACATTGGTTTCTCACGGATCGATTGCAAAATTAGGCCTTGTTCCGACAGGGGACTATTCAAAATATGGTTACCAGATTTATACGGGGAACGGGCATGGATTGAATTTAGGCATGCCGAACCCTGACGGTTTTGCCTTTCCTGAAAGCTTAATTGATGAATATAAAGAACGACTCAATGAAGATCAATACGACATTTTGAAGCAGATGAAGAATATGATTGTTTGTGTCTCTCCGAATATTATGATTCTCATTTCTTCGATGGATTTAAAAGGCCAGAAAATCTCTCATACATCCCTTCGTATCTGGAAGCCGACGGGACCAGACTCCATGGAGATATCATCATGGATGCTTGTTGAAAAAAATGCAACAGAAGAATGGAAGAGATTATCAGAACAAGCTTTTACACTAACGTTCGGAGCTTCTGGAATTTTCGAACAAGACGATACAGAAAATTTTACAGATATCACACAAAACAGTAAAAGTCCATATCATTTACAGGAGAACATTGTCTTTAACTACACGATGGGTATGCATCAAAAGCCAGTAGAAGACTTCGTTGGACCTGGTATTGTTTATAAAGATAAATTTAATGAAGCGAACTCCAGAGCATTTTTCAGAAACTGGCTTGATCAAATAACGGCTGAATAAGAGGTGAATGGGATGCATGAGAATATTATATTGCAACATGAAATTGAGCAATGGCTTTATAAAGAATCAGAGCTTTTGGATCAATTGAATTTTGATGGTTGGTATGAACTGTTGTCTGAGGAAATCAGTTATACAATGCCTTTAAGAATCAATCAAATGGAAAAGTCAAAACCTGATTACTCAGAAGCTACCTTACTATTCGACGATGATTCGACAACTTTGAAACTTCGAATCGATCGTATGAAAACAGATATGGCGTGGGCTGAATTGCCACCATCACGTACAAGAAGGAATGTTTCGAATGTGAAGATCAAAGAAGTGTCGGAAAATGAAGTGGCTGTCCATAGTAATTTGCTGTTGTATAGAAGTAGAAGTACAGATACGACTGCTGACTTAATCTCGGGAGAGCGTAAAGACGTACTCCGCAAAGAAAATGGTGATTGGAAGTTAGTATCACGCTGGTTCTTAGCAGATCAGACGTCTTTAGGAACAAGAAACTTGGCGATTTTTGTTTAATAGTCATTCAATATGTAGCTACCCGTTAAAATTAGGGTAGCTACAGTTGTTATAAAAAGGATTAACTTTATAGTGGGGAAGTGTAAAAGTGATGGAATCATTGGATGGAAAAGTTGCAATTGTGACAGGTGGAACGAACGGCATTGGGGAAGCAGTCGCAAGAGAGTATATACATCAAGGTGCTAAAGTTTGTATTTTGGGAAGGTCAGAAGAGAAGCTGAATGCGTTACAAGAAGAATTTAAAGACAATATTTTAACAGTGAAAGGCGACGTAACAAAATATTCAAGCCATCAAGAAGTTGTCCGAAAAACGGTGGAGAAGTTTGGAAAACTGGATATATTAGTTTCCAATGCAGGCGTATTCGATGGCTTTGTCACATTGGAGCGACTGCCAGAAGAGCATCTGGACGAAGCGTTTTCAACTATTTTCGATATAAATGTAAAAGGGGGCTTATTGGCGGCAAAAGCTGCTGCTGAAGAGCTGAAGAAAACGAAAGGGAATATCATCTTCACTGTTTCCAATTCCGGGTTTTATCCGAATGGCGGAGGCCCTATTTACACGGCAAGTAAGCATGCGATTGTAGGGCTTATCCGAGAGTTGGCTTATGAGTTGGCTCCTGAGATTAGAGTAAATGGCGTGTCACCTGGTGGAACGGTCACGGAAATCACTGCGATCCCATGCCTGCAAGATAGCGTAAAACAGATAGATAAGGAAACGAGAAAGAAAAATATTGCAAGTAGAAATCCACTGCAAATTGCACAGGAAGCAAGTGATCACAACGGCGCCTATGTCCTATTGGCATCTGATAACGCTAAGGCGATAACAGGAACCATCATAGAGAGTGACGGAGGGCTTGGTGTGAGAGGGATGCCAGGAAGCACTTTTTGAAAAAAGGAATCGTTTACCATCACCTGTACTTGTAATGGCAGTTTGTAATCTTGCATTTTTAAATTGAGGAGGGCGACATATGAAACCAGCTGTTTTTAATTATATTCGGCCTGAAAGTGTTGAAGAAACGTTGCAATTGTTGTCGGATTATGGTGATGATGCAAAAATATTGTCGGGTGGGCAAAGTTTGATTCCTGTACTAAATATGAGACTTTCAACGCCAAAATATCTAATCGACATAGGCAGATTAGAAGGGTTGAACTATATTCGTGAAGAAGGAGATCATCTTTCTGTCGGTGCGTTGGTGAAGCATAAGGATATAGAATCGTCACCACTCGTAAAAGAATTATGCCCTATATTGGGGGAAGCAATTCGGTGGGTTGGAACGACACAGATCCGGAATAGGGGGACAATAGGAGGTAGTATTGCCCATGGTGATCCTTCAGCAGAGTTACCATGTGTCCTAGCTGCACTCCGCGGTGAAATTGTTGTTGCTAGTTTGGAAGGTGAAGATGTTTTAAGCCCCGAGGAGTTTTTCCTGACGTATATGTTAACCTCTATGCAACCTGATCAAGTGATAAAGGAAATCAGATTTCCAATTATGAGTAAAAAGAGTGCTTTTTCCTTTGTTGAAGTCGCTAGGACACACGGAGATTTTGCGCTTGCGGAAGCCGCGGTCATTCTTGAGACGGATGAAACTGAAACGGTTATAAAAGCACAAATAGCAGTTGGCGGTGTGAATCCGACTCCGACTGTTCTTGAGGAAGTGGAGGATCACATCATGGGTAAAAAACTGACGGATGAATTGCTTACGGAAGTTAGGAGAATGACAGAAGGCAATGTAGATCCGGAATCGGACTTGCATGGAACAGCCGAGTACCGCAGGGAACTTGTAGGCGTTCTTGTTCAAAGGGCTTTGAAAACAGCAGGTGAACGCGTGAAGAAAGGAGCTGGACGGCATGAATAAAAGAATCGTTGCTTTGACGATAAATGGTGTAGATGTCCAAAGAAAGGTAGCGTCACGAATGTTGTTAACTGACTTTATCCGGGATGAGTTGAAACTGACAGGTACGAATGTCGGCTGTGAACATGGTGTATGTGGTGCCTGCACAATTCTGTTGAATGGAGAATCTGTACGGTCTTGTTTGATGCTCGCAGTTCAAGCGGATGGATACGAAATCGAAACGGTCGAATCACTCCAAAACGACAATGGTACTCTAAACACGCTCCAGCAATCTTTCAAAGACTGTCACGGATTGCAATGTGGTTTTTGCACACCTGGTTTTTTAATGACTGTAACTTCCTTTCTAAAAGAAAATGAAGATCCGACAGAAGAAGAAATCCGTGAAGCAATATCAGGCAATTTATGCAGATGTACAGGCTATGCGAACATAGTGAAATCAGTCCAACGAACTGTACAAAGCCAACGCACTTCCAAATCATTGACGGAGCCGGTGTGTCATACCGATCATAAGCAGAATGAAACGGTTCAAATAAGTTAAGGGAGGATGAGAGTAATGTCAAAGTTTGTAGGACAAAGTGTGAAGCGGAAAGAAGATTTACGACTACTAACAGGTACAGGCAAATTCGTTGCAGATTTACGTATGGAAAATATGCTGGAAGCTGCATTTTTAAGAAGCACTTACGGCCATGCCCGCATAAAAGGCATAGAGACAGACGCAGCAAAATCTTTGGAGGGCGTCTATGCGGTTATCACGAGCAATGATATTGAAGGGGAAATTAAACCGCTTAAGCAATTTGACTCCCATTGCATACTTCCCCCCAACCTTATCGAAGAAATTGATCCTGTCATCAATTACAATTTTGAAGACGTTCTCGCGAAGAGAAAAGTGACGTATGCCGGACAACCCGTTGCAGTCGTTGTAGCCAAGAACCGATACATTGCAGAAGACGCCTTAGCTTTACTAAAAGTCGAATACGAACCACTAGAGGCACTGGTAAATCCATTTGAAGCGGAAAAGGGAGATGCGCCAATTATACAGGAGCATATGGAAAGTAACATCCAATCCCACTTCCTTGTTCAAGTAGGCGATGTGGACAAAGCAATTGAAGAAGCGGACTATGTCTTGAAGAAAAGGTTAAGAACGCCACGCCTTTCCTCCAATCCAATGGAGACCAGAGGTGTGCTAGCCAATTACGATGCAGTTACGGGGAAATTTCGTGTATGGTCTTCCACACAACTGCCCTATGAAGTCCGTTCCACGATAGCTTCCCTTCTGGAAATACCGGAGGAGAGCATCCATGTGACGGCGCCTGAAGTCGGTGGCGGATTCGGTCCGAAAGGTGGCGTACATCCCGAAGAAATACTAATTCCTTACTTGTCCAGAATGCTAGGACGACCGGTAAGATGGATTGAGGATCGCATTGAACATTTGGCGGCTGCCCGACAATCACGGGATCAAATCCATGACGTTGAAGTCTCTTATAAAAAGGATGGGACAATTACTGGCATAAAAGATGATTTTATCGTGGATAGTGGGGCTGTGAACTATTTTGCCCTAACATGTGCCTATAATACAGCCTATCATTTGCGGGGTATGTATAAAATTCCGAGTTATCAATCCAAATGTCGTGTCATCCTGACGAATAAAACACCGAATGTTCCGTTTCGCGGCGCTGGAAGACCCGAAGCTACGTTTGTCATGGATCGGGTTATCGATATGATCGCGCGAAATTTAGCGATGGATCCAGTGGACGTTATGAAAAAGAATATGATCCAAGCAGAGGAAATGCCTTATGACCAAGGCATCTTAGTGAAAGATGGTGCCCAGCTCATCTATGATAGCGGTAACTACCCGGATGCATTGGACAAAGTTTTGGAAGCCACAAACTACAAAGGATTCCGAAAGAAACAACAGCAACTAAAGGAAGCGGGTAAATATGTCGGGATCGGGATTTCTTCTTTCATTGAAGGTACGGGATCTGGACCGTTTGAGAGTGCGCTCGTTAAAATTGACCTTACAGGACATGTGACAGCACATTTGGGCTCTTCTCCCCAAGGACAAGGACATGAAACCGTATTTTCACAAATTTGTGCAGATGATCTGGGCGTAACGCCAGACCAAGTGACAGTGGTCGTGGGGGACACGGGTGTTTTACCGATAGGCGCAGGAACATACGCGAGTAGAAGTGCTGTCAATGCGGGATCCGCAATTCATGAGGCTTCGCAAAAATTGCAAAGGAAAGTACTTGAAATCGCTGGCATGTTACTGGATAACGAAGTTGAAATGCTCAATATTGAAAATGGTACCATTTATGCGCATGATAATCCCGAAATGAAATTGACGTTTGTTGACATAGCAAATGCTGCAAGACCAAGCAAAAGTTCTAAATTGCCTGAAGGGATGGAACCAGGATTGCAAGTGCTTCATTACTTTGTGCCTCCGACCGTGACCTTTGCTTCCTCAATCCATGTAGCCCAAGTGGAAGTAGATAAGGAAACCGGGTTTGTGGATATCCAAGATTATAGTGTTGTCCATGATTGTGGTACAGTCATTAATCCAATGATTGTTGAAGGCCAGGTTCAAGGGGGGATTGCACAAGGAATCGGCTCAGCTTTATACGAAGAAGTTGTCCATGATAAAAACGGTCAAGTGTTGACAGGTTCTTATATGGATTATTTGATCCCTACGTCTATGGAAGTTCCGACAGTAAAGATGGTGCACCAAGAATACCCATCAACAAGAAATCCGATGGGTATTAAAGGCGTTGGAGAAGGTGGCGCCATTTCTCCGCCTGCCGCTATTGCAAATGCAGTAGTCGATGCGCTGACACCGCTTTCTATTGAAATCACCAAAGTCCCAGTCAGTCCGGGGTACCTCCGGGAATTGATTAAGGAAGCGGAGAGAGTGTGAAAATGTATGGTGTAGGCAGAGAGTTTTTAAATACGAGTTTCTGAGGTGAATGGGATGGGAAAAATTTATGAGGAAATAATGCGCTGTAAAAAGTTGGGGTTAGATGGTGTGCTTGGCACAATCATTTCTACCGAAGGATCCACTTATCAAAAAACGGGCGCCAAATGCTTCATTGCGGCAGATGGAAAGTTGACTGGAATTGTAAGTGGAGGTTGTGTAGAAGGTGATTTGCAAATGATCGCCAATGAAGTAATAGACAAGGGAAAACCGAAAATTGTTCATTATGATTTTCAAGACGAAGGAGATTTAATCTGGGGTCTTGGGGTAGGATGCAACGGGAAAATGGATGTGTTTCTTGAACCATATAGACCTGAAAAGGATGTAGTGCAAGCGGAACGGATTCAGAAATGGTTTGAAAGAGGGAAGTCTAAAATATTGCACGGCATTACGGTTACGGACGCAGAGGATAATAGTTATGTCGGTAGAAAATGGTTGATAGATCCGGATACATTGGATTTTGATTCCGTTCCATTCAAAGAAATAATTCATGACTACTTAGAGAACAAAGGTTCCTCAGCTGCTTCAGTCATCCATATTGCTGGCAAAGGAACTTTCCAATTATTTTATGATGTTATCTATCCTGCACCTACTCTTGCGATATTCGGAGGAGGACCAGATGCTGTTCCCTTAGTGCAATTGGCGAAAAAGATGAAATGGAATGTGATAGTGTTGGATCATCGACCGGCTTTTGCAAACAGCGGAAATTTCCCTGAAGCGGATACTGTAGTTCGTTATCCACCTGGGAGCACTCCTAACTTTGAGCTGGATGGCAACACATATGTCGTCATTATGTCGCATCACTTTTTACAAGATCAAATCGTTTTAAAAGATGTCGTAAATTCCGAGGCGGCATATATCGGGCTTTTAGGACCAAGAAGAAGGACAGATGAGTTGGCGAAAGGTTTATATTTGGCAAGTCATTCGAACAGTTATAAAATTCACAGTCCGATTGGATTGGATATTGGGGCGGAAACCCCCGAAGAGATTGCCCTTAGCATTATTTCCGAATTAATTGCTGTTTATCGGGGAGGATCTGGAAACAAGCTGACGACACTTGAAGGGAAGTTCATTTCGTGTGAAAAGAAGGAGCTTCTAATCTAATGGTGAACAATGGCGTATGGGCTATCATCTTAGCAGCCGGATTCTCTTCAAGAATGGGGAAACCAAAAATGCTGCTCCCTTATCAAGGAGAATCGTTGGTAAGACGGATAATTGGTCAAGCACTGAAGTCACAGATAGATGGTTTAATTGTCGTAGTGAATCCACTTATTGAGAACTTGGCTGCGGAAGCGGACGTAGAAGGGGTTAGTAAAGTGATTCTCAATGATTGTGTAAATGAAGGGATGTCATCTTCCATCAAGGCAGGATTACAGGCAGTGCGTGATGAAGCGAAGTCGGTCGTCTTTCTATTAAGCGACCAACCACTCATGTCCACTAAGGAAATCAATACAATTATCAAAGCTCACCTATGCCATCCAAATTATCCGATTGTCCAAGCAACCTATCAAGAGTGTAAAGGGCATCCAGTTTTGTTCCAAAAGGAGATGTTTCCTTATTTATTTAGGATCAGCGGGGATGAAGGAGGAAAATCGGTCATCGCACAGTTCAGACAATCGGTATATTATGCTGAAATGAATAGGGAAGCAATTCCCGATGTAGACACACCTTCCGACTATTTGCGCTTACTCAATCATCTGGATAGTGAATGGTATGACAGTGGGAATGATTCGACCAGTTTTTAAAGAGACGACAGTTCAGAGGAACTTGAACGTAAGTCGTCTCTTTTTGACGTAAACACCAATCCAATAACGCATATCATTCCGTTTCTACAAGTCCCTAGGATTTTAGTACCGATAGGCTAGCGGAAAATAGTTGATTCAAAGGAAAGTTGAAAATTTTCATGTTGACAATATATTCAGAAAAGTGTAATATCTATTTATAGATTAAAGAAAAAATGTTTTGTATATAAAACAACGTAAGGTTGATTCGCATTTTATATTCATCATTCAGTTGTTTGGAATGAAAGCGATTTCAAACCATACGCAAACGTTCTGACTACAAAGCAAAGGTTATAGAAAATTAGGAGGAGATTACAAATGCAAATAGCAGGAGAAGCAAAATTTGATTTGTCAAAACAGGAATTATGGGAGATACTTCATGATCCCGAAATTTTGAAAAATGTTATCCCTGGTTGTGAGGAATTGAATTTGCTAGGCGATGATGATTATGAAGTGGTCATGAATCTTGGTGTGGCAGCTGTTAAAGGAAAATATATAGGACATATCGTCATCAACAACGTGCAAGAACCCGTTCATTATACTTTAGAAGCCGAAGGAAGCGGTGGACCAGGTCATGTGAAAGCTAAAATGGATTGTAAAATTGAAGATTTATCTCCCAGTGGCGTCGTTTTAAAATGGCAATGTGATGCGGAAGTAGGCGGTTTAATTGCCGGTGTAGGAAGCCGTGTTCTCAGTGGAATTGCTAAATATATGGCAGCTAAGTTTTTCTCTGACATAAAAAAACAAATTAAGAATAAAGTGTGAGTTTCTAGTTATTTCAATACGTTAGTTTAAGAATATAAGAAACGAGAAGATCTAACGATGAATGTAGAGTGATTGATTTCCACAAAAGGGGGACTTTAGCAGATGAATAAGAAAAACATATTCTTGTTTGGAATTGTTTCTTTAATTAGTATTTTTTTAGTTGCGTGTAATGGAGGAAGTACAGAAGGAGCTGAAAAAGGGTCAGATAGTGACGAGGTGAAATTAGGCTTTATACTCTCATTAACTGGGAACTTCGCGTTCATGGGTGAAGGCATTAAGGATGGCATTGAACTTTATTTTGAAGAAAATGAGGTAATTGACGGAAAAAAAGTCCAGCTGATCTTTGAGGATGACGCAGGAGATCCCCAAGCAGCTTTGAGGAAGTACGAGCAGTTAACATTAAAGCAGAATGTGGATATTATCGGCGGTGGAACAATCGGAAGTATTGCGGCAGCGTTAAGGGATAAAGTAGATGCAGAAAAGAGTGTTCCAATGATTAATGTAGTTGGTACTGGCAATACATTGTCATGGGACAACAGAAGTGACTACGTATGGAGAACAAGTTTTTCAGCTTGGCAATATGCTTCCACTGCGGGGAAATTTGCCGCTGAAGAAGTCGGTAAATCAACAGTCGTTGTTTCATCGGATTATGTAGCGGGGCACGAAATTGCGACGGATTTCATCGCGAACTTTGAAGAACATGGAGGCAATATAGAGAAAATAATTTGGGCGCCAGTTGGGACAAGTGATTTTTCTTCTTATTTGACGCAAATCAATGAAATAAAACCCGATTCGGTTTTTATGTTTATTCCGGGGGCTGATGGACCAAGGTTCGTCCAGCAATACAATGACTTTGGTTTGAGAGATAAGTACCAGCTCATAGAAGGTTCAGCTATGTTGAATGCACCATCTACAATTAAGGCTGTAGCAGATGCTGTAGTGGGTGGCCAAATGATTACAAACTATTTCCCTGAATTGGATAATGCAGTGAACAATGAATTCGTTGAAAAGTTTAGAGAAAAGTATGGAAAAGAACCGGATAATTACGCGGTGAATGGCTATGATTCGGCACAATTGATTGTAGAAGCAATCAAAAAGGCGGGTAGTGTGGAAGTTGATCAAATTGTAAAAGTCCTAGAAGAAGGGATTTCAATTGACAGTCCACGAGGCCCGATTGAAATTGATCCTTTTACGAACAATCCGATACAAAACATGTATGTCATTGAAGGCAAGAAAGAAAATGATACCATCTCATTTGAACTAATAAAAACATATGAAAAAATACAAATGCCAAAAGAGGCTACCAATTACAAAGAGTATTAACGGATGAATACGACTGAAGAATATCGATGCTCGGCTAGTTCGATTTTAAAGTCGAATGGGGGGGAAGGAATGGACTTCTTTATCATTAACACTTTGTCAGGTTTGACATATGGAATGTTATTATTCTTGATGGCAAGTGGGTTATCCATTGTATTTGGATTGATGAGAGTAATCAATTTGGCTCACGGTTCGTTTTACTTATTAGGCTCTTACATAGCCTATGCATTTGTTCATAATGGGTTCAATTTCTGGTTGGCATTAATATTAGCAACGGTAATTGTTATGGTTCTTGGACTAATTATTGAACGTTTATTAATTTCCCGAATACACGGAAATGAGACTGCACAAATTTTACTAACAGTTGGACTCATCTTTGTAATCGGTGATATAACGCTCTGGATTTGGGGAGGAAACTTCTTATCTATACCTGTACCTGATTTATTGAGTGCGACGATACAAGTAGGTGAAAGTCAATTTCCGGCATATAGATTATTTGTCATTTTGATGGGAGTTTTTTTTGCAGCTCTCTTATGGTTCTTTGAGAATAAGACACATGTTGGCATGATAGTGCGTGCAGGAGTAGATGACATGGAGATGGTCGGGGCGCTAGGATTTAATATCAAAGTCATTTTTTCAGCTGTATTTATTTTCGGAGCAGGACTCGCAGCGCTTGGTGGTGTGCTTGGAGGCCCAATTTTAGGTATGTATCCATTGATGGAATTTGAAATTCTGATCAATGCCCTTATTATTGTCTTAATCGGTGGTCTTGGAAGTTGGAAAGGAGCTTTCATCGGCGCGGTTTTAATTGGCATTATAGATGCTTTCGGAAAAATTTATATTCCTAGCGTTTCAATGCTCATTATTTTCGGAATTATGGTCATTGTGTTGGTCATAAAACCATCCGGACTATTTGGAGAGGTGGAGGCATGAAAAGTACAATATTAACTATCTTCTTGTTAGTTGCAGCAGTCTTTGTCCTGCCATTCCTGATGTCACCATTCCTGGTGTACATGATAACAGAGGTACTAATTATGGGGATCTTTGCAATGAGTCTTGGTCTTATTATGGGCTTTGGGGGATTACACTCACTTGGCCATAGCGCATTTTTTGGTCTTGGAGCTTATACTGTGGTCGTATTGAGTCAGATGGTTTCAAGTATTTATGTTCTATTGCTTGTCGCTATACTAATTGCATGTGCCTTCGCTTTTGTGACTGGCTTGATTGCAATTCGAAGTAAAGGAATATTTTTCTTAATGTTAACTTTTGCGTTTACCCAAATGCTTTACTTGATTTTCAGCCAATCTGGCTATTGGGGCGGTGCGGATGGCTTAGGAACTTCAATTAAGCCAAATCTTGGGTTTGTAGAGTTAACTTCACCACTCAGTTTGTTCTATTTAATTGGTGGATTCTTTATACTTTCTTATCTTTTGTTACGTCTATTCGTAAATTCTCCATTAGGAACAGGATTACAAGGCGTCATGGAAAATGAGAACAGGATGATAGCACTAGGGTATAACGTCCGTAACTATAAAGTGATTGCCTATATTGTTGCAGGCGGCTTTGCTGGATTGGCCGGTGGCTTGTATGCTTTTAAAACGCAATTTGCCAGTCCAGATTTATTCGGAGTTCACATGGCTGCAACGGTTATAATTATGGTTTATATCGGAGGAATGGGTACTTTATTTGGCCCGGTTTTAGGGGCGGGTATTTATATTTTTCTTCAGAACTATGTCAGTACAATGACAGATCGCTGGTCGCTGATAATGGGATTGATTTTCATTGCATTGGTTCTTTTTAATCGTGGGGGAGCCTTACATCTCATTCAACTTTTAATTGGAAAAGTATCATCTTACAAATTAAATGTAGCCAAATCGAAGGGAGTGTCATTAAATGAGCTTGCTAAAAATAAAGGCACTGAATAAATCATTTAAAGCAAACCATGTGTTACGTGGCGCATCCCTAGAATTATCGGCTGGTGATAGACATGTAATTATTGGTCCGAATGGAGCGGGAAAAACGACGTTCGTCAATTGTATTTATGGAACAATTCCGTTGGACACTGGAGAAGTCATACTAGAAGACCGAGCTATTCATATGATGCCTTCATATAAACGGGTAGACCTTGGAATCGGAAGGACTTTTCAGAAAAACAACCTTTTTGTTAACCTAACTGTCACAAATAACGTGTATTTGGCTCTATTGTCAACAAAGAAATATTCGATGAAAGCGTTTAAACCTTTAATGTTGTATGAGGATGTGTTGGAAGAAACTGATGCATTTTTAAAAGAATGGGGAATGGCAGATCGGACAGATAAGAAAGTGAACGAGTTATCCTACGGGGAACAGCGTGTGTTGGAAATTATTTTATCGCTTTGTTCTAACCCAAAAATACTTCTGCTAGATGAGCCCACTTCGGGAATGTCTCCATCGGAAACAGCATCGACAATCGAATTAATTAAAAAGATTCCGCGGTCCGTATCGATCATAATGATTGAACATGATATGGACGTAGTCTTTAGTACTGCTAATAAGATTACAGTGCTCCATCATGGCGAAACGATCATGTCCGGTAAACCAGAAGAGATTCGTGGCGATAAAATGATTCAGGAGATTTATTTTGGGGGAGGTGCTCGTACTCATGCTTAGTCTGAAAGATATCCATACGTTTTACGGGCATAGCCACATTTTACAAGGTGTTGAACTTTATGTTCAAGAGGGTGAGTGTGTTGCCTTGCTAGGAAGAAACGGTGCAGGGAAAACAACGACTATTCATACGATAGCTGGGCTAACCCCTGCTAAGAAGGGGAATGTCCATTTTAATGGAAAGGAAATTAGCAAGCTTTCACCCCATCATATTTCAAAGGAACATCTTGCACTTGTTCCACAAGGGAAACGGGTTTTTCAATCTTTAACAATAAAGGAAAATTTAATAATGCCTAGTCGTCCGTCAAAACATAAAAAAGAAGGTCTCAAATATTGGACGATTGATGAAGTATACGAATTATTTCCGGTATTAAAAAAGTATGAACAAAATATGGGAAATGAATTATCTGGTGGACAACAGCAAATGTTAGCAATCGGGCGTGCATTAGTGACGAATCCGGTATTTGTTCTGATGGACGAACCATCTGAAGGACTGGCACCAGTTATTATCGATCAAATTACCGATATTATTAATGATTTAAAAAAAACAGGACTGTCTATTTTAGTAGTTGAACAAAACTTAAAACTGGCTTGTGATGTTGCGGATCGTGTTCTTGTTATGAATAAAGGAATTATAGTGTGGGAAGGAGCGCCAGACGCCTTATTGCAAAATAAAGAAGTGTTACAAAAGTACTTAGGCGTTTAATCAATCACACCTGCAAAATTTGTAACATTTGCTGAACAGGAAAACAAATCCGTAAACACTCGTCTCCTAGGGAGATGGGAGTCTTCTGCAAATTTGAAGAGATTAAGGCTACCATCTCGGAAGTATTTATCCGGGATGATACCGTGTCGATTGACACCACCCATTTTGAGGATCGCGATAAAGCACCGGTCATAGAAAAGAAGCTAAATAGACTGACATAGCGATTTGAGACATCTATAAAACACCTTAATTAGGCTGCTACGACACCATACTTTACCGGTGTCAGGTAGCCTAATTTTTCTTGGATACGTTCTTTATTAAAATAATTCAAGTAGGCGATTAATCGTACAACTACATCTTGATTTTGTAGTGAGTTAAATTTAACGTATTGAAATTCCTCAGACTTTAGACTTGAATGAAATGATTCAATCACCGCATTGTCCCAACAGTTCCCCCGACGTGACATGCTGCTGATTAGGTCGTTACTCTTGATACAAGCCTGGTATGCGTATGACGTGTACACACTTCCTTGATCCGAATGTACAATCACTCCTTCGGGATAGTTTCGAGCAGCCTATGCCTCCTGTAACGTGTCAATTACGAGTGGTATCTGTTGATGGTCGTATAATTTGTAAGCCATAATTTCGTTGTTGTATAAATCTATAATGGTTGAAAGATATTTTGTTGTACTACCATACTGGATATATGTGATATCAGTTACCCATTTCTGGTTAGGTTCACTAGCTATGAAATTACATTTAAGGAGATCGGGGGCAATTATGATACTTTCCCCTTGAGATTTCTAGTTTCGTTTAGGCTTGATACGACACTGTAAATTATGCTTTTGCATAAGGCGTTGAACAGTACTGCGATTCAATTCTATATTGTATTCCTGCTTTAGAAGGGCTTTGATTTTTCTCTGTCCATTTCGATACTTCGTGTGTTTACAAAATTCCATAATGGCTTCCTCTTCCACTGAAAGTGACTTACTGGCTACTTCTAGACGCCACCTATAATAGTTAGCCCGTGGTACTCCTAATCCGGATAAAATAGCTGTAATCGTATACTTCTTTTTTAGGTTTTCTACAATCAAAAGAACTATTTCTTTCTCGATCTCCTTTCGATCTCCATGTACTTTTTTAGAATCTCATTCTCCATTTTCAAATGGGACAACTGTTGTTCTAGCTTGTCTGCTTAACTCGAAAGTTCTGGTCCATGACCAAAGGTATACTGTTTACCTATCGGTGAATCAAAACGATAGATTTCGTTTGCACGATACCTTCTCATCCAGGTTTCAATCTGGGATTTATTCTTGACTCCATACATCTCCATAATTTCCTTGGTAATTAATTCACCACTTAATTTATCTTTGACAACTGCCCATTTGACTTCACTTGAATATACGTTTTTGCCCAAGCAAAAACACCTCCATTGTAAGTACTTTTTTCAAGTGTACCACTTCGAAGGTGTTTTATATTGTCTCAAAAATTTAGGTTAGCCCAAAAAGCAGTACTCACCAGTAAGCTGTTTTATAAGTAGGTTTAAATTTTGATTAAAGGGATGCTCGGAACCAACTCGATAGAACAAATTGCTTTCGTTGTAAACGATATAGACCAAGCGATCTCCTCGTTTAGTAAGCTTCTTGGCATCTCACAACCTGATTGGTTTTTGACGGGAGCTCATGATCGGTCGCAAGTGTTTTATAAAGGAAAACCATCAGATACGCAGAGCAAACTTGTTCTCATCGATACACCGTCGGTCCAGTTTGAATTGATGGAAGTAAATGATGAGCCAAGTACGATGAGAGATTAATTGTATGAAAGTGGAGAAGGAATCCATCACCTTGCCTTTGTTGTTGACAAAATCGCTCTTTGTCTCGAACCTCTGGAAAAAGAGGTTATCCATTGCTGCAATCAGGTGAATTCACTTCTGTGAACAGGGGGAGCTATGCCTATTTAGGTACAGAAGCTTCGCTGAAAACCGTATTTGAACTTCTTGAAAGAGATACACCTCAGCTTAAAAAAGTCGGGGAGCTTATTGCTGAGCCATTGTTTGCGCACGGACTTTCACGCAAATTGCATTTGTGGTGGAAGATAGTGGTGTGTCTGCTGCTAGCTTCGGGGAATTGCTGAATTTGGATATTCCCCCAAAAATCAAGTTTTGGGCTCGGGCTTTGACCCAAGTAACGTATAAAGGAGAAGCGACAGAAGCGGATGTGGTATTCACTGCTTTTAAAACGCCTACGATTGAAGTAGAGCTCATCCAACCAGGAGAAAGTCCAAATGTTTGGAAGGATCATCTGGAGAAACACGGAGAAGGGGTCCACCATATTTCTTTGGAATTGGACAATCTGCAGGAAAGGTTATCTGATTGTCAAGAAAAGGGCTATGACGTTATTCAACAAGGAGAGTATTGGAATGGGCATAGCTGATATGCCTATTTGGATATCAAAGAAGAGTTTAAAGTGATGATTAAATTTCTTGAACGTAAAGCTCATTAAATTTAAAGTCAGATAGTCTTAGAGCCATCATACGTCCATGTGGACTCAATTTTAAAAAGGGCGAAATTTCGGTCTGGAACAAACGAAATGCCGTCTTTTTCTTATGAGGGATTATCCTAACTCATACAATTTAAATGACTACATAAACTGGTCTGCTAATAGACGATTCTTCACATAGAGTATCATTAGAAAGCTATATTATTATTTAATATTCTCCTGTTGACATTAAATTCGGAAAAGTGTAAAATTTGTTTATGGAAATAAGGAAAATGTGTTTCGCATGTAAAACAACTAAGCAAAGCCCTGTTTTGTCAAAATTCATTCAGGTTTAATGAAAACGGTTACAAAGGGCGGAGTTATTTGGAAGAAATACAAAAGAAATTTGGAGGGATGAGAATGATTGCAGGGGTTTTCTTTCTATTGATGGTTGGACTCTTGGTGGCATGTGGCTCCCCTGAAGTGCAGAGCGGAAATGTTTCGACTGTAAGGGAGAATGGGGATGGATCTGTTGAAATTAAACTGGGGGTTGTTTATGCAACAGAGGAAAACTTATGGTTGATTAAGGTGGCGTCGGATTTAGCGCCGACCTGATGCAACTGATCTTTACAGTTGGTTATCCTATTCCGAGGGTGGCCCTATACCAAAAATTTGTACTCCTGTTCGGTTTAGGTTCAGGTTCCAAAATATTCACCATTTTTCTCGAGTGCATTTTCCCCATAGTAGTGAGTACATACTACGGCGCTAAAAGTGTGAATCATTTGTATATCTGGCCTGGAAAGAATATGGGGGCAAATGACCGTAAGTTGTTTGGGAAAGTCTTTTTATCAGGAACGACGCCATCAATTTTCACAGGTTTCCGAATTGCGCTACCAATAGGGGTGGTTATTGCTGTACTGACAGGAATGATCAGTTCAAATAATGGAATTGGTTATTTTCTCGTTTATTTATTGGCCACCTTATCCCTAAGCAAAGTGTTGGCCGTTGTAATTTTCATCTCATTTTTTGGATATGGGTTAGATCGCTTACTACTATATGTAAGAAATCGATATGTTTATTGGTAAGAAGTAGGTATTTTAGATAATTAACTAAAATTAAATTCAATAAAGTGAACCGTATACAAGTTTAGGGTCTCCAATTGTGAAATTTCTTAATAAGATAGTATGGGAGGAACCAAAATGAAGATTAAAAATAATAAACGTTGGTTTTATATTGCGACACCTATTTTCTTTCTATGGTTTTTCGGACAAATTGACAAGTTAGGAATTTCCATTGTCCAGACTGATCCACAGTTTCTAAGTGATCTTGGAATGACAGGAGCTAACGCGAATGCGAAGATTGGCTTCTTAACCTTTATCTTCATGATAGCGTATGCAATCTCCAACTTTTTCTGGGGATTCTTCATTGATAAGTTCGGAGCCCGCAAAACAGCAATCATTGGAGTTTCGATTTGGACAGTGACGATGCTGCTAGGCGGACTTGCCACCAATTATGAAATGTTCATGGTGACACGGATACTCTTAGGAATCGGGGAAGGGATGATGATCCCGGTCTGTGGGAAATTCATCGCTACTTGGTTCAACAAAAACGAATTGGGCCGCGCGCAGTCTTCTTGGATTTCGGGTAACTATGCAGGGCCTGCCATCGGTGCAATTTTCATTTCATTGATCATTGCCACGCTCAGTTGGCATGCGACGTTCTTTATATTGGCTGGGTTGAATTTACTTCTTGTATTGCCGATGTTGATTTTCTTAACTAGAAATGAACCGGAAAGCCATCCGGGCGTCAGCAAAGAAGAATTGTCGTACATAAGACAAGATGATACTCCGGTTACTGAAGAAAAGAAGAAAAGTTACGTTCAAGATTCCCGTTACTGGATTGTTTGGTTCGGTATGGTGATCACTTCTTTCTTATTTTTCGGCATTAGTATTTGGCTGCCAACGTACTTGATGCAAGCCAGGAATTTTGATGTAGATGCTATGACTGGGATCACATCCTTATCTTGGTTGTTTGCACTTGGCTTCGTTCTGATCTGTGGTTATTTAGCAGATAAAACGAAGCGCCCTAGTTTAATAGCAACGATCTTGTTTGCTTCCTGTGCAATCTTGTTGACGGTTTCCACACAAGTCTCGGTCGCCATCATATCCGCTTTGGCATTAGGACTTGCAATGGGAACATTGGGAGGAATCTTTCATTTAAGTAACTTATTTATCGTACAATTTTCAACGCCAGAAACTGCTGGTCGTGCAGCGGGGCTCATGGGTTTCACGAACATATTCGGTGGGTTTTCCAGTTATGTGATGGGGTGGATGCGTGATAATAATGGAGGAGACTTTGGTCCGTCGCTCATTATGTTGATTGCTATCACCGCTTTGGGGTTCATCGCTTACTTGTTTACGCTTAAAACAGAAAACAAAGAAGTTCAGGAGGCTAAGAAAAAGATTCAAAATCAATCAGAAATGCAGGTGATTTGATCATTTCTTGGCTATTATTTAGTCTTCTGATTTGGCTTTAATGAAGTGGTTTTGAATTTGGCGGTCAAACTAAGTAGGTAATGGTAGTATGCGAAAATATTAATCGCTACAACTATTCTTATAGAAATAATATACTTCCTTAACTTACAAAATTACAATAAATCACCATTCTTAAGAGTGGTGATTTATTTACAAGATTTTAATTCATAGTAAAACTAATTTTTTGAAACTTCACGGGAAACCCTAATTATAGATTGAAGACGATGTTTGTATGGTGTGCTTTTCCCTAATGTGAACCTTCTGGAAATAGTAAAATTTAATTAATAAATGGTTTTGCTAAGAATTTAAACATCTTTATGTATTGAGGACACTATTAAGTCTGATCTGTGTAGTAACTCTAATTTCTATATATAATTTCTACTTACACAATTTACTATAATTAGACTAATCTGAATTAATTATTGACAAAGAATAAAACAATGTTAATATTTAGTTATAAAACAAAACTTAGTTTTGTAGGTGAAACTAAGTTGGAGGAGGTTTCAACTATGGCGGATGAAAAGTTTTCAATTGAAGAATTCAAAAAAAAGTATGTAGCTAAATTGGAAGACAGGACTTTGGATTGGAATGTATTAAAATTTCAAGAGGAGATTAACCCGAAATACAGGAGAGCACAAATGAGGTATATAGGTCGTGGTGCAACAGCAAACAATGATTCCAATATTATTACTGGAGAAAATTTCACTCTCAGTACAATGGTATTACCCGCTGGTTGCATTGGTCCATTACATTTACATGATGATGTAGAAGAAGTATTCTTTGTCTTAAAGGGTAATGTCACTGCATTAATTCAAGAAGATAGTGAAGGTGAAGTACATGAAATTAAATTAAATGCTCGGGATTGTATTAGTAGTCCTCCTGGTATATATAGGGGCATTAGAAACGATGGGGAGGATGAGGCTCTTATGTTAGTAATGCTAGGTGCAATAAAGCCTAATTTACCCACCTATCCTATTGGAAGTGAGTTAGAAGAGCTTAGAAAGTCTAGAGCTAAAGAACGAGAAGAAATTATTAAATAAAAGTAATATAGTTTTATATGAGTTTCGCGTATTCCTTAACATGTGGACATAGTGGTTCTTGGTAGAATCACTATGTCTATTTTTAGTAATTATATTCAAAAGGTAGATGGATAACGTATTTTGATTTAAAATATAAAGTTGCAGTTATTATGGTAGGTACCACAGGTATTAGCATATAAAACAATATAAACATTTTCGATTAAGTTATTCATATCATCTTCTTCTGTGACATAGTAGTTCTTCGCAATATTTTTTCTGTTCAGGGTATTTTGGTTTATTTGTAACATATCAACACTTAAAATTATTTCCATTCTCTTTCGAGTTTCATGGACTATATCTTGAATTCGTACATAACAATCGTCACTAATCCCAAGAACAAATTCTACTTGACCAGGGTGTTAACGGTAATTGGTTTAAAATTTAATTGCACAACTGTTCCAACTAAACTCGTCTCATCAATGTACAGTTCATTTTTATACTGTTAATACTCTATTCAAATTAGTATGAGGATAGCCTACACGAAGTACAAACTGTATTTGCTGACGAAAACCACGCAACGACAAGAGCCGGTTGAGTTGGACCGACAAGTTGTATCGATTTTCAAGCTACTTCCAAGGATCGGAACTCTACCTATCTTTACAAAGCATGGCAGTACATGATGCGGTTCATATGTCACTGACATATAAACGTTTATAATTTACATGAAGAGCAATGGAGATAAAAAATTATTGTCGAGAAGAGTACGGTACACTAAAAAACATTCCCTAGAATGTATATTACCGTATACTAACAGCGCGTGCTATGGAGAACTTTACAATTACCGGGAAAAAGTCACATCCCCAATTAATTTATCCATTAGCAACTTTGAAAAAAATAGCCACGAAAGCAAATGCTGAAATTAGTTTATTAGATTAAAAAGATTGCTTATGCGAGTATTAAAGCCACTAAAAAAATGAAACCAGAGATGTTAACAGACCAAGGCTTAGTTGATGCGATTCAAGGAGGGGCAGGAACTTCTTTAAATATGAATATTAATGAGTTACTGGCAAACAGATTGAGTTGCATTAAGGATATTTTCGCTTAAATGAGAGGATATATATTTAAGGTCGATTGAATCCTTCGGGATGCAATCGGCTTTTTCTGTTTTAAAAATAATAGGAAAAGGAGTGGTTCAAATGGTTGGTAAATAATTAGAGCGTCTGGTTTCTAATGGAGAAAAGGGGGTACTAACAAGTCGTTCACCTGCCATTTGGATGAAGAGAGAGGAAGGAGGTTTCATGTCTTTAAATTTTGCGATGCTTATCTGTTAAATGGTAATGGAGAAGTTGAAGCGCTTGAAGCGTTAACCGATATCAAAGGCATATTCTTATCCATTGAAAACAGTGACGTGAAGGTCATTGGTAGTAGAAGTATTGGAATCTATAGGAGGCGTTTTAAATGGTACTGGCAGGGGCAGAGGACATACAATACTTGGGGTCAGGGAATTAAGTTAGGAAAGGAAATTGAACGTGTTGAATCGGCTCTAAAGCAATGAAAGTTGAATTAAAGTCCTTCGTTGATGTTAATGGATCTGTTTATACAGATGATGTTATTTGAGATTACGCTATCCCTGCTCCGTGGCAATTTGACGAAAAGAGGATGAAAGAGTTAGCGCTATACATGGTACTAGAAGGTATAAATCCATGGGGAATATTGAATCACAAATGAGTTGTGGAAAACGAACTATCAGAACAATAATTATCAAATGATAGAGTTGCCTAGCGCAGCTCTTTTCATTGTCATTTCGTGAGTTTACTGTACACTTTACATAAAAGGTAAAACATTCAATACATGTGTTCTTCTAAACAGACACAAAAATAAAAGGAATAGTTCGTGATACGATGAAAAGTAAAATGATGGCTATGTTGCTGCTGATTACTGCCTTATTAGTCGGCTGCAGTAAGGAAAATGCCAATAACGAAGGACAAGCACCACAAGAATCAGTAGACATTAAAGAATTAGTGAACGACTACACAGTTAGAAATGCTGTAGCTGCGTCCGCTTCTATTACATCGTCTGAACTGATTGTCACGGATGATGATAAAACGTTACAACATACGATCTTCCAGAAGACGAATTTTTTGTATCGATCGCTCCTTTTGTAAACACTACACATCCTTGTGATATTCATAGTCTAACAGGTTGTCAAGGTGAACTCGTCGAGGAAGATTTCGATGTACATATAGAAGATTCTGAAGGTCATGTGATTCTCGATGAAGTTAAGAAAACTGAAGCCAATGGATTTATTGACCTATGGCTTCCGCGTAATGACACATTCACTGTCACGATCAAACAGGATACGAAAAAAACCGTATCTGAAATCACTACATTCGATGGGGATAACACGTGCATCACGACTATGCGTTTGGAGTGATTTCGAAAGTGTTTTATCTCGAACTTCCTATTCAAACCCCCTGTGCCGCAAACATTTCGGCACAGGGGTTTTTTGTGTATTTAGATTTGGTTAGCATCATGTAATTGAGCAAATGTACCGTTTTGACGTAATAGATTTTCATACGTTCCTTGCTCTTCGATACCATCTTCTGTCATCACGATGATTTGATCAGCATTGCGAATCGTTGTGAGGCGATGCGCGATGATTAGTGTGGTGCGATTAACGGCTAGTTCTTCAAGTGATTGTTGAATGATACGTTCCGTTTCTGTATCCAGTGCGGAAGTTGCTTCATCAAGAATAAGAATCGGTGGATTTTTCAAGAACATTCGAGCGATTGCGAGGCGCTGCTTTTGTCCACCTGAGAGTTTTAATCCGCGTTCACCAATTTGCGTGTCATAGCCATTCGGCATACTATCGATTAAGTCGGTTAGATGGGCTTTTTCTGCAGCTTTAAATACTTCTTCGTCTGTTGCATCTAATTTACCGTACGCGATATTATCTCGAATCGTTCCTGTAAATAAGAAGACATCTTGTTGGACGATCCCAATTTGACTACGTAATGATTTCTGCGTCATGTCCCGAATATCTATTCCATCTATTGAAATGGAACCTTCATTGACTTCGTAAAAACGAGGAATGAGTGAACAAATAGTCGTCTTCCCAGCACCCGAAGGGCCGACGAACGCAACGGTTTGTCCAGCGTGAATCGTTAAGTCGATATTGCGTAACACAGGTCGCTCCACGTCGTAGCCAAATGTCACATCACGAAGTGTAATATCTCCATGTAACTGATCAACGACTAGCGCGTTTTTTCTATCTTTAATTTCCGGATCTTGGTTAATTAATGCACGGAAACGACTAAAACCTGCCATCCCTTTTGGATATAGCTCGAGCAAGGCACTAATTTTATCAATAGGTTTAATCAAAATATTGCTGAATAAAATAAAGCTGACGAGTTCACCGTACGATAATTTATCATTCACTGTGAACCAAGCACCGACAATCAAAATAACGAGTGTGACGAGGCGAGTGAGCATATACATCGAAGACGTAGCCCAAGCCATGACTTTATACGCTTTAAGTTTAGCCAAGCGGAACTGATCATTGTCTTGCTGGAAACGACGTAATTCAAAGTCTTCATTCGTAAATGACTTCACTACGCGTGAGCCAGACACAGAATCCTCAACCCGTCCATTGACATCCGCGATATTTTGATACATTTTATGCCAAGCCGCATTCATCTTCTTGTTAGAGTAAGAGACAACTACTGCGAGGAGCGGAACCATCACGATGGCGATCAAAGCGAGCTCAGGGTTGATCGTATACATAATTCCGAATGCGCCTAGAATCGTCATGACCGCGATGAAAGCATCTTCTGGTCCATGGTGAGCCAGTTCACCGATATCAAATAAATCAGTCGTAATGCGCGTCATAATGTGGCCTGTTTTGGTATTGTCAAAAAATCGGAAAGATTGTTTCTGCACATGTTCGAACAATTCACGGCGCATATCGGTTTCAATATTAATCCCAAGCTTATGCCCTAAATAGCTAACAATATAATGAAGTAACGTACTCACCAAATAGACGAGCAATAGTAAAAAGCTAACTGTGATAATTCGGTTCCAATCTCCTGATGGCAGTAGTGCGTCGATAAACCACTGAACAGCGAGAGGGAAAGCCAGTTCAAGCAGTGCTACAAAAATCGCACTGAAAAAATCGATCAAGAACAAGCGCCGATGTGGCTTGTAGTAGGAGAAAAATTGTGTAATCATGTAGTAATTCCTTTCCGTTTATGTATTAGTAATATAAGAGATGACTGAGAAAAAATCATCTATTAATCAACTATAAGCTAATGAGAGTAAAGGTGGAAGTAGAACTACTCCTGATACCGTCTAACTAGTAGTATAATGGTATGATTTTTGTGGAAATGTTAACAGTCAGATAAGTTTGTATCAGTATACTTTTCATCTGCCATTTAAAAGGGTAGCTAATATTCGGCGTTGAGTAGATGTGGAGAGGAAAGGGCTTCAATATATGTATATCTTCAGTAAAGGTTTGATGAGCTATAATTCTGTGCTTTCCGGATTAGTGCTACAAACATTTTTGACAGGACCTACCGCCTGGTTTGTGGCGTTGGTTGGAGCCGCGATCACTGCGGTAATCACCGCGACGCTTATGTATTTCCTGGGCAACTTCGACTTTCCCATCTTAACATTACCATTTATTCTATTCGCTTGGTTTGTACTGCTTTCATCCTATAAACTCGATAGTATCAAGTTAAGTGATTCATTGTCTCCGCAAAGTTTGGCTAATTGGGAATTGCATATAGAAGGCAAAATCAATCTACTTCGAGCAACGTTCAATGGAATCGGTCAAATCTTTTTTGTCACTGAAGCTATACCTGGTCTTTTATTATTCATTGCGGTAATTTGGGCTAGCAGGGAAATGGGCAGCACAACAGGAAGGAGAATCGCTATGGACCTATTACAGGGGTGGTGGCGGGATGTATGACAGTTCCCTTAATGGCAAGTGTCAGCATTTGGTTATTACCGTTTGGACTTCCTGCATTGACGATGCCGTTTGCACTGAGCACTTGGTTGATTTTGGGGGCTATGAAAGTTTTACCGGATTTATAACGCTCTATAATGAAAAATAGTAATCGTTAGACGGGACAAATGTATACAAACATGAAATAATTATGAAATATGGTAAATTTATTGACTTAAAAAGGAGATATGTATGATTACAATGAATAAGAAAATGCTTGTACTATTTATGGTACTCGTAGTGATGGTGGCAGGTTGTAATAAAAAAGAGAATGTGGAGAAATCGACTCCACCTAAAGAAAATCGACTCATTTATGCTTCCGAAGAGGAGTTCGAAGGGCTAAACCCGATTCTCGAAGAAACGAACCTAGATGCATTGTTGTTTCGTGGAGTCATGCGATTTGATGAAACTAATAAAGTAGTTACGGATATCGCGGACTCGTTCGATGTATCAGAAGATCAACTTACGTATACATTTATGTTAAAAAAAGGTATTACATTCCATGACGGGAAAGAACTCACGGCAGAAGATGTCGTGTTCACGATAGAAAGTATTATGGATGATCAAAACGCTTCATTTTTGAAGTCTGATTTTGAAAAAGTGGAATCTATCAAAACGCTGGATGATTATACCGTAGAAGTTACATTAAAACAGCCATTTACACCGTTATTAGACAAGTTAACCGTACCGATTCTTCCGAAACATGCTTTTGAAGGAATCGATATGAGAACGGCTGACTTTAACAGCCATCCGATTGGTGTTGGGCCGTATATGTTTGATAATTGGGATCGCGGCAATTCGTTGACATTACAGGCGTACAGCGACTTTTTTGGAACGAAACCTTCGATTGAACAAGTGATTTTTAAATTTATTCCTGATAGTAATGTTCGGGCCCTTCAGTTAAAATCGGGCGAGGTAGATGTTGCACTGTTGGATCCTGTACAAGTTGAAAACTTGGAAAGAGAAGAGAATGTAGCGATTTACGATATAGAATCGGCGGATTACCGCGGTATTTTATTCAATATGAATTTGGATCTTTGGAAAGATGTCCATGTCCGTCGTGCATTTAGTTATGCCACCGACCGAGAGCAAATAGTAAACGGGATTTTAAAAGGACATGGCACTGTAGCCTATTCACCGTTGCAAAACCATGAATTCAATAACATTCAAATTGAAAAGTACACCTATGACGTGGAGAAAGCGAATGCGCTATTAGATGAAGCGGGTTGGAAAGAAAATGAGGATGGTATCCGTACGAAAGATGGAGAAAAATTGGCATTTACGATCACTGCCCCTGCAAGTGATACCGTTCGTGTCAATATGGCGAATTACGTTGCAGAAGGCTTTAAAGACATTGGAGCGGATGTAAAAGTAGCTGCACTCGACTGGAGTGCGATTACGATCGAAGACGCAGATGCGTTCATGGTTGGTTGGGGCAGTCCCTATGACGCGGATCATCATACGCACATATTGTTCCATACGAATGAATCGAGTATCAATAGCTCCGGTTACAATTATGGTAGTTATTCGAATGAAAAAGTGGATGAACTCCTTGCAAAAGGGCGCACCACGACGGATCCGGAAGAACGTAGAGCAATTTATATGCAGTTCCAAGAAGAACTTGCGAAGGATCCGGCATTTGACTTTATTGCCTACGTGAATGCGGTGTATGGTATTAATAAAAATGTGAGCGGTGTGAAAGAACGAACGCTAGGTCATCATGGATCTGGTTTCCTCTGGAACGTTGAGGAGTGGAAGTGGAATGATCGGTAAATGGATTGGGAAGCGAATGGTGATGGGGCTCATAGTCCTCTTCATCGTTAGCTTCCTCTCTTTTTTCATTATGCAAGTAGCACCTGGAGATCCTGCAATAGCTTTCTATGGAGGAAATGCGCAGACGTTAACTGCAGCCGAAATAGAACGCATTACCCGTGCGTATGCATTAGACCGTCCTGTTGCAGAGCAATATGTTGCGTGGCTAGGAGAAACCGTTAAAGGGAATTTAGGGATTTCTTATAAAGAAGGCAGACCTGTTTTTGAAATCATCATGGAACGACTACCGAATACGGTACTTTTATTTAGCGTGACGATGTTTTGTATTGTTATAGGTTCACTTTGGCTCGGTACAGTAGCCGGTATGAGAGCAAATTCTATATGGGATAGAGGACTTTCCACTATTAGTATCGCGACGTCTTCCATACCTCCCTTTTGGCTAGGTATTTTGTTCATCTATGTCTTTGCTGTGAGTCTAGGGATTCTTCCTTCTTCTGGTTCGGGCGATGTAGGTGGTAATGGCGGCATGGTAGATAAAATCCGTCATCTCATCATGCCCGCCAGTGTGATGATTGTAACGCATGTAGGGATTTATGCACGTTTTCTACAGGAAAGTATTAAGAGAGAAAATGGCCAGTACTATGTGAAGGTGGCACGGGCAAATGGTGTGTTGGAGAGATCCATTCGAAACGGAATCGTGCGTAACGCCTCTATTCCGTACTTGAATTACATCGCTATGACTATTCCGTCGTTCTTTGGCGGTTCTATTATTGTGGAATCATTGTTTGCGTGGTCTGGAATTGGGCAATTGACAGTAAAGGCAGTCGTAACAAAGGATTTCCCTTTACTAATGGGCAGCATTATGGTGACGGGTGTCCTGGTCGTCATTACGCTATTTATTGTCGATCTCATTATGTATGCTATCGATCCGAAGCTACGTAAAGGAGGCATCCGGTAAATGAAGTTACGGAAAGCACTTTTGTTTTGGTATAGCCTTCTTGGATTGATTGTATTGTTGACAGTGTTTTCAACTATACTCGCCCCTTACAGTCCGAATGACATGAACATGGATGAAATATATAGTGCCCCGAGTAGTGATCATTGGTTAGGAACGGACCATTTAGGCCGAGACGTTTTTTCGCGTTTACTGGAAGGTGGAAAAGTGACACTCGTTGTAGCAAGTGGTTCGGTTATTTTGTCGCTATTCATTGGAGTTGTGTATGGTGGGATTAGTGGATATTTCGGCGGTGTAATCGATACCGTCATGATGCGATTATTGGAAGCACTGATTACCATTCCCGCACTGATTATTATTTTGGTTTTTCAAGTAATCATTCAAGGCGGCATGTGGAGCATGGCACTGCTCATTGGATTGACGGGATGGCTTGTGACCGCAAGGATTGTGCGTTCAGAATTCATTCGTTTAAAAGAAGAAGAGTTTGTTAAAATGGCCAACATGTTGGGGACGCCTGTTTGGAATATATTATGGAGTCATTTGCTACGCAACAGCATACCTGCTATTTTTGTCGTGACGCTATTTAATTTTGCTGCCGCGATTTTTATGGAAGTGTCACTTAGTTTTCTCGGCATTGGTATACCTCCAGCGATTCCTTCTTGGGGGAATATGTTATACTACGCGCAAAACGATATTTTAATTGGTGCTTGGTGGATTGGATTATTTCCAGGTATTATGATTTTCTTGACGATCCTCGCCATTAACTTTATCGGAGAGGCATGGAAAAATCCGGAGCGGAGGCGGGTCAATGATTGAAGTACGAGACCTATCTATTCATATACAAGGTAAGCACATTACACATCATATGGATTTCACGATACCGCGTGGAAACATCACGTCGCTGATTGGAGAAAGTGGCAGTGGAAAGAGCCTGACGGTGTCCGCCTTACTTGGCATGTTGCCAGACGACGCGAAAGTTAGCGGATCTATCATGTACGAAGATCGAAACGTATTGGATGCGTCTGATCAGGAGATGGAAAACGTGAGGAAGCAGGATATTTTCACAATATTCCAAGACGCCTCAAACAGTTTTAATCCGTCGGTGAAAATGGGGCGTCAACTCTATGCATTTTCAGGGGAACGAGTAGGAGATTCATTACAGGTATTCAATGAAAAAATGCATGTGATTTTAGACAAGTTGGGACTAGGTTGGGAAGTGGTCGAGCAATATCCTTTTCAATTATCAGGCGGGATGTTGCAAAGGTGTATGATTGCATGCGCATTTTACGTGGAACCTGCTTTACTCATTGCAGACGAGCCTACATCCGCACTCGATATGGTGCTTCAAAAAGAATTCATCCAATTGCTAATACGTTTGAATGAAGAAAAGGGGACGACGATTTTTCTTATTACCCATGACCTGGATATCGTCGCTGAAGCCGCTCATGAAATGATCGTTATGCAGCAAGGACGCATTGTGGAGACGGGAAAAGTGGAAACGATTTTCTCGCACCCCCAACATGCCTATACGAAGCGATTGTTAGAGAGTAGATTTTAGGAGTGGGTGGCAAATGTTAGCTGTATCAAATGTTTCAAAACGTTACAACAACGGAAACCAGACGAAAATAGCGTTGAATGGCATAGATTTGACTGTACATGAAGGAGAAGTTGTAGGTTTAGTAGGCGAGAGTGGTTGTGGAAAAAGTACACTCGCACGTGTCGTAATGCAACTGGAATCAGCGGACAGTGGTCTCATTACATTCAACGGTAAACCAGTCACACAAAAAAGCCGAAAATCCTTTTATCAAGCGACCCAATTAATTTTTCAAAATGCATCTGCCGCGCTAAATCCTTCCTGGACAGTGCGTAAAATATTGCTCGAGCCTCTTCGCGCGATGAAAGGCGATCGTGATGCACATATTCGGCAAATGCTTGGAAGAGTAAAATTATCGGAAGCGCATTTACATAAGTACCCTTCAGAATTGAGTGGCGGGGAACGGCAACGTGTCAACTTGCTTCGCTCGCTTTTAGTTAAACCCGATTTGCTCATTTGTGATGAAATCATATCCAATTTGGATCGATTAATTCAAAGGGAAATCATTGATTTGCTTCTAGAACAGAATCGGGAAATGGGTATGTCGATTTTATTCATTGCGCATGATCTGCAAGCGGTCATGTATGCATGTGATCGAATATATGTAATGAAGGATGGACGAGTGGTGGATGAAAGTGTGAAAACAGATGGAGTATTCCACTTTGCTCATTCATATGCGAGACAACTATTTGACTCCGTATTAGGGAATCGAATGAGGGAATAAGGAGATTTCGTCGTTTTTCTGCAGAAATGGATTTAAATTGGTGTGCATGCTATTCTCTATAGCTTAAAAAATTTGAAAAGCCTGTCCGAACCAGAGTTTGGTTGGACAGGCTTTATTTTTGTTTGATTATGAGAAGTCGAAGTTGTCAGGATCGGGTCCGATTCGATCGTCTTGATTTAACTTATCGATTCGTTCCATATCTTCTGAAGTGAGTTCGAAGTCGAATACATCCGCATTTTCAGCGATGCGGTGGGCTTTCGTTGATTTGGGTATGGTCACTACACCATTTTGCAAATCCCAACGCAAAATTACTTGCGCTACGGTTTTCTTGTAGTGATCCGCAATTTCTTGTAATTCTTCATTGGCCAGTAACTCACCTTGCATGAGAGGTGACCATGCTTCGATTTGGATATCATGCTTTTGGCAGAATGCTTGTACTTCTTTTTGTGTTAAACGGGGATGGTATTCGACTTGATTTACCATCGGCTTGATTTTTGCATGTTTCATTAATTCTTCTAAATGGTGCGGCTGAAAATTACTTACGCCGATCGCTCTAGCTTTTCCTTCTTCGTACAAGGTTTCCAATGCGCGCCATGCCTCTATAAATTTTCCTTCTACAGGCCAGTGAATGAGGTATAGATCCAAGTAATCTAGACCAAGTTTCGTTATACTCTCGTCAAAAGCGGCAAGTGTTTTTTCATAACCAAGGTCGCTATTCCATACTTTCGATGTGACAAATAATTCTTTCCGATCCACTTGTGCTGCTTGTATACCTTTACCTACGCTACTCTCGTTGTCGTAAATCGCTGCTGTATCGATACTGCGGTAACCGTGCTCAATTGCAGTTTTTACAACGTTTACGAGCTCTGAACCTTCTTTTACTTTAAATACTCCGAGACCAAGCCAAGGCATTTCAACCCCGTTAGATAGTGTAGTTGTTGATTGCAAATTTTTCATATGATTTCTTCCTCCATCCATAGTCATTACTAAACGTGCAGTCTACTCGTCACATCACCTCCTTCAGTGCTTGTATGGTTACATGGTCTTTACGTTCCAGTAAACGAGCAATGCCTGTTAAGATCGCTGCAAACATTACCATGCTTGCCCCAATCCATGGTGTATGAATAATACCGATCGAATCCGTCACCATCCCACCAAGGTACGAACCAATGGCGATTCCAGCATTAAAAGCGGCAATATTTATCGCAGAGGCTACGTCGATCGCACGTGGAATGAATCGTTCCGCTAAGATTACGACATATACTTGTAGTCCTGGAACATTCATAAAAGCAAATATACCCATCAATATAATGGTGATTAATCCAGCCACTTTAAACGGTGCAGTGAATGTCAATAGGAATAAGATAACGGCTTGTGCGATAAACATATAAAATAACGCATGAATGGGATTTTTATTGGCCAGTTTTCCACCCAACATGTTTCCTATTGCGATGGCGATTCCATAGACGAGCAAGATCATGACAACTGTACTTTGCTTAAATCCTGTCACTTCCTGCAGTAAAGGAGACAAATAGGTGAACACAACAAATGTTCCGCCATAACCGAGTGCTGTAATAGTAAATACTAGTAGTAAACGGCCATTTGTCAAAAGTCTCGTTTGATCACTCAATGTAGTCGGTGCGCTCTGTCGTAAGTTTAAAGGAATTAGGAGACTGTTCGAAACAAGCCCAATTACACCTATAATCACAATTAAGACAAAAGCAGAACGCCATCCCATATGTTGACCGATGAATGTGCCAAAAGGAACTCCGGTTATCGTCGCAACTGTTAATCCGGTAAACATGATGGAAATAGCACTTGCTCTACGATTTTCTGGCACTAAATCTGCGGCGATTGTTGCACCGATCGACATGAACACGCCATGTGAAAAGGCGGAAATAATGCGTGCAAACAGTAATACGCTTAGACTCGTTGCAACTACAGCTATACTGTTGCCGATGATAAATATGACCATGATCCAGATTAAAACGGTCTTACGAGGTAATCTAGACGTTAGACTGGTAAGAATTGGAGCACCGATCATCACCCCTATAGCATATAAGGAAATAGTCAATCCGGCCAGTGAAACTGAAATATCTAAATCTTGAGCAATGAGTGGTAATAGTCCGACACTCACAAATTCGGTAGTACCTATCGCAAATGCACTGATAGCTAATGCAAGCAATGCAAATGTACTGCGTTTTTTATCTATTGACATTTTCTTACGTCCCTCCTCGTAATACATCGCATGCAAATTTTATGGCATCAAAATCGTTGATGTAGTGAAATCCACCTGCAAATGTTAGTATGAAGTATAGAAAACTAAAAGAGAAGTACGCACTTTAAAGTAATGTAGGCACCTTTTAGTACCTATCCAAAGCGGAGGCGAATGAAATGAGCAAGAAATATAATATTAGTGTGGAAGCAACATTGGAAGTAATAGGTGGTAAGTGGAAGTGTGTCATACTATGTCATTTGACTCATGGTAGAAAGCGTACAAGTGAATTAAAAAGATTAATGCCAAACATTACGCAAAAGATGTTAACTCAACAATTACGTGAATTAGAAGCGGACGGAGTGATAAATAGAATGGTCTACAATCAAGTGCCGCCTAAAGTTGAATATGAATTAAGTGAATATGGCCAAAGTTTAGAAGCTATTTTAAGCGCGCTTTGTGCATGGGGAGATGTACATATTACAAAAGTTTACGGTGATAAATCCAAAGTACTTGCGGAAAGTGTGTTAAATGAATAATGTTGCATTCCACTTACTATACAGAGGAGGAGTTATTTAATGAAAATGATTAACCAATATATAGACCAAACTTTTGTATCAACTGATCAAGTTCTTGAGGATGTCCTATGCTCAATCCAAGAAAATGGTATGCGTTCGATCTCAGTTTCTCCTGCGTCGGGCAAGGCTTTGACGATGCTCGTTTCATTGACTGGCGCAAAAAATGTTCTTGAAATTGGTGCGCTTGGCGGATATAGCGGTATATGTCTGGCGAGAGGATTTAGCAAGGAAGGGCATTTGACTTCACTCGAATTAGAGGAATCATTCGCAAAGTTAGCAAATGCTAATTTAACGAAGGCGGGCTTTGGTGACCAAGTGACGTATAAAACCGGACCTGCTTTAGATAGCTTGGAAGCATTGAAAGCAAAAGGAAAAACATTTGATTTCTTTTTCATTGATGCGGATAAAGAGAATTACCGAAACTATTTAGACAGCTGTTTAGAGTTAGCTGAGCCGAATGCGTTGATCGTAGCTGATAACGTGTTGGCAGGCGGTTCAGTAGCAGACTCGTCCATACCAGAGAAACAATATACAGAAAGTATGCGGGAATTCAATGAATATACAGCACGGCATCCTCGTTTGATGTCAGTATTATTGCCGGTTGGTGATGGATTAACGGTATCGCAAGTTAAACCGCAGCGTGCATAAAATTCGGTGACAAATCGTCGTTCCGCTTGGAAGTGGTGTAACACCCGAAAATCTAAGAGAAACAAAGCTCAACTAAACGTTAAAGGTTATAGAAAGGGTGTATAGAATGAATGATTATTTAGTGAAAGCAGTGGCTTATCAAAATCAAATACGTGCCTATGCCGTGAATTCAACTGCAACAGTAGCGGAAGCACAGCGACGGCATGCAGCTAAGCCAACAGCTACAGACGCCCTCGGACGTTCAATGACAGCCGGTGTAATTCTTGGCGCTATGTTAAAAGGCGAGGAAAAAGTATCGGTTAAAATCAATGGTGGCGGACCACTCGGTACCATTATGGTGGATTCCAACGCGAAAGGTGAGGTTCGTGGATATGTCTCGAATCCTCAAACGGAAATGGAAATAAACGAGGTAGGAAAAGCAGTCGGAATGAATGGCTTATTAACTGTCTCAAAAGATGTCGGGCTGATGCATCCTTTCGTCGGACAAATCCCTCTCATTTCCGGAGAAATTGGAGAAGACTATACATCGTATCTTTCTAAATCGGAACAAACAGCATCTGCAGTCGGAGTAGACGTGTTAGTAAATTCTGATTCTACTGTAAAAGCCGCGGGTGGTTTTATTATTCAACTCATGCCGGGCGCGGATGAAGAAGTATTGAATATCATTAAAGACCGAATGAAAGTAATTGCACCGCTGTCGTCCATGATCTCAGAAAGAAGTACACCCGAACAACTACTTGCGCACGTTTTGGGATCGGAAAATGTTACAGTATTAGAAAGTATGCCCGTTCGATTTCAGTGTCAATGCTCTGTGGATCGGATCACTAATGCAATTATCAGCTTAGGAAGCGAAGAGATTCAAGACATGATTGAAACCGATGGACACGCCGAAGCGAATTGTCATTTCTGCAATGAATTCTATTACTTCGATACCGAACATTTACAAGCACTGAAAGAAGTAGCTTTATAAAGTAATGTATACTGCGTACCTGTGTGAGAATAAGACATGTTTGCGTAGACATTCATGAATATTCTTATACGGGTGTTTTTTAGATTGATTTATAGGGTAGATTATTATTGAGAATATATTCTGATCTGTTCATGTAAAATAGAAAGATTGAATTTACTAATGAAGATAAGAATATCTATCATTTCGGTATTTTTCCATGTTGAAGAAAGGGATAGAAAAAGTCCGAACAACTTAGAGAATGGACCAAATGACAGTCAAGAGTAATAAATTTTAAAGAAGGGAGATCTTTGAACATAATGAATATATTCATTGCTATAGTGGGAATCATAGTAGCTGTCGTTTCTAGTTATAGTTTACTAACCGGTGAAAATATCACGTTGCCTTATATGCAGATTCTTTTGGGAGTCATGCTTTTACTCATAGGAATAAATCAATTGAAAGAAAAAAGGAAGAGACTGGCGATATTACTTTTCTTTGTGGCTGCTTTTAGCATACTTCTAAACATTAACATTTTATTAAGATAATGAGCGTATGGAAAAAACGATTTGAAAAGAGCTGGGGAGATGGAGTACTGGGATATAAAGGAGAACCCTACAGGCGAGGTATATAGTAAGCTTATACACGCACTATGCGATTATTCGTATACATTTTATTTCGTCAGACGGAAAGAACTTACGTATAATCAGGACATATTGCAGCAATACAAGAAAAACAGGTATGTATAGAACAGAGTAGTCACAAACCAGACAACACCATAGGCGCTAAGCACAAAATGTCCTCCAACAATAATAATCCATATATCATGTACATACCATGACCAATCAAAATTCCCCGAACCAAATTCTATCCCATAACGAATCAGTGTAATACTTACTAGTGAAAAAAATAAGGGACGATTAACTGTATAATTTGTTTTTGAATCGAGAGTTTCATTAGGCTCTTTTCAACTACAGGCTTAAAAAACAATCCGCTTAAAATGAAGAAGGCTGGCATGTGAAACCAGTAGATATACTTAGTTTGAAGGGTGCCAGGTCTCCACACAAATCTGAAGCAATTGAGAATGAGTTATGGTTTGTTCGGGAACCTGGTATTTTATTCAAATTGTATATTGACAATTCTGAAAGTTGGATATAATGTATAATAAAAGCTCTTGTATGGTACATGCAAGTGAAACAAAAGATCTGTTTGCAAGAAAATTGAAAGGCAATTGTGGAAGAAATGTTGTTAAAGTTCTTCATTGTAGTTTTTTTCATATAAAGTGAGATGACTAGGATGAAATACAAAATACACATTCATAGGTACTTGTCGTCATTGGACTGGTATGGGACTAGTAACGAAATTAGTGCGAAGTAAGGAGGAGGTAATTGATTTTGCGTGGAAACATAGGAGCTTTAATCAGCTAAATAAGGTTAAATGAAAAAGAGTTGCAACAATGGATAGTTAATCGCCAAGCAGCTCTTTTTTGGATTTTAAATATGGTTTATGGGGGGATACAGAGATGTTTCGTTTGAACTTAAGAAAAAAAATCATGTTAATTTCTTTTCTGTTTTTATGTATACCCGCACTTCTTGTTGGTATCGTCAGCTATCAATTGTCTATAGACAGTCTAAACGAATCGGGAAAATTGATGTTGAAAAATAGTGTTAAGCAAACAATAGAAGTAATAAAAGTGATAGACCAAGAGGTGCAAAAAGGAAATATTAGCCTTGAAGATGCGCAAGAATATGTGAAAGTATCTGTTTTAGGAGAAAAGTCAGCAGACGGAACGCGTCCAATTAATAAAAATATAGACTTGGGGGAAAACGGCTACTTTTATATTATTGACGAACAAGGGAACCAAGTGGCAGATCCGTATTTGGAAGGAACAAACACATGGGACTATCAAGACAACAATGGGGAATACTTCTTTCAAAAAATGATTAACAATGTGCAAGCCAAAGGATCAATTTATATGGACACGATGTGGGAGCTTCCTGACGAGCCCGGACACATGGCACTAAACGTTAGTTACGCTGAGCTTGAGCCAACTTGGGGATGGATTTTGAGTACAAATAGTTTTTATCAGGATTTTAATAAAAGAGCAAACGCAATTTTACACTCCCTTGCCATTACACTCACCTTATCACTAGTTCTAGGCGTAATCATTATTTATTTTTTCTCGCGAAGCATTTCCAATCCATTGATGGCACTTGCAAGCCAAGCCAAAGAAGTAGCGGACGGAAATCTTGCGGTGGATGTGCTGAAGGTAAGAAATAAGGATGAAATTGGTGCCCTCGTACAAGACTTTCAACAAATGATTCATAATGTCCGCCAGTTGATTACGCAAATTACTGTTACATCGAACGAAGTAGCATCGTCCGCGGAACAACTAACGGCAAATACAGAACAAAATACAGAAGCGACTGAACATATTGTGACCGCAATCCAGGAAGTTGACCTTGGCTCGGAAAAACAGACAGAAAGTGCGGATGAAGTTGTACAGATGATGACTAGGATGGATGTAGAACTGCAAGGAATTGCGATCGATTGCTTGGATGTTTCGGAAGCGGCACAAAACTCATCAATCGAGGCGGAGGAAGGGAATGCTTTATTGCAACACCTAATAGGTCAAATGAATGTGATTCGCAAGACAGTCAAGGAGTCTAATTCATCGATTGAAAAATTAAAAGTTCACTCCGAGAAAATTGGATCGATCGTGGAAGTAATGGGGAAAATCGCTAAGCAGACAAACCTGTTAGCTTTGAACGCCGCGATTGAAGCGGCGAGGGCTGGTGACCATGGGAAAGGGTTTGCCGTTGTCGCCAATGAAGTACGGATACTTGCGGACCAATCGACTCATTCAGCACAGCATATTACTAACTTAGTTTCGGAAATCCAAAACGAAACAGACAATTCTGTCGTAGGTATGAATGGAGTAAATGATGAAGTAGATAGTGGAATTCTGATTGTCAATGACACGGAACAAAAGTTTCAAACCATTTACCATTCATTAAACCAAGTTGCCAACCAAATTCAAGGAGTAGCAACCACAACACAACAAATGTCAGCAAGTAGCCAGATAGTCACGGTTTCAGTTAAAGATATGAGTCAAATCGCTAGGGATTCTGCTCACCATTCCCGTAGCGTGGCAGCGTCTAGTGAAGAACAACTTGCTTCTATGGAGGAGATCGCTTCTTCAGCCTTTTCTTTGTCCCACGTAGCAGAAGAACTACAAAAATTAGTTTCGGAGTTTAACGTGAAATGAATAAAGTATGATGAAACACCTTGCTAGAATGATTTTTGGGCAGCGATCTGCAACCAATGTCGAAGTTGTGTAATGCTGTCGTGATCTGGTACTTCATGAATGGTGAATAGGTTTCCATAAAATTCAGAGATATGGAACGGAGAGGGAAACAACGCGAACCATTAGGGGATTCGCGTTGTTTTTGTATCTATAATACGTCAGATAATGAAGCGTCTGCTAAAAGCCTCACAATAAATAGATGATACTATCGCATACAACTAATAAAAATGAGATAAATATCTATATTTTTATGTTGAACAAAATAAGATTTATACTAATTGAAAAGTGTGAAAATATATATTGACAATTCCGAATTTAAAATATAATCTATATTACAAGCACTTGTATGGTACATGCAACAAGAAGTACATTCATATTTTCCATAAAGAAAGCGCTACCAAAATTTAATGAAAGGAAGTTTAGTTGTGACTCAGTGACGAAGTGTTAGTAGAAATATTGTGAACTAGGAGGAGGATTATGACGAAAAGTTATTGGAAATTTATTCGCGAAAAGGTTGATTGGCCTGTTTTCTTATTTAGCGGAGGCGTTTTAGTAGTATTCGTGTTATTTTCACTCTTTAAAGTGGACACGGTCAGTAGCTTTGTGAATAAAGGTTTTGATCTTTCCATTCGTTACTTCGGTGCGTATTGGCAATTTCTTATGATGGCTACCTTTGTTGTTGGGGCAGTGTTAGCAGTATCAAAGTACGGAAAAGTTCGTCTTGGTGATGCAAAGAAACCTGAAATGACGTATTTCAAATGGGTAGCCGTGATCCTGACGACAGGTCTTGGAGCCGGCGGAGTCTTTTGGGCAGCAGCAGAGCCTATGTACTATTTTCTAGACGTGCCTCCAATGCATAAAGGGATTGCAGCTAGCACGGAGGATGCGATAGGTCCAGCCTTAGCTCAAAGTTATATGTCATGGGGTTTTACTGCATGGTCCGTATATGGCGCAATTAGTGCGATTATTTTAATTTACGCACATAAACATAAAGGCATGCCGTTGAAACCTAGAACTCTTCTATATCCGATATTGAAGGAAAGAGTGTTAACGAGCAAGTGGGGAACAGCTGCTGATGTATTTTGTATTATAGGCGCTGCCGCGGGGACGATTGGTCCGATTGGTTTTCTTGGTTTACAAGTCAGCTATGGCGTCAGTGCAATCTTCGGGATACCGGATACGTTTTTAACGCAACTCTCCATTATTGTACTATTGACTGGTGTGGTGCTCGTATCGACGCTAACAGGTATCGAAAAAGGAATTCAATTTTTGAGTAAGTTGAACGTGAATTTGGTCGTAGTGATTGCTGCCTTTTTGTTATTGCTAGGTCCTGGTTTATTTATAATCAATTCATTTATGTCCTCCTACGGGACGTATATTAGTGAATTTATAAATATTAGTACGTTCCGCAGTGATGAAGCATGGCTTGGTGGTTGGTTACTCTTTTTCTTTGGCTGGTTTATAGGTTTTGGCCCACTGGTAGCATTATTCGTGGCGAGGATATCCAACGGCAGAAAAATCCGTGAGATATTTGTTGTGGTTGCTGTAATAGCACCTATCACTACGAATTTTTGGTTTACGGTTCTAGGTGGAACAGGCATTTTCTATGAGCTGAAAAATATAGGATCTGTTAGTGGACCGTTGACGGAAGGTGGATTGCCTAGCGCGATCATCGCAATCGCAGGACAAATGCCGTTAGGAAGTATCATGCCTTCTGTTTTCTTAATTTTAACTACGTTATTCGTAGTGACGACCGTAGATTCAATGTCTTATTCCATCTCAATGGCCGTGACGGGAGACGGGAATCCACCAAAAGTCGTTCGTGTATTTTGGGCTGTGATTATGTCTACTATTGCAACGATTCTCATTAAAATCGGTGGTGGAGGAATTGGCGCATTGCAGTCATTTGTTGTAATAGCAGCAGTTCCAGTATCCATTCTTTTACTTCCTGTCGTGTGGTATGCACCGAAAGTAGCCAGAGAACTTGCGATTGAACAAGGAATTATCGAAGAGGAGCAAGATATGATCCCGGTGAAAGAAGTCGCGGCAGATAGAGAAATGTAATGAAAAATAGATTAGTAAATTAAATTATCCAAATACTCGTTGACATTTGAATAATTAGATAATATACTCATCTCATAGCTTGTATGGTACATGGTAGATTGATATTTTGAAATGAGAATGACCTACCAACGTACATGAATCATAGAGAGGTGATTACGATAATACAGAAAATACAAACTGTCAGTATTACCGCACAAGTAACGAATGCCATACGGGAGGCAGTCATTTCTGGGGAATATGAACCGGGAAAACAATTGTCGGAGGCTGCTTTATCACAAGACTACGAGGTTAGTAGAACGCCTATAAGAGAAGCACTGAAACAACTGGAAAGAGAAGGGCTTGTGGAGATCATTCCACGTGTAGGTACTTGTGTAAGAAAACCAACGGAACAAGAACTTGATGAGCTTTTCACTGTAAAAGAAGCGTTAGAAGGTTTTGCAGCGGGACTCTTAGCAGAGACTCAGAACCCGGTAGCGATCAAACAACTTGAAGTAGCCGTTGCATTAATGGAAGTAGCCGCTCAGAATAACGATACAAAATTATACGCGGAAGCAAATGAACAGTTCCATGCAGCGATATTGGCAGGTGCGGACAATTCTAAATTAAGCTATTTATTGAACTTGATGCTGAATCAAATACCCTACCAACGCTATGTCCAAATAAGTATCAATAATCCTGAACGTTTAAAAAAATCGCTGAAGGAACACCAAGGTATATTAGATGCAATTTTGACAGGAAGACGTGAAAAAGCTGAAAACACAATGAGACGTCACGTCGAAGCAAGTGCTAAAGGATTGAAAACGGGAATTGCCAAAAAAATGAGTGCGAGCTCAATTAACTAGGAGGAGAAACATTATGAAATTTGGAATATTTGCAAACCTATCAGGCCCAGGACGTCACGATGAGTATTACAAAGTATTGGACGAAGCGCGTGAGCAAGCGATTTATTGTGATGAAAACGGTTACGATTCTATTTGGTACACGGAACACCATTTTGGCCATGAGGGAAATGAGTTAATCTCTAACCCGCTTATGATGGGTGCAGATATTGCAGCTCGCACAAAAAACATTCGAATCGGCCAAGCCGCAAACGTTGCAACATTCTGGCATCCACTACGTTTAGCAGAAGATATTGCGATGCTTGATCAGTTGAGTAAAGGTCGAGTAGAAGTAGGGTTGGCTCGTGGCTTGTACGGTCGAGAAGCAGCTAACTTAAACCCTCTAGCAGATCCGAAAAATAACGATCAAAACCGAGCATTATTTGAAGAGACACTGGAAGTTATGAAAAAAGCATGGTCTAATCGTTTCTTCTCTCACAAAGGTGAATTCTTTAAATTCCCTGCAGATGGCTTGAAGTGGAAGCATCCCATGAGCCCAGCTACTCCAGAATTCATGGATATGGAAAAAGGCGAAATAAGCAAAATATCGCTAATGCCGAATACGTATGAAAACCGTATGCCGAATATTTGGCAAACAATTGATTCACCTCGTTCAATTGAAATTGCAGCTGAAACGGGAATTAACGGAATTTTCTGGATGCCAACTGTAAAAGAGTTAAAGCAACGGTTCGAGTTATACCGTGGGAAAGCTTCTGAAGCGAGAGGCATCGATGTGCCACTTGGTGAAGGAATCGCACTTGTCCGTGATGTCTATGTGGCGGAGACGATGGAAGAAGCTCGCGCGGATTTTGAAGAGGCAGTACTGAACACGTACCGCTGGATCTGTCACTGGAGAGGTCTCAGTAATTTACTTGATCCAGGTGAAGAGCTGAAAGAAGGGCAAGAACTGGACTTTGATTTCCTGTTTTCTAGAAACATGTTGGTTGGAACGCCAGAATATGTTGCAGAAAAGATTCAGGAACTCCAGGAAGAACTGAATCTACAAAACTTGCTATTATGGACAAATCACAGCACATTGCCACATGAAAAAGTGATGAAAAGTTTGAAGTTATTTACGGAAGAAGTTATGCCAAAATTCGCAAAAACAAAATTGGAGGTAGTTTAATATGTTAGAAGTTCGCAAAGTATATACCGCAATAGAGGAAACACGCATGGAAGGTGGCAAACAATTAGATGCACCGATCAAAATGATCACCACGATGTTGGTTATGAAAAACCCATGGGTTGAAAGAGGATTTGTAGAAGATCTCATGCCGGAAATTAATGAGTATGCTCCTGAAATTGGAGAAATTTTAGTAGATGAATTATTTAAGCATATTGATTCCGCAGACGATGTGGAAGCATTCGGTAAGGCTGCGGTAGTGGGTGTTGACGGTGAAATGGAACATGCATCAGCATTCATCCATACATTGAAATTCGGTAATAAATTCCGCGATGCAGTAGGAGGCAAAAGTATCTTGCCATTTACGAACAAACGCGGAGGTGCAGGAACTCCCGTACTGATTCCAATGGTACACAAAAATGAAGACTCCAAGCGTTCTCATTTCTTGACATTCGAAGCGATGATTCCAGATGCTCCGCGTGCAAATGAAATCGTAGTTGCAATCAGTGTGTCAACAGCTGGCCGTCCATTCCCAAGAACAGGTGACCGTCATCAAGATATGGTTGAGATGGGTCTTGCCTAATGTCAAACATTACGTATGATCAAGAAACCACTTTATATGAAGAAACAGGAGTGGGAGAACCGCTAATTTTCATTCACGGTGTCGGACTGGATCATGCAATGTGGCAACAACAAGTGAATCGTTTGTCTGCTAATTATCGCGTAATTACATATGACATGCTAGGACACGGGGGATCTTCGCATCCACCCGGTCCCTATTCACTATCACAGTTTGTCGTGCAATTAGCCACACTTGTGAACGAGTTAAAACTGACAAACGTACATTTAGTTGGTTTCTCCATGGGAGCAATGGTTGCGCAGTCATTTGCCGCTAAGTTTCCGGATAAAATTAGAACCTTGACCATTATGAATTCGGTCGCCAACAGAACACCCGAGCAGAGAAAAGCGATTGCTGCGAGAGTTGAAAAAGTGAAAGAATTAGGACCACAAACTACTATCGAGCCTGCAATTCAGCGTTGGTTCAATCAAGATTTTCAGGAAAAGAATCCAAAGATTATCAATGAAGTGAGACACCGCCTCGAAACAAATAATGCTGACGGGTACATGGCGGCCTATACGTTATTTGCCACGGCGGATGAAGAAGTTTGGCAACAGCTGAAGGATATTACAGTTCCCTCGCTCGTCATTACAGGCGAATATGATGTGGGTTCAACACCGAAAATGTCGCGCCAAATACATGAAAAACTATTGAATTCTGAGTTGTTGATTGTTCCGGATACGAGACATATGTTACCCGTCGAAAAACCGGAGATCGTAAATCAGGCGATTCATTCATTTATCAAAGAGCATGTCTATTGAATGAAAGGAGTGTGCCAAGATGTCATTAAAAAGATATAAAATGTATGTCAACGGTGAGTGGATCGAATCGGAAAGTGGTAAATATTTCCCTAGCTATAATCCCGCAACGGGTGAGGCTTGGTGTGAAGTAGCGGAAGGCACCGAAGAAGATGTGAATCGGGCAGTGCAAGCAGCACACGAAGCTTTTCAACATTCAGAATGGGCTGAGATGACCTACACAGAACGTGGTAAACTCGTTCATAAACTGGGTGAGTTGATTTCGCAAAATATTGAGGAACTGGCAGAATTCGAAACGAAGGATAATGGGAAGTTACTTCGGGAAATGCGTGGACAACTCACTTATTTACCCGAGTTTTTCTATTACTATGCGGGGTTGGCAGATAAGATCCACGGCCAAACCATGCCGATAGACAAAAAGGATATATTTGCCTTCACGACGAGAGAGCCTTTAGGCGTAGTGGCCGCGATCACACCGTGGAATTCACCATTATACTTAACGACGATCAAATTGGCTCCAGCTTTGGTGGCAGGGAATACCATTGTTATCAAGCCGTCTGAAATGACATCCGCGTCTCTTCTGGAGTTGATGAAATATGTGGAAGAAGCAGGATTTCCAAAAGGCGTAGTCAATGTTGTCACCGGTTTTGGAATGCCAGTCGGCAATACGTTGACAGCTCATCCGCTCGTAAGAAGAGTAGCCTTTACAGGGGGCAGCGAATCAGCACGTCATGTCGTCAGGAATACAGCAGAAAACTTTGCGCAAGTATCCCTTGAACTTGGTGGAAAATCGCCGAACATCGTATTTGAAGATGCCGATCCTGAAAGCGCTGCAATGGGTATCATTGCTGGAATTTTCGGAGCATCCGGTCAAAGTTGTGTAGCAGGTTCCCGCGCATTGCTCCACGTAGACATTTACGATCAAGTGCTTGACAAACTGGTGGAGCGCGTCAAACGAATTAAAATAGGAGATCCGCTCCTTGACGAGACTGAAATGGGTCCGCTTGCTACGGAGGCACAACTTGAACGAGTGAAGGAATATGTGGGTATTGGTAAAGCGGAAGGCGGCAAGGTTGTCATCGGTGGGAAGACTCCAGAAAATACGGAAACAGGTTGGTATTTTGAACCGACAATTATAGAACTGACTGATCATAATGCCCGGATTGTTCAAGAAGAGATTTTCGGTCCCGTGTTGAGCATCATCCCATTTAAAGATGAGGAAGAAGCGATTGCTTTGGCCAATGATACGGAATATGCCCTGGCCACAGGAATTTGGACTCGAGATGTCGCAAGAGCCCACCGTGTAGCAAAAGCCGTTCACGCTGGTATCATATGGGTGAATACATACAGAAGTATTTCTCCACTTATGCCAATCGGAGGTTCCGGACTAAGCGGTCACGGAAGAGAAAGTGGTTTCGACGCGATTTATGAATATACGCAAAGCAAAGCGGTTTGGATCAACACATCCAGCGAGCCTATGCCCGATCCATTCATCATGCGATAAGTCGAAGCGGGCCTAATATATAGAGAGAGGAGCAACCATTATGCATGTTGAAACAGCGATTCATTTGACGGATATAGCATTCGTGCGTCTCTGCAGTGATCGATTTGGGGTGAATAAAGGTGTCTACAACACAATTGATACGTTTTTCTATGATCGAGGATTTGAAGATATAGTGGAAAGACGTAAAAATGTGTTGGTCTTTCTTGAATATATTAAGCGAACTGGCAATGGCGAAGAGCAGCGTGTTAAATTCGGAAGTGGCGGGTTAAGCCTTAAAATCGAAGAATATTTACAAGAAGAACACAAAATCATTCAAATCATGAAGTATCAATCCAATATAGCCACCACTAGCAGAAAGCAGGTAAACTAGATGATGAATAAATCGCTTGCATGCTTAAAAACGCAACACTTACTAATTAATGGTGAATGGGTGGAAACGAAAGAATACACGGATTTGCATTCCCCGTATTCAGGTGAAGTGATTGCCCATATTGCTAAAGCCACAAAAAATGAAACAGATCAAGCAATCGAAACCGCTCTACAGACGCGTAGAGTGATGTCGAAAATGCCTGCTTATCAACGAGCAGAGATTTTGGAAAATTTAGTTTCCTTATTACATGAGCGTTCTGAAGAAGCAGCTGAAATCATTGCCATGGAAGCTGCAAAACCCATTGCAACAGCAAGAGGTGAAGTACTTCGTACAATCGAGACGTATAAATTTGCAGCGGAAGAAGCCAAGCGCATTTACGGAGAGACTCTCCCGCTCGATGCGGCGCGGGGCGGAGTGAATCGTCTGGCCTACACTGTACGGGAACCACTTGGCGTAATTGGCGCTATCACCCCTTTCAATTTTCCGATGAACTTAGTAGCGCATAAAATCGGTCCTGCAATTGCCACCGGAAATACGATTGTGTTAAAACCAGCTGCACAAACGCCATTATCCTCTTATTTTATTGCGGAATTATTAATGGAAGCTGGATTACCGGCAGGGGCGCTTAACGTTATCACAGGCGATGGCCAAGAAATTGGCGATCAAATTGTTACGGATGATCGAGTGAAAATGATTACATTTACAGGCAGTCCAGCAGTCGGTATTGGAATCAAAAATAAAGCTGGATTAAAGAGGGTAACTCTTGAGCTAGGTTCGAATGCAGCTGTGATTATCGACCAGGGCGTGGATCTTGATCAAGTCGTTTCTCGCTGCGTGTCAGGTGCATTCTCCTTCCAGGGGCAGGTCTGTATTTCACTCCAACGCGTTTATATCCACGAAGAGCTATACGATGAATTCGTTTCGAAAATCGTAGAAGAAACGGAAAAGCTCGTAATGGGTGATCCGTTGTGCGAAGACACGGAAGTATCGGCATTGATTTCTTCAAAAGACGTAGAGCGTACATTGAGTTGGATCGACGAAGCCAAAAGCCAGGGGGCAAACGTAGTTACAGGTGGAAAAGTACAAGGGAATATACTTTATCCTACTATTTTGACGGAAGCTGGATCTCATCTGAAAGTTTCCTGCAATGAAGTATTCGCACCCATCCTAGTCATAGATCAAGTGAAGTCAGTAGAGGAAGCGATCGAGCAAGTGAACGATTCGCGTTTTGGTCTTCAAGCAGGAATCTTTACAAATGACATCCACACGGCACTATATGCAGCGGATGAATTGTATGTAGGAGGCGTCATGATCAACGACATTCCAACTTTCCGAGTGGATAACATGCCGTATGGAGGCGTTAAGGAAAGCGGAAATGGAAGAGAAGGATTGAAATATGCGATCGAGGAAATGACAGAAATGAAACTAGTCGTTTGGAATCGTAACTAGGAGGCAAGGTTATGGCTTACTACACGGCATTTTTACACATGATTCAGCCTGAAAAAAATGCAGAAGTTCTACCGCGACATATCGAGTACTTGGATAGGCTCGATGAACAGGGGAAAATCTTCGCCCGAGGTCCTTTTGCCGATCAATCGGGGGGATTAATTATTTATAGAGCGGACTCATTTGAAGAAGCTCAACAATTGGCAGAGGCTGATCCCCATGTAAAAGAAAAAGTCCGTCGACTCGAACTTAAAAAGTGGAATCCCATTTTTAGTGAATTGTAAAAGTGGGCTAGCTCTGCGTTATAAATAAAAGAAGTCAGATTTTTTCTATTCGCTTGTATGGTACATGGTAAATGATGAACGAAAGGAGTGAATTAATTGAATAGTCAGAATCAGGCATTACTCTTAATAGACCTACAAAATGAAGGTGGTACGTCCGCTGTTGCAGGAATGGATGAAATTATTAAAAAAACAGCCAATGTAATCAAGGTATGCAGGCAAAAAAACATACCCATCATTTATACGCGCCATATCAATAGAGGCGATGGAATTGGACTTGCAAACTTAGAACCTGTTGATCAGAATGGGAAGCCGCTTTACTACAATACGAATACCGATTCGATTGATATCATCGAAGGGTTAAAAAATCAACCTGGCGATATCATCGTGGATAAGTACCGATACAGTGGTTTTCATGAATCCAGTTTAGACTTGATGTTGAAAAGCTTAAATATAAAGAACTTAATTGTAGGTGGAGTTCTAACAGATGTCTGTGTCCTATCGACTGTAATGGATGCTTACTATCGTGATTATCAGGTCAATCTAGTGAAGGATATTTGCGGTACGACAACAGTTGGAGCACATATGGCAGCAGTCTGTATGATGGGTAATTGGGTTTACGATATTAGTATTTTTGATGCTGATCAACTTTGCAATAAATTATTGGGGGAACCTTATCACGCTTGGGAATCTAATATGCCAGATGAATTACAATTTACCCCGGACAATTTAAGAGAAGTGTATAACAAGTTATCAGCTAACTGTACGGTATGAACAATTTATGCCTCACGTTATGGTGCCCGAATTTCATAGAGCCGTTTAAGCTCAGCCTGAAGTGTAGAACTTTTAACATTCAGGTAAATCGTTAAAAAAGGGGGAAGATTATGAAGTCTATCGACACAGTAAAGGCCGAGGTAGGCGTAACGCTAGAGGCAGACGCTCTAACACAGCAAAACAACCAACTAGATGCTATTACGGAAGAACATTACGCGACTGAAGAAGTCCCTATGAGTCAAAGAAATATTGGTTTTTTTGACATGGTGGCGATTTGGGTTGGGGCCAACTCCAATAATGCCTCTTGGTATGTAGGAGGAACAGTTGCTGGAATGGCGTTTGCAGGGGCGATTGGTGTCACATTGATTTCCAACCCTATCGCCTATCTTATATTAGCACTTGTTGGATATATGGGTTTTAAGGTAGGGACTTCTACCATGGCTTTGACCAGACCCGCTTTCGGTGTGAAAGGAAGTCTTCTCCCGACGGTACTAAACACCATTGTATTTCTAGGGTGGGCAGTAGTTAACACATTTATCGCTGTGATCTCCATGAGCTTTATTTTAAAAGACTTATTTGGTTGGTCAGCGTACGGTGAGCCGGGAAGTGTAGGACCGATGATAGCAGGTATCGTTTTCATGAGTTTATTGAACTTTGTGGCGGTATCGCTAGGGAGAAATTCCATTAAAATTGTTGAAAGAATCGGTATGGTATTGGTTCTCGTGTTAGGTATTTGGATTACTGTTGTCGTATTGAAAACGCATCCACTGTCCGCCATCATGAATTGGAGTGCGCCAGCAGATTCGGTTATACCAGTTGGAAAGGCTGTAGATATTATGGCTGCGTTCAGTTTAGCATGGGTGTTAGGAATTGCTGAATTTACAAGATATACACGATCAGCAAAAACAGCGACTGTCGCTCCGCTCGTAGGCGCGTATCTTTCCTTATTATGGTTTGCGTTTATCGGAATCATTGCCACAATCGGCGCAGCGCTAAGCACGGGAATTTATGATCCGGAAAATTCGGACCCTAGTTCTATTGTAACTAATCTAGGTCTCGGATCATTTGCATTAATTCTCATCGTAGTAGCGTGTGTGACAACCAATGTTGTAAACTTGATGGCGGCAGGGATTTCCATCACAAATGTGACGAAAAAGATCAAGCCTTTGCACTCCATTTGGATGGTAACGATCTTAGCAGGTTTTCTAATGCTGATACCATTATTCCTAGCTAGTTTCTTGGATACATTTATGGGCTTCTTAGAATATATCGGTATGGTTTTAAGTGCATTGCTTGGAATATTGGTAGCTGACTATTTCATTGTGAGGAAGCGCTCATATGATGTCAGGGAATTCGAGAAAACAGGAGGAGAATACTGGTATTACAAAGGTGTGAATCTAAAAGCCGTGGCTGTTTGGGCTTTCGGTGTAGTTTTCTTCTTAGTAGTCAGTAACTCAGAATTTCTCAATAATTCAGTAGGCGCTGTGTATCCAACCATTCTTGTTACGGCAGTGCTTTATAGTCTCATATCTTTGACAGGTAAGAAACCACGTTTAACATAAGAAAAATTGATAAATAATTTAGATTGGAAAAGGAGAGATATATTATGGGGAATATTGAAAAACAAGATCTTTTTAAGCAAATCATGGGGAATTATCCGACGGGGGTTACCATCCTGACTACAACAAAAGAAGATGGAACGCCTGTAGGGTTAACAGTTAACTCATTCGCTTCTGTTTCATTAGATCCACTCATGGTGCTATGGTCAATCGATCATAAAGTATCTTCATTGGAAGCGTTCACAAAAGGTGGTAAATTTGCAGTTCACGTATTGGCTGGCGAGCAACAAGAGCTATGCAAGACATTTGCAAGCAAAGTGGAAGACCGTTTCGCTGATTGCCAGTGGGAGCTTTCTGAAAATGGCCTACCAATTATTGAAGGAGCTTTTGGAGTATTTGAATGTAAGACATTCCAAACTATTGAAGCGGGCGATCATACCATTTTAATTGGTGAAGTATTGGATTTACAGGCTGACACAACGAAAGAACCGATGCTGTATCACCGCAGATGCTTCGGCTCAGTTCCTCCTGTATTTTATGAGCCAGTTCACTCACCTTCTTAATAGCGATGTAAATAAAAAACCAAGACATTTTCCGAAAAGTTTCTTGGTTTTTTATTATGGTATCAAATTTTTCAGGTTCTATCGGAGTTTCGTAAACAGTGATTAAAGATTCAAAAAACACCTACGCTACAAAACCAACATGAATAGGAAACAATTCATGTTGGTTTTGTGCGCAGGTATTTTTGTTATTGAGCGATTTGCGTGTTCTTTTTCTGTGAAAACCCGCCAAGGAGTAACTTACCATAGGGCACACATTTTTGTATGATGATTGAAACGAAGATCGGAATAAACAAACCGAAAGCCGTGAAGCCAACAATCCCATACGTAAAGTAATCATTTAACAAAATATCCGTGAAGATGTGTAGATACATGATCGTTAAGGAATGCTTTTCGATTTTCTGTAGCCAATTTAACGATAACTTGGCTACTATGAGTTGGAACACGCCGACTAACACCAGTGTGAAAGAAAGCGGGATGATCAAGTCTAAAAAGAAATGATCATAGCGTAAAAATTTCATACTCAAGTGATAGTCAATGACGTGATAGTGGTCTAGAGATATGGCGGTAAGACTAATGAGCAGCCCCGTACCTAACCATTTTTTCGGAATGTTCATCCAAAAAGCCTTCAAATAATAGCCGAGTGAAAAATAGACGACGGCCATAAGTGCGACATCGATGTTCCAGATCATAGGGATCGTTTGCGCTGCAGTAGATGGAGCACCACCAATGACATGCATCGCGAACAAGCTTTCCAGGTGGGCGATACTATAAAAAGCAGCTAAAATAATGAATTGTTTCGTACGGCTAAAGTATTTTGTCATCCATAAGAAAAACAAGTACGTAAAGAATAGAGTCGTAACAAACCAGAAAACACCATAGGCACCACGTACAAAACGTCCACCGACAATAATGGTCCATATATCATTGACGTACCATGACCAATCGAAATTCCCTGAGCCAATTTCTATCCCATAACGAATTAGTGTAATACTGACTAGGAAAAACAAATAGGGGACAATCAACTGCATAAATCGTTTTTGAATCGATTGTTTCATGAAGCCTTTTTCGATGACAGGCTTAAAAAACAAACCGCTTAAAAGGAAGAAGGCTGGCATGTGAAACCAATAGATATACTTAACGAGTGGGAAATCCAACTGCCCAGGATAATGTCCAATCACGACGAGAATCATCAAAAAACCTTTGGTGACATCTACCCAAGATAAACGTTTTTTATTCATAATTCGGCTCCTTCAGAAAACTATCGTATTTCCATTGTACAGCCCTACGACACCGTAGAAGAGAATGTAACAAAAATGACTTGAGAATGTAAGCTAAATGGAAATACATAGGTGTATTTTAATGATTTATTACGGTTGACTGAATAGTATGTATATACTGACGTACTGCTGAAGAAAGGGCCTGCGCTAGAAACGACGTGAAGTATACTTCTGACATGCATTTCAAACGCAGATCCTTGTTCATCTCTCTTGTTCTCGTGCAAATTCCATAAACATTCGTAATTTCGTTGCTGCTTTTCCATAGACGGTTTCTTTATCGTAATCTCCTTGTTCATTCGGATGTCCTGCAGGTATACCCGTTAAAATTTCTATTCCTTCTTCAATCGTTCGTACTTTATAAATATGGAACTGTCCATTACGAACGGATTCAATGACTTCATCGTTCAGCATCAAGTTTTTCACATTTTGATGGGGGATCAGTACGCCTTGTTTGCCTGTTAGTCCTTTGTTTTTGCATACATTATAAAAGCCTTCAATTTTCTCATTTACTCCGCCAATCGGCTGGATTTCGCCGTTTTGATTGACCGAGCCAGTAACAGCTAATCCTTGATGGATGGGAATTTCCGCCAGGCTTGAGAGAATGGCATACAACTCTGTGCTGGACGCGCTATCACCATCCACACCACCGTAGGATTGTTCAAAAGCGATATGCGCAGTCAATACTAACGGATACTTTTGGGCGAACTTTTGCCCTAAATATCCTCCCAAAATATACACACCTTTGTTATGCGTATTTCCGCTCATCTGGCTTTCTCTTTCAATATTGACAAAACCTTTTTTACCCATAAACGTGGTAGCCGTAATGCGTGAAGGTTTGCCAAACTGATATTGCCCTAAATCATAAACGGCTAAGCCATTAACTTGTCCGATTTTCTCTCCCGTCGTATCAATCAGTATACTTCCTTCATCAATACTCGCTTGAATTTTCTCTTCGTATAAATTCGATCGATATCTCTTTTCCTGAATGGCTTTTTCGATATGTTTGGCCGTAACCAAGTCGTCTCCCATGATGCCTGCCCATGCATCCGCTTCATAAAGTAATTCTACTTGTAAATTAAAACGAGTGGATAATTTGTGTTGATCGCCAGCGACACGCGAACTGTATTCAATAATTTTTGCGACAGCTGAAGAATCAAAATGTCGAAGTCCATATTTTTTGCCGTGTGTATGAATGAAACTAACCAACCCTGCAATATTCTCTTGGTTGTATTTCATTTCCACGTCAAAGTCTACGCGAATTTTAAACAGTTTACGGAAATCTTCATCGTGATGATAAAGTGCTTGATAAATGTCCATGTTCCCAATAATAATCACTTTTACGTCAAGTTGAATCGGATCTGGATTTACTGAAGCGGTAGCAATGACGCTGGCATGTTCACCTATATTCTCAATTTGTAATTTATGAATTAATAATGCTCTTTTTAAACCTTCCCACGCTTGGCTTTTTGAAAAAATATCTTTCGCTTGGATCAGAAGATACCCTCCGTTTGCATTATGCAAATAGCCAGGTTTTATTTTAGTAAAATCCGTGCTCGCGACACCCATTCGATTTTCATATTCCACCTTGCCCATTAGGTTATAAAAAGTCGGGTTATCTGCAGAAATAACGGGCATGCCTGTAGTTTCACTATGATCGACGAGTACATTTATCGTATACTTTTTTAATGCTTGATTTTCGTCAATGAACAGATTATCTAGTTGCTTGTCTTCTTTTTTAGCAGGAGTGGATAAAAATATATGAAAATTATTTTTGAGGTCTTTTCGAACCGCTTTTATATAATGCATCACTTCAGGACAGTCTTTGTAGATTTTTTTTAATTCATCCATATGAAAATCGATTGTCGTAATGGCTGTTTGATGATCAAAGCCTGCCAATGATTTCTTCAAATCCTGTTCAAAACGGAGAATAGATTCTGTCGCTTCCAATATAATTTCCTGTAACTTGACAGAGTTACTTTCAATAGTTGCTCGTTGTTCTTCATTTAATCCCTTATATGCTTCCTCGCTTAAAGGATTACCGTCTTCACCCATGGGAATTGTCGCGATCGTGGAATCAGACTGTTTCAGTAGAAATCCGTTCTCAGCAGCTATTTCATTCGTACGTTTATATACTTGCTCAACTTGATCTTTATATTTCCGAATGATTGATGAACGGTTCTTCAGTCGTTTTTCTTCGTTAAAAGCTGTGGGAATATCAACTTGTAAATCTTTCAACAAGTCTTCCATGGACTTTTGAAGTTTTTTACCTAATCCCACGGGCAGTTTCAGTACTTTTGGTTTATACGCGTCTTCAAAGTTATTTACATAACACCAGTCAAATAGGGTAGCTTCTTTCTCCGAAAAGTTATGAACGACCGTATTAACAAAAGATGTTTTCCCGACTCCCTCTATTCCCGCGACATATAGATTATATCCGGGTTTATTTACGTGTAGGCCAAAGTTCATCACGGAACGTGCACGTTGTTGTCCAACGATATTTGTGAGCTTTTCTACTTGTTCAGTTGAATTAAATGGAAATGTAGAGGAGTCTACTATCTTTTTTAATTGTTCAGGTCGCAACTCCGCTTTGGATTTATTAAATGAATCATGGTAATTTGCCAATTAAACTCACCTCACTCAATATTTTATCCTTATTCAATACATACCCTTAAAGAAGGCAGTACACGCAGGAATCAAATAAAAACTTTTGTGTAGAGAAGTATAGGTGAAAAATGCTATTGAAAATCGCCTAGCCTGATGAATATTTACGTTCATTACGCTATATCTAAACTAGCTAAGTAGGGAAGCCAGACGGAACCGATCGTTCTAGAGATTTGACTACAACGAAAAGCACCTTAACCTCGTAATAGGAGGAAGGTGCTTTCATTTTAGAACGCTTATTCAACAATCAATATACCGCAACCCAACCCTCAGGTGTAACGAAAATCCGAAGAGCCACTACTTGGCGATCCGCTGCCAATGTGAAATAATGACGAATGTTTTCTGGTACAGAAATTAAATCACCTGGATCTAGATGCACTTCAAAAAAGCGCTGATCTTTTCCTTGAATAACGAATACACCATGTCCACTGACGATAAAACGAACTTCGTCATCGGTATGATGATGCTCCCGTTCGAAATTCTTCAACATTTCCTCGATATTCGGTGTGTCTTTAGATAACGAGATGACATCTGCCGCTTTGTAGCCACGTCGTTCAGAAATTGCATCAATATTTGATTTGAACGCGTGAAGAATTTCTTCTTTTTCTGAATCCGTCAGATTGAACTTTTCCCGGAGATGTGCAGGTAATTGGTCAATCGACCAGTGTTCATAAATCACTTCTTGTTGGGTGAGGAATTGGGCAACATCTTGTTGTCCTTCAATCACTTCGTTCGACCCTTGAATCGTAATCGTTGCCATAGTAGTAATCGCTCCTATCTATTTTAAATTATACATGTGCTTTCACGATGTCGATACAGTCGGTAAATACTTCAAAACGCGAATACGGAATGTCCAGTTTGTCGCAAGTTTCTGCTAGGAAGTCCCTTGCAATGACTACATCAGCCGATTTTGCGGCTTCAAAGTCTGTTACCGAATCACCGATGACAATGCGTGTCTGTTGCTGATCTGATAGCTTGCGCATGATGGACGGTTTACAGCAACCACAATCTTGCTTCGTGCAATGCGCGTCACAAGCATGCGGATAATGAATCATAATTCGTTCTTCGTCAAATGTCGCTTCATTACAATAAATGTGATCGAAAGGTCCAAAAGGCTCGAGCACAGGATGAACGAAGAAATCGATTCCGCCACTGACAATATAGAGCGGAATGTTCTGTTCCCTCGTAAACTGTACAAACTCGCTGAAACCTTCTCGGATTTCCGCATCCCGCAAGACGAAAGAGATGATATCTTGTTGGAGCGAACTCGGAATGAACGAAAACAGTTGCCTGACTCCATCTTGGATTGAGATATTTTGTTGTAATATATCATCGGTTATCTCTTTCCAGCCAGGCACTGCAAATTCTTTCATAATGCTCATAATATTATCTTTCTTCGTAATCGTCCCATCAAAATCACAGAAAATTACTACGTTACTCATCGTTCACCCTCCACTTTACTTAACGTCAATCGTGCCCCATTGATCCAATGCGAGCCGCAAAGGGCTGGATGTTTTTGCAGCTTCTTGTAACGGAATTTGATGAACACTTGCATCGATTGCTGCGCGGAAAGCTTGTGCACCAGGTGTTGGACCATCTGGATGTCCGAAAATCCCGCCTCCTGCATTGATGACCAAGTTGTCACCGAAGTCTTCAAGCAACTGCGGGACCATTCCTGGATGAATTCCAGCAGAAGGCACTGCAAATGTTCGCTCAAATCCATTATCTTTTATTAATTCCTCATTAATCCCCAGTGCATCTTCGCGGGAAATCGCCACATTGCCATATGGACTCGGGAAGAGCGAGAGGTCACCGCCAACGAGACGGGTCAACTTTCCGACAAGCAAAGGATAGGAAAATCCACTGCCTTCTTGACCTGCGAGCACACCGGATAATGCGGAGTGGGCGAGGATCGGTAATCCGATATTATCATTTTCCCGTAGCGATTGTAGCGTATCTAAACCATAGGCATGTACATTGAATAATAAAGCGCTTGCGCCTAGTTCAGTTGCGCGTTCTGCTTTTTCATGCAATTCATGAGATCTCCCTGATAAATTGACGGCATATAAAGCGTGTGCGCCTGTTTTCTCGTAATGATGCGTAAGAATGTCTTTAGCAGTAGTTATCCGTTGATAAAAAGGAGTTAATTCATTTTCGAACAGAATTTCATCGTCCTTGATCAAATCGATACCACCAGCTAATAACTCTTGGAGTTGAGTGGAGAAAAAGGATAAATCCCGTCCCATCACTCCTTTGAAGATCGCTTTCAATAGCGGGCGATCGTAGACACCGAGCTTTTCTCGAATACCATTGACACCAAAGCGTGGGCCAGGGAATTGTGCGAGTAATGATTTATCAAACTGCAAATCAATCAGTTCATACCCTTCGAAAAAGGATAATTTTCCGTAAACCGTAGTAAAGATTGCCGGAAGGTCCGCTGAAAAGTTAGCAGACGGATAAAAAATCGTCACGGTGTCTTTCTGCTCGCCTTTGACAACAGATACCAATTCGCCTTTATGATGTTTCAATTGCTGCTGCTCAATATGGGGGATATCGGTCCATGAACCAATCGTTAACCCAAGAGCATGTTGTTCTGCAATTTTTTCCTGATTCGGATGAGTGGGGAATAAATAGGTTGCTGTAACGCCCAATGAACTGCCTCCTCTACTATTTATCTAGTTGCTTGAAACCAATGACTCAATTGTTCTAGAGAATGAATATGTTTACGTTCCATAATCATATATTTACCTAGTGCTAAGACTTCTCTTCTAGCCGCCATGCGCAAGTCTTCATCTTGTTCTATATTCATGTCTGGAATTTGCGCAATACTGATCGCTCGTCGTACTAGTTCACATCCTGCATAGCCGATCATATCAGTAAAGAGTTCATCCATAATAATCGTGTAAAATCCATCGACTTTCGTATAGCGTTCATGTGTACTGGTCTGCCATAGGTTAGAAAATGTTTCGGCAAATGCATACCACGTTTCTTTTGCTTGCTCAAAACGCTTTTCTTTATAGTTGGGGAAGGCTATCCCGTTTAAAAATAGATTCGCGATGAATTGTCCAAGATCAAAACCAAAAGGACCGAAAAGTGCAAACTCCGTATCGAAAATCACTGTCCGGTTATCTCCCGTGAAAATTGCGCCGCTATGCAAATCACCATGAATAAGACCATCCGCTTTTGTCATGAACTTATGTTTTAGTTGAGCTACTTCAAGTAATAAGCGCTGATCCTGACTGAGGAATTTCACTTCATTGCGCATACCAGTCTCACACTCATTGGTCTCGTGGTCACTATAAGGCCAATCAAACATCAATTGCTCCGTCAACTCTCGCATTCCAGGGTTGGCTAATCGTGCTTGTAGCTCCTTTTTAGCGGGCGAGGGCATATAGAAATCTGATGTTTTAAATAGCACTTCAGCAGTCATCTTCCCAATATCTGCCGCAAAGCGAGCGGACTCACTGCCATTGATTAATGCTGTTCGCCCCACTTCAAGTGGAAGCATGTCTTCCATCACAACGATCGCCATCACTTCATCCAAATGTAAGACGGAAGGCACACTTTTCGGAAGGATTTCTTCGTATACCCTCATCACTTCCGCTTCAATACGTACACGATCAAGTGGTAAAGGCATCGATTCGCCAACCACGCGTGCGTATGGAACTGCTTGCTTAAAAATGATGGATCTATAGTCATTTTGTAGTCTATACACGTGATTGATCTTGCCATCACTTACTTCGATCACTTTTATGTCTCCAGGTTCAGGAAAAAGACCTAGATTTCTCACATACTGTTTAATATCCTCGATTTCTAAGAAACGATATGTAGTATTTTTCTGTTCTTTGACAAAAACGTCCATCCATACGACCTCCTGTAATATAAAAAAAGACCGATCCTTTAACGGACAGGTCTGTTACAAACAAATATCTCTCTCATTATTTGGTAAATTTAGACTGTGTGCCGATTTCTCTAGTTGTGTTATTTGACTATAAAATCCTATGAAACATGTAGAAATTATCACACGAATCAAATAGTTTGTCAATTAACTTTAAAAGTATTCGAATTAGTTGTAGTATTATGCTATTGAAGATGTGAAGATAGGAGCTAGTTTACATATGACAAAACGACAGCCTCGCTTTCGACGAGAGGATATATTGGAAAATATACGAACAGAAGAATTCGATGTACTCATAATAGGAGGTGGCGTGACGGGAGCGGGTATAGCGCTTGATGCAGCGAGCCGGGGATTACAAACCGTGTTGGTGGAAATGCAGGACTTTGCGGCAGGAACATCTAGTCGTTCGACGAAAATGATTCATGGGGGATTACGGTATTTAAAGAACTTGGAGTTCAAAATCGTTTCACAAACTGGACAAGAACGTGCAGTAGTTTATGAAAACGGACCCCATGTGACGACTCCTACATGGTTGTTGTTGCCGATTTATAAAGGAGGGACGTTTGGTAAATTCAGCAGTTCAATTGGTTTGCGTGTCTATGATTCATTAGCCAAAGTAAAGAAATCAGAACGTAAAAGCATGTTATCAAAAAAGCAGACACTTCGTGATGAACCCAAGTTGAATCCAACAGGTCTCCTCGGTGCAGGGAAATTCGTTGAGTATCGATCAGACGATGCGCGTTTAACGATTGAAGTGATAAAAGAAGCTGTTCAGTACGGAGCATCGGTTTTAAATTATACAAAAGTGACGAAATTCGTTTATCATGACGGCAAAGTGGCGGGTGTTGAAACGGTTGATCAGCTAACAGGAAAATCCCGAATGATTTTCGCTAAAAAAGTGATCAATGCAGCTGGTCCATGGGTGAATGAAGTGCGTCACAAAGATGCAAAGCCTGATCAAAAACAACTTCATTTAACTAAAGGCGTTCATTTGGTCTTTGATCAACGGGTCTTTCCTTTAGAACAAACGATTTATTTTGACACACCGGACGGGCGCATGGTGTTGGCGATTCCACGCAACGGTAAAACATACATAGGAACAACCGATACAGATTATCAAGGAAGTTTGACGGAGCCGCAGATTACACAGGCAGATAAAGACTATTTGCTAAACGCCATTCATTTTGTTTTTCCAAAACTGGAGATTAGCGAAGAACAAATTGAATCGGGATGGGCAGGTCTAAGACCACTTATACAAGAAGAAGGAAAGAGCGTTTCGGAGATATCCCGAAAAGATGAAATTTGGGTCTCAGATTCCGGTTTAGTAACGATTGCTGGCGGAAAGTTGACAGGGTATCGCAAAATGGCGGAAACGATTGTCGATCGTATCGCTGCAGATCTTAAGACTTCATATGGCAAAAAAGTTCCGTCTTGCCGTACAAAAAAGCTACCTATTTCAGGTGGGCATGTAGGTGGTTCCAAAGGGTTTGAAGCCTTTGTTCAGAGAAAGGTTAAAGAAGGAATGGGCTTAGGATTATCCGAGCAAACAGCTTATGCACTCGTCACCCATTATGGATCGAACATCGATGAGTTATTCGGCGTCATCCAAAACGGAAAGGCTGATGCACAGAGAGCCAATTTACCGATTGAAATTTACGCACAAGCGTGGTATTCCATTTCAAAAGAATTCGTTTGTACCCCTGTAGATTTTTTCTGGAGACGAACAGGCGCATTGCTCTTTGATATCGACTGGGTCGATCAATGGCAAGAGCCCATCATTGATTTCCTAGCTGTTCAACTTGGCTGGTCAAGTGCCGTGAAGAAGAAAATGACCGACGAGTTAGAGCGCAGTAAACAATTGTGCAAGGGAACACTAATCGAAGAAAAAAGACCATCATAAGTCTGCAACCTCTGCCAAATTCGAACGGTAGAGGTTGTTTATTTTTTTGTTCGATTGCCTATTATATGAAGGAAATAAAAAATCATCATTTTAAAAAATTTACAGTATGTTTTTTTGAAATCTGCTCATTCTATTGTCAGAAGGAGGTGGACAACATGCCAAACAACAATAATTCAAACCAACTATTAGTGCCAGGCGTACAACAGGCGATCAACCAGATGAAGGAAGAGATCGCAAACGAATTCGGTGTAAACCTTGGACCAGACTCCACATCGCGTGCCAACGGATCCGTCGGCGGAGAAATTACAAAGCGATTAGTGCGTCAGGCTCAATCTCAAATGAACGGTTATACGAAGTAATCGGTTCTATCACCCAGATTAGCATGTGAAAAATCAATGTCACTATACGCTTTGATTTCTCAAAATCGAAAAGACGACGATTCATTCGAATGCGAATGGATTGTCGTCTTTTTTGAGTTGAAAGGGAATTTCAGAAAAAGTGGGGGAAGAGAAAAGCTTGAACTTTTTAAAGTAGATCTTGAAACTTTACATACTCTAACATTCATGCACGTGAAGAAGATTATGAATAAAAATATCTTTACTGAATCCATTGTAAATAGATTCATTATTCTGTTAATGATATACTACATATAAAACTAGTGGAGGGATGTTCAAATGAAACATTGGATACGGTTTGTAGTCGTTGTCCTGTTTATTGGTCTGCTATTCCCCAATGTACTAGTCTCAAAAGCAAGAGCGTTAGATGATGTGAAAGGAGTTCATCATTTTGTAAATAGTTTTATTGCTAAAGACGGTAGCAATTACTATGTAAATAGAGGGCATCTAGAGGAACTGGAGCTTGGTATATATAAAGTAAGTAATGATATGAAAAAGTTTCGATTGATCAAACAAGGGCACTATACAAATATTCAAGTATATAAAGACACGATGGTCCTATTCAATGATGATCTAAATAAACTACAACGATTCACTTTTGACGGCTCACTCGTCAGAGAGTACCCTCAAGTGACTAGCAGTAATTTCTTGATTGACGGAGATCGAATTTATTATCATACCGGTAGAAATGTTTATGAAATCAATATAAACGGTCAAGGACATAAGCATCTGTATACGTCAGAAGGTACAATTCAAGAATTCACCGTTCATAATGGCTGGTTATATTATGCCTATTTAATTCCTGCTGTTCCGCAGCCGTATGACTATTCAATGAGCTTCGCGCGATTCAAAATATCCAGTCCACAACAGGTAGTTCCCATCATAAGTAAAATCCATAATATTGATTCGATTATTGTTAGAGACGGCTATATTTATTCTGTGATCCATCAAAACCCTGCTACAGATGGCCGATATGTATATCGAATGGATTATAGCGGTAACGGGATAAAACGCGTCTCTAACGTCGATTCGACTGCATTATTCATTGGCACGAAGTATATCTATTTTGTCGATAATACCGGTACCTATAAACAGTATTTCTATCGCATGGACATAGACGGTAAGAATGCGATAAAAGTGGGAGATTTGACAGGTTCCAAGCTTAGCGCAGAGCATCAAAATGGAGCGTTTTATTTCGAAATTCAAAATGTTCAACAAGATACTTTTTATCTGCGAAGAATTCTACAGACGCACTGAAATGCCTAATTTTATACAAGTAAAACGACGTAAAACCTCCTTACTAGCGTAGGGAGGTTTTGTTGTGCTGCATGTTATTTTAGTTGAGAATTATATGTTTCACCATAACCTAATACGACTACTTCAGTACGGTCATAATCTCTTAGTAATTCTTTAAGTTCTTGATCTCTATCCACCATATTTTGGACAACGGGGAATGCTTGTAGTAATTGTTCGTAAGTCTCTTTTGATGTCGTAGTATCTGCTGTAGGGAAGGTATGACTCGGGATGACCACATCCACTTTTAAGAAATTACGAATCGCATAGGCTGCTTCTCTTGGTCCTATTGTAAATTGACCTGAGGAGGAAAGAATAGCGACGTTCGGCTTGTATAGCTCATCGATCAGTTTTAAATCATAGCTGAGTGCGGTGTCGCCTGAATGATACAGTGTAGGTCCATTTGTGAACTCAAATACATAACCAGAGGCTTCACCTGCGTAAATAGGAGGGCCTTCGGTTTCGTCGAATGAAGAACTATGTTTTGCAGGTCCCACCGTGACATGCACATCTTTTAATGGAATTGAACCACCTAAATTAAGTGGGAAAATATTTTGAAATCCTTTTTGCAGAAGAATCATTGCTAGTTCATAGGGGGCAATGACTAGAAGTTGTGGATTTGTATCCATCATTTTCTGAAGTCCGCTTGTATGATCAAAATGTCCGTGAGTTAAGAAGACCGCATCAATAGTGTGGAAAAACTCTTTGGTATTGAATTCTTTTGGGCAACCAGGATTTAAATCAAAGAAAGGATCAATCAGATAGTTCTTATTCGTCTGGCTGGATAGTAAGTACATCGCATGACCTAGTCTTGTAATGTTGATTTTCCTCACCTCCAGAGTATTCAGAATATACCGGCGTTATAATGTTTAATATGATTGACGTCAATATCAGGTAGATGAAACACTTTACATTCTGTAGACGAAGCTAGACGAATTATATGCAGAAGTTTAATGAAATAGATCTGTTTCACGTGATTTTGCCAAAAGATGATTGGTTGCTTTATTCATTTTTTCTTTGAATAGTACACCAAAACTAATGACGACCATTCCAACGACTGCCAAAAACAACATATCCTTTACAACTCGGACCCAGATGATTCCGCCAACCGCCTCTCTCATTAAGTCGATTGCGTACGTGAAAGGTAGGTAAGGATTGATCCACTGGAAAAATGATGGTAGCAGCATAATCGGATACGTGCCGCCTGAACCTGCAATCTGCAGAACGAGTAAGATGATAGCCATTGCTTTACCGACATCTCCAAAGACTGAAACGAGCGTATAGATGATCGACATGAACACTACGCTGATTAATAAACCAAATAAGAAAAATGCGATCGGCTCTTTGACGGTTACGCCAAGCAGAACGACATTGCCAGTCGTCACAATTAGCGTCTGTATGCAACCGATTAATCCGAATGTAAATAGCCGACCTACATATATTTCTCTCGCCGTGAATGTATCTTCCCGTCTAATGTCTGTGGATAGTAAGGAAATTAGCAATAAACAACCGACCCAAATCGAAAGAACCGTATAAAAAGGTGTCATGCCGGTACCGTAGTTTTTGATCGGGAATAGCTTCGTTTCATTCAGTACAATCGGTTCCTCAAAGAAGCTGCGCTCCGCTTGCGGATCATTTTGCAGTAAATCGATGATCTCATTAATATCTGTCGTGCCTTGATTATCCTTGATACGATTTGCGAGCTGGTTCACTTTCTCGTAGACATATGGGTATTGGTTTAATGCGTGCTCGACTTGCTGTTTGCCTTGCGTCAAGTGTTTGTCAGCACTAATTAATGTTTGTTGTACTTCGGGAATAGTGTTCTGTACTTCTGTCAGCAGTGCTTTGGCACTAGTTAGTATCTTCAATGCTTGGGCAATTTCTTTGTGGATGTAAGGTTCTATCGTGTCGGTATATTCTTTTAGGAATGAATTGGCTTGGATGGATGTGCTCTCGGCAATCTTTTGCAAATCATTTAGACTATTGCGCAGCCGCTCTTCTTCACCTCGCACAAGCGAGTCCATCGTACGTCCATTTTGTTGAATTTCATTTAGTAGATTTTTTAGATTGTCGACTTTTAGTATTGCGGCATCTATTGGCTGTGACAGGGTGGAATCTGTTGCGTTCGCTTGTTCACCGTTTAATTGTTCAGCTACATTCTTTATAATCAGAAGGTCTTGCTCAATTCCGTCAATTTTTTTCATACTGTCCGTTACACGGTCGTCAACTGCTTGTTTCGAACGATTCCATTCAGTGAAGTCAGGTGATAGTTGCTGAACTTGTTTAAGGAAATCATTCGTTTCATTCGTAATAGTAGCTATTTTCTCCAAATCCGCTTTGATACGCGGTGCAGCCGCTTCTAGTCGATTCTGTGCTGTTGTCAGCTGATCGATCGTATCATTTATCGTTTTTAGTCCCGAATTCGTAGTTCGTTTCGCTTCAGGCAGTAGCTGTTGCGCTTTATTGATGATGTGCTTCGCAGAGTTCGCATCCGTCACGATTCCTTCCAACGTCCTGTGAATCGTGGGTAATTGCTTCTGAATGTCGAAAATATATTGCTCGAATTTCTTGATGTCAGGTAAATCCTTCTCGATTTCTATTCCAAGTTCATTAAACAAATCGAGTACCACACCATTAACGGTAGAAATAAAACGTCGACTTACTTTGTCGACAATGACAGAAGCGCCTTTTTCTGTAATTTTAGGTGCAATGGAATTCAGCTTTTCATTGACGAAATAATGGATTTCCGCTTTTTCAGGCTCTCCCGAAGTAACCGTCGCAAGTTTTCTGGAGAAATCTTTCGGAATAAAAATCGCCGCAAAATAGTCACCATATTCTACTCCATCCATCGCATCCTGACTTGTGGTAAATGACCAATCCATATCTTTATTATCTTCTAATGTTTTTATCAGTTCTTCACCGACATTAATGTGTTTGTCACGTACCATCGCACCATCGTCTTCATTGACAATCGCCACAGGTAATTGGTCAGTATGGGCATAAGGGTCCCATGTTGCGTAAATATTAAGCCATGCATATAAAGAAGGTAAAAAGGTCAGTCCGCCAATCAATAGGGCGGCTACCCAGTTTTTACTAATATGCTTTAAATCCAATTTAAATATATTCCAGCCTGTTTTCATGATTGTGCCTCTTTTCCAGTGCCTCTTTTTATTAGCTATTATGCCCATCCCAACGAAATTCAACTGATTTCTTTACTAATTACAAAATGAATTGCCATGTGCATGTTAGAAAGCTAAAATCGTTATGGAAATGCTTCATATTTTCTTGTATGAAGTATAATCGACAGAAAAAGCATCTTCCCCTAGCAGAGGGGAAGATGCTTTTTCTGTTATTTAGTGATGTATTATTTGCTCACACCAATTGCTGCTCCATTACGGCTGGAATCAGCAACGCCTTTATATACGCCTTCTTTTTGATCGATGAGAATACTTTGTACGTTCCCGATCGTAGTAGGCTTGTCGCCAAATTGATGACCGAGTACACGCAAGTAATTCATTGAATCTAATGGAATATCGCTTTCATAACGATAGGTGGATGTGCTGTTCGTATAAATTCTTGGTTCTTCTACAGCGGCTTTTAGTTCCATGTCATAATCAATGGAGTGAATGATCGTTTGCAAGACGGATGTGATGATAGTCGGTCCACCAGGCGACCCAACAGATAGAACAGGCTTGCCGTCTTCAAATACAATAGTTGGCGTCATGCTGCTGAGAGGACGTTTATTTGGTTCAACTTGATTCGCTCCGCCTGGTACTGCGTCGAAGTCTGTTAATTCATTATTTAAGACGATTCCGTAGCCAGGTACCATAATTCCGCTACCGAAGAGTTGTTCAATCGTTGTCGTGTTAGACACGACATTGCCCCATTGATCGGTTACTGAATAGTGCGTCGTCTCACCGAGTTTATCGGGTTCCGGTTGAACAGTAGCTACAGTCGCATTCGGTTTGTTTTCGTACTTCCAAGGATCTCCAGCTTTCGGATTTTTGTTCATGCGATCCAAACTGATCAAGTTCGTCCGTTCCTGGATATACTGTGGATTCAATAGTCCTTTTAATGGAACGTCGACAAAATCAGGATCTCCCGCGTACATGGCACGGTCAGCGTATGCGAGGTGCATAGTTTCTGCAAGCAAGTGATATTTCTGCCAAGACTTTACGTTGTACTGAGATAGATTGTAGTGATCAAGAATACCTAGCATCTGAAGAAGGAACACGCCACCAGAGCTAGGAGGTGGCATACTAGCAATCTGATAGCCTTTGTAATCACCCCAAATTGGATCATCCATCGTAACTGCGTATGTACGTAAATCTTCAGTTGTCATAGTGCCGCCATATTGTTGTACTGCGCCTGCGATAGCTTGTGCAATTTCTCCTTTATAGAATACTTCTGTTCCTTCGTCTTTAATTAATTCAAATGTTTTCGCTAGATCTTGTTGTACTAATAGATCGCCTTCACGCATAGGTTTGCCATCAGGTACAAATATCTTTCCAGACTCTTTGAAAGCGAGTTTCAGTTTATTCTCTTCAATAGCTTCCGCAAGCACGGAGTCAATTGGAAAACCGTTTCGTGCTAAGTCAATTGCCGGTTCAATTAATTCGGACATAGGAAGAGTACCAAAGCGTGAAAGGGCTTCCTCTAATCCTTTTAACGTTCCCGGTACACCCACTGAATTTCCACCTTCTACTCGCTTGGAGAAGGGGATGGGTTCACCTTCTTCATCCAAAAACATATCAGGTGTAGCTCCTGCTGGTGCACGTTCACGACTGTTAATGATCTGAGTTTTATCAGTATTGGCATCATAATACATGAGGAATCCTCCGCCACCAATACCTGACATCATAGGCTCTGTAACATTTAGTGCAAATTGGATCGCTACAGCTGCATCAATCGCATTCCCGCCATTCGCCAAAACATCAGCACCGACTTTTGTCGCTAATGGATGTGCCGTTGTGACCATACCATCAAGTCCGGTGGCTACCTGACGATAATTTGAATAATCCGTATCCCAGTCGCTAGCCAATATAGTTCCCGGTAATGTACTGAATAAAAGCAATAAACTTAATGGAAGTACTAGAACCCAATTCAATTTTTTCTTCAATCGCTTCACCCTTTCGGAAATGTTTTTCACTTTACTAGAGCAGTAGCTCTCCTTTCCAATTAAGTTAGGTTATCACATTTACATAATGTGGTAGCCTGAATAATTAGATTATAGCAAACGCTTACATATATAGGTAGCATATATTTCGGATTTCGAAATTCGGTTCTAAAGTAGTTAGCTAGCGAAGAAATCTCTAGTAATATATAACTTGCTATTAGTCTGTCTATTTTCTAAAAGAGACATAAAATGAAACCTTTTCACTAAGAGTTGAACACGCTTTCTACTTATGAGCTTTTCCTATTCTTCATGTAATCTTAAGAAACATCCGCTACCATTCAGTGGACTTCTCCTTCATAATGAATAGTATAGGCAGGTGTATAAATGAAGAAATTACTACTAGTATTACTCATCTGTTTGGGGATCTATGCAGTCGTTACCCAGTGGAATGATGTGCAATTGTTAGATGAGAATTGGAGTACCTCGTCGAAGGCCATGATTCTCTTGAATGCACATACAGGTGAGGTGTTATATGAGAAAAATAGCAAAAAACCATTACCAGTTGCTAGCATGACCAAATTAATGACACAATATATCGTGTTGAACACGATCAAAAATGGAACAATTTCCTGGGAAACTACCTACCAGCCAAGTCCCACCGTGCTGGATATGGCACAGTTCGCTAGTGCTGCGAAACTTGGCATGAAAGCAAATGAGAGCTATACAGTGCGTGAACTATTTACTGCGATGACGGTCATTTCAGCAAATGACGCCGCCCTTGCGTTAGCTGAAATCGTGGCAGGAACAGAAGAGGATTTTGTTGCGATTATGAATGAACAAGCACGTGCGTTTAAGCTAAAGAAAACCGTTTTCTATAATCCACATGGCTTAGATGGCAGTTATCTAGGCAGAGGTGATGATCAGAACAATCTAGCTTCCGCACATGACATGGCAATTATCGCTGATCGCCTCATCGCAACACATCCTAAAGTATTGGAATTCGCCAGTATGACGCACTTCATGTCTGATGAAGGAATGAAGATGTGGAATACGAATTTACTGTTGCCTGGAATGCGTATGCAAATGGCTGGCATCGATGGATTAAAGACTGGATATACCGATGCAGCGGGCTCGTGTTTTACGGGTAGTGGGGTATTCAATGGAGAACGGGTGATTTCCGTATTAATTGGAGTAGAGGAAGTAGACGGTAATGTATCGGAACCACGATTTAATGTAACTAGAGAAATGGTGGAGCAGTTTGTGAAGTGATAATGAACTTATATCTGGTAAAAGAAAGGCTGTGCTCGAAACACTGATTGTTTTCTAGCACAGCCTTTCTTTTAATTATGTAATTATTGCTGACTACTATTCATAGACACCAATTCTTCTGTCACTGCCTTAATTCCTTCTGTCATTAGAGCAACCATTTCCGTTAACTGTTCATTTGAAGTAGCAAGAGGTGGCATCAGGACAATGACATCACCGAGCGGCCTTGTCAGCAAACCGAGCTTTCTCATTTCCAATGTAGCCCGGTAAGCTACACGACTTTCTACTGGGAAGGATTCTTTAGTGTGCTTGTCTTTGACGATTTCAATTCCGCACATCAAGCCACATTGTCTAACGTCTCCGACATGCGGAAGTTGCTGAATATCCACTAGCAATTCTTTCAGTAACGCAGCTTTTTCCTCTGCTTGCTTCACTAGTTGCTCTTTTTCAAAAATCTCCAAGTTCGCTAATGCCACTGCACATCCCAGCTGGTTCCCCGTGTAGGAGTGTCCATGGAAGAATGTTTTCATTTCTTCATATTCTCCGTAAAACGCATGGTAAATTTCTTCGGTAGCGAATGTAGCAGCGACTGGCAAATAGCCTCCTGTAAGTCCTTTTGCTACAGTCATTAGATCAGGCTCTATGTCTTCATGCTCGACAGCGAACATTTTCCCAGTACGTCCGAAACCAGTAGCTACTTCATCGACAATCAGTAAAACGTTAAATTCTTTGCACAAATTTTCAACGCCCTTTAAATAACCTGGAGGCATCGTATTCATCCCGCCCGCTCCTTGAATCATCGGCTCAAGCACCATTCCCGCGATTTCTTCATGGCGCTCTTCAAACAGCAAGCGTAATTCCCGCAAACTTTCATCGCGCACAATATCCGCATCACCTGAAGGGTGGCGGTAAACTGACGGGAACGGAATGACGAGCGCATCAAATAATAGGGAAGTATAGACTTTGTGATACAGTTCAATAGACCCGACACTCATCGTACCGACCGTATCGCCATGATAGCCATTGCTGACGGTCACAAAGCGTGTTTTTTTCTTGAAACCTTTATTCTGCCAATACTGATACGCCATCTTCACTGCTATCTCAACAGACGTCGCGCCGCTGTCGGAGTAAAATACACGCGTCAATTTTTGGGGTACTAATTCCACTAATTTCTCTGCCAATAGAATCGAAGGTATATTTGCAGCACCTAGTAACGTCGAATGCGCAATGGACTGCAGTTGCGTTTGGATTGCTTCGTCTAATTCCTTTTTTCGGTGGCCATGTACATTTAGCCACAAAGAAGAATAGCCGTCCAAATACGTTTTGCCATGTATATCCGTAACCGTCACACCTTCGCCACTTGCGATGATCAACGGATCTTTCTCGTAATCCGACATCTGTGTAAACGGTAGCCACATGTATTGCTTACTTTTCTCGAGCAACTGATTTGCTTCCACTTAGTAACGCCTCCTCTAAAATTGTATAATCCCATTCTTCGTAGCATCTCTTTCTCTTTTCCGAATCACGTAACATTTCTTGAATGTCTTTTTGATAGGGAATGTTCCAATCACTGGAACACCGCTCATCTTATAGATCATTTCCACATTATCTTGGATGATAGTGGGGGAGTCTTGTGCCAAATCATTGAACAAAAGCCCTGCGATATGAATGCCTCTAGCTTTCATTGCTTCAATTGAAAGGACTGTATGGTTGATCGTCCCAACACCTGCTCGTGCTACTAATACGACAGAAGCCTGCAATTCTGCCATCCAGTCGATCATGCAATAGCCTTCTGAAGTGAGCGGAACATACAGTCCACCAGCTCCTTCTAGTACGATCCCGTCATACCTTCCGCTAAGTTTCTTCACGGATTGAGTCAATTTGTCTGTATCAATTTGTACGTTTTCCAACCTAGCTGCTAAATGAGGCGAGCAAGGAGTAGTGAATAAATAGTCGGGATGTAGTTGTTCTCTACCAGACGCAAGCTCATACGTCATACTATCTGGCGCCACAAAGCGTTCATTATGTATAACTGCTCCCGTTTGGATTGGTTTAAATGGTATGAAATGCCGACCATTTTTAGATAAAAAATCACTGAGCAACACGGTGGCTACGGTTTTTCCTACATCGGTATCTGTTCCGGTTATGAATAATATCGACACATTGTACGCTCCTTTTGAAAATATGCGTTAACTAAGTTCTGAATTATGTTAACATATATTTGTGGAGACAACAATAGAAAGTAGGAGGATCAGAAAATGAAACCAAAGGAAATTGTATTATGTGCATTATTTGCAGCAATGATGGGGGTGGGAGCGAATATTGCACCACTGTTGACGATTGGAGGTGTGCCAGTCACACTTCAATTACTATTCGCTATATTGGCAGGGGGATTACTGGGCAGCCGATTGGGCGCCTGGTCTATGTTTGCTTATTTATTTATTGGATTGGCAGGCGCCCCGATATTTGCGCAATTTAAGGGAGGCCTCGGCAGCTTCCTCAGCCCGACGTTCGGTTACATTATTTCTTTCATCTTTGTAGCGTATGTCGTAGGCAAATTCTTCGAGCGTAAACCGTCGTGGATCAGTTACGCGGGGGCAGGTTTTCTTGCGATAGCGGGTAACTACATAATCGGCACAAATTATATGTATTTCGCCTATGTATATTGGGTAGAAGCGCCTGCTGGATTCAGTTATGTACTGGCATGGTCGTGGATGGTTGCTTATTTACCACTGGATATCGGGGTGACGATACTGTCTATTGTATTAATTCCAAGACTTCAGAAAGCTGTCAAATACCAGCCCTTAGGCAAGCGTTTAGCATAAAAAATATACCTGTGTAAGAACGATTAAGAAGTTCTCACGCAGGTATATGTGTACATTACACCATCAAAAATCCACCACTCACACTAATACATTCCCCATTCACAAAGCTCGAGTCATCTGAAGACAAAAACGCTACAACTGAAGCTACTTCCGCGGGGTCACCCATACGACCAGCAGGCGTTAACATCGTCGCCATGTTCTTCACGTCTTCTGGCAAATCTTTCGTCATATCCGTATTGATCTGACCTGGCGCTACCGCATTGACCGTAATCTGCTTCCCGCCGTTTTCTTTAGCCAATGTTCTCGTCAATCCAAGAACTCCGGCTTTTGATGCGCTGTAATTTGCCTGACCCATATTGCCCCAGCTGGAAGAAGAAGAGACATTAACAATCTTGCCGTACTGTTGCTTTCGCATGTGTGGAATGACTGCTTGGCACGTATAGAACATGCTGTTGAGATTGACGTCCATGACCGAATGCCACTGTTCGGGCGTCATTTTGTGGAAGAAGGAATCTCTCGTTATACCTGCATTGTTAATCAAGATATCAATCTTGCCGAACTTCTTGTAAATAGTAGAGAACGTTTTCGTCACATCTTCCGGATCAGCTACGTTACACTTCATTGCGAAAACCTTTTCACCTGAAGCATCTAATGCAGAAGCTGTTGTTTTCAACAGTTCAAAGTTTACGTCTAAAACAATTACTAAAGCACCGTCCTGAATTAAACGCTCCGCTATCTTCTTACCGATTCCTTGTGCTGCGCCCGTTACGACTGCAATTTTATCCACTAATTTTCCCATCCCTCACACTCCTCATCACTTTCATAGAATAGTTAGATAATTTTATCATAAATGAATGATGATTCATATAGGGAAGTAGTAGCTTCGTGATATAGTGGTAAATAAATGATTCCGTATCCACCAATTCAATCACGTGAAATAATTCACTCTATCCTTTACTATTAAAAACAGTACGACATAAAATACGCAACTAAACGAAAGGCGGAGATATTCAAATGAACGCTTATGATGAGTACATGCGCGGGATTGTAACACCGATGCGCGAAGAACTAACAACTGTAGGGTTTACAGAACTCACAACGGCTGAAGAAGTCGATAATACGCTAAAAGACTTGGAAGGCTCAGCTGTTATAGTAATCAACTCTGTGTGTGGCTGTGCTGCAGGTTTGGCACGTCCTGCAGTACGCGAGGCAATAGAAGAAGTAAAACCGGATCACTTGTTTACCGTATTTGCTGGACAAGATAAGGAAGCGACAGAAACTTTCCGTTCGTACTTCCCGGAAATTCCACCAAGCTCGCCGTCCATTGCGATCTGGAATGAAGGTAAAGTTGTATACTTTATTCCACGTGAACAAATCGAGAATTTCCAAAAAGATCAAATTAAAGATCACCTAGTCGACGTCTTAACTCAAGTAGTCGCTCAGTGAACGTGATTATTACGACAGCAGGACGACCTGATGAACATTCCGCTACATTAATGCAGCAAGCAGCGGACGCGTTACAGGCACCTGTCATCGAACGAAAAAAGCGGTCCATTCCTACACTGCAGAACATCTATCAAGCAGATGTTCTAGTGGCGGGAAAGGACCGCTATTCGTTTTACCCAATAGGCAGCAGCGAACCGTTCTTCTTTCATCCGAACTCTGCGACTTATCGCTTGAAACGCATACTTAAAGGCGAAATAGATCCACTTGTGGCGGCAGCTGATCTACAGCCAGGAGACTCATTCCTCGACTGCACACTGGGGCTCGGGTCTGACGCGATCATCGCATCCAGCACCGTGGGAGAAAAAGGAATAGTTGAAGGAATCGAAGGGGACCCAATCGTCGCGTTTCTCACAAAAGTTGGTTTACACAATTTCCCCATCGACTTTCCATTACTACAAGACGCGATGAGTCGGATTCAAGTAATTCACTCGGAAGCTATAGATTTCCTGAAAACCTGCGAAACGAACTCACGCGACGTCGTCTTCCTCGATCCGATGTTCACGACACCGATTGAAGAGTCTTCAAACTTCGAAGTGTTACGAGAAATTGGCGTAACGGATACTGTCACGGAACAATGGGTAAAAGAAGCTTTGCGTGTTTGCAGACGCCGAGTCGTTTTGAAAGACCATTATCAGTCTCCGCTGTTCGAACGCTTTGGCTTTATTCAGCAAATTCGTCCGTATACGAAAGTCCATTACGGCGTGCTTGAGAAATGAATTGGGCTTTGGCGCGGTTAGGAGATGCAATGGCGCGATGTTTTGTTGGAATAGCGCGGTTATCTGTTATTATGGCGCGGTCTTTACGACTTTTAGCGCGGTCCCACGACTGAATAGCGCGATTCTACCTCTTTTTAGCGCGGTCACTTCATTTTCAGACTTGGCAGCTTCCATAGAAAAAAGACTGTATGGCTTTTAAGAGCCATACAGTCTTTTTGTGTTTTTACATAACGCCAGGCCGCATCGTAAAGGTGAAAGAGCACACCTTTACGATAGGTCTCCAGTGCCTGTCGAGGCTAGACGGCGTTCTTCGCTTTTGGTTTCATCCTGCTACGTACGCCAGCCTCTCGGGTCACTTCAGCCGCATCGAAAAGGTGAAAGTGCGCACCTTTACGATACGTCTTCCAGTGCCTGTCGAGGCTAGACGGCGTTCTTCGCTTTTGGTTTCATCCAGCTACGAACGCCAGCCTCTCGGGTCACTTCAGCCGTATCGTAAAGGTGAAAGTGCGCACCTTTACGATATGTCTTCCAGTGCCTGTCGAGGCTAGACGGCGTTCTTCGCTTTTGGATTAGTGTGTGAAATTAAGGGAGCTCAAGTACAAAGTCAATACCAGCATACCAATACCTAATAGTAAGTTAACATCCATTGTTGCGACCTCCTTTATATGTAGCGCGTTGAGTGATATCCGCTTAACTTGCAATCAAAGAACATTTTGTGAAATTAATGATTGAAGTTTGACTTTATTGTACAATGAAATAGTGAAAGATGAAACCTTTTGTGACGCTTTTCGTATGAGTTATGTAGATGTTTGACGGAATGTTGAAGGAGTGATGAAAATGAAGCAATGGTTACAGCGGCTGATGATCGCATCTGTCGCCGTGTTGACACTGGGCGTCATTACACCCAATCATGAAATTTGGACAAATTTTCAAGACAAGCATGAACCGAATGAATCCGGTACCCGCGCAGAAGGTACGGAGTATTCCCTTGAGCTAAATGAAACTAGAAATGATTTACTGACACTCGATAGGTACACTGAAGAACAGCAATTGGTCGCGCACGCACGTCTATTAACATATGAAAAGTTTGGACAGCGTATCGGCCCCGTAATCCAGAATGAATTTGATAACGAGGTTTTTCCACGAATTGAAGCAGTAATCCAAACGACTGTACATAATGCAGCAGATCGCCGTCTTGCCATTACGGAGCAGCCTTCAGGCGATTATGCGGAAAAGATTTTCCATGTTTACGACAAGACAGCGAATCAAGATCTTATTAAATTCCACGTACGGACAGAAAAACGACCAGGTGACGGCTACTTCTATAATTTCCATTACCATATAGCGGATGATGGCTTTGTCGCCCACCACACAGTCGGTGATATTTTCTGGTCTAAGAACACACCACCGAAATGGCTAACCTAAAAACTAGTGAACACTCGTCATGATGACGGGTGTTTTTTTATCCACTACACGCTGATGGGATAACCGAAAAATAACTGGTTAAATCGGTTCGCGGTCTCAACGTCTTAGCTTGATTACGAAACGTGAAAAAAGAGGACTTCTTTTGACCCCTTTACTCACCTTTCCATTCATCTTGAATTTCTCTCCATTTTTTCAATTTGTTTACTCAATTGATCAATTTGCTTTTGCATTTTCTCCATTTCTTCAGATCGCTGGTCTTCTGATTCTTTCTGGTTTGCTTTTTCTAGTTCTTGAAGTGCTATACCTGCGGCAATGGTTTGAATTCCATCACCCAATGTAGAAAGTGCGGCCCCGAACAATGCAAGCTTGGCAGCAAACACTTCAGGGGAGTCTGTATTTTGCCCAAACTGTTGGTTGTTGGAGTTGCTCATGAACACGCCTCCTTTTTCAAAACTAGCTATGATTTAAAAAATATAACAACCAAATGGCATGGTCAATTGGAAATAGTTAGACCAAAAGGATTGGTAGTGCCTAATTTCTAGTATTTACTCTATAATTTCTTGAGTTGGCACTTGATCAGCTTACATTTCATAGCAATATATAGCATGATCCTCTCCGTTGATTGCCTTTACTAAGTAATTATTGGTTTGTATATTGGCACTGCTGTACTCGTGACTAATGCTTAGCAATGAACTCACTCTTGCCTAATAAACAGCATCCTTTTGTAGTTTATGTTCCGTTTACAAATGAGTGAATGAAAAAAGGTCACTGAAATAGTTCAGTGACCTCCTACACTCACCATGTAGTGTACTGGCAGTGTAGGGAAGTAGTACGATCCATAAACGTGGTAAATTTTGGATGGAGTGTCAAATTACAATGGATGTTCTCCCCACATAATAGTTCAAATGAATACTTTACCGTCCACTTTAGCGCAGCATACTCTTCGTGTATACGCTATAAACAAAGGCGTCAGTTGAACAGAATATATCGCTATACGATGAGGATTCTATACCGGTTACAAACACCCTACCGAAATGGCTGTTTACTCAGCCCTTTCGTGGTATGTTTTGTTGTCTTAATGTTATAATGAAAATAATTTCAGATGAGGGAGCTTGAAGCATGAAGCAATATTTAGATCTATGTCAACATATTCTGGATACAGGAACGAAAAAGGGAGATCGTACGGGTACGGGGACATACAGTGTCTTCGGTTATCAGATGCGTTTTGATTTAGCACAAGGATTTCCTTTGTTAACGACAAAAAAGACGGCGTTTCGTTTGATTGTCTCAGAATTACTGTGGTTTATTAAAGGAGATACCAATATCCGTACATTGATACAAGACCGTAATGGAATTTGGGATGAATGGGCATTTGAACGCTATGTAAAAAGTGCGGCATATACAGGACCGGATATGACGGATTTTGGTCGCCGTGTACTACAAGATGAAGAATTTGCGGTTGTCTACAAAGCCGAACTCGCTACATTTAAAGAGAAAATCTTAGCTGATGAAGAATTTGCGAAACAGCACGGTGATCTAGGGCCCGTCTATGGCAAGCAGTGGCGAGCATGGGACAGCGAGAACGGTGTCATCGACCAGCTTGCACAAGTGATCGACAGCATTAAACAGCATCCTGACTCGCGCCGCCACATCGTCACAGCGTGGAACCCGGCAGAAGTGGACGACATGGCTTTACCCCCATGCCACTTACTGTTTCAGTTTTACGTAGCGGATGGCAAGCTATCATGCCAGCTCTACCAACGCAGTGCGGACGTCTTCCTAGGTGTACCGTTCAATATCGCGTCCTATGCATTGCTCATTCATTTAATTGCACATGAATGTGGTTTAGAAGTAGGCGAATTCGTCCATACATTAGGAGATGCACACTTGTATCAGAACCATATCGATCAAGTACATGAGCAATTGTCGAGAGAGCCGAAAGAATTACCGACAGTACATGTGAATTACGCAGGTCGTTCGATCTTTGATTTGACGGTAGAGGATATTTCCATTGAAGGGTACGATCCACACCCTAGAATTAAAGCACCGATCGCGGTATAAGGAGGAAACGGTATGATTTCATTAGTAGTGGCACATGATCTAGGCCGAGTCATCGGTAAGGACAATGAGATGCCATGGTATATTCCGGAAGAACTACAATATTTCAAGGAAAAAACGATGGGCAAGGCGATGGTTATGGGACGCAAAACGTTCGAATCCATAGGCCGTCCATTAAAAGGTCGATTGAATATCGTCGTCACACGCAATACAGAGTACCAAGCGGACGGGGTAACGGTCGTTCACGATATGGACAGCGCCGTGAAACTTGCAAGAGACTATGCGGACGAAGTGATGGTCATTGGGGGGGCGGAGATTTTCAAGATGTCGATGGAAGATGGTGCGGACAGATTGTATGTCACCGTCATCGAGAAACATTACCCAGGTGACACGTTCTTCCCGGCATACGAGGAAGAGTACGTAATGACAAGCAAGTCTGAGCCGCATTATGCAGCAGACGGCACCGCTTATACGTACCAAATTTGGGATAAAAAATAACGTTCCTCTCTATACATAGAGAAGAACGCTAAAGAACATCGATGCGCTGCCTGCTATAACGAATAGGTGCCAAATTGCGTGATTGTACGGTACACGGCGTGCCATAAAGAAGTACGCACCGGCTGTATAGAACAATCCACCGATTACGAGCAACCAGATGCCTTGTGGCGGTAGCGCGTTATATAGTGGTTTAATCGCTAACACGATCAGCCACCCCATTATGAGATAGAGGGCAAGGGATAGTTTGGCGAAGCGGTGAATATAAAAGATCTTGAATAAGATGCCGAACAAGGCCAATCCCCAGATGACGCCGAATAATGTCCAGCCGAGTGCTCCTTGTAAGGTAATGAGCAAAAACGGCGTATACGTTCCAGCAATCAATACATAGATGGCGGAATGATCAAGAATCGCGAAAAACGATTTCCATTTGACTGGCACACTATGTAGTAGCGTACTCGCGAGGAATAGTAACAACATAGATACGCCAAAGATCGTAAAGCTCACTATGGCAATGCCGGTGCCTTGTTTCACACCTTTTAAGATCAGCAAGACGAGTGCAGGGATGCAGAGTAAGAACCCGATGGCATGTGTGATCGCGTTCCAACGTTCTTCCAGCATATTCTTATAATCGAATGACTCTTCCATTGTGATCGCACCTCCCGCAACACACTATACCAAATACAACGAAAAAAATCGCAATAGCAACACCTGAAGGAGATAGAAATCATGAAAAAAATTCATATTGTCACAGATTCCACTGCAGCACTAACGGATGAACTGATTGCCCAATACAATATTCATGTCGTACCTTTAACACTGACCATCAATGATAAATCATATATTGACGGCGTAGAAATCCAACCGGAAGAATTTCTCGACATGATGCGCGACGCAAAAGAATTACCAAAAAGTTCACAGCCAGCAGTCGGTGTATTCCAGAATCTTTATGATGAACTGGGAGCGGATGGATCGCAAATTATCTCCATCCATATGACGGGTGGTATGAGTGGGACAGTGAAATCCGCGGAGACAGCAGCTCATGCGTCAAGTGCAGATGTTACCGTCATCGACTCCATGTATATATCACACGCACTCTCTTTCCAAGTGATCGAGGCATGCCGACTGGCCGAAGAAGGCAAGACAGTAGCAGAGATTGTGGAGGAACTTGATAGTGTACGTAAACGTTCCTCTTTATATGTCGTCGTGGATGTACTGGATAATATGGTGAAAGGCGGACGTATCGGTAAAGGGAAAGCGATGTTCGGCTCACTCATGAATATCAAGCCGATCGCCTCACTGAAGGATGGGGTGTATACGCCAGTCGCGAAGGTACGTAGCCATAAACAAGTAGTCTCTTATTTGTTTGAGGAGTTTAAGAAAGAAACAGCAGGGAAAGTAATTCGTAGTGTCGGGATTGCGCATGCAAACGGCCTTGCGATGGCGGAACCGCTAAAAAATAAGATTGAAGAAATGGGCATTCACGTGATGCTGTCATTTACGACACCAATCGTCAGTACCCATACTGGAGAAGGCGCGATCGGATTCATGTATTACACGGAGTGATATTAACTACAAAGGATATGACATTATGAGAAGAATGCTAGTGCTAAGTCTCGTCTTCTCCTTGTTCTTAGCAGGATGCCAGGTCCCATTCAGCAAAAAAGAGACGACGCTTGCGGAACGTGAAACCGTTGCGTTCGAACCGTTCATTGTGCCGGAAACATTCATCCCTAAACGCGTAAACGTATTAGGGCTAGGTGATTCCTTAACACAAGGAGTCGGAGATGAACGTAAAGAAGGCGGATATTTCGGCCGTTTGACGTCGGACATGGAACAATGGAAAGGCATTGTGGAAGTGGACGCCGTGAATTTAGCGAAACGTGGACGGCGTAGCGACCAGTTTTTAAAGCAATTGCAAGATGAAGAAGTGCAAGAAGCGGTCATTCAGGCAGATTATATCGTCTTTACGATCGGTGGCAATGACATCATGAAAGTGGTCAAAGGGAATCTCATGCAAATGAAAATGTCTGATTTTTATAAGGCGCTTGGTAAATTCGAAACGAGAATTGAAGAATTGTTCGAGATTCTGCGCCTCTATAACCCAGATGCCCCGATCATCGTCGCGGGCCTCTACAATCCGTTCTCCGTCGTAACAGACGAAGTACAGGAGTTTGAAGACATTATCGCAGACTGGAACCGCTCGATTGAAGAACAAGTGGAACAAGATGGCAGGGCCTGCTTTGTTCCGGTAAAAGATTTATTTGATTCGAATGAAAACCTGGTTTATCACACAGACTTCTTCCATCCGAACAGTAAAGGGTATGATTTGATGGAAAAGCGCTTTGTAAGTGAAATTAAAGGCTGTTCAGCGGTTGACCTGGAAGTGGAGTGAAGTACAGAATGAATATTTGGAAAATAGCATTTTTCAGCCTGGCGGGAATCGTAGTGGCGGCGCTTGTGGGACTCATGCTCCTCATCAGTGGTGCCACCGCTTCGCCGCCTCTTCCGAAAGATCAAGCGGTCAATGAGGAAGGCTATACGATGGCACTGAATACAACTAAAGTGAATTTTGAAGGAATTGCGAATACGTACATCCGAAAAGCCGTAAAAGGTACATTGCCAGTAGAATTAAAAATGCGCGACGATGTATTGTTGACGTCCGAACTCACGGTATTCTCGCATACTTTACCGCTCGCGATGCATTTTGACCCAGTCGTACGAAAAGATGGAAACTTAATTCTCAAACAATCGTCTATGGAATTAGGACAGTTGAATATCCCCCCTTCTACGGTACTGAAATTACTGAAGAGTTCAGTGGAGCTTCCATCTTGGATGGTCGTACGACCGAAAGAAGAAGAAATTTTCATTGATTTAAAGGATTTGCCGCTCTCGGGTGACGTCCAAGTAAAGGCAAAAGAAGTGAATTTAGCGCAAGATGAGATTATATTGGAAGTATTGATACCAAAAAACTAAGGGGGCAACGACTATGGCAATACAATACGCAACGTTCGCAGGCGGGTGCTTCTGGTGTATGGTAAAGCCATTCGACCAGTACGATGGCGTACATTCGGTGACGAGTGGCTATACTGGCGGACATACTGTCAACCCAACTTACAATGAAGTTTGTACCAATACAACCGGTCACCGGGAAGCTGTAGAGATTGAATTCGACGATCGTGTCATTCGTTACGAAGAATTATTGAATATTTTCTGGCAAGTGATAGACCCAACTGATGCAGGGGGTCAGTTCCATGACCGTGGTGAATCGTATAAGTCAGCAATTTACACACACTCGGACGAGCAACGACTAGCAGCAGAACGATCGAAGCAAGCTTTACAAGATAGCGGCAAGTTTAGCGCGCCCATCGTGACAGATATCTTCCAAGCGGACGTATTCTATCCCGCTGAAGACTATCACCAACAGTATTACAAGAAGAATCCAGGCCACTATGCACGTTACACTGTCGGATCAGGACGAGCAGGATTTATCGAAAAGAATTGGGGGAATTATTCATGAAAAAAGACTTACGTACGGAATTGACAGAGATGCAGTATCATGTGACGCAAGAAAATGGTACAGAACCACCATTTCGTAATGAGTATGACGCGCACTTTGAAGACGGCATCTATGTAGACATCGTGTCAGGCAAGCCGTTATTTAGTTCACATGATAAATACGATGCAGGTTGTGGATGGCCAAGCTTCACGAAACCAATCGAAGCCGTGGAAGTTACGGAGCATTTCGATACAACTCACGGCATGCGCCGCACAGAAGTACGCAGTAAGACAGCGGACTCTCACTTAGGACATGTCTTCCCAGACGGGCCAGCAGAGCAAGGCGGCTTGCGTTATTGCATCAACTCCGCCGCATTACGTTTCGTTCCGGTACGTGATCTAGATAAGGAAGGCTATGAAGAATACAAGCGGTTATTTGAGTGAAAGAAGGTGACGACGATGGATCGATCCTTTTACCATTTCGCGCTACGTTACCGTGGCGGTGATCAAGACGATGAAAAGGCGTTGTTTGCAGATAGGATGTTTCGCGATGCAGGTTTCCCGAAAGATGAAGAGGATTTCGATTCATTGTCTCGTTATGTAGAGGACATGGCGGATGATCATTTACGTTCTACTACGTTTGATGAAATATACGCTATCTATCAAGAACTTTGCAGTAGGTAAATGGCGAGGGTTTCATTGCATCTCGCCATTATTCACTGTATGATAAAAACAAATTAGTGAAATGAGGCTGAAAAAAAGATGAGTATACATATTGACGCAAAACCAGGCGATATCGCAGAGACGGTTCTTCTTCCAGGAGATCCATTGCGCGCAAAATATATCGCGGAAACATTTTTAGAAGACGTTGTACAGTACAACGAAGTGCGGAACATGTTTGGTTATACCGGAACATACAAAGGCAAACGTATTTCCGTGCAAGGTACAGGCATGGGTGTGCCGTCTATTTCTATTTATGTAACAGAGTTAATGCAAGAATTTGGCGTTCAGAAATTGATCCGTGTTGGAACATGTGGCGCGATTCAACAAGACGTGAAAGTGCGTGACGTCATCCTGGCACAAGGTGCAACAACCAACTCTTCATTAAACGACGTAACATTCGGTCCGATTCACTTTGCACCGATTGCGAACTTTGATTTATTGACGAAAGCGTACAATGCAGGAAAAGAAAAAGGCTTGCATTTACAAGTCGGAAACGTCTACACAGAAGACTTCTTCTATAATGAAGACGCACAGCATGAAAAATTAGCGCGTCATGGTGTTTTGGCCGTGGAAATGGAAGCCGCAGCACTCTATACGCTAGCCGCTCGTTTTGGCCGTCAAGCACTCGCTGTTCTGACAGTAAGTGACCACATCCTTACAGGAGAAATTACTACTCCTGAAGAGCGTCAAACGACATTTAACGAAATGATCGAAGTCGCGCTAGACGCAGCAATTGCTGAATAATAGAATAGATAGAAACCTACAAAAGACCGCTCTTGGCAGCGGTCTTTTGCAGGGATATGGAAGGTAGGGAAGACAATGAACGAAAACGATTCGCATGAGAACGAGAAATCCGAAACGGAAGCGCCGAAACCTACTCGCTATATTCGGCTCAAACCGTTTTCTCTGATCATGCTCATTTTTTTCCTTGTGCTGGCGACAGCCGCCGTTACCGTCGTTGCACTGACAGTCGGAGACGAAAAAGTAGTAGAAGTCGTCAAACCGAATCAAGTAGGTATGGAACGAAAAGAGTTCAAGAAACTGTATGAGGCATATGATCAACTGAAAGAAAGTTATTATGACGACGTAGACGATCAAGTCGTCATTGACGGCGCAATCAACGGAATGGTTGATTCATTAGGTGATCCGTACTCTGATTATCTAAATGAAAAAGAAGCCAAGCAATTGAATGAAAGCATATCTTCTAGTTTTGAAGGAATTGGTGCAGAAATTCAAGAGTCAAACGGCTATATTAGTATTGTTTCACCGATTAAAAACTCTCCTGCTGAAAAAGCTGGCTTGTTACCGAATGATACCGTACTGTCGGTAGACGGGGAAAGCATACAAGGTTTGTCTTCATCAGAAGCGGTATTGCTAATCCGTGGAGAAAAAGGGTCGACGGTGACGTTATCTGTACGACGTGGTAAGAACTCTGATCCATTTGACGTGAAAATCGTTCGTGACGTGATTCCGATCAATACAGTCTATGCAGAAATGCTTGACGACAACATCGCACATATTAACATCACATCGTTCTCGGAACATACGTATGAAGAATTACTCGAAGCGCTAAATGAAATGACCGATAAAGGAATGGAAGGCGTATTGATAGACGTACGTCAAAATCCAGGCGGCATCTTAAGCGGGGCAATCGATATTTCCGACTTGTTCGTCCCGAATGGCAAAGTACTATTCCAAACTGAAGAAAAAGGCAAGACACCGGAAGCATATCCTTCGTCGAACGGACAGAAAGTAACGGTTCCGGTCGCATTGATCGTAGATGAAGGCAGTGCGTCCGCATCTGAGATCTTAGCGGGTGCGTTAAAGGAATCTGCGGGCATTCCGATTGTTGGGGTCAAAACATTCGGTAAAGGGACGGTTCAAACACCTACTCAATTGCCAGATGGCTCCAACTTGAAATTAACGACAGCGAAATGGTTAACGCCGGACGGCAACTGGATCCATAAAAAAGGGATTGTACCCGATATTGAAGTACCATACCCTTCCTATGCCTCACTGCCTTTCCTTGATTCATCTGAAAAGATGGACGAAGGTCTCGTTTCTCCTTCCGTACAAGCTGCAGAAGAGATGTTAGAAGCAGTAGGCTATGACTCAGGAGAAACAGATGGTCTCTATGACGAGGATACAGCAGAAGCTGTTAAAACGTTGCAGAAAGATCTATCACTGGAGCAGACAGGCATTTTGACTGGTGATACGACGGTTGGCTTAATGCAGAAATTACGGGATAAGATGAAAGAAGATGACCCGCAATTACTGAAAGCGAAAGAAGTCGTGTTAAAAGAAATCAACTCATAATCAAAGATCCACGCGTCCAGCAATCGTTGGGCGCGTGTTCTCTATGGAAAAGGATGATAGTTAAATGATTGATGTATATTTACTCAGCGGCTTTCTCGGAAGCGGCAAGACGTCGTTACTCGTAAATTTGGTCGACCAAGTAAAGGAATCCGGTAGACAACCCGCTGTATTGATGAATGAATTTGGCGAACTGAATATCGACAGTCAAATCGTCGAGGAGGCGGGAGAAGTCCCGTTAAAAGAATTACTAAACGGCTGTATATGTTGTACGGGTGCCGAATCTACGGAAGCCCAGTTACAAGGCTTGCTAGCGGATTATCCGGAAATTGACGTGTTGTTCATTGAAACAACGGGTGCGGCTCACCCCGTAGAAGCGTTAGACGCCGTCTACTCACCGTTGTTCGCGGAGAAGCTAGACGTCAAGGGAATCGTTACTGTAGTCGATGCCAAGCGCTGGATCGACCGTGACAAGCTGTCGCCGAGGATTCAGTCTTTATTCCTCGAACAAGTCCGCCACGCACACTTCATGGTACTCAATAAAACGGATTTGCTGACAGAGAATCAATTGGCCTTCGTGACGATGCAAGTGACACAATTTAATCGTTACGCACCGCTCGTGCAGACAGTGAACGCGAAAGTCGACTTCGGCTACATCGAGAAAATGGTCAATGTGGCGGTACCGAAACAGCCAGTCTCTACAGGGGGTGGTTTGCCACTCGCTTCAAAAGTGTTGTCGTTTGATGCACCGATCAACCAAGAACATTTTGAAGACTGGGTGCGGACAGTACCGGATAGCGTCTATCGCATGAAAGGCTATATCCAATTAGAAGGTTCCCGGTACTCCCATTTATTCCAATATGCATATGGTATGGTCAACTGGATACCGGAATATATGCAATTGCCGTCCAAGTTGGTGATCATCGGGGAGCAACTTACTGACATCGAGTACTCGCCCAAAAACTAGTTGTCAATAGCGATTTATTGTTAATAGTGTTCTCCATTGGATAAGCTTGCCAATTACATCACTCTTAAACTCTCATTCCATAGCTTTGTAGAGTTCATTGGACAAATTGGTAGGAATGACCAAAATCTCTCCTATTCTTCTACGTTATGCTAGGTCACGTAGAAAAGGAGGGACCAAGATGAAAAAACCTTTATCACTCATCTTATTAAGCTCAGCTATTTTATTGCCTACTCATGCAGCAGAGGCAAGCACGACCAATCAGGTGCAAACACAGACGTATAATTGTGCCGTCGCAAATCAGCAGGTGTACTCGTATTACTGGAGTAACTATCAGAAGCCACAACAACCGAACAAACCGGTAACACAACCAACAACACAACAACCAACACAATCAAACGAAGCAGTGAAAAAGCCACAAACAGCCAAGCCGACACAACAAACTGCGAATGTGTCCGCTACAGAGCAAGCCGTACTCGATTTGACGAATGCGGAACGTACGAAGGCAGGACTCAAGCCGTTGCAGATCGATGCAGCCTTGCAGAAATCCGCAAAGCAGAAATCAGCGGATATGGCAACAAACAACTATTTCTCTCATACAAGCCCGACATACGGTTCACCGTTTGATCAAATGAAGCAAAACGGCGTTACATACCGCTCGGCAGCCGAGAATATCGCAATGGGTCAGCGTAGCGCACAAGATGTCGTGACAGCTTGGATGAATTCAGCTGGACACCGTCAAAATATCATGACGGCTAGCTTCACGCATATCGGTATTGGGTATGATGCGAACGGCCATTATTGGACGCAGCAGTTTATACAGAAATAAAAATGTGAAGGTCAATGGATGTATGTCCATTGACCTTTTTTTAATGGAGAGAGTTTGAGAGTTTGTTTTTTTTCATAGTGTGAGTTCGAGAGATGGATGAAGATTACTAGAGATGCTTTGGATGGGGGTAATGAGCGGTTACAAGTCATTATAGAGCGCTTACCGTATAGTGTAGAGCGGCTGCGGGCTTTGATAGAGCGGTTGGCAGTGTCGATAGAGCGGATGCGCATGAACTATGAGCGCCTGGACGAATGAATGAGCGAAACTCGCACGGTCCTCACTAGTTCCCCGTAATTACACTGTATACTACAACAAAAAAGACCAATGGAATAAAAACCCCATCGGTCTCTTATTATTTATTCATGATGTAACTTCACGGTACTTATTCTGTATAAAGCGTAATCTAAACGAAAGAATCACTGCGCCCACAGCCAAACCGACAATGAGGCCGACCCAGTAGCCATATGCGCCGAGCTCGCTGTAGCGGGCGAGTGCGAAGCCAGTAGGCAACCCAATGAGCCAGAATGACACGACGCCGACTAAGAACGTCATCGTTACGTCTTTATAACCACGCAGTGCACCTTGGATCGGTGCCTGCACAGCATCCGATAACTGGAATAGTGCAGCGTAGATGAAGAAATGTACGGCCAGTGTAATAATTGCTGGGTCCGTCGTATACATAGAAGCAATGGACTCACGAAACATCAGTAAAATGAATATGGATAAGAAACTAAATGCAACCGCGAACGCTATGCCGAGATATGTATATTCCCGTGCGTCTTTCGCTTTTTTCGCACCAATCGACTGCCCGACTAATATCGTTGTACCCATTGAGACGCTTAACGGCACCATATACAGAAGAGACGTGAAATTAAGCGCGATCTGGTGAGCCGAGATGACTTGTGCGGTATAGCTACTCATCAATAATGTCACGACGGAGAAGATACTCGTCTCGACGAAAATGGATAGACCGATCGGCACACCGATCAGTAAAATTTCTTTCCACTTGCGCAAAGAGATTCTTTGCCAACTCCTAAACAGCGTATATTCCTTAAAGTGGCGAGATGACCAGGCGATGAGCACCGCGATGATGAATACGAGCCAGTACGTAAAGCCGGACGCATATCCTGCACCCGCACCACCCAGTTCGGGAAAACCGAAATTACCGAAAATCAATAAATAGTTCAGTACAATATTGATCGGTGCGGATAACAGAATGATAAACATGGAAACACGGGTTGCGCCAAGTGCGTCAAAGAATGAGCGTAATACAGTATAGGCCATGAGTGGAACTAATCCGATGCTCATGCCGGTCAAGTAGGCGGATGCTACTTCAATAACCGGCAAATCGAGTGGCATTCTTGTAATGGCGGGTAACACGACCCAATGGATCAATACGAAAATGATTGCCGAAAGCGCGAGAGATACGTATAATGCTTGCTGGACAGTAGGACGGACATCCTGTTTATTCTTCGCACCGATTTGCTGTGCGATAATAGGGGTAAGGCCCATGAGAATTCCAGAAAGGCCGGTATAGACCGGTATCCAGAAGGAACTGCCGATGGTCACGCCCGCTAAGTGAAACGTATCATAGCGTCCCGTCATGAGGATATCGAAGAACGACATCAGATAAAGTGCGACTTGCGTGATGACAATGGGAATCATGATCTTAATGAAAATGGATGTTTTTTGTTGCAAAGATTTCGTTGCAGTAGTCATAGTTTTGATTTCCTCTACTAATTTTTTTACTTTGACTATTGTAGCATGAAATATAGTAGACAACGCGAAAGGATGGAATGAATGAAGCAACCGGTAGTCGTATTAACAGGTGGCGGTACAGCAGGACACGTATCTGTCAATCAGGCGTTAATTCCCGTTTTTTTGGGTAAAGGGTATAGTGTGCATTATATCGGCTCGCACGAAGGTATTGAAAAGGAGCTGATCGCGGATGGCCATCCTGAAGTGGTCTATCATGCGATTCAAAGTGGGAAGTTACGGCGCTATTTCTCGCTGAAGAATTTTACGGATCCATTCCGTGTGGGTGCTGGGACACTACAGGCGCTGGCTATACTTCGCAAAGTGAAACCGGAAATTATTTTCTCTAAAGGTGGGTTCGTTTCAGTACCCGTCGTCATGGCAGCTAAGCTTGCGAACGTGCCAGTCGTCATACATGAGTCGGATGTCACGCCAGGTCTTGCGAATAAATTGGCATTGCCGTTTGCTTCGCACATATTTACGGTCTTCGAACAGACGTTGCAGTACGTACCTGCAGCGAAATCGATGTGTACGGGTCCGATTATTCGTCCTGAGCTATTTAAGGGAGATCGGCAAGAGGGCTTGCGCAGGACGGGACTGAATTCCGAAAAACCGGTATTCATTATTATGGGAGGCAGTCAAGGTTCTGCCGTGTTGAATGAAGCGGTGCGTAAAGAATTGCCTGCGTTACTTGAGAAGTATCAGATCATTCATTTATGTGGTAAAGGGAATGTGGTCGAAGGACTTTCAGTGGCGGGGTACGTACAGTATGAATATGTCACCGATACATTGCCTGATCTACTTGCAGCTGCTGATTATGCGGTTTCGCGTGCGGGTTCAAATGCAATATTCGAATTATTGGCGATCCATAAACCGATGTTGCTTGTTCCGCTTGCAGCGTCAAAAAGCCGTGGCGATCAACTTTTGAACGCGGAGTACTTCGCTTCTAAAGGGCTAGCATTACAAATAGAAGAAGAACAAATCGAAGTGCAGTCCGTTATAGACCAATTTGATGAGCTTGTGAAGGAAAAAGCTCGATTGTTGTCGAATATTGAAAAGACGACAGAACCGAAGACACCTGAAAAGATGGCGGAATTGATTTTGTCGTTCCAAAAATGAGAATGTATGCGAAATACTTATCTGACGTCGTTTTCTGCAATTTTCAATGGATTTCCAAGTACTTTGCAGAAAACTACGCATATTAGGATTAATCCCTTTCAGTTCTAATGTTTGCGTGCTATTATTGTATAGAAGTAGTGAAAATAAACACAACAAGCCAATAGGCAAATGTGGAGGTTATATTACATGTCGAACAATGTGGATTCCCATCGTTCCCCGTATTCTAATTTTTCGGGTCCAAACCTTGGGTATGTAATGGAAATGTACGATCTGTTTAAAACAGATCAAGACGCAGTAGATCCTGATTTAGCAGAGCTATTCAGGAATTTTGGTGCGCCTCAGATGGATGAGTCAGGTCAAGAGGCAGTCGTAGCGCAAGGTTCTCAAACGGATTTGCGTAAAGTTCTTGCCGTTTATTCTTTACTTGAAGCTATTCGTTCTTATGGACATCTTGCAGCAGACATTTATCCATTAAACGATCGACCTAAAGATACGTCCCGTCTTGAACTGTCATATCATGGATTGACAGAAAGCGATCTGGTCGGATTGCCAGCAACTTTGTTCTTGAAAAATGTTCCAGCGACAGTTGAAAATGGATTAGATGCAATGAATTACTTGAAGTCTCTTTATACGGGCTCCATTGCTTACGAATTTTCTCACTTGATCGATGAAACAGAGCGTAACTGGATTCAATCAAAAATTGAAAACGGTGACGTACAGTCAAAACTGCAAGGAGACGAGAAAAAACAACTTCTTAAGCGTTTGACGGAAATTGAAGGATTTGAAAAATTCATTCACCGTACATTTGTTGGAGCAAAACGTTTCTCTATCGAAGGGGTGGACACATTAGTTGTCTTAATTGATGAATTAATGCGTCGTTCCGAAGAAGCGAAAATGGAAAAAGTGCTAATCGGCATGGCTCACCGTGGACGTCTGAATGTATTGACACACAACTTAAATAAACCATACGAAATGATGTTTGCAGAATTCGCTGGCGTACCGGCTTCACCGTTCTTGCCAAAAGACGGATCTCTTGAAGTAACTCGCGGTTGGTTCGGCGACGTGAAATACCATATGGGTGCACTTCATAAAGGGAAATCTGGGATGAATCGATTCCTTGCGTACAACCCGTCTCACCTGGAAGTGGTAAACCCAGTGATTACTGGTCAGACACGTGCTGCACAGGAAAACACAGATAACCCAGGTATTCCACAACAAGATACAAATAAAGCATATGCGATTTTAGTACACGGCGATGCTGCGTTCCCAGGACAAGGTATCGTTCCGGAATCATTCAACTATTCACGCGTTCGCGGTTTCAGAACAGGCGGATCGGTTCACGTTATCGCCAACAACACGATTGGCTTCACGACGGAATTTTATGATTCCCGTTCTACACACTATGCATCCGATCCAGCAAAAGGCTTCGAAGTGCCTGTATTCCACGTGAATGCAGATCACCCAGAAGAAGTACTAGCTGTTGCACAATTGGCATTCGAATATCGCCAAGCGTTCGGTAAAGACGTTCTAATCGACTTGATTGGTTACCGTCGTTATGGGCACAATGAAATGGATGAGCCACTAGTGACGAATCCAGTGATGTACCACGAAATCCATAAACACCCAACAGTTCGTGAAATTTACGGACAACGTCTAGTAGAGCAAAACCTCTTGACAGACGAAGAAGTGAAAGAAATGGACAAGTCGGTAATTGCCACTATGCAAGAAGCGTACGATCACGTTAAAGAACAATCAGCAGACGCACCTGAAGTTTCCAATGAAACGCCAGAAGTAGTACTAGCTGGACTTCCACGTGACCTCGAAACAGGGGTAGCGGAAGAACGCCTTCGCAAAATGAACGATGAGCTATTGACGTATCCAGCTGAATTCACGGTCTTCAACAAGTTGGATAAAATCTTGAAGCGTCGCCTCGAGCCATTCAAAGGTAAAGGGAAAATCGACTGGGCACATGCTGAGCAATTGGCATTCGGTTCCATCATTCAAGACGGCAAGCCAATCCGTATGACTGGACAAGACATCCAACGCGGTACATTTGCACAGCGTCACTTAGTCTTACATGATGAAAAAACAGGTGAAGAACTTGTTCCATTGCATCATATCAGCGGATCGAATGCATCATTCGTGGCGTATAACAGCCCATTGACTGAAGCAGGAATCGTAGGATATGAATTCGGTTATAACTTGGAAGAAGACAAAACGATGTCGATTTGGGAAGCGCAATACGGAGACTTCTCCAACATGGCACAAGTTATGTTCGACCAGTTCGTATCTTCCAGTTATTCGAAGTGGGGCCAGCAATCCGGCCTAGTGCTATTGTTGCCACACGCATTCGAAGGACAAGGTCCAGAACACTCCAGTTCACGTATTGAACGTTACCTACAGCTATGTGGGGAAAACAACTGGACGGTTGCGAATATCTCCAGTGCAGCAAACTACTTCCACGTACTACGTCGTCAGTCGAAGATTCTCGGCAGCGAAGCAGAACGTCCGTTAGTGATTGCTACACCTAAGTCATTACTTCGTCACCCACTCGTTGGAGCAGACGTTGAAGACTTGACGGAAGGTCACTTCAAGACTGTTCTTGAACAACCTGGCACAGGAACAAAACCTGAAAAAGTGAAAAAGATCTTGTTTGCAAGCGGGAAGATGGCAATTGACCTAGCTGAGAAGATTAAAGACGGCAAAGGATTTGACTACTTGCACGTTGTACGTGTAGAGCAGCTATATCCATTCCCATCCGACAAAATTAAAGAAATCGTTGCACGATACCCGAAAGCGAAAGATTTAGTCTGGGTACAAGAAGAGCCGAAGAACATGGGTACATGGTCGTTCGCTTATCCATACCTAGAAGAATTAGCTGACGGTAAGGACATTTCTTATGTAGGACGTATTAAGCGTTCAAGTCCTTCTGAAGGTGACGGTGCTTCGCATAAAAAAGAACAAAATCGTATCATTGAAGAAGCCTTGAAAAAGTGATATAACAAGTACGTAAGCTTTACCATTACATGTAAAACTACTTATACAAAGTAGCTTACCCGTTAGAAAAACGGTATACCTACGAGGAGGAATTTATTGTGGCAGAGATCAGAGTACCTGAACTAGCAGAATCAATTACAGAAGGTACAATTGCAAAATGGTTAAAACAACCCGGTGAAAACGTGGATAAAGGTGAATTCATCGTTGAATTGGAAACAGATAAAGTGAACGTCGAAGTCATTTCGGAAGAAGCAGGCGTGTTATCCGAACTATTGGCTGCAGAAGGCGACACAGTTGAAGTTGGCCAAGTAATCGCGATTGTAGGTGAAGGTTCAGGTGCGCCGGCACAACAAGCTCCACAAGCAACTGAAGCAGCACCAGCACAAAAAGAAGAAACACCAGCTCCAGCAGCGGCTGCAACGGAAGAAACTTCTTCTGCAGACCGTACTATTGCAAGCCCAGCAGCACGCAAGCTTGCTCGTGAAAAAGGTATCAATCTTGCAGACGTATCACCTGTTGATCCAATGGGTCGCGTCCGGGCGCAAGATGTATCTGCTCACAACAACGCTCCAGCACCTAAAGCTCCTGCGGCACCAGCTGCTAAAGCAGAAGCAAAAGATGACGGCCGTATTACACGTCAGAAAATGACTCGTCGCCGTCAAACAATTGCTAAGCGTTTGCTAGAAGTAAGACAATCGACAGCAATGTTGACAACTTTCAATGAAATTGATATGTCGAAAATGATGGAACTTCGTTCACGCAAGAAAGATCAGTTCTTCGAGCAAAACGATGTACGTCTAGGCTTCATGTCATTCTTCACGAAAGCAGTCGTAGCAGCATTGAAGAAATATCCATATGTTAACTCTGAAATCGATGGCGATGAAATTCTGTTGAAGAACTACTACGATATCGGTATCGCAGTGTCTACTGACGGTGGACTAGTTGTACCAAACGTAGTCGATGCAGACCGTAAGAGCTTTGCTGAAATCGAAGCGTCTATCGGAGAACTTGCGAAAAAAGCCCGCGACAATAAGTTGACAATGGCTGATATGACAGGCGGTTCATTCACGATTACAAACGGTGGAGTATTTGGTTCACTATTGTCTACTCCAATCCTAAACGGTACACAAGTAGGAATCTTGGGTATGCATACAATTCAGAAGCGTCCAGTAGCTGTTGGGGACAATATTGAAATCCGTCCAATGATGTATGTTGCACTTTCTTACGATCACCGTGTAATTGATGGTAAAGATTCAGTAGGATTCTTGAAGATGGTTAAAGAGTTGCTTGAAAACCCTGAAGACCTTCTACTAGGTTCTTAATTAACACACTCCAAGTGACCCGCTAATCAGCGGGTCGCTTTTATTTAGGGAAGGAGAGATTGTATGTCCTATTTACAATGGTTGGATGAACCTACGTTGAAGACGGTGACGTGTACCCATACCGACGCAGCAAAGTATTTGGTAAGTAATATGCTGACAGTGGGAAAGACCTATGAAGTGAAGAATGAAACAGAAGAGTTTATCTTTGTCGTAGACAATTCAGGCAAAGTCGGCGGATATTATAAAACATATTTTGAGTAATTGATTGGTGAATAACTAGTAGGGTATTACAAGACGATTCTTCATTGAATCGTCTTTTTTATGTGTGTGAGTAGTAGGGAAGAGAAGGGTGGAATCATTGAACAACTGTTTGTTGTGATTTAGAGATTTTTCGTGGATAACTAGTGTGAGCGATGCGCATTTCGCTCATTATTTCGTCTACGCGCTCTATTGCGGCTTGTAACCGCTCAATCGTCTTAGCTAACGGCTCTATGCAAGTCCGAACGCGCTCATACTTTTCGTTATCCGCTCTATCACGCCTCATATCCGCTCATAGCCTGCAGCGCGTTGCCACCGGTCTTGGCGTTATACTAGGAAAAAGGGAAGTGGAACAGCCATCACTCGAATAGTGACTCGAGCACTAAAGATCCAACGTAAGAATGAGAATCCCATCATGTCTCCAACATTTTCCCCAACGAAAAAACCGTCTCTCTTATGAGGGACGGTTTTGTGACTCTTCATATACGGCAAGTAAACGGGTTTTGAGTTCTTGTTCCATTCTAGCGATTTCGGTCTCAGCAGCCTTGCGTTTTGCACGGCCATCTGCTTGGATCTGCAAGGTTTCTTCAATCGTCTGAATCAAGTTCTCTTGTGTCGTTTTCAATGTATCGATTTCAATAATACCTTTTTCATTCTCTCTGGCTGTTTCAATACTATTTACTTTCAACATCTCGGAGTTACGAAGCAACAAATCGTTCGTTGTCTTCGTGACGAGCTTTTGTGACTCCACAGCTTTTTGCTGACGGTTTAATGTTAGCGCAATTGCAATCTGATTCTTCCACAACGGAATGGCCGTCATGATGGATGCCTGGATTTTCTCAGCCAACGTTTGGTTCGTTTGTTGGATCATACGGATCTGTGGCGCGCTTTGGATGGTGATTTGACGAGATAGTTGCAAGTCGTACAGGCGTTTTTCTAAACGGTCCACAAATTGTGCCATGTCGTTAACTTCTTGAACCATCATTTGATCATCCGATTGCTGTGCTTTTTTATGCAGTTCGGGAATGATAGTACTATTGATTTCATCAATCTTTAATTCCGCAGCGGCGATGTAGACATTCAATGCTTGAAAGTACGTTTTGTTTTGTTCATACAAATTGTCCAACATGCGAACATCTTCCATTAAACCGCGTTTAGAATGCTCCAGTTGAACGCTTATTTTATCGACTTGTGTGCCGAGTTTTTCATATTTCGTCATGATTTCTTTGATCGGGCGAGTAGCCTTGTTGAATAAACGGCTAAGGCCTGATTTCTTTTTATCTGATAGTTCATCTGTATCGATTTCGGATAGCTTGGCCATTAATTCATTCAATACTTCACCAACAGGTCCGATATCTTTGCCTTGGACGTGATCGAGCATTTTGTGAGAGAAGTTGGATAGTTCATTTTGTGCATTGGCACCGTAGGAAATGACGGCTTCGTAATTACCGACAGGAATCTGTGAAGCTAATTGTCGTGCTTTACCTTGTTCTTCGGGTGTTAATCGGTCAATCAGTTTAGCGGGTGCAGCTGTGTTGGACAGCGAATTCTCCATTTCTTTTGGAAGCAGGCTCGCATCCATATCGAATGGATTATCAAGCAAGTCATCCACGGATTTTTCTTGTAATACGTTTTTATCTGTCATTAGAATGTTCCCCTTTCGATTGAAGCAATGGTTTGTCTCTTTTGAGTGTAACATCGACGTAATCAATTTCCATTCGAAGCTGTTCTAAATCAGTTGCTACAGCGTTTCGTAGATCCCGTTCCATTTCGAGACTCAAATCAGATAAGGTTTCGCGGGTATGTTGTAATGCGACTTTGATATCTTGGTCTTTTAATGGTTGATTAACAAGTAGGCTGTACTTCGATGTTAATTCTACAACGGAATCAAGATGGGCGTAGAAAAAGCTTTCGACTTGGTAAAATTTTCTCGGGTTGGACTGGACGATCTTGATGATGCGTCGTGCCATTGAAGACATATCGTATACTTGCCTGAATGCTTGGATTGAACGGACTTGTCCGTACATATTACCGAGCTGTTTTAACTTTCGTTTAGATTCATTCAGTTGTTGTTCAATATGTTTATATTCAGAGCGTGCCATCCCGAATTTTTTTAATGTAGAGCGTAACTGCAGTTCTTTAATCGCTACGTTGCCTCCTGCATACAGTGCGATCCCGATTGCGGAGCCTATGAAAAAGTTCATGCTTGTACCGCCAATTAGGATTACCCATGTTAGGAAACTAGTCGGAGCCATTAGTGCATGTCGTGTGAAAAAGTTTTTTAAATTATTCATGATGTTTCAGGCCGCCTTCCATTCTGACTCTATATAATACTTACGGATTAACGACGAAAAGGTTTCATTTATCGTGCAGACAGTAAGGTTACTGGAGCCTACCTCAATTATAGCCGAAAATGGTCGAAAACTCATATATTACGCAACAAGAATCACTTTACTTTGATTAGCGAGTTGAATTTGCTAGAATGAATATCATTCCTGCATAGCGCAAGGTAAAGGAGTGCTTACTGAATGTATGAAGTGGTATACATGAAGGCGGACTTTGAGCCGTGGTGGATGTTTGAAGAGTGGAGAGACTACTGTGTCTCATCCAAAACATTTACGAATATAAAGGATACAGAATTATATGTTAAAGAACTGATCGGGAAGATGGAACCGTGTTTTGAACATTATGAAATGCGCAAAGGCTGCTTCCATGCATTTTGGTCCACGTCTGAAAAATACTATTGCAATGGTTGTGAAGGAGATTTGCAGTTGTATCACGGAATCATCGTCTTGTTAGACGGGGAACCAAACGTATCGTGAGAACATTCAGTAAATGCGCTTTTTATTAATTGACAAAGAAGCCCAATATGTTATACTAAACGTAAGTAAATTAATTGAACGACCGTATGCTAAGTGATTCACCTATTACAAAAGGGATCGGCGACGTCGGCAACTTTTGTAATACGTGAATTTTTTTGTATGCTAAGGTTCGTGTATTAAAGTATTTATATTTTTTTGGAGGTAATCGAATGAAACAAGGTACAGTGAAATGGTTTAACTCAGAAAAGGGCTTCGGTTTTATCGAAGTTGACGGAGAAGAAGACATCTTTGTACACTTCTCAGCAATCCAAGGCGACGGATTCAAATCTCTTGACGAAGGTCAACAGGTTGAATTTGAAGTTGTCGAAGGAAACCGTGGTCTACAAGCAGCTAACGTTGTTAAAATCTAAACCACTAGAAAAGGCGCCCATTGTGGCGCCTTTTCGTTTGCAGTAAATTACGGTTGTGTCACCGTTTCAAGACTCGATGTCACAACAAATTCCTCTTCACCTTCCATTGACATCATCGATTCACGCTTAACTTCTCCAAAATCCTTCACGAGATAGATCCTGTTCACAAAGTCTTTTCCTACTTGCTCGATCACGACCGCATCTTCAAATTGCTGATAGGGGGTTTCCACTGAAGCGTCCATCTCGACAATCTTCCAGTCATCAAATGTCGTACCTACTTCAATTGGACCTTTCAAATAGGTTCGGATCGGCTTCATGGACTCTAGCTCTTCCGTCGTTGGAACTGCAGCGTCTAATTCAATGTGTTCTTCCTGCAATACTTGGATTTCATCTCCATTAAGTTTATACACTTTTTGAACGAATGATCCACCGTTGTTTTCATGAATTACGACATAGTCTTGCGCAGGTCTTGCAACGGTGATGTCTAGCTCAGCAAATTCATTGCCGACACCTTTATAATGCGCGCTCGAACCATCCGGAAGAAAGTAATCAAGTAACGCTACATCAGTCAGATTCGCATCTTTGTTGTCATGTTGTTCTGACGTATCACCGTTCGTTCCTTCTTGATTTGTCTTAGGAGAGTCAGTCTTACCGTCAATGGACGTAGCAGGCTTGTTTGAGCATCCGACGAGCACGAGAAGCAATGCAATCGTTAAAAACCATAGATTGCGTTTCATAATGAAAAACCTCCTTTTACTAGGTGTTATTCCCTTACTGGTGGAAGCTATTCATGTGGAATAAAAAAAGTAGGGGAAACGATACGTAACTCACTCCGAAGCGTGTAGCTGAATACTCAAACATCTTGTCCATTTAATCCTCTATCTAACCAGTAATTTCTTTAGTAGGGAAATCTATATTTCGTCTAATGTCTTTCAGAATTGGAAAAACAAAACTTACAATATACGCTTTTTACGAAAAACTGAACAAATCCATCTATAAACATATTGAATAGTTCTAGTAAAACCCGGTTCCAAATAATCCTTCTTGTTATAATAATCCTCGCACTCCATTTTATGGCACACCAAAAATAGCACACGTACAGTATAAATCAATATTTAATCAATAATTTTTTTAGTAGGGAAATCTAGTTTTCTTCTAATTCTTTTTAAGATCAAAATAACCAAAACTTGAAATATACGATTTAATTACGAATAACCGAACAAACCCATCTATAAACATATTGAATAGTTCTAGTAAAACCTGGTTCCAAATAATCCTTATCGTTACAATAATCCTCGCATCTCATTTTTTGGTATACTATAGATAGCACACGTACAGTAATTAAGGAGGGAAAGAGCAATGAAGAGTACATTTATCATTCGTCAGAGAGCCTTTTTAAAGCTCTACATGCTCAACAAGGCGGAAGAAGGGAACTTGTATGGCTTACAAATATTAGACGACCTTATAGATCATTTTAGAGATCTTGGTTATCGACCGACTAAGTCTGAAGTATACAAGTCACTACATGATCTACTTAACGATGGTCTCATCGTCAGACATCCGGTCCATAAGCAGGGGACGGAGATGCAGACACTTTACATCTATCGCATAGGTGACTTGGAGAAAGTAAAGGCCTACAAAGATACGATAAAGTTCGAGATTGACCGATCGATTTCATTACTTAATAGAGCACTACAAGACAATTATTCGCAAAAACGAAAGTAAAAAAGGCGTTGACCGTTGTTTTTACGATTCACTATTGTACATTACATAGAAGTCAAACGCAAAAAACTCCCCTAGAAGCAATACTTCCAGGGGAGTTTTTATGCCAACTACAGATTAAGCTTTTTGACCTTTCCATTCCAAATACTCATCATATGTCATCATTTTATCAAAGATTGTTCCATCATCGTTGATTTCGATTACACGATTCGCAATTGTTTGGATGAACTGATGGTCATGAGATGTGAAGATCATCGCGCCCTTAAACGCAATCAAACCATTGTTCAGTGCTTGGATAGATTCCAAGTCCAAGTGGTTGGTTGGCTCATCAAGAAGAAGAACGTTTGCGCTTGTTAGCATCATTTTTGATAACATACAGCGAACTTTTTCTCCACCTGATAAGACGTTTGGCTTTTTCTTCACTTCTTCACCAGAGAACAACATACGTCCTAGGAATCCGCGCAAGAATGTTTCTGTTTCATCTTCAGGCGAGTATTGACGGAGCCAATCAACTAATGTCGGCTCGGATCCTTCAAAGTATTTTGAGTTATCCATAGGGAAGTAGGCACGAGTTGTCGTCACACCCCATTTGATAGCTCCTGTATCGGGCTCTGTTTCCTCAGCTAGCATATCGAGCAAAGCAGATTTTGCAAGTGGGTTACCGATCAACACCACTTTATCCTCTTTGTTGAGTGTAAAGGTCGCATCTTTGATAAATGTTTTACCATCCACCGTTTTTGTGACATCTTTAATCGTCAAGACATCGTTACCGATTTCACGGCCTATTGTAAAGTTCACGAAAGGATAACGGCGTGAAGATGGTTTGATATCATCTAGTTCGATTTTTTCTAATGTCTTTTTACGGGATGTGGCTTGTTTAGATTTCGATGCGTTGGCACTGAAGCGTGCGATAAACGCTTGCAATTCTTTTACTTTTTCTTCTTTTTTCTTGTTTGATTCTTGAGATAGTTTCAACGCCAATTGACTTGACTCATACCAGAAGTCATAGTTACCTGCGTAGATCTGAATTTTGCTAAAGTCGAGATCTGCAATGTGTGTACATACTTTATTCAAGAAATGACGGTCGTGGGATACAACTACGACAGTGTTCTCAAAGTTGATCAAGAATTCTTCAAGCCATTGAATAGCTTTCAGATCCAAGTTGTTTGTCGGCTCATCTAGCAGTAATACATCAGGTTTGCCGAATAATGCTTGTGCAAGTAATACTTTTACTTTGCTTGATCCGTCAAGCTCCGCCATCGTAACGTGATGCAAACTTTCCGGAACACCAAGACCTTGAAGGAGTACAGAAGCTTCAGATTCCGCTTCCCATCCGTTCATCTCGGCGAATTCGCCTTCCAGTTCAGCTGCACGCATGCCGTCTTCGTCGGAGAAGTCTTCCTTCATATAAATCGCGTCTTTTTCTTTCATGACTTCATATAGCTCTTTATGCCCCATGATGACGAGATCCATCACGACGAACTCTTCATACTCGAAGTGGTTCTGCTTTAGGACAGCCAAACGTTCATCTTTTCCAAGAATCACATTACCTGTTTGAGGTTCAAGTTCACCTGATAGTATTTTAAGAAACGTTGATTTACCAGCGCCATTCGCTCCAATTAATCCATAGCAATTGCCCGGATTGAACTGTATATTGACGTCTTCGAATAGCTTGCGGTCGCCAAAGCGAAGACTTACATTACTAACTGCTAACATAAATAATATCCTCCTAATTTCACAATGTTCCTAGTATACATTAAAATTACGTGAAATGGAATGTTTGAACTAGTACTGTTTACAATTTCATTTTACGATATAATGACGATAGGTATTCGATACGTATCACATGCAAAAGGAGTCTTTATCTTGCGCTCTAAAACTACTCAAGGTCTATTATTATTGGCGATCTTTATCGTTGCGCTCAACTTACGGCCAGCGATTACGTCAATTGGACCGATGCTAGACATCATCCGTGATGATTTATTGTTGTCAAACACTGAAGTGAGTCTCCTGACTGTTATTCCGGTTATCTGTATGGGCGTCTTCGCCATGCTAGCGCCTATACTGAATCAGGCAATCGGCTTGAACAAAACGATGTACTTGATGTTGTCGTTACTTGCTGTATCAACTGCCATGCGTTTTTTTGTCACTTCGTTCAGTGTGTTAGTACTGACCGCTTTCATTGCAGGTGTGGCGATTGCTGTTATTGGACCGTTATTGTCAGCATTGATCAAGCAATACTTTCCGATGCATGTTGCTATAGTCGTTGGCATTTATTCATTCGGCATGGGAATGGGGGCGACGCTGAGCACAGGATTGACAGGAGTTTTTTATGAAAAAGCTTATTCCTATGGATTCGCACTTTCAACTTGGGCCATAATTGCGATTTTTGGCATCATTGCGTGGGCTGTCACCGCGGCGTATCCAATCGAAGTGAAACAAGTAACAAAGCAACCCGTGCAAAAAGGGAAGAATCCTTGGCGCAATAAACAGGCATGGAGCTTCCTGATTTTCTTTGGTTTACAAGCAGCATTATTCTTTTCCGTTTTGACGTATCTCGTTCCTATTGCAGTGTCGAACGGTATGACGCTTCTACAAGCGGGGGCATTGCTCAGTGGGATGACGATCGTGCAAATTTTTATGAATATCGGTTTTCCTGTTATTTTACAGAAGTTGACAAGCAGAACACCGGCACTTGTCGGCATTCTGTCGCTCGGTATTTTCTCGATTGGGTTGATGTGGACAGCAGACCCATTATGGTTTGCGATCGGCGTTGTCATCATGGGAATTCCGCTTGGTGGATTATTCCCAATCTGTCTGCTACTGCCGATGGACGCGACCGATACGGCAGACGAAACCAATTCATGGACCGCGATGATGCAAACAGGTGGGTTCATCATCGGTGGAATCTTACCATTACTCATCGCTACGTTGTATGACTACACCGAAAATCATTACGTTACATTGTTCGTATTTCTTGTTTTATTTGTGGCTATGCTAGTGCTAGCGTTGCAAATAGGTCGATCCGCCAAGCAAAGCTCGTGACTGGACGCAACCCGTTGTGAACAGAAACGTCCTCATAACAGGATACACACGGATAATGGAGGAATGAATGCTACATGGACGAACACTTCGACGAACAACAGCCACAACGTAGAAAAAAGAAGCGTAAATTACGCGTGGGCAGAGTTTTTATGACTTTACTATTACTTTTCACGATCACCATATCAGCGTATAGTTACTTTCAATATAAACAAGGGAAGGCCATGACGGCAGGTAGTAAGATGAATCCGGGGGAGTTTCAGGGCGATTTATTAAGTCCGGAAGATCCAACGACGGAAAATTATTTATTGCTCGGCGTCGACAATGACGGTTCCGGAAAATATCGTACGGATACGATGATGGTGCTGTCCTGGGATCAAACTGCTGGAACTGCGCATTTAATTTCATTCATGCGTGATATTTACGCACAAATTCCAGGGTACCAGTCGTACAAGCTTAATACGGCCTACTATTTAGGTGGAGTCCAAACTGCAAAAGAAACGATTTCAGGGATGTTCAATATTCCAATTCATCACTACGCAGTCGTCGATTTCGACAATTTCGAATCGATTATGGATATTGCATTTCCAAATGGCCTTGAAATGAATGTACAGAATGAAATGTCCGAAAAAATCGGTGTTACGTTAAAACCAGGCGTACAGCGGTTAAACGGTAAAGAGCTACTCGGGTATGCTCGATTTCGCGCAGATGACGAAGGCGACTTTGGTCGAGTCAATCGCCAGCAAGAAGTCATTCAGGCCATGAAAGACGAGCTGTTTACTGTGTCGACTGTTTTGCAAGCTCCAAAACTTGCCGGTGCACTCGATAACTTTATTGAAACAGATTTAACTACGAAGGACGAGCTGACTAAAGTGCTGACCGTTATCGCAAAACGAAAACTAGATCTGCAAACATTACGTATTCCAGTAGAGGGCAGTTATTCCTTTACTTCGTATAGTCATGCAGGTTCTGTCATTGAAATTGATCTAGATAAAAATAGAGAAGCGATCCGTTCGTTTTTAACTACACCCTGACGGATCGAATAAAAGGGGAGTGAGACATTGAGGCAACCACCAAAAAAGTCTTCTTTACGGGATTTCTGGTCTATTCGTTCGACATCACCCATCGTCGGATTTCTCGGTGGTCAATCTACATTGTTTGTATTGCTGTGTTTATTGTTCATTGGATTGATCATCTTGGTCTTCACTCAAGTTTCGTTTATTTTCTATCCGATTCAAGTATTTTTCTCAACTGTCGTTTTACCGGTCGTACTTGCGACGATTTTATACTATTTAATGCGTCCGATTCTACGCTTTCTGGAAGAACGATTACGTATACCACGCGTCTATGGCATTTTAATCATCTTGCTGGTCGCCGCTGGTTTATTGACACTAGTCATTTTCTTAGTGCTACCGTTCCTCCGTTTGCAGACGATCAATTTATTCGAGGAGTTTCCAACGTATTTCAAACAGTTGATCTTAGATACGGACCACTTTTTACGGAACTCCATTTTCGGCTCTGTCTATCAAGGGTTCAACTTTAATGTCAATACGTTCCTCGATTCCGGCTTTGAGAGCATCGGGAAGTTCTTCACAGAGACGATAGGCGGTATCGCATCAGGCGTAACTTCATTCGTTTCCGCGCTTACAGGAATTATTTTGAGTATCGTCACCGTGCCACTTATTCTATTTTATCTACTGAAGGATGGCGAGAAGTTACCACAGATGATCTTGCGCATGTTGCCACCACGTTTGCGTGACGATGCATCAGTTATATTCCGCGATGCGGATAGACAAATCAGCGCGTACATTCAAGGACAGATTTTAGTGGCAATTGCGATTGGAATCATGGTATCGATTGGCTTCCTGATTATTAAAATGAAGTATGCGTTGCTGCTCGGTGTACTTGCGATGTTCACGAGTATCGTGCCTTACCTTGGTCCAGTGATTGCGATCACGCCTGCTGCTATTATTGCGATGGTTACGTCGCCATTCATGCTCGTGAAGCTCGCGATTGTGTGGACGATTGTGCAAGTGATCGAAGGCAAATTTATTTCGCCTCAGATCATGGGGAAATCACTGCATATTCATCCGATCACCATCATCTTTGTCTTACTGACAGCAGGCTCACTGTTCGGCGTCGCTGGAGTGATTCTCGGGATTCCGGCATATGCGCTGCTGAAAGTGGTCGCCACTCATGTATTTTATTTGTTCACGTTGAGATATAACCGCTTTGAAACGCAAGAAGAAATGTATTATGAAACAGATTCGATTGAAGAATACTATGAGAACAATAGAGAGTAACCCGCCTTTATGAAGGTGGGTTACTTTTTTGAAGGGAGAATGCGAGATTTCATTGAATGTTTCATCTGATAGGGTACTATTCGTTGTTTTACCGTTCAAATGTTCAGAGATTCAGAGGCTATTGAGCGGATACAAGTCTTGATAGGGCGCTTGGTGTAACGTATGAGCGGCTACGGATCGTGATAGAGCGGTTGGCGCTGGTCATTGAGCGGTTATGTATGAACTATGAGCGCTTATACGAATTGATTGAGCGATACTTGCACTCGCTCTCCTCGTCAGTGATGTCCGCACGGAAGTTGATGAACGGTCACGTTTGCTATACCGTTTCATACAAAATAGTCCCAGTCTTCGTCAAGTCATAACCACCAATCGCGGTCAGTTTTTCTTTGAACGAGGCTGAGTTCAATGTTTCCACTATGAGCCCGCGCAGCTTTTCATTTTCAGGCGTTTTGATCAATACTAAGTCATACTGCTCTTGAATCAATGGAATGAAGTCTACGTTGATTAATCGGGCGGTTTTTTCGATTCCGACTCCTACATCTGCTTGACCAGATGCGATGCGTGTCGCTACGGCCATATGATTTAGTTCCTCGTCGTCATAACCGATGATAGAACGAGTTGTGATTCCTGCGAGACGTAGTTGCTCATCTAGCAAAACTCGAGCCCCTGAGCCTTTCTCACGGTTCACAAGGCGGATACCTAGTTGTCCAAGGTCTGTCCAGTTCTGCAGATTCATCGGATTATCTTTTTGTACATACAGCCCAGCCTTCCTGCCGAGCAAGTTGAGTACCATATACGAGCGTCCAGTAAGTAGACGTTTAATATATGGCATATTATATTCACCAGTTTCTCCGTCAAATAAATGCGTACTGACAATGTCGGCTTGTCCTTGATACATCTTGATCAAACTGTTCAAGCTGCCAGAGAAAGAGCGCAGTGGACGAAAGAGTCCGGATTCTTCTATGTGACTGGCCATGATGTCTAAGCTCAAATCCTGTCCACTGATGATGATTTGTTTGTCAGTTTCAGATTCCGGCACCGTGACTTGTGGAATCATCGACTTCGAAGACACCGGCGTCGATTCACCGCCGCTTTTCAGTCGTTCTTTATACGCTGTCAAATCTACAGCATCGACACGCATTTGACGTCCCACGCGATAGGCACGGATTTCTCCTTTTTTAATAATGTCATACACTGTTAACTTCGAGACTTTTAATAATTGGGCGATTTCATCGGTAGTATAGGAAATATCATGTTCTAGATTTGTCATGTCTCAACCCTCCAACAATAGTATATCTATCTTCCAACATCTCATCACCATTTGCAAAATTGACAAGCTTTACAATGCATACTATGATATTTTTAAATATAACTAGTTATGTTTAGGTATATCTAGTTATACTTCATAATGCAGCAGGGGGTAGTACATAATGAGACGATTCTTACTTTCTACATTGTCTATTCTACTCACGATATTTCTGATAGGATGTTCAAATGCGAAGGAAACTGACAAAACAGGCACTGTAGATCAGGAAAAATCCGATGTTGAACTAGTAGTTTCTGCTGCAGCAAGCTTGACAGATGCCTTGGTAGAGTTAAAAGGGCCTTTTGAAGAAGCGCATAAAGGGATTACCGTGATATACAATTTTGGAAGCTCTGGGAAATTGGCAACGACTATTGAAAATGGTGCCCCGTCTGACGTATTCTTGTCTGCCAGTTCAAAAGATATGAACGACATGGAGGATAAGGAGTTAATCAACAGTGAGTCAAGAAAAGATTTCGCTGAAAATGCGCTCGTATTAATTACACAAAAAGATTTCGATAGTGCCATTTCTTCATTTGAAGACTTGAATACAGCCACCCTCGATCATGTCGCAGTTGGCGAGCCAGGGTCGGTACCGGTTGGTCGTTATACGAAGGAAACATTCGATAGCTTGGATCTATGGGAACCTTTACAGGACAAATTAGTTCTTAGCTCAGACGTACGGCAAGTGCTGACACATGTGGAAATGGGTAACGCAGATTATGGCGTTGTGTATTCAAGCGATGCATTCGTTTCCAATGATGTAAAAGTATTGGCAGAAGCTGAAGCCGACTGGCATGAGCCGATTGTATACCCTGGTGCTGTCATTGCTGAATCTATGCACCAGGAAGCCGCGCAGCAATTCCTTGATTATTTGACTGGCGACGAAGGAAAAGAAACGTTGCAGAAGTTCGGATTTAAGTAAATGAAAGGAGGGGAGAAGTGTGCTAGATATGGATTACTCCCCTTTATTATTATCTTTAAAAGTAGCTGCTATCTCCACTTTCGTTGTGTTTGTAGCAGGTGTGTTCATTGCATATATGCTTGCGAAGCGTGATTTTTTTGGTAAAAGCATAGTGGAAGCCTTATTTTTATTGCCGCTTGTGTTACCACCGACCGTCGTCGGCTTCGGTTTACTCATTTTATTCGGTAAAAAGGGCTGGATCGGCAGTTGGTTGCTTGAATGGTTCGATTTCCAAATTGTTTTCACATGGATTGGCGCTGTTATCGCTTCGATTGTCGTGTCATTTCCGTTAATGTATCAAAGTGCAGCGGCCGCATTTGAAAGTCTTGATGAACGATTATCGAATGCTGCGCGTACAATGGGTGCTTCTGAATGGCGCGTATTTTGGTTCATTGTATTTCCACTCGCTTGGCCTGGATTGCTGGCTGGATTGGTGCTTTCATTCGCAAGAGGTCTTGGTGAATTTGGTGCTACGTTAATGCTTGCGGGATACATACCGGGTAGAACGGACACGATTCCCATGGCGATTTATTTCGCAGTAGAGTCCGGACAAATGGAAAATGCGACGTTTTGGGTCGTCATGATCAGTACATTTGGCTTCAGTTTGATTTTATGGGTGAATTGGTGGAGCAAGCGCAATATTAGACGGTTTACGAAATCTTGAGTCTAGGGGGATTTTACATGCTACATGTAGAAATTACTAAACAACTCGCACATTTTGAGATGAACATTCATTTTGAAATGCGTAATGAAATCATCGTGTTAGTTGGTCCATCCGGTTCAGGTAAAACAACGATTCTGGACACTATTGCAGGGCTTGCACACCCAGATCACGGCTTAATTCTTTCGAATGAATGCACATTTTTTACAACCGGTGAAAAACCGATGCCTGCTCGTGAGCGAAAAATCGGGTATTTATTCCAAGACTATGCGTTATTTCCACATATGACAGTGGAGAAAAATATTTGGTTTGGCGTAAGAAACAGCGAACGAAACGAACGTCATGAAATGATTCGCCAATTGCTGGAAGTACTAGGGATTAAGCATTTATTGCAAAAGTATCCTCACCAGATTTCAGGCGGAGAAAAACAACGTGTAGCATTGGCGAGAGCACTTTCCACACAACCTTCTGTGCTATTGTTGGATGAACCGTTATCGGCCCTCGATAAAGAAACGCGGAAACAGTGTCAAGATGAGCTTTTACGTTTACATGACATGTGGAAAATTCCGTTCATTATTGTGACGCATGATCACGCCGAAGCAGAACGTCTCGGCGATCGTATTATTTACCTTGAACAAGGACAAATAACGGATGAAAAGCGAAAAAGATCTATAGTGTCAACGTACTAAAACGTAAAAAGCTCCGATTTCATAATCAGAGCTTTTTATTTTTTGTGTAATCGAAATAGAACAGCTATAATTTATGGTAACCGACAACGCCAGATATAGAAGCATCAGTAGATAGGAGCTAAAATCATGGGTAAGCAATTGAATGACCGGAAAGCACAGCATATTCAAATCGTGCTGGACGAACACGTGACGGGAAATGCAATCACAACAGGTTTGGAACAGTATGAATTTCTACATAATGCCTTACCTGAATTAGCATTTGACGAAATTAATACGGAGCAAAACTTTCTACATAAATCATGTAAAACACCTTTTTTAGTAAGTTCGATGACGGGTGGTGCAGATTTTGCGGAAACGATTAACCGAAATCTCGCACTTGCTGCGGAACAAAGAGGCTGGGCACTGGCATTAGGTTCGACACGCGCTTTAATAGAAAGTAAAGCATTCCGTCCATCATTTGCATTACGAAAATATGCCCCAACAGCCCCTATTATCGCGAATTTAGGTGCGGTGCAGTTAAATTATGGATTTTCTGCTGATGAATGTCGGCAAATCATCGAATATACGGATGCAGATGCGTTAGTTTTGCACATAAATGTTTTACAAGAAGTCATCCAACCTGAAGGCAATACGAATTTTAGTAATTTAGTATCTAAAATCGAGAAATTATGCAATGAATTATCAGTGCCGGTCGGTATTAAAGAAGTTGGATGGGGAATAGATGGGCAAATTGCCAAGAAACTTCTAGATATCGGTGTGTCATTCATTGACGTAGCCGGGGCAGGAGGAACCTCTTGGAGTCAAGTGGAGAAATACCGTACAACCGCGCTCAAGCAGCAAGCAGCTGCAGCATTTAGTGAGTGGGGAATTCGAACGTCAGATTCACTACAGATGGTTAAGCCTTATATGCGTGATAAATTACTGATTGCAAGCGGTGGACTTCATACAGGTGTTGATGCTGCAAAATGTATTGCGCTCGGTGCAGATTTTGTCGGTTTTGGTCGCGCGATTTTAGAAGAAGCTACTGAATCCGCTGAGAGCGTTTCCCAGACAATGGAAGTTCGCGAATTAGAATTACGTATGGCGATGTTTGCAACAGGTTCTGCGACTATTCAGGCATTACAACAAACGGATCGATTACAAAAGACGAACTCGTGAATATTTTATTTGCGAGTTTTCGTTACATTAGGAGGAATAAACTATGTGGAAATTAGTGGGCGGAAAAATGATTCAAACTACAGATGAAACACGGATTAAATTCCGTACGAATATCAGTAAGGAAATTTTAGAGCAATTAGAAGAATTATCGGAAGAACTTGATACGTATAGCAACTATTTATTAGAAAACGGCTTACAGAACGTATTAGCCGCAGGAGTTATTGAATACGATAAGAATTTACGACCGACAGATCGAATCCAATATAAAACGACGTACGATCAAGAATTATTAGAATCCGTTAAGAAGTTCGCGAATGATCATAAGTTGTTTATTAATGATGTCATTGAGTACAGTGTGGGACATATCGACTTTGATAACATTAAGACTAAAGATCATAAAAACCGCTTAGAAAGCTAGGGCGAGAAGGATACTTGGCGAATAGAATATGTATAGATCGTAGAACGCCCCGAACATAATATAAATTATAGGAAGTAACGTATCATTACTAAGTATACTTACGATATTGAGATATCAGCGCTTTTTTAGGCGGATTTTACACTCGACTTATTGTAATTATTTAGCATATTCACATCAAGCTTTGGGATGTTTTGATATGTAATTTTTCATCGGAATATATTATTTTATATGGATTTCTTGCGCAAAACTTTGCAAGCCGCTTTACGATGTTTACAATGCATTTTACTATCTTAACTCGACATGTCATGTATTCATTGATTGTATGCTCTATGCAATGCTAGTTCGTTAACTAATACATCATTATAACGTATGATAATTTAATCCATCATCACGTACTTTTAACGTTGATCAGGTTAATATCAAAAATCCAATTACTTACCCTTCTCTTCCAATTAAATTAATGCACTCAAGGCTTTCCTTCTTGATTACTTTACGTGCAGTAGTTGATGATGGTTAGATCGTATGTCGCGAGGAATATTGAGTATACAAGGGTTATTTGGAACCATGTTCAATAAGATCATATTGAACATGGTTTTTCATTGCTTTAAATTCGAGCCCCGCCTAGTATATCACTTTGTGGCGCTTGTATGTTCGTACTTTAGATTTAATTGTTTGCAGACATTTACTTAATTCAATATTTTGCTTGCATCCTACTGAAATAACATCACGTTTTGTACAATCATTGTGATGTAAATTTCCTACTTATCCATCCGATCGCTGCTGTCCATCGTTTTGCACGCTCTCGAATCCCCTTCTTTGATTGCTGCTCGTGGGGTATGTTTTGCTTGCTAAATGACACGATGCGACGAATAGTATATTAAGAAGGATTATTTGGAGCCAGGTTTCTTAAGAATATAAAATGAGATAGTTATTGCAATTGTACATATAAAAATGCAAAGCTCGACAAAAAATGAGCTTTGCTTAGTATAACATGATTTTAGCGTTCGTATGTTCGGTTTTTAATAATTAACTACGTATATTAATTCATCCGACACAAATGATGTTTTTCTGGCTTACGTTATCCAATCTTTCATCTTTTTATAGATATTTTGTGACGGTAACGCCCCACCGCGTTCAATATTGCTTATATAGGATATCGAAATATTTAATTCATCGGATACTTGTTTCAGTGTTAAACCACGATTGATGCGGCATTCCTTAAAGTCACTACCGATGTTCTTGCAACTTTCTTTTTTAGCTTGCATTAAGGAAAAATTATTTGGCGTCTTGATTGATTTCTTCCTCTCGATTGGCTCGTAATAGCTAACAATCTCGTCAGGTGGCGCAATGATGATCGTAGCATCCAACCAGACACGTAACCAGCCTTTTTTCGACATACTGTCTTCATTCCATTGATTGTATTGCCAAAATGTAATTACGCCTTCTTCCTCCAATAGATCAAGGGCTTTCTCCAGTCGGTCCCGAATACGTGAAGGCGCTTGTGAATCTATCGGAATACCGATTTTTTCGAGTAATGTACTGATTTTATGCGGCTGCAAGTAGCTTGCTTTTCGTGCCTGTGTACGCCAACGCCAGCTTACATAACGGATGAGTTTTTTCTCCCATTTCCGTTGATACGGATTGAATTCAATCGCTTGATTCGGTAATAACTTTACTTGTCTGGCAGCACCTTGCAAGAAAGGATCAAAAACTTCCCCAATGGCCACATATAAACGTTCGGGTAGTGTTTTTTCGTTTAATTCGCATGGACTACCGTCTTCATTTGTAAAAATGAACGCACGTCCTTGCATCTTCTTGTTGACAGGTTTGCCTTGTCCATATACTAAAACTGACTCAAGTTCTATCCATAGTGATTGTATGATGGAAAGCGCTTTCATCACTTGGATACGTTGTTCTTTTTCATAACCACCACGCCTACCTGTTCCTCCGAGTTTTGTCTTCAGTCCACGGAGTGTCAGTAGATCATCGAAGCGAATTTCTACGCGGTCAGCTACTTGCGCCAAATACATATGACATAGAGAATCCAATACGTCCACATCGACTTCTGATAACGTCTGGGCATCGTTATGCAGTTGATCCATACGACTTGCTGTTCGCACCTCTTCAGGCGGAAGTAGCTGCAAAGAACCTGCTAATCTAGCACCTTGAATAGTTGCGCGTGGCCATTGATCAAGCTCACAGACAAATTTCTGGTTTGAAATCGCTTCCGTAATAAATTGATAGATTGCATTGCTCATGACAACAAGATTATTCGTTTTTGCGGTTGATTCGATAGGCTGATGTACAGAAATCTGCTCGCTGACTCCGAGTAATTGATTGATTTGCTCCATTGAATTTTTTTCTGATTCAAACACCGCAAGTATTTCGGAAACCATTTTTTCGATGTACACGTTGACGTCAGCGGTGAATGTATTCAGAAAACTATCGTTGGAAACAAAACTTACCTTCATTTCTTCGAGAAATAATACATTCAACGCTTCTCTATCAAGAGCATTTAAAGTATTATAGCCATGCCTTTTAAGCATCTCACTGACGGTATGATTCATTAAATACGTCCTGTACCACGTGCTGAATACATTCCAAGAATTCTCATCATTTAGACGAGTATGTGCATGTACCATTTTATCGTATTTAGCATGTAATTTATTTATGATTTCCCATTTGAGTGTTGGCTTATTCATAAGCAACGGTGCCAGATGACCTTCATAGGTACTAAAAAATTTAGCGATCATGAACTCTGTCGCTTTCGCGAGCACTTCGCGTCTTGCATTAACACGAATCTTGAAAAACAAATCCAGATTGTCTTCGTAGTCTTGCTGACGGACAATGAATGTCTCGTTTTTCACCCTCGGTAAAATACGGTTATCATCCACTTTTTTTCGTACGTTTTCAGATGGAAAATTAATTAAGTAGTTATAGTCAAAGAAGTTATGCCGGTGATCATGTATAATGATCACTTGAAATGGGTCGATTTTATTTGCGATGGCTTGATGATGGGTCAGTTCATAGTTCATGTCATTCGACAGTAAATCGTGATTAATCAAACAGAATCCCCCCGATAAACCGTAAGTTCAGAATAGTATAACATGGATTTCCAAGTTTCACTATTTACTTTTGGTTCAGTAGGAGGGACAGGTAGTAAAGGTTAAAACGTAAAAACAGCTTGGAAAGTCCGGCGATCGAACTTTCCAAGCTGTTTCATGAATGCCTACTAATTAAGATACTAATGCGCCTTGTAATTTGAGTTCTTCGATGAATAACGGAAGTACTTCGAACAAGTCACCGACGATGCCGTAATCTGCCATTTTAAAGATGTTCGCTTCTTCATCACTGTTGATTGCGACAATTACTTTGGAGTTCGACATGCCTGCCATATGCTGGATTGCTCCTGAAATACCTACCGCGATATAGAGATCGGGCGTGACTACTTTTCCTGTTTGACCGATTTGCAGCGAGTAATCGCAGTAATCGGCATCACAGGCACCTCTAGAAGCCCCTACAGCGCCGCCTAGCAAGTCCGCTAGCTCATACAATGCATTGAATCCTTCAGCGCTCTTAACGCCTCGACCGCCTGCAATAACGATTTTCGCTTCCGATAAATCTACGCCTTCCGTTTTCTTGCGGACCACTTCTTTAACGATCGTACGCAAGTCTTTGACATCCACTTCTTTGGCTGTGATGTCGCCTGTCCGGCTAGCGTCAGGCTCCAATGCGGAAATATTATTCGGACGGATCGTGGCGAATAGCAGTCCATCGTTTTTCATCACTTTCTTTTCAAACGCTTTACCTGAGTAGATCGGTCTAGTGAAAATGACTTGACCATTTTCTTTTTCGATTGCCACCGCGTCCGAGATCAATCCAAGTTCCAGGCGGCTTGCGATTTTAGGTGTCACATCTTTACCGACTGCCGTATGGCCCATGATCATGCCGGATGGCTTCTCGTCTTGCATCACTTCCATGATGACCTGTCCGTAACCTTCCGATGTATAATTGCTCAAGTTTGCATGGGAGACGGTAATAACACGGTTCGCACCATAGTGAATCATTTCTTCAGCCGGTTGCTGCAAGTCTCCGTCGCCGAGAACCAATGCCAGAATTTCTGCGTTTTCGTTTAGTTGTTTTGCCGCTGCAATCGTTTCATAACTTACTTTACGAAGAACCCCATGCTGCAATTCCCCGATTACTAGTATCTTTTCATTCATAGTAAAACTCCTTTCGTTTCGTAGATTGCTTAGATTACTTTCGCTTCACTAGACAATAAGCCAACCAGTTCTTTGACTTGCTCTCCCGTTTCGCCTACCAACATGCGTCCTGCTTGCTTTTTAGGTGGTAAGAAAATAGAAATCGTTGCCGTCTTCGCTTTCACGTCGTCTTCATCGAGATCTAGATCATCGAGTTCCAGTTGCTCCAGCGGCTTTTTCTTTGCCTTCATGATACCTGGAAGGGACGTATATCTCGGCTCATTCAGTCCTTGCTGACACGTTACGAGTACCGGCAAGGATACTTCAATTTTCTCGAGATCTCCTTCGACGTCTTTGTCAATTTTCACCATGCCGTCTTCCATATCCAGCTTGACGATCGTCGTAATGAAAGGCATATTTAAACGCTCCGCAAGACGAGGTCCTACTTGTCCGCTTGCTTCGTCAATTGCCACATTCCCTGCGAGAATCAAATCCACTTCTTTTCCTTCAAAAAATGCTTCAAGAATTTTCGCGGTCGTGAATTGATCCCCTTCATCCAGGTCGTCACTCGTATTGATGAGTACCGCGTCATCCGCACCCATCGCAAGTGCCGTACGCAATTGCTTCTCTGAGTCTTCATCGCCAATCGTGACAACCGTTACCGTTCCGCCATGCTTGTCGCGTTGCTGGATTGCTTCTTCGACTGCGTATTCGTCGTACGGATTAATAATGAACTCCGCACCGCTTTCATCTATTTGATTGCCTGACACGGAAATCGCTTCCTCCGTGTCGAATGTTTTTTTCAGTAACACATAAATATTCATATAAAAGACTCCTCTCTATACTTTGCAGCATAATTTATTTGATTTCTTCAGTTTGTAACGCTTTCGGCACAACGTTCGTATCGATCAAATCGTCTTCACTCGTGTGGATGCCAGGAATCGCTCGAGGAATCAACGGCAAGAAGAATAATGCAATGACGATGAAGCCCATTATTACCCACGATGTATTCACTATTGCTCCTACATTATTACCGCTTGCAGAGAAGATCGAGAAAGCAACGAGAGCTAATGATGCACCCATTCTCTGTGCAAGGTTTTCTATTACCGTATTCGTAAATGTCACGACATTCATTCGTTCGGTTGAAGCTTTGGATACGACAAGACCTTTAACTACGGGTGTTTGGAAACCTACACCGATACCGACCAGACTCATAGCAATGAACAAATACGTAAATGATGTAGTAAGTGTCACGAAATTTAACATGATGATTCCGGAAGAAAAGACAAGAATTCCCGATCCTATAACCAATCGCGCTGACAGCTTTTTCATAATTCTTCCGCTCAAATAGGCTGCGACCGATGTGCCAAGGAATACGGCCATCTGCAGGAAACCTACCGTTGTAGCGGCTTTTCCTTGGACGCTTTGTACAAAGAATGTTAATAAGTACATCACACCCGAGTAACCAAGGAAGATGAATACTGCAATTGTCGTAGGTACCCAGAAGTTCCGATTCGCAACGTACTCTAAATCAAGCAAAGGTGCTTTTTGTTTTTTCTCTACAAAGATCAAGATGATCAATGCAGTGACGAAGACTAGCAATGATGGAATCCACATTCCAGATTCGATTCCGAAACTGTTGATGAAGGTTGGAATCGTCAGCAAACCGAGCAATAGAGCGATGACGAAAATCAATCCGAGAACATCCAGCTTCTTACGTGCTTGTACTTTGACATGTGGAACGAAAGCAAAGAGTGCAATACCTAAACCACCAAGAATGGCAGTGAATATAAAGCTTGCCTGCCAGTTCGCCGTATCGACGATCATACCGCTGATGACCGGACCAAATACCGCACCGATTGTAATAAACGCCGCAAACGTTCCAATCGCTTTCGCGCGTTGTGTCCCGACCATGAATTTACCAGCATAGGCGATCCCCGATGGTGCAATCGCCGCGCCCGAAATACCTTTAAAGAATAAACCTAGAACGAGCACCCAGAAAGAAAACGAGAAGGCTACAAGCAATGATCCGATGACCATGAACATACCGCCAATTAGGATGACGATCTTCAATCCGAACGAATCTCCAATCCATCCAAGTAGTGGCTGGAATCCTGTCAAACCAATAGCCAGACCCAGTTGCATCCACACCGCATATCCTGGCGTCAGATTAAATTCCGCCAGCATATGCGGATATGCGGGAAGATGGGTTGCTAAACTTAACATAATAAAAAATGCTCCGAAACTTATGAATAAAAAACCCCTATTAATCGATTGATCTTTCAATGCCGCTTCATTCATATAGTGGCCTCCCTTTATCGATAATGTCATAGTTTTTACAAGCTTTATTCATTATGTCAAATCTAGTTGTGGTTTAAAGTGAAGATCTGCAGAAGGAGATTTCGATGTGCTTGGTGCAAAACCGAAGCTCTCCTGCCACAGATCAGTCGTTATTGGCTGTTTACCGGACATTGATGACACAAGCTTTTTCTACTGTATAATCCAGAACCGAGTCTGTACCGTAACCGCTCTCTTTAACGCCGCTAAACGGAAGATCTGCACCTACTCTAGCGTACGTATTGACCCAGACATTACCTGCTTGAAGCTTATCAATCATACGATGGGCCAGACTGAGATTTTGTGTCCATACGCCCGCTGCCAGACCAAAGTTCGTGTCATTCGCGATTTCAATGGCTTCTTCTTCCGTATCAAACGGAATAGCGACCGCCACAGGACCGAAAATTTCTTCACGAGCTAGTTTTGAACTGTTGTCCGCTACTTTAACGAGCGTAGGCTGCACCCAGTACCCGTTCGCGAATTCCGGTTGACCCGGCAGAACAGCTTCTCCACCATACTTTCCTCCGAAGACGACTTCATACTCTTCTTTTGTTGCCTCATCGATAAACCCGCAGACCGATTGGAATTGCGCTTCGTTCGCGATCGGCCCCATGGTGTTGCTCGTATCCAGAGTATTGCCGTGTTTGACGAATTCATTGTCCGTCATCAACTCTTTTAATTGCCCAATCACTTTGTCATAAATAGAGCGCTGAATTAGCATACGTGAACCTGCCACACAAATCTGGCCGGAGTTCGGTGTGAAGATGCCGTTGATCAATCCGTGTACCGCTTGATCAATGTCCGCATCTTCAAAGACGATATTCGGAGATTTTCCACCCAGTTCAAAGATCAACGACTTTGGTGAATGTGCTGTCGCTTTTGTGATGCGCTCCGCTGTTGCCTTCGATCCTGTCAAACTCACTTTATTTACTTCTTTGTGAGAGACGAGGTAATCCCCAATTTCACGACCTGCGCCCGAAATGACATTCAGTACGCCAGGCGGTAAAATATGTGAAATCAACTCCCCATATCGCAATGAACCGACCGCTGCACTCTCAGACGGTTTAATGATGACCGTATTCCCCGCCGCTAGCGCATAGGCAGCCTTAATCGTAAAAGTAAACAAAGGTGCGTTCCAAGGTAAAATTCCGACTACTACTCCGTATGGCTTACGTGAAGTAAAACCAAAATCTCCAGTGCCCATCTGGACTGTACGTCCTTGTGCACCTACGAGAGATGCCGCTCCTGCTGCGTCATACCAAACCTGCTTTAACACTTCCGCCAAATACTGATACTCATCTAGTACCCAGCCGTTATTACGCGTTTCAAGCTCAAGCAACTCCGCAGCATACTCGGGTATCATATCCCCGATCTTGCGCAGATAATCGCCGCGTGTACGGGCCGGTAGATCAGCCCAGCCTTCAAATGCTCCGCGTGCCGCCTGGATGACCAGTTCTGCATCTTCTTTCTTACTTGACGGGATCTTCGCCCACACTTCGCCTGTTGACGGGTCGATACTGTCGGCTACAGTCCCGTCTTGCGCCTGTACGATCTTGCCGTTAATAATATTGCCGTAAGTCGTCAATTTGGATTTCTCGGATACGTTCGTCATATGTTTTCCTCCTTCAAATTACCAGCCTAGTGAAGAGACTACTTTTTCTTGATAGAAAGGGGTGGATCCTAAATACTGATCATAATAGCGAGCGCGTTTGACAAATAGATGGCAATCGATTTCTTCCGTGAATCCGATTCCACCGTGGATTTGGATGTTATGTGCCGAGACTTCGATGAATTTCTCCGTCGCATATGTACGGGCGCTGTAAACGGCCGCTTGTCGGTCGAACTCATCCGTGTCCACTACCCAGTTGGCGTAATGACTGAGGGAACGTGCAATTTCCAAATGTACTTTCATGTTGACGATACTGTGTTTGATCGCCTGGAAACGTCCAATCGCTTGGCCGAACTGCTCGCGGATCTTCGCATATTCCGTCGCCATATGGACGACACTTTCCATTGCGCCGACAATGTATGAACTAAGTGCGGCGTTAAAGTACAACAGACCTTCTTGAAGCTGCATCCATCCCTTGTCTACTTCACCTATAATTTGCTCTTCGTTGATGACTAGATGATTGAATTCGATTTTCGCTACATGTTTTGATTCGTCAAAGGAAGATAACTTCTCGATGTTCATCCCTTCAGTCTTGTCGATCAACACAAGAGATAATCCGTCTTCTTGATCCTCTTGATTGGTGCGTACCAATAGGAGGAATGCATCTGCAAGTTCCGCTTCCGGTACAAGCGTCTTCGTGCCGTTTAGCACATACTGTCCACCCTGCTGCACCAATGTACATTGGATACCTGCTGGGGAGAAGTCATTGAAAGGCTCCAGTGCTGCGAATGAAACCAGTTTTTCTCCTGAGGCAATCGCTGGCAGATACTGTTGCTTCTGTTGCTCTGTTGCGTATTTCTTGAGCGTCGGTACTACCAACGCCGACGTTTCCATGAACAAGCCAGGTACTAGTGAACGTCCCATCTCTTCGAACGTCGGAACGAGATCGAGTGCATTTAGATCCATACCGCCGTATTCTTCAGGAATGTTGATACCGCTACATCCAAGTTCAGCTAATGTCGTGTACACTTTCTTCAGGTTTTGCGGATTATTGTCAATCATTTCTCGAGCTAGCTGTGTACCGCCGAATGTATCCAACATTTTGCGGATATGTCCACGGAACATTTCTTGCTCTTCTGTTAATGAAAAGTCCATATTTCATCCCTCCAAATCTATTAACGTCCCATATCTTTCGGCAATCCTAGTACGCGCTCACCAATCGTATTCCTCTGTACTTCACTCGTCCCTCCACCAATTGTCTGTCCGAATGAGGCGAGGAATACATGTTGCCACTTCGGATCCGCTACGGCATCTTTATCAAATAGCACGCCTTGATGTCCTTGAATCTCTACGGCAAATGCTGAGAGTGCCTGGTTCAATTCGGTTACTACCAATTTATCGATGGACGTTTCCGCTCCTGGTTGACCGTTTTTGATCGTAGTGGTCAAGTTTTTATAGTAATTCAGTAGCGATCCACGCACGCGGGCATAGAAATTCGCCAATTTTTGTCTGACTACAGGATTTTCAATCAATGGTTTGCCATTTACTTTATACTGCTGTGCCAGTTCCACTGTATCGTTAAATTGCTTTTCGAGTGTGAAGAGTTCCGCACCGATCCCCGTACGCTCATGGAGCATTAAGGCAATCAATACATGCCAGCCCGAGTCTACTTGTCCGACGATATCAGCATCGGTTGCTACAGCGTCTGTCATATACACTTCGTTAAAGTCTTTATGTCCATCCATCTGCACGATCGGAACCGTTTCGACTCCCGGTTGGTGCATATCCATCATGAACACGGTAATTCCACGGTGTTTCTTTTCTGGGTGCGTACTCGTTCTCGTCAACAGGAAACATTTATCCGCCACGTGGCCAAAACTTGTCCAGACTTTCTGGCCATTGATGAGCCAGCGATCGCCGTCTTTTACTGCACGTGTTTTCAAGCCTGTTAAATCAGACCCTGCGCCCGGCTCTGAATAGCCTTGGCACCATATTTCTTCACCCGTTAAGATTTTTTTCAAATATTTCTCTTTTTGTTCATCCGTTCCGATGTCGATCAATGTAGGACCTACCATATGGATCCCGATATAGTTGATGAGTGGCGGCGCTTTGACGCGTACCATTTCTTGGTGGTAGATGATTTCTTCCATCAAGGTGGCGTTGCGACCGCCATATTCTTTCGGCCAGGCGATGGCTGCCCATCCGCCTTCATACAATTTATTCTGCCATGCACGTAACACACGGGAGTATTCATCCAAGTCTTCGGGCAAGTCGCGCTTGCCTTCTAGCCAGCCTTCAGGAAGATTGGCTTCAAGCCATGTTCGTAGTTCGGTTCTAAATTTTTCTTCTTTTTTCGTGAAAGAGAAATCCATACTCGCTCATCCTTTCTATCTCGTCTATCGATCAGTTCATAGCCGGAATCCACTGGGGCAATGCACGATCTTCCGTAATATCCACCCATGTCATTTGGATCGGCATACCGATTTTCAAATCTTTTTCTTCACAATTCAATATATTGCCCATGATTTTCACTTCCGGCACTTTGTCGAGCTGTGCGAGCGCAATAATCGTCGGTAACTCATCTTGGAAGCCTGGTAAGAATGGGCGATAGGAAACCACATACGAATAGACTGTAGCTTTAATATCGTCGCCTAATTGTTGCCAGATGACATTTTCACTTCCGCATTTTGCGCACGTAGGGCCCGGCGGTTGTGAGTATGCCATACAGTCATCACATTTTTGCAGAGCTAGTTGATGTTGGTCCGCTGCATCCCAGTACGGAGCATTATCTAGATCCTTTAATGGAATGGGTTTTTGGTAAGCAGTCTTTGCTTGTGTCATAGTGATTCCTCCTAGTTTCGTAAGATCATGGCGCCTGCGATATCCGGTCCAGCCCAGCCTGTACAAATACCGATCTTGCACTCTTCTACTTGGCGGTCGGTTCCTTCGTAGTCATGGCGCAGCTGTCTAACGATTTCAATGGTATTGTTCATTCCGTGTGTGTACCCTTCGGATAGCATGCCGCCCGCTGTATTGGTTGGCAGTTTACCGCCGATCTTCAAGTTGCCTTCAGCGACAAAATCTCCCACTTCTCCGCGTTTCGCAAATCCGTATGCTTCAAGCTGTCGCATAACAACCCAGCTGAAACAGTCATAGATAGAGGCAACATCGATATCGTCCGGTGTCACACCCGCGTTTTCATAGAGCTCTTCCGCTACGTAATCAGAAGCGACTTGGTCGATATCATTCCAGTAGTGAGCGTGCGGATGACATTGTCTTGCCGCCATCCCCATGATATAGACCGGTTTTGACTTACAATCTTTCGCTTTTTCAGCAGACGTGACGATAATGGCATTTCCTTCATCGAGTTCCAGGCACGAATCATGGATATTGAAAGGAGAACTGATATCCGGTGTAGCAAGATAGTTTTCCATTGTTAACGGCTTACCATGCAGGAATGCTTTTGGATTTCGTTGTGCATGTTCATAGAAGCTCAAGCACACATGCCCGAGATGTTCTTTCGTAATGCCCGTCTCATGCATATGACGTGTCGCATACATGCCGAACCATTGCGATGGGCTTGCTGATCCGTACGGAATCACGAAGCTTCCGCCTGCAAGCGCCCCCTGTAGCATGTCAGGGTCATATCCGCGACCTACACGAGTCCCGGAACTACCATTCATGGAACGATAGATCAATACCGTGTTCAGCTGGCCTGCTTCAATGAGCGCCACTGCATCCGCAATGAGCATTTCCGTACTCGCTCCGCCACCCTGGATATCCTTCACATACTTTGGTCGTACACCAAGATACGTTGCCAGTTGGTGAGACGTACAGGAATCTCCTTCGTTATAGTTCATGAATCCGTCGATGTCCGTCACCTTCAAGCCCGCGTCTTTGATTGCTGCGTTGGCCGCATCAAGCGCCAAATGCAGAGGCGTGGTTCCCGATTTTCTTGAGCGTTCGCTCTCTCCTACGCCTACAATGGCATAGCGATCTTTAATAGTTCCCATAGCTAAATTCCCCCTATTTCACGTCTGTTTATGTCCGTTGTAAGATCGCGCTGCCTGATCCAACCACTTCGCCTGATACTTTCTCTGCCGTCAGATCAAGTGCGATCCATCTCTTGCCGTCTTCTTCATATGTTCGTCTGACTACACCCGAGCAGCGTATTTCATCGCCCGGTACCGTCATTTTGCCGAAACGCATCTTGAAATTTGCAACGCGTGCTTTTTTGCCAGCAACTTTCATCACATATTCCCCAAGGAAACCCATGATGAGCATGCCGTGCGCTATGACTCCATCCATTCCGATCTTCTGCGCAAACCCATCGTCCAGATGCAACGGATTAAAATCCCCTGAAGCACCTGCATATTGTGCAAGTTGCACTTTCGTAATCGGTGGCTTCATCATCGGTTCAAGTTTCTGATCCACGGTCAAATCTTCCAACACCCAATCTTTGATCATCTGAAGTCCCTCCCATTAATTTTTTGCTGCGCGATAGACGATATTCATTCGACTAATACAGACGAGTTCGCCCGCTTCGTCTTTCATTTCCGTATCGAGCTTCAGGAACTGCATCTTGCCGCTCTTTCCTTCTTTGTCATAGAGATCACGTACTTTGATCTGGCAACGTAGTTGATCGCCTATGCGGATCGGTTTGTAGTAGAGGAATTCTTGCTCGCCGTGCAACATCCGCCGGTGGTCCAGTTGTAAGGGCATTTTGACTTTGCCGTCGTTCATCGCAATCGGGAATGTTGGTGGGACAATTAGTCCTTCGTATGCCGATTCCTTCGCATACCCGTCGTCTGTATAGAGTGGATTGTCGTCTCCGATGGCGGTGGCGAACTGGCCGACATGCCGACTTTCGACTTCAAACACGTATTCGTCGCTCGTTAAGCCTATAACGCTTTTATCCAAGTCCATTTTCCATCCTCCTCTCATTTGGTGATGATCAATGCATCTGCTGCTACAATTCCGTCTTCGTAAACGATTAATGGGTTAATGTCTATTTCCTGAATAATATCCGAGTAGTCTTCAATTAATCTTGAAACTTTCAGTAACACGTCGATGATGGCTTCTTGATCGACGGGCTTTTTATTGCGTACGCCTTGTAGGATTTGATAGCCCTTCAAGCTTTCCATCATATCGATTGCATCTTGTCTTGTGATCGGTGCGACACGGAAAGATACATCTTTGAAGACTTCTACAAAGACACCGCCGAGACCAAACATGATGACAGGACCGAATGTTGGATCACTCGTCACACCCACGATGACTTCTACGCCTTCCGGCAACATTTCCTGGACGGATATGCCGTGAAGATCCGCTGTCGGGCAATGTTCTTTTGCGCTACTGTAGATTTCCCTAAACGCCTGTCGTACTTCTTGCCCGTTCTGGACATTCAGTCGAATGCCGTTGACTTCCGTCTTATGCGGTATATCAGGCGAATCAATTTTCATGACGACCGGATACCCCATGTTATTCGCAGCTTGTACTGCAGCATCTTCCGTCTTGGCAGTGATTCGCTTCGCCGTCCGAATACCGTACGCAGAGAGGATTTCGCTCGACTGCGATTCGCTCAACGTTTGATTGGCGGGTAACAGATGCTGGATGTTCGATACGTCCAATTCTGTTTTTGTAGGCTCATCGCTGATTTTGTGCGCTTTTCTGTACGCCTCTGCATAATCCACTAATTTTGCCAACGAGCGGATAGGATTCATGTCACCGAGAATGAACGGAATGCCGTTGTGCTCGAGATACTGGACACCTTTTGGAATCGACATGCCTTTTAGCGGGAAGTTCGATATCATCACGAACTTATCCGAGTTCTTGCAAATATTGACGAATTCCTGAAGGAGCGGTGTATTTTCATCCCAGTGAATAGGGAACTCAGGAAATAAGATAATGTCCGTATCGGGATCCTTGACGAGTACTTTTAATGGTGCGAGATACAATTCCGGATTGGTGATCGATGCGGCCGCCGTTAAATCAACCGGATTGGAAGCGCTTGCAAAACCAGGAATGTTTTTCTCAATTTCTTTTCGCACTTTATCGCTTAGCGCATGGATGTTTAATCCGTACGACTCACAACGATCCGCTTCGTTGATTCCTCTGCCGCCTGAACTCGTGACGATCACAGTATTTTTGCCTGTCGGGAGTTTATTGGCCAAGAATAATTTAGAGAATGAAAGAATGTCATCGTAATCGTCTGCACGCACAATGCCCGCTTGCTTGAAGAATCCGTCATACACTTGATCAGCACCCGCCAATGAGCCGGTATGGGATGCCGCTGCACGACTGCCTGCGCTGCTTCGTCCGGACTTCATGATGACGATCGGTTTATTGATTTGAAGTGCGAATTTCGCTAGTTTCCGTAACTTCGCTGCGTTTTTCTCGCCTTCCAAATAGCCGCTTGCTACTTTTGTTTTTGGGTCATGCAACATGTATTCAATGACGTCAGAGAAGCTTACATCGACTTCATTGCCGACACTGACGAAGTAATTAAACGTCAATCCATGTTGAGCTGCCGCAATATACGTCAACACACCAAACGCACCGCTTTGCGTAACAAATCCCACTTCACGTTTCTTGCCAAGTGGCACATTTGTGAGTCCTGGAGAGAATGTCCCCATCAAGCCATTTGTTGTATTGAGAAGTCCTACACAGTTCGGGCCGATCAATCGTATATCGTATTGTTCAGCGATTTCTTTCAGGCGGTTTTGTGCGATCATTCCTTCTTCGCCGATCTCCGAGTAGCCGGATGCAAAGACAATCGCCGCCTTAACACCGCTTTCACCGCAATCGATCAAACATTTCTCCACCTGATGAATGCCGACACAGAGAATAGCCAAATCGACTGGTTCCGGTGTATCGCCTACGCTTGCGTAACAAGGTAATTCCCCAATTTCATTCGCTGTAGGATGGATGGGGTAGATCGCGCCTTCAAAGCCTGCATCTAGTAGCGCTTTCAATTGCAAGTAACCTATTTTATTCGTGTTTTCCGAAGCGCCTAGTACGGCTACTCTTTTTGGGTTAAATAAGGGATCCAGATCAATATTCGATGGTAGTACTTCATTCATCATTTTCATCATCTCTTCACCTCTACGCTTTCTTATCATCTATTTCTATTGACTTGCTTGAGTAGAATCATAGCAAAGGGGGTTTTCCATTATCTTTTCTTTTTTGCGTTAAATAATTAATGTTATTAGGAGTGGAATGAGTAAACGAACAGACGCTCATCGCTTGATGTGTAAGCACTTTTATTGTGTATTATTTCCCGATTAGTCAAGATAGACCCGACTTTTGTGCAAGATGGCCTCGACTCTAAAGAGGGATGAGCGCTTTTTCTGTAGAAGTCTGGGGTGATGGCGCATCGTTTATGAAAGGTTTTTCGTAATCTGAAACGCAAAACAACGCAAAAAAGCGTCCCATGAAGTGATGTAACTTCATGGGACGCTCTCTTATTAGTTATTGACTATCCTTCTTCACTGTCACTACTTGCACGATTGGTCCGTCTTTCGCTTCGTCCACTACAGAACTTCCTGTAGACTGGCGATTAGTGTTTTTTATCGACATCGGCTCAACCTCTATCTTTAGACCTTTAGATGTGTGAATCACGAACTCTTCATCGTCTTTCACAAGCTTCATATCTACCACTCGATAAGGATTGGATTTTAGCTCTTTAATGATTGTGACACCTCGTAGTGCTCTAGAGCTTGTCTCGAATTCTGAAATGTTCATTCTTTTGACAGTTCCACGTTGTGTCGCTACAAATACATTACGTGCTTGCTCTGTAATCACTTCAAATGCCACCAACTCGTCCCCGGCTTTGAGATTGATTCCCTTGACGCCGCCTGTACGTATACCGGTAATGGCGAGCTCTGACAAGGCAAATCGAAGCGAATAGGCTTGTTTACTTACCAATAATACGTCTTCTTTACCCGTTATAACCCGTGCACCTACCAATCGATCGTCTTTCTTGACGTTCATTGCTTTGAATGTACGGTTAAAACGTTGCACTTGGAAGTCGGTCAGTTTCGAAATTTTCACATTCCCATTGGATGAAGCAGTCAAAATACTGCTATTTTCATCAAATTTTTCAAGGGCGATCACGTCGACCAGCTCTTCACCTGGTTCAAGTCCGCAAATACTGGATAGATGCTGGCCTAAATCACGCCAGCGGATCTCTGGCAGCTCGTGGACTGGTTGGTAGATGTAATTACCGAATGATGTGAACAACAGTAAGTGATGCTGTGTATTCAGTGCAGATTCGATTAGATTATAATCATGTTCTCTCATTTCTTGACCTTTTCCACCCGAAGCGGAGTACGAACGCATGCTGGTGCGTTTGACATAGCCGCCTTTTGTGACGGATACCATGACTTCTTCGCTAGGGATCAGAATATCGAGATCCACTTTCAGTTCCTCAATTTTTTCTTCAATTACGGAACGGCGTGGTTCGGAAAATTGCTTGCGGATGGCTTTGATTTCTTTCACCAAAACAGATTTCAATTTAGCTTCGCTTGCAAGAACCGCTTCTAACTCTTTGATCAAGTCACGTAGTTCTTGTTCCTCACGTTTTAATTCTGTTATATCTGTATTGGTCAATCGGTATAGTTGCAATGAAACAATGGCTTCTGCTTGAACTTCAGTGAATTCATAGGCATTGACCAAGTTCAACTTCGCATCTTTCTTATCTTTTGACGCGCGAATGGTCTTAATGACTTCATCGAGGATCGATAAGGCTTTTATTAAGCCGTCTACGATATGTAATCGTTCTTTCGCTTTGCGGATATCGAAGGTAGAACGTCGTGTAATCACCTCTTTTTGATGATCAATATACGCGTCCAGAAGCATCGGAAGAGACATTAACATCGGACGTCTGCCCGCAATCGCAATCATATTGAAGTTGTACGTGATCTGTAGATCTGTATGCTTCAATAAAAACTGCATGATGGCTGTGCCGTCGATTTCTTTCTTCAACTCCACGACGATGCGCATGCCTGTACGGTCGGATTCATCACGAATTTCCGCAATACCGTCTAGACGACGGTCATGGCGCAGTTCATCCATCTTCTTCACTAAATTGGCTTTATTGACATCATACGGGATTTCCGTAATGACAATTTGAGATTTACCTGCCTTTAACTGCTCAATTTCCCACAACGCGCGGATAATGAAACGCCCTTTACCTGTCTTATAAGCAGTACGGATACCATCTGTTCCTTGAATAATCGCACCTGTCGGGAAATCGGGCCCAGGAATGACCGTCATTAGCTCATCCACGCTGACATCCGGCTTTTTCAAGCGCATCAACACGGCATCGATCACTTCATGCAGTGCGTGAGGTGGAATATCGGTCGCATATCCTGCAGAGATACCCGTAGAACCATTCACTAGCAAATTCGGGAAACGCCCAGGTAAAACGGTTGGTTCAAGTTCTGTATCGTCAAAGTTGAATGCAAAATCGACTGTTTCTTTGCGAATATCGCGCAACATCTCACTCGCGATAGCAGACAGTCGTGCTTCGGTATAACGCATTGCGGCCGCGGAGTCTCCATCGACCGAACCATTATTTCCTTGCATATCTATCATCTCATGACGCAGTTTCCATGATTGACTCATCCGGACCATTGCATCATAGACGGACGTATCACCGTGCGGGTGATAGTTACCGATTACGTTACCGACAGTTTTTGCGGATTTACGGAACGCTTTTTCATGTGTATTGCCTTCATGGAACATCGCATACAAAATACGACGTTGTACCGGCTTTAATCCGTCCCGTGCATCTGGAATTGCACGGTCTTGGATTATATATTTACTATAACGCCCAAAACGGTCACCAATTACTTCTTCCAAGGGCAGATCTTGAAACGTTCCTGACTGTGTCATTCCGTATCCCCCTCAACATGTATATATGCATTATCTAAAATATTATGTTCTTCAATCAAGCCGAAATCGACATTCTCTTCAATCCATTTACGACGTGGTTCGACTTTATCACCCATCAATGTGGTCACGCGACGCTCAGATTTCGCTCCATCTTCAATCGTCACACGGATCAACGTTCGTGTCGAAGGATCCATCGTCGTTTCCCATAATTGATCCGCGTTCATCTCCCCAAGACCTTTGTAGCGTTGAAGCATATAGCCTTTTCCAACTTTTTCGATAGCTGCCTCTAGATCATCATCCGTCCACGCGTAAGCCAGCTTCTCATTTTTACCGGCACCTTTAAATACTTTGAATAAAGGCGGCAGTGCGATATACACTTTACCGGCTTCAATTAACGGCTTCATATAGCGATAGAAGAATGTCAAGAGCAGCACTTGAATGTGCGCACCATCGGTATCCGCATCGGTCATAATAATCACTTTATCGTACGCAGCATCTTCAATTTGGAAATCGGCACCCACTCCAGCACCGACAGCATGGATGATCGTGTTGATTTCTTCATTTTTCATAATGTCTTCAAGTTTCGCTTTTTCGGTATTGATGACTTTACCACGAAGCGGCAAAATGGCTTGGAACGTACGATCACGTCCTTGCTTTGCTGAACCGCCAGCGGAATCACCTTCAACTAGATATAACTCATTCTTCGCAGCATTACGTGATTGTGCCGGGGATAATTTACCGGATAACAGTGTATCGGATTTCTTACGTTTCTTTCCTGAACGCGCATCTTCACGCGCTTTTCGTGCGGCTTCACGTGCTTGTTGTGCACGGATTGCTTTACGGACAAGGTTTGCGCTCAGTTCTGCATTTTCTTCAAGGAAATACAGCATTTTTTGCGAAATGACGGCATCTGTCACCGTTCGTGCTTCACTCGTGCCGAGTTTACCTTTTGTTTGGCCTTCAAACTGCAAAATTTCTTCCGGGATCCGTACGGAAACGATCGCCGCAATTCCTTCACGGATATCCGAGCCATCGAGATTTTTATCTTTTTCTTTCAATAAACCTGCTTTACGTGCATATTCATTCACCACACGTGTCATCGCAGCTTTCGCGCCGGTTTCGTGCGTCCCTCCATCTTTAGTTCGGACGTTGTTAACGAAGGAAAGAATCGTTTCCGCATAACCGTCGCTGAACTGGAACGCAAATTCGACTTCAATGCCGTCGACTTCACCTTCGAGATACGCTACGTCATGTAAAACTTCTTTTTCTTCATTCAAATAGGCGACAAACGCTTCAATACCCGATTCGTAATGAAAGATATCTTGCTTATCTGTAGTTTCTTCTGTTAGCGTAATCTTTAAACCTTTCAATAGAAAAGCGGACTCACGCAATCTTTCTGCCAGTGTGTCATATTGATATTTAATTGTCGAGAAGATCGTCGTATCCGGTTTAAAATGGATCATGGTTCCTGTCTCTCGAGTTTTACCGATTTCTTCAAGGGTTGTAGCCGGATTACCGCCATGCTCAAAGCGCTGGTGAAATTTCTTGCCTTCTCGATAAATCGTCACTTCTAGCCACTCGGACAATGCATTGACAACGGATGCCCCTACACCGTGTAAGCCACCACTCGTTTTGTAGCCGCCTTGTCCAAACTTACCACCTGCATGCAAGACTGTCATAATTACTTCGGCAGTTGGTTTCCCTGATTCATGCTTCCCGGTCGGCATACCACGCCCGTAGTCTCGTACGCTGACACTGCCGTCTGTATGGATGGTGACGTCAATTTCATGTCCGAAGCCAGCTAATGCTTCATCCACCGAGTTATCTACTATTTCGTAGACTAAGTGATGCAGACCTCTCGTGTCAGTCGAACCGATGTACATTCCCGGCCTTTTTCGTACTGCTTCCAAGCCTTCTAAAATTTGAATGGAACTATCATCATACGTATTTTGTATTTTCTGTTTCGCCAAAATGAAACCCCCGTCAAACAAATGTTCTATTATTTTAATCATACATCTTCTGATAAACCTTGTCAAATCAACGTTTTGTTTCAGCTCAACCTATTGTATAGAAGAAATGTACGGAATGCAACGAGCAAACCATGACAACACACCGAACGATTTACGCGGAAATTCCTTTTTCGGGCTGTTCTTCATCTTCCTCTAGAATTCTATTATTGTCCAGAACTTATGCATCTGCTACACTAATAATAAAATAGTTTATCATGCATAAAGGGGTTCACTATGGAAAATTACGTTATCATTCTGGCAGCTTATTTGCTCGGCTCCATCCCTTCCGCTCTGTGGATCGGCAAACTTTTTTATGGAACGGATGTTAGACAGCATGGCAGTGGAAACATGGGTGCGACGAATACATTTCGGGTGCTCGGAAAAAAAGCTGGTATCGTCGTCACATTGCTAGATATCTTCAAAGGAACGGCGGCTGTCTTATTGCCGTTATTGCCAGTATTCCACGATACAGCGATTCATCCGTTGATTCTCGGAGTCGTCGCGGTACTTGGACACATCTTCCCTATTTTTGCAGGACTAAGAGGCGGAAAAGCAGTTGCGACTTCTGGTGGGGTATTGCTTGGTTATAATTGGCCCATTTTCTTACTAGTCGTCATAACGTTTTTAATTGCGTTAAAACTGACAAAGATGGTATCGTTAACCTCTATCATCGTGTCTGTCATGGGACCGCTATACTGTCTCATATATTACTTTATGGGTGGCGATCTATATTTATTTTTAGTCATCGCATTGATGGGCCTCTTCATTTTTTATCGCCATCGTGACAATATTAGTCGGATTAAGAATGGAACCGAACCGAAAGTGAAATGGCTATAGGTTTTTCCACTGGAAAGGATGTATGGAGCATGAATATTCACCTATCCGAACAAGCCATTCTTTGGTTTGAAGAAGAAATGGAAGTTGCTACAGGCGATTATGTTAAGTTTTTTGCGCGTTATGGCGGATCCAGTCCACTACATGAAGGTTTTTCCCTAGGTATTACAAAAGAAGAACCAGACGAACTGGCAGTCGAAAACGTCGTGAACGGCGTGCATTATTACATAGAAGAACGAGATCTTTGGTTCTTCGATGGACATGACTTGCATATTGATGCCGATTCGGCAACGGAAGAATTATCTTTTGACTATGAAGTAGCATAAATGGCAAATAAAATGGTAAGCATCACTCCTATCAAGAGCGATGCTTACCATTTTTTAATCGGTGTAATTGATGTAATTGCCCTTCTTGCCTCAAAATTTCCACTTGACGTTCCCCAAGTAAATCGAAATGCGGATATTTTTCGCGTGCGTGGATCCATTCTGGCTGTAAACCGTACGTATTTCCCCACTTTATGAGCTTTTCGACATCACTGCATCCCGCTTTTGTGACAGTATTGACTGTCGGAAAGCGGTCATCTACCCAATAATGTGTCAAAAACGCAATTTCCTCACGCTGCACCGCATTTTTCCACTCTTTTAATTGCTGTCGATCGATTCCAAATGCCATCAACCTTCGCCTCGCTGAATTTTCGTGTACGTTGCATCCCACTCTGGATGAATTTTGGCCAAGGATACCGGTCGGAAGTTCTCTTTTTTCACTACTACGTGCTCAGAAACACCGGTGGCGGCAATCGATCCGTCTGCATGCAGGATTTCATAGCCATAGACCGTACGTAGCTTGCCGTGCGACTCGACCCACGTTTTGACAGTAATGGTCTCACCGTATGTAATCGACTTCTTATACTTCACTGACAGCTCAGTTACAGGCGCTAAGTAGCCGTCGCGCTCAAGCTGTGCATATTCGTATCCGAGGTCTTTGATCAGCGTAGTGCGGCCGATTTCCATCCAAATTAAATAGTTGGCATGGTACACGACGCCCATCTGATCGGTTTCTGCGTATCGCACTTCGATTTCTTTTTCACTTGTAAACATGTGATCACCTCATGGTCTAGTATAGCGAACAGGAAAGTGAATTGCTTGTGATAGACATTATAGGGGTGAAGAATGTAGGTGGAGACGTGGAGCTGTGAGCGGATACGGCTTACGTATGAGCGGACACACATGAACTATGAGCGCTTAGGCGAAATTATTGAGCGCCGACGCGATGGTTTCCACAATATCCTCGCTAGTCAAACTGTAACACGCGAAAAAAGATGCTCGGCTAAGCCGAGCACCTTGATCTATTCTATATTACTTTGCTGCTAATTTATTACGTAGAACCATTTGAAGGATGCCGCCATGACGGTAGTAGTCTACTTCAACTTCAGAGTCGAAACGAGCTAGTACTTCAAATTCAGTTTCCTTGCCGTCTGGAGCTTTCGCTGTAACTTTAAGGATTGAACGTGGTTTTACGCCTTCAGCGATATTCACACAGATTTCTTCTTCACCAGTTAAGCCTAGAGATTCAACGTTTTCACCATTGATGAATTGAAGTGGAAGTACACCCATCATCACGAGGTTAGAACGGTGGATACGCTCGAAGCTTTCTACGATAACTGTTTTGATGCCAAGCAAGTTTGTACCTTTTGCTGCCCAGTCACGTGAAGAACCCATTCCGTAGTCTTTACCACCAAGGATAGCTAGACCTGTACCGTCTTCTTGATACTTCATAGCTGCATCATAGATCGGCATAACTTCTTTGTTCGGCCAGTACGTAGTGAATCCACCTTCAGTGCCAGCTGCGATTTGGTTACGAATACGAATATTCGCAAACGTTCCGCGCATCATGACTTCGTGGTTACCACGACGTGAACCGTAAGAGTTGAAGTTACGTGGCTCTACGCCATTTTCACGCAAGTAGAGACCAGCCGGTGTATTCAAACCGATCGCTCCTGCAGGTGAAATGTGGTCAGTCGTGATAGAATCACCGAACTTACCGATTACACGCAAGCCGTTAAGCGGTTCGATATTACCTGGTTCTTTCGAAAGGTTTTCGAAGAACGGTGGGTTTTGGATATACGTTGAAGACTCATCGAAATTGTATAGTGAATCGTCAGTCGTTTCAATTGCATTCCATGCTTCGTTTTCAGTGAATACGCGAGCATATTCTTTACGGAACAATTCAGGTGTAACTGTAGCGTTCAATACATCGTTCACTTCTTGTGTAGAAGGCCAGATGTCTTTGAAGAATACGTCGTTGCCGTCTTTATCTGTTCCGATTGGGTCTTTTGCAAAGTCAATGTTCACTGTTCCAGCTAGTGCATAGGCTACAACGAGTGGAGGTGAAGCCAAGTAGTTCGCTTTCACAAATGGGTGTACGCGGCCTTCAAAGTTACGGTTACCTGATAGGACAGATGTAACTAGAAGATCTTCGTCACCGATTGTTTTTTCGATTTCCGGAAGCAATGGACCGGAGTTACCGATACATGTAGTACATCCGTAACCTACAGTGTTGAATCCGATTTGATCCAAGTAATTAGTTAGACCTGAATCGTTCAAGTAGCCTGTTACGACTTTTGAACCCGGAGCCAATGAAGTTTTAACGTATGCAGGAGGTGTAAGACCTTTTTCAACAGCCTTCTTCGCAACCAATCCAGCCGCTAACATAACGTAAGGGTTAGATGTGTTTGTACAAGAAGTGATAGCTGCGATTGCCACGTCACCCGTTTTCAGCTCAACTTTACGTCCGTCTTCGAACTTAATTGTGCCTTTTTTCTTCAACTCTTTTGGTGTTAAACCAAAGCCTTGTGTTCCTTCTGGAGCTACAACTGCGTCTTTGAACGACTGTTGCATTTCAGTTAATGGAATCAAGTCTTGTGGACGTTTAGGACCTGAAAGGTTTGCAGCGATATCGCCAAGGTTGATTTCTACAACTTTAGTGAATGTCGGCTCTTCCTTTTCAGGAGTGAAGAACATATCGTTTTCGATCAAGTATTGCTTAACGACTGCAATGTGCTCTTCGTCGCGGCCTGTTAAGCGCATATAGTTAAGTGACTCTTCGTCAACCGGGAAGAATCCACAAGTAGCACCATATTCAGGCGCCATGTTTGCGATTGTCGCACGGTCAGCAAGTGGCAATTTAGAAACGCCAGGGCCGAAGAACTCAACGAATTTACCTACAACACCTTGTGCACGAAGGGTTTGCGTTACTTTAAGCGCTAAGTCCGTTGCAGTTGTGCCGTCTGGAAGATCGCCAACCAATTTTACACCGATAACTTCTGGAATCGGGAAATATGAAGGTTGTCCAAGCATTCCTGCTTCTGCTTCGATACCCCCAACACCCCATCCAAGTACACCGATACCGTTGATCATGGTTGTATGGGAGTCCGTTCCAACTAATGTATCTGGGTATGTTTCGAATGATCCATCTTCGTTTTCAACCGCGTGAACAACGTTTGCTAGATATTCAAGGTTTACTTGGTGAACGATCCCCGTTGCAGGTGGTACTGCACGGTAGTTATCGTACGCTTTTTGTGCCCAGCTCAAGAACTGGTAACGCTCAGCATTACGTTCAAATTCAAGTTCCATGTTTAGTTGTAGAGCTTCTTGCGTACCATAGCTATCTACTTGTACAGAGTGGTCAATTACTAGATCCACTGGAATTTCAGGATTGATCTCGTTTGGATCTCCACCTAGTTCGTTCATTGCAGAACGCAATGAAGCCAAGTCTACTACTACAGGAACTCCTGTGAAGTCTTGTAGAATTACACGTGAAGGTTTGAATGGAACTTCAGCATCTGCGTTTTGTACAGTGCCCCATTTAGCCAAATCTTCTACATGATCGTCCTTGATCACGTATCCGTCGTGTTGACGAAGTACGGATTCTAGTAGTACTCTTACAGAATAAGGAAGTTTCGATACTTTTGTTAGTCCTGCTTCTTCTAAAGCTTTCAAACGGTAGTAGTTATACGTCTTGTCGTTTACTTTGAAAGACTGACGGCTATTATGCAAGTTGCTTTTTGCCATTTTATGTTTCCTCCCTTTATGTACTGAAAGACGAAAAGTGCACATCTTTCCTCTACTCCATCTTAGTATAGCAAAGAACAATAGTAAAATACATATAATTTATAGGTATACATAAGAAAAGCTTATGACTAATCGCGATTTCATTAAGAATTCTCAATTAGTCGTTTCTATTCTCAAATAGCGTCACTTTCTCTCGTAAAAATGCCGTTTATGACATTTACTGTATATATATTTTGGGAAAATAATAAATAACTATTTTATGTTTTATTGGAAACCATGTATGATAATGAATCCAACTATGTCTTTACATATGTTTAGACACTGAGACGCCACTATGAGAAAATAAAGAAAAGGAGAGGTTTTGTATGAAGAAAGCATTACTCGTTATAGATTATACAGTAGATTTTGTAGCAAGGGACGGTGCATTGACTTGCGGTGATCCAGGTATCGCACTTGAGCAGTATATTGTGGAGCAAACAACGGATTATGTACAACACCAATTGCCAGTGTTCGTCATTAATGACGTGCATGAAAAAAATGATCCGTACCATCCGGAAAGCAAACTATTCCCTCCGCACAACATTCGAGGCACAGAAGGCAGAAATCTTTATGGGAAACTGCATGATCTCTATACCGAATATAAACAAGAAATTATGTGGATGGATAAAACACGCTACAGTGCATTTGCCGGAACAGATCTCGATATCCAATTGCGCGCACGCGGTATTACGGAAATCCATCTTATGGGTGTATGCACAGATATTTGCATCTTACATACTGCAGTCGATGCGTACAACCTGGGCTACACGATGGTCGTTCATGAAGGCGGCGTCGCAAGTTTCAACGCAGCAGGCCACGACTGGGCTCTCTCTCACTTCCAAAACACATTGGGCGCAACCGTGATAGCGAAATAAAGTCAGACAAACGTTCAGCAGGTATTTGACCTGTCTGAACTTTTTTTATCGAAAAATGTTTGAGGTATTAAAAAGATGGTAATACCAATACTAAGCGAGAGCTACATAACATAATGAAAAGGAGATGAGCAGCATGAGCTTTTTATGGTTCTTAATTATCGGAGGTATCATTGGTTGGCTAGCTGGACTTATTGTAGGTAGAGATATTCCCGGCGGTATCATTGGTAACATCATTGCAGGTATTGTAGGTGCATGGATTGGTGGTGCACTATTAGGCGAATGGGGTCCACAGATCTCTAGTTTCTATTTCGTACCCGCGTTAATCGGTGCGATCGTACTTGTATTCATTGTTAGCTTGATTATGAAGAGTATGCGCAGAGCTTCATAATACTAAACATCAAAACGTGGAGTTGCCCATTCAGGGCGCTTCACGTTTTTTTAGACGAGATTTTGCCATTCATTCATCTACGCGCGCATAGTTCATGCGTACCCGCTCTATAATCGATGGGAAGCGCTCTATAAAAGTTGACAATCGCTCTATCTAGTTCCGTAATCGCTCATACTTTACGTCAACCGCTCTATCACAACCTGCAACCGCTCTAATGGCCAGCTTCTTGAACTTCCCCTTCCACTTTACAGCAATCAAAAAACGCGGAGCCACCAGATTCGGTGACACCACGTTTCATTTCTTCACTTGCTTCTCTGTTGCCTTGCGTTGCTCCTCGAACTCATTGTAATACCATAATACATCTTCTACATATTGCTCGCTGTGATTATAAGTGAAAACAGCCTTCGGTATATCCCCGTCTGCGGCACCGCTATCCGACAGATAATGGGCGGCGCTGAAGATGGCATCTTCTATATCAAATGGGTCCGCTATTCCGTCACCGTTTGCATCGACACCGTAACCACCGTATTGCTTAATCACCGCTGGATCGATCTTATCACGTTCAGGAATATCTCCTTTGCCTAATTCCTTGCAACCAGGATAATCCCAGCCGACGAACGTACATGGCATGAACTGCATCGGTCCTTCTGCACCAACTGGTGAGACGTCAGCTTTCATTGTAGAGAACCTGGTCTCAATGCGGTGATGCGCTGCAAGCAATGTCCACGGAATATTGTATTCTTTTGCTGCCTCGATATAGATTGGAATAAATTCCTGTGGGACGGCTTCTCCCGTTTTTCGATCTTGAATATGAAATAACGCCGTGGCTGTTTCTTTGATCGTGTCGTGTTTTCCGAAATTCACCCAAAGAATGGCGGAAATCGTAAAGAGCGTGACAGCAACAGGTACTAATAAAACCAAAAAAGCGACCATAACTCGTCCCGATCGACTGAGCCTCTTTTTCTTTAATTTCTTCATTGCCTCATCCCTTCAGTTGATTACTTGCCTTCTTTGATGAGTGCTTTCATGTCTTTTACGATTGTATCATATTGCACGTCTTCGTTCCCACCATATAATTTTACGACTTCATTGTTCTGATTCACCAAGCCGAATGAAACGCCATGGATAACTTGATCATCATTCGGGATTTGCTTCACTAATTGTTTAAACGATGAAGCCGCTAATTTTTCAATGGTCTTCATATCGTAACCTGTCAGCATCTGCCATTTACTTTCATCGGGCGCACTGAACATGTCGAGATACTTCCCGAGTTCTTCCGGTGTATCCACATCCGGGTCTACACTGAATGACACGATATGGTAATCCTCGATGTTATTGTCAATCAATTTTTCCTGCAATGTAACCATATTACTCATCATCGGCGGACAAACGGTTGTACATTTCGTGAATACAAACTGCGCTAGCCATACAGAGCCTTTCAAGTCTTCATCGGTTACAGTTTCATTGTGTTGGTTGGTGAATTCAAATGAATCCACTTTATATTTATGATCGGGCTTAAAACCGCCACCACACGCACTCAACATCAGCACGAATAGGAGTGTCAACGGTACCAAAAGCTTTTTATACATTTTCGATTCCTCCACCTTTTAATAGTCACTTTATCATAACGAAAGTTCACGAGTCATACAAGGTGAAGGCAGACTCCATTTTGGCTAAATCTTGTCGGAATCATGAAGTTCCTATGAAGTCATCTGTTTTTGATGTCTGAGAGAACGCCATGAATCGCCTCTAGCTTCACTTCCAAACGATGCAGTAGATAAAACGATACGAAAATCGGAAATCCGACATCTTGTATGAGCTGTAGCCAGTGCTCCATTGTTCACTCCTCCTCTCTGACATTCGATGAAAAAGCCGGCTTCCAGTACGTGACTGAAAACCGGCTGTAACTTATCGACTGACGATGTTTCGTGTATCACGTGCGACGATTCGTGCACCTTTGATCGTGGCGAGTGGGGATTCTTCGATGAGGAAAATATTGCTTTGGATCACTTGCTGCATAACCGCTTCGACTTGACCTTGTGTAATGTCTTCATCGGGTTCATCCACCGTTAATGTGACCGGCTTATTCGCCGCGGTTAAAAATGTTAATTCCAATACTTTTGCCATATGCGCTCTCCTCCTGTACGATTTTAGTTATGAAGATCTTCTGTTACGACTTTCTCGATCTGAATGAGTGGGTAGCTTGATAATGAAGCAAGTTGTGTCAAAGCGGTGTACATATTTGCCGGTGTTGCGTCGTCATTGATGAATTTGTACGTTTTAATCTTGCGGATGAAGTGACCTTTCTCGTTAACGCCTGCATTAAAGTGGATCTTCGCCGTAGCCTGATTGAATTCTAGTGTTGCTGCCATGTGTATCACCTCCTTTCATCCGCTATATAGACGAAAAAAGTGAAAAGGATACTTTGTTAGTGAAATATTTCTCATTTCCTTTTATAATGAAGGGTAGAATGGAAGAGGTGAAAAAACCGTGCCAGACCTATTTATGTGGTTTATTATATTTTGGGGTATTGTGATGATCGGCTTATTCGCTATCGGTGGATTCTTCATGTTCCGGAAGTTCCTGAAAGTATTGCCGAAAGAAGACGGAAAATCGACGCTGGATTGGGAAGAGCATTACGTCAATGAGTCGTTGCATCTGTGGAATGACGAGGCGAAAAGCATGCTCAACGAACTCGTTACGCCTGTGCCGGAATTGTTCCGCGACGTGGCGAAGCAGAAGATCGGTGCCAAGATCGGTGAGATTGCGTTAGAAGATCGTGCCAAAACTATTGAATTTGATCATATTATCAAGGGGTATATCCTTGCTACACCAAAGCGCGACCATAACTTCTTACGCAAGAAACTCAGGCAGATGGAAATTGATGTCCAGCCATATGAGCATTTGTTTACGTGACTATAGAAACAGGATGTCCCTAGTAATGGGACGTCCTGTTTTTGTGTGGTTTTGAGTATGTAGTTCAAGTTCATAAGTTCAGTGAGCTGGGGGATACGTCATGGGATGGAAGCTCCAGCTGGCGGACGCTTTCCTATGGGCATGGCTGGCCTCCTCGCCCGGTAAGTGCAAAGGCATGCTCCTAACGCTTCGCTTTTACTCGCAAAAGCCGTTTTTCGTTACGGCTAGTGCAAACATATGCTCCTAACGCTTCGCTTTTACTCGCAAAAGCCGTTCTTCGTTACGGCTAGTGCAAACATATGCTCCTAACGCTTCGCTTTTACTCGCAAAAGCCGTTCTTCGTTACGG
>NZ_PDZC01000006.1 GCF_002743375.1 Sporosarcina sp. P34
TTCCCGAGGGCTCAAAAGTCTAGTATCTCGTTATGAAACTTTGCGTCATCAATCTTAATTGAACCGCCGTATACCGAACGGTACGTACGGTGGTGTGAGAGGTCGGGAGTTAATCACTCCCTCCTACTCGATTAATACCCCGTGACAATATCTGAATAGATTTATGTCTGTTTTAAATAGGCTTTATTTGCTCCATATATCCTTTAATGTCTTCTTCGGACATTTCGCCTGTTATAATCTTTACAATCTTGCCTTCTGGATTGATAAGGAGAGTAGTGGGAAGCGGTTTAACATTATATGCTTGCATCACACTTTTTGTTGTATCAATTAAAGTAGGGAAAATCATTCCATATTGTTCGGCGAATGTTCGAACTTTCAAGTCAGACTCTGCGATATTGACAGCCAATATTTGAACCCCTTGATCTTTATAAACCTCATATTGTCGACCCATCGCAGGCATTTCCTTTTTACACGGTGCACACCAAGTCCCCCAAAAGTTTAGGAAGACGCCTTGACCTTTATAATCAGAGAGTTGATGGCTTTCACCGTTTAAGTCGACTAACGCGAAATCAGGCGCATCATCTCCAATTTTTAATACATCATGTTTTTCTTTTGTTACGCTATTGTATATTGTAAACACAATAGCACTTGTCAATACGATTAAAACAATTAACCGCATCATGAAACGGCTCTTCTTTTTGTTATTCAACTTCCGGTTGCTCCCTTCGAGTACTTGCAGGATATGAACACTATACCTAGACTGTTTTTATTCACGATTATTATTATACTAAAGATCTATCAAAAAACTATGCAGTCACAAAGCTGCCATGATTGTAGATAGAATCATTTCTTTTCGTCAAATTCAGTCGTTTCTGCATATTTATTTCATAATTGTTCTTTATACTAAATTTCAGGAGAGGGGCGAATGTTCAATTGAACAGAATCTCTACCAAGCTAACTGCTTATTTTTTCATTGCTGTACTAATCATGGAAATATCTCTTATTGGATACCTCCATCAGAATATCATTCATTCACGGATCGACGAGGAGTTCTCTCGATTATTGGCAGTGGGCTCAAATCATCGGGATGTACTTATCGAACATTATTCAGATACAACAATGGAACATATTGTATTGATGGAAAAAGACGGGGATCGGGAAGTCATAATTACAGATAGCCAAGGCGATATCATTCAAAGCTCAAAAGAAAACGAAGAGGTACTGGAAAAATACCTTCCTACAGCAAAAGATATTGATTTGAAGAACGATCAGATTCTAGCTTCGGACTGGGAAGGGTTGCCATATATCATTAGTGCACATCCATATAAAGTAGATTCAAGCCATTCAGGTTATATAATCATGTTTCAAAGTACACGTCCAATTGAACAGTTAGTCGGTAAGTTGAACATGTATTTTGGTTTGGCAGGTGTGACGAGTATAGTCGTTTTACTTATTATTTACGCTGCTCTTTCCAAATTCCTTACACGTCCATTAATCCGAATGAAGGAAGCGACGGAGAAATTGAGCGAAGGAGATTTTGATGTAAGCCTTCCGTTTATTGGGAATGATGAGCTTGGCGAATTGTCAGGTTCTATTCAAAAGCTTGCGAACGACTTGGAGCGATTAAAAACGGAACGTAATGAGTTCTTAGCCTCAATTGCCCATGAATTAAGTACGCCATTGACGTACTTAATCGGCTATTCGAAAGTGGCTATGAGACAAGGGGTAAATGAGAAGGATCGTAAACATTATCTTGAAATTATCGCAGAAGAGTCGGACCGTATGAAAGAACTTGTTAAAAATTTATTGGATTTAGCGAAAATGGATGAAAATACTTTCACAGTATCGAAGGAATATTTTAAGGTATGTCCGTTCTTTGAGGATATCCTCCAGCTTGTTGGACCTTCTTTTAATTTGAAGAAACTGAGCCTAGAGGTAATTTGTGAAGAGGATTTCGAAATCCATGCAGATCCTTTGAGATTAGAGCAAATAATTTTGAACTTACTTGATAATGCTTTGAAATATTCAATAGAGCAATCGGTAGTCACAATAAAGGTTTTCAAGAAAGGGAAGAAAGTAGCCATTTCCGTTGCGGATTTCGGAATCGGAATCCCGTCCGAAGAGACCCCGTTCATTTTCGAAAAACTTTATCGAGTGGAAAAATCACGCTCTCGTTCATCAGGTGGATCAGGTATTGGTCTGGCAATCGTAAAAGAACTTGTCGATGCCCACAATGGAAGCATTGAAGTGGAAAGTAGCCTAGGAAGAGGTAGTACGTTCACCATCATAATATGAGGAGGGTTATACGCCTACATGAGAACAATCTTACTAATTGATGATGAGCAAAGGATGTTAGATCTCATTGAATTATTTCTAATTCCCCATGGCTTCAAATGTATCAAAGAGACAAGTGGACAGAAGGCGCTAGGAATACTTAAGAAGGAGAAAGTTAGTCTTGTACTTTTGGATATTATGATGCCGGAAATGGATGGTTGGGAGGTGTGCGAAAAAATCCGCGAGTTTTCTGATGTCCCTGTCATCATGTTGACGGCTAGGACCGATAAGCTTGATTTGGTAAAAGGACTAGAGAGCGGCGCTGACGATTATATTACAAAACCTTTTGATGAACGAGAATTGTCGGCAAGGGTAAATGCACTGTTGCGCCGTTTTCCCAAGGAAGAAAAAGAGACAGAAATGATTATTTATGGTGACTTTAGGCTAGATAAAGAAACTTATTCATTACAATTTAGGAACTTGAAAGTGCCGCTGACGCTAAAAGAGTTTTTTATTGTTGAAGCTTTGATCTCACGGCCAACAAAGACTTATACACGGGAACAATTATTACATGCTGCATGGGATTATAACACGTACACGGATATCCGGACAGTGGACTCGCATATACGTAACCTGAGAGATAAATTAAAAACTACCGGATTTCCCATTGATGAATTTTTAAAGACAGTATGGGGAATTGGATATAAGTGGAATTAAAGGAGAAATATCATGATGAAAAAAATGAGAATTGTCGCTGGATTGTTATCACTGCTCATCGTTATCTCGGCTTGTAGCAAAGAAAGTGAACCGTATGCTTTTGAAAAAGTGGAAAATAGTAAATTTGAACACTTACATGGCTTGGGATATATAAATGGGGGGCCAAAAATTGTAATTTCTACTCATGATGGCCTTTATGAATATGATGAAGAAGGTTGGAAAGAAGCAAACAGCGAAAAGCACGATTATATGGGTTTCCAAGCCATACGTGAAGGTTTTTTCTCAAGTGGTCATCCAGAGCCAGGATCTGACTATAAAAATCCACTTGGTCTTGTCAAAAGTACGGATCGGGGTGCTAGCTTTGAACAATTAGCATTCTATGGAGAAATTGATTTTCACTATCTTGCGGCAGGTTATGATTCAAACGCTATCTATGTACTGAATGAAATGCCAACGGAAGAGATGACAGGGGGACTTCATTATACTTTGGATGAAGGAGCCACTTGGAGTGAGGCTTCTATGAATGAATTCAACTCGGAATTCATCTCGAATTTGGCTGCTCATCCATCACAGAAAGAGATGATTGCCATCGGAAGTAAAGATGGTATATTCCTTTCGAGTGACTACGGCGAAAATTTTGCACTTTTTAACGATGCGAAAATGGTTCTAGCTGTAACTTTGACTGAAAATGGTGGGTACTATTCGAGCTATGAAAATGAAACGGTACAACTCCAATCATTCTCATTTGGGAACGATCAAGAAATGTCGATTCAACTTCCCGATGAAAAAATGAGTCCTATCGTTTTTATTGCAGTTAATCCGGAGGATGAAAAAGAGATTGTCATCGCAACGTATAATAATGATATTTTCTTGACAATGGATGAAGGGGCCAATTGGAATACACTTGCTGAAGATAGTGAATTGATGAAATAAGAAAATGGACGGTGCTTACTGAATGTATGGATTGATGTCGAAAATCAGTCAAATAATAACTGAACCCGTTACCATTCTTATAAATTCCTTTGAACAATATCCTCTTGTGGTTGCGCTTCTTTTGGGCTTGATTGGGGCTGTCGCTCCTTGCCAGCTTACAGGCAATATGAGCGCAATTACTTTATATGGAAACCGTACCATTCAAATGAAGAATGACATGGGAGAAATTGTGGCCTTTATTATTGGGAAAGTAGTCGTGTTCAGTTTTCTTGGACTATTCGTATGGTTCTTTGGAGAATCATTCGAAAATTCATTAACAGAATACTTTCCATTGTTCCGTAAAGTGATAGGTCCGCTTATTATCATTACCGGTCTTGTTTTGCTTGGTATCCTTAAGCTAGGATTCCTTCAAAAAATAACGATGCGCATTCCTATGCGTCTACGGAATGGGAAGTTAGGTTCTTTTATGTTGGGCGCAAGTTTTTCGCTTGCCTTCTGTCCAACTATGTTTGTACTTTTTTTCGTTTGGCTTATGCCCTTGGTTGTGACTACTTCCTATGGTCTTGTCTTGCCCGTTGTTTTCGGTGTGGCAACATCGCTTCCGCTCATTGTCCTATTTCTTTTAATATGGCTCTTTGATGCGAAGCGACTCATTATGAAGAAAAGCATGAAGGCAGGAAGAATTGTGCAACGTTTGGCTGGTGCTATCCTTATCATCATAGGAATAGCAGATACCATCACTTATTGGGGAATTTGATCAATAAAGTTTCTTGCACTGGGCAAGCGGGAAATTGTCTACAACTTTTGGGTATTCGGCAGAGAGGAGATTAATATAGATGTTGGCAGATTTGAACTTGTTTCTTGCATTTGGCGCTGGTCTTTTAAATTTTATATCCCCGTGCACACTTCCGTTATATCCAGCTTTTATATCTTATATAACGGGAATGTCACTTGATGAGATGAACACGGATAAAGGGAAGTCTCGGAAAAGTGGAATCCTCCATACGATTGTTTTCCTAGTCGGTTTTTCGGTTATCTTCATTTTTCTCGGTTATAGCTCATCGCTTGTCGGTACGTTTTTTTATCAGTATCAAGATTTACTCCGTCAGATAGGTGCGATTTTTATTGTCATCTTTGGTTTGATGATTTTAGGTTTCTTTACGCCTAAGTTTCTTATGAAGGAGAAGAAATTACAATTTAAGAATCGACCGGCCGGTTATTTTGGCACATTCCTTATAGGACTTGCATTTGCAGCGGGATGGACTCCATGTACTGGACCTATCACGGGAGCTGTTTTCATGATGGCCGCACAAAATCCGGGGTCTGGTATGTGGTATATGCTTGTCTATGTTTTAGGGTTTGCAATTCCATTTTTCCTGCTTTCAATTTTTATCACTCGCGTTAAATGGATCCAAAAATATAGCCGAACAATAACGAAAGTCGGGGGCTACTTAATGATTGCACTCGGTATTCTCCTTTTCTTCGATGGTTTAACCTACATCATTATATGGATTAGCCCATTTTTTGGCGGGTTTATGGGATTCTGATGAAATTAGCTCTAAGGATAATTGGTTTTTATTGCATTATAAAAGGTACAGTCAATTATGTAATAGCTCACATTTTAAGTCCGTCGCATTGTACGGGCTTTTTTCTATGGACTTTTATATATTGCTGAAGGAATTATAAATAAGATGGTCTTGATTAAAGTCGTTCACATACTCGTCTTATGCTTTGCACTAATACTGCATATTTATTATGTAAAATTAAATCCAGGAGAATTTATGGAGTTTTGATGTAATGCTATAAATACTTTAATCCATAAATATTATAAATGATGAAGGAGTCCATTCAAAATGAGCAAAATTACATGCCAATGCGGGCACGAAAATCCATTTGGCGCAGTACTTTGTGAACGGTGTGGAAGACCACAAACAGAAGAAGCGAAAAAAAGTAAGCTTATCGACATGAGATATGAAGGCTCTGCAAGAAGATCACAAACCTATAAAAGATCTATTATCGATAAAATTTGGAACTTTTTCTCTAGCGTTAAGATAGGTGTTAGTATTATTGTTGCTGTTCTAGCAACTTCGGCAATTGGAACACTATTTCCGCAAAAGCTATTTGTTCCGGCAACTACTGAGGTAGATATCTTAGCATATTACGAAAAGCATTATGGTTTTGCAGGAACCCTCTATTATAAACTTGGATTTTATGACATGTACAATAGCTGGTGGTTCATTACGCTAGTTGGAATGCTTGCGATTTCCATCATCATCGCCAGTATTGATAGAGTTGTCCCTTTATACAAATCATTGAAAAAGCAACGCACGAAGCGCCATGTCTCATTCATGAGAAGACAACGGATTTACGGTTTAGGAACAGTTGAAGATACGGATATGTCGATGGCAAAAGCAGAAGAGAAACTAAAAGCGCTTCGTTACAATGTGAAAACGGAAGATGGGGCGATTTTAGCAGAAAGAGGTCGATTTTCAAGGTGGGGTCCATACGTCAACCATACTGGGTTAATCATTTTCCTTCTTGGTGTTCTACTGCGGGGTCTTCCAGGATTTTATGTTGATGAAGCACTATGGCTTCGTGAAGGAGAGACGCGTGCTATCCCTGGTGCGCCGGGATACTATTTAAAGAACAATCAATTCATTCTTGATACTTACTCTAAAGAAGAAGATGCTGTGTTTAGTCAGGCGATAGATCGAGTCGGAACAATCGTGAGTAATTATCAGTCAGATGTCACGTTATATAAAGAAGCAGAAGGCGGGCTTCCAGGTGAGTCCGAACAATTAGAATTAGTCAAAGATTATTCAATCATCGTCAATAAACCACTTAACTTTGATGGTTTTAACGTTTTTCAAATGGATTATCGTCTTGATGAACTTAAATCGATGACTTTCCAACTAACAGAAAAAGCATCGGAGACATCACTTGGGGAATTCACTGTTGACCTTATCAACCCCGAACCGATTTATCATCTAGGAGAAGGTACGTATGTGGAATTGAAGGATTATTATGCGGATTACGATGGTTTTGAAGACGGTAAACCGAAATCAAAGACACCGATACCGAACAACCCTGCATTTTTCTTCAAAATGGTGACACCAGCCAAGCCAGACGGTGAAATGAGTTTTGTTGCGATACGTGAAACCGTTGAAACGGAATTAAATGATTACAAAGCAACGTTTCTCAGTGCTGAAACACGTGATGTTACCGGACTCGTAATCCGTAAAGACAAGACATTATATATTTTACTTCTTGGAGGAATTATTTTTATGATTGGAGTCGCTCAAGGATCTTATTGGAATCATAGGAGAATATGGATTCAAAAAGGTGAAGGCGATGAACTAGTCCTTGCCGGCCATACAAATAAAAACTGGTTTGGGTTAAAAAAGGATCTGGATAAGGTGAAAGATTTTGCAAACTTGCCACTGTACGAAGATAGGCAAGATGCTGAGTCCAGTTCAGATGAAGTGAAAGGGGACAACCTATAATGGAACTTGCGTCTTTAAGTGCTAATTTGCTTCTCGTCTCATTTATTGCTTATCTTGTTGCTACGATGTTTTTTGGTGGGGCGGTAAAAGGTACAAATTCGGAAGCAACCCATCAAAACAACCGATGGGGAAATATTGCGATTGTAATTACAATCATTGGATTCATATCGCATTTGGGATACTTTATTTTACGTTGGATAGCTACGGGACACGGACAGGCACCTGTTAGTAATATGTTTGAGTTTACGACTGCATTTGGAATGATGATTGTTGGGGCGTTCATCTTATTGTTTTTCATTTACAGAACGCCATCGCTTGGCTTGTTCGCGTTGCCACTTGCAGTCATCATCATTGGCTATGCAAGTATGTTTCCGAGGGAACTTTCACCACTCATTCCAGCATTACAAAGTTACTGGTTGACGGTTCATGTTATTACTGCTGCAATCGGTGAAGCGATTCTCGCAATCAGTGCAGTTGCAGGTCTCGTGTTTTTGTTGAAAAATATCGACTTGACGAAAAAGTCAAAACAACGATTCTGGTTGGAATCGGTTATATTCACACTAATTCTTGTTGTTGGTTTCATCTTATCTTCTTCAACATTTGCTGTTATAGGATATGAAGCGAAATTCACCTATATTAATCAAAATGAACAACAAGCACAAATTGTATATAACTATCCTCCGTTATTCGGGATGAATGAGTACGAATCGCTTACGCCAGAAAAAATGACGCCACTTGCGGAAATGCCTGCAATTGTTAATGCGAAGACGCTCACGACATTCGTATGGTCGGTCGCAACGGGCATTGTACTTTATTTGTTGCTTAGACTGATTTTACGTCGTCCAGTTGCAACATTGTTCCAGCCGTTTGCGAAAAAGGCAAATTCTCAAGTTATGGACGAAATTGGTTATCGTTCCGTCTTAATCGGATTCCCAGTTTTCACACTTGGGGCGCTTATTTTCGCAATGATTTGGGCACATGAAGCGTGGTCCAGATTTTGGGGATGGGACCCGAAAGAAGTATGGGCACTTATTACATGGCTATTCTATGCAGCTTATCTTCATCTACGGCTCTCGCGTGGGTGGGAAGGTAAGAAATCAGCGTGGCTTGCGGTTATAGGGTTTATCATCATTATGTTCAACTTAATTGCTGTTAACTTGATTATTGCGGGACTGCATTCATACGCATGACAAAGGCACGCCTTAGATAAATCAAATCGGGAGGAGAGAGGTTGATACATGATTAATCTACTTACAATTAATCCGGTCGCATTTTCACTTGGACCCATAGGGATCCGTTGGTATGGGATTCTAATCGCACTCGGTATAGTCCTTGCATTTATTGTTGTCCAGAAGGAAATGGTGAAACGTGGGCTGCATCAAGATTTTCTGACGGATCTACTTATTTGGGCGATTCCGATTGCAATCATCAGTGCACGGATCTACTATGTCATCTTCTCCTGGGATTATTACAAAGAAAACCCAGGGCAAATCATTCAAATTTGGGAAGGTGGCATCGCTATCCATGGTGCGCTGATCGGTGCATTTATTACGACGTATGTTTATACTAAACGCCGGGGCATTTCTTTCTGGAAAATAGTCGACATTGCTGCTGCTGGGCTTCTGATTGGCCAAATAATCGGCCGTTGGGGCAATTTCATGAACCAAGAAGCGCACGGTGGCCCCGTTTCGGAAAAGTTTCTTGAGACGACAATTATTCCGGATTGGATCATGAATCAAATGACGATTGAAGGCGTAACGTATCATCCGACATTCCTTTATGAATCGCTATGGAACCTTGTGGGGCTTATCATCATTATTTTGTTGCGCAGAGTGAACTTAAAGCGCGGCGAAATGTTCTTGTTTTACCTCGTTTGGTATTCCATTGGGCGGTTCTTCATCGAAGGGATGCGGACGGATAGCTTATATGTCGTCGGTGAACTTCGGGCGGCACAGCTTGTGTCCTTCGTCACAATTGTTTTTGTGATTATCATTTTTATCGTAAGGCGATATATTAAAAAAATAGAACTCACATATCAAGATAAATAAGAGGAGATGCGGAGAAAGGAAACGGTCCAAAATATATTATAGGAAGGGATTAAGGCGACATAGAAATCTGATCAACATTTTGTTAAGTAGTGTGACTTAAAATATCAGTTTTAAATAGTAGACTTGGAATAAAAAAGATACGCATCGGGATAAAGAGAAACTACCCCAATGCGTATTCTATTATTTGAATTAAAGTTTTCACACGCACGCCCAAAATTTTAGGAGTTTAGTATTGATTGCGACAATTACCGTACTTAAAGACATATCGCTCCAATAGCTGGACTTAGAACATCACCGATAGAATATGAAGCAATGGCAGCCTAAGCAATTGCAACGATGGCACAACCAATAGCCTTTTTAGATATACCACATGAAAAATCGGATTTATATGCTCGTGTGTTGATTATATCGGAGGCTTTATAGCTTCATTTGTTATAGAAAACCTATTTTTTTCGCCAAATCAGGAATATCGATGAAAGGATTTCGGTTTCCTTGAATTTCAAAAATAGCTTGATTTCTATGCTTTTCATAATTAGTAACGGGAAATTGCTCATGCCATCGAAATAATAATGGAATATTGATTCTCTTTTTATATCTTTTTACTATTTTTCTAGGGTAACGTAATAAAAAGTAAAGAGTTGCACGAGCGGCGGTACCTTTTCCATGCTCTGGTTCAAAACGCCCCATTTCATACAATCCACAGTGATTGCGAGTCCTTCTTGAGTCTGTTTTTGATTCGAATTCGTAATACGGGAAGTTTGATCGAACACTATTACATTTGGGCTCACAAGTAAATAAATTATGCAAATCCCCTTTCATTGGTTCTCTTGCTTTGAACCAAGATTGGGGAACAACGTGTTCAGCATTAAATTTATGTTGATTTGAAATTTTTTGAACTCGTCTTTTAATATTCTTACTAGAGTCCATTTGACTAATCATGAGTTTTCGATAATGTTCGAACCTTCTTTGAATGGTTGTGAATTCTTCTTCGATAACTTTTTGAGGATTTTTCTGAATTCCGGAGTAAATGCTTTTAAGTTGTCCATTTGGTTGAAGATCTACCCATGGATACAGGTACTGATCTTTACTTATATAATATGGGTACATATTTTTATGAGTTTTCTTTACTAAATTTTGTAATTCCCTAAGTAGTTGGCTAGAGGTTGCAGGATTAGAAGGAATATCACAATAATAATGTTCAATCCAGATGTTATCTAATTTTTCATTATAGTATAATTCAGAATTTGTTTTAATTTTTTGTTGATTTCTTGTTAATTCCACCAACAGTTCCTCTGAATCACAATTCTCCATACATTCTAGTTCATGCAATTGTCTTTGGATTAGTGTGTTTTTCTCCACTATGATCATCCTTTCTTACGTAATAATATCGTTCCAACGATACTGGTAACTTTAATTCACGGGTACTTTTTATGTATGAGTCGCGCAAGTGCCTCGTTCCACTTAATAAGTAAATACTAATAACGTCTTGAATAAGAGGGTATCAGTATTTACTAAAATGTGGGAAACCTGTTTAATAAATTATTGTCGGTAGGATTTGATGACGTTATTTCAATCCAACATTGGTGCTGTATCAAAACAATATTGAATCATTATAGCTTTAGAAGTTTGGCGTTAATTGCGACAATTACCGTACTTAAAGACATTAATACCGCACCAACGGCCGGGCTTAGAACAATTCCTATAGAATATAAAGCACCGGCAGCCAAAGGAATTGCGGCGATATTATAACCAGCAGCCCACCATAGGTTCTGGATCGTTTTACGGTAAGTTGCCCTTGAAAGCTTGATGATATTAACAACATCAAGTGGATTGCTCCTTACTAGAATGACATCTGCTGTTTCGATGGCGACATCCGTCCCTGCTCCTACGGCAATTCCGAGGTCCGCTTTTGCAAGAGCAGGGGCATCGTTAACCCCGTCACCTGTCATAGCGGTTCTTAGGCCTTCAACGGATTGAATCTGCTCGATTTTTTCTAATTTCTCATGCGGAAGAACTTCTGCAATAATTTCTTCCATATTAAGCTTCTTGCCTATATAATGTGCTACTTTCTTATTATCTCCGGTAAGCATGATAGATTTGATATTCATTTTTTTCAGTTGTGCAATTGCGTCCATTGCAGTTTCGCGGACTATATCTGCAAGAGCAATCATTCCAGCAAGTTTTCCTTCAATTAATGTGAAAACGACCGTTTTTCCTTCCGCAGACCACTCATCGAATTGGACATGATCATAATTAAGGTTTAGTCCATTTACATATCCAGGACTGACGACCATAATTTGCTTTCCATTGACAGTTCCCTGTAATCCCTTGCCAGTCAAAGATTGGAATTCTTGCACAGGATGAAGAGGGATTTCCATATCTTCACCCTTTTTTATAACTCCTTTTGCAAGTGGGTGCTGGGATTGGGATTCAACAGCCGCTGCATTTAAAATGACATCTATTTCTGTGAAGCCATTGTAAGTGTAAATATTTGTGACACCAAATTCTCCCTTTGTTAAAGTCCCGGTCTTATCAAAAACAACTGCCTCAATATTACGTGCACCCTCAAATGCTGTTCGATTTCTTATTAGCAACCCATTTTTTGCAGCAAGTGATGTAGAAACTGCCACGACTAGGGGAACAGCTAGACCTAGTGCGTGTGGACAAGCGATGATGAGTACAGTTACCATTCTTTCCATTGCAAATGAAACAGGGTATCCAAGTGAAATCCATATGATAAACGTGAGTATTCCAGCGGCAAGTGCGCCGTAAAACAACCATTTTGCAGCTCGGTTCGCAAGGTCCTGAGCTCTAGACTTGGATTCTTGCGCCTCTTTTACCAAAGTAATTACTTGCGAAAGATAGGATTCACTACCTATCTTCTTAACGGAGATGACAATGGAACCTTCACCGTTAATAGAACCTCCGATTGCTTCGAGACCGGCTTCTTTTTCGACAGGCACTGACTCGCCTGTCAGCATTGATTCATCGATTGTCGATTTACCTTCGAGAATCTCACCATCTACGGGTACTTTTTCTCCGGGTTTTACTAGAACCCGATCTCCGTGTTTTAATTCAGTTACATCGACTTCCGTTACCGTCCCATCTTCCCCGATAAGATGGGCTTCAGATGGCATTAGTTTGGCAAGTTCCTCCAACGCTTTTGAAGCCCCCATGACCGAACGCATTTCAATCCAATGGCCGAGCAGCATAATAACAACAAGCGTTGCGAGTTCCCAGAAAAACTCATTTTCTGCAAAACCGAGCACAGCAGCCGTACTATAAACATATGCCACGGTAATAGCTAGGGAAATTAAAGTCATCATTCCGGGGGTTTTATCTTTAAGTTCGTCTTTGGCCCCCGTCAGAAACGGCCATCCCCCATAAAAGAATAAGAATGTTGACAATGCGAATAAAATGTACAAGTCCCCAGTGAAACGCCAGTCAACATTAAGAAACATTTGAATCATCGGTGACAGAATCAAAATAGGGACGGTCACAATTAAGGAAATATAAAATCGCTTTTTAAAATCCTCTACCATATGTGCGTGGTGATCATGATGATCGTGATGTCCTTCATGAGAATGTGTATCCCTGTGATTATGGTCTCCGTCAGTTCCATGATGATTATCTGGTTCGTGGTGATGATGTGAATGATTTGACATACAATCTACTCCCTTCTAAGTTTATACAATTTTAGTATACCAGTTTAATATGCAGAAATTATGCAAAATTCACTTACCTCCCATATTATGGAACACATAAATATTCCCGCATCTCAGTCATTTAGAATGTTCATATTACATACCCTTATAAGGTATATAACCTTTCGTTGCACTAGGTAAACATAAATATTATATAGCTTAAAAAAGGTGGGGTATGATGGGGAACTATGAATTATTTATATTAGGTTCGCTTGGCTTGTTAACATTTGTCGTCGTTACATTAGCAATAATTTGGAAAAGTAAATTTCGCAAAATGCAAGGAATGGTAATTTCAATGTTCTTTGGGATGAATGTAGGTTTGACTGCTGGCGTTCTATTAGGTGTAACCTATCAAGGGGATTTATATTTTTCAACAATACTATCAGTGGTTATAGGCATACTTGCGGGTGCTTTATGTGGGTTTTGTTTCGGAATCCTCTCTGTGTTAGAAGGAGTAATGGCCGGCTTGATGGGCGGCATGATGGGGGCAATGTTAGGTGAAATGATTAATGTAAGCGAGTCAATCAATTTAATACAAATATTTTTATTTCTATCCATTAGTACAATTTTTGTGATCATCATTTTAAAAACTCCCCAAAAAACTAAAATGAAAAATAAAAGATGGTTATTAAAACCACTCTTGCTTTCATTTTTAATCGCGGTGTATATGATAGCGGGAAATTCATTGGCGGAAGAGAACGGGAAATTAGTGAATTCGAAATTACAACAGAGTGGTCACTCACCGACAATTAATAATACAGAGGAATTTAATCAGAACAGCCAAGTTATTGCGATAGAAACTGCTGAAATGAAGTACTCAAAAAATAAAATTACTGTAGAAAAAAATAAACCAGTCACACTAGCTCTTACAAATCTGGATAATGTTGAGCATGACATTGAAATCCGGACTTCCAACTTTAGCATTATAAAGGAATCCAATCACAATCATGGGGGAAATAAAGATATGTTGCATCTACATGCAGCACCTGAAAAAACGGAGACACTAACATTTACCCTAACTGATTCTGGCATTTATGAATTTTATTGTACGATTCCAGGGCATGAGGAATTAGGGATGATTGGACGATTTATTGTAGCTTAAATACTTTAAGATATCCAAGCTGCATATATTGGTTGACGGAGGGTTGTCCATGAAAAAATCGTTGAAAATCTGGTGCTCACTCATTTTTATCCTCTTCTTATTCCCTATCATTTTGCAAATGATTCCGAAGACAACACCTGAAGAGGGAGTAGTTGTTCAAACCGATGAGGGAAAATTAGTTTACGCAGCAAATATCTTCGAAACAGAATCCGAAGTACAAACAGACATGCGTGCCCTTTTATACAATACTCATTCACATGAAGCATTTGAACCTATCACTTTAGAGCATGATGGGAAAATTGCTGTTTCCCATCAGGAAGTGAATATTATGGGTCTCAGTGAAAAAGTAAAAAAACAGTTGGAGGTTAATGGGGTAGGGACGGATATTATTGACGTTGATGTTACAGCGGAAATGAATAAAGCAAGGATTCCGTATCATAAATCGTATGATGTTGTTCGGCCATATGTACAGAAAGCCTTGAACGATACGGATTACGACATCATATTGGACATACACCGAGACTCACTTAAAGCGGATAGGACAACAGCCACTTATGAAGGAGAAAAATTTGCGCAAGTCGTTTTTGTTATCGGTGGTGATCACGCTAATTTCAAATTGAATCAGGAATTAGCTGAAAGACTGATGCTCGAAATGGAACAGATTGTTCCAAATATAACTAAGAAAATCGTATTTAAATCAGGGCATGGTGTAGATGGAAAATATAATCAGGATCTTCATAAGCGTCTTATGCTCGTTGAAATAGGTGGAATTGGAAATGATGAAGCAGAACTAAATAGGACAACGGCTGTACTTGCAAAAGCTGTCTCTCAAGTTTTACTTAAATAGGACGAAATCAGACATTGAAGTATCGCTTTTTCAACACTGTTCTTTAATTAGTTTAAATAGGAATAAACATGCATATTCGAAGTGTCAAAAATTTAAAAATATGAGTAATTCCGGCTTTCTAAATCGGCATCGGCGCCGGACACCCTGGTTATTAATATTAATTTTACTCAAAGAGCCCTTGATAACTTCCTTTTGGAGCTATTAAGGGCTCCCTCAATTTCTTCTTTTACAAACTTATCTTAGCTCCTCCCTTAAAAGTGCATAAATAAAGAGTAAAATAAAATTCTGTAAGGAGGAGAGATAGTCTTGAAAAATAGTTATTAGTCGCAAGTGCACCAGTGGGGGAGAAACTTAAACATAATGATTGTTTAAAAGAGGTAGATTAATATTAAGGCGGTATTAGGATGATTATAATGAAAAAGGTTTACAAGAAATACCCGAACGGTGTCGTTGCATCAAACGGCATAAATGTAGAAATTAAACGTGGAGAATTTGTTTTTGTTGTCGGTCCCAGTGGTGCTGGAAAATCGACATTTATAAAAATGATGTACCGTGAAGAAGTGCCAACAAGTGGTGACATCATCATAGATGATATTAATTTAGCGACGCTACGAAATAGTCAGGTTCCTTATTTGCGTCGAAAAGTCGGCGTCGTGTTTCAAGACTTTAAGCTTTTGCCAAAACTAAATGTATATGAAAACATAGCATTCGCACTTGAAGTAATCGAGGAATCGCCAGAGCAAATTCGAAAAAAAGTGAATGTTGTCCTAGGACTTGTCGGACTTACGCATAAGTCACGGATGTTTCCGAATGAATTGTCAGGCGGAGAGCAGCAACGTGTATCGATTGCACGTTCAATTGTTAACACCCCAAAAGTCGTTATTGCAGATGAGCCCACAGGCAACCTTGACCCAGCTACATCATGGGAGATTATGGAGATGCTTGAACGAATTAATGCCCGTGGTACGACGATTGTGATGGCTACTCATAATAAAGAAATTGTCAATACGATGAGGCATCGGGTCATTGCAATTGAAGGCGGACTAATCACCCGTGATGAAGTCGGAGGTGATTACGGCTATGAAAGCTAGAACACTTAGAAGACATTTCAAGGAAAGCTTCAAAAGTCTTGGGCGTAACAGGTGGATGACATTTGCTTCGGCCAGTGCTGTAACCGTAACCCTTTTGCTCGTTGGTGTCTTTCTCGTCATTATGATGAACTTGAACCAGTTGGCGGAAAGTATCGAACAAGACGTGGAAATTAAAGTCATTGTCGATCTCGCTGCGGATGAAGTAGCAGTCGCTGACCTTGAGGAAAAGATACGAAAAACGGATGGCGTCCTAGATGTCCAGTTTTCTTCTAACACTGAAGAGCTTGACAATATGATTGAAGGCTACGGAGATGAGTTTGGATTATTTAAACAAGATAATCCACTTCGGCATGCGTTTTATGTGAAAGCGGCTGAACCACAGCAGACTGCGTCTGTTGCGGAAAAAATAGAAGCGTATGATTATACGCATGAAGTGAATTACGGAAAAGGAAAAGTCGAAAAGTTGTTTAACGTGCTGAACACAGGTCGAAATATTGGGTTTGTACTCGTTATTGCGCTATTGCTGACGGCGACGTTTTTAATCTCTAATACGATTCGAATTACGATTACGGCAAGAAGAAGAGAAATTGAAATTATGAAACTTGTCGGGGCGAAAAATAGTTTTGTTCGAATTCCTTTCCTATTTGAAGGAATGTGGCTTGGTGTTCTCGGCGCCATTTTACCGATGGTTATTGTTACCGTTTCTTATTTCAATCTGTACGTACTTCTTGAACCAAAACTGCAAGGAGAACTTTTCCAATTACTTGGCACGACGCCTTTTATTTATCAATTGAACGGACTGATGCTATTCATGGGTGTATTTATTGGTGTGTGGGGAAGTTTTATGTCTGTACGAAAGTTTTTAAAAGCATAAAAAGAGAAGTGAGCGAGTTGAAAAGGTCTTGGCTAGTAGATTGAAAGATTTATGGAGGGAAAAAATAGCTCGATAATAGAAAATGACAGAACAGTTGAATTGGAGGGTCGTTGTGAAAAAACGAACTGTTGGTCTTCTCATAACAGCTTTAATTATCGGTACGTTGATTGTGATGACGGTTAAGTCGAATATGGAAACAGCAGAGCCAATTGATACGATTGTTGTTGGAGCGGATACTACAACGATTGAGTACGAGTCTGGGCTTGAAGAAGGAAATACACCGCCTGATTTTGAACTTTCTACGCTTTCAGATGACATAATCAAGCTAACGGATTATAAGGGAAAAAAAGTTATTCTTAATTTCTGGGCATCGTGGTGTGGTCCGTGCAAGGCGGAAATGCCGCATATACAAAATTATTATGAAAAAAATAAGGACTCTGCGAACGTAGAAATCATTGCGGTCAATTTGACGACAGCAGAACGGAGCGGGCTCGAAGGTATTGAGAAGTTTGTTGATGCATATGGGCTAACATTTCCGATTCCGCTTGATAATGATGGGGAGGTAATGAATGCCTATAATATTTTGCCAATACCGACGACGTATATGATTGGTACGGATGGAAAAATTAAGCATAAGATTATTGGCCCGATGGATGAAAAAACGATAAAAGAACTTGTTGATAATCTCGATTAAATGCAGCCGGCTCTCTGTTGTAATATTCTTCTCCTGCTTGTTTAGTAGACGAAGTAGGAACATTGTGGGCGAGCGCCGTCAATGAAAATAATATGTAAGACGCGATTAAGGGGTATTGAAACCTTCTGATTTCGTGGATATAAAAAATCGTCCAGATTATAAATCTAGGCGTTTTTTGTGTAAACTTATCCATATGCTGGTCCTTTATAATGGAAAAATAGCAAAAAGGATTTTTTTCATGTTGCTGATTTTGTGCAACTCACGAATCGGTTCAACAAATTTCATGGTTTGTGTATTCCTCATTTCAACCGTATAAAACAAACTTATGCAATATTAAAAAGGCGATATTTCATTCGAATTCGAACGAAATATCGCCTTTTTATGTTCTTTTTTTCTTTGTCTTTTTTTAAGAGCGTCATTCTTCGGTTCAGATAGACTATCATAAAGATACAATCATCTTACTTTCGATTCAAATTTTCATCCAATTTTTCACCTGTTTCAGCCTCATAAATATTCAAGGCTGGTTTATAATCAAATTTACCGTTCGGGCCCCCAACTATGACGTAATTACCTGATTCGCTTTTTTTCAAAAATAATATATAATTTTGATTAATCTCTAGTAATGGAAATTCGCTAAAGACAAATTCGGAATTTCCATCCTGTACAAATGCAATCTCTTTAGCCGAATCAATATCACCTTTGTGTACTTTATCCACTTTAAAAGAGAACTTGGTAAAAGGAATATCCCCGTTAACCATATAACTATCCAGTATTTCTGTAGGTTTTCCTTCTACAATTAACTCGGCCTCTTGGCTTAAATCTTCAAATGTATAAGAAGGAAAAGTCGCTTCCATAGTCAGTATTGGCTTCTCTTCGGTCTGACTATTGTCACTCGACTCGTTCTTCACTTTATTGACTGAAATTTCTTGACTTGATGCATTATAAAAGTTGTAAAATCCAAAAGCTAACAGGGATAGAGCAACAACTCCTAAAATATATTTACTTTTACTACCCATTTTTAATACCCCCATATGTTTGCTAACCCATATTTTTCATTAAGAGTCAGTCCCTGATATTGTCCACCTTGCCACCACATTAAACGTGCACGATTTATTGAATTTTTTAAGTCCGCTAATCCAAATACGTGTCCTAATTTATGTTGGCCAATTCTAGTCCATTGAGCCACTTCATATCTACTTTTCTCAGCGGAGTTAAATTGTATATACCAGCTCACTTTATGCAGTCCTAAGTTAGTAGAAATTGTACGGGCTAACCAAGCACCATCGGGAACATATGCAGCTGACACGTAATTACTTGTATCTTTTGGGAGGTAATTTGCGGCTGTTAAATTACCATTTGTTTCCCTTCCTATATTTATTTAGACGTTTATAAGTTTTTAAAGTTACACCTTTTTGTTTAGTTAAGTTAAAAATTGGAGTGAAATTCCAAGAGTATTGAACATCAGGAGAATTTTTGTGCGTAGCATATCGAAGATACAATATGAATTGCTAAAACATTGCACCAATTCTCCTTAATTAATCCTTAGTTTTGTCATGCGAATGTATTGAGATTGTAAAATGAAAATGATAGTTATTATGCTAAAATTATACAGGAAGTGATAAATAAAGATGCCGAAAAAAGACATCAATAAAATAGTTGGGGTGGAGAATGAGAAAACGATTTATTCAAATACTAATGGCTGTGTTACTTATTAGTATAATACCATTTATATCGTCAAATAAAGTTAGTGCGGCAACTTCAAATGATATTGCAACCTATGCGAAAAAGTTTTACGGTACACCTTATAAGTTCGGTGGGACAACCCCTTCTGGATTTGACTGTTCGGGTTATATAAGATATGTTTTTAATAATTTCAACATTAGCTTACCGAGAACATCCGCGGATCAGTTCAAAGTGGGAACTGCGGTTAGTAAGGACAAGTTACAACCTGGAGATTTAGTGTTCTTTGCAAATACATACAAGAAAGGTATTTCCCATACTGGAATTTATTTAGGGAATGACGAGTTCATATCGGCGAAAAGCCGTGGGGTCTTGAAGGCGAATCTAAAGACAGATCCTTATTGGGCGCCTAAATTCGCGGGGGCAAAACGTGTATTAAACACCCAAGCAGCTGTTGAATCAGTTAAGGAAACACCTGCTGAGCAGATGAGTGATGTGTTTAAAGATTTATCGACAAAGCATCCTGCTTTCGAGGCAATCATTGCACTAAACGAAAGCGGGGTTATAACTGGCTATGGAGACTCCACATTCAAACCTGAAAGTTCAATTACTCGGGGACAAGCAGCTGCAATGATAAATCGGGAGCTTAAATTAGAAGCATCAACTGGTGTGACATTTAAGGATGTCGCGCCAAATCACCCATTTTCGGCTGACATTGCGGCTATGAATGAAGCAGGAATCCTTCAAGGTTATGGAACAGGTGAATTCGGCATTAACGACAAACTGACACTTGCACATCTTGCAGCTATCGTCGATCGGGCATTCGATCTTCAGGGTCAAATCGAGGGAAAATCACAAATCGCATCTAATCATAATGTTGTCCCGACAAGTCACTGGGCTTCAGAAGCAATTCGTGCATTGAAGACACTTGATCAGACACAAGTCTTTCAGAAACCAGGATTTAGTGTAGGAAAAGAAGCGACTCGTGCAGAATTCGCTGCGGCTGTATTTACCGCAGTATCTTACAAATAAGGTTTTTAATATAGCGTGGGCGTACATCTAATATAAAAGATGTACGCCCGCTTTATGTTTTTGTTAGTGGAAGACAGGAGATTAGCCCGAAAAGTTTGAAAAGTGGAACGTTTCCTAATGAAATCAAATCTGCTTAAAAATTGAACTTAAAAAAGGAATATGTTATTATAGGGGTACGGGGTATCGATGCTTATATGAGGAGGGAAGATCATGGAGGAAACTTCGAAAACAACAGTTCAGCCAAATAAGCAACAGCTTCTTAATCGATTAAAACGTGTCGAGGGACAAGTGAGAGGCGTTCATCAAATGGTTGAGAATGACCGTTATTGTGTAGATATTTTACATCAGATTAGCGCGATTCAATCAGCGATGAATAAAGTTTCATTAGCTCTGCTGGAAGATCATACACATCATTGTGTAGCGAACGCAATTAAAGGGCAAGATGGTGAAGCAGCGATTAAAGAGTTGATGAGTGTCATGAAAACAATGACAAAATAAAAAATAACAATACTTCCAACTTGACATACTGGTATGGGGTATGTTAAATTGATGATAACAACAAAACAGGAGGCGTTCAATATGAAAGAAATCTTAAAAGTAGAAGGTATGTCATGTAATCACTGTGTGAATTCAATCGAAACGAATGTTGGGGAACTTGCAGGTGTTTCCTCAGTTAAAGTTGACCTAAATAGTAATGAAGTTTCTGTGGAATTTGATAATGAAGCAACATTGGCTCAAATTAAAGAAACGATTGAAGATCAAGGCTACGATCTAGTTTAACATTTAAAAAAGAATGTTCGCTTACACCACGTGGGGGGTATAAGTCGATGGATAGGATTGTACCATATCGGTATAATCTTTCTTTTTCAAAACTATATACCCCCACCAAGTATGGAAGGAGAGTAAAATGGCTACAACAGAAAAAACCTTGCAAATAAACGGCATGACTTGTTCAGCTTGTGCAAACAGTATCGAAAAAGGTTTGTCGCAAATTGAAGGTGTCGAAAAAGCAAACGTCAACTATGCAATGGAAAGGTCTACGATTATCTATGACCCTGAGAAAACTAATGTGAATGAATTTATGGAAAGAGTTGAAAAACTTGGCTATAGTGTCGTTCAAGAAAGAGAAACATTTGATATTTCGGGGATGACGTGTGCAGCATGTGCTACAAAAATTGAAAAAAGAATTAATAAAATGGATGGTGTTTCAAGTGCCAACGTAAACTTTGCACTCGAAACAATTGCTGTTGAATATGACGATAAACAAGTTGGAACGACTGATATGATTGCAGCTGTTAAGAAAATGGGCTATGAATTAATGCCCAAGCAAGACGAGGGAGACAAGGTAGATCATCAAGAAAAGGAAATCAAAAAGCAACAGAATAAGTTCATTTTCTCGGCTATTTTAACATTTCCTTTGTTATGGACGATGGTTGCACATTTTGAATTTCTATCGTTTATCTACCTACCCGCAATTCTTATGAATCCGTGGGTACAACTTGCACTTGCGACGCCCGTTCAATTCATCGTTGGAGCACAGTTTTATAAAGGTGCATTTAATTCGCTTAGAAATAAGAGTGCCAATATGGACGTATTGATTGCACTCGGTACAAGTGCAGCGTATTTCTACAGTCTCTATTTATCATTTGAATGGATGAATGCAGGAAGTGTTGGACATGCCGACCTCTATTTTGAAGCGGCTGCTGTCATTATTACTTTAATTGTACTTGGTAAATTATTTGAGGTTCGTGCAAAAGGAAAAACAAGCCAAGCGATTCAAAAATTACTAGGGTTACAAGCAAAAACAGCTAGAGTGTTAAGGGACGGCGTTGAACAAGAGCTACCGATTGAACAAGTCGTCACGGGGGATACAATCCTTGTTAGGCCTGGAGAAAGTATTCCAGTAGACGGAGAAATTATCGAGGGGCGTTCTGCAATTGATGAATCGATGATTACGGGTGAAAGTATTCCGATTGATAAAGTAGCTGGGGATACGGTCATTGGTGCAACGATTAACAGGAATGGTTCTTTGCAAATCAAAGCGACAAATGTTGGCAAAGATACAGCTTTGGCGAAAATTGTGAAAGTGGTTGAAGATGCACAAGGATCCAAGGCAGATATTCAACGTTTGGCGGATCGAATTTCCGGTGTTTTTGTGCCGATAGTTGTTGTTATCGCGATTGCAACATTCTTTATCTGGTATTTTGCAGTATCGCCTGGAGATTTACGTTCGGCACTTATTCCAACAATTACGATTTTGGTAATTGCTTGTCCGTGTGCGCTAGGTCTGGCAACACCGACGTCGATTATGGCTGGTTCGGGTAGAGCTGCTGAAATGGGTTTGCTCTTTAAAGGCGGAGAACATTTGGAGAATACACGTTCTATCGATACGGTTGTTCTGGATAAAACTGGAACAGTTACAAAAGGAGAACCTGCTTTAACAGATATTACAGTGACAGAGGGTTTTACAGAAGATGAAGTTTTGCAGTTAGTCGCAACCGCAGAAGATCAATCTGAGCATCCATTAGCACAGGCGATTGTCCTTGGCACGAAAGAAAAAGGGTTATCCCTTCTCGATGCTACAGATTTTGAGGCATTACCAGGCTATGGTATTCGAGCGATTGTTAATGGTAGAGAAGTATTGGTTGGCACAAGAAAATTGATGAAAGAACAAAAGATAGCCATTTTAAATTCCGAAGTTTCCATGGAAAAACTTGAACGTGATGGGAAAACAGCGATGCTCATTGCTGTAGATCAAAAACTTGCCGGTGTCGTTGCAGTTGCGGATACGGTGAAAGAAACGTCTAAAGAAGCAATTAAACGAATGCAGGAATTGGGTCTGGACGTCATTATGCTAACAGGTGATAACCAAAGAACCGCAGAGGCCATTGCTAGCCAAGTATGTCTATCCCATGTGATTGCAGAAGTGTTACCAGAACAAAAAAGTGATGAAATTAAAAAATTGCAAGATCAAGGTAAGAAGGTTGCTATGGTCGGCGATGGTATCAATGATGCACCTGCACTTGCGATGGCAGATATCGGAATGGCTGTCGGAACTGGTACAGACATTGCGATTGAAGCGGCAGATATTACGCTCATGCGTGGCGATTTAAACAGTGTGGCTGATGCAATTATTATGAGTAGAAAAACAATGCGTAATATTAAACAAAACTTGTTTTTCGCTTTCTTCTACAACACGGTAGGGATACCGATTGCAGCAATTGGCCTGTTAGCCCCTTGGGTTGCTGGTGCTGCGATGGCGTTTAGTTCGGTATCGGTTGTGTTGAATGCGTTACGTCTTCAAAAAGTTAATTTGAAGTAATGAATAAAGATGATTTGTACGATTGAAGCAAGTGGAAATATAAGCATTAAAAAGAGTAGGACCGGGAAATTATTCCTGATCCTACTCTTTTCATTCTAAAATCGTGAAAAACAATTACGGAACCGCATCCAAAATTGCTAGGCAGTTATCAATTATGTGATAATTAGCGTTGACTTCATATCGGCATGTCCCGCTCCACATGGAATATTGCAGTAGATTGTGTATTCACCCGGCTCTGTAGGTGTAAAAGTTGCTTCACCATCATCTTTTATGTCCACATCAAGTTCATCGATAGCAATCCCGTGCATGCCTTCTTCGTTTTTATATGTTATTGTAACCTCTTCGCCAGCCTTGACAGTATATTCTGCCTGATCAAATTCAAAATTAATCCCTGTGATATTGATTTCATTGCTGACGTTTGAAGTTTCTGAAGGGGCGGTGTTCTCTACCTGCCCCGTTGCGTCACCTGTATCTTTTCCTCCACAAGCCGCCAGAACAAACAAAGCACTAAATAAAACTGTTGCCAATAACCATTTTTTCAAAATGAATACCTCCTATTTGTTTTGGGATTGATTTCCTTGTATCCCTCCTATACATAATGATAGCCATCAAATATCCATTATCTATGGAGAAAGTAAGACAAAGTCATGACAGTTATTGGTGAGCTAAAGAGGGGGGCTGTTATTGTGTTTACTTTCCGTTCATAAAAAGATGTTACTATAAGACGTAAATGAATAAGAGGAGGCCGATGAATGAATGAACAAGCAAATCAAAGTTCTCGTCATTGAAGATGATCCTTACATTTGTGAATTGATTATTTTATACGCTGAAAAAAGCGGGTATATAGTTAGCATAGCTAATGATGGAATGACAGGATTAGAAATGTTTTATGATTGTTCTCCTGATCTTGTCATTTTAGATATTATGATGCCTGAAATGGATGGTTGGGAAGTTTGCAAGGAAATAAGGAGATTTGATAAAACACCCATTATCATGTTGACTGGGAAAGGCGAAAGCTATGATAAACTTAAAGGTTTCAACCTAGGAGCAGATGATTACATGGTAAAACCTTTTGATCCAAACGAATTGATAGCACGGATAAATGCGGTGCTGCGGCGGGCTTATCCAATGTTAGGTACAAATGAGATCATTGAACTTCCCTTGTTGAAGATTGATCTTAAACAATATAAGGTGACCTACGATAAACGGGAGATTGTGTTACCACCCAAGGAAATGGAGCTACTGTATTTTCTAACCTCACATCCAGATCAAGTATTCACACGTCAGCAGCTTCTGGAAAAAATATGGGGGTTGGATTATGAGGGGGATCCAAGAACAGTCGATGTACATATTAAAAGGATTCGAGACAAATTAGGGAATGCCAACGCTTATTGGAGGGTGAAAACGATTAGAGGAGTGGGCTATAAATTTGAGGTGGCCAACGAGTGATTAAGATAAAAAGTATTTTTGTGAAGCTATTCCTCACATATATCGCCATATTAATTGTGTCACATCTTGTTTTTGCTGTCGCTTCCTATTTGTTATTTCAGAATAACCTAACCAATATGCACTTAAATCCCGAAGGTTTTAACCAAATGAAATACTTGTTTATCTCGTCTTCGATTATTTCAATAACGATTACAGGCATATTTACTTATTACCTGACGAAAAGAATTACCGCTCCACTTCGAGAAATGAATCGGGTTGCGCTTCTTATTGCTAGGGGAGAATTTAATCAGAGAGTCAATATCAGGACGAGTGACGAGCTTGGCGAACTGGGAGAAACGTTCAATTATATGGCGCATGAGTTGGCTAGCACAGACCAGATGAGAAAGGATTTTGTCGCTAATGTTTCCCATGATTTACGCTCCCCTCTTACTTCAATTCATGGATTCGCCAGTGCGTTTCTGGATGATAAAATCCCCAATGCTCGAAAGCGTCATTATTTTACCATTATGAAAGAACAAACTGAACGAATGATTAAGCTAGTCAATGATCTTCTCGATATGTCCCAAATCGAATCGGGGCAGTTGGAAATTCACCCTGTACGCTTTAATTTATCAGAGCTGGTTCGCTTAGTGATGGCTCGTATGGAAACTGAATTTGAAAATAAAAAACTAAATGTGGGATTAATATCTGATGAAGTAGAAGATATCTACGTATATGCTGACCCGGATCGAATTGATCAAGTGATCGTTAATTTGATTCAAAACGCTGTACACTATTCCAAACACGAGAGTTCTATCGAAGTGTTTTTGAAAAAGGAACACCAAGCGGTAGTTTCAATTCGAGATTATGGGCCGGGAATTAGTCAAGAAAACATTCAATCTATTTGGAAACGGTTTTATAAAGTAGATAAGGCCCGTACTAAAAAGGCGGGTACAGGACTAGGCTTGTCCATTGTTAAGCACATATTAGTCCTTCATCAAACCGACATTCAAGTGGAAAGTGAAGTAGGAAGAGGGACAACCTTTACATTTACACTCCCATTAGCTATGAATAAATCAAATAAACATGGGAATGCATAATTCTCTGTTCATCGTCCGTTCATAAAAAATTGCTATACTGATTGGGCATTAAAAAACGATGAATACAAGGGAGGAAAATATAAATAAAAAAATCAATATCAAGTCATACGGCAGAGGAGGATACGAATATGTCGGATCGCAAATCTACTACGGGTACACCGCGGTGGGTAAAGGTGTCTGGGGTTGTCGTGATTATTTTAGTACTACTTGCTGTTGCAATAATGGTTATTAGCGGTGGTGAACATGGTCCTGGTCGTCACATGCCGACTTCTAGCAATGTGGAACAGGGAGTGAAACAGCAGTGGTCATGAAACCTGGCCTACGTAAGTTCGCGCTCACTGCCCATATCACTTCTTCGATTGGCTGGCTCGGCGCGGTCATTGGATTCCTAGTTCTTGTCGTCGCTGCCCTTATAAAAGAAGATGCCAAGACGGTGCATGCTGCTTGGATTGCGATGGAGTTGATTGGCTGGTTCGCGATCGTCCCCTTAGCCCTTCTCTCGCTACTGACTGGGCTTGTTATGTCATTGGGTACTAAGTGGGGCTTAGTAAAGCATTATTGGGTCCTTTTCAAACTACTGCTCACCGTTATAGCCACAACCATTTTGCTGCTCAATATGCAGACAGTGAGCTTCCTGGCAGATGTGGCGAAAGAGACGGGAAGTGCCGATCTTAGCGGCTTGTGGGGCGAACTCTTCCACGCCGGGGTAGGTCTACTTGTGTTGCTCGTAATCATCATACTATCGGTTTACAAGCCAAGAGGCACGACTCCGTTTGGGAAGCGTAAGCAACATAGTTGATTTAAAATTAATTAGCATTAGGTAAAATATTTATATATCTTTTTGTGAATGGGCAATATTTTAAGTGAACGGCCGCGTTTGATGTAGAAATGCGGCTTTTTTGACCCAATTTCTAAAATCCACAGCCGAGATCAGTCTTCGTATCTTTAAATTGCGCAATTCAATTAAGAGATAAATTATTTCGATTTTATCAAATATCTTCTTTCTAACTACTTCACTGCAATATGCATATTTTTTTCATATTTTCTTGTTACACTAAAAAAGTAATATAGCAGATGAAAGGGGAAATACTTGATGGGAATAAAGATAAAGATTGCCGCGGCGGCAATTAGTTTATTGGTTATTGGCGGTTGTAGCAATAACAATCCGCAACCTGCCGAGGAAATGGATCAAGACATGGAGGAAATGGATCATTCCACTATGGGTGACATGATGGAGGGACATATGAGCCATGATGAGGTGGTAAGTTTAAACGACTCAACAGGGGAAAATGAATTAAAAATCCCTTCTATGCTTGAAACTGATAATGAGGATGGAGTCGTATATACGGTTCGAGCACAAAAAGGAAAAACCGAAATATTCGACGGTACTGAATCGACAACGTATGGATACAACGGGTCGTTTTTAGGGCCGATGCTCCGTTTTGAAAAAGGTGACAAAGTTAAAATTAGAACGATAAACGAACTGGATGAAAAGACGACTTTTCACTGGCATGGATTGGAAGTATCTGCTGATGCAGATGGTGGACCGCATGATGTGGTTAAGCCGGGAGAAGAAAAGGTGATTGAATTTGAAGTGACACAAGAAGCGTCAACGTTATGGTTCCATCCCCATCCAGAGGGGAAAACCGCTGAACAGGTATACAATGGACTTGCGGGATTGATTTATATCGAGGATGAAAATTCGAAAAGCATTGGATTGCCAACTGATTATGGGAAGAATGATTTTCCTTTGATTTTCCAAGATCGAATATTTGATGATAAAAAACAATTGAATTTTAGTGCCGCAAAGAATGAAGATGGGACAATTGGCGATACCTTACTGATCAACGGGACGTTGAATCCCAAGTTGACTGTAAATAAGGAGAAAGTACGTCTTCGTTTATTAAATGGATCGAATGCGAGGAATTACACATTTAAATTGAATACAGGGGATTCTTTTGTTCAAATCGCAACGGATGGCGGTTTCTTGAATGAACCGGTCACTTTAAATGAAGTAACACTTACACCTTCAGAAAGAGCGGAAATCATTGTCGATTTTTCGCAGCTCAATACTTCAAATGACTTGGCGTTGGTAAATGAGGATGGGTCTGTCCTTTTACCATTTAAGGTTTCTGATCAAGACGAAGTGATTAGTGGAATTTCAGAAGAGTTGAATGATTTTGCATTGACAGAAGAAGAGAAGAATTTACCAGTCACAAAGAAAGTGGAACTCTTTGGGATGATGGATATGGTAACAATAAATGGAAAAAAGTTTGATCCGGATAGAATTGACTTCACACAACAGCAAGGGGTTACTGAAGTGTGGGAAATTTATAATAAACCCGACATGATGGGTGGAATGATTCATCCATTCCACATTCACGGCACGCAATTTAAAATAATCTCCAGAGACGGAGAAGAGCCACCGGAAAATGAGCAGGGATGGAAGGATACTATCTCAATAAAACCAGATGAGACAGTAAAAATTGCTATACAATTTAAGCATAAGGGTATCTATATGTTCCATTGTCATATTCTTGAACATGAGGATAACGGCATGATGGGACAGGTGAAAGTGGAGTAAACTTCAATTCAATCGCGTGTGAAAGTCTGTAACAGCCAGTGTGTATTCGTTCACACCGGCTGTTTTAAAATTCATCATATGAAAAAATGTTTACATTCTTTCTAAAAGGTAGGCTACATTATGTTTCCAAAAGTTAAGAAGTACACTAAGAAAAAGAAAAAATCTATATTAATCGTCCTTTTATATTTGGCAATTATTTTATTTTCTATATGGTTATTAGTTGTTTTATTGCTGTCATACTACTTGTGGCATGATGAAATCAAAGAAAATCCTTTATTGGGTAAAGTGGATTCTTTTTCTAATTTCTACATGGAAACGTTGAAGGATTCCTCCGATTTTCTCAAACCATTAGGTGAAACAGATGTTACTTTAAAAGGAACATCCAACGAAAAAGAAAAAATCAATATTCAGTTGGAGCAGCCAGATAGAGATGAATTCCAGCCTGCCATGAAAGATCTTTTAAAAGACAGAGAACTTGCTTTCAAGAACATTGACGCTATCTTTGAAAGTATGAAATCACCTAAAGGAATTACAAAAGATTCAATTCATTCGACATTTGGCAGAGACGTTATTTATATTTATCACACCCATAACAGGGAATCTTTTTTACCTTATTTAAAAGGCACCGATAAACCGGAAGATGCTTATCACTCAAAAGCAAATATTACGTTGGTCGGTGAAATGCTGGGTAGGGCACTGGAGAGAAGAGGGGTGGGAACGAAAGTGGATTCAACCGATATTGTTCAAGAATTAAGTTTGAGAGAGTTAAACTATAATAGTTCATATAATTTATCAGAAGAATTGGTTCGGTCTGCGCGTGCCGAAAATAAAGATTTCGACATTTTTCTGGATTTACATCGTGATTCATTGCGCAAAGATTCTACCACGTTAGAAATGAATGGGGAAAATTATGCACGTCTGTTATTTGTAGTTGGTACTGGACATGAAGAATTTATGAAGAATCTTTCGTTTACTGAAGGCCTACATAAACTTCTCGCTACTCAGTATCCCGGTTTGTCAAAAGGAATACTAAAAAAAGATAGTAGCCAAGGCAATGGGGTCTATAACCAAGATATTTCCCCAAACTCCGTTATTGTAGAAATTGGAGGCGTCGATAATACGGTAGAAGAGCTACATCGGACTACCGAAGCGTTGGCGGACGTGCTAAGCGATTATTATTGGCACAGAGAAAAGTAATCTGTTTGTTTGGAGTCCAACACATAAAAAAAGAAAAAGGATTTTTTAAGGAGTTTCTTCTTTTTAGTTTTAAAACGACTTTTAAGGGAAAAATATCACTGATTGCAAAAATAGCAGGAGGTGAGTCCATGAATACGAAATACGAAGAATGTCTGAAAGCTTGTTTAGAATGTCTAGAGGCATGTAATGTCTGTTTTGATGCGTGCTTGAAAGAGGAAGATCTGAAGATGATGGCTGATTGTATCCGCTTGGACCGTGAATGTGCAGATATATGTGCGTTTTCCGTACAAGCAATGACGCGAAATAGCCCATTTACTAAACAGATTTTAGAACTATGTGCAGAAGTTTGCGAACGTTGTGCAGAAGAGTGTGCAAAACATGATCACGATCATTGCCAACGCTGTGCCGAATCTTGCCGAAAGTGTGCTGAGGCATGCCGACAAATGGTAGCTTAAGTAATATGCAGAAAATATAACCAGCAAAGGAGCTATTTCAAGAAGTTGAAAAGGCTTTCTTGGGATAGCTTCTTTTATTTGATAATTATTCAGAATAAGGAGTGCTATTCGAATGAAAAAGCAACTGCTTTTTTTAAGTATCGCTATGATTATTGGTTTAAGTGCTTGTGGAAATAATACCAGCAACGAGGAAAGTCAAAACACTAATAACGAACCCCAACAGGGAGACATGGAAATGGAGATGAACCATTCCGGCTCAGGTGAAGTCCCTGAAAGCTTGAAGGTGGCAGAAAATCCAACCTATGAAGTGGGAAGCGAAGCAATTATTAAAACAGACCATATGGAAGGAATGGATGGGGCTGTAGCGACAATTGTGGGTGCTTATGATACTACGGCTTACGCTATCTCATATACCCCGGTAACTGGCGGAGAAAGAGTGGAAAATCATAAATGGGTCATTCAAGAAGAAGTTAAAGATGATGACGACAAAACTTTGGAACAGGGAACCGAGGTCACCGTGGAGGCAGACCACATGAAAGGGATGGAAGGAGCATTAGCTGAAATTGATTCAGCAGAAAAAACTACTGTATATATGATTGACTATACTCCGACTACCGGTGGGGAAGAAGTAACAAACCATAAATGGGTAACGGAAAGTGAGCTTTCAGCTAAATAATGTTTTTACAAAGTAGAATAAAAATGTCCCATAAGCCAAAATTTATTGGTTTTATGGGGCATTTTTTTGATAGCATGCTTCAATTCTATCATTTAACACGATTAAAAGTTGATTTTCAAATAGGCAACTTCCCAATTTAAAGTGTGACGGTTCGGTTAACTTGCGATTTTTATAAGTGAGATATGATAAAATATACTTGATGTAAGTTCTTTTTAGTTTGAATAAAAGTGAGGTCAATTCGATGACCTATAATTTTTCATATAAAGAATAGGAGAGAAATTAATTATGAAAAAAAGATTACTCGTAGTATTTGGTTTATTGCTAAGTTTTATGTTAGTCGCTTGCAGCAATGATTCATCGGATGGAAGTGAAGTCAAAGATACAAAAGAAAAGGTACATGAGTATAGCGTTGGAAGTTTTGAAGACGATTTAACAGCATCTATTACATCTCATGAACTGATTGTTAATGATAATGGCAAAGAAACTACATTTGACTTGCCAAGTGATGAATTCTTCGTTTCTATTGCACCATTTGTTGAAACTACACATCCTTGTGCAATACATAGTTTAACAGGGTGCCAAGGAGAACTAGTTGAAAAAGACTTCGACGTGCATATTCAAGACGAAGATGGCAATGTCGTTGTAGACGAAACGATCGCCTCTTTAGAAAATGGATTTATCGATCTGTGGTTACCGCGTAATAAAAATTTCCAAGTGAAAATTACACATGACGACAAAACAGTTGAATCTAATATCTCCACATTTGAAGGCGACAATACTTGTATTACAACGATGCAACTAACATAATTCCTTTAAACATCATCCACTTAGAATCGTGAAGTACTCACAATACTTTTCATGGTTCTTTTTTTATATCAAATTTGATCTCGTGCTATTCCCGCAGAACAAGATTGTTTCTCACCTTAACACCGTTTCTTATTAATCTTTTGAGGGTTGAGTGAATCCTTTTATCACATGTGTATGACCATCATCTTCTGTCGTTCTCACTTCCATATAATAGGTATGGAACCCACCCGGTAATGGAATGGGTAAACTTGTATATGCTTCGTATTGATATATATGTCCATCTTCAAAAGTTGTGTTACCAATCATATGGCGATAATGCCCTTTTTCCGTCTCGGTCGGCGTACTTGTCTCCCCCTGGATATATCTGCACATGTCCATTTGAGAAAGTGGTTGTACCAAGATGACCATGTGTATGAACATCACAGATAGGGATAAAATTAATTTAAAACACGAAATAGCATCCCTGTTAGGTGGTGCTTTTTTTTTTAGGAAGCTATATATTGACCCTGTACTTAGGTACAGGGTTTATACTATGTATGAGGTGAAACAAATGGTTTTTCATATAGGTGAACTGGCGGAGAAATGTAACGTTAACAAAGAAACCATTCGGTATTATGAGCGATTAGGATTAATTCCGAAACCTTCTCGTACAGAGTCAGGATATCGAATATACACAGAACAAACCGTTGATCGATTGAATTTCATTAAACGTATGAAGGAATTAGGTTTTACTTTAAATGAAATTGATAAGCTTTTAGGCGTGGTGGATCGTGATGAAGCAAAGTGCCGTGATATGTATGATTTCACTGTTTATAAGATAGAGGACATTCAACGGAAAATTCAAGATCTAAAAAAAATCGAACACATGCTTATCGACCTAAAAGGAAGATGTCCCGAAAACAAGGATATTTATGAATGCCCCATTATTGAAACTTTACTAGAAATTTAAGGACGGAGGAAAAGTATTGAAAAGATATCGGATTAACATTCAAGGAATGACTTGTGCAAGTTGTGAAAATCATGTTTCAGTTGCCTTGGAAAATATAGGTGCAAAGTGTATTGAAGTTGATTTTCGTCGTGGGGATGCTGTATTTGAGCTTCAAAATGACGTAGAAGTTGAAATAGCTAAAAATGCGATTGCTGAAGCAAAATATCATCCAGGGGAAGTTGAAGATTTACAATCACAAGTAAAAGCTAATACAGGTTGCGAAGATGATTATGACTACATCATCATTGGTTCTGGTGCAGCGGCCTTTTCATCTGCCATTGAAGCCGTGGGTTATGGCGCAAAAGTTGCGATGATTGAACGTGGAACGGTGGGAGGAACTTGCGTTAATATCGGATGCGTTCCGTCTAAGACCTTGTTAAGAGCCGGAGAAATCAATCATTTAGCAAAAAATAATCCATTTACAGGATTACACACTACAGCACAAAATGTTGATTTAGCCTCATTAGTAAACCAAAAAGATGAATTAGTAAGTACACTTCGCAACGAAAAATATGTGAATTTAATTGATGATTACGGTTTTGAATTAATAAAAGGTGAAGCGAAATTTGTAAACGAAAGCACGATTGAAGTTAATAGCAACCAAATAACAGCAAAACGATTTTTAATAGCCACAGGTGCGTCTCCATCTGTTCCAAATATTTCGGGATTGAATGACGTGGATTATTTAACAAGCACTTCGTTACTTGAATTAAAGAAAGTGCCAAAGCGTCTCACGGTGCTTGGTTCTGGATATATCGGCTTGGAATTAGGACAGCTATTTCATAATTTAGGCGCAGAAGTAACTTTGATACAAAGAAGCGAGCGTCTACTAAAAGAATACGAACCTGAAATTTCAGATGCGATGACCCAGGCATTAACAGAACAGGGAATTAATCTAATTACAGGAGCAACCTACGAACGCATAGAGCAAGATGGAAGCATTAAAAAAGTTCATGTAGAAATAAATGGTGAAAAGCGAATTATTGAAGCAGAAGAATTGCTTGTAGCAACGGGAAGAAAGCCAAATACAGAATCTTTGAACTTACATGCAGCAGGTGTTGACGTTGGGTCTCGTGGTGAAATCGTCATTGATGAATATTCTAAAACATCCAATTCCCAAATTTACGCAGCCGGAGATGTAACGCTTGGTCCTCAATTTGTTTATGTAGCTGCTTATCAAGGTGGACTTGCTGCGCGTAATGCAATCAGAGGCCTAAATCAAAAGGTGAATTTAGAAGTTGTTCCAGGTGTTACGTTTACTAATCCATCGATTGCAACGGTTGGTTTAACTGAACAGCAAGCAAAAGAAAAAGGACTTGAGGTTAAAACATCAGTCTTGCCGTTAGATGCCGTACCAAGAGCCCTTGTTAATCAGGAAACAACAGGCGTTTTTAAATTAGTAGCAGATGCAAAAACATTAAAAGTGTTAGGCGTTCATATCGTTTCGGAAAACGCAGGAGAGGTAATCTATGCGGCAACATTAGCTGTAAAATTTGGATTGACAGTGGAGGATCTACGAGAAACTCTTGCCCCCTATTTAACAATGGCAGAAGGTTTGAAATTAGCAGCCCTTACGTTTGATAAAGATGTATCTAAATTATCTTGTTGTGCAGGATAGTATTATGAATACAAAAAAAGCCGAAATTCCTTATAGTGAGGAAATCGGCTTTTTAAATTGAAACTATTTTAGCGTGGCAAATACGTGATATTGTTGGTAATATCCTATAAAGTATTGACCTACTATTTCATTGGCCGTTTATAAGATGACGGAGGTTTCACTGTGATGCATATTGTTTAAGTTGCCCTTTTAATTCAAATAACTTGTTCTTAATAAAAGGATTTGTTTTCTCTGATAATTGATCTAATTAAAAAAGCGTGCTTCTATCGCTTGATTCTCATAAGGCGCTATTACTCCTTGATAGTTATGGAGAATAAAATTCAAATGTACGTTTCAAAACCAGTACGATTCATCAAAACTTCCTCTTGAGCTAAAGGGGGCGTTACTGTAGTAATCATAATTATTTAAGACGCTTAACTTAACTAGAAATTCACGGTAATGTTAGGCGGTCATTTCGGATGAATTTGCTATCAGCCCCGGGTTTTGTTAAAGTAAAAGTATATTCATTATGTTATTAAGTCACTGTTCTACTAGTGAAAGTCGTTATACTTTCTATCTTTTTTAGAAAGTGACTCGGCACAAATGTTCAGCCTTTGGACTCCTAATTTGAGAGAGAGGTTAGGCAGACGTATTACACGTCCGAAAATTGCTTTTGCATATCAAAAAGGATACTTACGCATTTTGCGTGAACTATATTAAAACCGATTATTCCTATTCAGGAGTGGTCGGTTTTTTGCTTTCAAAAACTATAGAAGGGAGATAGAAAAGAATTTATTGACGAACAAATCGGGTTATTTTAAAACGCATTTACTTAGCAATCGCTAGGTGTAAATGCGTTTTTTTTATTTATCTAAAATACAAAAATAGAAAGGGTTGTTAGGTATGTCTATTAATCTTGATAATATGACAGCTGTTCAAAACAAGCAGCAAGACGGTATTCTCGGTCACCTCATGTGGTTCTCGGTTGGCAAGCAATTAGTCAAAATGAATGATTTGGAGCAAGCACTTGTTCAATCAGGTTTGCCTGTTGAATGGATGCCAAATGCGATTCGTCCAGCTGATGCTTTCCGAAGAAGTACTAAAGAGATAGAGACTAGAAAATCTACAGGACATGCTGGGGTATTCGAGAACTACCTTATACGTGAAGTGTTCTCGGACAAAAGCCATGTGCAAAGGAACATTGTAGTGGAAAAAGTGGATCAGGCGGGTAAACGTCTTGACTACAACAGTAAAGCGGGAGTAATCACGCTAGATAAACAGAAGAGTTCTCTAACGTTTATAACGGAGAATGAAATTGCAAAAGAGCTGTGCTTTGAAGCAGAGCGTAATTTCAATATTTACAAAGACCATTATTCAGCTCAGCAAGTAAGAGTAATGGTGAGTAAAATACTTCAATCACTTGCACCCACACCTGTACGTCCAAATGGAGGCGTATATTTTGTCCCAGATTCACATACGGAGGGTCTAAACCAGCTCGTAAACTTTACGTCCTCTCTTGAGAACAGTGAAGGATTCAAGATCCCCGTTGTTAATACATTCGACAATAGGCAAATGGTGAACACAAAACTAAACGATCATTTAGAAGCAATTTTACATGATTGTAAGTCGAGTGCTGGGCTGAAAAAAGGACAAGTGAAAGAGATTATTGAAAATGCGAAGTCTGTAATTGCGAACTATCGTAATTATAAAGGCATTGTCGCCAATGAAGCAGATACGCTAGAAAATAAAATTATAACGATCCGTGCCGCTGTTTCGAAAATGGTTGCGGATCTTTAAAAAGTAACGGAATGGAGGGATTAAAATGCCAGAATTTTATCAAACGATAATGGGAAGAAAATTCTATGAAAGAGATGTTGTTGATTGTGTGCAACACGTTAAGAAGATTGCTCAAGAACTCGAACGTTCAAATGAACTGAAAGAACAGGAGTTGCAGATGAAGATGCGTGAGCTATCGATAAAAGAACAAGAATTATTTATTCTTTCAGCGAAAAACTGAAATAATTCTTATAAAGGGAAGTACGGTTGCAATAAAAATCGGCTTCCTTTTCTATTTAAACTAAAAAAGGGGTTAATAAAAAATGACAAATACTAATTTTGCAAAGTTAGAGGAAATTAAAAATGCACTCAATGCAAAGTTTTTTGAGCGTGAGAAAGAAGTTGAAGGGATTCTCGTTGCTCTACTTTCAAGGCAGCACATGCTCATGATTGGACCTGCCGGAACTGCAAAATCTGCATTGTCGGTTGAGTTAGCAACAATCATACAGGGAACGGAATACTTCCAGTGGTTGCTGACAAGATTCAGTACACCTGAAGAAGTGTTTGGTCCATTGTCTTTAAAAGACCTTGAGCAAGGCGTATATAAGCGGAATACAGCAACTAAAATGCCAGAAGCAAATCTTGTTTTCCTGGATGAAATATTCAAAGCGAACTCTGCTATCTTGAACAGCTTGCTAACACTAATAAATGAAAGACTTTTCTATAATAACGGAACGCCAGTAAAGGTTCCCTTGATATCTGTTATTGGGGCTTCAAATGAATATCCAGACGAGGAAGAAGGTCTTGAAGCCCTTTTCGACAGGTTCTTACTTCGATTCGAACTAGATTACATTGCAGATGAAACGAATTTTGTTTCTATGATGAAGGGCACCGATCAAAATCAGGTTATGCCCTCCATGACTATGGAGGAGTTGGTTCAACTTCAGTTTTTTACTGACATGGTTACAATTCCAGACGAAATATATGAAACTTTTTCAAAAATCCGTAATGAATTGCGTGATGAAGGAATCCGTCCTTCTGACAGGCGATTTAAACAGTCGCTGTCGGTACTTCAAGCAAAGGCTCTGATAAACCAAAGACAAATTGTGAAGGTTGATGATATTGTCATCCTTGAAAATGCCCTGTGGGAAACGGTTGATCAAAAGGATAACGTTTCTTTGATTGTTCGTAGCCACGCACAAGACGTGGTTACTCGAAAACTTGATACGATTCAGGAAGAGGCTAGTGAAATATTTTCTTCCATGCAGACCGAAGCTTCTACTGATGCTGGTATGGAAGCTACCCAAAAATTGAAATCGTTAGTTGCTGATTTAAATAAGTTGAAAAAGCATAATCAAAGTAGAGATACGGATATTGACTCTTTACTTGATAAAGTGAAAGCGATGCAACAAGAAATTCTTGACAGTATTTTGGAGCCAATGGATTTTGGCACTGCAAGTGAAAAATCAACTGTACAAATGCCATTCTAAAAAAACATTGATGAAGATAATTGGAATGCTAAGGATACTTCTTGGCATTTCTTTTTCGAAAAAATAAAAGGGAGTGTTTTATTTGAAATTAACTAGAATTAGAAATGAAAATCATTCTGTGTTAAATACAGACACCTTCGATAAAAGACGTTTCAAAGAGATTTATAAGATGTCGCAAGGACTTCAAAAGTTAAGCCTTGATGGAGAATTGCCTACTATTGAACCGTTACTCGGTGACATATGGGCTTCTTTATACAAAATGAAACCTGAATTAAGCGAAGGGAAAATCCCAGATGATTTGCAAGTTAACAAATCATTTATGGAGAAAATCATGAATGATGAGTCGTTTGAAAACTATCGAAACTTTACTCGATTGGATGACTTATCTTCAGCCATCGGAACTGTGAAATTTGGGGAGAAAACGAACAAATGGTTAATTAAACAAAAAGAACAGGATGAAGATTTACGAAAACAAATGCAAGAAATTCAGGCGATGCAAAGGCAACTTCAAAAGCAGGAACAACAAAATGGAGCTGGAAATGGTAGTGAGAAGTTACAAGAAGACTTAAAAGAAGCAATGTCAGACCTAGGGGATCAACTTCAACAAACGTTGCAGAACAACAGTCATAGCTTTTCGCAAGCGATGGCACAAGCTATGCAGGAAACGAAACAGACGAAAGATAGCTTGAAATCATTACTTGGGGGTACGGGTGCTGGTAGTGGTGATGCAGAACTGAAAAAAGTTCCTTTGCGGGATCAGATTTCATTAGCTGAAAAAATCGCATCTAATAAACAGATGAAAGAAATTGCGGATTGGGCTGGTCGATTTAAACAGATAGCCCGTAAAAAGCAAAAATCTAAGCATAGTGATTCAATGGAAAGAAGTGGGGTTACATTAGGTAACGATATTGAGCGACTGTTACCGATGGAGTTAGGGTTATACACACATCCGATAACGAGGAATGACTTTTTACGTCGCTTTGTAGAAGGTCAGACGATGATGTATGAACAGAAAGGGCAAGAGGTATTGGGGAAAGGTCCAATTGTACTTTGCCTGGACCAGTCAGGCAGTATGCACAAGCTAGATAGCCAATCCAAAGGGTTTACGTTAGCCCTTATGTCGATTGCAAGAAAACAGAGAAGGGATTTTTGTTTGATATTGTTTTCTACTCGTACACAAATCTTTAAATACGAGAGAGGAAAAATAAAAAGTTCAGATATGATCAATTTAGCCCAAACTTTCTTAGGGAGAGGTACGGACTTTGCACTTCCGCTTAATAGGGCGATGGCAGTAATAAACGAAAGTCGTTTTAAACAAGCGGATATTATTTTCGTAACTGATGGTGAAGACCGAGTAAAGGATTCATTCCTAGAAGCATTCAATAAAAAGAAAAGAGAAAGGGAATCCAATGTGCTATCTCTTGTAATAGGAAGTAGCACAAAAACAGTCGAGCAGTTTTCGAACAAGGTAGTCTATATTAAGAATTTTGACGACGCAGGAAGTTTTACTGCTTTTGAAATATAAAATAATAATTTAGAGAACATGAATTGGCATTGTCTTCGGGCAGTGCTTTTTTTATTTATGTATAAATTCCTCTAAGGGGAACAAAGAAGTCTGGAATACAAGTGTAAAATCTAGATATGATTTTAAGTGGTAATATATTTATAACGAACTATATTACTATGAAAACATTTAATAAACTACCACTTACGGCTTAGTGGAATGTAGAAGGTTCATTGAACTTGTTGAAATGAAAGAAGGAATCTTCCTATCCAGATTAAATCTCTAAGTCGGTAAAAATAAGTTTTACTTTATTTTTGGCGGACGCTTTTCTAACAAAGGGCGAATTATTTATCTAATCGACAAATAGTTTTCTATGCCATAATAATAGAATGGACTAGTTGTAAAGGACGTGTGTTTATTTTGATTAAAACATTCTATGTCATATTTCATGATGAAAAAAGATTGAAAGTTTCTGATATTATTAGTTTTGAACAGCCACAGGTTGATGAAATCATACATATTGCATCACAATACACATTAAGACAACTTCGTAGAGAAGAAAAAAAAGGTAAGGACTTGTCATACCTAACTCCAAATCAGATAGCCATGGTTGTTAGCGAGAAGGACCAGATTGTTCACGACAAATCCGCCGATGAATTAAGGCTCCAAGGTATAGTTCAGGCAGCGGAACATTCATTAGTACAAATGTTTGAAAGGCAAGGTTCTGATGAACTACCTTACGTCATAGATTTAATCAATCGGGTTATTGACACGGACACGGTTGTGAAAGCACAATTTAAAGGGCATCCTACCCTGACATATACTATGATGATGGCAAGTGACCCTGAACATTTCAAGATACCAGTGAGTTTCGTATGGGAATCAAGTGGAACGAGGTTCATCAAAATCGTTACTTTAATGTTTAGGAATGCCCCTCCAAAGAAGTTGACATCAAAAATTGTTCAAGACCAGGATATGGAAGACCGGATGCTTGAATTCAAACGGAAATTATTAGACGAAAGTCGGAAATAAAAGAAGGATAAAAATTAAAAAGATTGAATGGATATGGAATAGGGTATAATATTTGATATAAGACTCAAAATTAGACGTATGAGGAGTGAAAGCAAATGATTACCATAGACAAGGAGGTTCTCGATATGAAAAGTGAACCAACTAGGTTATCAAAGAACATCATTTGGCATATCGAGCAGACCGAATATGTTGTTCGCAATGTGCCCTATGTCAAACATAACGCCGATGGTGAACAGTTCATAGATGCCAATGTAGCAATTACCATTACAGCTCTTCGTGATCTTATGGCCGATAATCTTATTCCTAACGATGTAAATTTCGAGGATTTCGCTCATATTGAATTCTAAATGGTTATGTTATTCTTGCGATAAATATAATAATCAATAAAACCTCTAAAGATTCTTTACTAGAGGTTTTTTAGTTTTTTAATATAATGAGTAATTTCCCTGTGATAGTGTAATTTAGACTGAAACTGGAAGTGGTTTCCTTAGCTGGTTTAATGTTATAAGTGGGGATGAACCACTATTAGATATAATGGTATTGTTCGCATTAAGACAAATCACAAAACTGCTTTGGATGTTAAAATGATTTTTTCTCGCGGGAAGTAGCCGAAATTTAGTTGGATTATTTTGTGGTGAAAATTACAGGCTATCATATTGTGAGGACGGTTACAGATGGGTGCTTTGGACATATAAAAGTTTGCACCAAAAATTTGCAAATAAGAAACAAGACTGAAATCAAAGCCTTTAAGGTACGATGTAATAACAATATTGCCCACAATATAACAGTGTGAGCTTTTTTGATTCTTTCGATTGAAACCTTTACTATAGAAGGAACATATCAGATCGGAAGAGGTGGCGAACATGGCGAACATAATTCCCTTCAAAACTAGACAGCAATTAGAAACTGAAAAAGCATTAAAAACTATGCGTGAGTGGGAAACCCACTTAGAATGGGAAGAATCGAATTGGCACCATGTAATAGAAGGAGAAACAGAAGAAGAGCAGAGCTTGTCACAGGAGGAAATAGAGTGGCTGAATGAATGGGTGGGCGAAAAAAATGATTAACATAGAAGTTGATCAAGAAAAGCTAAAAGAGCTTTACCTTCAGATAATAGATGAGCATTTACAAGAACTTGAATCAGAAGTATTTTTCATGAATTCAAAGCAACTATCTACATATTTAAACATGTCTTGGAATACGATTGTAACCCACCTTTTATACGATGAAGAATTTCCGAAGATACGCCTAGGGAGCAAGTGGCTGTTCCATAAAAAAGAAGTTGGTAAGTATATGGAGAAGTATTATAATGAAGTCCGTAAAAATGGTGGGAGTATCGTATCTTACAAACGGAAGCGATGAAGACTGGATTGAAAAGATCGGGTTTTCTAAAAAAATTGAAATCAAGAAAACAGACAGCGAAATTTAAAACTTCCAGCCATCTGTTTCTGATGTCACAAGGTCATATTTGATGCCCTGATTGATGCCGAAACTTATAAAAACCAGTATAAGTTGATATAATTAATTTGAATAAAACACTTCAAAACGTTGATATATAGCGATCTATACTATCCGGTATACATGTGTAATAGCCCGGACTCTATGGGCGGCATGATGTAAGATAGCAAAAAACCATTTTTTAATGGGGTTTTGTGTCATACAATATCATTTCACTGTCCGTTTGATAGCAAATAAGTATATTTAATCATGACCGAAGGCTTCTCATTAGTCGACAAAACTTTTGAGAGGCCTTTTTATGAGAAAATGTTTAGGATCATCTGGAATTTCCGCTTAAACAGTTACGCACAGAGATACTGCAAGAACCGGAATAGGGCGTCAAGAAAAATAATGAAAGACGGAAAAGCCGTGATGTCCCTGTTAAAGTAAATCGAATATCGCCTAATGCATAACTGGCTGTAACGCTGGTGTTCTTGAGAATCTCTTCTTTTTAACATAGTGAAAGTGGCAGTAGTTCAGAGGAAATGGATTATGATTAATTAAAAATGACTTGACTGGGATTAAAGTAATCTATATAATGAGAAAATACTGACTATTATATGTGGATGAACAGTATGGGAGGAACAGGAAATCGGAATGACTAGTACAGAAAAGGGTGGAAGTAAGGAACTGAAAAAATTAATGCGACGGTTAATTTTTCAGGGAAAGTTATCATATACTGGCAACGGAGCTAATAGCACTTTAGATAAAATGGCAAGAAATCCATTTTATCAATGGAGAAAAAGGAGATGCTATGATCTTTGGAATTGAATTCAAAGGGAGGGTTGATTTAGAAGTAACTAAGGTTTTGGGGGAATGGATTACTTTACGCGTCGATAAATCATAAAGTAGTTTGTTTGTAAGCTTTTGGAATGCGGGTATTATTGAGAAAATCACCTAGAGAAATAGATGCAAGGATCAAACAATTTTAAACTATTTTAATGCAAAGAGTTTTCTTGTTGATAAAAATAACTAACCAGTTAGTATTCATGCTGTTTTGCACCAAACTAAGTTCATTGATAAGTCTTGAAAATGAAGGGGTGTATACAATTGGAAGAGAAAAAGTATGTCATGACAGACGAGCCATGTGAAACGGTTGATATAAAAAAATTACCTAAGTTGGATAAGAAAACAAGTTATAGCATTAGAACCGAATTATCAACTGGATTATCACTAGCAATTGTTTACTTTATATTTATTTTTTCTGTTCCAGCAATCAACTGGTTTAAACCAGATTGGGCTTTTGCAAAGATGTTTGGGGGAATGTCTACTAGCTGGTTTTTAACGACAATTGTCGCGATGGCGATGGCATTTATTATTGCTTATCTACACACGAAGCTTTATGAAAGATGGGAAAGAAAAAGTCTAGAAATGAGCCGTATGGAGAAGAAAGAGAACATGGTAAGTGAACAAAAAAGCCAAGTGAAGAAAAAGGGGGAAACGGCAAGTGTACAAGCAAGTTTTGTAGAAAGTAAGGAGGAGACGTTGCTATGATGCAAGCGTTATTAGATCCAAAATACCTCTTTACGATCTTATTATTGGGGACAATTGTCTATATTACGTATTTATCAAAAAGAAATGAAAGTGCCAGTGACTTCTTTGTAGGCGGACGTAATTTCGGATGGTTTACAAATGGTTCAGCGATTGGCGGGGACTATCTAAGTGCTGCAACGTTTTTAGGACTAGCAGGACTTACCTTTGCAATCGGTTATGATGGGGCTTTTTATACCTTTAGCTTTACAATTGGTTTAACGCTTTTGGCACTTTTCATAGCGGGACCTTTACGCCGGTTCGGTGCCTTCACAGTTGCAGACTTTGTTGCCTACCGCTTTCATAGTAAAAGAGCTAGAATTGTGGCTGTAATTGTAGTGCTTGCTATTTCAGGATTTTATGCAGCACCCCAGTTACTCGGCGCTGCTCAGATTTTGAGCATGTTTTTCGGAACTTCCTATGAATTTGGCATCATCTTTACAAGTGTTGTCATGATATTCTACGTTGGAATTGGTGGGATGAAGGGAACAACCATTAATCAAGCGTTGGAGCTTTGGATTCGTTTTATAGCCTTTATCGTCATGGTAGCCGCCGCTATTTATGGAGGTTTCCATTACGAGAGAATTCTATCCGTAATCAGTGAATTTAGTGGTACGGTACTGAACACGGGCGCATATACGACGGATGGAAAAGATGTCGTATTTAACGGAGAAACATGGTCAAAAACTGGTGCATTCAATCCAAACTTTTGGCACTCTGCATCTATGTTAATCGGGCTTTCACTAGGTACACTTGGGCTTCCACATATTTTACTGCGTTTTTACACAAATCCAGATGCTAAGTCTGCCCGAAAGTCGGCAGTATTAGCGATTGGGATTGCTAGTTTATTTTTCGCCTGTGCCATTTACCTTGGCGTTGTCGGAAGAGCCATCTATTTAAGTGGAAATGCCAGTCCTGAAGTCATGCAGAACCTGATTACCGGCGGAGATAATATGGTGATACCATCTATTGCAACTGCTTTAGGTGGTAAATGGTTGCTTGGATTTGTAATTGCCGGCGCATTTGCCGCAGTTTTCTCAAACCTATCTGGATTATTTATTGCAAGTTCAGGAGCAATTGCTCACGATTTATATGCCAAATTCACGAAAAAGGAATTAACAGAGAAAAATCGAGTAGTCGCTGCAAAATTAGCGATTGTTTTTCTTGGTGTTTTTTATGGAGTTCTCGGTTTATTCGTCAAAGATGCCTCCATTGGCCATCTTGTCGCGCTCGCCTTTACAGTCGGGGCAAGCACATTTGCACCTATATTCGTATTAGGCATTTGGTGGCGTGGGATTACTGAAAAGGGGGCAATTGCGGGACTGATTGTTGGTTTTGCAGTTTCTATGTTTATGATTTTCTTTTCTTCCATTTTACCTGAGGCTTTACAATTTAGAGTGCCAGGTATCATTACCGTGCCAGTCGGCTTCTTAACAGTGTATATTGTTTCCTTACTAGACGGTAAAGTACCAGCGGATGTGAATGCCTTTATGCGGAAAGTCCATTCAAGCGAAGAATCTGTATAAGTCGTAATGTAGATCGTATATTGCAGGATCAGAAAAAGTACCTACTCTGGAAGCAAAAATGTTTCCCGTTTTAAACGTTATGTTGTATAACTACTTGTTCATGTTTAAGGGTAAATTTATATATCCCTTTGCCTTAAAAATTGTAAACATTGATTTAATAGAATTTTTTAACCTGCATTTGTACATGTTTTCAAAGGTATTACATGGGCGGCATGATGTAAGACAGCTGTCCTAATTAAAAAGTGTCAACTCCTAACATTTAGGGGTTGGCGTTTTTTTAGTTATCATGTGTAAAATACAATAATGCATGTCCTCATTAACAGAAGTGCTGAAAATTGCACGTTCGTTTCACTCAGTAGATATCTTGAATCAAACAAGCGTTCAGCTCATAATGACAGCCGACCGCTTGTTGCAATAGGGAAATTTATAAATACAGTCACCGTTCAGAGTATTGTGAAAAATCTTTGTGTAGGCACTGACTAATCAACTATAACCAAATTCCTCATCGTACCCTCTGCTTCCTCATCCACTGCGTCGCTACAAATTTCTCTCCGATTTCTATCGGTGCGCCACCGTGCAACGTCAAGTCGTTCAACAACGGATCGCTATAGAAATACTCGAAATAAACGGCCATTCCTTTTTGAGGCGTGACGGACAGTTTCAGATGGGGAAAGAACGTTTCGCCACCCTGTTCGACATCGTTCAAGTACATGACGAGCGTGCTGATTCGATTGTTTGTAACGTTGCTAGACTCTGAGAAAAAGTCATGGTGCGCTTTATATTGCTGTCCTGGCAGATAATGAAGAATCTGGAGCCTTTCGCCGTGTTCGATAGGAATGTTCATAACTGTTTCAATCCGTTTTTCGATGTTCATAACAATTGGGTTGTCCCGTTCTTCAAGAAACATACTGCTGCTTGTTCTAATCTCGCTTTTCACATGGGCTGTGCCAATTTTGGATCGTTTCATCTTGTCTGTTGAGAGTCGGATCAGTTCATCACATTCTTCGTCACTCAACATATTGCCTAAGACGACGACTAATGGTTCTTCGACTTTTGCAATAATTTCAATGTCACGGTCCGTTATGATTCTCTTTCCTAAATGATTAAATATAGTCTGTTCTTTATTTTCCGCTATCAACTTAGAACACCTCTTTACTAGTTCGATTTCTTTGAATCAAATACAGTGTAACGTGATGATGGTATAGCTAATATCGGACTTCTCTTGAGTTTCACACTTCCTCTTTGGAATTAAATTCAATTTATTTTAGCATGCTGTCTTGAATGAGGTAAACTTGGAACATGGTCAAAAAGGTAGTAATATAGAACTTTTTTTATAAAATATTTTAATTAATTACATGCCTGTTTAGATGACAAGTCAGTAAACACAGCATACAGATGAGCGTTTATCCAATCGTCGAAACAGCAAAACGTCAGATTCTATGAAAAGTGTATCTTTTAAACGGGCATTGTTAAATCAGTATTAGAATAAGGTGAGCCACTTGTTTTAGTCAAACGGAGGCTTCCATTCATGCGGTAGGAATTCTGATCAGTTTTGTCTAGTTATAAACTCTCGACTTCAACACGCCCTGAGAAAAATGTAGCTCCACCGCCCATGTCGGCAATTCGATCGGGTGTTAAGGCGTTCACAAGGTGTTTTTGATCAGAATTATTTCCCCAAATCCCTTGACTGACAACAACCCCCGGAAGTACTTGTTCGCCGACAGAAACAATAAATTCACATTCTCCGCGCTCGTTCCATATACGAACAATCGCTTTGTCCTCGATTCCCCGCTCTGTCGCATCATGCTGATTCATAAACAAGGTAGGTTCTTTTTCAAGCTTAAGATGTTTTTCATTGTTTGAAAAAATGGTATTCATAAAATTATGGTTAATTGCAGGTACATACAGTAATGGAAAATCAGAGTCTTGAATAATCGGAATATACGTAGGAAGAGCCGGTAATCCTGCCGATTGCATTTGTTCTGAATACAATTCGATTTTTCCACTTGGCGTTTTTAAATGGTTCAATGCAATGCGTGTATCGCTCGCTTTCATAAAGCGTTTATCCTTCAATGCAGCAAATGACACTTCAGATAAATGAGGGTTGGACAAATCGCTTAACGCTTGGTTGATCATTTCGGCATCATTATCTGAGAAAGGTTGCTCATCAAAGCCCATAGCTTGCGCTAACAGTCTAAAAACGTCAGGGTTGGATTTACTCTCCCCGTAGGTCTCAATAACTGGTTCTTGCAAATGAATATAGTGATGCCAGAAAGACGTATAGAAGTCGGTGTTTTCAAATGCGGATGTCGCCGGTAGAACAATATCGGCAAACAACGCAGTGTCCGTCAAGAACAAATCATGAACCACTGTAAACAAGTCCTTACGTGCCAAGCCATCCTGTACTTTATTGGCATCCGGTGCGACAACAGCGGGGTTGCTATTATAGACATACAAAGAGCGAACCGGCTGTTGTTCCTCCAGTAATACTTGTCCCAATAAATTCATATTGAATTTACGCGTTGGCTTCTTCTGAAGTTCCGGACGTTCTAGTGCAGCGATATTATGTGTCAAATAGTCTGAATTTGATTTAACCGCCCCTCCGCCCTTTAATTCCCACTGCCCTGTCAATGCAGGCAAGCAAGAGATAGTCCGGACTATCATTCCGCCATTATCATGATGCTGCAACCCATTGCCAATGCGAATCATGGAAGGGGAGACAGTCCCATACATCCGTGCTAGTTCATAGATATCTTCCTCCGGCACACCTGTGATGGTGGAAACCATTTGGGGATCGTAGTATTTTACATGTTCGCCGAGCGCTTCATGGCCGATTGTATATTGCTCCAAAAATGCTTGATTGACTAGCTTTTCTTTATAAAGAATATGCATAATTCCGAGTGCAAGCGCTCCGTCAGTTCCCGGAAGAATGGGAATGAACCAGTCAGCCATGCGCCCAGTTTGGTTTTTATGGACGTCAATGACGATAACTTTCGCGCCGCTCTTTTTCGCCTTTTGCGCAATCATAATTTGGTGCATATTCGTACTGACGGCGTTGATGCCCCAAAAAATAAATAATTTCGTATCCTTCATCTCTTCTGGATCTGTTCCATAACGCCCGCCCATCGTGTAATTGTAGCCGGCTTCACCAGCGACTGAACAAATGGTTCGATCCAGTTGACTCGAACCCAGACGGTTGAAGAAACGGCGATCCATCCCCTTAGAACTAAGTTTCCCCATATTTGCATAGAAACTGTAGGGAAGAATTGATTCTGGGCCTTCTTCAGAAATTAATTTTTTCCACTGATTTGTAATAGTTGTAATGGCTTCTTGCCAACTGATTGGAACGAATTGCCCATCGCCTTTTTCCCCGATTCGTTTCAAAGGAGTAGTAATCCGATTTTGATCGTAAATCCGTTCAGCCATATGCCGAACTTTGTTGCAAATACTTCCTTTTGTGATTGGATGTTCGGGATCACCTTCAATTTTAATGATTTTACCATCTTCTTTATGAATCAACAGTCCACACTGGTCTGGACAATCCAGAGAACAAACCGAGGGGACGATACCATTTTCTACATCAATATATGATTGCATTATACAAGTCCTTTCTACTAGAATAATTTTTTAATATAATATGGAATCCTGACACCGCTGAAGTTTCTAAATAAAGTAGTTATTTACATTCTGGAAATTGCGTTGATTGTAAAGGAATGCGTCTTCCCAAAGTATGGATCCGCGTTATTCCAATTTTAGTGAAAATTGCTCACTCAAAGAGTTGATATAAACAAATGCTTTTGCTAATTAGTATATCATACTATGGCAGTATATTTAGAAAGTTTCAATAACTGGTTGACTTAAAGATAATTATTCTGTACAGTGAGTTCAGTAGATCTGTTTTTATTATATTCAACTAATTTAATATTATTTTTCTATCGAGAGAAGTTGAGGGACTGGCCCTATGAAACTTCGGCAACATAATTGTGCCAAATCCAGCAAGCGTAGCTTGAGAGATAGAAAGAGGAATGCATATTTATATTGCACTAGCGATGAATACCAACAACTCTTTCTGTTTTTCACAGAGAGTTTTTTTGTTTTGTAAAGACATTACAAAACTAATATGAATGGGGGCACTGATATGTTGGAGAGAGTTGGAATCACGAAAAACTTAGGTTGGGGTTTTTTTGGTGTGATGTTGTTTATGATGGGAGATGGAATTGAAGCCGGTTGGTTAAGCCCATTCTTAATTGAGAGTGGATTAACGATTCAGCAATCAGCTGCTATATTTACAGTGTATGGAATCTCGATTGCACTGTCATCTTGGTTTTCAGGCGTCTGTGTGGATGTTTTTGGCCCGAAACGTACAATGGCCATCGGATTAGCCGTCTATATTATCGGTACGGCAGGGTTTATTACATACGGTTTCTCTACGATGAATTACCCAATCATGCTTTTAACATATTTCATTAAAGGTTTTGGTTATCCGTTATTTGCTTATTCTTTCTTAACGTGGGTCATTTATAAAACACCGCAAAACAAATTGAGTTCTGCCGTTGGTTGGTTCTGGTTTGTATTTTGTGCGGGAATGATGGTACTAGGTGCGTGGTATTCAAGTGTTGCGATCCAATATCTCGGTTACATCAATACAATGTGGACATCCATCTTCTGGGTAAGTCTAGGTGCGGTTTTAGCTTTAGTTATCAATAAAGACAAGTTTGAAAAGAAAAAACTAGCGAACAAAAAAGAAGCAGTCAAAGAATTATTGAAAGGTATTACCATTTTGAAATCAAATCCGAGAGTTGCTGCGGGCGGGGTTGTCCGCGTTATCAATAGCTTAAGTGTTTATGGATTCCCGGTCTTCCTACCCATGCATATGGCACAGAACGGCATTGAAACAACTGCTTGGCTGCAATTATGGGGAACATTTTTCTTAGGAAATATTATCTTTAATTTAGTGTTCGGCTTCATTGGAGACAAATTCGGTTGGAAAAACACGATCATTTGGTTTGGTGGAGTTGGCTGTGCAATATTCACGCCACTTCTGTTCTATATACCGGTGATTACAAATGGTAACATCGTTATGACGAGCATTGTCGGATTTATTTGGGGTGGCTTGGTAGCGGGCTATGTTCCGATTGGCGCATTGGTACCTTCTGTTGCGGGTGAAGATAAAGGTGCGGCAATGTCCGTGTTGAATTTTTCAGCGGGTTTATCAACATTCGTAGCACCAGCTATCGCTTTAGCGTTTATCGGGCTCGTTGGAGCGGAAGGGGTCGTGTGGATCTTCAGTGCCCTCTACCTAGTGAGTGCAATTATCGTAAAATTCATTCGTATACCGGAAGAAGAAAATAGAAAGATGCAGGAAAAAGCTTTGCTAGTAACCTCGTGAAAGTACCATCGAAGAGGCGGTCAATGATATAGTATAAGATGGACTTTTAAATCACAAACAGGCTGTGTACGCCTCTACTAGACAAGTGGATTTGGGCACGCGCATTCATAAAAAAGGAGATGTTGTCAATGGGTGAACAGAATTTTGAAAAGGCTGCATTTGCTGGAGGATGTTTCTGGTGCATGGTGAAACCGTTTAAAGAATGGCCAGGTGTCCAAGACGTCGTGTCAGGATATATGGGCGGACATCTGGATAATCCAACGTATGAAGACGTGAAAAAAGGTACATCCGGTCATGTGGAAGTCGTTGAAATCACATTTGATCCTGCCTTATTCCCGTATGAGAAGTTGCTTGAAGTATACTGGCAACAAATTGATCCGACAGACGCAGAAGGTCAATTTCACGACCGCGGCTCATCATACACAACCGCTATTTTTTATTACACAGAGGCGCAACAGGAAGCTGCCAAAAAATCGAAAGCTGACCTAGCTGCAAGTGGTATTTTCACAAAACCTATCGTTACAACTATCCGCCCCGCAGAAACATTCTATCGGGCAGAAGAATATCATCAAGATTATTATATAAAAGAACAAGAACATTACAAAGACAACCGTGCACGTTCAGGACGCAATGAATTCATTGCTGAGCACTGGAGTAAATGACTGTAATGGTAAGGAGGACGAGCGTATTCATAAAACGCTCGTTCTTTTTGTTTGGAATGGTAGTTTACTAAAAGGTCAGTCAATGATGATCTATAGCTATCCGCACCGACTTAGTCTGGGGCGTTTCGGTGTAATTTTTTTATTGTCAAACGAAATAATTATCATCAGAACTCCATATACTGTACCGCTCAGACCTTAGACTGATGTATAGTTCAGTCATCTGATGGACTCAATTTTATCAAGTTTCGCTTATGATAGAGTAAAGGGGTGTGAATATGCGGAAAACACTGATAGTAATATGTGTAGCATTGTTGGGGGTGGCAGGTTTTTGGGTGTATGACTGGATGAAAACGAATCGGGTCTCCGGAGCGTTGTCTATTGAAAAGGACGATGCGAAATCACTGGATGTCGATATCGATTTTGGTGCTGGCAATCTTTTGATTGAGGGCGGTGCAACAAACTGGGTGGACGGTGATATTGATACTAACGTAAAGAAGTGGTTCCCATCCGTTATGTATAAGAATAAAAGAGATATTGGTCACGTAGAGATAGAGCAGAAAATGAAAGGGCTTTCTGCATTGGGTAAGAAAAGAAACAACTGGAATGTTCAACTGACTAATGAAATCCCTGTTAATTTGGATGTCGAAATGGGTGTCTCCGATGCGGAACTAAACTTGTCTGAAATTCGACTCAGCCATTTGTCAGTCGATGCAGGTGTGGGTGACACGACGATCAATTTAGCTGGTGATTGGCAGGAAAGCTTTGATGCTGAATTTGAACTTGGGGTGGGCGATGCGAAAATTCATTTACCTCAAGAGACGGGAGTTAAATTGTCTGTTTCCAAGGGAGTCGGTAGCATAGGAACGAAAGGCTTCATTTCTAAGGGCGAAGGTATCTATGTAAATGACGCATATGGGAAAACAGATACCGCTATTCATCTTAAAGTCGATGTTGGTGTTGGCGGAGTAGAATTTTTGCTTGTAGAATAGATAATCGATGCAGGAATTGTATATGAAACTGTCGATGGTCTCTACGATGAGGAAGTACACCCGTTTTATCGACTGGTGTACTAGCCATCGTTTCCAGAAACGATGGGACATATCCAACTGATCGATGCTGAGAATGAGAGAGCATCTTTTGTTGATATTGGAGACATTGTTTTTATGTACTAGCGATTCCTAATGCCAGAATATTTTCGTGGGTTTGTAGGGGTTAGAGAAAACAGGGCCCGAACTGTGGCGATAATAAAAGGAGGACAGGCCGTGAGGATTCATTTAGTGGCTAAGGATCATTTGGAAGCAGAAGGAATTCGTTGGCTTGTTGAATCTCAAATGACCGGAATGGAGCTATTCAAATGGGATTCCATCGAAGAGTTTGTGAAAGAGGGTTTGAACGAGTTTCCTGACATGCTGTTATTGGATATGGACACATGGGTGCAACAAGATGATAGTTTCGGGGAGTTGCTTAGAAAAAGTCATGTACGCTGGTTGGGTATTTCATCGGAGCGTATTTTTCAAACCGCTTACCGTGGACTTCGTTACCGAGCGGAAGATGTCTTATTTCGTCCCTTTTCACCAGATGACTTAGTGAAACATATTCAACAAATTCGCTACCAGGTAAGAAGTGAAAGACATCGTTATAGTAATGACCTATATAATGAAGATCAGTCCATGATGATTGACTACTCGGATCTTTTTCTTACGGACAAGATGACAACCCAACCGATTACGATGATTGCCATATCAACACCTGACTTAAATAGCTTGCCGCGTTTATATGATGAGTTGCATCGATTTCCATTCACGACGGAACAACAATTATTTGCGCTGGCGGATTGCGTGTTGTGTGTACAGTGTGAGGGAGAAAAGAAGTTGTTCCATGAAGAGTATCACGCATTTCTAGCTTGGTGGAAAGGTGACAAGGGAGAGTCACTGGCGATTGTCATCAATGACCCACCGGCGTTTCAAACGCTAAAAGAAACGTATGCACAGACAAAGCAATTAAAAGAAAAAGTATTTTTTGATGGTTATGATATCATTTTGTCAAATAGTCAATATACCGACTGGTCTGATCTGGATCCATTCCTGACACCATTGGAGCAAAGGCAATGGATTGAAATGCTTGAAAAACGGGATGCAAAAGAAATACGGAAATGGCTGGAGCAAGAGTTTTTCACGTATGGAGAACCCTATCCCGACCCTGAAATGGTTCGGATCCGCTTGACTAGTGTACTGGCACAAGTACGCCGATATATGAAGTCATATAATATTCAAACGATGGAGTGGGAAGATTGTTATCATGCAGTATTTCAACAGATTATCAAGAAACCTGTTATACACGAGATCGTGCAGGAGTTGCTTGCCTTTATTACTAGGCTTCTTTCACATGGAGATGGCGATGTACAATTTCAAACAGAAGAACGTTCCCTCGTAGAAAGAGTAAAGACGTTGATGGAATCGAATTATTGGAATTCGCAGTGGAATTTGACGGATTGTGCGGATACACTTAGGCTGAATAAAAGTACCCTCAGCCGACGATTCTCCGCTGAGTCCGGACAATTCTTTAGAGATGCACTGCATCAGGTAAGGATTCGCGAAGCCAAACGTTTATTGAAGGAAACGAGTTTGTCGTTGGAAGAAATATCAGGGTTAACAGGCTACTCCAACCAAAGTTATTTCACGATGAAATTTAAACAACTTGAAGGCAGGACTCCTTCTTCTTTTCAATCGAATGTATGAAAGAACTGTACATAGGTATGGTTCTTTTTTTAGTCAAGATTCGACACGTTGATTGATATACAATGATAAAGTGAAACTCATTATAAAAAATAAGATGACGAAAAATTAAAATGTATATAGATTATAAAATTATCATTATTTAATAAATAGTAAACAGAATCTTTTGTGTATACTAAAAGTATAGAAAAAAGGAGGTTGTTTAATCATGAAAACAATTGCTGACGAAAAGGTAATTCGATATAGAGGGTCTGAGTTAAATACGAAAGGGTGGCTTCAAGAAGCTGCACTTCGAATGTTGATGAATAACTTGGATCCAGAAGTGGCTGAACACCCGGAGAATCTTGTAGTCTACGGTGGTATTGGAAAAGCGGCTCGTAACTGGGAAAGTTTTGACGCGATTGTAAAATCGCTAAAAGAGCTTGAAAACGATGAAACATTACTTGTCCAGTCTGGTAAACCCGTCGCCATATTTAAATCACACGCAGATGCGCCGCGCGTTCTTATAGCAAATTCAAATATTGTTCCTGCATATGCCAATTGGGAAACTTTCCATGAACTCGATAAAAAAGGCCTCATGATGTACGGTCAGATGACTGCCGGAAGTTGGATCTATATCGGTTCACAAGGAATCGTACAAGGAACATATGAAACATTCGTAGAGCTTGGCAAAAAGCATTATAATAGCAATTTGCAAGGAACTATTACTGTGACAGCAGGTCTTGGCGGAATGGGTGGAGCGCAACCGCTTGCAGTGACTATGGCTGGTGGCGTATGTATCGCAATTGAAGTGGATGAGACGCGTATCGACCGTCGAATCGAAACACGCTACACAGATTTGAAAACGGATTCATTAGATGAAGCGATCCGTCTCGCAGAAGAAGCGAAAAAAGATGGCAAAGCATTATCGATTGGGTTATTAGGTAACGCATCTGACATTTTACCGGAAATGATTGAACGCAACTTTATTCCAGATATACTGACTGACCAAACATCAGCACACGACCCGTTGAATGGGTATGTCCCGTCTGGCATGTCTATGGTAGATGCTGATTTGCTTCGATCAAGCGATCCGGAAAAATATGTACAACTATCCAAAGCATCTATGGCGAAACATGTGCAAGCAATGCTTGATTTGATGAATAAAGGTTCTATCACATTTGATTATGGAAACAATATTCGTCAAGTGGCAAAAGACGAAGGTGTCGAAAATGCATTTGATTTCCCAGGATTTGTTCCTGCATATATCCGTCCTCAATTTTGCGAAGGTAAAGGCCCATTCCGTTGGGTAGCATTATCGGGAGATCCGGAAGATATTTATAAATTGGATGAAGTAATTTTGAAGGAATTTAGCTATAACGAACATTTATGTAACTGGATTCGCATGGCGAAAGAAAAAATTGAATTCCAAGGATTGCCTGCTCGCATTTGCTGGTTCGGTTACGGTGAACGTGCGCGTTTCGGAAAAATCATTAATGATATGGTAGCAAGTGGTGAGTTAAGCGCTCCAATAGTCATTGGCCGTGATCACTTGGATTCAGGTTCAGTTGCTTCGCCAAACCGTGAAACGGAAGCGATGAAAGACGGATCGGACGTTGTGGCGGATTGGCCTATTTTAAACGCAATGATCAACGCGGTTGGTGGGGCAACGTGGGTATCGCTGCATCACGGCGGTGGAGTCGGAATGGGTTATTCTGTTCACTCGGGAATTGTCATTGTTGCAGATGGAACAGATGAAGCGGCTGCCCGTATTGAGCGTGTGTTAACTACGGATCCTGGTATGGGAATCGTACGTCATGTAGATGCAGGATATGAAATTGCTGAAAAGACAGCATTAGAAAAAGGCGTTAATATCCCAATGCTTAAAAAAGGAAATGATATAAATTGAAAAATATAGTTTGGATTAAATACGCTTCCCAGTTGGCCACGTTGGCCTCGGGGAAGCAAGGTCCACGAGCGAAAAAAGATATGTCGGATCTTGGGATTATCGAAGATGGCAGTCTATGGATTGAAGACGGGATCATTCAAGCTGTAGGAACAACAAAAGAGCTTGAAAGTATGTATGGTGAAAGAGCGCAAGATGCAGTAATTGTAGACGCATCTGGAAAACTGGTGACTCCAGGTTTAGTGGACCCTCATACACATGTGGTGTATGGAGGGAGTCGGGAGCACGAATTTGAAATGCGACTGCAAGGCGCCACTTACATGGACATTATGAATGCTGGCGGCGGTATCCATGCAACGACTCGAATGACAAGAGAAGCTTCGGAGGCAGAGTTAATCGAGCAATCAACACGCCGACTTGACTCGTTCCTTGCTCATGGAGTAACTACCGTAGAAGGAAAAAGTGGTTACGGAATGAATCTAGAAACGGAATTAAAACAACTTCGTGTGATGAAAAAACTTCAAGAAACACATCCGATTGACTTGGTTCCGACATTCATGGGGGCGCACGCTGTTCCTCTTGATTATAAAGGTCGAGAAGATGAATTCATTGATTATTTAATTGAAACAGTATTACCGATAGTAGTAGAAGAAGAGCTAGCAGTATTCAATGACGTATTCTGTGAAAAAGGTGTATTCACACCGGAGCAATCCGAGAGAATGTTGGAAGCCGGAAAGAAAGTGGGATTAATTCCGAAAATTCACGCAGATGAAATTGAGTCCTATGGCGGTGCAGAACTTGCAGCTAAAGTAGGTGCCATTTCAGCTGAGCACTTGTTGAAAGCATCTGAAGAAGGTATACAAGCAATGGCTAAATCAGGTACAATTGCTTGTCTTCTGCCGGCGACAGCACTCTATTTACGTGAAGAAGCCGCTGCTGGAAGACGTATGATCGACGAAGGAGTGCCTGTGGCCATCTCGACGGACTGTAACCCAGGGTCTTCCCCCACGACATCGATGCCACTCGTGATGAACTTAGCTTGCATCTCTATGCGTTTAACACCGGCAGAGGCTTTGACAGCTGCGACATACAACGCAGCCTGCGCGATTAAGAGCGAGGACAAAGTAGGTTCATTAGAAGTAGGTAAGCAAGGTGATGTCGTATTATGGGACGCAAAAAATTATCAAGAACTCCAATATTTATTCGGCGTTAACCACGTCCAGTCGGTTTGGAAAAAAGGCGTTCAGGTCGTTGGTAACGCGTCAAACTAAAGCGATATGAGTAGTAAGTAAAGGATTCGTATAAATTATGTACGCAATATAATAAAATCGGACTACACATTTGACTGAGTGCCTGAGGATTAACTCAGGCACTTGAAAATTTCACATAGTATTAAAAATGGTGTGAGGATCAAATGAATAGAACCTATTATTTGTAAGCGCATTCAAGTTCTGTAATATAGATCTTTTATTGCGATGTTACATGAGCAACGGAATTGAAGGGAGAGAAAAAAGATGGTCGTATTAAATGGACAAACGCTTAATTTTACAGAGGTGCATAGCGTACTTTACGATGGAGACAACGTAAAATACTCAGAAGAAAGCATGAAAAAGGTTGAAGAAAGCCGAAAAGCAGTAGAAAGAATCGTAGATGAAGAAAGAATTGTATATGGTATTACAACAGGATTTGGTAAATTCAGTGATGTGCTTATTGATAAAGATCATGTAGAATCCTTGCAGTTAAATTTAATCCGCTCCCATGCATGTGGTGTAGGGGAAGCATTTCCAGAAATCGTTTCACGAGCGATGATTCTTCTTCGTGCCAACGCGTTATTGAAAGGTTTTTCAGGAGTGCGTCCTGTCGTAATTGAGAGATTGCTCGATTTAGTAAATGCGCATATTCATCCCGTCATTCCTCAGCAAGGATCCCTTGGTGCAAGTGGTGACTTGGCTCCGCTATCGCACTTGGCGCTAGTTTTAATCGGAGAAGGAGAAGTGTTTTATAAAGGGGAAAGAACTCCTGCCAAGGAAGCTTTAACGAAAGAGGGAATTACGCCGATTGTATTAACGGCAAAAGAAGGTCTAGCTCTTATTAACGGAACCCAGGCAATGACTGCAATGGGAGTCGTTGCGTATTTGGAAGCTGAAAAATTGGCTTATCAGACAGAACGCATTGCTTCCATGACAATTGAAGGTTTACGCGGAATCATTGATGCGTTTGACGAAGATATCCACCTTGCACGTGGTTATAATGAGCAGGTCGAAGTAGCAGAACGAATTCGGAATATTTTAGTTGACAGTGAGTTAACGACAAAGCAAGGAGAAATACGTGTACAAGATGCGTATTCAATTAGATGTATTCCTCAAGTTCATGGAGCAACGTGGCAGGCAATGAATTATGTAAAAGAAAAATTGCTGATTGAGATGAATGCAGCTACAGATAATCCGCTCATTTTTGATAATGGTGAAAAAGTATTATCCGGTGGCAACTTCCACGGACAGCCAATTGCTTTTGCTATGGATTTCTTGGCAATTGCAATAGCAGAATTGGCAAATATCTCAGAACGCCGAATTGAGCGTTTAGTAAATCCTCAATTAAATGATTTGCCGCCATTTTTAAGCCCGGAGCCAGGGTTACAATCTGGTGCCATGATTATGCAATATGTCGCAGCGTCACTTGTTTCTGAAAATAAAACATTTGCTCATCCAGCAAGTGTCGATTCGATTCCTTCATCAGCAAATCAAGAAGATCATGTCAGTATGGGCACAATTGGATCTCGTCATGCATATGAAGTAATTAAAAATACACGTCGTGTGCTAGCAATAGAAGCAATTTGTAGTATGCAAGCAGTGGAGATTCGTGGAAAAGAAAAGATGTCGACGTCCACAAGAGAGTTTTTAGAAAATGGAAGAAGTATCGTGTCATATATTGAAGAAGATCGCGTATTTTCAAAAGATATTGAAGCAATGAGTGAATGGTTGAAAAATAGTGATTTTCATTTCGATGCATACACAAAAAAATAAATAGGATGTAAGATGGTATTTGGTACAATGGTTGGATCTGTTTTCATGAATACTAGTGGAATTAAGAGGGAGAGTTTCCTTCCTCTTCGCCCATGAATAACTGAATGTTCGAAATTCTATTCTAGTTTAAAAGGAAGAGGTGAATCTATGTTTAGTACGGTAGTGATTTCAGTTATCGTCATGTCTGTGTTGAGTCTTCTGCGGGTTAACGTAATGTTTGCCATTATTATCGCAGCAGGTGTGGCTGGGTTAATGGAAGGTCTGTCACTGACGGAAGCAACAACAATGCTAGTCTCCGGAATGGGTGGACAAGCAAATACCGCATTAAGTTATATTTTGCTGGGAATGTTCGCCGTTATGATTAGTTTTTCAGGAATTACAGGCTTTCTCGTGAAGAGATTGATGAAAGTTTTAAGAGGAAAACGATCAATTTTATTGCTAACCATTGCAGGGGTTGCTTGTTTCTCACAAAACGTGGTTCCTATCCATATAGCATTTATCCCGATTTTAATTCCACCTTTGCTTCATTTATTTGATAAGATGAAGATTGACCGTCGAGGTGTTGCTTGTGCGTTGACATTTGGATTAAAAGCGCCTTACATTATGATTCCGGCTGGGTTTGGATTAATATTCCATGGAATCATTGCAGAAGAAATGAAAGCAAGTGGTATGGAGATCCCTCTTTTATCAGTCACCTATTCCATGCTGATTCCTGGAATTGGTATGATTGTAGGTTTACTAGTTGCCGTTTTCATCTCGTACCGCAAGCCAAGGGAACTTCCGCATAGCGACATGGGAGTTATTGTTGCGGAAGAAATACCTGAAGAAATCGAACTGAAATTCAACTTACGTCACGTCCTCACTATTGGAGCAATTATCGGCGCGTTGATTGTACAATTAGCTACAGGTTCACTTGTTTTAGGAGCACTTACCGGTATTGCGTTAATGTATATATTCACAGTCGTTCCCTTTAATGAAGGAGAAAGAGTTGTCAATGAAGGGATTAGCATGATGGGTATGATTGCATTTGTTATGTTGATTGCTTCCGGATATGCAACTATTTTAAAAGAGACAGGTGCAGTCAATGATTTAGTGGAATCAGCTACAGCAATTTTAGGTGATAACAAACTGATTATTGCATCCGTCATGTTATTGATCGGATTATTAATTACAATGGGTATCGGTTCATCATTCGGGACCATTCCAATTATTGCAGCTTTGTTCGTGCCAATCTGTATAGCTGTTGGTTTCTCTCCAATGGCAACGGCTGCCTTAATTGGGACTGCAGGCGCGCTTGGCGATGCAGGATCACCGGCATCTGATAGTACGCTAGGGCCGACAGCAGGGTTGAATGCGGATGGAAAGCATCATCATATTTGGGATACGTGTGTACCAACATTTTTACATTATAATATCCCGCTTCTCATCTTTGGTGTCGTTGCGGCTATGGTACTGTAAAAAAATCATGGAAACATTACGTGATGCGGTGTGTTTTCAACACACCGCATCACGTATTTCGAAGTAATCAGCGAGTGGAAAGGGAGGAGAATTAAAGATGAAACTGGATTTTGTAAAGGCTAGTCCATCAAAAAACACTACCGTTTTTATAACTAACTATGTAGTACCTGCGCATTATGCGAAAATCGCTAGTAGAATTATGGACGATGAACATCTGCATGCAGAACAGGCGGGTTTCTTAGTGCAACCACAAACTGAAGATGCCGTACTGAGGTTGGAAATGTCGGGTGGGGAATTTTGCGGTAATGCCGTGTTAAGTGCTGCTGCCTACTGCTCTTATAAAGGGCTCACCAAAGATCGTACATTTCTGTTAGAGACATCAGGTTCGGATTTTCCGCTTGAGTGCGAAGTCGTTGTAAAGTCACCCACTCATTTTGTCGCCAAAGCTGAAATGCCGCCTCCATTATCAACGACTGAGATAGTGATTGATTTGAATGGTCGGAGTATTACAGGAAATGTCGTAAAATTGGATGGTATCACTCATTTCATAACAGACTATTGGCCAACTGAAGATCAGTTTAATCAATTGATTGAAGCAGTCACCAATAAGATTGAAGATAAAGCAATCGGTATCATTCCATACAAGCAGTTGAAGGAAAGCGAGTATGAAATATGGCCTTTTGTTTATGTGACGGAAACCGGGAGCAGATTTTTTGAACAAGCTTGCGGTTCAGGATCTCTAGCCTTGGGTGTTCATTTGTCAAAGGAAAATCAAAATCAGACCTTGCAAATTCACCAGCCAGGCGGGATCGTACATGTAGAAACAGGCGGTAAAAATTATATTTCTACAGATGTACGTTTTACTTGTGAAGGATTTGTGTATTTGGATATGTAAGCCAATATATTTAAAAGTGCCAACTTCATAATTGAGGTTGGCGCTTTTATATTTCTGGAAATAAGTATAGGTGAAAATCCTTAATTTTGGAGTAGGTGATGCAGCCTTTCATGTACCGAAAGAAATCGGAAATGAATTAGCCGTAGAAATAAGCAGTAGTGGTATAGAAGCGAAGAGTTTTATATCCAGCTGGTAACCACTCTACTGTCAGGGGGATTTTGACCCTAGATTTTTGAATGATACTATTTGCTTATACAATATCTTCCTATTCGTTATATATTTAATATAGCTGTAACATCTATTAAAAGGCTATTGTTAATAATTTGTCGAATAACATAGTAAGATGTTATCTATCGATACACATGACGGTATCTATACTATATATAGAGAATTCACTTGGATAGGATAGGAGGTATGAATAGTGAAAGAGCAAACAAGATATCTTCGTCTAGCGAATATAACAAAGCTAATAAATACAAAGCTAGAGTTAAGAGAAGTGCTAAATCACGTGATCACCGCTATATCAGAGGAGATTGTTCAATGTGACTCGGTCGGAATTTACTTGCCGCAACAAGACGGATCATTCAGGGGCTTCGTAGGAAAGCCTGAAGTGATCAACGGCATGACGCTCGATATGCATACAATTGATACCGACTTCGATTTACTGGCGAAAGAAGTAATTGAAACAAGAAGAACGATCTATATACCGGATACATCTAAAGACTATCGACCTGATCAAAGGGCAGTTATAGGATTTAAGATAAAATCTTTATTGGCTTTACCTATTACTGGCGAAACGGAATTATTCGGACTTGTTTTCTTGTTCGATTATGGAATTCCGATGAATTTGACTGAACTTGAGATTCAAACCGTCCAGTCCTACGTCAATATGGCGGCTGTTGCAATTCAAAATGCCAAGTTGCTGACAAGTAAAGAAGAATTGATTCAAGAAAAGCAATTATTGTTGGATATAACTCGGGATTTATCACTGTGTTCTACGATGCAGGAAGCACTGGATACATGTTTTCTTTATATAGAAAGAGTGCTTGGAAACAATGACATAGGTGTCCATCTAATCGATCCGTTGGTGCAAATGAAGATTAAGCCTACAACAATTAATCAGAAAAGTGATTGGTCGCCAGAAGAATGGGTTAAGTCTCATGACGAGAAAAAATTTGATGATGAAAATGATAAAGTGTTTCAGGAAGTGATTGCATCTAGAAAAGCGCAACTTATTCCAGATGTCTTTGCAGACGATCGTGTGAACCATAAAGTATGTCGATACTTTGGTATTCAATCGATGTTTATTCTTCCTATTGTTTCCATGGGGAAAGTATTAGGTTTACTAGTCATTGCAGACCTTCAACAAAAAAATCCGAATTACTCCGAGACCAGTCAACAACTGACGCAATCTATTGTCGATACAACAGCATCCACTTTATTGAACTTATTGAATATGGAAAAGCAAGAGTTAATTATAGAACAGCGTACTGCAGAGATAACGGAAAAGAACAACGAACTTGAATCAGCGATGAAAGAATTACAGCGTATTAGCCGGGAGAAGGAACTGATTCTCCATTCGGCAGGTGAAGGGATATTCGGATTAGATTTACAGGGGGTCATTACGTTTTGTAATCCAGCCGCAGCCGTAATGCTAGGTTATAAGATGAAGAATGAGTTAATAGGTAAACCTGTCAGTATTATTTACAATGAAAATAATACAAATAAAGAGGAAGTTACATTCTTTAGACAAGATCAGTCCAGTTTTCCTGTAGAATATGTTAGATCTTCCATTAAAGAAGGAGATAGAGTCGTTGGGGATGTCGTTACATTTAAAGATATCTCCGAAAGAAAGAAGATGGAGAAAGAAATCAGGTACCATGCGTATTATGATAGCTTGACCAATCTTCCCAACCGGGTGCTTTTAAAAGATCGCATGGAACAAGGGTTGAGCTTTGCCCGGACTCATGAAGATAAAGCAGCGGTACTGTTCATGGACTTGGATCGTTTCAAATCAGTCAATGACTTATTAGGGCATAGCTATGGTGATATTTTATTGGCACATGTAGCAAGACGTATATGCGCATGTCTCCCTGAAGGTTCCACAGCGTCGCGTCAAGGTGGTGATGAATTCATTATCTACCTGCCTTCTATTAGATCAGAAGCAGATGTTGTTGAAGTGGCGGAAAAGATTGTGGATCAATTCAACAAGCCATTCAATCTAAAAGGACATGAAATGCACATCCACAGCAGTATAGGAATCAGTTTATTTCCTCAAGATGGACAGACAGTGGAGTTATTGATTAAAAATGCTGATATCGCCATGTATCAATCCAAAAACGTATCCGGCAGCAGCTATCATTTTTATCAAGTGGCGATGGATATCAGGACGTTTGAAAATGTGAAGTTTGAAAATGCTTTATATAAAGCACTTGATCGTGAGGAGTTCGAAATTTATTTTCAACCTCAAATTGATTATAGTACACATACTATCATCGGAACTGAAGTGTTATTGAGATGGAATCACTCGACAGAAGGATTAATCACACCCGATAAGTTTATCGCACTGGCGGAAGAGACGGGGCTAATAGTTCCTATCGGAGAGTGGGTTATTAGAAGTGCATGTAACCAAATCAAGAAGTGGCAAGCTAAAGGATATCCACCGATTGTAGTATCTGTAAATCTATCGGCCCGCCAGTTTGAACAAAATAATTTATTCCAAACGGTAAAAGATATATTAGAAGAAGAAGGGGTATCACCAGAGCTTTTATGTCTTGAAATTACAGAGAACCAAATTATTAAAAATACAGAGTTGACTATCCAGACGATGAAAGAGTTACAGGCGATCGGAATCAAGATGTCTATTGATGACTTTGGTACAGGCTATTCATCTTTGGGCTATTTAAAAAACTTGCCGATCAATGCGTTGAAAATAGATAAATCGTTTATTCAGGAATTGGAAAGCAATGACGACAATTCAGCCATTGTGAATACGATCATCACGTTAGCAGAAAATCTGGGGTTGCATGTAGTTGCTGAAGGTGTCGAAACACTAGAACAAGCGGAATTTTTAGTCTCAAGAGAATGTCATATCATGCAAGGGTATTACTTTAATGTGCCGCTGAAAGCGAATGAATTCGAAAGCACGTATCTGGCTACTAAAGGAGAGATTTTATGAAGGCTGTTCGAGCAGTGTTGGATTATTTAATGGCTAGCGGGGTACAACATGTTTTTGGTATCCCAGCAGGTTCTGTCAATGCGTTTTTTGATGAGTTGTATGAAATACCTGAACTGACACCGATCGTGACGAAACATGAAGGCGCTGCTTCCTATATGGCAGTTGCTTATGCTAAATATACGGCTACTATGAGTGTGTGTATTGGATGCAGTGGGCCTGGTGGTACCAATCTACTAACAGGTGCTGCAAATGCTATGCGTGAACATCTTCCTGTATTATTTTTGACGGGTGCAGTTCCTGTCGATACTGTCGGTTTAAATGCCTCTCAAGAATTGGATGCTGAACCACTCTTTAAATCAGTGACGAAATATAGTGTAACTGTAACGGATTCGAAGGATTTACTTGGCGAAGTGGTAAAGGCTTGTGAAATAGCGATTTCCGGTGTACCGGGTCCTGTCCATATCGCCATGCCGATAGATATCCAGATCAATCCAATTGAGTCTCCTGAAATACCGGCTCCGCCAAAAAGAACGCCGATAGTTCCGGATCAAAACGTCATACAGTCTGTTGCAAGAGAGCTCGTTAATAAACAGGATGGATATATTTTTGTAGGACAAGGTATTAGAAACTCTGTCGATCAGTTACTTGAGTTAGCGGAGATGCTCAAGTGGCCAATTATTACAACACCCCAAGCAAAAGGCTATATTACAGAAGATCATCCACTTCACGCTGGCGTCTTCGGCTTTGCCGGTCATGACGCCGCTTCTTCATTGATCAATGGGAGTGATGGTGAAGCTTTACTGGTAGTAGGCTCCAGTTTAGGCGAGACGGCTACGAATAATTGGAACGTCAATCTCACTAAAGGTCGGTACACTATTCAACTGGATTACGATTCATCCGTTTTTAATCGTAAATATGAAGTGGATGCTGCTGTTTTGGGAGACATAGATTTAAGCTTGACCGCGTTACTAGATGGATTAAAAACTTTGAACTTGCCGACGAAAGATCAAGCATTTAGGAAGCAAGAAATAGAGAGAACGGATAGTGAAGAGTACAATACGAAAAATGTTTTGATGTGTCTGCAAAAATACGCTCCCCGCAATACAAGATATACCGTCGATATAGGTGAGTTCATGGCATATTTCATTCATGATATGAACGTGGTGGAGTCCGATACATTTGATATTAATGTACATTTTGGGGCGATGGGGAGCGGTATAGGTTCTGCAATTGGTTCGAAGCTTGCTGAGCCTGAACGTCCAGTAGTTTGCGTTACGGGTGACGGTTGTTTCTTCATGCACGGTATGGAAATCCTCACCGCAAAAGAACATAGATTGCCGATTTTATTTGTTGTGATGAATAATGCACGCTTAGGAATGGTCTATCATGGTCATTCGTTGCAATATAAACGTTCCCATCCATCGTTTGAACAAGAACCGGTGAATATTGCAGCTATGGCTGCGGCTATGAACATACCGAGTAAACGAATGGAAACGATGGAGGATCTAACCGAAGAAGCAATAGATGAGCTGATGAACGTGAACGGGCCATCCATTCTTGAAATTTCCTTGATTGATAATACAATACCTCCAATGGGAGATCGTGTGAAGTTTCTATCCTCCTTTGGAAAATAAATAACCCGATGAAGAGGCTATATCAGCCTCTTCTCGGGCTTTTGTATCATCAAATAGATTTGTATAATACATGTGTATTTTCAATAATCGCATCTATTGTTTTTCCTTTAAAAGCATTGGAAACTGTAAGACCAGAAGGATTTGAATAATAATACGCATCTACTTGCGAGTTATAACTGTATCCCATGCTAGCTAAAGATTGTAGTAATTCAGTCGGTAGATTTTTCGATCCAGTACGCGCCGTAAAGTAGTCTGTGCAGTAGATTTTCACGTCTACATCCTTTGTTCCGGTATGAATAACAAATAAGTCTTTATCATCTTTCACGAGCCACTGTCCTTTGGAATACAAAGAAATCCTAGTTTTCCCCAACCCGTCAATCCCAACTAAATTCATACCGAAATAGTGGTTAATCATGGTGCGGATTTCGTCACCTGTCACGTGATGATTATGATGAGCCAAATATAAATCCAAAATGACTTGTGAAGAAAGACTGCTGCAAGTTTTCAAATCCGTTAATGGAGGAATCTCAAAAGTACCGATTTTCTCTGTGGTCAACACGGGAACTTGTTCTAAGTGGAACTTGAAAGCTTGTGCAATTGCTTCGTAAATGACTAGACTGGTTATTTTATCCTGATATTGATCAATATACATATCCATTACATCAATCTTTGCTAACTTGCTGATGTAATTAATTAATTCTGTATTAGACATGCATGTATCTAATTGATGCGAACTTTTAACTACGTTCTGAATTTCATAGGAGTACGTTACTGGATTCATGTTCCTCTGATACCTCCTCATTGTAGAACTTCTGTATAATTATTAGGTAATTATACAACAAAGAAATATGCAAAGTACTCAATTGTTTGAAAAATATCTGTTTGATCAACTTTATCTATTAAAGTGAATAGGAGTTTTCCGCATAAGGCAACTCCATGTTTTCGCGTAAAGTAATCCCTTCATAATCTGTCCTGAAAATTCCACGCTTTTGAAGGATAGGGACAACTTTATCAACAAATGCTTCTAATTCGCTTGGCAAATTTGCAATGAGCATAAAACCATCCGCTCCATTTTGTTCGTACCAGGCTTCAATAAGGTTAGCGACTTGCTCCGGTGTACCCATAAAAGGTGTGCGCGGTGTGGCTTCTCGTAAAGCTACTTGACGCAAGGTTAAGTTTTGCTTACGTGCTTCAGACTTAATGCGATCAGTATCGCTTCTGAAACTATTTTTGCCAATGCATCCTATGTCGGGAAAAGGTCCATCCAATGGATATTGTGAAAAATCATGATGTTCAAAAAGACGGCCTAAAAAAGCAAGTGCTTGTTCAATCGTTACCAAACCGGCAAGTTCTTCGAATTTCCGCTCCGCTTCCTCTATCGTATCTCCAATAATCGGACTGATGCCTTGTAGAACCAACAAGTCATCGGGCTTACGTCCAACAGCGGCTGTTTGCTCTTTCACATCTATGTAATAGCGCTGTGCTTCGTCTAAAGTAGGCATAATGGCGAAAACTACATCTGCTTGTTGTGCGGAGAATGCAATACCTGCTTTTGATGAACCAGCCTGAAATATTACCGGTTGCCCCTGCGGTGATCGGCCAATATTTAGAGGCCCAAGTACAGAAAAGAACTCGCCTTCATGATTCAATGTATGTAATTTATTCGGGTCGAAAAATTGCCCGGTCTGTTTATTGCGTATAAAAGCATCTTCTTCCCAAGAATTCCATAAGCCTTTCATGACGTTCACGAACTCGGCAGCCATCCGGTAACGTGTGGCATGATTTGGATGATCTGTAACCTCTTTATTAAAATTTAATGCTGTCTTTTCCAATCCGGACGTCACCGCATTCCATCCTGCTCGTCCCCCGCTCAACATATCAAGTGACGCAAACTGTCGTGCTGCAGAAAACGGTTCGCAATAGGTAGTCGATAATGTGCCGACTAATCCGATATTCGACGTCACCGCTGCCAATGCAGAAAGTATCGTGAGAGGTTCGAATCGATTCAGGTAATGTGGATTCGATTGTTCATTAATGTATAAAGCATCTGCGATGAAAACAAAATCAAATTTCCCGCGTTCTGACGCTAGGGCCTGTTGTTTATAAAATTCAAAGCTTACACTTGCATCCGATGGCATAGTAGGGTGCCGCCAGTCTGAAATCTTCTCACCGACACCGTGGATCATCGTTCCTATTTTTAACTTCTTCCTCACATGCATCGTCCTCTCCCTAGTCATTTGGATTGTTATATATATCATCCATTATTTTAAATTATCACGTGTGTCATGCCTGGTGTCAAGACACTGGTTTATATATCTGTACGTGATGTATTACGATCAGACGTTCAAGTACTGAAGATGGTGAAAGGTAAGTCCTTAACATTAACGCCAGTTTTCATGTCGTCTCTTTTGTGAATATATTAATGAATAAGATTAGAACGAAACATCGATTTTATGCCTGTAATTCTTTTGAAAGCACTGTCAGGGGGGAGACAAGGCTACCACGTATTTTTTCATCTGAAGAATAACATGAAATAATTTACTAGACATGCGTTGTACCAATTGGAATGGTTTTGTCTACAGGTATGCATTATAATTCAGTATATAACTATACGTATTTTATATAAAATCGTCAGTAGATCTATTAGAATGGGAGGCGATGAGGTTGGAAACTCAGCCGAGTGCGAAGACATATGTAATCACAATTGCAGGAGCCGTCTGTTGGGGATTGATCGGTTTATTCATAGCGCCACTATATGCACGAGGATTCACGGCTTGGGATGTGGTAGCGATTCGGGGAATCTTCAGCTTTGTGTTTTTATTTATCATTATGCTGCTGTTTTTTCGTGATCAGTTACGGACACGAATAAAAGATCATGTATTTTTTGCGAGTGCAGGTATTTTCAGTCTTGCGCTATTTAACTACTTTTACTTTGAAGTGTTTTCACGATCGAGCTTGTCACTTGCCGTGACGTTATTATATACCGGCCCGTTATTCGTGATGATTCTATCGAGGATCTTCTTTAAGGAATTACTCACTGTCCGCAAAGGTTTAGCGTTAGTATTTGCTATTGTCGGTTGTGCATTTGTGGTCGGACTATTGCCGCTAGGATCGGAGAGTATTCCTAGTAAGACGCTGTTCATGGGGATTCTTTCGGGGTTTTGTTATGCGCTGTACAGTATTTTCACCAAGCCAATAACGAAACGATATTCGGCCCTGACAATTACTCTGTACGCATTCTTTTATATGGCATTATTCATGTCGCTGACAAGTGATATATGGCGTAAGGTGGATACATTCGGATATGCTGACGTTTGGATTGCCGCCTTACTACTAGCGCTGATTTCCACTGTGGTAGCGTATGTGTTATATACATCGGGTCTAAAGTATTTGGAAGCTGGGAAAGCGTCGATTCTTGCTACCATTGAACCAATTGTTGCAGTTTTAGTTGGTGTATGGTTTCTTAGTGATCAACTGCTTCCGTTACAGATATTAGGCATCGCACTTGTGTTGTATTCAGCAATACTCATAGTAGGCAAGCAGGAAAAAAGTAAAATAAGAAGTATTAATAAAAGTAATCAGACCTTTGAACAATAGGACTGTATAAAAATTGGTCCCGTTTGATGGCATAAACGAACGGAATAACTCTGACAAGTGCCTATTATGATTTGAATTTCCCTATCTCATCTGCGACTACAAATGCCAAATCATCATTCCCGAATAGTTGAAGCACATCCAACATAGTTTCGTTATCTATATGAAATTCCTCAAATTCATCATCGTTTTCCATGACTTCTTTTAGGGCGGGATTTGTCTGTTGTTCAGGGTATGCTTGCTGATAAAGGGCTTGCGGATTCAGTTTATGATTCGCGCACCATTGGACAAATAGGCGGATCATCAAGTTTTCATCATCTTTATACTTTTGAATGATTTGTTCTTCGATACTTTTAAATTCCATTATGCAAACCTCCAGGGTCGATTGTTTCTTTTAAGTATAAACGATAGGAAGACTTTCTAGTAATAAATGCACATAAAAATTGCTGCCCTATAGAATGTCGAATAGACGAAAAATTTCGTTTTCTAACAAAGTTTGCTACACTCATAGTGTCACCGTTATTCAATGATATGAAAGAAAGTTTACGCACAGTTTTGGTGAAATAGCGGATAGTATAACCAAGGAGGTTTTGGAAATGGCGGAAGATCGCTATCAACGTGGTTTGGAAAAGTTAATGGAACTTACGTTATCGGGTGAAGATAACCCAGCAGGTGAGATGGAAATTGGAGAGAGTTTCAAAGATGTAGCACCAGATTTGACTAAGTATGTTGTAGAATTTGCGTTTGGAGATATTTATTCGCGACCTGGATTAGATAATAAACAGAAGGTCCTAACGACGATTACGGCACTTGTGGCACAAGGTAAGCCGCAGATTCAGATGCATATCAAAACAGGACTTGATGTAGGCTTGACACCAGACGAGATTATCGGTTGTATTATGCACCTCATACCGTACACAGGATTCCCGAGCGTGCTGAATGCTCTATCTGTCGCTCAAACAGTATTTGCGGAACGTGGAGTATCCATTACGAAAACGGACGAGACCTGAGCATATTTAATTCGAATGGTATATCGTAAAGTGGCTTTAACCGGTGACGTGTAAAACGGTTGAAGCCACTTTTCTAATTTTTAAGATGGACTAACTACTTCGCTGATCAACTAAAGACATAATAGCCTGAATAGGAACTTCAGTATATGTAAGTGATACTTAGTCAAATCTGTCATTCATTATATAAATTCATTATAATAAACGCGTGTTGATTAATTACAAATAGTATACTATATTGCGTAAACGACTAGGGGAGAGATATCACATGTTTTCGAAAGAAGAAAAAGATGCAATTTACAAGGTAATTTATACTAGAAGAGATGTGCGAAGTTTTTTACCAACAGCCATTCCTGAAGAGGCGATACATAACATATTAAAAGCCGCTCACCAAGCACCTTCCGTCGGCTTCATGCAACCTTGGAACTTCGTGATCGTTTCGTCTGAAGAAACGAAAGAAAAGTTAGCCTGGGCAGCTGATAAGGAAAGACGTGCGCTAGCTATTCATTATGAAGACGAGGCAGAAAAAGAGACAAAGTTCCTTGGCTTAAAAATACAAGGATTGAAAGAAGCACCCATCACTATTTGCGTAACATGTGATCCGACTCGTGGCGGGTCACATGTCTTAGGACGTAATTCCATTCCTGAAACAGACATGTTATCGACTGCTTGCGCCATACAAAATATGTGGCTAGCAGCATGTGCAGAAGGATTGGCAATGGGCTGGGTGAGTTTTTATAAAAAAAATGATGTCCGCGATATTTTGAACATCCCCCCTCATATTGAACCGATTGCTCTTCTATCTATTGGTTATACGGAGCATTATCCTACTGCGCCTATATTAGAAACAGCGAATTGGGAAAAACGACGAAGTGTAGATGATTTAATTTTTTCAGATCAGTGGAATAAGCGATAATTGTAAAGTGGTTAGGGACTACAGTTGACGTGGCCATGACGGATAGGAGTAGTTTAATCATAATTTTTGGTGATAGCTCAAAGAAGTGGAATTCATCGATGCATTTTTTGTATAATAGTAAGACTGGCATCTGTAAGGGATAAGTATATGTAATAAAACCATTTTTGCACATGCAGATGCAAGTTATGAAGAGAGGATTTGAACATAACGATGAGTACTAATTTTTGGCTTGATCTACCACGGCCATTTTTTATATTAGCACCGATGGAGGATGTGACGGATGTGGTTTTTCGTCACGTAGTAAGCGAAGCTGCACGTCCAGATGTATTCTTTACTGAATTCACAAATACGGAAAGTTTTTGTCATCCAGAAGGAATTTTCAGCGTGCGCGGACGTTTGGCATTTACAGAAGACGAACAGCCAATCGTTGCACATATTTGGGGAGATAAGCCTGAACATTTCCGCGATATGAGTATTGGGATGGCGGAACTTGGTTTTAAGGGATTGGATATTAATATGGGATGCCCTGTGCCAAATGTAGCAACAAAAGGTAAAGGCAGCGGTCTGATCAACCGTCCGGAAACAGCCGCGGCAATTATTCAGGCAGCAAAAGCTGGCGGATTGCCTGTGAGTGTAAAGACTCGTCTTGGCTACACAGATATAGAAGAGTGGCATACATGGCTCAGACATGTACTGGAGCAAGATATTGCGAACTTGTCGATACATCTTCGTACCCGTAAGGAGATGAGTAATGGGAATGCACATTGGGAATTGATTCCGGAGATCAAGAAACTTCGTGATGAAATAGCGCCTGATACACTGCTGACGATCAATGGAGATATTCTTGACCGTCAAATGGGTCTGGAGCTGGTGGAAAAATACGGTGTCGATGGGGTTATGATTGGTCGCGGAATTTTTAATAATCCATTTGCATTCGAAATAGAGAAGAGAGAGCATGATCATAAAGAGTTACTGGATCTACTGCGTCTTCATCTGGATCTATTTGATAAATATTCAACAGAACTAGAACCGCGGCTATTTAAACCGTTACGTCGTTTTTTTAAGATTTACATTAAAGGGTTCCGTGGAGCGGCTGAACTTAGACATGAATTAATGAATACGAATACGACAGATGAAGTGCGTGCATTACTGGATAGTGTGGAACTCGATTAATACATTTTGATAACCTTTAGCGGACATGATCTGTTTATACAAGCGAAAGCCTCCTTGCCATACCAGGAATACTGGTATGAGTAAGGAGGCTTTTTGCATCAAGAGGCAAAGTGGAAGTGTATCTTGTTACTTAAATAAACCAAGCTTTTCAATACGGCGAACCGCTTCTTGCAATCGTTCTTCACTTTCTAACAACCCGACTCGAATATATCCTTCGCCGTATACACCAAATCCGTTCCCTGGCGATACTGCGACATCTGCTTTATCCAGTAATAAGTTAGCGAAGGTTTCACTTGTAAAGCCTTCTGGGACAGGTAGCCAAGCGAAAAACGAGCCAGTAGGTGCTGTAACGTCCCAACCGATGCGTTCACATTCCGTCAGCAATACCGTCAGACGGCCTTCATAGAGCGCCACTAACTCTTCAACGCATTGTTGCGGACCCGTCAATGCTTCAATTGCCGCACGTTGAACCGCTGGGAAGATGCTAGTGAATAAATGGTCTTGCAATACGTTTAACGCTTCTATTATCTCGGAGTTGCCGACTGCAAAACCGACTCGCCAGCCTGCCATATTATACATTTTGGAAAGAGATAGCATTTCAATGCCGACTTCCTTTGCTCCTTCAGTTTGTAAAAAACTAATCGGTTTCTTACCTTCAAAACCAATACCGCCATACGCAAAATCTTGTAAGACCGCAATCTGATGTTCTTTGGCAAATTCCACCGTTTTTTCATAAAACTCGGGTGTGGCTGTAACACCCGTTGGATTACTTGGATAGTTTAAGTACATGAGTTTGGCATCTTTTTTCTGATAATCCGTTAAATTATCGTAATCAGGAAGAAATCCATTCTCCTTACGTAGCGGCATCGTATCATATCGAATACCTGCTAAGCTGACGCCGGATAAGTAATCAGGGTAACCCGGGTCTGGCAGCAATAATAAGTCACCTTCATTCATAATAGCAAGAGGTAGTTCCACGACACCTATTTTTGTACCGCCAAGTACCGCTACTTCTGTTTCGGGATCAATCGTGACATTGTATTCACGCTGATAATATTCAGCAACTGCTTGTTTTAAAGCAAGTGTCCCCCGAAATGGAGAGTAACCGTGTGTAGCAGGATCTTCAACGGCTTCTTGCAATGCTTTAATAATATGAGGAGGTGTTGGCTGATCAGGATTTCCACGTCCTAGGTTAATCACATCTCTGCCTTCATCCATAGCCTTTTCTATTTTATTTAATAATAATGTAAAGAAATGCGGAGGGAGTTGTTGTAATCGGTTGGATAATGCCATAGTCTATTCCTTCTTTCTTTGATAGGGTATGTGCGTTAAGTATACATAGATCATACAAGATTTTTCAATAGAAGGATTGTGATTCGATTCTAGAACATTGCGAAAATTAGTCGATAGAAATTAAAGCTGATAGAATAAGTCGGATATTCCGATAAATTGGCGTTATTCTCCTTGACAGTTGTATTAATTCAGATTAGTATATGTTTTATGCATATAATTTAATAGCAATCTCTTATCAAGAGCGACGGAGGGAAATGGCCCGATGATGTCCAGCAACCCCTTGAATAATCCAAGGAAGGTGCCAAATCCTACAGTATGGTTTTCCATCTGAGAGATAAGCTGAGAATATTTCAGTCCCTCTTTCATTTAGAAAAATGAAAGATTTTTTTATTTAGAAAGAAATTTTCTAGCCAACTGTTTATGATTATTTACTTGAATGTAGAAAGAAGTGAGACTATGATCCAAATTCAACATTTGTCTAAGGAATATCAGACAAAAGAAAAAGTGGTAAAAGGTGTAGATGACGTATCACTAGACATCGAGACAGGAGAAATATTTGGCATTGTCGGTTATTCAGGGGCCGGGAAAAGTTCACTTATACGTTGTTTGAATTTGTTGGAAAGGCCAACGAGCGGCACTATTTTAATAGATGGTGTAAACTTAACGAAACTTTCAGGGATTGAGCTTCGACAGGCACGCTTGAAGATCGGAATGATTTTTCAGCACTTTTATTTAATTAGTCAAAAGACTATTTTCGAAAATATCGCATTCGCTTTACAGGCAGCGAAAATGCCTTCAGATAAAATAGAGACACGGGTAATGGAACTTCTCGAAATGGTGGGTCTGTCGGATAAACGCAATGTATATCCTGCCCAGCTAAGTGGGGGACAGAAACAACGCGTCGGTATTGCGAGAGCGCTAGCCAATAATCCATCCGTTTTGCTTTGTGATGAAGCGACATCCGCACTGGACCCTAACACGACCACGTCCATTTTACGATTGTTGAAAAAGATCAATCAAGAATTGAATATCACGATTGTTTTAATTACGCACGAGATGAATGTGGTAAAAGAGATTTGTGATCGCATGGCGATTATGCAAGACGGAAAAGTGATCGAAGAAGGGCCAGTATATGACATCTTTTCTCAACCAGTTCAACCATTAACAAAGGAGTTTATCAGCAGTGTGGTGTCTTACGACATTCCTGAAGCCGTCATGTCCAATTTGGTCGGTACATTGATAAAAATCACATTTAAAGGTGAAGTAGCGATGGAGGGTGTAATTTCCGATACGATGCAGAAATATAAGGTCAAAGGAAACTTCTTGCATGGTTCGATTGAATATATTCAAGAACGAGCACTTGGGATTTTCTTGATGGAATTACAAGGTGAGCGTGAAGAAGTAGAGCAAGCGATTGCATACATACTGAAACAAAACGCACAAGTGGAGGTGATCCGACAACATGTTTGATCTATCTCACATCTTGGAACTCATGCCGGATATTACAAAAGCATTTGGTGAAACATTGTACATGATCGGCATCTCACTTACGATTGCGCTGATTATTGGATTGCCGCTTGGCGTTCTGTTATTTACAACGGATAGAGGATTATTTTTAGAGAACCGTGCAATTAATTCGGTTATTGGGTTTCTCGTCAACATCATTCGCTCTATCCCATTTATCATACTGCTTGTAGCTCTAATACCTTTGACGAAACTGATTGTCGGAAGTACGATTGGACCAGCAGCTGCAAGTGTATCGCTTTCCGTTGCAGCCATTCCTTTCTTTGCAAGGATTGTTGAAACATCCATGCGTGAAATTGATAAAGGAGTTATAGAAGCAGCGATTTCAACGGGTGCTTCGCCCTGGATGATTATTTGGAATGTGTTATTGCCTGAATCAAAGTCGAGTATTATCCAAGGACTTACACTGACGTTAATCAACTTAGTTGCCTATTCAGCAATGGCTGGATTTGTTGGCGGAGGTGGAATTGGGGACCTCGCAATTCGTTTTGGCTATTACCGATATGATGACAGTATTATGCTCGTCACCGTCGCCATTCTAATAATACTAGTGCAGTTGATTCAATTTAGTGGAGATCGTTTTTCAAAAATGATAGATAAAAGATAATAGGGGAGAGATGGATTATGAAGAAACTGGTACTTGCATTCATTCTTACTGCGTTAGTTGCGGCTTTAGCGGCTTGTGGAGAAGAAAAGTCTACTGAAAAGTCGGATGATGATAAAAATATACACTTTGGTGCAACTGCAGGTCCTTATAGTGACATGCTAAAAAAAGCAATACAACCTGCACTTGAGGAAAAAGGATATACTGTCGAAATCACGGAATTTAGTGATTATATACAACCCAATATTTCGTTGGATAGCGGAGATATAGATGCGAACTTGTTCCAAAATATCACGTACTTGGAAAACTTCGAGAAAGAAAATAAAATGGAACTCTCTGAATTGATTATCGTACCGACCGCGCCATTAGGTATCTATTCAAACAAATATACATCTCTCGATGAAATTGAAGAGGGATCAACTATCACTATTCCAAATGATCCAGTGAATGCTGCAAGAACGTTATATGTATTGGAAGATGTAGGGTTAGTGAAAATGGATGAAGGCATTGACCAATTAACGGCATCTGAAAAAGATATCACAGAGAACCCAAAAAACTTAGTAATTCAGCCGGTTGAAGCAGGGCAATTGCCCCGTTCGGTAGAGGGGTCTGACTTGGCTGCAGTGCCTGGTAACTTTGCAATTGCAGCAAATATGGATTTATTAGACGCATTAGCTTTAGAAAATATGCCTGATCGGTTCCGTAATGTTGTAGCCGTGAAAACAGAAAACGTAGATAAGCAATTTGCGAAAGACATTATTGAAGTAGTAGAATCTGAGCAGTTTTTAGAAGTGATTGAATCCGAATTTAAAGGTTTCGGTAAACCAGCTTGGATGGAAAAGAACTAGTTGGACGTAAAGTAATACGATGAAAAATATACCAGACTCGAAGACAATGGAAAGTGTCTTCAAGTCTGGTATTTTACTGCTGTTTATTCTGTCTCCACCAATACAATATCATCAATAATAGGTACGTCGCGTTTTAACTCCGTAAGCATTTCTTCATCTACAGAGCTATCGATTTCACAAATCGTAATAGCGGGACCGTCAATTGCAAATCGTTCATTCGCCATACGGGCAATATTGATTCCTTTTCTCGAGAGAATACCTAAAAGATCTGCAATAACGCCTTTTTGATCGGTGTGGCGGATCAATAGTGCTGGACGTTCGCCTGAGAATTTTAACGGATAATCATCAAGTTCTTGGACTTCGATTTTACCTCCACCAAGTGAACTGGCGAGGACTTTTACTTTGTTGGTTGGTCCTGTCAACTCGATGAGTACGGTATTTGGATGATAGCTCCCCAGCACACGTTTCGTAAATTCATATTCTAATCCTATCTCCATCGCAAGTTCTTTCGCATGCGGAATTCTGTCATCTGTCGTATTGTACCCCATGACACCGGCAAGAAGTGCCAAGTCGGTACCGTGTCCTTGATAGGTCGTTGCGAAAGAACCCATTAGTGAAAACTTTGCATGAATGGGTTGCTCGTTCAATAGCTGATGCGCAACGTTTCCAATTCGTACGGCTCCAGCAGTGTGGGAGCTTGATGGGCCAATCATGACAGGACCAATGATTTCATAGGCACTTTGGTATTTAGCAGGCGCACCACTGCTTTTTTCTTTTGACTCTTTTTCTTTCCCGAATACTTGGTTTTTCAGTTTTTGCCCTGTGGGTGTACCAGCTAGGCCACCTATACCCGTTTCGCGCAGTGACTCTGGCATATTTTGTCCGACTTCGTGCATGACATGGATCACTTCGTCAGGAGGGATGATGCTCACCACTCCTGCCATCGCCATATCTGCAGCCGCTTCAGCTGTGATAGCATGTAGTCCATTTCGAATGATACAAGGGATTTCTACAAGACCCGCCACAGGATCACAAACAAGTCCCAATGAGTTTTTCAGCGCAATACCTATTGCATGACCGACTTGTTCGGGTGTGCCGCCGGCAAGTTCCACTAATGTTCCTGCCGCCATTGCAGTAGCGGAGCCGACTTCTGCTTGGCATCCTCCTGCAGCTCCAGAAATGGAAGCGCGATTGGCGATGACTAAGCCTAGCGCGGAAGCCGTGAACATGGATAAGACAATTTGTTCGCGTGTATACTTGCCACTATCTAGCGCATGTACGAGAACGGCAGGCAATATTCCTGCTGATCCCGCAGTAGGGGTTGCGACGATTCGTCCCATATTCGCATTTACCTCTGAGACAGCTAGCGCATTTGCAGCGGTGTGTAGAGTAGAAGGATGAACGAAAGAATTCCCCTTTTCGGCATAGTCATATAAGCGCTGTCCATCACCGCCAGTTAGTCCTGTGCGTGACATCACAGATGTAGTTGTCCCTTTACGAACAGCTTCTTCCATCACCGTAAACTGTTCTGACATTTTCTTGATGATAGTTTCTCTTTGCATGCTTTTTTGCTTAATTTCGGATTGAATCATTAACTCGTAAATTGGCTTATGACTCTGTTCCGCATGCTCGATCAGTTGGTGTAAGCTCGTGAATGCCATATGTGTTTGCTCCTTAAAGAGAACCGTTCGGATAGAAAGATTCAAGAACCATTCTCGTTGTATTTGACAAAAAATATCGTATTTTTGAAAGCGCTTACCTATAATTATTTGTTACTTTACGTGAAATGTCAATCAATCGAAAAGATACCGAAGCACCTGATGCTCAGTTGTGTATATGTTTACTAACTTTGAAGATCCGAGTTGTTGAATGAGCCTGGAGGCACCTTTGTATCCGGTCGATAGGTCATATATTTAAACCCTTTTAATTGGGGGTGTTACTAAGTTAGTCTATAGTGTTAGACGTAAAATTTCAATGATTTGCAATGAACTGGATAAGTCCAATACGATCATCTTATGGTATGATTAATCCATGAGAATATAAGTATGTCAATATACAATACTACTTGCTAGGTGGGGGATTCTTACATGAATGGAGAAATAAATTCAGCACAAGAAATTACTGAACTTAGAAAACAAATTATTAAGTATGAGAAAATTATAGAGGATTTATCAGCGCCAATTATTCCTTCTATTGTACCAGAAACCATTTTAGTTCCGCTAACAGGAGTTCTTTCAGTAGGACGCTTTATGCATATCCAAGAAAAGATTGTGCAAAGAATATCTGCTAACAACATACTTACAGTAGTCTTTGATTTTACCGATATTAGCAATTTGGCAGTAGAAGAAAATATGGGGTATGAGTTATTGAGTGAAAAAATTAATGAATTGGTCAGTGTGTTGCAATTAATGGGTACAGAAACCATTTTTGTAGGTTTTTCACCGGAGTTTGCTCAAAATTTAATTCTATCCAATGTATCGAAATTTAATCAACTTCGTGCGTTTACGAATTTCCGTGAAGGTCTTCGATACTTATTGGATCAAAAGGGAATGAAAATTGTTTATAAAAAATAAACGAATGCTTGTGTAACAGCGGATTTTCAGTCTACTGTTATGCAGGCATTCATGTATTATTTTACACTACCTCGGACGACTAATACGTCACATGATGCAGTCAAAACAATTGCCTCAGAGACAGAGCCTAGAAAAAAATGCTCTACGTTCTTCACACCTTGAGCACCGCAGACGATTAAGTCGGCTTCTATTACTTGAGCAAGTTCTTTGGAAATACTTACTTTCGGATCACCATGTTTGATGTATGTTTCCACATCGTCAATACCTTTTTCTTTAGCAAGGGTTATATAGCTATTCAGCAAATCCCCTATGCGTTGCTCTTCTCTTTCTAAATAGGAAGTGTCATCTTCGTCAATCGAAAAGATATCAATGACGCTGACGATGTGCAATCTCGCATTTTCTTCATGCTTTACAACTTCTAGCGATTTATAAAAAGCCTGTTTTGCTTCACTTGAACCATCTACCGCGACAAGAATATTCATATATTCATTCATCTTACAATCTCCTCCCGAAAATCAGGGTCATCTTTCATTCGTCCGATGTACTAACGATAGTATGGTAATAATCTGCTTATTATTATACCATGTTTGTAAGTAATATCTGTTAATCCATAGAAAAAACCGAGAGATCTGTGAGGTAGTGCTTTTACGTTTTCCAGTCACCGAGCACAGTTTGACAATTCATTTTCGTATGATAGTTAGAAAAAATAGCTGAACTACTTGTATAAACATTTAACATGAACATACTACACCTAGTAACCAGGGCGTTATAGTGAATAAGGAGGAAGAGAACATGACAAATGTAAATAACAGGTTATCAACTGAAGAACAGGAAAAAGTCCTCGAAACACTTCAATTACGTTTTGTAAATAATATGGTTCGCCACGCGGATATGGATTGGTCTTCAGTACATGCCAAGCTTTTAGAAAACGGGGAAAAGCTATGGTCCCTCAATGAAATGGAAGTTACGGGAGGGGAACCAGACGTAGTGGATTATGATGAAATCACGGATCAATATATTTTTTTTGATTGTTCGGCAGAGAGCCCTGTCGGTCGCCGAAGTGTTTGCTATGATCGAGAAGCATTAGAGTCTAGAAAGAAGAACAAGCCCGAGAACAACGCGATGGATCTAGCGAATGGGATGGGAATTGAATTATTGACAGAGGAACAATACCGTTGGCTCCAACAGTTTGGGGAGTTTGATAGAAAAACATCGAGCTGGGTGCAGACGCCAGAAGAAATCAGGAAACGTGGTGGAGCTCTTTTTTGTGATCGTCGATACAATCAAGTATTTTTGTATCACAATGGAGCAGAGTCGTATTATGCTGCAAGGGGATTCCGAGGCTCACTCAGACTGTGAACTAGAAAGCACTATAGTCTGTGCAGTTTCGATTAACCATTCTCTTTTCTAGTGTATTTCATTTGTGGTAAGATAAAGAAAAGAGTAGTTTGATATGGGGATATAGTATGGGGTATAGAGGTAGAGTAGTGGCAGTGTGTATTGTTATATTGTTCAATATATTACGTTATGGCTATTACCATGTCTATTTAGGTTATCGGTTTGAAAAAAGTTTCTTTATTTTGACAGGGATTTTTTTGCTAGTAGCCTGGATAGGTGGTAGACAATACGACGTAGCCAAGTTTTACGCAGAGAAAGATCCGCTAACTAATGCATATAATCGACGGACAATAGATAAAGTGTTCAGGAAACAGATTTCCCAATATAGTAATACAGGGAAGAAAATTGGCGTAGTATTGATCGATCTTGATGATTTTAAGAATATAAATGATACATTCGGTCATCAAACAGGTGATGAATTATTACGTCACGTTGCCGAACTAATTATGAGTATTGCGAAAAAAGAAGATTATGTCGTGCGATGGGGTGGCGACGAGTTTGTGCATGTAATTCTTGATCTAAAAGAGGATACTCTTTCAGACTATGTTCGGAGTTTAAGAAGTAAATTATCTAATTTAGACATAGAATCGGTCAACGTTGTTAGTGCTTCAATCGGAATCGCAGTTTATCCAGATGATGGAGAGACTTTTGAATCGCTGATTCAGAAGGCAGATACATCCATGTACGAAATGAAAAAAGCATAATTCGTTTCTAATCCTAGTTCAGTCTGCATGACAGTCTGAACTAGGATTTTTGAAACGAAAAAATGTTGGTGATGTATTAAATGTGATATGCACTTCGGTAAGAGTTTAATGAATGATGCCACTCATATATAGGATAGCTAGTAGTTATGCTTAAACTTCTCATGTTCTTTCAATGGTCGCTGTAATTTCCACACCCGTCAAAGCCTGTGTAGCTAGACGGTCAGCTTCGCTGTTCTTCTTGCGTGAAATGAGTTCATACCGTGGTTGAAATCCTAAAGATTCCATCTTTTCTTCAACTTTATTCGCCCAACTGTACAGTTCTTCTTCAATTACAGGCCATTCTTCGCTTAAATGATTGATTACTACCCGTGAGTCACCCATAATCTCAATGGGTAAATGATGCGCTCCAAGCGTTTCAAGTTCTTGCAAGCACAGATGAAGAGCTGCATATTCTGCTTCGTTGTTTGAAGATAAGTGTGTAGCGGTGGCGTTTTTTCGTAGTCTATAAGATTTACCATTTTGGTTATAATAGAGGACACAACCGAGACCGGCCAACTTTGTATTCCAATCGAAACCACCATCGAAGTATACAACGATATTATGTGGCTCTGTTTCGATGCCCTTCAAATAGCCTTTTAATTCCTTGATAGTCCAGGAACTATCAAATTGATCTGTAAACATGATTTGCTTTGTGCGACCTGTTTTCTCTAAGTCCTCAGCAATCAGCAGCGCTTGGTCTGCAGGTAATTCTCCGGACTTGAAAACGGTTGGTGTTCCTTTTTTTGATTTATAGTGCCATTCAATCAATACATTCAACGTGATCCCTCCCATATATTCAGTTTATCCGATAAAGACATATAAAAACCTATTAATAAGAAAATGATATCGACATAAGGGAGATAATGAATAGGACGTTGAACCATACTTTTGCAAAGGTACGTACATTACTATTTCTGAAGATGAAATTTTAGAAGCACGCATCAGTCTCCAACATAAAAAATCCTGCACGGAAAGCTGTCATGGTTTGAACACACGAGAGTTTTCCGTACAGGAATTAATGAAAGTTATGCAATTTCCGTATTTCTCTGAACCTCTTCAACATCTGGCTCCCCTAACACACCTTCAGTTTGTGCAACGATAACAGCACATGCAGCGTCACCGGTAATGTTGACGGCTGTACGCACCATATCAAGTAGGCGATCTACTCCGAGGACGAGTGCAATACCTTCAACCGGCAAGCCCACTGACGTCAGAACCATTGCTAACATGATGAGGCCTGCACCTGGAACCGCAGCCGTTCCAATACTAGCAAGTACTGCAGTTAACACAACAGTGAGTAACTGACCCATAGTTAATTCAACGCCATAAGCCTGTGCGATAAAGATTACTGCTGCCCCTTGCATGATTGCGGTACCGTCCATATTAATAGTGGCCCCAAGGGATTGAGTGAACGAACTAATAGACTCGGGAACTTTTAACTTCTCTTGCGCTGTTTTCATAGAAATCGGTAGTGTTGCTGCAGAACTTGCTGTACTGAATGCAACAACTTGTGCTGGAAAGAAGTTTTTGAAGAACCAAATTGGGCTACGCTTACCGATCAATGCGATTGATCCGCCATAGACGAAAATGGTATGGATTACGAGGGCTCCGAGAACCACTCCCATGTACATACCCATTACCTTCAATGCATCTATACCCTGGCTTCCAACAGCAGATGCAATCAAACCGAATGCTCCGTATGGCGCGAACTTCATGACAAATGTAATCAGATACATAATGAGTTCATTTGCTTGCTCAAAAAACTCTTGTACTCTTTCAACTTTACTACCTAACATGGCCATTCCAAAGCCAACCAATGCTGCAAAGAAGATAATCTGAAGCATATTACCTTCTGCCATAGCACTCACGGGATTTGTAGGAATAATTCCTAATAGGGTTTCCGCAACTGGTGGAGCTTCTTGTGCTTCGTAAGTGGCATTGGCTGTTTCGAAATTACCTCCTTCACCAGGCTTTAGTAATAGTCCGATTGAAATGGCAATAACTAGGGCAATGGCTGTAGTTATCAAGAAATAGCCGATGGTCTTCCCGCCAATTCTACCTAATTTCTTTGGATCACCAATTCCAACCGTTCCTAGGACGATAGAAATGAATACCACGGGCACGACTAGCATCTTCATCAGATTCAAGAAGATTATACCAAGTGGTTTAAAAAGAAATGCGTCAGCTTTTGTAAAAAGACTAGGCGTGAAGATATTCAATAGTAAACCGACGACTACCCCTGCGATTAGGGCAATAATAATATTTCTGGCTAACTTCATAAATATCCCTCCTTAACATAATCTATTCAATTAGTAAGTTAATAATGAAAGCGCTTACTTACATTATTCGATAGAACTTGCAGAATGTCAACTTAATCTATTAAATACTTAACGGATTAGTAAATAGTTAAAGAGAAACAATAAAAGTGTGTATAGACGAAGTGGTACCATTCCCAACTATGCATTTCGGAGAAGAAATAGATTGGATCTAAGATAGATTTCTAAAGAGGACATATAAATAGAAGACGTCCAACTCCAAGTATGGCTATTATAAAATCATCTTCAGTCATGTTGTGATTTAATAATGCTGCATGAAAAGCAAAAGGGCAAGTGTTAATTGTTGTCATTTCTAAATTAATCCATAGAAATAGATTGATATCTTACAAAATTCAAAGTATTATTTGGTTTTTTTAGTGTACCGCTGTACAATTAGGGTATCAATGGATAATTGTTATTTTAGAAAAGGAAGTGTATCAACTGAAAAAAAGAGGCCGACGAGTTGGAGCGGATGGCGAAAAAAGTCGTCAAACACTTTTGGAGATTTCCGCCACACAATTCGCTATTCATGGTTTTTATAAAACGAAGATCAGTGATATTGTGAAGGAAGCAAATGTCACACAGCCAACGTTCTACTTATATTTTAAAAGTAAAGAAGCTGTATTTCAGGAATTAGTCGATATATTTAAAGAAAAATTATATCATCTTGTAGCACAAAGCAAACTTCCCGCAGATATAGCAGAAGAAGGGCTAATGGAGCGAATTGCTTATGGTTTATGTGCTGTTTTTGAACTATTCCAGCAGAATGAAGAAGTTGCACGGATTGGTTTTGTTGTATCAGAAGAAGCCGTTAACATTAAAGAACAAATGACCGCACAATTAGAACGTAATCTTAAAGAAGAAGCAGAGCTTGGATATTTTCATACCAATATAAACTTTGGCGTTGTCGCTGCAGCAATGGTTGGAGCTATTGAATATCTAGCGATCACCAAACTATGGACGGGCACACATACACCAGAAGAATTGGCAGAAGAGATGACATACTTATTTTTACAAGGGTTGAAAAAATAAAAATTGAATACATAAGCATAAGCTCAAATATAGGGTTTATGCTTTTTACTTCTAAAAACGTATCAAAATATTTGTTAAGCACATGAGAGATGGGACTCCAGATGGGAAGGTATAATCCATGGAGAAATGTAAAAAGAACTATATTAGACAAGGCGACGAAGAATTGCATGAAAACCACTCGCTCTCACGTCGTTCTACTTACATAGATTCTATAAAGCAATGTTTTAATATTACACATACTTATGTTTGATAAAGTAGAAGTTCAAATGATGTATAAAAAATGTGTCTTCGGAAGTGACGAATAGTGCTGAAATCAAAACTACAAAATAAAATACTGTTAATGGTCACTTCACTTGTTTTATTTTTAATGTCACTTATGCTTATCGTCTTTGTCATCACAGATTATCTGAATTTATTTGATCGTAGCCATACAGTCGGACTACAAACTGCAAAGATGCTTTCGTATATGGATACAGTTAAAGTAGGACTGGAAGAAAAAACGGACGTAGAAAAAATAGGCGATTTGGAAGCGGTAATCGAACATTATTCAAATCAAGTAGATGCCACGTTTATTGTGATTCAAGACAAAGCAGGACAAGTACTTGCTTCACCGGATAGTAACCAAATAGGCAAAGTGATTCCATATAAAGATGGTTACAAAGCGATTGTGTTTGGAGCAAATTATTCAATGCTGTCGAACGAAATAATCGGGCCTTCTGTTAGCAGTAAAGCGCCCATTTATAATAAGGAAGAAAATCAAATTATTGGAGTTGTAACAGTAGGATACCTCATTTCAGATTTACGAAACATTGTATATAACCGCGTAGAAAAACTGATATATATATCATTGCTTATTCTAGCCCTTGGAATTTACATCAGTTTCCGTCTGGCGAAATCGATCAGAAAAGATACTTTTGGATTAGATCCAGAACAAATTGCAAAATTTTATATGGAAAGAAAAGCGATACTGTCATCAATCGATGAAGGCATTATTGCAGTAAGCCAATCAGGTAAGATTACACTAATTAATACTGCCGCTCGTTCCATTCTTAATATAAAAAGGAATCGTATTGGAGATGACTTGGATACTATCTTTCCTAACTTACCTACTGTAGCGGAATTAAATGAATCTGTAATTCAATCTTTTGAAATCGTCTATTCTGCAAAAAGACTAGTTGTCAGTGCGATGCCATTGCGACTTGAAGGTGTGCTAAAAGGTGCCTTGATTACATTTCGTGATACAACAGAAATGGCTGAAGTTGTGAATACGCTCTATGAAGTTAGGAAGTACTCGGATGACTTGAGAGCACAGACGCATGAATTTACAAATAAACTTTATTTAATCTCGGGTTTATTACAACTCGGTAAGTATGAGGAAGCTGTTTGTACAATTCAAACGGAAATTAATATTAGTGATAACACGAATCAGTTCATTCTCGAAAACATTAGAGACCCCCATGTACAGGCTATTCTCTTTGGAAAGATAGGTAAGGCATCTGAAATGAAAGTAGGATTCGAAATCGATGACAATAGCAGTTTGGAATCGTTACCGAAATGGTTCGGAACAGGTGCATTGACTGTTATTCTAGGGAATCTAATCGATAATGCACTGGAAGAAACTGCGAAAAATTTAGGAGGACAAGTTTCCTTTTTCACTCTGGACTTTGGAGAAGATATTATATTTGAAGTGTCAGATAATGGACGTGGTATTCAGAAAAATCAAATGGATACGCTTTATCAAAAAGGTTATTCAACAAAATCTACGACGGGAAGAGGTTTTGGCTTGGCGAATGTTCATCAAGCTGTTAGTTCGCTTGGTGGGACAATTCAAGTGTCGAGTACAAAAGAAGGAACAATCTTTTCTGTCTATATTCCAAAACATATAGAAAATAAGGAGCGTGAAATAAAATGATTCATGTGGGAATTGTTGAAGATGATTTTCGTATTGCTTCTATACATCAGCATTTTTTAGAAAGTGTAGATGGAGTGGAAGTAGTCTGGCAAGCGTTACGTGCGAAAGATACGTGGGGAATGCTTAAAAAACAGCCAGCGGATTTACTGTTGGTGGATGTTTACATGCCAGACCAGTCAGGTATTGACTTGGTACGTGAGCTGAAAATTCACTATCCGTCTTTGGATTTCATCATCATTACTGCAGCTACAGATCGTGAATTGGTAGCGCAAAGTTTAGCGGCAGGTGCGTTTCATTACTTAGTGAAACCTGTTGAATTAACCAAGTTGCGAGAAGTTATTGATCGCTATCAACAGCGGTGCCTATTTCTTCAGGAAAGCCCACATGTAGATCAAGAAGAGATTGATAAACTATTCGTTCATGCGGTAGCAACACGAGAAAATGGAACAAATCTTCCTAAGGGCATTCATCCTTTAACGTTGCAAAAAGTGCTAGATATCGTTAACCCTTTAACAGAAGGAACGACAGCAGAGGAAGTAGGTGAAAAACTAGGCGCTTCGCGTACGACAGCAAGAAGGTATTTAGAATATTTAATTGCAGAAGGAAAGATGAGGGCTGAACTCGAATACGGAATTATTGGAAGGCCGGAACGAAAATATTTTGGATTATAAATTCATGTTGATAGATTATTGATGTATGTCATAAATCAATAGATCAATTGAAAGCATTATCTTGTTGAGATATATTTCAATACAACTCATTCATTCAATGGTGGTGATAACCATTTTATAGACACTCATTAGCATCCTTTCGAGGGATGCTTTTTCGTGTAAACATAATGAACAAAATGCCGTTAAAGTATTTTGAATTGTTAATATTGTAAACGGTTACAATTTAGAGTTGATAAAGTACACTATCTATAGATGATAAATCAGATAGAAAAGAGGAGAACAGTATGAAAAAAATAGTAGGCGTAGCAGCACTATCATTTGCACTTATTCTAGGGGCTTGTTCATCAGGTAATGCAGGTGAAAAAGACGATTCGGCTTACCCAAAGAAGAATCTTGAGTTCATTGCACCAGCAACACCAGGAGGCGGCTGGGATGCTACAGCCCGTGCAATACAAAAGATTATGAAAGAGGAAGAAATTATAGATCAGAGTATGACAGTCATCAATAAACCAGGCGGTAACGGTGAAGTAGGTTGGCAGTATCTATCCAAGAAAGACGCACATACATTGGCAATTGACTCCAGTTTACTAATTACAAATAATTTGCTTGGTCAAAGTGATCTTACATATGAGGAGTTCACGCCGCTTGCTACATTAACAACAGAGTGGATTTCGGTAGCGGTTAAAAATGGTTCTCCCTATGAAACGGCAACAGATTTAATGGAACAACTCAAAAAAGATCCTGCGTCCGTGAAGATCGGCATTGCGCCTGGCCTTGGGAATAATGATCATTTGTCTTTCGTAAAAGCAGCCAAAACATTTGGCGTAGATATTACAAAATTAAACTTCCTCGTATATGAAAGCGGCGGTGATGTAATGACAAGCTTGCTTGGCGGTCATGTAGATGCAGCGACCATGGCAGTGTCTGAATCGGCAGAACAACATCTTGCGGGAAAATTTAAGATTGTAGCAATTTCAGCTGACGAACGTCTGGAAGAATTGCCTGACGTACCAACGTGGACAGAAGAAGGCGTAGATATAGTGTTTCCTCACTGGCGCGGTATTCTCGGACCACCGGATATGACAGAAGATGAGATCACATATTGGAACGAAGCGTTCAGTGAAATGGTTGAGACGGACTCTTGGAAACAATTGCTAGAGAACAATGGTTGGGAAGATTTCTATCAAGACAGTGCTGAAACAACGCAGTTCTTGAAAGAGCAAAATGAAATGTATACAGAACTGATTGACGAGTCTGGTTTACAGAAATAAGTACTCATAAAAAGGTTGAGTCCCGCTCAAGCGGGCTCGCTTTTTAAATTATTCAATTAGGAGGAGGAACACTGTATGGTTCGTTACATAACCCCAATCCTGGCAACTTTAGTTGGTGTCATTATGCTAATCAATGCAATCAACTTGCCTAAATCAAATCTCGGAAACCCGAACGGTCCGATGTATTTCCCGCTTTTAATCGCTATTATTTTAATTATCTCAGGAATTGTCTATTTCCTCCAGGAATTCAAGGCACGAGTTAATGACTTCGCTGATTTCCGTGCCTTGCGAATTGGCAAGTCACCAGCATATTTGCTTGTATCGCTCATGTTGATGCTAATTTATACAGTATTATTTGATCGGATTGGTTTCTTGTATTCGACTATCCTGTTCCTTGCTGGATTATTGTTCTTATTGAATGGACGCAAGAAATGGATGTCTAATATTATTATTGCGGTCGCATTTTCGTTCGTAACATGGTATGCATTTGGAACGCTGTTGCAGGTTAGTTTACCTTAAAGGAGGAACCGATATGGGAATAGATGTACAAACTATCTTAGATGGATTTTTCACTACAATTCAACCAATGAACTTATTTTGGATCGCACTCGGTGGGTTCCTCGGAACAGTCGTCGGAATGCTGCCTGGTCTTGGGCCAGCAACCGCAATTGCCTTGCTAATTCCAATCACATTTGGAATGGAGCCAACAAGTGCATTAATTTTAATGGCTGCTATTTATTACGGTGCTATGTATGGCGGATCGAGAAGTTCAATCTTGCTGAATACACCAGGTGACGGATCAGCTATTGCCGCTACTTTTGACGGCTATCCCATGGCACAGAAAGGTCAGGCGGGACAAGCACTTGCGATATCTGCTATTGCTTCGTTAATTGGGGGACTAATTGCAGTTGTTGGTTTTATTGTCTTGGCGAAGCCACTCGCCAGTTTTGCATTACGATTCGGTCCGGCCGAGTACTTTTTATTAATGATATTCACATTATCCGCAATTGTGGCATTAGCAAAAGGACAGATGGTCAAAGGTTTCATTTCGATGTGTATCGGATTGATGATCAGTACAGTAGGAATTGATTTGCAGACTGGAGTCTACCGTTTCACGATGGGTAATGTTCACTTGAGCGAAGGTATTGATTTTCTTGTCGTGATCATCGGTATTTATGCAGTTGGTGAAGTACTATACAACTTCTTATCAATCAATAAGCCGGTGGGAGAGAAAAAGTCCGTTGGCAAGATTTGGATCACAAAAGAACAATGGAAACGATCAAAATGGCCAATTATTCGTAATGGTCCGGTCGGTTTCTTAATCGGTGTACTTCCTGGGGCAGGCGGTGCGATTGCATCGATGTTGAGTTACTCACTGGAGAAACAAATATCGAAGCAACCAGAAGAATTCGGGGAAGGTGCAATTGAAGGTTTGGCTGCACCAGAGTCTTCTAACAACGCAGCGGCAGTTGGAGCATTTATCCCTATGCTTGCTATGGGTATACCGGGATCAGGAACAACTGCTGTTATCCTTGGCGCGATTGTCATGCTCGGTTTAAAGCCCGGCCCGCTATTATTCGAGAATAACCCCGATATGGTGTGGACGTTCGTTAATAGTATGTTTATCGGTAACTTATTCCTAGTTATACTAAATATTGCACTTGTTGGAATCCTCGTGAAGATTCTAGATACACCGCCGCGCGTACTCTATCCTGTTATTATGATGCTGGCGTTTATAGGTACCTATACACTTGGTTACAGCACTGTAGACTTCTTAATTTTGATTGTATTCGGTTTCGTTGGTTTGTTCATGAAGATGCTGAACTTCCCGGTAGCTCCACTAATTTTGGCGGTTATTGTCGGGTCAGACATGGAACAAAACTTCCGAATGAGTTTGATCTCATATCCAAACGCTATTGGGATTCTTACGGCTTCGCCAATTACTATCGCACTTGTTATCATGACAATTGTTTCGCTAGGCTTCCCGTTCTTATCCTCTTGGTTAATGAAGCGTAAAGCGGGAAAAAACAATAGCGAAGCAATGTAATTGATTATATGGCGGCTATGACAAAAATGAAAAAACTGCTATTTAGCTTTACTGTTTTGCTATATATCATGACGTTGTCTCCCTTGGTGGAGACAACAGAAGTAGTACGTGCTATTGCATGCCTCATCATTATCCAAGTACTGTGGATTGGTGGGGTCTTTCCTTTGGCATTCAGTTCGTTGCTACTAATGTTATTGCTTTCTGTGCACTTCTTTACATACGAAGAAACATTGAGCTATTTTGCTTCAGAGATTGTTTGGCTGCTATTTTCGACATTCATTTTAGCAGGTGCATTCATCGAATCTGGACTTGCTAGCCGCTTGTCTTTAAAGCTTCTTTCCTTATCAAAAGGTTCAAGTCGATGGCTACTGTTTTTCTCGTTTGTTCTGATGTTTATCTTGTCGCTGTTTATTCCGTCTAATGTAGGGAAAGCGAGCTTAGTGTCATCGGTACTGGATAGCATTGTCAAGCATTTAAAGATGATGGGTTCCGTAGAAAGGTTAGCGAAGTCACTGTTCGTTGGCTTGACGCTTATTGTGCCGATATCTGGGGCGGTAGTGGCAACGGGTGCTAGCTCGACGTTATATGCTTATGGATTGCTGGGAGATGTAATGGAGGGGCTCGATTATGTTCATTGGATTTTATATATGGGCCCTCCTATTATCGTATTTTTATTGTTATTATTCCTACTTTTTCTTTTAGTATTCCCACCTGAACAGATCGAAGGTGCAGAACTTGAGAGAGTCATTGCTCAAAAAATAGTAGCACTTGGACATATAACATGCAACGAATGGAAAGTTCTTGCGATTCTTGTATTGACGGTTATGTTGTGGATGACAGGAAGTATGCATGGGTTTTCTGTTTCCCTGGTTGCACTGTTTGGCGCGATATTGACAGTACTTCCGTTTACAGGGATCTGGCAATGGGAGACGGCAAAGAAAAAGATTGGTTGGGATTTGCTACTGTTTTTTGCAGCGACTTTGATGTTATCAAGTATGTTGATTAAAACAGGTGCAGTAAAATGGTTCGCTTCACAGCTAATCAATTTGCTGTCGATAGATTCTTATTTTCTGGTGGTCTTGTCACTATTGCTGGTTACGGCTTTACTAAGACTGTTTTTCGTCAATGTTCTTGGATTTTTGACGATTATGCTACCTGTGACGTTAGCGATAGGCGAAGCATTCCCCGTGCACGATCCACTGTATTTATCAATGGGGGTATTTTTAATGGGAATACCAGGTTTTGTATTGATAACACAATCACCAATACATTTAATCAGTTATGAATATGGTTATTTTACGAAGCGTGATTTATTGCAACTAGGCGCAGGCGCATTTGTCATTTGGCTTCTCGTCATTCTCGCTTCAATTTATGGATACTGGATGGTAATTTATTCTTAAGGGAAAAGGGGAATTATATATGACATGGTTAGTTCAAGAACAAAAGACACAGAAGGAACTGTCAAGAGAGTTTTTAACTGCTATTCGAAATACTGAAATTTTGAAAATCATGGGTGCGCATGATGGAATGGCAGCCTTGACTGCGAAAAAAGTTGGTTTTGAAGCATTATATTTATCGGGTGCGGCTTTTACCGCCAGCCGTGGTTTGCCGGATCTTGGGATTTTACATTCGCAGGAAGTGGCGGAGCGTGCGAGAGAATTAGTACGTGCAACGAATTTACCTATTTTAGTAGATGTTGATACTGGATTTGGTGGTGTGCTGAATGTTGCACGAACAGCCAAAGAAATGGTTGAAGCAAATGTAGCGGCTATACAAATTGAAGACCAAGATTTGCCGAAAAAGTGTGGACATTTAAATGGTAAGAAGTTAATTCCAGCTGATGAGATGTCAGCGAAGATTCGTGCTATTAAAGAGGTGGCACCTTCATTAGTGGTGGTGGCAAGAACGGATGCACTGTCTGTTGAAGGACTCGATGCAGCTATTGAACGGATGAAATTATATGTTGAAGCAGGAGCAGATGCGTTATTCCCGGAAGCGTTGACAACAAAAGAAGAATTCGAGAAAGTGGGGGCTGCGTTTAATGTGCCGCTACTAGCTAATATGACAGAGTTTGGACGGACGGATTACTATACAGCGGAGGAATTTCAAAATTTTGGTTTTTCAATGGTTATTTATCCTGTTACTTCTTTACGTGCCGCTGCAAAAGCATTTGAAACAGTATTTCATGAAATCTTTAATAAAGGGACGCAAGTGGATGTGCTTGATCAGATGCAGACACGACGTGAATTATACGAAACAATAGAGTTGGAAAAATACGAGTCACTGGATGGGAAAATTGCCAAGACAATCATTCCTGAATGAAGGAGGAACTAGCCATGCAACAAAGAGCTGTGCCGTGTATAATCTATCGCGGCGGTACGAGTAGAGGTGTGTTCTTTAAGGAAAGTGATTTGCCAAAATCGAAGAGTGCGCAAAATCAAATATTTATGTCTGCAATTGATGCATATAATCCCTCCCAAGTAAATGGACTTGGGAGCGGCACCTCTCATACGAGCAAAGTGATCGTCATTCGTGAAACTGACAGCGAACAAGCGTGTCTTGCGTACACATTCTATCAAGTAGGAATTGGGAAGGCTATCGTAGATTCAGCAGGAACGTGTGGGAACTTAATGGCAGCAGTTGGTGCTTATGCAATAGATGAGGGATTTGCGAAAGTTCCTTTAACTGACGGTATTTGTGAAGTGATAGTACTGAATGAAAATATTAATCGGTTGGTACGACTTAAAGTTCCTGTAGTAGACGGTGCAGCCCAAGTGGACGGAGACTATTTAATGGCAGGGGTTGTGCACGCAGGTGCAAGAATCAGCGTCTCGATTTTGTCACCAGGTGGTGGTAAAACGGGCACTACATTTCCTGTTGATACGCGAACAGAGTTGGTGTTGGATGAACAAAAAGTTTCAGTAACAATTAGTGATATCGTCAATCCGTTCATTTTTATGAGCGCACAAGATTTTGGACTGGATGGTTCAGAGTCAAATGAAATACTCAGTCAAAATCAGCTCTTACTCACGAAGCTTGAAACATTACGTATCCAAGGTGCTGTTGTTGCAGGTATGTCTGAAACAATTGATGCGGCCAAGGAAGTACCATCGATACCGAAGATCGCCCTAGTTGCACCGCCCCGTAGTTATTTTACTACATCAGGTGTTGAGGTCAAAGCAGACGAAATCGACATCATAGCTAGAATGGTTTCAATGGGGAAATTTCATCGTACATTTGCCGGGAGCGGTCTATACAATTTGGCCTCTACACTACTGATTGATGGTACCATACCAAATGATTGCTGCGCAATAAGCGAGAAAAGAGAACTTCAAAACATACGAATAGGTCACCCAGATGGTATAGCGGAAGTGACAGTGGAATTAACGAGTGACAGAAAAGACGTATCTGCGGTTGGCTTAGATCGAACGGCAAGAAGAATACTAGAGGGACGATGTTTTGTACAAAGTTGGCGGTAATTTCCACTGATTCTTAATAAGTGACGAGGGGGGAGTTCGGTATGAAGGAGCATTCCAAATTGCATCGCGATATATTGCGCGAAGAAATAACGATTGAAGGTAAGCAATTCAGCTATGTTTCATTGAAGAAATTAGAAAGGTTTGGTTTCGGCAGAATAAATAGCTTGCCTCATACAATCAGATTGCTACTAGAATCTGCAGTTCGCCATGCTGATGGACTATACATAACTGATGAACATATCGCTGCACTGGCAAATTGGTCGGGTGAGGCTGTAGGTCAGGAAGTACCTTTTAAACCAGCACGTATTGTATTTCAAGATTTCACGGGAATCCCCGCTATTGTGGATCTGGCCTCTATGCGTGATGCCGTAGCAGCATGTGGTGGCAATCCTTTACTAGTCAATCCGCAAATTCCTGTCGATTTGGTAATTGATCATTCAGTCATTATCGAACGCTCAGGAGATAAGGCCGCGTTCGAACAAAACCTGACCATTGAATATGAACGAAATGCAGAGCGCTATTCGTTTGTTCGTTGGGCGCAGGATAGCTTTGAAAACTTCCGTGTTGTACCACCGTCAAACGGTATAGTCCATCAAGTAAATTTAGAGTACTTGGCTACTGGTGTTAGAACGGAAACATATAATGACAGAAAGTGGCTATATCCGGATTCTTTAGTTGGCACGGATTCGCATACCCCAATGATTAATGGAATTGGAATAGTAGGTTGGGGTGTAGGAGGAATCGAAGCGGAGTCTGCAATGCTAGGACAGCCATTATACTTTACGATTCCAGATGTAGTAGGAGTGAAGTTGACGGGTTCCTTAGCTAAAGGTGTAACGGCAACTGACATTGCGTTGATAGTTACACATAACTTACGAAGAAAAGGGGTAGTTGGAAAGTTCGTGGAATTTTTCGGTGAAGGCCTACGGCATATTCCTGTAACAGATCGCGCAACGATAGCTAATATGGCACCTGAATATGGTGCTACTATGAGTTTCTTCCCGACGGATGAGCAGACATTGGAATACTTTCGTCAAACAGGACGTGAGGATGCCATTCCATTAGTGGAAGGATATTTACGTGCCCAAGGCTTGTTTATGGATGAAACATCTATTACCCCATGTTTTTCAGAAACTGTAGAGTTGGATTTGACTACCATTATACCGACAGTAAGTGGACCGAAAAGACCCCAAGATACAGTAGCACTAATTGACATGAAGCAGTCGTTTACTAATGTATTGGCGAGATCAGTTGCTGACGGCGGGTATGGAAAGCAACGTGTGAAAAATGCAAAGGGTATACAGGACGGGTCTATTGTATTGGCTTCTATTACGAGTTGCACTAATACGTCCAATCCATCTGTCATGTTGGCAGCAGGTTTACTAGCTGCAGCTGCAGTGGAAAAGGGCATGCAAATACCTTCGTATGTCAAAACCACTTTGACCCCCGGTTCTCGAGTCGTCAAACGTTATTTGGAAAAAGCAGATTTACTGATATCGCTTGAGCAACTCGGATTTTTCATAGATGGATATGGTTGTGCTACATGCTGCGGCAATAGCGGCTCACTTATGACCGAAGCGGAAGAAGCGATAGCAGAAAATGATTTGGTTGTTGCGTCTATTTTAAGTGGGAACCGGAATTTCGAAGGGCGTGTACATCCACTGATTCGTGCAAATTATTTAGCTTCACCCCCGCTAGTTGTTGCCTATGCACTCGCTGGGCGTATCGATATAGACTTTGATAACGAACCAATTGGTGTAGGAATAGAAGGACAACCCGTTTATTTAGCGGACTTATGGCCTTCCACGGAAATGGTGCAAAAAATGATTGCAAAATATGTAGACGCGTCACTTTTTCGTGAAGAATACGCAGGTATTTATTCAAATGAAACTTGGGATTCAATACCGGCCAAGGAAGGTATACTCTATGATTGGGATCAAAACTCCACATATATTCAGCGTGCACCTTATTTTAATAAGGTTCATAATATATCAATCAAAAAAAGCACAGAGAAGATGATTCCACTACTCATGTTGGGAGATTCTATTACAACAGATCACATATCACCGGCAGGACATATACCATTGAATAGTGAGGCGGGAAGGTTTTTATCAGAGCAGGGAATCAGTCCGCGTTCTTACAATACCTATGGTGCCCGCAGGGGAAATCACCATGTGATGATGCGCGGTACGTTCGCGAATATACGCCTTCGCAACCAACTTATACCTGGTGTAGAAGGTGGCTATACGATACACAGGGGGACAGGAGAACAAGTAACAGTATTTAAAGCAGCACAGCGATATGAAAAAGAACAGCGTAATTTAATTATACTGGCAGGGAAAGAGTACGGAACGGGAAGTTCGCGGGATTGGGCGGCAAAAGGTACATCGTTGCTTGGTGTAAAAGTGGTACTTGCTGAAAGCTTTGAGCGTATTCACCGTAGTAATCTGTCGGGCATGGGTGTGCTACCTCTTCAATTTATCGAAGGTGAGTCGGTATCCGTGCTCCGCTTGGATGGAACGGAAACTTATACGCTCGATATGGGAGATAATGCATTCATTCCTGGACAGCGCTGTGGTATGACGGCAGTGAGATCAAACGGTGAAATCATTCAATTTTCCGTATTGCTTAGAATAGATAACATAATGGAAAAAGACGCGTATTTGCAAGGTGGTTTATTACCTTCAGTGGCTAAAAGGATGATGGAAGTATAAAATCTGAAAAAGCGTAGTCCATCTAAACCCCTAGAGTAAACAAATCACTAGAAACGATTGACACATATATTTATATACTATAAAATACATGTCAACGCTACTTAGGGAATGGTTTACTCAAAGGGGATTAGAGAAATGATAGACTCACGAAATAAATTGAAAATGATGATTGTAACCGCATTATTCGCGGCCATTATCGGTATTATGGCACAGCTAACGATACCACTTCCATTAGTTCCGATTACAGGACAAACACTTGCAGTTGGTTTAGCAGCAACTATTTTAGGATCACGTTATGGAACGATCTCTGTATTAATATATTTAGCTATGGGCGCAGTAGGGATGCCTGTATTTTCAGGTATGTCTTCGGGGTTCGGTGTAATTTTTGGACCTACGGGCGGATTTCTAATTGGCTTTATCCCAACCGCATTCATTACGGGTTATTATATGGAGCGCACGAGTTTCAAACTATCAAATGCAATTATTGCAAATATCATTGGAATGTTCATCGCCTTAGCGTTTGGTACAGTATGGCTAAAGTTTATCGCAGAACTTTCTTGGACAGCTGCTGTCATGGCGGGCTTTGTTCCATTTTTAATCGGTGGTTTCATCAAAGCATTTCTTGCAGCATGGGCGGGTATTACAGTTCGCGGAAGATTGCTCGCTAATCGATTATTGCTTGCTTAATTTAATCTCACATTATAAAAAACGTTAATTCATAGTATATGAGTTAACGTTTTTTTCAGATACGTTAGTCCATTCGTATTCCACATTGATTGGATTACTGAATATTATCGTTTTCTGTTATATGCTAACAATAATTATTATTCAAAACAGTGGAGGGTGGTTAGTATGAAAATTGCTGTAGCTATAGATGGTTCTGAACACGCTTTCCGTGCAGCGAAATATGCGCTGACACTTTTAAAAGATGCACAAGACGCGGAGCTTGAAGTGATTTCTGTAACCGACTATAACAAAGTGGAAGATGAACAACTCCTGTTGCAAAATCTAAAAAGCTTATCCTTGTATCAAGATCGAATTGTGAGGCCAGTAGTGGAATTGGCAGATAAAGTCGGAGTTAAAACGAGTATTACGCTGTTACGAGGAAAACCCGATCTCGAAATCATTAAATATCTGCAGACAGCAAATGTTGAGCAATTGGTACTGGGTAGTCGTGGAATGAACATAATGCAAGAAGTTGTGCTTGGCAGTGTAAGTCGCAGTGTAATGGAACAAGCAAATTGTCCAGTCACAATTGTTAAGTAAATGGAGTTGTCATATAGTCTTGTTTACAGGGCCTTTATAGTAGATTTATGGTTTTGTGGGAAGCTGATTATTGGATTTTTATTAAGTAATTGGTAGAATGATTTTGGATTGATAGAACAGGGACTTATTGCTGGACTATACGATCCGTGAAAAGGGTATAGAGTATGAGAATGGAATGTTATGTCGGTGACGGAAGCTGAGAGAAGATCTCAATTGTACAAACGTAGAAAGTAGTTTGAGGAGGTTTTATCATGAAGATTGCTGTGGCGGTAGATGGTTCAGATAATGCATTACGAGCGACAGATTATGCGATCATGTTAATGCAACAATTTTCTGAAGCGAAACTGGAATTGATCCATGTGATCGACTTTAATAAAGAGGATGAGCGATTGTTAAAACAAAGTCCTAACAGTCTTGCTATGTACCAGAAGAAGAAGATGCAATCGGCATTGAAGTTAGTCAATGATAGTGGAATCGTAGCAGAAGTTACAATGCTCCGGGGAAATCCGCATCAGCAAATCATTAAACACGTAAACACGAATGAAATTGATCATCTCATCCTAAGCAGTCGCGGTTTAAAATTACTTAAAAAGCTAGTTATGGGTAGTGTCAGTCAAAAAGTAATTAAACATGTGAATAGCTCCGTTACGATAATTAAATAAACGATATAAAGCAGAACTACCACGGCCAGTCGTTAAGATTGCTTAGATAGTTTTGCTTTTTAAAATTCTTTAACCGTCTTCCAGTATCGGGGACATCAGCATAATATTAGTCACAGATACATCTGCTTAAACAAAAGACACAATAATTTGAGGAATACTAATCGCTAGGATTTGTGCGCAAGCTAGTGATCTGAGAGAACGAGGAAAACCGTTTACCTACAAAATTGATGAGAGCACAATGGATTGCATTGCGATTTGTTTCAGATAGAAAGTTACGTGGAGTTTATGGATCAGGCAGTATTTGGGAAGCTGTAAACCCATGAGATAAAGAAAGCCGTAAAATCATTAGCGCATGGAATGTAAAAAGAGAGCACAGGATCTGAACTAGATCTGTGTTCTCTTTTAATTTGGTTATACAGTATATGCGTTCGTTTTCAAGTAACTACTGATAAACAGATAATAAAAAGGCTAGAGTTAAACTACCTATCATGATCAGTACAAAAACCACGTCTATTCTATTATACCGTGTAGGATAATAATACGTCCTTGCAGCACCCATCTGATACTGTTTCGCTTCCATCGCAACAGCAATGCGTTGCGCACGACGTATACTTTGGGCAAATAGAGGAACGGTATAGGATTGCAATCGCTCATACAACCCTTTAACCCCTTTGGAAAACTGTATATTCCGTACTTTCAACGCGTTCCTGCGAATTTGCAGCTCTTCAGTGACAGCAGGAATTAAACGAAAAGCTGCAATAAAGCTATACGCATATTTGGACGGCAGACGAAACTGCTGCATCATAGCATAAAAGAATAGTACGGGTTGGATTGTTAAGATAAACGTAAAACCGACGAAGCCAAATGAAAGTGATTTACTCCCGAGCAATAGCGCGTGTCGAATACTTTCTTCGGAAATCTTAAATAGTCCCCATTGCCACAACACCGTTTCACCCTTACCGAATAATAACATCGTCAATCCAGTGGATAGGAATGAAATGACTAACGGAATGGAAAGTAATAAAAGTTTCTTCATTGAATAACCGCTGAATCCATAAAACAAGATTCCGTATAAAATAGCCTGTGAGAGAGCAAAAGGTAAACTTTGATTCACAAGCGTAATAATCAAGAACGCAAAAAATACGATGAATTTTAGCGCGGGATTGACTCGGAATAGCCAAGTCTCGCGTTTAGGTGTGAACCAATTGAACATTCATCGCACCCCCTACGCCACTGTCCGTTTGCACAACGCCATCGACTACATTCCAAACAGCAGTAGCGAAGTTCTCTACAATTTCCGTATCATGCGTAACCATCAAAATTGTCATGCCTTTCGTGCGCAACTGCTCCAGCTTCTCTAGAATGGCGAATGTGTTTCGTGCATCCTGTCCGAAGGTAGGTTCATCAAGTAACAAGATATCTGTACTAGGTGTAAGGGCAGTTGCTACACTCAAGCGACGCTTTTGGCCCGTAGATAGTTGATAAGGATGGCGTGAAACGGAATCGGGTAAGTTAAATAAGCGCATCAATTCCTTTGCATACATGTCTGCATCAGCTTTTGGCATACCGTGCAAAGATACTGTTAATTCTTCCGTAATCGAGTTCGTTACAAATTGTAGTTCGGGATTTTGAAAGACGAGCGATAGACCTTTCGGGAGTTGCCGTTTCTTCTTTTTCCAACCAATGGCTACGCCGTTCACTTCGTAGACGCCGTTAGTCCGTAGCAATTGCATAAGAGATAAAAGCAATGTACTTTTACCTGAACCATTTTCCCCAACAATTGTAATCCAGTCACCGGCCTGTACAGTCGCATGCTTGGCAGAAATCTTCTCCACTTGACCACGATAACCGTGAAAATCCTCGATATGAATTTTCTCTTGTGATGAAACCGCTTGACGATTTAGCATCATCAATTGAAATCCATCAGAAGTTTTATATTCTTCCCATACCCCTGGATACCAAATGCCATAACGTTTCAGTTCTTCTTGGAAGTTTGCAAAAATATCTGCAGGTGAACCGTCTGCTAGTATGACACCATGATCATTAAACAACACAACACGATCTACCCAGTCAGCAATCAAATCAATTTTATGCTCCACGATAATCACGGTTTTATCAGCGGTTGCTTCTTTAATAGAAGTCCAAATCTGTTGCGTGCCTTCCGGATCCAGTAAAGCGGAAGGTTCGTCCAGAAATAGTACATTAGGTTCCAATAATAAAACAGAAGCCAATGCTAATCGTTGTTTCATGCCTTGAGACATTTCATTGATGGGCGTATGAACATCTTTCAAGTGCAAGTCTACACGCTTCAACACCTCTGCAATAAGAGATGCCATTTTTTCACGCGGCACATGAAGGTTCTCCAAGACAAATGCGAGTTCTTCATCGACGTATGTCATACAGAACTGTGTATCTGGATCTTGGAAAACGAACCCCCACGAGTCGGGTAACTGAATGCTTGTTGCTTTCATTGGCAGTTCGATGGAGTTCGGGATAATGCCACTCAGCACTTGAAGTAAAGTAGATTTCCCACAACCGCTAGGACCGAGCATGAGAACTTTTTCACCGGGCTGAACAGAGAAGGAGAGGTCCTTAAAGACCAAAGCATCTTCTCCAGGAAACTTTAGTCGTAAATCGGTAACGCTGATGTTATTCATAGTTGGATCATACCTCCGCTTTTACTGATCAAGCATCGTATATTCTTTCTTATCAACAGGTCGAATTAGCGACGTCACACCTGTTGCTTCTAGCGCTTTTACAATAAACACAGCAAAAATACCTGTGAAGATGAATGCGCTAATTGCACGTAATCCATATTTTACAATGAGCGCCCATGTTTCGAGTGCTGCGTAACCATAAATCAAATCGAGTCCGAAACTTGCAAGACATGACGCGACTCCTGCTAACCCAGCAATTACAATAGAATAGCGTCTATAACGGAATGCAGCGAACAATAATTCAGCAGCAAGTCCTTGTACGAATCCATACATCAATACTTCAATACCATGACCGGCAAATGCAGACAATGAAGCCCCCGCAATACTTGCGATGAATGCAGTGCCGGGCTTTCGTAATAATAGGAAGGCAAACGGCCCCACCATGAACCACATACCGTAAAGCAGTTGACGCGCAACAGGCATGATTGGTTTGACGACAGTGTATAAATCATCCCAAAACTTCATGAGCACGCCAAATACAACACCAATCATGATAGTAATCAATAAATCGGTAAACTTTAACTTTTTCAAACTCTTCCACTCCTCGTTATTTTTATACAAAAAAGCCGTCTGAAGAGCAGACGGCCGAGGAAGGAAAGAGATTCCTGTATAATTCCATCGATCACGCTCTCTACGCTGGCATTACCCAGATCAGATTAACGGTCAGCAGAGGATTCATCTGCTATCTCAGCCTGATTCTCTCAAGCACCCGGACGGACAATCATGTAAGCAATCCTAGTATACAGCACGTTGAATTGTGTGGCAACTTATGAAATTACTAGACGTTCAATTAAATGCTGACAGTTCAAATGGAACATATTGTATTGAAATCCTGATATACTAAAAGGATAGAACTGTTCATAATTATATTCTCGATATATGCAAACAGAGTGTAAAAGGAGACTTCACATGACAAAACATATAGCTTTTATTGACGTGGAGACAACAGGCATGCGTGCCGAGACGAGTGAAGTGATTGAGTTAGGCGTTATGCTTGGAGAGTATGAAGGCAACCGTATTGTTCGAGTGGCTGATGAGTATTGCGAGTTTCAAGACCCGTTCTATTCTATCTCTCCGGTAATTACCCAGCTCACCGGCATTACCGATCAGATGGTCAGAGGGAAGTCGCTTGATATGGATAGAATACTAAAAATACTAGATCAAGCAGATGGTATAGTAGCACATAATGCATCATTTGACAGGGGCTTCGTTAGTCGACTATTACCTGAAACGCTCGACATGGACTGGTATTGCTCCGTCAGGCAAATCAAATGGAAAAATTATGGATTTGAAAACGGCAAACTGCAGCAGTTATTGAGAGCGCACCGAATTCAAGTGCATAACGCCCATAGAGCGCTCGATGATGCGAAGAATCTAGCTGTGTTGCTGAACTCATCCAATCCCAACTTGGCGGATGATACATTCATCTCATATTTGATGAATAAAGCGCCAATGAAGAAACCAACAAAATCAAGATTTTAACTAGTAGAAAGACCAGACATCATGGGATGACTGGTCTTTTCCCTTTCGATACGACTCTTGGGTTACTGCGGCCATGTGGTTTGTATGCTACTACTATATTTAGTCGCGCGTCATGCCATTTATACAAAAAACTACAAAAATCTACTTTTCATGGAATAGTTTATATCGATAAAAGGGTATGGTAAAGAGAAGTATGTGACTTACTAAATAACTGAAAGGAATGAGAAAATGAAAGTAATTACAAAGAAGTCACATAAGACATTACGTCTTCTATTTCAAGCCTTTTTCGTCATGATAGGTGCAGTGATTACAGCGTATGGACTTGAGTCAGTCCTTATTCCAAACAATGTATCGGATGGTGGGGTTACAGGACTAAGTATTGTAGGTTCTAAGGTTTTTGGACTTCCGTTAGGCGTATTAATTACGATGTTAAATATACCGTTTATCTTCCTTGGTTACAAACAGGTAGGTAGGCGCTTTGCAGCACTTTCTATCGTGGGCATCGTATCCTTAAGCGCCAGTACAAGTTTAATGCATCATGTTCCCGTCATTGTTCAAGATGATACATTATTGATAACTGTCGTTGGCGGGATCATTATTGGAGTCGGAATCGGAATAGCTTTGCGTAATGGTGGAGCACTCGACGGTATTGATATGCTCGCAGTATTACTTTCAAGAAAACTTCCATTTGGGACAAGTGATCTAATTTTATTCTTAAATATTTTTGTCTTTCTTGTTGTTTCAACTGTCTTTGGGCTGACTGGTGCGATTATGTCAGCGATTGCTTATTTCATCGCATCGAAAGTCATATCTATCATGGAAATTGGATTTAGTGGTTCTAAAACATATAAGATTGTAACAGATAAACCTGAAATGATGATAGAAGAGATTCATGGACGTTTAGGTCGAAGTGCTACTTATCAAGTGGTCCAAGGGAGTTTTACAAATCAGGAATTCATAGAAATCACTTGTAATATTTATCATTTGGAAGATAGTAAGATGAAAGAAATCATTCGTGACGTAGATCAACATGCATTTGTAACGGTATATGAAGTTGTAGAGATTAAGCGCGGGAATTTTGGCGGAAGTCAAGTACGTTGAATGGGTGTGGATTGTAATTGTCGAGAATGGTTGCGGGTAGAATATTTATTTCACACTCTATAAAAAATATAACGAATCACGTAAAAGCGTCTGCATAGTAGCAGACGCTTTTCCAATTATAAAGTAAATTTTCGCACAAGCGCATTGAGTTCTTCAGCCAATCGGGCTAAATCATCAGAGTTACTTGCTATTTCTTCCATTGCGCTGCTTGCTTGTTGTGAGGATGCTGAAGTTTGCTCCACGCCAGCCGCAGACTCTTCAGTAATTGCCGCAATCTCTTCGATTGACCCACTCATTTCCTGACTGCTTTCCGAAATATCCTGAAGGTCGTTCGAAATGCTTTGAATCCGATTGACCATGTCTGTTACGGCGTCACTTATATTATCAAATGTTTCATTAGTACGTTTTATTTGGTTTGTCCCTTCCTCCACTTGCTTATATCCTTCTTGTAATGAATTGGTAACCATAGTGGACTCAGTTTGAATCCGATTGACGATTTCAGTGATATTGGTAACGGATGCGGAAGATTGTTCTGCCAGAGTACGTACTTCATCGGCCACCACAGCAAATCCTTTACCGTGTTCACCAGCTCGAGCTGCTTCGATCGCTGCATTTAACGCTAACAAATTGGTTTGTGCAGCAATTCCTTGTATAACCAAAACAAGTTGGGAAATTTGTTGTGTATGCTTGTCTAATCCTTCTACATTTGTCACTGCATTATGGACGATTTGATCGATAATCTGCATCTGTTCCAATGAAGAATTCATCACTTCGCTGCCGGTACTTGTCATCTTCAGTACTTCATTTGATGACTGGTGAATGTGGACTCCGTTTTCATTGGCATCCATTACTTTAGAAACGAAGACTTCCATTGAAGTTGATAAACTACTCGCGTTAGTAGCTTGGGATTCAGTGCCGTAAGCCAAGTCTTCCATTGTAGTGGCGATCTGAGCAGTACCTATTTTTATTTCTCCAGCAGATTGAGTTAGTTCTTCACTTTGGGATGAAACCGTTTGAGCCACAGTATGTATCTCATTCAATAGTTCGTGCGTATTATTACTCATCTCATTCGTAGATGCGAACAGTTGTCCAATTTCATCTCGTAAATTTGTTTCTAAAGGCGGACTGCTTAAATTGCCGTTAGCGATGCGTTTCATTCGTTCCATTACCACTTGAAGAGGCTTAGAAATGGAATTAGCAGTAGTTATAGCAACTACTATGCTTAAAAGAATAACTAACGCTATTATACTGGTAACTAAAATCAAAGTATTTTTGCCACCTGCAAGTAAATTCTTTTCAATATCAGTGATGATGACTTCACGATCCTCAGCTGCTTTTTCGTATGAGTGCATTAAACTGCGTGCATCGTCATTCGAGGCCAACAAATTACGTTCAGCCAACTCTTTGTTACCACGTTCATATTCAGCAAATACATTTTCGGTGATGTACTCCCGCCATTCGACGGTTCTTTGAATCAAATCCTGTATTTCCTTCGAATTTCCCAGCTCACTAACAGTGGTTTGATGCTTTACACTATCTTCTGTATATGTATCAAATAAATCTTTGTAGCTAGATTCTCCTGTCATAATATATCCCCTTGAGGTGGCAATTCGATTCGCCATACCAAGTGCCAACTGCTCGTCAGCAATTAATAAGGGTAACTCTTTTTCTAGAATATTTTCCGTAGCTGCATTATTTGCTTGGAGGGTAGAGAAAATGAATATGCCTAGTAAAACTATCAATAAAAGCACAATAGAGAAGCCTGTCAGTAGTTTCGCCTTAATACTATTGAATCTAATCATCAGAAATCCCAACTCCTGTCTGTTATTATTTAGTTGTTGATTTCATTATACATACGGGAAAGTTTTAAATCTACAAAATGGGTTAAAAGTCTATTAATAATATTAATTTTTATATAGGTCTAGTCTCTTATGACATCAAGCGGTTAAAATATAATGTGTATCTTTAATGTACAAGATAGTTCATTGAATGAAAGAAGTAATACGGGGTTCTGAAGACTCAGTATATAATTTGTTGTAAATAGAGAAGGAGGCTATTTTAGTAGGTCTATTATGATAGACAAAAATAGTCATATGTAAATAGTTAGCTATTATTTATAGTTAATGAAAATCGATTCTCTCAATAGAGATAAAATGTTGACTTACTAATACCAGTTTCTTCAATGATATGGTATATAGTGTAAGGAGTTAGGTATGGTTTGATTAGTCGGCTGTTCACTTACAATCGGATGAATATATCCATATCCTATATTTCCTGATTGTTTGCTAAAATGATTCAATTTTAGGACTAGAAATGATATGCTGTTGGTCTTCTAACATAGTATGAACTTTTCCATTACGAGGGGGAACAATATGCAAACTTTACAACAGCAATGGTTTGGTAATGTGCGCGCCGATATATTGGCAGGTATAGTCGTAGGACTAGCGCTCATTCCAGAAGCATTGGCTTTTGCGTTTATCGTCGGGGTGGATCCGCGTGTTGCGCTATATGCATCATTTACTATTGCCGTCATTACTGCGTTTGTCGGGGGCAGACCTGGATTGATATCGGCTGCTACGGGTGCCATGGCACTAGTACTTGTCAGTTTAATGGCTGATCATGGTCTTGAATACGTACTGGCAGCCACTATTTTAACGGGTATTATTCAATTAATTTTAGGTTCACTAGGAGTCGCGAATTTAATGCGCTTTATACCGAACTCCGTGATGTTAGGATTCGTAAACGCGCTAGGAATTATGATTTTTATGACACAGCTACCTTATTTGATTGGTTCGGGTACGATGACATATGTTTTTGCGGTCGTTACATTGATTTTGGTATATGCAGTTCCGCGTTTCTTCACTTTGATACCGGCTCCGCTGATTGCGATTGTGGTTATGACAGCCATTGCGCTGTTCAGTGGGGTTAGATTACAATCAATCGGGGATTTGGGTACGATGCCGAGTTCATTGCCAACATTCTTTTTTCCTAATATTCCATTGAACGTTGAAACCTTGAAAATTATTTTACCATATTCATTGGCACTATCGATTGTCGGGTTACTAGAGTCGTTACTGACTTCGCAGGTACTTGATGACATGACAGATACACCGAGCAATAAAAACCGTGAAGCACGCGGACAGGGTATTGCTAACTTCATCACTGGATTCTTTGGTGGAATGGCAGGCTGCGCATTGATTGGGCAATCCGTCATAAATGTCAAATCAGGTGGCAGGGGTCGATTATCGACATTGACTGCTGGAGCATTTTTAATGTTTTTGATTATTGTATTAGGAGATTTGGTCGTCAAAATTCCGATGCCTGTTCTTGCAGGTGTCATGGTTATGGTGGCGGCTACGACTTTCAACTGGGGATCGTTTAAGTTTCTTCGGTCTGCACCGCGATCAGAATCTATTGTTATGCTGATTACAGTGGCGATTATTTTATACACGCACAACTTGGCAATTGGCGTAGTGATCGGGGTTGTTCTAAGTGCGTTATTCTTTGTTGCGAAGATATCGCGTGTCTCGGTAACGAATAAAGCGGGTATCTATAAAGTGCAAGGTCCATTGTTTTTTGCTTCTACGACGAGATTTATCCAGGCATTTGATAATATTAATGAAAAACAGATTGTTATTGATTTTGAAAATAGTCAGCTATGGGATGAATCTGCAGTGGGTGCCATTCTAAAAGTGGTGACTAAACTGGAAAGTAAAGGGACGACGGTCACGATTCGTGGACTAAATACTTCAAGTGAACAATTATATGAAAAATTATTGTGAGGGAGTGAACCATATGAAAATTGCTGTAGCGATTGATGGGTCTGAAAATGCGATGCGTGCCGCAAAACATGCGATTATGCTAGCAGAATATTTGCCTAGAGTTACGTTAGAAATTATCTATGTGCAGGATTTTAGCAAGGCAAAGGATGAAAGACTGTTAGAGCAAAGCTCTGAAAGCTTAGCACTGAAACGCGAACAAAAAATGCAGCCGATTTTAGCTATGGCAAAGGAAGCGGCGGTGGAAGCGAAAGTGATTATACTCAGAGGGAATCCTAGCGAGGAAATCATCAACTATGTAAACGAAAAGAAAATTGACAAACTAGTCATTGGTAGCCGTGGGTTAAATTCATTTCAAGAAATGGTTTTAGGTAGCGTCAGCCATAAGGTAATGAAGCATGTTGTGTGCCCTGTGACCGTTGTGAAATAAAGGTATACTTCATTAACAAATAATAAACCGCCTTCCTATGAATTGATTCAAAGGAAGGCGGTTTTACTAAGAGTTGTTTTATCTTCTATAGCATTAAGTTGTAGCTTGTTGGATTCGTTGGTATATCTGCGAGTATGTGCAAATAGAAGAAAATAATTTTGCGATACTTCACAGGTAATGTTTATACAGCGATAGCAATGATGGATTGTTCTTCTTGTATGATCAATTGATCCTGTTCAGTGTGTATGATTTCTATCTGATCTTTTTAGGACCCAGAGCACGAAATGACCATCTTCGTAAATGATCTTTACAAAGATCGACAGTTAGTTGGGTTAAGTAAGTACGTAACTTTCCTTGTTCTTTGTAGTTCAACTTCACATAAAAAGAAATAAGGACTTCCTGAACGATATCCTACGCCATTTCATGGTCACGTAAAACAGTATGCCATCTTCATTAAATGTTTTCCCTACTTATCTACAAAGTGCTCCAGTTCTGCCAAAGTCATTGCCATTACCGTCCCTCTACTACTGTAGCGAAGCTTAAATATATAAAAAAACACGACGGGGAAATTCCCGTCATGTTTTCATGAAAATTAGTTTACAACCTGATCTTCGAGGTTCTTCCACAGATGGTGGGCTTCTCTCGCAATATGTTCTAGCAAATCAGGCGGAGCCGTCGTAACTGCGGCACAGGCTTTGATTAGGTCACTTAATTCTAGCTTGAAAGCTTCGAGTGCTTTTGCTTCCTTTATCACCATTTGATTGAATGTATTCAACACAGGTGATACTTCATTGCGTGGTCTGCGAATGATTGTCTTCAATGCTTGCGCTTGAAGTAGAAGGTTTTCAAACTTCCTAGTCATCGCGCGCACTTGATCGTGTAATTCGTAGTTAGAAGGATCCACGTAATGGCTGATGAATAGTAAGTGGTCAAGCATTTGACGAAGCCAGAAGTTGCTCTCATGTAGTGTTGCATCCGCTGGTGTGATGTAAGAATTCGTTTCAATTAATTTGAACACACGCTCTGCTTCCTCAGCTTCTCGAATCATATGATCAAGAAGGGAAGTAGGGGTAGAAATAATTACATCACAATGTAACGCACGATCCATCGTATGCAGCAGTAAATCAGCAAACTCTTTTGTAGAGCTCTTTGCTTCATCGATAATTAATCCGATGTCGCCGGTTTTGGATTCAGTCTTTTTAAAAATTTTCCCCATGCGGTCGATCATTTGCTGATTGGCACGTGCTAACTCTAACTCATGGTGACTGATTTCTCTATCGAAAAACTCACCATGTTCAAAATTATTGCGCACCCAAAAGTCGATAATGCCATACGTATCCCGTTCATAATTATCTGTATAACCAGCCACTCATACATACCCCCTAATTTATCTATCTGTTATCCATATCATCCTATTCGTACCTTGTGTTGTTTATGTATAGAGAGGGTATTGAAATAGAAAGTAATCTATTTCTGGAAGAAGTGTATATACTGAAGGAAGAGGTGTTGTAAAATGAAAATCGGCATAATTGGGACTGGCAATATTGCGCAGTATCTTTTAGAAAGTATTAACGGGAACAGCAAAGTGGACGGTGAAATTATTTCTATATTTGGTCGAAACCAAGAGGTGGGGCCAGTACTAGAATCACAGTACAGTGCCACGTTCTATACAGACTTTCAGGAGTTTATTCAATCTCCTATGGACGTAGTCGTGGAAGCTGCAACGATTGAAGTAGCGATGGAGCATATGGAAGTAGTGCTGGTGAATAAGAAAGACATGATACTGAGTAGTATCGGTGCATTTAAAGATGTTGCATATTTGAATGAAATGAAAGAAGTGGCGCGGAAGAATCAGCAACATATTTATCTGCCTTCAGGAGCAATTGGTGGACTGGACCTCCTACAATCAGCAAATTCACTAGGTGGATTAAAGGAAGTACGCATTACGACTAGAAAGTCCTATCCGTCACTAGGACTAGATGTGAAGCCTGTAGAAGAATGCATATTTGATGGCGTGGCATTGGAGGCAATTGAAAAATTCCCTAAAAACGTCAATGTTGCATTACTATTATCCATTGCAGGACTGGGTGCGGATAAAACGATTGTACGCGTTATAGCAGATCCGAAAATTCAGCGAAACACCCATCTTATTGAAGCGAAAGGTGATTTTGGCAAAATGAATTTACTAATCGAAAATGAGCCAATGCCAAACAATCCTAAAACAAGCTATCTGGCAGCATTAAGTATAGTTTCTACTTTACAAAATAAAGGGAACGCGATTACTGTAGGAAGCTGATTGAAGTGGAGATGTTTCATATGTATGGAGACAAAAATAAGAAGTTCTATGTGAAATCAACAGATGACACCCTGTCGCTTGGTAGAATATCTGTTTTAGTTGATTGGAACATTGAGCTAATTAAACGACTCTTTTTTCTAGTTCAATTAAAGTGATAGGTTAGTTGAGTAGGGGTAATTAAAATTAAGAAAGCAGGAAAACGTTTTGATTTGGGGATGGGGAGAATTTCTTGCAGGATCTATAGCAATATTTACACTGATATTTGGAATTCTTTACTCAAAGGAATACCATGAAAAGAATAGTAAAAAAACAAGTTCAGGGGATGGGACTATAATAGGTGAGCTATTTGTTGCTTTGTTAACAAATAGTCCCTACTACGTTTTGAAAGCATTCTTTATTTTGGTTTGTATTGTCATATCGAAAATGTAAAAAGCAATTATTGGAAGTGTGTTATATTGAATTTAGAAATTAGCGGGAGTGTTACTATTGAAAGCAAAAATGAATGTAAAGGTTTGTGAAAAAGGGCATACTTTTTACAAAAGTAGTGACTGCACAAGTTGCCCTACTTGTGATAAAGAGAATAAACCAACAAGTGGATTCCTATCGAAATTAAGCTCACCTGCCAGAAATGCCTTAGTCCATAATGGTATTGATACTTTACAAAAACTATCAAAATACACCGAAAAAGAAATTCTGAAAATCCATGGCATTGGTCCCGCTTCCTTACCAATTATGAGAACATTTTTAGAGGAAGAGAGTTTATCATTTAAAGAATAATACTGTATTTTCTTATAAATTATACTTGGTTGGATAGATAATGCTGGATGTCAACGTTGAATTGATCCATCAACCAGCAGGAGGACTCTATCTATGAATTCTAAATGGAATGAGAAACTTGATTGAGTCATTGAAAACACATTAATCATGGATCGCTAAAAGCATCCATGACTAATGTATTGTCGACGAATGAGGACGTGTAATGCAGAACGCCTTTGCTGTACACCAATCTAAGGAAGGCTTTGAGGCATTTTATCAAAGAATTTCATGAGATAAATCTTACTAAAAATTAACACCCCTTAAGCTAGACTTTTTCATAGAGTCTAGCTTAAGAGGTGTTTTTTACACTGCGTGAGGAGCGTTGCGATTATTTTAAATGGTTGCTGTGTTTATCGCTTCTAAAGAACATGCCTGCCATCAGTAATACTATACATCCTACTAAAATTACACCGGCAATAATTGTTCCAAGTGTATCTTCTCCCCATCTAGTAAAGATTGTATAAACTTGAAAGGCACTCAAGAGAATGATACCAACTTTTAATGGTACTGTTTTTGTGTTCATGTTGCTCATCCATTCTAGTTATTATCAACCGTTATTATACACGTTTCCAAGATTAAAAAACTCTAAGAAAGGAAATATTGCATCACCCGATCGTGTACTATCTGCAATACCCTAAGTACGTTAGTAGTCGTCTAACCCTTGTATAGTATCAAGAAAATATATTTAGAAAAGTACTTACGGGACGAGTTGATAGGAGATAAAAGGGGTAATAGATGTAGACAGGCTACTGTAAAATGAGTAGTTCAGAACTCTAACCATATATTAAAGGTTGGACAAGAAATTAAGGTGGATCAGACTATAATTCATGAAGGAATTATGGATTGAGCGATTAAAATCATGCTATTACAGTCACACTGTTACATAAAGAAAACAATGATTCGTTATTAAGAATTGAGGAGATGTCTATATGGATACGAATATAACGAAGTTACATGAAATAAAAAAGGCATTGAATACAAAGTTCTTTGAACGTGAAAACGAAGTAGAAGGAATTTTAGTAGCTCTCCTATCCAAACAACATATGTTAATGATTGGGCCAGCTGGAACAGCGAAATCTGCACTTTCAATAGAGCTAGCAAAAATCGTGAACGGTACATCTTATTTTCAATGGTTACTGACAAGATTCAGTACTCCCGAAGAAGTATTTGGACCATTGTCATTAAAAGATTTAGAAGAAGGTGTATATAAGCGTAATACTGCTGGTAAAATGCCGGAAGCACATTTGGTGTTTTTGGATGAGATTTTTAAAGCAAACTCTGCCATATTAAACAGTTTATTGACTTTAATCAACGAAAGACTATTTTATAATGATGGACAACCTATTGAAGTACCATTAATGTCAGTCATTGGTGCTTCCAACGAATATCCTGAAGAAGGCGAAGGACTTGAAGCTTTATTTGACCGCTTCCTATTACGTTTTGAAATTAATTTTATCGAGGATGAATCTAACTTTGTATCGATGATGAAAGATGAAGGCGAACATGTCGAAATTCCGACTCTGCATTTGGATGACTTAGTAGAACTTCAAAACATGACGAATATGGTCCATATTTCAGATGAAGTATATGATACATTGTCTACAATTCGAAGAGAACTCCATGACGAAGGAATACAGCCGTCGGATCGTCGATTCAAACAATCGTTGAGTATCTTGCAAGCGAGAGCTTTGATCCATCAAAGAGAATCCGTCCAGGTGGAGGATATGGTGATTCTTGAGAATGCACTCTGGGAGACTTTGGATCAAAAAGAGACTGTTTGCCACATTGTACGTAGACATTCGCAAGATAGTTTAGCACAAAGGCTTTCGGCAATTGAACAGGAAGCGAATGAGATCTATGATTGTGCAGTGCGTGACCAGTCAACAGAGGCGGGTATGGAAGCAGTTCAGAAAATATCTGCTTTATCAACAGAGTTAAATACTTTAAAAGAGCAAAATAGTAGCCGTACCACTGAAGTAGATCATTTACAAAAACAAATGATTTTATTGAAAAATGAAATTGAAAGTAGTCGGATGGATACTGCTTACTACGGTGAAACGAACGAAAAGAAAGATGGAAATGGTGAGCAGCGTGGTGTCTTCTTCAGAATGTAAAGGAGTGATATTCTATGAAAAGAAGTAAAATAATTCGAGATGATCGCTCCGTAGTGAATACAGATACATTTGATAAAAGACGCTTTAAAGAACTATTTGAGATGTCAGACGGTTTGCAAAAGGTCAGGGAAGAAGGACAATTACCTACTACGGAAGCGTTGCTTGGCGATGTCTGGGCATCGTTATATAAAATGAAACCACGAATTTTACATGAGCAAATGGATTCAGCACTGAAAACAAATAAGACCATTATAGAAAAGCTAATGAAAGATGGAAATTTTGAGGAATATAGGAATTTCACTCGATTGGACGATCTGGCCGCAACTGTCTGTACGGTAAAGTTGGTTGAGAAAATTAATCTATGGCTCGCAGAAGCAAAAGCGATGGATGAAGAATTGCTAAAGAAAATGGAAGCTGTAGAAGCGCTACAAGATGATGTGCCGATTGAACATTTGGATCAACAACCGGAAGAAATAGAAGATGGACCTGTCCAAGAACTAGCTGATGCTACTGATAAATTAAATGATCAGCTTGAATTTACACTCGAAACAAATGGCGAACGATTTTTGCAAGCGATCGATGAAGCGGTTAAAGAATCGATTAAAGTAAAAGACAGCCTGATTTCCCTTATGGGGGGCAGCAGTGCGGGTAAAGGAGACGCTGAGTTAAAGAAAGTGCCATTACGTGAACAACTGGCAATAGCAGATCAACTAGCGATGGATCCCAAAATTCAGGAAATTGCAGAGTGGGCGGGGCGTTTTCAAAAAGTGGCGCGGGAAAAGCAGAAAACGAACTATGTGGAGGCAATAGAGAGGCGTGGTGTAACTATTGGAAGTGAAATAGAACGTCTTGTGCCGATGGAATTAGGACTCTATTCAAGTGACTCGACGAGAAAAGATTTTCTGCGGCGTTTTGCTGAAGGAAACACCATGCAGTTTGAACAGAAGAAGCGTGAGGATCTTGGCAAAGGTCCAATTGTATTTTGTCTTGACCAATCGGGAAGTATGAAATTGCTTGACACTCAGTCAAAAGGATTCGTCTTGGCACTTCTATCCATCGCCAAGAGACAACGTCGGGATTTATGTGTTCTATTATTTTCTACGACTATTCAAAAAGAAGTATTCACTAAAGGGAAGATCACATCAACTGAACTTGCACGACTGGCCAGAACTTTTTTGGGTGGGGGAACAGATTTTACACTTTCACTGCAAGGCGCCCTTGAAGTAATAGAAGACAGTACATTTAACCATGCAGATATTATTTTTGTTAGCGACGGAGAAGATGAGATTAGCGAAAGTTTTCTAAAGGAATTTAACGATAGGAAAAAACAAAAGGAGTTCAAAGTACTTACCTTAACCATAGGGAAAGATACAGCTGTCGCCGAATTATTCTCAGACCGTGTCCTTCATATAACCGATTTTGATGACGAAGGAAGTTTTATCGCTTTTGAAGTCTAATCGATGCAAGTCCTAAAGCCCTTCAGTACGCGAAGGGTCTTTTTTGTTTATCATAATAATATTTTTTCAGGGTATTCTAATCAAAACATACAAGCTAGTTGAGGTGATTGGAATGCTAATTGAAAGATCGTCTTCTTGGAAAGAAGGATTTATTCAACGACTTGAAAACCAAGAACCATGGAATAATGCAGTGCTGTATAACATGAGTTATGACATCACGAAAAACAACTTAATTACTGACTTTACTGGATTGCAGTCACTCGCTTACTTACCCAATGTAAAACCGTTACCTCATCAAATACAAGCGGCTGAACGAGTGATTGAACAGATGAACGGTAAAGCAATTTTAGCAGATGAAGTAGGGCTTGGTAAAACTATTGAAGCTGGCCTAATTATTAAGGAATATTTGCTGCGAGGTCTCGTGAAAAAAGTGCTGATACTAGTACCCGCTTCTCTAGTTAATCAATGGGTGGAAGAGCTATATACGAAATTTCACATCCCTGCGCTGTTGTACAAAAAGAATTACGAGCTCGATTATGTAGATGTAGTCGTCATGAGTATGGACACAGCCAAGCGCAGTCCACATAAGGAGAAAGTCTTTGCGCAAGATTATGATTTGATTATTGTAGATGAAGCGCATAAATTAAAAAATCATCAGACGATCAGTTATAAATTTGTACAAAGTTTGAAGAAGAAGTTCTGTTTATTGCTTACAGCAACACCGATTCAAAATGATACGTTTGAATTGTTTTATCTAGTGACGTTACTTAAACAAGGCCATTTAGGAAACTATGAGGAGTTTTCTTCCGTGTTTTCTGCTAAAAATCGTGATGAAGAGCGAGATAGTTATTTAAAAGAGCTAGTCAGCCAGGTCATGGTCCGTAATAGACGGCAGGATACGGGTGTGGAATGGTCCACACGGAAGATTCATACAGTTCCTATCACATTCACAGACAGTGAAAGACAGGCCTACACCGCTATATCCAATCTGAAACAACTATCTCCGCTATTCTCCGATGCATTTTCCACGATGACTTTACAAAGGGAAATGTGTAGCAGCCCCGATGCCACAATTGGTACATTAAGGATGAAACTGCAAGAATGTAAGCAAGCGGAAGAAATCTCCTATGTGAAAGATGTCATCGATCAATTGGAAAAAATGTCGATTCATTCTAAAGCTAAAAAAGCGGCCGAATTGATTGCACAAGCGAACGAAAAAGTGATTATTTTCACTGAATATCGTATGACGCAATTATATTTGAGTGACTATCTATATGCGAATGGAATATCAAATGTCATTTTTAACGGCAAGTTAAGCAAAAGCAGTCGGGAGTGGATTAAGCATTTATTTAAGCAGCAAGCGCAAGTGCTAATCGCGACAGAGTCTGGAGCAGAGGGAATTAACCTGCAATTTTGCCATCATGTCATCAATTATGATCTTCCTTGGAATCCAATGAAATTAGAACAGCGAATAGGTCGTGTACATCGGCTAGGGCAAGAACACGATGTACAGATTTACAATTTGGCTGTAAAAGAAACGATTGATGACCATGTGATGAAAGTGCTGCAAGGAAAGATTGAGACGTTCGAACAAGTAGTAGGCGAACTAGATGATATTTTGGAAATGAAAGAACAGTCTGTGTGAAGGAGGAGAATGTATGCATTCGACAGAAATCCATACGTATCTTCACAGATTCTTTACGGAAAATGACTGTGAAATACTTCATGGAAATGAACATTATTTAACTGTGCAACTAACCATCGATATGGATAAACGAATTATGAATCGGCCTTTTTATTGGAGATATATTGAAAGCGTCAATGAGATACCGAATCCGGCACAGCTCACGCTAATTACAGATATGCAGCAGTTGCAAAACGGAATGAAAGGGGAAGTAATTCATCTGGGATCTCCGCGGCTCCATCAATTATTTCGATTGACCAAAGAGATGGGGCAGTACGTGAAACTGTACGAGCGCATAGTAGACACTAACGAACAGCAGATTTTGACTCCGTGGGTGGGTGTAAATTATAAAGTGTCATTCACCAGCCATCAAACGAAGGAAATACTGTATTCACTAGGCATCAATTTGATGACAGGTACTGTCTTAAAAGAGTTCCAGGAGACTATTGCTATGCGGGATTTGTCCGAGCAATCGTCTGAACAAGTATTTCACTTACCTTATATCATCACACCTACTCGCGCACTTGATCGATTGGATACGGTGATCTCTCAAGTAATTGAAGGAGAAGATCTAACATGGGTGGAGGAAGCGGAAAAGAGATGGAAGAAAGATCAAGCAGTATTAGATTACTTCTATGAAGGGCAAGAACCGAAACCTCAGTGCTATGAGATGGAGAAGCAAGCAATGGAAGAGCGTTTTAAACCGCGCATTACGGTGGATGTGGTGAATGGTGGGTTATTTTATTTAATATAGACAACACGACAGCGCGTAAGTGAATCTACTTTCACTTACGCGCTGTTTTAATTTTGACTGTTTATAGGATAAACTAATAACAATTAAGAAAAAGTGTGGTGAGTTCATTGTTTACAATTTTGCTAATCGAAGATGATCAAACATTATTTGAAGAAATAAAAGAACGTTTAACGCAATGGTCCTACTCAGTGGTGGGAATTCAAAATTTTGGCCATGTGCTGCAAGAATTCACGGAAATCAAGCCGGATCTTGTCATCATCGATATCCAATTACCGAAGTTTGATGGATTTCATTGGTGTAGGATGATCCGAACGCATTCGAATGTCCCAATTATTTTCTTGTCTTCACGAGATCATCCGACTGATATGGTGATGTCGATGCAACTCGGGGCCGACGATTTCGTTCAAAAACCATTTCACTTTGATGTATTGATTGCGAAAATCCAAGCAATCCTACGCCGTGTTTATAGCTATAGTGCCGATCAGACATTGGAAGTGAAAACGTGGTGTGATGCCGCTGTTGATTTTGTGAAAGGTACGCTCACCAATGAAAAAGGAACTATTGAGTTGACGAAAAATGAAATGTACATCTTGAAAATATTAATAGCTAGAAAGAATGAAATTGTATCAAGGGAGGAAATCATCACGAGTCTTTGGGATGATGAAAGATTTGTTAGTGATAATACGCTGACAGTCAACGTTAACCGTTTGCGTAAACGGATCGCGGAAATCGGCTTAATAGATGTGATCGAAACAAAGGTGGGGCAAGGGTATATGGCGAAGGAAGAACAATTATGATCAAATTATTTCTTAGAGAACGTGCTAGTTGGATACTGTTCTTTATCTTCTCGCAACTGCTCGTTCTAGCAATGGGTTATTTGGACACAAGTATTCCGTTTTTGTCTACTGTCTATATTGCATTCATTTCCTGTTTATCCTTCGTTATTTTTATAGTCATGCGTTATGAAAAAGAATCAAGATTCTATAAACGCTTAGAAACGGTAGAACCATCATTCGATCTCACTGCAATACCTGAAGCGAATAGTCCTTTCGAAGCCATTACTTCTGAAAGGATGTCCGAACAAATTCAAGTATTTAAACACCAGTTGAATGAATTGCAAATTAGTTTAGAACAAGAGAAAGATGACATGTTGAATTGGATACATGAAGTGAAAACGCCGCTGACCACGTTGCAATTAATGATCGAACGTACGGATTCTACACTCCGCTCACAGTTGATGTACGAGTGGCTTCGGATTCATCTATTACTTGACCAGCAACTACATCTAAATCGCATCCCCTTCATCCGGAATGATTTATATATCGAAAAGACAGATCTGCAGAAGTTGCTATTTCAAGAAATTAAATCTTTAAGACAATGGTGTATGCAAAAGCGCATTGGTTTTGATATCTTATTGGAAACAGAAAATGTATTGACTGATGCAAAATGGCTCGGCTTCATTATTAGGCAATTGCTGACGAATGCGGTGAAATACAGCAAGGATTCGGACATAAGTATCCGGTGTACTAGTAAGGAAGGAATCACCACGCTATCGATTGAAGATTTTGGGCAGGGAATTGCTCCAAGGGACTTGTCTCGAATATTCGACAAAGGTTTCACTGGAACAGCAAACCATCAACATCATGCTGCCACAGGAATGGGGCTGTACTTAGCAAAACAAGTGGCAGAATCGCTCCTGATTACGACTGAAGTAGAATCAACAGTAGGAGAAGGTATGCGGTTCTCTTTGATCTTTGCGAAAGAAAATGAATTGATTCGTATAACGCATATGTAGGAGCATGTGACATAATCGTCACATGCTTTTTCTAATTGTCATATTAAAGGCAGGAGAAAAATCAGTACATTGATTAAGATAGAAAGAACAAGGAGTGATAAATATGGTAATTTTACAAGCGACAAAAATCTATAAAACATACGGTAATAAATTCAATAAACAAGAAGTATTGAGTGCGCTAGACCTCAAAGTGCAAAAGGGTGAATTTGTCAGCATTATGGGGGCATCGGGTTCGGGAAAAACGACCCTATTGAACGTGCTTTCATCGATTGATCGTGTTAGCCAGGGAACGATCAGTATAGAAGGCCAGAATCTCAATGACATGAAAGAAAAGCAAATGGCGGAATTTCGAAAACGTCATCTGGGCTTCATCTTTCAGGACTATAACCTACTCGATACATTAACAGTAAAAGAAAACATACTACTCCCACTATCTGTACAAAAAGTATCTAGAAAAGTAGCCAATGAAAAGTTTCTTGCAGTGGCGGAGGAATTGGGTATTTCGGAAATCGCCACTAAATATCCAAATGAAATATCTGGTGGTCAAAAGCAAAGGACGTCTGCTGCCCGAGCATTCATCCATGATCCGAGCATCATTTTTGCGGATGAACCAACAGGCGCTCTTGACTCAAAGGCGGCATCCGATTTGTTGAACAAATTAAGTGATCTCAATACGAAACGAAAAGCCTCTATTATTATGGTCACTCATGACCCTCTTGCCGCAAGTTTTAGTGAGCGTGTCGTGTTCATCAAAGACGGACAAATTTATACGCAACTGAATAAAGGAGACCAAACGCGTAACGAATTTTTTAATGACATAATCAAAACGCAAGGTGTGCTGGGCGGTGTGCAACATGACGCTTAATCAACTAATCTTCCGTAATATCAAAAAAAACCTCAAGCATTATTATGTGTATATCTTTGCGCTGATTTTTAGCGTAGGCTTGTACTTTTCATTCGTGACCTTGCAGTTCGATCCAGCATTGGACGATGTGACGGGAGGAATGAAAGGTGCCGCAGCTATTAAATCAGGTTCAGTTTTTCTGATTGTTATTGTGTCTGTATTCTTGCTATATGCTAACAATCTATTCATTAAACGACGCAGTAAGGAGATTGGATTGTTCCAATTGATCGGGATGACGAAAGGAACTGTTTTCCGTATTTTAAGCGTGGAAAATTTCGTTTTATACGTCGGTTCTCTCATTGTAGGGATATTCTTAGGGTTTTCGATGTCACGATTACTTATGTTGATTCTATTTAAGATCACCGGTGTAACGGATGTTGCGACTTTGCGTTTCTCTTCGGAGGCATTACTTCAGACGTTGATCGTATTTGCGGCAATCTTTGTATTAATTTTGATCATGAATGCGCTATTCATTAAACGTCAAAGTATATTGTCTTTGTTCCGTGTGACGACCGTGACACAACAGCGAGTGAAAAAGATGACAGTATTCGAGGCGATCATCGGAATGGTCGGTATTCTACTCATTGTATTCGGCTATTATTTATCATCCCGATTATTTAGTAGTGTGTTCCTTGGAAATCAGCTATTTCTAGTGATGATCGTTATATTAGCTTCTGTGGTCTTAGGAACCTATTTATTTTATAAAGGGTCTGTCAGCTTTATCTCTAACATGATTCGTAAACGTAAAGGAGGATATTTGAACGTTAACGACGTGCTGTCTCTCTCTTCCATTATGTTTCGAATGAGATCCAATTCTCTTCTGTTAATGATAATTACATCGTTATCTGCGCTATCCATAGCGTTACTGTCGTTAAGTTATATATCATATTACTCAGTGGAAAAGTCAGTAGAGCGAACTATTCCTGCCGACTTTACCATTCCTGACACTGCGCGTGCAATGGAATTTACGCAGGCACTTGACAGTGAGGGCATAGCTTATTCAGATTCAGCTATTGATCTATTGACTATACCTGTTGATTTATCGAGAGTTGTATCTGTTCCAGGTGGGGGAAGTCAAGAGATGAGTTACACCGATATGCAGATGATTGTCATTAGTGATGAGGTATTGCCAGAGGTAGACGTAGAAGAAAAGGAATTGCTCTTCGTTAACTCCGATAGTTTGACGGAAAAATTTATGAAATTCCAAGCGGATCAGCAAATCGTATTTCAAGGCAAAAAGCATGTGTATGATCTAACGCTAAAAGGGACGGAAAGAGTAGCTGTTCTTCCAACACGTGTAGCTTATGGTTTTGTTGTCGCGGTAGTGGATGATCAAGTGTTTCAGAGAATGAATGTAGATAAAGATCCTTCCATAACGTCCGAATTTACTGAGTATCATGGAGTGGATATTGAGAATGAAAATGATCTCGGAAGAGCGAATGAACTATTTAATGTGTTGGGGATAAATGAGTGGGCAGGACATGAATCAAAGCTTGAGGAAAAGACGAAACAAATGCAAGGTGCTGGCATGAGCATGTTCATCGTGGGATTCCTTGGCCTCGCGTTCCTTGTTACGTCAGGCTGTATCCTATACTTTAAACAGATGGACGAAAGTGAAGATGAAAAGTCGAACTACACTATACTTCGTAAACTAGGCTATACACAAACGGATTTACTGAAAGGGATTCAACGAAAGCAGTTATTTAATTTCGGGATTCCGTTAGTGGTCGGTCTCTTACACAGCTATTTTGCTGTGAAATCCGGCTGGTTTTTATTCGGTACTGAAATGCTGACACCAACGATTATCGTAATGTTAATCTACACAGCACTATATTCGATATTTGGTTTGCTTTCCGTGTTGAATTATAAGCGTGTAATTAAAGAATCCCTATAACAGATTACTACCCCTGACACGGTAAGGTCAGGGGTATCTTATTATGAATTAATTACTACCTACTAATTCAGCTACTACGATTTGATATGCTTTATCCAAATTAGCCAATTAAAGAATGCCGAGTAGCGTTTCTTTGATATAAGTAGACACCAACAAACACGACAAACTCAGAGGCTGGAATAGACAACCAAATACCGTTCAATCCAAAGAAACGAGGTAGTATTAACAAGAAAATCAACATAATGATAATTTCGCGTGAAGCAGTGATCCAAGTTGCCATTCGTACATTGCCGATAGACTGATAATAGGTCATCATGACAAAGTTCGTACCTGTGAATAAATAAGCGAAGAAAAATAGATTAATTCCTGTAGTAGCCAAATCTCTTACGGCTTGTGGGAAGTCCCCGAAGATCGATACGATAGGGCTTGCCGCGAATTGACCGACAAGGAAGAACACAGCACCTGCGATGACGACGGTGAGAGTAGCCTTCTTTATAGTTTCCTTCATCCTCGCCCGGTTGCCGGAGCCTTGATAATAACTAATAAGTGGCTGAATCGCACCACCCATTCCAAGGAACAGCATGAGCATGACACTGTGTACATAGTTCAAAATAGAGAAGGCCGCAACACCTTCCGTGCCGGCCATCCGTTCGAACGCGATATTATGTGTAATGGTAAAGATAGAGATCCCTAGCTCGGAAAGGAAGCTCGGGAATCCAACAAATAGAATGGCTAGAAACAGCTTTTTATTAAACTTCAAGCGAATGAGTTTCAAGTTATTGTTCTTTTTTAAGAAGTGGGTTGCGAGTACTAGCATACCTATGAATGATGCAATAATGGTGGCAGATGCAGCACCGGCAACACCATAATCAAAAATAAATAAGAATACATAATTCAGTATGATGTTAACGACAGATGTCACAATTAGCCCAGCCATTGAAAGATTCGGTGCTCCATCGTTGCGTACGAAAATACTAAAGGTGTTTTCTACAGTAAAGATAAAGCCAAATAGTAGAATGACAAATAAATATTGTGAAACATAAGGGAAAGTAGTTGTATTGGCTCCAAGTGCGTAAGCTAACGGATCCCTAAAGATAAAAGCAGTTAAACCTACTATAATGGTGGATAAGAAAATGGAGAAAATAGCATGTGTGAAAATCGAACGAGCTTTCAGAACATCTTTGGAGCCTATTGCCATCGAGTATTTCGTGGCGGCACCTATACCGATCCAAAGGGAAATGGCAAAAAAAATCGTATAAACGGGAGCCGAAATTCCGACTCCCGCTAATGCTTCTGCACCTAATCGATTACCGACCATGATGCCGTCCGCTACAATATTGATTGCCATCAGCAACATACCGATAGTTGACGGTATTAAGTACCGTAAAAAGATACGTCCTACTGGCTCAGTATCTAATTGATTTAACTTGGGTGAAAAACTCATTGCAAAGGACTCCTTTGAAGGTCAAGTTCCATGATAAGACAAGGGAATTCACCCAAATCATCAATTTGTCCATTTAACTTAAATCCGAACTTTTCATATAAGTGTTGTGCTGCTTTATTATCTGGATAAATACTTAAATAAATCTTGTCACATTGATATTTTTCTTCCATTCTGGTAAGTAAAAGTGTAAGAAATCTGCTGGCATAGCCTTTTCCTTGGTGATGCTGATCGATCATAAAGCGATCAAGCCATACATTGCCTGTATCTGCCTCACGTCCATGCATTGCATAACCGACTAAACTTTCTCCATCATATAATCCAATAGACTTCCATTCTGGTTCAAATTGTGATTGTGCTAGTGAAAATGAATTGCTTTCAATAAAGTTCTTTTGGTTTTCGTGTACGGATAAATAGGCAACATCCTGCCAATTTTCATTCGTTACCTCACTTGCGTGGAGGCTCATAATTCCATCTCGCTTTCAATTTTGTGTAAAACGGTAAAACTATTTTTGTTTTATCAGTTTATTTATTCATCGTTTTATAATAAACCCAAACAACAGAATATCCACTATGGAATCCAGTGCTTCGGTTACAGTTATACGATTTTCATAAAAAAACTTTCGATCAAGCGTGGAGTTCGTTGCATCTATAATCAACTTCATCAGTAACTCTACGTTTTGATCTGCAATGATTCCTTCATGAATTCCTTGTTCAATCAATTCGCGAAGTTCATCCCATTCATGAAGTGCTGCGTGGACGCGTTCCCATTGTTCTGGATGCGTTTTTTTCATCTGATCAAGGATTTGCCAGTTATAAAAATCATTATATTTCGGAATGACTGTAATGACTTTCTTAATCTTATCTACAAGAGGTAATTCTTGGTCGTTCATAATCCTACCGGTTTTTTCGTCGAACTCCTGTAATGTTGAGTCTATAATCGCGTCTAAAATTTCCGTTTTGGAAGAAAAGTGTTCATACAAAGTCCGTTTGCTAATACCTAGTCTTTTGGCTAGATCATCCATTGTGAACTTCATACTTTTCTCATGAACTTCTTCGAGGAAAGCCTTCATAATACGTGCTTTCATTTATCGTACTCCTATCACTATATATAGAATGAAAACTATAAAAACACGTATAGTTTTCATCGTTCTATGATTAGTATAACTACTCTTTATATAAAAAGCAAATACTGTTGATTTAATTAATATTATTTTAATAAATAGGCTTATAAAACTCTTAAATCGGGTAATTTTATTGTACATGTACGAGAGAGGGGTGACTGTATGGGAGAAAAGAAGTTGGTTGCGGCCGTTGAGGGGGCGAGTGGATATATTGGCAATAATTTATTGAAAAAAATTAGAGGAAAAGCCAAAGTGATTGGTCTATCTCGCAATGGAGATCAACGGGAGAATACAGAAGACGTAGAGTGGCGATCTTGTGATCTGTTTTCTATGAAAGATGCAGAGAAGAGCTTGGCTGGTGCTGATATTGCGGTATATCTAGTTCATTCCATGCTGAAGTCAGCGAAATTATCTCAAGGTACTTTTGAAGATATGGATGTTATTTTAGCGGATAACTTTGCATAATAACGTTCCTGTTACTGCATTAAATGTAGGGCTGATTATCGGTCCGTAAGGCAATTACTTTTCAATTGTATCGAAGCTAGTTAGACGATTCTCAGTAAGGATTTTACCTAAATATAGATGACGAGTTGAATTGTCGAATCGGGTTTCCTCGGGAATCGTACATTGCTTGAATTACGTTATTCTGTAGATCGCAGGACAAAGGATCGCTCGCTCTACTATCTTACAGGTGGTCTATTAATGGATCCTGATTCCAAAGAACGCGGAAGAATGGAGTTTCGAAAGATTCCAGGATCGAATGAAGTAATCATTGCGATTCATGATTATTTACCTTCCATTCCATGGTCCATCTAATATATAACGCAAGCCAGTATGCACGCGTTTGTTATGTCTAGTTTCCGTTGGCGTATGTACAAGTTAGGTGTTATTGAACGTGATCGATTAGGAATTGTCGCTTCCAATGTACGATAAAGAAAAACGGATTCCCAGTATTGCACTGAGAATCCGTTTTTTCTTTATGGTTCAGTATGAATGAGCTCTACTTGCACTATACATTCAGACAGTTCCTAAGTAAACCTCTAAAGTAAGGAGGCATACAGTACAGGTAACGTTATTCTAAGAATAGCATAACCCTTTTTACATTACCGAATACTCACGGATGTTGTATAACGAAAAGCAGCCGAAATCTATTCGGCTGCAGGGGTTATTAGGCATTTAGAGTTGCTTGCTTCGCTTCTACAAGCGGACCGCCTTCTTTTAAATACTTCTCTACGCCTTCTGCTGCACGATACGCCAACGCACCGATAGTTGAAGTGGGGTGATGACCTCCAAATTGGGGAAACGCTGAACCGCCGACAACGAATAGGTTGTCCATCTCCCACATTTGAAGGTAATTATTCACTGCAGAGGTTTCAGGGTCTGCTCCCATGATGATGCCGCCCGCATAGTGACCGCCTGAATATATGTGGTCAAACTCTTCTGGAACCTCATCTTCGTCTATGATATCTGCACCCATCTCTTTCATGATTTCGCTACATTTTTCAATTCCAAATTTAGCAATATTGCGGTCTTGATCTGTGTAACGATTCGTAATGCGTAGTAGCGGATCTCCGTATTCGTCTTTGTACGTCGGATCGAGATCCACATAATTATGCCACCATGACATGACAGCAGGTGTATACCACACAACTAGCGAACGATTCGCGTAATGGATCGAGTTTTTCTTAAACTCCGGTCCCCATTTTGGTGTCCCTCTAGGAACATGGTTCGACGATATAGCAGCATCCCCATATTGGCGCATTTCAATGCCCCCACCATTAATGAAATCTAGATTAGAGTGATCAAAGTTATCGCCGGCGAAGTCACTCATAGCACCACCAAGAGCACCTGCTCCCATATAGAAGTTAAACTTCTTCTTTTCAAAGTATCCTCTTGCTCCAAGGAATGTGATGTTAAATTGTCCATTAAAGTTCCGTCCAATTGTTCCTTTACGTGTTGTTGGATCATACTGTGTCCCAATCTTGGAAAGCATCAATAAGCGATTATTAGTAAAGGAAAACGCACCTAATACGACAACGTCTGCAGGTTGTTCGTATTCAATTCCTGTACGTGTATCAGTAAATAATACACCGGTTGCTTTTCCATCTTTATGCAGAACGCGACGCACTAAAGAGTTGGTCCGAATTTCGCAGTTTCCCGTTTTTCGGGCAGTTGGAATAACTGTAGCCAACGGATCCGATTTAGCCGTGAAGTCACAGCCGTACATCGTACAATAAGAGCAGAACATACAAGCATTTAATTTTTCACCATCGGGATTCGTGTACGCCTGTGATAAGTTTCCCGAAGCCACTTGGTAAGGGTGATAACCCATTTTCTTTGTAGTTTCTTTAAATAACTTTACAGCTGGCGATGCTAGCATAGGAGGATTAGGGTAATCATTAGAACGCTTATCCCCAAGTGGATCAGGTTCGCCCGAAATACCGGCGGTTTTTTCCCACTTATCGTAATATGGTTCCATTTCATCATACGTGATGCCCCAGTCTTGAATCGTCATACCTTCAGGAATTTTCTCTTTGCCGTAACGTTCAATAGTTTTAGAACGCAATTCAAAGTCAATCGGTCTCCATCGATATGTCGCACCTGCCCAGTGGACACTACCACCGCCCAAATCGGTACCAGCCATCATTTCTGCTCTTGTTCGAACAGGAAGGGCAGTATCTTCTATGTTCACGCGTGACGTAATGGTTTCAGGAGATAGATTTTGCATCATCTCGTAACGATTAGTATAGCGTAATTCATCTTTAACACCGATATAGTCTCGTCGGTCTTGTTTTTTTCCGCGTTCTAGTGTGACGACTTGATAGCCAGCTTTAGCTAATTCAGCAGAGACTACTCCACCTGCCCAACCACTTCCTACTACGACAACATCTACTTTTTTTAGTTTTTTCGCCATATGAGTTCCTCCCGTTATCAGTGACCTTGGTAATTACGTAAGCTTTCAGGTTTCATTACTATGAAGTCTTCTTTTTCAATATCTGCTGTATAGCTCATACGTGGACCAGGGAATTCCTTCATTCTCCAGCCTTCCATATTGCGGTTTCCGCCATAGACCGGGTCAGCATACGCACCTTCAATGGTTGTTTGTAGTAACAGATTAAAGAACGTCGTTGAAGCGACACCGTTCACTTTCCCTTTTCCTTCGTCGAACATCTGCAAAATCTCATCTTGCTGCTCCGGTTCTAAATTACGAAAGTTTGTTTCGAATTTCTCTTGTGCCGTTTGTTCCAATGCATGTACGCCTTCCGTGAAAATATCTCCTCTTGTCATGGGAGTCTGATACCTGAAGGCTGGTGTAGGTACTTGCGTTTCAGCGTTTGGACCTCGGTCTTGCGTCATTTCTTCTTGATTTTCATATGGATCTGCGGCACCTGTTTGCAAAAACGGCCCTTTCATATATTCTTTTGCGTTCATTCCCCATTCCCCGGCAAGTTGTCGATCGATAAAGTAGGGGACTCCTAGTTCAATAGCGCCTGGGCCTAAATCATCTTTGGGAAACAGCCTTTCAGTAGCAGCGGAAAGTATAAGAAAGTCTTCGGCATTACTAAAGAATGTACGTGCCTCCAATAAGTGGTTGTCTTCTTTTTCCGTGTTTGTAGGTGCGCCTGGTTTTTGGAGCTGGTTAGTCAACAGTCCACCGAATAATGATCCGCCGACTAGACCTCCCGCTAATAGACCGGTGTTTTTCATGAAATTCCTACGACTCATTCCTTTTTGTGTATCATCAGGTTGTCTAGGTTCTGTCACGTTGCTCTCCTCCTTGTATATATGACTTTCATAATTTACCAATGCACCACTACTTCTCATAGTGTGATGAATGGGGAAAAATTATACGTAGTGCCAAGATCTTACACATAAAAAGTAAAAAAATTGCGTGTGTAATAACACAGAATAAATATGTAAAATGAAAAACCCCTCAATAAATCATCGTATTTGAGTGATTACAGAGGGGATTGTTCATACTATAGGTTATTCGTCATTATTTTTAACTTCAGTATCTGTATCAGGTTCCGTGTCTACTTCAGTATCTGTATCAGGTTCCATGTCTACTTCAGGCTCGTCCACATTCACATCATCATCTGGTGTTACATCAGCGGGTTGATCTACTTCAACATCATCATTTTCATCTATAACGGGATCATCATCTCCGCAAGCACTAAGAACACCCACAGAAAGAATAGCTGCTGTTCCTACTTTCAATAAATTACTTTTCTTAAGTTTAGTCAAATTCATTAGTAATTTCCTCCTCTAAATGTTTGATAGACTTTCTTACGTTGTAAATATCCTATTTTTTGTTTTGTAAACCTGAAAATTCAGAAGTGGTCCTTTAGTAATGATAATGGCCTTACGGAAAAAGAAAAAATGTAGTGGAAAAATACATACTCCAAAAGAATACGTGATTACAAGAGGAGAAAACTGAAGAAAGACGGTGAAAGTGCTATGATGGAAATAGACATGCCTACTTCAAAAGTGATGGACTAAATCTTTCACGTAAATTGGCTTATTTATAAAGGAGAGAATGTTTCATGAAAAAAGAAGAACAACAGAATTTATTCAAAGAAATTATGGGGAATTATCCCACTGGTGTAACAGTGGTGACTGCAGTAACGGAAGACGGCACACCAGTTGGACTGACAGTAAACTCTTTTGCTTCTGTGTCCTTGGATCCGATGCTTCTTTTATGGTCTATTGATCATCGAGTTTCATCTATTAAAGCCTTCACAGAGGGCGGTAAATTTGCTGTGCACGTACTGGCAGGTGATCAAAAAGAGCTTTGTAATACGTTTGCGAGTCGCGTAGAAGATCGTTTCTCTACATGTAAATGGGAAATGTCAGATAACGGATTGCCAATTATCGAAGATGCATTCGGTGTATTCGAATGTAAAACGTTCCAAACGATTGAAGCTGGAGATCACACTATTCTTATTGGCGAAGTAATCGATTTAAAAATCGAGAAAAATAAAGATCCTATGTTATACCACCGTAGGGTATTTGGATCTGTGCCACCCGTTTTCTATCAACAAGATGACAAAGCTTGAATTTGGAACATTTCATACGTACACAAAAGCCGTCTTCAAAGAGACGGCTTTTTTCATGCGTATTTTATTATTTGTGTTTTTTTGTTATTCCAAGTAGCTTAATCCTACCCTAGTTTATCTTCTGCAGTAATATCATTTGGCTCTTGTACTAAATAATATTTGCCTTTTGTATACATAGCGATGACTACTGTCAATCCAGCAGCCAATAAAGCAGCCATAAATGCAGCTGTAGACTGTAGAAATATCCCGAGATATCCAGACGCTGCGACAGATCCGAATGTGCTAGCTATAAGTAGCGATGCAACACCAACGGGATTCCATTTGTACAAATACTCTTGTTTAGCAACATAATAGGTCGGACCTATTTTCAACCACTTTTTGACCACTACTGCATCTGTCACAAGAATGGCAGCCCACGAAAATAGGAACACACCTTGGAATGTCATGACAGTATCTAAGTGATCCACGATTCCACCAAGCATTAATATGATAGCACTTACAGCTGAGATAACTACCCAAAATCTGCGTCCAGGCGTGAAGCGGAAAACATTCTCGAAAAAATTTGATAGCGATAAAGAACTACTGTATATATTGGTTACGTTAATTCGTAACTGTGTCAACATCGTAAATAATGCACCACCGATACCTAACAACAGTACGATGTATACGCCTGGATCTTTTTCCAAGAATCGCACACCGAACCAAATACCGAGTCCGCCCATTACTCCATAACAAAAAATCTGCGGAATGAAACCGATTGCAATTGAACCGAGCTTTCTATCGGACGGCTTTAGGAAACGTGCATAGTCTGATGCGAGTAAAGCCGTTAATCCCATAATTCCATTGTGCATCCCGATACAGAATAATAATGCGGTTCCCCCAAACTGAACGCCTTCAGGCATATAAGAGAACACGGGTCCAGTATAAACAGCCGGTTTGATGAACGATAATACAATGGCTGCGATCAGGAACACCATAAATATTGGCATGGACCATTTTTGAAGCTTGTCCAATTGCTCAATTCCGAACCAATTCAGTGGAATAACGAGCGTGCCGAAAATGACAATTAAAATCCATTTGGGGAAATCAGGCATAAAAAAGTGTACAGCGGAAACGAGGATTAATCCTTCAAACGCACAATACATAATAAAGTTCGAAGCATAAATCAATGATGTCAGCGATGATCCGATATAGCCAAATCCGCCACCTCGTGATAATAGATTAACGTTCATGCCAGATTTAGCGGATAAATACGCAATGACCGTACCAAGCAAACCGGCGACAATAATAGCATAGATAGCCGAAACGATAGCGTTTGGTGCACCGAATTGCAAAGCCATAACACTACCCATTTGAAAATAAAAGATAGCAGTTGCGATGCCGAACGTGATGTTCGTAATGCTCAGCCAACTTTTATTTCGGTCTTCCAAAGGTACACGATCTAAGGAATAATCCTTTTCCGTTTCATCTTCTTCCATAGTATTCAATACTCTTTCTGCTTCCGTAGTCATACACATCAGCTCCTTGTAATAAGTAGTCAACCCCTCCTGCCAGCCTAGCTAGCCTGTTCTGATTCATGCAAGTTGATGAATTTAATCCGTTCATTGAATTGACACGTTGCTAGTTTAACAAAAGTGTAATAAAAAAATCAAGTTTGAAATGTATTTGTAAAAATAACACTACAAAAGTCTGATTTTGCACATGATTATAGATTCATAGGAAAATGACTTGTAGAAAAAATCCTTAAAAATATTAATTTATAAATGAAAACGGTTATGTTATAAAATACCATGGTAATTTTGGTACATAGTTGTAAATTCTTTTTACTAACGTCATGTGTTAGCCGATTCATCGGGCTACGCGGAACAGAAATGTACTAGTGGATCAAAGACGAGAAATCTTCTGTTATTTATGTGAAGAGATTTTTTCGTAACGTTCATGTTTCGTTATTTCAGTTATTGGGCAGGCAATAGTGGGAGTATCAAATAAAAACTACTTGGTCAGTGTATTATATTGATAAATGTAAACGTATGGATTCCTCTCTTTCAACTAAAGGGATGGGTGCATTTTCTATAAAAGTGCCGCCATTATAATCAGTACTTTGAGGAAGAGTTGCAATGTAAATAAGGGAGCTTGTTTGGCTGGGGAATTGTACTTTGTAAGTATGCATAAATAGAATAAGGTTGAATATCTGTGTAGCAATCAAATCGTATGAAATACGACATACGTCGTGTGTAGAGTAAATCTCTACGTAATAATATACCCTTCATGGTTTAAAAATAACCTAGATGGGAATAAAGGATTTAATATCCATTACAGCCATACGCCATTCAGTAGAAGCACCTAGGATGCTTTTTAGATCGCTTCAAAGGGATTTTAGTTTAGTAAGACGGCTAATATTTAATCTGCTGAAAGTACTAGTAGATGAGTATGTATCATTAGTACAGCACCTTTGAATAGCGAGATATAAAAAAGACGACTACGGCACAATACCGAAGTCATCTAATAAAAGCGTAATGACTGCAATTTAATTTTTAAAAGTTCCATTGAATAGAACATAAAATCAGAAAGCCATATAGTAACGCTTTAAAAATGCGTTTAAAAAACTTTTTAGCAACCTCTTTCTAGATGCCGCACTCCTCATACATAACTAACTATTTACGTATCATCCAGCTCTCTAACGAATGAATAGCAATTCCACGGAACCCTTCAGCAGGACTAAATGATCGTTCAACTTCTTTTACCTGTTTTTCCATATATGCGTTATTTTTACCGAAGAAAGATAAATAATCTCCTTCAGAAGATTTACTCGTTTCTATTGCAACGCGCGCTTGCTTGCCTGTAACGCTAGCATAATTTATTTCGCTTTTTGCTAAATTGATCATTCCATTAAGACCATCCGCCTTATTACGGTAAGCCATAATATTTATACTATCGGATTGGTCGATCAGCCATTCTGAAAGTACCCCTTCACCTATGACATTCGAATAGTTGATGGAATCAAACCAAAACGGTATATCAATTCCAAAATGTAATCCAAGGTTAGTGGATTTGCTGGCCGCGAATCGGATATTTTGCTGATAACCCTGAACGGTCCCTTGTAAATTAGTATTCCATGTAGGCAAAATATATGGTTCAATATCCAGATGAATACCGGTAAACCTTTCAGTATTTTCGGAAACAGATTGATATTTTTCTACCCAATGAAAGAAGTTTTGAACAGATTGTTGGTCAGTTGCCCAATATGGCGCGCCATCCAGGGCGTGCACTTTTATATTTCGCTCGCTCGCTTTGCGAATAAAGCGTTGGTAAGCCTCATTTGGTATATTTGCGTTAACTTGCAAATACAGCGTAGATACATTTTTTTTATCTAAAAACTCGATAAGTGTATTAGACTGATTAAGTATTTGCGATGTATGCCACAACCACGTGGCTTTTGGTTGGTCAATGCGCATGGTTAGCATGGGTTTTAACCAAATAAAGTTAGATAGAATCAATAGAATCGCTACCATCCAAACGCTTCGGGATTTCTTAGACATTGTAGTCACCTTTCTCTACTTACATAGCATAGAATAGAATTTCATGATATTTTAGCACTATTAATTAATTATACACTAACATAACCTCGATTTTCTAGTATATTTGTACTGTGTTTATGTAAATGCAGATTGTTTGAAAGAATACTAGACAGTATACTAGAAATAGAATTCGGAAAAATTAACTAGTAATCAATACACGTAAAGGAGAGACATCTTAGTGAAAAAAATAGCCATAGCTATACTGTTGATTTTACTCGTGTTGTCTCCACGAATTTATTGGGCTTTCAAAGAAGAGAAAATACTGGATATAGCGGTGATTGATAAATCGGTCGCAAAGGATGATTATCGTGAGCATAACGGTTTATTTCATGTATTGGCTGGAAAGAAAATCGTGCGACCTGACAAGGAACCTTATGATAAAAGTCTTGATTATTATGGATTCGATCCGTATGACCAAGTTGCGATGGAGCCATTTCACGAACGGCCACTTGATATGATCTATGTTGCGGATACATATGGTGTATTCAGCAATGATCTTAAAGCTAAACCTGATGGTTCACGGTCGAAACTACTATACGGTGGTATGGAATGGATGGAGTGGAACGAACTAATGGCTAGCAAAGGTGAGGATACGACATTAATCGTAGAATTCAATAGTTTTGCATCACCAACTAGTGAAGAAATGAGTAAGATCATGCAAAAGGAACTAGGGATTACTTGGACAGGATGGATTGGTCGCTATTTTACTGATTTGTCGAATACAGAAGTACCCCAATGGCTTATTGAAGGATATAAAGAGGAGAAGAATCGTGAATGGTTGTTTGCTGGTTCTGGTCTCGCGTTTGTTCATACATCTGGAAAAGTGATTGTCTTAGATGGACAAGAAAATAAAAGTGCTGCTCATTTTAAGTTAACGAGTGATGGAAAAGAAAAATTTCCAAATGTATATTCATCGAATTATATGTATTGGTTCGATGTAGTGGAACCAGTTGAACAAACCAACATATTGGCGACATATGAATTTGATTTGACGGAAAAAGGTCGTAGTGTATTACATGAGGCCGATATTCCGGAAGTATTCCCTGCAGTGTTGCATCAAGAACAAGCGAATACCTATTATTTCGCGGGAGACTATGCAGATTTTGATAAGAATCCCATTGTTAAATGGCAAGGGGTACATCCCGTCTACAAATATTTTGCTAAAGATGTTTCGGCTTTCTATTGGCTGACATATTTCCCAATGATGGAAGAGATCTTAGATGAAACCTATAAGAGAAAAAACAGTCAATAGGGCAGTGATGCCTTTACTGAAAGATGAGAGTTTCACTGACTACGCATAGTCTACTTGAAGAAAGATTAACAATAAGTTAGCTGAAGAAGGGTGTAATGAGTATGCAAATAAATAAATATGAACTGAATATCTTGGATGCTTCTCTTTTTCGTTCACTCTTTCATTGGCAGATGGCAAACACCAAACGTTTCCGACAAGTGTTCACCCTTGTTTTTGTCAAGAGCCCTGAAAGTCCTGAAATGAAGCAAATTCTTCTGGAGCAGATGCGTACTTCAGATTTATTATTCAGTTTCCCGATAGGTGAACCGGATATCATTTTAATGGCGAATACCGGAGAAGATGAAGCGGATGTCTTTATTGAAAGATTGCGCCGTACCGAATCCACTCGTTCATACCGAGTGGGCGTTTCGGTAATTGAAATTCGTAATGGAGATGCGACGCTTGAAGATGTGTTACAAGTTGGAAATGATTCGGTAAACCGTGCATTGCAATTACAAGGTGATACGCCTTATGTAAAAGATCGTTCTTTTAGGAAGTTAGAGCGACAATGTGTGCGAGTGAGTATTATAGAAGATGACCCCGTTGTCACGATGATTATACAGAAACTAGTGGAGCGTATTTCAGTAAAACAATTGGACCTGGATATCCAAGTGTTCCGTGACGGACAAGATTTCATTGAGTCCAATTGGTATCAGTCTTCCCACACGCATTTAGTCATTATGAATGATATTCTTCCGAGAAAAAATGGATTAGAAGTATTATACGCACTACGCGAATTGCCGAATATGCAGAAATATCACATCTTTATGATGACCAAGAGAAAAAGTGAAGCGGAAATGATTTATGCTTATCAATACGGGGTCGACGAATACATAACGAAACCATTCAATCCGAAATTATTTGAATCACAAATTAAGAAAGTATTGAGACGGATTTATCATGGATAAGATATTACTGTCGTTGCTACTAGTCATTGTAGTATTGCTGATTATACTTTTCGCTCTGTTCTTTTTACTTGTGTTTTATAGAATACAAGAAGTGAAAAGAAAAGAGGCGATTGGAAATTATATCGAAGATCGTCAAATCGACTGGTATGAATATTTATTCGGAGATGGATTTTCACATGTAGCGCTTAAACCTCATAAGAATCTTGAACTCGAAGCGATTGATGAGTTGTTTTTTCGCATTATCTACAACTTTTCCTCAGATGAAATTAATGACAAGGTAAATGCTTTTGCTTCGTTATATATGAGTGATTACTATAGCAAAAAGCTCACTAGTCGGAGTAGGGAACTGCGTATTAATACGCTCAATAAAATCAGCTTATTCAATTTACAGTTTATGCTAGACCCGGTTTCGTCGTTATTGGAAAAAAAGAAAAAGTATTCAAAAACAGAATTATTATTGATTTATGAGGTTTTAGGAAAGTTTTCTCGTACTGACTTCGTAACTCATTTCGTGGCTCCGAAAATCCCACTAGGTGAATTTGATTATAAAAAATTATTGATGGAGTTAGATGAAGAACAGATTAATTTACTAGCGGAAGACTTCAATGTTTTGCCTGAATTGCTTCAGCTGACGATAATCGAAATTATAGGTGTTCATCATTACCTTGATTGGCTTCCTTTATTACATCAGTGTTTGGACAATCCGTCGCAAGAAATACGGATTAGAGCATTAAAAAGTATTGCTGAGCTGGAAGTAGCGAATTCGCTTGAGTTATATGAATCATTCTCTCATTCAACCATATGGGAAGAACGTCTAATGACAGCGAAGATTTTCCGTTTTGCAACGACGGAAGAAGCATTACCTATACTTGAACGTTTAATTAAAGATCCTAATTATTTAGTTCGTGCCCAAGCTGCAAAATCGATTAAATCTTTGAAGAATGGTCACCAAGCACTTTACACTGTTATAACGATGTCTACAGATGAGTTTGCGATCGATGTAGCGGAAGAGATGTTCGGAAAGGAGTACTAAGATGAACGCACCTTTAATCACGTCTTCGTTTTTTGGGTTTGTTGGCTATATATTGCTCGTCTATATGCTGGCTGTTATTTTTTCGTATTCTTCCATGTTACTTATTGCTTTTATTCAGTTAGGAAAAGAACGAAAGTTGCAGAAGAAGTTATCGGATGAAGGAGCGGTAGATTTTATATATACGCAGCCCGTAACGATAATTGTCCCTGCTTACAACGAGCAAGAAGGTGTGCTTGGAAATATTTATTCATTGTTGGCATTGCAGTATCCCCAATTTGAAATATTAGTAATCAATGATGGGTCTATAGATAATACGGAAGATGTCGTAATTGAGCATTTCAATATGAAGCCAATTCGAAAAGTAGTGAATCAACAACTTGAAACACAACCTATTGAAGCGATATATCAATCCGATATGCACCCTAACTTACTGTTGATTACGAAAGTGAACGGTGGAAAAGCGGATGCCTTAAATGTGGGAATTAACGTGTCAAAATACCCATATTTCTGTTCCATCGATGGTGATTCCATATTGGACAGTACGTCACTGTTGCGTGTAATGAAGCCTATCATGGAATCTAATAAAGAAGTGATTGCGACAGGTGGCACTGTGCGGATCGCCAATGGCTATGAAATACAAATGGGGCAAGTCGTTAGAGAAGGCTTGCCGAGCTCAACTATCGTCATAATGCAAATTATAGAGTATATGCGTGCGTTTCTTATGGGACGGATGGCGCTCAGTAAATACAATATGGTGTTAATCATATCGGGAGCATTCAGTGTCTTTTCAAAGAAATGGGTATTGCAAGTAGGCGGATATACTAAGAATACAGTTGGAGAGGATATGGAATTAGTAGTAAAGCTACATGAAGAAATATCGGATCGTAAAGAAGATAAAGAAATTGTGTTTACACCAGACCCTGTTTGTTGGACAGAAGCTCCTGATAACTTCAAAGATTTACGTACTCAGCGTCGACGTTGGCATCAAGGACTAGCCGAAAGCCTATGGTTACATAAGAAAATGGCGTTTAATCCCAAGTACGGTCCTGTAGGGCTACTATCTATTCCGTATTTCTTGTTTATTGAATTGCTTGGACCGGTAATAGAATTGGCTGGCTATGCCTACATGGTCCTATGTCTATTTATGGGAGAAGCATATATAGTTTTCGCTGGAATTCTTGGGTTATTATTCATCTTATATGGATCCCTGTTTTCGATGGCATCCATCTTACTGGAGGCGTGGAGCCGTAATACGTATCCCGCAGTGAAAGATCTATTTCGTCTAGTAATGTTGTCATTAACCGAAGTGTTTTGGTATAGGCCATTGACTCTGATTTGGCGCACGGAGGGGATTAGTAGTGCACTGCGCAGAAAACGTGAATGGGGAAGTATTCAACGTAGGGGATTATCAGAAGATCGTGAATGAAAAAATGCCTGAAGTAACGTGCCTGTTATATCAGGCATATTTTCATTCAAAAAGGTTTCAGTAATGAAATGTAGGGACGTTAACGATTATTCAACTTTACATGTGGATGTATACATTCATACTTGTTTCGAAAAGTATGATTAAAATGGTAGTGTCGAAGGATATATTGTTACTACTCGTATAATTATGATATAGGGAAGTTACCTCGTCTCTCTAACGCCGCGCCGCTTGGCGGATTCGGCATATGCTTTGGAACGAAAATGTAATATTGGATCATCACTGCATTCTATTCCTTGTGTAGTGACTGTTGGATCAAAGATGAAGGACTCTGCGTTATCTGCACGAAGAGATTTCAGTGTCAGGATTCCTGCTTCAATTTTTTCTCGATCATCGGGCCAGGCGATAGTAGGATCATCAATTATATCTCCTTGTTCAGCTAATTGTATGAGTAAGCGAAAACGTATGGACTGGTCTAGTTGTACCTTATGAATGAGTTCGTTTTCCTTAGAGCTATTGCTATTCCCATCATCATTTTGCGGAAGAGGTTGCCATTCGAATCGGACGGCTTGTCTTTGCAAGTCCTTGTTTATCAAATAATACGCATGGATAGAATAGTAATGAAGAGACTCGAAGTTACGGAAAGGTTGTAGTTTTTTTAAAATGGAACCAAATTCTTTGTACTCAGTATCTTGTATTAGTGCATCTATTCGTTGTGACCATGTACTGTTAGAATCAAATGCCTGTAATAGACGAATAAAGGCATCTGGAGTTTTACTGACAAAGCTGGGTATATTGGCCATAGTCAAGTTTGTGAAAGTACCATCAAATAACTGAAAACGAACTGCCATTCCTTTAACTGGATTCAATTGCTCATTTGAGTTTCGGCTTGTAGAACTGTGAGAAAAACGTACAACAGCAGGAACTTCTGTTTGTTGTAGGTGGGCAGCTATTGTCCAAGGTACAGCAGCTCCAGTAGGCTGGAAAGTCGCATCAAATGCGATACCTATTGCGTGTGCACGACGCAAATGATTTTCTGTATGCACTGCTGATTCAATAGAATCAATAGCTACTTTAGCGGTTAAGGAACCTTGATTATTCATAAGAATCACTCCTTTACATACAACATACCCTTCATTAATTAAAGCTAAGCGATTAAAAAATAGAAATTGGGGTATCAATAAAAGTAAGACAACTTTAGGAGGAATAGTATATGAATCGTATGTTACTAACTGGAATATCTGTCTTGGCACTCAGCCTCGCAGCGTGCGGGACTGATACAAAGAATGACACTGTGGAGGAAAACTCAGGCACAACGCCCCCTGTGGAACAACCTTTGGAGCCTGCAACTGATGATACTAACAAAAACACTGTTGGCGAAGGTAACACAGACGCTGTACAGCAATCAGACTCTGCGACGGATAATATGAAAGCAGAAATGGATAAACTATCATTTAAAGAAATCCAAATAGAGGTTTCGTACAGTGGAGATAAAGAATACGAAGCAGATATTGAACAAGACGACAACGAACCAATTGAAGCGAAAGTGGAAGATGAAGTAAATGGCGTATACTTGAAAAACCAAGAAGCATTTGATGATCTGTACCCTAAGGTTAAACAGCTCAATTTGACAAAAGATAGCACAAACCAGGAAACGATTGACCAAGTACTGAAAGTCTTTGGCTTGGATGCAAATTACGAGAAGATTGAAGTGGAAATTAAATTTAATGATGGAAGTAAATTAGACGTAGAAGAACGTAAATAACTCCGAAAAGAGCCTTTCCTTAAGAGAGGGCTCTTTTAACGTGGAAAATAATAGACCTAAGGTGTTCTGTCGGGATTAAAAATTATAAATAGTATACCAGAAGCGCAACAATCATCAAAAGGAAAGTGGGTATACCAGCTGCGAAAAACCATGCCGGACTCATTGATATCGTCTCAGATGGGACCCGCATCGAATCTAGCGCTTCCCTCTGGCCTTTCAAAGCAAAGATTTTTCGTGTACTCTTCGTGAAAAAGTCAAAAGAGCCTGAACGGATAATGAATACCACCGCACCGATAAATAGCAGAAATCCGCTGACGAAAAAGGAGACATTAATATAGCCGAGTAGCGAAATTTCATCGTACACTGAATAAACGGAAATAACAATTACTAATTGCAATAGTAGAAATACAATAATAGTACGTTTCATATGGAATCCTTCTTTTCAATAATAGAGTGTGTAACTACTGTCTATCATACAAGATATATATTAAAATGTGTAGAATCTTCCATGATGGTTCAAAATTATGACAATAGTGTTGTTAGCGTTTACATCTATACATTTTTCTTGTATAATGAAAAAGCTAGCACTACAAAAACATCAAAGGGGAGGTCAACAATTTGAAGAGAAGTAAGTGGCTTATATTAATGGCACTAACATTAGTCCTAAGTATGTTCTTAGCTGCATGTGGCGGTTCGAAAAACGAAGAGAAGCCAGCAGCAGACGGTGACGACAAGGACAAAGATGCGGCAACTGAAGAAAAAAAGCATGCCAAAGACGAAGACGGAGAGCCAGATGCTGAGCAAGTATTATACTTAGCTGAATCTGCCGCTATCCCATCTGTTGACTCATCAATCGTAGAAGATCAAGTTGGCTTCAACGTATTGAACAATATCAATGAAGGTTTATATCGATTAAACCAAGAAAATATTGCAGAACCTGCAATGGCTGCTGAGGAAGCGGAAGTAAGTGAAGATGGATTGACGTATACATTCAAACTTCGCGATGCGATGTGGGCTGATGAAACACCTGTTACAGCAAATGATTTCGTGTATGCTTGGCAGCGTGCAATCGATCCCGCAACTGGTTCACCTTATGGACCATTCATGATGTCTGGCGTAGTGAAAAACGCGACAGCAATTTCCGAAGAAAAAATGGAAGTATCTGAGCTTGGAGTTAAAGCTATAGACGAAAAGACGTTTGAAGTAACATTGGAACGTCCAGTACCTTATTTCTTGTCACTTATGTCTTTCGGAACTTTCTATCCACTTAAAGAAGAGTTTGTAGCTTCTAAAGCGGATGCATTTGCAACAAATTCTGATAACCTTCTTTCAAACGGACCATTCGTTTTAACTAAATGGGATGGAACGGGAGATAGCTGGACTTATGTTAAGAACGAACACTACTGGGATGCAGAAAATGTTAAGCTAAATGAAATTCATGTAAACGTTGTTAAAGATTCTGCAACAGCAATTAAACTTTATCAGGATGGAAAGTTGGATCGTGCAGGAGTTTCCGGTGACCTAGCTATGCAATACCGTGATGATGAAGAAGCTGTTCTTCAATCTGAAACATCTGTATTCTATTTCAAATTTAACCAAGAACGTGATGGTAAAGAAACACCACTTGCTAATGAGAACATCCGTAAAGCTATTGCTAAATCTTTCGAAAAGGAAGACATGGTAGATGTAGTACTAGCTAATGGTTCATTAGCTGCAAACTTCCTAGTGCCAACAAACTTTGCATTCGATGAAAATGAGAAAGATTTCCGTGAATTGAGTGGTAACTACTTGGAGTACAATGTGGAAGAAGCACAAGATCACTGGAAAAAAGGTCTCGAAGAACTAGGTGTTGAATCGCTTAGCCTTGAAATTCTAGGCGGAGACACTGAGCTTTCCAAGAAAATGGACGAGTATTTTAAGTCTCAACTGGAAAGCAATCTAGAAGGACTAAAAATTTCATTGAAAGAAGTACCATTCTCTGTACGTCTGGATTTGGACGGTAACCAAGACTACGATATTCAAGTATCAGGTTGGGGACCAGACTTCCAAGATCCGATTTCATTCTTGGATCTATTTGTAACAGATGGAACAAACAACTTAATGTCTTACTCTAATCCTGAGTACGATAAGTTGATTGAAGACTCTAAAGGCGATTTGGCGCTTAAGCCACAAGAACGCTATGAAGCATTCGCAAAAGCTGAGAAAATTCTACTTGATGAAGACGCTGCAATTGCACCAATTTATCAGCGTGGCTTGATTTTCTTGCATAAGCCTTACTTCAAAGGCTTAGTAGATCATCCATTTGGCGCAGATTATAGCTATAAGTGGGCGTACATTTCAGGTAAATAATCGTAGAGTAGTAAAGATTTAAGTTTAATAGGGGAGAGTATATGGGGGTAGATATCCATATACTCTCTTTTTAGTAACAGCAAATAATTTCAATATTTAATTTATTGTCGAAAAATGTCAAGTGGTTACTTGCGTAATAAGTAAGAAACTCTTGTGGAGGTGTAACATACCGTGGTTAAGTATATTGGAAAACGTATAGTATATATGTTCATAACGTTGTTTTTAATTGCAACGGCCTCTTTTTTCCTTATGCAGACATTGCCAGGTTCACCGATTGCTTCTTACAACAAATTGAATGATACACAGAAAGCAATTGTTGAAAAGAAGTATGGAATCGATAAGCCTAAGCCTGTGCAGTATGCAATCTATATGAAAAACTTGGCAAAAGGTGATTTGGGTACGTCGTTTGTATTTAAAGGGAAGAGTGTCAACGATTTATTGGCTACAAGATTGAAACCTTCTTTAATCTTGGGAGCGCAAGCGATGGTCTTCGGGACTATTGTTGGAATCCTGCTAGGTATGCTTGCTGCATTGAAGCATAATACATTCTGGGATTACGGAAGCACCTTTTTTGCAATACTCGGTATTTCCATTCCGTCCTTTGTATTTGCATCATTGCTACAATATTGGATTGCTTCAGAGTGGCATCTATTACCGGTCGGATTGTGGAATGACGGTTGGAAATCTAGTGTCCTGCCATCGCTTGCACTCGCTATGGGGCCACTTGCCCTATCCGCGCGTTTCATACGGACTGAGATGATTGAGGTTTTGAATTCAGATTATATTATGTTGGCTAAAGCAAAAGGTGCCAATGGTTTCGAAATTGCTTTCAAACACGCATTCCGAAACGCCTTAATTCCTTTGATTACAGTTCTTGGACCACTTGCAGCTGGTTTGGTGACAGGTTCACTTGTTGTAGAACAAATTTTTGCGATTCCCGGAATAGGTGAACAGTTCGTATCGTCTATCATGACGAATGACCATGCCACGATCATGGGTACGACGTTATTGTTCTCGGCTTTCCTTATTGCAGTTATTTTTATTGTGGATATTTTATACGGGGTTATCGACCCACGTATTCGTGTGTCTGGAGGTAAGGGATAATGCGCAATGAAAACGAACAAGAAAAATTAACACCAGAAGATTTTGAGCGAGTGACAATCGACGCGCATCATTCCGAACGAATTGAGAAACCAAGTTTAAGTTTCTGGCAGGATGCGTGGTTAGGCCTCCGCAAGAATAAAGCGGCTATTGTCAGTATGATTATTCTTTTAGTAGTTATCATTATGGCGCTCATTGGCCCCCATTTAAATGGACATGCGGGAGATGCGCAAAACTTACGCCATGCAAACTTACCACCTAAAATTCCAGGTATTGAAGCAACAGGTTTTTTTGATGGGGATGGTAAGCTAGCAGGAAAGACTGTCAATCTATACGAGATGAAAAAAGTTGATGAATATTATTGGTTCGGTACAGATGGACTTGGTCGAGACTTGTTTACGAGACTATGGGAAGGTACTCGTGTTTCATTATTCATCGCATTCGTAGCCGCGGCTATTGATATGGTTATAGGTGTTGCGTACGGAGGGATTTCGGGATACTTCGGTGGACGTACAGATGATATCATGCAACGCGTTGTTGAGATCTTGATTGGAATTCCTACATTAATTGTCGTTATTTTGATGATTATGATTATGGACCCTGGAATAACCGCCATCATTGTCGCGATCACCATAACGGGTTGGATAGGGATGTCGCGTATTGTACGTGCGCAGACATTGAAATATAAATCACAGGAATTCGTATTGGCATCACGTACGCTAGGCGCCAAAGACGGAAAAATCATTACGAAGCACTTACTGCCAAACATGCTAGGGATCATCATCATCAATACGATGTTCACGATTCCAAATGCGATTTTCTTTGAAGCATTCTTGAGCTTTATCGGAATCGGACTTCAGCCACCAGCAGCTTCATTAGGTACATTGATCAACGACGGATACAAAGTGATGGAAAATCAGCCATATGTATTATTGTTCCCGGCCATTGTCATTAGTGTTCTTATGATTGCATTTAACCTAATAGGTGACGGACTACGTGATGCACTAGATCCTAAAATGAAAGATTAAGAGGAGGAGAGCAAGTTGACAAACATATTAGAAGTAAAAGATCTCGAGCTTTCCTTCCATACATTTGCAGGTGAAGTGAAGGCGATTCGTGGGGTAAATTTTGATTTGCAAAAAGGAGAGACGCTCGCAATTGTGGGGGAGTCGGGATCGGGTAAATCTGTAACGACGAAATCTATCATGCGGCTACTTCCTGAATCAAGTGCTGAATATAAGAATGGCGAAATTCTATTTGAGGGAAGAGATTTAACGAAAATTTCTGAAAAAGATATGCAAAAGATTCGGGGTAAAGATATATCGATGATTTTCCAGGATCCAATGACTTCATTAAACCCAACTATGACCATTGGAAGGCAAATCATGGAGCCAATCTTAAAACACCAGAAACTCAATAAATCAGCAGCGCGTAAAAAGACGATTGAACTATTAAACTTGGTCGGTATACCGAATGCGGAAAATCGGTATAAGATGTACCCCCACCAATTTTCTGGTGGACAGCGTCAGCGAATCGTTATTGCGATTGCGCTTGCATGTAATCCGAAAGTATTAATTGCAGATGAGCCGACAACAGCGCTAGATGTCACGATTCAAGCGCAGATTCTCGAATTGATGAAAGACATCCAGAAGAAGACCGATACTTCTATCATATTTATCACGCATGACCTTGGCGTTGTAGCAAACGTTGCTGATCGGGTAGCTGTTATGTATGGTGGGCGAATAGTAGAAATTGGTACAGTAGATGAAATCTTCTATAATCCCCAACATCCTTATACATGGGGCTTACTAAGCTCTATGCCGTCTATGGATTTAGAAGATCAAAAGCTGTATGCGATTCCCGGCACACCTCCAGATTTATTAAATCCTCCAAAAGGTGATGCATTTGCATTGCGCAGTGAATATGCAATGAAGATCGACATGGAGCGCCAACCTCCTTTCTTCAAGGTGAGCGATACACATTACGCAGCGACATGGTTATTGCATTCTCAGGCACCACAGGTTGAACCGCCTGCCCTTATTATTGAGCGTATGAAAACATTTAAAGGTAGCCGGTACTATGTTGAGCAGACGGGAGGTACTGTGTGATGTCAGACAATTTAATTGAAGTACGTAACCTTAAACAATATTTTAATGCAGGGAAATCTACTGAAGTCCGTGCGATAGATGATATTAGTTTTACTATAAAACGTGGAGAAACATTTGGGTTAGTAGGGGAGTCAGGTTGCGGTAAATCCACAACAGGACGTACAATGATCCGATTATATGACGCGACAGCGGGGCAAGTTCTCTATAATGGTGTAGATGTACACGCACCAAAAACTAAAAAGGAAAATCATGAACTGAATAGAAAGATGCAAATGATTTTCCAAGATCCATATGCCTCTTTGAATCCACGGATGAAAGTTTTGGATATTATTGCTGAAGGACTAGATATACATGGTCTAGTAAAAGGTAAAACGGATAGAAAGCAACGGGTAATTGATTTGCTTGAGATTGTTGGCTTAAATCGTGAACATGCTGAGCGTTATCCGCATGAGTTCTCAGGCGGTCAACGTCAGCGTATCGGAATTGCACGTGCATTAGCCGTAGAGCCTGAGTTCATCATTGCGGATGAACCGATATCTGCATTAGACGTTTCAATCCAAGCGCAAGTCGTCAACTTGTTGAAAGAATTACAGGAAGAAAAAGGGCTGACCTATTTATTTATTGCTCATGATCTATCGATGGTTAAATACATTTCCGATCGCATTGGCGTGATGTACTTCGGCAAACTGGTGGAGGTGGCTCCAGCGGATGAATTATATCGAAATCCCATGCATGCCTACACAAAGTCTTTGTTGTCAGCGATTCCACTACCTGACCCGATTTATGAACGTTCACGTGTGCGCCATCCGTACAACCCGAAGGATCATAAATATGGACCTGACGAAAAAGTGGAATTTCGTGAAGTGGCTCCTGAACATTTTGTATTATGTTCAGAGAAAGAACTTGCTGAGATGCAAGCCACATATGTATAAAACAACATCCCTCTGATTTGCAATCGTCAGAGGGGTTTTTCTTTTACGATAGTAAAGCCGACGATTATTCATATAATTTGTATGTTTCATTGAGTAATATGCTACTATTAATATATAAATGCCATTTGAATTGATAGGGTGTGGTTAGAATAAAGAAATTAACAGTGGCAGTTCAAAGACAATTGATGGAAGCGATCATTAATGGAAGTAGAGTTGGAGCTTTGGTAACAGATTTATCGCAAGAGGATAATCCAATTATTTTTGCTAACAAAACATTCGAAACGTTGACGGGGTATACTCAAGAAGAAATACTCGGGCGTAATTGTAGATTTCTTCAAGGTAAAGATACAGATCCTCATACAGTCTCGAAAATTAGAAGAGCGGTTTCAGAAAGAACACCTTTGACAATCGTATTGAAAAACTATAAAAAAGACGGTACGTTATTTTGGAATCGACTCAGTCTTCGTCCAATTACTATTAGTGGAGTGCCGTATTGCATTGGTACACAGACAGATGTTTCTGTACAATACAGACAAATAGAAGAGTTGCATACGAAAGATCATGAAATAGAACAGCTTATGTTACCCATCATGAGAATTTACGACAATCTGGCGGCTGTTTCATTAATTGGTGAAATGACTGAAGAGCGTTTTAATCTATTAATTACGAAGCTAAGTGACTACGTTCACTCAAATGAAGTAGATCATGTAATGATTGATATAACGGGTTTATATTGGCAACAAGGAACTTCGATTGATCGGTTGTTAGAAATTCAGCAAGTTTTGAAGCTTATGGGAAGCCAACTTTATATTACAGGCATCTCGCCAGATCTTGCACAAAAATTAGCGTCAGCTAAAGATCCACAGCAAACACTAAAAACTTTTTCAAGTATTCAGCAAGCCATTTACTATATTCAGCGATAGAGAAAAGACCCCTATCATAACAAGTGTTATGATAGGGGTCTTTATCAGATACCGAGTTGTTCTTTTACTTCTTTAATTTGTTCAATATGACGCAGTTCGTGATAGCCGACAAATGGAATCCACTGCGTAAGACTCATTTCACCAAAAACTGGATGTGGATAAGACTTTACTGCTAATTGATCTTCTGTTGCGTTTTTGGCTATATCATGTAAAGTCGAATGAGTAGCAGAAAGCTTGCTCTTCAAGTCATGGAGAGTAGAAAAGTCTGGAGTTGGCGTCAGGAAATCAGGCGCATCTACTTTTTTAGAACGATCCACAGTAAGTTGAATCGGCTTCTTTGTCGTGATGTTTTGATCTCCATTAGAAAGATTAGTCTGAATAGTTTTAGCAATGCTACCTTCCATTAAGTATAGATGTTGTACAATTTGTTTAATAGACCATCTGTTTTCAGCTGGTTTTCGATTAATCACTTCATCGGACAGGTCTTCTATTTGCGCTAAAAGCTCTTTACGTGCTTGATCATTAATTTCCATAATAGTCACCCCTTCTAATCATAGTACCACTCGTAACATGATAAATCCTTTATAAAAGCTTGAGGAGGAGTAGATCTACCTATGAAAATAAAGAAACCTAAAATACCCGAGCATTTAACGTCGGGACAGTTACAAGACCTGCTTCACGAAGAGGATCCATTCTTACAAAACACAAGTATTGTCGATTCTCGAATAGATGGGCAAACAATAGAACGTATGCAATTAACAAGTATGCTCATTAAGAATTCCAGCTTTCAAGGAGCTATTTTACCAGAGCTATTTGCTACAGATGTTCGATTTGAGAACTGTGATTTTTCCAATGCGGACTTGACGGGTAGTAGTATTCACCGTGTGAGTTTTCATAATTGCAAAATGCTTGGTGTGAACTTTGCAAATGCTCGATTCACGGATGTGTTATTGGAGGAGTGTATATGCAATCTCTCCGCATTTGTGCATACAAGATGGGAAAGAGTGTGGTTCGATACTTGCCAAGTGAAAGAAGTGGACTTTTTTGATTGTAAACTAAAAAATACGTACTTTATGAAATGTAATCTGGATTCTGCAAGCTTTGATGAGACGTCTCTAAAAGGAGTGGAGATCAACACTTCAGAATTCGAGAGCATGACAGTATCTATAAAAGATTTGGATGGTTGTGTCGTATCCTCTATGCAAGCGATTCAATTTGCTGCCATGTTGGGATTAGATATTCGTGATGAATAGAGCGACGTAATTAGGTAGTAAAACTACTCTTGAAAAATAAGATGTCATATACTTACCCCTTTCTATTTATGCTGCATAGCTATGTTGGTTTTTTCGACAAATGTAAAGCAGGGGTATAGTAAATGTTCACGGAATAAATTGACTGCTATTAAAGGAGCTATGCTATGTTTGTACATCAAGTAACAGAGGATATTTCATTGAAACTAGTAGGACAGAAAGACGCACATGAATTATTTACTCTTGTAGATGAATCAAGGGAATACTTACGTGAGTGGTTGCCGTGGGTTGATTCCATGACGGACGTGGATCAGTATGGTCCAATCATACATGCGTGGTTACAACAATTCGCAGAAGAAGATGGGTTCCAGGCAGGAATACTGTATAAAGGAGATCTGGCAGGTTTTGCAGGATTCCATTCAGTTAACTATACAAATAGGCAAACAAGTATTGGTTATTGGCTAGCTCAAAATTATCAAGGAAAAGGTATCATGACAGCGGTAGTGTCTGCGCTGGTAGATTATGCATTTGAAGAATATGACCTACACCGTGTAGAAATCCGATGTGCTACAGGAAATAAAAGAAGTCAGGCAGTTCCTGAACGATTAGGATTTAAGAAAGAGGGAGTTATTCGTGACGGTGAGTTTTTATATGACCATTATCATGATTTAATCGTATACGGTATGCTGGAAGGTGAGTGGGGAAAGTGTAAAAAAGCATAATACGTTTCATACAGAGTCATTCTCAAAATGGACTCTGTTTTTTTATGAAATCATAACGATTATAGTACAATGAATATAAAGGGAGGATCACCATGCTAACCACTACCGAAATAGATAAAGAGTTAACGAAGAACAGAGTGTTGGAGACCGCGACATTTGGAATGGGATGTTTTTGGGGACCTGAAGCGCGCTTTGGCAGCTTGCCAGGTGTCCTCAGAACACGTGTAGGGTACACAGGCGGAACTACGCCAGCGCCAACATATCGGCAGATGGAGGATCATACTGAAACGATAGAAATCGATTATGATCCGACGAGTATTTCTTACGAAGAAATACTTCTACATTTTTGGCGTAATCACTATCCAAACCGTGATCAATACAAAGGGCAACAATATGTTTCATCATTGCGCTATCACAACCTGCAACAAAAACGGATAATCGGTTTAGTCAAGAAGGAAATGGAGATAGAGCTTGGAGAACCAATTGAAACGGAAATCACACCATTAGGCCATTTTACATTAGCTGAGACCCGCCATCAGAAATATTATTTGAAGCGTTATCCGAATGTATTAGATCAGTTACATTCATTATATCCTTCTGCAGAGTCGCTGATCCATTCTACATTTGCGGCAAGAATGAATGGATTCGTTAAAGGTTTTGGAACACGTGATCAAATTGTGAATGAAATGGAAAGCTGGCCATTACATGAAAATGCACGACAACAACTCGTTCAGCAGTTCTTGAAAATAAAGTGGTGAAATCACTAAAGTTCCGAATCTTTTCTTCTTGTAACTTTATTCTGTGGTTGCTATGATATTCCAATATCAACTTAGAATGAGTGTAGGAGAGAGTAGATGAAAAAGGAAACCATCACGTTAGGTCTGCTACTGACCAATTTACTAATAGCATTTTTGGGAATTGGATTAGTTATACCTGTTATGCCAAGTTTAATGAATGAATTACATATATCGGGTACAGTGGTTGGCTATATGTTCGCGACTTTTGCGGTGGCCCAACTACTTGTTTCACCTTTTTCAGGAAGATGGGTAGATACAGTTGGCCGAAAGAAAATGATTGTCGTTGGATTAATCATTTTTAGTTCTTCCGAATTCTTGTTCGGGATTGGACAGACCTTGCCGGTACTATTTGCATCCCGGATTCTAGGCGGGATTAGTGCGGCTTTCATTATGCCAGCTGTGACTGCCTTTATTGCAGATATTACAACAATGGAAACTCGTTCCAAGGCATTAGGCTTTATGTCCGCTGCCATATCTACGGGATTTATATTAGGTCCAGGGATTGGCGGATTTCTAGCGATATATGGTACTCGGGTTCCTTTCTTCTTTGCTGGCGGACTCGCTCTGTTTGCAGCGATCTTTTCCTTTATTGCATTGCGTGAACCGGAACGTCATCGAGAAGCGGTAGTGGAGGACGCAACAAAACCGGGATTAAAGCGGATATTTGCGCGCCATTATTTCATTGTCTTTATTATTATATTGATTTTATCTTTTGGCTTAGCTTCATTTGAATCCATTTTTAGCTTGTTCGTTGATCATAAGTTTGGATTCACACCCAAAGACATTGCGATCATCATTACGGGAGGCGGGCTAGTCGGAGCAGTTGCACAGGTCGTATTATTCGACAAGCTTGCGAGAACGATCGGGGAGAAACGCCTAATCTTATTCTGTTTAGTTTTTTCGTCTATTTTAGTTTTTCTTACGACGTTCGTTCAAAGTTATTTTTCCGTACTGGCCGTTACAATGATTATCTTTGTAGGGTTCGATTTGATACGACCAGCAGCAACCTCTTATTTGTCAAAAATTGCGGGAAATGAACAGGGCTTTGTCGGTGGTATGAACTCGATGTTTACGAGTATTGGAAATGTATTTGGTCCCATCATCGGTGGAGCATTATTTGATATCGATGTTGATTATCCGTTCTATTTTGGAGCATTTGTCTTATTACTTGGTGTAGTGTTGAATTATATCTGGATCAAAAGAACGCCATCTTTCAGACCTACTATTTAGGGGGGGATTGAATTGACCATTATTGGTTTTGTACGGCATGGTGTGACTGCTTGGAATAAAGAAGGGCGTGCACAAGGAAGTTCAAATATACCGTTGGATGAAGAGGGTATAGAGACTACAAAAAAGTTGGCATTGCGCTTGGCAAGTGAGGAATGGGACATCATTTTTACTAGCCCTATGACACGTGCTAGACAGACAGCAGATTTGCTTGCTAGCCAGTCGGGGATTGAAGTCGTGGAAGATGATCGACTGCGTGAGCGTAGTGGCGGATTGATTGAAGGAACGACGGAATCAGAGCGACAGCAGAAGTGGGGTCCACAATGGAGGGAATTAGATTTACAGTTTGAAACGGCGGAAAGTGTTGTAGCGCGAGGTCTTGAATTTGTGAATGAACAAATCGGGAAGAATCGACATCAACGTCTTCTCGTCGTGAGTCATGGAAGTTTTATCAAACGGATCATTGTGGCTCTAATGGAAGATGAAACGTATACAGTCAAGATCGATAATACTTCATTGACTATAATAAACATAGAAGAGAAAAGTTGCTTGCTGTTAAATAATACAGCACACCTTGCGGGAGGAATAAATGGAAATCCAGTATGATTTAACGGAACAAGACGTGGTAGCCTTTAATTTGTATCATGTGAAAACTTCTAAAGTCGGTAAAAATTCATTGCAATGGCAGCGGTATATATCGCCGCTAATATTTTTACTGTTTGCATATTTTTTATCTGTTTTTACAGATATGGCGAAAGGCCCGTTATTGGCGACATTTGGAGTAACGGCTATTCTATGGGTGATCTTTTATCCTAAGTATTTTTACTTTCATATTACACGGCAAGTGAGCAAGATGCTTAGAGGCGGTAAGAATGAAGGGCTTGTTGGAGAACACTCTATGAAGATGAATAAAACAGGCATAATAGATCAGACAGCTGTTGGTGAAACAAACGTACAATGGGCTGGCGTGAAACAACTGATTGAAGATACGGATTATTTCTACATATATACAAGTACAGTAAGCGCATATATCATTCCAAAGCGAGATGTTCATTCAGTTGAGGGGCTAAAGAGTTTTATCCAACAACGGATGAGCACAGAAATAAGGTAAATAAAAAATCAGAGGCTACTGCCCCCCTGATTTTTATTTTTCTTAGTGACGATATTTTCAAAAAAGAAATGAGTAGTATTATAACAGACCCAATCGTTAGTTCGCTATGGAAATTTATGAAGCTATAAGTAAATGTAGCAAAAGATCCAGTCGCGATGAATCCGGCGAATAGACGATTTTGCATCTTCACTTGAAATGAATGTTGATCTTTATCACGTTGTACGAGATAAAGATCAATGCAGGTTGCTCTAAATATGGCGGATTTTTTGGTGCATAACTGTGGACCTGTCCAACACCGTTTAATACTGTGCGTTGGAATTCTATTCTAGTTGTAAATGGATTCTACTCCTTACTCTTTTCTTAGGCCCATTCAACTAAACGAGCTCGTGTGAGAACAAGAAAATCTATTTCGGAAACTAGCAGAACGCTTCATGGGTAGCACTTCTTTCTGCAAAAAGATATTTATTTTTTACTGGGTTTCATCTCTTTCAAGCCAATTCTCATAGCGGCTACAGCACACGTAACATTTAATATAATTGCGATCGCTAAAAACAACCACTTCAATTTTTCGGATAAATCGAGAAAGACCGCTAAAAATAAAAATGTGAAGCCGATGACAAGCATGGACAAATAGATAGCCAATTTCTTAGACACAAGTAGTCCACCTTTCCTAAATTCTACCCTCATTGTATCATGAAAAAACAGGTAATTAAAAAACGTGTGTTTTTATTTCATGAATCAGGGGAATAATAAAGTTACTTAATCAGACAGGAGTGTGGAAAATGACAAAAAGTTATGCAGATACACCTAAAGACGATAACGATAAAAGTTCAGCAAGATTAGCTAACGATGCAGCAAAAAAAGCTGAAGAACAAGTAGAAGAAATAAAGAAGGAAGCAAGAGAACAAGTAAAAAAAGAAAATTAAGAATGACAAAAAGCGATTATTTCCTTGGAAATAATCGCTTTTTCATCCAATTCATTTATTTTAGCAAATAATGTAACATACGATCTTTGTCATCAAAAAACTGCTTCATGATTTGATAGTGACTTGTTTCTTCTAGCGTCGTTTTTTGCACACCTTCGTCTGTAAATTCAAGGATTTTTGCGCTAGGAAAGGATAATAGAATTGGGGAATGTGTTGCAATTATAAACTGGGAGCCTTCACTAACTAAATCGTGAATCCTGCTCAACATAGACAGTTGACGCATTGGTGATAAAGCTGCCTCCGGCTCATCCAGTATGTAAATACCATTACCCCTAAAGCGATGAATGAAAGTTGACCAAAATGATTCACCGTGTGATTGTTCATGTAATGAAGTTCCCCCGTAGCCATCTATAATCCTTGGACTGGGACCTGGAGCACGATCTAGCTCTTCAATTGTCGTTGCTAAATTATAGAAAGTTTCAGCACGCAAAAAGAATCCATCAGTCGGTCGGATAATGCCTTTGATGAGTGTAATATATTCATCCAATACGGAATGGGAATTATAAGTAGAGAAGTTAAAGTTCAGTGAGCCTCCTTCTGGATTGAAACCAGAGGCTATGGCAATAGCTTCAAGTAATGTCGACTTGCCCATACCATTTTCTCCGACAAAAAATGTCACGTTTGGATGAAAGTCTAACTCGGTTAGCTTATTAATACTTGGTAAATGAAAAGGAAAGTCTTTAAATGAAGCAACTTGATCACGCTTCAAACGCATTCCCCGAATGAATGAGTCGGTATACATATAATACTCTCTCCTCTAAGTCATATTAATCATTGATAACGTCAAGTATTCACTCTAATAGCATCCGTCTAAATAAATATACTATAGGAAAAGAATAACCAGTATTTATGAAAATATCAAATGCATTTTTTAGTTTTAGCACATGTATATTGAACTTTCGAGCAACTTCAAGGCATATGTGATCAGTAATTGATAAACTACGAGATAGACAACGAGAAATGAAAGGGGATTAGAAAGTGAATCAAGATAAAAAAATAGTGTTTTTTGATTTAGATGGAACATTAATGAACCATGACAAAACAATTTTGGAATCGACGAAGCAATCTCTTACTGCACTACGCGAGAAAGGCATATACACTGTAATTTGTACTGGCAGAGCTCCACTTATGTTCAAATGGTTGCTAGAAGAACTATCATTTGATTCCTATGTTTCCATGAACGGACAGCATGTGGTACTAGAAGGGGAAGTAATTTACTCGAATCCTATGGAGCCAGAGGTTATACAACAACTTACAAAACTTGCGCATAAACAAGGACATGGATTGACATACTCCACGTTTGAATCGTTCGTGTCGAATGTCGCAGAACATCCTCTTGTTCAGGAAGGAACTGCACGTTTAAAAATACCGTACCCTCCTGTAGATCCTAACGTATATTCTCATTCTGTTGTGAATCAAGTGCAAATTTACTCTACTCCAAAGGAAACCGAAAAGTATATGGAGTTATTCAAGGATTATTCCTTTATTCGGTGGGATGAAAACTCCGTAGATATGTTGCCTGAAGGGGCTTCTAAGGCAATCGGTATACAAAAAATGCTTGAACATATGAATATACCTATTGAAAACAGTTATGCATTTGGAGATGGTGCCAATGACATGCAAATGATCGAGATAGTAGGTATTGGGGTAGCAATGGAAAATGCTATACCCGAATTAAAAGAAGTAGCAGATCTCGTGACCGCATCTTGTTCAGAAGATGGTATTATGAAAGGCTTGATCAGTTTAGGCTTGCTAGAGGAAAAAGACATTCCGTTGCTGCATGAAAGTATGAAGAGGTAATTCAAAAGGTGTGAAAAAATATTCTTGACAGTTCTGTGAACGAAGAGTATATTTAGATGATATACAAAAAAAGAATTGTTCGATTTTTCAAATTACTCATAGAGTAATTTGGTTCACATCTTGGAGGAGGCCATGTTTACAATGAAACTAGAAAAGCAGTGTCGGGAATCAAGGGTCGTACGAACGAGCAGAGTATTTCCAAACGATGTAAACAACCATAATACATTGTTTGGCGGACGTTTAATGAGCGATATTGATCAAATTGCATCGATTTCAGCAGCTCGACACAGCAGAGCAGACTGTGTGACGGCATCTATGGATTCCGTAGACTTTCTGTATCCAATCCGTCCTTCCGATTCAGTCTGCTTTGAGTCATATGTGACTTGGACTGGAAAATCTTCCATGGAGATTTTCGTGAAAGTGATTGCGGAAGATTTGGCAACTGGTAATTGTAAAATTGCAGCCACCTCATTGTTAACATTTGTTGCATTGGATGAGAATAAAAAGCCATTGACTGTTCCGCGTGTCATTCCAGAAACAGAAGAAGAAAAATATTTACATGAAACTGCACCGCAGCGCGCAGAGATCCGTAGAATGCGTAAACAGCAAAGTAAAGACTTAGCTTCAGTATTAACGAATAACTATCCATGGCATGATCCTGTACAAGTGAATGCATAAAAAATACTCAGTCAATTGGGATTGACTGAGTATTTTTTAAAATCATGTATAACATGTAACATAGTGTTCCATACTACTAATAGATAGGACGTTCTCTAATTACTTTTCTTGGAGGATACCTATCTTTTTATTGTTCAAAAATATATTCGACTATATAAATCATCTTACTATAACAACCAATAGTTAATTCCAGCTATAATGAGAAGTATCAAAGTAAAGTTAGGGGTTGGATCAGTTTATGGTTAAAATGATTACTGCAGAGGAATTATTCAAGAAAATACAAGCTGAACAAGCACTTGTTCTAGTAGATGTACGTGCTGAGGATAAATATAATCAATTTCATATCGAAGCTAACACGGTGAAGGACATAAACGTGCCAAAAACAGAAATCTTTATGTTAGAAGATGATGTGGAGAATGTGCTCCCACAGTTGCCGAAAAATGGAGAAATGATTATTACGTGTACAACAGGAAATTCTGCAACTAAATGTGCGAACATCCTTTCTGGTAGAGATTACGATGTTACGGTATTGGAAGGCGGAATTACTGCGTGGAAAGAATATATTAGTAAAGAGTCAATTGAGCGGGTATGGGAAGAATTCAAAAGTACACATCCGGATGCGCCTGAACAGTACGTAGCCTGGTCATTTGGAAATTCAAAACAAATGGCGGATGAACTTGCTTCGTTGGTAGTAGAGGGAACTAAAACGGCGACCTCTTCTAACTACACGCTCTATGAATTAGAAAATGAACCGTTACCAATGGTAGGTCTTCATAATATTATTCTGGATGGCAATGGAATAGCGGTCGCAGTCGTAGAAAATATAGCAGTAAAAGTAGTGCCTTTCAATGAAGTGACGGAAGAACATGCGTATTTGGAAGGTGAAGGGGATCGTTCATTGCGTTATTGGCAAGAAGTTCATGAAACGTTTTTCACGAATGAATTAAAAGAAGTTAATCGAGATTTCCATCATGAAATTCCAGTAGTTTGTGAAACGTTTAAATTGGTGTATAAGAACTAAATCTGTCATGGAGAATGATTAGGCTAACAGTAAGTATAGATCATAGCATTCAGTGGTAGGAAAGGAGAGCTAAAAGCCGTATTCATTACGGCTTTTAGCATCTCCTTTTGTGTGTAGAAATGGTTGTTAAATGGGTTCAACTCCTTCTTTTTCTTCCATCGTTACATCTTCTGTACTTTTATACACCCAGCCCTGAAGCAAAGGCTGGAATCGCGGCATCATCTTACCGAGGATTTTCCCGATAAAGTATGCGGCTAGAATGGTTCCGATCCCAATGGCTCCTAGCGATTGAAGAAATACTAGGCAAATGATGCCAGCAAGTGCGAAATTTAGTAAATCACTGGATATTTTTGCTTTGCCAAATTTCATATTAAAACGTTCACTTATAACATAGGTTAGTGCATCATAAGGCATTAAAGGCAATCCTGCTGAAAAATAGGCTAACAATCCAGCCGATATAATATATAAACTTATGAATAGGAATAGATATTTACCTACTAATGTGTCAGGAGCAGGAAGTATCTGCACAATGGCTAATGTACTATCCATGAACAGACCAAATAGAAATACAATAACTAACTGAACAACAAATTCACGTAATCCGATACGTTTTTTATTCAAAAGAATCTGTGCGGAAATGAATAAGATGTTTGCGAGTATTGTCGTGATCCCGATCGTCAAACCCGACGTAAGGGAGATAGCGTAAGCTAGTGATGAAACGGGAGAAACTCCAAGGTTAGCCTGAATAGAGAAACTAACGCCTAGAGATAATAAAAATAAACCTATTACATATAGGGTAAGTCGTTTGGAAATAGTATTCATCTGGACGAAAACCTCTGCTTTCGATATGTGATTCAATTTATTTTATCACGTAAAGGGAGATATAAATAATATATAATATTGAAAGACGACATATTAAATAGTTTATAACGGAGTGGGAATCATGGATATTAAACAGTTGCATTATTTTAAGGAGATTGTAGACCAAGAAAGTATTTCGAAAGCAGCGCTCGTACTACACATTGCTCAACCGCCACTTAGTCAACAATTAAAGAGGCTGGAGACTGAGCTTGGCACAACATTGATTCACCGCTATCGACAAAATGGGAACTGACAGAAACAGGGCACATCCTGTATCAATATGCAAAAAGGTTATTGCGTAGCATGGAAGATGTTAAGAAAGAAATAGAGGAAATTGAAAATGGCAGTGCAGGCACATTACGTATTGGAGTTTCGTCTGCTTGCCTGAATTTGCTTGTCGACTACATCAGTATCTATCGTAAACAGTTTCCGGATATCAAAATCAGCATTGAAAAAGGAAGTTCCGAGGAATTGTTGAGGAAGCTAGATCATAAAGAAATTGAAGTGGCTTTGTTATTGCGACTAGAAAATAGAGCACATTGTGATGTATTAGAGTTAAAACAACAGGAATACGTGGTGGTAAGTCCGCGTAGCTGGGGAGATGTTTTTTCATCCGGGAACGTTACATTTCAAGATCTCGCCAAGCATCCATTTATTATGCTTGCTGCCATGGAAGGACACGCTTACTATGAAAATATCCTAAAAGCTTTTGAAGAAGCGCATACTACTCCTAATATTGTAATGGAAAGCAAAGATCTAACAACTGTTATCGCAATGGTTAGTAAAGGTTTAGGGTTTTCTATTATTCCACGTGTAGCATACGCGGTGCCAAAGGACCAATTGAAGATTTATGAATTAACGCAATTTAATTTTCGTGTTGAACCAGTCATGATTAAGATATAGAAAGAACAAGTTTCCAAAGCAACAACTCAATTTTGGGAGTTAGTAGATTCTGTACATAACAACATTCACCATGACTCTTGGTAACCTTTATGGCTTGATGGCAACTCTAAATGAGGATGTTGGAGGTACGGTGAGATGTTAATGAAGTCACTACCACAAATAATTCCAAGCTTAAGCAAGCACGTACCGAAATGAAGTGAATAGGATAAATCAGCAAATACTGTCCTTCATACGGTATCTAATTGTAATTTAAACTATATAGAATCATACATGAAAAAGCCAATCACATTAGTGGTTGGCTTTTTCACGTATAGAATATTACTTCACTTGATCTTTAGCTTCTACTTGTTGAACTTCTATTTTCTTAGGCTCATCATCGTCATCCATGATGTCTTTTGCCGATTTTTTGAATTCAGATAATGTTTTTCCTACTGCCGAACCAATTTCGGGTAATTTTCGTGGGCCAAACAAAATTAATATAATTACTAAAATAATGATTAAGCCAGGTACTCCAATTGCTGCTAAGTTCATAGGGAATCCTCCTTTCATAGCTTAAAAAATGTAGTCCTCTGTATATCATAACCCGTTTGGCATCTAATAAAACACGATTTAGAAATTTAGTTGTGGAGGAGTATTTTTCCTCTCTTATGATTAAACTTCCATTCATTGGACAAACTAACAAATAACTTGTTCGATGAGAAAGAAGTGATGAGTATGGATGAAACAACCCGTCATACAGAACCACCTGAATACTTTACGCGTTTGGCTAAACGATTGGAACCCACTTCGGATATTGTGAAAAAAACCTTGAAAAGTAAAGATCGAATCGTGCATTTGCTATATTTGGAGAATCTATACCCGTTTGACTTTGGTTAACATTACCGTACTACTCGGTTGCATCTAGAAGATATTTATTCTCATGGTAAAATGCATACCCTGATATAGAATTCAAAGTGACTGTGGAAGTCAAGCTACAAGGAACTGGAACCGTAGAATAATTAGTAGAAAACGTCATCAATAGTAGTATTAGATGACGTTTGTTTTCCTTCTTGTGATTTCTCTATTTTATCCTCTATTATTAGGTCACATTTGGTTTTCTAAATTAATGGGTTACCGGCATTTTAGAACAGATGTTAGCTCCTCGTTACACTCCGTACTACCTAGCCACTGTAGCCGCTTATACTGTACAGATCGTTCTTGTTGTTTTATCTCAGACTTACGATTCTTCGGGTATATACACATCCTTCCTTTTGATGAAATGATTTCACCCATAGTTCTAATGAATATATCTACAGAACTTATTCATACTAGGAAAAAACTTCACCGAGCGTATACACGCTCGGTGAAGTTATGTGCTGATCAGTTTACATGCAATGGCGGAGGGATAATCCAACCTTTTGATTTGTTCAAGCTCAGTAATTTGGCACCAAATGCTACTTTCTCCATATGACACTTTGCGAACATAGCTGCAACATCTTCACGTAGACATTGACCCATAGCCATACTACAAGAAACGAGTCCTTGTCCAACATTAATAGATATAGCGCCACTGATTTCAGGATCCATAAAGCGTGCACCTGCAGGAATATCTTCAGCATTTGCTTTCGGTCTTTCTGGAAGTGCAGGTGGCGGTGTGATGCCATTAGCTTTCAGTACTTTACCGAACTCTTTATTTTCAGCCTTCATCATCTTAACTGCTTCTTCAAGTAGACGAATTAGATCAGGGTCTTCTGCGTGATTGACGAAAGCCTCATAGCCACTGATCAAACCGTTATTTGCACCCATAAACGCCCAGATAGCAGTGATTTCCCCGTAATGCATAGGTTGATCTTTTGGATTACCATCTAAAATACCCACAAAAACACTCTCCTCATCATGATTTTCACTTCAAGAGTAGTCTTTGCAAATATCGTTTATTTATACTTATTTTTTATAAGTTGTAACAAATGAAGGTCCCGAGAAGATATTAGGACGTTGATCGACACCATCTTCTGTGCCACGTTTCGCATGCGCTTTCCCATAAGCTTGTGATTCTTGCCAGTTTTTGAAGGATTCTTCGTCTTCCCACATAGTCAAAATCACATATGTGCCAGAGTGTACGGGCCGCAATACGCGGATCGCTACGAATCCTGGTTCTGCCTCTATTAGACGTGCGCGATTATTAAAGCGTTGTTCAAAAATCTCTCTTCCTTCTTCAGTTACTGGAATATTGTTTAATACAGCAAAACGCCCAGATGGAAGATCCCCGCTTTGATCCAACACATCGTATTCGATTGCATTGTCTAGAGTGGTTTCCTGTTCTTGCAGTACAAGCACTTCTTCATCATTATTCATTAGTGAAGCACGTGCTTCTTCTGGTAAGTTACCTGATTCCTCCAGTGGCCCTGTCCATTTAAATAATTTCAATTGAAACACCTCATCTTTTTCTATTTTATAAGTAGTATCTAGTATAACGTAGAAAGGAAAAAGCTTTCAATGAATAAGGAAGCAATGCTAGTAGCCTGATATTGTTAATACGCCAATGCACGAGATGTAGTAAAGAAATGTGTAAAGACATGTGATTATTTTTTAACGAAAATGGAAAAGGAGATTGTCGTCAGACGGCAAAATACTTTCTTAAGAAAATAGTAGTTGAAAAAAGTTGACCTTTGCTTTTCAAGTCGTTTTGCATACAAAAAAACCCTTCCATCCAAGATAGAAGGGTTTGTCTTTATTTATGTAAGCCGTGTTTGCCGTACTTAGTCATAGAAAGTTTTAAACCACCACTCCTCAAAGTGGGTGTTTGCGGAAAACGTTCCTGTATGTCTGGGTTGCTAAAAGGAACCCAGCACGCCATTTGCGTTTCGTAATAAACTCCCTTTTACAGCTTAAAGGTTAAAACTTAATGTTGTACGAACAATACAGCTTGTAGATATATCTTACACCCGCGAAAGATGAAATGCAAATGGAAAGTTCTTCTGTTCGTTGAAACCAAAACGTAAGATAAAACGTATAGAAGTGAAAAGACAAGGAGTGGTCATGTATGGAACAACATGAAAAAAACTCGGAAAAACAGGAACTGGTTACAAGGCAGACACAGGAAATCAGTAAGTTAAATCAAGAAATGGATGGGCTCCGTCAAGAGATAAAACAACTTCGGGAGGATATTGAATTAATCGATATATTTCAAAAGAAACCAGTCATTTCATCTGCGGTAATCGGGCAAATCGGATCGTTTATTATAGCTATACTAGTAATTATCGGAATATTCTTTTAGAGATCAGACCTCGTTGTGATACTATGAAAGTAATAGTAAGAAAGACGGGGATGATTACATTGAAAAAAGTAATAACAGTTCAAGCGAATACAGTGGAAGAAGCGATTCAGCAGGCTCTGGATATTTTAGAATTGCGACGTGAACAGGTAAATGTAGATGTTCTTTCCAATCCAACACGCCGTTTAATGGGCTTACGAAAAATTATGGCAGAAGTTAAAGTTACAAAGGCAGAATATAGTGAAGCCAAACAATCCGTTGAACGTCCGCTATCTAAAATTGAGGAACTTGCTGGATTGCTAGATGAAATAGATATGGAAACTATCATCACCTCTTCAGTTCAACAAGAGCATAATGTGACGCAAGCAACATCAACTACAGAATCGAATCTGCAGTTAAGCAGTGCTAGAATTCACAACGGCGACATACAGTTTCAATTTGTTGGAGACAGCCTGCCGTCAATTATACCAAATGATCATGCAATCATCACGATTAATGGAGAAGTACAATCAGAACCTAAATTGATTCAGCCAGAAGATAAAGTAGAGGTTACAATTCAAGATGAAGTTATTGCTTCGAAGTTCACGATTCAATTGCTAGAGAAAGATATGATTGCATTACTTTCTTTCACACCTGGTAAACGAGTTAAGCGTTCTTTAGTAGATACCATTTGGTCTCCATGTTTGGCAATTCGTGTTGAAGAAACAATTGAATATACCAATGATCTACAGCCACAGACGATTGTGAACGAATTGAAAGCAATGGGTGTTCAACAGGGAATTTTGTTCCCGGCAATCAAAAAAGTAACAGAAGTAGATAAGCCGTATGAGCTAATCGTCGCGAAAGGTACACTTCCAGTTAACGGCACAGACGGTGATTTAGAAGTACATATCTACTATGAGGAATTTGACCCAAACAGTGAAGAAAAGGTGGATTTTAGAGAAATGAATGCGATCACCAATGTGCAAGAAGGTCAAGTGATTGCGACACATATTATGCCTGTTCCGGGCACGCCCGGAAAGAGCTTGTTAGGACGTGCGATTCCTGTGAAGCCTGTACGTGATATTATACTACGGCCTGGGAAAAATATTCAGAAAGTGCAAGCAGATCTCGTGGCGTTAATTTCAGGAAAACCCGTATTGGATAGACGAGGTCATATTGTGAAAATTGATGTCAATAATGAATTCATTCATCCAGGAGAAGTAAGTCTCGAAAGTGGCAACATACGCTTTGAAGGTGATGTACGTATCGGTGGAAATATTTTACCTTCCATGTTTGTAGGCGCGACAGGAGGCGTATTTGTCACTGGATCCATTACAAAAGCAGAAATTCATGCGACTAAACAAGTTATAGTAAAAGGTAATGTGTTGTCCTCCACAATAACCGTTGGCAAGCAGGAGGCTGCGGTCAATGAATTAGTAGTTCTGATTAAAAGTGTGACGGAAATGCTTATTCAGATTAAAGAGGCAGTGAATCAGATATTCATTATTCGTGGTCGAGAAGAATTAGAGCTAAGTCCATCAGAGTTGAAACGCTTAATTTATTTACTAATGGAGAAGCGTTATGCTCAGTTCGAAGACCTTAATAAAAAATTCATACTAAAAGTTCGTGAACAAAATGAAAAAGTAGACGAAGAATGGTTAAGCGTAGCAAATCGTTTATATGCGATCTTTATTAATCCGCTCAATGAACATCTCCAGAGTATGAAGGAGTTTGAGCGGTTGATTGAAGATGCGTATATTCTCACTCAGTTGTATGCTGTAGAAAGTTTACCGCAGACTAAGTTGAGCGTTCCATATGCGATTAATAGCAAACTGTATAGTAGCGGACATATTGAAGTGATTTCAAAAGGTATCTATCATAGCGATTTAACTGCGGATGAAACGATTAGAATAAAAGGTGTGTGCAGAGGAGGAGAAATTTATGCTCGTCTAGAAGTCGCGATGCAGGAGGCTGGTTCTGAAAGTCCTGTCAAAACCGTTGTTCGCACAAGTGCAGAAGGACGTATCAAAATAGGAGCAGTGTATGCAGGAACAGAAATTTATATCGGTACCCGCAAATACGTTTTCTCCAAAGATGCAATGAACATTACTGCTCGATTGGATGCTGCAGGGGAACTAGACCTCGGGTAATAATGTTTAATCTCTTTATTATGTGGAATAGTATTTATAGAACATCATATAAGGAGTGGTAAGCATTATGGCTAAAATTGCAACAGTACTTGGAGATATGTTCGAGGACTCGGAATACTTGAAACCAGCTGCTGCTTATAAAGAAGCTGGACATGAAGTAGAAGTGATCGGTACGGAAGCAGGATCGGAAGTAACGGGTATGAAAGAAAATACTAAAGTGAAAATTGATAGAGCGATTGCTGACGTTAAATCGTCAGATTATGATGCATTGTTTATTCCAGGTGGATTTTCACCGGATATTTTACGTGCAGATGATCGTTTTGTGAAATTTGTCAAAGAGTTCATGGATGCAAAAAAACCTGTCTTTGCAATTTGTCATGGTCCGCAATTGCTAATAACAGCAAAATCACTTGAAGGCCGCGATGCAACGGGATATACGTCGATTCGCGTAGATATGGAGTATGCGGGTGCAAAATACGCTGACAAAGAAGTTGTAGTCTGTCAGAATCAACTAGTAACAAGCCGTACACCTGATGATATTCCAGCTTTTAATCGTGAATCAGTAAAACTGCTAGAAAAATAATAATACGTTGAACGTCAGGGTGTAAAAGCCTTGACGTTTTTTTATGTCCCTTGCACATTATACTACTGCCTACAACATACGATAATAGTACATGTTGACAAACATTGAAAAAGATTCTCAATTGTACTTGAAAAAGGTTCTCAATGAGAGTATGATAAAAGTAACGAATAAATCAGAGAGACGATCGCGTCTTACAAATGAAAGGTCGGGGGTCTAACATGTATAAGATTGTTGCGTTAGCGGTAGTAGCAGGAATTATATTAGGTGCAGCAACTGGATTTTCCTTTGGAAGTAAAGAACTGGCGGGTATGTTCTCCGGAATGGCGGCGCTTACGTTTATCGCAGCACCGGCAGCGGTCGTCTATGCGAGTGAAAAGAAAAAATGGCATCAAGCTCATTAATAAAGAAAAGCATCCAATATAATTGGATGCTTTTTTGTATAGATTCAATCTATCGTGTCTTGCTATGAGTGAATAAAAATAACTCGAACTGTCATAGTTAAATTGACTGTTCGAGTTGTACTGTTTACGATTATTGAACTTTTACGCCTTCGACTACTTCTTTTGCAGCATAAAGGGCTTGTTTTACATCCGCGATCAAATCTTCTACATCCTCTACTCCCACTGAGAAACGTAGCAAACGGTCGTCTACACCACGACGGTTACGTTCTTCTAATGGAATATCCATATGCGTCTGTGTAGTTGGATACGTAATGAAGCTTTCCACACCGCCCAAACTTTCGGCGAATGAAATTAAGTTCATATTTTCAAGGAATGGCCCGACCCACTCACTATTTTGTACACGGAATGATAACATTCCGCCGATTCCAGCGTAGAGCACGTCGGTAATGAGAGGTTCTTGTTCTAAATAAGATACCATCACTTTCGCATTTGCATCATGCTGTTTCATGCGTAAATGCAATGTTTTTAGACCGCGTACGACAAGCCATGAATCAAGAGGAGACAATGTAGCTCCAATCGCATTATGGTTGGTAAATAGACGTTCGCATAATTCCTCACCTTTTGCCACGACTAGACCTGCGAGCACATCATTATGTCCGCCGATATATTTCGTCGCGCTATGAATGACAATATCTGCGCCTTCCTCAATTGGCCGCTGGAAATAAGGTGTTAAAAACGTATTGTCGACAATTAGCAATAAATCATGTTTTTTAGCTAATTCCGCATACGTACTGATGGCTATGTTTTGCATTAATGGATTTGTAGGTGTTTCCAAGAAGATCGCTTTTGTGCGCTCAGTAATCGCTTGCTCGACTTCTGAAACGTCATTGAACGATAAGTACCGCGTCTTAATATTATACGTCTCTTCATATTGATTAAACAGGCGATAAGTACCGCCATATAAGTCTTCAGGCGCCAATAGTTCCGAACCTGTTTTAAATAAAGATAAAATAAGTTGAATGGCCGCCATTCCAGAACTGCATGCAAATCCTTGGTCACCTGATTCTAAGTTTGCAATTCCATCCTCCAGGATAGAACGCGTAGGGTTTTTTGTTCGTGTGTAATCATACCCCGTGGACTTGCCTAGACCTTCATGGTGGTACGCTGTAGACAAGTATATCGGTGTATTGACTGCTCCGGTTTTCTCATCACTATGGTTTCCAAGTTGTACTAATCTAGTTTCTAATCCGTTGTTTGTCATGAATATCCATCCCCCCCGGCAAAATAAAAAAGAACCTCTTCTTTTCGAATAGGCCCTCGAACATACAAGTGTATACAGTATTCTCATCTTCAAGGTGGTGTCACCCTTGGAATTAGCACCGTGCCTGTGGCTGGTTGCTGAGACATCGCTGGGCCTATCCCTCCGTCTCTCTCGATAAGAATATTCGTAATATAGGAAAAACTGTTGACGAATTTATTCTATCATGCAGATATGTTAGATGCAAGTTTCCTTTTACCATCAGTTATTGATTTTTTGTTTCAGTAAAAGATTTGTTATACTGATAGATACTATTCATAACGGAAAGGAGATTTTCATTTTGGCTTGGGGCTATGTCGCATTGGCGGCTGTTATAGAGATCTTCTGGGTAGTTGGTCTTCGTTATTCTGAAACTGTAATGCAATGGACAGGAACGGTTATGGCGATTGTAATGAGTTTTTATTTTATTATAAAAGCATGTGAGAGATTACCTTCCGGTACGGTATACGCTGTTTTTACTGGATCTGGTGCCGCTGCAATCCTTTTAGTAGATATATTCTTCTTTCAAGCAAGTTTTACGTGGGTTACGCTGACCTTCATCGGCTTCATCGTTATTGGAGTAGTCGGCATTAAGCTGACAACAGATGAAAAAGCCGATATAGAAGGAGGTGGCTGACAGTGGCTTGGATATACTTAGTGATTGCCAGTCTCGGTGAGATTTTCGGTGTGGTGAGTATTAATTATTATTTACAGAAGCGTTCAATTAAAAGACTGTTACTTATTGTGGGGATTTTTGGTTTTGGTTTTGTTTTCCTGTCTCTTGCTATGCGCGAAATTCAGATGAGTACAGCCTATGCGGTATGGACAGGTTTAGGAGCGGCGGGAGCGGTGCTAATGGGGATTTTGATATTCAAAGAATCTGCTAGCATCAAACGTCTCTTCTTTTTATCGCTCATCATTTTCGGTGCTGTAGGCTTGAAGTTATTCGGATGAAAGGAGAGTGGCATAACTGATTTATTGGACAAATTTTAATTTTAATGAATGGACTGTAACAATAGCTGCTACAAAACAAGGACTGTGCTATGCGGGTCTAGCTGAAGATAGTGTAGAACGTATGAAAGACTGGTCGTACCGGTTGGATACAGTTGACTTAATAGAAGATGAAACAAAGCTCGGAGTCTATATAAGCAAGATGAAGGAGTACTTATCGGGTACAACGAAAGAATTTTCAGCGGTTCCACTTGATTTAAAAGGAACATCGTTTCAACTGCAAGTATGGGAAGCACTACAACGAATACCGTATGGTAAAACTATGACGTATTCAGACATCGCGGAACAGATTGGGAAATTGTCATCTGTTCGTGCTGTGGCATCTGCAATAGGCAAGAATCCTGTGATGGCTGTGGTGCCTTGTCACCGTGTTATTGCGAAAGATGGCAGTTTGTCAGGCTATCGTGACGGGATAAACCAAAAAGCGAAGCTGATTTTGCTTGAAAGTATTCACATGAAGATAAATGAATAATAGCAACAATAAAAGAGCCCTAAGGCTCTTTTATTGTTGCTATTTAAGAAGGCTGTCGCAAGATATTTGCAGACAACTTACGTTTATCTGTCGCCATTTTCATTATAAACCCAACAACAATGATGATGGCAATGAGTAGCCAGATATTGAAGATTCCATGAATAATTGCCATTCCCAAGAAACCTGCAGTCAGCAGATAATAACTTAGAGGGAAGAGGACGCGTCGTATGAGTAGCCCTTCCTTGCCTATTAGTCCGACTGTAGCCGAAGCAGCTACGACGTTATGCACGCAAATCATGTTTCCGGCAGCGCCGCCGACTGCCTGCATCGCTACAACAATGCCTGCTTGAGCAGTATCAAGACCGATATTACCTGCTGCGCCGAATTGGAACAGTGAAAACATCATGTTGCTAAAGGTGTTACTGCCAGCAATGAATGCGCCGAGCGCACCGACAACTGGTGCAACAATTGGCCAAAACTCTCCGCTTACGACTGAAACGCTTTCAGCTAAAATAAGCGGCATGTTTTCACCGACTAAAGATGCGCTATCTGCAGCCACTTTTCCGGCTGCCAATGAAGTATTCAAAAATATTTTAATCATGGGTACGGCAAATATTAATGCAACTCCTGCAGTAACAGCTGTGTGGAACGAATTCTTCCAAGCAACTACGTACTCTGAAGGTTTCATTCGATACAATAAATAACCGAACAATGAAGCAACAATAAAGAAGAAACCGGGCAAGAATAATGGTGTAGATGCCGTTGTGATACCCGAACCGAACATATTCTCAAATTTGAGTGTAACAGCGGAATGTTTAAGTAAAGCAGTGAAGGGTTCAAGTGTTCTTGAAAGTACAAGCAAACCTGCTAGCACTAAATATGGCATCCATGCCTTCAACATCGAAATTCTACGGCTCTCATCCAGCGGTTTGGGCGCTTCGTGATTCAGTTTGCCGAACCAATCTTCCTCCCACTGTGTGCGCGGTGGGAATTCAAAAGTATCTTCTGGTTTTGGCATGAATAAACCTTTTCTAGCAGCGGGGATCACGATGATCAATGAAATGAGTGCACCCAGCAAGGAAGGGAATTCTGGACCTAATGTAATTCCGATAATGAAGTAAGGAATAGTGAATGCTAGACCTGCAAACAATGCAAACTTCCACACTTTCAACCCTTCATGGAAGGACTTGGCAGAGCTGAAGAAGCGTGTCAGCAGGGCAGCCAGAAATAACGGAATTAAAGAACCAATTACACCGTGAATTAGTACAGTATTCATAGTAATTTGCAGTAGAAACTCCGGAAAACTCATGCCTATTTTTTCAAGGGCTGCCATGACAGCGGGCTGATCGGAAAGGCCTGTACTGACACCAATCTGAATAGGGGTTCCGATCGCTCCAAACGATACGGCTGTACTTTGAATTACTAATGACACCATAACTGCAGCAAGTGCAGGAAAACCGACCGCGACTAACAAGGGTGCCGCAACTGCAGCTGGTGTCCCAAATCCTGATGCACCTTCGATGAAAGAACCAAATAAAAAGGCGATAATAATCGCTTGGATACGACGGTCTGGTGAAATGGAAGTGAAACCGCTACGAATTGTGTGGATTGCTCCGCTTTCTTTTATTGTATTGAGCAAGAGTACGGCGCCAAAGACAATGAATATAACCTCTAAAGCGGTAATTAATCCGTTGAACGCAGCTCCCGCCACGATATTTGTCTTCGTTCCCCAAATGAATATAGCTATCAAAGCAGTAACGACGAGTGCAATAGGCATAGCCCTACTTGCGGGCCAATTCAATAAGACCAAAAATACAAAAATAGTAATAATGGGCAGTAAAGCAATAAGAGACAATACAAGTAAATTCAAATAAATAACCTCCAGTATCTTTTTTGAAAACGTTTTCATTTAACTGCTACTCATTAGGTCATCAGACGACCTAATGACTTCTTTTTTTGATTATATAGACTGCCAAATTAAAAGACAAGAAGAATTTTGTGTTTTCTGATAGTGAATAATATATGTGAATTTAGCACAGGGTGTATTTTTGGATTATAATGAATACAGCAGACAGGAGTGAAAGATCATGAAGTATAAGCAAATCAAGCCTAAGAAAATATATGAAGAAGTAGCAGATGCTTTACTGGAAATGATTCGAAGCGGCGAGCTTAAGCCGGGAGATAAACTGGATTCCGTCCAGCAATTGGCGGAAAGCTTCAGTGTCGGAAGATCAGCCATTCGGGAAGCGTTGACATCATTGCGTGCATTGGGGCTCATTGAAATGCGGCAAGGTGAAGGGACGTACGTCAATGAATTTTCATCTGAAGACTTGGCATTTCCATTGCAAAGCGCTATTTTGATGAATCAGCAAGACGTCGATCATTTGCTAGGCGTACGGAAAATACTAGAGGTAGGAGCAGTTACCAACGCGGCGCTAAATCGATCAGATGAAGACTTAGCGAAAATGGAAAAGGCTTTGCGCAGTATGAAAGAACATGCAGGTGATATTCTTCTTGGGGAAAAAGCGGATCTTGACTTCCACTTTGCGATTGCAGAAGCTACGGGCAACACGTTGCTTGTTACACTAATGAACCATGTGGCAAGCCTAATAGGAGAATCTATGAGGGAAACTCGGAGAATCTGCTTGTATACGGAAGCGGCGACAGTTGATCGATTGTATGAAGAGCATGAAGCGATTTTTCTAGCGATTAAAAAACAGCAGCCAGATCTCGCAGCAATTCATATGCAAGGACATTTGGTCAACGTAGAAAATGTATTGTCTAATTATTTGAAGTCAATCAAAATATGAAATCACCCGTCTAGTTACGGGTGATTTTTAAATTATTTGTCATAAATATCTGTTAAATCAATAAGCTTTATAGTATGCTAGGAAATAACTTAAAGTCATCTGATGACCTGTTGACATTATAAAATCTATTTTGAAGAGGTGAATGACTATGAAAGTTAGCTTGTTTATCACATGCCTAGTGGACATGTTCTATGCAGACGCTGGAAAAGACATGGTAGAAGTGCTCGAAAGACAAGGTTGTGAATTGTCGTTTCCAAAAGGACAAGTATGTTGCGGACAACCTGCTTATAACAGTGGCTATGTAGAAAATTCAAAATCAGCGATGAAAAATATGATAAAGACATTTGAAAATGCAGAGTATGTAGTGACTCCATCCGGATCTTGTGCGACGATGTTTAAACTGTATCCTGACGTATTCAAAGACGATCCGAATTGGTTACCGAGGGCTCAAGAGTTGGCAGATAAAACGTATGAGTTCACTCAATTTCTTGTGAATGTACTGCAAGTAGAAAACGTAGGAGCGAAATTGAAAGGAAAAGCGACGTACCATCCGTCTTGTCATATGACGAGATTACTAGGCGCTAGCGAAGAACCGAAAAAGTTATTGAATCAAGTGGAAGGACTCGAAATGATACCTTTACCCAATGCGCACAATTGTTGCGGCTTTGGCGGTACATTCTCCGTTAAGATGGGAGATATCTCTGAACAGATGGTAGATGAGAAGGTCAATAGTGCCATAGTGACTGAAGCAGATTATTTAATCGGGGCAGACTGTGGTTGTCTGATGAATATTGGGGGACGTGCAGAACGAGTTGGCAAACCAATCCGTGTCATGCACATCGCACAAGTGTTAAATAGTCGTGAGTAAATAAAAGTGAGGTGATAGTAATGGCTATGAAATTCAGCAAGAAAAACTTTACCGATCGAACAAAGGATAATATCTCAGACGATTTTATGAGACAAGCAGTGGCCAGTGCTCAGGAGCGTTTGCATGGTAGACGGCTAGACGCTGCAGAAGAGCTGGGTAATTGGGAAGAATGGCGTTCACATGGAGAAGAAATTCGTCAGCATGTCCTTGAAAACTTGGACTTCTATTTACATCAACTAAGTGAAAACGTAGCAGAACGTGGCGGTCACGTATTTTTTGCGAAAACTGCTGAAGAAGCAAGTGACTATGTTCGGGATGTCGTTAAGAAAAAAGATGGCAAAAAAGTCGTGAAGTCTAAATCGATGGTAACGGAAGAAATTAATCTGAATGCCGTACTGGAAGAAGCCGGATGTGAAGTCATAGAGACTGACTTAGGAGAGTATATCCTTCAAGTGGATGATCATGATCCGCCGTCTCATATCGTAGCACCTGCCCTTCATAAAAATAGAGAACAAATTCGCGAGGTTTTTGAGGGGAAATTGGATTATCATAAGACTTCTAAACCGGAAGAACTGGCTTTGCATGCACGTGAAAAGCTACGCCAGGAATTCTTGGATGCAGACATAGGTATTACAGGCTGCAACTTTGCGATTGCTGAAACAGGCTCCATTAGTCTTGTGACGAATGAGGGGAATGCACGACTTGTCTCTGCATTGCCGAAAACTCAAATTACGGTAATGGGCATGGAGCGGGTAGTACCTTCTTTTGAAGAATTCGAAGTATTAGTCAGCTTATTGACACGAAGTGCAGTGGGGCAAAAGTTGACGAGTTATGTCACAGCGTTAACCGGCCCTAGGGATGAAGGGGATGTAGATGGACCAGAAGAATTCCATTTAGTTATCGTCGATAATGGACGATCCGAAATTTTAGGAACAGAATTTCAATCCGTGTTGCAATGTATCAGATGTGCTGCTTGCGTCAACGTATGTCCTGTTTATCGTCATATCGGTGGGCACTCCTACGGCTCAATTTATTCGGGCCCAATAGGTGCTGTACTATCGCCGTTGCTTGGTGGTTACGATGATTTTAAAGAGTTGCCTTTCGCTTCCACACTATGCGGAGCGTGCACGGATGCTTGTCCGGTGAAAATCCCGCTTCACGAACTACTTCACACACATCGACGCATCATTGTGGAAGAAGAAGGTCGATCACCTATTTCCGAAAGACTGGCAATGAAAGCATTCGGGATTGGTGCTGCATCGAATCCGTTGTATTCTATGGGCTCAAAGGTAGCATCTACCGCGATGAAGCCTTTGACGAAAAATGACCGGATTTCAAAAGGTCCGGGACCGCTGAAGGACTGGACCGATTTACGGGAGTTCCCAGCTGTCGGCAATACGCGTTTCCGTGACTGGTTCTATGATCAGAAAGGGGGCAAATAAGCATGGGAGGAACAATTCAAAATCGTGATGCTTTTCTAGGTACCATTGCGGCACAATTAGGGCGCGAACCCAAGATGAAAGTAGAAAAACCGATCTGGAAACATCAGCCCCAGCGTACAGTATTAGCAGGCGCTTCACTAGATGAATTGCTCGAAGTATTACGTGTGCAATGTGAGCAAATTCATACAGATATTGTCGAAACGACAAAAGAATCATTGCCAGTTGCGCTAGATGAAGTGGTAAAAGCTTACGGTGGGGGACCGATATCTCTATGGAAAGATGGACGTTTTGGGGAATATGGATTATCGGGCCTGTTAGAGGCGAAGTGGCCTTCACAACAGATTGAAGTCAATAGCTGGGATCCTTCACTTGGAGAGAAGAACATCGAATTGGCTGAACAGGCAAATATTGGCATCACGTTTAGCGACATGACCCTTGCAGAATCCGGCACCGTTGTACTATTCAGTAGTGCAGACAAAGGTCGTTCAGTCAGCTTGCTTCCAACGCATTATATTGCCTTAATCCCTAAAAGCACGCTAGTCCCAAGAATTACCCAGGCATCAGATATGATTCGAGAAAAACTAAACAATGGCGAGCAAGTCCCATCATGTATTAACTTCATCACAGGTCCAAGCAACTCTGCGGACATTGAAATGAATCTCGTCATTGGCGTACATGGTCCTGTCAAAGCAACATATATTGTTATAGAGGATTGCTAAAAATGTGGTGTCACCCTTCGTGTAGAGAGTGGGAAGCTAGACTACATTTCACTGCAAATCGTTACGTGAGACAGAAGCTGAATTCCGAAAATAATCGGAACCTGACTTCTGTCTTTTTTTACTGTACTGTCGTTTCATATAAGAAAACAATACAGTCGATCCTAAGTGGGAAGCGTCCGTCTGGATTGTCGATTAACGTTGCCTTCATGTTCGCATTTCCTCATTTGAAATTTCTATACACTATACATAAAAAAGTTTTCAGAATTCAATTTACGACTTGATGATTACTTTGCGGAGAAATAGGGGAAATAGTGTATAATGACATTATTATTGCAGCGGAAGAAGGAGACGACTATGACTTCATCATACAAAGACGACAGTTTAGCGTTACACACAGACCTATATCAAATCAATATGGCCGAATCGTACTGGGCGGACGGCATTCATGAACGGAAAGCAGTATTCGAAGTATATTTCAGAAAAATTCCATTCGGTAACGGTTATGCAATATTTGCAGGTCTTGAACATGTACTGAAGTATCTTGAAGAGTTTTCATTCACTGAAAGCGATTTAGCTTATTTACGAGAAGAGCTTGGTTTTGCTGATGACTTCCTCAACTATTTGAAAGGCCTCCGTTTCACAGGGGACGTATACTCTATGAAAGAAGGAGAACTCGTTTTTGCAAATGAACCTATCATTCGGATTGAGGCGAACTTGATTGAAGCGCAATTGATCGAAACAGCATTACTAAATATTATTAATTACCAAACGTTGATCTGCACAAAAGCTAGCCGAATCAAGCAAGTAGTGAAAGATGATGTGGTGATGGAGTTCGGAAGCCGACGTGCGCATGAAATGGATGCGGCGGTTTGGGGAGCGCGTGCAGCGGTCATTGGTGGCGTGGAATCTACGAGTAACGTACGGGCGGGAAAGCGTTTCGGACTAGCCGTTTCGGGAACGCATGCACATTCATTTGTCCAAGCCTATAAAGATGAGTACACGGCATTCAAAGTGTACGCACAACGTCATCGCGATTGCGTGTTCTTAGTGGATACGTATAATACGTTAAAGATTGGCGTTCCGACAGCCATTAAAGTAGCAAAAGAACTTGGAGACAGCATTAATTTCATCGGCGTACGACTGGACAGTGGAGATATTGCATTCTTGTCAAAAGAAACTCGCCGTATGTTAGATGAAGCCGGTTTCCCGGATGCGAAAATCGTAGTATCTAACGATTTGGATGAGTACACGATTTTGAACTTGAAAGCACAAGGTGCTCAAGTCGACATTTGGGGCATTGGAACGAAGCTGATTACGGCATATGATCAACCGGCGCTTGGGGCAGTCTATAAAATCGTCTCCATAGAAAGCGATGACGGGGAAATGCAAGATACGATTAAAATCTCGGCAAACATAGAAAAAGTGACAACACCTGGCCGCAAAAAACTGTATCGAATCATTGACCTTGAAAATGGTAAAGCGGAAGGTGACTACATTACGATGCATGACGAAGATCCGACAACGGAAGAACGTATCAAAATGTTCCACCCCGTGCATACATTTATTTCGAAGTTTGTGACGAATTTTGAAGCGGTAAACTTACACGAGCAAGTTATTCGCGATGGGGTAACCATTTATAAAAATCCACCAGTTTATGAAATTCGTGAATTTGCACAACAAAATCTTTCCTTACTATGGGAAGAATATAAACGTTCTTTGAATCCAGAAGAGTATCCTGTCGACCTTAGTCAAAAGTGTTGGGATAATAAGCGACGTAATATTGAAGAAGTACATGAAATGGTCGAGAGCTATACAAAACGATGAAAAGGAAGTGGGAGCGTTGACATTGCAGCAAGAAATTATCCAAGCATTACGAGCGAAGCCGGAAATCGATCCGCAGCAAGAGATCCGAACTTCCATTGACTTTATGAAAGCATATTTGAAAAAGAATACATTTTTACAAGGATTCACATTAGGTATTTCTGGGGGTCAAGACTCTACATTAGTTGGCAAACTAGCGCAGATGGCGATTGATGAACTTAACGAAGAATTAGCGGAAGAAAAATACCGCTTTTATGCACTCCGTTTACCGTATGGCGTGCAATTTGACGAAGACGATTGTCAGGATGCATTGCGTTTTATTAGTCCATCAGTCGTCTATTCAGTAGATATTAAAGAAGCGGTCGATGCCAGTGAACGGGCTCTGACCAAAGCGGGTCTTTATATCTCTGATTTTGATAAAGGAAATGAAAAGGCGCGCGAACGTATGAAAGTGCAATATTCTGTAGCGGCTGTCCATCGGTCGGTCGTTCTAGGTTCAGATCACGCGGCTGAAGCAATCACTGGCTTCTATACAAAGTTTGGTGATGGTGCAGCGGATCTTATGCCGATCTATCGTCTGAATAAACGTCAAGGAAAACAATTGTTAGAAGCACTAGACTGTCCACCACACTTATACAATAAAATCCCTACAGCTGATTTAGAGGGCAATAAACCCGCTATTCCGGATGAAGTAGCATTAGGTGTAACATATGATGAAATCGATGACTACCTTGAAGGAAAAGAAGTATCGAACGAAGCACGAAAGCAAATTGAAGGACATTATTTGAAATCAGCCCACAAACGGCATTTGCCTATCACGGTATTTGATGAGTTTTGGAAATGAAAACTGCCGACCTCTTATAAGATAAAGGGTCGGCAGTTTTTCTGTTTGTCGGTATTATTCGTTTCAGGTATGATAGTTTCATACAATAAGACGGATTCAGTTCGTGACGGGAGAGAATAACTATGCATTCACAATGGATCGAACGAGTATTACACAATATTGAAAAAGTTATTGTGGGAAAACGTGATATAGCGGAGTTAAGTATGACAGCGTTATTAGCTGGCGGTCATGTATTACTAGAAGATGTACCAGGCGTTGGCAAGACGATGCTAGTCAGAGCACTAGCCACTTCAATTGGCGCAAAGTTTAAACGGATTCAATTCACGCCAGATCTATTACCTTCTGATGTTTCAGGTGTATCTATCTATAATCCACAGACGATGCAATTCGAATTTCGTCCGGGACCTTTAATTGGGAATATCGTTTTGGCTGATGAAATCAACCGAACATCACCCAAAACACAGGCTGCTTTATTGGAAGGGATGGAAGAGGCGTCGATTACGGTAGATGGAACGACTATACAATTACCGAAACCGTTTTTCGTAATGGCGACACAAAATCCTATTGAATATGAAGGGACATACCCTTTACCGGAAGCACAGCTTGATCGTTTTATCTTTAAGTTGAAAATGGGGTATCCGACAAAACAGCAAGAGATAGAATTATTGAAGAGAGCGGAACAGCAAATGCCGATTGAGCAAATTGACGCCATTCTAACAGTGGAGGAATTACTGGAGCTACAGCGGCATGTAGGCGAAGTGACTGTAGACGACACGATTGTTTCATATATTGTGGATTGTGCAGATGCAACTCGCCAGCACGAATCCGTTTCGTTAGGCGTAAGTCCACGCGGTTCGATGGCATTAATGAAAGCTTGTCAGGCTTATGCATTCATAAAAGGGCGCACGTTTGTTTTGCCTGACGATGTACAATACTTAGCATCGTTTGCATTTCCACATCGAATGATTCTACATCCTGAAGCAAAATACGAAGGAATCGATGCTGAGGAAATTGTTAGCTATATCCTCAAACAGTTGCCGGTTCCAGTTATGCGCAGGTCTGCTACTCTATGATTGAATTGCGATCATTCGGACGTTTCGTGAGTGTCTTATCTATCGGTATAGCCGCCTACGTCTTTGCAAAATTTCAAGGGGGCTTCGTTAGCTGGTTCATCTTCTATACATTGATTCCGTTTGTGATATATTCTGTGCTTCTCTACTTCTATCCGTTACGAGATCTAACCGTGGAACGATATATCGAAGACCGACATGTATCAAGAAATGGACGGGTGTCTATTCGTGTAGTTCTTAAAAGGAATCTTCCCTTCCCTTTGTTGTACGTAGTTCTTATAGATAAACGAGTGCATGGCAAGTGCGAAAAGATTGAGCGGAAAATCACACTACTAGGTTTTCGAAGAACATATGAGCACACCTATTTTCTACAGAATGTTCAACGCGGTGAATACACATTGCCGACAGTGGAAGTAGAAGTAGTAGACTTTTTTAATTGGATTCGTAAAAGAAGAGTATTCGTTGTTCAAGACCATTTTTTAGTCTATCCTAGCGTCACAGCCATGGTGTATGAATCAGCATCCAATGGAACGAGCGAAGGACAGCAACGTTCCGCTTACATGCTGGCGAAAGATGCGACCACACCATCTAGCATCAGGGAATATGCGCCAGGGGACCGGATGTCTTGGATTCATTGGAAGTCATTTGCTCGGACTTCGAAACTTATGACAAAGGAGTTTGATGAACAGCGATCGGAGCAACATACGGTATTGCTAGATTGTGGAATGTCGGAAACATTTGAAGAAGCAGTGGAGTTCGCTGCGTCGATTATTGTATCTGCTAGGCAGAATCATGCCAAGCTGACTATGATCACGGCAAGTGACCAACCGAAGATATTTCCTTCTATACATTCCGCAGATCATACTAGGCAAGCGTTAGTACACCTTGCTAAAATCCAGCCGAAAGATTTACAACAGGTAAGGTTGCCGATAGAGAAAGCGCCATCTCGGGATGCGTTGTTGCTTATTACAGGTAATCTTCGCATGGATTTCATTCACCATGTATTAAGGTATACTCGTGATGCATCCACAATAGTTTGCTTTGTAATGTTGCCGGACGATACGCATGTAAAATCCCTCGAGCCTATTATTGGTCAAGTGAAATTACTCGGTATTACTGTGAATCTGCTGTATCCATCTGATCATTCATCGGTGTTGAAAAAGGCGGTGTCTTCATGAAGAAACCGGTATTGAATTGGAAAGTGCTAGTATTTTTATATGCACTTAGTGTCGTTTTACTGTGGGAGTGGTTTATCCCCATTATGGAGCTGACAGATTTCGGCCATCCTTCTTTATTTATCATCTATCTGGTGCTCTTCTTTGCATTGGCTTTACTTCGATTACCCTGGTGGATCAGTGGAGCGATTCAAATACTTTATGTAGTATGGGCTATTCATTATATGTATTTTGACCGACTATGGATTTCAATAGAAACGACGGGCTACATTTGGCAAGATGTCCAACAGAATGTCTTGTTGCTATTCAAAGGTGATCTGGGTGAATTATCGAATTTATTTCGTACGGTATTGTTGTTTACATTAGTTTGGATGATTGCCTATTTGCTTCGCCACTGGATTGAAGTACGAAGTAGTATGATGATGTTCTTTAGTTTTACCATAGTATTCGTTGCGCTGTTGGATACGTTCACTCCATATGATGCTACTTCGTCTATTGTGAGAATTATGATAGTGGGTTTAGTAATCGTAGGTACTCTCACATTAATTAAACTATCTGGTGAAAAGGGATTGTCACTTCGTCCAAAAAAAATACTTCTGCTTTCATTGCCGGTAATACTGATTGTTGTATTTGTCGGATTGCTTTCCAGAAATGCACCCGTATATCCTCCAGCATGGCCTGATCCCGTACCGTTCCTATTGTCTTTGAGCGGAGTGGAAGACAAGGGGGTTGATAAAGGACAAGCCAGGGCGGGTTATGACCCTAATGATTCGCAACTAGGTGGGGCTTTCGTCCAAGACAATCAGTTAGTGTTTGAAGCATCTGTGAAACAACGTCAATATTGGCGAATCGAAACGAAGGATACTTACACTTCGAAGGGCTGGATACAGGATCAAGAATCCATGAAGGAGCTATTGGATACAGGTGAAGATTTATGGGACCCTCTTGTAGACGGGCAAGTGTCGCGTGCTTTACTGGACTTCGCTGAACCATTGCCATTTCTCGCCACTCCCTATGGCGCGACGAAGATTTCTTCGCCTGAAGGTTTGAACCTTATGCATGAGATGGAAGCCAACCGGCTATACTTGCTAATGGGCCTGCAGGAAAAGATTAAACAGTATGAAATAGAATTTGTTGAACCTACATACATCATGTCGGATTTGCAGAAGGCAGAGATGGTGAACTATGAGACCGTTCCGGAAGATTTAACTAGTTATGTGCAACTTCCGGACGAATTACCGGAACGCGTGAAGGAGCTAGCGTTATCGATTACAGAGAATGAAACGGCCGTCTATGACAAAGTGAAAGCGGTAGAGCAATACTTCAAAAAGAACGGTTTTGTTTACGAGACACAAAATGTTCCGGTTCCTGATGAGGAACAGGACTATGTGGATCAGTTTCTATTCGATACCAAAAAGGGTTACTGTGATAATTTCTCCACTTCTATGGCGGTCATGCTTAGGTCTGTAGATATACCAACACGCTGGGTGAAAGGTTTTGCACCCGGGGAAATGGCGTTTAAAGCCTCAGGCGAAAATATCTATCGTGTGACGAATGACGATGCTCATTCGTGGGTGGAAGCATATATCCCTGAAATTGGATGGATGCCGTTTGAGCCGACGCTAGGCTTTACACAGCCGACAGAGATCGAATTTGATATTTCAAATGAAAACCCTGAAGAAGAGGAAATTAAAAAACCGGTGAAACCAGAAGTGGAGCAACAGAAAGAGCTTCCTAAGAAAACAAAAAGTTCGCCAGCGTCTGACGTATTCAAACAAAAGCTTACATGGTTGTTTAGTCAATGGTGGATTTATGTAGCGCTATTCGTGTTGATAATAGGAGCGAGTGTCGTTATATATAGTAAAAGAAGTAACTGGTTACCGAAATGGCGTATAAAACAATTGAAGAAACTGCCGAACGGTCGCGTGAAATTCGAACAACAATTTACACAGTTATTACAACAACTAGCTCGTACCGGTTTGCCTAAGGATACCGCAATGACGCTTTCCAATTATGCAATACTTGTAGATGAGCGGTATGGCGGTGATCGAATGGCCGTATTGACCCGCGCGTATGAAATGGGGGTATACGGTAACGATTGGCAGTCGCAAGAGTGGGATAAGTTGAATGAAGTATGGGAAGATTTAATTATTAGCACAATTTGTTGATTTTTTAGCGAAATATGCGTAAAATATAGATCGGATGATGCTTGGAATATCCTCGACATTTCTTGCACTAACGAACGTCAGCTATCATTGAATAGCAGTACTTAGATTCTTTGATGGAAAAGACGCGTGGAAAGTTGACTTTCTAACGCGTCTTTTGTAGTTGAGGCATGAAACGGTATAAAAAATTGGAAGAGGTGGATCAGTTGTCAAATGCTCCTGTGTTAGCTGGACAAGAAAAAATTGTAGTTCTCGATTACGGCAGTAAGTATAATCAGCTCTTCACGCGTACCATTCGCGAATTTGGTGTGTATAGTGAGTTACACGCACATACAACGACAATTGAAGAAATTAAAAAAATGAATCCAGTCGGGATCGTACTTTCTGGTGGTCTAGCATCTGCTAGCGACGAGAATGCGTATGATATTAATCCGTCAATATTCGAATTAGGTATACCTGTATTGGGCATCAGTTATGGAGCTCAAGTAATTGTCAAACATTTAGGCGGTAAGGTAGCAAAGAATACAAGCGACGAAGGCAAAGAAGAAACGTTGACCGTGGATACAGCGTCTGCATTGTTTGCTGGTCAGACTGAAAAACAAAATGTCTGGGTAAGTCACAGCGCTGACATTGCTGAATTACCTGAAGGGTTTACTGCATCTGCAAAAGACTCCACTGGTAATATTGCAGCGATTTCAAACGATGAAGAACAAATCTATGCGATTCAATTCCATCCGGAAAATTATCGTTCGGAAAATGGGAAAGACTTCTTGCGTAACTTTGTTTTTGAAATTTGTAAAGCTTCAGGCGACTGGACAATGGATCGTTTCATCGAAATCGAAATTGAGAAGATCCGCTCAACAGTTGGCGATCGTAAAGTACTTTGCGCACTAAGTGGTGGGGTTGACTCTTCAGTAGTAGCAGCTTTGATCGACCGTGCAATTGGTGACCAGTTGACATGTATATTTGTTGACCACGGATTGCTTCGTAAAGGCGAAGTTGAAAGTGTAGTTAAAACTTTTAGCGAGCAATTCAGCATGCACTTCATTAAAGTAGATGCACGTGAACGCTTTTTGAACAAGCTCGAAGGAGTTACAGATCCTGAGCAAAAACGGAAGATTATCGGTAACGAATTTATTTACGTATTTGATGAGGAATCTGCTAAACTAGATGGCATCAAATACTTAGCGCAAGGTACGATTTATGCAGATATTATTGAAAGTGGAACTGCAACTTCTGCAACTATTAAATCTCACCATAATGTGGGCGGTTTGCCTGAAGATATGGAGTTCGAGTTAATCGAGCCATTACGCGCATTATTTAAAGATGAAGTCCGCGCGGTTGGAGCGGAACTTGGATTGCCTGATGAAATTGTTAACCGTCAACCATTCCCAGGTCCAGGACTTGGAGTTCGTGTGCTTGGTGAAATTACGGAAGATAAGCTTGAAATCGTTCGCGATGCAGACTTTATTTTACGTGATGAAATCGCAAAAGCTGGACTCGATCGTTCCATCTGGCAATATTTTGCAGTATTACCGAACATCCGCAGTGTAGGTGTGCGTAATGAACAACGTTCTTACGACTATGCAATCGGTATCAGAGCGGTTCATTCAGTAGATGGCATGACAGCAGACTGGGCTCGTATACCTTTCGATGTACTGGAAAAAATCAGTACTCGAATTACAACTGAAGTGGATCAAGTCAATCGGGTTGTATATGATATTACAGCTAAACCACCTGGCACAATTGAGTGGGAATAAGTTAAACAACAGAATATGATCGTATAACGCTGGGAATAAGGCCTAGAAGTCTCTACCGAAACACCGTAAATGTTTCGACTACGATTCAAAATAGAAATGTATTTTCTATTGAATTAGAAGAGAGGCATGCGAATTTTTTCGCGTGCCTCTTTTTACATAATGAGAGTAAGGAAGGTCACAATGAAAAAATACTTTGAGTTCGACAAGCTTGGAACCAATTATCGTCGCGAAATCATCGGTGGAATAACTACTTTTTTGGCCATGGCATATATTTTAGCAGTAAATCCCATTATGTTATCTTTGGATGTTGTCCCTGATTTGCCAGATTCTATGCGTATGGATAAAGGCGCTGTATTTGTTGCTACGGCGCTTGCCGCGGCTGTTGGAACATTATTTATGGGTCTAATAGCTAGATATCCGATCGGACTAGCGCCAGGCATGGGATTAAACGCATTTTTTGCTTTCACAGTAGTGCTAACTTACGGTATTCCATGGCAAACAGGACTAACTGGGGTATTATTCTCTGGATTAATCTTTATAGTTCTTTCATTAACAGGATTACGAGAAATCATCATTAATGCAATTCCAGCCCAGCTGAAATTTGCTGTAGGTGCAGGGATTGGTTTGTTCATTACATTCTTAGGACTGCAAAATGCCAAGATTATTGTAGCGGATGCAAATACGTTAGTAGGCTTAGGCGATTTAACAGCGGGTCCTACGTTACTAACGATCTTTGGATTAGTTGTCACTATTATCATGATGGTTAGGAAGATCAAAGGTGCTATTTTCTATGGGATGATCATGACCACAGTTTTAGGTATGGCCGTCAGTCTCATAGACATACCACATAAGGTAGTAGATAAAATTCCGTCAGTTGCTCCTACGTTTGGTGCAGCATTCGATGCGATCATTCACGATCCAGGTTCATTGATGACAACACAATTTCTCGTTATTGTTATCACATTTCTATTCGTAGATTTCTTCGATACAGCCGGAACACTAGTTGCAGTTGCTACTCAAGCGGGTTTAATGAAGGAAGATCGTCTTCCACGTGCAGGTAAAGCGTTGCTTGCGGATTCCTTGGCGACAGTAACAGGAGCAGTAATGGGTACATCCACTACCACATCTTATATTGAATCTACTGCAGGTGTTGCGGCGGGTGCCAAAACAGGCTTTGCTTCCATTGTAACCGCCTTGTTGTTCTTACTAGCATTGTTCTTCTCTCCTTTACTGTTAGTCATCACACCGGCAGTTACAGCGCCGGCATTAATTATCGTTGGAGTATTGATGGTGTCAACCTTAGGAAACATACAATGGACACGTTTCGAAATCGCTGTTCCAGCATTCTTTACGATCATCGCTATGCCGTTGACGTACAGTATAGCGACAGGTATCGCAATTGGTTTCGTTTTCTATCCTATTACGATGTTAGTTAGCGGTAGAAGAAAAGAAATTCATCCGATTATGTACGGGTTATTTGTGATCTTCATATTGTATTTCATCTATATTAAATAACAACGAACCGCTTCCCGATTCAATAGGGGAGCGGTTTTCACTATTCCTTAAGCTTCGTTTTGAAATTGTTAATGGTATCGAATCTAAAAGAAAGTAAAAAGAAATTAAAAAAGGTTGTTTAAAGTTGTTGACAGTTTAAAATACGTCTGATATAGTAATAGAGCAGTCAAGAAAGCGGCTGTGACATGAACCTTGAAAACTGAACAGCAAAACGTTAACGAAATACAGTTTGTGCATCTAACGGTGACACAAACAAAATGAGTATCTTAATTGATGCCAGCAAATGAAACTCGAGCTAATCGATTTTTCATGTAACTGGTTGACGAGATGTTGTGGAGTGCTAGGAAGTGATCGAGCGAGAGAGGGAGCGTACTTAGGTACGTGACCGACTGAGTGAGTGAAACTGACAACGTAATCCGCGGCATATCGCCAACCAGTATTATGGAGAGTTTGATCCTGGCTCAGGACGAACGCTGGCGGCATGCCTAATACATGCAAGTCGAGCGAACTGTTGGAAGCTTGCTTCCTTCAGTTAGCGGCGGACGGGT
>NZ_PDZC01000007.1 GCF_002743375.1 Sporosarcina sp. P34
TCATTTTTACATAGATTTCTTCACCAGGTTTAACCTCTCGATTACAAGTAGAACAATATAATGTACGCTTGAACAAATGACTACCCCCCTTTACTACAAAATGGTTTTATCGTGGAAAGGACGCAACTCCTTCTTCAGGAATTGCGCCCGATTGTTGAACAAATATTAAGTGAAGAAAATTAAAAGCGTTCAGAATTCGCAACCTACATATTACATGATGAGATAAACGTTTTAGTAATAAGTCTAAAATATTTCACTATCTAATTAAATATTTCCTATTGGACTCCTGCAAATCCCCATTGGAATACCCTTACGATTAATGATTTTTTTCAGATTCACAATAGCATTTTCTTGATAAACTTGTTCTATAATGTTTTCTATTTTTTCGTTTTCTTGTTTGCTTACTTTTTGCTTCATAAGCATTTTTTGAAACCATTGACTAATTTCTGTCGCGGAAACATTCCCAGCAATAGAAGAAAGACGATCATATCCATGCAATACCTTTTCTTCTAAATCCACTTCTCCACCAGCATAAAAATATAAAGCATTTTTATGCATACCATTTTTTATTCGTTCAATTTTTTCTTTATTGCCAGCATCTTTTATTCCAACCACTAAATCTATCTTACTTAATTGAATAATACTATTCTCTGATAAATCAAATCCAGTTCTTTTTGGATTGTTATATAAAATTGTAGGTTTATTACTAAGCTGCATAATCCTCTTTGTATAAACGAATGCTTCTTCTTGTGTCGGTATAACATACGGTGGATACCCAAGCATGATACCGGATATTTTTGTGTGTCGAATCTTTTCAGCTAATTCCTCTGCCTCTTTTTGTCTAATTGAAGCCACACCAAATATAATTTCCATATTACTAATAAGTTCTTCTTCTAGTTCTAAACCGTTTATTATTTCAATTTTTTCTTGAAGGTTTAAACTATGCTGTTCTCCAGTAGTTCCAGATACAAGAACAGATTTTACTCCTTGTTTATACAGGTCTCTTATATGGCTTATTGTCCCTTGAATATTTAAAGATTCATCCTCAAAAAAAGCTGTTGGCACGGCAATATGAACTTTTTCTGATAGCATTATGTTATCCCCTTTATCCTTTTTATCTACTTAAACTAACTGCCAGTTTAGTTTAAATATATTTTGTCACAATCTCCATTTATTTCACTATAACTATTTTATATCTTAAGGACGATCTTCCGCAATCTGGCCCGATTGTGGGAAATCCTTATTTAGTTATCACGCTCGTTAATTGAAGAACAAATACTCTTACTATATAAGTTGAACTTTAGAAGTAATAATCTCATGGGAACCGTTGATTTCCGTTCCAGGCGGACGCGTTCCGCGGGCACGGCCTCAATCTCCTCGTCCGCTACGGGCAAAGACGTGCTCCTAACGCTTCGCTTTTACTCGCAAAAACCGTTCTTCGTTACGGTTTTCGCTACCTGCGGGACTTTCAGCTCGTGCTGTTCCCGCTGGAGTCGCCGCCTTCCTCTCCAATCAACTTAGTGTATCCTAAAATCTTTAATTCAATTTATATATCATTCGTTTTTTTGGCAAGAAAACGAATAATTCAAATTCAAAAAGCCCCCTTGTAGTTCAGGTATCCCATCTATTTCATAACATCCTTCGCTCGCAAGACGTATTTCCTTATTGTTGAAATACGATTGGGTAGTCATTAAAATTGCCATCATGACAAAAGACAAAGTGCTTAGTAGTAAAATTCCTTTCGTTCTGTTTCTCATATTATCGCTCCTCGTACAATCACGGATTTGCTACTATAAATATTTCACAATCTGGCCCAATTTTTAGCATGCCGTTATTCGATTATCACGCCCGATTGTTGAATAAACTTCCCAGTATTTAATTGTGTGTAGAACAATCTGTACAATAAATTTTGCCCTCATTTTTCAAATACGCTTTTATTTCTACCATGCCGGCATATTGTGGAACTTTCATTTTTACATAGATTTCTTCACCAGGTTTAACCTCTCGATTGCAAGTAGAACAATATAATGTCCGCTTGAACAATTGACTACCTCCTTTTACTACAATATGGCCCGATTGTTGAAGATCGTTATTGAACTAAAGCACCCTTTGGTTGAAGATGAAGTGATATAAAACCCTATTCTGTAAATTCCCAAGCTGGATTCCAAACTACTTCCCACAAATGCCCGTCTGGGTCTTGGAAGTATCCGGAGTATCCTCCCCAAAAGGTATCGTGTGCTGGAACTGTAATACATGCACCAGCTTTCTCTGCCTGTTCCATTACCCTATCGACCTCTTCTTTACTTCCAACATTATGACCAATCGTAAATTCAGTAGGACTTTTTGGTGTCTGTTTTATGCTTGTGTCATGGGCTATATTCTTTCGATTCCAAATGGCGAGTTTTACGCCTGATTGTAAATCGAAAAATGCAACTGCACCATACTCAAATTCTTGGCCAACTATTCCTTCTGTTGGCAGTCCAAGTCCATCCTGATAGAACTTCAATGACCTTTCCAAATCATCTACACCCAATGTTATAACCGAAATCCGTGGTTTCATCTAATGCCTCCTTAAAAATTTACTCTGTACATTTTAAAATATTGGGGCTAACAAATAACATATTTATTGAATTAACCTGCCCCGTTAGTTGAATAATAAATAAGAGTTCCCCCAGAAGCACCTTTGTTCGACTAAAGCACCCATTAGTAGAAGAGTGATACTAACAGATTATATAAAGAGTGGATAATAATTACTGACCAAAGAGAATAACTTTTTTTATCTACAAACCCAAATATAATACCCAATACAAAAGCTGTTATTATGGAACTTAGAATATAAGGCAATTCAAACAGCCCTTTATAAAACCAAATAGGAAAATGAATTGATACAAAGAGTAAAGCTGTAATTGTGTTTGCTATCCAGAATCTGAAAGAATCCAGAAGTTTTCTTAATAAAAATCCCCTGAACACAATTTCCTCAATTATGCCAACTAATAGAATGGTATTTAGTAATTCGTTAAACCCTATTTGGAAATCGATATTTTTTTTAAAAACGGCAAGATTTAAAATGACAAAATAGGATATGAATGCTAAAGCTACCCAACCTGTCCACTTTAGGCCTTTTCTAAAGTTATGACGTAATCCTAAATAGGAAATCGGATTACTTTTTTCTATAACTTTCACTAATAATATAACGGGAATGACCCAAATAATTATTTTAATAATGGCTGATGTGATAGCTCGCGGTACAGAATCCATCAAATCTAAATATTGAACTAACCACAATTCCCTGATACACCATAGGGCATAAAATGTTATGAAATATACCCAAACATAATTTTTATTGACTTTTAAATCTATCAGAAACTCCCCCTATTTCTTCTTCAACTCTTCTGCTTCTTTAGTTCAAAAAGGAAAAAGGCTTTACTCCGTCTGAAGTAAAGCACACCTACTATTCAACATTTTACTAACTAATTCAATACAATAGCAAAAACACCTTCATCTTCAACTAACCCGCCACGTTAGTTGAAGTACATTTTTTCACAAACTCTTTTATATTTTAATATAAATATCTAATATTGTTTAGATGTAGGGTAGTGGTCATAATACCATTTTACGAAAAATCAACCTTAGCCGAACCAGTGTTATCTTTATACTTGATAAACTTTGCCACTGGAAAAACCATTTCACCTTCACTGTTTGTTAAGATATATCGTTCCTGTCCATCTTTATTTATTACTTCTTCCACTTACTATCAATATTTTTTCTAGTGTTTATGTTAACAAAGTAAAAAAGAGGGGATACCCCCCCTCTTTATTAACTATATTTAATATTTATTTTATACTCTAGTTATATATGCGAATTGTGTCCTCTATCGGCATGCTAATTACTGTTTTCTCCTCGTGTTCCCAATCCGTTAGCAGTACACGGAAGTCTTTTTTACAATATATACTTATCGATCTTCAATACCAATTCCGCGATTTCCGGCTTACTAACTTGATCGTCGGCTCCGACACTGTCTCCTTTATGCTTCAAGTCATCTGTGATGAGTGAAGAGAAGATGATAATCGGCAGTCCTGCAAGTTGTGGCGTTTCACGAATTCGTTTTGTGAAATGGTGTCCGTCCATTTGAGGCATCTCGATATCCGTGATGACCAACTGGACTTCCTCCTTCACATGAACACCATCCGCCACTAGCGTCTCCAAGTAATCAAACGCATCTTTACCGTTTTCATAGAAGTCGAGATTCGCATAGCCTGCTTCACTGAGTGTGTCATACAATAACTTACGCAATAACGGAGAATCTTCCGCAATCAAAATGCGTTTATCTGAACGCTCACGCTTCCCAAGCTTCTTCACTTGCTCCACGTTAATACCTGCTTCCGGATTAATATCCACAATGATCTTTTCGAAATCAAGCAACAGCAACATATCGCCATCGAGCTTGATGACGCCAATCACCTGAGAGTTTTCTGCTGCATAAATGCCAGAAGGTTTCTCAATTTGATTCCAAGAAATACGGTGGATCTGCGTCACGTTATGTACGCGGAAAACGACCGTTTGTTTATTGAATGAGGCGACGATATACTTTGCATCTTCTGGATGGCTTGAAGGGGCCATTCCTAAAATTTTCTCCATACTGACGACGGGCAATACTTCACCACGCAACTGAATAATTCCTTCCACCGCAAAATGTGCATGGGGAATCGGCGTGATTTTCAATGGCATGATGATCTCCTTCACTTTGATCACGTTAATGCCATACCGGTTTCCTTGCATCTCAAATCCAACAATCTCCAGCTCATTTGTGCCACTTTCCAATAAAATTCCTGAATCATTGGACACGCTCTTCCACCCTCTCAGACGATATAGTCAATTGCTAATATATGTATTCATAAAATATATAATTCATTGGTGCGATAGGACTAGTATATCACACCAATTGACTATCAATCTATGGGAATATAAATAAATCTAGTAATGAGTTCGCGTTACGGATGTACGAAACCTCGCGTATTTGACTCTGCCAGCCAGCTTTCGAGTTGTGGAACCGTCAAGGGTTTCGAGAAATAATATCCTTGGAAAGTCAAATCAGACTTCAAACCAAGCAGAAATTCCACTTGCTCTACTTTCTCTACGCCTTCGACGACGATTGTCAGATCCATCGAGCATCCGATCGATATGATGGCATTTAGCACCGCACTGTTCTTCGCTGTCGCAGGTACTCTATCTGTAAAGGACTTATCAATCTTCAGCGTCGTAATAGGCATCTGCTGTAAAAAGGACAATGACGACACGCCAGTCCCGAAATCATCAAGCGCAATCGAAAATCCATAGCGCCTGAATCGTTTCATAGCAGCAATAGCCTGGTTAGTGGATTTCGCCGTACTCGTTTCCGTTAGCTCCAGTTCAATACGACTTGGATCGAATCGATACGCAGTGGTTTCTTTCCATAGAAGATCGAGTAGATGTGGTTCTATCACATATTCGCCTGGAATGTTAATGGCTACTTGCGGTATATGAATACGTTGTGAATCCCAGTTATGAATCTGTCTGCACACTTCGCGAATCACCCAGTCCGTCACTTCTCCCATTCGCCCTTCTTGCTCTAGGATCGGAATGAACGTCGCGGGCGTAATCGCGCCAAGTTTTGGATGCGTCCAACGAAGCAATGCTTCCACACCGACAAATTCATGGCTAGCCCCTTTTACTTTCGGTTGGTAGACGAGATAGATATGTCCTTCATCCAACGCTTTGGAAATATCGCGCAAGACATCTTGCTCATAAGACATTCCGTGGGTCACTGGATCGAACGTCACCAATCCCCACTCATGTGAAGCTGCCGCTTGTTCCACAACCATCAATGCTTCCTTATATAACGTCTTTACAGATTTATTTTGATCGGCCTTGGCTAACCCGCATGCATAACGCATCTCTTGATTCTTGATAGGTAGAAGTTGATCGATTTCACGCTGCATGATGATTAAGTTTTTATAGAAATCTACAGTTCGTCCCGTATGTTCCACACAAAATAGATAACGATTTCCGCTGACACGGTACAATTGTGCATAGGAAGGTTTCCACTTCGCAAGCAACTCACCGATTTGCTGCAAGATTCTATCCCCTTCCGAGTACCCGTATAATTGATTGATACGTGGCAGATCAGGGAAATTCCAAATCGCGATATCTCCCACCGCGACTTCATCGGTCAAACAACGTTCCCAATTCCGGCGATTCGGCAGTTTTGTCAAGACATCGAAATACTTCAGCCAATAATCGACATACCCGTCAATATAAGATATCAATAACATGCCGAGAAGCAAAGTTACGGAGCCAACGCCGATAAAACTATTTATACCTTGCATATGCATAACAGACTCACGTAACGCTTGGCCTTCTTCTACATAATAGGTAGTAGCGCGTATGCCGAGATAATGCATGGACAGTGTGCCGACTGTCAGGGAAATTGTCGCAAGTACTTTTGATAGTGAAATACGTTCTAGATTGCTGATTTCCCGCAGCGCGAGGTATGCAAGCAATCCAACAATCACGTTCCCCGCTATAAGTAATTTCCAATCGTAGACGATGACCGCATCCACCTTCATCGCGAACATGCCTACGATGTGCATAGCGGTCGTACCTTGCGCAATCAACGCAGCCCCTACGGAATGGCGCCAACAAGCATTCATCGGGCTACGCACAAGCCGAAACGCAAGTAACGTCGCAATGAAAATGGGCAATATACAAACGAATGCCCACCCATAATGCACATGTATTTCAATCGGCAACAACAGTGAATTCATCGCAAGAAAATGAGTCGCCCAAATGCCAAACGATAATGCCAGTGAAGCCAATAAGAGCCATACTTCCTGTTTAAAGAAACTAGGCTTTAGCATTCGATCATATAATACGAGTGTGGTATAGGAAGCGAACGCTATCACTAAAAATGATGCGATTATCATTTTTGGTGAAAAGGAACCGATCAATTGTGTATAGTCTTGGTAGTCTGGTGTCGAAAACATTCGTTCCACCTCCTTACCCCAGTAGAAAGGGAAATTCATACTTTATCATGATTCTAAATACTCACAGCTAACCTTGTACAAAACAAGTTGCTTACTACTTATTATTTACTATTCACCTATACTAGTCAATCCATTTTCAAGATATTCTGGACATTCAGCTATCTAAACTCCTAGTAATGTGATAAGTATATGGTATTTTCTAATAATTTGATAGCGAAACTGTTTAGAGTATTACTGCTTATAATGGAATATGTTAGAATAAAGCAAATTACGGAATTGAAGGAGAGATACAAATGCCTATCTATAATAAACTCGTCCGCGACCTCATCCCGGAGATTATCGAGGCGGATGGAAAAACTTGCGTGACCCGTATATTGAATGATTCACAATACATAGCTGAAATACATAACAAGATGCATGAAGAATTGGCGGAGTACGAAGAAGCGACTAACGCGGAAGATGCTGTCGAAGAACTATCCGATTTACTAGAACTGATTCATGCGGCAGCTGCTTATCATGGTGTGACGGTAGAGGAGCTAGAAACTGTACGCGCGAAGAAAGCGAATGCACGAGGGGGATTTAATGAAAGAATCTATCTAGTGGAAGTGGCGGATGACTAAACTGCGCCTGCTGACGAAAAACTTGCTAATGGACTTAAAACGGCTCACTGCAGAGGCGGATACGATTTACTGGATGACAGCGTTTTTGATGAAGTCCGGAGTGAACGAAGTACTTCCCGCTTTACGTGAGGCCTCCATGCGTGGTGCGGATATCAAGATTCTGACCGGTGATTATCTATCGATTACACAACCGGACGCACTACAATTATTAAATGAAGGATTACCCACTGCCGAACTTCGCATGATTGAAAGTGGCGGTACATCTTTTCATCCGAAAGCGTATCTATTCAAATCACAAAACAGCTCTACCGTCATTATAGGATCATCTAACTTATCGCGTTCCGCTTTGACGAAAGGTATCGAATGGAACCTCTATGCACCATCGACAGTAGACGAAACTATTTTCGAAACGGCTGCGGATGAATATATGAAGGTGTTCTTATCTCCGAACACGGTACCGATCAACAGTGAACAAATTGAGTTGTATAGAAGACGCTACGAAGAAACGAATCGGAGGCTACCATTTAGTTCCGTATGGGAACCCAAGACGGAAATCGAAATGACATTCGGGGCAACTGAGCAAGAAGAAAGCAGTATCGTCGATCCAACAGCCCCCTATCAATCATCTGTCTTAAATCCACGGCCCGCCCAAGAACTAGCTCTCACTGCGCTTCATCAAACAGTTGAAGCCGGCTACGAAAAAGCACTCGTCGTTCTCGCAACAGGACTTGGGAAGACCTATTTAGCCGCTTTTTTTGCAGAGTCCTATAAGCGTGTCCTATTTATCGCGCATCGTGAAGAACTACTCACACAAGCGCAAGCTTCATTCGCACGCGTATTTCCGAATCGCACAGGCGGAATCTACAACGGTCAACAAAAGCACGCAGACACGGAACTCGTCTTCGCATCGATCCAGACACTCGCGAGACAATACCACTTGCATCAATTCTCCCCCACTGCGTTTGACCTGATTGTCGTAGACGAATTCCACCATGCGGCCGCCACTACATACGAACGGGTACTTGACTACTTTAAACCCGAATTCTTGCTCGGTCTAACCGCAACACCCGACCGACTCGACAACAAAGATGTCTACAGTTTATGCGACGGCAACGAAGCGATCTCCATTCACTTCCTAGACGCCATCCGGCAAAACTGGCTTTCTCCTTTCGTCTACTATGGTGTACTGGACGAAACCGACTACAGCCAACTGAAATGGCGCCATAACCGCTACGACGAAGAAGAACTACTGCGCCTGCAATTACGCGACAGCTACGCACAAGCAGTACTCGATGCATGGAACGAACACAAAAAGACCCGCACGATCGGATTCTGTTCTTCCATTAAACAAGCCATGTACTTGAGCGATTATTTCATAAAAGCCGGCTACCGATCACTTGCCTTACACGGAAACACGGATCGACAGACACGCACCACCGCACGTAACTTGCTGGAAACGGGCCAACTCGACATTATCTTCACCGTCGATCTATTCAATGAAGGCGTCGATATCCCGAGCGTAGACACTCTCCTATTCGCTCGCCCTACCGAATCACTAACTGTCTTCACCCAGCAAATCGGACGCGGCTTGCGCTTGGCAGACGGCAAAACGCATTGTGTCATCATCGACTTAATCGGAAACTACCGCAATGCACGGAAAAAGTTTGAAGTCTTTAATGAAAACAAAGAATTGCCTGCAAAAATCAGCAGTGAAACATTTACCGAATCCGGCAATTTCGAGTTCCATTTCGAAACAGCGATCATCGACTTACTTGAAGCAATGAAACAAAATGAACCAATCCAGCAACGACTCATTACCGCTTATTTCGACTTAAAAGCAGAACTAGGCCACCGCCCAACGTATCTCGAATATCACTTGAAAGCAAACGAAGACGCCAAAGCCATCCAGCAAAAATTCAAGACATATCCGATTCTGTTAGAGTATGCGGATGAGCTAAGTGAATTGGAGAAAGGAGTACTCACGCAATATAGGGACCTACTCATCGAAATCAATAAAACCTTAATGAATAAAAGCTATAAAATGATTCTATTGAAGTACATGCTGACTAGAGGAGCAGCTGATTGGTATAAACCGGTGACACCGAATGAAGTCGCCCCCTTCTTCCATGCGTACTTGATGGAAAAACCTTATCGCCGTGATACGGACTTATCGGATAGGCAAGGCCAGTTACTTCGGGAATATGATGAAGGTATAGTAGCGAAGTTGATAGCTACTATGCCGATGACGAAGTGGAGTGGTTCTTCGAAAGGGTTTTTTGTGTTTGAGAATGACTCATTCGATACGCAGATAGAAATAGAAAAGCAACATGAGGAAGTTTTGTTTGGTTGGGTACGGGAGATTTGTGAGTATCGGTTGCATTGGTATTTTGAGAGGAAGGGTTCTGTTTAACACACAAAAAAGTTGTAGCCATTGCGCAACTTTTTGCGAGTCGGATCTAGGCTACAACTCTTTAACTACTTACGCAAAGAGTTGTATTTGTAATGTTTAATTTTCTAAATAAGAATATTTTAATATAAATGCAATGAAACCTAAAACTAACCTCTTTAACAATTATATCTCCTCCTGTAAACATACCCTTTCAACATCTCTCAGCTAAGTGCAGTACCTTGTAGTTATAATGATAAAGAGCTCTTAACAATAGGTTGCTACTATCATTTTACTTTTACAAACAGAAATGTTAAAATCCACACAAATAAGTAGCAACTACATCTCTTCCATCAAAAATAGAGCAATGGGTTAACTAAAGTGTTAATTTATCCATTGCTCTATCATTTATTTAAATTTTATCTATTTAAACGCTCTAACTTTTTGCTTTTCTTTAATGCCGCACCTAAACGATGCAATGCTTCCTCTAATGCGTCTGTTGGCAATGCTAAGTTAATCCGCTCAAAGCCGTTGCCTTCTTCGCCAAAGATGTACCCTGACGTCGTAAAAAACGCGGCATCCTTCTGCAAAAATGATTCAAGTTCTTCTTGATCCAAACCTAAAGCATTAAAATCTAGCCATTGCACATAAGTCCCTTCAATCAATGGTGCTTTGATTTGTGGGAAATATTCCTTAAAGTAGTCATGTACTAAATGTTGGTTGGTATCAATCACCTTTAACAACTCATCAAGCCAAGCTTCTGATTTTGTATAGGCTAATTCATAAGCCTTATACCCTAAAATACCAACCATATTCCCAGTTTCTACTGCCAATTCTTGATTGAATTGTTCACGAATTTTTTTATTTGAAATAATGATACTAGAAGCCATCATCCCCGCCAAGTTGAAGGACTTGGAAGCTGCTGTACAAGTAATTAACTTATCTGTCAACTCTTCATTAACCGTTGCAAGCACCGTATGTTGATGTCCTGGCATGATAAAATCATACCAAATTTCATCTGAAATCACATATAAATCATGTTTCACAGCAATGCCTGCTAATTTTTCTAACTCTTCCTTTTTCCAAACTCGACCCACAGGGTTATGCGGGCTACAAAATAACAATATTTTGTTGTTCGGATCTGCTGCAGCTTTTTCAAAAGCCTCAAAGTCAATCGTATAATCGTCATTATTCTTTAGTAACGGTACATTTACTTCCGTACGCTCATTATCCTCAATTGCCATACTAAACGGATAATAAACGGGACGAAAATTGATGACTCCATCTCCCTTTTTTGAAAACATACGAATTGCTGTATAAAAAGCGGATAAAATCCCTTGAGTGGGAACAATCCATTCCTTTTCAATTTCCCATTGATGTCGTCTTTTTTGCCAGTCCACTACAGCCGTTAAAAAGGATTCATAAGGACCTGTATAACCAAGCACTGCTTCATCTAGATATTCCCTTAATCCTTCTATCACTTCAGGTGGGTTTTTAAACTCCATATCAGCATCTGACAATGGGATAACATCTTCACTCACATCTGGATTCAACTTATACATTTGCTCCCATTTCAATGCACCTTTATCTTTTCGGTTCACTCTTGTTGTAAAATCGTATCCCATTTCTAACACTTCCTTATATAGATTGTACTTTTTATACCTTTTCTTCCTATCTTAATCGTCTATTCACAAGAATCATATATTATTTAGTTAGAAAATCTACTGCAAATTTAGACGTTGCCAAAACTCCGTTAATTAGCGCATTTTCATCTATATCAAATTGATTATTATGATGCTCTGCACCACTTCCGTACCCTTCATTACGAACACCTATAAGAGCAAAAAGCGTAGGTGCTATTGTTCTATACTCACTAAAGGTTTCAGTCGCATACCAGATTACATCATGTATGACAGAACCTGGCATCATTTCTTCATTACCAGAAATCGCTAGTTCCGCTAGTTTTTCATCATTTATAACCGGATCCCCACCAATTTCGAGATTTTCTCCAAATTCAACGGTACAATTATGTGCCTGTGCAGTAAATTCTGCAATTTTCTTTACTATATCCAAAGCCTTTCTGCCTTCTTCCACATCAAAAAATCGGAGAGAACCCCGAATATTCACCTTATCTGGAATGATATTATCTATCTCACCACCATGGATTTGCGTCAATCCGAGTGTAACCGTTTTTGTGACGTCAATTTGATTCGCCCATGCATTTGTAAGTCCAGTTAAAATATTGGCTGCTGCAAAAATTGGATTAATGGACAGATCCGGACGTGAACCGTGACCACTTTTCCCATGTACAGTGAAATTAACTAATTTACCTCCGGCCATTCTTGGACCTGCATCAACACATACCGAACCACTGTCCATAAATGCTGTTAAGTGGTTGCCGTAAATGGCATCGATTCCTCGATTATCTAAGTGTTGAACCATCGCCTCAATACCGGATGCAATTTCCTCCCCTTCTTCAAAAATAAAGTAAACTTCACCACTCAAATTATGCTTCATTTCTGTTAGTATTTTCATTGTGGAAAGTACAATAGCCATATGACCATCATGTCCACATGCATGCATAACTCCTGGATTTTTAGAGAAATACTTTCTTGGTCCAGCAAAATTCTGCGGATTTTCTTCAATAGGAAGTGCATCAATATCTGTTCTAATTCCTAATGTCTTACCTGGTTTTCCTGTATCAAATAAAACGGTGAAACCAGTGCTGCCGGGTACTTCTTCAACTTCCAATCCTAATTCCTTTATTGTATCTTTTAAAAATTTAACTGTTTCGTCTTCCTCAGAACTTAGTTCTGGATATTCGTACAAATACTTACGAATGCGAATGGTTTCTGCTTCTAATTCTTTCGCTCTGTTTTTTATGAATGCATTCATTTCTGTCATTGTCGTCATGTTATCGCCCTTCCCTCATTCATCTAAGATCATATAAGTGAATCCATTTTATCGTGACAAAAAACAGCTACATCAGGATAATATGTGGTTAAGAAAGCCACAACGAAACCACATATCATACTGACGTGAAGGTAAACTCGTATGATGAAATGGATTAAAGTGTATATTAAACATGCATTTGTACTCGTTTACTTTTCATCCTATTTATTCGCCACCAGTCCAGCCGACAATAGTTAGTATATATAGAATGACAAAGCTCATTAGCATGAAGATTACTACTGCCGGGAAAACCCAACGTACCCATTTTGTAAAGGGTACACCTGCCATTACACAAGAACCGATTGTCCAACCAAGCACTGGAGATATTAGATTTGTGAAACCATCACCAAACTGGAAAGCTTGAATTGCTAACTGATTTGGTAGACCCAGCGTGTTGGCAATTGGTTCAATGATTGGAACAAGAATCGCTGCCTTACTTGTAGCTGATGGTATAAGCGGATTAAGTATAGCGACAACTAGACTTATTCCAATTGTAGCAAAACTTTGGTTTAGCTCCATTAATGGCTTTGTCAACGTAAAAACAATCGTATCTATGATATTTCCTTCCGTTAAAACCAGTGACATAACACGAGCTAAACCGATAATAAAGGCAATAAAAGCTATAGAAGCAATTCCTTTAGAAAAGTTTTCACCAATATCATCAAAGGACATACGAGTCAATAGTCCAATAACGATAGCAGCTAATATAGCAATAACAATGAAAAAGTGGTAAAGATTTTCTCCTCCAAATACAGAATAAGAGATGATCACTAAAAAATGAGCAATAAAAACCAATAGTGCCAAAACACTTGTTAATTTAAGTTTTTCTTCTTTTATTACATCGTCTCCATTTTGATTACCTAATTGGTGTGCTCTCCATCCATTACTATACATTAGAGAAGATTTTTCATTATTTTCAATTTTTTTGATATAACGCATAAGATAAATTAAGCCAACAATCATAAATAAGTTCACAGAAATGAACCGAAATCCGATTCCGGAATAAGGTGTAACACCAATCATCAATTGAGATATAAAATGGCCTTGAGGTCCAGTTGCGAATCCAATTAAGGTCGGAAAAGTTGTAATACCGATAGCAACAAGTGGATCCAGTTTCAACTTCCTGGCAAATATGACACCAATTGGTACTAAAGCAATCAGTGAATCACTACCTGCAAGTGCACCAATATAAACCATCATTATAAACATTGCGCTAACTAAAATACCCTTCCCTTTATCTTGTAATTTAAAAATAGCCCAGTTCAAAATATTATCTATCGCACCAGATGCGAGTAGTACAGCAATTGTTGCACCCGATACTAAAACAAGATAAATAGTGATGCTAGACTCATTCAATCCATCCAATATTAACATCATCATCCTCCAGGGACTTACAGATGTTTGATGTCCAAGGAATTCAAACTGATTTCCTAAAATAGTCCCATCCTCATCCGTCGCAAAATTACCTGCTGGGATGATATATGTTGCAATACTGCCCAATAATAATATCCCCATCATTATCCAAAATAAATGTGGCAACTGGAACTTTTTCTTATTAATAATTAGATTTTCATCTGCCTTAAATTGCTTTTCCATAATGAGAATCCCCCTTTTTAATTTAGATGTATTCTTATCATTTAAAGGATATATTCTAAAACAATTTCACTTGGAAGCCTTATATGTTTACATCACTTAAGCACTAAAATTTTATACCCATCTCAAAAAACTTCTAATCGGGAACTGGTCGAAAGCGCTTACATATCTTTCATTCAAGTTTAATTATGTCAAGATGTAGTATTTCTCTTCAAATGAATACTACATCTTTTAACCAATTAACTTCTTATAATATTTTCATTCTTTTGAAATACTGGCACATCTATTTCAATATTCTTCGGATATTTAATTCCAGCCCCTGTATTTAGTACAACGACTTGTCCATCTTCTTTAATCCAACCATCTTCCCGAAGGTGCAGCGGCAAATGCTAACGTACCTTCGGGACAGACAAATGCCCTCTCTGAAGAAGCGATAAAACTTAATTCTTTCAATAGAGCGCCGTCACTTATAGCTATTGCACAGCGGTTTGTTTTTTCAATACCTTCCACTAATTCTTGCAATTCACGAAGTCCTTTATAAATGCCAATATAGCTATATGTCATTTATTAACGAATGGCAATCGATTCAATTTCAACCAAAGCGTTTTTGGGAAGTTCTTTGACTCCTACCATGGCTCTAGCTGGTTTACTATCACCGAAGTACTTATCGTATACTTCATTTACTTCTACTACTTTATCTAATGAAGTAAGATAGACCGTATTTTTCACAACATTTTTTGCAGATAAACCGGCAGCTTTCAAAATCGATTCTATATTTTCCAGACACTGCTCTGCCTGTTCCACGATATCTTCATTCATTTTATTGGTAGTTGTGTTAATAGGTAATTGACCCGAAATGAATAGAATATTATCCCTTTCTACTGCTTGTGAGTAGGCACCTACCGCTGCTGGAGCATTATCGGTATGAATCTTCTTGAACATATTAATCATCTCCTAAACTATTATTAAAACTTTGCTCCATACGAACTTTCTGAAGGTAGTTGTAAATAGTGAACTTCGACACTCCTAGAACACTAGCGATATATTCAGTAGCACCTTTAATTAAGAATGCCCCCTTCGACTCTAATTCCCTTATGACTTCTATTTTTTCTTCAGTATCCAACAGTGCAGGAGCTTTAAAGTGTTTTTCAAGTGCTTGCCTTGTCATTGATTGGATCACTTCATGTACATCGGTATAAAAGTTTTCATTTCTTTGCACGTCCTCTTTAAAACTAATAATTTCTTGAACTTCACCTCCCAGTTGAATTAACAAACTGATATCAAAATTGATGCATAACGCTCCTATTACCCTATCGTGAGAATCTTTCAAAAATACAGTTGATGATTTCATAACGGAACCTTTTCCAGATACTGTTTTGTAGTTCGCAAAATCTTCCCCATGCCCATTTTTCAATTGCTGTAACACTAAATCCGTGATTGGTGAACCAATATCCCGACCTGTCACTGATCCAGCCAAGTGGATAAGCGATTTTTCCAGACTACTAAAATCGTGTACAGCAACTTCGCACTTCGATCCAAACATCTCGACTAAAATATCAGCAGTGCGAATCGCGTGATCAAAAACTAATTTATTTTCTTTTTCCAATTCCATCCACTCCCACCTCTCGTTATCTAGGTAAAGCAACTATTCGGATAACTATAAAATCAATATTATCAGACTGTTATTTTAATTACAACAAATTTTTAACCATTAAAATTTTGTTGTAATTAAAACTTCCTCATAGTTATAAAGTTTATGGTTGTCCGACAAATCAACAAATGAGAGTTTGGCGCATTTATCACAGTAACTTAAATACTATGAAATGGCTGCTTTAACAAAACTTCGCGAGTATGTTCGGGCAGGAGATGTTTCTATTGTTAGGTAGCAAGTTTACATTCACTACGTCCACTTATCCAATAAACATAAAGCCGATGATTCCTTGCGTAGGAAAAATCGGATTCGTGGTTGTTTTTAATAACTTCTTGAACGCAATTAAAATACCAGGGTTATGTGCTGAAGGTGAAATGTTAATTTGTACATCATTTTTTGTTTGAAAAGACATATGTATTCTCCATGCTTCTTTAGTTAACATAACGTCACTTCTAGGTAGTTGATCCAGACAGACAAGCCCTTGTAACACTTCAGTTCCCCCCTATGGCCCTTCCCTTTCGTTATGTGTGAAATATACATCGTTAAATTAACGGGCTTTTGGTGAATGACAGACCTGTCTAACTGAATAGCTATACAGATTGACCTCAACGATGAGTAGATGAAAAACCCTCGCGGAAAGTCATGGGGAAGTTCATTCGAATTTATCCATAATTAGCATGTGAATCCTTTTTATAAGTTACGACATTCCTCTAATACCTATGTCTATATTCTATACGCCGTCAATACGGACCCATGTTTCATTCTTATATGCACGTACAGGTACCAGGTCCCTACACAATTAGGGTGTCAGTTACTTTTAAAAAACGTACTATCAGATATACCAGACCCGAAAATATGTTGCGATAAATAATATTCAACAAACAAGCATTTTTGACTGTATCCGTATCAACTCGTATATACTACATACAAAAGAGAAAAGGAGCGAAACGAATGATTAATAAAATCGGTCAAATTATGTTATACGTACACAATCAAGACGAGGCAGTGGATTTTTGGACGAAAAAGGTTGGATTTACTGTAATTTCAGATGAGGATAACGGACAAGGAATGAGATGGATTGAAATCGCTCCAACGAAAGAAGCGGAAACGAGTATAGTCCTTCACAACAAAGAAATGATTGCTGAGATGCAGCCAGAATTGAATCTTGGCACTCCTTCTTTACTGTTTTTCACAGAAGATCTTGAAACGTTACATAGTACGTTGTCCAATGAAGATATTACGGTGGGAGAAATCGTCGATATGCCTTCGGGAAGGGTATTTAACTTTGCCGATAGCGAACAAAATTATTTTGCGGTTATGGAAAAAGTATATAACTGATCGTAACGTGTTGCATGAAAATCTTAGTCGTTCCATTCGCTTACATGGGAACCGCTTGCGATTGTCGGATTAGTTCAGAAGCTAAAATATAGTTGGTTGCGACACGTCCGAATGCAGGTAGGATTCATTCTAATTCAACAAACTGGATATTTCTTTAAACAAAAAAACGCCACGGCATCTATATACCACGGCGTTTCATTTCTTCTTCAAGCAGTTCAATAAATGCTTGATCTACACGTACTTCCTCTGCGCGCTCATAAACTTCGAGCAATGCTGCGTTTGATAAGTTTAGCATAAGATCCCTACTTTCTTGTATATGAATTTTATTTGTTTACCATACCCCTTACTAAAGAAGTTAAACCATTATGTACATAATCGTATCAGTTTTTTCACTCATTATGTTGCTCGGAGCACTTCGGCTTCAAAGCAGATCAACGTGTTCCAAACACCATTCCTTTTACATATACTAGTAATAACGCACTAAATATACCAAGAAACTGATTATTTAAGATTCTTTTAATACATTATCTGCTATAATTCAATTACTTTTCAATATATTAAAAAGGAGTGGTACATATCACACACTTCCTCAATGAAGGCAAAAATTTGGAACTGACTAAAGGCATAGAATCGTTACAAGTGGGTCATGTGGTATATACGTACACAGACAGTAACAAGTATATAGAACACGCTACTTCCTATATAGCTGAAGGATTGGATAAAAATCACGTCATTTTGTATGTGGATCAACCAACGACTTTCGCTTCCGTTAAAGAAAACCTTCGAAATAGCGGTTATTCGGAAGAGCAAATGGATAACATTTATTTTGTGGATACCGACTTAGCATATGAAACGCATGAAGATTTTAATGCGGAGGCTGTGTTAAAGAATTTACATGACTTCTTTGAACCACATGTGAAGGAAGGTAACGTGCTTCGCGGGTGGGGATTGGTGACTTGGCGTCCTCAAAATATAAAAACGTTAGTTCCTTCGGTCGCATTACATGAACAAAACTTTGACGAATTATTCTCTAGAGTAGCGAATATCACACGGAATTATATCAATGTGTGTGCGTATGATAGTGTATCTTTATCCAGTTCACTCTTGATTGAACTTTTGCAAACCCATGAATACCATATGACGGATACGCATTTCTTACCTTCGCATTTATATAAAAAAGAGTCTCTTCGTTTTACAGGAATATCCAAACAACGGCAGTTTGAAAACGAACTACGAAATCATGATACGCGTAGAGATAAATTACACATCACGGGAAAATTGGCTACCATTATTGCTCATGAACTTCGCACTTCCCTTACTGTCATGCAAGGTCGTTTACAACTATTGGATTTAACTGACGGCAATCGTAGTGAAGCAGGTCAACTACAACTGGACGGGATCAAAATAGAATTACAGGAAATCGAACAAATCGCTTCTAAATTCGTGTCTTTAGCTGAAACACATGTAGTCAATCAAAAGGTGATCAATATTACGGAATTAATCGAAGGTGTTAAGGTCCGGATGGAGTCGGATATGGACATGAAAACCATTGAGATACATGTACAATCGGAAAACGACCAGATGAGCATTTTTGGTGATGAATTAAAAATCAGACAAGTGTTTATTAATTTAATCAAAAATGCAATTGAGGCTATGGAAACCGGAACCATCATAATTGACGTGAAAGACGATGTGGACCGTGTGACGATCGACGTTGCTGATAATGGTCCAGGTATCCCTACTGATATTCTACGTCAAATCGGTGAACCATTCATGTCATCAAAAGTAGATGGCACAGGGCTGGGATTGTTAATCTGTGAAAAAATCAGTAGAGATCACAATGGGAACTTAGTACTTCAAACAGAGATAGGAAAAGGGACGACCTGTACAGTGAGTTTGCCGAAATCATCACTAGGCTTATCACGTTGAATGCGTCTCCTTACGAAAAAGAAGCAGAAGCCATTTGAGGCTCCTGCTTCTTTTTTTGTATCTTCTTGAATGGTTTATGGTTAGTTCATTCAAATCAGTACGTTCAACAAAATACTTAACGTAATAATACTAAGTAGCGTAGAAAACAACGTGATCATGGAAACGAGTTCCGGCTCGGTATCAAATTCAATCGCATACATCGTCGTGGTGGCCGCTGTAGGCATTGCGGAAATGATGATGAGGACTGTCCCTACTAGAGGATCCACCCCCACGAACAGCACGAAAATGAAAGCCAGTACAGGTGCTACGACCATTTTCAATGCGACGCCTGAAATGACAACTTGCCAATTTGGCTTCTTACTAATCACTGTTCCTAGTTGCATGCCGAGCATGATCATCATCACGGGAATCGCGGCATCCCCGACCATGGACGTCGCAGACATAATCGATTCGGGTACAGAAATCTTGAAGTACTGGAAGAGGAAAGCGAAAATCGCAGCATACGTTGTCGGCATTTTGAAGACCATTTTTATGGATCGACCTATCCCACTCGTACTGCGTGACGCAAAATACACACCGAAGAAATTATTTTGCAGTGATTGAATCACCATGATGAAAATGGCATACGGCAGCGCTTTTTCTCCTAAGCTAAATAACACGACTGGCAAACCATAGTTTCCCGAATTCATGAAACCTGTGGCCAGTATGGAGGCACTTTCAATCTTTTTATCCCATTTAAAGATTTTCGCAATGATTTTGTTTAGTAAAACCATCGCATAAAATAGTGAAAACATATAAATCAGGATGGTCATATAACTCGCATTGAAATCCGCCTGATATAAGGAAGTAAAAACAAGGGCTGGCGTTAGTATGTAGATCGAAAGAGAAGAAATTGATTTGATATGTAAGTCTTTGACTCGTTGTAAAATGAATCCCACTGCGAATACTGAAATAATCGGTAAAATAACTGTGAAAAATAATCCCATTTATACACCTCTAATGATCCTATTATCTCAGAATCTTGATTGGACGTAGGTGTCTTTGATACACTTCAAAGACACCTTACGGATTCCATATTACTAGTCATCTTGTAAATTATCTCCTTCTAAGGCGAGAGGCCTAGTAAGGTATGGAATACTCTACTGTATACGGTATCACTTTCCATTATCTAAATATATAGTCTATTCGATTCAGTTATATTCATATAACTTTTCAGCAGAAGAGTTTTGTAACGTTTTCTGATAGGAAAGCTATGTTTCGAAGGTTTCGATATTTCCCATGATGTAGTAGATTTCATTCACCACTCCGCTATACATCTTTCATATAACGCCTCCAATTCGTCGTCTCCCATCCTTTCTACATAACCCATCGAATAATTCAAGCGCAAGCAAATTATCAAAACTAGCACTCCGCGTTCTTCCACTGTCATGCACCCACCCCCACCCGATACAGCACACGCTCTCCCGCTTTTGCATGGCCCACATATGCCGGGTACGCAATGATCTCTTTCTTATGCTCATACAAGCATTCTTCGGCACCCGTTTCCATAAAGGTCATACGGGTGATCATCAGTCGATCGGCACGTGTGATTTTTGGTTGTCGTTCGCGAAATAATTCTTCATGCAGTCGGTATACGTCCAGTGAATGCTCTGCCAGATAAAAGGCGTACCAATCATCAGGGCCGTCCATGACAAATAATTTTACTTTGCCGATATTCAAGTCGTTTTTCTCCATCATTCGCTTAATTTCCACTTCGTCGAAATCAATGGTTTTTAACTTTTTACTGTCATCTTGGAATGTCACTTGGTCTTTCAGTAAAGCCCAGTAGATGCTGTTGGCTAAGTGTGATAAGTCCATTTCTAGTGCGTAGTCGAACATGTCTTGAACTGTGATCATTTGTTTTCTCCCCTTTTGTAGTAGTTTTCTTCAAAGTTATATAGCTTGCCGGTGTCTTTGCTGTAAATCGTCTTGATCGTGCCGGTTGGTCCATTGCGGTGTTTGGCAATATCGATTTCCAGTAGATTCGTTGGCGCTTTGTCTCTTTCGTAATAGTCCTCACGGTGGAGAAGCGCGATCACGTCGGCGTCTTGTTCAATATTTCCTGAGTCCCGCAAGTCACTCATGACGGGATGTTTGTCATGCCGCACTTCAGACGCTCTTGATAGCTGCGATAAGACGACAACGGGACAGTCGAACTCTTTTGCCATCGCTTTTAATTCATTGCTGATTTGTCCGATGGCTACCGTTTGATTGTGTACATTGCCTTCAGGACGAATGATTTGTAAGTAATCGATGAATAGTATCGGTCGTTTCGATGGATTGGTTTTGATGAGATACCGAGCTTTTGCTTTGATTTCTCTGACGGTCATACCGCTTTTGTCATGGATATGAATCCCCCCACCGTTCAAGTGATTCAGCGTAGGTGCCCATCGATCTTTTTGTGGTTCAGTGAAATATTTATACGGGTCGCGCATGCGTAAACGATTGTATTCACCTGTCGAAGCGATCATTCGGTCAATCATGGTTTTACGATTCATTTCAAGTGAGAAGACGATCGGCATATGTCCATCTTTGCTGGCTTGAAGTGCCAAGTGATTGAGCACGTCCGTCTTTCCCATAGATGGCCGACCCGCGACGACGATGTACTCACAGTTTTGAAAGCCGTTCAGGATTTTATCCAAATCGATGAGTCCTGTCGATATGCCAGGCTTTGTTTGGTCCGGCAAGAACGGCCTTTCAAATTGAGTGACGAGATAGTCCGAAAGTATCGTCACCTCTCTACCGCTATTCAGTTCATCCAGTTCTTCCAGGACATGCACTACGTCATCCCCGCTCCACTCATCCTCAATCGCTTGCTGTAATATCCGTGCCGTTTCTTGCTTTTTCCATTGGTCGATGATCATCTCTTCGTATTCATCGAAACGTACGACATTCGCAAATCGTTTGAGTCCATATAGGTAATTGACTCCTCCTAGTTCGCTTGGCTCTCTCCTGGTGAGAACCGTGATATAGTCTACCGGTTTCCCTTCCTGCGCCAATTCCCGCATGACCGTGAAGATCGTTCGATGGACATGGCCTTGGAAAAATCTCGCTTGCATGTGACTATCAAGAATTAAGTAATTTTCTTCAAACATCGAACCTAATAAGCTTTTTTCAGCAAATTCGTAACTCATATGCATTCTCTCCCTTTTCAAAATCCAATGTTGGTGATGTATAAGCTTCCAATACGATCGATCGGGCCATTTCGGCTGGGGCTTCATTCAAATAATTCTCGAATTTCTCCGCATTGAATAATGTGGACGGTTGCAAGTAATTGCGGAATTGCGGATGATGGAGCCATTGCGCTGCCTTCGTATCAATCACTAGTTTGAAATCATCCACTGTGTAGCCTTCTTCGATACGCGCTTGGAGAAGGTCCATCGTCGTCTTCGAATGATGCTTAAATCGCTTGAAAGCCTTTTCGTTTAAATACTCAATGACAGAAGAAAAAGTGGCGAGATCTTTCTCGCTATATCTTTTATTCTTTGTAGTCTGTTTAAGTTCTTTGGTTATTGCTGGGAGTAAAATGTTCTCCTCAGACAGACTTTTTTGTTCGACTCTATCGACCATTTTCGTCTGCTCGAAGGGTACAAAATCACCGCACGTCTGTGACAGCTTTTCGTAATCAATCCGATACCATTTTGTTCGATCCATTGGCATTTTATTAAATTCCGAAGTGATGATCAGTTGTTCAGTTTCCAGCTTTTTCACTAGCCTTTTGACCACATGCATTTTCCAACACGGGAATTCATGCGTCCACTCTTCATACGTGTTATACACCCATCTATGGCCTTCGTTGTGGTTTTTAGATATTTGCAATCGATAATGCAATTGCTGTAGAAACAGCGCTTCATTTACGCCAACCAACGCCGCAAACTCCGGTGAAAATGGGATGCGTACGTCTTGATTGTTTTGTTTCATTGCTCTGCGCCTCCTGTTCTGTCGTTTGATGATTTGTTCTTTCATACGTCATATAGACGAATTATTCAAAAAGGATACTGGTATTTCAATTTATTTTTTATTTTGTTGAAAATGTGCGCACAAAAAAGAAGTTACGGCTCGTGTTTTGAGCTGCAACTTCTTTTTTTATCGTGACAGATTACAGATATATTTTACGGTGTTAATCGCAAGACTTACTTCTCACCCACCACAATATCAAAAATGATATCTGCATGATCCGTATTATCTAATAACCCTGTAAAGCGCTCTTTGGATGGTCCATACGCATAAACCGGTACGTCTTCACCCGTATGTCCACCAGTTGTCCAACCTGTATAAGATCGTTTGTCGATAATTTGTTTGATAGCTGTTTCAATATCACTGGCTTCTGTACCTGCCGCTTGGATGGCTTCGATTTCCTTCTTCTCTATTGGCAAACTTTCTTGATCAATGTAGCGTTTCACTGTCTGTTCTACATCGTGACCGTTTGCAATTTCTTGTGCAATGAAAGCGGGTGTACGTTTCACTGCTTTGATCGCATCCGCTGACCAATCATAGATGTCATCTGCTCCTATGGAAAATCCTCCAGTTGAGTGATCCGCCGTCGCCACGACTACTGTGTGGGGATCGCTCTTTGCAAACTCGATAGCTGCCTTGAATGCTTTCTCGAAGTCTTCCATTTCACTCATCGCACCGACAATATCATTGTCATGTCCTGCCCAGTCGATTTGGCTTCCTTCCACCATGAGGAAAAATCCATCTTCGTTTTTCTTCAATCGCTCTATCGCCGCTACTGTCATTTCTTCCAGTGAAGGAGTTTCTGCCGAACGGTCAATCATTTTCGGCATGCCGCCATCTGCGAACAATCCCAGTATTTGATCATTCTTATTGTTCAATAATTCTTCTTTTGTCGTGACGTATCCATATCCATCCAATTCGAATGAATGCGCATGGCTCAAATCTTCTCTGACAAAGTGTTTTTTTCCGCCACCTAGAAGAACATCGATTGTATGCTCACCATTGATGCGTTCATTGTAGTAATCATCAGCGATCTCGTCCATATTTTTTCTGTTTTCATTATGTGCACCATAAGCGGCTGGAGTGGCATGTGTAATTTCCGAAGTGGCGACAAGGCCTGTCGATTTCCCTGCTTCTTTTGCAGCTTCGAGGACAGTTTGCACGCGCTCTTTCTTTTTATCCACTGCAATGGCGTTATTGTATGTTTTGACACCTGACGACATAGCCGTTGCTGCAGACGCTGAATCTGTAATCGACTCCTCGTCATCATCAGGATATGTCATTTGTTGACCAACTAGGTGTTGATCGAACTCGGTTAACTCGATCTCAGGGGTAGTCGGGTCATCTTTGAAGTAACGATAAGCGGATGTATAGGAACTTCCCATGCCATCTCCGATCATAAATATGATGTTTTTAATTTCCGGTGCATCATCTTTTTTCACTTCGTCAGCTGAACTCGCTGAATAATTCCCCGTCCAGATGGCTCCCCCTATTAAAGCAGCGGATAGCATGACGACGGGCACGATGGTCTTACTCATCTTCTTCAACAATAAACAACCTCCTGTATTTGTAATCAACTTTTACTCTACTAGAAGATTATTAATATACGGAGAAGGCTGTGTAAATGTTTGGTAAGGAAACGGATTTTGAAACATCATATCCCGTTGCACACATTAGTAAGAACGCGGCTTTTAACTTCCACTTGTAAAAAACCTTTGTACATAAATTTGTCTATGTGCCAATTTAAAATGTATACTAATTTTAAAAAACGCGTATATTTGAATTAGGGAGGTGTTTGTATCATGACTTACGAAAAAATGAGTAAACTTTTTTATAAATTGAGTACGAATTCTTTTGAAGAAGAATATTTGAAGCGAATCACGGGTTATGGAAGTATGAACACACTATTGCCTATTCGTGCTTTCAGAAAAGGAAGGCTAGATCGAGAGTATTTTGAACTGTTTTATGTCATGACGCCTGAACTCATTAAACTGAACAATAAAGCTCTTTTAAATAGCGGTAAAATCCTATCGTTAGTGAGCAAATTGCCTACATTTGCAGTAGAACCTTATTTTCAGCGCTTGATTATTAACGACGCACAGAGTAATAATGAAATCGAAGGTATTCGCAGTACAAAGAAAGAACTGAGTCATGTGCTACAACGCCTGCAAGAACCGAACCCAAAAATGAAACGTTTTACAGGTATGATGAAAACGTATATGCATATTGAAGATATTGGTCCTTTTCGTACATTAGAGGATTTCCGGACGCTATACGATCATTTGGTCTCTGATGAAATTTCTACGAAGGATGCGCCGGATGGTCGTCTGTTTAGAAAAGACGAGGTGGAAGTGACCGATGGCTCAAGAATTACTCATGTTGGCTTGCAAACAGAGGCAAAAATTGAAGAAGCGCTCTTTCATCTCATACAGTTTTTACAAGATGATACGCATGCAGAGTTGTTCCGATATTTGATAGCACATTATTACTATGAATATATCCATCCTTTTTATGATGGTAACGGTCGAACAGGTAGACTGTTGGTTGGTAGTTATCTTGCCAACTATCTGGAACGCTACTCAGCAGTAACTTTCTCCTACGCAATTAATAAAGACAAAGCGAAGTATTATCAGGCTTTAGAAGAAGTCCCCTCTCCTATGAATAAGGGAGAATTGACATTTTATTTAAAAAGTATGCTGGAGTTATTGATTGCCGGACAACATAATATACTAGAAGATTTATCAATTAGCGAAGCAAAACTAGTTCGTATACAACACTTCTTGACCCATGATTCATGGAAATTAAGAAAAGAAGAGCAAGAAATTCTTTTTTACTTACTAGTATTGACCGTTTTCGGTTCCAACGAAGACATCTTGGTCAGCCGCCTCATTACCCTATCTGGCTATTCACGATACAAAGTCAAGCAGGCTCTCGATAAAATGGAAGTGGAGGGCATCGTATCCATACAACAACTTCGCCCCATGTCATACAGTCTGACTTCTGACTTTTTATATGACACACTAAAAATTTAAAAGACATGTTAGTACAAATACTCCGCTAGTTTCCCGTCGTTAAACTAGCGGATACTATTTATCACTTCACCATCTACTCCCTACCCCACAGGAGGAATGGATTTATTTCGACTCCGTATAAACATCTCCAACGTTCCTGAGCCGAAGAGAACCCCTGCCACAATAAATACCAAACCGATAAAGTGTGCGGGGTAAATGGATTCCCCTAAAAATATACTTGCGCCTACTAGTGCGAAAAACGTATTGAAGTTTAAAAAGATTGAAGCCCGTGCTGCCCCGATGGTTTGAATGGCTGAATTATACGCCATGTGACCCACAGCCGTCGCGATGAGAGCTGAGAATATGAATACGGCCCATACAGTGGAGGTTCCTTTATTCAATGCCGCAAAGCCACCTGGTTCTTTTATAAGGGCGATGATGACTAAGAGGATGGAACCGACTAACAACATGTATCCTGTCAGTAGTCTTGCGTCCATAGTTCTAGAAGCTTTTTTAATCAGCATAAAGCTAATGGCTTGGGACAAAATCGATAAGAAGATTTCTACATCTCCGAATGACGTTTTGCCTATTGTTCCACTCCCCCCAAGCACGACGATACTTACGCCTATTCCTCCGAACAGAAAGCCCATAGCACGTACACCTGTAATTTTTTCTTTCAAAATGAAAACAGCCAACGTCGCTGTCAATAGCGGTCCAAGTCCTAAAATCAGTCCTCCGTTCGCAGCACTCGTTCTAGAGAGTCCTTCCGCTAGAAAATAATGATGCATCACGACATTCGTCGCGGCGCCCCCAATGATATATAGCCATTCCCTATTTCTAGGCAAGCGAATTTTCTTAAGGAAAAATAAGATGATAAATACTAAAACGGCTGCCGACATAATACGCATAGACGTCATAGTAATCGGATCGAAATAGGTCACAAGATATTTGAGAGCGGAAACGTTCATTCCCCAGGTGAACATAACGAGTACCAATGTGATAATGACTTTTAAATCTTTCATAGTTCACTAGTCCTCTCTGCAAATTATTTTCGTATTGTGCCAATTATAGAAGCTACACTCATAATGTCAATGCCGCCAAACTTGTACTTCCCTCCCACACATGATTATGTATATACTGAATAGTAAAAGTAGTTTACTAACTTACATCTCAGAAAAGGCGGGTTTCGATGATTAAATTACGCGGACATCATATCTTTTGTTTGCTTGGGTACCGGGGAATGGGCTATTCAGCGGAGTACACCGCAAATATGACGAAAATCCATGACGTCTTACGAGAGCGGCCCGATACGTTAATTCAGATCATAAAAGGACCCGATTCGTTATGCGCTAAGTTTCCCACAGGGCAACCGTATCATTGTGAAGATGACGGGATTTATGAACGCGATTCAGTGATCTTACATAAGCTTGGATTGAAAGTCAGCGATGTACTGCCTTGGCGTGAGGTCGAAAGAAGGATTCGGCTACATGTCGTGCCGGATGATATCGTCGTTGTATGCGAGACGTGCTCTTGGCGTTCGTACGGATATTGCCAAGAAGGTGTCGAGGACATGCTAGAGTTGAGAGGATTGCGGGAAGTTCTTCACGATAAATAATTTCTTTAGAACAATAGTCCAAGTCGAAATAGCATGATATGATAAGTACATAGATATGAAAGCGCATTCATACACTTTCATTATATGAGGAGGAGATTTCAATGAATATGTCTCTCCAGCAAAAACAAGAACTCGGCTTGCGGATGACTACTGAACTCCGGCAAGCGATCGAGCTATTGCAGTTATCCACTTATGATCTAGAACTATATATACGGGAAAAAGAGTTGGAAAACCCCGTGATCGAGATACAGGATGCTGAAAGAACGGATTCATTCCAAGAACGACAGTCCACAAATTACTCCAGTCAGGAAACCCATTCAACAGAGTGGGTGAAGCAGCAAGAAGTCAGCAAGCGTGAGCAAATGCTTCGCCAAGTCGAAATCGATTTCAAAGATGTCGAGACGAAGCAATTACTTAAAACATTGATTCATAGTTTGGATGATAATGGCTATCTATGTGCAGAGATGCAGTCTATAGAAAATGTAGAGGCAGGCATTGAATTACTGCAACAAATCGGTCCGCCTGGCATAGGTTCTCGGACATTGCAGGAATGTTTGTTGCTACAAGTGAAAAGTTGCGATGAGCATCCCAAATTAATGGAAACATTCATATCGGAGTATTTGCCCTATGTGGCCGAACGTAAATGGGCAGATATCGCAAAAGGGTTGAATATTACGCTGGCTCAGGTAAACGAATTGCATGAATTTCTGCTGACATTGCACCCAAGACCTTGCCCAGAGCTTGGTAACAGTGAAACAGAGTTTATGATGCCTGACGTGATTGTAGAGGAAAAAGACGGAAAATTATCGTTTCATTTGAACGATCGAGATCTCCCGAAAATTAGTCTGCGCAAGGAGTATGTATCTTCTCTTAAAGGGACATCTGAACTGTCCTCCTATTTGCGCGACTATCATAAACAAGCGCAATGGTTGCTAACGAGCATCGAACAGCGACGCAATACAATCATTCGTATTGTTACGGATCTTCTCGAAAAACAGGACGCATTTTTTCGACATGGAAGGAAAGCTTTGCAGCCCATGACGATGAAAGATGTGGCGGACAGTATTGAGATGCATGAGTCGACAGTTAGCCGTGCCGTGTCTAGTAAAGTGATCCAAACACCTGCGGGTACATTTGAAATGCGTTCTTTATTTACTTCCAAACTGGCCGCACAGGATGGAGACAGTGTGTCGCCTTCCGCTGTCAAAACATCGATCCAGTCACTGATTACACATGAGAATAAACGGAAGCCGTTATCTGATCAAAAGATTGTGGATTTGCTCTTGGAACAACAAGGAATCACGATTTCACGCAGGACGGTCAGCAAGTACCGGGAAGAACTTCACATTCCGTCGTCAAGTAAACGGAAGTCGATTTTGTAAGCCGTATTTCTTTATGTAGAGTCATGTTCTTTATTTTTCGAATGTTTCGTCTCCACTTGTATTGTTGCAGTAATTCAATGTGCCTTAGCTAGACAAACAATACACCCAACATTATGAAAAGACGTTATACCATTCTCGTGTACCAGTCTGCAATTAAAAACAGCATATCCCTAGTCTAGTTTCGACTGGGGATATGCTGTCTTTTCTTTGTCTATACGTAGTTCTGTGAAGCCCGCTCCAAACTCTTCACCGCACGTTCCTTTACTCAATTCACAAACGATGTGAAGCCATCGGAAGAATTGAATTTCACTTTGAAGCGTCCATAATCTGAATCCAGATTGAATGTATATTGGTCAAATGTGTATTTCGCATCTGTTACCGGATCCAATTCAATTTGCTGAGTCGTTGTAACATATTTAGCCACCATATTTTTATGCCCATAGGATATAAACTCAGCTTCCAAAACTTTTTTGGCTTCATTAATTGTCAGCTGGAAGTTCTTCGTACCCACCTTCGTATACTTTAACGAATTCATCTTCCATTTAGTATCTTGTTTTTTAAATTGATAGGCCACAAATCCGCCAACAGAATAGCCATTTTGGAATTCGACCGTGTTGACATTCAGTGTATTGGAATCAGGTTGTGTAAACTCGAACCGTACCAATGGCTCATTATTAATGTATGGCAAGACGTTAGTATAGCAGTCGAGGCATTTCGGATCGTAGTAACCTTTCAAATCCCCGTCTACAAACGCTTTTGTCGCATTCATACGTAGCGTAGACTCTATATCCGAATATCTCCATTGATTCATCCGCGCATCACGCATAGTCTTCTCAAGTTCAAATGTTTTGCGATTGACGAGATCCCATGCTTTACCTTTTGTCACTTTATCGGTCGCTGGACGAGCTTCCTTTACCTTGATGGCTGCGTATAAGAACTGTGCATAGTGCGCGCGCGTAACGGGTTCATTCGGTTTAAATTCACCTTCAGGATAACCGTTCGAAACTCCACTAGCTTTTAGTGCATTGGCATGTGTATAGCCCCAGTGGTCAATATACACGTCATAAAATGAATTTTGTTTCGTCATATACAAATCAAATGCGATATCGAGAACTTTCGCCATTTGAATCCGTGTGATCGGTGCGTCAGGATTGAAGTAGCCATCTGTTCCGCCACTGAAAATGCCAGCTGCGGTCAACTTCATGATCGGGCTATAGTATGGATGATTCTTCGGTACATCATAATACGTTACCGCTGTTGTGGCTTGTGGTAATTTCAGTGCTTGGTCCAGTAACTTCGCCACGTGTTTACGGGAGATTTGTTCCTTCGGTCTGAACGTGCCGTCCGTATAGCCCCCTATAAAGCCTTTCTCCTGTAAATAGTGGATCGCTTCATAGTTCGGGTGATTCTTCGACACATCCTTGAATTCCTTTGTTGCTGCTTGCGCGGAACCCAATGATGCAAATGAAAATATAACGATCAATACAGTCCAAACGAAAATCCGACTAGTCTTCTTCATAATCTTTCCTCCTCAGTGAATTATTTTGTCGGCTGTAGGTTACTTGTTATTAGTATTCTACCAAGTTTCAAATGATTCGTATATGTTTATATTCGCAATATTTAAAATAATTTGATATTATCATTAATTCTGCCTTATTTTAAGCTTTTGTTATAGTAAAAATGACATTTGACCTATCCTATGAAGTCTGTTAGCATGAAAAGATTGTTATCCTTTTGACAAATTTCGTAGAATGTGCAAGACTGCAATGAATCCGTTCATAGTTCCGAGTCTCCCGGTAGAACAATTTATCGTATCACTGGGGATAATTTCGACTATAGCGGTCTAGACTTCATTACTGTACAAAACTTATTTGTTGTGAGTGTTAGCAATTTCACTCATAATAGTGGATACAATAATACTGCAACAGTCGGTGCACTTGCCTATCGTAAAAATTTAATAGGAAGGATGGATGGATTATGAATTTAGCAGCTATCGGCGTACCAGGGCTCATTATTATCCTTGTGATTATTTTGATTCTTTTCGGACCTCGCAAATTGCCTGAAGTCGGCTCAGCAGTCGGTAAAACTTTGGCGGAGTTTAAAAAATCTACAAAAGATATTATGGGCGATGATGAAGAGAAAACAACTAGTACTACACAAAAGACAATAGAAACAGACAAAAAAGATCTAAATAAGTAGGTGACAAGATGGATCCGTATAGTGATCAAAACTCAAAAAAACAAAGCTCGTCAGACAAAAAGGCAAAAGCTGAAGAAACCGCACTACCCGTTCACTCTGCGGAGACTTCTTCCACTGAACGGGCTGTGCCAGAAACATTAAAACCAGAACCACAAGCGGAAGAACCCAGAATGCCGCCTCCAGAGCCATCTGAAGAGGAACAGAAGGAGACAGATCCTGAGCTAATCGAGCATCTCACAGATCTTCGGAAGCAGCTTATCAAAAGTGTCGTCGTATTCATCGTTTTCTTCATTGCCGTATTCAGCACCATCAATCTATGGTTCCCATACGTTACACGGGGCTATAAGCTGATCGTTTTGAGTCCGCTTGAAGTCATTTCATTCTACACGACAATTTCCGCTGCGATGGCGTTTGGATTATCCGTCCCGTTCGTCTGTCATTTCCTCTGGCAGTTCGTCAAACCGGGTCTGACGCAGAAAGAAGGACGTTTCCTGAGCCTCTACTCCCCTGCCATTTTGATCCTGTTCGTCGGCGGTCTGGCATTCGGGTACTACGTAGTCAATCCACTGAGCTATAACTTTTTAGTAAAGCTCGGCAAAATAAATTTCGATGTCATGATTACAGCAAAGGAATATGCACGTTTCCTATTAATGACCACCATGCCGATTGGCTTGCTGTTTGAGCTCCCAATCGTCGCACTATTCCTGTCTGCGATCGGTATTCTAACATCCGAAACTATGAAAAAAGTAAGAAAGTGGTCGTATGTGGCACTCGCTGTCGTGTCCGCATTGATCACGCCTCCTGATTTTTTAAGTCAGTTAATCATTCTCATTCCGATGATTGCTTTGTATGAAGCAAGTATTTTCATTGTTATGAAAACTGAAAAACGACTGGTACCTGAAGCAGAAGCATCGTAAAGACTAGAAAAAAGCGTTCCACTTTTGAGTGGGACGCTTTTTTGCGTGGGGAATGTATTTAATGACGTGGTTGCTTACTAATTCGAGCGGCTTGTTTTGTGTCACGCTCTATGGCCAGCGCTATCCGCTCTATGTACTGACTTAAACGCTCAATCCACCAGGCCGATCGCTCAATGGCCAACGTTCAACGCTCTATTCGACCCTATCGCTCTATATCCAGCGTTAAACGCTCTATCCGCCATGCCAACCGCTCTATGGCCAACTTCAAACGCTCTATCTACCGTGCTTACCGCTCTATGTCTAACCCTAAACGCTCTATCTGCCACGCCTACCGCTCTATGGCAAGCGTTAAACGCTCTATCCGACCCTATCGCTCTATATCCAGCGTTAAACGCTCTATCCGCCATGCCAACCGCTCTATAGCCAACCCCAAACGCTCTATCCGCCACGCCTACCGCTCTATGTCTAGCGTTAAACGCTCTATCCCCACCGCCAACCGCTCAATATCCCCCGCCTACCGCTCAATCCCCACCTTCTCCCCCACCAAAAATCTACAATTTCCCCCCTCATAATTTAATTTTTTTAAAACTATTTGACAATTAGTAAAATAAGTTTTATTATTAGTCTAAGTTCTTTAAAAAAATTAAAGGTGGTTATTCATATGACAGAGATGATCTACGGCAATACTCCATGTATGTTGGGGGCTAAAAATATATCAGCAACAAAAGACTTTTCGGATGTAGACGCGATTGTATACGGTGTTCCTTGGGAAGGCGCGGTTACATGGGGAGATTACACAGGTTGCGAACTCGGTCCAAAAGTAATGCGCTTATGTTCTGCACGCTACTCGGGTTACCTTCCTGAAATCAACGACATGGATGTTTTCGAAAACGTCAAACTAGGTGATATGGGCGATGTTGACGTCGTGCCTTCTGATGTAGATGAAACAATGAAGCGCATCACCAACTTCACTTCGGAATTATGGAAATCAGGTAAGTTCGTCATCGGTCTTGGCGGCGATCACGGTATTACGTACCCTATCGTGAAAGCGATTGCAGAGCAAGATAAAAAGGTTGGAATCATTCATATGGATGCACACTATGACAACCTTCCATCACATAACGGTGACGAGTTCGCTCGTTGTAGCCCATTTGCTCGTTTGTATGAACAAGAAGGCGTACGCAATGAAAGTATTATCCATACAGGAATTCACGGACCTCGCAATAAACCCGAAAGCGGACGCAATGCGAAAGCTGCTGGTGCAGTGACTATTACGGTCAATGAAATTCGTGGCCATAAAGATTTAAAAGAGATGGCTAAAGAAATCTATGCACAGGCGTCAAAAGATGTAGATTGTGTATACTTGACGATTTGTAGTGATGTGTTGGACTTCGCATTCAATCCAGGCGGTCCAGTAGACGGAAATGGCTTAACTTCTTATGAATTACTCACATTGGTACATGAAATTTGTAAACTAGGCGTCATCGGTATGGATTTCGTGGAAATTTATCCGCAGCAAGATCCTAATCAATTTTCTGCTCACTTTGCTTCTACGTTGATCCTATATGCACTAGCAGGAAACATCCTTCATAATGAGCAAAAAGAAGGAAAATGAGCTACTACTTCTCAGACTACTTAACCTTTCGATTGAAAATAGTCGATTTTTCCAACTTTATATAGGAAAATAAGGAAAAGTATTAAAACTGAGGAGTGTTAGAAGTTATGAATCCAAACCAATTGATTTTCGATTCCTATATACGAATGGCTGATGCCATATATAGTGTGTTCAATGTGAGTTGCGAAGTGGTGATCCATGACGTGACGAAAGTAGAATCTTCTTTAATTTATTTAAAAGGTGATGTCACGGGCAGATCGGTTGGTGCCCCTACTACGGAAGTCATTTTGAGAGAATTGAAGAAGAAGCACGAGGATATTAAAGATCTGAATGGCATCATCACGAATACGACGCGTGGAAAGATGATCAAGACTTCCATTGTATTCATTCGAGATATGGATGGCAAAGTGATTGGTTTCCTTGGTATCAATTTGGATATTACGGAAATCAATCGTTTACACCATGTGCTAGAAGAAATGATTCGGCCCGATACGAGCTACGACGGGCAGCATCTCGATGAAACGTATGCGACGCATGTTGATGAAGTGTTCGACAATATTACCAAAAGCACAATAGTGGAGCTTGGAATTGACGTGGAAAACTTGAGACGTAAAGACCGAATTACTTTTGTGCGGCAGTTGGAAAGTAAGGGAATCTTTCTAATTCAAGGATCAGCTGATCGAATTGCAGAATTATTAGGTGTGTCCAAACAAACCATTTATAACTCACTCGAGGAAAAGTGACTTTTCTTTTCCTCGCCTATTCAGTGAGGACACGTAAGGGAGGAAAAGAAGATGGTCGCTAACGTACCCGCTACACAGCAAGCTAAGAAAAAAGGGGTATTATCAAAGATAAAATCGATGGGACCAGGAGCCATTATAACGGCTTCATTCATAGGTCCAGGTACTGTCACTACCGCCACTCGCGCAGGTGCTGGATTTGGTTACGCCATTTTATGGGCAGTAGTCTTCTCTATTATCGCAACCATCGTTCTTCAGGAAATGTCTGCACGACTTGGTGTCGTGTCAAAAAAGGGATTGGGCGAAGCGATACACGACCAATTTAAACAACCTTTACTGAAATTCGCTTCTATATGGCTCGTCATTATATCGATTGGCGTTGGCTGTGCTGCGTATATTTCAGGAGATTTGATGGGAACGTCCCTTGGTGTCTCTACATTGACGAATATTCCAGCCCATATTGTAAGCCCTTTCATCGGTATAGCGATTCTGTTTCTCGGATTGTCAGGTAGTTATAAATTAATCGAAAAACTAATGATTTTCCTAGTCATCGTCATGAGCGTGACGTTCATTACGACTATGATTGTCGTAAAACCTGATCTCGGCGCAGTGTTCGCGGGAGCATTTATCCCAAGTATGCCGGCCGGTTCGATCATTATGATTATCGCATTGGTCGGAACCACAGTCGTTCCGTACAACTTCTTCATCCACTCTTCTATGGTGCAAGAACGTTGGACGCAAGTAAGTGACCTGAAGGAAGCAAGATGGGACACGATCATTTCGATTTGTGTCGGCGGATTAATCACTGCTGCCGTGTTAATCACAGCTGCCTCTACGATGATGGGCATGGAAGTAACGAGTGTTGCGGACCTGTCCGTCCAACTGGAACCTTTATTTGGTTCATGGGCAAAAGTATTTATCGCGATCGGAATTTTCGCAGCAGGCTTCTCATCCGCTATCGCAAGTCCACTTGGTGCAGCAGTCGCGATCAGCAGTGTACTGAAGTGGGAAGGCGGAATGAAGAATAAAAAGTTCAAAATGGTATTCTCCGGTGTAATCATCATCGGTATTATCACATCCGCAATTGGCTTCAGCCCACTCGACGTATTGCTTGCGGCACAAGCGTTGAATGGTATTTTGCTTCCGATTGTTGCGGTTTACTTGTTTGTCATCATGAATAATAAACAATTACTCGGTGATCAGCGCAACTCCACTTCACTCAATATCATTGGAGCTATCGTCATCTTAATTGCGATTTTCCTTGGTGGGTATAGTGTAGTTGACGCAGTTCAAATGTATTTGTAAGAATGGTTGTATAGGAAAAGCGTTTCACTATAAAAGTGAAACGCTTTTTTAATTGGCTTTATGGATGGACTACTTTGCAATGATTCTAGTACAGAACTAGAGCCCTCGCTAAATGAAACAGGTGCAGGCATACATGAACATACATTTCATGATGCGTAGACCCGCCTCTATCCTTCTATATCTCGATTAGTATACCGATTCATACCGAAAACAAGCAAAATAACCGCCACCGCTAGTAACCCACCAGCAGACAACCAGTTCATGTCCTCTATCGGCAACTTGGAAACATAGCCGAACGGTGAAAGCTTTTCCATCCAATTAGGAAACTGGAATAAGCCACCTAAATAAAGTGTTAAGAATCCGTAAAATAAATAGAGCCAAACGAAGCCTGTCGCTTTTTGTGCGACGCCAATCAAACATGTGCTGATCGCAATCATCGTAACCACCGCCGGAAAATGGACGATGCTAGCTTGCCATACCGTCGGGAACGTGAATGGATCTTCCATCGACGTTGTGCCCGCTAACCATAAACCGAGTGCCGAGAAGCTCAGCATCAAAAATCCGGTACATACTGACACGATCAAATAGGAACCTAGTAACTGATTCCTTGAAACAGCGCGCCCTAGCAAATGTTCTACGCGTGATTTCCGCTCCTCACCCACTAGTTTATGAATGGAGAGCAATGCCGGAATTGTGCTAATAAATGCAAGTACCGCCATCAGCATCGGCAGGAATTGTGCAGTCAATGAACTGTTTTCATCCGCTACAATCATCGAAGCGAGCAGGTCGTTATTTTGAAAAAATGAATCCAAATCTCCGAGGACCGAACCGTAAGACAACCCGAGCACCAGCATGCCAATTGACCAGGAAATGAATGCGGTTCTTTGCAGTCGCCAAGCGAGTCCAATCGGATGACGCAATAAAATCGAAGCATGCGCACGGCCGCTTCTTGAAGGAAGAAAGCCTGAGCCGATATCGCGGTTGCCTTGCAGAACGACTGCTAGTACGAACCATAAAATACTTGTGCCTAACAAACCCACTACAGGCACCCAGTTATTATTGCTGTATGGCTGAACTTGCGTAAGCCAGCCAAACGGTGGAATCCATTCCGTAACCGACCGCATTACATAACAGCCGATCATGATAGTAAACGACAGCCCTACCGCACCCCGCGAGCTTTCCGAGAGTTGCGCGCAAACCGCTGTAACACCTGCAAAAAACAAGCCGACCGCACCAAGCGACGCACCGTAAATAAGTGATCCAGACAGCCCCATACTTTCAAACGAAAGACTATATAAGCCTATACCGATTAGCGATGCTAGTAGCAAATTGACACCGAACAACGTAAACATCGAAGCGATCAGTTGCGAATGCCGCGCAATCGGCAACGAACGTAGTAATTCTGCCTGCCCATCTTCTTCCTCTGCACGCGTATGGCGCACCATCAACAAAATATTCATGATAGCGACTGCGATGGCGGTCATCAACAGCATCTGATGCGAGACCATGGCGCCTAGTGTATAATTCGCCAAATCTCCAGGACCTACCATCGCCTCCATCGCGGGATTCTTCATCGTTTCTGCCATGATATTGCGATCTTGCTCGGTCGGATATAATTCATTGAAAGCGGGCGGTACAATAAGCGTCATGCCGATGATGCCAACGAGCCACCACATATAACGCATGCGATCTTGCCGGATAATGAATCGGGATAGACGGAGAACACCTGAAAACGGGACCCCCTTCATCACACTTCCCTACTTTCCGTAGTTTCTTCATAATGCCGCATGAACAGATCTTCCAGCGTGGGTGGCGCACTTTCAATTTTTCGTATACCGTGCGCGCTTAGTTTTTGCATAATCGCTTCCATCTCCTCTGCATCCGCATGAAATGTCCAGCCGGATTCCGTTGGCACGACATCATGGACACCTTGCCACAAAACAAGCGACTCAATCGGAGTTCGCGTCTCAACCGTCAGCTGCATCCGCGTCAAATGCCGTAGCTCATTCAACGTACCGCATTCGATCAAACGCCCTTGTCGAATGATGCCAACGCGGTCACATAGCTTCTCGACTTCCGACAAAATATGGCTCGACAGTAACACCGTCTTCCCTTCAGCCTTCACTTCCTCCACACATTGTTGAAAGATTTTTTCCATTAACGGGTCGAGTCCAGACGTCGGTTCATCTAGCAAAAATAATTCTGCATCGGAGGCAAATGCCGCCACCAAAGCAACTTTCTGTCGATTCCCCTTCGAATACGTTCTGCACTTCTTTGTCGGATCTAGCTGAAAACGCTCAAGTAATTGTTGACGTTTTTGTTCATTGATCTTCCCTTGTAAGCTCGCGAATAAATCAATGACTTCACCGCCCGTCAACTGTGGCCACAAATGTACGTCCCCTGGCACATACGCTACACGTCGATGAATGTCCACGGCATCTCGCCACACATCTTTGCCGAAAATCGTCGCGGTTCCGTTCGTCGCACGAAGCATGCCAAGCAGAACTCGAATGGCTGTCGACTTTCCTGCTCCATTTGGACCGATGAAACCGAACACTTCACCGCTCTTCACTGCTAGATCCAGTCTATCCAACGCCTGATGCTTGCCAAAAACTTTCGTCACTTGGTTCATTTCAATCACATTCATCTACATGCCCTCCTTTAGTTTGTGCTAGAGTTTGTTATGAATTTCAGTGTAGCATAGGACCCTACTGCGCGAGATACTTTTTTGCAAACGTCAAAAAAGCAGACACGTGATGCATGTCTGCTTTGCTCATTCCCATTCGATTAATTAAAAATCATATCGTCTTCTTCACTAACCGTTGCGTTTACATGCAGATAAGCGCCCAGTTGACTGACTTTCACCGTGATGCCATAGTAAACCCTATGATTTCCCTGCGACACGCCCTTAGCTTCTGGGAAGTCGACAAAGAATTCTCCTGGTTTCTGCGGTGTGATACGGAACACATTCGTCCCCGGATCTCTTGTCACTGTCGCAATCTGTTCACTTCCTTTAGGCAGCACATGCTTGCCCAGTTTAGCATCTTCCCAAATGCTCAGCACCTCTTCCGATTTGATCGGCGTGACATGGATGTAATAATAAAATTGTTCTTTAATTTCAGTTGATGAGACATAATAACGTACAATCTTGCCATCCGCATACGTAACCGTCGCAATAGATTCGCCCGGCTGATCCAGTTGGATGACATGACAATATTGCAATGATTGATTTTCGCATCGCTTAAACTCTACGCGATCATTCACCAGTTTTCCTTCCGCTGTCGAGAGAGAAATCGACGTAGCATCAATGAACGCTTCGTTATTTTCTCTTCTTTCATAATGCTTCCATAACTCCACAGGTGTGGAATAAATGTCTTCCGTCTCTTCCAATGAAATATCCCATGCACCATTCACTTTTTTGACATGCACATAGTATTTTCTATAATTTTTATCGGATGTGTCAGATGAAGCTACCCCTGAAAATGTTAGTGTAGCCGTTCCTTCTTTCTTTGGAACAATATGAATCTTCGTTTGCAAATTGACTTGACTTGGGATTTCACTGTCTGCCACGACGTCGAATACATTCGAGTTCGTTTTGCTGACATTATTGAATCTCTTCCATTTAAAATCTTTCGCATGCATCGTTAGAATTCCAGGCTTCACATCTTCCGCCGCTTTTAGTAATTTCGCTGCTTGACCTCTTGTGATAGTGGCGTTTGGACTAAATGTCGTAGGAGACGTACCCGTTGTCAGCCCGAGTTGATACAAACTATAAATTCCATCTCTGTGGCCATTTTTATGCACAACGTCTTTAAATCCATAATCGGGATCACGATATAGTGGTAATTCAAACGCTTTGATGATGATCGAAGCCATTTGCGCGCGCGTAATCGAATCGTTCGGTCCGAATCGCCCGTCTCCATAACCGTTAATGACTCCTTTTTCCGCCAGTACCGCAATCGCTTTATAGTAGCCATTTGCAGTCGAGACGTCTTTAAATTTTGGATCTTTTATATTCGTAGTAGGAAGTTTCGTCATCTTCACGATAATGGCAGCTGCCTGCCCTCTCGTGATAGAGTCGTTCGGACGGAAAGTACCGTCTGGATAGCCTCCAATTATATTACGGGCCGCCAAGTCATTCACCGCTTCCGCGAAATGCTTCGAATCTGGCACATCCGGAAATTTCGAATTGCCTGCAGCTGCACTTGATACAGGTACACTACATGCTAGCAAAATCGCACCGAGTACCGCTATGATTTTATTCTTCATTCGACTTCATCCTCTCTATAATCTAGTAGTATGCCGTACAGACGTAGAATCACGGAAATAGTTTCAAAGTTTTTTTAATTAATTTCTCTTTAGATTCATGCACTACTTAATAGAAATCAATGGATTTTTGAATAATCAAATAACACGTTGTTTAGTAATACTAATACAAAGGAGGGTCTAGTATGGATAAGAAACGTTTTGAAATCATCGAAAAACAAGGCAAACTGCAGCAATTTCAAGTGATCCGCGACAATGAAACCGGTGTACTGTATATGTCACAAGCACAAGGCTACGGCCTAGGCATGACAGTCCTAGTCGATGCGGAAGGAAAACCACTCGTGGATCAAGAGTATGTAAGATCAGGTAAGTACACTATGTAGAAATCCACACTCTGTCTCTCTCGCAATTCTTGAATGGCTATGCAAGTATCGTGTTTATGGAGTTACATGAGGAGCCTCTTTGGAATTCATTGAATGAGGCTGCGGATCGTTTAGCTTACTTTAAAGCAGAATTAAATATGTTGCATCCTTTCCGTGAAGGGAATGGTAGAACTATCCGGATTTTTCTACATGCTTACGCAATGAGTAGAGGAATTGAGTGGTCGTATGAAACGCTGGAGAGTGAAAAGTATCTGCATGCTATGAATGCTGTATATACCATAGTGCCCCTGACGCAAACCATCCAAGTAGTGTAGATTTCTTTAGAAACGTATCGATTGACATCGTAACGTCCCTATTATATGATTATCTTGAATTCGAGATAAAAGGAGAACGTCATGGACAATCAAAATGTAGAACGTTATGAAGAAGATTTGTCTCTAAAGGCATTTATAGTTTTAACTCGAGCACTGCAATCCATTAAAGTACGCGTGGAAGAAGATATAAAACGCTCAGGTTTAAATACAACAGAATTTGCTGTTTTAGAATTAATTTATAGTAAAGGCGATCAACCGATACAAAAAATCGGTGAGCAAGTATTGATTGCGAGTAGTAGCATCACGTACGTGGTAGATAAATTAGAAAAGAAAAACTTACTAAAGAGAAAACCGTGTCCTAAAGATCGACGGGTCACATATGCGTCTATAACAACTGAAGGCACGGAACTGATGAATGAGATCTTCCCCCCACACAAAAAAGCGATAAAAGAAATTTTTAGTGGGCTAAATATATCCGAAAAAGAGCAACTCATTACACAGTTAAAAAAATTAGGTTTACATGCACAAAATATGTAATAGTAAATCTAGTTTTTTTAACCTAATGTCTCGAATTAGTAACATATTAATTAATTACAATTATAAAGGAGTTTTAATACATGACAAACGAATTACTAGGCATTCACCACGTTACCGCTATGACAGACAACGCAATGAGAAACTATGAGTTCTTCACAAACGCACTGGGAATGAGATTAGTTAAGAAAACGGTAAACCAAGATGATATCCAAACGTATCACACATTTTTCGCAGATGATATCGGTTCACCCGGGACAGACATGACGTTCTTCGACTTCCCGAACAATCCGAAAGGGACACCCGGGACAAACTCGATTTCCAGAACAGGACTACGAGTGCCTAGCGACGCAGCACTTGAATATTACCTAGAGCGTTTCAAAGAGTTCGGCGTAGAAAACGATGGCATTCAAGAGCTCTTCGGGAGAAAGGTACTACCTTTCCAAGAAGCGGACGGGCAGAAATATCAACTGTTCTCCGATGAGAATAATGAAGGTGTAGCACCCGGCACACCTTGGAAAAACGGACCCGTACCTGAAGAACACGCAATTTACGGTTTAGGGCCGATTGAAATCACCGTTAGTTATTTCGAAGACTTTAAAAAAATGCTTACTGATGTGTATGGGATGAAACCGATTCATGAAGAAGACAACGTCACACTGTTGGATATAGGCAAAGGTGGCAACGGCGGACAGGTCATTTTACGATATGATGATACAACGCCAGGACGTCAAGGGTATGGACAAGTCCACCATGTATCGTTCAGAGTGAAAGACCATGAAGCGATCAAAAACTGGGAAGCAACATACGATAAAATGGGAATGCAGCATTCCGGCCATGTAGACCGTTTCTACTTTGAAGCACTGTATACACGCATCGGTCATATTCTCATCGAGCTATCTACAGACGGACCAGGTTTCATGACAGATGAACCTTACGAAACGTTGGGTGAAAACCTTGCACTTCCGCCATTCCTTGAACCAAAACGTGAATATATTGAATCTCAGATTCGCCCGTTCGATACAACACGTTCATAACCGTTTGAAAAGGAGTTTTGAAAATGGAAGCCATTAAAAGAATCCATCATATTTCAGCCATTGTAGGAGACCCCAATGAAAACTTGAAATTTTACAGAGATGTTTTAGGGCTCCGTTTGATTAAGCAAACAGTAAACTTTGATGATCCGGGTGTCTATCACTTGTACTTCGGCGATCAACGTACGACTCCTGGTACAGTCATTACATTCTTTCCTTGGACAAACGATAACCATGGACGTAAAGGCAGCGGTCAAGTCGGACGAATTGCTTTTAGAGTACCAAAAGGAAGTATGGACTATTGGAAAGAGCATTTAACAGCCCAAAACATCCACATAGAAATGACTCAGCTTTTCGGTAAAGAAACACTCGAGTTCAATGATGTGCATGGATTGGAGCTCGCTATTGTCGAAGGCGAAATATCCGCAAATCATTCCGACATAGTGGATTTCCACGGAGCTGTGTTATTATCCGCAAATCCACAAGCCACAAAAGATTTGCTTACAGGCATTATGGGATTAAATGAACTAGATGTCGAGGACCAGAACCACCATTTTGAAACAGTAGGTCAGGAAAAGCATCACATCCTAACATCCATCCCACCGCAACCTGCTGGTAGATTCGGTATTGGAACGGTCCACCATATCGCTTGGTCTGTCCCTACTATTGACGCATTAAAAGAATGGCAGTCCACCTTACAAGATAATGAATTCGGGGTCACTGAAGTAAAGGACAGAAATTACTTCAACTCGATCTATACAAAAGAAAAAGGAAAAATCGTATTCGAGTTCGCAACAGACGGTCCGGGATTTGACATAGATGAAGATATACAATCACTTGGTTCCATGCTGAAATTACCGGAACAATACGAACATAAAAGGCAGGAATACGAAACTCTACTTCCGAAATTGAAGATATAGTATATAAATAAAATACTGTAAGCAGACTTGCCGTTAATTAATTGGAGGCGTTAAAGCAGTGAAATATATTTACAATGAAAAGAAAAAAGGTGCACCGGTATTTGTATTGCTACACGGCACAGGTGGTACAGAAACGGACTTAGTATCCCTAGCCGAACTTCTACATCCTGAATACAACGTTTTAGGCATCAGAGGAAATGTGCAGGAAAATGGAATGAATAGATTCTTTAAACGTCATGGTGAAGGTCAGTACGACTGGGAAGACCTGGAGTTTCGCGGCAATGAACTGTATGAGTTTATCGTGGAAAAATCAAAGGAATACGATTTTAAACTAGAGGATACGGTTCTTGTCGGATTCTCAAACGGTTCGAACATTGCCATACAGATGATGCTTATGCAGCCAGGAACTTTCAAAAAAGCGGCTTTATTCGCACCACTGTATCCAGCAGATGTGGCGAAAACACATGATTTCAGCGACGTGGACGTATTCCTTTCACTAGGCGAAGGCGACCCGGTTGTACCAGAATCTGAAAGCGAACGAGTCATTCGTCTCTTCAAAGAAAGAGGCGCACAGGTCACAACAGCTTGGGTGAAGGGACATAGCCTGACACAGGAAGTCGCGCAACAAGCGAAAAACTGGTTGAATTCATCACAGCCTACGGGATAAAAAACGTAACTAGAGTAATCATGGTGAAGATCAAAAAAATGATGAATATGAGGACAGTATGAGATGTTCTACAAGCAAACTAACGGACTGACTGCGACTTCTTTGCAACCCCGTAACGTTTGAAGCAGCCATCCGTAAAGAGATACGACTAGAACAACTTCCATCTACTCCCCTACTACATGCATATATTTCCCAATAGAGGGTAAATAGTTTTTAAGTGTTAGTTGTAAGTTTTTCTAAAGCGAATAAATACGAAGCCATCACCTTACTACTCGTTTCTCGGATTGTTCGTCTTGAATAGGCTGCATGTAAGTTACTGAACGCAACACAAAAACCAACTATTATCGGAGGAGATTTATATGACAAAAGCAAAATGGAATGTTGACACAGCGCACAGTACAGTAGAGTTTTCGGTAAGACATATGATGATTTCAAATGTAAAAGGTACATTCAACGAATTCCAAGGAACTATCGAGGCGGATCCACAAGATTTAACAGACGCATCGATTGATTTTACAATTGATGCAAGCAGTATTGATACGCGCAAGTCTGACCGAGACAATCATTTACGTTCAGCAGACTTTTTCGATGTAGAAAATTACCCGAACCTTTCGTTTAAAGCGACCACTATCAAGAAGACATCAGACGATACGTACGACATAACTGGCGACTTCACTATTAAAGATACAACGAAGCCCGTCACATTCAATGTAACATTTGAAGGCATTGCGAAAGATCCGATGAGCGGAGACGAAGCGGCTGGATTCTCGGGTAATACGAAGATTAACCGTAAAGACTTCGGTCTAACATGGAATGCGGCACTTGAAACCGGTGGCGTGGTCGTAAGTGACGAAGTAAAGATTCATCTTGAAATTCAATTACGTAAGTAAGCTTATAGGATGTAAAGTTGATTACGTAGAGTATATTCCGAGCCCCTGAAGTTAGATTTCTTTCTAACTTCAGGGGTATTTCTTTACAGAACAAGTACTCTTTCAAACTACAGGGCCAACTCTTTCTCCATCACAATATGTGGAATGCCGTCTTCCATAAATATATCAGACGTAGTTGCGTACTCAAGTTTTCGATAAAATTCTTCTGCATGTGTCTGTCCATGCAATCTCAACGACACGATCCCTTTCTCCCTTGCGATATCTTCCAGCCCTTGAATAATGACCTTTCCAACACCTAAACTCCGATGAGAAGCTAACACACAAATGCGTTCTAACTTCCCCACTCCATCTACTATTCTCAATCTACCTGTGGCGATTGCTTGCCCATTATGTTCCACTAAAATATGTTCACATAATTCACCCAACACATCAAATTCATCAAACTCGTCCTCTTCCGGCACATGTTGTTCTTCTACGAATACAGCTTTTCGTATGTCAAAAGACTTTTGAAGATCCTCTTCCGTCACTATTCTCTTACTATTCATTAAACATCTGCTCCTTTTCTACTTTTATTTATCTAGTACGAAACAAGTAACTTCCACAGATCATCTTTCATTCTGTGGAAGTTACTTGTTCTAGCTCGCATTTCAAAAATACATAGCCCTCTTTTTCGATAGTTTCACTCATTTTTATAGGAATACGTTCCTTGAAAATCGGTCCATCGACAACGACAGTATGGAATTCTCCTGACTCGCCACAGCTATCGATGCCGAGTGCTTCCAGTTCATCCATTAATTCAATCGTGAAACGTCTGCCTAGAAATTTAGCAGGCATCATCTTAGTATTGACGACGACTACATAGGCTTCAAAACCTGCCGCTATAAATTCTTCGAGCAGCAACCGTCTTGGTTCTTCCCAAAGGGGATGATACGATTCCATGCCGACTTTGGCACACATCGACTGTACCCATCGTAAATGATCTTCCAAATCAATGTCCCCAAATACTGCTTTATGAATCCCTTGTGCTTTGGCAGCGCGCATCGCATCTAAAAATTGTATTTCGTAGCCAGCCCAGTCTGCTTTTCGGATCATCAGTGGTATATCCATCTGCTTGGCTTGCGCTTGAACAACCTCAAGCGGTAATGCATGGGATTTGGAATGCGGCTGATCTTTCTCAAACATCGTCCACAGCATCGCTGGCGTATTTCCTTCTTGAATCGCGCGGTATGCTGCGAGTGCAGAGTCTTTGCCCCCACTCCATGACGTGACGAATTTCATGCCCATCATTGTCCGTCCGCCCACGAGATTCGTGCGTCCACTGTTCGCGCCATGCGAATCATATACGAACGGAATCCAAGCTTCGGCCAGAAATATGACGCTAAATGATTCGCCGTCAACCAATCCGTCATAACATATTTAAAACCTGCTTTTTTCATTTGCGTAAAGCTATGGTTCGCAATCGATTTACCGATGCCTTGTCCACGCATATCAATATTCGTCGTCCCCTGTACAAGCACGGCCGACTCATTCGGCGTCGTCATCGCATGTCGAGCGTCCGCCGGCGTGAATAGATGGAAGGCTACAGGTACATGATCTTGCTCAGCGACCCAACTGCGCGTACCTTCTTTGCCTTCATACGCCGCAAATACATCGCGCTCCGCATCCAAAGCTTCTTGCGTAATCGGTTTCCACGCGGGCGCTTTCGCTTGATGCAAACTGTTCCACGGTGCCATCTTATGCAATATTTTTTGCTCGTCACCTACTAGTTCCTTCATCTTCACGAGACTATTCTCTCCCGGCTGTGCACGATACTGTTCAAGTGACAACGCCGCAAAGCGCTGTTCAAAATGAAACGACTGCTCCAGCATTTCAAGAATTAATTCATCATTACCAACGGGTATATCTAGAACATGCTCAAAATAGCCATTACGAACCCATTCCGCACCGACTTCCGTGTACATCAACCGGGCTAATCTTGGATGCTCGTCTTCATGAATGACAAAGGAAGGATACCCAACATACACCGTACGCCCCCGGGTAGCGTCTTGGCGATATTCGTATAGTAAATAGCCGATGACCTCTTCGTCACGCAGCGTCACGAGGCCCCCTGTATACGGTTTCTCCAATTCTTCACGCAAGCGCTCTTCTGCTTGTTCGACATCTTCAAAACGTTCCTGCAAAAATGGAAAGCGTTGTCGCTCCTCTGCATGTCTCGCTGCTAATAACACGGCCATCTTCGGTATATACTGCTCTTCAAATTGTACAAAATGAATCATCAGAATCCCCTCCTGCCTAATTTAACTAAATTATACCACATCCATTTAGCTTGCCAATGATATGAATAGATGTGGTGCTTTTTTGGGGGATGAATTTTTGATGTAGAGCGGTTCTCCATCCATATAGAGCGCTAAACCCCAAACTATGAGCGGATACGGATCGTGATTGAGCGGGTGACGTTACGCATAGAGCGCTTGCGGGACTACATTGAGCGGGTAACGTGATTCATTGAGCGGATGCTGCGAATGCCGAAGATAAAATGGCGCGGCGATAGATTGTGTGGGTGTAAAGTGTAGGGCCGCGGGCATTGAGCGGATGCGTGGGTTCATTGAGCGAGTAACGTGGAACTATGAGCGGATGCGGATCGTGATTGAGCGGGTGACGTTACGCATAGAGCGCTCGTGGGATTACATTGAGCGGGTAACGTGATTCATTGAGCGGATGCTGCGAATGCCAAGAACTAGATGGCGCGGCGATAGATTGTGTGGGTGTAAAGTGTAGGGCCGCGGGCATTGAGCGGATGTAAGACCTCATTGAGCGAGTAACGTGGAACTATGAGCGGATGCGGATTGCGATTGAGCGGATATCGTTACGCATAGAGCGCTTGCGGGATTACATTGAGCGGATAGCGTGATTCATTGAGCGCGCGCTGCGAATGCCAAGAACTAGATGGCGCGGCGATAGATTGTATGGGTGTAAAGTGTAAGGCCGCGGGCTTTGAGCAAAATACAAAAAACTGCAGACCCACTCTCATTAAAAGAGTGGATCTGCAGCCTAAATTAATTCATCAATCATGCAGGCATTGGAGTATTTGTCGGTTTCGCATAATCTCCGTTACCGTATTCTGCGTCAATCGCGTCACGGATTTCTTTCATCGACTTTCCATCTTGCTTCATTTGCACAGATTTCACTGCGATCTCTAGGCAAACTAGGCAGCGAGTGCCGTGGTCGTCCCATACAACAGAGCCATCTTCGCGCACTTCATCCAAGAAACAATTCATATTACTCTTGTGTCCAGCACTATCTCCGCAACCGCAATAGCAAGGCATGTATTCCAAGATTTCCGTCGCGTTGGCCGCCACTTGATAGACTTTGCGCATATCTTCTGGCTTATCATCTAAGAATGAAGGCAAAATATCCGCTGAAGCAGTTACTTCCTGCAAGTCGCCGTTCGGTAAATGATTTGCGTGATCATGTCCTGCTTCTGCCTGTGAATCTTGTGGATTTACTTCAGCTGGCTTTTCTGTAGCGCCGTTTCCACATGCTGCAAGCGCCAATGTTAGTGCTGCTAGTCCTGCAAGTAACTTCTTTTTCATGTATATTCAAGACTCCTTCGTATAGAGGTTATGTCTTTAGTATACAAAATTTGCGGGAACAACAAGCGCACAAATTCATGACAATTACGAGTTGCCCGTCATTTTGCTTGGGTCTACATATTCGTCAAATTGCGCTTCTGTCAATAAACCAGTAGATAGTGCTGCTTCTTTCAGCGTCGTACCTTCTGTATGAGCCTTCTTCGCAATTTTCGCCGCGTTTTCATAGCCGATATGTGGATTCAATGCTGTGACTAGCATCAAGGAGTTTTTCACTTTATTGTCGATTTCTTCACGGTTCGGTTCAATTCCTACCGCACAGTTATCGTTGAAGCTGATCATACCGTCAGCAAGTAATTTCGCTGATTGTAGGAAGTTGTAAATAATCACTGGTTTGAAGACGTTCAATTCAAAGTTCCCTTGGCTCGCTGAAAAACCGATCGTTGCGTCGTTCCCCATTACTTGCGCCACAACCATCGTCAACGCTTCACTTTGTGTCGGATTCACTTTACCTGGCATAATCGAGCTGCCTGGTTCGTTTTCCGGAATCGTAATTTCACCGATACCCGAACGTGGTCCGCTTGCCAACCAACGTACGTCATTCGCTACTTTCATCAAGTCTGCAGCCAATGCTTTCAGTGCGCCGTGTGTGTAAACGACTTCATCGTAGCTCGTCAAGGCATGGAACTTATTCTCCGCAGATGTAAACTCGATGCCCACGGACTTCGAAATTTCTTCCGCTACTTTTTCACCGAATCCAGCTGGCGCGTTAAGTCCCGTCCCAACTGCTGTACCGCCGATTGCGAGTTCTTTCATCGTCTGGACACTTGTTTCTAGCATACTGTGCGTTTTTTCTAGCATTTTGTGCCAGCCGCTAATTTCTTGTCCTAATGTTAATGGCGTCGCGTCCTGCAAATGCGTACGTCCGATTTTAATAATATCTGCGAAGTCTTCGGATTTTTTCTGAAGTGTTGCCGCTAATTTATCGATTGCTGGCAATACTTCGCGCTCTACCGCAATAACTCCCGCCACGTGTAGTGCTGTTGGGAATGTATCGTTCGAGCTTTGTGATTTATTGACATCATCATTCGGATGCAGGCGTTCTTCCTCGCCCCACTCCTCAAGCAACTGGTTACCACGGTTAGCGAGTACTTCGTTCATATTCATGTTCGACTGCGTACCGCTTCCTGTTTGCCACACAACCAATGGGAAGTGCTCGTCCCATTTGCCTTCGATGACCTCTTCTGCTGCTGCTTTAATGGCTTTCATTTTCACTTCGGACAGATTGCCGAATGAATGGCTTGCGATTGCTGCTGATTTCTTCAAATGGGCAAAGGCTTGGATTACACCAAGCGGAATGCGTTCCCCGCCGATTTTAAAGTTGTGTTTACTGCGCTGCGTCTGCGCACCCCATAACTTATCTGCTGGTACTTGTATTTCTCCGAACGTGTCATGCTCAATACGATATTCCATCTTTACATCCACCTTTCAAAGTAATAATCAGACTCTCTATCTCTATCATGCCTTATTTTCATGCAAATTTGAATTAAAAAGGGTTGGGAGTGTGTGTTACTTGGTGTGTGTGAAGGGATTGAAGCTCCAGCTGGCGGACGCTTTCCCATGGGCCCGCGGTGAGCCAACCAGTTCGCAGGCTCTCTATGGTTGTCTCACCTGATCGGGCTGATCCATCGGGAGTCGCCGCCAGCTTCCGCTTCAATCCTACGGGGTAAGTAGGAGGACGTAGATCACATTCTGTCGATAGTATGTAAATTAGTGAAGCCCTTGAACCTGGTTTAAGTTCAAGGGCTTCCCAAGTTCAAATATAGAATCGATTACACCACTTACTTCAATGCACAACAACAAGTATCACCCACCCGCATTGCAAGGGATTGGCGCGTAGGAGGGGCGACTCCCAGAGGATCAGCTCGACAGGCGAGCCTTCTAGGAAAGCGTCCCCTCCGAAGCATCAATCCCTAACCCCCAACTTACTGCCAGCCCCTCTACTCAAACCTCTTGCAATCGAAACGCTTTCTGAACCACTGTAAAGAACATCACCAAAGCACCTGTACTGCATGTCAACACCACGATACTAAGCGGCCAAGCCGAACTGTCACCCGCTAGACCTACTAGTGGCGAAACCGTTGCACCGCCGATGAAAGGCATCAGCCCGAGAAACGCCGCTGCGCTTCCTGCTGATTTCCCCTGACTTTGCATGGCAAGTGAAAATGCCGCTGGGGATACTAAACCAACGCTCGACACCATAAAGAACAACGCCGTCGCAATCACTGCAAGTGGCCATTCATTCCAGACTGTCAACAACAGTAAAATACTTGCTGCGAACGACATCAACACGCCCGCGCGCAAGAACTTCACCTCGTGAATCCTGCCCGAAAGTCGACCCGTCAATTGTGCCGCTGTGATAATACCGATACCATTCAGCGCGAAGAACAAGGAAAACTGTTGCGCTGTCACATCATACATATTCTGTAAAACGAACGGTGATCCCGCAATGTACGCGAACATGCTCGACATGATCAAGCCTTGCGTCAACGCGATGCCTATGAACCACTTATCCTTTAGTAGACCGCTAAACGTCTTAACAACTGCAAGCATTCCGCTGTCTGCACGTTCTTCAACTGGCAACGTATCCGGTAAGAAACAGGCTGTGGATACAAACATCAATAAACCGATGACTCCAAGTAAAAAGAACACCGCTTGCCACGAAGCATAGTTCAGCACGACACCGCCTACAATGGGCGCAAGAATAGGTGCTGCACCACTGACGATCGATAGCATCGCCATGAATTTCGTTAATTCATTTCCTACATATAAATCACGTGCGCAGGCTCTCGCGATCACAATTCCCGCAGCGCCTGTCATACCTTGAACGAAACGCAGTGCCACAAAAATCCAGATGTTCGGACTAAACGCACATAATACCGAAGCAACTGCGTACACTATGAGCGTAATGACGAGCGGCTTCCGTCTGCCGTAAATATCACTTAACGGACCGAAAATGAGCTGGCCTGCGCCTAAACCGATTAAACAGGCTGTCAGACTTAATTGGACGAGCGATGTCGAAGCGTGTAGATCATCCGCCACAATGGGCAATCCCGGTAAATACATATCCATCGACAGCGGACCGAATGCTGACAACGAGCCGAGCAATAGCACAAGCCAAACCGTTGGCAATGGAAGTCTTTTTTGTAATGAAGTATTCATATGTACAAAACCCTTTTCTTCTTTAGAATTCATTCAGTATAACAAAAAGCCACCGCATTTGGTTGCTTTCTACCATATGGAGAGTAAAGTTCCGCCTAGCGCCCCGGCTAGCACGACGAGCCAAGGAGGCATCTTCCAAAAGGTCAGCATACTGAATAAAATCGCTGCCAATGCGAAATCCTCCGCCCGTAAAATGGAGCTTGTCCAAATTGGATTGTATAGCGCCGAGAGTAAAATTCCGATAACCGCAGCATTGACACCCATAACGGCTCCTTTGATTTTCGGATGATTGCGTAAGGCATCCCAAAAAGGCAGAGCACCGACAATCAAAAGAAATGCGGGCAAGAAAATTGCAACGGTCGCGAATAATCCACCTTGCCAACCGTTCATTACTGCACCGAGATAGGCAGCAAACGTAAACAACGGTCCCGGAACCGCTTGCGTCGCACCGTAACCGGCTAGAAATGACTCGCTTCCGATCCATCCAACCGGTACCAATTCCTGTTCCAATAAAGGCAAGACGACGTGTCCTCCTCCGAATACGAGCGCACCTGATCGATAAAAACTATCGAATACTGCAATCCAGTAAGAACCAGTTAGTTCGCGAAGTACCGGCAATATACCGAGCAAAGTGAAAAACAGTGTTAAACAAATAACTCCCATTTTCTTTGATACGAGAAATTTCATTGAAGCAGCATCGGACGGATCATGTACTTTGAATAGCCATAATCCCACAAGTCCAGCTATGACAATCACACTGACTTGCGTGAAAGCTGCTTGCCATAACAGTGTGACGACGAGCGCAAGTAACGCAATGGCCTTTCGCTTGACGTCCGGTGTTAAATTCTTCGCCATTCCTAGGACAGCATGCGCAACGATCGCCACAGCCACGATCTTCAATCCATGCAGCCAACCAGCCTGACTCATATCCGTGCCTGCTAGAAGCGTAGCAAACAAGATCAACGCTACTACGGATGGCATGGTAAAGCCTAGAAAGGAAACCAGTCCGCCTAACACCCCTGCTCGTGCCACGCCGATGCCAATCCCTACCTGACTGCTTGCCGGACCCGGAAGAAATTGTGCCAACGCCACTAAATCCGCATAACTTTTTTCGTCCATCCACTTCCGTTTTCGCACATACTCTTCATGAAAATAACCTAAATGTGCAGTAGGGCCGCCAAAAGAGGTCAGTCCTAGTTTTAGTGATACGATAAATAGTTCTACTAGTCTTTTTATAGAAAAGGCCATAGTATGCTCCATTTCAATCTCCTTTCCGTTTATGTAATCCTTTACTGTCGATCATCTCATGTCCACAGTTATTTTCAATGATTCTAATTCATCTTTACAATAACTTAACAATATTCCACTAAGTAAAGCCCCAATTATGTTTACAAATTTTTATTAACGAAAACCCGCCAAAATTCCGCGTAATTTCTACACTGTCCGCTATCTTTTTACAGATGTATTTTGTATGATGTAATCACTATCGATGTCATCTATAAATGGAGGAATTCAAATGCTAAGTCCACGTAAACCCGATCCATTTTTCACAGCATTATTAGACATCGCGAAACATGTACAGGCATCTATGCACTATGCGAACGATTCTAAAGTCCATTCCGTTTCAGATCTGAAAGAAATCAGCATTCGAATGAAAGAATATGAAACAGCAGGCGACACGCTGATTCATGAATTGATCACAAAACTAAATACGTCGTTCATGACACCTATTGAACGGGAAGATATTCTGAACATCGCGATTGCTATGGATGATATCTTAGATGGCATGGAGCATTTTCTTGCAAACCTTGAAATGTTCTCTCTCATTGAAATCGATGAATACATGCAGAAGTTCGTCCACAACATTATGAAAAGTACCGATGAAATCGTTCTTGCGATGGAATGGCTAACGAAGAAAAAGTTGGTCGAAATGCGTCCACATGCTGTGCAAATCAAAGAGTACGAACGTATTTGTGATGAAGTTTTACGAACTTCCATTAAGCAAATGTTCCTTCGCGAAAAAGATCCGATCCGCATCATTCAACTGAAAGATCTGTATGAACTGCTTGAGGATACGGCAGACTTTTGTCAAGACGTAGCAAATAATATTGAAACCATCATCATGCGCAACGCATAAGGAGTCCTGACCGATGGATACCATTCTCATACTAACCATTCTCGTCGTAATATTTGCTTTAGCTTTCGATTTCATCAATGGTTTCCATGATACAGCCAACGCGATCGCTACGTCCGTATCGACACGCGCATTGAAGCCTCGGACGGCGATCATGCTTGCCGCTACGATGAACTTCGTCGGTGCGCTGACATTCACAGGCGTAGCGAAAACCATTACGAAGGATATCGTTGATCCATTCGTATTGGAAAACGGATCTCTCGTCATTTTGGCAGCACTCGTTTCTGCGATTACTTGGAACTTGATCACATGGTATTTCGGAATCCCCTCCAGCTCTTCCCATACACTGATCGGCTCCATTGCTGGTTCAGCGATTGCAGCGGCGGGTTTTGGTATTCTGAATTACAGCGGCTTCATCAAAATACTTCAAGCACTGCTGCTATCTCCTATCATTGCGCTAGTTGGTGGATTTCTTGTCATGACCATATTACGTGTGGTCTTAAAGAACCGTAATTTATTCAAAGCGAACCGCCGTATTCGGTACATGCAAATCGGAACGGCTGCGATTCAATCGTTCACGCACGGTACAAATGACGCGCAAAAAGCGATGGGGATTATTACGATGGCTTTGATAGCAGCAGAATTACAGACAACTGATGATATCCAATTATGGGTACGGGTTGCAGCGGCTACTGCAATGGGAATCGGTACGTCAATCGGCGGTTATAAGATCATCAAAACCGTCGGCGGGAAGATCATGAAAATCCGGCCGATTCACGGGATTGCGTCAGACTTGAACTCCGCAGTTATTATTTTCGGTGCTACCCTTATTCATTTACCTGTCAGTACGACGCACGTAATCTCTTCTTCTATTATGGGAGTCGGTTCAGCGCAACGCTTGAAAGGCGTGAAATGGGGAGTCGCACAGAAGATTGTGTTGACATGGATTATCACAATGCCCATCTCTGCAGTAATGGCTGCAGTCATCTATAAACTATTCACACTATTCCTATAATGACATGGAAATCTAGTCGTTCAATCCTTCGAACCAATCTTTCCACTTGCCATTTCTGGATTTTCTTGTTATGATAAAGAAGAATTATTTTTGTTCGACGTTGGTCTACGATGTATCTTGACCGTTTTTTAGAAATTGAGCAAGGATAGTAATACAATGTGTACACGAGTGTGCACGAGGAGGAAACAAACATGGAACAAGGTAAAGTAAAATGGTTTAACGCAGAAAAAGGTTATGGCTTCATCGAACGTGAAGATGGCGACGACGTATTCGTACACTTCTCAGCTATCCAAGGTGATGGCTTCAAAACTCTTGAAGAAGGTCAAGACGTTACTTTCGAGATCGAACAAGGACAACGCGGACTTCAAGCAACTAACGTTACTAAAAACTAATTAACCTATACAAACCACTTCCTTTTTAGGAAGTGGTTTTTTTTATGCATTTCTTTTCATTGCTATGGCGCGGTGTTAGGTAGCTTTTGCGCGGTTATAACGTAGTATAGCGCGATCTATTGAGAGTTTAGCGCGATAAGTGATAGGTATAGCGCGGTAATGGTCGATCATAGCGCGGTCGTAGTCGACTTTGGCGCGGTTGTGATGTCACCCTACACAACCACCAACGCCGCACCGCAAAAAAACTGCCGAGTATAGTATATACCCGACAGTCGTTCATAGATTATTGCCAGCCAAACGTACCGATTTGGGTGTACGACTGGTTGTCCATGGATTGATGATTTTTTTGTGTAGGATTATTTTTGAAAGTAGCCTGAACCATTAACACGACGCCCACTACCGCCACAATCAACACCACGATCAGCCAAATCGCAACTGTTTTTCCCTTCATTCACTCTCACCTCTATAGCTGTTATTTCGTTTTGACGGAAAAGCCTTCTTCTTTCAAATAACTTGCCGCCTCACCGTAATCTCCGAAGCCCTCTTCCAAGTTGACTTCATGATAAATATTAAAGAAGCCATCTTCTTCAAGAAGTGTCAGCATTTGACCATTGGAATTCTGCCATGTTTCCGCGATAGTTTCAGGCGCCTGGACCTCTGTCGCCAATCCTTCAATTGCCGCGCGGATGACTGTACGGAGTTCATCTGCAGAGTATTCGCGTACATTGACTAGACCGCGTTCATCTGCTTCATAGCCTTTGACATCTGCCACGTAGACAAATGCATTGCCGTTCGGGTGCAAATGCTGCACGACAACCGTTTTATCATACAAAGACTCTTCATAATGATAGTTCAAGCGCTTCATAGACACTTCTTTCTTCACTAACTGCGGGAACTCTTCTATAATCTGTTGTTTTTCTTCAAATGTTAACATGTGTATTCCTTCTTTCTACTGAAATTCAGTCTTCATCTCGTTCGCCATTCCGTAATCAGGACAAGCAATATGACGACTACAAATGCGATTATATAAAACCAGGAAGGTACACTGCTCACGCCACCGAACATGCCATCCACTCCTTCCAAACTTCCATTCTTTTTTTAGTATACCCTTTTTCCTGCTACTCTGGAGGAATATTTTCAACAATTCATAGTTCCCACTGTATTGCTGAGGGGGAAACAGAGTATAATGTGAATGAGGAGTGGGTTTCATATGATAAAACGCCTGTTTCAGTTACTCTTTCTCGCAGTACTCATCTACGCTTTCAAGCCCTTCTGGGAAGGTCCAGTATCACAATACGTGGACTTATCATTTCTCGACCCGCTTGATGCCAAAGTAGAAACCGTGCTGAACGAGGAAGTAGTTGGATCTGCGCTTGACTATACAAAAGAATCAATTGTTGAGTTAATCACATTCGTTTCCGATAAAGCTGCCGGAAGCAGTCCCCCAGAGGAAGTCGCCCAACCCGTGCTCGATGCACCGGCAACAGGCATTATTTCTATCCACAATATCGAAATTGGTACAACCGAAGCGCAAGTGAAGGAAAAACTCGGTGAACCTACGCGGAAATCCGTCAATGAATATGGAACGGAGTGGCTGACGTTCCATGACAATTATCAGAACTTCGTCATGTTGTCATACGATATCAAACGTCGCGTCAATGCGCTCTATACAAACGATCGCCTCATCGCTTCATCCATCGGCATCGAGTACGGTGTGCCGAAAGCGGAAGTACGCGAAGGTCTTGGCACACCGATTTCCGAAATACGTAAAGGGACAAACATTTATAAGCTGCAAAACGATGAAGGCATGGACATCTTTCATACGGATGGTCTGTATATCTATGTCTTTTATGATCTGCACACTGACAATACCGTAACCGCAGTCCAATTAATCTCGGATTCACTAGAGCAAAAAAAGTCCGCCCTCTATGCCCCCAAAAACGATGCGATGCGTAAAGGCTTTGAGATGCAATTATTTGATTTGACGAACGCAGCAAGAGTTCGACACGGTCGCTCCATTTTAACATGGGATGAACTGGCGGCTGAAACGGCACGTTTGCACAGTACGGATATGGCAGTACAAGATTACTTCAGTCATGAAAACTTGCAAGGTGAGTCCCCTTTCGACCGGATGAAAAAGCAAGGAGTGGCGTTCGTCAGTGCGGGTGAAAACCTAGCTTACGGTCAGTCAAGCAGTATTTTTGCACATGAAGGTCTAATGAATTCAAAAGGCCATAGAGAAAACATATTAATCCGTGACTACCAGTTCCTTGGGATCGGTGTAGACTTTAATGACAAAGAACAGCCATTTTATACAGAAAACTTCTTCGCTAAGTAAGGGAATTTCCTTTCATTACGGTAAGATATCCAGTAAAATAAAGACAAGGGCTTTGGTAAATCCAAGACCTTCATTACAGCATTAAAGGAGATTATCAATTGAAAAAACTTGCTGCATTTTTCCTCGCCGCGACATTGATTTTGTCGCCAATCGGGAACATCATCTTCCAAGATGAAATTACTGCTGAAGCACGTGGCTATAAGTCTGGTAAGAAGAGTTTCAGTACACCTAATCGTGTGCAACCGAATAAAGCCGAAAAGAAACAAGATACCAATCAAAGTAATGATAAAGCAACAGCAGGTAACACAGCGAAGAAGCCAGGCGGTATGGGTGGCGGCTTGATGAAAGGTCTATTAGTGGGTGGACTTGCGGGTCTATTATTCGGCAGCTTGTTTGCGAATATGGGGATGCTTGGGTCCATTATGGGCTTGTTGATTAACGTGTTAGCGATTGTCTTCATCATTTACATGGTTCGGAAGATTTTCGCGATCTTCAAAGAGAAAGAGCGTAAACGCAACGAGGATATGAATCAATGGAACAACAGATAATCTACGAACAGGACGTAGTAAATGCAGTTTGTGTATTGATTGCAAAAGAGTCACGTGCTATGCCAGACGACGTGGAAGTCGAACTTGCTTACGATGAAGACACTGGGTTTTCAGCAGATGCCGAGCTTAATGGCAAGATGCATCATTTGAATACCTCCCGTCTTGTCGAAGCGCTTCGCCTTTGGATTGAGCAGTATCTCGATCAAGATCCGATGGCAGCAGGCATTCAGCTAAAGCTGGATGATGAAGAAGGGATTATCGCGATCATTCGATAATCAACAGGACGCCCTTTCCGGGAGGGCGTTCTTTTTTTCGTCTATGGGAATGGAGAGGCTGATAGAGATGGGGATTTGCGCCTTCTCATTAGGATGGGAGCCCCCGTAAATACTACCTATCCACTTCCCCTATACCTTGACCAATATTTACATGCGCATAAAAAAGGATGCCCCACGCCTCGGGACATCCTGCTCTACTTATTACTTCATACTCTCAGATGTAATCTCTGCACAAGCAAATGGCGCGCCTGAATTACCTGCTGGATCTGTGATGTTATCATCCGGACCCTCGTGAATCACCAACGCTGTTCCGTCTTCATCGAGTAATGAATTGTCTTTTCCAGACTCCAGTGTTACTTCATCTGTCGTCACCGTAACTTTTGCGTTTCCATCTTCATCCGCCACAAGATTCTCCAAGTCACCTGCGTGATGTCCTTCTGGATTATTCAATCCGTGCTTTTTATCTGTTGGGTTGAAATGACCGCCAGCAGATGCTTTAAAGTCCGGTGCTGTACAGACTCCGGTTTCATGGAAGTGCATGCCGTGTTCCCCTGGCTCAAGGCCCGATACGTCCACATCCATTGCTACGCCAGACGGTCCTTGCGTTAACGTTATGGAACCGATTTCTTCTCCATCCACATTTATCACCGGCGCCATCACTTCAGGCTCCGCTGTCGTCTCTTCTTCCACGACGGGATCACCGCTGCCGTTCACCGGTTCTTTTTCTTTTTCCTCATCTGCTGCGCCACCGCAAGCCGCCATCATTAACGCGGATCCCAATACAATACTAGGTAATTTCCACATAATTGAATACCTCCCCGTGTAAGTTATGTACATTGATGTCCATTACCGCTTGGATAATGAACTCATAGTGTGTAGTGTACCCAATTCTACAGTTTTCTAACATGCTGCTAGGGTTCTAAGAGCGGATAGTAGGCCAAATAGAGCGGTTAACTCGTGAAATTGAGCGGTTGCAAGGACTTATAGAGCGCTTGTCAGTGATTTAAGAGCGAAAATGCAGCACGATAGAGCGCTCCGGCCGCCTGAATGAGCGTCCACTCCCCCTTTCCCACTTTCCACAATAAAAAACCGGAAACATTTTTCGTTTCCGGTTGGATTTTATGAAAATAATATCTTCTCTAATTCCATTGGTTCAATATATGTATCGCCTCGATAAACGCGCATATTGCCTCCTGAAATTTCATCGATCAACATGATATTTCGCTCAGGATCGCGACCGAATTCCAATTTGATATCATATAGCTCCAAGCCTTTTTCCGCCATCTCTGCTCGCACTACCTCAGAAATTTGCTTGGTTAAATCTTTAAGAGTTGCATATTCTTCATGCGTCAAAATGTGAAGTTGTGCCAAAGCATCTTCTGAAATGGGTGGATCTTGACGTTCATCATCTTTTAGCGTCACTTCCACGAATGCATCCAATACTTGTCCTTCTTCAGCATACGCACCGAATCTGCGTAAGAAACTTCCGACCGCACGGTATCGACAAATCACTTCTAATCCTTTACCAAAGACCGTAGCAGGCTTCACCGTCATCGTCACTTCATCCAGATCGGCATCGATGTAATGCGTCGGTACGTTTTGCTCCTCCAATTTCTCGAAAAAGTATTTCGTCATGCGAAGTCCAGACTTCCCGGCACCATCAATCGTCAGGCCTACTGTGTTGGCACCTGGATCAAATACACCATCTTCCCCTGTTACATCATCCTTGAATTTCAATAGCACGTGGCCATCTTCCAAGCGGTAGACGTCTTTCGTTTTACCAGAATAGGTTAATTTCATCCGTACGATTCTCCTCTATTCATAAATGTGTACTACTTATTCAGTATAAAGCACTTTGACGAGAAGAAAAAGTATTGTTTGACAAAAGTTGATGTGCGTCAAGGTCGTTTTGACAAAATACTCTTATACTTTAGTTAACAAATATAAGAGAAGAGGATGAGATCAATGAAAAAAGTTGTATTTTTAATGGAACCATTCAGTTGCCCGTCTTGTGTTAAGAAAATCGAAGGGGCACTTTCCCGAGCCAAAGGCGTACAGCAAGTAAAAGTGTTATTCCATTCAAGTAAAGTTCGAGTCGAGTTTGATGAATCTATCGTAGAAGCCAATGAATTACAGGAATTGATTAGTAAACTCGGCTATCCAGTTCTCAATCAAAAAGTCTCATAGAGAGGAGGCATTCAAATGAACGCAAAGCAAACCGTACGCATCACTTCCCTATCCGCGATTTTGCTAGGAGCAGCGATCATCTTGCATTTCGCAAGCTTTCATGACGCGCGTCAAATTACATTAATTGCGGCCACTTTAATCGCGGGTACTCCGATTGCAATCAAGGCGTGGAAAGCTATCCGCATGAAAGCTTTTAGTATTGAACTTCTCGTGACCATCGCGGTAATCGGTGCACTATTTATTGGTGAGTATGTAGAATCCGCTGCAGTTACGTTCTTATTTTTATTCGGAGCGCTACTTGAAATTCGTACAATGGAGAAAACTCGCTCATCCCTTAAGGCCCTTATTGATCTGGCACCACTAGAAGCAAGTGTCTTTCGGGATGGTAAAATCATGACAATCGCTGTTGATGAGGTAGTGGTCGGTGACCGGGTAATCGTTCGCTCAGGAGAACAAGTGCCAGTTGACGGACCGATTGTTACAGGCAATGCTTCTATAAATGAAGCAGCCATCACAGGGGAATCTGTACCCGCAGCCAAATCGCTAGACGACCAAGTGTTCAGTGGTACATTAGTAGACAATGGATATATCGAAATAATAGCAGAACGCGTAGGTGACGATACAGCATTTGCTCGTATTATCGAGCTAGTCGAAGAAGCACAGGAAGCCAAATCGAAAACGCAAAAATTCCTTGAACGATTCGCCAACATCTATACACCTTCCATCGTCGTCTTATCGATGATCGTCTATCTGTTCACACGCAACATTGAAATGACATTAACCTTCCTCGTCATTGCTTGCCCTGGCGCTCTTGTCATTTCCGCTCCCGTTTCTATCGTAGCGGGAATCGGTAATGGAGCCAGACACGGTGTGCTCATTAAAGGTGGCGACGTGATGGAACAGTTGGCGAAAATCGACACGGTTGTCTTTGATAAAACAGGCACATTGACTAAAGGACGTCCAGAGGTAACTGATATCCATAGCTTTGGTATCGAAAAAGAAGAGCTACTGCGCCTCACTGCAGAAGTTGAACTATTGTCCGAACACCATCTCGGTCAAACGATTGTCCGCGAAGCAAAGAAGCGCTTGATTGGCTTGACACATCAAGCACGTAACGCAAACGTTATGAAAGGCAACGGCATTCTTGCTGAAGTAGACGGCAAGCAACTCGCAGCCGGCAACCGAAAACTGATGGCCTCGCAAGGTATATCTATTTCTAGTGACGTGGAAGCTTATGCATCCAAGCGGGAGAAAGCAGGTAATACGGCCGTGTTCATCAGCATTCACGGAAAGATCGCAGGTATTATTTCCATAGCGGATCAAATCCGTCCGGAAGCACAGGCTGCTTTGGCCAAATTACGAAGAAGCGGTATCAAACAAATGATTATGCTAACTGGCGACAATGTCCACACTGCCCGTCTCGTCGGTCAACAACTTGGTCTCGACAGTGTCCACGCGGAGCTTTTACCTGAAGATAAAGTAGCCGCCGTTCAAAAGTTGAAAAGTCTTGGACATCGTGTAGCCATGGCAGGTGACGGAATCAACGATGCCCCTGCGATCGCCACGGCGGACATTGGACTCGCTATGGGCAAAGGCGGAACAGACATTTCCATGGAAACAGCGGATATCGTCTTGATGGCAGACCGTCTTGATCAATTCGCCCATGCCTACGCCTTATCGAAAGCGACTGTCAATAACATGAAACAAAATACATTCTTTGCGGTAGGCACAGTCTTCCTTCTGTTGGTCGGTGTACTGTTAGGCAAAGTGTTCTTAGCATCCGGCATGCTCATTCACGAAGCCAGTGTACTTTTGGTTATATTGAACGCCATTCGATTAATACGCTATACTAGTGACAAACCAGCCAATCGAACTATAAGCGAGGTGAAAGTGAATGAGTCAACAGCCCCACAATAATACGACGGATCAAAATATGTGTGTATCGCTCGTTCCGTTATTCAATCATTTGGAAACTGAACAGATGAAACACGTGGTAGGACTCGCGCGAAACACTTCCCATCCACGTGGAAAAATCATTTACAATGAAGGCGACTGCTCCGAAGGTTTATATATTTTGCATAAAGGACGAATCAAAGTATACCGCCTGTCAGAAAACGGCAAGGAGCAACTCGTACGAATTTTAGAACCGGGAGATTTCACAGGTGAACTGTCGTTATTCAATGCCAAACCTCATGATGCCTATGCAGAAACACTTGAACCCGTGGAATTATGTATTATTCAACGTGATCAAATGCAACAACTTTTACAAAAACATCCTGCGATTTCATTAAAGATGTTAGAGGAATTCTCCTCTCGCCTCGCTCGGACAGAACAACGGGCAGCGCGGATCGGTATGGAAGCGGCAGAAACACGTATCGCACTATATCTAGCCGACTTATCTGAAGAACAACAACAATTGACAGTCGAATTACCGATGAGTCGCAAAGATCTCGCCTCCCACCTCGGGACGACACCTGAAACGATTAGTCGAAAACTTAGTGCATTCGAGGAATCGGGCTGGATTCGCCAGTCCAGCATGAAAACGTTGGATATTCTCGATTTGGATGCTTTATTACTATTATGAAAGAAACTCTTTTCTTTCTACTACGTACGTGATACGCTAGTTCTGAAAACTAAATATTTTGACCATTGGGGGAATCCTTCACAAGGACTGAGAAAAGAGTGTGGCTCTGAAACCCTTATTACCTGAACAGATTAGCATCTGCGGAGGGAAGTGGCGAGTCGTTCCGTATATATTTCTGTCGACACATCCACCACTTTCCGATTCGGGAAGTGGTTTTTTTATTGGAGGGGAATGAATGAAGTTACTTGGTGTGACCGATGACTGTCTTTCGGTTGACGAACTGACTTTACACTTACAGCAGACTGCACCGTTTCTAGATGCTATTATTTTGCGTGAAAAGTCCAAGACAGACGAACAACTGACAGACTTGATTACGCGTCTTGCGAATAGTGGATTTCCACTCGACAAGCTCATTATACATGCCAGACCTTATGTGGCTAGCAGGTTGAACCTCACGAAAGTACAGCTGACTAGCTATGGCATGTCTTTACGGGATGCACATCGGAAATTCCCAGAGCTACAATTCGGTTGCTCGATTCATTCAATGGAAGAAGCAAAGGAAGCTACGACGGAAGGCGCCGATTGGCTCTTGTACGGGCATGTTTTCGAGACGAAATCAAAGCCCGGCCTATCAGCGCGCGGTACGGAAGAATTGTTTTCTATTGCAACGTGTAGTTCGATCCCCGTGTATGCAATTGGTGGAATTCAGCCGCAACACTTGCCTGATTTACAACGAAACGGCGTAGCAGGCGTGGCTGTATTATCCCCTATGCGTTCACTAAAAGTCTTACAAAGTTATAGAGTAGGAGGCGTGTCTAATGAAGAAAACGATTGATCTGAACGGAAAATCCTATTCGGTTGTTCCAGAAGTAGCGACGATTCAACAGCTACTTGAGCATTTGGGACTGAGTGATCGTATTTTGATTGTGGAGAAAAATAAAGAGATTTTACAAAAAGATCACTATGATGCACCAATTATGGATCGGGACCAAATTGAAATCATACATTTTGTAGGAGGCGGATGAAGATGTTAAAAATTGCAGATAAAGAATTCTCTTCGCGGTTATTACTAGGTACAGGGAAATATCCTTCATTTGACATACAAAAGCAGGCAGTTGCAGTATCAGAAGCAGAAATCCTCACGTTCGCAGTACGCCGCATGGATATTTTCGAAGCGTCGCAGCCCAATTTTCTAGAGCAATTGGATTTAACTCGCTATACATTACTTCCAAATACTGCAGGTGCAAGTACAGCAGAAGAAGCCGTACATATCGCACGTCTTGCAAAGGCATCGGGACTTTGCGACATGGTGAAAGTGGAAATTATCGGATGTAGCCGTTCATTGCTTCCAGATCCTGTAGAGACATTACGCGCTACTGAAATGTTGCTAGAGGAAGGCTTTATTGTATTGCCTTATACGTCAGACGATGTAGTGCTCGCAAGAAGACTATGCGAATTAGGCGTGCATGCCATCATGCCAGGCGCTGCGCCAATCGGTTCAGGCAGAGGCATTCTGAACCCGCTGAATCTGTCGTTGATCATTGAGCAGTCTAATGTCCCCGTCATTATTGACGCCGGTGTCGGCTCTCCAAAAGACGCGGCATTCGCGATGGAACTCGGAGCAGATGGTGTATTGCTGAATACAGCTGTGTCAGAAGCAGCTAATCCCGTCATGATGGCAGAAGCAATGAAACTCGCGATTGAAGCAGGACGTCTCGGTTATAAGGCAGGACGCATGCCAGTCCGCGATTACGGCGTAGCAAGCAGTCCAACTGAAGGGCTTGTGACGAATTGACCGGAAAATATTCTCGGCAAGAGCTATTTGCACCTATCGGACCAGTTGGACAACAGCTTATCCGCGAAGCAAAAGTTTTCGTCTTAGGAGCGGGTGCACTCGGTTCTTCCGGAGCGGAAATGCTTGTCCGTGCAGGGGTCGGCGAACTAACGATTGTCGATCGTGATATTTTGGAGTGGACCAATCTTCATAGACAGCAATTATATACAGAGCAAGATGTCATCGATCAATTGCCGAAAGCGATCGCCGCCGAAAGCCGATTGCGCGCGATCAATAGCGATGTGAAAATTCGTGGAATTGTGGCGGATGTGACACCTGAAAATGTTCTCGACCTATTCGAGGGACATCAGTTCATTCTCGACGGCACAGATAATATCGAAACACGATTACTAGCAAACGACGCCGCGTTACAACTGGGCATCCCCTTCTTCATGGGTGCATGCGTCGGTAGCTACGGGCTGACATTTCCTATTGGCGTAAAAGAAGGCTCGCCCTGTCTACATTGTCTACTTGAAGCGTTGCCGCCACAGTCTTTAACATGCGATACCGTCGGCGTCATCTCACCAATCGTCGTTACAACGGCTGCCCGTCAAACCGCCGAATTGCTGAAGTGTATAACGGGCGCGCAGATGGAACCGCGCCTGGAATCCGTCGACCTATGGACAGGCGAACGCGCGGCAATGGACGTGCACAGTATGAAGAAATCCAGTTGTCCAAGTTGCTCAGACAGTCCAACCTATCCTTACCTATCTGCCAATGAAATCATGCGGACTGCTGTGCTGTGCGGACGTGACACCGTGCAACTGACATGGCCAAAGAACCGACAAGTGGAACTACTACCATTTGCCGACTCCATTCGCGGTATTGTTTCTAATTTAAAACAAAACCCCTATTTGGTTTCCTGTGAATATAACGCTCATCGACTCGTGTTATTCCGTGATGGGCGGATGTTGGTACATGGAACGAAGGATATCATGGTAGCTCGGAAAATCGTCGCCGGTTTAATGGGATGATGCTTGTTGCTTAGAGCGCTCGCGCGTGGGCTATGAGCGGAGAACATGTTGGATTGAGCGCGTCACGCGTGGTATAGAGCGCTCGCCTCGGGACTATGAGCGGAGAACTCGTTTGATAGAGCGCTTAACGCATGGGATAGAGCGCTCGCCCCGGGATGAGCGGCCAACACGTTCGATTGAGCGCTCACGCCTGGGCTATGAGCGGATAACATGTTGGATTGAGCGTGTCACGCGTGGGATAGAGCGCTCGCCCCTGAACTATGAGCGGAGAACTCGTTTGATAGAGCGCTTAACGCATGGGATAGAGCGCTCACGCCCGGTCTATGAGCGGATAACATGTTGGATAGAGCGCGGCACGCACGATATAGAGCGCTCGCCCTGAACTATGAGCGGGAAACACGTTCGATTGAGCGCTTATCCCCCTATATAGAGCGCACCGCCCAATTTCATAACCATAACCATACCCAATAAATCCCCCAATAAAAAAACGCTTCAGAAAGCCCTAACACAGCTTGCCGAAGCGTTTATTTCATTATTTATTCAGCCTTCGCTCATTCCGTCGAATCCAAAGACATCCCAGCCGAACTCTCCAACTGCAACACACCATCCGTCATCTTGTACACCTTATCCACGTATTGAATCAACCGTATATCATGTGTCACGACGATGGTCGCCGTTTGGTTGGACTTCGTTTCATTACGTAACAACTCCATCACCTCGAACGCCCGATCCGAATCGAGCGAAGCGGTAGGCTCATCCGCCAAAAGAATCGCTGGCTTGCTGAACAATGCTTTGGCAATCGCCACACGTTGTCGCTCACCGCCAGATAAATCAGATGGATAATTTTTATGCAACTTGGTAATACCTAAATCCTCGTATAACTTACGTTGCTCGTCTTTGGTCATATTGTCTTTCTTCACTTTATTTAGCAATTCAAGCTGCTGGTCAACAGTTAGGAACGGCACAAGGTTGGAAGCCTGCAATATAAACCCGATTTCCTGCAAACGGATTTTTGAACGTTGCTTTTCATTTAGCTGCGATAATTCTTTACCGTTAATGATGACTTCGCCTTCGCTTGGTGTTTGCAGAGCGCCAGCCACCGTCAGGAACGTACTTTTACCTGAACCCGACGGACCGATAACCGCGACCAATTCGCCACGTTCGACTAAGAAATTGGTTTCCTTCATCGCTTCAACGAGCGTATTGCCTTCACCGAACGTCTTTTTCGCATTTCGTAGTTCCAGTACCATCGTTTACCCTCCTATCGCTTCGAGCGGATCAATTCGGATAATCGTCCAAACCGAAATGACAGCCCCGAGAATTGCCACTACTATTAAGACCAACCCATAAATTATCATGGTAGGTATATCAAACATGATAGGAACTGCATTTGGCAGGAAGCTTCCCGCGAGCAACGTCAGTCCAAATGCCAGAACAACTCCGATCAACGCAAGAATGAATGTCTGTGCGACAACGGATCTTGCCAAATAGGCGCTAGAAATTCCCTGCGCTTTCATCAGGCCGAACATGCTAATTTTCTGTACAGTCAATACGTACAGGAAAATGGCAACGATTGCCGCTGAAATGACAAACAGGAAGTAAATCATATACACTAACGTCAAATTCTGCTCCGTATAACCCGGCAGATTCTCGATAAATTTTTCCGTTTCAATGATTTCCGTATTGTCTGGCAAGGAAAGTGTAGCCCAGTCTTTGTCTTTGATGACAATTGCGTTAACCAAGTCTTTATTCATTGTATAGGCATCACCATATTTAATTTTCTGCATATCATTTAACTTCATATAGAGAATAGGCGATGCATTAAAACGAGCCTTTTCCGTGAAGCCGACAATCGTCAGTTTCGTGTCTGTTGAGGATAACTCAAGCGTATCCCCTATTTTAAAGCCTTCATCTTTTAGCACATCAGATGCCACGACACCGTTTTGAACGTAAAATGTCGGGTCCCCTTCACTAACTTCCGGCTTGATGAACTCTTCTCTATCAATACCGAAGAGCATGACATTTTGCTTCGTTTCACCATTGTTTGCGATGGCGCCCATTTGGCTAACAACAGCCGTTTCTTTCGCATCCAGTTCATCAGCTATTTTCTTGTCAAGTGCCGACTCATACAAACTCTTATCGGATTCCTCTGTCAGAAGAACTGCATCAACTTTCCATGAGTCGATCGCTTCCCTGTTCATACTGGCTAATCCATTTGCTAGTCCGGACAAGAAGAACACGAGGAATGACACCAATAGTAAAATCGACGTAATAAGTAAAAATCGTAATTTATTCTTTTTGATTTCGCTCCATGCTAAAAACATTCATTATCACTTCCTTTTACAGAATATTTATCGCTTCTTCCAGCTCATAAGAAGTGGAAACGACTTCCTTCGATACGCCGCCAATTGATGTAATGACGCTTTGTAAATTTTTCATGTGGTCTGAAAAATGCTGTATATCATCTATGGTTAAATGAACCGTCTCGGTGATGTTCTGGAATGTCTCTCTAGTTGTTTCTGTTTCATTCATGCCCATATCCGCATATTTCGTGACAGTATCTATCGCATCATGAACAGCTCGCGTCTTCGCCTTCGATTGCGCGACGAGTTGTGCAATATTATCTGTCGACCGTTTCGTCTGATCAGCTAAGTTTCGAACTTCATCCGCAACAACCGCGAAACCTTTTCCGTGAACACCCGCACGTGCAGCCTCAATTGCAGAGTTCAGTGCCAAAAGATTGGTCTGATCCGCAATATTTTTCACCAGTTGAACGACTTCTTCAATTTGAATGGATGCGCGGTTTAATTCTTCAATTAATGCTGCCATGCCTTTCGTTTCCTTGACAATCGTCTCCGAAGTGATCACCATCTGAGCCATCTGTTCAATTCCAGACTGTGCTTGGTGGACTGATGTTTCGGAACGGACAATACTCTCCTGAATTTTTCCTTCGAGTGTAGTAGATTGCTCGATTAAATCATTGACTACTGCATATGTAGACTCAGACTTCTCTTCAATCTCAAGCGCAATACTTCCAATTTGTTGCTTGACGCTATCTTTTACTTCTTGCTGATTTGCATGAATTGCATCATTCGTACTCTTCTCGAACGCCTCAAGAACCAATTGCTTTTCGAAATTCAAAATCTTACTTAACGCTACGATCATTTCACGTTCTTCTGCACGGCCCAATTCTAAATCAAATAATATATTGAGCATCGTTGCATGCAAGTTTTGAAAAGCCGCGATATACCATTTAGGTTCCAAGCCTATGCGTACATGAGCACCCGCTACTTTACTGCGATTGAGTAAAAAAGCTTCATCAACCACACCGTCGAATAATCCCGCAAGATGTACAGCTAGCGTCTTACGTAAATACTCGGTTGTAGTATACGTTTCAATCATCTGAGACAATTTGGGAACTGCCGTCACACTAGAATAAAAAGCTTCTACAATTTCATCAATCCGGTCATTCATTGGATCTTTTAACGCACGTAAAAGTTGTAAATCCCGCTCTCTTAATTGAATAGCATCTAACTGCAATTGAATTTCTTTGGTAGGAACTTGCAATTTGACAGGGGTTGTGGAAATTGGGCGGACTAATGATTGGGCCTTGTGTTTTTTAGTGATCCACATAGTGAAATTCTCCTTTATCTTTAACTGACACGAACAAACTGACGCTTTCTCCAGTGTCCACGCTTTGTACAATGTTATTTTTAGTTGATTATACAACAGTCTATCTATATATACTAGAATAATTGACCCGAATAGAACTATTTCATATTTTTTGATTTCCTATTAATCAAAGCCCCTACGAAGAAACCATATACAGCATGTCCGACCATCCACCAGAACAAAGAAATGATATTGGTGACACTTGGCGTACGATCGGAAAATGAAGTCGTCGGATACAGTAATAACCCGATAGCAACATTCACTAGAATAGGGAACAATACCGCATGATGACGAATGAAACCACTACTCTTGTCATACAGAATCACCAGTATGATACAAAGGACAACTGAAACAATCAGATGGAAAAACACTTCAATCACTTCTGGAAATACATATTCTTTTACGATCGGTATGTAATCCACATTCAATAACAACGTATAGACCTTGTGACCTGTAATCGACTGCATGATTTTTAAGAAAATAGCGAGAAAAACACCCGTTATGATACCAATCCATGTACCTTGTACTATATACGTCGTTTTCATTTAGACACCTTCCTACTGTGTAAAAATAGCAGGTTTGACTTGCATTGTCAAATCTATGTATAATGTTAAACATATAGAACTGGGCGATGTATGATCGCTTATTATAGTGAAATGAAAGGTTGATTATTTTGAAGCCGTCATCTGAAACCCCTACGTATACAATTAAACAAGTTGCGGAGCAAACAGGTTTGTCGAGGCAAGTCTTGAGGAAGTGGGAAGAACGCTATGATATCGTGATTCCGCAGCGACTAGATAATGGCTATCGAGTATATCACGATGAAGATATTCGGTTATTTTTGCTGATGAAACGTTATGCAGAAGAGGGTTTTGCGCTCTCACAAGCAGCCGAGATGGCGAAATCCCAGATAAATTCCATTATCCCATCAAATCCCGAAAAGACTTATATAGAAGATATATTGAGCGAGTTATTGCGCCACGGTAAAAATTGTGATGAATTAGAATTAAACTTTTCCTTGCAAGCCGCCTATCATCGGTTAGGACTTGAACACTATCTCCAGCAAATCGTCATTCCATTTTTGAAGGAAATAGGTGATCACTGGGCAAGTGGTGAGTGGGACGAATATCAGGAAGCCTTGTCGAGTCTGGTCGTACGAGATCAACTCGTCCAACTACGGCGCAACTTCCAATACAGGGAAGACTCGCCCCTATTGCTCGGCGCATGTCTCCCAAATGAATCGCATGAAATTCCGGTGCATATTTTTTTACTGCAACTGATGCTAAAAGGCTGGCGTACAGCGATGATTGGATCTTTGCCTGCTCCCGGCGCTATTCAGTCTCTTATAGAAAAAATCAAGCCGATCAAAGTATTGTTGTCGGCGTCGACTACATTTCCATTTGAAGAGAGTCCTCAGACGATACAAGAATTGGACGAGTTTGCAGGCCGACACCCTCATACCGAATTTTATCTAGGTGGATACGGATCGTTCATTTGGGCGGATCGGCTACAGCTACAACATATCCATCTACTTGAATCTATTGAGGACATTTAAGAATTTTTGCATGTATCATACGCTGCCAATGCGCGTGCACGGGCAGCTTGATGGTCCACAATCGGAGCCGGATAGGATGTACCAATCGTAACGCCTGCCGCTTCCAACACATCAACCGGTGCGTCTGCTGGTTGAAATACATAGTGTACTGGTATGTCCGCCAACTCGGGCAGCCATTTTTTTATATACCGCGCATCTTCATCGAATTTTTTTGCCTGAAGAATGGGATTAAACACTCTAAAGTACGGCGACGCATCAAAACCACTACCCGCCACCCATTGCCATCCCATCGCATTGTTCGCTTGATCCAAATCGAGCAACGTCTCTTCAAACCACGCCATGCCCTCTCGCCAGTCGATCAATAAATGTTTGATCAAAAAAGAAGCTACGACCATTCGCAAACGGTTATGCATATAGCCTGTTTCCCACAATTCTCGCATTCCAGCATCGACTAACGGATAACCGGTACGCCCAGTTCTCCAAGCTTCCAGCTGAGCATCAGCAGGTTGCCACGGAAACTTTTCAAACTCTGGTCGCACGGGTTTCGTCAACATTTCTGGAAAGTACAGTAGCTGGTAATTATCGAAATCCCGCCATGCCAATTGCCGAATAAAAGCTTCTACTTGCTGATCACTGACGTCCTCAGTCGCAGCTAATGCACCATGCCATAGCCGAACGTACGCTAACATTCCCCCAAGCCAAGTAAGGCGACATGCGCGAAACACTACATTGCGCAGGGAGGTCTCGTCCCACTAAATAATTGCGCAAACCACCGTCTCGAAACATTTCCCAACAGTCCATCGCGGCTTTTTCCCCAGGTTGCCAATAAGTTGCAAACTTGTTATACCAAGGTTCTTCCGATACTAGTCCCCATTCTTCTGAAGACAATGACTGTAGTTTACCAGTAGCCGGTACGAGTTCAGGAGTCGCGAGCGGTGTCGCAATTCGTTCTTGTCTTAGCCGCTTCCAAAACGGCGTAAATACTTTATATGGCTGATTGGTTTTATTGAAAATCGCATCCGGTGCAACGAGTAGTGACCCTTGGAATGAACGCATTTGAACGCGCCTTTTCTCACAAGCCTCTGCTACTCTACGTTCCACTTCACGACTCTCCGGATCATATAATTCATTGAACACAAGTTGGTCGGCTTCGCTTTCATCTAGCAACTTCATCAGCTGTTCAACAGGATGCCCTTGTCTGATCACAAACTGAATTTGTTGCTCCGCAAAGCGCTCGATTAATTCCAGCAAACTGTGATGCAACCACCAATCAGATGCCGCGTAGCGTGTTTCCGGCAAAATGAAGACGGGCAACACTTCACCATGTGCTGCCGCCTCCACCAATGCCGGATGATCATGCAAACGCAAATCTTTTCGGAACCAAACTATTGTTTTACCCACTCTATTCACTCCTTTTACTTACCTTAAAACGCACCTGATCCACCACCTCCGCCACCCGTTCCGCCTCCGCTGCTACTACTATCACTGCTTGGAGCGTTGTGCGATACATTGGTCGATGCTTGATTGAAAGAACCGGCGAGGAACATAGGATTATAGACAACGCCTCCGTAATAGAAGTTTTCGTGCTGAGCGTCTCCCGTACCCTGTCGATATCTTTCATCATAACGAGTGCGATTTTGATCAAGTTGCTTCTGGGCACTGACGAAGTCCTTATAATACGCGTCTAGTTCAGGATGCTTCACGCCTACTCCGTAAATCAATACACGGAATCGATCATCAAGCGATAAGCCTTCCCATTTATTCGTACTTAGTTCTCGCATCCATTGATCCACTCGCTCCCACTCCTGCTTCCGCAGCGTCCCTTCATAATTGTACGGACTGTAAAACAATGCGAATCCGAATGCAACCAATGTCAACATCGCCACAATGACTAGTTGCATATACAATTCATAATAGACAAAGGTGATAGCGAACCCGATTCCGAGCACGCCGATCAAGCTTAGGATTATGCGTTCTTTCGTAGTCTTGACCTTCACTTCAAATTGATTCAATTCTGCTTGTAAAAGATCCTTCCACAAGCTAAACTTCTTATCAAATGCTTGATAATTCTTCTTTTCTTTTGTGTAACTTTTCAACTCATTCAATGTAAACTTTTTATCGTGGCCGATTTGGAAAAATAATAGCTGAATCAATGCCTTCTCATGTTCTAATTTGACGTTCGCATCGACCAGCTCAAATTTCTCGTCGGACACTTGTTTCACATGTCCTTTTCGAACGAGATCAAGGAGTGCTGCAGACATCAGCTCAACCGAGGCTACACCATTTTTGAAAAGAAGTACTGCCGGTAAGCTCATATCATTCACTGGAACGTAGAAACCATTCGATTCCATTTGATAGTGCGCTTCCTTGACATATTTTTTCTTCTCACATTCGCAAAAAATCCGATCAAACCGACGCCAAGAATACCTGCCGCTACACTCACACCACCCACAGTGCCCATAACCTTTTGGTTTTCAATGAACTCCTGCCGTAGCATAGCAGCTATTTCTTGATCCTTCTTCACTGCCGAACGGATGTCGCCATCTACTGCGGTCATTGCGGGAAATAAAGACGGCTCGTAAACCACGCGAATATCCCCATTGTCTCCCGCACGGACTTCCCCTAATGAAAATATGACCGTTCCATCGGGTTGCACTTTTCCTGTCTCTTCCGCACTGTCATAGCCGATGAACATCACGTCAGACGCTGGACTAAGAGGCACGATCGTAATCGTCATATTGCCATAATCGGTTTCATTACGACGGTCGAAAAATGGCCAGTAAAACTGCGCGCCATCTGCATACTTTTCCATTCCATTTCTAATGGTGTACTGCAAATCGAAGACAATGACTTCGCTGTCTCCTTTGCGATGTACCCGATATTCCGTGTTATGTTTCTCAATCCTTAACTCTTTACCCTTTTCAGAGGCTTTAAAGCCCTCAATTGAAGCTCCTCGTTTTGGTTGAATTTCTCAAATGATCCCGTTAAATTCGCTGTCAAAATTATAGGTATGCTGCTCCGTTACCTGGACGGTGCCATCCGGTTCCAACTGTGCGTTGATTTTCACATCCGAAATGCTGAAATCTACAGCCCCTACTGTCGTCGGCAGAACAAGGAAAGCTAGTAATGTGACAAGTAACAGTTTCCATTTCTTGAACTACTCCCACTTTCACTGTGTTTAGAAGAGGGAGATTCCTAAGAACACCAGCTTAACTACTAGTTATGGATTAGGCGATCCCCGCAGTCCCTGCGGTTCGAAGTCTGATGGCTTCGTTTTTAAGGTTGATACTTGCGTTCAGATCCCGGTCATGATGGCATCCGCAATTCGGACAGTCCCATTCACGTAAGGCAAGATGCTTCACTTCTTGGTTTCTAGCCCCACATCCCGAACAAAGCTGGCTGGAAGGAAATATTTTTCCAACGACTACCACGTGTTTGCCATACCATTTCGCCTTATATTCCAGCATGGAACGAAACTGTGACCAGCTCACGTCGCTGATTGCTTTCGCCAATTTTGGGTTTTTAAGCAGTTTGGCTACTTGCAAATCCTCGATTCCGATGACATCGTGATTTTTGATGATTTCGGTTGATCGTTTATGCAAGTAATCTTTTCTTTTATTGGCGATCGTTTCTTGGATGCGTGCGACTACGATCCGTTGTTTCTGATAATTTTTCGCGTCGCTCAATAGACACGATCTTTTACGAGCCGATTCCTTCCGCCTCGAAAGAATCCGCTCTGCTTTCGCTAATTTTTTCTCCATCGATCGAAAGAACTTTAGGTTTTCGTATACCGTTCCGTCTGACAAGATAGCGAAATCCTTCAGCCCGACATCCATCCCTACGGAAGAGTTGGTCTTAGGCAGTTCGGACACTGTCGTTTCTACCAGGACGGATACAAAATACTTACCAGTGGCAGTACGTCGGATGGTCGCATTCATGATTCGTCCATCTACTTCTCGACTTTTGACTAGCTTTACCCAACCGAGCTTTGGGAGTTTAATGGCATGGTCTACAATGGCGATATTACCGTTCGTTTGTTTGGTTGTATACGATTGAATGTGATGACTTTTCAATTTAAAGCGTGGAATAGCATTTTGTTTCTTGAAAAATCTTTCAAAAGCGTCCGCTAGATTTTTCAAGGAAGACTGAAGAGCAATACTATCGACTTCTTTCAGCCAAATCGTATCTTCTTGCTTTTTTAATCGTGTTAATTCAGCAGAACAGATGCCATAGGAAAGCCCTTTGCCAGTTTCCTTAAAGGTGTGTTCCCACTTGGACAAAAAGTGATTAAAGACAAACCGGCTGCAGCCAATGGTCTTGGCGATCAACACCTGCTGTTCTTTCGTTGGATAGATTCGGAACCGAAACGCTTTGTGAATCAGCATGAAGTGCACCTCCACCGCATAGAACGTATGTTTCTATTATAGCAGACTGATGCGCTTTTTGGCTAGCGCCAACCGACATGCATTTCCCGCTTACTCATTGGACCGTGCCCGATTCATTCCTTGAGGCGGAAGTCTTCTGTCGGAAAAAAGTAAAAAAATCACCTCTTATCATGAGTATACGATAGGAGGTGATCAATAGATTCATTTATTGGCAGAACTTTGGGAATATAATTCAGGCATGACTATAATTTCAGTACTTTATAAAAATAAACACCTATCGCACCAAATAGTAGTACAAGTAGCGTGATGAGGATAGGCGCGTTCAATGAATCGATTCGAGCCAAAGCGATATCGACAGACTGCCATAGTAGAAAGACAACTACTAGTGTAGAAAGGTTTTTGATGACATTCATGAATAGCACGCCATAGCGGTACTGGATTTCTACGTTGTCAGGACGCAAATTCATATAGTTAAACATATACGGATACTTCTCCACTATCCATAAACCTACCCACATAACGATGCCAATGACTGACAACAGCAGTAATTCTATTTTCGAACCATAACGATCTACTTCCCCATTCGCTCCAAAATGCGCAGGAATACGATCAGGCAATTGATTCCACTGCAATAGTAAATAGACGAGAGCAGCAGCGAATAAAGCGATCACCAACACATCGAACGCTTTTGCAATAGCAGGCTTCTCTATGTCTAGCTTCGGTTTTTTCGTCTCCATACCCTCGCCACCTTATTTAGGATTCCGTTGCACTCGTCATTTCGAATACGTCAAAAACGTTCTCTTGAATATTAAGCGACATAATCTTGCCTTGCTTCTCATAGAAATGGATAGATCCTCTGCGGTCTTCCACCATTTCCGTCCAGCCCCATTCTTCAATAGTACGCAAATAATGATCTGGCGGATTGCCTTCCGAGTCACCGATTCCCTTCAACTTATATTTCGCTGATTTAGAAATCTTCCCTATGCAATCTTCTGCTTTCACTTCATACGCTTCTTTCGGAACAGGAAATCCTTGATTGATGATGGCCATGCGGTAGCCGTCTTCTTGACTATATGCATTGGAACAGCCCATTAGCACCAAAACAGACACCATGGCCATCAGCGCAAGTATTTGCTTCATATGTTTACCTCCCGTTTCACGACTTCATTGAATCCATCGTACTAGGAAATATTGACATTGTCACCTTACTTTTTGTGACGAATTAACGTAACTTCTGCACAATCACTACTTTTAAATAGTTAAATTCAGGATAGTCCCGTGGCGTACGGAAGTCCCTCGGTAATGTGGATTCTTCCAGTACTTTATAACGCATACCTGTCTCTTTGAAAGCTTGCTCTATGAAGCCTTTAAACTTCTTCATACTGAAGCTCGCGTTATTTGTAGAAGCGACGATAATACCGTTTTTCTCCGTGACCGCAATCGCTTCTTTCATCAACATAGGATAATCTTTCGCTGTACTAAATGTATACTTCTTCGAACGCGCAAAGCTCGGTGGATCGAGCACGACTAGTCCGAATTTCATGTCATGACGCTTCGCGTAACGGAAATAGTCAAAGACATCCATCACTTTAATATCCTGCTGCTCATAATCGATACCGTTGACACTGAATTGCTCGATTGTCTTCGCGACACTACGCTTCGCCAAATCCACATTCGTCGTTTTCTTCGCTCCACCTAAAACAGCTGCAACCGAAAACGCTCCCGTATACGAAAACGTATTCAACACTTCGCGACCTTCTGAATACTTGTCACGAATCGCCTCACGTACATCGCGCTGATCAAGGAAAACTCCAGTCATCGCGCCATCATTCAAATCAATCGCAAAGTTCATACCGTTCTCCTTAACAATAATCGGAAAATCTCCAGGCGTTCCTTTGACAAAATCATCCTGCTCGACATACTGCCCCTTCGAATCAAAACGTTTCTTCTCGTATACCGCTTTATAGTCCCCACGCTTATCCAGAACATTATAAACGTGGTGGCGGAACGCATAAATGCCTTCACTGTACCAGCTGACCATATAATAGCCGTCGAAATAATCGATCGTCAAACCACCGATTCCATCGCCTTCCCCATTAAATAAACGGTAAGCCGTTGTATCTGGATCATTCGCATACGACGCACGACGCTCAAAGGCAGTCGCCATTTTTTGATCGAAGAAATCAAAGTCAATCTCTTCTTTTTCATTCGAAGTCAGCACCCAGCCGATTCCTTTATTTTGTATTCCATAATACCCCGTAGCCAAATATTTATGGTAGCGATCCGTCAATCGAATCAAACTACCTTCCTTCGCCTGAATCTCGCTAGTCATCACCGCATCCTTCAAAATCAAAGGATATCCCTTCTTCAAAGCCACCGCGCCCTGTGCATTCAACTGTATTTCAACTAATTTACTCATATCGTCATCCTCAAAGCGTATTTTCTCTATTATCGCATGGATGAACCAAAAGTGGAAGGTGGCGTTTAGAGTTGGCAGGCATAAGGCGAAGATGCGAAGCGGCGCTTTTTGCCGCACAGCAGCTTTGACTTATGACCCGAGACTCTGCCACCTGCAACTAGATGAACCAAAAGTGGAAGCGGCTCGTCAGGATCGACAGGCATAAGACGGGCTGGACTTGAGGCGCTCTTTGCCTCACGACCAGCACGACTTATGACCCGAGATCCTAGCCGCTGCAACTGGATGAACCAAAAGTGGAAGCAGCTCGTCGGCAACCCAAAAACCCTTTTTTTACGACTTTTACTTCCCTTTCACTTACAATGAAAGGACTAAAATATCCAAAAAGGAGGAATTCACATGAACATCATCCCTTTAGGCATCTGGGGCGGCTACCCGAAAGCGAACAGCGCCACCTCTTCATTTCTCATTGAACACGAAGGATTCCACTGCCTGTTCGACTGTGGCAGTGGCGTTCTATCTTCCTTGCAAAACTACATCACACTCGACCAACTCGATGCAGTCGTCATCAGCCACTATCACGCGGATCACATAGCGGACATCGGCAGTCTGCAATACAGCCGCTTGATTCAGTATTACCTCGGTCAACCGTCACCTGTCTTGCCGATTTACAGCCACGCACAAGACAAAGAACAATTTGAGAAACTGTCGTATAAAAATCAAACACAAGGTATCGAAATTCAGGAAGACCAGTCCGTACAAATCGGTCCATTTACCGTGACATTTTGTCCAACGATCCATCCCGTCTACTGCCTTGCAATGAAGTTTACGGTGGAAGGCAAGTCCGTGGTTTTCACTGCCGATACGGAATGGTCCGACAAGCTCGTGGCATTCGCACAACAAGCAGATATTATTTTCTGCGAGGCCAATCTATACGAAGAACACCTCGGCAAATCACCGGGTCATCTAGCAGGCAGCCAAGCAGGAACACTTGCGCAGCAAGCAAAAGTGGGTCAACTCGTCCTTACCCATCTTCCACATCATGGTGATATTCATGAGATATTGAATGAAGCGGGGAAAACGTTCAGTGGTTTGGTGGAAATTGCAGAAGTAGGAAAAAGGTATACAGTAATTTAAAGCCGGAACAGTAAACTGGTGAGTATGAAGGGATAGCAACTCCAGATAGGGGACGCTTTCCCACGGGCTCTCGGTGAGCCAACCAGGTCGCAAGCTCCCTTTTGGTTGTCTCTCCTGTCGAGCTGATCCATCGGGAAGAGCCGTAACGAAGAACGGCTTTTGCGAGTAAAAGCGAAGCGTTAGGAGCACATCTTTGCACTTGCCACCAACTTCCTCTTCCATCCTAATTTTGATAGTAAAAGGATTTAGAACACTCACTGGCAGTAAAATGCGAATTATTGTTTTTCTTACATTTATCTATGGTCAAAAACAGAAATGATTACAACACTAACTTTATTGAACTTTGATATGTATCTCCCACTCATTTTGCAGGGATTGGAGCGGCAGGCGGCGACTCTAGGAGGATCAGTGGGACAGGTGAAACACCCAGCGAGCGAAGCGAAGGGGTGTGGTTCACCGCCCACCCTCCAGAACGCGTCCGCCTAGAGCGCAAATCCCCTCCCCTATCCCCCGTCAACCTATCTTATTTCATTCCACAAAAAACGACCTCTGCACATCCCGCAAAGGTCGTCTCACTTTTTATAAAAACACAATCACGGCCAAGATTGCTGCCAACACGAGACGATAAATCGCAAATGGCATCAACTTGACTTTCGAAATCAACGTCAAGAAGAAACGAATAGAAATCAGCGCAAATACAAACGCACTCAAGAAACCTACTACGTAGAATCCTAAGTCATCCATCGACATATACTCCCAGTTCTTCAACACCGACACCAGACTCGCACCCATCATAATCGGGACCGCCATGATGAACGTAAAATCAGCAGCCGTCCGGTGATTCATCCCGAACAATACACCACCGGAAATCGTCGCACCCGATCGTGAAAATCCAGGCCACAACGACAAACACTGAACCAGTCCAACTGTAAACGCCTGTTTATATGTAATTTGATCTAGCGTCTGTACACGTGGATTTTTTGGCCCAAACTTATCCGCAGCAATCATCAGCACCGCCCCTGCAACTAACGCAAAAATAACGGTTTCCACGCCGAATAAATAATCATCAATCAAATCTTTAAATGCAAAACCGAAAATGACAGCGGGTAACATTCCAACGATCACGTGTAGTAAATTGAAACGCTCGCTCATCTTGACTCCGCTATCTACATTATACAAACCGACCAAACTAAATAACCGTTTCCAAAATACTACGACAACAGCTAAAATTGAACCGAGTTGAATCACGATCTTAAATGTAATAGCAGGATATTTCCCAAGGAATTCTTCCGTCTTTAACCACATATCATCGACAATAATCAAATGACCTGTCGAGGAAACGGGCGCGAATTCCGTCATTCCTTCTACGAATCCTAAAATTAGCGCTTTAATTAAATCAAATAATTCCATATGACTCTCTTTCCGCGAAGGCTCCCCTTCTGCTATTCTATTTTCTTTTATCCAGTCTATCATGACGTAACGAACAGTGGATAAGTTTCCGGCAGAATATTTTTTATCCACATGTGCATACATGACGTTTTCACATACAAAGGAATACTTATGCACATAGTACGTGGATAGATTGTGGAAAAGTTCATAACTTCAGACTATTCTAACTAAATTCGTTGCTTATCCACAGTTTTATCGTCTATCTATTGATATGCCGCGGCTCATACTTGTAGACTAGTAATCCGTTAATTTATTTTGAAACGCATAAATAACCGCTTGAGTGCGGTCTTGGACTTCTAATTTGGATAATAGATTACTGACGTGAGTTTTCACCGTTTTTAACGCAATGAATAGTTCATCCGCAATTTCCTGATTAGATTTACCTTTAGCCAATAATAATAAGACTTCGAGTTCGCGATCGGTTAAGTCTTCATGCAAGGCATGCGTCTTGCCACTGCGCATTTTCGTCATCATTTTAGATGTCACTTCAGGCTCAAGCACGGTTTGTCCCTGCATGGTGTCTCTAATCGCATCCGCCACGCGCTTCGCATTGGATGTTTTCAAAATATAACTGACAGCTCCCGCTTCGAGTGCAGGGTATAATTTATCATCATCGAGGAAGCTCGTGACGATAATTACCTTCGCTTCCGGCCACTTGGCGATAATCTCAGCAGTTGCCTCGGCGCCATTCATCACAGGCATGACCATGTCCATCAGAATAATATCCGGACGTAAATCCAGTGCTTTTACGACACCTACCTGACCATTTTCTGCTTCCGCAATTACTTCAATATCCGGTTGCATCTGCAAATACGTCGATACGCCAATGCGCACCATTTCATGATCATCTACCAACAGCACTCGAATCATCCACCAGCTCCCCTTTCAAAATCGGTAATTTCACTTCTACGATCGTTCCTTGAGACGGTACCGAGACAATCTTACAACTACCGCCAATCTCAATCGCCCGTTCTTTCACATTCTGCAGACCATACGATCCGCCTTTCCCTGCGTCCTGCTTAAATCCAACGCCATTGTCTTGCACACGTAAAATCGCCAATCCATCCCGTTCGATTAATAATATTTCTACTTCCGTTGCCTTTGCATGGCGAAGTGTATTCGATAACGTTTCTTGTGCAATCCGGAATAAATGATCTTCCGCACCTTTGGATAGCACGATATCTTCTAAACGATGTGTAATATCGAACGTCACTTTTTCCTGTAATTCACTCAATAATTCTTCGAGACCTTCGGCAAGCGTCTGATTATGCAGTGCAGCAGGACGTAAATGGAGAAGCAATGCCCGCATTTCTAATTGTGCCTGCTGAACCATTCGTTCCACTTGCAGTAACGGCTTGCGGATTGGTCCTTCTTCCGCTTGTTCCGCTAGCGCTGATAACAGCATTGAGGCTGCGAACAATTGTTGGGAGACAGAATCATGCAGCTCCCTTGCTAATCTTTGACGTTCTTCTATAATACGTTCTTGAATGATTTGATCTTGTGTCTCGACACGCTCATCCGTAATTTTACGCAAACTGTTTCGCTGTGCTTCAAGTACTTCATATAACTGTTCAATAGAACGATTCGTTTGTTTTTTCATTTTATTCGAGCTCGTAAACTCTTGTTTAGCATACAAATCCTGTAGTTTTCCAATAATGATATTCTCTTTCATCCTACTGTTTAGGCTGATCCAGCTTGCGATTCCTAAACTTATGACGAAAATCGTCGTGAACAACCAGGCCAACAACGGCATATCCGCAGCTTCTGTATCGAGTAGCAACCTCTGATAGTCAGCGATAGATACATCAATGAACAAATAGAAGAAGACCGCGACGATCGTACTAAACATCAGCGTCAAGAGAATGGTGCGACCAATGATTGCCTTCATTTTCTACGCACCTCCACGTCACCGATCCACGTAAATACTGAAATAATCAACTCGGGATCATTCGGCCGTTTCGTTTCATAGCCGTCATGTTCTTGTATAGTTTCATTAAATAGTTGCTGTGGAACGTTGCCTAACAAATTCGCTTCACCATATAACGTGGCATAATGAATGCGTACCGGAATATCGTACGGCAGTTCAATACGCACTTTACCGAAGATTTGCCGAACCGAAATAAAGGAAGCCCCTTTAGGCAATACCGTATCCGTCACATCGACATGCACATCACCGAAAAACCCTTGCATATGAATATCTTCCCACTCATACGTCGAGAATGGAGTGGATTGGACCGAAAACAAGCGGTTCCTCCACATACCTTGCGATCGTCTAACACGAGGCTTTTGCAAATCGCCAAAGACTTCACTGGCCGGCGTGCCTTTCCATAATTTCATGATAATATACAAAACAATGGCTAAAATCAGCAGACGTACACTCCATAATGTCAGAAGCGCAATCACTATAAAGACAATACCTGTGATCGCTGTCCATTTTCCACGTTTTCGATAGCCATAATCGAGGAATCCCCAACCGAGAAGGAGGAAGATGAAATTACCATTTGAAAACACCATGGATTCGACGAAAGCAATCGTCAAAAGCGCAAGTACATATACTGAAACTTTAGTAGAATCCCTCTTAGCCATTTCATTCTCTCCCTTCTCGATAGAGGAAGCGTAATGCTTCCTCTTATAGTTTACACAATATCTTGAGATTTTGCGTTAGATTTCTCTAATGAATCCAAACGTTGCTCCATTGACGAATGTGATTGTGTCGTTCTTGTTTCACCGCCAAGATTTTCGATGTACGAATGCAAGTCATCTAGTGTTGAAAATGAACTATCTGGCTTGACGAATCGATTCATCTTTTCCTGCGCGCGCGTCACGTTCTCTTTGCCCATCAATTGCAACTGGCGAACACGCATATCTTTCACACGATGCTTCATTTCTTCAAATTTCCGTTCCAATGACAGCAATTCTTGCGTAGCGTCTTGGATGCTCGCAGACAGACGGGCAACTCGTCCTTCATACGCTTCTACTTCTTGTTGTGCGAACGCAATCAACTCTGCATCTCCTGTCATTTCAGCAAGCTCCAGTTGACGACGACGTTTTATCGCCATCGAATTCGCGTCTTGACGTTCGGCTTCCAATTCTTCCTTCAGTCTTCCTTGGCGTTCAAGCAACTTCCCAATTTCCGCCGTTTGCTTTTGTGCTTCTACGAAATACTGATTTAGTAATTCTAGCGGATTTTCCTTCTTTTGCGACTTATCCATTAAACTATTCAAATCTTCTTGTAGCGTATATTTCAGTTTATGCCAAAATGCGTTCATATTACATCTCTCCTTTTATTTTGTCATTTCATTCCATTGACGTTCAAAGTTTGTGAACGGGTCATTGGATAGAACGTTCGGGTTTGCCTTGCGATCTTTCCATTTGCGGTAAACGTAATAGACTCCAATCAATGCGATGATCCCGATGAATGCACCAATATTAGAAATTGAACCAATTACACTGATGATCAAAATCGACATCCAGAATACTTTCGCGAACATCGACTGGCTCTTTCTCCAGTAGTGATAACTGACAAGCGCGATTGCTCCTGTAATGGCTAAAGCAATGATTGGACCTACGTTTAGCACAAATGCCAAACCCGCCACAATGCCTAGTAAAAATAATCCAAGTGTCTTCATGTTGATGTCCTCCCTTCATTTGTATCCTTAGTTTATAATGAATCCTTGATTTCTCCGACGGTCCCATAGCGGATTTCTGACTCAGACTTAAGGCTGAGTGTGAGTAAATCTCGACTTAGGGGGTGCCGTTGATCTGTGTTCTTCAGTATAAAAATCTAAAAGGCTTACTCCCTTACCAACGGAAGCCAATCACAAAAAAAGCCGTTCGAGAAATCATTTATGATCTCTCAAACGGCAATATCAGATATTATTTATTTGCTCTAAGTAGCCCATCAATCACACCGGCATGCAAACCTTCGTGCCAAGTAAGAAACTGCAGAACTTCATCGACAGTTTCCATCGTAATAAACGTACCGATAGAAAGCGGTGTACTCAATCGATGCGACAGCTGTTGTTCAGTTAGTTTCGAAATACGCTTACCTTGGTCTTTCATCGCTGCGATCAATTCCTCTTCAGTTGGAGCGCTACTCGGCCAAGTAGATGGACTCGTTCCCGTTGCGAAGAATTCTGCCCATTCTAATTTATCGACTGGATAGTCATTCATTGCGCGGTGAAGAAAGTCTTCAGTCAATGAATAGATATGTCCTACATTCCACCGTACTGTATTTGAAAAACCTTTAGGTTGAACGTCCCACGCGGCCTCGTCCGTCCGTTTACAAAGACTTAATGTATAACCTCTCGCCATGGAGAATTGTTGTAAAGCACCCATTCATTCCACCCTCTCTTATAATCTAAAAACAGCCTTGCACTTAGGCAGGCTGACATTACGATGGATTCTCTTCTTGCTTTTTAATATTCTTATGCTCATTCCACTGGTCATGCGCTTCATGGTTGTATTTACGATTATATTCTTCCTGATCTCCATACGGGAATTTTTCACCGGGTGTCAGATCATGATAGTTTTGGCTTGGGGATTTATTTTGACTATAAGCGGAAGGTTTATGTTCTCCCGTTTCATCCTGTGCATTTTCTCTAAATGTTACACTTGAATCAGAATCTGCTGGATCGGCAAGAGGTAGTTCATCTGGTACCACTACGCCTTCTACCGCACACTTCTCCTCATCGATCTTTTCCACTCTCGGCGTAAGATCTTTTTTGTTTGGATACTTTCCGTCAACGATTGTCATATAACCATTCCTCCCTTTCATGCTGCCCCTAATCAATAGACCGCACTCTCTATACATACCCTTATTCGCCATAAACTAAACTGATTCCTCTTAACATTTCAAAAAAGGAGTAAGATAGGAGTTTTCTCCCACCTCACTCCGCACCAATTTATCCCCCGATGACATCAATCGTCACTTTAAATAAATCCCCATCGACCTCCACTTCCATTCGGCCGCCATGTAGTTCAACAATAGATTGAGCAATAGCCAATCCTAAACCCGAACCTTCCGTTTGCCTAGACGTGTCTCCCCGCTTAAAGCGTTCGAATAATTCATCTGTCGTGTCACCAAGTTCATATTGTGCAACGTTTTTCAATACGATACGTGCATTCGATCCCACTTGTTGTAGATTGACATACACCCTCGTACCTGGCAACGAGTACTTCCATATATTGATGAACAGATTATCAAGTACTCTCCACCACTTTTGTCCGTCTACCATCGCAAAGACGGTTTCTTCAGGTAAAGTAGTTCGAATATGCAAATCTCGCTCAACGAATTCTTCCGCATGCTCTGCCAAAGCTTGTTGGATCAGCTGATTTAAATCTACACGTTGCTTCACCATTTCTACATTACCACTTGCCATTTTGGATACTTCGAATAAATCTTCTATAAGTGTTTTTAAGCGCTGTGACTTCTGATCTAGAATGCCAATGTATTTTGCACGTTCTTCCGCAGTTAACGTCTCATCTTTCAGTAAATCCGTATACGTGATAATTGAAGTAAGCGGCGTCCGCAAGTCATGGCTGACATTTGTGATTAACTCCGTTTTTAACCGCTCACTTTTCGCTTGTTCATTGATCGATACGCGAACACCTTCGCGGAGGTTATTCAAATTCGCTGCATGTTTCGCAAGCTGTGATGTACCTTTGACCGGTATTGCCTGCATCAAATGACCCGCTGCCATATCATTCGTTGCGGCCAGTATACGATTCATATAGGCTGCTTTTTTCACGAAAATGAATAATGCCGGTAGTAAAACGAACAGGACACAGAAAACATAAATGATCAAAAGCGATGGGTGCATAACTCCCCCAACCAAGCCTACGCCTGCAAGGAAAAAGATCATCAGTAACAACGAGAACTGTACACCCATCGTACGATTATTGAATATGTCTCTACTATCTTTCGCAAATTGCATCATGTAGCTTTCATGCCAATCTTTCATCAGCCGCCCTGGCTCGCTGTATAGCCTAAATACATGAACAGCTTGAAACGCCAATAATGCGGTAAACGGTACGCCAATCAATAAGAAACTGATGACTAGATCACTGATCGTTCCCAAGCGTAAGTACATAAACTGATTGAAGATATTGTAGATTGCAGATTTGAAATAAACTGTCAGAATAAATGTGTTCAGTAGCAAAAGAGCTACTTTCACATCTATTTTCCAGCGTGAATACGTTGCAGCCAATCTTGACTGCAGCACCCATTCTTTCTGGAACTTCATCACTGTACATAATGCTACGAGAGCAAGCGCACCGAGAACCCACAAGGCATATATCATATATTTTCCACGGATGAATTGATCGTTTTCCTTAGCCAATTGCCCCGACACTGTAGCATCTGATGGAATACTAACTGTTCCTTTGAAATATTGCGCAGGATTACTAATTTCCATCGCATGATTATCTATGAACGTCGACCCTTGTTCCATTGAATCATCAGAATAGCCATTGTCATACACAGCTGAGTTCGCCCTGAAATATCCTGTCGCTTCAGTAAATTGTCTTTGGAAGATTGACGTGTCCTTGACATCTCCACGCGTAAATCGCTCACCCGTTTCAACATTCACTAGATCATAAGAAATGGGAATATTCATATCTCGATTATTTTCTGTCTCCCTAATTTGACTAGCTAAAGCTTTTACCTTTTCCGAACGGATTTTGTCTTCTACATACCTATCACTATCAAAATTCTTTTGAATCTCTTCTAGTTTCGTATTTCGCTCTTTAACTAGAGCCAATAGTAACGTCTCATTTTTCTCGCTTTTCGCTTCCGCAATTCGTTCTGCGTATTGTTGCTGGATCGTATCAAGCTGTTCAGAATGTGTACCGTACCGCTGTCGGTATTCGTCAATTTCCTCTTGTGAAACCGTTATTTCTTTTTCTGCTTTTTTCAAGTCAATTGGATTCAGTACAGTAGCCGACAGATTATCGTATACCTGTTCCATTCTATAGGTAAAGTCTTCTTGATCGGTAAACGATTTACCAACAAGTTGCGGCGCATAATGAATGATGGACGGCAATGCGATCAATACTAGTGTCACGAGTGCAGACCAGATGGCCAATTTTATACTTTTGTTCATCACACGGTTCCTCCTTTAATAATTCGTCCAAAGTAATGGGTTGCCAGGTTTAATCGTTCCCAGCCGTCGAGGAAAAGATCAACCGTAAATGAAGCGCAGTACATTAGGCTTCCAAGTGCTAGCGTAATTGCAATGAGTGACCCAACCAAGCCGTTTCTATTTTTCGATTTTATAGCCAACGCCCCACACCACCTTCACATAACGCGGATTTTTCGGATCCGCTTCGATTTTCTCTCGGATTTTCCGAATATGCACCGCCACGATATTTTCTGCGTTATACGCCTGCTCATTCCACACTCGTTCATATATTTCATTAATTGAAAATACGCGTCCTGGATGTTTCATCAGCAGTTCCGTAATTTTGAATTCAATTGGAGTCAGCCGAACAGGTGACCCGTCTACGGTCAGCTCCTTTTCCTCTTCGTTCAGGACCAGTCCGTTTACTTCAATGACTTTTTGTCCTTCATACGTCCCTAACTGTACATACCGGCGAAGTTGCGATTTCACACGAGCCATCAATTCAAGCGGATGGAATGGCTTTGTGACATAATCATCTGCACCAACCGATAACCCATGGATTTTATCCGAGTCTTCCACTTTGGCACTCAACATAATAATCGGGATATTTTGCGCTTCTCGTATCTTGAATGTTGCCGTAATTCCATCCATATTCGGCATCATAATATCTAAAATCAATAAATGAATTTCATTCAACGCCAGCAACTCTAACGCTTCTTGACCATCTTTCGCTTTCAATACACGATATCCTTCGTTTCTCAAATAAATCTCAATTCCCTCACGAATTTCCTTATCGTCATCTGCTACAAGCACTGTAAACTCTGTCATGTACGTCACCTCGTCTCACTAATACCTTCATTCTACCACCCTACTCTTAACAAAGACTGAGGATAAATATGAAGAAAATCTTAAGATGGTTTCGAATGAATTCTTTTGTGCTCAATAAATTGCTTCAACCGCTCTTAAAAATCCACGGGTGCTCATAGAACATGGACAACCGCTCTATCACGCCACAGAAGCGCTCATAGGACACTTCCAACCGCTCTATGCAACGTCACAACCGCTCATAGCAGGTGTATAATCTCCAATAAGAATGCCACACTTCTATAATGGAGGTGACGAACATGCCGAACAAAAAGAATAATAAGAAGAAAAATGAGAACATGCGTGAGGAATATGGTTTTGGATATGATTTGAGTCCTGACGATTTTGATGTCATTGGACAGAACGATGCGGCTAAAAATAAAAATGCGAACTCGAAGAAAAACAAGCAGTCGGAAGGTAATCAACCGTTTAATCCCTCATAACTTTTAAAGAAGAAAGCATCGTGATCGAATATAATCATTCGCTTTTCATTCATCACAAAAAAGAGCAGCCCATTCTGGCTACTCTTTTTTGTAGTATGTACATCCGTTAACGCGGCTACTCATACAGCAACCCATAGTGTTAAGGACCGATGACAGGAATTTCTCATCGGTCTTTTTGTGAATAATGTCTAGTACAACGCACACTATACGTGTACGTCTACTTACAATTCCTGATAATCCCGCTGATAGACTCCGCCGTCTTTCACTTCTGCATGATAAAGTGCTTTCAATGCAAAGCTTTTCTCTAGCTCATGCTCTTTCATAATGGCTTTTAATTTTCTGTTTAGCTCTGGGCTATGCTTTACGAGCTGAAGCATCTTAGGCTGTGAATATTGCATGAAATCTCCTCCTCATTACCTTTGTTTCAATAGTATAACATGGCCACTGTTCCTGTTGTGTGAAAGGAGATTGTTTGTTAAGGTAGAAATCATCCATGTGTTTCATGTATACTGTCACATGCACAAGGCGACGTTTTTGGGCAAATATATGAATGGCACTACAGAAACAACTTACATATGCGACGAGATGCAAATTTTTTCGTCAATTCTATTTGTATTTGTGATGCATCCGGCAATAGACCGTCGTTTATTTAACGTTTATATGTGCGGTCAAACGGGTACTATCGACTGTATATATGCAATTTTACTCTACGGTTTCGATTATGTACTTAGCTCATTTCTTAGACTACATTCTAAATAGGAGGACCTATGAAAAAAATATCTACAACATTTTACATTACATTAGTGACTGTCATATTGGCAGTAGGATACGGCGTCATTGCCCCCACACACTTTGAAGAAATCACGTCTACTATCCAGGACTTTATTTCGGATACATTCGGCTGGTATTACTTACTGACCGTCTCCATCTTATTCTTCATTTCGGTATACTTGATATTCAGTCCGACCGGTAAAATCCGATTAGGAAAGGATAATGACAGACCACAGTTTTCCATGTTTTCATGGCTAGCGATGCTATTTTCTGCTGGTATGGGAATTGGACTCGTGTTCTACGGTGCGGCCGAACCTCTTTCGCATTACGCAGTAAGTCCCGCGACACAAGATCCTGAAACAAAAGCCGCTTATAAAGAAGCAATGCAGTCGACATTTTTCCACTGGGGTTTCCACGCTTGGTCTGTATATGGCATGACCGCTTTAGTATTGGCATATTTCCAGTTCCGCAAAAGACAACCCGGATTAATCTCTGTTACACTTCGTCCAATTTTTGGTGATCGAGTAGACGGAAAGCTCGGGACAGTCATTGACGTCTTCGCCATTTTTGCCACTGTTTTCGGTGTGGCGACATCACTTGGATTTGGAGCTGTCCAAATCAACGCCGGACTCAACTACTTATTCGGTGTATCTATAGGATTCTGGTCCCAGTTCTTTATCATTGCAGTGGTAACGGTATTATTCCTTGCATCTGCGTGGAGTGGACTTGGAAAAGGAATTAAAATTTTATCAAATGCTAACATGATTTTGGCATTGGCATTATTAGTTTTCATTATCGCACTCGGACCCACATTATTGATTTTCAACATGTTCACTGATTCCATCGGTGGCTACTTAGAAAATCTCATTCGTATGAGTTTCCGAACCGCACCACTCACACCGGAAAATCGTGCTTGGCTCAATGGTTGGACTCTATTCTACTGGTCTTGGTGGATAGCTTGGGCACCATTTGTCGGGATGTTCATAGCCCGCGTATCAAGAGGAAGGACGATTCGCGAGTTCATGATAGGCGTACTAGTTGTTCCTACTGTGCTCAGTATGATCTGGTTCACAGCATTTGGGACGACAGCAATCGAAACGCAAAAAGCTGGCATCATCGACTTAGCTTCGAGTGCAACTGAATTGACGATCTTTGAAATGTTCAGCGAGTTGCCTTTATCATTCATCATATCGCTCATTGCCATCCTGTTGATTACATCATTCTTTATCACATCAGCGGATTCCGCTACATTTGTACTCGGCATGCAGTCGTCATACGGTTCATTGACTCCACCGAATAACTTGAAAGTTGTATGGGGCATCATTCAATCTGCCATCGCAGTCATTCTTTTGTATGTCGGAGGATTGGGCGCACTGCAAAACGTCATCATTATTGCCGCCTTGCCATTCTCCATCATACTCATTATGATGGTCGTTTCGCTGTTCAAGTCACTCAAAGATGAAAAAAGTCGAATACAACGATAGTAAAGTAAAGAACACCGTCGCATTTGCGACGGTGTTCTTTTCTATATTAGTTTGCTGCTTTTTCGATAGCTTGCTTCAAATCTGCAATAATATCCTCTGCCGACTCCAGCCCTACAGATAAGCGGATTAGCTCTTCGCTAACACCTGAGTCTTTCAAATCTTCCACAGACAACTGCTGATGAGTTGTGGATGCTGGATGAATGATTAATGACTTTGCATCTCCCACATTCGCTACATGAGACCAAATTTCTACATTGTCGATTACTTGTCTTCCAGCATCGCGCCCGCCTTTGATACCAAATACGATAATGGAACCATAGCCGTTTTTCAAATGTTTATTTGCTAGTTCCGCTGTTGGATGATCTTCTAGACCCGTATATGTCACCCATTCTACTGCCGGGTGTTCTTGCAAGAATGCCGCGACTTTTTGTGCGTTCTCATTGTGGCGAGGTACGCGTAAGTGAAGGGTTTCCAAACCTTGCAACAAGTTGAATGCACTATCTGGTGACAGACATGGTCCGAAGTCTCTTAGCAATTGTACGCGCAGTTTCGTTGCGAATGCCGCAGCAGCTGTATCGATTCCGTAACGTAAGCCATGATAGGATTCATCCGGCTCTGTAAAACCTGGGAATCTACCTTGCGTCCAATCGAATTTCCCAGCATCCACTGCTACACCACCGATGGTCGTACCGTGTCCGCCAATCCATTTCGTCGCTGAGTGGATCACTACATCCGCACCGTACTCGATAGGATTTGATCCATAAGGTGACGGGAATGTATTATCTACTAGTAATGGAATGCCATTATCATGTGCGATGTTCGCAACGGCTTCGACGTCAAGAACTTGCAAACTCGGGTTACCGATGGTTTCTGCAAACAACGCTTTCGTTTTATCCGTAATAGCTGCCTCAAAGTTCTTTGGATCAGACGCGTCAACAAACTTCACGTTGATGCCATAGCGTGGTAATGTCACGGCGAATAAGTTGTATGTGCCACCGTAAAGATTGCTGGCTGCCACGATTTCATCGCCAGCTTCAGCGATGTTCATAATAGAGAAAGCAATCGCCGCCATTCCAGAAGACAACGCCACTGCAGCGGATCCACCTTCTAACTGTGCGACACGCTCTTCAAAGACAGCTACTGTCGGGTTCGTAATTCTTGTATAGATATTGCCGGCTTCTTTCAAGGCAAATAAGTTTTGTGCGTGCTCCGTGTCTCTGAATACATAAGAAGTCGTACGATGAATCGGCAAGGCACGTGAGCCTGTTTCGGGATCCGGCTTTTGCCCTCCGTGTAATAATATCGTTTCTGGCTGTAAATTCGTCATAACCATTCCCCTTTTTTATGTATTGATGGAACACCGAAACTCCTCGGACAACTTCCTCCTAGAACTAGACAAGAAAAACACAAGAGGACGATTCGCTAAGTACAGAAAAAGCCATCTTCCATAATAAGAAGAGGGCTCTGCTTTCGCTCATTCCTCCCTTATCTTCCAAACTATTGAAAGTTTGTAGGAAGTAGCACCTTTGCTTTCGCCGGTTGCCGGGCATCACAGGGCCTAATCCCTCCGCCTCTCTTGATAAGAGTATGTCTATTCGTTTTCCATCGTTGAAAAATAGTATACGGCTATTCCTAGTCTATTGCAAGGTAATTTAATCGAATGTTTTGAAATCCGTAGTACTTTCAATACTTTGCAATGAACGTAGGATAAGTGAAGGCACCGTTGATCGACGTTCCAGGCGGACGCTTTCCCGAGGGCGTGGCTTGAGCCAAGCGAACAGCGAAGGGTTCGCTTTGCCGTATTTCTGTGTACTCTGCAGAAATTAAGGCACCTGTCCAGGGTCTCGAACTCACGATGATCCTCTGGGAGTCGCCGCCTTCCACTTACGATCAACTAGTTTACGTCATTGATTATTTTACGTATTATGTTTTACACATTTACTAAACGAAGGCGCATTTCCTGTCTGCTTCTCATTGCGAGAGCTACCTACAAGAGCCGAAGTGCATTTAATGATGTTCCACTTATGACTTCACCAAAAAAATCGCCAGCACATGTTCATTGAACAATGTGCTGGCGATTGTGATTGGTTAGAATATGTCCCACCATATTTTCACAGCGGAAGCCATGATGAGTACAGCTAGAATGCTTTGTAGTACTTTGGTGTTTACTTTCCCGCTCACTTTTACACCGATTGGAGCGGCAATGATGCTAGCGATAATCATAACGACAGCTGGTCCATAGGGTACTTGGCCTGTTAAGAGCTTGCCTGATGCCGAGCCCACCGATGACAACAACGTAATCGCTAGTGATGTAGCAATCGTGACGCGTGTGGGTATTTTTAATATCACGAGCATAATCGGTACCATGATGAATGCGCCGCCAGCTCCGACGATTCCAGCCGCCAAGCCGACGATAAAGGCGGCACTCGAAGCAATGAAGCGATTGAAAGTAATTTCATCGATCGGCTGATTGTCGAGGTCTTTTTTTGGTATAACCATCATAATTGCCGCCACGACAGCTAGAATACCGTAGATTACGTTGACCGTAGCTTCTGAAAGCATACTAGACCCAGCACCGCCAAGTACACTGCCGACTAATACACTGATTCCCATATAGAGAACAAGTGGCTTCAAGATCAGATTACTCTTTCTATACGCTAAAACGCCTGAAAGTGATGCAAAGAAAACTTCCACTGCAGTAATTCCGGCTACTTCATGTGGTGTAAATGCAGCAAAACCAAGTAATGCAGGAATAAATAGTAACATTGGATATTTGATTATTGCGCCACCGATTCCCATCATACCCGAAAGGAACGAGCCGACGAAGCCAATGAGGAAGATCGTGATGATAAATGGAATTGTCATGATGTCCTCCCTTCTTCCCAACGAAAGAGGGAGACAGCCATTCCCTCTATCCTTAGTTTATCCTTTTTGGATCCAGAATTTAAAGACATCAGACTCTTGTTGCTGATCTTTTATTTCATGATTGCCAGAAGCGGCCCATGCTGTCAGGTCGGATACTGATCCTTTGTCTGTCGTATGAATCTCAAGAACTTCTCCTGTTTGCATATCTTTCATTGCTTTCTTTGCCCGTACAATTGGCATTGGACATGCCAGGCCTTTTGCATCTAAAAACGTTGTTGTATTCATATATATCTTCTCCTTTAAATTTTTCATATAAATAAAATTTACTATTTACCGGACCGCACAGCGATTCGGGCCAATCTCCATCTCGCGTTGCGTTTCCTCGTCAGGCTGGATCTTGCCCATGTTCGTCAGACGAATTTCCTCGTATGCGTTAGGCTGTGGAGGCAAGTTCCCTGTGACTAACTCTCTGAACTCTTTTTCATCCTCAATGTTCAAACCGTGATTTTGCTCATACAATACGCCGAGCTTCTCCGACACGCTACCGTCTTCATTCAACTCATCTATAATCATGAAGTGAGCTGGTAAGACAGTTAAATCCTTCGATAATTTTTTATAACGGCTATACAAAGACTCACGCAAGTCACCTACCCAATCTTCTGCTAAACCTGCTAAATCAGGGCGTCCAATCGAATCAATGAACAGAATATCACCTGTCATCAAATAGCTGTCGTCCACGATAAGTGAGGTCGAACCAATGGTGTGTCCTGGCGAATAAAGCGCTTGAATATCAATTCGTGTGTCACCTATCTGAATAGACATATCGCCTTCTAATGCAGCATATTCAAATACTACCTCTTCGGCATCTTTCGGTGGCAGCCAATACGTTGCACCCATTGTTTTTGCGATCTGCCGACCACCTGAAATATGATCCGCATGCAAGTGAGTATCGAATACGTTTGTAATCTTCACACCGCGCTGCTTGGCAAAGTCCGTGAACACATTTGTCATACGTGTAGCATCAATGATTGCTGCTTCTCCACCCGACATGACCATGTAGGAAAGACATCCTTTACCAAGACGAACGAATTGATATAGCTCCCCACCCGATTTTAAATCGGCAATTTTCACAGGCTCAAGATACTCACTCCATGCTTTCATTCCACCTAAAAGATAACCTACTGAGAAACCTGCTTCTTCAAGAATTTCTGCCATTAGGATGGACGAACCTTCTTTTGCACAGACAACTAAGATTTCTTCATCTTTTGGCAATTGATCTTCAATTTCTTCAATGCCATCCAATAAATCAAAGTATGGCACGTTTAAATGGCGTACTCGCTCTCCTTCGATTTTCCAATCCTCGAATGCATCTGTATTTCGCACATCTAAAATGAATAATGATTCTTTCGCAATTACACTCTTTGCTACTTCACTTGATTGAATGATTCTCATGAATTCATACCCCCTGCTGTATTTTCCGTCTCGCCGTTCCACTTCGACATGCCAGGAATGACATTCGAGACACGTTCAAATCCATGTGCGACTAGTTTTTGACACGCCATATCACTGCGGTTACCTGTTCGGCATACAACGTAAAATTTCTTGTTCTGGTCCAAATACTCCATACGTTCATCCAACTGACCAAGTGGTATAGATTGGGCGCCAGGAATATGCGCAAATGCATATTCGACTTCTTCCCGGACATCTAGTAACACTGCGTCAGGTTGTTGCAGTTGGTCCATCAACTGACTGTTGTCAACCGTAACCGGATATTCTTTTTGTGACTGATCTTCCTGGCCCGATTTTCGTACGAAGTGGCGCCAGACATCCGCCTCCTTCACATGACCAACGTATTGATGTCCCACACTTTCCGTCCATGCCTGCAAATCTGCTGTTGTACCTGAATCTGTAGATTGAACTTCGAGCACTTGACCATCTTCCATATCTTTCATCATCTTTCTCGTCTTCACAATGGGCATCGGACAGGCAAGACCTTTTGCATCCAACACGTTATCTGACTGAATCATGGTATTCCTCCTATACACCCTAGGGTATTTGTTTTTGCAAAAAAATTAAATAAATAAGTTCACTTGACCGTCTTGTGCTTCTCCTAAGTAAGCCGCTACACCGCCATACTCAACTTCTTTCAAAAGTTCTATTTCACCTAGGCCTAGTAAATCCATGGTCATCGTACAAGCGATCAACTTCACATCTTGCTCCACTGCCATATCGATTAGTTGTGGTAATGTCATCGCATTATGCTTTTTCATCACGTGCTTAATCATCTTCGGACCCATTCCTGCAAAGTTCATTTGAGATAATCCCAGTTTATCCGCTCCACGCGGCATCATGTTTCCAAAAAGTTTTTCAATAAAATTCTTATTATTTTTAATAGGTTCATCTTTTCGCAATGCGTTCAATCCCCAGAATGTATGGAAAATGGTTACCTCATGATCATACGCCGCTGCGCCGTTTGCGATAATGTAAGCCGCCATCGCCTTATCATAATCTCCACTAAATAATACGATCGTCGTTTTCTTTTGCTCCGTCATATTCTCGATCCCTTCTATTTGAAAATTACTTTACTAAATACCTATAGGGGTATATTATATGTTGTAAAAAAAGAGTCAAGCGATATTGCTTAGCGACTCTTTACTAGAAGATCCACCGCTTCCTTAATGATGGATTCATGCGTACGTTCATCTACTTCATCTAGATTCTCTATACAGGCAATTAAATTCGAACTCACAATTACGCCAATTGTACGATCAATAGCAGAACGACTGGCTGATAATTGCGTAATCACTTCTTTACAGTCCTTGCCTTCTTCCATCATACGCAAGACACCTTTGATTTGACCCTCTAGACGCTTTAACCGATTTTTGACTTTATCATCGTATTCCATATCGTTCAACCTCCTTACTGTTAGTTTTATATTATACCCCTCCAGGTATAATGTCAACGGATTGATTTACACGGAATCTATACTCTCTATCTTTGGCAGTGTAACCAGTCAACTCCTAGAAATGATTCTTCGCAAAACTTGCTCATTCGACACAATTCTAGTATGATGAATTATTTCTCAAAATGTGTTATACTAGTTCTAGTAAGCTATTGTACGTACTTTTCGTCTGATTTTCACGACAAATTACGACAAACTAGAATCCATACTACTGAAGGAGTTGATTCGATTGGCATTCCCACGAAAAGATCGTCCAGTTTCTGATTTTGTAGCATCACGGTATGTAGACGAAGTCATATCTTTCAACCGTAATGAACATGAAGTTTCCGGAACTATACACAAGATTCTCGAAAACTCCGTCATTGTGAAAATTTCTGAAGAAGACGCGGAAAACATTGGAGCAGCTTCCAATATGACTGTCGTCGCACACAAAAATTACACAGTTCTATAATTGTATGCTTGATGCCTTGCAGAATAATGCAAGGCTATTTTTTCATACAAAATTCGCCCGTTTATTGGATATCGTGAAACTCGCTGGATGATTACTATATCAACGCACATGGGAGATGATTGATTTGACTGATCGTACGAAGGTAGACGTAACGCAATCCACGGTACTAAAAGGAACCTTACGTATTGCCGCTTCACCGGTTATTTCGCAAGCCATTTTACCGGATGTCCTTACCCGGCTACACGCGAAGTATCCCGACATGCATCTGGAACTGATGACCGCACCTTCATCTGAAATTAAGCGATTACTAAAAAGCAAGAAAGCCGACATTGGTTGTAGTGAACTAGACCATTTACCATCGTCTAAAGCATTTATGCAAGACGAATTATTACTCTTTGCTTCCATTCATCATCCGCTTGCACATAAAAAAAGCCCATCCATCCTAGATTTACAAAATACACATTGGATCCTACCTGACACGAAAGATCCTAGCCGTCCATTAATTGATCAGTCGCTTCAACAATATGGAGTACAAGTACAGCCCACTATCATGGGCTCGCCAGAAAGCATCAAACAAGCTGTTCTAAGTGGACTAGGCATCGCTATTTTGTCGCGTCATAGTTGCAAACACGAACTTGCAAAAGGTGAACTAACTGTACTCGATTATAAAGTAGCGCCAATCAAACGTACTCTTTATACAGGAACCCATTCCAACACGAAGGAAGTACAAGCATTCCTCAGCGAACTCCAGGCCTATTGCCGTCTATGGCAATAGGTCACTACTCAACTCTCGTTTGCTGCGCCAGTTGACGAGGAATATTCCCAAACTAATGAGCATTCCACCTAAAACCAATGACATAGACAACTTCTCATCCAACAGAACCCATCCCGACAACGTCCCAAAGAACGGGGCCAAGAACAGAAACGCACTCGTTCTTTCGGGATTTCCTGTCTGCAATAAATAAAACCAAATAGAAAATTGTACAATAGATGCGGCAATCGCAAGCCATCCTAAAATTGCCAATGATAAGGGATTCGCTAGGAAAAATGGTTCTTCAAGTAGATAACTCGCCACGAATAGGATTAATCCGCCAAATAACATTTGATAGGCTGTCATCACCCACGTATCAAAACGGTGACCATGTACTTTGACGAGCAATGTTGCGCAAGCCCATGCTACTGCAGATAAAAACCCTAATACCGTACCAATCTTCAAATTCAAATGACCACCCATTGTAATAAATACCCCAAACAATCCGCAAATGACTCCAATCCACTGTTGCAAGCGGTAATGAATCTTCAATACTAATGTCCCAATGACCACGACAAGCAATGGGTTCGTAAACGTTAAAATAGATGTTTCACCTGATGTTATGGTGCGAAGTGCTATAAAAATACACCCCATGACTGCAGCGGTCTGCAATGAACCGATCAGTGCAAGCCACTTCCACTCCCCAATTGTTTTAGGATGGGGTTTTTTCATTATTTTCACAATTACCGCCATGATCACTCCTGCAATGGTAAAACGTAATGCTACTAGCAACAACGGTGAAGAGTATGCCAATCCGATTTTTCCAATAGCAAACGAGGATCCCATTAAAGCAGTCGTAATGACAACTAACATACCGAATAATAACTTATTCATCCAGCTCTCCTCCTTCTATCCACTTCACATAGGAGTCATGCTGCATTTGCATACTACTCACCAACTTCTCAATAGCTGGCGGCATATACCGTTTTTTAAAATACGTGAGATAGACTGTACGTGTCAGCGTCTTCGAATTGGTTGTTTTAATGACAATGGTTGAATCAGGTTCATGTGCAAAATATTCTTGTGGGATAATTGAAATGCCAATATTCTTTCGTATCAACTCCACAATCGTTTCAAAACGCTCTACTTCATAACCTATATTCATTTGCACTCCTTCTTCAGCAAATGCAGCAAAAATATCTTGTCTAGTTTGCAATCCAACACTCGTAACGATGAGTGCTTCATCTTCTAGATCAGCTAGCGTAATGGATTCCTGGCTTGCCAGACGATGTTCAGGATGCATGACAACTGCTAATTGCTCTTGATACAAAGGAATTGTTGCAATATCCGATGCCTCTATAAATTGATTTGTCAAGCAAACATGAACCGTGTACTGACGGAGCGCTCGCTCAACATCTCCACGGTCTAATACCTCAATTAACTTCACATGCATCGATGGAAACTCCTGACGATATGCATGTAATATAGAAGGAAGCCAGTTTTTCACTGATTCAATCACACCGATCTGTACACTTCCACTGCCTGTGCACTTCACTTCTTTAATTTCTTGCTGTAGAATATCTATCTCATGGAGAATCTTCATTGCACGCTCATAAACCACATTACCTGATTCTGTCAGTTGGACACGTTTGGTCGTACGTTCAAGTAACTGAAATCCTACTTCGACTTCTAAGTTCTTGATCGCTTTACTGAGCGAAGGTTGTGAAAGATGAAGTTTTTTGGCAGCTTCTGAAAAACTAGACTGTTGCACCACTATCACAAAATACTGCAATTGCTTCAATTCCATACTTTTCACCTCCACTTATAGCCTTTATGCATGAATATATGAACAACATGTATTAGAATTAATAAGTACAGACCATTATAGTAAGAATATCACGTTGAAAAGGATGAAGTATATTGTTAATTCCATCAAATGAAAAATACTGGTCAGGTCGCACCGATAGCGAGACTGACAGAGCTGCATTTCGAATGCACCAAATCATCCAATTTTCCGAATTAAAGGAAATCTATACCGATAAGACTTGTACCCTGATTGGATTTTCTTGCGAAGAAGGTGTACGTCGAAATAATGGCAGACTGGGTGCTGCAGAAGGACCGAATGCACTACGAAGCGAACTAGCAAAACTGCCTTGGCGCTTACCGGCGGACTGTCAGCTAGTCGATTTAGGTACCATAGTATGTAAAGATGACAAGTTAGAACAAGCGCAAGCTGAATTAGGAGCAGTCGTTCAAAATAGCCTTCAAAATCATGGAACTCCTGTCATTTTAGGCGGTGGACATGAAACCGCTTTCGGTCATTATACAGGAGTTCGCAACTTCCTTGGTCCTGACGCAAGAATTGGTGTCATAAATATTGATGCACACTTTGATCTTCGTAGCTACGATGATCAACCTTCTTCAGGCACGATGTTCAAGCAAATACTTGACGCTGATCTGAACGTCGACTATCTCGTGCTAGGTATACAGGAGTTCGGCAACACGGAAGCATTATTCGCAGAAGCCGATGCAAAAAGCGTGACATATGTCACAGAACAACAAATTACGACAAGTCCTTTAGACGATACTTTTAAAAAAATACAGTTATTCATTGAAAAACAGGACGCTATTTTGTTAACATTATGCTCGGATGTCCTGAATTCTGCATATGCTCCAGGTGTAAGTGCGCCGTCCCCCTTCGGATTGGACCCGTTGATCGTACGCTCTTTCATTCAAACTGTTGCATCGCATGAGAAAACCCTTTCATTCGACATTTCCGAAATAAATCCGTCACTTGATCATACTAATCAAACGGTTAAGCTGGGAGCTTATCTAACAAATGAAGCAATCTTTGCATTGCTGGGAGGTCGAATCACATGACAATTGAGCTAAATCAAATCACTACGCTATTTTTAGCGTTAGCCCTCCTCACACTGGGTACGGTGTTAGTCCGTAAAATCGGCTTTCTACAGAAGTTCTGTATCCCTGCCCCTGTTGTCGGTGGTTTACTATTCGCGTTTGTAGCGACTATTTTGAAGTACTTCGATTTACTAAGTTTTTCGTTGGATACATCACTACAAAGTTTATTCATGCTGACATTTTTCACAACAGTCGGTCTCGGTGCTAGTTTTCGTCTAATCCGTCTTGGCGGAAAATTATTGCTGATCTACTGGGCAGCTTGTGGCTTCTTAGCCCTAGCTCAAAACGTCATAGGTGTCTCCATGTCCTATATATTTGGTCTACATCCGTTGATTGGTATGATGGCTGGCGCTGTCTCCATGGAAGGCGGACACGGTGGCGCTACGGCTTACGGTGAAACATTAGAAAGTCTGGGCATTGATTCAGCACTATCCATTGGTATCGCAGCGGCTACTTTTGGTCTTGTAGCAGGTGGTCTAGTCGGTGGTCCGATCGTTAAATACTTAATCAATAAATATGATTTGAAATCTACAGAAGTTGAGCATGGAGAAGCATACTCCGTGGAGTCATTGGAAAAGCCAATCAATACCGACAACTTCCTAACACAGACTCTATTGATTACACTTTGTATTGCTGGCGGTACGCTGATAGGAGATCTTTTCTCAAACGCTACTGGCTTCGTAATGCCTGGCTACGTAGGCGCGATGTTCGTCGCGGTTATCGTACGAAACATTGTAGATCGCGTGAAAGAAGACGCCGTTCATATGACGAGCATCAATTTGATCGGCGACGTATCACTTGGTATTTTCCTATCGATGGCGTTAATGAGCATCAAGCTGTGGGAAATCGCAGACTTGGCGCTTCCATTGTTACTGATTGTCTTTGTACAAGTGATCTTCGTCATATTGTTTGCAATCTTCATCTTGTTCCGCTTGCTTGGTAAGGATTACGACGCAGCGGTTATGATCGCTGGTTTCGCGGGTCATAGTCTAGGTGCGACACCAAACGCAATGGCAAACATGGCAGCCGTTACGGGACGCTACGGCCCGTCACGTAAAGCCTTCTTGATCGTCCCTATCGTAGGCGCCTTCCTCATAGACGTCGTCTCGATGCCGATCATCATTACAACGATTAATATATTTGCTTGATTATAAATAAAAGCAAAATCTAAATCGAACATTTTGAAAAATTGGGGGCTAATCTGTGTGTACGAGGGGATTGAAGCTCTAGCTGGGGACGCTTTCCGGAGGGCGTGGCTTTTCTGTTGAAGTCTAGGAACATACATGCTCCTAACGCTTCGCTTTTGCTGATCCTCCCGTAGTCGCCCCCAGCTTACGCTTCAATCCTACCTACTTAGTGGAGGGACTTATGTCGCTCCACTAAGTAGGTAGTGTGTTAACTATTGTTGAGTTTCAACTTATCTAAGTTCAAGTGCAGATGAAGTTCCGAGTCAAAACCAATTACAAACCTAGTTTTACTGAACAACAGTAGGTGTCAACCACTTACTATGTAAGGGATTGAAGCGGCAGGCGGCGACTCTGGGAGGATCAGGTCGACAGGTGAGACAACCAAGGGAGCCTGCGACTGGTTGGCTCACCGCGGCCCCTCCAGAACGCGTCCGCCTAGAGCGTAAATCCCTCCCCCAACACTAACTAAACCTTTATGATTTCCCAAGAACCGAAACTCTCGGTTCTTTTTTCATTTTAAGCGTAATATTCACACACCTCTGTTAGAATGAAAACATTAATTCGTATCTTGGAGAGGAGCTTGCTACATGAAAGAAGAACTGATTGAACGACTCATCCGCTATGCTAAAATCGACACTCAATCCGATGCTACCTCGGACACGACACCGTCTACCGCAAAACAATGGGATCTGCTACGTATGCTCGAAAAAGAAATGGCCGACATCGGTCTCGACGAAATCTCGGTGGACGAAAACGGCTATCTCTTCGGCACACTACCGGCTAACACCGACAAACAACTGCCTACAGTCGGCTTTCTAGCACATGTCGATACAGCAACGGACTACACGGGGACAAACGTCAACCCTCAGCGCATCGACAACTATGATGGCAAAGACATTTCATTGAATGAAACAACAGTCATGTCCGTACAAGCATTTCCCGAACTCCACAACTATGTCGGTCATACACTGATCACGACGGATGGCACGACTTTACTAGGCGCTGACGATAAAGCCGGTATCGCAGAAATTATGACAGCTATGCAATATTTAGTGGAACATCCGGAAATCAAACATGGCAAAGTTCGCGTTGGCTTCACACCTGACGAAGAAATCGGGCGTGGTCCGCTTAAGTTTGACGTAGAACGATTCGGTGCAGATTTCTCTTATACAATGGATGGCGGACCACTTGGAGAACTTCAGTATGAGAGCTTCAATGCTGCAGGCGCGGACGTAACGTTTCACGGAACGAATGTCCATCCGGGAACTGCAAAAGGTAAAATGGTCAACTCCCTATTGATCGCGGCAGAGTTCCATCAAGCCATGCCGGAACATGAAATCCCGCAAGAAACAGAAAACTATAAAGGCTTCATTCACCTAATGCACGTAGATGGTTCTGTAGAAAAAACAACCTATCAATATATTATTCGTGACTTTGACAGAAATTCTTTTGAAGCTCGCAAACAGCTCTTGCAAGATACCGCTACACGTCTTCAAGAGAAGCACGGTGAACATGCGATAGAGCTGACAGTAACCGATCAGTACTTCAATATGGGGGAGAAAATTGCACCTGTCATGGAAATTGTCGACGTAATGGCGGACGTCTATCGTAGTCTCGATATCGAACCCAACATCGCACCCATTCGTGGTGGTACGGATGGGTCACAACTATCTTATATGGGCATGCCAACGCCAAACATCTTCACAGGCGGTGAAAATTACCACGGTAAATATGAATACATCTCAGCAGATAATATGGTGAAAGCTACACAAGTCATTATTGAAGCGCTACAACTTCTAGAACAGCGGGGGTAAGTATATGAGGGCAATTGGAATTGGTATACTATCCGCCCTGTTTTTTGCAGTGACTTTTGTGTTGAACCGATCAATGGAACTAGATGGCGGCAGTTGGATGTGGAGTGCATCTTTGCGTTATTTCTTCATGGTGCCCTTCCTAGTGATCATCGTAGCTATGCGCGGTGGTCTACCCGGTGTAAAACGGGAGATGACTGCGGCACCTTGGCCTTTTTTCATCTGGAGTTTCGTAGCTTTCGTTCTGTTTTATGGTCCACTGACATTTTCAGCCGGCTATAGTCCGGGATGGCTCGTTGCTGGAACATGGCAGATGACAATCGTCGCCGGCGTGTTGCTAGCCCCTTTCTTTACGTTTCAATCCAAGACGGAAACTGGTGAAATACGCATGATCCGTCACCGAATTCCAGCGGTCTCATTGGTAATTTCATTGATCATCTTAGTAGGTGTTGTGCTAATCCAGATTCCACATGCAGCGAGCGTATCGACGAAAACGATTCTGCTTGGTACATTGCCACTTGTCATTGCTGCGGTCTCTTACCCACTTGGCAACCGAAAAATGATGAATCTAGTAGGTGGAAGGCTTGATACGTTCCAGCGTGTACTGGCGATGACATGGATGACAATACCGATTTGGTTACTGCTAGCGGTTTATGCAACAGCAACTGTCGGCTTGCCTTCTATGGGCCAAGTCGTGCAGTCATTAATTGTTGCAGTCAGTTCAGGTGTGATCGCTACTTCACTATTCTTCATGGCGACGGATATGGTACAACATGATCAAGGGAAACTGGCTGCTGTCGAAGCCACACAGTCTGTCGGATTAATTTTTGCCATGCTTGGCGAGATGCTATTACTAGGCATGCCATTACCGGGGGCACTTTCATTGGTCGGCGTGCTCGTGATTATCGGGGGCATGTCGTTGCATAGTTATCAAACTTCATTGGCAGCAAAGAAAATATAGTAAAGGGTTGTCCCAGAGTCAGTTGATGACTTGCTGGACAACCCTTTTTCAAATGTTACGCTCTTCTACTTGCGTCGGGATTCGTTTTTTCAATAGTTGCGGTCTAACTTCTGACAATAAAATCGCAATGAAGATAATGAGTGCACCTAGGAACATGCGGAACGTCAACAATTCATAGGCGAGGGCCACCGAAAAAATCATGCCCCAAACTGATTCTGTCGATAATATAATAGCCGCTTTCGTTTCTGATACGTGTTTCTGTCCAATTGTTTGCATCAAGAATGCCAAAGTCGTAGAGAACACAGCTAAGTACAGCACCGAACTTACACCCTTTGGTTCCATGGAGAATGACGTTTCGCCCATTGCGATAACGGTCACGGAGCTGATCACTGCGGCGACAACCATTTGTAATAGCGTGAGCAAAATGGCGTCTTCTGTGCGAACAAACCGTGCCGTGTATAAAATATGAAATGCGAACATCACAGCACAACCGAGTGTCAGCACATCGCCAATATTAATAGCAGTAGACCACTGCAACGATAAAACCGCCACTCCGATTAGTGCCAGTACTGCACCAAACCATTCAAATGTATCGAGCTTCCGCTTATACAAAATGAATGCAATCAACGGGACCATCACGACATTTACACCGGTTAAAAATGCATTCTTTGAAGGCGTTGTAAACTGTAAACCTACCGTCTGCAAAGCAAATGCCCCATACAGCAAAACACCAAGCAATGCACCTTTCCATAAAACTGACTTACCCATCCGAAGCAGACGTTTATGGAAGACGATACTAAGTAGCAGCGCTCCTATGACAAAACGTACGGCCAAAATTTGATACGGTGTATAATATTCCAAAGCGAGCGCACTCATCACAAAGCCGCTTCCCCAGATAATGGCAGTGATCGTCAACCCGATTTCACCTATGTATTTTCTCATGTTCTTCACCAAACTTCCGAATAGTCAGTCCTATTATTCTAGCATGATTTCGGGTTTGATTATAGCTGAATTTATAACATATACCTCCTTTTTCCATTAGAAGAAAAGCGCTAGCCATACAGGTTGGCCCTGTAAATGAAGTGGCATCCACGATGGATTGAAGCTCCAACTAGGGATGCTTTCCGGAACGCAACTCCCTACCCTAACGTCCTCTTCATAACAAAAAAAGAGCCATCACTAGAAGTCACCAACACCATGACTTCTAGGACAACTCCACTAACTATCAATCTTCGTACACCCCTATTTCCTTAATAGCACGCTCAACAAGTGACGGATCAACAGACTTATCGAAGTCGATCTCACCACGTATCGCCCCATTCGCCTTATACATCTCATACTGCTTCTTAATGTCGTCTACAAACATCTTGCCGTTCGGATCGAGCCCCGTTACGAATACCCTCTCCCATAACTCAGGATCTTTCAATGCCGTATGTTTCACCATAATGTCTATGATCTCTTCTTTTCCTTGATCTTTAAAGAATGCGTCGTTATAGTCACGCACTCCTTTTAAATAGGCTGCCATGAAGCGTAGCGACAAATCTTCATTGGCCATGAACTTCGGTGAAGCCAATACCATGGCGATTTGTGATTCAGGCGCATAATCGGTAGCATCTCCAAAGCGAACGTGAAAACCTTTACTGATTCCTTGCGCGATAAGCGGTTCGATATTCAATGCTGCATCAATTGTTCCTGAATCAATCGCTCCAAGCATTGCACCAAAGTCTGCGATGTGTACATACTCTACATCGTCTTCCGTTAAACCTGCATGCTTTAACATCTCTTCATAGATATAGCCATCAATGGAATTGCGAGACGATACCGCGATTTTCTTTCCTTTAAAGTCGCTGTACTCTTTGATTTCATCGACCATATGATTACCGATGACAAAACTGAAGTACGATTTGCCGGGCATATTATGACCTTTATCCGCGATGATCCGTACATCAATGCCTTGAGCGATCGCATTAAAGAATGATGCAGTAGAAACACCACCCGCGATATCCACTTCCCCAGCGGCTAGTGCGGGCAACATATCATCGCTGTTTGCAAAATCCGCAAACTCTACACGTATATTATAGTCTTCAAAATATCCCTTTTCTTTCGCAATGTAAAAACCTGCGCCAGATGCAGCACCGTCTTCCGCTATAAATACTTTCGCTTGTTTATCAAGCGGAGCCAAATCACCCGATGCTGGCTTGTCGTCATTCGATACAGGCTTCGTAACTTCTTTCGGAGAACACGCCCCCATCATCAATACGATCGACAATACGCTGAACAAACCTACCTTCTTCACCCATTTCCCCACATCATCTCTCCTTTTATCCCTTACTCTCTCGATTTCAGTACTTCCTCTTGCAAGTGACGCCATATCTCAATGAATTTTGTCGCCATTTCCGGATCTTTCCGAACATCTTCCATCTTTCTCGGTCTTGGCATATCAATAACGATTTCTTCAATGATTTTCCCCGGTTGAGCGCCCATCAACAAAATTCGATCACTCAACAACAACGCTTCATCGATACTATGTGTAATGAATAATACAGTCTTCTTCGTTTCTGCCCAAATACTCAATAACTCTTCCTGCAAAATAAAACGATTCTGTTCATCAAGTGCACCGAACGGTTCATCCATCAATAAAATCTCAGGATCATTCGCAAAGGCTCTCGCAATACTCACGCGTTGCTTCATACCGCCTGACAACTCTTTTGGGTACAGCGAAGCAAACCGTTCCAACCCGGTCTTCTTCAAATAAAAGTCCGTTCGTTCATTTATGAATGCTGTCGGCAAGTTGCGCATCTTCAACCCGAAGGCTACATTTTCACGTACCGTCAGCCACGGAATGACACCACGTTCCTGAAATACCATCGATTGTAACGGCCGATTATTTGTTTCAGTCGCAATCGTAAAGCTGCCGACACTCGGCTGTTCAAGTCCCGCCAAGATACGCAACAGTGTCGTCTTGCCACATCCGCTCGGCCCAACGAGACAAACAAATTCACCTTCAGCTACCGTTAGGGAAATATCTTCGAGCGCAATGACACTACCCTGTTTCTTATAAAATGCTTTCATTAGTCCATCCACCGTAATCTTAGGCTTCCCCTCCATTTCTTTCACCTCCATGGCAATAATTTATTTTGAAGTGCACGCAGTATAAGCGAGAATAAATAACCGAAAAAGGAGATGAGTATTAATCCCACATACATTTCAGGCAATAAGAAGGCTTTATAGGACGTCCATATCAAATAACCGATCCCAGAAGTTGCTCCCATCATCTCTGCCGCCACAATCGTCAGTAACGCAATCGCCTGCCCCATCTGAATTCCTTCGAGCATGACAGGAAGTGCTCCGGGAAGAGCGATTTTAAAGAAGAAATTCCAGCGACTCGTTTGATAGTTACTAGCAACATCCAAATAAATTTTGTCGATATTCAATACACCCGCCGCCGTATTAATGACAACTGGGAAAAATACACTTCCTGCAATCGTCACAACCTTCGACAAATCTCCAATTCCGAATAAAATAATGATGATTGGCAATAATGCCAACGTTGGAATTGGCATAAGTGCCATAACAATTGGTTGAACGAAATGCCGGATTGGAGAATATAATCCCATCAATAAACCGACAATAATGCCTGGAATGACACCTGCTAAAAACCCGATGAAAATCCGATACAATGAGACGCCAACATGTTTCGCCATCACGCCGCTCACAATCATGTCATAAAAGGTTTGCACAATCTTACTGGGCGGCGGGAAAAAGCGAATATCCAAGATCCCTGTTCTCGACATCACTTCCCACAGCACTAGCAGGAATAATGGTGACACAATCGTCAACAGTTGCTTGCCGCGTTCTTTGCGTTGCCGCAACTTCCATTCCCTTTGCTCTACCTCGAATGATTTATTGCGAGCCAATTCTTGAGTTTCCACTCTTCACCACCTCTTCACTGCCTATTGTATGTAAAGGCCTAGTAAACTGGTTGGGCAGGTATCACGTTCGGGTTGTTTCCGCCAAGTAGTTTGACTATACTGAAGTCATGACTACACTTACAGCAGACCAAATCAGAGAATTGAATAGTTACAGTGTCTACTTGGAACCGCCGGCAATTCCAGTCTTTACGCTTGCAGATGTCTTAGATTCTTCAAAAGTACAGACCATCGTCGAAGTCACTCAGACTATCAGCCAAAGTCCAAATGAAGTCGTAGCCGCGTCGTTCTTCGTACGTCGCCTCGGTATGTTCTTCGCCATGCAACTGTATAATTTAGCTGCATACGACGAAATGTGGAATGGATTGGCAGAAGATCTTCAGTTCGGTGTGCGAGAGGAGTTCGGCAATAAAACCGTCAGCCTATTTATAAATTCCGCAGACTGGGAAATGATAGATGACGAAGACCGGCAAGCACAGATTAAACGTGTACTGGATGATGCACATGCAGTCATTACATCGTTGCGCAGCGTAGTGTCAATATCTCCCCTTACCTTATGGGAGAATGTCTTCGGGTTCTGGCTCTGGCAATACCATGTACTATTGTCTGATCCGGGATCGGAAATGGAAGCAAGAGAAGATGTTGAAATGCTAAAAAGCGACAGCTTATGGACAGGTATCGCTGATCACTCACGTTTTGCAAGCTATTTAAACGGCTCAGAACCATCCGCTCTACTGAATACGACTGTTCGCAAAACCTGCTGCTTCTCTAAAGATGTACCCGGGTTGATGCGTTGCGGGTTTTGTCCATTACAATAAAAAAGCAGGCTTTCGCTCACTACGCGAAGGCCTGCTTTTACCGTTTACGATATGCATGAAAGGATTGTGTAGTCGAATAAATAATACCCATTGCCGCACCACTATAAAAAAAGCCCATGAAAATTCCGGCAGACAAGTTATTTGGATGGCTAATGAATATTGACATTGCAAGCGCAACTACTGTGGCTACTGTTGAAAGCCAGGCAGGCGGCAATTTAAAAAGCCATTTAATGATCAGTACTACGATCAAAACAACTGGTACACCCCATATTGCATCCCATACATTGGTATGAATAACTGGAAACTCCGTCAACATCCGTTAACACCCTTTCATTTTCGTTAGGATGTGCGGTTTTACTTTATTTATCCATCCAAAAAACCTCTCAGTTCAAAGACCAAGAGGTTGGTACTACCACTAGACATTCTTCGTGGCAGCTTCACTAATTTCTCGTCGCATTTCATAGATGTTCTGCACAATTACTTTACCAACAGCATAAGCAGGTACGGCTACCAAAATACCAAGGAATCCTGCAAGACTTCCCGCTACTAATAATACCGTAATGATCGTCAGTGGATGGATATCAAGTGATTTCCCCATTACGTTCGGCGTAATTAGGTTACTATCGATTTGTTGCGCGACTAACGTCACAACTCCGACCCAAATAACTAATTTAGGCTCCTGCAAATACGCAATGATTAAGGCTGGAGCCACCGCAATCCAAGGTCCAATGAACGGAATGATATTCATGAATAACGCGAGAATTGCCAGTAACAAGGCATACTCCAATCCGATGATTGAATAACCAATCAAAATAAGCAATGCCAAAATAGCACTAATTAATAATTGTCCTTGGATATAAGAACGCAAAACTTGATCAATATCTTCCAATGTCTTCTTTACCCATATGCGTCGCTTCCCGGAAAATAGATTGTATATTCTCGGAGCAAGTTTTTCATGATCCTTCAACATAAATAAGAAGAAGAATGGTACAAGTAACAGTAACGCGACTGCTTGAACGAATGATTGTACAAATTGTACGAACCATTTGCCGAATGTTACCGCAAAAGTTTGTACGGATTCGATTGCTGAATTTAAGGAGTCCTGCAAACCTTCTGGTAAGTTTTCCTTTTGATTAATCGCTTGATCTTTCAGTTGCTCGAGTTGATGTGTGAGAGCTGGCCCATTGTCTACCAAATTATTAACTTGTTTCGTCACCATCGGTCCAATAATCGCGACCAAAATCCATAAGACGGCTACGAGTATGAGCATAATCGTTAGGATACTTCCCCATCTCGGCATTTTTTTCTTTTCCAAATAGTGTTGGATAGGTACCGTTATGTAATAAAGCAGGCCACCAAAAATTAATGGCATGATAATCGTTTGTACAATGATACCAACCGGTCTAAAAATATAATTTACTTCTAAAAAGTATTTCGTGATCAACAATGCTAATAATATACCCACACCTACCTGGAACCACGCCTTTTTCGTCAAATGCTCACTTCCCTTCTAATTCAATTTACATAGTTAGCTTTATTATACGCGGTTCAATCACTCGTGTCGAAAAATTCTTTTTGCCGATTGCTATATAATAACTCTGGATTTACACACTGTATTGTAACAATATTTGTCTAATTATACGAAAAAGTCTAAATTCCACTTGTTCAAGTTGTATTTAATAGGTAAAATGGTGGTGTCTTGGAAGATTGCTACTCTTCAAGAAATACAACGTAGAAATGAAGGGATCTTAATGTTACAACAGACTTGGAACCGTCTTTGGTCGTTACATGATCAAGTGAAAGATGTCTTCCGTTTTTTCACTGCGCCCGACTCCTCTGAAATGGTGAGAGGCGGACAAGGTGGAAAGAAGATTGGCGTAAATCATGAAGGGGGAGGTAGAGACTCCCGCAGTTATTCAGCTACACAGCTCATTGGATTGGTGCTTGGTCCATTACTCTTTTCCCTTATTTTACTGTTCTTCAAACCTGCAGATTTATCCGCGGCCGGTGTCGCTATTTTAGCTAGTACAGTATGGATTGCGGTTTGGTGGATTACGGAAGCTATTCCCATTCCGGTTGCTTCCTTGCTACCGCTCATATTGTTTCCGATGACAGGCGGATTGGAAATGAAAGACACCGCATCTTCCTATGGAGATGAAACGATTTTCTTATTTATGGGTGGATTTATGATCGCACTCGCGCTCGAGAAGTGGAATTTACATCGACGAATTGCTCTAACCATAATTTCCGCCATCGGAACAAACATGGACAAAATCGTTCTTGGTTTTATGGTAGCTACCGGATTCCTATCTATGTGGATTTCCAACACTGCCACAGCCATGATGATGGTGCCTATTGGTTTGGCGATTATTACACAAGTAACGATCGCATTAAAGGACGATCCGTCTATCGATACATCAAAAGAAAACTTTGGATTCGGTAAAGCCTTGATGCTTGGTATTGCTTACTCTGCTTCACTAGGCGGGATTGCGACATTGATCGGTACGCCTCCGAATACATTGCTTGCCGGCGCTATCAATAAAATTTACGGCATCGAGTTATCATTTGGTAAATGGATGTTGTTCGGTGTACCGTTTGCTTGGGTATTTATCTTATTGACATGGTGGTATTTAGTGAAGATCGTCTACAAATCACCAGTCAAAACATTACCTGGCGGACGTGAAGTCATTGATAAAGAAAAGAAGTTGCTTGGACGACCTTCAATTGAAGAGATTATGGTCTTCATCGTCTTCGCTCTTGCTGCTTTCTCATGGATTACACGCTCGTTCTTCCTATCTAAATTCATTGACGGCATAAGTGACGGTGTCATTGCGATTGCTTTTGCGATGATTTTGTTTATCATCCCGTCTGTAAATAAAAAAGGCGATCACTTGCTAGATTGGAACACAGCAGTGAAATTACCTTGGGGTATCTTACTTCTCTTTGGTGGCGGACTAGCTATCGCAGCTGGCTTTGTCAGTAGCGGTCTGTCTGAATGGATCGGTACTCAACTGATTGGGTTGAAAGGTGTTCCCCTCATTGTCATTATTTTAATTGTCACAACATTGGTCATTTTCTTAACAGAAATCACATCGAATACAGCAACAGCTTCTATGATGTATCCAATCATGGCTTCGTTGGCATTGGCACTAAATTTCCATCCGTATGCATTAATGATTGCAGCGGGTGTAGCAGCGTCTTGTGCGTTTATGCTACCGGTTGCTACCCCACCGAACGCGGTCGTTTTCGGATCCGGTTATCTACGGATTCCTGACATGGCCAAAGCCGGATTCGTGCTCAATATAGTCGGAGTTGTGCTCGTGACGCTTTGTATTTACTTCTTGCTTCCATTATTATGGGGTATCGACTTACAGACTATTCCAGAAATATTTAAAAGCTAAAACAAACCAGCTGCCGGGATTCATTCTAGGCAGCTGGTTTATTATGTACTACGCTTTTAACACGCTGCGCCGTATTCTTATCAACAGTACATAGACAACCGGCACAACCGCTGAAAACACAGCGAGACCCGTCCACCCTGCAAACTGCCAAAGCGGTGTGACTAGCGTACTTCCCGCTGCCATACCAATATAATAAGAAACGAGATACAGGCTTGATGCACTTCCCTTATGATGCGTTGCTTCTTTGCTGACAGATGCAGCAGTTAAGGAATGGGCAGAGAAAAAGCCAAGACAGATCACGCAATAACCAATAATAATCAGTGGTAGTGTAGTTGGAACCGTTAGAAGACAACCGACTGCCAGCAATAGTACGCCTATTAAACGAACCGGATTCATACCTACCTTACTGGCAATCGAGCCGGCCAGCGGTGCACCGATAATTCCAAATGCATAAGCGAAGTAGATATAGGAAACCTCATCAAGCGTCATCGAAAATGGTGAAGTAGTCAAATGAAAAGGCAGAAATGTCCACATGCCGGTAAAGCTCAACTGTAGTGCAATACCAAGTCCAAAGACCATTAGCAAAGCCGGATTCTTTAAATGGACACCGAAACCTTCCATGTCTTTCTTTATCGACGCCACACTCGGTTCGAAGTAATTGGATTTCGGTAACGCGAATAGTAAGAAGATAAATATCAATACACCTGCGACCGTTAGAAGTTGAAGTGACAGTTCCCAAGACCAGCGTTCTGCCAAATACCCCGTTACAAAACGGCCAAGCATCCCGCCAGTGCCGTTGAATGAAATATATAGAGCTGTCGCCACGCTCACTACCCGCTCATTGATCTCTTCATTGATATAGGCTAGAGCTGCAGCCAATACGCCCGCCATCCCAAAGCCCTGTATAAATCGCAATACCAGAAACACTGTAAAAGAATGCGTCAAAAACATAGGAATAAATAAAAGAGCTGTTACTAAAACTGAGATTTTTACAAAAATTGATCTACCTAGTCGATCAGAGTAAAATCCAAGAATCACTAAACCGAAAATTAGACCTATTGTATTAACCGACATGGCTAAACTGGCTGCGGACACGGAGACATTGAATTGCTTCGTTAAAATAGGTAGCAAAGGTTGTATAGCATACATCGCGGCAAAAATCAGCACTGAAGCAATGCCTAGCCCGATGACAATACGCCAAAATCGAAGTTCGCGAATCGTTGATTTAGCTTGTAAATTCATGATGACACTTCCAGTCCAATAAATGTGAATAATGAAATTATATCACTACACTAAAAGTTTAACAGGAAATTGTAGGAGACAAATTGAAATTCAGTGTATATTCTTTCTATAAGGAGCCATCCTACCATTTGGAGGTGTTAGACAAATGAGCAAAATGGCGATGACAGCTGTCGGACTTGGTGCACTTTATCTCATGCGAAATAAGCAGTCACGGGAAAAGCTTATGGAGCAAATTAGTAACCTTTCAGGAATGAACAGTACTCCGTAATGCCAGACATTTGTAAACACCCTAAAAGCCGGAGCCTCTAAAGGGATCCGGCTTTTCACTTGTTTAGTCACACTATATCGTGCAATATCATGCCTCCATTCCGGCTGTTCATCCAAAAATCATCCGTAACTCATATTATAAATAACTGGTATCTTGTGAAATGAGGTTATGACATAATCAATCAGTAGAATGTGGCAGGCACAATCGTGCTGTAACTATTCCAACAATACTTCAGATGTTTTCTCTTTTTGAAAGTGGGTATTTATATACTAACAAACGAAACGGAGGAGATAGTATGAGTAACAAAGATCACGGTGCAGAAGATAAATTAAAAGGTATTGGCAACAAAGTAAAAGGTAGCGTAAAAGATACCATAGGTGATTTGACTGATGACACTAAAATGCAAGCTGAAGGTAAATGGGACAAGGCAAAAGGCGCTGCACAAGAAAAGATTGGTGAAGCGAAAGAACACTTCAGTGATGATGAAGCACACCCTAACAAGTAAAACGTGTAGTACGAACATAAAAGAAGGATCTTCCATTACGATGGAAGATCCTTCTTTTTACAACTAATCTGTACCTATTCTCGGACTGTTTGGAATCGGGTTCCCCACTACTTCATTCGGATCACTATCCAGATTTTCCCCGCTTTCCGTTTGCTGTCGAGCACTGTCATGAGGATCTACAGATTGGACTCGTTCTTCGTCTGTTAGCTGATCGACAAACAAAGCAATGCCGCCTTCTTTTAAATCAGTGTAGAATGTTTTGGATTCTAGTTTCGTAAAACCCATTTTAATGAAAATCGTTAACATTTCATCTTTACTGTTGAATAAACGGCGCGTATGATCCCAGAGCGACCCTTCCTGGATACCGATTATCTCTATATCAGAATCACTTTCCAAAACTTTCAGATCATCCCGCACATTGGAAACTACACACATATGATGTTTTTTAAATCCTTTTGCCTCAAGTTCAGTTATTTTATAAAGGACATTATCCACAGAATGAAATGTACCCGCATATTGTTTAGTAGCCATTATTGCACCTCCCTTTCACTATGCTATACTCCTACCCACTGAAGCCTCTTTTCACACATAATTCAAAATACATTACCACTATCTTCACATGCATAGTTCATTACTTCCTGTACAAGCTAGTTGTATCACAATGAAAAGGAGTGGTTGATTGGTGGATATGAAAAAGAAGTTGGAGTCTGAAGTTTCAAACATGGGAAATGAAAAGAAAGAGCAGATTTTACAGAACTTCAATCATTTTAAAGGGTATCTCGCTGATAAAGTAAAAAAAGGTGAAATCCTTGGAATGAATGATGAACAATTGGCGAAAACTACAACATTTATTGCCGATTATTTATCACGTCATGAAGAACCTCGAAATCGTGAGCAATATTTATTACAAGAACTTTGGGATTCAGGCTCTAAAGAAGAGCAACACTCTTTGGCACATATGCTTCTCAAAATGGTTCGTCAAGCATAATAGGAGGCGGTTAGACGTGACGTCAACGAAAAATCCAAGCCCCAATTATCCTCCGAATACGTATCGTCTGATTCAGACACATCCTGAAAATCTACAGACTAACACAGTTAGTTTGTTCGATTTGCATGAAGATATGCAAACAGTCGATTCCATCTCTCTACCCGATCAGCGAAAAGCGCTTATGAAAGAAAAAATCAACCACTCCCCCCGTTTTAGTGGTGGCAGCTTGTCGAATGACTACGGCGCTCCCCACTGAACTACCGATAAAAGCTGTACAGTGAAAATTCCACTGTACAGCTTTTCCCCGTTTATTTGCAGTTATTGTCGCTATTTCCCGGGAAATACGATTAGTATTGCGCAGTTTGAAAAACCATTTTCATGATATACTATGATCCGATGGAAATGGAGGGTGTACCGATGAAACTGTGGATGTATCCGTTGCTCGTTGTATTTGGGGCTGCATGTTATGGAATTTTATCAACGATTATCAAATTAGCTATTCAGGATGGTTTCACCGCTTCAGAGGCAGTGACGAGCCAATATTATACAGGATTTCTTTTAGCTCTTATTATTTTTATTTTCGTTAAGCGCTCTAAACCAACATTTCGCGGCAGTTTTCCGGTCTTAATTGCAGGATTATTTACAGCAATTACAGGCACCGTATACGGCAAATCGGTAGAGTATATGCCTGCTTCACTGGCAGTTGTCTTGCTTTTTCAATTCACATGGATCGGTATGTTGTATGAGTGTGTACTAGCCAAGCGTTTGCCTAAACAATCAGAAGTGGTATCGCTTGTTTTTCTATTCGGTGGGACGATTTTAGCTGCAGGATTGATTGACGTGGATGTAAGCGGGATTCCATGGCAAGGATGGGCATGGGGACTTGCTGCTGCGTTTAGTTTCGCAGCGTTCGTTACAGCGAATCAGAAGCCAGTACCAGGTATGGATGTCGTGACGCGGTTGTTCTTAATGTCATTTTATGCAGCGATCGCAATCACTTTTTTCCAGTCTCCCGAAATTTTATGGAACGGGATGTTAGGTGATGGATTGTGGGTTTATGGTGCCATTTTGGGCGTATTTGGCATTGTTCTCCCCATCTTCCTATTTTCTATCGGAGTACCAAAAGTTGGCGCAGGCATGTCTTCTATTTTAAGTGCTGTTGAATTGCCCGTAGCGATTATAGCTTCAATGTTGTTGCTTGGCGAAAGATTAACGGCATTGCAGTTTCTTGGCATTTTCCTCGTATTGTTCGGGATGACGTGGCCAGCTATGTTGCAACGGTATGCAATGAATAGGAAATTGCGGTTAAGACGGGTGGAATAAACGGAAAAATGAATACAACAAAAGAGACTTCACTCATCCAGTGAAGTCTTGTTTGTCGTCTATTTCGACCAATCCCTTATAGCGACCGAATAAATGTCACCAAATCTTGTTGATTCTCTGGCGTTACGCCATGTCCGTCATTATATGTTTTGAACGTTACATGCGCGCCAAGTGATTCAAAGTATTCCTTGCTTTCCGCTCCAGATTGCGATGGAATTATATAGTCATAGTCACCATGGGAAATGAATACGTGTTGATTTTCCACGGACTGTATTGCATATTCACTCTTGACGAAATCAGGTACGTATCCACTAAGTGCCGCCACTCCATGGAGTGAAGGTATCAACGTTACACCCAGCGCCTGTGCAAGAGCGGCTCCCTGACTGAAACCGATGACTGTCAACCGCTCAGGATCTAGATCATATTCCTGAATGGCTTCACGTATAAATGATTGGATGTAGACGAGCACTTTATCGAATACTTCACGGACCGGCTTTCCTTCTTCTTCAATCGTGAAAAATGCATAGCCTGGCGCGTGAACGACAGGACCTCTCAAACTGAAAATATGATGTGTTTCTTTAAATTCTTGAACTAATTGCGGTAGATCCTCTTCATGACTCCCCATTCCATGAAGTAAAAATAGCGCAGGTTGTTTTTCTTCTGTATTCGCGGGCTTTGTATGTGTAAATGTAAATGGTGATTTCATAGTCATTCTCCCCTTTTCTCTTCTTTATGCCACTAGTTTACCACAGAAAAAAGCGTCTGCCACTATATGCGACAGACGTGTTGAACGGCTTATTTATTTTCTGGCTACGCTCATACTTCATCCCAGTTGATAGTTCCATCTTTGTATTGATCACGGTGTTCTTTAGTCATTGTATCGATGGGTCAACTGTTTTATTCTACTATATAACCATCTCGCATCGTTATAACCCGATCAACATACCGTAGCATCTCTTCATCATGCGTCACCATCAATGTCGTTAAATGTAATGTACGTGTTAATTCCTGCAATAATTCCATCACACCTTTCGAGCGTTTCGTATCAAGACTTGCAGTGGGTTCATCTGCAAATAAGATCTTTGGACGATGAATGATCGCGCGAGCAATCGCTACACGTTGACGCTCTCCTCCTGATAAAGAAGAAGGATACGCATCTTTGCGGTGCTGCATTTCAACTAACTTTAACATCTCATCTATTGCTTTAGCTTGTTCCTTTTTACTCGTTTTCGTTTCCGCTACGTCAAGCATCAACTGCAGTTGCTCTTCCACCGTCAAAAAAGGAACCAAGTGGGAAGACTGAAAAACAAATCCGAAGTCCGTTGCACGAACATGGCGAATCTCTTCCTGACTCATTTTCGTCATGTCTTTCCCTTCAAATAAAATCTCACCGCCAGATGCTCTTTGCAAACCTGCCGCAATCGTTAAGATGGTTGATTTTCCAGAGCCGGAAGGGCCAATCAACGCGGTAATTTCCCCTTCTTTCAAAGACAAATTCACACCTTTTAATATCTCTTCTTCGATTTCTCCATTGGTAAACGTCTTTTTTACATGATCAATAGTAAAGACAGACATATTACATCTCTCCTTGTTGAATCGCTTGAAGCGGTTCAATTTTTTTCACTTGGATTCCTGAAATGGTCGCACCGATAAAACCGACCGTCATAAATACTGCAGATAGCATCCAGACAGTATCCATCGTTAAGTGGAATGGCATGCCTTCAGGGGTAACAAAACTGAATGCTTGGCTGAGCGCAATGGACAATACGAGTGAAATAGCGGTAATGACTAGCATCTGATACCAAATCATCTTGAATAACGAAATCGTCTTCATGCCAATCGCTTTCAATATGCCGTACAACCCGATCTTCTGAACATTCATCATATAGAAGAAAATTGCAAACAACATACCACTGATAATGACAAGGAACCAGACAATCATATTCAATGACATCTGCTCTGCACTGTAACTCGGAATAGCATGTAAGAACTCTTTATTCGAAAAAGAATCGAGTGCACTCAGTGTGGGTGCATCTTTTCCCGGAATGAAAATCGTTTGCATTTCCATCACACGATAGATCTCTTGGTAGTTCGTCATTCCAATGAATGCAACGGGTGCGTGACTGTATTTCTGCTGCTCCACAAATCCTTTAACAATGAATTCTCCACTAAATTGATTGTTAGTTAAGACGTCACCGACTTCAATACCGTCTTCTTTCAACGAGCTATCCAGAACAATTTCCCCGTCTTTGACATTTTCAAATAGCTTAGACTCAGTAGAAGCAACGAATGCTACACTATGCTGCTTATCTTCCGCATCGTTGACAAATCCCATTTGAACCGAAAATGCGGTTGCATTAGGATTGTCTATAAGTATTTGCTTTTGAACCTCTTCGTCTATTTTGGAGAGATTATACGTACTATCTGCATCTTTACTTAGATAAAATTGTCCGTCAGGTAAATCTTTTATCAACGCAGCATTATCCTGGGATAACCCATTTGCCAGTCCTGAAATAATAAACGTCAAGAAACTAACGAGAAATATAATAGATCCAAGAATTAGAAACTTGGCTTTGCTTTTCTTCATTTCTTTCCATGCGATTTTCATAGTAACGCCTCCGTGTTATTCTTTATACTCACATCTTATCTTATGAAGGTGAACGGAAAATGAACGGCTCATTACAATGCACGATTTCTCATTACTCTTCTCGAAGGGATATAACTTTCTATTCTATCGATACTATGTGAAAATTATCATAAAAAGGTGGGGGTTCGATGATTCGTTTTGAAGAAGTTTCAAAAAGTTATGATATGTCACGCCTAGTCGTAGAATCGGTGAATTTAGAAATTCAGCGGGGGGAGTTTCTAGTTCTAGTGGGACCAAGTGGTTGTGGAAAGACTACTACGCTTAAGATGATCAACCGACTGATCCCACTTACAAAAGGCACGATTTGGCTCGATGGCAAGCGAATCAGTGATTATTCAATCCATGAACTTCGTTGGCAAATTGGTTATGTCTTACAACAAATCGCCTTATTTCCCCATATGACAATCGAAGAAAACATTGCAATTGTCCCCGAATTGGTCGGCTGGAAAAAGAAAAAAATCCGCGAACGTGTAACGGAACTGCTTGAAATGGTGGGATTAGATCCCGAATTGTATCGGAAGCGTAAACCGAGTGAATTGTCAGGTGGTCAGCAACAGCGAGTAGGTGTTGTGCGCGCACTTGCAGCCGACCCAGATATTCTATTGATGGATGAACCATTTAGCGCTCTGGACCCTATTAGTCGTTTGAAACTTCAGGATGATCTACTGGATTTACAGCAAAGAATTCAAAAAACTATTGTATTCGTCACGCATGATTTACAGGAGGCATTTAAATTAGGTGATCGGGTCTGTATTATGAATGAGGGTAAAATCGAACAAATTGCAACACCGCAAGAAATTCTTACTAGACCTGCTTCACCGTTCGTGCGTGAATTTACTGCATCGGCTGCAGCACGCACATTTTCCATTGCAGATCATCTGGAGGAAATTCCTACAAATCTATCGTTGGCTTTCGCGATACCAATTGACTCAGAATGGGGAACGCTCTTACAGTTCTTGACTTCTACTGACCAAGTCGCGATTGAACAAGACGGACACGTTGTTGGAATGATTACACGAGAAGGCATTCTCCACTTTCTAGCTGAGCAGTCACGTAAAGGAGGAATAACGAATGAATAGTTTTCTGGATGTTCTTCAAAGTCGGCGCGGTCAATTACTGGACGCTCTGATCGAACATATTCAAATCTCCTTAATCTCCTTATTAATTGCGGTTCTGATTGCGGTTCCACTTGGCATCTATTTGACAAACCGGCGAAAAATGGCGGAATCTGTCATCGGTGCAAGCGCTGTATTGCAGACAATTCCTTCCCTTGCACTACTCGGTCTATTGATTCCCCTATTCGGTATAGGAAAAATACCCGCAATTATAGCGTTAGTCGTCTATGCGTTGTTGCCCATTTTACGTAATACATACACGGGCATTAAAGAAGTGGATCCTTCACTTAAAGAAGCAGCGACTGCGATGGGAATGAATACCCGAAAAAGGTTGATGAAAGTGGAATTGCCGCTCGCAATGCCGATCATTATGGCAGGTATCCGCACTTCGATGGTATTGATCGTCGGAACTGCCACATTAGCGGCATTGATTGGCGCAGGTGGACTAGGTGATTTGATATTGCTTGGTATTGATCGTAATAATCCATCATTAATTGTCCTAGGCGCTATACCAGCAGCGTTACTAGCACTATTCTTTGATTACTTATTAAAAATATTCGAAGGTCTTTCGTTTAGGAAAGCTATCACTGCGTTTACCATTTTCGTTATTGTAGCGGTCTTGATGATAGCAGCTCCATTCTTAGGCGGTAACTCCAAACAAGAAATAGTCATTGGTGCCAAACTTGGCGCAGAACCTGAAATTCTTATTAATATGTACAAACTATTGATCGAAGACCAAACGGATCTTTCCGTGGAATTAAAACCGGGGCTCGGTAAAACGTCATTCGTCTTCAATGCATTGAAATCTGGAAGCATCGATTTGTACCCGGAGTTTACAGGTACGGCGATATCCGAGTTTTTGAAAGATGAAGCCGTCAGCAATGACCGAGACGAAGTGTATGAGCAAGCGCGAAAAGGACTAGACGAACAATTTAATATGACATTCCTTACACCGATGTCCTTCAATAATACGTATACACTCGCTGTCTCCAAAACATTCCAAGAAGAGTACGGACTTAAAACAATTTCTGATCTAGCCGCAGTGGAACAGGCCGTAAAAGCGGGCTTTACTCTCGAATTTAATGACCGGGAAGATGGATACTTAGGCATTCAAAAGCTTTATGACATTACGTTCCCTTCCATTCAAACGATGGAACCGAAGCTGCGCTATCAAGCTATAGAGGCAAGCGAAATCAACTTGATGGACGCCTACTCGACAGATAGCGAGCTACGCGAATATGATTTGTCAGTTCTAGAAGACGATAAAGAACTGTTCCCACCGTATCAAGGCGCGCCATTGCTTCGCAAAGAGACATTAAAGAAGTATCCTGAACTTGAGGATGCGTTAAATAGTCTAGCCGGAATCGTAACGGACGATGAGATGCGTGAAATGAATTATCAAGTGAATGCGGAAGGTGCTAGCGCGAAAACAGTAGCAGAGGCATTTTTGAAAGAACAAGGTTTGTTGGAGTAATGCGGAAAGTGTGAACGTTGTTGTACGTATTGAGCGGTTACATGGCAAGTATGAGCGCTTGCGGTGCATGATAGAGCGCGTGTGCATGCTGATAGAGCGCTTGGACACCGGCTTAGAGCGGTTGATTGAACGGTATGATCGTTTATACGGTTTAATGAGCGAAACGGAACAGCCCACTTCTACTTATCAAGGCAGCCATTAAACTAAAAACAGTCACTGGCAGAAAAATGCTGGTGACTGTTTTTAGTTTATTTAATTAAACCATCCACGCAACATATAGGTTGTCGACCTCATCATAACGCGCGCATGCCCGTCGCGTATGAACATCTTTCCTTAACCCGTGAAATTACCACGGCACTTGACACTTGCAACCATTCATCTCCCCTTTTTAGTTAACTAATATGTATTTAATAAAAATAGATAGCTTTCTTTTACATATTCGGAGTGCCCAATGGCTTCAGACAATACTGTAAAATGCTATAATTAAATATATAGAGAAGGAGGCATAAGCGATGAAAAAACGAATGAGTATAGCTCTCTTAAGTTGCCTATTATTTCTCAGTGCCTGTGCAGCAACCGATACGAATAAATTGACGATACCTGAACTTACAGATCGTGAAAAACAAATACTTGAAACAGCTGCCAATACTGCATTTGTCTTTGACTATACAGCTGATCAAAACTATACAAAGGTTAATTTGTGGGTGGAAAAGTATAAAAAAGGTAAGAAGGTTGCGGAGCCAATCAGCGAGTTATCTACTCCACTGCCTGGTGAGTCGACGAAGGGTAGCATCGTCTTGACGGTCACACAAACACTTGAGGAAGAATTATTATTCTCCGCAAGTGTCAGTGACGCTAAAGGCTCTGCGAGTGTGAGTAATCAAGAAGAACTTAAGAGTATGGACGATATGGCGACTCTATTTAATACCAATCCACAAGAAGGTTTACTTCTCTCGGATAATATGTTGTTGGCCGGTATCGTCTACACATCTACGACAGAAGGTTCGCCGACTAGTACGTTATCTAGCGATTTTTATGAACAAAAAGAAGGCTACTTGGATGAATTAAAAAAATACGACGTGGTTTATGTATTACGGGCTTCGTTTGAAAAATAAAAGAACTGGATGACAAGTACACGACTTGTCATCCAGTTCTCTTATTAATAATTCAGTTCTGCAAATACTCTTTAACTGCCTGCGAAACAGTCTTTCCTTCTGCACGACCAGCAACTTCCTTCATTACAACGCCGATTGTCTGACCCATTGATGCATCGGTTGGAGTGCCTAATGATGCGATCAATTCTTTTACATCTTCCACATTCATCTGCTTCGGCAAATACGATTCAACGATCGCGATCTTCGCTTTTTCTGCTTCCACGATGTCTTCGCGATTGGCTTTTTGACCTTCTTCAAGCGATTGTTTGGTTTGCTTGAGTTCACGCTGAACGATTTTGATTTCTTCTTCAATCGTCAGTTCACGCTTTAAATCTAGTGATTCATTCTGTAGACCAGCCCGCAATAAATTGATGACACCTTTCTTCATTGTGTCTTTTTCCTTCATTGCTGTCCTTATATCGGCCATTAAACGATCTCTTAGTTCTGACATTGAAATCCCTCGTTTCTATAGTGTTACTTACAGTATACAAAAAAATCCTTCGTTCAGTCTTGTATTGTCACTCCGTCTGGAATACAAATCGCTAGTTCAAGGTGGACTGTACTTCCCCTTAGCAATACAATCTCTAACGTACAATGAACGAAAAAGTATCCATCCGCCTTAATTGACGAAAGTAGCGGTCTAGTTTACACTTTTTAGTAAGTAACTTCTTCATTTAGCGTAAGGCCATAAACCTTATCTATTGGAGGAGTTTTTCGACATGTATATAAAAAAGGAGTTCATTATATGAAAAAAAGTGTAGTACTAGCGGAGAAACCTTCCGTCGCAAGGGACATTGCCCGCGTGCTGAACTGCAATAAAAAAGGTAACGGCTATCTAGAAGGCGATAAGTATATCGTGACATGGGCTCTTGGACACTTGGTGACACTCGCTGATCCAGAAAATTATGATACGAAATTTAAGACGTGGAAACTAGAGGATCTACCGATGATGCCGAAAGATTTAAAACTTACCGTCATCAAACAAACGAGCAGACAATACAATGCCGTAAAAGCACAACTGCTTCGCACAGATGTTTCAGATATTATTATCGGGACAGATGCTGGACGTGAAGGAGAATTAGTCGCACGTTGGATTATTGAAAAAGCGAAAGTTAAGAAGCCGATTAAACGTTTATGGATTTCATCCGTAACGGACAAAGCAATTAAAGACGGTTTCGCTCAGTTAAAACCTGGTACAGCTTATGAAAATTTATTTGAAGCAGCAGTCGCCCGCTCTGAAGCTGATTGGTATATCGGTCTCAATGCCACGCGCGCACTGACAACCAAATTTAACGCACAACTGAACTGCGGACGTGTGCAGACACCTGTCGTTGCAATTATTGCACAGCGTGAAGAGGAAATTAACACCTTCCGTCCTAAAACATTTTACGGCATCGAAGCACAATCTGACTCCAAATTAAAACTGACGTGGCAGGATGCAAAAACAGGCGATACCCGTTCATTTGACCGTGATAAACTATCTGCCATCGTCAAAAAAGTTGATGGCAAGCAAGCTATAATTGAAAATGTCGAGAAAAAAGCGAAGAAGACATTCTCACCAGGTCTTTACGATTTGACTGAATTACAGCGTGATGCCAACAAAATGTTCGGCTACTCTGCTAAAGATACACTCAATATTATGCAAAGATTATATGAACAGCACAAAATACTAACCTATCCACGGACAGACTCCCGTTTCCTCTCAAGCGATCTCGTTGCAACACTTCCCGAGCGCTTGAAAACTGTCGGTATAGGCGAATATCGAACACTTGCGAATAAAATACTGAAGAAACCGATTAAAACGAGTAAATCCTTTGTTGACGACAGCAAAGTATCTGATCACCACGCAATCATTCCGACAGAAGAAATCGTTTTACTCGACAAATTGTCTGATCGCGAGCGCAAAATCTATGATCTGGTAGTCAAGCGATTCTTAGCCGTTCTGTTCCCAGCACATGAATACGAACAATTAACAGTTCATGCAAAAGTAGCAGACGAACGTTTCACAGCACGTGGAAAAACCATTTTGACCGCCGGTTGGAAAGAAGTTTATAATAACCAATTCGATGAAGAAGAAACTGAACAGGACACGAAAGAACAATTATTACCTAAGCTCGTAGCAGGCGATAAGCTAGACATCAAACTTATCAAAGAAACTTCTGGACAAACGAAGCCCCCTGCCCGATTCAATGAAGCTACATTATTATCTGCAATGGAAAATCCAACGAAATATATAGGTACACAGGATAAGAAACTTGCTGACACATTGAAATCCACAGGTGGACTAGGAACCGTGGCAACGCGTGCTGATATTATCGACAAGCTCTTCAACTCCTTCTTAATCGAGAAACGCGGAAAAGACATCCACGTCACGAACAAAGGCAAGCAGTTGCTCGAATTAGTACCGGATGAATTGAAATCTCCTTTGCTGACAGCGGAGTGGGAATTGAAACTAGAAAAGATCGCAAAAGGTCAGCTAAAAAAAGAAGATTTCATTAATGAAATGAAGGGCTATACGAAGGAAATTGTTTCAGAGATTAAAGCAAGCGAAGCGAAGTTTAAGCACGATAATATTTCTACGAAAACATGTCCAGACTGCGGCAAGCCGATGCTTGAAGTTAATGGCAAGCATGGCAAGATGCTCGTTTGTCAGGATCGTGAGTGTGGTCACCGTAAAAACGTCTCCCGTGTCACGAACGCACGCTGTCCACAATGTAAAAAGAAAATGGAGCTACGAGGCGAAGGCGACGGGCAAATCTTTACGTGTAAGTGTGGTTATCGAGAAAAGCTTTCTACGTTCAAGGCGCGACGTGAGAAGAATTCAAAAGGCAAGGTCAATAAGCGCGATGTGCAGAAGTATTTAAAGAAAAACAATGACGATGAGCCTGTCAACAATCCATTTGCGGATGCTTTAAAAGGTTTGAAGTTGGACGACTAATATCAAAAAAGGCTGGCTATTGTGTTGAGGTGGGGATTGAGTTCAAAGATGTGCTCCTAACGCTTCGCTTTAACTCGCAAAAGCCCTCCTACGAGCCAATCCCTTACAATATGGGCAATTGATATTTTTGGTTGTGCATTAAAGTAAATGCTGTAATAGCTTTTGAACTTCGGTACTTGAATCTAAATAAGTTAAGGCAAAAAAATAATTCACATACTACCTACAGTGAGTGATCTAAGTACCCGCACTATCAATGTAGGATGGAAGCGGAAGTTGGTGGCGACTCCCGATGGATCTGCCCGATCAGGTGAGACAACCAAAAGAGAGCGAGAGCCGTCACGAAGAACGGATTTTGCGAGTAAAAGCGAAGCGTTAGGAGCATTTCTTTGCACTTGCGAACTGGTTGGCTCACCGCGGGCCCATGGGAAAGCGTCCGCCAACTGGAGCTTCAATCCCCAACACAACACCACTTCACTCTCTACAGTATTTGTACTTTAAATCACTAAAAAAGCTGTCCCACAAAACTTCGTGGGACAGCTTTTAATTTCTTTATTAGTAAGCTCTTGCAAACCAAACAGTATGCTTCGATTCGTTTCCACAATTAATACAAGTGGATTTCTCTGCTGGTGGATTGAATGGAATATTACGTGTTGTAAACTTCGTTTCATTTTTGACATGTTCTTCACATGCGTCATCTCCACACCAGCCTGCAAGGATCCAGCCTGGAGTTACTTCGTTTGTCGCACTATCTTCAATATGCTTCTGCAACTCATCCAGCGTATCGATGTTCGTATGGGAATGTTCGTCACGGAACGTACGAGCATTTTCAAGCAATCGCTTCTGCATCGTCTGTAGTTCTTGCTCAATGCTCGCTACAGCTTCAGTCAGGTCAACTGCTACTTTCTCTCCGCCGTCACGCGCTTTCATCAATGCTTGATTGTTATCAAGATCACGTGGCCCAAGTTCTAGTCGTACTGGAACACCTTTTAATTCATACTCATTAAATTTGAAACCTGGAGACTGGTCAGAATCGTCTAAACGGACACGAATGCCTTTAGATTTCAATTCAGCGTAGATTTCGTCCAGCTTTTCCATGATTGCGGGATTCTTCTTCCAAGGACCCACTGGAATCAGCACAACTTGTGTCGGTGCAATGCGCGGAGGTAATACAAGACCTTGCTCGTCACCATGTACCATGATAACGGAACCAATCAAGCGTGTGGATGTTCCCCATGACGTCGTATGCACGAACTGATGCTTATTTTCTTTTGTTAAGTATTTGATATCAAAAGCTTCCGCAAACTTTGTTCCAAGGTAATGTGAAGTTCCGGCTTGTACTGCTTTACCATCTTTCATCATCGCTTCAATCGAGAATGTATCAATAGCACCCGCAAAACGCTCAGATGGTGTTTTCTGACCGTCATATACAGGAATTGCAAGTAGGTCTTCAACAACTTCTTTGTAGATTTGCAACATTTGCATCGTCTCATGACGCGCTTCTTCTTCATCTACGTGTGCAGTATGTCCTTCTTGCCACAAGAACTCTGATGTCCGAATGAATGGTAGCGTCTTTTTCTCCCAGCGGAATACGTTTGCCCACTGGTTGATCAATACGGGAAGATCACGATAGCTCTTGATCCAGTCGGAATACAAATGACCAATCATCGTTTCAGACGTCGGACGTAGCGCTAAACGTTCTTCTAATTTCTCGCCCGCAGCTTCTGTTACCCATGGCAATTCTGGAGAAAACCCTTCGATATGATCTTTTTCTTTTTCAAAAAACGACTCCGGAATTAGCATGGGAAAATATGCGTTACGGTGACCCGTTTCTTTAAAACGACGATTCATTTCATCTTGAATATGCTCCCAGATTTCATAGCCGTCTGGTTTAAACGCGATACATCCGCGCACTGGTGTATAATCCATTAAATCCGCTTTCTGGATTGTGTCGATATACCATTTTGTAAAATCATTTTGCTGATTGCTCATTACTTCATTTCCTCCTTAGTAAAAACCGCACTCTTGTTGATCCATACTGTTAATCATATAACAAATCAAGCATTCCTACAATTGAATGCCGTCATAATGCTTGTCCGACATCATCAACACCATAAAAAAAACTGCCCTCACTCATGAGGACAGCCTTTGATTAAACTAATTTCTCTTCTGCAAAAACAAATTGTGGTTCGCTTTCTACCTTCTCAGGTTCTTCACCAAAACGACCTTCCCACTTCGACAAGACAACTGTTGCAAGTGCGTTTCCGACTACGTTAACTACTGTACGTGCCATATCTAGCAAACGGTCGATACCTGCGATGAACGCCAATCCTTCAAGCGGAATGCCCACTGTTCCAAGCGTTGCAAGTAACACGACGAAAGAAACGCCAGGAACGCCCGCAATTCCTTTAGACGTAATCATCAATACCAAAACCAATGTGATTTGTTCCGTAATACTCAACTGAATTCCATACATTTGTGCAATAAACATGGCAGCCAATGCTTGATAAAGTGTAGATCCGTCTAGGTTAAACGAATAGCCAGTCGGCACCACGAAAGATACGATATCTTTCGGACAACCGAATTTTTGCATTTTCTCCATCACTTTCGGTAACACGGTTTCCGAACTTGACGTAGAAAACGCTAGAATTAACTCGTCCTTTAGGATTTTCATGAGATGGAAGATGTTCACACCGACGATCTTCGCGATTCCACCTAACACGACGATGATGAAGAATATCATCGTTGCATATACAAGAACCATTAATTTACCCATCGGAATGAGTGATTCCAAACCGAATTTAGATACGGTTACACCAATTAAGGCAAATACACCAAACGGCGCGAATTTCATAATCATATTCGTTACCCAGAACATCGCGTCCGCGACCCCTTGGAACACATCCAGTACCGGTTTGCCGCGCTCTCCAATTGCCGCTACGCCTAATCCAAATAATACAGAGAAGAAAATGATTGGCAACATATCACCATTCGCCATCGAATCTACGATATTACTTGGTACGATGCCGACCAACACATCCATGAAGCCGCCATTCTGCACTTCTTCCGTTGTTTGAACATATTGCGAAATGTCCCCTTTTTCAAGAGAAGACATATCAATGCCGTCACCCGGTTTGAAAATATTTGCTGACATAAGGCCAACAATAATCGCAATCGTTGTAACAATTTCAAAATATATAAGCGTTTTACCGCCAAGTTTTCCTAATTTCTTAATATCACCGGTACCTGCTACTCCAATTACCAACGTTGAAATAATAATAGGTACTACGATCATTTTAATCATATTAATGAACATCGTGCCGATTGGTTGCAAATATCTTTCTACGCTAGGATTACCGTAGAAGATTGCACCGACTGCAATACCTAAAACCAATCCAATCAATATTTGGTAAGCTAAAGACAATTTAAATATCTTTCTCATCGATAATCCCCCTTTGACGTCCTCTGAAAACGCTTTCTTTCAGTAACTTATTCATATCTTACGGGGGGCCTACAAAATTCTACAGCATTCTACAAAAACTATTTTCGTTTATCTACCGTCTCCATATATAAAACATGCAAAAATTTCTTACTGTTCACTTTGATCGGCTTATTATCAAGAGTTTCTTCTTGAATTTGTTTCATTCGTACACTAATCTCTTGGAAATCAAAAAAGCGCGGTGCATAGTATTCAAATTCATCGATTGTATAATCCACTGCGCCAAGTGATGCTAAGTGTTCCATTGCAGTAAGGATCGCCCGACGAATTCTTTGTTCCATTGCCTTACTTTCCTTTTGGATGTCTTGATCAGGTACACCTAGTTTAGTTAAGGCATCTTCATATAATCCTTTTAAAGGCGGTAGCTGAATAGCTCGTTGTTCAGTCAAAACTTCCATAATGGCTATGATGTCGCGGCTCGCGCTGTCACTATAGATCCCCATGTCGTGTAACTTCTTCAGTACAATATCTTTTACCGGTTGCTGTACTTTTGGCTGCTCGACGGAAGCGAATTGCGCCAATGATTCCCGAATCGTGAGTAAGGAGTTTTTCAGGCGGAGCTGTTCTGCTGTACGTCGCACTATACTTTGGACTTCTATTTGGTTGATTGGTTTATGTATGAAGAACTCTACCCCGACTTGATAAGCTTCTCCAACCATTTCTTTATTGACGACTTGGCTCAACATAATGAATTGGCCGCTGTAGCCTTCTGTTTTTAATTGCTGAATCGTTTCAATTCCATCAAGTTCAGGCATTAATAAATCAATCAATACAACGTCGGGAGCCAAGGATAGGATTTGAGGAATAGCTTTTACTCCGCTATCCGCCTCTCCAATTACCATCCCTTCCGCCTCAGTCAAGATGTTTTTCAGCATCACACGGCTTGCTTTGTCATCATCTACGATAAAATATCTCATGTCTCTATCTCCTTCATGATGGATTTCAGAGGGATTTTCACGGTTACGATCAGACCTTTATCCAGACGTTCTACAGCAATCATACCTTGCATCGCATCAATAATAGTGGAAACATGCGATAACCCGATACCTGTTGCTGCCGTTCCTTGATCCGTAAACTTCGTTGTATAGCCCGGTTCAAAAATTACGTCTTCATGCTCAATAGGAATCCCTTTTCCTGTATCGCGCACACTAAAATACACCGATTCCTCATTACTGTTGATTGTAATGAATATATGGCCTTTCTCTTCAATCGCTTCTACCGCATTCGCTGTCAAATTGTTTAACACGGCAAGTAAAGGTACGTGCTGACCCGTTTGGAAGTCCTCGTGAATTGTAGTTTCCACTACACATTCCTTACCAATCATTTCACTATATTTTTCATTCGCAGTGACGACCATGTCGAGTAAATCTGATAAGTAAAAAGCCTCTATCTGTTGCCGAGTTGTCCACTTTGACAAGCCTGCTAAAATACGCTGGGAATCTTTTTTCACTTCGTGGATTTCCTGCGCGATGTGTAACGCCTGGCTGCTAAGCTCCCGTTGATTCTCTTTTTTGAGCTTGCGGTATAAGTCATGACTTGACGCGGTAATTTGTTCTATATGATTCATGGATTTTTGCAAATACAACGCTTCCGCATATAGTTCCGAACCTACCCCGAGCATCTCCTCTACACGCTGCTTCTCTTTTGATAATGCCACGGAACTATATAACCCCACTGTGAAGAAACTACGTAATAACGCGACGCCTACGAGTATTCCCCATTCTTTACTATTAAGTAGTGAACCATGCAGCCACCAGTTACGCAGTGCATGCTCAGACGAATTACTAATTACTTCAAATAAAAAAGCCAACACACCAAGTCGAAGTGGGAAAGATTTATACTCTTCAAGTCCAACAAAGTGCCAGCCGACCGCGACAATAAAGTAAAATAAAAAGACCGGTACATGCATCTGTAAACTTTCAAGTAAAGCAGCACCCAGCCATAGCTCTTTTGTTACGCGAAATACAACTACGGTAACTGCCGTAACAAATCCTGTGCGCAAAATAGAAACAGGTGGATAGATCAGAATCAGTAAAAAGAATAAAATACCGCCAAGCGCAAAACGAAATATTTCTCCGTCAAACGGCATCACTTTCAATTCACCGGTAAGGGCTGTCACGATTGCAATAAATACCATTCTGGCTGCTTCCGATTGATAGAATTGACGCCACATTAATTTTATATTCATAAGTTTCTACTCCTAATAAAATAAGTAATCGTACACGTATTATAGCAACCCAAAAACTAATGTACAGTTTTGGAATTAAACGGCACGAGTACAGTAAGAAAGCCATTTATTATAGTTATATATCGAAAGAATGAAACTAGTATCATGCCTATCCATTATCCTTTATTACGTATATCCATCAGTGTAACAGGAACCTTCTTGCGATAATTGACGAAGCAGATACTGACAACGACAAGCAACAAGCCTACCCACAACGTATGCGTCATTGGCTCTCTGACAAATACTGTACTGATAAACACAGAAATTACGGGAACTAAAAAGGTAAAAACAGCCACCTTACTTGCCTCTCCCGCACGAATGAGTGAATAATAAATGATGTACGCAACCGGGATCCCCATCGTTGCACCGAATACGAGTCCGAAAATATACATAGGATGCCACTCTATTGTAGACCAGCTCTCTGTAGCGGAACTGACTATTAGCAGCACGACACCCCCTATAGTAAATTGCATCGCTACCATCCAGTACGCATCAATTTCCTCACTTACTTTCTTCACATAGGCAACTCCAATTGCCCAAAAGAAAGCGGTCAATACACCTAGTATCACGCCCAGCAAGGAAATCTGGGTACTGAAATGTTCAACACTAACTACAACTATTCCGATGAATCCAATCAACAGACCAGTTACTTTAATTGCCGTCATACTTTCACCCAACCACATCCAGGCAAATAGACCAAGAAGAACCGGCTGGAAATATACAAGTACAGAGAATAACCCGCCCGGCAAATAGTGCAGTCCAATTGTATGTAATCCGAAAAATAGGACGGTATTGAAAAGAGCCGATATACAATACTTCCGCCAATGTTGACGCCATTGCAACCTGTCACGTAGTTTTATAATTAACAGTGCAATCAAACAACCACCAAGCAATGCACGCATTCCCGAGAATACTAGTGGTGGTGCATACACAATCGATAGTTTGTAAATTGGCCAACTGACACCCCAAATCCCTACTAAAATCACCAACGCCAAGGAAGATTTCGTGAATAGCTTGTTCACTCTCCCATCCTTTCCATTGTATTTACCATTTTGATATAATCTATTCCCGCTATCTTTTTTCTGACTACAATCGAAGACAAAGGTTTTCTTTTTTACAAAAGTTCCTTATGATTACTAATGGAGGCGATTTACTTGAAAAAGCTATTCGCAATAATGATAACTACTGCTGTACTAGCAGCTTGTAGCAATGATGAACCAAAAGATCCGATTGAATCAACAGAACCAGTTGAAGAGACAGTACCGAGAGAACAAACAGGCGACGAAGTAGAAAAAGGGCTAAAAGCAGATACAATAGAGCATAAATACGTTGCGTTTGCTGATGACCAAGTACCTGTCAATTCCAAAGTAAAGTTTCTTGGAACTGTGACGGCTGTTAACGAAGGAACATTAACTGTGCAAAGCAACGCTGATGAATCCTCGGATGAAATCGTATATGTGAATGATATTCGACTTGGAGAACGTATGGATATTTTGGAAGGCTTTGAAGTTTCCGTTTACGGTACGTATGTAGGGAAAAATGATGAAGATATACCGGTTATTAAAGGAATTTTCATTGACGTGGACTAAAAACTATAAAGAAGTCATTTGAAGCGACATACTATAGTATGTCGCTTTTTTCGGAAAGAGAGGATTGCATGCAACGAAAACTAGTAGATTACGCCGCTTTACTCTTGGGATCCTTTATATTTGCACTTGGAATTAACTATTTTGCGATTCCGAATATGCTATCTGAAGGCGGCGTTATCGGGATTACTATCATTACATACTATTTATTCGAATGGTCTCCTGGACTCGTCAGTTTCATAATCAACTTAGCACTCGTTGCAATCGGGTACAAATTCTTCAGTAAACGGACGATAATCTATACGGTCATCACCATCATATTCTCGTCCGTTTTCCTTGAGCTTACGAAGAATTGGGGAGAACAGTTAGGCAGTGACACATTACTGGCTGCGTTGTTTGCCGGTTTATTTGTTGGTGGTGGTCTCGGAATGATCTTTCGTGTTGGCGGTACTTCCGGAGGTGCGACAACAGTGGCACGGATGCTTCAGCAGTGGCTCGGATGGAGCGTTGGGAAAGCGATGCTAGTCATTGATATTTCCGTCATTTTATTGTCGGCTTTTGTTATCGGTAAAGAAAAAGCAATGTTCACACTCGTTGCTGTCTACGTGGGTGCAAAAGTGATCGATAAAATCGTCGACGGTGCAGATGATCGTAAAGCCGTGATGATTATTTCGAAACATCAAGAAGACATTCGCCAAGAATTGCTCACTACATTGGGCAGAGGTGTCACGATTCTCGATGGACGCGGCGGCTATACGCTCGAGAGACAAGCAATTTTATATATTATTATTAACCAGACGGAAATTGTTCAATTGCGACGTATTTTAGAAAAAGTAGACGAAGATGCATATGTCACAATCAATAATGTACAAGAGGTTTTTAAGCGTGGATTCAAGGAAAGGCGACCAAAATAAATTGTTCTCACAGTCTATGAGAGAGGCAATTTCGCAGTTATTTTACTTGCTTGCGAAGGATTTTAATCAACGTGAAATGTATTCTATGTAAATTTATAATAATTAATCAGCCCCTGCCTGCCTATTATTCGGTAGGCTTCTTTTTGTTTTAGACTATTCAACCTCCTCGCAAGAGTCGCAACTATCTTCCAATTTAATTATTTTAATAAAGCATTTCACTCAACAGAGTTCTTCTATATACTTGATACTGTCTAAAAAATTTATACCTTTTCGTGATAGATTGAATAGTGTTTTTTTAAGTGGGAGGAAATTATCATGGATCAACAGAAAAAAGGATTTTTCCAGAAGTTTTTGGATATGATCGAGAAAACTGGTAACCGATTGCCGCATCCGGTTACATTATTTGCTGTTTTGGCTTTATTGGTAATCGTCATCTCAGCAGTTGTCTCTTACTTCGGCGTAAGTGCTGAACATCCGGGTAAAGAAGGCGAAATGATTGAAGTAAATAATTTACTGAGTAGTGAAGGTATTCATTACATCATTACGAATATGACCGATAACTTTATCGGTTTCGCTCCGCTTGGTGTCGTACTCATCACGATGCTTGGTATTGGTGTTGCGGAAGGTTCAGGGTTAATCAGTGCTTTACTTCGCGGCTTTGTAATGTCTGTTCCAAAACGAATGATCACGCTTGGATTAGTGTTTGCAGGCGTTATGTCGAGTGTAGCGTCTGACGCAGGCTATGTTGTCTTACCGCCACTAGGTGCGGTATTGTTCGCAGCACTTGGTAGACACCCTCTTGCGGGTCTAGCAGCTGCCTTTGCCGGGGTTTCCGGTGGATTCAGTGCAAACTTGTTACTTTCTGGTACCGATGCATTACTTGGCGAATTGACGATCATGTCAGCAGCAATCATTAATCCCGAATACGCAGAAGGTATGAATATTGCCATGAACTACTACTTCATCGCATTTTCTGTTATCGTTCTGACTATCGTTGGTGCGTGGGTCACAGAAAAAATCGTAGAACCACGTCTTGGCGAATATAACGGTGAATTCCGTGAGAAAGTTGAAAAGCTGACTCGTCTTGAAAAGAAAGGGTTGATTTTAGCAGGTGTTTCTGTCGTTGTTGCAGGAGCATTGGTTGCCCTTCTTGTCGTATTCCCGGGTGCTCCATTGCGTGGGGATGAAGCGGATATGCCAATCATCAAATCACCATTCATGAAATCGCTCGTGCCGATTATTGCATTCCTGTTCTTTGTGCCGGGTCTTGTCTACGGTAGAGTAACGAAACTGATTCGTAATGACAAAGACGTAGCCGCTATGATGTCCACGACGATGTCTGCAATGGGAATGTTTATCGTCTTGTCATTCACGGCAAGTCAGTTTGTTGCCTTTTTCTCGGAGTCAAACATGGGCTTAGTGTTAGGTGTTTACGGCGCAAACTTCCTTGACAGCATTAATTTAACGGGAATTCCATTGTTACTGATGTTCATCCTAATTGCGGCGTTCATCAACTTGTTCATCGGTAGTGCATCTGCAAAATGGGCCATGATGGCACCAGTCTTCGTACCGATTATGATGCAGCTCGGCTATTCTCCAGAACTGACGCAAATGGCATATCGTGTGGCAGATTCTTCAACCAATATCATTTCACCACTCATGACCTATTTTGCGATCATTATTGCGTTTGCGCAGAAGTACGATAAGAAAATGGGGATTGGAACGCTCGTTTCCGTTATGTTCCCTTATTCCATGTTCTTCTTACTATTCTGGAGCGCCACGTTAATTATTTGGATGTTGCTAGGAATTGATCTTGGACCTGGCTCCCCTATTTATTACTTGAAATAAGACGATCAGTACCCCGAAAGAGCATTCTTTGCTCTTTCGGTTTTTTTTATGATACGATAGTAGTTGATAATAGTTTTCATTTAGAGTGATTCTATTTAAGTAAAGGAGTTTTACATTATGGGCTACGAAGGAAAAAACGATGTAGAAAAATCAATTATGAGCAGACGCTCTATTAAGAAGTTTAAAAAAGATCCGGTTGATATAGATGAAGTGATTGAATTATTGAATGTTGCGAAGTGGGCACCTAACCATAAATTGACTCAACCTTGGCGTTTTCAGTTATACACAGACGCTGGCAAGGAAAAATTCGTGGAAGCGTTTCTGGCTTCACAAGAACAAGACGGTGCCTTACCAGATAAAGCTAAGAACAAAGCAGCATATTTCCGCGACATTCCCCTTCACTTAGTTGCCATCATGCCGGAAGACTCCCGTAAAAAACGCTGGGATGAAGACTATGCTGCAATTTCCGCAATGATTCAAAACTTCCAGCTCGCCGCATGGGAACGCGGTATTGGTATGATCTGGCGTACCAATGATTGGACGCATGATCCAGTATTTAAAAACGCAATCGATGTAGCACCTGATGAAAAAATTGTTGGGACATTGATGATTGGTTATCCTGCACATATTCCTAAAGCTGAGAGAAGGAAGAATATAGAGGAATTACTTATAATTATCAATGAATGATTTCCAATAAAATAGCAATGCCCCTCATTGCCTGCTTGTCCGTGAACGGCAAGCAAGAAATGAGGGGCTCATTTATTCATTCATCGAAATCCAGTTTAGTACATATAGTATTTACTTTTTGACTATTCCTTGCTCGACCGCTAGCTCTTTGGCTACCTTGGGAGCATACCAGATAACAGGAAGTAATAGAATGGATACTGGGACAGCTGCGATGACTACAAAGGATTGTAAGGCCCCAATTCCACCCCCGCCAATCTTTATAAGTATCGTAGCAATTGTCGCCATGATCATAACCCAAAATACACGAACTGATTTTGGTGGATTGCCCACACCTGTTACGGCCATGGATATCGAGTAAGACATGGAATCCACCGTAGTTACCACAAACAAAGTGGTCAGTATCAAGAAAACGGATGGCATGATAGTTCCAAGCGGCATCTGCTCTGCTATTGCAATAATTGCACTAGGCAAGCCGCCTTCAGTTAACGGTTCACTCACGGACCCCGCATTTTTCAGCTCATAGAATATACCGCTACCTCCGAGGATTGTGAACCAAAGATTGGCTACAACTGGTGCAATAATGGCTACTACAACAAATATCTCTCTGATCTTCCTTCCATTAGAGATCCTGGCTACGAATAACGCCACTAACGGTCCAAATCCGATAAACCAACCGAAGAAAAATAACATCCATGAACCAAGCCACGCATTGTCTCCGCGAAACGTACTGATAGTAATAAATTCACTGACGTATGTTCCATAAGAGGTCAGGAAAGAATTGACGATGAATAATCCCGGCCCGAACAACAATAGAAATACAGCAATCACAGCTACCATATTGACATTCAGCTTACTTAAAAATTGTATCCCTCTATTGATGCCCGTAAGTGTAGATATCAGAACAACTCCAGTCAAAATAGCGATGACTGCGAGCTGTATAGTAAATTGATCGGTGATTCCGAAAATAGAACTGAGTCCATAGCTGACTTGTAAACCTAGAAAGCCGATCGGACCAATTGTTCCCGCTGCTGCCCCGATTATACAAAACACATCTGCTGCTGTGCCCCATTTACTTGTCAGGATTTTTTCTTTCAAAATAGGGTAAAGAAGAGTGCGTGGTTTCAAAGGCATTCCTTTATGTTTATGCGCATAAATGAGGATGATCGCACTGATCGCTCCATACACTGACCATGCAGTAAACCCCCATGACATATAACTTTGGGCAAGCGCAGGTCCAATTGCTTCTTCTGTTCCTTCTGTGATTCCTTTATGCATCGGAGGAACGTCCAAAAAGTAATACATAGGCTCTGCTGCTGCCCAAAAAACTCCACCTGCTCCAAGTCCGGTAGTCAAAATAACGGCCACCCACTTAAAATAACTCATTTCAGGTTTTGGGGAATCTCCTAAACGTACTTTTCCGTACTTTGATATGGCTAAAACTGCTCCGACTACAAATGTCGCAATCATTAAGAATTGCCAATACGCCCCGAAATAGCGAATAGATAATTCAAATCCCTTATTTACAAATGCATTTACCGCTTCCACTTCAAAAAGTGAAAACAACACAAACGCCAACAATACCCCTCCACTACATACAAACACCGGCCAATCAATCTTTCTACGTATGAACTGCCAATACTCTTCTATTATACTTCCACTCCATTCTATTTCTAAAGCCCTCTTTACCTGTCATAATCTAGTGATTGTTAGTTCAAGTATCGGAACGTAATAAAGAAAAAAGTTCACGTACTATAGTAGATTTCATCATTCCAGACACATTCAATTTCTTGTTATGCCCTACCTCAAAAGAACCTACGTTACAGACTATAACCTTGTTTTAAAATTGTCAACTTAACATATATATCAAATTAATCTGTTAATAACCTTTATTTCTATTTACTTTAAAGCGAAGTACATATTCTACACATCATGAATTTTAATCGAATACTCGATGTCTAGTATGCCTATTTTTTGAATGAACTTTATTTATATTGCACTTGATTTCTCGTCATTTAGGTTTACACTAGAAAAAGAACTTTTTAAGGGGCTATCATATGAAATCAAGCATACAATCTATTTTTCAACGCTATTGGAATCCCTATCTCGTCTTATTGATGGCGGGTATTCTGAGTGCACTATATTTCGGTTTAACATCAACTGTTTGGGCAGTTACCGGTGAATTTACTCGGCTTGGTGGCGATATTTTATTGTGGTTCGGAGTAGATATCTCAGACTGGCAATACTTTGATATGGTACATCTACAAGGAGCAACATGGAATAGACCGGATGGCTGGATTGTCTGGGGGATGTTTGTAGGCGCGCTCATTATGGTGTTGCTCAGTAATAGCTTCAAGATCCGTCTTCCACAGCAAAAGCGACGCTATGTTCAGGGGTTAATTGGTGGAATCATCGCAGGATTTGGTGCTCGTTTGGCACTCGGTTGTAACTTGGCTGCTTTCTTCACAGGCGTTCCGCAATTTTCTTTCCATTCTTGGATCTTCATTGTGGCGACAGGTATAGGTACATTCTTCGGTGCTAAACTGACTAAAACACGCTGGTGGAAAGGCAAGCCTTCGTTGACTCGGGGGAATGCAAAGCCGACACAACTAAAAAACCGTATGATCCAACCGTACGTTGGTGGAGTCATCGCTGCACTTTACATTGGACTCATTATATACTTCTTCGCGTCAGGACAAAAATTGCTTGGTTTAGGCGCACTGTTTGGTCTCGCATTTGGTATTCTAATCGAACGCGGACAAATTTGTTTTACTTCTGCATTCCGTGATTTATTTCTCGTTGGACGCAGTGTCATGGCAAAAGCGATTATTCTCGGAATGTCCGTCAGTTCTATTTTGATGATCATTGTCATTTCTATTTATGATGTAACACCGATCACACAAATTGCGGCACTTAGCACGTTTGTCGGCGGCGCATTATTCGGACTTGGTATTGTTATGGCATCAGGCTGTGAAACAGGTATGATGTATCGCTTGATGGAAGGTCAATTATTATTTTTGCCGGTATTTTTGGGCAATATTATCGGTGCTACGTTCCTTGCCTACGCATGGGATCACCTCGGTGTTTATAATGTATTAGTTAAGAATGGCGCGAAAATCAATCTACTTGAAACACTCGGACCCATTGGAGCCATTTCCATCACACTCCTCATGCTTGGCGGGCTATATGCATTAACAGTATATGGAGAAAAACGCTACCATCAGAAATTAGCAATTAAGAGAGGAATGAAGGTACATGCAAGCTAAATTAGAAGCGGACTTCACACTCGACCTTCGCGGTGAGTCTTGTCCCTACCCTGTTATTTACACATTAGAAACACTCGAAGGGTTGAATAAAGGCGAGTTGCTGCAAGTCATCACCGATTGCCCCGGCTCTTTCCGCAACGTACCCGAAGAAGCAATTGCTCACGGTTACAAATTTGCACAAGATCCTGTCAAGAACGGACAAGAATATATATTTCATATTTACGCATGAAAAATAGGCAGCTTCCTCTGAAAGGGAAGTTGCCTTTTACATTCTTAAAACTGAAAACCGCACATCTAAATCAAGTTTTCTTTCTCAATGACAGTAGTCGTCTTTTTTATTCCTTGTTCCTTTTTCAATTGTGATCTCCACCATCTGTTCTTCCAGTTCGTCATAAGGTACCCCTTCATAAATATGGATTCCATCTTTTTACATACTGACACACCCATTTTATAAACGAAGCCATCATTGATAATATGATGAAGACCAGAGACAATGCAGTAATAACCGCTGCTATGTCCGATAACTATCCTTGATTCCCAAGCAACAGAAGTAGGGCTGTTCCTTGTATTGAATACCCGGAACAGCCCTTTTCATTTAATCTCTTACTTTATCAATCGATGTTACTGCTTACAACATTTATGGCTCACCCATTGCTTTTTATAGAAATTATTTACTCGTGACTACCATTTCCTCTTCCCGTGTCCCTTCCACGTCTGCCAAAAGTGCTGGTTCTTTCTTCGTCTCTACCGGCTTTATCGGTTTAGAAAGACCGGACTTTACTGGTTTAGAAAGTTCCGGTTTCCCCGGTTCAGAAGGTTCCGCCTTCTCCTTCGCTTTTTCCCCAGAAATGATTGCAGCCTCTTCTTTTAACCCAATAAATGTTGAGTAGCACATGAAGAGCATCATGACTGCGATTGGAATGGCTGTGGCAACGAGTGCAGATTGCAGCCCTGCTAAGCCACCTGTCATGATCAACACGATAGAGATAGCTGCGATGATCACTCCCCATACGATCTTCGTCAGATGTGATGGATTCGGATTCCCACTTTCACTGATCATACCAAGTACAAATACTGCTGAGTTTGCGGAAGTGATAAAGAAAACAATGACTAGCACCATGGCTAAAATACTCAAAAATACTGTCATTGGCAAGTATTCAAAAAACTTAAACAGTGCTGAAGTAACATCTGATTCCACCGCGGTTGCAAGTGCAGTCGCGCCTGCATTCTGGATGAACGTAATCGCTGAGCCACCCATGGCCGAAAACCAAATGAAAGATCCCAATACTGGGATGAAAATCGCACCGAACATAAATTCCTTTATCGTTCTGCCTTTTGAAATCCTGCCTACAAAGCTGCCGACCAACGGAGCCCATGCGATCCACCAGCCGAAATAGAACAACGTCCAACTTGAAATCCACGAACCATCCCCATATGGATCCGTACGGAATGACATGCTGATGAAGTTCTGCGCATAATCACCTATTCCTTGGAAGAAGATTTTCATAATCATCTGTGTCGGACCAAAGAGAAGCACCAACCCTAATAAAACGAACGCCAGTAACATATTCAAGTTGGATAGATGCTTCATCGCCCCTTGAAGACCGGAAACTGTCGAAGCCACGTAAATAATGCTAACGACTATGATGATGATCGCTTGTGTGGAAATACCGATCGGCACGTCCCAGAGATAATTCATGCCGCTATTGACTTGTAATGTTCCGAAGCCGAGCGAAGTCGCAATCCCAATGACGATGGATAGGATGACGATGACGTCGATAGTTTTGCCGAAAGTTCCTCGAATTTTATCGCCGACCAACGGATAAAAGACGGAACTTAAAGAAGCGGGTAGTTTTTTCCGGTACTGGAAAAACGCTAATGATACACCGACCAACGCATAGCAGGCCCATGCCGAAACACCCCAATGCAGGAAAACGAATTGCATTGCCGTTTTTGCAGATTCTTCCGAATAACCCGTTCCAAACGGAGGGTCTATGTAGTAGGAAACCGGTTCTGCAACTCCCCAGAAGACCAGGCTGATTCCTATAGAGGCACTAAATAGCATACCGATCCAAGTGGCCGTCTTATATTCCGGCCGATCATCATCATCTCCCAACCGGATATGACCGAATTTGGACATCCCGATATAAATACAAAAAACGAAGAAAATGAAAACGCTTCCCAAAATGAACCAACCTAGATTATTATAGATGAAACTAAGTGAGGAATTTGAGAAGTTTTCTAGCTGCTTCGGCGCAAAAATACCGATACTTATTAAAACTAAGCTAACAGCCAATGAAGAATAAAACACTGTTTTTTTATCTCTCATATTACCGCTCCTATTTCAAAGACCCACTTGTGTGGATGTGTCGAGTATCCCCACACACAGCCAAACGAGCGGGCATTTGTTAAATTTTAATCGGTGTTATTTGCATAACACCGATTAAATCGAATTTAAGCTTTAACTGACTGCAAATTCCCTATGATATCTACAATCCGATCTCCCACTTCAGAAGTAGAAGCGCTGCCCTTCATATCAGGCGTGAGCACTTCATCGTCCACCAATAATTGCTCGATAGCATCTACAACCATTTTACCGTATTGTTCGTAACCGAAGTGATCGAGCATTTGACTCGCAGACCAGATGGTAGCTAAAGGATTACCGATTCCTTTGCCTGCAATATCGGGAGCCGACCCATGTACAGGTTCAAACATGGAAGGGAATGTACCCTCCGGATTAATGTTTGCACCTGCAGCCAGGCCGATTCCGCCTGCAATTGCTGCGCCGACATCGGTTAAAATATCACCAAACAAATTCGAAGTAACTACTACTTCAAAACGTTTTGGATCTGTGATCATTAGCATCGCAGCAGCATCCACTAAATAAGATGCAGTTTTGACTTCCGGGTATTCTGCACTTACTTCTTCGAATACTTGATCCCAGAAGACCATCGAATAGTTTAATGCATTCGCTTTACTGATACTTGTCAGGCTACGGCCTTGTTTTTTAGCAGTTTCAAAAGCATAGCGAATAATTCTTTCTGTACCTTTGCGGGAGAATACACCGTTCTGCAGAACCACTTCATGCTCCTGACCTTTAAACAGCCAATCTCCAGCTCCCGAATATTCACCTTCTGTATTTTCACGAATGAACAGCATATCAATATCTTTGCGTTCGATATTCTGCAGTGGAGTATGTGCCCCTGCCAGCAACGTCACAGGACGAATATTGACATATTGATCGAAACTCTTACGGATAATCAACAAGAGATCCCACAAGGAAATGTGATCAGGAACACCTGGGAAACCAACTGCCCCTAAATAGATGGCATCGAATTCCTTTAGCTGCTCAATCCCATCTTCCGCCATCATCCGTCCTTGTTGCGTGTAATATTCACAGCCCCAAGGGAAATAGGTGAAATCAAATGCGAAGCCGCCGTCTAGTTCGGCAGTTTTCTTTAATACCTTAATCCCTTCGTCAATAACTTCGGGACCGATACCATCTCCTGCAATAACTGCAATTTTATACGTTTTCAATTTCGAATCCACCACTTTCATCCTTGATTCCAGACTACGAGTTTCATTTCTGTCATTTCTTCAATGGCATATTTCAAGCCTTCGCGTCCTGTTCCGCTCTCTTTTACACCGCCGTATGGCATTTGATCTACACGGTAAGTAGGTACGTCATTAATAATCACGCCGCCGACTTCCAAGTTTTTCGAAACATACAGAGCATGCTGCACATTATTTGTATAGATTCCCGCTTGTAAACCGAAACGAGAGTCATTGACTAACTCAACAGCTGTTTGCACGGAATCCACTTTATTCACCACGACAATTGGTGCAAACACTTCCTGGCAAGAAACTTTTAGCGCATGATCTGCATTTGCAATGATTGTAGGTTCCAGGACACCGTTTTGCGCATGGCCACCTGCAAGAATTTCTGCATCATAATTCTTTGTTTCTTCAATCCAGCTAAGTGTGCGCTCCAATTCTTTCTTTGAAATCAACGATGAGATATACGTATCTTCCGCAAGCGGATCACCTAACTTCAATTGTTTAGCAGCAGCAGCAAATTTAGTTGTGAATTCTTCGTAAAGATCTTCGTGAACGTAAATTCGTTGTGTTGAAATACACACTTGACCTTGATTCGAGAAGGCTCCCATAATACAGCGATCGATAATAGAGTCAATATCGATGTCCTTATCTATAATCAACGCAGAGTTGGATCCTAATTCCAATGTTGTCTTCTTCAATCCAGCTTTATTGCTGATTCCGATTCCGACACTTGGACTTCCAGTAAACGTAACCATTTTAACACGTTCATCTAAGACAAGAACGTCGCCGATCACACCGCCCGGTCCCGTGATGACATTTAGCACGCCCGGTGGAAGACCAGCGTCTTTAAATACTTCCGCAATGAATAAAGCAGATAAAGGTGTTTGGGAAGCCGGTTTCAAAACGATCGGGTTCCCTGCAGCAATTGCCGGGCCAACTTTATGCGCCACTAAATTCATTGGGAAGTTAAATGGCGTAATGGCTGCGATTACGCCAATCGGTTCACGCAATGTATAACCGATACGTCCTACACCACCTGAAGCAGCATCAAATGGAATCGTTTCTCCGTGAATGCGTTTCGCTTCTTCTGCAGCGAATTTATATGTCTCAATTGTTCGTAAAACTTCAGCTCTTGCAAACATGATGGGCTTCGCAGATTCACTTGAAATAACTGTCGCTGCTTCTTCTGTTCTCTCAGCTAGTATGCTTGCAACGTTTTCTAATATTTCAGCACGTTGAAATGCTGGCATGTTGCCAATAATTTTTCTAGCATTATACGCAGCTTCAATTGCTTGTTCCGTCAATGCTTGATCCGCCATAGCAATGTCAGCAATTTTTTCATTGGAGTATGGAGAATATAATGGAGCGTAGCTTGGTGCTTCTACATATTCCCCATTAATCATTAATTGTTTATTTGTTGTTCTGTCTAGTAATTTATTCATTGAGCGCCTCCAGAACCATTTCGTGGAATTGTACAATTGCTTGTTCAGATTGTGAGTAGCGACCTTTCTCGAATGCACGTGATTTGAAGCCGAGTTGCTCTAATTCAACCAATTCGATATCTTCAAAGCGAACTTGCTCCGCGAACGTCATCAAGTCTTTCTCTTCTTGAGTCAACTTATCCAAGCTGTCTTCGCTAAAGTAGTACGTATACACGATTTCAGTATTTTCTTCGTCAATCGGGACTAACTGAATAGTTGCCATATTTGCAGGTCCCGGATAAATTGTCAGCATCAAGTTCGGCCATAACCAGAAGAATGACCCGCCTTGCATTTCTGCTTCATCTAGATTTACTTCGCCGTATTTCTTATCAGGCTTCACCATAGAACCTTGTATTGAATAGTTCTCACACGTAATGATTTGATAATCATCCATGTCCAATGTGTCAATAAAACTTGGGTGTGCTACGTGACAATGATCACACTCGAGATAATTTTCAATAAATGCTTTCCAATTCGCTTTAATATGACGGGACTTCCTGTGAGTAAACTGTAGATTCTTCAAGAATTCAAATTTACCTAGACGATCGAAGAAATCGCCATATGATTCAGCCAATGGCTTTGCGTTGTCATCCAAGTTAACAAAAATTAAAGATTCGATTACTTCCATTCTCACGGAACGCAAGCACGCATCTTGAACGCAAGCAGCATCTTCTTCACTACGGAAGTTCGGTGCTTTGTTTAAAGCGCCATCCGTTTTGAATGTCCAGCCATGATACGAGCATTGTAGAATTTTCTTTTTGCCCGAATCACTTTTCTCCAGCTTCGTCGCTCTGTGAGGACAAACATTATAAAACGCGCGTAGAACTTCATCTGTTCCACGAATAATGATAAGTGGGTCATCGCCAACCTCAGCAGTAAAAAATGCACCTTTTTTCTCAACTTGGCTAACATGGCCGACTAATTGCCAACTCTTTGCGAAAATCAATTCTCTTTCTCTTTTCAATACCTCTGGATCCGTAAATAGGTTGTAAGGCATCGTTCTTTCAAAAGTTCTATTCGTTGCGTTCTGTACTTTATTATAAGCCATTTTTCATTCTCCTTCAGAGTTATATTTTTCATTTTATCAATTATTTTATCAACTAGCTTTAATTTTCTGACAAGAGAACGGAGTATCTGCCATTTTGATAGAGTTGGTTGGACAACCTTCAAATGCGTCTTCCAAATCCTCAATCAGATCTTCCGGAACTTCCGTAACTCCTTCATTGTCATCCAATAAAGCAAAAGCAAATCCATCGGCTGTGTAGTCAAATAGTTCGGGAGCAACAGGATTACATGCCCCGCAAGCAATACATGTACTTCGCTCCACCATTGTATATTGCGCCATTTCCTAGCCTCCTATCTAAAAATTAATCAGTTGACTCCAACCTTCGCTTTCTTTGGCACTTCTTCCGCTTCACCCATAACGCTCGTACTGTGTAGCGGTTGCATTTTTGCAGTCGGATCTATATATACTTTTGCGCTACTCACCGCAACAGGTGCTTCTCCAAAACCAGATGCAATCAGCTTAACTTTTCCTTCATAAGTACAAATATCGCCCACCGCGTATATTCCTTCAATATTTGTTTCCATTTTTGAATTAACCACTACGGAATTTTTATCTATTTCAAGACTCCAGTCTTTGATAGGACCGAGCGATGAGACAAAACCGTAATTGATCAATACGTCATCGACTTCAAGCTCTTCCAACTCACCTGTTTTCGAATGCTTGATGATGACCTTTTCAACTTTCTCGTCTCCCACCAATTCAACTGGAACATATGGCGTCAAGCAGTTCACTTTGGATTGTTTCAATAATTCTACACTGTGTTCATGTGCACGAAACTTATCTCTCCGGTGAATAATGGAAGCCTTTTCAGCAATCGGCTCAAGCATCAATGCCCAATCTACTGCAGAATCCCCGCCACCAAACAAAGCCACTTTCTTGCCTTGGAACTGATTCATGTTCTGAACGAAGTAATGAATGTTTTGATTTTGGAATTTCTCTTCACTTTCGATTTCCATCTTCCTTGCTTGAAAAGCACCGTTTCCGGCAGTGATAATAATTGTTCGTGAATAATGTACTCCACTATTTGTAGTCAACTTGAAAACACCGTCATGTTCTTTTAAGACTTCCATTACCGTCTCACCTAAGCAGATAGTAGTCTCAAATTGATTCATTTGTTCAACTAGATTATCTACTAGCTCCTGAGCTCTGACTTTAGGAAACCCTGCAATGTCATAAATATATTTTTCAGGATACAATGCAGAAAGTTGACCGCCTAGTTGGGGTAAGCTTTCAATAATTTTTACAGACATTTGTCGAAGTCCTGCATAAAATGCAGTAAATAGGCCGACTGGTCCACCTCCAATAATTGTTATGTCACTAACTTCGGCTGATCTGTTCATATTGTGCCTCCTCATTATCATTTATATTAAAGATATAGTTACGGGGCGATCAGGGTATTCCCTTATCCTTGCCGCGTTACTAAATACTATTGCAAGTATCATGCCAACTTTTGAGATTTGCATGGGAATACGATTGTTCTCGTCTTTTTTATAAAACGCTGTTACAATTGATTCACAATTGAGTCAATGGAGACTCAGTAAAATATAAATATTCTCAAAATTAACTCAAAATAATTAGTAGGAAGGTGTAACAATATGTCCTATGAGAACGAACAGGAGAAAATGAGTCTATCTTTAGAATCCTTGCTTAAAATTCTGGATTATTCATCAGATGAAATCTATGTATTGGACAAAGAGATAAGGATCGTCTATGTAAATCGAAATTGTGAAAAGCATTATGGAATGACAAAAGATGATGTTGTCGGTAAGTATAATGATGACTTTTTTAACGATGGATACTGGACGCCTTCCGTAGTTCCACTCGTACTGGAAAAGAAAACTCCCGTTTCAGTACGCCAACAAACTCATATTGGTGCTGAATTGCTGACTAGGGCTTTCCCTATATTGAACTCGAACAATGAGATTGAATACATTGTGTGCACAGCAACCGAAATACAAGATTTTAAACGGCTCGTCAAAAAGGAAGAACCTAACCTTACAAACTCGGCAGATGAAGTTTTTGCAAGTACGATTATTACGAACAACGCAAAAATGCGAAAAATACTGCGCTTTTGTGAAAAGGTGGCACCTACAGATTCTACTATTTTAATCCATGGTCAATCGGGAACTGGAAAAGGGGTCATCGCATATCAATTGCATAAATTGAGTAAAAGAAAGGATGGTCCTTTCCTTAATGTAAATTGTGCAGCTATTCCCGGAGATCTGTTAGAATCGGAGCTATTTGGTTACACGGCAGGATCATTTACTGGTGCTAAAAAAGACGGTAAAATTGGTTTGTTTGAGGCAGCAGATAACGGCACAATTTTTTTGGATGAAATCGGCGAGTTGGCTTTGCCCCTTCAGGCAAAAGTTCTTCAAGTCATACAAGACAAAAAGTTTATTCCGATTGGCAGCAACGTCAGCAAGACAGTGGATATCCGTATTATCGCCGCAACAAATCAAGACTTACCGAAAATGGTAGAAAATAAGACTTTCCGCGAAGATCTATTCTACCGACTCAATGTCATTGACATCGAACTACCACGGTTGGATGAACGCAAAGAAGATATTATCCCTTTAACTTATAGCTTTCTGAATAATTTTAACAACAAGTACAACTCTACTAAAATAATTTCCGAAGATTGTTTGAATGTACTCTATCATTATTCGTGGCCAGGCAATGTGCGACAGTTAGAAAACTTGATAGAGCGACTTGTAATTACAAGTGATGCAGTCATCACTTTAGAAGATTTACCCGAAGTAATCTTGGAAAAAGTAAAAGAGATACCTGAACTCGCCTATTCCAATTCGCTCGACCAGGCATTGGATAATGTAACAGCTACCATGGTCAGAAGATCCTATCAGAAGTTTGGTTCTACGAGGGGTGTAGCATCAGACCTCCAGATCAGCCAGTCGAAAGCATCCCGATTGATTCGTGATTATTGTCGGGATGAAGAGTAAGAGAACTATTATCATGAATTTGACAATAATAAAAAGGCATCACTCGGCACGAGTAACATTTTGCCGAGCGGTAGCCTTTTATTATTGTTTTTATAGGATTTTCCCTGGAGATTCTATTTTCTATTTCATGGAGTGATCAATCGAACAACCATACCTTCTTCGCAAATCGGGTAAGTGAAAATAAAAACTACGATATTTTGTCTCGCTATCTTTTAATAACCAACAGATATACTAGCTCTTGCTTTTCAACAATTATAAGCAAGTGCTTTATATCTGTTATTTATTGGTTCACAGTAAATTTGCTGTGCGTTTACACGCTTCCTTCGCTTCTATCATCATACGTTCCAATAGTTCTTGGACCGTTGGAATATCTTCTATTAATCCAGCGACCTGACCACTATTGATATAGCCGTTCTGCATATCTCCCTTTATGGCACCTAACACATGCTGTACCTCGGTAGTCGCTTCATTAAACTCTTCTAGCTTCATTCCCTCTTTTACACGCTTTTCTAGGTTCATTACATAATCGTTAGTTAGTACTCTTCTCACACGACCAACTTCACGACCAATGATTCTCGTTTCTATATCAGATGCATCTAGTAGACGTTGCTTATAGAGTTCGTGCGCTTGCATTTCCTGAGTGGCTATAAAGCGAGTGCCCATCTGCACACCTTCAGCTCCTAGAGCAAGTGCTGCAGCTAAACCTTTTCCGTCCCCGATTCCACCTGCTGCTACGACAGGAATTTGAATACTTTTAGTAATTTGCGGAATCAATGTCATCGTAGTTAATTCAAGAGGCGAGTTGATACCAGCAGCTTCAAACCCTTCCGCCACTATAATATCCGCTCCGGCCGCTTCCGCTTTTACTGCATGCTTTACAGAAGCTACGATAGCCATAACTTTTATTTCATTAGCATGTAAGTTTTGAATGTACGGTGACGGATTGCCAGCCGATAACGATACAACCGGTACTCGGTGCTTAACAACTAATGCTAGTAATTCTTCGACTTGAGGTGCAACATTGATAGCAATATTTACAGCAAAAGGACGTGAAGTCATAGATTTTAAATCGACAATTTTTTGCTCTACCTCGTCTAATTCAGACGTTCCACAACCTATTGTGCCTAAACCCCCAGCTTCGGAAATAGCTGCCGCCAAATTTACGCTACTGATGTTTCCCATCCCACCCTGAATGACTGGATATCGTATAGACAGTTCCTTACATAACCTATTCATACAATGCACTCCCTTTTATGTTATACTTTATCATATATTTACATCGATAGGAGGAGTAAATTCATGATTATACCTTATAATAACAAAAGTCCTTTGATTAATGAATCCGCTTTCATTGCCCCTGGTGCTCATCTGATAGGCGACGTAACAGTTGGAGAAGAATCTACGATATGGTTCAACGCTGTATTACGCGCGGACGAGGGGGCTATCGTAATTGGCAAGCGGTGCAGTATACAGGATAATTCCACCATTCACCTATATGAAAATGCACCTGTTGAAATTGAAGACGAAGTAACTGTTGGTCATAATGTAGTATTACATGGCTGTAGAATCCGAAAACGTTCTATTATCGGTATGGGTTCAACCATTCTTGACCATGCAGACATCGGAGAAGAGTGCATTATAGGCGCAAACACTTTAATCCCTTCCGGAAAAGTTATCCCACCGCGCTCTTTAGTGATTGGATCTCCCGGAAAAGTCGTTAGACAATTAAATGACCAAGATCTTGAACTGATTCAGCTGTCTATAGATACGTACGTTGAGAAAGGAAAAGACTTCAACCTTATTTTACAGAACGAATTGAATGCTTGATAGGTTATAATTAAGAAAAGCCGTGAGCATAAAATAAAATGCTCATGGCTTTTTTCTATCATTTTATGATCATCGGGTTGTCTTCAGCATCGTAAGTAGCGTCTTTTCTACTTATATCATTATCTTTTTCAAATATATGTTCGAAAAATCGATTAGCGGGTTCCGCAAGTAACTTATAATATTGTGCAAATAAATGAGCTGAGTGTGTTCCGCTCCACATCTCTGGAAGAAGTTCTTTTGGCAAACCAGGATCAACAAACAAAAACTTTCGATATTCGTGCACTAAATTGGTGCGTTCTACAAAACATTGGGCATCCGATAACAAACCACTTTCCATTGCACTTGTAGACACGACGAATTTATGACTGTATATCGAAATAAACTCTTCATACTTTTTCTCAATCTCTTCAAGAGGCCAGCTTTTGGCAACCAATTCTTGGTTTGACCTTGGTCCTCTGTTCTCGGAAAGAAATAAGTCTGCATGATCTTCAATCTCATATTTTGCTATTAATAAGCGTACTTCTTTCGCCAAATCATTTGGCGTAATCCAACAACCATTCGTAAAGGTACCGAATCCACTCCATAAAAGCTCTTTCCGCAATTCATCGCGGAGTTGCCGTTTATCTTCAGGTATGTTGTAAATCAACATACGCCATTGACCATCCCATTCATGAGGCTCTAATTTAAAAATACGCGATGCAGCTTCCTCGATACGAGATACCCCACGTTTTGTTAAGTAATAGTAACTCTTTCTTCCTACACGCTCTGTTTCAAACCATCCTTGCTTCATCATTCGAGATAGAACAACGCGTACAGCTTGTTCATTATGGCCAAATTCTTTCATTAACTGGATCAGGCTACCAATCCAAATTTTATTGCCATAGTGGCGAACATAATCACCGAAAATCGTAAATATCATAGACTTTGTATTAGAGATAGAAAAAACCACTCTTTCAATTAAATTATTCGGTTCCTTCTCTCCATTATAACCTTTGGCCAATAATGATGACAAGCTTATGTGCCTTGGAATTCCGGTTCACGCTTTTCATTGAATGCTTGTAAAGCCTCAACGCGATCTTTGGTCGGGATGACTAATTCGTATGCTTTCGTCTCGATTGCAAGTCCTGTACGAAGATCAGTATTTAATCCTTCATTAATTGCATATTTAGCTTGTTTAATTGCAACAGGACCATTTTTCATAATAGCTTCTGCCAATTCTTCGCAAGATGCCATTAAATTATCTGATGCAACTATTTTTAATACAATACCTAGCTCCAATGCTTCAGCTGCAGTCAGGCGTTTGGCAGTAAATATCAGTTCTTTTGCTTTCATCACTCCAACTAATCGGGGCAGACGTTGTGTGCCTCCCGCCCCCGGAATGATTGCCCAACTAGTTTCAGTCAAACCTAACGTAGCATGTGTCACCGCGATCGAGAAATCACAAGCTAGCATCAATTCAAAACCGCCACCTAGCGCATGGCCATTCACTGCAGCGATTGTAGGTTGTGGTAATTCTGCAATACTGTTGAACACATCACGAATAGCTTTTACATTACGGCGTACTTCCGATTCATTAAGAGTTTTACGCTCTTTCAGATCAGCTCCAGCACTGAATGCCTTTTCCCCTGCCCCTTTGAAAATTACCACTCTGACATCAGGAGCAATATGGAGGGTCTCTACGATTTCTTGTAGTTCTTTTAAGGCTGGATAATTAAAGCAATTCAAAGATTCCGGCCGATTAATTGTCACATAAGCGATACGGTTTTTAATTTCTAATAAAACTGGTTTCATTATACAGGCTCCTTTATGCGTGTCGCGTTATAGATCTTACACTTCTGGCTTTTCTACGATCATTGCTATACCTTGCCCTACACCTATACACATAGTTGCCAGGCCGTACTGCGTATCACGCTTATTCATTTCATATATTAAAGTCATTAAAATACGTGCTCCACTTGCTCCGAGTGGATGTCCATACGCAATTGCTCCACCGTTAACATTTACTTTCTGTGTATCTAATTCTAGTTGGCGAATACATTCGAGCGACTGAGATGCAAATGCCTCATTTAATTCTACTAGGCCTATGTCATCAATTGTTAAGTCTGCACGTTTTAAAGCTTTGCGCGATGCATCAATCGGACCGAGTCCCATCACCGCTGGCTCAAGACCTGCCACTGCTCCTACAACATACTTGGCGAGTGGCTTTAATCCGAGCTCTTTCGCTTTCTCCGCACTCATTAATAAAAGAGCTGCTGCTCCATCATTTACCCCTGATGCATTTCCTGCTGTAACTGTACCACCTTCAAATATCGGTCGTAGTTTTGCCAATGCCTCGATAGATGATTCTGGACGTGGATGTTCATCCCGATCCACAATGATTTCATTGCCTTTACGATCTTTATATACAACTGGTACTATTTCTTCGCTGAATACATCTTCCTCAATTGCTTTTTTTGCTCGGCGTTGACTTTCATATGCAAAAGCATCTTGCTCTTCTCGTGAAATGTTATAACGCTGTGCTACATTTTCCGCTGTTTTTGGCATAGTGTCAGATCCGTACATTTTTTCTAATTCCTTATTAGTAAAGCGCCACCCAATAGTTGTGTCATACATCTTCATATCTCCACGTGGGTACTCTACTTCAGGCTTCCCCATCACAAATGGGGCGCGTGTCATACTCTCCGTACCGCCCGCAATGAAGACATCCCCTTCGCCTGCCATGATTGCTCTAGCTGCATACATAACTGCATCAATACCTGATCCACATAAGCGGTTAATAGTCGTTCCACCCACTTCTATAGGCAAGCCGGCGAGTAAGGCTGACATACGAGCCACGTTACGATTATCTTCACCTGCCTGATTCGCGTTTCCAAATACCACTTCTTCAATTTCACTAGTTGGAAGACTTGGATTTCTATCAATTAAGGCCTTGATTACTGTTGCACCTAAATCATCAGGACGAACTGTTTTTAGCGCCCCCTTATATCTTCCAAATGGTGTACGTACTGCATCAACGATTACAACTTCCTTCATGATTTCACCATCTCCTTGTTATCTGTATAGTCATAGACCCCTTTTCCACTCTTTCTGCCGAGACGTCCAGCTTTAACGTACTGTTCTAGCAGAGGGGCAGGACGATATTTTTCACCCAGTTTTTCGTGGAGATATTTCAAGTTATTCAAACGTGCATCAAGTCCGACTAAATCTACTAATTCAAATGGTCCCATCGGATAGTTTAAGCCCAACTTAATTGCTTTATCGATTTCTTCTGGTGAGCCTAACCCTTCTTGCAACATGTAAAAAGCTTCATTTCCGACTAGTGCGCTGATTCGGCTTGTGACAAAACCAGGGAATTCATTGATGACCACTGTTTCTTTGCCCATTTTTATAGCTACATTTCTAATGACTTCTGCTGTTTCATCACTTGTTTCTAGCCCGCGTATAATTTCTACAAGTGGCATTTTATGTACAGGGTTGAAAAAGTGCATGGCAATAGTGCGTTCAGGACGTTGACCGTACGATGCAATTTCAGTTGGACTCATAGTTGATGTATTGGTTGCAAAATAGCAAGATGTAGGTGCATTTTCTTCAATTGTTTCGAATACTTGTTTTTTTATATCTGCAATTTCAGGCACCGCTTCAATAACTAAATCCGCTGTTTTTGCCGCGATTGCTAACTCCGTTTCAAAATGAAGATTCGTTCGAAGCTCTTTTGCTACTTGTTGCGAAATTTTTTGGCGATCCACACCTTTTGTAATGATCAACTCAATTTCTTTCTCTGCATTAGCCAATGCTTGTTCATTAATATCTACGACAGTGACAGAATATCCACCTAATGCACTTACATAAGCAATACCTCTACCCATCACGCCAGAACCAACAACTACGATATTTTTAATCATTTTATTTCCCCCTTTAAATGGCTATTCCATATTTATAGTAAGAAAGAACAGAGGCATGCAAACTAGCCCCTGTTCCTTTTAACGTAATGTTTTTTACAGTCCGAATGGGTTTAATGGGCGAGATCCATAGTAAGACATGATACTCTTCGTCTCAGAGTAAAGATCTAATGTTTCAATAGCCAACTCGCGTCCAAATCCTGATTGCTTGTAGCCACCGAATGGTGTTCCAGGGAAAGCAGAGAATGGTGAGTTGATCATGACGATGCCCGCTTGAATTTGATTTGCAACACGTGTTGCACGTGCGCCATCTTTAGACCAAACAGATGATGCAAGACCGAACACCGAGTCATTCGCCAATGCGATCGCTTCTTTTTCATTTGAGAACTTGGATAGTACAACGACAGGGCCAAAGATTTCTTCTTGTACTACGCGCATTTCTTGCGTCACGTTACCGATAACTGTTGGTGCATACCAGAAACCTTTCTCAAAGCCTTCAGGGTGTATTTGCTCACCGCCAGCCAAAATTTCTGCCCCTTCATCAATTGCCGATTGTACATATTCTTTTACAGTATCCAATTGTCCTTGGTCAATTACTGCTCCTACATGTGTTCCTTTGCTGAACGGATCACCAAGAACGATACGATTCGTTTTTTCAACGAATTTCTCAACGAACTCATCATACACATCTTCATGAATATAAATTCGTGAACGTGCGTCACATGACTGTCCAGTGTTGTTGTAAATGCCATAGATAGAACAATCTACTGCTTGATCAATATCTGCGTCTTCAAAGATTAGGCTAGGTGATTTTCCGCCTAACTCTAATGTGACACGCTTCAATGTGCCAGAAGCACGTGCCATAATATCTTTACCAATCGGTGTAGAGCCTGTGAAAGCTACTTTGTTTACCAAATCATGTTCAACCAGATAGTTTCCAATTTCAGAACCTGATCCTGGCAAGATGTTTACTACACCTTCGGGAACTCCAGCTTCATGGCAAATTTCTCCTAAGACAATTGCTGTCAGCGGTGTCAGAGATGCAGGTTTAATAATTACAGAACACCCTGCCGCAAGTGCCGGTGCAACTTTCCAAGCTGCCATCATTAAAGGATAGTTCCATGGAATGATTTGCGCACATACGCCAACCGGCTCTTTTTCTGTGTAGTTGTGGAATTGGCCAGGTACGTTATTTACAGAGCCGCGGTGTGAAACTAGTGCGCCTGCATAAAACTCAAAATCTTCTACAGCCTGATTAATCTGAGCTTGCGCTGCCGAAATAGTTTTACCTGTATTTAGTACTTCTAGTTCTACTAATTCGCTAAAACGACTTCTCATGATCGCTGCAATTTTATTAAGTACACGAGCACGTTTTCCTGTTGGAGTAATTTTCCACTTCCCGTTATCAAATGCATTACGTGCTGCTTCAATAGCGCGTTGTGCATCTTCTTGAGTTGCTTTTGCGACTTCCGCTAAGAGTTCTCCTGTTGCCGGATTATAGACTTTTGTCCGAGCACCATTGCTACTCTCTACTTGCTCTCCGTTAATAAATAATTTATAGAAATCACGCTTCATCGTTTGTGCTACTACTTGCTCTTGAACATTTGTCATTTTATTTCCTCCCCTTACTTTCCAATAAACTCAGGACTTCTTTTGTTTTTAAATGCTTCGATACCTTCTACATGATCTTCAGTCAAGCCAGCAATTCGCTGGCTTTCTGCTTCGCGTTGAAGATATTCTTCAAACGGTAGTGTTTGAACGTCATTCAACCCTCTTTTAATTAGTCCAATTGCCTTAGTTGGCTTCATGGCAATACCTTTTGCGAACGCTTTCACTTCTACCTCAAAATCTTCTTGAGAATAAACTTTCGTTGCTAGCCCCAAATCCAATGCCTGTGTTGCAGTGATTTTCTCACCTAGAATTGAAATTTCTGCTGCTTTCGCTGTACCAACTAATTGCGATAGATAAAACAGATTGCCAGAGTCAGGAATGAGTCCTACATGTATGAATGCATTTATGTAGCTGGCTTTCTCAGACATCAAACGGAAATCACATGCTAAAGCTAGACTAAAACCCGCTCCGGCAGCTACTCCATTGACTGCTGCGATAATCGGCTTTTCCAATTTCTTTATCTCCAAAATCATTGGACCGTAGTGATCTCTTAGTACTTGCCCATGATCCATTTGTTCATCAACTTCTGACAGATCTTGACCTGAACAGAACGCTCTACCTGCACCCGTTACGACGATGCATCTTACATTGTCGTCCTTTGATGCCATACGCAACGCATCTTTAATTTCATGATTCATCTGAGCTACGAATGCATTTAATTTATCAGGTCGATTCAATGTAAGCCAAGCAATACTATCTTTCACCTCGTATTGAATTGTTTCAGACATAGAAAATCGTCTCCTCATTTACCTTTATATACTGGCTTTCTCTTCTCGACAAAGGCCTGCATTCCTTCTTTTTGATCCTCTGATGAAAATAAGAGATAGAAGTTCTTTCGCTCATACTGCATACCTTCATACAGTGGATAGTCAACCGCCTTGTTCACTGAATCCTTTATCATTCGGATAGCAAGTGGCGGCATGCTAGCAATCTTATTTGCAAACCGGAATGCTTCTTCGCGCAATAGCTCCGGAGAGACGATTCGGTTGATCACTCCGTATTTTTGTAATTCATTTGCTATAATTCGCTCACCTGTCCACAGCCACTCTATCGCTTTCGCACGTCCAACTAATTTAGTTAAGCGTTGCGTCCCGCCAGCTCCGGGCATAACACCTAACGTCACTTCAGGGAATGCAAACTCTGTGCCATCTGCGGCTAATAGCACGTCACAGCAAAGGGCAAGTTCAAAACCTCCACCAAAAACAAATCCATGAACTGCACCGATGATGGGCTTTTTGATAAGAGGAATCTGATCCCAGTCAGCAAACTGATTCAATAATTCGAGACTCATTGAATCTGCCCCGGCCATCTCCTCTATATCAGCACCAGCAGAGAAAGCTTTTCCTTTGCCAACTAGCAAAATTACACGTACTTCCTCATTTCGATCAAACGCTTGCAGCGCCTCAAGAATTTCACCTACCATATAGCGATTTAACGAGTTCAATTGCTTAGGTCTGTTCAATTCAATCATGCCGATTTGTTGATCAACCGATGTTTCTATGAATTTGTAAGCTGTCATTCGCTGTCTTCACCAATCATCAAAGTAACTAGCTTACCTGCAAAGCCCATCAAGTCTTTTCCAGAAGCTTTTCCTTCATCAGAGCTCAAACCTGCTTTTAATGATGCCGCATCATCGTAAATCATTTCACACATCAAGTAATACGGTGTTTCTCCACCCATTGGGTTACCAGTGAATTTCGTTACTTTCATTTCACGCAAGCCAGGAATCTTCGCTGTGAGTGGTGAATGAACATTGAAGTAATGCTCGTCAAATTCCTCTTTGTTTTCAGGGTGTTTGTAAAGTGCGATTAATTTAGCCATTTAAAATCCTCCAATTACATTATTGTTGATACAGGTTTCATTGCTTCAAACGGTGTTTTACAACTCTTGCAATATAAAATACTTCTACAAGCAGTTGGTCCAAATATATTTTCCATCGTGACGTAGGTTGAATCACAATATGGGCAATCAACATGCCACGAGCCATCTTCTTCTAGATGACGCGGTGGAGCAGCGATTCCAAATTCTTTCAATCCTTTTTTCCCATTTTCCGTCACACGATCAGATGTCCAAGGAGGACTGAAAATAAATTCTACTTCGACGTTTTTGGCGAAAGATAGCCCCATCACAGCATTCTTAGTATTCGTTCGGATGATTTCAAGTGCCGGGCAACCTAAAAACGTAGGCAATAACGTTACCTTGATCTGTTCGGCTTCAACTTCCACTTTCTCCACCATTCCAAGATCCACAATACTGACTGTATCAATTTCAGGGTCCTTGACGCTTTCAAGCACCTTCCATACTTCTAAGTTTTGTGAGTTTTTTATAAGAGCTACCATTTCCAAAACACCTCTTTCTATCTATTACCAGTTAGTGGCTGTGTCGAGTCTGTACACTTCAGAAAGTGTATCGATTGCTGCTTGCAACTCATCTGTGTGTTGTCCATTACGTCCATTCAACTTGGGTTCAGGGACTATTGGTAAATCCAATTTCAATTTTTCAAAAGTTGGGCGTAATGCTTCAAGCCAAGCATTTTGTATTTTTTCTTCTGAATCTATCAAGCCAAAGCGTTCAATCAATTCTTTTTGTTCCCCATAAGAGAATAGATCTCCGATGTCTGCAACAACCAATTCGATTGCGCTAATCATTTTGGCTTTCGCTTCTTCTGTAGAGCTTAGTAGTTGTTCAAACCACAGCTTCCAATGCATCACATGATAATAGAGTTCCATACTAGCTTTTACAGCGACTTCACGAAGTGGTTCGAATGTGCTTTCTTTAAGTGAATTGATTTTCGCTCTTTTCGCTTGTGTATAGAAATAGCTTCTAACTACTGTATAAGCCCAATCATATTGTGGTGTGTCCATATAATAACCGTCACCATTAATACGTTCAGTCAAAACACTATTTTTTCTTTCTTCTGCTGGACGTAAGTGAGCTAGATCATCCGCTTTGCCTAATCCTAAGTCTTCTAGCAACTTATAATACATAGCTGCATGACCCATGGAATCTTGTGTGATTGAAGATGATGCAACGTCCTCTTCTATATGCGGAGCTAGACCCAACCATTCAGAGCCACAATATGAAAACAGGAAATCATCATCTGCTAACTGGAATAAAAGCGTTTCTACTGCTTTTTTCTCTTCCGTACTCATCATTTTTTCAACATTACTCATTTTTCTTTACCTCCTGCCCAAGATAGGATTTCCTTCTCATCGAGCATTTCTTGTTCGTATTTACGCCATTTTTTACGTAAGTAACCATAACCTTTTGTAGTACGGTAATCTTTGTTATCTAAACGACTCAAAGAAAGACGTTCTTCTTCATCCATACTTCGGATATTTTTTTTATTTACGACCCATATATCAACGACTGGCTCACGACGCATAAAGTTTTCTTGTGCCATCATAAGTGCCATATCTTCATTTGGTGCTAGTAAATCGAATTGGTGCTGGAATGACGCAGCATGGGTGCGTTTACTAAATACTTCAAACTCTTGATAAAATGTTTTCTCTGACATATTCTCTTTCGCTCCTTTATTCAACAATTGCACTTAACGCTTCACGTACCCACGCATTGTTCTCATATGATGAACGGCGAAGATTAAGACGCGCTTGTGATTTTGGTCCATTATTTTTAATAATTTTTTTAAATTCTGACCAGTCGGGTTGCTGATAAACCCAATGATTCTTCTCCTGATCAAAATGCAATGTATCATCCGGAATTGTTAAACTGAGCGATAGAATTCTCGGAATGTATTTATCCAAGAAGCTCTGGCGTAATTCTTCATTTGTGTTCTTACGGATACGATATTTAATAGTAGCTTCTTGCTTTGATGCACCTGTCGTAGCTTTACTTGGAGGTCCAAAAAACATAAGCAGTGCCGGCCACCAGCGGTTAAGCGCGTCCTGTACCATTGCTTTTTGTTCTTCTGTTCCTTCGGCAAGTGCCATGATAATCGACTCTCCGTGCTGCGCATGGAATACTTCTTCTGCACAAATACGTTGTAAGGCCTTTGCATACGGTCCATAAGATGCATCTAGCATATTCGTTTGTGTAATGATTGCAGCCCCATCTACTAACCAACCTATCAATCCTGCATCTGCCCAAGTCTTTGTTTCCATATGAAATACATTATGAAACTTCAGATCCTCATTAAATAGATCCTGCATGATATCACCGCGAGTTTTACCATATGGCTTCATTAAATCTTCTGCTACGCGTAATAATAGTTGTCCGTGACCCATTTCATCTTGTACTTTCGCCATAATTCCAAGTTTGCGGTATAGTGAAGGCGCTTTAGGTACCCACTCTTTCTCAGGAAGCGCTCCCATAATTTCACTGATTCCGTGCATGGAAATGAGTTTAATTAACGTTTGACGATACTCTTCGGGCATCCAATCATCTGCCTGGATCTTATCGCCACTTTCTATACGTTCCATGAAATACTCCATCTTTTCATCTGCGGTCATCGCTGTCATCATTACCATTTATCTAATTCCTCCTTTATATTTTGAAAAGTTAATACCACAAGATACTATTTACAACGATCAAATATAACAAATTTAATGACTTTGCATAAACTTTGTTATACTTGGCCACAAAAAAATACTAGACCTCTTCCAAAACGATTGGATGTTCTGATACTTTAATGGAGTCAGTTGGGCAGCCCTCAACCGCATCGTCCAAATCATCCAATAAATCCTCATCGACTTCTGCTGAACCTTGATTATTATCCAGATGTACGAATGCAAAACCTTCATCGTCATATTCAAAAATGTCAGGTGCACTTGCTCCGCAAGCACCGCACGCTATGCAAGTTGATTGATCAACAATAGTATGTGTAGCCATAAAAGGTGTCCTCCTTTATTCTAATTAGTCATATGTTCAAGAGTTGACCGGGACTTTTTTCTGATCTTGCTTTTCCTTTTTCTCCATTAGCGTCGTACTATGTGTTGCTTGAACTTTAGCCGTTGGATCAATGTAGACCTTGGCATTACTAACAGCCGTAGGTGCTTCTCCAAATCCGCTAGCTATAAGTTTTACTTTACCTGGATACGTACAAATGTCGCCTACAGCATAAATACCTTCAATGTTCGTTTCCATTTTTGAATTCACGACAATGCTGTTCTTTTCTATTTCTAGTTCCCAATCCTTGATAGGACCAAGCGAAGACACGAAACCATAGTTGACTATCACTTCGTCAATTGCGATTTCCTCTACCTCGTCTGACTTCACTTTACTAAGAACAATTTTTTCAATATGATCTTCACCAATAAATGATGATGGTGTATACGGTGTTTTAATTTCTACTTTGGAATTCATTAAGTTCTCAACGCTAGCTTCATGTGCGCGAAACTTATCTCGGCGGTGAACGAGTGTTACTTTGTTCGCAATCGGCTCAAGCATTAGAGACCAATCTACCGCAGAATCTCCACCGCCAAAAACCTGTACATTCTTTCCTGCAAAGTATTGTAAATCTTTAATAAAGTAATGTAAGTTTTTACCCTCGTATTGTTCAGCGTTTTCAATTTCAATCTTTCTAGGTTGAAATGCACCATTTCCTGCAGTAATAATAATTGCCTTAGAATAATGTGTTTCTTTATTCGTTTTGATTTTGAAGTTCCCGTCTTCTTGCTTAGTCACTTCACGTACCTCTTGTCCAAGTGTGATAGTTGGTTCAAACTGAGACATCTGCTCAACTAGATTGTCAATAAGTTTTTGTCCAGTGATTTTTGGAAAACCTGCAATATCGTAAATATACTTCTCTGGATACAAAGCTGTTAGTTGACCGCCAAGTTGTGGAAGACTCTCAATCAAGTTTACCGACATTTGACGCATACCTGCATAAAAGGATGTAAACAAACCCACAGGGCCGCCACCAATTATTGTTATATCATAAATTTTCTGTTCATTACTCATATGCTAGCCTCTCCTCTCTTTCGGAAGAAAATTGATTTTTCCATGTATAACGCATAAATAACGTTATTCGCTTTTCTTGTTATACTTAGTATCTTAAATCAATGTGTAAGCGTTGTCAAGAATATATTCAGAATAATTTATTTTCATTTCAAGATTTCAGAGCATTGCGTCACGGACGTATTTTACTCAGTAGATATGTCGTTGTTTAAAAAATTTTCATACAAAAAGCACTGCTAAGACGCAGTGCTTTTTACATCATTCAATATATGTCCATTTTCCATCCTTCACAGTCGCCATTACAAAGCTCTCTGGTCCAAGCCCATTATGATCTTCAGCTGTGTAATTATAAACTCCTGTCGTTCCAATCCAGTCTTTAATATTCTCTTCTAAATAATCTCGAATTGCTTCACGATCAGTAGCACCATTCTTCAATGCTTCTACTGTCAACATCACATTGTCATAGCCATAAGAACCAAAGTTAGTCGGTTCACTGCCGTACTTTTCTGTATACTCATTGTAGAACTCTGATAATACACTGTGCTGTATATCATCTTTAGGAATCTGGTCTGGGAATAATAGCTTGCCAGTTGGAATTACTACACCTTCTGCAGCTTCTCCCGCTAAAGAGATAAAGTTTTGATTTGCAATGCCGTGACTTCCAACTATCGGTAAACTAATTCCTAGATCATGCGCATTCTTTGCGATTACGGCTGGTCCGGGATTAGTTCCCCAGACGACGATTGCTTCTGCTTTTGCACTATTAATCTTCGTCACTTGCGTACTCATATCAGGATCTTGTGTATTATAGCTTTCTTTTGCTACGATTTTAATATCATATTCATCTGCTAAAGCTTCCAATTGCTCTAAGCCACTTGAGCCAAACGCATTAGAATCGCTAATCGTACCAATTTTCTTAATTCCTTGTTCTTGTAAATACATATAAACCCGTTCAACTGCTTGTCTATCCGATTGCGGTGTTTTAAATACCCATTCTGCATCTTCAACAGGTTCAACGACATGCGCACTTGCTGCAGCCGAGATCATAGTGACTTTTTGTTGCAATGCGATTCCTTTCATAGCAAGGCTTTCACCACTACCTGAAGACCCGAGTAACGCTAATACTTTTTCGTCGTTCACTAATCGATTAGCTTCTTGTGTTGCTTTTTCCTGGCTCGATTGATCATCCGCCAAGATGATCTTTAGTGGAATGCCATTAATCCCACCATCTGCATTGATTTTCTCTTCTAGGAGTTTTGCTGCATTCCATTCAGGTTCACCTAACGGACTATTTGGACCCGTTTTTGAATAAATGGCACCGATCTTATACTCTTTCGGTTCTCCATTTTCAGAACTTGCGTCTGTGTCGCTACATGCGGCTAGTACCAATGAAATGATAACTGCTAGAAATAGCATAGTTAATTTTTTGAACATCTTCTCATCCCCCATCATCAATGTACTGTGTGGCCTAAATAAGCTTCTTTTACTTCGGGATCATTCAATAATTCGCTTGAACTGCCGCTCTTAATGATTTCACCATGAGAAATGACATACCCCCGATCAGCAACTTTAAGGGATGCATGTAAATTTTGTTCTATTAATAAAATCGTTGTTCCAAACTGCTTACGTAAATCACCGACTAGTTCTAATACATCCTTCGCTATAAGAGGGGCTAGTCCCAATGTAGGTTCGTCTAATAACAACAAGTCAGGCTCTGCCATCATACCTCTTGCAATTGCAAGCATTTGTTGCTGACCGCCAGACATCGTTCCACCCATTTGATCTTTTCGGTCACTTAATATCGGAAATAACTCAAAAACCTTTTTGATGTTTTCTTCTATTGCCTGCTTGTTAGTAGTTTTGCGATGATGGTAAGCACCTAAATATAAATTATCCAACACAGTCATTGTAGAAAAAATTTGACGATGTTCAGGTACATGAATTAAGTGTTTCTCAACAATCTTTTCTGCTTCCATTCCCGTAATATCCATACCTTGATAGATAACTTGGCCGCTTGTCGGTCGAAGAAGTCCAGACATGGTTTGTAGAAGAGTTGTCTTACCTGCTCCATTTGCACCTAGCAAAGCGACAATTTCTCCTTGATTCACAGACAGTGATACGCCATTTAATGCTTGAATCGGCCCATAACTTACAGAACAGTCAAGTACCTCAAGTAGCTTTTGTTCGCTCATACGACTTCCTCCTCGATCTCAGCACCTAAGTAAGCCGCAATGACCGCTTCATTCGCTTGAATTTCTTTTGGGGCTCCTTCTGCAATCTTCATGCCTTGATCCAAAACAACGAGTTTATCGCAAATGCTCATGACTAGATCCATGTCATGCTCAACGACTAGAATAGTTACTCCAGAGTCTCTTACTCTTTTAATCAACTCACTCATTTCAGACGTCTCACTATGATTTAATCCCGCTGCAATTTCATCCAACAGAAGAAGCTTGGGTTCTGTGGCGTAAGCACGGGCAAATTCTAATAGTCGCAATTTACCTAATGACAAACTGGATGCCTTCTGATCATAAAGTAGTTCTAGGTTGAAAAAACTTAAGATATCCATTGCCTCTTCATACACTTTGCGCTCATTTTTGGAAATACCAAGTAACATGGAAGCAACACCTGAAAGATTTTGCTTCGTTCTCATATGCTGGCCTACCATGACATTCTCGATCACTGTCATATTTTTAAACACTTGTAAGTTTTGGAAGGTCCGTGATATGCCTAATGGAGCTACCTTGTATGAAGGAAGAGAATCAATCCTCTTCCCGCAAAACAAAATATTTCCTTCGGTCGGTGGAAATATAGAAGATATCATATTGAACATTGTGCTTTTTCCTGCTCCGTTCGGTCCTATTAGCCCAACAATTTGCCCTTCATCGACAGAGAAGCTGACATCGCTATTTGCTACAACTCCACCAAATCTTTTTGTAATTGATTCTACTTGCAACAATGTCATCATCCTCTCATTCTGAAACGCTTTGTTTTATCGGTGTGACGGGTACAGATGATTTTTTCTCTGCTCTTTTTATGGATGTATTTTTAAACCAGTCTATTACTGTTGGAAACAGACCTTTTGGCATAAAGATCACGACTAATATTAAGATTAATCCATAAATCACGTGTTCCGAATCACTAGTGATAAACGAGAATTGCTCACCAAGTGTATGAACGGTAATACCGATCATTCGGATTAGTAAAGCGCCTATTAATGCACCCCATACACTTCCACTTCCTCCGAGGACGACCATCGCTAAGAAAAGAATGGATGCATCAAATGTAAAGGCGGAAGGAGATATGCTGTAGCTCATGTGGGCAAACAACCAGCCGGCAAGTCCCGCAAATGATGCGCTCAATATAAACACTTGCATTTTATACCTGCCCGTATTAACCCCCATCGAGCTGGAAGCTATTTCTGAGTCGTGTATAGAACGGAGTGCACGTCCAACCCGAGAATGAACAATGTTTAGTGAAAGAATTAAAACTAGTAAAACAAAAAACCATACTAGAAAGTAATAGGGAACTCCTTGGTTGATTGTCATGCCAAACAATGACAGCTGGGGGATCCCATAAAATCCTGATGCTCCCATTGTAATTCCTTTGCCTTCAACCAGAAGACCATGAACGATTATACCAAGAGCCAATGTTGCCATAGCTAAGTAATATCCACTTAAACGAGACATCGTATATCCCATGACAATAGCAAGAAGAGCCGGAACTAGTAAAGCTATAGGCAAGCTAAGCCAAGGACTCCATCCCCACGTAGCTGTCAGAATCGACGTGGTATATGCTCCCACTCCATAAAATGCTGCCTGACCTAAAGATATTTGTCCGGCATAACCCATTAACAAGCCTAAACCGATGGCTATAATAGCGTATATACCTGCAAATGTTGCCTGTGTAATAAAAAATGATTGAGTAACTATCAATGGAAATATAAGGATGGCAGCAATGAATACAACTACGCCCCACCACTTCGTCTGCTGTACGCCTCGTAACTTCATTACAACCCTCCTTTCCCAATAGTTTTTTCACCCAAAATACCATTGGGTCTAATGATTAATATAAGCAAAAATATTGAAAATGTAATAATATCTTTCATTCCTGAACTAATATAGCCTGCCCCCATGGATTCAAATAGTCCAATTAGCAAACCACCAATGACAGCTCCAGGGGCACTACCTAGTCCTCCCAGAATTGCTGCTGAAAATCCTTTAATGCCTAACATAGCACCCATGTCATATGCAGGGAAAATGATTGGTGCGATTGCAAGCCCCGCAATAGCTCCAAGAGCAGCGCTTAAAACAAAGGAAAAAGAAGACATTCTTTTTGGACTTATTCCCATTAATCTTGCAGCCATCGGATTAACAGAGGATGCTTGGAACGCTTTACCTAGCATTGTTTTGTCGATAAACATATACATAAGTCCGACAACTAACAACATAATCAGAATGACCCAAATGGATTGGGGGGTAATGGAAGCGCCTCCAATTTCAACGGGAGTATTCTTCGTGAAAGGCGCTACTGTATGTTGATCTTTTCCCCATACCATACTACTGATTCCACGGATGAAAATTGAAGTTCCAATAGTCAAAATGATTAAGCTGATCGCGTCGGCACCTTTGGCTCTACGTATCAAGAGGTTCTCCATTAGCCACCCGATGAATGTCACAAAGAGAATCGTAGCTATAAAGGATAGCCAATATGGCACGCCCACTGATACGAGTGAAAACATGGTCAATCCACCAAGCATGACAAATTCACCTTGAGCCAAGTTGATAACTTTTGTCACACTATAAATAGTAACAAAACCGAGGGCGACAATTGCATAAATACTTCCAATCGTAATTCCCGTTAATGTGAACTGTAAAAAATCTTGCACTCACTTCACGCCCTTATCCAGTTGTTATTGTCATACGCTTACAGGTGAACTTTCACGCTTATCTACAACACGTGTCGCTTTTCCTTCTGATCTTGGAAGGGCTTTCGGTTCATTACACACAACATCTACTGAGATTAAACACGAATTCTTCAACTTATGTTGGATCATCCGCTTTATACTCGTGATGGATTCATGAAGTAGGTCACAGCCAACTTGTTCATATAGAGAAAGCTCAATCTCGATATGTAATTCAATTGCATCCATAACGCCTTTGCGAACTAATTGTATTTGATAAATAGGTGATAATCCTTCTATTTGAAGTAATTCTCGTTCAATCTCGGAAGGGAAAACATTTACTCCTCGAACAATGATCATGTCGTCAGTTCGTCCTTTAACACGTGACATACGAGTCGTTGTTCTTCCACATTTACATTTCTCATGAGTAATTGATGCAATATCTCCCGTACGGTAACGGATAACTGGAAGCGCTTCCTTTTGCAAGCTAGTAAACACTAATTCTCCATCGGCAACGGGTTCAAGTGTATCGGGATTAATTACTTCCACAAAGAAATGATCATCTGCAATATGTAATCCATCCTGCGCTTCATGACATTCAGACGCAACGCCAGGTCCCATAATTTCGCTTAATCCATAGATATCTACAGCTTTTATTCCTAGTTTCTGTTCTAGCTTTTGACGCACGCTTTCAGACCAAGCTTCTGCTCCAAATATTCCGTAAGCAAGATTTGTTTCACGTGGATCCATTCCTTGTTCTTCCATCTTCTCAATGATGCTCAAGACGTAAGACGGGGTACCACATATTCCACGTGGCTTAAGATCATTGATAATGGTGATTTGACGTTCTGTATTTCCTCCAGAGATCGGTATTGTAGCTACACCTAATTCATCTGCACCTTGATGAAGTCCAAGCCCTCCTGTAAATAATCCATACCCATACGCATTATGAAAGACATCAGATTTTCTACCGCCAGCAGCAACGATAGCACGTGCCACTAAAATTCCCCAGTTCTTAAGATCACGCTCTGAGTAGCCGACAATAGTTGGCTTTCCACTTGTTCCAGATGAACCATGGATCCTTGCAACATCATCCACAGGAATAGCAAATAGTCCATATGGATACTGATCACGGAAATCTTTTTTCTTTGTGAAAGGTAGCTTTTTAATATCCTCCAACGATTGAATATCTTCAGGCTTAATTTGCAATTCATCAAATTTCTGTCTATAAAATCCTACATTTTCATATACGTTTTCCACTGTCTTTTTTAATCCTTTGAGCTGTAGTTCTCGCTTTTCGGAAATGGGTGCGCTTTCAATTTCTGGGTTGTACATAGATAAATCCTCCCTTTTCTCTCATATTACTTTATACGAATATAACGCGTATAGAACGACGCTTCCTTTATTCGTTATATATAGCAATACATTAATACATATTTTTCATTAAGTCAACATCAATTTCAGAATATTCCATTTCGATTGACCATTATGAGGTAGTAATTCAAAGACCAAAAGAATAAATATGTAAAGGTATTTAACCATAACTTTCACTTCTAAAAATTTGTGTATTCAATGATAACGATAAATGGTTAACCGTTTCGATTGTGTTATAGTAATTGATTTTTATGAAAAGATTAACAGGATCTATGAATATCATACCGCAAATCTAATTTACTTGGTTAATTTGATTTAATGAACTATATGATTATTTCATACTATTAACAAAGTTCCGAGCCTTTCTCTGCTTTACTTTAATTTTACACATGAGAAAAGGCAACTATCCATAAACGGATAGCTGCCTCTTTATTTTGAATTAACTATTCACAGCTAACTTATGTGCAGAAGTTCCTTTTATTTTCGCTACGATTACACTGTTGACTGCATTGATGTACGCCAATGCACTTGCTTTCAAAATATCAGTGTCTGCTGCCTTCGCGATATAATTTTCCTCTTCATGTGCAATAGTAATTTTCACTTTCCCTAATGCATCTTTCCCCCGAGAAACACTGCTTATATCATAGCCAATCAATTTAACTTGTATCTTAGTAATTTCTGCAATTGCTGAATACAGCGCATCGATTGGACCCGTACCAACAGCACTCGACTGGAAGATTTCTGCCCCTTTACGAATTTTGACGCTAGCTGAAGGGAAGCTAGAATTGCTAACGACTTGTAAATCTTCAAATTCAAAGAAATGATCGCTGTAATTCGTCACGTTCTCTTTTTCATGCTTTTCATAGTAGTTTTCCACAATTATATATAAATCATGGTCATAAACTTCCTTTTTCATATCCGCCAATGTTAGGAATCCTTCAAAAATCCCTTCAAATTCCTCTGGCTTCATATGAGTAAAGCCTAGCTTTTCAAGTGCGTTTTTCACAGCGTGCCGTCCTGACCGTGCTGTCAAAATCAATTCCATATCATCTAATCCAACATCTTCCGGATGAACAATTTCATACGCATCACGGGATTTCAACAAGCCATCTTGATGTATACCCGACGAGTGCGCAAAAGCATTATCACCTGTAATCGCCTTGTTCACTTGCACATCCAGACCCATGAAGCTAGATACAAGACGGGAAGTGTTCATAATTTCCTTTGTGTTGATTTGCGTACGCACATTATAAATTGAGCTTCTTGTTTTTAATGCCATGACTACCTCTTCAAGCGCAGCATTGCCTGCTCGTTCTCCGATTCCATTCATGGTACACTCTACTTTATCCGCACCATTCTTGACCGCTGCTAAGGTGTTTGCCGTCGCCATTCCTAGGTCATTATGACAGTGAACACTTAATAAGACATCCGGATTCAAGTTTTTCATCCGGTCATTTAATTTATAAATCAGCGCACCGAATTCTTCAGGCTCTGCAAAGCCCACTGTGTCAGGCACATTGATCATTGTTGCACCCGCATTCATAACAGACTCGATTGTATGCCATAAATACTCGAATTCCGAGCGTGATGCATCTTCCGTTGAATACTGAACTTGAGGCATTAACGTTTTTGCATATTTCACCGCTTCTACGCCTAGTTCAAGGATCTGGTCCTTTGATTTGTTGAACTTTTTCTCCACGTGAATATCAGAAGTGCCTAGCACCATATGAATCATCGGATTTTCTGCATACTTTACTGCATGATAAACCGAATCGATGTCAGACCGAACCGCGCGTGCCAATGCCGTGATCATAATATCACTTGTGTTACCTACTCGCTGCGCAACAGCCTTCACCGCTTCAAAATCACCTTGGGATGAAGCAGGAAAACCAGCTTCGATAATGTCGACACCAAGCTTCTTTAATTGCTGTGCAATTTCTACTTTTTCATAAAGATTTAGTTTAGCGCCTGGTACCTGTTCTCCATCACGTAATGTTGTATCAAAAACCCAAATTTTTCTGCTCATCTCTTTGCACTCCTTTTTTTAAAATAAAAACAAAAAACCCCATCTCTATATTGAAATATAGAGACGAGGTTATACTCGCGGTACCACTCTAATTGATTCACCATACTTGACAAATCCACTTATCGACAGCTATTACTGTCTATCCCGTTAACGGAGGAAACCGACTTCCCTTACTGTAAAACTTTCAGGGAGTGACTCCTGGATGAGTTCAAAATGTGTGTCTGCTGATTTCCACCAACCATCAGCTCTCTACATAGACATAAACATTTTTACTAGTTCCATTCTTAGTCTGCAATGTAATATTGAACGTAATATTACATCGTCTTTAGGCGTCTGTCAACAAGTTTCAAATAATTCTATAAACTCCACACTTTATTATATCGGAAAACGATGTGTCATAACTCTTCTAACTATACTATTCACTGTGTATCTTACACTAACGGCTCTAGTTCCGAAAGTGATGGCAGCCCTATTCTTAAGTGGACAAACACGAGACATTACGAACGATTACTTACCAAACCTTTATCCGATAGAACAGAACGAAAGTTTTGATACAAATAACAAATAAGGCAGGAACGGATGCCTGCCTTATTTTTATACGGTTTCATTGCTTCTTCATTTCCTCAATTAACCCTACCGGTACATAGGTTTTCCTTGGTTCAAGTAGCTCCGGTGCCGCTTCGAACTTCATCAATGATTTATTGTAGTCATATTCTTTTTTTCCACGAGTAATCGTATAAGATGGAGCACCTTTTGACACGATCGCACCGACACCAGTTGAATTCACTACATAACCTAGTTTCTCGGCGAGCAAACGAAGCGGTACCATCTTCACCCCGTCAACCATATAATGATCGGCTTCTATGATCTGTTCTACAGTAGCCTCTTCATCTACTAAATTTCCGTCTAGTACAACTACTTTCTCTGGCGTTGTCTGAGCGGGTATACTTCGCGTTGTTTCTTTGAAGAATACTAGTAGGCCTTTACCCTTCAAGTCATCAGCTATCACTTTATTACCTGAAGCGTTGGAAATGTCTGTACTGTCATCTATATTCAACTGTAGTTTCAAGTAAGAATCCACCAATTCGTCATTAAATATTCCAACTACCGCGGTGTTCACTTTATCTGTTTCCACAATGACAGCATCCGGAGCGTACTGTGGTGGGTAAATCATAATCCTTGGTTTATCTGCATGGGTATAAGCAGACACTTTGTCACCTTTCTTCAATTCTATCTTTTTTCCAGTATTATCGTATATTAGTGTTTCTTCTGTAATGGCTAATACGGGCGATTCTTCTTCTCCTTTAATCGTGTAAAGTGTTAACTCATCGTTCTTTTCTATGCTTTTAATTGTTCCCTCTACTTTAATAAAAGCTTTTTCATCAGATGTCACTGCAGCATTCCCTTCATCACTTGCGCTAACCGCTTGAGGTACTGCTACGCTGCCAATAAGCAAAGCTAACATCGCAAAGGTTACAAGTTTATTCATTTTCATGAAAGGTTCGCTCCTCACTATGGGTTCTATACAATAGTTCGTATGAGACGATAAAAGGTTACAGATAAATACATCTTTTTAAATTTTATATTGATCTTCTACTTATTTCAAAACTCTCTTTTTCACTACATGCCTAATAGCCACCCACCCCAAAATATGAGATAATACGACTAACAGAACGAACGTACTACGAACGAAATGGAGGTGTTTCCATGAAACCGGTCATCCTAGCTGAAAAACCAAGCCAAGCAAAGGCCTATGCAGATGCATTCACTACACGTAAACACGACGGCTATACAGAAATTCAACCGTGCGACATATTCCCTCAAGGTGCCTTCATCACATGGGGCGTCGGGCATCTCGTGGAATTAAAAGAGCCGCATACATACAATCCCGCCTGGAAACGTTGGTCACTCGGCAGTTTACCTATTTTACCGGAACGCTACGAATTTCAAGTTGCACCAGGAAAGTACAAGCAATTTCAGGTCGTTAAAAAGCTTATTCGCGCAACCGATCACGTCATCAATGCATGCGACGTGGATCGTGAAGGTTCAAATATATTTTATTCCATCTACTATATGACGGGTGCTCGCAACCAGAAGATTGAACGACTATGGATTAATTCGCTGGAATCAGATGAAGTACGTAAAGGCTTCGAGAATCTACGGGATAATCGTCAAGATCTACAACTGTATGAAGAAGCCAAGGCGCGACAAATCAGCGACTGGCTCGTTGGGATGAATGGTTCTCGGCTCTATACACTCCTGTTGAAAGCCAAAGGAGTTCAAGAAGTATTCCCTATCGGTCGTGTGCAATCACCTACTGTTTATTTGATTTATCAACGTCAGCGAGAAATCGAAACGTTCGTATCGGAACCTTTTTTCGAAGCGGAAGCCATTTTTACTGCGGAGCACGGTACGTATAAAGGAAAAGCGAAACTCAAGGAGCCAAAGCGTGAATTAATTGCGGAAGCACTCAACAGCCGCAATATTACAAAACGGACGCCAGGGGTCATCAGTGAGCTGACCCATACAGATAAACGTACGCCACCGCCACAGTTGCATTCACTTTCCACATTACAAGCAACTGCTAATAGACGATGGAAGGCAAGCCCTGCGACTGTGTTGAAAACTATGCAAACATTATACGAAAAGAAGCTTGTATCGTATCCGCGGACCGATACACGTCATATCACGCCAAGTGAATTCAACTACTTAATAGAGGCCGTTGAAGACTATCAAAAAATAATCGAGCATCCTTTTGAAGTCGTTTCCCGTACACCGAAAAAAAGATATGTTGACAGCTCGAAAGTACAGGAGCACTATGCCATCATCCCGACGAAAAAGCTACCGACTCCTGCAGCACTGACAAAGTTGTCACCACTTGAGCGCAATCTTTATGAAGAAGTCATTCGAACGACATTAGCTATGTTCCATCGGGATTACTTATATACAGAAACGAAAGTAACGACCGATGTAAACGGTCTGCCATTCTTCACAACAGGCAAAACAGAACGCGACAAAGGATGGAAAGAACTTTTTGCTGCGCCACAGAAGGCAAAGGATGCCGAAGAACCCGCCTTACCGCCACTTGAGAGAGAGGAAACCGTGCAAAGTGAAATTGGTATCAAAGAAGGTGCGACACAGCCTCCAAAACCTTATACAGAAGGCCAGTTGATCGCTATGATGAAAACTTGCGGGAAGTTGGTGGAGGATCAAAGCGAAACGGAGATTTTAAAGGAGATCGAAGGGCTCGGTACTGAAGCTACACGAAGCAGCATTATTGAGACGATAAAAAAACACGGGTATATTTCTGTGACAAAAAATATTGTGTCCATCACTGACAAAGGCCGCGTGCTATGTCAGACCATCGAGGGTAGTCTGCTTGCCAGCCCTTCCATGACAGCGAAATGGGAAACGTACTTGAAGAAAATAGGTAATGGCGAAGGAACAGGTCAACATTTTCTAAGCAGTGTATCGAAATTTATTCAAAAACTGATTGAAGACGTACCTGTCCAACTGGAGAAACAAACGATTGATATTGTGCTGCCCCCTCGGACTCCTTCAGGCAAAGGTTCGTACACACGAACTGAAGTCGCACCCTGTCCAAGATGCGGCAAAGGCAACATCATTGAACATCCTAAATTCTACGGCTGTAGTAATTATAAAAATGGTTGTAAGCAAACCTTCCCAGGCCACTTCCTAAAAAAGAAACTCACTGTGCCTCAAGTGAAATTATTATGTACTAAAGGGCAAACAAATGTCATCAAAGGCTTCACTTCCGCTGACGGGAAAAAGTTTGATGCTTCATTGGAGCTAAAAGATGGGAAACTGAACTTGGTCTTTATGTAAATAATATACTGACATGAAAAAGAAGTAGCACAAAGCTGCTTCTTTTTTATTATATTCTCGTTACGTATATTATATTTCTAACACTTTAGAGTACGGGAGACAACAACCGTGAAATCGATTGCTTAAACTTAATCAGTAATGACCGCTCTTCATAACGTTCCTTCGTCAACTTAGAACTACGTTCCGAGTCTTGACGGAAGAGCTCAGTTAGTTGCGCGGCTACTTTGTCATCATAGACAATGGCAGTCACTTCAAAATTCAATCGGAAACTACGTGAATCTATATTCATAGTACCTACTACCGCCACTTCTTCATCAACTACAATCGTTTTCGCATGCAAGAAGCCATTCTCAAATAATAATATCTTGGCTCCATAATCAAGCAAGTCACCGACATACGACCAAGTAGCCCAGTAGACAAACGGGTGATCAGGCTTACATGGAATCATTATCTGTACATCGATGCCTGACAGCAACGCAATTTTGCAGGCATCCATAAAGCTTGTATCTGGAATAAAGTACGGTGTCTGAATGTAGACACTTTTTTTAGCAGACAATAATAACTTGATATACATATTCTTCAAATGTTCTGTCTCGGAATTCGGACCACTTGAGACAATTTGCACTGGACTTGTACCTATATGTTTTTCGGTTTGAAATAGGTAATCTCCCCAATCTCCCGGTTCCTTTTTACTGGCCTGATGCCAATCTAAAATGAATTTCGCTTGAATATGATTGACCGCACCGCCTCTAATCCTGAAGTGCGTATCACGCCAATAACCAAACTTCCTATCAAGTCCTAGGTACTCGTCTCCGACATTGAAACCGCCTATATACGCAATTTCTCCGTCAATGATACAAAGCTTCCGGTGGTTTCTATTATTGATCCGAAAGTTTACCAGACGAAACAGTGATGGAAAGAATACCTCCACCCCACCTCCTGCTGCACGTAATTCATTATAGAATCTGGGGGGAGTTTTCTTCGACCCTACTTCATCATACAAGAGCCTAACTTTTACTCCCTCTTTCGCCTTTTGAATTAACAGATCACGCAGCTTAGTCCCGAGAGAATCAGACTGAATGATATAATACTGGACATTGACCTCTTTCGTAGCCGAGCGAATATCCTCAAACAATGCAGCAAATTTTTTATGACCATCGTCAAAAATTTTAATATGATTATCTTTAGAAAGCAATGCATGAGATGATTTTAGATTCATATGGATTAATTCCGTATATCTTCTTAGTAAGGTGTTGTTTTCAAGTATAGCTAAGTTTTCTGGCAGTAATTGCTTATCAACTTCCGTTTTCTCAGCCTTTCTTTCTGCAATAGAAAGATTATAGAAATTTTTTTGTTTTAAACTGCGCCCAAAGAATAGATAAATAAAGAAACCGACGATTGGAATGAATACTAGAACCATAATCCACGCCCATGTATTTCCTACATCTCTTCTTTCGATAAATAAAACCCATGCTAATAGCAAGATATTGAGTATCGTGACAATAGATAAAAGCAGTGTAAGGACGTTGCCAAATTGTATATCAATCAACATCCCTTCCATTCCTATCATTTTTTGCACTCCATTTCATTAGAAAGTAGTCTTTAATATAGAATACAGCCTGAATTCTCACTGTCATTTATATGAATTTCATCGAGAAGAGAATTCAACATGCAATCAGAACACTTTCAAAAATGAAAAATGATAAAAGTTAAGGGTCTATTCATTTTTTCATACATATTATAAATAATCATGCCATTGTTGCATGTTGATCAATGTAAAGGGAATACTTACGGATTAATTGTCGTCTGGATATTCTAACCTGTTAGTGTATTAATATATGAAAAAAGAAGGTAATCCATACAGGTGTCATTTTATTTCTCTTTGAGTTGCAAATACCCGTAAATATCATTAAAGTATTATCAATTTCCCGAGAAATAATATAGCAATAACCCATGTTTTTCATTTGATAGTAGACATGGTAATGAGATAGGGAGTTAATCTGAAACTATCTTAACAGAATGACATCCATATTACCTTTCTACACGGAATCTTCTGTACCACTAAAAAATTCTTCTTTCAATCGTTTTCCATATGCTTGTCCACTTTCACCACGCTGCCTCGGAAACTCTTGCATCACGATAGGTAATACCCTTTCCCATAGAACATTCATCACATAGATGTCTCGATCAAACTGATAGTCCAGTTCATTTAATGTTAATTGTAGCGATTTCGCGTACTTTCTTTTTTCCGCATCCCATATCGTTGAAACATTCTCTTTAATGTATGCATCAATTTCATCTTCTGTCAACGTGATCCCATAAGCTTCTTCCGCGATTGCTAAAGCATCTTGATAGTGATCCGTTTGCTTCTCTGCGATTCCCCTTAAAAATGGAGAAGAGTGCTCTTGCTCAGTTAAATTGTTTTTCACACGTAAGCGAAACTCCGTCTTATTTGTTGAAAACGATTGGTCTAGCTGGCTAGTATGGATGCCAGATTGAATAGACGCCAGCTCTCCTTTTATTTCAGGCATATCTTTTAGCACTTTTTCTACAGATTGATTCATCTGAGCATAATCTATTCCTATCGTTTCAATCTTCTGTTGTTCTGAACTCGCCGTTTGTTTAATTAACAACGTCCCAGCGATTAAGACAGTAAAACAAATCATTATGAGGTGAAACCGATTGCGAGCAGTCATAGTCTTTCGCTCCTTCATCTGTTAGGTCGCTCAATTATGTCACAGGAGTACTAAAATATTTGTTGAAACAACTGAATATTTTTAAAAACATTTCAATATATTTCGACAAAAAACCAGGAACCCGGCGCTAACCGAATTCCTGGTTTTTTATTGACGTGCAGTAGTTGTTTTCTCGATCATAAAGGTTACGACTACGAATAAAGCAAAACTTACTAATAATACAGTCCCACCAACGATGTATAAGATGAGCGCGAATACTTCATTAACATTGAAGGGTTGCATGAATTGTAACCACATCCCCGCTGTTAAACCAATTGCACCGATGATCCCTGTCCAGCCTTGCAATGTTAGTAGCTTTCTAGCACGGACTCGGTAAATCTTGTAAAACACACCCCATGAATACACTGACAACCAACCTACAAGTAAAATATGCGCGTGAATTGGACGGAATGCGTACGAACCCGCCCCCGCCATATGAGAACCGAGTACTGTTCCAATCAAACCAAAAATCGCTGCAATACGAATCAATCGTAAACTCCACTTTTCTTGCATGTTATATTTCCTCCTGTCATTCTTTTACTACACTAATCCTAACACTCCAAGATGAACGGAAGATGAACGGATTGTTACAGTGTAGGTAAATACACGATAAATGTTGTACCTACATCTAACTCACTGATTACTTCTATTCGGCCGTCATGAAGTCGCACTACTTGTTCAACTATAGATAATCCCAGGCCTGTTCCTTCTACTTCACGCGTTCTCGAGTGATCCGCACGATAGAAACGATCAAATATTCGGTTCTTGGTTTCAGAGGACATGCCAATTCCTGTGTCTTCAATAGAGAAACAGATTTCATTTGCTTTCTCGGTCAGTCGGATATCAATCGTTTCTCCATCCGGTGAATACTTCAATGCATTCGACAATAAATTCTCCCATACTTTCTCAAGAAAAGCAGGATCACCTTTATACGTGACCTCTTCAGTTTCGAGCATGACGGAAATCTCTTTTTCTTGCAATAACCACTGAAACTTCCGAACTGTTTCCTTTACTTGCTGATCCACACGGAATACTCTTTTCTCCAGTGGGGAGACTAGTTGATCGAGTGACGTCAGCAATAATAACTGCTTTGTCAAAGTTGAAAGTCTTTCTGTTTCTGATTGAATAATTCCTGCATAACGTATGCGTTCATTAGCCGGCAGCTCTTCGTCCGATAATAAGTCTGCATAGCCTTTAATATTCAATAGGGGTGACTGAAAATCATGTGACACATCACTTACAAATGCTTTTCGAATTTGGTCGTTATCACTTAAACGATCAACCATCTGTTGAAAACTTTTTGCCAGTTGCCCAATTTCGTCACGTCGTTCAATCGACAGCTTGCTAGTAAATTGCTCTTCACCGACCTTCTTCGTCGCTCTTGTCAATACGATAATTGGTGCAATCAACTTACGAGCCACAACTAGCATGGCAAGAATACTGATAATTGCCATGACAATGACCATGCCACCAAGTAAATAGTGAATTTCCGTAAAGAGCATTTTAATATCTGGCCGCAAAAATAATGCATACGTCTGGCCTTTGTACATAAAAGGTACACCTACTGTATTAGCAGACTCATTAGAGAAATAACCCGTTACAAATGTCTCTGCCTTCTGCTCCCGCATACCATGGTAGACTTCACCACTATAGACCTTCTGAATCGCTTGTTCTTCAAGATTATCATCGCGGAACGCTTCTCCATAGACAGTCGAGTTGCCGGTAGGCAGTTTGACTAGCAATTTATAACCTACTCCAGCCAGCATATCGAAGTATGCCGGCAAATCTATACTATCATTCGCTTCAATGAACAATGCAATCTCCTCGGCAACTTTAACATTCTTCGCATCGTTCTCACCTTTTAAGTATCGATGATAGTATGTATTGACGGCCAGGAATGCTACAATCGCACTCGCCAGCATAATACCAACCGTTATAACAACAAACTTCCCATACAACGACTTCATTCCGAAACCTCAAGCTTATAACCAACACCACGTATCGTTACAATTTTCACTTGATCCGTAAGCTTCTCGAGCTTATCGCGTAAACGCTTGATATGGACACTCAGCGTCTGCTCATCCCCCTCGTAATCAAAGCCCCAAACACGCTCTACTAACACTTCTCGTGTAAATACCTGACTATGACGAGAAGCCAGTACCGACAACAATTCAAACTCCTTTAATGGAAGTAGCAATGACTTCGTACCAAGCACCACTTCATAACTCTGTCGATTGATCACCAAAGGACCGACCTGAATCATCCGATCCACTGCTTTGTCATAACGTCGCAAAATGGCATGGATGCGAAATAATAACTCTTTCCGCTCAAATGGCTTCACAAGATAATCATCCGATCCGGCCAAAAAACCGCGCTCCTTATCTTCCATCTCGCCTTTAGCCGTCAGCAATAAAACTGGAATTTCCGTATCTTCACGGAGTTTCTTCGTTAGCATATAGCCGTCCATGCCTGGCATCATCACATCTACCACCGCTAAGTCTGGCCATTCCTTCTCTACCACCTCAAGCGCTTCAAGTCCATTCATCGCCTTCACAACGGTATATCCCGCCTGTCGTAAATGAATACTAACTAACTCCAAAATATGTATATCGTCATCTACTACTAAGATCTTCATTTAGACCGTCCCTTTCTTTTACACTCTGCATTCAACAAACCTGAAAGAATTATAATCACTGCCGTTAAATAAAACCATAACACCAGCATGATAATTCCAGCTAACTGTCCATATAGCCTTGAATAATCTACCCTTGATACATACTCTCCGAATAATAAGGACACGAACTGCCAGCCAAATGCTGAAAGTAATGCCCCCGGCAACGCTTCTTTCCATCTCATCTTTCCGGTCGGCATAAGTTGATAAAATAACAAGAAGAACAAAAGTAAAAAGAATGTACCTAGACCCCATTTTATATTAGGCCAAATGTACAACCAACCTTCCCATGCGTCTAGTACATCATAATATGCGATAACGGTATGCATAAGATTTTCAATCAACGGCAAAAATAGCGACATAGGTACGATTAGCATGAAAAGAACTGTTACGCCAAGATTACGGATTATACTTATCCATAGAGGCTGCTGAGAAAGCCTCCGATTCGCAATGTCCAATGAACGGGCAAATGATTGTACGGCGACCGATGTCGTCCATAATGCAGCGAGCACACTGAGTGCAAGCAATTTACCATGACTTTTATAGAGTACGGACTGGACGCTTTGCTCGATCAGTTGAAAAGATTCATCTGGCACAAATGGATGTAGTAACGCTAAAATACTAGCCTCTTCCACAGGCAGAAATTGCACAATAGACAGCACTACAAGCAAAAAGGGCAATACTGAAAGCAATAAATAATAAGCATTCTGCGCTGCCTGATCAAAAAAGCGTTCTTTAAAGAAGCGTTTAATTATCGTCATGATCATAGAATCCCCTCCACTGCTATCGTACGTATCTTACTATTAATATACCCCAACAAGCTATAGACTATTAGGTTAAATGAAATGTTTATATTGAAATTTATTGTTTATTAGAAGAACTAATGAAAAGGATGAGTGTGTGGAAAGTAATTGGTTGAAGTGACTTTGCATTGGAATTACATGGCCATTAGTCATGAATTAAAGTGCAGATAAGCGGAGCAAAAGTGTGTCTGGAAGGCTTTATTGAGCGGGTTAACGAAACGATAGAGCGCATGGCACGCTTCATAGAGCGAATAAACGAGACGATAGAGCACATGACATGCTTAATAGAGCAGTTAGGCAAGACGATAGAGCGCTTACCATGATTTATTGAGCACCTAACCAAGATCGACAATCTCTCGACTCTGAACTTAGTTCATATTTAGTATTAAACACAAAAAAGCCACTCCCCAAAGGGAATGGCTTCGCATGCCTAGCAACGTCCTACTCTCACA
>NZ_PDZC01000008.1 GCF_002743375.1 Sporosarcina sp. P34
GCGGTGGTATGTATATTTCTATATCCGGTTTCTTGGCCACGCCTAGTTCATTGACATAGTTTTCAAAGTTCGTTGCGTTAAACAAAGTAGATGGTCTAAGGAACGTATTAAATTCACGGTGGTTCAACCACTGCTTGGCCTTTAGATCAATGACACGAATAAAGTCTTCCTGTGTGTAGCCTTCTTTGATTCGACCGTTGATGAATTTACGGGTAGCAGCGGACTTCGCTTTGAAATGTTTTCCGGTTTTGTCATTTAGGTACTGGATCACAGAACGTGCGACGTCGAGATTCTTCTCGACAATGGTTTTTTTCTTTTTATTCTTAAGTTCTTTGGTTATAGGCCGTCCCATAGTGGGATACGCCTTCGTACCAGAGTGGGTTTGCACAGCGTCCAATTGTGAGTTGACAGTCGTCTCATGTTGGGGTGGTGGCGTGTCCACTTTTGGGTCTACCAATATCTCATTTGGCGTATACGAAAATGGCAGTTTTTCATAATCGATTCGGTACCATTTTGTGTTGTCGATTTTCATCTTATTGTGCTTGGAAGTGGAAATCAGATAACCTTTTTGTTCTAAGTCGTACGTAATCCGTTTAATCGTGTTTAACGACCAAAACGGAAATTCTTCCATCCAGTCGTCGTATGTATTAAACACCCATTTATGACCGTCACGGATGTTTTTTGAAATATTTAAACGGTAGTGAAGTTGTTGCAAGAATAGCGCAGCATTCAGTCCTACTTTCATTGCCAATGAAGGTAATAATGGAATTGGATCTTCGTTAATTAATAATTTCATATGGTGGTCCCCCTAGAGTAAAGTGTTGTAGGAGTATATATTTAGTCCTCCTCATACTTCATATAGAGAGTTTTCTAGAAAAGGATACATCGTCTTTCTAAATAGATAATAGGGCGCATATAGTATTTCTGAATGAATGTTGCAAGTTCCGTTATGAAGACACATTAATGAATAAGGTACTTATTAACCAAAACGATAGAGAAACTGTGGAAATCAGTTGCTTTATCATTTTTTATTTCTTGAAAATAAAATGAAACTATATACAATAACCTACGTCTATAGTGAGAAGAAGTGCTTAAAGATAAGAAAAAAGAGATGAAAATTCAGATGTTGTTGAAGTGAGAAAATCTGTGTGAAGAGTTTCAGGGTTGTGGTGATGAAAATAAAGAAGTTAACTTCCCGTAGATATTTCTTACACTAATTTTATAATGAATTATTCATGTAAACAGGGTACTAGCTCACACACAAATTGGAAACAAATCTGAATTGAATTAGAGTTGTGTGAGGAACTGGTACCTTTATAAAAGTATATTTAAATTAAGGTAGGTGCATAAAATGTCGGAAATAATCAAAGCTATTCCAGTGGATAAAATGACTGAAGCAGGTGTAGAAGTAGGTAGAGCATTAGGAGATGCAATAAGAAAAAATCCAAAAGAATCATTAGCTGTAGCTCTGGTTTTAGGTAGCCTTTATGTTCTAAAAGACAAAAAACTTAAATTAAAAGTGAAAGTAAAAGATATTGATATTGATTTTGAAGCAGAATAAACTACTTGAAAACGTAAGGTGAGAACTTAAAATAAGGTACCTGTGTGAGAAACCATCATGAGAGTTTCGTGCGCAGGTATTTTAAATTTCCAGGAATATGTTAGGATAAGGTAAAAATGGAAGGGGAGTTTGAAATGAAAAAGATGAATAGTGCTTTGGGATCGTTTGTTATCCTTGGGCTATTGTTATCGGGTTGCGGAACAGATGACGAAAAAACGAAGCAAGTCGATTCACCAGTGCAAAATGTCGAACCGGCACAAGACAATGAGTCAAAAGTCGAAGTAATGGAACGTGCACCAATGGTCAACGAATTCAATGAAGAAACCGACGACCTTGAAGAAGCATTCTTCTCGGAATATTCAAGCATAAAAAATTTCGTTGAAGACTCCGTAAATAGCATGAAAGAGGGATCTGACTATCGAGAGAAATTTGCGCACGCTGAACAATTTCTTGCTGAATCGACCATTACATATATCGGGTATTTCCACGAAGAAATTGAAGAACTTGGCATGACTGAAGACTTCGAAGAGCTAAAGACGGCTGCAGCAGAAGTAGTAGGGAAGTTCGGGGCGAATGGTGAACATCTTGAAGGGTATGAAACGAAGTATATTGAATTCGAAAATAAAATGAAGGACATCTATTCAAAAATGTAACTAGATGTTCTTTTTAAAATAAGGTATCTGTGTGAGAAATAAACGTGAATGTTTCTTGCGCAGGTACCTTTTACTATTCTCTTCTCCGATTGAGATGAATGATTCAGGGTATACAGTATAGGAAGTACAGGTAATACTATCCGTGAAGAGTAGTAATCAGAAGGAGTGTAGTTGAAATGAAAGCAATCGTAATTGAACAATATGGTGGGTCGGAACAGTTAATAGAGAAAGAACTTCCAAAACCGGAGATTCAAGATCAGCAAGTATTAATTGAAATGCATGCGACTTCTATTAATCCGATTGACTGGAAAGTACGGGAAGGCTATCTGAAAGACGCCATGCCTTTTGAGTTTCCGTTAATTTTAGGTTGGGATGCAGCAGGGATTGTCAGTGAAGTCGGAAGCCAGGTTACGCAGTTCAAAAAGGGGGATGCGGTATTCGCGCGTCCTAGCATGGAGAATGGAACATACAGCGAGTATGTGGCGGTCGATGAGGAATTGGTGGCGTTTAAGCCGGATCATCTCAGCTTTGAAGAGGCAGCTTCCGTTCCGTTGGCAGGCCTAACCGCTTGGCAATGCCTTGTGGACTTTGGGCAAGTGAAAAAAGGAGATAAGGTTCTCATTCATGCGGGGTCTGGCGGCGTGGGCAGCTTTGCCATACAGATTGCCAAAAGCTTCGGAGCCTACGTGTTTTCTACAGCGAGCAGTAAGAATGAAGCATTTTTGAAAGAGCTCGGTGTGGATGAATTCATTGATTATAAAACCACTGATTTTGCAGATGTTGCAAAGGACGTTGACTTAGTAGTGGACACGATGGGCGGAGAAATTTTAGAGAAGAGTTTAGATGTTGTGAAGAAAGGCGGTCGTCTCGTTTCCATTGCAGGTGAGCCAAATGCAGAGAAAGCGAAATCGAATGGCATTACCGCGGAATCTTTATGGCTGAATCCAAATGGTAAGCAACTCGCAGAGCTGGGACAACTGATGGAAAAAGGAGAAGTCCAACCTCATATTGGTCATACATTCCCGTTAACAGAAAAGGGATTGCGTGAAGCCCATGATCTAAGTACAACGCATCATGCAAAAGGTAAAATTGTGATTACGATTCAATAAGTTACCAGCTAGCCTGGACAATAAAAATGGTACCTGTGAAAGTTTCACACACAGGTACTTTTTCTTATGGGAAATCTAGTAAACTTTATTCAATATTTATGAAACTATTCTCCCATCCTTACGTCTATACGCTGATTGCAAGACTAAAGAAAGTGCCTGTGTACGAAACAACGTAAAAGTGTAAACCATCATGAAAGTTGCATGCACGCCTTTCATCCATGCATAAGATATGTGAATCCCACTAGTCTAAATCATGTTATAATTTCCATAACCTTGCAAACAAATTAGAAAATCAGAAAGCGGGCGATTATTCTGTTTACGATTAGAAATTTTGAAGACAACGAGAATGTGAAAGTCAGGGAGGAGCTAGGCCCTTTTAAAGTAGTAGAGTTTCAAAAAGAGCTAAGTATCGATCATGCTACGGCCCAATCGGCATATTATGCATCCGAAATGAATGTAAGAAGAAGACAGCTAGTTTGCGATGTCAGTCAGTCAAATATTACGATTCAGGCGGGGGCTATGCAATGGATGGCCGGAGATGTGAGAGCGACGACTGGACTTAAGGGAGTAGGAGACTTTATTGGAAAAGCGATTCGGGGCAAAGTAACCAAAGAATCGGCCATCAAACCTGAGTACACGGGGACTGGTACACTTGTTTTAGAGCCAACGTACAAGCATATTTTACTCTTGGATGTTGACGAGTGGGATCAGTCACTCATCATTGAAGACGGACTCTTTTTAGCTTGTGATTCAGGATTAAAACACAAGGCCGTGATGCGCTCCAATCTTTCTTCTGCTGCACTCGGTGGGGAAGGTCTTTTCAATCTTGGACTTACCGGACAAGGAACGATAGCACTGGAATCTTCCGTATCGAGAGAGGAACTTATAGAAATCGAGTTAGAAAATGATGAGTTAAAAATCGATGGCAATATGGCGATTGCTTGGTCAGGCGGTTTAGAATTTACTGTCGAGCGCTCTGGAAAAACATTGATGGGTTCGGCGGCTTCAGGCGAAGGGTTCGTAAATGTCTACCGCGGAACAGGAAAAGTATTAATGGCGCCATTTCTTCAATAATTGAGCATTAAAAATAGCCTACCTATGCATCAAACAATTCAGTATAGTTCCCGATTTGTTTGATGCATAGGTAAAAGAAATTCACTCGACTTCATCACTGACGATCCAAAATAGGTAAGTTGACTGTATATATTTTCGTTGGTCTTCCTTGTAGACCGTTAATTTTCTTTGACTCGACAGTTGCAAGTTCTTTTTCGACAAGTTGGTTTAATAAGCGATTTGTGCTTCTTTCGGACATGTTTAATACGTCAGCTGCAGTTTTGCTGGTCAATTCATTTGTTTTCAAACTAGTGATCGCAGTGATGACTTTTTGCAGTTGGGAAATCGTAATATCTACTTGTTGGCTCAGTTGCTCTATCTCCTTCCAACTGTAGATGTTCATTTCGGTATCATCAGCTTCCTTGAATCCAAGCGGCCCCATTGGATGTTGTGTATCGTCGATTACGAACGTACATGAGTCTATGTATGACTTAGCTTCACGATAGGCAAGCTTGGCATGTTGAGCTGCCTGAGTGAATGTCCTTCCGATTCCCCATCCAACATACACTTCAAATGATAACCTTTCTTTTAGAAAACGAATCATCTTACAAGTATGGTAATTGTTTGTTATTTCTTGCAACTCTCCATAAGACGTACTTATTTCAAAAGAGCTATCATGCCTTTGAATGACAAGTTGCAAGTCGTTCTGGGCACTAAATTCCAAAAGTTCCTTGTAAATAGATATTTGAATGAGCTCATTTTCTGAAGTACTAGCGGCATCCGGACTATCAATAAAGCCGGCGACAACTTGGTTTTCTTTTAGATTCGAAAACTTGATATTTGTAATTAACTCTTCTATTTTCTTCTTGATTGTATCCTCGGAAATCCCCATATAATAGACATTAAAACCTTTCGCCTTCATCAAATCCACGAGGTTGGCTGTACGTGTAATCGATAAATCTATCAAGCCTTTTTCCCATAGTTCCACATGACTTTCCAATATCTCTTCATATAATTGGATGTTTTTAAAATCAATTGTTTTTTCAATAGTATGGACCGTTTTGTTATCCGGCAATAAGGATTCGAGTTCACGAAGGCGGTCTTTCCCCCAGACATAATCGATGACTACCCTAGAAAAATCAATGCCTTTAAATTGTTGGGTAACTTTGAACAAATGCTTATAAAAATCTTCTGTTGTTAAGTCTACATATACGACTGGCTTCGCATAATTTTTCAGCTCTTCTTCCAGAAAAAAATACGGCAATGGACCCCCAAAAATAAAGCCGTCAAATAGCCTCTTATTCTGCTGGAAAATCGTATGTATTTCTTGCAGTCTGTTATATGGTAAAAAATAATATTCGCATTGATCAGTAAATGTCTTAAATATTGGTTTCAAATTTTCGATAGTCCCCTTGGCGGCTATAATCCCAATTTTAATCATTAAAAAACTCCTTTTAGTTTTGCTCTGTATATTATATTACCATTAAACTGGGCGGAATTTGTGACTTTTCTAGAAGATAGATAATTGTAGACGCATTTCATTCGAACGGACAGTGGCACTATATGAATCCGAACTTCTCAGAATAAAACAAAGAGAATCGTCTTGATTCCTGTCATAGACACTTACGAAATAGAGCCAATAAAAAGAATTTATAAAAAAAGAATGGACACTAGTTAGAAGGTTTTGTATACTTATTTCAGACAGCGTCCGAAAACATTCTAAAATGTTTGGACGCTAGGAAACTAACTGGAGAAAAGAAGGCGGCAAGTGATTCTGGTAACTTGGCATTAACTTTCCAAAGAAAGTAAGGGCTTACATACGGGTTAGCGAGGGGGGACAACTGTTTCAACATACTAAGTAAATTAATATAAAAGGAGATATGTTATGGATTTATTAATTGCTTTTTCAGCCCTAAGTGGGTTTTTACTAGTTGGAACCGTATTAAGAGCGAGACTAAAGTTTTTACAATCTCTGTTTCTACCAGCATCGGTTATCGGTGGGTTTGTAGGACTTTTGCTTGGTCCTGTTATATTGGGGAATTATGCGATCATTCCGATTCCCGAAAATTGGATAACCATTTACGCTTTGCTCCCGGGAATTTTAATAGTCCCTGTAGTTGCCAGCGTACCTTTTGGAGTAAAGTTTAAATCAAGGCTAGAAAAGAAAAGAGAACAGGCTCAAGTGAATGCAGGTAGTGAGAAGAAAAAGAACAGTAATGCAAGTAGAAATATTCTCATTATGTTTGCGATTTTAGTTATCATTAGCCAAGGCCATAACGTGATCGGAATTGCGTTAAACTATATCTTTGATAAAACAGGTGTGATTTCAGACATTTACCCTACGTTCGGTACAGAGGTAGGTGCCGGTTTTGCTGGAGGCCATGGTACTGCAGGCGTCGTAGGAAGCTTATTGCAATCGATGAACCAGCCTTATTGGAACATTGCTCAAGGAGTTACAGTAACAACTGCGACTGTTGGTTTAATTGGCGGTATTTTAATCGGTATCGTTATGATCAATATCGCAGCAAGAAAAGGATATACAAAATTTTTAAGCGGTCCTGGAAGTTTCCCGCAAGATATGAAGCAAGGTTACCAATCTGACGTAGAAAAACAACAGACATTTGGTAAAGAAACAACGTTAGGTTCTTCTATTGATACCCTCACTTTTCATCTGGCTTTAATTTTAGGTGGAAGCGGTATTGCCTATGGATTGCTTATGTTAGTGAAGAAATTCAATGTCCCTATTATTGCGAGTGTCCCAATTTGGGCATATGCAATTATTGTGATGTATGTAATTTGGTGGATAATGTGCCAGTTGAATTTAAGTTGGATCGTAGATGGCCCCACAACATCAAAGATTTCGAGTCTGTTCACAGACTATGCAGTTGTTGCCGCCATTGTCAGTATGCCTGTAAAAGCTGTTTTAACTTACATCGTGCCGATTACCATCATGATGATTGTAGTGGGAGCGTTTACAATTTTCGCTGCGTATTGGCTATGTAAGAAGTTTTACGGAGACTTCTGGTTTGAGAGAAGCGTAGCGGTTCTTGGAACAAATTTCGGAGTATTTATTACAGGTATCATGCTATTGAAAATGGTAGATCCTGAATTCAAATCACCAGCGCTGACTGATTATTCCGTAGGATATTCGATTAACTCTATTCTTGCCTTTGTTATGTTTCCGCTTACATTTGGAGTCCTCGTAGATCAGGGGGTTGGAGCGGGACTGGCATTAGTGACTGGAGTCGTTTTAGCCGCCATTATCTTATTGTTAGTCGTCAGTAAAGCCAATGTAAAGAGTGTGAAACAATTAAATAAGGAGTCGGAAGCTTTATGAAAATGAATCATGTAAATTCTTTTGTAAAAGATACGATTTTAGGAAAGAGTGAATTGCTTAAAGAAATTAGTGATTTCATTTGGGAACATCCAGAAACGAGATTTGAAGAATATACATCTGCCGATTATTTAATGAGTGCACTGGAAGAGCAAGGCTTTGTCGTTGAGAAAAACATTGCCGGGATCAGCACAGCCTTCGTAGGGTCGTATGGATCGGGGAATCCGGTTATTGGATTTCTCGGAGAGTTTGATGCATTGTCCGGCATGAGTCAAAAAGGTCTCTCTGCTAGACAAGAGCCTGTTGTACAAGGTGGAAACGGGCATGGATGCGGACATAACCTTTTAGGTACCGGTTCTTTTGCAGCAGCGATTGCGGTGAAAGAGTATTTACAGTCCAATAATCTGCCAGGCACAGTTCAATATTTTGGTTGCCCGGGAGAAGAAGGTGGTTCAGGAAAAACGTTCATGGCGCGTGAAGGCGCATTTGACCATTTGGACCTTGCGTTAACATGGCATCCTTCCTCTAACAACGGTGTCATGGGTATGAGTTCTTTAGCCAACTACCAAGTGTATTTCCGTTTTAAAGGAATCAGTTCACACGCGGCAGCATCTCCACACCTCGGAAGAAGTGCATTAGATGCGGTGGAATTAATGAACGTTGGGGTGAACTACTTAAGAGAGCATGTAAAACCGGATGCGAGGTTCCATTATGCTGTAACGAATACAGGAGGTACTTCTCCAAACGTTGTTCAGGCAGATGCAGAAGTCTTGTACCTGATTCGTTCGCCGCAACTAGAAGACGTAGAATCAATTTATAAACGGATTTGTAAAATTGCCGAGGGCGCTGCATTAATGACCGAAACTTCCGTGTCTGTAGAAATAGACAAAGCGTGTTCAAACTACATGCCGAATAGAAGTTTAGAAAAAATCATGTATAGCAAACTGAAAGATCTGGAAGAAGATATTTCCTACTCAGATGATGACGTAGCGTACGCAAAAGATATTTGGAATACGTTAAATGAAGCTGAAAAAGAGGGCGCGATTAGTACGATGGAAATGTTCGGTATGGGAGCGGAAAAAGACAAAGCCAAAATGAAAGATCGTTATATTTCTGACTTTGTCAGTGAGTACACTCCAACGGATATGGCTATGTCGGGCTCGACGGATGTAGGAGATGTGAGTTGGGTAGTACCGACTGCACAATGTTCAACAGCTGCATACGCCAAGGGAACACCTTTCCATTCATGGCAAATGGTGACGCAGGGCATTTCATCAGTTGCACATCAAAGCATGTTACGTGCAGGAATAACGATGGCCCTGACCGCAATCGAAGTGATAGAGGATCCGGAGAAGCTTGACGAAATTAAGAAAGAGCATATTGAAAAGTTCAAAGATCATCCATATAAGTCTCCAATTCCAAATGATGTACAGCCTTCTGCATTAAAGTGAAGTCTTGAAAATACACTTCATGGGTAAGACTCCTTTTGATAGTGTAGGGAACCGATTTAATCGTCGTCCCTATCTACAATAGGAGTTTTTTGTGTCTTCGCAAAGATAAAACACTATACTATTCAAAATTTCACCCTTTTTTATTGGTGTGCAACGCTAATGAACGGTAACTGTGTAAGAAACAACCGTGAATGTGTAAACCATCATGAAAGTTTCCCGCGCAGGCACTTTTCATTTTATTCGCAAACTCCTACCAAAATACACCAAAAGACAAAACCCGCAACCTTCAAACACCCCCATCGTCTATACTATGCTGTATACTACCAGTAAAAATCCTCAGCAATAAAGCAGGTGAAACCCATATGAAAAGATCCGAATATAAAGAACAACAACGTAAAAAAACACCCAAAAAGAAAATCAGCCTGAAGAATAGGATTATCCGTTTCGTATGCATCAGTGGACTGCTTGTCGTTCTTTGCGCACTACTCATACTGAATGTCTTCATCACATTCAGCGATGTAAGTAAACTCGAAGAGCCCGCACCAAGATCGACCGTTATTTACGACCCGAACGGAGAAGTCATTAGTAAGGTTTCGAATTCGAATATTGAAGGTGTATTGATCGACCAGATTCCGAATACGTTGATTGAAGCAGTCATCTCCGTGGAAGATCAACGATTTTACAAACATCACGGCATTAATTATTTTACGATGGGACGCGCCTTACTCGAGAATGCATTCAAAGGTAAAATCGTGGCGGGCGGCAGTACGATTACGCAGCAACTTGCGAAAAATGTCTTTTTGACGCAGGAGCGTACGTACTCACGTAAATTCAAAGAACTGATCCTCGCAAAGAAGATTGAACGGGTGTATTCGAAAGAGGAGATCATGGAACGTTACCTTAACCAAATTTATTTTGGCGACGGGGCGTGGGGAGTTCAACGTGCGGCGCAGACTTATTTCGGTAAGGATGTCAGTGAATTGACGCTAAGCGAATCTGCGACAGTAGCAGGCATCATTAAAGCGCCGTCGCATTTATCGCCTACGAAAAATATGGAAAAGTCGGTGAATCGGCGCAATCTGGTGTTATCGTTGATGCTTCGTGAACAGTATATTAGTCAGGAAGAATACGATGAAGCAATTGGACAGAAACTAGCACTGGCTGATTCGACAGTGCCAGATTATAAAGCGAAATACCTGTATTATATCGACCGTGTTGTGGACGAGGCGGTTAATACGTATAATTTGACGAGAAATGAAGTGCTGTCCGGCGGTTTGCATATTACGACAGAAATCAATCCGATAGTCCAGAATGCGCTGGAAGAAGTGTATGCGGATGATAGTAATTTTCCAAAGAGCACGCCAGGTCAGCTGTTGCAGAGTGCCTCTGTTTTCCTGGACCCTAAAACGGGCGGGATCCTAGCCTTAGTCGGTGGGAGAGGAGAATATACGCATGGAAGCTTCAATAATGCGACAGACCTCATCCGGCAGCCTGGATCTGCGTTCAAGCCGCTTGCCGTCTATACTCCGGCACTTGAGAACGGGTACCGTATGTCGGATTTGCTTGTGGATGAACCGATCGATATGGATGGCTACTCTCCGAAAAATTTTGATCAGAACTATAGAGGGAAAGTGACGATGTACGATGCACTCGCACAATCATATAATATCCCTGCCGTCTGGCTGTTGGATCAGATTGGCATCAAAAACGGCGTGGATGCGGCGAAACGGTTTGGAATTTCATTAGAAAAAAAGGACCGGACGCTTGGATTGGCGCTTGGCGGGCTGAACAAAGGAACTTCTCCTTTACGGATGGCACAAGCGTTTTCTACGTTTGCGAATGATGGAGTAATGGAGGAAGCCCATGCGATTACAGAAATAAAAGATTCGGAAGGAAAAGTGCTAGGGAAGTGGCGAGGGAAGTCTGTACAGGTGACAGATGCGGAAGTCGCCCAGCAAATGACCTATATGCTGCAAGGGGCTGTTACGGAAGGCACTGCGAAAAAAGCACAAATTTCCGGTATAGATGTGGCGGGGAAGACGGGCACTACACAGCTCCCGTTTGAAGGAGTGGACGGTTCAAAAGATCATTGGTTCGTTGGCTATACACCGGATATTGCCGGTGCGGTCTGGCTCGGATATGATCAAACAGATGCCGACCATTATTTAACCTCCACTAGTAGCGTTACCGCGCCGCCCATTTTTGCGCAGGTTGTTTCAAAGTCATCCAGCGAATTGACAGTGAAGAAATTTGATTTGTCATTAATTGAAGATGAAATAAAAGAGCTGAATAAGCAGAAGGACATGACAAAGGAAGAAAGAGAAAAGGAAGAGAAGAAAAAAGAGAAGGACAAGAATCGAAAAGAGTTTTGGAAGAAGATTGAAAAGTGGGGACTGGATTGGTTTGGGGCTGAGTAGGTACCAGGTCCCCACACAATTTGGAAACAATTCTGAATTGAACTAGAGTTGTGTGGGGACCTGGTACCATTATAACCCGTCACTTACGAACAATAATCTCATTCGAAAACTGAAGAGTAATGTCAATAAAGTCTTGAATAGGAGGAGGTAGATAGCGTTCAGGCTGGTAGACTAAATACACTGTTCTTTTGGAAGCGAAGTCTTTTATGAAGACTTCGTTTCTCCTTTTCGAAGGATTTAGGGCGAGAAAACTTTCAGGAACAACCGATATTCCCAGTCCATTTTCGACAAGGCTACAGGCAGTTTCTAAGCTTTCTGTTTCGAATTCTACTGACGGTGAAAAGCCTACATGCTCGCATGCTTTAATAAAGGTTTCTCTAATTTTAAAACCTTCCAGACTATGAATAAATGTTTCGTTTTTCAAATCAATGATTTCAATACTCGTCAGGTTTTTAAATCGATGTTCAGGAGGTGTTAGTAAGACGTAATTTTCTTGAAAGATCGGTATATATTTGAAGTTGTTGTGATCATTGGCTATAGATGTGATACCTAAATGAATGTCAAAGCTCTCTAATTTTTTCACAATATCATTCGGTCCTAATTCCCGTACTTTCATCGAGACAGCAGGATTTTTGCTCTTGAAAATTCCGATCATATGGGAAATGAAATACCGATATGATTCAATCATTCCTAGATTGATTTTTCCTTTACCTACATTTCTTGCGTCCTCCATCTCTTTGTAAATCTTATCAAATGACTCCAATACATTCCCCGCGTGTTTATACAAGATCTCTCCTGGTTCGGTCAACTTCAAACTTTTCGTGCTTCTCTCAAACAATGTACATCCCAGTTCGTTTTCTAATGATTTGATGGTATTGCTCAAAGCCGGCTGTGAAATATGTAACTGTATCGCGGCTCTTGTAAATTGTCCGCATGTTGCAATGGTATGAAAATGCTTTAAAGAACGAATGTCCATTTTAACACCTCTTCTTTATAACTTTAAGTTATCAATTCATAATATTTCGATATTAGACATTATATATCTAGTGATATACAATTTCAACTAGATGGAGTGTTTAGAAAGTTCTAATTCATTTAATTTCATTTTTTATGGAATTATCTTAAGCTCCTGACCAAAAGCGATGTTTAGCGTCAAATTGAAAGGAGGAACTGCTATGTCATCGAGTAGAAGTGAGAATGGAATGCTAATCCTGGATGTCGATATGATTACGTTTACTGCTATCGGGGCAGTGTTACTAATCTTGGGAACATGGATTGTAAGGAGATATGAAATTCTTTGGAAGTATTCCATTCCAGGGCCTGTAATTGGCGGTTTTGGTTTTTCACTATTAATGTGGGTAGCTTATGAATTAGGGCTTTTCGAGTTTCAATACGACAATACACTCTACGATTTATTCATGTATGTTTTCTTTGTAACCATTGGTTTGTCTACCGGCGTGTCGATTTTGAAAAAGGGCGGCAAATTGCTTTTAATTTACATGTTGGTTTGTTGGTTCCTGGCTATTTTGCAAAACGGTATTAGTGTCGGTGCAGCATGGTTGACAGGCATTAATCCACTCTCTGCCTTAATGGCAGGACAGGCTTCTATGCAGGGTGGTCATGGTATGGCAGCCTCACTTGCACCATTAATTGAGTCATTCGGTGAATCCAATGCATTAACGATTGAAATGGCTGCTTCAACGTATGGGCTAATAGCAGGCTCGCTAATTGGAGGTCCTGTCGGCAATTGGCTGATCGCGAGAAAGAATTTGAAAATCCAAACTGACACGGATGATTTGAATGCGCTTGCAAGCGAGATGGAAGAGAAGAAGACGGCGATTACTTGGCAAAATATCCTCATAGAAGGCTCTTTAATCTTTGTAATATTGGCCATTGGTTTGCCTACAGCGCAGTGGATTACAAATGTAACTGGCTTCTCTATCCCAGGCCATATATTCAGTCTGTTCCTAGGAATTATTTTCCGCTCAATTAATGAGCGAACGTCATGGGTGCCTATGACAGACTCGGCAATGGACATAATTTCAAATGTTTCATTGAATATGTTTTTAGTTATGGCCATGATGAAACTGAAATTATGGGAATTGTACGATCTGGCTCTCCCTTTAGCAGTAATACTTGTTTTGCAGACACTAGCGACAATGGCAGTTGCTGTATTCATCCTCTATAGATTACTTGGGAAGAACTATGACGCAGCTGTGATGTCAGCAGGATTTATTGGACATGGATTAGGGGCCACACCAAATGGATTGGTTGTCATGAATGCGATATGTACGAAATATGGCATCTTTTCAAGAAAAGCGTTTATCATTATCCCGGTTGCGGGGACAGTTTTGACGGACATCGTCGGAGTACCTATATTTGTATTTCTTGCAAATCTTTTAGGAAATTAAACTAGTAATGGGGGAATTATTAATGGAAAAAATTAATATGCCAATCACAGGAATTTGTTCTTTTGCTAAGTATCCAATCTGCACGGACTGGGAAGAAATTGATGCAGACATCGCAGTTTTAGGGGTTCCGTATGATACGGGCGTTGGCTTTTTAAGCGGCTGTCGATTTGGACCTAGAAGAATTCGAGAAGTGTCCACGCATTACGCACGTGGGAGTGCAGGGTTTTACGATCCTGAGCGGGATGAAGTATTTTTAGGCGGAGATGTAAAAATCGTGGATGCAGGAGATGCGGATGTCGTCCATGGAGATATAGAGCAAGCATTTACTGCCATTGAATATGCAGTAGCAAAAATTCGAGAAAAAGGTGCCATTCCTGCAATTATGGGAGGAGACCACTCGATTTCCATTCCAGTTGCACGCGCATTAAAAGATGAAGGCGATATTACCGTCATTCAATTAGATGCACATTTAGACTGGTCAGATGCACCAGGCGGTCAAACGTTAGGAAACGGTAGCCCTATGCGTAGAATGTCTGAAATGGACCATATTAAAGATATGGTACAAATCGGTTTACGTGGATTAGGAAGTAGTCGAAAAGAAGATTTCGACGCGGCAAAAGCTTACGGAAGCGAGCTAATCTCAGCACGCGATTCCGCCAAGTTGGGTGTAGAAGGTATACTAAATAAAATTCCAAAGGCCGATAAGTACTATGTGACGATCGATATTGACTGCTTCGATATATCATTGGCTACGGGTACAGGATCTCCTTCACCTGGAGGCTTCTCATTCGATTTCCTAAATGACATTTTAATTGGCATTGCGGAAAAAGGAAACGTCGTTTGTTTCGACCTAGTGGAAGTTGCTCCTCAATACGATCCGACTGGTGCCACGACTCGAGTAGCAGCTATGACGATGCTGAACTTTATGGGTCATATTCTTAAAAACAAAGAAAAACATACTAACTGATAGAAACTATTATGGCCATGCGCGAATGTATTTTATTCGCTGCATGGCTTTTTTTAGGGGGACGGGGGGAAGGTGCCAGGTCCCCACACAATTCGGAAACAATTCTGAATTGAAGGAGAGTTGTGTACGGACCTGGTACCCGTTATAATGTTTGGTAACGCCAAACCACTGTTTACACTTACTATCCATACATATCACAATTGAACTTTGATTTCGGTTGAACGATTTTATTGAATGAAAAAACCAAAACAAATGAATGGCTCGAAAAGAAGATTGGAAATCCGATCTTCTTTTTAGCGTGAAAAATGATAATCGCTTGGAAATGAATGATGAAGGGACTAATTATTATAAAAAAGACATTTGCTTACGAAAACAAATTACCCTCTTTACCCATACCGCCATTAACGAGTACACGAGAGAAACTTCTTGAATGGGTTGAACCTCTTGTAAACGATGAACAACTTAAAGAAACTACGAAGGTGGTTAACCATTTCTTCAAAGTGGGTGGAGATGCGGAAAAACTTCAAAAAAAATTGTACGAATTGGATGCCAAAATTGAAGGTAGTTGGCTAAAGCCTTTATGGGATGATATGTATTTAACATACCGCGATCCTTTGCCAAAGGGCATGCATTTCAATATTTTATTGGATAATAAAAAGCATGAAAATCGTTATACGCGTGCAGAACTTGCCGGAAGGGTAAGCCGTTTAATCACGGAATTATATCATTTAATAATTGATGGCGAAGTAGCACCCGTCATACAAAATGGTGTGCCCCTAGATATGAGTCAATATAAGAAGTTTTTTAAGTCTATTCGCATTCCGAGAGTAGAAAGAGATGAATTTAGACTAGCGGCATTCGAAAAAAGAAATAACCATGTCATAATTTTATATAAAAGAAATGTGTATAAAGTGAATGTAACCAATAGTGAAGGTGAAATTTATCAAAGCAGTGAAATCGCAACTGCTATTGAAAGAGCCTTTCAAGAAGAGCAAAGTGAAGGCGCCAACGTAGGAATTTTTACGACTGCGAAAAGAGACGAAGCTGCGAAGCTATATGATCAACTCACCGTCTCTAAAGTGAATGCGGATCATCTACAAACGATAGCGGATTCGCTCATTGTCATTTCTATGGATGAAGAAAGTAGTAATTCCGAAGAAGCAATTGAGAACTTAATGTTAAATGGAACGAATAAATACTTTGATAAAACCATCCAAGTCATTCTCACGAATAAAGGTGAATTGGGTTATAGCATCGAGCATTCTTCGGTTGATGGCACGACGATATTTGCTGTCATTAGCTATGTAAATGAAGGTCTGGAAAGTGAAGAGCCTGAAACTATCTACACGACTGAACCCACTCGAATGGAAAAACAACAATGGGAATTATCTGCGGAGATTGAGAAGTCGTTAAAGAGATTCGAAACAGATCATGCGAAAGTCAAAAAAGAGTTTTTTATTAAAAATAGAACGTTCAACAGCTTTGGTTCAGATGAAATCAAAAAAATGAATCTGAGTCCGGACGCTTTTTTTCATATGGCCTTACAAATTGCACAGTACAGAACATTTGGCGTATGTAGAAGCGTCTATGAACCCGTTTCAGTCCGTGCATTTTATCAGGGAAGAACAGAATGTGCGAGAGCGACCAGTATGGAGAAGCTGAACTTGGTGAAAGCGATAGAAAACGGTGAAGAGAGCAATGAAGCGTTGTATATGTTGATGCAACAGGCGAGCTTGGCTCATACAAATCGAATCATTATGTGTCGTGAAGGACTCGGCGTTGAAAGGCATATGTATGGACTCGAGCAAATGTATAAGTTGCACGGGGGAGACATCGGCATGACGGATCCACCTGCGCTCTTTAGCGACGCTGGCTATTTGGCAATGCGCCATGATTTTATTTCGACAAGTGGTATGGCGTATGACAATGTAAAGTATCGGATATTTGGCCCAGTCGTTGAAGGCGGTTTTGGACTCGCTTATATTTTATTAGATCAAACGATTTCTATTAATATCTCCTCCCATGCCGATGAAGCAGAGCATGCGCAGAAGTTAACCAATCATTTGGTAGATGCATTTTTAGAATTAAGGCAGATTGCGAATCGATTTCTTAAATAATTAAGGCTATTTGTTAACAGATGGTAGAGCCCAATCTAGAAGGATTAACGAACGAATAGGACGTTCAATCATGACAGTATACTGACGGGAATCGAAATACTCGCTCGGACAGTGAGCCACACATTTGAGCAACTAGAACAAAGGACGTGAGTTTATGAAAAACGATTTATCGATTCGCAAATTAGAATCGAACGAAGACATGCGACTGGTTCAAGGACTTGAAAAACAAATTTGGGGAGAAAATCCGGTTCCAACACACCAAACCTATACGGCGTCGAAAAATGGCGGGTTAGTGATAGGTGCTTTCGATCAACAGGAGTTGATCGGATTTTCATATAGTTTTCCGGGATTTGCAAATGGAAAAACATATTTATGCTCGCATATGCTTGGCGTCCATCCGGATTATCAATTATCAGGAATTGGTAAGATGCTAAAAGATGAGCAGCGTAAACTCGCCAAAGAAATCGGCTATGACTTATTGACGTGGACATTTGATCCGTTGGAAAGTCGTAATGCCTATTTGAACTTGACGAAGTTGTACGGTATCAGCACTACATATCTGGAAAATTGCTATGGCGAAATGGAAGATGGCTTGAATAAAGGATTACCATCAGACCGGCTTCAAGTCGAGTGGTGGATTTCTAGTGAACGGGTGGAAGACGGGTGGACACCCATACTATCCAACTACGACCGACCGTTTGCCGTCAGACAATCTGAAAGAGGCAATCCGATGATGGAAGTACATCTAGAGGAAATCTCTTCAAGTAGCGAGGGCATTGAAGTACCGATACCGAACAACATTCAATTCATTAAAAAGGATGAGCCTGAACTTGCACTGGATTGGCGAATGAAGATCCGAGCTGTCTTTCAATCACTATTTAGCGCAGGTTATGCGTTAGTAGGATTGAAGAAATCGGACACGGACGTTCATTATTATCAATTCATAAAAAGAACGATGATTCCACTACGTATAAAATAGGAGGAGAATTCGAATGATTATACAAGAGATTACTATCCGGAAAATGAAAATGATGATGAAAAACCCCTTCACTACAAGCTTTGGTACGTTACAAGAGAAGGATTTTCTATTGCTTGAAGTCATAGATGAGCACGGAAACACGGGATGGGGGGAGTCCGTCGCATTCCACTCACCTTGGTACAGTGAAGAAACGATCGAAACCAATCTACATATGTTGGAGGACTTTTTAATCCCTTTAGTGATTGGGAAGGAAATTCATCACCCAGATGAAGTGAGTTCACTTTTCAACGCAATCCGTAAAAATAATATGGCGAAATCCACTGTCGAAGGAGCGATTTGGGATCTTTATGCAAAGCGTAACCACATGTCATTAGCACAGGCATTGGGTGGAGAAGCGGAGAAAATAGAGGTCGGAATTAGTATTGGGATTCAAAAAGATACAGCCAAATTAGTAGAGACAGTCCGCGGTTTTGTAGAGGAAGGCTATAAACGTATCAAAGTAAAGATCAAACCAGGATATGACGTGGACGTGATACGTGAACTTCGCAAAAACTTCCCTGACGTACCGCTAATGGCAGATGCCAACTCGGCTTATACACTAGAAGATGTGGAACTGCTTAAACAGTTGGATGAATTTGATTTAACGATGATTGAGCAACCGCTTGCTTCGGACGATATCATTGACCATGCCACGTTGCAAAAAGAAATACAAACACCGATTTGTTTGGATGAGAGTATCCACTCTCTTGAAGATACACGAAAAGCGTTGGAGCTTGGGAGCTGTAAAATCATCAATATTAAAATTGGTCGTGTCGGGGGATTGACTGAAGCGAAGAAAATCCATGATTACTGCATGGAACGCGGTATTCCCGTTTGGTGTGGAGGCATGCTGGAGTCAGGAATTGGACGCGCACATAACGTAGCGCTTACGACACTGCCTAATTTCATTCTGCCAGGTGACACAGCAGGATCATCCCGCTATTGGGAGGAAGATATTATCACGCCAGAAGTCGTTGTGGAAAATGGGTATATAAAAGTACCCACTTCATATGGTATTGGATATGAACCGGATCTTGCAGCGATGAATAAATACACGGTGAAAGAAATGAATTATAGAGCATAGTTGAGCGTACCAGGTCCCCACACAATTTAGAAACAATTCTGAATTGATCTGGAGTTGTGTGAGGACCTGGTACCTTTTTCGATCTATAGCCATACAGCGAATATATTTTATTCGCTGTATGGCTTTTTGAACGGGTACGAATGGGCAAATCGGCTATTTTTAAAAAGTTTGAAACTTTATAGAGAAATAGACGTCTGTACGGTGAAATATAGTGCAGGTGCCAGATTAGCGTAAATCGTAATAGGATTCATGATTGATCTAAAGTAGTTTTTGGAAATGGTGCCGATTGTATATTACTATTACACAACGTAAAGGGGAGACAAGAAATGGAGAAACAGCAGAAAAGGAAAAAGCCATTTTATAAAAAGTGGTGGGTTTGGTTGCTTGCGATTATTATTATAGCGGCAGTCAATAGTAATGATGAGGATACAGATAGTGCTAGCAAAGAAGAAAGTAAACCAGCTGTTACTGCATCGGCGGAGGATAAGACGGAAAAGGTAGAAGTGGAGACCGAAAAAGTAGAACCTGAAGAGAAGGAAAAACCAGTAGAAGACAATGTACCTAAAGAATACAAAACCGCTTTGAATAAAGCTGAAACATATGCAAAAACAATGAGCATGTCTAAAAAGGCTATTTCCGAACAATTGACGTCAGAGTATGGTGAAAAATATTCTGCAGAAGCTGCTGAGTATGCTATGAATAATCTTGAATTTGATTGGAAAGCAAATGCATTGAAAAAGGCCGAAACGTATTCTGATACTATGCATATGTCAAAGCAAGGAATCCTGGAACAACTTGTCTCTGAAAATGGGGAGAAGTTTACAGAGGATGAAGCACAGTATGCAATCGATAATTTACAAGCTGATTTTAATAAAAATGCATTGGAAAAGGCCAAAACGTATCAGGATACTATGAGTATGTCACCGGAGGCGGTCGGAGACCAGCTGACTTCTACGTACGGTGAGAAATTCACGCAAGCAGAAGCTGATTATGCAATTGCTAATTTAGGAAAGTAATGCTGGCTGGGTAGGTGCCAGGTCCCAACACAATTTAGAAACAGTTCTGAATTTAACTAGAGTTGTGCATGGATCTGTAAATTTGTGAGTTGAGTAGATACTACTATTCACTGTAGTTTTAAAAGTAAAACAGCTAAGAAATATAGACTAATGTTTAATTATGGTATATGATTGAGTAAATATGATTAGGTAAATAGGAGGATTTTTAAATGTCATCTCTAGTAAAATGTAAAGCTTGCGATAATGATCTCGCAAAAGGTGTAAAGAAATGTCCACAATGTGGAAAAGATCAGCGTAATTGGTTTATGCGCCATAAAATCATGACGTTTTTAGGTGTGTTATTAGTACTGATTATCATTAGTAGTTTAGGTGGCGGTAATGGTACCGATACCGATGAAACGGCAGTTGCTAATGAACAGACAAAAGCTAACGAAGGCAAAAAAGAAGAAATTATTTATTCAGTAGGCGATACAATAAATATTAAACAACTAGATATTACACTAACGCAAGTTGAAGAACTAACACAAATTGGCGATCCACAATTCCTAGGTAAAAAAGCACCAGAAGGATCAGTTCTGGTAGCCGTCCAATACACAATGAAAAATGTTTCGGATAAGCCTGTTGGAATGTTTAGTTATCCTACGGTTAATCTAGTAGATGGAAATGAAACTAAGTACAGTTCTGACTTTGATGGTTCGGTTGCGTATTCCGTAGAAACAGGCATTGACGATTCTAAAGCAGTATCTGATCTAAATCCAGATATTAGCGTGACGAAAGTTGAAGTATATGAGGTATCTGAGACGAGATTTGCGGAAGGCGATTGGTATATTCAGGTTGGCAAAGAGAAAATAAAAGTTAAATAAATTAAATATCTTAATGTAACTAATCTTGTTATTATCATAAATAAAAAACGAGACGTCTAATCAGTTTGCGATTAGACGTCTCGTTTTCGTATGGAGAAATAAGGTACCTGTGTGACAAACCAACATGAATGTTTAAACAATCATGAAAAACACACACACAGGTACCTTTCATTTGAAGAAAAGAGTATTATATCCGGTTGAAAGTTAAGTTGCTTATGAACTATACTCTTCCTGCAAGCAATAGTACTGTATGAAAATGGTTTCGAGTTAAAAGAAGGTATCTGGTCCCAACACAATTCAGAAGCAGTTCTAAATTGAACCAGATTTGTGTGTGGACCTGGTACCTCTTATGAATTTCGCCTACCTATTAATCATTATAATAAATACTAGTACTACGATAAATAATGCTATGGTTACTGACAGCCATCCAATCTTCAACCTACCTAATAAACGATCAACAATAAAGAATAAGATGGCAGAACCAAGGCCGGAAGCTAGTAATACTGCTCCGAAGCCACAATGAATTAAAAAGGAGATTATTTCACGAGTATAAGCTCTTTTAGAAACCTTCTTACTTAACCAGTCACCAAAGATAGAAACAATAACACCATACGTAAGGGCAATCATTAAGTTTAAATAATATAAATTCAAGTATAAATTTATATATCGGTCCTTTTCAAAGCCATCAAGTAATGAAAAAATCAAGGCAAATAACAAACTACTGAGAATAGCCGTTAATATTTTTCTTTTTATAATAATTTCAATTTCCCCTCTCTAGTTTTATTTGACAATCAACTAAAACTTTACAGTATATATCAAAATTCCCGAATGCAATATTCATACTTCCAACGAAGGTGTTAAAGTATTTTGCTTGATCGTGGAAGAGTGATTTATAAAATTAAAAAATAAGGTACCTGTGTGAGAAACAATCATGAAAATCACACAGGTACCTTTCATTTGAAGAAAAGAGTATCATATCCAGTTGAAAGTACCAGGTCCCCACACAATTTGGAAACAATTCTGAATTGAACTAGAGTTGTGTGAGGACCTGCTACCTTTTGCGATCTAACTCCTTATCGCAAGAAGTCCTCAGTAGAAGTTATAGCACCATACATACCGTTAAGTGCACCGACAAACGCGTAATGGACCTGTTCAGCTGGAACGTCTTTACCTTCATAAGATATGTCTGTTGTCGCACATGCATCTTCAATGAGAGTTGTCTCAAAGCCCAGATCCACTGCGGCTCTGACTGTTGCATCAATACACATATGCGTCATCATACCTACCACAACTATTTTGGTAACACCATTTTCACGTAACTTTTTTTCCAAATCAGTCTGTAAAAAGCTGTTAGGGAAATGTTTAATAATAAGGCTTTCGTTTTCCAAAGGTTGAACAGTTTCATGTATTTCCGCACCATCTGTATCTGGAAGGAAGAATCCTAAAGCTGGATCAGCTGCGATGTGCTGAACATGAAAAATATTTTCTTTATTGTTCTGCCTAAACCATTCAAGAACTTTGGCAGCATTTTTGGCAGCTTTATTTGGATTAACTAATTCTATCTTTCCGTTTGGAAAATAGTCATTTTGAATATCTACAATAATTAGCGCTGTGCTCATAATTTCTCCACCTCACTGAGAGTATTTTGGTACACTATAATCATATCTTGTATAGTGATTTTTATCGATATGTTAGCGAAACACTTTCAGCTTAAAAAATTTCACGGTGAAAGGAATACATTATGGAACTTGATAACATTGATTTTAAAATCCTACGACTATTATCCAAAAACTCACGTATTCAATGGAAAGATTTGGGTGAACAAATTCATATGACGGGGCAAGCAGTAGGGAATCGTATAAAAAAACTTGAGAATAGCGGTGTAATAAAAGCCTTTTCTCTAGAAGTCGATGAAATGAAAGTCGGCTTATCTTATACAGCGTTCATTATTATATATATGAAAACAGCGAACCATAATGCGTTTACACGATTCATGAATGATTGTAAGGAAGTAGTAGAAGTTCACCGCGTGTCAGGCGAAGGCTGTTACCATATTAAAGTAAAACTTCACTCTCAAGAACAATTGAATCTCTTTCTAGATAAAATTCTTGAGTATGGAAATTATAGTGTACATTTATCGATACAAGAGATTAAACAACAAAATCCGTTGACTGCTACATGAAATATAGTACTTGTACGAGAAACAAAATAAGGTACCTGTGCGGGAAACAAACAATCATTTTTGTTTCCCGCACAGGTACCTTTCTATTTAGGACGGCAGGTCAACATTAGTAATTCGTTGACGTGCTGTCCTGTTTTGATTCCTTCGTATACTCTTTCTTGGCTTCATCAAAAAAATTAATTTGAGCAGAAAATGTTAGTGCATAGATCGTGATGACTACTGACAATACACTGACTCCAGTAAATAAGGTGATGGAATCTTGGTTTTCTAGCCAAGTATACAAACTTTTTAAGGCCTTCGATTCTTCAAATTGTACTTTGGACATCCTCTTCTTCATCCTCGCTGTTTTCCATTTCTGAAGGAAAATACCCGTTTAAGTACAAAGAAATAAATGAAGTTTAAAAAATAGATTAGTAAAATGTAAACCGCGGACAGATAAGCGAAGAAGCCTATCACATAGCCATATCCTGCTGCGTTTATATTCGGAGTAAGTAAAGAATAAAAAGCGGCAATGGAGACAGTCAGAAAGAACGAGAGTGAAATTGCGTAATACTTTGGATAAGCTCTTTCCTTTTTATGTTTGCGATACCAAATGACTAAAAATAAGGCTATCGCAAATGCCATATAAAAAATAAACAAAATAGGTAATTTGCTATGAAAGGTCAAGCTTGTTGGAATGGCACAAAACATCAAGATATATAGTGGAATTTCCATACCACTCAATTTACTAAAGTCTGCTAACTTCCAAGCTTTTCTCACTATCATCCCTCATTTGTACGAATAAGTAATACAATCGTTACTCTAAGTATATCAGCAAAAGCAACGCTATATATGATTCTATTAGATATACATTCATAGTGAAGTGTGACAAAACAACGGGAATGTAAAAATCATCATGAAAGTTTGACACACAGATACCTATAATAAAACTTTACCTCTTATGTTGAAACTATTTTAGTAATTCTCCGTCTGTACGTTGATTAGAAAACTAGTATTTTGAGAGGGGACGAGAGAAATGAAGAAATTATTTGCAGTAGTTACTGTATTCTTATTGGCGTGCAGTTTACCGTTTTCAGCGGCTGCAGCCGATAAGCAAAGGTTTTCTGATGTGCCGCCGTCCAAGCATTTTGCAGAGGCCGTGAATGAGTTGGCTGCACGTAACATCATAGGAGGTTATCCAGACGGTACGTTCAAGCCCGGGAATTCGATTACGCGAGGACAAGCTGCAGCGATTATCGCGAAGATGATCGGTCTGGATACATCGAATGTAAAAGGCAAAAAGTTTAAAGATGTATCAGTATCTTATGGTTTTTATAATGCGATTGCAAAAATGGCGGAAGAAGGGATTATTGGAGGGTATCCAGACGGTAGTTTTAAACCAGATGAGCCAATTAAGCGTAAAAATATGGCCGCGATTCTTGTGAAAGCATTCGATTTACCTCGTGATGTGAATGTGAAAAACCCATTCAAAGGAGAAGTGGGCATTACAAACGACGTACTTGTTATTTACAAACTCGGCATTACTTCGGGTACATCTCCTACAACATTTAGCCCGAACGCATCGATTACAAGAGGGCAAGCTTCAAAAATGCTTGTGGCGGCGGAGCAAGTCATGCTGAAGAATGCTGTGACAGTGGAAGCAGTCGACTTGGGATGGGATACGATTGAAGCGATTATCGATGATGAAGTGAATCCGGACGTATTCCATGCAGTAAAAGTTAAAGGGCAAAAAAAAGGTATACAAGATCAAGTACAACTGTTTCCGGTCAAGGAGGGAACAGGTGGAATTGTAATTTGGGGAAGAACAGCGGAAAATAAATGGAAGTATCAAAAATATTATGTCCATGTGAAAAAAGAGGGCAACGAACTACGTTTGACGTTAGAAAAGACGGATGAATCACTGCCGACACTGGTATCGCTCAATACGAAATATAAACCCGTACAGAATATAGCTCTGGCCAAGACGGACGGAGAGAATATCTCTGACAACGTAACGATTGAAAAAAATGAATATAATTTTACGTATATTAGGATTGAAAAGCCGGGCGATTATATCGCGACGGTTCGCTTTTCAAATGGAGACGAAGTGCGCTACAGAGTGACAGCTTTTGAAATGGATGACAGCTTTTTATATGGTGCACATTCGGTAGAAATAGGACCGCCTGTTGACCCGCTTGATCCGGCAAACCCGGAGAAGCCGTTGCCAGGGCAGCTGACGACTTATCTGCCCGAGGATCTGCAGGATGACGATTACAGAATTGCTCATGTAATGCTCACCATGATGGGGCAAAAAGTGACGCACTATCCAGCCGATTATCTGATCACCGATCCCATCAAAGACGGACCGTACGGCGAAATGCGTGAGATCGAATTTTACGAAAGACAGTTCGGTAAATACAACGAAATGGCGAAGCAGAACATCCTCTACTTAAAATGGTTTACCAAAGAGGATTCGGTCGTTGGCGAGATGCTGAACCGCTGGCTTGAAGGCGATTTCTCACAAGTGACTAAGGACTATCGAACGTTACGCGCGATGACAGACGATGATTACGGCAACTGCGCCGATGTATGTCCGGACGACTTCATCAAAGCACGTACTAAACGGGCGGAAGAATATTTCCTTAAAACAGTTTCCGGAGCAGAAGCTGTAAAACGTTTCCATGCGGAATGGGGTGCCAGGTCCCAACACAATTCAGAAACAATTCTGAATTAAACTAGAGTTGTGTGTGGACCTGGTACCTATTTTCAGAAAACTAGGACGTTGAGAGAGGATGAGAGAAATGAAGAAATTATTTGCAGTAGTTACTGTATTTTTATTAGCCTGTAGTTTACCCTTGTCAGCGGCTGCAGCTGATAAGCAAAGGTTTTCTGATGTGCCTTCGTCAAAGCATTTTGCGGAGGCAGTGAATGAGTTGGCCGCACGTAACATCATAGGAGGTTATCCTGACGGTACATTCAAGCCCGGAAATTCGATTACGCGGGGACAAGCGGCGGCGATTATCGCAAAAATGATCAAATTAGATACAACTAGCGTCAAAATTCCAGGCTTTACGGATGTTTCATCATCGCACGGCTTCTACAAAGCAATTGCTGCGATGGCGGAAAAAGGGATCATCGGTGGGTATCCGGATGGCAGTTATAAGCCGAATGAGCCAATTAATCGAAAGAACATGGCATCAATTCTAGTGAAAGCGTTCGATTTGCCACGTGATGCAGCTACAAATCATCCGTTCAAAGACCCGAGCGGAATTACAAATGACGTACTGATTATCTACAAACTAGGCATTACCACGGGAACGACGCCTACTACATTCAGTCCCAACGCATTTATTACACGTGGTCAGGCAGCGAAGATGTTAAAAGCGACTGAAGAGGTGGATACGAAACATGTCGTGACGTTGGATGCTGAGGATTTCGGATGGAATAAACTCGAAGCTAGTCATGCAGACACATTGAACACAGATGTATTTACAGCTGTTTTAGTCAAAGGGAAAGAAGGCTATACGAAAGATAAAATTCAATTAATCCCTTTAAAAGAAGGGAAGGGGTCTTTGATTGTAAGTGGAGTAACTTCCAAAGAATTTGCACCTATTGAATATATCAAATACTATGTGCATGTCGAAGAAGTGAATGGTGAGCTGAAGTTGACACTGAAGGAAACGGATGAATTTCTGCCGACAGTAGTGAAGATTTGGTCTTTTGAGAAAGAGATTCAGAATATTTCTCTTTCTACGATGGATGGTAAGAAACTTTCCGACAGTGTGGAATTGCTACCATGCGGTATATATGAAACTTGTTTTGAAATTGACAAAGCGGGACAGTACATTGCCACTATCCGTTATAAAGAAGGTGATGAAGTACGATACGGAGTGGAGGCAAAGGCAATGAACGATAGCTTTTATTATACAATCCGTACGTTACCAGAAAAAACTTCTGCCGTTTATGATGAAAATGAAAAGTTTGACATAGGTCAACATAAAATTATTACAAAAAATCATGAACAGATTGCGACGGTGACACGTGATCCGGGTACGAATACTTTCCGTGCGACTGGAAAGAAGGAAGGCTATGTCGAAATGGAATTTGAACACATAACCAATCAAGGGACGATTTGTGACGGGATCGGTGGATATTGCCAAACTGACCACGTTACAGGATTAACTGTAAGTGTGGAACAACTGGGTTCTATTATGTACGTTTCCATGTTTTCAAAAGTGCTTCCGGATCACTGATGGAAGGATAACGTAGTAAAATTAGGTACCTGTGAGAGACAAACCTATATGTTTGTTTCTCACAGATACTCGGTCTGTTAATGTACGAACGATGTATATATATCAGATTCCTGTCCATACTATATAGCGCAAATGAACTCTTTTTCCAAAGTAGCTCAGCGGTAGAGCAATCGGCTGTTAACCGATCGGTCGCAGGTTCGATTCCTGCCTTTGGAGTACACGAAAAACTCTCCCGACCGGCTATGTGCGGTCAGAAGAGTTTTTTTGTTTTGCGTAGGTACCTCATTCATCATCCCATGCTGTTCCGTTCACACGCTTTTCACTCATCAGTTCACTGACGGTCCCCAGACGAAAACCTTTCTGTGTGATTTGTGTAATCATATCTTCCATTCCTTCAGCTACAGGTTGAGTCGGATGCATTAAAACCATTGAGCCGTTCTCCACTTGCGATACTACTCTTTTCACCATTTCATTAGTCGCCGGCTTTTTCCAGTCGACTGTATCTACCGTCCATAAAACCGTATGCATTCCTAGCCCGCTTGCGGTTTCCACCGTCTGCTGATTAAAACTGCCGCTTGGCGGACCGAACCATTTGGGCGATGCAATCCCGAGTGTTTTTATGATGACATCATTTGTCTTTTTTAACTCTTCCATTGTTTCAGCTTCTGATTTCTGCTGTAAATCGGGATGGCTGTATGCGTGGTTTCCAATTTCGTGGCCATCATGATAAATCAATTTAGCTAAATCGGGATTTTTACTTACCCAGCTGCCGTCGAAGAAGAAGGAAGCATGGATTTTATGCTTCTTCAGTACATCCAAAATTTCAGGAATATATTCATTACCCCAGGCAACATTAATTAAAAAAGACACCATTGGTTTATCAGGATTCCCTTTGAAAATGGGGTGGGGGACTAGATCTTTCAAATGAACAGAAGGGGAAGTTTCTTTGTAAACGACTTTTGATTCATCCAATTTACCCGTCTTTTTCATTTTCTTGTAACTGGCTTTCAGATCCACTTCCAGTCCATTGTAGCCGGGGATGGCTTTCCACACTCTGTCGACCTTTGCATCCACCGCGGAGATATGATGCGCCTCGCTGAATGATTCTAATTCGGTTATCAGTCTGTCTTTGCCATTTTTAGATGCGGAGGCAGTGCTAACTAAATTCGTATTTGCTCCCCAATGATTGGTGAAAAGTACTAGGTAAAGTATTCCTATACAAGCAATGAAAGACATAAGCCAAATCCGTTTCAGTTTATATCACCTCTTCTCTAGTGAGTAGTGTTTCCTGTACATGGAGAAGTATGTATCGGTACCAGGTCCCCACACAATTTGTAAACAATTCAGAATTGAGCTAGAGTTGTGTAGGGACCTGGTACCTACCTGCGTATACTTCCGCTATAAATTGCAATACTAAGCTTGTTATCATTTATTTTACATGGTGGAGGCGAAGTATATGGCAAAGCATTCTGGCCCGAGTTGGAAAAAGGATCATCCGGGCACGTTTTTTGGTAATTCGGTAGAGAAAGCAGATCGTGCAGTGAAACAAGCGATGTCTCATCCAGAAGAGATGGCCATCGAGCATGCGTTTAATGCAATCGAGCGCGCTGAAAACGCGTTTAGGAATGCAGAGCAATTTAACAGTGAGTTAGATACGATTCAGCAACATAAGGGGCACTTAGATTTGATTAAACAGCAATTGAATGAAGCCCAAAAGAATAAAAGCGAATAATCCATCATGGACCTAAGTCATCCCATTACTTTAAAAGGCAGGTATCTACGTGAGTAACATACGTGGATGTTTACACTATCATGAAGGAGGTTTTTCCATATCCAGAAAATTAGTAGCCTCTATTAAAGAGCAGGCGATTTCGCTGGATGACCCGTCTGCATTTGACCGGCTTCTGAAAGAGGTAGGAGACGCACAGATTGTGATGATTGGTGAGGCAACGCATGGAACTTCTGATTTCTATCGATTGCGCGCTGAATTCTCAAAACGCCTCATACGGGAAAAGGGTTTCGCTGCCATCGCTGTGGAAGGCGACTGGCCGTCCGTACAGAGAATAAACAGCTACGTCAAAGGCTACAATGATCAGCCTTCCCTCAACGAGTTGCTGTCGCATTCATTTAGCAGGTGGCCGTCTTGGATGTGGGCGAATGAAGAAATTGAAGAATTTGTCACGTGGCTGGCCAATGAAAACAGGCGACGTGATTCAGACTCCTCAGTCGGCATGTACGGCATCGACCTGTACAGCTTATACGATTCTATCGATGAAGTCCTGAACTTCCTGGAAAGCCATCCATCCTACGGTGCCGATCTGGAACTTGCCAAAAAAGCATTCTCCTGTTTTGAACCGTATAATCGGATGCCCGAACACTATGCCTTGTCTACTGCCCACTTCACGGATGAATGCATGACAGAGGTAACGAGCCTACTGGCATCCATTCGAACCAATGAAGAGCACTATCCGCGCGCGAATGAGCAAGATTTGAACCTAACTATGAACGCTCTCGTAGCGAAAAATGCGGAAGCCTATTACCGGGCGATGCTTCAGGATGATGAACGGTCATGGAATATTCGCGACACCCATATGGCAGAAGCAATTCGGGACATACAAAATTATTACGGCAAAGACGCCAAAATTATTGTGTGGGAACATAACACCCATATCGGTGACGCATCGGCGACTTCAATGATAGACCATGGATTGACAAACGTCGGCCAGCTGATCCGAGAGCAGTATGGTAAGGACAATACGTACGCGATTGGTTTCGGCACATATGAAGGGACAGTCATTGCAGGAAGCAGTTGGGGAGAGATGCCGGAAGAAATGATCATACCGCCTGCACGTTTTAATACATGGGAAGGCCAATTGCACGCAGCAGGCGCACATGACAAAATGCTGTTGTTCACTGATGAAAACCGAAAGCAGTTTAACGAATGGATCGGCCACCGCGCTATCGGCGTAGTCTACAATCCCGAGTTCGATGCCCAAAGCAACTTCGTCCCCTCCCGCATTAGTGAACGCTACGACGCCTTCCTATATATCGACCGCTCGACTGCGTTGAAGCCGTTGAGCTGGTAAGAGAAGGTACCAGGTCCCGACACAACTCAGAAACTATTCTGAATTGAACTGAAGTTGTGTGTGTACCTGGTACCGCCAAAAAAACAGCGCACCCTCACCGTACACAAGAGGATGCGCTGTTTCTATTCACTTTTCTTCAATTAACCCACTATCCACCAAGAATTCCTTGGCGACGAGTTCAACCATCATGCCGTCATTATCGACTTTTCCGTTCATGATTTGCATGGCTTCCTCATCGATTTTACCTTCGAGAAGACCAAGTACTTCTTCAAGTTCAGGATATTCTTTGAGCGTTTCATCTCGTACTAACGGCAGTGCATGGTAGGGAGGGAAGTACGATTTATCGTCTTCTAACACACGTAGATTCGCAATCGCCAACTGTCCATCTGTCGTGTAGGAGTTTATGACGTCTACTTCATTTGCACCAATTGCACGATACATCATGCCGTGGTCCATTCCTTTAACGTCTTTAAACGCGATGTCATATTCCTTTTGGAAACCAGGCAATCCATCTGGTCGGTCGATAAACTCGAACACGGCGCCTAGTGTAAAGTCCTTCGAAACCTTAGCGAAATCACTAAACGTCACGAGGCCTAACTCTTCAGCTTTCGCCTCATCCAGTGCCAGTGTATACGTGTTATTAAATCCGAATGTACCGAGCGCGGTGATGTTGTCACCGGCGACGAGCCGTTTGGTCGCAGCTAATGTTTCATCAGCCGTACCAGGTTTTTCTTGATAATATGTTACGACAATGGTTCCTGTGTAGTCAGGGATGACGTCGATATGGTCATTTGTCATGGCGTTCCAGACGACAGATGAGCCGCCGAGGTTTTCTTTGTAAAGAATATCTAGACCTAACCGATCCTCAATTAATTGTCCCATGATATTAGACAAAATAATACTTTCCGTATTATTTCGAGAACCGAGTCTAAGGGAATCTTTTTCATTGAATATACAGCCTGAGAGTAGGCTAGCCAGTAAGGTCGTGACGAGCAATAGTGTTAGTTTGTTTTTCACCATCATTTCAATCCTTCCGGCGTCGTCCAACGTTCAACGGCGCTAAAGAACGTTTCAAGGGCAATCGCAAGGATCGCCGCTGGAATGGCCCCAAGTAAAATCAATCCGTCTATTCCACGTGTAATGCCGAGGAAAATGAAGTCTCCAAGTCCGCCTGCTCCGATGAATGCAGCGAGAGTCGCGTTACCTACGTTAATCACTGCAGCTGTTCGAATTCCGGCCATAATAATAGGGACTGCAAGAGGCAATTCTACTTTAAACAAAATTTGCCTGCTCGTCATACCCATACCTCGCGCGGCTTCGATTGTGGCGGGATCCACGTCTTTAATCCCTGTGTATGTGTTTCGCATAATAGGCAGTAACGAGTAAAGGAATAACGCAGCAATTGCAGTTTTCACGCCAATTCCGAAAATGGGAATCATGAAACCAAGTACAGCTAAACTCGGGATGGTTTGCATAATACCTGCCGCACCCAAGACCCCAGTTTTAAGTTTAGGTACGCGTGTAATAAGAATTCCGAGCGTTACAGCAATAAGTACTGCGAGGATCATCGAGAAAAATACGAGTTGAATATGGATGGAGGTCGCTTCAAGCACTTCCGGCCATCGCAATTTAGTTTGTTCCACAAGTTGTTGCCATATATTTAAATTATTCATGTAGATCGTCCCCCCTTATCTGTCCATTGACTAGACATCGCAGAGAGTAAGGAGCCGCGGTTAACGAGTCCTACAAGTATATGATGTTCATCGACAATAGGGATCATGCCAAACGGTGAGGTGTCCATCATGATAATTGCATCTTTTGCCGTTGCCGTATCCACTAAATAAGGTACTGCGGGTTTCATCACTTCATCGATGGTTTGGATGCCGTCCATATTTTTAATCAAATCATAAGCAGAAACAATCCCAAGTAGCTTCTTATGATCATCTACAACGAGAAGATCCGTTATTTTTCGTTGACGTATTAGCGAAATGGCTCGTTCTGGAGAAATGCTAGAACGGGTCGTGACAACCTTCTCTGCCATGATTTCTGTAACAGGCATCAGTTCAGGATTTTGGATAATTCGATGCTTACCCATAAACTCTTCTACAAAGCCGTGTGCGGGTTCGTGTAGTAATTTCTCTGGAGTGTCTAACTGAAGTAAATTGCCATCTTTCATAATGGCGATACGGTCGCCCATCTTTAATGCTTCATCCATGTCGTGTGTAACAAAGACAATGGTCTTCTTTAATTTTTTGTGTAGCTTAATTAATTCTTCTTGCAACTGTTCACGTGTAAGGGGATCCAGCGCACTGAACGGTTCATCCATTAAAATGATTTCTGGATTTGCTGCAAGCGCTCTCGCAATTCCGACACGTTGTTGTTGACCACCTGATAATTCTTTCGGATAACGTGTAGCATAAATTTCCGGATCCAGTCCGACTAATTCAAGTAGTTCGTGTACACGTGTAGTAATTTCTTTTTCATCCCAATTTTTAAGTTGCGGTACAATAGAAATATTTTTTTCAATCGTATAGTGAGGAAAAAGTCCGATTTGCTGAATGACATAACCAATATTTCTGCGGAGTTCAGCGACGTTGTAAGATTTGATATCTTTGCCGTTGATAGAAATTTTTCCACTTGTGTGTGGAATAATTCGGTTAATCATTTTCATTGTAGTCGACTTACCTGATCCACTAGGTCCTATCAGAACAAGTAATTCGCCTTTAGCAATCTCGAAGTTGACAGATTTCACAGCTTGAAATCCACCATCGTACATTTTTGTAACATTTTCAAACTTAAGCATAAGTACCTCCTGTATGTAATGAAAAGAAAATCTTGTTTTTAAACGATTCCCAAATTGATAATTAAGCACTGAACGATGCCTCTTAACGAATTCAGAAAATCACTCACCAAATTACCTTAACATATTAGTAAAGTATGTTCAAGGAGGGATGAATTTATAGGGTACCAGGTCCCCACACAACTCAGAAACTATTCTGAATTGGACGGAAGTTGTGTGCGTACCTGGTACTTTTTGTTGGAAGAGTTTGTCCTTCAACTTTGATTTCGCTAGTAAATACGTATAAAATATACTTCTGTACTCTTATAAATTACTGGAGAGGTACGGGTGTACATACTGAATAAATGTTAACGTGGAGGGTTTTTATGAATTATAGAATTAGTAACAAGCAGGTATTCGAGCAAGCGCAGTTGCGATCGGTGTCAGATGTGCCGTTTACGGAAGAAGAACTGCAAAACGGTATGCGGTTAGCGGTAGCTAAGGAAGACCCTACGTTGGCGCTATATTTGGTAGAGGTAGACGGTCAGAGGAAATTTGAGGTTCGTTGGGATGATTCGCACGAGCTTTTCACGGGCTGGTATTCGGCTTGGGAAAATTTCACATGGTGTTTAGATATCGCAAGTAACTAATTTCACAGATACGTATGTGCAAAACTATCCATATGCTCTACATAAAAGACTCCGCGGGTTTATACAAACTGGCGGAGTTTTTTTGTGTGTCGGTACCAGGTCCCTACACAATTCAGAATTGTGTGGAGTTGTGTGCGGACCTGGTACCCTTATTCGAGGGACTTGGTATATTAAACGAGTGGCTCTCCTGTCTTTAAATACGTCTGAATGCCTTCAGCTGCTCTATAAGAAAGAGCACCTAATGTGCCGGTTGGATTAAAACAGCTATTATGAGGAAACGCGGACGAGCCGACAACAAAGACGTTTGGAGCATCCCACATTTGCAGGTACGTATTAACTGCGGATGTTTCGGGATCAGCTCCCATAATGACACCGCCTGTGTTATGAGTATTTGAATCTTTATTGACATTGAATTCACCTTGTGTTTCGATAGACTCGATATGATCGGCACCTATCTCTTCGGCAATTTTTCTAGTCACTTTTACCATATAGGACACCAATTCTTTATCCTGATCAGTATAATCAAATGTCATACGCAACAAAGGTACACCGTAGGCATCTTTATAAGTAGGATCTATATCCAGATAGTTTTGCTCATGAGGCATGCTGGCACCTTGTATTTTAACCGGGAATGAACTATTCGCGTACTTAATCGATTGCTTTTTAAATTCCGCTCCCCATGAAGGTGTCCCTTTTGGAACAGTATTGTTCGCGATCGGGCGATTCCCATATTGTGTAACGCGAATACCGGCACCATGAATGAAATTGACATCCGTGTGGTCGAAGTTATCACCTGTAAATTCGGGAATTTCGATACCTAATGCGCCTGCACCACCGTATAGATTAAACTGTTTGTCATTAAAGAATAAGATAGAAGAACCGGCTGTTACCTGGTAACAATAATTCTTGCCGACTGAACCGGTACCCGTTGTCGGATCATATGGCTTTCCAAGACCTGAATTCAGCAAAAATCTCACATTGTTAAATACATAACTCGCGATGACGACTACATCAGCCGGCTGTTCAAACTCTTCACCTGTAATGGTATTTACATAAATAACACCAGATGCTTTTTTTCCATCATTTATAATTTTCGTTACGTTTGAATGCGTACGGAGATCAAGTTTCCCTGTTTGTTTCGCCACTGGAATTACCGTGACGATTGGATCTGCTTTGGCTCCATACTCACAACCGAAGTTCTCACAATAGGCACAGTATTGACATGCAGCACGTGAAATACCATCAGGATTCGTATATGGTTCAGATAAATTACCGGACGGCATAACATAAGGTGTATAGCCAAGGTTTTTTGTAGCTTTTTCAAAATCTTCCATGATAGGGGTTTTTACCATTGGCCCTGTAGGATACGGATTTTTGCGGGGACCGTACAGTTCTACCGTCTCGCCCGAAATTCCAGCCATTTTTTCGAACTTGTCGTAATAAGGCTCCATTTCGTCGTATGTAATGCCCCAATCTTGAATCGTATAACCGGGTTTGATTTTATTGGGTCCATATCTTTTTTCGGTCATCGTTTTAATTTCAAAATCATAGGGGAGGAAGCGATAGGTTTGTCCGTTCCAGTGAGTACCCGCTCCACCCGTGCCATCTCCAACGATGAATGTTCCATATTCACGCATGGGCAAAGCCTTCATTTTCCCATTATTACGAGAAGTGATAGTTTCTTTTGACAAGTCTTGCATTAAATCTTCTCGGTGCTGATAACGAAGTTCGTCATGCACCATTAGAAAATCTTTTACTTGTCTTTCTTTTCCGCGTTCGAGTCCAACAACTTCAATTCCTGCTTTCGTTAATTCAGAGGCGATGATTCCGCCTGCCCATCCCATTCCAACAATTACAACAGGTACCTTTGGTAGTTTTTTACTCATATTCAACCTCCTAATTTATTGACCCATATGACTACGAAGACTTTCTGGGTTTAGCTTTACAAATTTTTCTTCCACTATTTCTTGTGCATAACTCATTCGGGTTCCGGGATAATTGCGCATCTTCCATCCCTGCATCTCCTTATTTCCACCGTACATCGGGTCCGCATAGACCCCCTCGATTGTCAGTGTCTTCAATATAGTAAAAAAAACAGAAGTAGACAGACCGGCAGTGAGTTGGAAGGCTTCACCTTCCTCAAAGTCCACCAACACCTCATCCTGTTCTTCCGCTTCTAATTCAGTAAATACCTTCTGATATTTTTTCTGACTATAGTCATCCAACCCTTGCAAACCTAACCGGAACATATCTTTTCGGAGAATGCGTAATTGGGGCCCCTGTGTTGGCGCAGGTTCATAAAAAGGTCCTAACATATAGTTTTTTGCATTAATCCCCCATGGACTAGCCAGCTGATGATCAATATAAATAGCTACGTTTAATTCCTTGGCTCCAGGTCCAATCTCATCCTTAGGGAAAATACGCTCGGTCGCTGCTTGAGTAGTTTGGTATTGAGCAGGCGTAAAGAACATTAAGGCCTCGTTTGGATTCTTATAACCTTGCGAAGTGGTTTCTGAATTCTTCACGCCCTGGTTGTTATTTTCAGGGTTGGCGCCTAGTAAACCGGCTATCGTTCCTCCTACAACCAAGCCCCCAACAGTTAATCCTGAATTTTTTAAAAAGTTTCGTCTCGATCCATCTGGTACCTGTTTTTGATGTTTATCTTTATCTGCCATTAAAAAAACTCCCTTTCTAATATAAGGTCCTATGACATTGTTGAATTCATATGATGACTTGATATGTACTGGTTAACTTGCCCATTGTGACTATTATTCTACCCTATATATTTCCTCCCAAACCTGTAAGTGGGTATCTTTGAAATTGCTTATTAGGTGCCAGGTCCCCACACAAATCAGAAACGATTCTGAATTGAACTAGAATTGTGTGGGGACCTGGTACCGTTCACAGTAGGTACCGTTCGCAACACAGTCCGCAACCCACTCAGTCCCCAAAAAAGGTCCACAAACATATGCTATTACAAAAGAAAAAGTTTGTGCTACTTATAGGGGAGAGGAGCTAGTAGTTCATGGCTACAAAACCGCCACAATTAAAAAGAGGTGACACGGTTGGGATTGTAACACTTGGAAGTCCGCTTGCGGCCAATCGTATTACAGAAGGGATTCGGATGTTGCAAGGGATGGGGTATAAAGTCGTGGTGGGGGAGCATGTGTATTCCGCGAATGGATTTCTGGCGGCGACTCCTCGCCAAAGGGCTTCGGATTTAATGAAGATGTTTACAAATCCGGAAGTGAAATGGATTTTACCTACTCGTGGTGGAGTCGGGGTAGCAGGCATTCTACCATTCCTTGATTTTAACGTCATTAAACAAAACCCGAAAATTGTTTCGGGATATAGCGACATCACGGTTTTATTAAATGTTTTGTTTGAATATGCCGACCTCATCGGTTTTCAAAGTTTGTTATTGTTGGACTTTAATCCAGGAACGCCTCCTTATAATTTCAATCAATTTTTTACAGCGACATCAACTATCAAGGCACCTTGGCAAATTATGAACCCACCTGAAGTTCCACTGATTGGATTAGTTCCAGGAAAGGTTACAGGACCGATTGTAGGGGGGAATCTCACGTCGTTCGTAGGTACGTTAGGCACATCCTATGAAATCAATACGGAAGGTAGAATTCTTTTGTTGGAAGAAACACATGAACCGATCAATACGGTGTATCGCTACGTAAACCACTTGGCGATGGCCGGGAAGTTTGATGATTGTGCAGGGATTATTATGGGACAATGTACGAACTGTGAATCAGCCTACGGGAAAAGCTACGTAGATTTGATCAATGAATTTTTTGTTCCACTTGGCAAACCTTTATTGACGAACTTGGCCAGCGCACATAGCTACTATAAAGCGACGATACCTATTGGGGCGAGTGTTCAAATGGATACGGTGAACCGAACGTTGACGGTGATGGAGCCGGTAGTAAAGTAGGTGCCAAGACCATATACTCTTCATTTATATACAATCATAATTTTTTAGTTATATACGTAAAATTTAGGGTATACTACTAAAGCAAGAAGGTCTACTTTGGGAAAATAAAATATCGTAAATGGATTGAATAGATGGTCTTCGAAGACGACAAGAATAGTAGGTGAATAATATGGGGAAGTATCAATTGGATAGCAAAGGTAAAGCGGCTGTGGCAAAGTATCATGAGAAGAACAAGCCAGCGCAATTTGATAAAAAGAAGCAACTGGAAAAAATTCGTACAGCGTATTTGGAAAAAAAGCAAAAACAATCAGATGAATAGGATACATTAGGTGTTAGCATGGCTCGAGAACTCTGTTGAAATGTACTAACACCTAGCACGTACTTTTCATATTCATACATGGAAAACTCTCGGCATTTATTGCTTGGAGTTTTTTGTATCCAATCAACACGATCGTTGGACAACTATGTTCGTAATGAAACGATTTAATATCGTAAACCTATAATTGTTGTTATGATGTGTTTATATTCTGCAGGAAGAGATAGTTGCCGTCAGAAAATACTTAATAAGGTGTGAATTCCATTGAATCTTTTAAATGTTAGAAAAGGCCAATTTGTTTATTACCAAAACAAGCTGCATCAAGTCTACTCAGTGAAAGCTTTTTTTAAGCAGTCGGTTCACTTAGTCCGATTAGAAGATTTTGAAAAACAGCTGGCAACTGCTAGAGAAATTAATTTGTATAAACCAAAACATATGGACAGTTTTATAGTGAATCATAAACGCTATACATTGCATAAAGATGAGAAGGCTAAAGTAGGCGATTATATTTTAATCATCAATCCACAGCCGGATTCATTAGATCATCACTATCTACACGCGATTGAAATGGTGTCTTCCATTGAACGAAACGGCGTCATCAGCAATAAATCCAATGGAATTAAACATAATGAGTATTGGGTGATGATCCCCGGGCTGCAAGAGGGTGCAAATATTATTGATATGGAAATTCCAGATGCCAATTATATAACGGAGCAAGGAAACCGACAGTTGGAAATCCAGACACCTGAAGCGCATATACCTAAAATAGGTGATATATACCAATGTAACGACAGTTTTCCACCTCTACAGGCAATGGTTATCGCTATACAAGGCGAGACGCTTTATTTAGGCGGAGAGGTTGAATTGAAAATGGATGAATTAATGGATACGGATTCTTGGAGTTTGGTTCACACCATTCCGAGTCTGTAGTCTAGAACGCGACAGAAAAACAAATGAAGGTACCTCATCCTCACACTCATCATCGACAGTTCTGAATGGAGCTGAAGTTGTGTCAGGACGGGGTGCCTTTTTAATTTCCACCTCCATTTAGTATGGCTCCTGTCTTTTTTTTACATTGGGAGACTTGCTATCACATAACTCAGGTACCAAGCGCTACTTTATGTCTGCTGTTACGGAATATTTCCCATTTCAGCTAGTAATCGTTATACTTGAAAAGACGGAACGAATATACGTTCTGAATTCGACCGTACACTATACAGCTAGAGAGGTTTACATATGAAAGGCACTTCACATTTAGTTATCGGTACAGCTGTCGGCGCCATTGCGGGATACGCAGTGCAGCCCGATATTCAGACTGCATTACTAGGCGCGGCAGTCGGTGGAATATCCGGAGTAGTTCCGGATCTCGATACGAACGGGCTCGCGAGCAACAGTATCACACTTAGTAAGAAAGTAAGCAAATGGCTCATGGAGACTGCTGGCATCGTTATTTTGCTGACTCTCATCTATCAAGTATTTACAGAAGGACTGAGTCAAGAAATTTATGTGTATGGAGGGATCGGACTTCTGTTGCTTATTGTGTCGCGTCTCATTACACAGCGCCGAATGCTCACCATTACCGGCATACTCGTCATGCTTCTCGGTTTTGTCCTTGACCAGTCGCTAGGCATTTTACTCGCTGGCGGCTATATAATCATTGCCTCGTTCTTACCGCATAGATCCTATACGCATTCTATACTCGGTATTGTTTTCTATGCGTATATATTGAAGCATTTATATGCGCAGTGGCCGATCGATGGCTTACTTGCTGCAGGACTTGCCGGTTATATTAGCCATCTACTGGCGGATATGAAAATTCTTCCTGTTAATCGGCGCGGAGTTAAATGGTTTTTGCCTTTGTGGAATCGGGAATTTTGAGGTAACAGGTCCCCACACAATTCGAGAACAATTTAGAATTGTTTTATTGATTACTTAAGAGAAGCGCTACACACGCTTCTCTTTTTGCTATATGATTACTATAGTAGAACGTAATTTGAATCATACATAGGTGAAAAAATGAAAAGACAAAATAAAAAACCCGTTAGTATGCAAGTATGGTTGACGGCTTTGGTGTGTATGGTAGTACTAGTTTCTCTTTCAGTAGCCGGTTATTTAATTGGTAGCAATGCAGCCGATCAAGCTAGGAAATCTCAATCGGAAAAGGCGATGAATATAGCCATTACTATCAGTCATGCACAGCCGGTGATTGATGGCTTGACAGGAAAAGGACCAATTGAAGATATCCAAGCATTCACTAAATCTGTACAAAACGACACGCAAGTCGAATATATCGTAGTAATGAATAATGAACGTATCCGCCAATCCCATCCAGTAACTGAGCGCATCGGCCAATATTTTGTAGGCGGTGACGAAGACAAGGCATTTGAGGGAGAGCAGTACACGTCCATGGCTACAGGAACATTGGGGAAGTCAATGAGAGCGTTTGTACCGATCACGTCTGAAGGTCAAATTATTGGTGTGGTTGCTGTTGGTATTATGATGGACAATGTCCGTACTAGTGTTTTAGCCAGTATGAATGCGAGCTTTATCGGGATTGGCTTTGGTTTACTGATTGGCTTATTTGGTGCTGTTTTATTGGCAAGAAAAGTGAAGCGTACTTTATTTGGACTTGAACCGAGAGAAATCGCTCAACAACTTCGCGAGAGGGAGTCAATGCTGGAAGCGGTCAGCGATGGTATTGTTGCCATTAATGACAAGGCGGAAATTGTCTTAGTGAATCAAGCGGCAATCACACTTTTTCGGAATGCAGGAATTGAAGGAAATCCTGTTGGAAAGCTTATTCAGTCCTTTGTTCCTTCGCTACCGCTTCAGCAGATGCTCGAACATAAAAAACCACAGTATGACCAAGAGTTTAAATTAAATGGACTGGATGTTGTGGTTACCCAAGTACCTGTCATTTCTAACCATCATGTAGTCGGAGCACTTGCTATATTTCGCGATAAATCCGAATTGACCTCGCTAGTGGAACAGCTATCTGGGGCTAGAGTATACGCTGAAACGCTGAGGTACCAGACGCATGAGTTTATGAATAAACTGCATATTATCATGGCGATGGTTCACACGAAATCTTATGATGAGTTAAAAGAATATATCGCCTATATTTCAGATGCTTATCAAACGGAGGCAGGCATCGTTTCAAGACTCGTCAAAGATCCCGTCATTGCGGGCTATTTAATGGGGAAGTTAAGCGAATTACGCGACTCCGGGATAAAAATTACGTTAAATGGGGATCATCCGCTACCTCCTTTAAAAAAGGTTGAGCATATGGATAAGGTCATCACGATACTAGGAAATTTACTAGATAATGCTAGTGATGCCGTGAGTGAGCGTGTCGATGGGGAATTACAAGTAACACTTAATTATGAAGAGTCTCGATTAGAATTCAGCGTATACGATAATGGACCTGGAATCCTGGTAGAGAATATCGAAGAAGTATTTGAACAGGGGATGTCTTCAAAAGGTGAAGGCCGCGGTTATGGTCTGTACCTGGCTAAAATCGCATTGGATGAATTGGGTGGTATTTGGTCTGTATCTTCTACGAAAGGTAAAGGGACACAATTTAGTGTAAGTGTTCCATACAAAGGTGAAGCATTATGATTCAAGTATTAATCATTGAAGATGATCCAATGGTAGCGAAATTCAATGGAATATACTTGGAGAGTATTCCAGGTTTCTCGGTTGCCGGTTTTGCAAAAAATGTAGCAGAAGCCCGGAAATTTCTTGTGTTGTCGAAAGTAGACCTCATTTTACTCGATGTCTATATGAAAGGACCGACCGGACTTGATCTGTTAAAGGAGCTTCGAAAAGAGGGCGACTCGCTAGATGTTATTCTCATTACAGCTGCCAATGATAAAGAGTCTGTGCAACAAGCGCTTCGATATGGGGCTGTTGATTACCTTATAAAGCCATTTACTTTTGAACGCTTTCAAAATGCTTTATTGCAATTTAAAAAGCAATTTCATTTGATGAATCAGCATGAAAACATCAGCCAGGATGAGATTGATCATTTACTTCATACCGCGGATAGAAAAACTAGTAACACATTGGAATTGCCAAAAGGTCTGACGAAAACGACATTCACACGTATTGCGGAACGGATTATTGAAAGGCAAGGAACTATTTTTTCCACAGCAGAACTTGCAGAAGACGTTGGAGTGTCAAGTGTATCCACACGAAAGTACTTACATTATCTCGTTGACCGTGAACTAATCGATAGCGATATAGTGTATCAGTCAACAGGGCGTCCGTTAACAAATTACCAACTGTTGCCTGAAAAAGTAGATATCCTTCAGTCGTTGCTAAATAAGTAATATACAGGTTGTACGAATAAGCTTCCAGGCAGTTTGGCGACAGAAATTCGCAACTGCTTGAGTTGCTTATTTTAGTTACAAAAGTATTTGTTTGATTACATAATATATAATTTCTGAATAGTCCCTCTTATAGTTAAACAAATAAGAAAGCGTTTTCGGAGGGATGACAATGAAGGATATCGCATCAAATACCTGGCAGAAATTATGGCGTTCACATGACCAGGCAAAAGATTTACTTAATTTCTTTTCTTATAAGAAAAAACTAACTGCAACAAATCATCGTGTCACTGCAGAGGAGGGACAGATTTCACCTCAACCCCCTAATCAGAAAGCGGATAAAAGTTCGTCCTATTCTACCGTCCAATTGGTAGGTCTAATTCTAGGTCCACTTTTATTTATCATCATGATGTTCTTTTTATCTCCTGAAGGGATGAATCCGGAAGCCAAATCGGTACTGGCTGTGACGTTGTGGGTAGCGACATGGTGGATTACAGAAGCGATTCCCATCCCGGTCACGTCATTGCTTCCTATTTTTCTATTACCGGTGACAGGGGCTATGGAAGCTGACGTGGTCACATCTTCCTACGGCAACGATATTATTTACTTGTTTTTAGGCGGGTTTTTCATTGCTACAGCAATGGAGAAATGGAACTTGCATAAACGCTTGGCACTAGCCATTATCGCCTTCATCGGTACAGGGACTCAACGTATTTTGCTCGGCTTCATGACGGCTACAGCATTCCTGTCTATGTGGGTTTCAAATACTGCTGCGGTTATGATGATGATTCCTATGGGATTGGCGATTACAGCCCAGGTAGCTGCTGCGTTAAAAGGCACTCCGGAAGAAAAGGAATTGCCGAAGTTTGAAAAGGCACTTATTTTCGGAATTGGTTATGCGGGAACGATTGGTGGACTCGGTACGCTTATAGGGACACCGCCCAACATTATTCTAGCGGCACAAGTTAAAGAATTATTTGATGTCGAGATTTCTTTTGCGGGCTGGATGCTCGTCGCAGTACCGATTGTCATAGTGCTATTGTTTTCTACGTGGATTTATCTTGGGCGCTTTGCATTTAAGATGAATATTAAAGGTCTTCCCGGTGGAAAAGAAGTGATCACCGAAGAACGAAAGGCATTAGGGAAAACATCGTTTGAGGAAAAAGCGGTGAGTGCAGTCTTCGCTTTTGCAGCGTTTATGTGGATCACGCGTGAATTTCTTTGGATGAACATTCTGCCTGGTTTAAAAGACGGCATGATTGCGGTAGTGGCAGCGGCATTGCTGTTTGCTATTCCTACTTCTAAGAAAATCGGCAAACGCATTCTAGCATGGGAAGATTCAAAAGAAATTCCATGGGGAGTTTTGCTATTATTTGGAGGAGGACTTGCCATTGCAGCAGGTTTTCGAGAAACGGGACTTTCTGAATGGATTGGTTCGCAATTGACCGCTTTGGAAGGATTCCATATGTTCGCTATTATTGCTGCCTCTTCATTACTCGTTCTAGCATTGACGGAGTTCACATCGAATACGGCAACAGCAACTATGATTCTTCCTGTATTGGCAGCGCTTGCACTTTCTATGCATATTCACCCATTTGCTTTGATGGTACCCGCTGCAATGGCTGCAAACTGTGCTTTCATGTTACCGGTCGGCACACCTCCTAACGCTATCATTTTCGGAACGAATAAGCTCCGCTTGGGAGAAATGGTACGAGTCGGGTTTATCATTAATGTGTTTGTACTCATACTGATTGTATTGGCTGCCTACTTCCTATTACCTCTATTCTGGGGAATTGATTTGCAAGTAGTGCCGGTAGAGTTTTATGAGAATTTTAAGTGAGGTACCAGGTCCCCACACAATTCATGAACAATTCAGGATTGTGTTGTGGCCAGGAACTAAATACAGAAAAACCCACTAGCCAGTACTAGTGGGTTTTTCTGTGGGTACCAACAGATTTAATGGGGTACCAGGTCCCCACACAACTTAGGAACAATTCAGAATAGTGTAGGGACCTGGTACCCACAACTATTTCCCATTACTTCTTTTGTCGTTTTTTAGGGGAAAACGCAGTCATCAATACGATAAAAACAGGTAATAGACTCCACAAAAAGAAACCCCAATGCTGCGTCAGTATGGATAATGTTAAGAAGAAAGCAAGTGCGACAATTGAAATATATACTGTACGTTTTTGAAATTGATTCATTTTGCAGACCCCTTTTCATGGTACTAGTTATAGGTATCGGCGAACATTTTGGCAATACTTTGTATACGCTTCTCCGTAGATTTTTACTAACGATTGTTCTTCGAGACGTACTTGTCGGTTAAACAACCAAAAACCTACGATCAAATACACTAATACGATCCAATTGGGATAAATGAGGAACTCACCCAATAAGACCATTCCAAAAGCAGTGTATATTGGATTTCGACTGATGGAAAAAGCGCCAGTAGTAATCAACGAACCCGGATTTTCTTCATCAATGCCTACTCTAAAACTTTCCCCAAATGAAAGTACACTGTAAACGAATAGCAAAAGCCCTCCGAAGCATAAGAATACACCAATCCATCCGATGAATTCATTGGTAAATAGCTTTGTTCCTAGTTTTGGTAAATGGAAGACGTTTGACATAATTACGTAGAATAAGAGCAATGCAAAGGGCGGTATGATGAAATCTTTTTTATCTATTTTGCCAAATGTAACTACCTTAATACCGAATTTTTTTAATTGAATGGACCGAGTGATCACCAATATGATTAATAGGGTAATCGTGGTAACAGCTATATATCCTTGCATCATGCCCTCCTTTTATTCTTTTTTTAACCTACTCCGTAAATGAATCGTGTCTTATTCCACCATTTACATTTCCTGTATCTTTCATTACTTATAGCTCATTCTATCACAAGCGGGGTACCAGGTCCCCATACAACTTAAGAACAATTCAGAATTGTGTCGGGACCTGGTACCCACACCTTGCTTGACATACGAAGTCAGAAAATTCATAGTATGTATACAGTCGAAGCTTGCGAATGAAAAAGTGAGAACATAGTAAAACAGTTAAATAGAAGAGAACTGAAAATCCTATTGTAGGACTATATATTACTAGCATAAGAAAGGGAGCGAAGTAATTATGAAAATGGACCAAGTGTCAGCAGTTATTACAGGAGGCGCTTCAGGACTTGGAGAAGCTACGGCAAGAGAGATAATAGCGGCAGGAGGACAGGTAACAATTTTGGATTTGCAGGAAGACCGTGGGAGTAAATTGGTAAATGAACTCGGGGATTCTGCATCGTTCGTCAAACTGGTTACAAGCATCTGCGAAAATACGATGCTGAACGGGGAAGTCATACGTCTGGATGGAGCAGTCCGTATGCAGCCTAAATAAAGGCTGGAAATAACTAATTTGATTATATGTAAGGGATTACAAATAAATTTTGAAGAGAGGGATTTACATGAGAGAAGCTGTAATTGTGGAATGGGTCAGAACACCGGTAGGAAAACGGAATGGTGTATTGAGTACGATTCGAGCGGAAGATTTAGCAGCCAAGCCGCTGGCGGAAGTTATCAAACGAGCGGGAATTGATGCGAGGCTAGTAGAGGATGTCATATTAGGATGCGTATCGCAAGTAGGGGAACAATCTTTTGACATTGCGAGAGTCGCAGCTTTGCAGGCGGGATATCCGATCGAAGTACCGGGAACGACCTTGGATAGACAATGTGGATCTAGCCAGCAAGCCGTGCATTTTGCAGCGCAGGCTATTATTAGCGGAGATATGGACGTTGTCGTTGCAGGAGGCGTCGAGAGCATGTCGCGGGTGCCGATGGGGAGCAATCGACTAGACGTAAAGTTCAGTGAAGAAATCACATCGAAGTATGAAATGGTCCATCAAGGTGAATCGGCGGAAAGAATTGCAGATCACTGGGAAATATCAAGGGAAGAAATGGATCGCTACTCGCTAGAAAGCAATGTGAAGGCGGTTACTGCTAGAAAGGAAGGTAGATTTGAAAAAGAAATCATGCCGATTGAGGTAACACTTCCTGACGGTACGAACATGATAGTGAAAGATGATGAAGGACCGAGGGAAGATACTACGATGGAAAAGTTGAGTTTGTTGAAAACTCCTTTTAGGGAAAATGGGGATGTGACGGCTGGAAACTCCAGTCAAATCAGTGACGGGGCAAATGCCATTTTGTTAATGTCACGTGAAAAGGCTGAAGAACTTGGTTTGAAGCCACGGTTTAAAGTGCTTACCCGCGTAGTGGTTGGTTCCGATCCGACTCTCATGTTGACAGGGCCCATACCGGCGACACAAAAAGCGTTGGAGAAAGCAGGACTAACCCTTGATGATATAGATATTTTTGAAGTCAATGAAGCCTTTTCGGTTGTGACGATTGCCTGGTTGAAAGAAACAGGTGCAGATCCGAAGAAGTTAAATCCTAACGGCGGGGCAATTGCTCTTGGTCATCCGCTCGGAGCAAGTGGCGGACGCTTGATGAGTACGATGATGAGCGAGTTGGAGAGAACCGGTGGGCGTTACGGACTGCAGACGATGTGTGAAGGTCACGGCATGGCGAACGCGACGATTTTGGAACGATTGGATTAATTGCTGATTATGAATGAAGATACGTAAAAAGGAGAGATTTCATTGCCAGGACATTCTGTGTAAACAGAACGATGTAAGTATGTTAAAAGAAGTGCTATAAAGGGAAGTGAAGAATAAGGAGGGATTCATTCATGTTACAAGAAAGTGAAATGAAGCATTTACAACGGTCTGTCGAATTAGCAGAAATTGCGCTACATAAAGGAGATCAGCCATTTGGTTCGGTATTGGTTTCAGCAAATGGTGAAGTGTTAGCTGAAGATCATAATCGTACAAGTGGTGGTGATCCGACGCAACATCCTGAATTCGCTTTAGCGCGCTGGGCTGCAGACCATTTGGACGCAGATGACAGAGCGAAAGCGACAGTGTTTACGTCAGGTGAACATTGCCCGATGTGTGCATCAGCCCACGGGTTAGTCGGTTTGGGACGAATTGTGTATGCTAGTTCATCGAAACAGTTAACGCAGTGGAAGAAAGATATGGGTGTCACGACGCCTGCTCCTGTGAACAGTTATCCGATTCAGGAAATGGTGCCTGCTATCGAAGTAGTTGGGCCGGTAGACGAGTACGCGGAGCAAGTGCGGGAGTTGCAACGGCAGTACTATGAGAAAAATAACTGAAGCATAGTTGGTGAGGAGAGCCGTTTGTTTTGGCTCTCTTCGCATAATGATTAATAAAACTTATTTCAAAATTACAGGATCAAGTTAATTTGGTTGGTGGAAGGGGAAAAATTCTCCAAACCGCAAAGTAACTATATAAAAAGGGGAGGAATCATAAAGTGATTATTCATCCAATCAAAGCCTTTTCTGATAATTATATATGGTGCATTCAAGAAGAAACAGAGGCAGTTGTGGTGGATCCAGGAGAAGCGAAAGATGTCCTTGATTACCTGGAAGAAAAGCAGCTTCGTTTGGCGGCCATTCTTTTAACTCATATGCATGAAGATCATACTGGCGGGGTACGGGAGATTCTAGCGAGTCATCCGGAAAGTGTAGTTTATGGACCGGAAGAAACGAAAGACTTGGTGAATCGTGTTGTAAAAGAAGGGGACTCCTTTAACTTATTAAATCAAACTGTCCAAGTCTACGAATCAGGTGGTCATACGCATGGCCATATCAGTTTTTTAATGGGAAATAATCTCTTTTGCGGAGATGCCTTGTTTTCAGCAGGATGCGGTCGGGTGTTTACCGGTGATTACGAAGCTCAATACAAGGCTTTGCTGAAGTTTAAGCGCTTGGATGATGATATACATGTTTATCCCGGTCACGAGTATACAGAAACTAATTTACGTTTTGCATCCGAAATGCATCCCGATAATAAAAAAATCTCTAAATCATTGGAAGAAGTCCAGGAATTGCGTGCGAAAGGTCAGCCAACGCTCCCGTCAACGATCGGCAAGGAGAAGGAGATTAACCTCTTTCTACAAGCGGAAACTTTGGAGGACTTTATTGAATTGCGTAACGCTCGTGATGATTTCTAGAACAATTAACGTTATTCAATCGTATAAACTGTACTGATAAAGTATCTATGATAAGATAAGGTCAATAAAATGATGGAGGATGATAGTAATGAACCAAGTGCTTGTTGAAATTTGTTTACGTGTTAGAGACATTGATGCTACTTTAGATTTTTATACGGAGCTTTTTGATTTTGAAGTAGCCAGTCGCAGAGAATTCCCTGAGCATAAATTTGATTTAATCTACTTAAATTCACCAGGTTCTTCCGTACAAATAGAACTTACGTATAATTATGATGCAGAACCATATGTGATAGGAAATGGGTTTAGTCATTTAGGCGTAACAGTAGATGACTTAGAGAAAATGCATGAAATTTGTAAAGCTTCTTCTTATGAAACAGGTGATTTGAAAGGACTTGCAGGTGGAACGCCTTCTTACTTCTTTGTAACTGACCCTGATGGCTATAGAATCGAAGTTAAGCGTAAGCACTAAAACGTTCTAAATACAAAATAATTGTAAAAAGCCTAACCCTCCAGACTCTACTTACAAAATAGAGAAACGAGGTGTAGGCTTTTATGTTGGTTCTATCATACATGTTGGGGTCTTTGTATTTATGAATACTAAGACTTTTACCTGAACGTCAGGAGAAAGACTTACATTTTCCAGATGAAGATTGTGCAGCACTCTTCTAAATTCTTTCGATTCAACATTTCGATTAACTACTTTACCAAATGTTCTTTATTACGCGAATCATCATTCGTGGGATAAACATGAGGACGTTCCAAGCCACTTCAAACAAGATTGAATTCCTAAGCTCAATTAGGACATCTTTAAAAATGCCGTGTCGTTTTTTCTATTATTTTTCATCTTCTAAACCTCAATAACTCATTTATTTGAATACTAATCCACTTTTTGTTGCAATAAATATATGGTTCGCCATAAAACTCCTATTTTACTACATATATTTATCCATAGGCAAAATCCTAATCTTTTTTAACTACTATTCTGTCCCTTTAGTTTAATTAGAAAAGGAGCTGACTTAGCAGCTCAATGATCTTCAAGTCATGCGCCCGATTGTGGAATACTATTCTCTGAGGAGGGAATAAACGTTTGTATCATATGCTTTTCCATCTTGATACATATAACTTCTTAAAACTCCTTCTTTTTGAAAGCCTACTTTACCTAATAATTTATTCGAGGCTTCATTCTCAATAAATACGACTGCACCTATACGAGTTAAACCCATAACATCAAAGCCATAGGAAAGAACTTCAGAAACTGCTTCTGAGGTATATCCCTTTCTCCATTGTTGCGGGTGAATTTCGTAACCAATTTCAGCTCGTTTATGTTTTGGCAACCAAGCATTAAAGCCAATTGTTCCAATTATACCTTTGGTTTCTTTTCGCTCTATTCCCCATCGTATGCCTCTTTTTTCACTATAGTTTTTTGAGAATAAATCTACGAATTTTTCTGCTTCTTCTACACTTTTTAACGTTTCTTGTCCGTAAAATCGTGTTACGTCTTCGTTAGAAAAACAAGCAAAAATGCCTTCTGCGTCTTCATTTGTTAATTCTCTTAATATCAGCCTATCTGTTTCTAGTATAGGAAACATTTAATCACTCCCTTTATTTAGTTTCTTATATAGGAAAATTCACTTCAAATTTAATTATTACTACAACAAGTTATTCAACAAAATGACCCGCTTGCTTAATAAGCCAACCTCTTATGATCCATTTTAGCATAAAATCCCTTTTCTACTTTGACGTTTTCAATTGTCTCAAAACGGTGTTCTAGGAAACCATTCCACTCATCAATTAGCAAGCATATTAAGAACGTAATTAGCAGCGCAGATAAATTTATCCGCTGTTATTAATTTGACTATCTATTATAAGGCGATACAACAATAAAAATAGAGGACACCGATTCCTTTACGAATCGCGTCCCCATTTGCCACACATTTAAAAGCTTCTTTCCATGTACCGAACCCATATCTCCATGTGAACAGCACGTTACCTAAGCCGATGAACTTTTTTCAGCCCGCGGCCAAATAAAGTATGAAAGTGAGATCACCATATCAAGGCCTACAATGAGCGCCCATAACTTCAGCATTTGAGAGAGTGCTTCCGTTTTATTGGCATCTCCAATTAGGTAAATCATTGCAACCAAGAATCCGCCACCGATGATAAATGCTAGTACATGTTGCAACGCACCTTTCACGGAATGGCGTGCATGCGCATATCCTGTTTTCTTCGCAGGTTTTGTACCTTGCTTCTTGACGTAGTAAAGAAAACGTTCATCCGCCCAGCGAATCATGCTTTTTCCGAATGCGATCGATACTCCGAGATAAATCGCCGCAATGGCATGAACTTGTGTAGCAACAGCGCCGTTATAAAGATCAGTCGCCGTGACCACTAGCAATAGTAAATCGATGACTGGTGTTAACGCTAGAAAAAATAAACCGAGTCGTTTTTTGTTACATACATATCGTGTAATGAGACCCACAAGAATAACGACCCAAAAACCTATTTCACATGCAATAATCGTCCAAGCAATGAAATCCATTCACTCACCTCTTTTACTAGAGTGGTATTGGTTATGCGTATCATAGCATAAACATTCCGAGTTGTTTGGGGACCTGGTACCATTTAATGTTTGAATACCTATCTTCTACTATACTTCATTACACTAGCTGAAAGTATAAAGAAAATGATAGTGATTAGTAGTAGATACATGACACTGACTAAAGGAGAGACTTGCCAACCATTTACTTTGAAAACTACTCCCATGTTCAACTGAAAGCTTTCTTTCACTTCAACGGGTGCTTGAGCGAATGCTTCAGCCATAGGAGCGTCCATGAGAATTTGGCGAAGCAAAGCAGCGATATGGGAGATGGGGAAAATGTGTATCATATTTTGTAAGTAGGCAGGTAAAGTACCGATTGGAATATAGATGCCTGTAAGGAAACCGATCAATGTACCAATTACTGTGCTAGCCGCGGCGAACGCATTGGAGGTCTTAAAGAAAATGACGAGTAGAGAGATCATGGAACCAGCAGTCAAAACGGCTAGAAATATGACGCCTACTGATTGAATGATTTGTGTAAATGAGAGTACCGGCTCCCCAGTGGCAAAAAGCATAGCAATCGCTACAAGAAGAGTCATAATGCACATCAGGAATCCTATGGAGAGTGAGCTAATAATATAGCCACCGAGTAATACGGATTGTTTCATTGGCGTGACTCGGAAATCTTTATAGGCATTGGTTGCTTGGTCGTTTACCATCACACTGAATGCGCCTAATGTGGTCGTTACACTCGTAACCGTGACGACACCCGCGATAATCCAAGACAGCAAGAGCCAATGCTTCGCTGGAAAGTCCGGCACTCCATCCGCGATCAAATCACCAAGAAAGAATACATAAAGTGCAATCAAGATGAACACAGCTAGCAATGAGAAGAATACTGCAGACTTATCTCGAAAATAGAGTAGTAAATTTCTTTTGGCGAAAACTAGCATAGTCTACCACCCTCTCGATCATGAATACGGATGAAGACATCATCCAAGCTAGATTTTCGTACTTCAAAAGACGAAATAAGCGATTGGTATTTATGTAGTATTGGAATAGCTGCTAGCGTATTCGGTAAATCGATCGTGTATCCGCCAGTTTCTTCTTGAAACAGCACATGATCATGTAGAAAATGCATGCGCAGTGCAGTGTGATCGGTTGTCGTAATAAATAAGCGATCCGCAGAGTATTGCTGTTTTAAATCTATTGGAGTGCCTTTGGCAATAATTCGTCCTTCTTTTATCACTAAAACGAAATCCGAATTCGCAGCCTCTTCTATATAATGTGTCGTCAGAAAAACGGTCATGCCATGTTCCTTTTGTAAGTGTCCAATCATTTTCCAAATTTGCTGACGACTTTGTGGATCGAGTCCTGTTGTCGGTTCATCAAGCAGTAAAATCTTGGGTTGATGGAGAAGGGCACGTGCGATATCGACTCTTCGCTTCTGGCCACCAGATAATTTGCCGTATCGTCGTTTCAAGATGGAATGAATATCTACAATTTCAGCGCATCGCTGTATGGCCGATAGTATTTCTTGCTTCGCCATTCCATATAATTGTGCACGAATGGCCAAGTTCTCTTGCACAGACAATAGCGGATCTAACAAGCTTTCTTGGAATACGACTCCGATCTCTTTTCGAATGAATTCATTCTCTTTGCCAACTGTAAATCCGTTGACCGTTACGGAGCCGCTGTCCGGTTGGAGCAAGGTTAAAATAATAGAAATCACGGTTGATTTACCGGCACCGTTCGTTCCGAGAAATGAAAACAGACTTCCTTTTGTCACGTAAAAATTCAACTCGTCAACTGCTTTCACGTGACCGAAAGATTTACTTACATTCTCCACTTCAATGATCGTCTGCATCCCGTTTCCTCCTCTGCAAGATCATATGATTTATTTTCATCTCGTCTGCTTTATTGTGTAAATAAATCAGTGAAATAACAGATCCATACGCAATAAGCCCCACCAGTACAGCCATCACTACGTTATATAACCCGAAAGGATATAAGTTGAAAAATGCACCGGCTACGATCATCACTGTCATGACACAGCTAGCTTCTACTGCATACCCCCACATTGGATTCTCTAGTGGCAATAGATGCGATAGCCAAATGAGAACCGTAATGACGATGGAAATGAGTAGTATGGAAAGAGTCATCTTTTCTGTCAGTGGCGGGAAGATCCCAAGTAACCGAAATAAAGAGTAGACGATCGTGCTAAATGTAAATGCGAAGCAAGCCCCGCTTATATAGAGTAAAAGATTTTTCAACTGGATCACCTCATCCTAGGAAATGCTTTCGAAATATTTTTGCGTAATGTCGATTCACGATGACCACTTCACCGTTTTCCAAGGTTGCTTCAAATCGTCCATTCAATAACGCACGCACACTTTCTATTTTGGATGTATTGACCATCATATGTTTGCTGACTCGTAGAAATCGCGTGTTTTTCAATTGATTCTCAAATTCATAAAGCTTCAGTTCGCTTTCATAGACGTCTTCTTGTGTGTATAAAAAGGATGCATTGTCCACTGTCTCGATATATAGAACATCACTGGATTGTATCGAATACACAGCGCCATCTTTTGTAACGGTAAAGCTATACATCATTTGATTGATCTGCTGGATAAGCCGGGATAAGCGTTCATCCACTTCAGGACATTTAATAGTGATTTCAATCTCCTGAAATTCATTGGATTCTTCAATTTTCAGCCGGATGGTCATCACCTCTAGTTAGTCTTCATGGCTGAATCGTATCACGCTCATGAAAATCGAACAATAGCTTTTACAGTGACCTGCATATAGAGGGGGCTTAGTTGCATGAAGAGCTGTTGCGGTTCAAATGAATGGTGAATAATTGGGCATTTCGTAACACTGTAGCTGACGGAAATAACCGCATTATACTGTGTTGGTCCTTCATATTCGTAAGGAGTGGGAGACCTTCTTAAAGTAATGAACTAAGCAAAGAGTTTTATCTAGCGTAAATGTCTAAGAATTTTGTATTTCTCTAGTCACTGTTTTAACTGAAATAGAAAGGTAACGCTATGCAGTTAATCAATCGGCTGTTGAAAGGTAGTCCATTTCGTTATAATTAAGAGAGAAGCAATACATCAGTTCGCAAAGGAGTGAAGCACGATGCAAAGTTATATCGTTATGCAAGGACGTACATACGATGAAGAGAAAGAGTTAGGTGTGCTTTGGTCATTGCAGCAAGACAGTATAGGCAATGTTCATCATTTTTGGGAACGGATGAAAGAAGTGCGTGAAGGAGATCGTATTTTTCATTATGTAAAAGGGGATATGGTCGCCATAAGTGTAGCGAAGACCAGTTACCGCGAGGAGCGAAAGCCGTCTGCGATTCCCTTGCCGGACAGTGAAGACGCCAAAGGGTACTTAGTGGAAGTGGAGTATCACGAACTCGATAACCCATTGACGATTGCGGATTGTTTTCATGAACTTCTACCGCTATTGCCAATTAAATATTCTACATTTCAAGAGAACGGCAATGGCAATCAAGGTTATCTTTATCCGTGCAATGAAGAACTGACTATCAAATTGGTCGAGTTAATAGCGGATTTAAATATTTACGAAATCGATGAAGAGCAACTGGAGTTCGTCATGGGTACCGTTCAGAAGACGGAGCATGATTTTCTCATTCCGGTACTGGCTGAAACCGAATCGGAAACGAAAACGAAAGTGCGGATGGGACATCAGCGATTTCGCCATGAGCTTCTGCAGCTATGGAATGATCAGTGCGCTCTATGCGATATCGAGCTACCGGAATTATTGCAAGCTAGCTATGCTAAACCATGGAAAGATTGCACGAATAACGAGCGCATCGATCCGAACAACGGCATCCTTTTTTGTCGCAATCATGATGCGCTCTATCAAAACGGCTTCATTGCGTTTGACGGAACAGGCAAGATTCATATTTCATCTAGCATTCCTGAAGAGGAGTACGCGAAGTATGGATTGCATAATAAGATGAGAGTGAACCGAACGGAGAAGAACAAGCCGTATTTGAAATGGCATAAGAAGCATATGTTTCAGGAATAGATCTGCCCGCTCTAGTTCCGGTTACATCACTCTACTTCACCGACCGCCTTGCAAAACTTGGTGAGTTTACCCTCTTTTTGTAGTATGATGCATAGAGAGAGTGAATTCGATAACATATTGTGCGGAGGTACGACATGAATTATGGGGATCCGTTAAGGGGTAAAAACATAGAACGTGATACGACGATTTATAATAGTGAAGGTTTTGACAGACGCGGCTTTAATAAGTTTGGTTATGATCGTCATGGGTTTAATGAACAAGGATTTAATGCCAGTGGTTTTGATAAGTATGGCTTTGATGCACAGGGCTTTGACAAAAACGGCTATAATAATCAAGGGTATGACAAAGAAGGATTTAGGGCAACGGGCTATAATAAAGCGGGCTTTGATCGATCGGGTTATGATCGTTATGGTTATGACGCAGACGGCTATAATAAAAGCGGTTATAATGTCCAAGGTTATGACAAAGAAGGCTATAAAGTGGATGGTTTCAATCGACAGGGCTTTCACAAGAATGGCTATAACCGAGACGGGTATGACGTCCATGGCTTCAACCGTGCGGGTTTCAATAAGCAAGGGTATGACAAGTACGGTTTCAATAAGTACGGTGTCAGTGCGCAAGGCTATGGAACGGATGGATTTAATAAGCTAGGTTACGATAAGAACGGTTTTAATCGCCAAGGCTATACTAAATTCGGCTATGACAAAAGAGGATTTAATCGTGATCGCAAGCATATGAACGGTACGATGTATGACGGCAAGGGCTTTGATTATCAAGGCGTTCATTTAAATAACAGTCCGTTTGATGATCATGGCTTTGATCAAGCAGGCTTTGATGCACAAGGCTTCAATAAAAGAGGATACAATCGTGAAGGCTTTACACGCGACGGCGCACATATTAGTGAAAAGACGTATGATGAAGAAGGGTATGATCAGCATGGTTATAATCGTGACGGTTTTGACCGGGCAGGATACGATGCATCGGGCTTAAATTCGCTCGGCTATGATTCGGAAGGTTATGATGCGCAAGGTTTCAATAAACATGGTATAGATCGTGAAGGCTATAATCGTGATGGCTTCAATAAAGCAGGCGTCGATCGAGAAGGTTTCGGGAAGAATGGTCGAAATCGACAAGGCTATGATAAAAAAGGTTTTAATCTACAAGGTTATGATAAGAACGGTTTTAATAAAGAAGGCTACAACCGATTCGGCTATGATCGATATGGTTTTAATCGGGATGGCAAACATGCCAATGGTACGAAATATGATACAAAAGGATTCGACTGCATGGGCTTCACTCCTCAAGGACTCCATCGAAATGGAACGGACCGAGATGATCAGGGGTATGATAAGTCGGGTTATGATGCGGACCGCTATGACCGAAGAGGCTATAACAAACTCGGCTACGATAGACGTGGTTATGATAAATACGGTTATGATAAATCGGGGTTTAGGGCGGATTCGAAATAAAATCCTTGTGTAACATTGATAGAATTTTATAAGTGAAGGTTGTAATCAGTTCAACACCCCAAATTTCAGGTAGAGTTTGGGGTGTTTGTAATTTGTAAAAGATATCTGTACATAAAAATCAAACTGTAAGCCTCTCCGTATAAAAAACATGAGGAGTGTATAAGTGAAGATATTCAAGCTATGTATAGTCGTTTTATTTATAATTTTATTTCCTGATGTGTCATTCGCCGAAGAGAATACTGTGACGAAGATTATCGATCCTTATACTATAGAAGTCAATGACACGTATCGAATTCACCTTTATGGCATCTCTACTAGTATGTTTGAAGAGTACGAAGAGTTTAAAGGGAATTTTGAAAAGGCTCCACTAAAAATACAATCTAAAAAAATAAAAGATGCAGTACTGTATGTGGATGATATAGTAACTTTTGATCAGCAGAATGCTATAAATGAAATTGAAAAGATTCTATTAAACAAAACTATTTATTTGAAGGAAGTTGAAAAGGACGACTATCTCATATCTTTTTCAGCTGATGATGATCTAACTATAAATGAGTTAATTGTTGCGGAAGGTTTAGCTAATATGGCCGACCTGATTAAACCAGAATATAAAATGCGTTTTTTACATGCTGAAAAGACGGCTAAAGATAACAAATCAGGTATTTGGGGCATCCGTTATCAAAGCAATTCGGTAAGCAATTCGGAAGTTATTATAGGGAAAGGAATATATAAAGTATTAGCGATAATTATTATAGTTAACGTGATGTACTTGCTATTTACTATAAAACAGTTATCAAATATTCCAAGTTGGTCAGGACTGTTCTATGGATTCATTTCCTTATTATTTATTCCTTTGCCAGTGATCATAGTAGCGATTCAATATCAAATAGCTGCTAAGATATATTTGGGAATCTGTTTAATTATCATACTAGTTATTTTTTATATTCTATCTAAATTCATATTGAAACACATAGAAATATTGAATATCAAGAAGTTAAGTGCCCTCATAGTAGGATCAGTCCTAGTGGTTATTTCTTATTTTACATTTGTCTATGCTGTATTTGATAATCCACGCATAGTTCATATCTCTCAAAAGGATTTCTTTTCGGGAAAAATATACACTGACGAAAAAGAAGTTATAGGAGATTATATTTCCGTAAATGGCAGGACAGATTACCTCAATGATTTAGGTGATTATCTATATTTAAGTGGCACTACGTTCTTTGGCGGATCGTACGGTGATGTAATTCCTAATGGAAATATACGCTTTATAGTGGTGTTAGAAATGTTTATTGGTTTTTTATTACAACTGCTCTTCTTTAGTATAGTGATCAACCTTATTTACGATAAATTTATCAAAAGTAAAAATATCGTTGAGGAAACGAGTAAGCAAGACGAAAAGGATACAATGGAACGAGAGGATAAAGAGTGCCAAGTCGAAGAAGTACCACTTAAAACAAGTACGAGAGAAAGTCTAGACAGAGAAACAACTAATTTGTCTGCGGTTTTAGCGACGTGTATCGTCTTGTTTCTGGAAATATTTAAAAGCAAAAAAGATTGAACGATCTATATTTAGAATTTTACTAGAGAAAACAAAGCACCCGATACTTCAGTTGAAGTTTCGGGTGTTTTTGATTTAATTCTTACACAAATACTCCTCTAACCACTTCAACGCATCATCCTTGGAGGCAATATCTCCATTTAGTTGACTTACTTCCAGAAGGAGCAAAATCCTCGCGAATGCAGGTCCAGGCTTGAGTCCGGCTTTCATTAAATCGCCACCCGACAAAAGGTTTTGAAGTTGGTTTCGTTTGTACAAATACTCAATGACGGATTCTGGATGCGCTACTTCGTCTGCCACTAGGATAAACAGGATCGCTTCGTCAGAAAAATCGTGAAGGAACAAGTGGTAGTCTCTAGATTGTTCCGCTGCATTCCATTGATCATGCTGCTGCAATGCGTTGATTTCTTCCAACAACTTTTTTCTGTTTTTCCGCAACGTGAATTTCTCTGCAGCATACAAACTATCATTACAATAGAATGGTAGTAAAAAGTAATTAAACCAACTAGGTTTTTCACTGATCTTCAAATTGGAAATCTTTCGTACTTGTTCGTTGTAAAGTTGTTCTAATCTTTCAGCGGTAGCGACGGATGCATCCAACTGTTTTTCGTTTACACCGAATTGTTGCCAAACATTCAGTTCGAACAGGCGTCGAATGACTTCTTGCGGCTTGCCTTCCGTAAATAAACGAATCATCTCTTCGTTAATGCGTTGGGATGATAAGTGAATTACTTTGTCGATCGACTCAAGTGCCAGTTGTTCTGTCTGTTCGTCCATCGAAAATCCGAAACGTTGTTCAAATCGAACCGCTCGAAAAATGCGGGTAGGGTCTTCGACAAAACTCATATTATGAAGGATTTTGATTTTCTTCTCGCGTAGATCGTTCTGTCCGCCAAATGGATCAATCAATTCACCGAATGATTCAGCGTTTAACCGAATGGCCATGGCATTGATTGTAAAATCACGTCGCTGCAAATCATCGCCAAGAACGGATGTCTCGATCTCGGGTAAAGCAGCAGGCTGTTCGTAATATTCAAGTCGAGACGACACGATATCGATCGATAAACCCGATGGTGTATTCCATGTTGCCGTGCCGAAGCTTTCATGTTCCATGACGTCGCCACCATATGTTTCCATCAATCTGTTGGCCAATTCAATTCCATTACCTTCCGCCACAATATCGATGTCATAATTTGGCTTGTCCAATAAAATATCCCGTACAATCCCACCGATTAAATAAACAGGCATGTCGATGTGACTGGCTGTTTCTCCAATGTCTTTCAACTGCTGTAACGCTTCTTCAGATAATTGTTTTTTCATTTTTTCAATAATCTCAGTAGAAGAGAGAGTATTTGTTGCTTTTTTATCTGCCGTCATATCACTGTACAGCACTTGAATAATATTAGAACGCGTCACAATGCCGACGATTTCTCCATTCTCGATGACAGGCAACCGACCGATGTTGTGTGCAATGACGAGTTCCTGAATTTCTTCGAGTGAAGCATCCGGTCCGATTGTGTAGAGTTTAGTTGTCATATACGCTTTGACAGGTGCATGACCAAGTCCATGGTGATTCGCTTTATCGAGATCACGTCTAGTAATGAGACCGACGAGTTTTCCATTTTCAACGACAGGGTAGCCAGAGTGTCCGTAGCGATACATACGACGGCCAGCTTCTTCAATTGTCGTATCGGGAGTTAATATTTTAACGGGAGAAGTCATCAACTCTTTTGCGGTAACTGCTGGGCGTAGTATCGTCTCCATGCTGCTCTGGATATCTTCGAGAATCGCCTCTTTATTTCCTTTTTTCACTGTAGCCGAACCTGCGTGTTGGTGTCCGCCGCCTCCAAGCTTTTTTAGAATAGGTAGTAACGTAATTCGTTCTGAATTCGCACGGCCCACGACGCACACGGTGTTTTTCATTTTAACGACCGTAATGACTGCATCCGTTCCTTTAACGCCTAATACCTTTGTTGTAATTAAGGCCAGGCCGTTGACGAAACTATCCAAGTCATGTGTGCTTACGGCAATCTCCAGACCATCCACTTCATGAATTTCTGTATGTGTAAGTAGCTGATCCAATAAATCTTGCTGTTCGGATGTTAACGTTTCTTCTGCAAAACTACTGACCATTTCGAGGCTCATTCCTTGCTCGAGTAAATAGGCAGCTGCCTTCATGTCCCGAACGGTTGTGTTTGCATATGTAAATTTTCCTGTATCTGTATACAAGCCAAGTCCGAATAATGACGCTTCAAAACTAGAAATGGCTATATTTTGTTTGCGTATTTCTTCAATAAGTAGAGTGACTGCAGCGCCAGTTAATTCCACGTTGCCTTCATCATACGGCACGTCGTTTTCACCTTTTTGATGATGGTCGTAGACGATGATTTTCCGTTTCGATGCATCAAAATCGTCAGGAAGTTTGCCTATTCTAGATAAAGATGCGACATCGACGATAATCATTTCTGTTACTTGTTCCCAGTCCACCCGGGCGCTCGGCACAAAGTCGAAGACATCACGGTACATGTTTAGAAAACGTTGAACGCGGCTTTCGAGCTTATCGGAAATAATGAGCTGTGCGTCGGGATACAATTTTTTTGCTGCAATCATCGAAGCGAGTGCGTCGAAGTCTGTATTGACGTGTGATGTAATAATTTGCACGAGTAGTACCTCCTGTTTGAAAGTGATTTAGTACTATAAATAGAAAAGTAACCACCTTCTACGCTGACCCAGTGGAAGGTGGTTACTTTTTGCGTTCGATTGTGTTTATGGGACTAGTTTATCATCATTGGCCAAAATGTTCAATTGGGCCTAGTATTTGGTACCTGTTTTATCCCATATATACACTATCGCATGTACCGGCTTGGGGTTCATAGAAACAATGATTTTTGAACTGCCCGGTAAACGGTTGCCCGTACCAAGTGGGTGGGCAGGGTGCATATGGATTGAAGTACCATAGCGCATAATGAGCGGGATGGTCTCGCCAGTAAGTTAACGTCTGTTCAGCTAATTTCTTTTCAGATTCCCTTGCACGTTGATAAAACAAGTTCCCTTTTTGTACGGCTTCGAATGAATAATTATTGCCTTGTATTTGGAAGATTACATCGTTTATGGACCGTACATCTTTGAAATCCAAGCAGTCGGCCACTGCACGATTGACAATGACATTTCCGACATAGAGCATTCCTTGATTTCCTTCCGCTTCGGCTTCCGCTCTCATCATTCTAGCCATTAATGCGACATCTGAATCTCGGTATTTGACTCTCGCCATAGTTTTCACCTCATTATAGTGTATGAGAACAAGTGGAAATGATGTTACATTTGGAGAAAAATCGAGAGAAATGCTTTGAAGAAAAAACATGTTTATTGATGAGCTGAAGATAGTTCTATCATCTTGGGTAGTAGGGTGAAGCTTACTAGTCGGGATAGTCGAGAATACGGATTTATATTATATATAGAACAGTTCATTCTTTAAAATAAACGTCAAGGCGAAGGAAGAAATCTATTTCCACCAAGCCTTTGTTTTGAATTATTAGAAAATATAGTAAAGTGGAAACGTTTACTATACAATTGTGATAGAACAGAATGAGGAGGGATGCAGATGAATGTTCCATTGGTTTTGACGCAATTTCTAGATCGTGCGGTTACGTTATATGGAAGTAAGGAAGCGATTTTTGGGGAAGAAGGACGCTCTTTTACATATGCACAGTTAAACGGTCGAGTGAATCAGTTATCACGCGGGTTACGTGACGTGGGTATTGAAAAAGGACATCACGTGGCGTATTTATGTGGCAATTCTATTGAAATGTTGGAAGGATTTTATGGACTCTATCAAGTAGGCGGCGTCATGGTGCCGTTGAATACACGATTGAAGCCTGAGGATTATGTATTCATCTTAAATCATAGTGAGTCGAAGTTATTATTTGTAGACCAGGATTTATATCATCTCATCAAACCGATTGAGCACTCGCTCAATACGGTAGAGAAGATTATTATTCACCATAAAACTGATGATTCGCAAACAGTAGATTATGATATGTGGCTCGAATCATTCTCTACGGCATCTTTTGACCGCGCGGATGTGCAAGAAGAGGATGTGTGTAGTTTACTTTATACGAGTGGCACGACAGGTAATCCAAAAGGCGTTATGCTAACGCATCGGAATAATTATTTGCATGCCATGAGTGCAATGCATCATTTGCGTGTGACCGATCATGATGTTCTCCTTCACGTACTACCGATGTTCCATGTGAACGGCTGGGGGTCACCATTTTATTATACAGCGAACGGCGCTTCTCAAGTATGCTTACGTAAAACATCACCACAGACTATTATCGAAGCGATTGAAAAACACCACGTGACAATCTTGCATATGGCACCGGCTGTATTGAATTTAATCTTCCAGTATTGCGAAGAACATAAGCCGACGTTCACTCATAAGATTCGAGTGATTGTTGCAGGCTCTGCTCCGCCACCGTCGTTCATCTCACGGGTCGAAAAAGAACTTGGATGGGAGTTCATTCAAGTGTACGGCATGACGGAAACATCTCCGTTAAGTTTGTTTTCTACGATTCTCTCAACGGTTCAACAGTTGTCGGGTGAGGAGCAGCTTCAGTTAAAAGCAAAAGCGGGTTATTCGATGATCGGTGTGGATGTTCGTTTACTTGATGACTACGGAGAAGATGTGGTGGCAGACGGTCAGCAAGTAGGTGAAATTGCGGTCCGTAGTCATGGAGTCATGAAAGGGTATTGGAAGAATAAAGAGGCGACTGATGAAGTGTTGCGTGACGGCTATATGATGACGGGGGATATGGGGACGATGGATGAACACGGCTACGTCAATATCGTGGACCGAAAGAAAGACATTGTGATTAGTGGCGGTGAAAATATTTCTTCCATAGAAATTGAAGGGGTGCTCTATGATCATCCTGCTGTTTTAGACGCTGCGGTCATTGCTGTGCCGCATGAGAAGTGGGGAGAGACACCACATGCTTATATCGTATTGCGACGTGGTTCCAAAGCGACCGCGCAAGATATTATTGACTTCACGAGATCAAGGCTAGCACATTTTAAAGCGGTGACAGGTGTGACATTTGTGGAGGAGCTTCCAAAAACAGCGTCAGGAAAGATCTTGAAAGTACAGATCCGAGATGATTACCGAGATAGGCTAGGGGAAAAGGTCGGAAAGTGAATGAACCAAGTGGCGGCATTCTTTCGTTCTACTACGAGCGAAGGAGTGCTTTTTATGATGAAGAACATGAAAAGTCACATTGGATTCTGAACAACAAAGAGAATCTGCAAAAATCTTTCTAAAAAAGTTTGAAACTTTTTAAGGAATCCTCCGTCTATAGGGTGCGCAAATGATAATAGGGGGATTCACATGAAGAAAATATATAGTTGTCTGCTACTACTTGCGAGCTTATTCCTATTTATAATGGGAAATGAAGCCAAGTGGAATTTGAATGAAGTGCCATTGTTCCATGAGCAACCAGCGACAGCTTTTGCAGAAACGATACAAAGTAAACCGTTCATTACAGAAAAAGAATTTGATCAAGTATTGACGCTGACAAACAATCAACCGATTTTTATGAAGCAAGAAAACCTTATCCGAATTGGCGAACTGCAAGCCAATCAAGCAGTTGCTCTCATAGGAGAAGATGAAGAGTATTACGAAATTCGAGTAGGCAAGATGCCGGCATTCATTCGTAAAGGTCAGGCAAAAGTAGAAAAGAACGTGGTGAAAACACCTTTACATACAAAACAACTGGGTGCTGTTAAAACAGCCCAACAAACAGCTGTATATACAGAAGCGAATCTTGAAAGTACTGTTCTCATGCAATTAAGAAAAGGCTATCGCTATCCTGTCATAGAGGAAGAAAGAGACTGGTATGTGATTAAAATAGGTGAACGGGCTGGGTATATCCATAAGCCTTCAGTAGAAATGGATGAAGGTTTACCAGTACTGCTGTATCATCAAGTGCTACCCCGTAAACAAATGAAAACGGAGATTAGTACCGTTTCACTCGAGAACTTTAAAAAGCAGATGGCGTATTTGGCAGATGAGCAATTTACGACATTGACTTCACAACAGCTGTATGATTACTTGGAAGGTCGGCTCATTGTGCCGGAGAAAACATTGATTATTACATTTGATGATGGTTTATTGTCATCCAAAGAATACGCCTATCCTGTCTTGAAACAATACGGCTTTACTTCGTCCCAGCATATTATTTCATCTCGTATGGATCGAGAAAAAGACGGTCCGCTATTTGACGGTGGAGGACTTCTGAAGTATTTGACTGTGGAAGACCTGATCGAACTGAAAGATGTATTTCAGTTCGAAGCCCATACATGTGCATTGCATGAACTAGGTAGAGAAAGTGGAGCAGGCTTAGTATTCGAACATACAGAACAAGAAATCATGGAAGACTTACAGAAGAATTTACAACACGTGCCATCAGCCGTTTCCATCGCCTACCCATATGGACAATATAATGAAGAGTTCATCGCGGCGGCGAAAGATGTAGGGTTACTGATCGGCTATACAACAGTCGAAGGGTATGCTAATAGGGATCAATCCAATTATGAAGTGAACCGCTTTGGCATGACAGAAAAAAGGTCATTTAAGGATTTTGCAACGTATGTTGACGGAGACATGAGATGGCCATAGAAGAGAGTGACTAGCCCAGATGAATGAAATGGATCAAATCATGAATGAGCATTCGCGTTATTTAGTACGTATCGCTTATTTATACGTGAAAAACTGGTCAACTGCGGAAGACGTCGTGCAAGAAGTTTTCGTTACGTATTTCCAGAAGAGTGACCAGTTCCGAAATGAAGCGTCTATTAAAACGTACTTAACTAAAATGACCGCTAATCGTGCAAAAGATTATTTGCGCTCGTGGAAGCATAAAAAAGATGTCGTATTCGAAACCATTTTTGTATCGACCAAAAGCTCAGAAGAACAATTGATTGAACGGGAACAACTGGCATCACTTGAAAAGCACTTGTTCCAATTGCCGCTGAAATACCGCGAGCCATTACTTTTATATTATTATGACGAACAATCGATTGCGGAGATTGCGGAATTTCTTGGGCTCAATGAAAACACCGTCAAGACTCGGTTACGAAGAGCCAAGTTGCAACTCAAGGATTTTTTTGCGGAAGAGGAGGTAGAAACCAATGAATGATTTTAAACAAAAACTGGACCACATGATGGGAGATACAACGGAACAGGAACGTCGAATCAAACAACGGGTACATGAAACGCTTCAACCTTCGCAAAGTAGGCGGTTTTCTTGGCAAGCGCTGCTGGTCACGGCGGCACTACCGGTAGTAGCTTTGTTGTTAGTGTTTAACTTAGTTTCAGATAATCAATTCTCGTCTGATCAAGGTCCAGGAACGCCGTACGACCCACTTGACGATATGGCGATCATTTCTGCTTTACAAAAGAAAGATCAACTTTCAGCTATTGATTACGAAGAATTTTCTTCATTACCCGTAGTAAATAAAGTGGACGGTCTATTATATGTGGATGATGAATCCTTTTCATTGCAGTGGAGTCCGGATACGTATCATCCCGTTATAGAACGTAAGGCAGATCTGTATGATGCTTCGGTCTATGAACTCGGTGATGTAGTACGCACATTTACGAATACGAATAGTCACTTGCCAACGTATACAGGTGTTTATTATGAAGTCGTAGCGGTTCCTGGAGATCGAGTTGTATTGCAAAATGGCAAGTTACACGTCAACGGTCACGAGTTATCCTCCGCATTGATGGATCGGTACAAGGAACAACATGTCACGATTGCTGGCGGGTATGATCAGCTGTTAAACGCTAGGGAATACCTATTATTGAACCATTTTCCGGCAAAAGACACTGTGCAAGGAGCGACGATCACGCCTGTACACAAAATTTATGGTGAACTGATTGGCGTGGCAACGGAAGAAAAAACTGAATCAATCTATATAGATTATCTGACTGACCAACTCAAAAGCGACTATACAGCTGAGCAGTATTTTGATTTATATTTGTACGACCAGCTAACAGGATTGGATAAACTGCCCGAATCCGAGTTCTTCGCACAATCAAGTCGAATTGGAGAACTCTTCCTTGAGGCAGCGTATCGTCGGGCGATTCCGATTGCCGATGACAAAGTAGAAATTCGTTATCAATATGGTCGTAAAGGCGTTGTGGAGCAAGTGTTCACTATGGGAAGGGATACGAGCTCCGGTCAATGGATCGTGGAAAAATAATGTACTGCACTCTGTAAGGGAGGTGATGCAAACATCTTTCACGCAAACCAGGTTGGCACCTGTTCAGCACAAGCCGTCAACCAACCGCTCGCTTATAGAGCCAACCTGGTTTTCACTAGTTAAGAAAATGGGAAGCATTATGGGAGTAAGAAATAGAAAAGATACCAGACCGGCAACTGTTTTACATAAGCCGTCAACCAACCGCTCGCTATATAGAGCCGGTTTGGTGTTTATACATACTGGATGTTATGGATTCGGGACTCGTTCCGTTTGATCAAAAAGGCAAGAATTTCAATATAAAAAATTACAAAGAAGTGCCTAGACTTTCCTCTTTGCTTTGGGAGATGTATGATGAAATACTAAGTGAGAATACTCATACTAGGAGATGATACTATGGCACTCAGTAGAAAAGATTACTTACAGAAAATCATTGGATTACACGAACGCTTAATCATAGCGTCAGAAGAGTACGAAGGCATTTCCGAAGAATTCATTTCAAAAAAACAGCTAGATATACCGGCGATGAAAGAACAATGGTTAGTGAAAGTAGAAGAGTTCAAGCAGATATTAGCTGACATGAATGCGTTGGAAGTTCCAAATGCCTTTGAAACGGAAGGCAATGAATTAAAAGAAGCCTATACCGTATTCGTCGATTGCGTAGAACAGAAGACGGAAAAGTTTAGCGTAGAAGCGATGGAGAGCGGCGAGCTCGATGTCCTTCAGTCGAAAGAACAGCACGCTGCGGAAGATATGGAAGAGTTGATTGAAAGTATGTTTCAGAAATAAGTGATAAAAACATAAAGAAAAGTTTAAACGACAGACAGGCTTTTAATACAGCTCGTCTGTTGTTTTTATTGATGAAAAAATGGAATATAGCAAGTGACTTGCCTTCACTGGAGATAGCTTCAATCCAAAGAATGAAAATTGTCTGACGAGGAGATAGAAATAGTCTATTCAATCGAACGTTTTGCTCTATTCCAAGCGAACGTTTTGCTACCAGCAATAACCTAAGCACTTAAGCAAACTACAAAGAAGATATAGTGGATGTGGAAAATATATTTCCACACCCTGTATTCTTTTCTCTTTCTGGCTCTATATAGTGTGCAAAGGAGGCGTCAACTATGACACGTTATAATCCACTTAGATTTACAGATCAACCAGAATAAGACGCAGTGGTATTAGTGAATTTTTAAGATATCATCCGCAGTAGTTAGCAGTTGATCATTTTTCGAGAAATCAACACCTCTTCTAGATAGCTTAACCGTTTTGACCACGTAATGATCTTTTGCGAATACGAGTAAAAATATATCATCACGATATTCAATACCTTGCGTACTTCCTTTAAATTTACTATTCAGTGAGCCTTCAATTATTTCTTTTGAAGTATAGGGGCCGTAAACCATCGCTTTGTTCCACTCGAAATCGGTTAGAGACGTTAAGGAAATTTCGGTCACACCTTTGCTTGCTAAATCATCAATTCTTTTAGCAAGCAAAGGATCTTCAGTAGCGCGATGAAGAAAAAACGTAGTACATATTAGGAGAAACAAAGTGGCAAAGACAACCCAAACCATTTTTTTCTTCTTCATATAAAGCACCCTTTCAGTAGGTGAGTAGTATACATAACGTTGGAAATAGAAAAAGGTTGCTCGATAAAGTATTCGAAAAAGGGGGATGCTTCCCTTAGCAAATTTAGGTAGTGGATGTATAATGGATACAAGAAGTATAATTTGGAGGCAATTACTATGAGTACAACGAAAATCATGAATGAAATGAAGAAACTGATAGAGCAAGATCCGTCACTCGCGATTAGTGAATGGCAAGGGACAAGCCAGTATGTAGTAGGGGAAATGATGTCGCTCGAGACGAAAGATCTACAGGAAATTGATCTGAAAGGCATCGCGAAGCCAGGAGAAAAACAAATTATGCCGATTGAATTATTAATCGCCGCGGCAACTACTAGTTTTGGCGTAACATTCCATTTGGAAGCCTATAATCAGGGTGTGACGGTTGACAGAGCGGAGATCGTTTTCACTGGCGTATGCGATAAAGCACCATTTTTAGGAATTCAAAGCGGTAACAGCGGTATTATGAAGCCGATGATCGTTTTATCTGCTGAGTCTACTACGAATAAAGGGCAACTGGCAGAAATTGCGGCTATTGCAGTTGAACGTTCACCGATCCTTTCAAGTTTGAAGGAAGAAGTAATATTGCATATTAAGTGATTTCATAAAGTTATGAGATATGTATATACAAAATACGCCATCACCTTGTCAATTCAGATAAAGTGATGGCGTTTTTATTCCCTAAACATAAAAATTCCATTGATTAGTAAACTGAATACCGGAATTTTTGCCTACACTTTACTGTTTTGTTCTTCCCATATTTATTAAATTTAGACAACAGACTAATCATTTAACGTATTTTTAGTAAGTTTTTTGATTTAGTAAGTGAAGAAGTAGTAGACTGTATTACAGCGCCGTTTTGTATGTTAACCAGTAAAACTATTCAAGTACGTTAGGTTGGAATAAATGATGTACTAAAAACGAGCAATACTATACAGGAGTTAGTTGCGGAAAAATCACATTATGTATTGCATCATACGAAACGAAGGAGGATCTTAATGAAAGTAAAAATGGCTATTCTTCTATTTACAACCATTCTGATGTTAAGTGGCTGCAATAAGAAGATCGAAACGAATATGTCAGAAACCATGCCAGACTTTGAATTTACTACACAGGACGACCAACCGCTTGGCTTGAAGGATTTGAAAGGCGACTGGTGGATTGCTTATTTCTCCTATACCAACTGCATCACCGTATGCCCAAGAACGACCGCCAATATGGTCGGTGTTCAGGAAAGATTAAAGGAAGAGGGTTTGGAACCTCGTATAATCTCATTCGGTATAGATCCTGAAAATGATACACCCGAAGTATTAAGGGATTATGCTGCAGATTTTGGCGCAGATCTCCGTACGATGACTTTTTTGACAGGTTATGATTTTAAAACGATTCAGGAATTATCGAAAAATACCTTCCTTTCTATATTGGAAAGTGGAGCATTGGACCAACGAGCGCATAGCTATTATTTTTATTTAATTAATCCTGAAGGGGAAATTGTGAAAAGATACGATGGCCTAACAGCGACGGATAATGAATTATTGATAGAAGATGTAAAGACTGTGTTAGGTAAATAAGGAGAAACGTAAAAAATAACGCCTGTCTAATCAATCGATTAGACAGGCGTTATTTGTTTTATCTACTTACCATTTCGGTACACCGACATGGTTTTCCACCCATTCTTCATTGTAATGAATGGTTGTGGCTTCATTAAGCGGGACGACTTTAAAGCGCTTATTTTGATCTTTAATGACGCCAGTCGGGAAGAAGCGTGGATCTTCGATAGTTACGGTTTTTTGGTCACCCGTTTGTTCTTTCGTTACAGACAGTCTTGCGATTCCACCGAAGTTCGTATAATCGAATGGTTGGGCTGAATAGAAATTGCCGAGCGAGAAGAATACTTTAGTATTTCCTACTTCACCATAGCGTTGTAAAACATGTGGGTGATGTCCGAATAGTACATCAGCACCCGCATCCGAAACGAATTGCGCCAGTTCTGCTTGATCTTCGGACGTTTCAAGTTGATACTCGGGACCCCAATGTAAGGATACGATCGTCACGTCTACCTTTGGCTTCATTTGCTGAATTTCATTTTCCATTCGTTCACGATCGATATAGTTGACCAAGTACTCTTTGCCTTGCAAGTCTAACTTTACATTTGTGCCGTACGTATAAGCGAGTACACCGAATTTGATACCGTTCACTTCGATAATCCGTTCAGTCTTGCGGTCTTTAAAAGATTCATAAGCCCCAACATACTCCATCTGGTATTGTTGCGCATGTTCAATCGCCTTGCGCACACCATTTTCCCCTTTGTCAAATGTATGATTGTTGGCGAATGAAACCATATCGACACCAACATTTTGTAAGGCGGGGAGTATATGTTTTGGACTATTGAACTTTGGATAGGTAGATAAACCAAGTTCGACACCGCCAGGCATAGATTCCTGATTGGCCAAGAGAAAGTCGATACTGGCCATCTGCTCTTTTACCGCTTCGAATGCAAAATCGAAGTTAGGATATGTATAAATTGGATTATGTAATAATACATCGCCAACCATACCGATTGTCGCCGTATGAATAATCGTTTCTTCTAGTTTTTGATCTGATTCGACTTCAGTCAATTTTTCAGACGGATCTTTGGCCGTATCCTGTGGTGTTTGCACAGCCGTTTTTGTCGATATTGCCAACTCTCTATTATTCCAATCGTTCCATAAAATCAGACCACCTATAATCCAAATAAACCCTAGTGCTGCAACAAGCCATTTTCTGTTCACAACAATCTCTCCATATCTATTATGACTATTTCTTGTAAGACTCTAAAACTAACGATAGCACACTAGTAGAATAGTAAACAATGAAATTTGTAAATTGTAATAATATATTATTTCCCTCTACTTTTATAGATAAAAAACGCCACACTTCGACATGGACATCGAGGCGTGGCGTGGTTTCTTTACACCTGTACGTGTGTTTGAGTCAAGACTTTCTGTTCTTCGATATCCTTCGTTGGCTTCTTCGACCAAATCGTCGCAAGAATGGGACCCGAGATATTATGCCAGAATGCACCCCAAACACTTGGAAGTGCGGCAAGTGGACCGAAGTGCGCTGTTGCGAGTGCGACGCCAAGTCCCGAGTTTTGCATGCCGACTTCGAGTGAAATGGCCCGTCTGTCGTTTTCGTTCAATCCGAGTCCAAGTGCAATCAAATAACCGAGAAGTAATCCGATCCCGTTATGCAAGAATACAGCGATGAATACGAGTAGACCTGAGCTTGCGACATTGCCTGTGTTAGCGGAAGTAACCGCAGCGACAATGATCAGGATCGCAACAACTGAAATGATCGGTACGACCGATACACTTTTCGCAACTGCTTGCGGGAAGAATCGTTGAATGAGTAGTCCTAGCACAATGGGAATGATGATAACTTGGACAATCGACTTAAACATCGACAACGCATCTACGGGCAGCCATTGACCAGCTAACACTAGCAATAATAGCGGCGTGACAAGTGGTGCCAATAGAGTGGAAAGGGATGTCATCGCAACAGATAATGCGAGATTTCCTTTCGCTAGATAGACCATGACGTTTGAAGCAGTGCCTCCTGGAACAGATCCAAGCAATACGAGACCAGCTGCTAGTTCAGGTGGTAGCTTCAATAAATAAGCCAGAGCGAAAGCAGCGAGTGGCATGACGACAAATTGTGCAGCTACGCCAATGATCACAGGTAGTGGGTGGGTCAAAATGATTTTGAAGTCCACTGCACGTAACGTCAGTCCCATTCCAAACATGACAACACCGAGTAAAATCGTGATGTATGCACCCAATCCGAGAAAAGGGTTCGGGAACAAGAACGCGATCACAGCGACCAAGATGACCCAAAATGCAAAGTACTTTCCGGCGATAGAGCTGATTGTTTCGAGTACTTTCATCGTTTCGTCACCTCAGAATCCAAGTGGAAAATTTTATTTGGATTGAGTAAGTGATCTGGATCGAGCGCTCGTTTGATTTTCTGCATGACAAGAAGTGCAGCACCGTGTTCTTGTTGCTGGTATTTCTGTTTGCCGATTCCGACGCCGTGCTCTCCGGTACACGTACCGTCACGTTCCAGTGCATAGCGAACGATTTTTTCGTTTAGTTCGTCGGCTTTCGCTCGTTCTGCTGGATCATTCCTATCCATCATCAGCAATACGTGGAAGTTGCCATCGCCTACGTGACCCACGATTCCCCCTGGCATTTCAAGTGACTCGACTACTTCACGTGCATGATTGACTGCGTCCGCCAGTTCTGAAATCGGCAGACAGACGTCAGTGACCATCAGTTTTTTGCCGGGATTTCCATGAATATAGGCATAGGCCAGATTGTGACGAGCTTCCCATAATCGATTACGTTCCGCATTGTCTGTTTCAAATTCGATATCTGTGCACTGATGATCCGCAACAATTTCTTTCGTGAATTCGACATCTTGTTGTAACCCTGCTTCATTGCCATGAAACTCGAGGAACAATGTAGGCTTTTCTTGATAATTCGTTTCACTGAAGATGTTTGCTTGTTTAATAGAAGCCTCATCCACCAATTCCACCCGCGCAATCGGAACGCCTGCTTGCAAAATAGATACGACTGCTTCCACTGCATCCTTGACGGTAGGGAATGATGCACGAGCTGCTGTTACGAATTCAGGAATGCCATAGACGCGTAATGTCAGCTCAGTGAAGCAACCAAGTGTTCCTTCTGAGCCAACAAATAATCCGTTTAAATGAAGTCCAGATGCAGATTTAGCTGCTTTATTACCGGTATGGATGACCGTGCCATCTGCTAAGACTACTTCGAGGTCACGTACTTGATCGCGCATGACGCCGTATTTGACGGAAGTCGTGCCGCTAGCATTCGTTGCCGCCATGCCGCCAAGTGTCGCATCTGCCCCTGGATCGACAGAGAAAAACAATCCATGTTTCTTCAGTTCTTTATTTAATTGAGTACGTGTCACGCCTGGTTGAACAGTCACGAGGAAATCTTCCGCACGTACGTCTAGAATCGCGTTCATATTTGAAAAGTCTATTGTGATGCCCCCATTATCGGGAATGACACTACCTTCTAGGCTCGAGCCGAGTCCGAATGGTATGACCGCTACTTTAAACTCATTCGCTAAGCGCATAATTTCGCTCACGTCTTTTGTGCAAGAAGGGAACACGACAATATCGGGTAATTTCATCGTATGGTAGGATTCGTCTTTTCCGTGGAGTTCACGCACGGTTTCGTTGATGGTCACTTGTTGTTCGGTTAATACGTCTTGTAAAGCCTGGACGATTTTTTCAGTAGTCGCTGTCATAGTTGTTCTCTCCTTAAAGGTGAAGTAGTGATGGTGAAGGTAGTTCTCCTGATTAGAATTTTATAACGCGTGTATTGGACATTATACTATTATACTTACTAATCTGAATAATTCAACGATAGTTTAGTAATTTTGCTATTTTCATTCAATGTTCTCTAAGCATAAAAACTATATTCATGCATGTTCGAAGGCCTATCTGACTAGCAATAACCTTTCATATGAATAAAAGAACGCAAAAATAACTGACTGTTTTGTTTGTATTCTTATAAACACATACAAATGATGAACAGGCTTTGGCTAAGGAGTGTGTGAAATGAATACGATTTTGTTTGTGGAAACTACGAAGAGTGGTTCGAGCAGGGAAGCTATAAAGGCGGCAGAAAGGTTAGGCTACGCCACAGTGTTGTTAACCGAGAATGCAAGATTTATCGATCAAAGAGCGGAATTTCCGGAAGTTACGCAAATGATTCATATCGACCGCATAACGGAAGAAGCAGTCCGAGAACATATTTACGCCATACAGAAGTTAGGATTAAAGCTGAAAGGAATTTTTAGTTTTGTAGATCCATTTGTATCGATGACCGCGCATCTCGCCAATGAATTTTGCCAAGCAGGAATTTCTGCAGATGCCTATTTGAAAATGGAAGATAAAGTATTAACTCGAACAGCACTGGCTGAAAACGAAGTGACACCGAAATTTATGGTTTTTGAGCCAACGACAGATTTGAAGCAGTTCATCAGCGAGCAAGAGACATTTCCCCTTATCATCAAATCGCCCCTGTCAAAAGCGTCAAGAGATGTGTACCTCGTAGAAGATCGAAAAGAAATGACGCGTGTTATGAAAAGTATGTTGAAAAACTATCCATCCCAGCAGATTGTCATTGAAGAATATTTGGACGGCCCACAGTATTTGGTTGAACTTGTGGTAGTGGAGGGAGAGCTCCATCTAGTTGCGGTAATTAAACAGGATATCCAAAAAGACTTGAAGTTCATCATTACCGGTTATGATATTCAACTTTCACTAGAGAGCAGGCTATATGACAAGCTGGTCAGCGCAGTGGAATCGATTTGTAACGACCTCGGAGCAAAAAATGTCGCCTGTCATCTCGAGTTACGATATGTCAGGGAAACCTGGAAGTTGATTGAGTTAAATCCACGAATATCGGGTGGCGCCATGAATCGCATGATCGAAGAGGCCTTTGGGATTAATTTGATGGAAGAGACGTTGAAGCTCTTTATGGGTGAAGAAATCAATTTGAAAAGAAGACACGAACATCATATTTATACGCATTACATTACCGTGAACACGTATGGCACACTATTGAAAGTAACAGGGAAAAATTATGCGATGAAGCATGAAGGCGTGCGGGAAGTCTACGTGAAACCACGTAAAGGTACATTCATGACACCGCCTATTTCAATGGGCAGTCGGTATGGCTATGTCATAGCATCTGGTGATACCGCATCCAAAGCGAAACGAAATGCCATGCATGCTGCGAAGAATATCAAGTTTTATATAGAATCTAACGAGGAGTGAGAGCAGATGGTTACAGTGGGGATGTTGCATTCAAGGAAACACCCGAGCAAAGTAGATAAAGCCTTTGCCTGGGCAGCTGTCGCTAAAATGGAAGGAGTGGATTTTTACTACTTTTCGCCACAAGGTGTTAATTTTAAAACGAACGTCATCTCAGGTTATGTATATGAACAAGGCGAGTGGATAGAACGAGACATGATGTTTCCCGATGTCATATACAATGCTTGCGGCATGAAGACTGATGAGGACATTGAAGTCTACACTAAATTAAGTAAGATCGTTCCTTTCACTTCACACTCAGTCGGTAATAAAATGAGTGTCTTTAGAAGGATTAGTAAAATGCCCGAATTTGTGGATTATTTGATCCCGTCCATCCAGATCCATCACCCTGAAGATGTGTTGGACGCTATGAAGAAATATAAAAAAGTGATTATGAAACCAGTATCCGGCAGTCAAGGAAGGGGGATTTGGTTTATCGAGCTAGATGGGGAGCGTTTCCATACGATAGTTGGTACGGAACAGACGACCCAAAATCGCGAACAACTACTTTCTAGTATTCAAGACTTACTCCGTGAGCAAGCTTACTTGGTCCAGCCGTATATATCCTGCCGAACGAAAGACGGGGAAGGGAAATGGATGATTTCTATTATTTACCCTCGGATCGGTACGATGGATAGAGTGACGAGTAATATTTCTCGTGGAGGAAGTATGGGGACGTTTAGATCGTTTTTAGAAAGGGAATTTGGCGATGAACGGAGGAATATGAGACGGACTTTAGAGAAGTTTGCTGAGCGTTTCACCAATGAATTTGAAAGCACTTTCGATATAGAATTTGATGAGCTTGGAATTGATATAGGTGTCGATGAAAATAATAAGCTTTGGATATTCGAAGTGAATTGGAGACCAGGAAATGAAGAACTTGCATTTAATATAGCAAAGAACCTTGTTCCTTATGCCGTGTATGTTGCCAGTCAACATAAATCGACCTGATGTTTATTCCAAGCAGTATACATTGATGTCTGTCCGCACATAACCTTTCTTTCGGCATTGTCATATAGATAGTAGATACGTATAGGAAGGGGAGGTGAAAAAATGAATAACCCAAGTGCAATTTGTATGGCGATGAAAAGATTATTGAAAGAACAAGAGTTGATGGCTACATTCGGTCAAGGTTTTCAATATGTCTGTTCGTTTCCTGTCTTCGATACGATACCCTTTACACTTCACGACTGCGAATTACACACACCATTTAGCGCCCATTATTCATGTATAAAGACCCCTTATTTCAGATTGGAAAAACTCGATCTAGAGACATGCTGTGCAAGCTTAACCTTACTAGAGCCAGTTGATATGGAAGGCAATCCAGTAGACTCGTGCGAAGAGTTTTACTCCCTACGGAAGACGAAAAGCTGTATTATAGTCAATATCAATTGTTTCTGCACCATCACACCTCTTCCCCCTAAGCTAGTTGATAAAAAATTACCTATTATTGAACCGAAAAAATAAATACAAACTACCAGGTGATCCTATATGCACAATAAAATTAGAAAACAACTGTTTGAACAAATAGATACGGACTATCAGAAGTTTTCATCCGCACTCATACCGACGAACGAAAATATCCTTGGGGTGCGAATGCCGGCACTTCGTAAACTTGCGAAAGGCATTGCAAAGGGTGATTGGCGGACTTATTTACAGACAGCGCATGATGAGTATTTTGAAGAAGTAATGTTACAAGGCTTAGTGATAGGTTACGTAAAAGCGGACGTCGAAGAGCTTTTGCCATACGTAGCGAAATTTGTACCGAAAATAGATAACTGGTCCGTTTGCGATAGTTTTTGTTCGGGGTTAAAAATGACCAAACAACATAAGGAACGTGTTTGGTCATTCCTCCAACCATATGTAGTTTCGGAGAACGAATATGAACTTCGCTTCGGTATTGTCATGTTGCTTATTTATTATACTGAGCCCGACTATATCGACAGAGTACTTGGCTTACTAAATCGTGTGCAACATGAAGGATATTACGTCAAAATGGCGGTGGCTTGGGCGTTGTCTAATTGTTTTGTAAAGTTGCCTGACCCCACTCTACGTTATTTGGCTGGGAAAAATTCATTGGATGTATTTACGTATAATAAAGCGTTACAGAAAATCATAGAGTCGACGCGTGTAGATCAAGAGACGAAGAAGGTACTTCGCAGTATGAAAAGGCGCTGACAAAAACCTAGTCTTGTGACTAGGTTTTTAGTTATGGATATGGCTTTTCAAAATGCCTTATTCAGGTCGTAAAGTGTAAAGAAAACGTATGGAGATCGATAAAAAATAAGAGAAACCTGACAAATCGTCAGGCTTCTCTAAGAACAATTTCTAATCGCTACATTTCAGTTCACATACATCTGAATGAATCGATCTTCTGCAAGTCTAATCCATAATACTCCCAGCGGTATTGACGTGGATCCCATCGATACCCAGCAATAGAAGTTCTGCCAACGAATGTCGGGTAGTACCAGAACCCTTTGTTTCGCGAAGTCCATACATACGTATATCGGTATAAGCAACCTGCTATACCGCCCGGATCCACTGCCCGTAGTTGAGCGTCAGGATAGCTCGGTATTTGGCTTGGAGGAGCGGAAGTCGGTGCACTTTGTTGTGGATGACCTCCTGGCTGTCCATGGTGATGTCCATGATTCTCATGCTGTTGATGATGTCCTGGATATCCATGCTGGCCAGGGTACCCCGAGTGCCCCGGATAGGCAGGTTGATGAGGGTAACTTGGATAACCGGGTTGATGTTGCTGTGGATACCCTGAGTACCCTGGATAACCAGATGGCCATTGCGGATTTTGTTGATTGGGTGGTGGGTATCCTGGATATCCACTTGGCCATCCCTGTTGTTGTTGGCCATATTGTGGGTGATACTGTTGATGGTGTCCTTCATTCTGCTGACCTGGGTATCCGTCAGGGAGCTTCGGATACCACATGCCTTCATCTTGGTGATTCAAACGATCACTCCTTCATTTAGACTGCTTTCACACACAACGAAACTGATCAATACGTTGCAAATCAATGCCTATATACTCCCAGCGGAATCTGCGTGAATTCCACTGGAACCCCGCGACGGATTGTCGACCAACAAATGTCGGATAAAACCAGAATCCATTACGTCGAGAAGTCCATACATACGTAAAGCGATACAAACAACCAGCGATGGCACCTGGGTCTACCGCGAACGCCTGAAATTCTGGATAGCTCGGGATTTGACTTGGTGGCGCGGAAGTGGGAGCTGCCGCCTGACCGCCTGGATTCCCTGGCCGACCTGGTTGCTGTCCAGGGAAATTCGGTTGCTGTGGAAAACTCGGTGATCCAGGGAAGCCGGGCATACTCGGAAACCATTGCATACCTGGGAACCAAGGTTGCCATGAAGAAAATGATTGTGCAGTGGAGAAGCCTTGCGGGTCAGTACCTTGCCAATACGGATTTGTATATTGCGGATACCCCATAAAATCATCTTGTGGATTCAACTTTTTACGCCTCCTTTTCTATTCGTTTTATCATATGCAGTCTGATGGTTATTTGACCTTATTATCTCTTCGTACGACAGCTATGCTAAACTAAAGACAAAGGAAGTGGAATAGAATGAATGAAAATAAACCGCATATTTTAGTAGTGGATGGAATGGCATTGTTATTCCGTTCATTTTTTGCGACGGCACATAGCGGACAGTTTTTCCGCAATGCATCGGATGTACCAACGAATGGCGTGCAAGGATTCGCGCGACATACGATGAGTGCCATTTCGATTTTCCAACCGACGCATTTGGCGGTGTGTTGGGATATGGGATCTAAAACTTTCCGTAATGAATTATTCGCAGACTATAAAGCGCATCGCCCTGCACCTGCACCGGAATTAATTCCCCAGTTCGATATGGCACGGGAAGTATCGGAAAAGTTAGGATGGAAGAGTTACGGAATTAACAATATGGAAGCGGATGATCTGATAGGTTCGCTGATTGAAACGTGGAAAGACGAAGCGAAATTGACAGTAGTGTCGGGAGATAAAGATTTACTTCAGTTACTCCAGCCAGATGTGTCGATTGCGCTGACGAAAAAAGGCTTCACGCAGTATGATGAATACACGGAAGCTCGTTTTATAGAAGAGTATGGAATTACTCCTAAGCAATTCATTGACATGAAAGCATTCACCGGGGATTCTAGTGACGGCTACCCTGGAGTGAAGGGGATTGGGCCGAAGACGGCATTGAAGCTCATACAGGAATATGGTTCGGTCGATGGTGTGCTCGCGGCAAGAGAAAGATTAACTGCCGGTGTCCAGAAGAAGCTGAATGCAGAAGAGGAAATGCTCATGATTTCGAAGGAGCTTGCAACCATTCATTGTGAAATCAAACTCGATGATCCTTTAGAAGAATTGATCATTCCCGAGTTCACTGCAGAAACAGCTAACATGATGGAAGAACTAGGATATTCCATGATTGCTAAACAAGGATTACCTGTTTCACCGTTTTAACGGTTCGATCTTAACAAACGTCAAAATATTTTTATTCATTTCATAGGGGATGGAGCGTACACGGCTCGCGCGATTTCTGCCACCGTGGTCATGAACGAGTACATGCAGTTGATTGTCTACATATTCATACCCGACCATCACGACCCAATGATAATCAAATGAAAAACGACTACACCATTTAAACTTGAACCACTTATCAAATTTTACTGCAACGGGACGGTCTTCATCGATCTGTTCAATCGCCTGCTGGACATGACAAACTTTCACATGCCATTGCGAGCCGAGCATTCGGTTCAGCCGACGAACAAAGCGCCAAGTAGGCAAACCAATCTTTGTACTACCTAATGTTCGATATAACTCATTAATAGAAGGAATAGGGTCAGAGGGGAAGAAATGGCGCAGCAAAACATACGCTGTAACAGGTCCACAAGCCGACGGACGGTAGCTTGGTTCAATGTCGTTGTCATATTGGGATTTGCCTTTCACTTCTATGTAGTTGGACATGAAGAACGTCTCCTTCCTAGGGAAAGTTGTTGTCTGTGAAGGGGGATTGATGTGTGGTGCTCATAGTTGTTGCTTAAGCGCTCTATCAATCCAGTTATGAGCTCATACTAGTTGCGTACGCGCTCTATGTAGTGGGCTAGGCGCTCAAACTGTTTTCGTACCCGCTCAATGCAGCGAAGCAACCGCCCATACAAGTTCCACAACCGCTCTATAAAGCAAATGCTGAGAACCTATTGGCTCTCAGCATTTTCACTTATCATCTTTAAATCTTCACTTCGTCTAAAAACGCCGTAACTTGTTCAGGTGACTTCGCAGACGCACTATGTAGATGTGCATGCTTCTCACCATTTTGGAAGATTAACAAACTTGGGATTCCCATTACTTCATACTTTTCAGCAATTTCAGGAATAACGTCGCGATCCGCTTCATACCATGTGTATGTATCGTATTTTTCAACGATAGGATCAATGAACATATCCATACGCTTACAGTCTGGGCACCAGTCTGCTTCAAACTTTACGAGTACTGGCTGGTCACTCGCAATGATTTCTTCAAACTCCGTAGCTGTTTTAATTTCTTTCATCAAAATCGCCTCCATTCAGTAAATAGTGTACAATGAATAGAGAAGGTTTGGTATTAAATTGCTTATTTTAAAAAGTCTGATTAAATGCAAAATAAATATTGCGAAATAGTTTAAAATGATTTATACTAGCAATTATAGGCAACGCATATTTTTTTTACTCAATAAATGAATGAGTGTTCATTCAAGAAACATAAGGGGAGGATTGCACGTGACGTATCAAATTAGAAAAGCGGCAGTTTTAGGATCTGGAGTTATGGGTTCTGGTATCGCAGCCCACTTGGCGAATATAGGCATTCCCGTACTTTTACTAGATATCGTACCAACGAAATTAGGTGCTGATGACGAGGCAAAAGGCTTAACGTATGATAATCCGCAATTCCGCAATAAATTCGCGGCTACAGCGTTGGAGAAGTTACAAAAACAAAAGCCGGCTCCTCTCACGACGAAAAAGAGCTTGTCATTACTTACACCCGGAAACTTCGAAGACCATTTGGATCAATTAAAAGACGTAGATTGGATCATTGAAGTCGTTGTAGAAAATCTGGATATTAAAAAGAGTTTATATGAAAAGATTGAAAATGTGCGTAAGCCAGGCACCATCATTTCATCCAATACATCAGGGATCAGTATTGAAGCGATGACGGAAGGACGTTCGGAAGATTTCCAGAAACATTTTCTAGGAACACACTTCTTTAATCCTCCAAGATACTTAAAATTACTTGAAATTATTCCTACACAAGCGACATCACCTGAAGTTGTAGAGTTCATGACGGTGTTCGGTGAGGATCGTTTAGGTAAGGGAGTCGTAATCGCAAAGGATACACCAAACTTTATTGCTAACCGAATTGGTACGTATGGTTTACAAGTGACAGTGCATGAAATGTTAGAACGCGGTTATACAATCGGAGAAATCGACTCGATTACAGGTACATTGATCGGCCGTCCGACATCTGCCACATTCCGCACATTAGATGTTGTGGGACTAGATACGTATATGCACGTTGCGAAAAACGTTTACGATCAAACGACGGGGGAAGAGCAAAAAATATTTGAACTACCTGAAGTCGTAACGAAAATGATCGATAATGGCTGGATCGGTGCGAAAGCCAAACAAGGCTTCTATGTGAAAAAAGGCCGAGACATTATGGAATTGGATATGAAGACATTTGAATATGTTCCTACACAGAAAATGAAAGCGCCTTCAATAGAAGTGGCGAAACAACAAAAAGGACTTGCTAATAAAGTGAAGACGTTACTGTATGCAAAAGATCGCGCAGGTGAGATTTTGTGGAATACGTTAACACCGACGATGCTATATGCTGCACAACTTCACGGCGAAATTGCAGACGATATTGTTGCGATCGACAACGCCATGAAATGGGGCTTCGGTTGGACGCAAGGACCATTTGAAATTTGGGACGCAATTGGCGTGAAGAAGTCTGTAGACATGCTGAAAGAAGAAGGCAAGGAAATTCCTGAACTCGTACAGGTATTGCTCGATAAAGGCTATGAAACTTTTTATAAAGAAGAGAATGGCGATACGTACTACTTCGACGGCACAGACTATCAAATGGTGCAAGTGAATGAGAAAGCGATCAACTTGAAGCAGTATAAGAAAAAGCACGGTGTCATCAAGAAAAATTCTGGCGCAAGCTTGATCGATCTTGGAGACGGCGTAGCATTACTTGAATTCCATTCACCATCGAATGCGATTGGCTTGGACATTATTCAGATGATCAACTTCGCAGTAGACGAAGTGGAGAGGAATTTCAAAGGGCTTGTAATCGGCAATCAAGGGAAAAACTTCTGTGTCGGTGCAAACCTTGGCATGATTTTAATGGAAGCACAAGATGATAATATTTTTGAACTCGACTTTGTCATCCGTTCATTCCAAAATGCCATGTTGAAGATCAAATATAGCGGGAAGCCGGTTGTCGCGGCCCCATTCCAAATGACGCTAGGTGGCGGGGCAGAAGTTTGTCTTCCGGCTGCACATATTCAGGCATCTATGGAAACGTATATGGGACTTGTTGAAGTAGGGGTAGGCTTGATTCCAGGAGGTGGCGGAAACGTCAACTTGTATCAGAAGCACTTAAAAGGTTTACCGAACGGTGTACCTATTGATTATCAATATATTGCAAATAAAGTATTTGAATCCATTGCGATGGCGAAAACGTCGACTTCTGCTGAAGAGGCGAGAGAGAACAACTTCCTCGACTTTGCAGACGGTATTAGTGTCAACCCGGATCATCTGATCTACGATGCGAAGCAGGCGGCTTTGTCATTATACGAAGCAGGCTATGTAGCGCCGAAGAGAGCGAAAGTTCCTGTAACAGGTGACTCAGGCTATGCGACATTATTGCTAGCAGCTGAAGGGATGTTCATTTCTGGATTCATTAGCGAACATGATTTGAAGATTGCGAAGAAACTTGCATATGTACTGTCAGGCGGAAAAGTTCCGTATGGTACACGTGTCGATGAGCAGTACTTACTTGATTTGGAACGTGAAGCATTTTTACGTTTAGTGGCAGAACCGAAATCACAGCAGCGTATGCAGCATATGCTGGTCAAGGGGAAACCGTTACGTAACTGATGAGGATAGCTAAAGGAGGAAACAGAATGCGCGAAGCAGTAATTGTAGCCGGTGCTCGAACACCAATTGGAAAAGCAGGAAAAGGTTCGTTGGCAACTGTCCGGCCGGATGATCTTGGGGCGTTGACTATAAAGGAAACATTGAAGCGTGCAGGGAATTATGATGGACCAATCGACGATTTAATCATCGGTTGTGCGATGCCAGAAGCAGAGCAAGGAATGAATGTCGCGCGTAATATCGGTGCGTTGGCAGGTTTACCCGACACGACACCAGCTGTAACAGTCAACCGTTTTTGTTCATCCGGTTTGCAGTCGATCGCTTATGCGGCAGAACGCATCATGCTGGGTCACTCCGAAGCAGTTTTGGCAGGTGGCGTTGAATCGATGAGCATGGTCCCAATGATGGGCAATACGATTCGTCCGAACTATAAACTGGCGGAAGGCGCACCGGAATACTATATGGGAATGGGGCATACAGCGGAGCAAGTGGCGCAGAAATACGGGATCTCCCGTGAAGATCAGGATGCGTTCGCAGTTGAATCACATAAACGTACGGAAGCCGCAATCAAAGAAGACAAATTTGTCGATGAGATTGTACCCGTTGAAGTAACGAAACGTTTTGTCGACGCGGACGGCAAGTATCAGGAAAAAACCATTTTATTCGAAATGGATGAAGGTGTACGTCCGGGGACAACGACTGAAATACTCGGAAAATTACGTCCGGCATTCGCAGCGCAAGGTTCCGTAACGGCAGGTAACGCGTCACAAACTTCCGACGGGGCAGGAATGGTTTTATTAATGGATAGGGAAGTGGCTGAAGAGCGTGGGCTACAGCCGTTAGCAAAATTTCTTTCATTCGCAGTAGGCGGTGTTCCACCAGAAGTGATGGGGATCGGACCGATAGTTGCCGTACCGAAAGCTCTGAAACTAGCCGGTCTATCTATTGAAGACATCGACCTTTTTGAGCTCAATGAAGCATTCGCATCTCAGTCACTCGCTGTGATTCGCGAACTTGGATTGGATATGGATAAAGTGAACGTCAATGGTGGAGCGATTTCGTCAGGTCACCCACTAGGTGCAACAGGAACCATTTTGACGTTGAAATTAATTAATGAATTGAAACGTCAAGGCAAAAAGTACGGTGTCGTCACGATGTGTATCGGTGGGGGAATGGGAGCAGCTGGCGTGTTCGAAGTTTTATAAAAAATAAACAGACAGATAAATTGGAGGAAATTACATGACTAAAGCTATGGAGGGAAATACTATGACAGAATTCGTAAAAGGTGGAGCGTTTTTAACTGAGGACATGGACGCTAATCGTGTTTTCACACCGGAGGATTTTACAGATGAGCAAAAGATGATTGCCAAAACAACGGAAGAGTACGTTAAAAACGACGTCATGCCGTTGATCGAAAAGCTAGAGAACCACGAGTTTGAAAACTCCGTAACATTGCTGAAGAAAGCTGGAGATCTAGGTCTTCTAGCAGCGGATATTCCAGAAGAGTATGAAGGTCTTGCGCTGGACAAGATTTCATCGGCATTGATCGCGGAGAGACTATCCGTAGCAGGCGGCTTTTCGATTACCCACGGTGCACACGTAGGAATCGGTACATTACCAATCGTGTTATTCGGTAACCATGCGCAAAAAATGAAGTACTTGCCGAACTCTGCAAGTGGAGCAAAAATTTCGGCTTATGCATTGACAGAGCCGAGCTCAGGATCAGACGCACTAGGCGCGAAAACGACTGCTAAATTAAACGCTGCGGGTACACACTACGTACTAAACGGTGAAAAACAGTGGATCACGAATTCTGCATTTGCCGATGTCTTCGTCGTATACGCAAAAGTAGATGGCGACAAATTCACAGCATTTATTGTGGAAAAAGAGTACCCAGGCGTTTCTGTAGGACCAGAAGAGAAGAAAATGGGGATCAAATCCTCTTCTACACGTACATTGATCTTAGAAGACGCGGAAGTACCTGTTGAAAACTTATTAGGTGAAATCGGTCGCGGTCACGTCATCGCGTTCAACATTTTGAACATCGGCCGTTATAAACTTGGAGTAGGTACAATCGGCGGATCGAAACGTGCATTGGAATTGGCTATCAAATATGCGAATCAGCGTAAACAATTTGACACGCCGATTTCTTCATTCAACTTAACGAAGGAAAAGTTCGGTACGATGGCTTCTAAGTTGTACGCAACAGAAAGTTTGATCTATCGTACGGTTGGCTACTTCGAAGAGCGGAACGCGGCGATGACCCCTGAAGAGCAAAAAGACGGCGCAAAAGTGGCGGCTTCCATTGCTGAATACGCAATTGAATGTTCGATCAATAAAGTTGTAGGTTCGGAAGTTTTGGATTATATTTCTGACGAAGCCGTTCAAATTCACGGTGGTTACGGTTTCATGGCAGAGTATGAAGTAGAGCGCATCTACCGTGACTCCCGTATTAACCGTATCTTTGAAGGAACGAATGAAATTAACCGTATGATCGTTCCAGGCACGTTCTTGAAGAAAGCAATGAAAGGCGAATTGCCATTGCTTCAACAAGCACAGGCGTTGCAAGAAGAGTTGTTAATGCTGATGCCGGAAGAAGTGGGCGACGAAGCGTTGGCTCAAGAGAAAGTGCTTGTGAAGAACGCGAAGAAAATCGGCATCTTAGTTGCGGGACTTGCAGCACAGCGCTACGGTGCGAAGCTCGATCAGGAGCAAGAGATTCTTGTGAACATCGCAGATATTGCGAATGATTTATTCGGTATGGAGTCCGCAGTGCTTCGTACGGAGAAGGCTATCAATAAGAATGGTGAAGAGAAAGAGAACCAGAAACTTCTATATACACAGATTTTCTGTCAGGAAGCGTTCGGACGTATCGAAGCGGCAGCAAAAGAAACATTGCTTGCAGCGGTCGACGGCGACAACCAGCGCATGATGATTTCGGCTTTGCGCAAGTTGACTCGTAATACTCCGTATAATTTGATTGCGAAGAAACGTGAAGCGGCAGAGAAGTTGATCGAAGCAGAGAAGTATGTCGTTTGAGTATAGTTTGGACAGAACGCCTCCTATGTGGGGCGTTTTTTGGTTTGGGTGGAATTGAATAAGTTCAAAAGTAAGTGATTCGGAATAGCGAGTTACTTAGTGAGTATGAGGGGATGGAAGCTCCAGTTGGGGGACGCTTTCCCATGGGCTCTCGGTGAGCCAACCAGTTCGCTGCGCTCTCTTTTGGTTGTCTCTCCTTTCGAGCTGATCCATCGGGAGTCGCCCCCAACTTCCGCTTCCATCCTACGTGGATAGTAGGGGGACTTAGATCACTTACTGGAGAGCGTATGTTAATTATTATCGTGTTTTGACTTATTTCAGTTCAAGTACCGAAGTTCAACATCAATTACAACACTAACTTCCATACACACAAAAAGTATCACCCGCTCACATTGCAGGGGATTGGTGCGTAGGAGGGGCCCCTCCAGAAAGCGTCCCCTCCGAAGTGCCAATCCCCAACCCCAACACATTGCCAGTCTTTTTACGCACGAACACCACAGCAACCAAACGCCGCTAAGTTCGCATCTATTCCCCTTTATTTGCTATACTGAGAAAAAAGGAGGGATTGATTATTATGACTATGACATACTACGGTTATCCGAAATGTACCACGTGCCGAAAAGCGAAGAAATGGCTTACGGACGAGGGGATTTCATTCGAAGAAAAAAACATCGCCGAACAACCTCCAAGCGAAGACGAACTGCGCAACATGATCGCGAATTCCGGACTTGAAATGAAAAAGTTCTTCAACACGAGCGGCATGAAATATCGTGAGCTCAATTTGAAAGACAAACTGCCAACTATGACGGATGATGAAAAGATTGCGCTTCTCGCTTCAGACGGAATGCTTATCAAACGCCCAATCGTTTCCGACGACCAAAAAGTGACCGTTGGATTTAATGAAACCGCGTTCACGGAAACATGGAAGAAGTGATTTAGGTTCTTGTCTTTACAGGGGAACTATGGCAAACTAAAGGAAGTTAAACTATTATATTTTTGGAGGTTACGACATGAGCACACCAAAAGATTTACGTTATTCAGAAGAGCACGAGTGGGTAAAAGAAGAAGACGGTAAATACCGTATCGGCATCACACATTTCGCACAGTCTGAACTAGGCGATATCGTATTCGTTGAACTGCCACAGGTTGGCGATCAGTTGAAATCGGACGAGCCTTTCGGAAGTGTTGAATCAGTGAAGACTGTTTCTGAATTGTACGCTCCACTTACTGGTAAAGTCGTGGAAGTGAATGAGAACCTCGAAGATAGCCCTGAATTGGTTAATGAATCTCCATATGAAGACGCATGGATGGTAGTAGTTGAAATCGATAACAAAGCTGAACTGGATGAGTTAATGACAGCTGAGCAGTACGAAAAAATGACAGCTGAATAATATTCCAAAAGAAAAAGCGCTGGAACGTCTCAGCGCTTTTTTACACGCTAGGAGGAAACAGGATGGACCCGAAAGTTCTCATTGTAGAAGGCGGTTCGGATCGTAAGCGGCTAGTACCGATCCTTGCAGAGCCTGTAGAGATTCTTTGTACGAATGGCACGATTAGTGCGTATCATATTGAAGAACTGCTTGAACCGTACGAGCAGCAAGATCTGTTCGTCTTTATGGATGCGGACGCCTCCGGTGAGTCCATTCGTAAGCTGTTCAAACAACTGTATCCAGAAGCGAGACATTTATACACGGATCGTCTCTATCGTCAAGTGGAAACGACTCCCGTTAAGCTATTGGCAAGCATTTTAGCTGCTGCTAATTTTAAAGTACATTCCAAGTATTTGGCAGGTGGACCACATGAATCATTGGACAATTGAAGACTGGCAACGCACACAGGCGGCAGAGCAAGTAGCCGCTTTTTATTTATATACACCAATGTGTGGAACGTGTGCAGTTGCTTCAAAAATGCTGACGGTGATCGAGACAATGCGCCCGCAACTACCGATTGGAAAGGCAGACTTGAACTATATTCAAGAAATCGCAACTGAATATGAGGTGGAAAGTGTTCCTTGTTTACTCATTCAGCGAAAAGGACAGCCTGTAGAAAAGATTTACGCCTTTCAATCCGTCCCGTATCTATTAGAGAAGCTCAGTTGACAATCGAAATCAAAGTATGGTATAAGTAGTTAATCAATTGAATACGTAACTCTTATAAAGAGCGGTGGAGGGAAGTGCCCTATGAAGCCCGGCAACCGTCACATATGTGAAATGGTGCCAAATCACTCAATGCGTAATGCTTTGGTAGATGAGAGAATGGTAACGTACATAACTACATACGTTCGGCCTTTCTGCTAATCTGCAGGAAGGCTTTTTTAAACTAAAGCGGAAAGCGCCGTGTAGGCTCGACAGGCGTTGGAGGACGTACCACAAAGGCGCACTTTGCCTTTTTGGTACGTCTGAAACGACCCGAGAGCCTGGCACTTGTAGCTGGATGGAACTAAAGCGGAAGATGCCGTTTAGCTCCGACAGGCGTTGGAGAGCTTAAAATCAAGGCGCTTTTTGCCTTGATCTTAAGATCGAAACGACCCGAGGAGCTGGCATCTGAAGCTGGATGGAACTAAAGCGGAAAGCGCTGTGTAGTATTCCAAAAAACAAATGAAAAAGACTTAATAAGGTGGTGCGGAAAATGATTCAACTAACAAACGTTCATAAAAAGTTCCAATTGAACCGTTCAGAAATTGTCGCGGTAGATGACGTGACATTAGCCATCAAAGAGGGAGAAATTTTCGGCGTCATCGGGTACAGTGGGGCAGGAAAAAGTACATTAATTCGACTATTGAATGGTCTTGAAACGCCTACGTCCGGCAGTATCATGATTCACGGACAAGAAATGACTTCATTACAAGGTGCTGGCCTTCGGAATGCGCGTCAGAAAATCAGCATGATCTTCCAGCACTTTAACTTACTGTGGTCTAGAACAGTAGAAGAGAATATCATGTTTCCTCTCGAAATTGCTGGCGTAAAGAAATCGGCACGCAAGCAAAAAGTGAAGGAATTGATCGATCTCGTTGGTTTAACAGGTCGAGAACAGGCGTATCCATCGCAATTATCAGGTGGTCAGAAACAACGTGTCGGTATTGCGCGCGCGCTTGCAAATGATCCTGAAGTCTTACTCTGTGATGAAGCGACGTCTGCACTAGATCCAGAGACGACGAATGCGATTCTTGATTTACTAACAGATATTAATGAGCGTCTTGGACTAACGATTGTGTTAATTACGCATGAAATGCATGTTATCCGCAAAATCTGTCATCGCGTGGCGGTCATGGAAGCGGGGAAAGTCGTGGAACTGGGTAATGTACTAGATGTCTTCCAATCCCCACAAGCGGATATTACAAAGCGCTTTATTTCGCAAGTGACGGATAGTGCAGATACGGACGCAGCGATGGCACATTTACAGCAAGAATCGCCACACGGCAAATTGATCAAGCTAGCTTTCATTGGCGACCGTACAGAGCAGCCGCTACTTGCTGAATTGATCCGTAAATTCCCCATCGATGTCAACATCGTGCAAGGAAATATTTCGACAACACGTGACGGCGCATACGGCACACTCGTCTTGCAACTAGTAGGGGACGTGGCGGTTATAGAGGAAGCAATTGCTTTCCTGGATGCCAATGAAGTGAAGACGGAGGTGCTGATCCATGATTGAGCAATGGTTCCCAAACGTGAATTGGGATAAAATGTGGGAAGCAACGGGTGAGACGCTTTATATGTCGGCTTACTCCACGTTCTTTACATTTGTCTTCGGTATCGCACTTGGTTTGTTGTTGTTTTTAACAAGTCCAGGGCAGTTATGGGCGAATAAAATCACCAATGTCTTTACAGGGGCCTTCGTGAATATATTCCGGTCGATTCCTTTTATCATATTGATTATTTTATTAATTCCTCTAACAAAATTATTATTCGACAGTATGCGTGGACCGAATGCCGCACTACCCGCATTAATTATCGGTGCCGCTCCATTTTATGGCCGTATGGTGTTGATTGCATTGCAGGAAATCGATAAAGGGGTTATTGAAGCAGCGCGCTCAATGGGTGCTAAAACATCCACAATCATTTTCAAAGTTTTGTTACCAGAATCCATGCCGGCATTAGTCTCTGGAATTACGGTAACTTCGATTGCGCTCGTCGGATATACCGCGATGGCGGGAGTGATCGGTGCAGGCGGTCTTGGTACGCTAGCATATTTGGAAGGGTTCCAGCGTAGTCGCGAAGATGTAACGTTAATGGCAACGATTCTAGTATTGATTATCGTATTTATCATTCAATTTATTGGTGATTTCATTACAAAACGTTTGGACAAGCGATAATAGGATTTTCAGGGAAACCTGTTAACCATAGAAATATTCCATAATGGAGAGGGAGAAATGTGGATATGAAGAAATTTTTATTCGGTCTATTCGCAGCAGTACTAGTGCTTGCATTGGCAGCTTGCGGATCGAAAGACGAAGGTAGTAAAGATAATGCAGCACCAGATGTAGATGGAGCAGAAAAAGGCGAGAAAACATCATTGGTAGTCGGCGCATCTAACACACCACACGCAATAATTTTGGAAGAAGCTAAGCCATTACTAGCTGAAAAAGGTTATGACTTAACAATCGAGAGTTACACAGATTATGTACTGCCAAACAAAGATTTGGACGAAGGTACACTGGATGCGAACTATTTCCAACACATTCCTTACCTAGAGAGTCAAATTGCCGATTTCGGTTATGACTTCGTTAATGCAGGCGCAATTCACATCGAGCCAATCGGTGTATACTCTAAGAAATATGATTCATTGGAAGAACTTCCTGACGGAGCGACGATCTTAATCAGTAACTCCGTTGCGGATCACGGTCGAGTGCTTGCTATGCTTGAAGAAAAAGGATTGATCAAGCTAGCGGATGACGTGGAAAAAGTAAAAGCTGAAGTAGGCGATATCGTAGAAAATCCAAAGAACTTGGAGTTTGATGCGAACTACGAAGCAGCGTTAATGCCACAGTTGTATAATAACGATGAAGGCGACGCATTATTAATCAACTCCAACTTCGCTATCGATGCGGGGTTGAATCCAATGGAAGATGCGATCGCATTGGAAGATAAAGAGTCTCCGTACGTTAATATAATTGCTGTGAAGAGCGGCAACGAAGACAGCGATGCAATCAAAGCATTGGTAGAAGTATTGACTTCAGAACAAATTCAAGATTTCATTTTGAATGAATGGTCTGGATCAGTTGTTCCTGTGAAATAATTCAACGAACGCCGGTAGCTATCGCAGCTGCCGGTTTTTTTATTGTGTGCTTGGTGGGTGTGTTAGTGTGGTTGCTACATGTTGGTGGAGATTCGCTCAATGTGTTGGTCTATCCGCTCTATCGCGCCCGAGCCCCGCTCAATATGCTAGTGTGTCCGCTCTATCCCGCACGAGATCCGCTCAATGGGCTGGTCGCTCTACTCGGTCTGAGACTCGCTCAATGTTCTGGTCTATCCGCTCTATCCCGCACGAGACTCGCTCAATGTTCTGGTCTATCCGCTCTATCGCGCCCGAGCCTCGCTCAATGCGCTCTCGTATCCGTTCAACCCCACGCGCTACCCGCTCAAAGTGCCTTCATGCCCACCTAATCCACACAACTAAACTTCCAAACAACACCACCCAATCCACTTCCTAACAACCCGCAAGAAAAACATTACATAAATCTAAATAAAATCTTCTTTATTCTATCGACTTGTGATAAAGTTGATTTTGTTTGAGTAATACATATGTGTATTTGAGGAGGACGTATTGTGAAGTTTAAATTAGGGCTCATTTGGCGAATTCTCATTGCCATTGGGCTGGCGATCGGACTTGGTTTAGTATTGCCGTTGATCCATGAAGGATTTGCGCATTGGTTCGTTCGTTTAGCAGCTACTTTTAATATGTTATTCGGTGGATTCTTGAACTTTATCGTTCCGCTGATTATCACTGCGTTTATCGCACCAAGTATTGCAAAACTTGGCGCAGGTTCCGGAAAATTACTTGGTATGTCTGCTGCATTTGCGTATGGATCTACGGTAATTGCGGGATTGCTTGCGTATATTGTCGCAATAAATATTTTGCCCAACTTTATTCAGCCGACGACGAAGAAGGATGTTGCAGAAGGCGCACGTGAAGCCGGAGTAGCGTTCTTCGAAATGGAAATGGATCCAGTGATGGGGATCATGACTGCTTTGCTATTGGCATTTGTGCTTGGCATTGGAATGGCAGCGATTAAAGGGAAGACGATGATATCATTCTTCGATGAATTTAATTTGATTATCGATAAAGTCATTTCTGTCGTCATCATTCCATTACTACCTTTCCATATTTTCGGGATTTTCCTGAATATGACGTATACAGGTGAAGTGGCAAATGTACTTTCAGTCTTTGTATTTGTTTTCATTATGATTATTCTTCTTCATTTGACCATGCTGACATTCCAATACACAGTGGCGGGTACGTTGAACAAACGGAATCCGTTCGTGTTAATGAAAACGATGTTGCCAGCATATCTGACAGCGATCGGAACGCAGTCTTCTGCTGCAACGATTCCGGTTACGTTGCGTCAAGCGAAAAAAACGGGTGCTTCGGAACGTGTAACGGACTTCGCGGTTCCATTATTCGCAACGATCCATTTGTCAGGTAGTACGATTACGATTGTTTCCTGTTCGATCGGTGTTATGCTGATGAATGGTTTTGATGTAAGTTTTGGTTCGTATTTACAATTTATCTTTATGTTAGGTGTTACGATGATCGCCGCTCCAGGTGTACCGGGAGGCGCAGTCGTCGCGGCAACTGGACTTCTGACGACTATGCTTGGATTCAGTGATGGCATGGTAGCATTGATGATTGCGCTCTATTTAGCGCAAGATAGTTTCGGAACAGCAACGAACGTTACAGGTGACGGTGCGCTTGCAATGATCGTCGATCGTTTCACTAAAAAAGTATAGAGTAGTAGAAAAGTCGGTTACTTGACCGACTTTTTTGCTGTCTAATTCTTATGTACTAAGGACTGGTTGATTCTCATTCACTAGTTGTCAAATGAAAAATACATATCGTGAAAAATATAGCCGTCTGCGTTGTTGCAATGAAATTAGCCAATATGTGTAATGTTTCTTAAAGATTTGCAACCCAATCAAATATGGGTTAAGATTAGAATGATACTAAATAGAGAATGGATCATAACCATTCAACGCGATCATACTGGAGGTATTGGAATGGCAATTTTGGAAATTAAAGATCTTCATGTCCGAATTGAGGACAAAGAAATCTTAAAAGGTGTTACCTTAACAATAAATACAAATGAGATCCATGCAATCATGGGTCCAAATGGTACGGGGAAATCCACGCTTGCATCCGCAATCATGGGTCACCCGAAATATGAAGTGACTTCCGGATCCATTATGCTTGATGGAGAAGACGTATTGGCAATGGAAGTAGATGAGCGTGCGAGAGCCGGTCTATTCCTAGCTATGCAATATCCAAGTGAAATCACTGGTGTAACGAACGCAGATTTCCTTCGTTCTGGAGTGAACGCACGTCGTGAAGAAGGCGATGAAATTTCTTTGATGAAATTTATTCGTGAAATGGATAGCAAGATGGAAGTTCTTGAAATGCAAGAAGATATGGCCACTCGTTATTTGAATGAAGGTTTCTCAGGTGGAGAGAAAAAGCGTAACGAAATTCTCCAACTTATGATGTTGAAGCCAAAGTTCGCAGTACTTGACGAGATTGACTCAGGTCTGGATATCGACGCATTGAAAATTGTTTCTAACGGTATCAACCAAATGCGCGGCGAAGGTTTCGGTTGCTTAATTATCACTCACTACCAACGTTTATTGGATTACATCGAGCCAGATAAAGTGCATATCATTATGCAAGGTAAAATTGTTAAAACGGGTGGTTCAGAACTAGCTAAGAAACTTGAAGTTGAAGGATACGACTGGATCAAAGAAGAACTAGGTATCGAAGACGAAACTGTTGGACAAGAAGCATAAGAAAGGGGACGACTCAAAATGACGGTTGAAACAACATTGGCATTGACCGAACAGGACGTCCGCTCTTATTCCGCAAAAGTGGAGGAAGCTGCTTGGATGGCAGATTTTCGTTCGAACGCTCTAGCGAAAGCTGAAGTGCTCGAAATGCCAAAACCAGATAAAACTAAAATTACCAATTGGAATTTCACGGAATTCCCTTCACATACAGTTGAGAGCTCGATCTTCGCAGGGTTGGAAGAATTACCAACTGAAGCGAAAGCATTGATCGATGACGAACAACAACAAAATATTTACGTGCAGCACAATAACACACCTGCATATCTTTCACTGTCTGAAGATTTACAGTCACAAGGCGTTATTATGACGGATATCTTTACGGCATCACGCGAACACAGTGAATTGTTACAGAAATACTTGATGACGGACGGTGTCAAAGTGGATGAGCATAAGTTAACAGCTCTTCACGCGGCATTGATCAACGGTGGAGTATTTGTCTACGTACCTAAAAACGTAGTAATCGAAGATCCACTTCAAGTACTCTTCATTCACGATAACGAAGAAGCATCATTGTTCAACCACGTAGTCATCGTTGCCGAAGAAAACAGTCAAGTAACATATGTAGAAAGCTATCTATCTACTATGGAGCATGCGGCAACTCAAGCGAACATTGTAGCGGAAGTATTTGCTATGGCCAATGCGAAAATTGTCTACGGATCAGTCGACGTATTAGCGGAAGGTGTGACAACGTATGTCAACCGTCGCGGGGTGACTGGACCTCACGCACGCATTGAGTGGGCACTTGGATTAATGAACGACGGCAATACGATTTCTGAAAACATCACGCATTTAGTCGGTGACGGCTCATCTAGTGATATGAAATCCGTTGTAGTTGGACGCGGTAGCCAGAAACAAAACTTCACATCTGAAATCGTACACTGGGGACTTGATACAGACGCTTTCATCTTGAAGCATGGTGTAATGAAAGAAAACTCATCCGCTATCTTTAACGGAATCGGACGAATCGCGAAAGGCGCAACTCGCTCGAACGCGGTGCAAGAGTCCCGTATTCTGATGTTAGGTGAAAGAGGACGTGGAGACGCGAACCCGATTTTGCTTATCGATGAAAATGATGTAACAGCAGGTCACGCTGCTTCGGTAGGACGCGTAGACCCAATGCAAATGTTCTATCTAATGAGCCGTGGGATTACACAAGAAGATGCAGAACGCCTCATCATTCATGGTTTCTTAGCTCCAGTTGTTAGCAAATTGCCAATCGCAGGAGTTAGAAAACAATTAACGGAGGTTATTGAAAGGAAAGTGCGCTAATGCTCAGCAAAGACATCCGCAATCATTTCCCTATATTAGATCAAGAAGTCAATGGACATCCACTTGTCTACTTAGATAGCGCGGCGACTTCACAAAAGCCTGTGCAAGTAATTGAGGCACTGGATCGCTATTATCGCTTTGATAACTCCAATGTTCACCGTGGGGTGCATACACTTGGAAATCGCGCGACAGATGGTTATGAAGGCGCTCGTGAGAAAGTCCGTAAATTCATTAATGCTAAATCCACGCAAGAAGTCATCTTCATGCGCGGTACAACAACAGCGATTAACACAGTTGCGCAAAGCTATGGTCGTGCCAATGTCTCGGAAGGTGACGAAATCGTCATTACACATATGGAGCACCACTCCAATATCATTCCGTGGCAACAGCTCGCCAAAGAAACTGGCGCAGTGTTAAAATATATTGATTTAGAAGAAGACGGTACGTTATCACTTGATAAAGTACGGGAAACCATTACGGATAAAACGAAAATTGTTTCCATCATGTATGTTTCCAACGTTCTCGGCACGATGAATCCGATTGAAGAAATCACGAAAATTGCCCATCAACACGGTGCGGTGATGTGTGTGGACGCTGCGCAAGCAGCTCCACATGTTAAAATAGATGTACAGAAACTAGATTGCGACTTCCTTGCATTTTCCGGACACAAAATGTGTGGACCTACCGGTATCGGTGTCCTCTACGGTAAAAAGGATTTACTCAATAATATGGAACCCATCGAATTCGGCGGCGAGATGATTGATTTTGTCGGACTATACGAATCTACGTGGAAAGAATTACCTTGGAAGTTTGAAGGTGGTACGCCTATTATTGCAGGAGCTATTGGGCTCGGTGCAGCCATCGACTTCTTGGAAGAAATCGGTTTGGACGCTATCGAACAGCATGAGCACGAACTAGCTGGTTATGCTATGGATAAAATGTCTGAAATCGACGGCTTGACCATTTATGGACCAAGAGATCCCGATCAGCGTGCAGGATTGGTCACATTCAACTTGGATGATGTCCATCCTCATGATGTCGCAACTGTACTCGATATGAATGGTATTGCTGTTCGTGCAGGTCATCACTGTGCACAACCATTGATGAAATGGTTGGATGTTTCTTCAACAGCACGTGCCAGCTTCTATCTTTATAACACCACTGATGACGTAGATCGCCTCGTGGAAGGACTTCGCACAACAAAGGAGTATTTTAACGATGTCTACTAATAAACTAGATCAACTTTATCGATCTGTAATCATGGAGCATTATAAACATCCGAAAAACAAAGGCGTCCTAGAGAACGGTAATGTTACAATTGATATGAACAACCCGACTTGTGGTGACGTCATCCGTTTAACAATGAATGTGGAAGACGACATCGTCAAAGACGTCAAGTTTGAAGGAGAAGGATGTTCCATTTCGATGGCATCCGCATCTATGATGACACAGATGATCAAAGGTAAAACGACTGAAGAAGCAGTTAAGTTGGCACATACTTTTTCAGATATGATGTTAGGCAAAGAGTTGGACGAGTCGATTGATCTTGACGACCTAGAAGCATTATCGGGTGTCGCGCAATTCCCTGCCCGCATTAAATGTGCAACATTGAGCTGGAAGGCGATGGAAGAGGGAGTCTCTGGCGAGTCGCAATGACCTTGGCCATAGTACGAGCAATTATGGAACGGAGGAATAATAATGGCAAAACAAATGCCGGAAATCGGCGATTACAAATACGGTTTCCATGACAAAGACGTTTCTGTGTTCCGTTCAGAACGTGGATTGACACGTGAGATAGTGGAAGAAATTTCGGCAATGAAAGAAGAACCACAGTGGATGTTGGATTACCGTTTGAAATCTCTTGAAATTTTTTACAGTAAGCCAATGCCACAATGGGGCGGAGACTTGAATTCATTGAAGTTTGATGAAATCACGTACTACGTAAAACCGTCTGAAGGTGCAGAAACTTCTTGGGATGAAGTACCTGATGAAATCAAGCGTACGTTTGATAAACTAGGTATTCCTGAAGCGGAACAAAAATACTTAGCAGGTGTCTCTGCACAGTATGAGTCTGAAGTTGTTTACCACAATATGAAAGAAGAACTAACAGATCTAGGAATTGTCTTTAAAGACACAGATTCTGCACTTCGTGAAAACGAAGAGTTGTTCAAAAAATATTGGGGTACGGTTATTCCGAACTCAGACAACAAATTCTCAGCGTTAAACTCTGCTGTATGGTCTGGTGGATCATTTATCTATGTACCACCTGGCGTGAATGTAGAAACACCGCTACAAGCTTATTTCCGTATTAACTCGGAAAACATGGGACAATTCGAGCGTACGTTAATCATCGTAGACGAAGGCGCAAGCGTTCACTACGTAGAAGGTTGTACAGCACCTGTTTATACAACCAACTCCCTACACAGTGCGGTTGTAGAAATTATCATCAAAAAAGATGCATATTGCCGTTACACAACGATCCAAAACTGGGCGAACAACGTCTACAACTTGGTAACGAAGCGTGCAGTATGTGAAGAGAATGCGACAATGGAATGGGTCGATGGAAACATTGGTTCTAAATTGACGATGAAGTACCCTGCAGTCATCCTAAAAGGTGAAGGCTCACGCGGTATGACGCTATCCATCGCATTAGCAGGTAAAGGACAGCACCAGGATGCCGGCGCGAAAATGATGCACTTGGCACCTAACACGTCTTCTACTATTGTTTCAAAATCTATTTCTCAACACGGCGGAAAAGTAACGTATCGCGGAGTTGTTCACTTCGGACGCAATGCAGACGGAGCTCGTGCCAACATTGAGTGTGATACGTTGATTATGGATAAACTCTCTACTTCAGATACGATTCCATACAATGAAATTTTGAATAACAATATTTCATTGGAACACGAAGCAAAAGTATCGAAAGTTTCCGAAGAGCAACTCTTCTATTTGATGAGCCGCGGTATTCCTGAATTGGAAGCAACAGAAATGATCGTTATGGGCTTCATCGAGCCATTCACAAAAGAACTACCGATGGAATATGCGGTAGAGATGAACCGTTTGATCAAGTTCGAGATGGAAGGTTCTATCGGATAAGACAGCAAAAACCTGCCCGCATCTACAAGATGCGGCAGGTTTTTTTATGCGTTCATTTAATAGTAGCTGTCCTAAGATTTGATGGCTTTGTAGTTTATCTACCTTTTTTCTCCACAACCGCAATCGTGCATCTCGAAACACTTATTAATTTACCTACTTCATCCGTGATTTGGATATCCCAGACCATCGATGTGCGCCCTTTATGGAATGGAACGGCAGTAGCAGTGACCACACCATCTTTTTTACCTCGTACATGATTCGCATTAATTTCTAGACCTACTGGATAATGCGTCTCGGGATTTAGGTTTAAAGCGGCTGCAATGCTGGCCGCAGTTTCAGCTAGTGCTACTGAAGCGCCTCCATGTAACAACCCCATAGGCTGAACAGTTTTCGGTCCAACTGGCATTTCACAGACGACTTTGTCAGGATCGAGTTGTGTAAAGGTAATGCCTAAAGCACCTATCAATGTCTGTTCCAAATCAATACTATCTAATAAATTAAGTTCTTTCATCCTCTTCTCTACCTCCATTTCACTGAAATACTTCTACTACATGTATATACATGTAATAAAAGCATACTACTAAGTGTAGCGGGAAATCCAGCTTTAAAATTTATGCCGGTACATGTACAATAGAATGAATTGTCGAAGCGGCTGTGACAGTACGGCCATCATTTTTAGGAAAGAGTGGACATCATGAGAAAAAAATTGGATCAAGAGCAAGCAAATTATATTATTGACGTGTGTACTAGTGCGAATCTCCGTGCGGTATCCGGATCACTCACACAACTGTACAATCATCTCTTGAAATCTACTGGATTAAAAATCACCCAATATTATATGCTCGGCAATATTTATACATCACCGGATATTTCGATTAGTAAATTAGGTGAGATGATGTTGCTGGATCAAACAACCGTCACGCGTAACTTGAACATTCTAAACGATTCCGGATATGTACAGATCAAAAGAGCGAAACAGGATTCGCGAACCAAAGTGGTCACGATTACAGAATTAGGGTATGACAAATTAAATGAAGCTACACCGATCTGGACACAAGTACAGGAACAAATTGAAGGATCTATCGGCAAAGGAGAATATATGGACTTACTGAAGAAGTTGAAGGCATTACAAAAAGTGATTGATGAATTTGAAATTTAAGTAGCACAAAAATGAATCTCCATTCATAAATTGATTGACAACTCCAAAAAATCCAGTAAAATACATGTATATACATGTATCAAAGGTGTAAAGCTTTTGAAACGTCTTAGTGTATGTTCGTTACAGAGATATATTTATAATTTTTGAAAGCGCTTACGACAAAAGGAGAGTGTTTCTGATGAATTTAGTAGAATGGAAAAAGAGTATGAGTCTTCCAGTGATCGCAGCCCCGATGTTCATTATTAGTAATCCTAAAACTGTGATAGAGCAATGTAAAGCAGGAGTAATCGGTTCTATGCCTTCTCTAAATGCAAGGCCCGTTGCACAATTCGAAGAGTGGTTGATCGAGATTACAGAAGAATTAGCCGACTATAATGCGAAAAATCCCAATAAACCAGCCGCACCATTTGCGATCAACCAAATCGTTCACCGATCCAATGAAAGATTGCAAGAAGATATGGAGCTGTGCGTGAAATACAAAGTACCCATCATTATTACATCTCTTGGCGCAAGAGAAGATGTCTATGAAGCTGCACATAGTTACGGTGGAATTGTATTGCATGATGTGATCAATAATACGTTCGCGAAGAAGGCAATTGAAAAAGGTGCAGATGGTTTAATTGCGGTAGCTGCAGGAGCGGGAGGGCACGCGGGTCCGAAAAGTCCGTTCGCACTCGTTCAAGAAATTCGGGAATGGTTTGACGGACCATTGGTACTTGGCGGATCCATCGCAACCGGCAGAAGCGTATTGGCAGCCGAAGTGATGGGGGCGGACTTTGCCTACATCGGATCGCCATTCATCGCTACTGAAGAAGCAAGAGCCGTTGAAGAGTATAAACAAGCTATCATAGACGCCACCTCGGATGATATTGTGTACAGTAATTATTTCACGGGAGTGCACGGGAATTATTTAGCTACGTCCATCCTAGCTTCGGGTTTAGATCCTGAAAATTTACCGGAAAGTGATCCAAGTAAAATGAATTTCGGCGGAGATGCAGGTCAAAAAGCATGGAAAGATATTTGGGGCTGTGGCCAAGGAATTGGCATCATCGATAAAGTTCAACCTACGAAAGAGTACGTCGCACAATTAGCACAGCAGTACCGTGAGGCAAAGGATAAGTTAGTAGGAGATAGAATGAACACAGCGAGCACATAATAAAGAAAGGAGTCACGATAAAAACAAGTATGTCCATCCAGACACGCTTGTTTTTTTATTTGCCTGCTTAGTGTTTGTGAGTGGAGTTTGTTTCAATACGGTTAACTTTTAATCATTCATTGCGGTCTTTTGATAGGTGAATTCTACATCTGTTTGGAGTTGTTCGAGTAAAGAGAGGCTTTTAGTTTGCATTTCAGTTAAAGAATCAGTGTGCAGGTAAATTGTATCCTGTTTAGTTTCAATAGAAGATAACCGTTTATTTGTCAGTTGCTGTTCTTTTTTCACTTCTGACATGTCTGTATTTAGGACATCGACATGTAATTTTAGTGCACTAACGTCTGACTTAAGTGTATTGACGTCCGACTTAAGTGTACTGACGTCTGATTTAAGTGTACTAACATCTGACTTAATCCCAGAGATGTCAGTTTTAATGCCTTTCATTTCACTTAAAATTTGTTGTAAAAGTACGTCGCTCACGTTCATCTATCCTTTCTTATTCATTTGGTTACCTCTATATAATAGCATGCTTTGCACTAAAGACAATCTCCTTCTTATGGTCGAATCAATTGATTGATAACATACCTAGTGGGGTATATAATAAATATATATACAAATGAAAAGGAGTTTTTTACATGTCTAAAAAAGCAACCGTATATGTATCATCTACTTGTCCTTATTGCACGATGATGACGAATTATCTGGATGAAATTCACGTGCCTTACGAGACGATCAATGTCTCTATAAATCCTGCAGAAGGAGAACGTCTGATGGAACTAACCGGACAGATGGGCGTTCCACAAACACAGTTGAATGGAAAATGGATTATCGGCTTTGATCCAGCAAGTATTCACGCTGCACTAGACGCATGAATAAATGTAAACGGTTTTTGTTTAATCGAAACTGTACAATCCAATCGGCCGAAGAACTGGAAAAGAAAGTATTTCCGCGCTTTTGTCTTGGCCATATAGCATTTGCGGTAATGGGAGTCATTCTCGTCATCATCGAATGGACTCACTAATAGGAGGCATTAATTATGGAATGGATCATCATAGCACTTCTCGTCGGCTTCGTAGTTTGGCGCATGAAGCCTGCAAAAGGTGTGCGTTCACTTTCGACTGCACAATTAAAAGATCGAGTGAACGATCAAAACGTACAATGTATCGATGTACGTACACCAGCTGAATATTCAGGACGCCATATAAAGCAATTTAAAAATATTCCTTTGAATTTGCTTTCAACACAGATGGGAACATTGAAGAAAGATCAAGAAGTCATCGTCATCTGTCAAAGCGGCATGCGGAGTGCCAAGGCAGCAAACCAACTGAAAAAAGCAGGATTCGTGAATGTAACGAATGTACGCGGTGGAATGAGCGCATGGCAAGAGTAATGAGTGAAGAAGTGTCTCGGAGATCTTATCCCGGGACGCTTTTTTGCTTGAATAGTAGATCGGTTGACTAGCGAAAGACAGAAAATACTACTACCAAATCAGGAAGTACGACTTTTCCGAAAATACATAAGATATGATACACTAAGCTAAAGATCATAAGAGGAGGGTTTTCCATGATACATGTTGGTCTGACAGGGTGGGGAGACCATCCAAGTCTATACAATGAGAAAACAGTCGCGAATAAAAAACTAGTAGATTATAGTAAACACTTTCCAATCGTCGAACTAGATTCGACATTTTATGCGATACAATCGAAGAAAGTGATGGATAAATGGACAGAGGAAACGCCCGCTAATTTTCAATTTGTCGTGAAGGCGTATCAGGGTATCACAGGTCATCAGCGTGGAAAGTTACCATATGAATCTGAAGAGGAAATGTTCTCGCTGTTTAAGCTGTCCCTGACGTCATTTGTTGAGGCGGGGAAGCTCGCGATGGTACTGGTACAATTTCCACCTTGGTTCGATTGTAAGAAGGAAAATGTGGATCGCATTCGCTATGTGCATGAACAATTACAGCCGTTACCGATCGCTGTAGAGTTTCGCAATCAAACGTGGTATTCTCCAGCTTATCGGGAGAAAACACTCGACTTTCTAAAAGAATTAAACATCATCCATGTCGTGTGTGATGAGCCACAAGTAGGGGACGGAAGTGTACCGCTAGTCCCAGTCGCAACGGATCCGAAAGTTTTGTTACGGCTCCACGGTCGCAATGATAAAGGGTGGGTAAATACTACGGGAGATAGTAAAGCATGGCGTAAAGTTCGCTATCTTTATGATTATAATGAAAAAGAGTTAGAGAGTATGCGTGACATCGTGAAACATCTTGAAAAACAGACAGACGAAGTATTTGTCATCTTTAATAATAACTCTGGGCAGCATGCTGCGAAGAACGCCAAACAATTTGCACGATTACTTAACATAGAATACGGTCAGCCTCTCACCAAGCAACTGGATTTATTTGAGGGGGATCAGTGATGGAATTTGTAGCACTCGCCTTAATAGGTTTAGTATCCGGTATTATCGGTTCGATTGCGGGCCTCGGTGGAGGAACCATCTTGGTTCCTGTCACACTGTTTGTCGGATTAAATTTAGGAATGATTCCTGATATTACACCGCAAAGTGTAGTGGGCTTGTCGGTTATCATGATGATTGCGAATGGACTTGGATCGACACTGTCTTATATGAAAGTAAAGACGATTGATTATCGTAGTGCATTGTTATTTTTCGCTGCAAGTATACCGGGTATCATTCTAGGTGCGCTAGTCAATAAAAGCGTAAGTTTGTCCTCATTTAATTTATATTTTGGCATATTACTCATCATTTTATCTACACTGTTATTAACGAGAAAATATTTGAAACCGATTCGATGGTTTGTAGACAATGGGAAAAAGATCAAGTTTACTGATCCGCAAGGTAAAACACATATCTATGGCTACCCCATTTGGTTTGCCATCTTATTGTCATTGTTCATTGGATTTACGTCAGGCTTATTCGGAATAGGTGGCGGTACGATGATTGTGCCAGCAATGATTTTACTCTTCTTGTTCCCGCCACACGTCGCTGTTGCAACCTCTATGCTTATGGTGTTTTTATCAGCTATCGTTAACTCGGTATCTCATATTTCACTCGGTCATGTGCCATGGCTGTATACGATACCTGTCGTGCCGGGCGCCTATTTCGGTGGCATGCTTGGTGCCTATTTAAATAGCAAAATGAAATCAGATACATTGGTTTTAGTCATACGCATCATTTTACTCGTCTTTGGACTTCGTTCCATCTATGAGGGGATTTGGGGTTGACATATATGAAGGAGACGGTAGCAACGATCCATATTTATCATACGAATGACGTCCATAGTCATTTCGAGAATTGGCCGCAAATTCATCACTTTCTTACTAAGCGGATGCAACAAGCTGAAGAGAATGGGGAGCATTGTTTTCTATTTGATATTGGAGACCATATTGATCGGTCTCATCCGTTTACCGAAGGAACGGAAGGAAAAGGAAATATTGAATTATTAAACAAAGCAGGATATGACGCAGTAACGATTGGCAATAATGAAGGAATCACCATGTCAAAGGAAGCGTTAAATAGATTATATGAAGATGCGCACTTTGATGTAGTGCTCTGCAACTTGACTGAACTGGATGGTAAGCTACCATACTGGGCGAAGACGTCCACAATATTGGAGACCACGGAAGGTGTGCGCGTCGGCGTCATCGGTGCCACAGCGCCATACTATGCTTTTTATGAACAACTTGGCTGGAGTGTAAGCGACCCGCACGCGGCATTGCAGGAAATGGCTCGAAACTTGCGTCCTCAATGCGATGTCATCGTCTGTCTCTCGCATTTGGGAATCAATGAAGATCGTATTTTAGCTGCGCAATGCCCGGAGATCGATGTGATTTTAGGAGCACACACGCACCATTTATTACAAAAAGGTGAATGGATTGACGACACGCTACTTGCGGCAGCAGAAAAATTCGGTCAGTATGTCGGTCACGTCCAGATCGATATAGACCGTATGACAGGTCAGGTCATTCATATGAACGCAGAGGTTTTTCCAACACAGATGATGGAAATGTCAGAAGAGGATATGGAACAGGTGAATAGTTTATTTGCCAAGGGGGAAGAGACACTAGAAGTGCCTGTGTTTTATAATCCCTCTCCATTATCACAGCGTCTTACAGGAGACAGTCCGTTATCCTCGCTGTTTGGCCGCGCGTTACTTACGTATCTTGATGCTGACTGCGCGCTTTTCAATGCGGGAATTTTCCTTGGTAGTTTAGATAAAGGCTGGGTGACAAAAGGGGATTTGCACTCTTTATTGCCACACCCTATTAATCCTTGTCTAATTCATTTGGATGGCAAGGATTTGCTGACAGTGTATGAGCAATCACTTGATCCAAAGTGGACGGAACTTCCGATAAAAGGTTTAGGATTTCGTGGGACGCTGATGGGTAGTATGATACATGAACATTTATACCGTAACACGGACGGACAATTATTTGCAGGCAACCGTTTGGTAGAACCCGGTAAAATGTATACGTTGGCAACACTTGATATGTTCACGTTTGGCTTTTTCTATCCAGTATTAAAAGAAGCGAAGAAAGAATATATCATGCCGGAAATGATTCGCGATATCCTCGGTTGGTACGGAAGGAAATATTTCAATGAGCGGTAGTTATGTCCGCCTCCTATTTCGCATAATGTGAAGTAGGAGGCGTTTTCATGCGGTTTTATACGAATCAAAAACGACCAAAGAAGTTTAACTATGGGAAAACCATTCTGCGCTTTGTCATCCCGACCATCATGGTGGGAGTGGCGATATTTTTCTATACGGTCAATAAACAGCTTACGCCAATCTATACACAATATGCCGAAGTGCAAACGCAGAAAATAGCCAGTTACGTGATTAGTCAAGCCATTAACAATCGATCCACCAGTGTCTACGATGTCAATGAAATTATAGAAAATGTTCCCGATGATACAACAGATACGGTGACAACGAAGTTTAACGCTGAAATTATCAGCCAAGTCATGTCAGAAATTCATCAGCTTGTTGAAAATCATCTAGAGCGCGCAGAAGGCGGAGATCTCGATATGCTACCGCCACTTGGAGATCTCGAGTACAATCCTGACCGTATGGAAAAAGAACAAGGTATTGTATTTTTTGTTCCGATTGGTCAAGCCGCGAATATTCCGTTGCTCGGTAACTTGGGGCCGAAAATCCCCATCCGCTTCCACGTCATTGGAGATGTACATGCAACAGTAGAAACCGATATTCGTGAATTTGGTATTAATAATGCCTATGTGGAAGTGTATCTGATGTTACAAGTCAATGTGCAGATTATCGTTCCGCTAGCAACTAGCAGAAGTGTAGTGGAGCAGAAAATACCGATTGCCATTGGCTTGATTAGAGGAAAGGTACCACAAATTTATTCAAAAGGAGAGCAAACGCCAGCACAAATCGAAGTCCCGCTAGAGAAGACGGAGTAAATGGCTATTGTGAACAAAGTCGATTATTGCTACACTAGGAACAGAAGAATATCGAGACTTACGTAGAGGCTGCATGGTTTATAAGTACTTGGCGAGAGAGTGACATCTATGACCGCGAGCGAAAGGAGACCATGCCGAAGTTTGAGAAGGGTCAACTTCTCAAGTTGGGGTCATTTCAAAGAGGAATGACACTGTCATACAGCGATAAATGTATGGAGAGCTACAGTTGCCAATTGTACTGCGATTTTTGAATGTATTGCTTGATCAATTGACTGGCCAACTCCTACACGTATGCTACTGCCTGTGGGGTTGGCTTTTTTTATCGGTAAATTAAGGAATTACACGATCGTATCTGCTTTCCACTCTTCGAAAGATCTTCTGCATTTCGATATTATCTAGCAACTAGAAAGAGGAGGAATTACAATGATCGGAACATGGGTCTCTATTTTGCCTCCTATTATCGCCATCGTAATGGTGTTAGTGACAAGGAGAGTATTATTATCACTAGGTGCGGGAATTGTTACAGCAGCTTTACTATTAGCGAATTTTGCACCGTTTGAGACACTAAAAGGTGTATGGAGGGCTATGACAGTTTCATTTTGGGATGGCGGGCTCAATACATACAATATTTTTATTATGTTATTTCTATTATTACTAGGTATCGTTACGGCATTCGTCAGTTTATCCGGAGGGAGCGCTGCATTTGCACGCTGGGCAGTCAAACGCATCCGTACAAAACGTGGCGCGAAGCTGTTGACGATGGGGCTAGGGATTGCCATTTTTGTAGACGACTACTTCAATGCCTTGGCAGTTGGACAGATTGCAAGACCCATTACAGATCAGCACAAAATCTCTCGTGCGAAATTGGCATATTTCATTGACTCAACGTCAGCACCTATTTGTGTTGTGTCACCCATCTCGAGTTGGGGTGCATTCTTGATTGGACAACTTGCACTTATTTTAGGTACGACAGCAGCGGTGAGCTATTCACCATTGACGGCATTTATTTTGATGGCACCGATGAACTTCTATGTCATTGCGACATTGTCCATGGTCTTCTTCTTCGCTTGGACGAATAATGACTTCTTTGAAATGAAGAAGCATGAAGACCGTGCAATGAATGAAGGTGAACTTTATGATCAAGGTAAAGAAATTCCAGGTCAGCTAAAGGAAGAATTCCCTGAGCATACACACGGCAAAGTTCGTGATTTGGTTGCGCCGATCGTGACGCTGATTGTGGTAACGCTCGGCATGATGATTGTTACTGGCTATAAAGAAGCAGGCGTTTTCGATATTTGGGCAATATTTGAAAACACTGATGTACCGTTCTCTTTGGTAATTGGTGGCGTTACGGCTACTTTGCTAGCTATGTTGTTATATGTTCTGCAAATGAAAAAGAACGAAACAGCAAGTGTATCATGGATGTGGCGTGCATTGATTAGCGGAGTAAAAGCGATGATGCCTGCCATTCTCATCTTAATTTTTGCTTGGGGATTGACTGAGCTAATCGCTTCCTTAGATACAGGTCTATTCCTTTCTACCATGGTTGAGCAACTGAATATTCCTGTCACGTTCCTTCCAGTATTGATCTTCATATTAGCGGGTTTAATGGCATTCTCAACAGGTACTTCATGGGGTTCTTTCGGTATCTTAATGCCAATTGCGGGTACCATTATGGTCAATGCAGCGCCTGAATTATTATTACCGGCCTTGGCGGCAGTACTTGCAGGCGCAGTATTTGGAGATCATTGTTCACCGATTTCTGATACGACTATTCTTTCATCTACTGGAGCAGGTTGTAACCATATGGATCACGTGTCCACACAATTACCTTACGCGCTTGTCGCGGCTGCTGTAGCAGCAATAGGATATGTTGTGCTCGGGCTAACGGGTTCTGTGTGGATCGGTTTAGCAGCTGTTATTATTACCCTAATAGTTTTATTCGCATATTTGAGCGCAAAAGGTAGGAAACAATCAGAACAAATAGCATAATTTACCGTTTAGACTAAGAGTGATAATTACTTCATTCTTAGTCTAAATTTGTTTTGACATCTTTAATTAGGCTGTTTATACTAAATATACAGAACTAGAGTTGTCAGAATAAATTGAATGGTAAAAGTTTTGTAAAATAACAAAAAAGAGGTGAAGTGGTATGGAAAATCGTTCACAGTGGGGAACGAGAGCTGGTTTTATACTGGCTGCAGTGGGTTCGGCTGTAGGACTCGGAAACATTTGGCGCTTTCCTTATGTTGCCTATGAAAATGGCGGCGGCGCATTTTTTATTCCGTACTTATTTGCACTTTTAACAGCAGGAATTCCGATCCTGATTATGGAATTCACGATTGGACATAAATATCGTGGATCAGCTCCTCTTTCATTCTTCCGATTGAATGGAAAAAAAGCCGAGTTTCTAGGCTGGTGGGGGATCTTTGTATCCTTCGTTATTTCTACCTATTATGCCGTAATCATTGCATGGGCTATGAAATATACCGTCTACTCATTTAGTTTATCGTGGGGGAAGAATCCAGAAGCATTCTTCTTCGGTGATGTTCTGAGTTTAGCGGATAAACCTGGAGAGGTCGGAGGACTTGTTGGAGGTGTAGTAGTACCTTTACTCCTTGTCTGGGTGATTTGTTACATCATCCTAATGGGTGGTGTCAAAAAAGGGATTGAATTGGCGAATCGGATATTTATTCCTGTTCTTTTCTTACTCTTCTTATTTGTCGTCATCCGTGCCATCACTCTTGACGGGGCTATGGTTGGGCTGGATGCGTTCTTTAAACCGGATGTCGATAAGTTACTGAACCCTCGTGTATGGGTTGCAGCGTATGGACATATCTTCTTCAGTTTATCGATTGCATTTGCCATTATGGTTACCTATTCTAGTTATTTACCAAAGAAATCCGATATTACAAATAACGCCTTTATTACAGGTTTTGCAAACTCTTCTGTCGAGTTACTGGCAGGTATTGGAGTATTCGCGGTACTAGGATTCATGGCAACGAATCAAGGAGTAGACGTAGCAGACGTAGCCACGGCAGGTGTAGGGCTTGCGTTCGTCGTATTCCCTGAAATTATTAATCAAATGCCAGGATTAAATGGCTTGTTCGGTGCATTCTTCTTCCTGTCTCTGACACTTGCTGGGATCACTTCACTCATCTCGATTTGTGAAACGTACATCGCAGGTATGGCAGATAAATTCAACATTTCAAGACGTCGTTCGGTGACGATCGGTGTCGGATTATCAGCCGTCATCTCCCTGCTATATGCAACGAACGGTGGTTTGTACTTCTTAGACGTAGCGGATTACTTTATCAACCAATTTGGTATCGCAGTCATCGGTCTAATTGAAGTGATCTTACTGGCTTGGGTGTTCAGAAAACTTGGTCTGTTCGAACAGCATGCTAACGCAGTATCAGATATACGTCTTGGCTGGTGGTGGAAAGTATCACTATCATTCATCACACCCGTAGTATTGGGTACGATGTTATTCTTCCTCATCAAGGATAACATCGCAGAAAACTATGAAGGATATCCTACATCGTTCTTATGGACGATTGGCTGGCCGGTAGCAATTGGCGCCTTTGTGATGTCGATCGTTTTCACGTCATTAAAATGGAAAGACAACACACGAATTACAACAGATTATGAAGAAGATAAAGGGGGGCTATAAATGGATACAGGAATGAGCGGCTCTGCAATTCTCATGATGCTACTTGGTGTGACAATCATCTGGGGCGGTCTATTTATTAGCATCTTTTACGCGACGATCCTCAGTAAGTTTCGAAAGAAATTCAACATCGAATAGAAAACGGTGGACACCTGTAACCAGTAATTTGGTTGCAGGTGTTTTTTGATGTGAGTTGGTGAGTGCATCGTTGATCGACGCTACAGGCGGATACTTAAGCAATGAAAGGGAACAAAGCCGCGCGTAAAAGAAATCATCTACCACAACAGCGGAAATCCAAAATCACTCATCCTATTCCAAATTTCTACACACTTACCTTATTGCTTGCAATGTATGTCAACTATAATTGAAGGTTATCCGAATTTATGTTACATTGACATGAGAAGAATCTATCAACAGAATGGAGTCGGTAGCGTTGTCATGCAAACCTGAAACAGGAAGAAAATCTGAGCATGTTAGAAAGCCGGATTGGCTGAAAATTAAGCTGAACACCAATGAGAACTATACAGGTTTAAAGAAATTAATGCGCGAAAAGAACTTGAATACTGTATGTGAAGAAGCGCGTTGTCCGAACATTCATGAGTGTTGGGGAGAGCGACGTACAGCTACCTTTATGATCTTAGGGGCTGTGTGTACACGGGCATGTCGTTTCTGTGCAGTTAAAACAGGTTTACCCAATGAACTTGACACCGCTGAACCGGAACGCGTAGCGGAATCAGTTGAATTGATGAATTTAAAACATGCCGTTGTTACTGCTGTAGCACGCGATGATCTAAAAGATGGAGGCTCTGCAATTTTCGCGGAAACCATTCGTGCGATACGCAGGAAGAATCCATTTACGTCTATTGAAGTATTGCCATCGGATATGGGTGGAGATATAGAGAATTTGCAACGTTTGATGGATGCAAAACCAGATATCCTCAATCATAATATTGAAACAGTACGTCGTTTAACACCGAGAATTCGTGCGCGTGCAACATACGATCGTTCACTTGAATTACTTCAACGTGCCAAAAACATGTATCCCGAGATCCCGACAAAGTCTTCACTAATGGTAGGACTCGGAGAAACAATGGAAGAAATTATTGAGACAATGGATGATCTTCGTGCACACAACGTAGATATCATGACAATTGGTCAATACTTGCAACCAACAAAAAAACACGCTAAAGTCGTAAAATATTATTCGCCTGATGAGTTTGGTGAATTGCGTAAAATTGCAATGACTAAAGGATTCTCTCATTGTGAGGCGGGGCCGCTTGTGCGTTCAAGTTACCACGCAGACGAGCAAGTTAATGCTTCTGCCAGAGAAAAACAGCGCCAAGGTGACGAACTGCTGAAGCTTGAAGGACAAGCGAGCAGTTAAATGGAAGTGAAGCAGAGAATGGTTATTGTAGAAAATATGCAATATGAAATTGCAGAAGAGTTTCGTGATGGGTTCAATGAAGAAGCCTTGAACGAACGCTTTAGCGAAGTACTGTTAAAGTATGACTTTATTTTGGGTGACTGGGGATATGGTCAATTACGATTAAAAGGCTTTTTTGATGACCGTAATCCCAAATCCACATACGAAACAAAAATCAGTACTGTCCAAGATTATATTTATGAATACTGTAATTTCGGTTGTGCTTATTTTATCTTGAAAAAGATTGGAAAAGTAAAAGCGGAACTAACGGAAGTGGAAGCGGTGGAAGAAGTACATTCTGAAACGACGTCTACTTCAAAAATAGAATAATAAAAATGAAAGCTTCGGGCAAATTAGCTCGGAGCCTTCATTCGTTTCGCAATAAATATGGTAAGATAGAAGTATGAGGTATAGGAGGAGGAAGAACAGTATGTATTTTGTAGATCAAAACCAAATCAGTAAAACATTAGTGTATATGGAGCAGTTGATCGATATTTTTGAAAAGGAAACGAACTGGCTACAAAGCGATGTAAATAAGCTAGCTTTAGAGCGAATTGCACATGGTTTGATTGAAGGAATCATTGACGTAGGAAATTCTATGATTGATGGATTCATCATGCGTGATCCTGGAAGTTATGACGATATAATCGATATTCTTGAAGATGAAAAGGTGATCCTACCCGAGCAAGCCACTCCATTAAAAGCATTCATTTCATTACGCCCAATGATTGTCCGCCAATTCGTGGAAGTCGATGCAGATAAAGTAGTACAATCCATTAGCGAGACGCATAACGAACTACAACAATTCCCAGGACAAGTGCGAGACTACTTAACGAATGAATTAGGTCCAGTCTCGGCGTTTCTTCCGACAGAATGATCAAACAATATAAAGCGTATTGTTTCGATCTGGATGGCACGATGTATCGTGGTAGTGAACCTATCCAAGAAGCGGTGGATTTCGTTGCGGCGTGCCAAGCTGAGGGGAAGGAAACGTATTTTATTACGAATAACGCTGCCTTGACACGTACTGCGCAACAGAAGAAACTAGCAAGTTTTGGTGTGCGTACAGGCACTGATTTCATCATGAATTCAGCCACCACACTGGCTCGTTATTGCAAACAGCATTACGGTGGTGCAAACGTCATGATGATCGGTGAAGAAGGATTACGTGAGGCATTGGAGCTCGAAAATATTACGATCACCACAACGAACCCAGACGTGGTGGTAATGGGACTCGATCGTCAGGTTACATACGACAAACTCGCGAATGCTTGTCTGGCGATACGTAACGGTGCTCATTTCTTAGGGACCAATCAAGATATTAAATTCCCGACTGAAAAAGGTCTAGTACCAGCTAACGGTTCTTTCCTTAAGTTGATGGAGGCGGCGACAGATACAAAGCCACTCATTGTTGGAAAACCTGAGCCGCATATGCTGGAGTTCATCCGGCAGCAAGGGATGTATGAGAAGGAAGACATGATCCTGATCGGTGACAATTACGATACGGATATCATGGCGGGTATTCGCTATGGGATAGACACAGCGTATGTCGCGACAGGAGTCACGCGTAGGGAAGATGTGCTAAAGAAAGCGCAACAACCTACTTATGTGCTGAATACGCTTGGGGAATGGCTAAAGTAAAAAGAAGCTATCGAAGAAGTCGTTACATTCCGACTTCTTGCGATAGCTTTTTTGTTTAACAGGGTAGCTATTAGGGAATAGTGGGCAATGATAGTGGACTATAGCAAAAAAGGATGTCACTAGAAGCGTAATCACTAGAAGACATCCTGTTGACAGTAGTTTATTAGAAAAGTGGATTTTCTTCAATGAACTGATAAATTTGCTTCGTCAATTCATCCGCTGTATCCGCTTCGACAAGTTCACCATTAACAATCGCATACAATGTGTCACTACATTTCGTACAATAGCTCAAACAGCCGTATTCGAGTACGTCAATGTTTGGGTCACGCTCCAACGTTTCGAATACAGGGTAGGCACCATTGGCCAAATTACTCATACAAAACTCTACGATGGGATTCATCTTTTTCACCTCGCCTACAAGAAATGGTACTCTTTTTTTACAAAAGCGTCAATGAACATGGCATATTGTGAAAGTTGTCACATACTGTTATAATAGCGAATGGGATGCATGAGAAAATTGACATAGAAGGAGGACATTATGAGAAAATTACTATTATTAGGTGCCGGTTATGGTAACATGAGAATTTTATTGCGTTTACTAAATAAAGATTTACCAAGCGATATTGAAATTACACTTGTCGATAGAACCTTATTTCATAGTTTGAAAACAGAATTTTATGCATTGGCAGCAGGAACTGTTTCGGATTCCGATGTACGCGTCGCGATCCCTGTTCATGACCAATTGAAAGTGGTAGAAGGCGAGATTCAAGAAATCAAGCCAGAAGAAAAAGAAGTGTTGCTGGCAGACGGACAAGCACTTGCATACGACGAATTAGTCATCGGACTTGGTAGTGAAGATAATTACCACAACGTACCTGGGGCAGCTGAACATACGCTGAGTATCCAAACGATTGGGAAATCCCGCCGGACGTATCAGACGTTACTTGGACTGGGCGATGGCGCAACAGTGGGAATCGTAGGTGCGGGACTTAGCGGTATCGAATTAGCGAGTGAGTTACGTGAGAGTCGTCCGGATTTGAAGATTAAATTATTCGATCGGAGCCCGCGTATTTTACGTGACTTCCCTGAGCGATTGAGTAACTTCGTAAAAGGTTGGTTTGATCAAAACGATGTAGAAGTCGTTGCGAATTCGAACATTACCAAAGTAGGCGAACATATTCTGTATAATCATGAAGATACAATTGATGTAGATGCAGTAGTGTGGACAGCGGGTATTAAGCCGGGCAAGGTTGTGGATGATTTAGTCATTCAGAAAGACCGTTCAGGCCGTATCGTACTCAATCAATACCACCAAGTTCCAAGTTACCGAAACATTTACGTTGTCGGGGACATCGCTGCGCTTCCACATGCACCAAGCGCACAGTTGGCAGAAGTTCAAGGCGAGCAAATCGTTCAAGTATTACGCTCCACTTGGAAAGGTGAGCCGCTAATGCTGGAAATGCCAGAGCTGAAACTAAAAGGTTTCATGGGCTCGTTAGGGAAGAAGCAAGGATTTGCGTACTTGGCGGATCGTACCGTTACAGGAAGAATCGCCCGTTTAATGAAATCCGGCTTGCTATGGATGTACAAATGGCACAACGGATAAATTCAACTATCCGAAAGTCACTTCCATGAAGTGGCTTTCTTTAGTTATGATGTTTCCATCGTTCACTGCATACAAAGAAGCGGTCAGTTCAACATAGAACGACCGCTTCAATGAATGTATTGTTCTCAATTAATCCATCAATTTCTCAATTTATTCGGCTTGAAAACCTTGTGCTTCCAATGCGTTAAAAACAGGCTTTAGTTGAATATGGCCTTCTCCAATCATTTCATCATTAATCATGACGAGTGGATAAAAATACTCATCATCACGAATTTTTTCGACGATTTCTCGTTGTCGTGATTCTGTTAATTCTTGGTCGATATCAATATACGTAATAGAAAATGGTTGTTCAGGGTACTTTCTTGATATGGCTGCTTGAAGCCATTCATACGTATCTTTGGAAGAAGGTGCATTTACACAACTAGCACAGATGACTTCTGCTCCATATACTTCAATTGTTACTGGGGATTGCGACATATTAATCAAACCTCCGATTCATTATTGGATTTTTTCTGCTGGGCAGTTTATAATAAGTATAAGGAAAGGAGAGTGTGTTTACAATGACAACAGATATTAAATTATATGAGCCGGTAAAAGAAGTGCTGGATAAATTGCGCCCATTCCTCTTGCGAGACGGAGGGGACTGTGAACTAGTGGATATTGAAGAAGGAATAGTGAAGCTGCGCCTATTAGGAGCATGCGGAACGTGCCCTAGTTCAACGATTACATTAAAAGCTGGTATTGAACGTGCATTACTTGAAGAAGTACCAGGTGTAGTAGAAGTAGAACAGGTATTTTAATTTCACTAAATAAAAAGCCGTGCAAATGAAGTATACCTTCTTTGCACGGTTTTCCTTATTCAACTGGTTTTATGAGCAGTTTCCTCATCACGAATTTCTTGCCATCGATCTTTGGCCATTTTGATAATTGTAGGTTCGGTTGATCTGTTTTGCGCTTCAATTACACGTGAGAAATTTCGTATGGCTTCTGTGCGATCCTGGATGCGCCAAGATAATTCCGCAATGATATATTGCACACGGGTTTCAGACATTTGTGTTCCGATATAATCACCTTCAGAAAATGCCTTTATGTAGAGGTCACGAGATATTTCGAGATAACGCATTTCTTTCTGGCGGTTTTCATCAGTACGATAAATCCAGGCGATACGCAACATAATTCCTGCTATCGTTAAATATTTTTCTTTTTTAAAATTGGCATTTAAATACGCTAGTTTATAGGCTTCAATTGCTTGCTCTTTCGTCCGTACGCCACCAAATGAGCGGCTATGCCATTTAGCTGTTATGTTTTTAGCGATCATTTCTTTTGTGCCCGGCGCAAAGTAAGGAGCGAAATCATCAGTAAATGCAAAACCGCAATTCGGACATACGGCAACATTATAAAAAATAGGATTAACTTCCTTGTTCATATAAATAGGTCTAAAATCGCTATCATGATCAATTACTCGTACTTGGCGAGAACGAACTTTAGTAGTAGGGAAATGCTCTTTACACAGTAAGCACTGCATTTTCTTCTCGTAAAACGGGCTAATTTCCACTAGTATCATCCCTTTCTGTCCTAAGTCTTATTATACATTATAATAGACCTAGTGGGGGGCTATTTGTTTGCATTGTGATGAAAAAGATTGATATGATAAAAAGAAAACGTGGAAAGTGAGTGGTATTCATGACGAACACAGTAGAGATTACAGAAGCAGCGGCATTTCACGTAAAAAAAATGATGACACATAATGAAGAAGAAGGATCTTTCTTGCGCGTTTCCGTTAATGGCGGAGGTTGTAGCGGATTAACATACGGTCTTGGTTTTGCTCAGGAAAAAGAAGAGGATGATCTTTCTTATATAGCACATGGCATTCCTGTAGTGATTAAAGAAGAGGATGCAGCGATTCTTGTAGGGACAAAAGTGGATTATAAAGAATCTTTAATGGGTGGCGGTTTCACCATCGACAATCCGAACGCCATTGCAAATTGTGGTTGCGGTACTTCATTTAGAACAGCTACCAAAGCTGGCGCTCCGGCAGATTGCGAGTAAATGAAGAAGATAGTAGTCGAGCAGAATGTGATGGAATTATAAGGACGCTAAGTCACTAGTCTAATTTGATTATTTGCACAATTATAATTCTGTTGAAATACGTTCGCAAAAGGTCTACTATAGGAAATGAAAGTAAGATTCTATTTATATCAAACTAAATGCCGGCACTGCAAAATAAGTAAGATTGATTTTACACGTACTCGGCGTTTAAGAAACTAAAAGGTGGTTCGATTTACGTGAAAAGACCAACAATCTTAGTATTGGGTGCAGGTTATGGCGGTTTGATGACTGTTGTGAATTTACAGAAGTCATTAGGTGCAGATGAAGCAGATATCGTTCTAATCAACAAAAATGACTATCACTATGAATCTACGTGGTTGCATGAAGCGGCAGCTGGTACATTAACTCCAGAACAAGTTCGCTACGATATTTCCAGCGTAATCAATAGCAATAAAGTAAAGTTCATCGAAGCTGAAGTTACGGGCATCGATGTCGCAACGAAAAACGTCAAAACGAACCTCGGTTCTCACACATACGATTATTTAGTAATTGGTCTTGGTTTCGAAGGAGAAACTTTCGGAATTCCAGGTTTGGATAAGTACGCATTGTCTATCGCCAATGTGAATGCAGCTCGTCACATCCGTGATCACATGGAATATCAATTCGCTACATGGTCTACTGAAGAAGTGAAAAATGATAGCCGTTTGACTATTATCGTAGGTGGGGCTGGGTTCACAGGAATCGAGTACCTGGGTGAATTAGGAGACCGTGTCCCTGAACTCTGTAAAGAATATGACGTACCGGCCAAAAAAGTACGCATTCTTTGTGTAGAAGCAGCGCCAATGGTCTTGCCAGGTTTCGATCCGGAACTGGTGGAATACGCAGTGCGCCAATTGGGTGCAAAAGGCGTAGAATTCTCTATCGGCACACCGGTTGTTGAAGCGACTCCTGAAGGCGTGAAGATTAAAAAAGGCGAAGATGAGTTTGAATTCATCAAAGCGGGTACAGTCGTGTGGGCTGCTGGCGTTCGCGGTAACCATTTGATTGAAGAATCAGGTATAGAAAACATGCGTGCTCGTGTTAAAGTTGAGAAAGATATGCGTGCGCCAGGATTCGATGATGTATTTATTGTAGGTGATTGTGCATTGATGATCAACGAAGCAATCAATCGTCCATACCCACCAACTGCACAAATTGCTATGCAACAAGGTGAGATGATTGCCAACAATATTATTGCATTGATGAAAGGGAATCCAACGAAAGAATTCGTACCGGATTTAAAAGGTAGCGTTTGTTCTCTAGGTGATTCCGATGCGATTGGTGTCGTATTCGATAAAAAAGTGACAGGTGCGAAGGCATCCTTCATGAAAAAAATGATCGATAATCGTGCTCTATTCATGATTGGCGGTCTTGGATTGACGATTAAAAAAGGTAAATTCAACGTTTTATAATAAATATAGAAAAGCACTCGCAGAGGCGAGTGCTTTTTGTGTGCATGAAAATAGGCAATAAGTCAACTATAGAAGTAGTTAAATTAGATAAAATCGTCTGTCAGATTTTAAGATTTCATGACATCTGCAAAGAACGTTCTGTGTACACTGTCTCATTCTATTGAAAGCCGTCGCATCATCCTGTAAAATGTTGAAGTGATGAACTGGGGGTTAGCAAGCATGCAAACTATATCCATAGCACAAGTGATGCTATCGATCTTGATATTTATTGTAATGTTTTTCGGTATCGGTTTTTTAATAAATATGTTGTTACGTATGACGTGGCTTATGGCTATCGTTTATCCGATTATTGTAATTTTTATTATTGATGATGTGCCGATGTATGAATACATTACGAAGCCTAGTTTTGCTTTTAGTGAGCTGGGGGCGAATATTATGTCGCTACATGCCGTGGATATCGTGATCCTGGCGAGTGGTATGGTCGGAGCGATTATCGCAGGTTTTGTAATGAAAGCTTTACGCAAGATGGGGTATCAGATGTTTTGATATTTTTCCATACGTGATATGAAAAAACGGAGCTGGACAGGAAGTCGTGAATTACGACATCTTGTGACAGTTCCGTTTTTTACGTTGATTTAGAGATGAAAAGAATAAAGGAGGTGAGGGCACCGTTGATCGACGTTACAATATAACGGTATACGTAAAGATCGAGATGAGAATACCTGTTAGAGCACCGAAAAATACTTCGTTTGGTTTGTGGCCGAGTAGGGTTTTGAGTTCTTGAATTTTTGCGTCATTGTCTTTCTTCGGCCAGTCTTTCAAATCGTTGACGAATATTTGGAAGTCGGAGCGCATTTGGTTGATGATGACGGCTTGTTGTCCGGCTTGGTAGCGGATGCCGGTTGCGTCGAACATGACAATGACTGCGAATATAGCGGATATGGCGAATAACGGCGAATCTAGGCCGGCTTCGAATGCGATGGCGGTTGTGAGTGCAGTGACAGCTGCCGAATGGGAACTCGGCATGCCGCCTGTAGATGTCATGAGTCCAAAATCGAGTTTACGTGTCAATAAAAAATGAATAGGAATTTTTACAAATTGGGCAAAAAAGATGGCGAATAACGCTACGAGGAGCGGTATGTTTTCAAAAATAGCCAAGAGGTTCCACTCCCTTACTGTCAGTAGTTTAGCAATTAGTATAACATAATCTGGATTCACACGCTGTCTCCAATCCACAATACTGCTCATTGCGTGTGCTAATCTGACTAGTCTATACTAGTATGGGGCAAGCGTAAAGAAAAGGGGAGGAACCATTCATGATAAACGTAGAAACAACATCCACAATTGATCAGACAGAAGTAGAAGTACTTATTGTAGGAATACCAGATCATCCAGAGAATGTAGAAGGCTTCGATTTGTTCGTTGAATCTTTCCATCCTTTATTGCCAGACTGGATTAAATCACAGGACATTCAACAAAAGTGTAAGGCGATTACTAAAATGCCTGCGCTGTCCAAACAAAGTTACGATCGAGTGTACTTTGTGGGCGTTGGCAATCAGAAGCGACTGACTGAACAGCTAGTGCGTGAATTATTCGCTGAAGTAGGTAAACAACTACACAAGGATCGTGTACGCACTGTAGGCGTCTGGACAGCGCCGTTTTGCAATGATGAGATAGATAGTGAGGACGTAGCGTTCCTGGCCTCTGAGGGTATCGGAATGGGCTCCTACACATATGAAGGGTTCAAGACATCATCCAATGAAGTGGATGTCTCCTTGACAACTATGACATTCATTACAACGGAAGATGCAGATCGTGTGACTGCTGCCGGAGAAGTCGGCATGATCTCCGCACATGCAGTGAACGAAGCGAGGACGCTAGTCAATGTACCCCCTAATCTATTGACGCCAACTAAGATGGCGGAATACGCACAAGAATTGGCGGAAAGCTATGATCTAGAAATAGATATTCTAGGAAAAGCCGAAATGGAAGAGCTCGGTATGGGAGCCATTCTTGCGGTCAATCAAGGTTCAGTTGAAGAACCAAAACTCATTGTTCTTAAGTATCAAGCGACGGAACAGTGGGAAGATGTCATTGGTTTAGTCGGTAAAGGAATTACTTATAATACGGGCGGCTATTCATTGAAGCCTAAGGACGGCATGGTCGGCATGAAAGGTGATATGGGTGGCGCAGCAGCTGTACTTGGCGCTATGGCAATCATAGGGGAGTCACGACCGAAGAAAAATGTGATTGCGGTCATTGCTTCTTCCGACAACATGATTTCCGGTGAAGCATTCAAGCCGGATGATGTGATTACATCCTTAAGCGGAAAGACCATTGAAGTGTTAAATACAGACGCGGAAGGTCGTTTAGTACTAGCGGATGCAGTGACGTATGCGAAGCAAGCGGGCGCTGAGTATTTGATTGATGTGGCCACGCTAACAGGCGGTGTCATTGTGGCGCTCGGTCATGATAAAACGGGTACACTGACCAACCATGACGGATTCTATAAAAAATTTCAGGAAGCTGCGGATGAAACAGGGGAATTCATTTGGCAACTGCCATTAACGGAGAGCGATCGTCAGCGGATTCGCAAAAGCGATGTCGCGGATGTAAATAACTCACCAGGACGAGATGGCCATATGATCTTCGGGGGCGGCTTCGTCGGAGAATTTGTTGGGGATACGCCGTGGATTCATTTAGACATTGCAGGTACGTCTGATGCAGCCACTCCACATGCGCTCGGTCCGAAAGGTGCGACGGGCGTTATGGTCCGTACATTGGCGACCTTCGTGGAGCGCTTGGCTGCTGAAGCAGAACCACAAGAATAACTCAGTATAGGCGCTTTCCCCAATCCTTCTTTCCAGTTGGTCATAGGATAAAGGGAAAGGGGGAGCTTGGATGACAAGACATAATTATAGAGGTGGATATGGTGGCGGTCGTGGTCATCATGGTGGAGGGTATGGCGGTGGATTTGGTAGTTTCGGCGGCTTCGGTGGTCCTTTTCTAGGTGGCTTAGTTGGCGGATTTTTAGGTAATGCTATTTCTCCAGGCTACGGGTACGGCTTCGGTGGAGGATATTACCCACCTTACTACAACAGCTATCCTTACTATCCACAACCATATTACCCTTATTATCCATACTATTAAAAAACACGCCGTGATGACTATTCGTCATCCGGCGTGTTTTTATCTGATTCTATGCGTAGTTCTATTACAGCTTCTTTTAGATCATCAGCAACCGTTAATTCGGTAGGCTTTACACCCGACATATACGCAGCGCGCGTCATTAAGTGACCGCCAATGGGAGAAGTGATGAACAAGAAGACGATCCCAAGTAACAGCGCCACACTGAAATGGCCTTCATTCCACCAAAAGTGGAGAAATACGCCTAGCAGTAAACTCATAACGCCAAGCGTAGCGCTCTTCGAAGCAGCATGCGCGCGTGTATAGACATCTGGGAGCCGTAAAATTCCAATGACTGTGACGATCGTAAAAATGATCCCCACCGTAACGAGTAACACAATCAAAATGTCAGCGATTAGGTCCACGTTCGATAATCTCTCCTCTCTCAATGAATTTGGAGAAGGACACTGTGCCAATAAACGACATAATGGCGATCAATAGAATCGCATCGATGAAGAAAGGTGTGTCGAACAAGATGGAAAACAGTGCGATCGCTGATATGAGCATGACACCGACTGCGTCAAGAGCTACTAAACGATCCGGCACAGAAGGACCTTTCCATACACGGTATAGTAATCCGAGCATAGACAGGATAACTAGCACGAGACAGACAGAATAAAATACATTCATCCTCGGCTCACCTCCATAATGGCTTTCTCGAATGTGTTTTTAATAGAATCGATTGCTTCATCGACATCGTCTACATCAATCGCGTGGATATACAAAATCCGCTGATCATCTGAAACATGAACGACGACCGTACCAGGCGTTAACGTAATTAAACTAGATAACAACGTAATTTCCCAATCTTTTTCAAGCTCTGTCGGCAAAGCGAAGAACATCGGCTGCATTGTCGATAAATCCGGCTTGATCACTAGTAGCAACACGGAAATATTCGACATGATTAGTTCTTTTAGAAAAATCGCTGTCAGCTTCACTGCAGACCAGATTCGCCAAATGTACAAGCGCCCACTAAAATAGCGGCGTGTCATGATAATCATCAACAGCCCGATAAGATATCCGATGATGAACGTAGAAGGTGTCAATGAACTTGACATGAACATCCAAACGACTGCAATGAAGAAATTTAATAGTATCTGAAAAGCCATTGACCTCTACTCCTTTAACACCGCATTTATATAGATGGATGGATCTGCCAGTACATTCGCTGCATCCGTCATATATGGCATTAGCCACTCCGTACCTACACCGTACGCTACCGAAATGAGTACCAACATAACAGCCGGAAACATCAATTGGCGATACGTGCGTGAATCGCGAACAGGAAGATCGTTCTTTTGAGTACCCCAAAATGCATAAATGAAAATCCGAATGACAGACAGTAGTACCACTAGGCTTGAGGCCAAAATAATGATACTGCCGATCACGTGATCCGCTTCAAATGCCCCTTTTGTGATCAGCACTTTTCCGATAAATCCACTTAACGGAGGGATACCTGCTAGACCGAACGCAGCGATTAAATACGTCCAACCAAGCGTACCGTGCGTTTTAATTAAACCACCCATTTGCCGCAAGTTCGAAGTGCCGGTTACGTAAATGATGATACCAATCAGGACAAACAGTGCCCCTTTGATCAACATATCATGAATTAAATAGTAAACCGCGCCTTCTAGTCCGGACGTGTTCATTTGAGCTACACCGAACAAGATGACACCTACTGCAATGATGATATTGTAAATGATGATTTGTTTTACATCGAAATACGCAAGAGCGCCGATACAGCCTGCAATGATAGTCAGTAACGATAGAATCATCAAAAACTGATGCGTAAATCCAATGTCGTGCACGAAAAACAACGTATAGGTACGCGTAATCGCATATACACCGACTTTAGTCAGTAAGGCACCGAATAATGCGAGAACGGGTATCGGTGGGGCAGCGTACGAATTAGGTAACCAGAAATACAAGGGAAAGATTGCCCCTTTAATGCCGAAGACGATTAAAAACAAAATCGCAATAACCGAAACAATTCCTGGTTGATTGATCTCTGCAATCTTCACAGAGATATCCGCCATATTCAATGTACCGACGATAGAGTACAAATACGCTACCGTAATGACAAAGATGGCAGACGAAATAACGTTTACCAATATGTATTTGATAGATTCACGAAGCTGCCGTTTCTCGCCGCCAAGCACAATAAGCAAATAGGATGCGATCAGTAGCACTTCGAAGAATACGAACATATTGAAAATATCGCCTGTTGTGAAGGCGCCATTGATTCCTGTAATCATGAACAGGATCGCAGGATAGTAGAAAAATCTCTCTCTTTCTACACCGATGGATGAAAAGCTATAGACGACGACAAAAAATGTAATGATGATCGTCGTCGTGACGAGCATGGCGGAGAACATGTCCGACACCATCGTAATCCCAAATGGTGCAGGCCAACTCCCGAGTGTCACGCTTTGGATTCCTTCTGTCTTCACTGTCGCGATAAGCCAAAAAGAAGCAACTAGACTGAGAGCCAATCCGATCAGTGTTAAAACTCTCTGGACGACCACCTGCTCTTTGAAAAACAATAAGATCATCGCGAAAAAGAAAGGAATAATGATCGGAAATAAAAGAAGATTAATCATGTTCATCATTCCCTCTCAATTCATTCATATTATCTGTTTGGTGTACAGCATACATCCGATATGCCATGACAAGCATGACCGCCGTCACACCAAAACTGATGACGATCGCAGTTAAGATCAATGCTTGAGGCAGGGGATCTGCAAAATCAGTCACACCGTCGATTAGGACGGGAGGCGCTGTGCCTCCGAGTCCACCCATCGTAAGAATGAGTAAGTGTGCTCCATGACTGAGCAAACCGGTACCTAAAATCACTTTCAGTAAACTTCTCGATAAAATCAAATAGACGGCTGCCGTAAATAATATACCGATCAGAATCGAAAGAATAAGCTCCATCAGTCATCGCCTCCAATCGATTGAATAATCGTGATGGCGGAACCAACGACAACTAAATATACGCCACTATCGAACAACATCGCTGTGTGAAGGGACGTGTGTCCGAACAGCGGTAAGTCAAAATCACTGAATGCATGCGTGAAGAACGGTACATTAAAGAAAATCGAGCCCGCCGCTGTACCTAACGCAAGCAATAATCCGATCGCAGTCATCACCGTAAAGTTGAACGGTAGAATCTGTTGAATCGTTCGTAAATCGAATGCCAACAACAACAGGACAATCGCACCCGTCGTCAACAAACCGCCGACGAATCCTCCGCCTGGTGCATAGTGACCCGCGAAAAAGATATGTATGGAGAACAAGAAGATGATGAAAAACACTACTTTAGCAGTGGTTTGTAAAATAACATCATTCGTTTTCATCAGTCGGCTCCTTTCTCGATACACGCAAACGAATCATACCAAGTACCGCGATTCCAGCAATAGCGAGTACCGCAATCTCAAATAATGTATCAAATCCACGATAATCTACAAGAATAACGTTGACGATATTTCCGCCTGCTGCTTCTGTCTTGACCGTATCTTTATAGTATTGAGAAATCGAAGGAATCATTTTTTGTGAGTGACTAGATAGGGCGACCAATGTCACCATTACACCTACACTCAATGAAACAATCAAATTAACCATTTTATTGCGTTTCGTTTCCCCGTGCGTGCTGAGTGCCGGCAAATGTTTGAATGCCAGCAAGAACAACGCAACCGATACTGTCTCGATGACAAGTTGTGTTAGGGCTAAGTCAGGCGCTTTGAAAATGACGAAGAATAACGCAACGGAATACCCGACACCGCCAAGCGCGATGATCGCAGCAAGACGTGACTTTGCAAACACTACAAATCCGACAGATAAAATCAACACGATAGCATTCAATGATCCATATAAAGTAATTGCTGCAAAACTATTCATATCGAGAACGAATGCGTCTTTAAGGAACAACAGCGCGATGATCGTAACAGACATAAATGCGAACATATACAATAAGTAGGTCCGGATCTTCCCTGTCATATAAAGACGAGAAACCCGATTCATTCCTTTTTCACTTCCACGCATCATCGCATCATAGCCGTTATTCAGCGATAGGCTGTCGGGCTGCATACGATAAAGCGGTTGCCATTTCGGAATGGTTAGATAGAGTAACGTACCGAATGCGACGACACCAATTGTCAGCCATAAACCAGCAGCCCCAAAACCATGCCACGCTTTGACATGAATATCGATAGCGGACGGATTCGCGTACAAAGTTGGCTGAATCGCCATAACGGCCGGTTTAATCATCCACTTACCGATGACATTCGGAATGAAGAATACCAGAATGACGATGGTTGCCAAAATCATAGGCGAAATTAACATACCAATCGGTGCTTCATGCGGCTGTGTTGGCAATTGATCAAATTTCTTCTGTCCCATAAATGTTTTTAAAACGAAATACATACTGTACGTAAACGTAAACACACTGGCAATCCAAGCGACGATTGGGAACAGGATCCCCCATGTATCAAAGTTGAATAATTCAAAGTGTCGAAGCGCTACCATAGATTCCAAGAACATCTCTTTACTCAAGAATCCACTGAATGGTGGCAAACCAGCCATAGATAATGAACCGATCGCAGCAACAGTAAAGCTGATCGGCATAACACTCATTAATCCACCGAGCTTACGTATATCTCTGGTACCGGTTTCATGATCAATAATCCCAGCGATCATGAATAGCCCGCCTTTAAATGCAGCGTGGTTAATCAAGTGGAAGATGGCCGCATACGTCGCGAAGCCAAACACGGCTGCAGTCGCATGATACGAGATAGCACCTGCTCCAAGTAAAGACATGATTAAACCAAGTTGACTGACTGTTGAAAATGCTAAAATCGCTTTCAAATCCGTTTGCTTTACTGCGAAGAATGAACCCCAGAACAACGTCAGCAATCCAATTCCTGTAACAAGCCAAATCCAAGTGGACGCTGAGCCGAAAATCGGCGTAAATCGGGCGACCAAATAAATACCCGCCTTCACCATCGTCGCAGAGTGTAAATACGCACTAACTGGTGTGGGCGCTTCCATTGCATCCGGTAGCCAAATATAGAATGGAAATTGTGCGGACTTCGTAAAGGCACCAAGCAAAAGTAAAACCAACGCCAGAGTAAAGTACGGGTGACTCACGAGTTCAGGAGCTTCTGCGATTAATTCCCTAACAGAGAACGTTTCTCCCATGATACTGAGTAAAATAAATGCCCCAAGCATCATTAATCCACCAAACACTGTAATCATCATCGATTTTAATGCGCCAAAACGTGACTTGTCCTTGGTGTACCAGAAGCCAATCAATAAGAAGGACGAAATGGACGTTAACTCCCAGAACAAATAGAGTGTCATCGTGTTGTCAGATTGCACGACTCCGAGCATAGCGGTCATGAACATCAGTAAGTAGACATAAAAACTACCAAGATCTTCTTTTTCCCTATCCATATAAAACACGGAGTACAATACTACTAACGAACCGATTCCGGTGATCAATAGCGTGAATAATAAACTTAGACCATCTATGTATGAAGTAAACGCAATTCCAAGTGAAGGAATCCATTTCATTTCAGAAATAGCATGACCACCATCCATGACTAACGGCAAAAAACTTGCGTAATAGCCAAACAACACGAGAGGTACAACTAAAACAAACCAACCTGTATGTATTCCTTTAATTTTCTTATAAACAAAAGGAACGAGTACTGCGAAGATTACAGGTAAAAAAATCAATAACACGAATTCCAAGAGAATCCTCCTTCCAACCATGTTCTTCACTTATTCACATTCCCGAGGCATAAGCGTGGGCGTATTTGTTAGTATAGCGTAAAACATTTCAAATTGCATAGACGACAGTTGACCAATTATTGCTTTATTCGACTTCCTTCTTATATTATTAGAAGGGGAAAAAATATTTTTTGGGGGTATTATGAAAAATCCATATTTGTTCAGCTATTTACCATTTATCGCCGTCTTATTATTCAGTTTGACTTTTGGCGTCTATAGCGTAGGGGAGACGCTAATCCTCTTTAAGGAAATTGGTCTCTATCAAGGCATGAGGGAGTTCTTAACCGACCTTCAATTACGTCTCTTTTTACTGACAATGTATGCTTTAGTCTTCTTCATGCTATTTGCAGCTTTAAAACTGATTGCCGTCACCATTCATGAAACGGCCTTATTATTTTTCCTAAAAGAAGAAGCAGAGGCCTCGTATAGCTCTTCAAAATCCGGTGTGATCATTTACTTTATTGGCGCACTTGCTTCTGTATTCGGTATTCAATCTTGGAAGGTGCTAGCATTGATTTTCTTCATCACTTCTTTTGTCTACTTTATTTACGTAGTGTACAAATTAAGCCCGTTTATGCCGTTGACGCACACAATCGGTTTGATATTCTTTCAAATTATCATTTGGAGTGTCTTGGTGGCGGGACTTGTGTATATCATTTTCCGTCTTTACAACGGAGTACTCGCTAGTATCCCATTAGCCAATCCAGTGAAATAAATGAAAAAGCCTTGCCGATCCAACTAACGGACCTGGCAAGGCTTTTATGGTCGCAATGTTGAAGAGAATGCCCGCAAATGAATTTTTTGATCACGCAGACGCGGAATAGGTGTGGGTCTGTCACACCCAATCCAAACTGCTGACGTATAGCGATCATTCATGCCAATTGTCCACAAGTCTTTAAATGAATCGGTCGTTCCTGTTTTCGCTCCGGTATAGCTCGTTGTATACGCAATTCCTTCGCCTGTACCGTTCACAACGACTTCTTTCATCAAGGAACGAATGCTATTGACCGTGGAAGGGGACCAAACCGCTTTTGACCTATCTTTCCACTTATACAATACCTCACCTTTACTATCTTTTACCGAGCGAATGGCATGTGGGGTCAAGTACGTCCCGTCGATAAAACTCGTAGTGGCTCCGGCAAGCTCCAGTGGCGTGACACCTTTAGAAAATCCGCCAAGCGCTGCAGGGTAGGAACGATCAGCCGCAACGATGTGTCGAAAATGAAAAGGTGCTAGATGAGAGAATGCCTCATCGATTCCTACACGTTGCAATAAACGTACAGCCGTTGTGTTATAACTATTCCGGAATGCTTCCCGTACGGTCGTCGTTCCAAACTGATAGTGGCCGAAGTTTTTTGGACAATAACCGGCAATACAAATATTGCTACTATTGACGGGCGTATCCGCATGATACGGTCCACTTTCGAAAAACGGTGCATAGACAAGCAATGGCTTGATTGCTGACCCTGGTTGTCGAACAGCTTGAAAAGCTCGGTTGAAGTCGGTTTTTTTATAACCCGATCCTGCATATAAACTGATGATCTCACGCATCTCATTGTCGATGACAGCAGCTCCAGCCTGCACACCGCCTCTTCCAATCAGTGCATTCAATCGATTTTCATCATGCTGTTGCTTGTTTGGATCAAGTGCCGTATCGATTGTCACGCCTTTGCTGGTCACTTCTTGCGTACGCCGATTGATTTCACTTTGCCAGCGTTGTCGTTCTTCTGGCGTTTTAGCTTTAGCCATCGACACATCGAGCCCTTCCGCTTGCGCAATCAGGTCTTTCAATTCTTCTAATACATATGAACTGTACATTGGATAAAACTGTTCCTTGTTCTTAACGTTCAATTGAATGGGCAACTTACTATACTCTTCAAATTGCTCTTGTGTAATGACTTGCTGATCGAGCATGACTCGAAGAAGTCGTAGTTGACGTTCTTTCGTTTGATCATAATGCTTGATCGGGTTATAAAGAGAAGGATTATTTGGAATGGCCGCCAAAAATGCAATTTCTGCCTCATGCAATTTTTCAAGAGGACGGCTGAAGTAGTAGCTAGCCGCACCACCGATTCCGTAGACTTGATTGCCGAAGTACATTTCATTCAAATACATTTCCAAGATTTCATCTTTTGTCGATTGTTTTTCCAACTCTGCCGCAAAGAAGAGCTCTTTGAATTTTCGTTCGTACGTTTTCTCAGTTGTTAGATGGCGCATTCGCACGACTTGCTGTGTAATGGTTGAAGCGCCTTGCTGTTTAGCGTCTGCCGCTGCATTGATCGTGAAAGCTCGAATGATCGCCGCTATATCATAACCTCGATGCTCATAAAATGTCCGGTCTTCACTTTTTAAAAATAACTGGCGCGTGAAAAACGTCACATCTTGCAAATGAATGGGTTGCCGCCATTCGGTATATTCTTCCGCAAACAATTTCCCGTTACGGTCTTTCATTTGAATAGGGGAGACCATTACAGGCGCTTCCAACTGCACTGCCTCACGAATAGAAGCATGCAAGGTTTTCGTCTGCGCGGTTTCTGCGTAGATTTGATTTTGGATAAATAATAATAGCGGAACGCAAGCAAGCGTAATCACTAATCCAACCGTTTGTTTCAACTCACTAGCCCCCTGTACTTTCATATCGTTATAGAAAAATATAACATAACACGACACCTGTCGTCTGAATCAATGGGAAATAAAAAAACGCGCTACCGAAAAGCGCGCGTGGCTAAATTTACGTATGTTCATTCGCTTCGTCTTGCCGGTCTTCTAGGAAATGTTCAAAATCCTGTGTAGGCCGTCGTACTGCCATAGATAGGAACAGATACCCGACGATGAATAATATGCCTGTCACGATAAATACAGCAGGAATTCCGATATATCCACTGACAATTCCACCAAACATCGGTCCAATAATATTACCAAGGAAACGGAAGCTGGTGTTATACCCCATGACTTCGCCTTGAACTTCCAGTGGTGCTTCACGACGAACAAGCGCTGTCGTAAGTGGAATCATCCCGCCAGTGGAGATTCCAAATAAGAATCGCAACAAAACAAGTTGCCAAAGAGACGTAACGAACGCCTGTGGGATGATGAAGACGAACGACATGATGAGCAGTAGTCCAAGAATTTTTTCATACCCTACATTGTCGCCAACTTTCCCCCAATACCTAGCGAATAGTAAATTACCGAGACCTGTCGCACTGAACGTCAATCCCGCGAGAAACGCTACATTGGATGCAGCATGTGTCAAATCCGCTACGTAGAGTGACAGCAATGGTTGAATGCTGAAATTCCCGATTTGGATCAACGTCGTGACGACCATTACGTTAAACATCAGACGGTGCTTGAACAATCCACCCAAAATGACTTTCCGCGAATACTTTGCAACTTTCCGCACCTTTACCCGTGCTTGCTCTTTAATTCCAAATAACACGAGCAATGTGGCAATCATAACGGAAATAGATGTGATGATGAAAGCATACTCAAACCCGAACGTATCAGCCATTAGACCACCGAGAACGGGGCCGAATAACATTCCCGCAACACCGCCCATTTGCAACGTGCCGAGCATCTTGCCGGCTTCCTCACGTGGCGTTTGAGAAGAAATGAAAGCTAATGAAGTCGGTAAGAAACCAGTAACCAAACCCATTAATAGTCTTAACACGAAAAAGGTTTCTACGGAATTAACAAAGCCCATTAAAAAAACTGAAATCGTAATGCCAAAACCATTAATGAGCAAAATAGGTTTAAAACCGAAGCGGTCTGCAAAACGTCCCCAAATAGGTGACATGATCAGTGCGGTGATAAACGTAGCACCAAAAATTAACCCCGCCCACTTCTGGACATATGCGTCAGAATAATCCCCAAATGTTTCAATATATAACGACAGGAACGGCATAATCATCGTCATCGTACCTGCTACAAGAAAGTTCGTGACCCAAATGATAATGAAGTTTTTCTTATGTCGACTCAACGTTGAACCGCCTTCCTCCTGTAAAGCTTAGATAATATTCAGTATAAAACAATTCGGCAGTCGAAGGAAACATAGTGCTTACATCAAACGTGTATAGAGCGGTGGCGCGTGCGATTGAGCGGTTGAGGCCCCATATAGAGCGCCCACGGACGTGGCTAGAGCGGGTGGCGCATGCGATTGAGCAGGTGAGGTCCCGCATAGAGCGCTCGCGGACGTGTGTAGAGCGGGTGGCGCGTGCCATTGAGCGGTTGAGACCCAGCATAGAGCGCTCGCGGACGTGTATAGAGCGGGTGGCGCGTGCGATTGAGTGGGTGCGGCCCCACATAGAGCGCTCACGGACGTATGTAGAGCGGCTAGCGCGTGCGATTGAGCGGGTGAGACACCACATAGAGCGCCCACGGACGTGCATAGAGCGGATATCAAAGCCCATTAAGCAGTTACACGAAATAATGCGCGATACACGCATTGCTACTACGGGTACACCAACATTGTCCTTTCCCACTAGTACGTTTTTCTCCCCACACTACACATTGTCAACTAACTGTCACAGTTACAATCATCGAATTTTGCCATCAACTATGATAGACTGTTTTCATATACAAAACATGCACCAAAATGAACAAGCACGCAAATTTGAGGAGGAATATCATGTATCCACAACTATCAACTGAAGTAGCAGAAAACGAAGCACTAGTAACGATGAACACAACAATGGGGCCAATCAAAATAAAGCTTTTTAAAGAGCGCGTTCCAAAAACAGTTGAAAACTTCTTGACTCACGCGGAGAATGGTTACTACGACGGTATTATTTTCCACCGCGTTATTCCTGAATTCATGATTCAAGGTGGAGATCCAACTGGAACAGGAATGGGCGGAGAAAGTATCTACGGCAACTCATTCCAAGACGAGTTTACGATGGATCTATTCAACTTGCGTGGCGCTTTATCTATGGCGAACGCTGGACCCAACACAAACGGTAGCCAGTTCTTCATCGTACAGGCTTCTTCAGCAAACGCTTCAGCATCACAATTGAAACAAGGTGGATGGCCTGAAGAAATTGCAGCTGCATATGAAGAAAACGGTGGAACACCACACTTAGATCAGAAGCATACGGTATTTGGTCAAGTGTTAGAAGGAATGGACGTTGTCGACAACATCGCCAATGCAAAAACTAACCGCGACAATAAGCCAAACGAAGAAATTAAAATTGAATCAATCGAAATTATCCAAAAGTAATCGTAGTTGATTCGTAGGAGGAAACTAGCATGGACTTCGTTCTATTAATGCCGTTTCTTTATTTTCCTGAAGATAAATCAGAATACATTCCAGCAGCAATCTCTTTCGTCATCTTCATGACGCTAATGCTGTTCGTATTTCGTTGGATTATCAAGAAATCCAAACAGCAGGAAGAAGAAACGAAAGAGCTGGAACAACGTATTTTAAAAGAACGACAACAACATAATAATCCAGGACATCCCATCGATTGATCGGGATGTTCTTTTTACATCAACCAGTCTCGTAAATTGCCAAAATACTTGCAACTGTTTTCTTACTAGCTGTTGTGCTATCATAAAAAGAAAACACAAATCAGGTGACAAATCATGCAAACCATTGAAATGAATAAAAAAGCAGCCTCACTTCTTAAGCAATGGGATCCATTCCGAGAAGGGGAATATGCATATGGTACAGAAATCACTGAAATAGTGACGAAACTCCATCATGTAGATCATCCAGCAGACTTAGCTAAATATATTCGCGATATCTATGAGCACGCCCATGAAATTTGGATACCATTAGAGAACTGTATGGACATATCCTATAAACTGATTGCTGTTAAATATGAAGCCAAATCAATCGTTCCATATTAACTACTCCACGCCATCTATTCAGATGGCTCTTTTTTTGTTCAAAACATCAAAATATGGTATACTATGAAGCGGCCTTAGTGGCAGACTAGATACTACTTTTAGATTGGGAGCTGTTTGGCATGTCTCACAAATTTGCAGTAGGAGATGAGCTGACCGGAAAAGTAACCGGCATACAGCCGTACGGTGCGTTTGTAGCGCTGGATGCCTCAACGCAAGGTTTAGTGCACATCTCTGAAATCACGTATGGATTCGTAAAGGATATTCATGAGTTTTTGGAAGTTGGGCAAGAAGTTCACGTCAAAGTATTGGATGTGGATGAAGGGGCTAGTAAAATCAGCTTGTCGATCCGTGCATTACAGGAGCCACCAAGTTCTTACCTGAATCACTCTCGTTCTCGTCAATCATTGCAAGAACGCGTGGATCAGCAAGACGCTGATGGTTTTAATTCACTGAAAGATAAACTACAGGGCTGGATTGAACAATCCGGACGTTAATAAAAGGACAGACGTAGAAGTGGTAAGCGCTTCTACGTCTGTCCTTTTTGTTTTGGAAATGGCAATCGTCACTACTTATCTAGTCCTTCAGTTTCCTCAATCGATACTGCAAGTTCTGTCTACTCATACCGAGAGAGCTCGCAGTTTTTGTGATGTTATGATCATGTAGCTCCATTGCTTTTTGAAGATAATACTTCTCGGCTTCACGTAAATACTGATCAAACGGTACTAGCTTTGAATCGCTTTGAACGACAAAATCTCTCGGTTGTGAAGCGTCATTTGCTGTAGACTCCACTTTCATCTTAAATTGCAGAGGTAACATGTCAAAAGTGAGCGTATTTTCTGTTGTGCGCATGGATGAGACTTCATCGAGGAGCAGCTCGAGCTCTCGCAAATTCCCCGGCCAATCGTATGCAATAAGTGATTCTCTTACTTTTTCATCGATTTTTGTCAATCCTGTCCCTAGCGATTCTATTCTACTCTTTAAATACGATTCAGCAAAAGGGATAATATCTTCCGAACGCTTTCGAAGTGGGGGTATCCTAATAGCGAAAGACGCGAAAAAGTAGTAAAGCTCTTTTAGCAATGTGCCCGATGCGATAAGCTCGACTGGATCATCCCCGATACTTGCAATAAATTGATGACTGGATGTTTTCTGTAAGACAAACAGCAAGGCCTGTTGCAAAGAGATCGATAAACTATCGATACGTTCGCAAAATAGCGTCATAGACGGTTGCTGCTGCAACGTTTCTTTAAGTTGTTGAATCCTATCTGTATCCGCATGTAGACAATGGAAAGTGTGGAAAACCCGTTCGTTTTCTACAGATTCATAGTGAATAGCCTCAGCAAGATGATCCTTACCTACACCTGTTTCTCCAATTAATAAAACTGGTAATCCAGCCTCTGCTGCTTTCTCAGCGGTGGAAATGACCGATTTCATGACAGCTGAATGGGCAGTAATTTGCGTGAATGTAATCGGTCTGCGGTTTTTACGCAATGGTTGTAAAACAAATCTTTCCAATGCGGTAATATCTTGAGCGAACTCAATCGCACCGATTAACTCTTGGTGTTCATAAATAGGGTACGTGTCATTCATCGTCGTGATTTCTACTTTATTCGTATTCCAATATCTCTGCTTCACACGCAATTGAGGTTCTCCACTCTGTAATACTTTCAATAACGTACTCTCATTTTTATCAAAGTTAAATAACTCCAAAATGGAATGATCTTTTATATCTTCAAGATTTAATCCTTCAATGTCCTTCATTTTACGGTTATAGACAATGGTTCGTCCTGCATGATCCACAGCGTGTATACCGATATTTGCATGGTCTACTGCAAACTGATTGCATATATTCAATAATTTTTCATATGTTTTCAATTGAAACACCTTCCCACTGTATGTACTATCGTATTTCAGTCGCTAAGTTAATAGAATTTAAAATTAATTACAATAAAAAGCTTGCAATGTGCAATTTTTTCTTGCATCATTATAAATGTAAACGCTATCAAACGCAAATAAATTTTGCGTTCTATTTATAAAGGAGGATTTGATTCCAAATGATTCCATACAAACACGAACCGTTCACTGATTTTACTGTTAAAGAAAATCGCCAAGCATATGAAGAAGGTTTAACAGTTGTAGAAAGTTATCTAGGACAAGATTATCCGCTAATTATCGGTGGCGAACGCATAATGACAGATAAGAAGTTAGCATCCACTAACCCTTCCAATAAAAAAGAGATCATCGGCAATGTCTCGCAAGCTAGTCGTGATTTAGCAGAACAAGCGATGAATACAGCGAAAGAAACATTCAACACGTGGAGGAAAGTCAAGCCGGAATTTCGTGCGGATGTATTATTTAAAGCGGCTGCAATCGTTAGGCGTCGTAAGTTTGAGTTTTCTGCACTGCTTACAAAGGAAGCGGGGAAGCCTTGGAATGAAGCGGATGCAGATGTCGCCGAAGGTATCGACTTTATGGAATATTACGCCCGTCAGATGCTTAGACTAAAAGAAGGTATGCATGTGGAGAGTAGACCAGGTGAATATAACCGATTCGATTATGTACCTCTTGGTGTAGGGGTAGTGATTTCACCATGGAATTTCGCATTTGCGATCATGGCGGGTACAACAGTAGGGGCACTTGTAACAGGAAACACCGTCCTGTTGAAACCGGCTTCCACAACAACGATCGTTGCATATAAATTTATTGAAGTACTGGAAGAGGCGGGAATGCCAGCTGGTGTCGTCAACTTCATCCCGGGGTCAGGTTCTGAGATTGGTGACTACTTGGTCGACCACAAAGACACTCGGTTCATTTCATTCACTGGTTCACGTGAAGTAGGTACACGTATTTTCGAACGTGCGGCCAAAGTACATGACGGTCAAATTTGGTTGAAACGCGTGATTGCGGAGATGGGCGGTAAAGATACAATTATTGTCGACAATGAAGCCGATTTGGAACTGGCTGCGCAATCTATCGTGTCTTCATCATTCGGATTCAGTGGCCAAAAGTGTTCAGCGTGTTCTCGCGCGATCATTCATGAGGATGTTTACGATGAAGTAGTAAAGCGCGTAGAAGAAATTACGAAGTCGTATAACTGGGGTGATCCAATCGATGGCAACAACACAGCGGGTCCAGTTATTGACCAGGCAGCATTTGATAAAATCATGGATTATATTGAAATAGGTAAGCAAGAGGGACGTCTCATTGCGGGTGGTACTGGTGACGATTCGAAAGGATACTTCATTGCACCAACCGTTTTCGCAGATGTGGATCCAAATGCACGGATTTCCCAAGAAGAAATTTTCGGTCCAGTCGTGGCGCTTTCAAAAGCTTCTTCGTTTACAGAAGCGATTGAATTTGCAAACGATACAGACTACGGTCTAACAGGTGCGGTCATTACGAAGAACCGACACCATATTGAGCAAGCTCGAGAAGACTTCCATGTAGGTAATCTATATTTCAACAGAGGTTGTACAGGCGCTATCGTTGGATACCAGCCTTTTGGCGGTTTCAACATGTCGGGTACTGATTCCAAAGCCGGCGGACCTGATTACTTGCAGTTGCATATGCAAGGGAAAACAACATCAGAGATGCTGTAAATCGTTGTGGTGAATTTGAAGGAGTGAACGAATATGACGAAAACGACGAGAGTTATTGAAAAAACAAAAAAATATGGTGCAAATAACTATAATCCGCTACCCATCGTAATTTCTGAAGCAGAAGGTGTCTGGGTAACAGACCCTGAAGGTACTAAATATTTGGATATGTTAGCTGCTTACTCTGCGCTCAACCAAGGACATCGCCATCCGAAAATCATTCAAGCTCTGAAGGACCAAGCGGATCGTGTAACGCTAACTTCACGTGCTTTCCACAATGATCAATTAGGTCCGTGGTATGAAAAAATGGCAGAGCTTTCAGGTAAAAACATGGTATTGCCAATGAACACTGGTGCAGAGGCAGTGGAGACAGCTTTAAAAGCAGCGAGACGCTGGGCGTATGATGTGAAAGGCGTAGCAGCCAACCATGCAGAAATTATCGCATGTGTAGGAAATTTCCACGGTCGTACACTGGGAGCAGTTTCCTTGTCATCCGATCCTGAATATAAAAAAGGATTCGGTCCATTGCTACCTGGAATCAAGTTAGTAGAGTACGGGAATATCGACGCATTGAAAGCAGCTATTACTTCCAATACAGCTGCTTTCCTAATTGAGCCGATCCAGGGAGAGGCTGGAATTATTATACCGCCTGAAGGATTCATGAAGGAAGCTTCGAAATTATGTAAAGAAGAAAACATTCTCTTTATAGCGGATGAAATTCAAGCGGGACTCTGTCGTACAGGCGAAATGTTTGCCTGTAACTACGAAGGCGTGACGCCTGATATGTATATCCTTGGTAAGGCGCTCGGCGGAGGAGTATACCCAATTTCCTGTGTACTTGCGAATGATAACGTCTTAGGTGTATTCAATCCGGGATCTCATGGCTCAACATTTGGTGGAAATCCAATGGCCTGCGCAGTATCATTAGCGGCAATTGAAGTGTTGGAAGACGAGGAGCTTGCGAAACAATCCAAGGAATTAGGAAATTATTTCTTGAAGGAACTGAAAAAAATATCACATCCTGCAATTAAAGAAGTGCGTGGACGTGGATTATTTATTGGAATGGAATTAACCGAACCGGCACGCCCGTATTGTGAAGAGCTAAAAGAGCTGGGCTTATTATGTAAAGAAACACATGATACAGTGATTCGTTTCGCTCCGCCATTAATTATTACGAGAGATGAGTTAGATTGGGCATTGGAAAAAATCAGTACAGTATTTAACAACTAAGTAATAAGCTACCACTAAATCTTTTTCTATTCAAAAAAATCGAAAAAGATTTAGAATCTATGTGTGGATGTTTAACTTTGCTCGTGTTATAATGTGTCCGTGAAAGACAAAAACAAACTAAAGAGGCGAGCCATTACAATGACAGAAAACCTGAATCTATTTACGTCTACACAAGTTGTTATAAAAGATGCACTTGAAAAGCTAGGCTATGATGAAGGAATGTATGACCTATTGAAAGAACCACTTCTTATGGTGGAAGTACGTATTCCTATCCGTATGGACGATGGAAAAGTAAAAGTATTTACTGGATACCGCGGTCAACACAATGATGCAGTTGGACCGACAAAAGGTGGTATTCGTTACCATCCTAACGTTAGTGCAGAGGAAGTAAAGGCACTTTCTATGTGGATGACACTTAAAGCAGGAATTGTAGACCTACCATATGGTGGTGCTAAAGGTGGCATCATATGTGATCCGCGAGAAATGTCGATGGGCGAATTAGAACGTTTAAGCCGTGGCTATGTGCGTGCACTTAGTCAGGTAATGGGACCTGCAAAGGATATTCCTGCACCGGACGTCTTTACGAATTCACAAATCATGGCATGGATGATGGATGAATATAGTAAAATTGATGAATTCAACTCGCCTGGTTTCATTACAGGGAAACCAGTCGTACTTGGCGGTTCACATGGTCGCGAGCGCGCAACAGCTGAAGGTGTAACGATCATTATTAATGAGGCGGCAAAACGTCGTAATATTGATATGAAGGGTGCACGTGTGATCATCCAAGGATTTGGTAACGCAGGTAGTTTCCTATCCAAGTTTTTACATGATTCAGGCGCGAAAGTAATTGGTATTTCCGATGCATACGGTGCATTGTATGATCCGGATGGTTTAGATATTGACTATCTACTAGATCGTCGTGATAGCTTTGGAACAGTCACTACATTATTCGACAATACGCTAACAAATGCGGAATTACTCGAAATGGATTGCGATATTCTAGTTCCAGCAGCAATCGAAAATCAAATAACAGAAAAAAATGCTCATAATATTAAAGCGAACATCGTAGTGGAAGCAGCTAACGGTCCAACTACTTCGGAAGCGACAAAAATCCTAACAGATCGCGGTATTCTACTAGTGCCTGATGTATTGGCTAGCGCTGGTGGTGTAACTGTATCGTATTTTGAGTGGGTTCAGAATAATATGGGGTATTATTGGTCTGAAGAAGAAGTACGTGAAAAAATGACAGCGAAGATGGTTCAAGCATTTGAAAATGTTTACAACATCGCAACTACACGTAATATCGATATGCGTTTAGCGGCATATATGATTGGTGTACGTAAAACAGCGGAAGCAAGCCGTTTCCGTGGTTGGGTATAAAAATGATAAAAAGCATCTCCTCGAGTGTGAGGAGATGCTTTTTATATTTGTTTAATAGATGAAGCGGATTGGATCTCTTCAGTAGATTTCGGTTCCCCTTCACTGCGCCAATACGTAAACAGAACTTGTAACGCCATAAGACCAGATAATCCGATAACGATATAAAGGAAGCGTGCCAATGGCTGGTAAGCACCTTCTGTTAGTTGAGCGATGACATCAAAACGGAAAACCCCGACAACGCCCCAGTTTAATGCGCCAATTAACGCAATAGCTAACGTGACTTTTTGCAATGTTTCCATTTTATCTCCTCCTATGAAAAGTATATCCTGTTTTTAGAACACTATACTTGCATCGTTAATACTTCTTTTTCATAATGGGAAGTAAGAAGAAGGAGGCGTGCAATGTGGATAATTTTATTTTCAACAATCCGACCAAATTAATATTCGGCAAAGATCAACTGCAGCATTTACCTGAAGAACTTGGAAGATACGGTAAAAAGGTACTCTTAGTATATGGTGGCGGCAGCATTAAACGTAATGGCTTATATGATGAGATCATGTCATTGTTGAACGGCAATAATTTTGAAGTAGTAGAGATGCCGGGCGTTGAACCGAATCCCCGACTGTCAACAGCTAAAAGAGGCGCAGACCTGTGTAAAGAACATCATATCGATGTGATTATCGCGGTAGGTGGAGGATCCGTTATTGATTGTACGAAGTTGATTGCTTCTGCAGCGAAATACGATGGTGATCCTTGGGACTTCGTAACGGGCAAAGCAACACCTAAAGAAGCATTGCCGTTTGGTACGGTGTTGACGCTTACTGCGACTAGTTCAGAGATGAATGCGGGTTCTGTTATTACTAATGAAGAAACACAGGAGAAATATGGATGGGGCGGACCGTTAAACTATCCAAAGTTCTCTATATTGGATCCCAAATATACAGTGTCAGTGCCGCTCGATCAAACGGTTAATGGTATTGTTGATACAATGTCCCATATGTTAGAGCAATACTTCCATACTGCAAACAATGCTTCGTTCCAAGATGAACTATGTGAAGCGGCATTGCGTTCCGTTATGAAAACTGGAGAGCAGCTCGTGAAAGATCCTGAGAACATAGAGCTTCGCGAATCCATGATGTTTGCAGGAGTTTGGGGATTAAACGGTTTTCTATCGATGGGTACAAAAGGGGACTGGGGTACGCATACGATCGAACACGCTGTATCTGCTGTCTATGACATTCCTCACGCTGGCGGTTTAGCGATTTTATTCCCGCACTGGCTGAAGCAAACATTTCCGAAAAACCCACAACGTTTTGTTCAGTTGGCGGTTCGCGTATTCGGAGTAGATCCAGCTGATAAGTCGGACGAGGAAATTGCGATCGAAGGAATCGACCGTTTAAGTGCTTATTGGAAGAAGATTGGCGCACCTGTTACGTTAGCAGATTATGATATTGATGACTCTAAATTAGAGTTAATGGTAGAAAAAGCTGTTGTGAATGGACCGGTCGGTAGATTTGCACAATTATCCAAAGATGAAGTTTTTACTTTGTTGAAGGCTAGTTTATGACCTATTTAATCATTTTTCAAATGAATAAAAAAGACTGAAAGCGTAGCCTGTAAAGGTTTGCTTTCAGTTTATAACGTCAGGTCACGTCGACTTGGCGTTTTATTATGGATAAATAACGAGTTCTACCGATTCTACATAGGAAAGCGTAGTCAGTTCTATATAGAGTGCAGAGGTAGATTTTTTAGGGTGTGCCATAAGTTTGAATTGCAATTCGTGGTGATATTGGCGTTCAGGTGTCTGAAATTGTTTGATACGCAGATGGTCAATTTCCATATGTTCTTCATTCAAGTACCTGACGAGATCGTCAATCTTAGACTTTTGAGTAATGATGACCGTACAATTTGCTTCTTTGGCGCGTAAGCGTTTAGGGCCGAATCTGCCTAATAAAGGCGCGACTAGCTCGATGACGATCATGACACTCACTACAGTGAACAGTGCCTCGATATAGAAGCCTGCACCTACCGCGATACCAATTCCCGCTGCCCCCCAAATCATTGCAGCTGTAGTAAGCCCGGTAATATTATCATTGTCCCTGCGCAATATAGCTCCGGCACCTAGGAACCCGACACCGCTGACGATTTGTGCGGATAGTCGCAGAGGATCCATTGTAATATTAATATCATTACGAGCGGGGACTAAATAAGCGGCTTCCATTGAGATAATTGTCAATAGACAACTGAAGGTAGCGATGACTGCACTCGTTTTTAGTCCAATAGGTTTTTTTTTGATCTCTCGCTCCACGCCTATAATGATACTTAGTACTAGGGCGATACTGATTTTTATTAATGCTTCTCCATTAAATGAGTCGGCAAGGATCGTTAACATAAATTATCCCCCTTTACTTACAAAATAGGAAGATTACCTATATACTCTCTTTTATACGGCAATCGACTGGTACATGCCTCTTCTTCTATTGTAATGGGAAGAGAGATAGAAAGAGAAGTGATATTTTGAATAAACCGCTAGTTCATCCCTATATACCCATTGCGATTGGTGTTCTAACTATTGGACTATCTGCAATCTTTGTGAAAATGGCTACTGCAGATGCAGGAGTCATCGCCTTTTATCGTATGTTCTTTTCAGTTATTATTATGCTTCCGTTATTTTTAATTTCTTATCGTGGCGAACTTAGTTCGTTAACAAAAAGGGATTGGCTGTTTACTGCGAGTTCAGGAATACTTCTAGCAGTTCATTTTATACTGTGGTTCGAATCCTTAAACTACACGTCAGTTGCCAGCTCGACTGTATTAGTGACGCTGCAACCAATTTTTGCTTTAGCAGGTACCGCATTGTTCTTTAAAGAAATCATTACAGGAAAGATGCTAACTGCTGTTTTCATTGCATTAACAGGAAGCTTCATTATTAGTTGGGGAGATTTTCAAGTAAGTGGAGCTGCGTTATTTGGAGATATATTGGCATTACTTGCTTGTGTATTCGTTACCGCATATTTATTAATAGGTCAAAATGTACGCAAAAGAATATCACTCGTGACGTATACCTTTCTTATTTATTCCGTGAGTACGGTTGCACTGTTTTTCTATGTGCTCATCACGCAAGAACCTTTCTTCGGGTATTCCACTTCGGATTGGGGATGGTTTCTAGCTTTGGCTATCTTACCGAATCTGTTAGGGCATACGTTATTCAATTGGGCAGTCAAATGGGTGAGCACAAATGTTGTGTCGATCGCCGTTGTGTTTGAGCCGGTACTCGCTTCAATTGCTGCGTTTTTCGTGTTGCACGAAAAAATAACTTCACTACAATTAAGAGGTGGAATCGTTGTCCTAATAGGGGTTTTGCTGTTTGTCATTGATATAAAAGCAATAAAGAAAAAACTTTTTACGAAAAACACTTGATTTCTCTATACGATCTATTGTATATTAGTTCTTGTCGCTTCGGACGTAATCGAAAACAACATAAAAAACTTTTTAAAAAAGTTGTTGACTTCGACAAAAACCGAGTGTAAGATAGAGAAGTCGCTTTTATACGACTAACAAACACGAACCTTGAAAACTGAACAGCAAAACGTTAACGAAATACAATTTGTGCGCCTAACGGTGACACAAACAAAAATGAGTATCTTAATTGATGCCAGCAAATGAAACTCGAGCTAATCGATTTTTCATGTAACTGGTTGACGAGATGTTGTGGAGTGCTAGGAAGTGATCGAGCGAGAGAGGGAGCGTAC
>NZ_PDZC01000009.1 GCF_002743375.1 Sporosarcina sp. P34
ATCCTCCAGGAGTCGCCCCAACTTCCGCTTCCATCCTACGTGGATAGTAGGGGTATTTGAATCACTTACTGGAGGTGGTGTGTTAATTATTATTGGTTTTGAACATGGTTAAGTTCAAAACCAAGTGCTTTGGAGTGGTGAGTGAATTTGTTTGTGTGAAGGGATGGAAGTGTGAGTATTTAGATCACTCACTGTAGGTTGTATGAGACTAATTGTTTTATTTTAACTTATTTAAGTTCAAGTTCAACGCCAATTACAAGACTAACTTCAATGCACGACAATAGGTAACTACCCTTACTTTGTAGGGATTGGTGCGTAGGAGGGGCGACTCCGAGAGGATCAGCGTGCGCCTTGAGACCCTGGACGTAGCGAAGCGAAGGAAGCGGCTCAAGCCACGCCCTCCGGAAAGCGTCCCCTCCGAAGCGCCAATCCCCTACCCCAACACCTCGTCAGCCTATTCTATATAATGCTGGCTATTGTTACGGAGAGAATCAGCCCGATTAATTGAGACAACTATAGGAGCGAAAGCCGTAACGAAGAACGGCTTTTGCGAGTAAAAGCGAAGCGTTAGGAGCATATCTTTGCACTTAGCGGACGAGGAAGCTCAAGCCATGCCCGCAGGAAAGCGTCCTACTCCGAAGCGCAAATCCCCACCCCAACACTACTGCCAGCCTACCCTTTCCATTAAAAAAACCACACCATATAAAACGGTGTGGTTGATGTATTCTATTAACGTACGCCTAGTGCAATCTTGGCATAGCGTGACATGTTGTCGCGGGACCATGGTGGATTCCAAATGATGTCTACCACTGCTTCCTTAACCTCTGGAAGTTCCATTAGCTCTTGCTCGATGTTCGCTACAATCTGTGGACCCATTGGGCAACCCATTGACGTCAGTGTCATTGTCACTTTCGCGACTCCTTCGTCTGACAACTCTGCATTGTAAACCAATCCAAGATTGACGATATCAATACCTAATTCAGGGTCGATGACGTTTTCCAACGCACCAAATAAATACTGCTTGATTTCTTCTTCTGTGTTCATCGGAATGCTCCTCTCTGCTGTGTAGTACTCTTATCTTACCAACATACTACCTCGCACGCAAATGCTGTGCAAGCCAATCGACTGATGCAAGCATTCCTGGACGTGAAACAGAGTGGCCTGCATTTTCGTCTGGCATCCACTTCAAAAGCTCTGGCTGATCTACGTAATCCTTTTGAATTTCCTCGTAAAATTCTTTCGTAAACTCAAATGGTACCATCGAATCTTGTTCTCCGTGCCAAATGAAAAGTGGACGCTGATGCAGTCTGCCTGGATTTTGTGATAGATCCACTTGGTCAAGGGCCGCGAATAGTTGTTCACGTTCTTCTTGAGACACGGGGATTTCCCTACCGCCACGCTCTGCGTAAGAAATTTGTCCTTTCGCTAAGCGCGTGAATGCAGGTGAACCCATCATGACGGAAGCTGCGTCGATCCAATCATAATTTGCAAGGCAACCGAATGTCGTAATTCCACCCATTGAAGTACCACCCATGCCGATTAATGTTTCGTCATCAATTAATTCTTTATTTACTAGTTCATCATGTAAAATATCTGCTTCTTTAATAGAGGTCAACACGATGTCCCAAAAGCTTAAGGCTAGTTGAAACTCATCAAGTGATTTTGAGCGTTCACCATGTAGTTTAGCTTCGGGTAATATCACACGAATCCCTTGTTTTGCTAGATTGTATGCATAGTGTAAATTATGTTCTTTTGCACTCGTAAATCCATGAAAAAATAGTACAACAGGAACGCGTTCTTTCTCTTTTGACTCTTCCACGATATGAAGTACCGGGATCTCTTGCCATTTTTCTGAACGAATAATCATGTCGATTCCTCTTTTCCTACAATCATTTACTGTTATGTTAGAATAGCAACAAGTAACAGATAAGACAATACCTTCGCCTTATCACTCATTTTTTTGACTTACTTACACGGTTAACGATAAACTATAAAGACATAACAATCTGAAAGTATTATTACTAGTAGGAGAGGATTTTTTTGAAACCACATTTGATTGTTTTAGATTTAGATGGAACATTATTGACGGATGAAAAAATCATTTCACCCAAAACAGAACAGACACTACGTAAGGCTGTTTCGCAAGGCCACCACGTTATGATTGCGACGGGTCGACCATACCGCGCTAGTGAAGTTTATTACCAGCAGCTTGATCTGACCACACCCATCGTCAACTTTAATGGAGCCTTTGTTCACCATCCTACCGATCGTTCATGGCAAACTATTCACGAAACGATTGCGTTGCCAGTCGTCAATGAAGTAGTAGATGCCATGCAGAACTTCCCAGTGAAAAATATCATAGCGGAAGTCATGGATGACGTCTATGCGCAGTATCATGATGAACGATTTTTAGACATTTTAAACTTTGGCAATCCACTCATCACCGCTGGAGATATTCGGAATTCATTAAAAACTGATCCAACTAGCTTGTTAATTCAAGCCGATTCGTTAACAGTTGATCCGATTCGACAGCATCTTGAAGACTTGCATGCAGAAGTCATCGATCATCGACGTTGGGGGACTCCATTTAACATCGTGGAAATAGTTCGTCACGGCCTCAATAAAGCAGTAGGCATTGACGCGGTGTCAAAATGGATGAACGTACCGAAAGAACGTATCATCGCATTCGGAGACGAAGACAATGATCTCGAAATGATTGATTATGCAGGAACAGGTGTCGCAATGGGGAATGCCATCGATCGTTTGAAATCCATTGCAGATGAAATAACCGACACGAATAATGAAGACGGAATTTCACGTATACTAGAAGAGCGATTATCCTTACAGAAAAACATCGTCGTATAAGGGGGAAAAGAAATGAAAATTTTTGCGGATAGCGCTTGTGATCTACCTTTAGACTTCTTTAAAGATAACGAAGTTGAACTATTCCCGTTAAGCGTTCTTCTAGACGGCAAAGAATACGAAGATATCGTCGAGATCCACTCCAAGGAAGTTTTCGATGCGATTCGCGAGGGACAACAACCCAAGACATCTCAAGCTTCACCTGATAAAATGATGACCAGCTGGAAAGATCTTGCGGCGTCCGGTGAAGACGGTATATACATCGCCTTCTCCTCCCAACTGTCAGGAACATACCAAACAGCGGTTATGACGAGTGACCTCGTAAAAGGAGACAATCCTTTCATGAACTTGGCAGTCATCGATACGCACTGCGCTTCACTCGGCTATGGTCTTCTCGTTAAGGAAGCCGTTCGTCTGCGCGACAAAGGTCTTGGCATGCGAGAAATTGAACAAGAAATTCGCACTATGGCGAGGCATATGGAACATCTATTCACAGTAGAAGACCTCGACTACTTAGCAAAAGGCGGTCGTGTATCTAAAGCAAGCGCATTTTTCGGTGGGTTGCTCAATATTAAACCATTGCTTCACGTAGAAGACGGAAAACTCGTTCCTATCGAAAAACATCGCGGACGCAAAAAAGTTCTACGTCGTATGATTGAAGTGATGGAAGAACGCGGCAGTAATCTTCAACAACAAACCATCGCGATCAGCCATGGCGATGACTTAACTACTGCCAAAGAGTTCCAGGAAATGATCCAAGAAGTCATTCAACCAAAAGCAATCGAAATCCACCAAATAGGCTCCGTCATCGGTTCACACGCCGGTCCCGGAACCATCGCCCTATTCTTCCTCAACCACACAAAAAACGAATAAAAAACAGCCTGCATACACCGCAGACTGTCTAGATCCCAAGATCCATTCCAAACTAGGAACTGATCTTGGGTTATCTTCTTTATGAAGTAACGCATGAAGTGTCATGTGCTAGCCTAGTTGATCGTAAGTGCAGAACGTCGATCAACGGAGCCTTACCCCTTACTTCTTCTCTCTAACAGTTTCCTCATTCCGACCCTGCTTGCCCTTCCGTATAACCATATACAAGAACAAGACAAACAGAACAACTACCATAATCGAAGCAATCAGATAAGGCGTATTAAATCCTTTATCCTCCTCGACGATATATACTTCCGCCAACTCACGGTCAAGAACGACGTGATATTTATTGTCCTTCGTCTCTTTGATCAAATCTTGACCAAGCACGCCGCGAAGTTTCTTATTTGGTCCAAGCTCAGAAGGATCAAGTTCTAAGCTTTGCACTTTCGATGTATTATTGAGCGCAATGATCCACTTCTCATCTTCAGAAGACCGTTCAAATACGACAAATCCATCTTTATTATGCAAAATCTTGAAATCACCTGTCCGAAGTGTTTCGGAATCATTTCGAAGAGTGTTTAGATCACCAATCCACTCATGTAACTCCATATCGGTTTTAAAGTTAAAGAACGGATGAGATTCCGGTGCTTCTTTACCATTCACGGCTATTTCCGTTGCGTAAGGAACTAGTGGAACTCCAGGAAGCATGAATTGTGCAACCGTTGCGACTTTCCAACGTGTCGGTGGGAATTGACGAAGTTCTACCATTTTATATGTAAAACGCGGTCCAGTTAAATCATCAAGCTGCAGTAATTTGCCTGCATTGTCATTACTAAACTGATCCAATGAAGAAGTATCTGGATCAACTTTCACAAATGATTCTTGAATTGCAGCACTTTGCTTTTCAGCCGGTACACTGTCAAATGACGCATCACTCTGCTCATTTGTAATCACGTATAACCCGTTGTTCGCATCCTTCACAGCTTCAATCATATTGTTTAGGAACGCCGTATTCGCATTGTGAAGTAATGTCAAACGAAGCCCGTCCAACTCATAATCAGAAACAAATTGTACAGCAGCATCCGTCAGTTCTTGCTGTACAGCAGGATCGCTGACGTCACCTACTAAAGGAAAATCCGCCATAACTTTTAAATCGTGCGCATGCATCTCTTCAATTAAAGCGATGAACTCTTCCGCTGTACCGAAGTGCGGTTCAATCTCGTCATAATCAAGAACTTCATTTCCATCATATGATGCTGTTTTGAAAACCGGTCCGACAGATATCATCGTAAAGTGCATGTCGATCAAATGTTGCAATCGATTGCTGATTCCGGCAAAGTCTCCCCCGTTAAATGCAGCTGGATCTTGTGCGTTGACGTCGAAATCATTCGATTCGACCCCATTATTGAAACGGTCGACAAGTAAATCATAGATACTTTCGTCGCTAAAAGCCCGGTCAGTATCTGCAAAAGCGGGTTGTGCTATCGAAAGGGCAAGCATACACGTTGCCAGTAGTCCGATTATTCGTTTCACTTTAGTATATCCTCCTCATACAAACTCTTCTTTTAGTTTATCAAACGGCTACAGACCATGCCATTCTTTCTCATAAAAACCTATGATGCGTTCTGTAAATACGGCAATCTTGTGAAAGTATAGTCCTGGAACCAAAAAAGCAGTGGAGGAAAAATCCCCCACTGCTTGCGCACATTAGTTATCGTCTTCAGCAAAGAAGTCCGGATCCCGTTGTTTACGCGCACTGACCAAAACGGAGACAGCAAACAGTGCCATCAGTAACAGGATCACAATCAAAAATATCCAGCCAACCTGTGTGGCCATTGGCTCATCTCCTATACTAGTCAGTCATTATTATGCGAAAAAGTTGAAACCTACCGGTAATTTGAAACCTATAAACATTGTTGCAAGTAATGCGATGATGAAGAGAATCCACATAAGACCTGTGTTCTTCCCTTTACTACCGCGAACCAGAACCATTTCCATAAATCCGATTGTCAAAATACCGAGGACAAATTTGATACCATATAGCATAGAATCAATACTCATATGCTTAAAGAAGAGCGCAGCTCCTGTGATGATGATCAATACATAGAACAGACGCAAAATCATATGTGTAATCTTTTTTCCTTTTGTTCCATTTGCCATGCTTGCGGCAACCAAAAAAAGTACAATGCCTACTACCCATGTGAAAATATGCATATGGGTTGTATCAGTTAAAAATCCCATTTCTTCCACCTCGTTATTTATCTAGTCGATTAATATCCTACCATATCTTTCAAACTACGACTATTCTGAAGCTTATTTCATAGACCTGACTATTATTCAAAGCGGTTAACTAGTGTACCAATGCCTTCGATGGACACCTTTACCGTATCGCCCTTTTTTAAGTAGGTCGGTGGTGTCATACCTTTACCAACACCAGCTGGCGTACCTGTCAAGATGACATCACCTGGCTCTAATGTGACATACTTAGAAATTTCAGCGATCAACTCATCAATTTTGAAAATCATATTGGATGTATTGCCGTTTTGGCGCACTTCGTCATTCACTTTCGTTACGACTGATAAATTTTGCGGATTGGGAATTTCGTCTTTCGTCACCACATAAGGACCCATCGGACAAGAATCGTCTAAACTCTTTCCTAGGAAGAACTGTTTGTGCTCCGTTTGAATATTGCGCGCTGTAATATCATTACCAATTGTGTAACCAAACACGTAATCATACGCTAGTTGCTTAGGAATGTTTTTGCCTGTCTTACTTATAACGACAGCCAATTCCCCTTCATAATCCAATGAATCCGTCACGTCACTATGGATCGATAATGTTTGCTCGTCTCCCGCGATAGATGTTGGAGACTTGGTGAATAGCATTAATTTCTCAGGTACTTTGGATCCAAGTTCCTCTGCATGGTCAAGATAGTTCTTCCCAACACACAAGACATTTTTCGGTGTGCGTGGAATTGGAGACAACCATTCGATGTCAGTGAACGCATGCTTGAACTGCTCTACATTGCCTTCGACTTCAGTTTTCTCTACCAATTTTCGAACTTCTTCCACAAAATCCATCCCATGTGAAACGCCTTCAATCATCGTTTTAGGGAAATCCGTTTGTTCCAAAGCTTCCGCCATAGCGAGTAAATCCCATACAGCTTCCTCACGTTTAACTTTTGGTCCGAATAAAGTCTGTCCCTCGTAACGGAATGACAATAATTTCATTTGAATACCCAACCCTTTCCATGTGAATTCACATATTCCTATGTTACGACAAAATCTACTTTTTTTCCTCTTTAACGACGAAATTCTTTCCGTAAGACCACTTCCGCCACACAGCTTCCAGTGGCCCCATTCGGAATTTCATCAACCATACCTGCGCGATAATGAGCTGAATCGCAAAAATCCCGATTGCCAGCCACGTGCCGGTCACTATATCTACTTTACCATACAGACCTACTCCATATGAATAAAATATCATCGTCGCAATGAGTGACTGCATAATATACGTCGTAAACGCCATTCTTCCTACATTTGCAAACGGTTGCGTCAGTCTTTTTAAAAATGGAATTTGAAACAGCAATAAAAATACTGCTGCGTAGCCAAGCGTCAGTATGGGTCCACCCACTATGGATTGAATAAGTAAGACATTCTCAAATTTCGGACCGTCCCAACTTGGAATGTTTTTCAGGGTTACGCCAGTCGGAATGAATACTAGCATCGCAAGAAATAACTTCCCTTTCAACGCATACATACGCTCGATCACCTTAAATTTCGATAACGCTGCACCGAACATAATCAAAGGCAATATGATAAAGACTGCTGTAATCGACCCAATGATTTCAAAAGTAAAGAATTCATTCAAACGGAAAGCGAAGATCTCGCTGAACGTCCCGCTTCCATAAGAGGAAATCGCCCGTTCGATCTGTTGTGTGTCCACGAATCCATCCAATAGACTCGAAGTGGATTTACTGCGGGTCAGCGCCAATATACCGTACAACAATAGCGTTGGCACAAAATAGATTACGAGTGAAAGTGTCAACAACCACTTTTTTGGAATACGGATCACCGCAATCATAATGAACCCCATCAACGCATAGGTGAACAAAATATCCCCTGACCAAATGAGCAACGCATGCAGCACGCCAAAAATTAGTAAAATCCCCATACGGCGTGCCATGAATGGCGCGAACTGTGTATGATTCCTCCATGATTTCTCATACTGCATATTCACGCCATAGCCAAATAACATGGCGAATAGCGGGTAGAAACTCGCTTCTATAAACACATCGATAAAATGAAACATCGACTGCTCATGCGGAATGGTATACCACGAATACGGATCCATATACGCATACGGTGAGTGGAAATGGAGCATATTCGCAATCAATATCCCGAGTAACGCAATACCTCTCAAATAATCGAGGGCTTCCACTCGTTCTGTTAAAGATGTTGGAGTCAACTTCAAACAAATTCCTCCTGTAAGCGAATCATTTTTGCACCACTGAATAAGTACAGCACCATTTCTTTAATTTCGATGGAAAGAATGGATTCCAACACATTCTTATACAAATTTAACTGAGTGCCATACCGAACTTGCATTTCTTTTTCAATTGCCGAATCGGAACGAAACTTACTGACATCGTCCGTTTTATAATCCACGAGTACCCACTCGCCGTTTTCATGAAATAGACAGTCGGCAATACCTTGCAGCAACTGAAATTCCCCTTCAACAGCAGGTAGCGCATAAGTAAACGGCATTTCACGCAACACCTCATCAGCTTGCTTCATCCGTTCGCCTAGTGACGTCTCGAAAAATGCTACAATCGCCTGAATGTCAATCGCCGCTGCTTCTTCTTTCGTCAGCAGTTCACGTGTTTCGAGTTGCTTGACAAAGTTTCTGGCACTCACTTGATCCAATTTCTCTTTCAAATCCAGATGCTGCATGACGGTATGCATCGCGGTTCCAATTTCCGCTTTCGTCAATGAACGTTTCTGTAAAAACGATGGTCGTGCATGAAGGTTTGAGATGCGTTTCGTGGCGCCTTGTTCCATTTCTTCAAACGGATCCGCATCTCCTCGTTCTAACTCAAGCAACGCAATCCGCTTCAACTCACTGACGGATTGCTTAGAAGATAATTCCACCGCAAATTCAAACGGGTACTGCGCATCAAAACGGCTTCGCACTTCTTCCACCAACACCGGATCCGCCATGGCATTTTCCTGATCGACAGGAATCCAGTCCTCGATCTCCACTTCATTCGTCTGATGAAAAGCCGAAAATGGCAAGGCATTGACTTCCCATGACGACGAATCCGCAAGTAGTTCTCCGCCTGTCATCTTACCAAACTTACCAAAATCCATATGACGTGCAACAGCTGGGCCTATCCAGTCGAGGTAACCGGTTGCCCGTGAACGTGTGTATTCCGGCAATGGATCCTCTTCATCCAATAACTGTGCTTCTTGCCACTTGTTTATCGTCTTTTCGATGTCTTTAACGGAGGCAATCAATTCCAAATGCTCTTTAGCACGTGTCATGGCTACGTAGAGTACGCGCATTTCTTCTGCTCGCATCTCTAGCTCCTTTTTCTCTTTGATCGCTAGAAACGGTAGTGACGTGAACGTAATCCGTTTTTCCGGATCGATCGCTTTGACGGCGAGACCGAAATGCTGATCGAACAAATACGGATTGTGGAAATCCATTTTATTAAACGGACGTCCCATTCCCGCTAAAAATACATACGGGAACTCTAGACCTTTCGATGAATGAATGGTCATGATCCGCACGACGTTTTCCTTTTCACTCATGAACCGCGCTTCCCCGAGATCGTCTCCGCGTTTACGCATGCGGTCGATAAATCGAAGGAAGCGGAACAATCCACGGAACGACGTCTTCTCATAGGCCATCGCACGGTCATGTAATGCACGTAGATTCGCTTGACGTTGTTTACCGTTCGGCAAAATCCCGACCATTTCGTAATAATGCGTATCTTGATATACTTGCCAGATCAATTCGGATAAGGAACCGTGCCGCGCCATATTCCGCCAGTCTTCAAGTAATAGGAAAAAGCGTTGAAGCTTTTGCTGAGTAGCAGGATTCACTCCCGCACCACCGGTCTGCATGAATACTTGCAGTGCTTCATAAAACGTCGCATTGCGATTGACGAGGCGAATTTGCGCGAGTTCATTTTCGGTCATGCCAACAAATGGCGCACGCAACACCGACACGAGCGGAATGTCTTGGTACGGATTATCGATGACACGCAATGTATTCAGCATAATCATCACTTCAATTGCGTCAAAATAGCCTGAAGATAAAGATACATAGACAGGAATCCCAGCGGCCTTTAATTCATCCGCAATTTCACTCGACCACGTCATCGAACGCATGAGGATGACAATATCACGGTATTCAAGCGGACGTTGTGTACCACTGAAGGCATCCGCTACTTGCGCCTGTTGATCTTTCCATGCCTTGATCTTCTGTGCAATACACCGTGCTTCCACTTGGGATTTCTTCAGCTCTTGCTGGGCTTCTTGCTCTTGCGACATGTCCTCCTCTTCATTCTCATACAAAATCGTCAAGCCCGCCGATACGTCTTTTTCGGGATATTGCGCACCGTATTTTAACGCGGCGGCGTCATCATACTCTATTTCTCCCACTCGCGTTCCCATGATCTGCCTGAAAATAAAATTCGTTGCATCAAGCACTTCTTTACGGCTTCGGAAGTTGGCATTCAAGTCAATTTTCAATCCTTGATCCCCTATATCTGATGTAAAGCGATCATACTTCCCTAAAAATAAACCTGGTTCTGCCAAACGGAATCGATATATTGATTGTTTGACGTCCCCTACCATAAATAAATTGCCATCTACTTCTCCGCCTTGCTTTACTAACTGCAAAATAGCTTCTTGTAAGAAGTTCGTATCTTGATACTCGTCCACCAATACTTCCGCAAATCGATTGCGGTAATCGTTCGCAATATCAGAAGGTACTCGCTCCCCGTCGACTTCTTCGGATAAGATCTGTAACGCATAATGTTCGAGATCCGAGAAATCCACTAAGCCGCGCTCTTCTTTTAACACTTGGTAACGCGTCGCAAAATCTTCTACCAATCCGACGAGCGTGTGCATAAGTGGCGCCATTAAACGAATTTCTTCTAATAATCTGGCAGGTGTGCGAGTAAAGTACGTATCTTTTAATGCAGTGACCATTTTCTTCACTTGATCACGCATCGTCTTACCACGCGTAGCCAAGTCTTCGTCACATGTACCTTTACGAATCGTACCTGCTTTGACCCACTTCAACGTCTGGAAATACGCAAAGGCATCTTCCCACTTCCCGTGAAGCATATAATTTAGCGCTCCGTCAATCCAGGCTTCATCAGCTTTCGCGGTTTCAAGCAACGGCAACGGGCCGTCGTTCATTTCTGCTACTCGCTGCAAATCGCGTGCTACCGTCTTAGCTTCTTCAAGCGTATGCTGGATTGATACTTTCAGCGAATCGATGAACGACAATTCATCAATCGTCGCATCCTCCCCAATTTCATATTGCTGTGGAATGAGCTCTAGCCACTGCGATGGATTCGGATGTACACGGGAATAATCATAGAGCTTATCAATCAGCGTCTCGATCGCCTGATCATTCCGGTCTGACGTGAAACTATCACTCAGACGATAAATCGCTTCCGGATCGGGCTGACTGTAGGCATCTTCCAACACAAGTGCAATCGTGTCATCACGTAAAATCGCCGCCTCTGTTGCATCGGCAATACGGAATCCAGGATCTATATCCAGTACATAGGAATACTGTCGAACGACTTGCAGACAAAATGAATGCAACGATGAAATCTGTGCTTTATTCAATAAATTCAATTGTCTGCGCAAATGGACGGAAGAAGGATCCTTGACGATTGCTTCTTCGAGCGCACTAGCCATACGGTGACGCATTTCGGCAGCCGCCGCATTTGTAAACGTCACAACGAGTAGCTGATCTACGTCTATCGGATTTTCTGTGTTCAATACTTTTTCAATCATCCGCGTGATGAGGACTTTCGTTTTCCCTGAACCTGCTGCAGCAGATACGAGAATATCTGTACCGGATGCATGGATTGCTTTCCATTGATCATCCGTAAATGTCTCATGTGGCGGCTTATCTGGAATTCGCATCTGGATCGATCTCCTTCCTCATCATGTCTAGTGATTCTTCCGGCTTATAGGCCGAATAGTTCCGTGCAGGCTGTGTCGGATCCGTACGATCAAACTGACAAATTGACTGATACGAACAGAACGTGCACGGCATATGTTCTTTTAGGCGGTACGGGTAGACACGTGTATCACCTGACAGCATGCCGTCTCCTGCCTGCTGATGTTTCTTGCGGACAAATGAACGCAAAATATTAATATCTTCAGGTGGTACGACTTTTGAATTCGAATAAAACGAGCCGTCTTTCTTCAAGCGTGCCGGAATAATTAACGACTCACTTTCGATATGATCATCCATCGCCAGTGCAACGTCCGCATCTTCCACTATATAGCCTTGCATTTTATAAGATTTTAATAGCTCTTTTTCCACAGCATCTTCGTTTAACTCTTTTGTCAAACGCAACATCGGATTGTGAACATACATATAAAGTACACCTGCGGGATTTGCGTAAACACCGAGCCAATCTTCCGCATGCTCGAGTGCAACATCTAGATACGTCAGCATTTGTAGCGATAAGCCATAATACACTTCAGTCAAATCAAGTGCACGGGCCGACGATTTGTAATCGACTACTCGCAGATACGTCTGATCGTCTTTTTTCATCGTATCGATTCGGTCGATTCGTCCTCTAATATGCATCTGTTGACCATTTTTCAAATTGATTTCAAGTGGTGCGATTTCTTCATTCGGACCAAAACCTGCCTCGATCGCAATCGGCGTAAAGCTTGAATTACGCGCCTGCGACTGTAGTGCACGGATCGTCCGTTGAATAATTTGCATCAACTTTCGTTGAATATATGCATAGCGTGGACTCGACAATAAAATTCTATGGAAGAACTTCGGCGCTAGTGCATCGATCGCTTCACGGCCTAACTGCCAGCACTGTTCTTTCGTCAACGCAGCCCAAGACAAACCTTGGCGCATGACTTCGTCAGATACCCATTTCAATGCCGCATGGAATAAATCCCCGATATCCGGTGCTTCCAACTGGAATTCAAAACGCTCTTGCAAATTCAGACCATATGTCGTGAAATGTTGGAACGGACAACTGTAATACGATTCTATCCTGGATACACTCGTTGTAAAGGACGAACCATATAAACCTGTCGTCAGTTCGGTATCGAGCAACTCGGTCTTCTGTCGCTTCAATGCAGGTTGAACGATGGACTCTATAACTGAAGACCACAGTGGATCTTCTTTATAATACGCTAGAACCGCTTGCCATTCAGGTGCGATTTCTTCCTGTGTTGAAGCTTGGCGCATCATACGGATTGCATAGGACAGCGCCACTTCGGGGTGTTCGATATACGTTAGCTTGTCCACAACCTCAGATAATTCCGTTGGTTCCATAACGGCGATCTCCGTTGGTATATTCGATACAATTTGCCTTAATCTAGGAATGTAAAGTGAAGGAATCAATGCTTTCCCTTCTTCATCCGCAATGGGATAGCTGACTGTCAAACGCGCACTCGCTCCGGTAAACGCTCGATACGCCATATACGATTCGCGCATGAGCTGAAGTTTGGTCGTAGGTGCGAGAGTCATGCCGATTTCACTAAACAACTCTCGGTCACTGTCCGAAAGTAACCCTTCATGATCATTACGCAAAGGCAATATCCCTTCATTCGCACCGAGTACAAACACCGCTTCAACATCCATCGCATTGAATAACTCTATCGTTGTCACAGTTACTTGATCGAGCGAAGGCGGAATCAATTTGAATTCTAGCGTATCGAATCCTTCATCCAATATTTTAATGGCTTCGGCAATCGGCAGTTCTTTCTCCCCGAACATCAGCACAAACTGATCCAGCACATTAATCCAACTCGTCCACGCTTGTTCATGTTCCGCTGCTGCTTGCAAACGATTTATTGTATGTTCCGTTTGCTGCAACTCTATTATTTTATCGTAAATACGAAGAGATTCTATTGTGTAAAACAGCGCTTCTGCCACGTCTTGACCGGTACGAGCAGCCGTTAACTTCTGCTGTAACTGCTCAATCGGTTCGCGAATCATATCGCGTGTCTCAGCAAACTCTGCTTGGGTTGCGAGTTCTTCATCTGTCTGTACGGTACGGACTTTTTCCAGACCCCTATAGCGACTAACCTTCCAACGCTCTTCATCTTGCCAACGGGATTTACCATGAATTCCTTTAGCCAGTACGAAATTCTCCAAACGGTCTGCCCGCTCTCTCCACACTTGTTTGCTTTCATTGATCGGGAAGAACAAATCCGTCTTCACTGCCCTGAACACTGCTTCATACGACCAATCTGTGCGCACCGCTTCAAGCAATGAACGCACAAATTCAATCAACGGATGATGAAGCATCGGTTTCTTTTGACTAATGAACACGGGAATATCATATTGCGTGAAGATATTCTGGATCAATTCGTTATACACATCCGGTTGACGATGGACAACTGTCATCCCTCGGTAACGCTTGCCTTCACGCATCATCTTGCGAATCGAACGCGCCACGGCATGAACTTCCGCACGGCGATTCGACGCTTCGATTAGTTGAATCGCGCCTTCTGATTCAAACGATTCAGGAGGATAGCGATCAAACTGCTCTTCCAAATGCGCCAATTCTTGACTGGAAAAGCGTTGCAACTCTGTCAAATGAATGCGTTCTTCACGATCGACTGACTCACTATAGGCCAGCTGCTGAAGCGTTTCGTACTGTTGCTGTGCTGTATGAAATAATTCATGCTCGCCGGTATGCACTTTTTCTTCCATTGGTAACACGACTGTAACGCGTTTCGTATATTTCATTAATTGAGTAATAATCGTGTATTCCTGTGTCGTGAAATCACCGAATCCATCGATGTAGATCGACGCATCCTGCAACCATTCCGAATGCGCTAATTGTTCAGCTAACGCATTGAGTTGCCCTTCACTGTCCATATACGTCGTTCCAAGACGTTCTTCTATTTTCTCAAGCAACAAGTGCAAATCATGCGCTTTATCTTGCAAAATGCGAGGAGCTTGCTGATCGGCAAGCGAAGTCATCAATTCGGAAAATGCTTGTTGATCGATACAATACTTACTGAATTCCTTCATGATGTCACTAATTTGCTCAGCGAACCCGTGCTTCGAAGCAGCTTGCTTAAATAGCTTGAACGATTCCTTATTGTCTTCTAGCACACTGCGTACAAGCATGCGATATCCGAAGCTATCCACCTCTTCCCGTGTGATGCCGCCGACTTCTTGCAACACCCGCCATGCAAGACGTTTAAATGTAAGTACTTGCGCGCGAATCATACCAGTCATTCCAGACTTGACGGATAAACTGTATTCCATCGAGTAAGATAGTTGATCGGGTACGATAACCACAATGGGAGCCCCCATCGGACGTTGCTTCAGCTCTTGTGCAATTTCTCGTTCAATAAAAGTAGTCTTTCCTGTCCCGGAGCGACCTGTAATAAAGCGCAGTGACATAGTACTCTCCCCTTTCGTTGGAAGTTGAATTTATACAAGTTCATTTAATCAGTTAGTAAGTAGCTTTTGTGGTTCTGCATGTGTTTTTCTATTTGCAGTTGGTCAGGAATTTGTTGTTTTGCTGACCGTGTTAGTAGAGATTTCATTGTCCCACTTTGTCGCTCGTGGAGGCACCTTCGTAAATAACATTGTAGCGCAGGTACGTCACAACAATCAGAACCACAAACTAGTTGATCGTAAGTGGAAGGCGGCGACTCCCGGAGGATCAGCGTGCGCCTTGAGACCCTGGACTGAACGAAGTGAGGGAAGCGGCTCAAGCCACGCCCTCGGGAAAGCGTCCGCCTGGAACGTCGATCAACGGTGCCATTCCACTTTCCATCTTCCCTATTTCAGAAAGAAAAAAATCCCTATCGCTCTTTCTTCCATTGTACCGAAAGAAAAGAGAGACAGGAACCGTTAACCGTTATTCTTTTTTAGGATCACCATGCACACTAGAAAAACTCCTGAAATCTTCTTCGACTTTCCGCGTCAACCTGCGCTCAAACCATTTCCCCACCAACCACAGCAAGAAAATCACAACAAACATAATCAACGTCCGAATCGGCTGCGTAATGAGCGCTCGCACATCATACCCAATAAACGTAATCATCATAATCATCACCAACTTACCAAGCATCAACACGAACAAATAATTCTTCTTATTCATATTCGACAAGCCCGCCACGAGATTCACCAAAGCAGAAGGCGTAAACGGAAAACAAATTAAGACAAACAACGGACCAAAACCATTACGCTCGACCCATTGAATTAACTGTTGCACCTTTTTAGGACGGGTCAGAAACGAGAAGAACTTACTGCCGCCAAATCGCCGGACGAGCAAGAACACCACATACGAACCCGCTACCGTTCCAGCCCAGGAAAGCACAAAGCCTAGCCAAAAACCGAATGCGATAGCATTGGCGATAACAAATACGAAAAGTGGCAGAAATGGAAGGAATGCTTCCAAAAACGTTGGAATGAATCCCATGAAAAAACCTAGTGCTTCATACTGTTCTGCCAAATCCTCCACTTTATCAATTGATAGCCATTCATTCATCGCCAACACCCTCACTGATTTTCATAGTTTTTCGTCATAACGCTGTAGAATTTGTTGAATTATAGTATACTAGCACCAAGATTGGTAAAAGAAAGATGGGCTGCCTAGTGAATACAACCTTTTTTCATGGCCTGAAAGCAGGATCGAGCATTGCCATTGGCTATTTTCCCGTTGCACTGACATTTGGACTGCTCGCCAAAACGACTGGCCTCACGATTATCGAAGCAACCGCAATGAGCATATTCGTTTACGCGGGAGCCGCTCAATATATGTCACTTAGCTTACTTGCGACCGGTGTTGCACCGTGGCTCATCGTGACGAATACGTTTATCGTCAATATTAGGCACTTTCTCATGACGGCTGCGCTAAGTGAAAAAGTGGAACCTGCGCCTAAATGGAAAAAAGCGATCTATGCATTTGGAATCACTGATGAAACCTTTTCTGTTCTGGCTACGCAGAAGAGTCGACAAGTCACGACCGCCTTTACATTTGGCGTTGCCTTGATTGCCTATAGTAGTTGGGTGGTCTTTACAGCAGTTGGTCACGTCATCGGAGCCAACTTACCACAATTTCTACAAAAGGCGATGTCCGTTGCGCTCTATGCGATGTTCATTGGCTTGCTCGTACCATCCATGAAAGGCAATCGCAAAGTGGTGTTGCTTGCGGTAATTGCAGCAGTCATTCACTGCGCATTGTATTACACGCAGTTACTCTCTACCGGATGGTCGATCTTGGTCGCGACGCTCGCCTCCGCTATATTGGTTGAGATTCTTTATGTAAAGAGTAATAAGAACGTCGAACGCTTTACTACACGGAAGGAGGCAAACTGATGGGATCTATGTATTGGTGGATGTTGCTCGGCATGGCCGTTGCTACATATGTGCCCCGAATGATACCGTTGACCATTCTCGACGGCAAGGAATTGCCGCCAATTGTCAGCGGTGTGTTGCGCAATATTCCATATGCAGTGCTCGGTGCACTTATTTTCCCGGCTATTTTACATATCCAAGATGATATTCTTTTCGGTGTAATAGGCGCGATCACAGCGTTTACACTAGCTTTCCTCGGTCTCGACGTCATGTTTGTCGTGATTGGTACCATTGCAGCGCTCGCCGTGTACAGTTTATTTTAACTCTTAGTCTCACTATTCCCCAGTGTGGCGACAATTAAAACAGGTACTAGCTAGTATCTGAGACAAAAAAAGCGGTTTTCAAAGCAAATATGCTCTTTGAAAACCGCTTTTTCACTCCTCGGTTTGATTCAGTCGCGCATTCTTCACCATGCGCGATGCAAACCAAAAACCTACCGTCAACGACACCGCATCCGCTACATATAACATCCAGTTATGCGTATAGCCCGCATAGACCGATGCTGCGATCAGCGACAATGTCAAGATTAATCCAACGACGTGATGAAATGTCACGCGCGTAAAAAATACAACTAAAATCCCTGGCAACAACATCGCAAATAGTAACTTCGTGTCGAAATCATGCATATTGTTCTCCCCTTTTAACGCACAACCACAATACCTAGACGGAAGTGGTCATGACGGAACAGCACTTGTTGCTTTAGACGGACCTCTTGATCACGGCCGATGACTTGTAAACGACAGTGCGCGGCATTGACTTGGATCGCATCATATAATTCATCTTCATTATGGATCGAGATGCCGTTTACCGACTTGATCAAATCACCCGGTACTATGCCCATTTTCTCTGCTGGTGAATCGCTAAGAACCGCTACTACATACACACCTTCTGTTTGAGGCACTAATAACACTTGTTTATTGCGTTCTGACAGTGAAATCACAGCACTCAACAAGATGCGGCATAGAACCCCAGCGAGCAATGCTGCCCAACCAAGGACCGGCATCCAAATTGCACCAATACCTACTAATGCGACAGCTACACCGAGCCAAGCGATCGCTTTTCCCATTTTAGGAAGTAGCACGTCCGGGAACGTAGAACGAATCCACTGCGAGAATCCGATGACTACAGGCACCGGAATGAATGAAAATTGCTCTGCGCCTAGTGTGAATTGCGGCCAGTACGGAGCAAATTCTGCTACCATATGTCCAGGTACTATAAATACTACTGGCACGAGCCATAGTAGCTTCGACTGATAAATTGCACCACGCATTCCGCGCTGAGTCGGAACGAACGATGGAGACGTATGACGCGCCGCATGACGACGAACCAATAAGCCTTCCGAAATTAACAACAATCCTGCAATAATCGGTACCGTAATCGCTAATGTACCGAAGAAGTCCAAGTCTTCCTGAACAAACCACGTACCGATTGAAAAATCTCCTGCAAAACGATCCAATGCCCACAGCGCAAAAAACGCGAGAGTTACATAGTAGATCGGTGAGGCTAGTTTATAGGAGAACGATACGATAACGAGCAACATGATAACGGATAAAATAATGATCCAGTTAAAATCGACGATCAATCCAACGCCAGCGATCAAAATCGATAGAACTAGACCGTGCAACCAACCTACTGAAATAGCGTGTTTCATTTCAGTGGAACTTTTGTTTATGCCCACATTGAAATCTGTTCGCTCGCGGCTTACGCGTTTACTGCCAAGCATATAGGCAGCCACTAAAGCGATTAGCCAGACGGGATTCAGAAAAAAGTACAGTACTGCATCTTTTAAATTAAGTAATAGTTCACTAGACATCTTCTGTCACCTTTCTCGCTTGTCTTTATAACTCTTTCCTTCATTGTACAAAAAAAGAAGGAAAATAGCGAGAGAGTTCTGAAGGAAGTTCCAATTTAAGCTACATTGCATAAAAAAAAGAGGCTGTTCGCGCGTGTCTTGTTTTTTAAGACCTTGCCGAACCGCCTCTGCTATTATTTTTCCAGTTTATTGACGAGGAAATCGACCGCCATACGCAACTGTTTGTCGTTCTTTGGCTCAGCCCGATATTCTTCTGCAGCCGTTTTTAATGCTGTGAAGAATTCTCTGTCCATATCATAGCCTTCTTTAATTTCATACTCCGCTCGGAATGCATGTACCGCTTCTGCTGTTTCGCGATCGAAATAGCCATCCGTTCTACCTGGACGATGATCAAATGCTTTGAGCATGCGTTGCGCATACGCCACTTGGTCATTGAAATGCCCTTCTTTCATAGTATCCGTCACCATCTGCAAATGCTCTGTGAATAAAGCATTCTGTTTTACTTCAATATCTGCTGTGACCCCTTTGCCATGAATCCACTTTTCTTTAGGCGTCAACCATTTACTCGTGGATAGCTTCAATTCTCCACCATTAGATAATTCCATCGTTTCTTGTACGGTTCCTTTGCCAAAACTTGTCGTGCCGATGATCTCCCCACGTTTCAAGTCTTTGATCGCTGCACTCAACACTTCACTCGCTGATGCGCTGCCTACATCCTGTACGATCACAATCGGAATGTGTTTCAAGCGTTCATTAAATGTAAGCTTGTCGTCCTTCTCCGTCGACACTGGCGTTAAATTCCCTTTTGCATCTTGCATCACGACGAACGTTCGATCTTCCTCCAATAGACTACTGGAAATTTCGGATACAGCCGTCAAATAGCCGCCCGGATTCCCGCGCACATCGATGATGATAGCTTGGGCACCTTTTTTGAGGACGTCAGACGTAGCCTTTTGCCATTCTTTTGCTGTCTCTTCACCAAACATGCTTAGCGCTATGTACCCGAGCTTAGCATCGCGTTCTTTAATCAGCTCATGCGACACAGAAACCACAGGCATGTGATCGCGTGTGATGGTATATTCCATATGCTTATCCGCTTCCGGTCGGAAAATAGTCAACTTCACTTCCGTCCCTTTTTCACCCCGTATCATATTGACTACGTCGCGTAATGTTTCATTGGCCAATCGTTCTCCGTTGACACGCACAATTTCATCATAAGGCTGTAATCCCGCCTTTTCAGCTGGACCTCCTTTAATTGGCGCTACAACAATATACTTGCCGTTCGTCCGTGTCATTTCCGCACCAATTCCTACACGTGATCCTGCGAGTGATTCCCGGTGAGACTCCGCTTCCTGTTCAGTCAAATACGTCGAATACGGGTCACCGATTGTATCGGTCATCCCACGCAACGCCCCTTCAATCAGCTCGTCCTTCTTGACTGGGTAAACGGCTCGCTCTTGAATCTTTTCAAATACCTCATCGACTACGGGTAACTTACTGACCGACTCATTCTTTGCAGCTTCTTGCTTCCCGCAGCCATTTAGCCATATGGCACCGATCAGTAATAATACCCCCACCAAAAAAAGCCTGCTCTTACGCATCCATAACCTCCTCCTCTCTTCACTATATGAAGAAAGACAAGGAGTTACGACACGAGAACAGACTCTTTTTTCAGTCCATGGAATCGATTAATTCATTTAATGTTTTTTCATCTACTGGGCCAATGACTTTTTGTGCAATGCGCCCCTCTGTATCAATTATATACGTTGTCGGCATCGAGAACACACCATACGCATGTGTGACTTCCGCCGTCTTATCTAGCGGAATAGGGAAGCTTAATTCATAGGAAGCCACAAACTTTTCCACTTCACCTATACCACGTCGCTCAGATTCTGTGACGTTGACGGCGATGAGTTCTACTTGGTCTTCATCCGTAAGTTTCGAATAAAAACTTTCCATATGCGGCATTTCTGCTTTACATGGAGGACACCATGTCGCCCAAAAGTTCAAAATAACTTTCTTCCCTTTTAACTCGGAAAGCGTCACCGTTTCGCCTGCAAGTGTTTCGAGTGTAAAGTCCGGGGCAAGTGAATATTGTTCCAAACCTTCCTCTTCTAGCAATGCATTTTCCTGGCTGTCTTGTGTACTCGGTACTTCTACCGATTTTTTCTGTCCAACTGAATTTTCTACCATGATAAAGATCAATGTACCGACGAGCAATGCTGTAATAATATATCCGATCGTTTTCTTACTCACTTTACCTCTTCCTTTCCACTAATCGGTTGGGCGGAAAATTTCTCTACTGCCCACATGAACAAACCAATGAAAATGGTTGTGACGAATGCTGTGTTCACTAGATTTCCTTGAATGGCGGATACGAGAAAATGAACCGCTAGTAAGACACCAGCAAGTTCGCTCACTGTATTGACGTTCTTTTGTTGACACCACCACGACAATACAAAGACAGCGACAAATAATAGAATGGTTGCGATTTTCACTACGAGGTTGCCTTCATTAAGAAATGTCATAACAATTTGATAGACAGCTTGCCAGCAAATTAACGCAAGCAATAGCGACCATTTATCGATACGCTTCCACTTCTGTTTATATACTTGCCGGAGCAATAATACACTTGCTACAACTACCCCGAGTATCCAGCCAAACTTTCCCCCGTGGAAATAAAGAATAGACAGTGGATTTTTCATGACCATCGTAAAATCCGTTGCAATCACTGATACTTTCCAAATGATGACGATATAGAAGAATAGATCACCGATTCGCTCAGCATGCACTTTACCAAAGTATAATCGAATGAAAAGATAGGTCACTAGGAAACCCGCCATAAAGGCGATCCAAGAAGACGGCATCGTAATGGACCCAATTGGATAATATTGCGTCACCGGCATGGTCCATCCTCCTAATCTTTCTATGAACGTAGGAAAACCCACCTTTTCAGGCAGGTTTTCAATTTATGCTATATTAAAAAGAAACGTAATGCAAAGGATTGACTGCACTCGGACCTGTGGCGGAGAAGTTTCCTACATGCACTTCAAAATGCAAATGCGGACCTGTAGAGAATCCTGTCGAACCGACCGCTCCAATGAATTGACCTTTATCGACAGATTGCCCTGAGCTTGTACTAATCGTGGAAAGGTGACCATAGACCGTCGTCAAAATCTGGCCCTTCACGGAGTGCGTGATCATAATCACATTACCGAACCCCTCCATGCTTCCCGCATACGATACGACACCATCTCCTGCCGCTACAACCGGAGTTCCTGTAGGTGCGCTTATATCCATTCCACGGTGCTGTTTTCTCACTTTGGATATGGGGTGAATCCGCCAGCCAAATCCTGAAGTGAAAGTACCCGTTGTCGGTTTTGTCCACGTACCACTTGAAACAGGCGGAGCAGCAACGGAACTAGAAGATGCACTTGAAGGGCTATTTGCCGCGGCAGCTGCTGCTTCTGCTGCCAATCTTTCTTGCTGCAGCTTCTGCTTTCTCGCCTGCTCCTTACGAGCGACTTCCGCTAAACGATTTTGCTCTGCGATAATCTTCTTTTCTAGTTTAGAGCTGATTGCTACCGTTTCGCTATATTCTTCTTCTAACGCGCCTTTTTCGCTCGAAAGTTTTTCTTGACTCTTTTCGAGCTGATTGACAACTTCGCGTTTTTCAAGCTTTTTGTTATGCAATTCGTCTTTCAACGCTTGAATTTTTTGCTTGCGCTCTTCTTGTTCCGCTAATTTCTGCTCCACCAGTTTCTTTTCTTCCTCCAGCAACGCCATATCTTCTTCTTGCTGTTGAATGATTTTTCGATCTGCATCCATCAATGTAGACACCGCCGAGAAACGGTCAATGAAATCCGCGAAACTGTTAGCACCAAGAAGCACGTCCAAATAACTGACTTGATTCCCCTTGACTTGCATAACGCGAACGCGCTCACGCAAAACTTCGTCTCGTTGTTTGATTCGAATCTCTAATTCTTTAATAGATGATTGAAGTTTCTCAATTTCAATTTGGGTCTGATTCATTTCTGCAATGATCCGATCCATGTTTTGATTGGTTTCTTCAATTTTGTCATTCAGTTTTTTGATTTGAGAGACCAGTACATCGACTTTCGACTGTTTCTCCTGTATTTGAATTTCTTTTTTCTGAATAGTAGAATCTAAGTTTTTCTTTTTGATGTCTGCTGCATTTTTTTCATTCTGCAAATCTTTCAAAGAGTTTGCGAAGACGTCTGCACTGCCAATTGTTGTGGTAAGTAGACACACCGCAAGGACACTCGAAATGATTCTATGTCTTTTTATCAAATTCTAGTTCTCTCCTTAGTAAAACTTACGATTTCAAGAATTTTCTGACGGACATGAAACTGCCCCAGACGCCGATAAAGACGGCAACGAATAGAAGTAAAAAGTTTAATTGTAATAGGAATGGGTTAGGATCTAGCAAATGGAATAATTGATTTTGCAAACGACCTTCCCAGAAACTATACAACTTCGAATAAAATATCGTCATAAGCGTCATCGGAAGAATCGCACCAAACATTCCAAGCCACACGCCTTCGAGCATGAAAGGAATCCGTACGAAACTATCTGTTGCACCGACCAGTTTCATAATATCAATTTCTGTACGTCTCGCCACAATGGTGAGTCGGATCGTATTTGATATGAGAAACATAGCGGTAAACAGCAAAGCTACTATTAAGCCGAGACCGATATTTCGTCCGATTTTTAAGACTTTGAACAGTTTTTCTACCTTGCCTTCACCGTACTCCACGTCAAACGTATTCGGGTACGTAGCGATTTCATTTGCGATGGATGCGGTGTTTTTCGGATCATCCGCTTTAACATATAATGCATCACCGAGGGGATTGTCCTGTTTGTAGAGCGCTAACTCATCGCCGAACGATTGAATCATGTGCTCCAATTCCTGTTTTCGTGAGGAGTACTGGACTTCGGCAACACCTGAGGTTTCTTTGACTTCCTTCAATAGTTCCTGGACTTCTTCTTTACTAGCGCCTGGTTCCGCGACTACTTTAATTTCCACATCATTTTCGATGTTATCAGCCAGTTGATTCAAGTTCATCATGATGACGATGAATACACCAATCAATAATAAAGTCACAGTCACAGCGCTCACTGAAGCAAAGGTCATCCAGCCGTTTCGACTAAGACTTTTGAAACTTTCCCGAATATGACGTCGAACTGTTCTAGATTTCATTGGAGTATTCTCCTTCGTTCTCATCCCGTGTGATGAGTCCGCCTTCGATCTGTATCACGCGATGTGGTTGATTATCCACGATATCTTTATTATGTGTAGCCATAATAATCGTGGTGCCTCGTGCATTTATCCGTTCAAAAATCTTCATGATTTCCCATGAAGTTTCTGGATCTAAATTTCCTGTCGGTTCGTCTGCAATGACGAGCTTCGGTTGATTGACGATCGATCGTGCAATCGACACGCGTTGCTGTTCCCCACCTGACAGTTCATTTGGAAACATTCTAGTTTTCTTCGTGAGGCCTACTAATTTCAGCACTTCTGTCACTTTTTGCCGTATGACACTCGGTGATTCTTCAATTACTTCTAGCGCATACGCAATATTTTCATAGACAGTCAGTTTTGGCAGAAGTTTAAAATCCTGAAATACTACGCCAATTTGTCTTCTCAAATAAGGGACATCTTTTCTTTGCATTTTTGTTAGTTCCGTATTGTTGAAGTAAATCAAGCCACTAGTTGGGACTTCTTCACGATACATCATTTTAATGAACGTGGATTTACCTGCGCCACTCGGTCCAACAACATATACAAATTCCCCTTTTTCGATTTCGACATGAATTCCGTTAGACGCGACAACGCCATTCGGGTACTTTTTGTATACATTTTTCATTACAATCATACATCATAACCACCTGAATTTTGTTTTTCTCTCATATTCGCCATTTTTATTATATCATGGCCTTCATCTTACTATGTATTACAGTTATGTATCAATTAATTAGCAAGCAAAATAGGTAAAAAATGTTTTTCATCGATGAACAAAAAAATCGCCACCAAGAATATCTTGGTGACGATTGAGTATTCATTATTTTTTTTCAGCTAACCAAGCAGCAACTGCGTCTGCTTCTTCGCCTTTAATAATACCAGGAGGCATAGCGCCTTTACCGTTTACGATCACGTCGTGGATTTCTTCTTCAGAAAGTGTTGCACCAATTTTATCAAGTGCTGGACCTGCTCCACCTTCTAAGTTTCCTCCGTGACATGACGCACAGCTTTGTTGTACAACTGCTTCTGCATCTACTTCAGAAGTAGCAGCTCCGTTGTCTTTTGTAGCATCATCATTTGGTTCTGAAGCGTTGTCGTTGCCTCCACCACAAGCACCGAGAACTAGCGCTGCTCCGAAGAGTGTAGCCAATAGTTTGTTCTTCATGTAATATCCTCCCTTTTACTTAAATTTTTCTAACATATAGTAGTATACCAAATCTCAATCGATTTATGGTGAATAGAGAGGATAAAGTTACAAATTATCGAGGATAATCGTGTTTTTCGTCTCTTTCATTCCATAAAAGACGCTTTGGTAGTAAGTACATATATAGTATTGACCAAATTGATCATTCTTAAACATACCATTTTGTCATGTGGGTAAAATAACGAGTAAATTGGGCTTCTACTAGGGAATTGGTGATAAACAAACATAACTCTTTGTCACAGTTTGTAATATTGTAATGTCTTTGTAATATTCAAAAGGCAAATGTGACAAAAGTTCACATGCATAATCCATTACAAGATGATTTTCCTTTACTATAATCTACTTTCAGTTTAAACGGTAAAAATATTCCATCATTTTTTCAGGTGTTAGCACAAAGTTCATAATTTATCATTCCCTAAATCCTTTATTACATACGCATATGAGCTACTGTGTGAAAATGAACAGCCAAGCCAACTTCTAGTGAACCATACTAATTGTCACCCACTTACATTGTAGGGATTTGCGCGTAGGAGGGGCGACTCCCATTTAGTAAAAAAACAGCCGCAACAAGTCATGAAGAAATGACCTGCCTGGCTGTCTTTTTATGATTACGAAATTCTTGAACGCAAATACGCATTGATAAACTGGTCGATCTCGCCGTCCATTACAGAACTAACGTTACCTGTCTCTTCATTCGTACGGTGATCTTTCACCATAGAATACGGATGGAAAACATACGAACGAATCTGACTGCCCCAACCGATTTCCTTTTGCTCGCCACGGATGTCCGCCAAACGCGCTTCCTCTTCCTCCACGCGAATCTGGTAAATCTTCGCTTTCAAAAGATTCATCGCACGCTCACGGTTTTTAATTTGTGAACGTTCTGTCTGACACGTAACAATTGCACCTGTTGGAATATGCGTCATACGTACAGCGGAGTCTGTCGTGTTAACGTGTTGTCCGCCGGCACCGCTTGAACGGTACGTATCAATTTTAATGTCTTCCATCTTCAGATCCAATTCGATATCGCCGTCAAACTCTGGCATGACTTCAATAGAAGAGAATGATGTATGGCGTCTGCCTGAAGAATCGAATGGAGAGATCCGAACGAGTCGGTGTACCCCTTTTTCCGCTTTCAAGTAGCCATATGCGTTATGCCCTTTAATTCCGAGTGTGACAGATTTCACGCCCGCTTCGTCACCTGCTTGATAATCGAGTGTTTCGACTTTAAAGCCATGGTGCTCTGCCCAGCGCGTGTACATACGAAGCAACATCGACGCCCAGTCTTGAGACTCGGTACCGCCTGCGCCAGAGTGTATTTCAACTACTGCATTATTTTTATCAAATTCATCGCTCAATAACATTTGAAGATCGAATTGCTCCATCTTCTTTTTGAACTCTTTTAATTCGGCTATCAGATCTTCTTGTAACTCTGCGTCTGCTTCTTCCCGCAGAAGTTCAAGCGTCATTTCCAAATTTTCTTGTATTTCGTTCAATTCGTTATATTCGCCGACAATGTCTTTCAATGCATTCGATTGTGAAATCACCTTTTGCGCCGCTTCCTGGTCATCCCAGAATCCTGGCTCCAACATCATTTCATCTAACTCCTGCATGCTAGCCTCTTTGTTTTCTAAGTCAAAGAGACCCCCTAAAGTCCGCTAATTTCTTAGCTGTTTTGTCGAGATCATTGCGAACATCGGATAATTCTATCATAATGGTTTCCTCCTGAGTGGTTGTTTCTCTTTATGCTTTGCCGTGGCAGTTCTTGTACTTCTTGCCGCTACCACACGGACAAGGTTCGTTACGTCCGATATTGACAGTACGTCGGATAGGCTTTTTAGCAACCGGTGCGCCGTCTTCTTTCGGGTTGTTCGCTTGACCTTTTGCTACTTCTTCGCGCTCCAAGTTATTGCGAATTTCTGCCTTCATGACATACTTCGTCGCATCGTTTTCGATCGCCATGAGCATATCTTCAAACATGGCAAATCCTTCAGCCTGGTATTCACGAAGCGGGTCATTCTGTCCATATGCACGTAAATGAATTCCATTACGAAGCTGATCCATCGCATCGATATGATCCATCCACTTGGTATCAATCGCACGCAACAAGACGACCTTCTCAAATTCACGCATCCGCTCTTCGGACATTTCCTGCTCTTTCTCATTATAGCGCGCAATGACCAATTCGTGAATAAATGTTTGCAACTCTTCTGGTGTTTTACCTTCTAAGTCTTCTATTGTCACGGTGTCTTCAGCTAATAAGTTCGCTTCTAGATAGTCTTTTAAACCTTTGGAATACACGGTATCGTCTGCAGTGTGGGTCGCCACGACACGTTCAATAACCGAATCCAACATATTTTCAAGTACTGGGCGAATATTTTCCGAACCAAGTACTTCATTACGCTCTTTGTATATCACTTCACGCTGCTGACGCAGTACATCATCATATTGTAATAAACGTTTCCGTGAATCAAAGTTATTCCCTTCTACCCGTTTCTGGGCAGATTCAACTGAACGTGAAACCATTTTCGACTGGATCGGTGTTTCATCGTCCATACCGAGTTTGGTCATCATCGACTTCATTTGTTCGGAACCAAAACGGCGCATGAGTTCATCTTCTAATGATAAATAGAATTGCGTAACGCCCGGGTCCCCTTGACGCCCTGAACGTCCACGGAGCTGATTATCAATTCGTCGTGACTCGTGTCGCTCCGTACCGATGACCGCTAAACCGCCCACATCCTGGATATGATCGCCCAGTTTAATATCCGTACCACGACCCGCCATGTTGGTTGCAATCGTTACCGCACCTTGTTTACCAGCGTCTTGAATGATTTCAGCTTCTCGTTCGTGATTCTTCGCGTTCAAGACATTATGCGGAATGCCGTATTTTTTCAAGAATGCTGAAATGATTTCTGACGTTTCGATCGCTACTGTACCGACTAGCACCGGTTGGCCCTTTTCGTGTCGTTCTTTAATATCTTCTGCTACCGCTTTATACTTTCCATCCATCGAGGCATAGATCAAGTCCGGACGGTCATCACGAGCAATTGGTTTGTTGGTCGGTATGGCAATCACGTTCATATTGTAGATGTTGCGGAACTCTTCTTCCTCCGTCTTCGCTGTACCCGTCATTCCAGACAGTTTTTCATACATACGGAAATAGTTCTGGAACGTAATCGTCGCAAGCGTCATCGACTCATTCTGAACTTCGAGTCCTTCTTTCGCTTCAATCGCTTGGTGCAACCCATCGCTATACCGACGGCCTTTCATCAAACGTCCCGTGAAGGAGTCAACGATGACCACTTCGCCTTCTTCCACAACATAGTCTACGTCATTATGCATACTTACATGCGCTTTCAATGACTGATTGATGGCGTGGTTTAGCGTCACGTGTTGCAGATCGAATAAGTTCTCAATGCTAAATGCCTTCTCCGCCGCTTCAATCCCTTGTTCTGTCAAAACCACACCTTTAGTCGACTCATCGAACGAATAATCTTCTTCTTTTTTCAGTGTGATCACAAAGCGATTGGCTAAGCGATATAATTCCTGGGCTTTCGCTGCTTGACCTGAAATGATCAGCGGTGTACGTGCTTCATCGACTAAAATGGAGTCCACTTCATCAATTACGGCGAAATGAAGCGGGCGCTGTACTTTATGTTCATTATAAAGCACCATGTTGTCACGCAAATAGTCGAAACCGAGTTCGTTGTTTGTACTGTATGTGATGTCGGCTTCATATGCTTCTCGCTTTTCTTCTTTGCTGAGACTGTTCAAGTTCAAGCCTACGCTCATGCCAAGGAATGAATACAACTGCCCCATCTCTCCCGCGTCACGGCTAGCCAAGTATTCGTTAACGGTTACTACGTGGACGCCTTTGGAAGTCAGCGCATTTAAATAGACGGCGAGTGTAGAAGTCAACGTCTTCCCCTCACCGGTCTTCATCTCTGCGATATTCCCTTCGTTCAGCGCTGCAGCACCCATGATTTGCACGCGGAACGGGTATAGCCCGAGCACGCGGCGAGAAGCTTCACGCACGACAGCAAACGCTTCAGGTTGCAGATCTTCAATGGTTTCGCCTTGCTGATAGCGCTCTTTGAATTCATCTGTTTTCGCTGTCAGTTGTTCGTCTGACAGTTTTTCCATATCCTCAGCCAATAATTCTACTTGATCGGCAATTTTCTCAAGTCGTTTTAAGTCACGTTTGTTTGGGTCGAACATTTTATTTAATACGCCAAGCATTTATCGTCACATCCTCATAGCTTCATCAATTAGCAGGACGCGCCTGCCAGTTGTAAGTTCGTTGTCTAGGTATATTTAAGCCACACTCCATTTTAACATTGTAAAAAGCTAGGTGCAAATGGTGCACTGTATCTTTTTTCCTAAGTTTGAATGGGTTAGGCTGAATGGGGTGTGGGGGTAGGGATTGGCGCTTCGGAGGGGACGCGTTCCGGAGAGCGTGGCTTGAGCCGCTTCCTTCGCTTCGCTACGTCCAGGGTCTCAAGGCGCACGCTGATCCTCTCGGAGTCGCCCCTCCTACGCGCCAATCCCTTGCAATGTGTGTGGGTGACACTTTTTGTTGTGCATTAAAATTAGTCTTGGAATTAATTTGAAATTAAACTTAATAAAGTTTAAAGGCAACAACAATTCACACACTATCTACAGTGATTGATCTACGTACCTCCACCATCAATGTAGGATTGAAGCGGAAGCTGGCGGTGACTCCCGATGGCTCACCGCGGGCCCATGGGAAAGCGTCCGCCAGCTGGAGCTTCAATCCCCCCACACACCCCGTCACTCACAAGTCATAAACCAAAAAACAAGCCCAGCATAAGCTGGACTTGTCTTGTTGCGTATTAGTTTGTTTCGATTAAGCCGTATTTGCCGTCTTTACGCTTGTAGACAATGTGTGTGCCATCGGAATCTGCATCCGTAAAGATGAAGAAACTGTGGCCTAGCATGTTCATTTGAAGGATCGCTTCTTCTTGATCCATCGGCTTCAAATCGAACTGCTTCGTACGTACCACATCGAACTCTCCGTCGTCTTCGAAATCTGGAGTAGGATTACCATCCGCCGTCTGGAAGTAAGCTGCTACCCCTTCACGATCACGTGACTTACGATTAACACGTGTTTTATATTTACGAATTTGACGCTCTAGCTTGTCGACGATTAAATCCACAGCTGCGTACATATCATTGTGACGCTCCTCTGCGCGAAGTGTCAAATTCTTCATTGGAATGGTAATTTCCACTTTTGTTTGTTTGTCACTATACACTTTTAAGTTAACATTTGCTGTAGCGTTTACACCTTCAGTAAAGTAACGCTCCAGTTTCTCAACTTTCTTTTCAACGTACTCTCTGATCGCCGGAGTTACCTCGACGTTTTCACCGCGAATATTGAAGTCTAACATATGAACTCCTCCTTTGTTTAAACCCTCACTACCTTACTTCTTCATAGTACCCTTAAAATCCTTTCTAAAACTTAAGAAATATGCAGAATTGTAAAGAAACTTCTGATTCATGTGAACTTATTCCATTTCTTTCACTTTACGGGCATGATGTTTTAATTCTTCAGTGATCAGCGCATCCACTTTTTGCTCTTCACCAAACTCGAATCCATATTCAAAGCCATATTTCGTTTCTTTTTTCCAAGCCACATTGCCTAAAATTTCGAAAGGATGCTGATGGATTATAAACTCTAATTGCAGTACCAGAATTTCCGAACGTACAGGCAAATCCAGATGCGTCACGAACTTCACACCGCCCGTGCTGATATCCAGAATTTCGCAACGTCCTTCATTAGACATGCTTTTCTCTTCATTGTTTAATTGAATGCGGAATGTGGCCGGTATGTATGGATTGAACGGGTACCGGAAGTAGTCGTGGCGATTATAACGCATAGGATTACTCCTTTCTCTTGAATACCAATATGTAAAAAAACCGAAAGAGATTCCTCTCTTCCGGTTATCAGTGCTTCGAATCGAAATAGGCACCGTCTTGAGACATCTTACTATATGGATTTACATAGCTATTCATGTTTTCTTTTTTTGCTTGGGATTGTGAAATGTCTGTACGAATCGCATGTGTGAAACGTTGCAGACTCGTTTGCACATCTTTCTCCAAACGAATTAATTCCTCACCGAATGCATCTTCTTCCGCTGTGAAAGGCTGGACGATTTGTGACTGCAACAAATCACGTTCATTCAGTATCTTATCGATTTCTTCGATGACTTCATCACGCTTTTCTTCATCTACTACCTGTACAAGCGCAATCAATCGAAGTGAACGGTCACGCCACATCGTCATGGCAGGTCGGATCATATCTCACTCACGTTGGAGTATTGTTTCGAACGATTAATCTGGATTACTTGTTTCCACGTATCGCGGAATTCCGTAATGATTCCTGCCGCTTCTTCAAACATCGCTGGATCATTTTGGATATTGCCATCGATCAAGCGGCTGTTCACGAATTCATACAAGACAAGCATGTTTTTGGATACGTCATAGGATGTATCCAATGTCAGCATTAATTCCGTCACAATCGCTTGTGCTTTTTGAATCGCAATATTTTTTTGCTCCAAATTACCTTTAGCCAGCTCCATCTTTCCTTGCTGAATAAATTTAAGGCATCCGTTATAAAGCATTAAAGTTAGCTCACCGGGCGTTGAAGTCGTCACCGTATTCGTTTGATATGCTGCATAAGGGTTGTTAGTAGCCATTTTATGTCATTCTCCTTTTTCTAGCTAAGTTGCGTTACATGCCGCCGCCAAGTGAACTCATCAACTGAGCAGACTGTGAATTCGCACGTTGGATAGCTTGCTCCATTGCGTTAAACTGTTTCCAGTAACGATTTTCCATCATTTTTAACTTACTTTCAAAGCGCTCGATTTGTTTGTCCATGCTTTTAATTGAGCGTCCAAGGGCAAATGTATCGTTTACCGCTGTTGAACTACCCGCTTTAACGGTAATCTTTTTTTGCGCGTCTTGTAATTCAGTTCGGTATTGTTGTGCAATTCCTCCCTTTTTAGGATCCGTATTGCTTTTACCGATTAAATCATAGACTGCGTTTGGATTTTCTGAAATTTTCGCACGAAGTGTATCTTCATTGATTGTCAATTTACCGTTGTCTAAATAATTACTCGTGGTTTCAATGCCTAAATCTTTCAGACTGATTTTGATTGGGTTTCCATTTTGGTCAAGACTCTTACCATCTTTATCCGTAGTATTAACAGATGCAGACATAATAGAACGTAAATTATTTAACATAGAAGTAAGTGCAGGATCGCCCTTTAAAGTACCACTCTTGGCTTTTTCTTCCCAAAGCTCAATTTCCTTTTCTTTCATATCGGCTTTTTGTTCATCGGAAAGTGGGTGGAAAGACTTAAATTGTTTTTCTTTAATTTTAGTGTTCAGTTTTTCGATCATTTCATTATAGTCATTGACGAATTCTACTACTGATTTTAGGATTTGCTCCGTGTCTGTAGAAGAACTGAAAGTCACTGGGGATGTTGTAACTTGTTTAAGTGAAACTTCAAATCCATTAATAGTGAAAGTATTAGATGCACGGGTTGTATCAAGACCGTTAAATATGAAAGACGCGTCCTCACCTTTTACTTTAGTAACTTCATCTCCTACTAATTTTAATTTTTCCGCAAGATTACTTTCATTATTATTTTCATCTATACTCGATATCTTGATTGTTCCTGATTCCTTTAGAATTGGATCCTCGTTACCAAATCCACTTTCTTTAGCACTCATTGCGATTTTGCCTGTTGATGAATCGAAAAATGCAGTAACGCCTGTTTTTTCATTAATTTGATTGAGTACATCACTAAGTTTATCGGACGATTTAACAGTAATAGATTTTGCTTCTTGCCCTGGAGTCTCTATTATTAACTTATGTTCTCCTTCGCCCACTAATAAATTTAACTCTTCAAGTGTTTTCGTCTTTATTTTCTCTTCTGTTAATTTTATGCCTTTTTCATCTAAAATTGTGCCACCTTGCAATGTCGCTTGCTTTGCTAACGTTTTCACTTCAATCGTCCCCGAAAAGTCAGAAATAGATCCCTTAGCTGTAATACTAACTGCCTTATCGTCAGACACATTGACGCTTTTCTTCATATACGTACTCTGCTTCATGACTGTATCAAACAACTTATCGCTCGACTTTCTCAAGTCACGGTTGGTGGAACGATAATCGTCTAGTTGCCATTGTGTGTATTGTTTCTTTTGTGTAATTTTATCAAGGGGAATCCGATGCGCTTTCATCATGTCTCTGATAATGGATTCTGTATCGATTCCGGATGCCAATCCGCCGATTCTCATCATGCCTCACACCTTTTTCGTTATATTTTATGATCGATTAGTAATCCAATGAAGTCTTTCATGGCTGCATGTATGTCGAGCATTTTTTTTGGTGGTATTTCACGAACTACCTCTTCCGTTTCAGGGTCCACGATCGTTACGTAATATTCATTCAGCTGTTCGTGAAATTTGAATCGTAACTGGACATTCGCACTTTCAAGGAATTTGTTCATACCATTCGTTAATTCTTTCGCCTCACTCTTTGACAACTCCACCTGTAGTTTCGGTGTCATCTGTTGAGTTGGTTGACCAATGGGCTGAATGCCTGGAACTTCACTTCTGTTTTCAACGGTCCCACTCGCATAAGATGTTTGCACTGGTTGGGTTGCGGGGCCTTCGCCAATTCGGTTGACCATGCTGGTACCCCCCGTCTTCAATGAACAATCGTTATATATAGTATCGGATTAAAATACGCGATGTTGAGTGTAGCTCCAGCTTTTCTTCTATAGAATCATTGTTGTTGTAAATTTTAGCTGTTTATGATGATTTGGAATCCCTCTATTTCCTTCTTATGCAAATACATATTTACCACGTTATGAAAAACAGACTATTCGATTAGTCAAAAGTACTGTATGATTAGAATAATCTATAAGAGTAAAGGAGCATACATCCATGTTTCATTCCATCAAAACGAAAATGATCCTTCTTGTCCTCGTGCTAGTTGCTGGCGGGGTTCTGACAATGACGGGAATTAGTAGCTGGTTAGTCAAAGAACGGACAGAGAAAAATCTAACAGAATCTAGCAGTACGTTGCTAAATGAAATGAGTGCATCGATTGAAGCGGATTTACGGCAATACAGTAAAGGGTTAGATTTGCTGACCGATTCATCAGACTATACGAATGCAACCGCCACAAGCGGTGAGGCGGAAGTTGCGAAAGCACTGACTCACACATTGGAGACGTACCCTGACGTATCTAGTACCTATCTTAGCTTTGCGACAAAAGAAACGATGATTCGTCCTTACGTGGATTTGACAGACTTCGATCCGACTACACGTGAATGGTATCAAAAGGCAGTGGCAGAAACGGATCGCGTACACTGGACCAAACCGTATATTGACGAAGCGACAGGTAACTTTGTTATTAGTGCTTCAAAAGCCGTGATGAACGACAACCAACTAGTGGGTGTGGTAGGCATTGATATTCAATTATCCACCATGTCAGAAGATATCTCAGCGACAGCTATCCCTCATGGTGGTTATGCATTCATTCTCGATTCAGAAGGGACAGCGATCGCCCATCCTTCACTCGTCGGAAAGAATCTCATGGATCGTGACTATGTAGCCGAAATGTACAAAAAGACAGCTGGCCACCATACATTCGAGCAAGAAGATGTTAAAAAGGTGGACATGTTCACGACGATTCCAAACTTTGACTGGAAACTCGGGGTCATTTACGATCAGAAAAACATGCAATCTCTCGCAGCCGGTTTACGAAACGTCATGATCATTGCGGCTATCGTGACACTGGCGATACTGGCGATCATTCTATTCATTTTCATCAGCCGAATAGTGAAGCCTATTTTCCGTTTGCAAGAGACCGTGCAGCAAGTAGCGGACGGGGATTTAACAGTCAGAGCCAACATCCAGTCCACGGATGAAATTGGGGAACTGGCTACAGGTTTTGATAAGATGCTCGACCACATGAACAGTTTGATTACGACCGTTACACAGTCCGCCTCCAATGTACTGGCGAGTTCACAAAACTTGAGTGCCGTATCCGAAGAAACCAATGCGACAAGTGAAGAAATCGCGAGTGCTTTGGCAGAAATCACGCGAGGCGTTGTGGAGTCTGCGGACAATGCAGAAACCGTGACGACTCGTGCAGAGTTATTGAATCAGCAAATTCAAGAAGCCAATGATACAGCCGGCGAAATGGCGAGCTTAGCAACAGAAGCCGTAACATTCAACGCAGATGGGCGCGCACAGATGAGTATTTTAAGCTCTTCCTTCAATAATTGGAATCAAGACTTGCAACAAATGGGCACGATGATCGGCTCACTAGAAGATAAAGTGAAAGCGATCAGTTCCGTCATTGACGCCATTACATCGATCTCTTCCCAGACCAATTTACTCGCGTTAAACGCTAGCATTGAAGCAGCGAGAGCCGGAGAACACGGTAAAGGTTTTGCAGTTGTAGCAAACGAAGTCCGTCAATTGGCAGAGCAGTCTGCGAAATCTGCGGAACAAGTACGTTCTACGATTCATGAACTGCAAAATGGCACACAGCATGTCATTGAGCAAATGGACAATACGCGGAATACATTTGAACGACAAAGTACAGTCGTACAAGATACAGAAGGTATTTTTGAACGTATTTCTAGTTTCATTGGCGAAATGCAATCGCGGATTAATCAAGTCACTACGGCTCTTCAAGAAATGGACGCGCATAAAAACGATGTCTCTGAGCAAATTCAAATTTTACTATCCACAACAGAAGAATCTGCAGCTGCTTGTGAAGAAGTGAGTGCTTCTTCAGATGAACAACTCCACGCGATTGGTTCTGTTGCCGAAGCGGCTGAAGCATTGACTCAGTTGAGTGAAGACCTTAGTACTGCCGTGGAACGATTCAAAATCTAACAAGATCCGCCTTTCCTTCTCCAAGGATTGGCGGATTTTTTTATAAAACCCAAGGCACTCTGAGAATCTTTGCATAGAATAAGGGTAGTTCCACATTTGGAGGTGAAATCAATATGGGAGAATCAGTTAAAGGATCTGGATACGATGGAGGCTTCGGCTTTGCAATGATCGTTGTTCTGTTTATCTTATTGATCATTGTCGGCGCAGGATTTATGGGTTACGGTTGCTAATTACTAAAAAAATGGAGGTGGAGACATGTTTGGATTCGGTGGATATGGCTACGGTGGTGGCGGTTACGGAGGATCCGGTTGTGATACTGGTGGCTCTGGTGGATCTTATCGCTCATGCGGTAACGGATTCGCATTGATTGTCGTGCTATTTATCTTACTCATTATTGTAGGCGCCGCTTGCCTATAATAGGTTAAAAATAAACCTGTCGATTTTTCGACAGGTTTCTTCATTTTCTTTACACAACGATGAACATATAGGAAATATAGCCGATATCAAGTGAGGCACACTAACGCATCACACATCTTAGAAGGAGCTGAACATCATTTGTTACGGTCAATTAAAACAAAAATCATCTTAACCGCTATCATTTTATTCATTCTCGGCATTTCATTCATGACATGGATGACGAATGAGCAAGCGAAGAAACAATCGATTGCCAATGCCATTGATTCGAGTAATGCCATCGTCAATGAAATGAGTTTTGGTATTTATCATTTTATGGACAAGTATGAAAAAGGATTGGCATTGCTCGCAACGACCGATACAGTAACCAAATTTATCGGTGAAAATGGCAAGGACGTATCCGTTAAGGAATTAGAGGAACGTTTGGGCAATTTCTTGTCCATGTATCCAAGTACGGATGCCGTCTATTATTCATTGCCATCTAAATTTACTGTCATCCAACCGAATGATGATTTAACGGGTTATGATCCAACGACTCGGAATTGGTATATTTTAGCGCAACAACATCCAGACGAAGTGCAATGGACGGAACCGTATTTTGATGATACGACCAATCAGTTTGTCATCACTGCTTCGAAAGCCATTATACTAGACGGCACGTTTATCGGTGCTCTCGGACTGGATATAGAACTAGCCGCTCTGACAGACGAAATAGCGAGTCGCGATATCGGCTATAACGGCTATCCTGTGTTGCTCGATGATCAAGGACTGGCTATCGTGCATCCTTCTAAATCAGGAACCGATGTAACAAACGAAGCGCACTTCAAAAAAATGTATGATGCAGACAACGGTGTCATCCAGTATACCGATGATCAAGGTATCGACAAGCGCAATATCTACACGACAATTCCCGACTTTAACTGGAAAGTTGGAGCAGTTTTTGAAGAACGTAACCTGAGCGCGATGGCGCATTCATTACGCAACTCCATGCTACTAATTGCAGGCCTGACGTTGCTTCTGACATTCGTTGGTCTATTCATTACCATCAGCCGTATGTTGAAACCACTCGATACAGTCAAAGAATTGATGGCTAAAGTGTCTGGCGGAGATCTGACAGTACGTTCAGATAACCAAAGTGCAGACGAAATTGGTGAACTGAGTCGTGACTTCAATCATATGGTGCAAAATATGAACCAAATCATCACAGTCGTCCATACATCAGCAGACCATGTCCGTTCGAATTCCGAAAGCCTAAGTGCCGTCTCAGAAGAAACCAGTGCCGCAAGCAATGAAGTCGCCATGGCGGTTGGGGAAATTGCACAAGGTGCCGCTAAATCTGCAGAAGACGCCGAAAATGTGACTGAACGCATCGACCTGCTCAGCCAGGAAATCAATGAAATTCAAGAAAAATCGCAAGTGATGCTGGATATCGCCACACAAACCGGTATTCAAAACACCAATGGTCAGCAACAAATGCATGCATTAAAGACTTCCTTTACGACTACGGGTAAAACGCTAGAAGAGATGTCCCACGACATACATTCACTCGCAAGTAAAGTAGAAGCAATCGGTAGTGTCATGGAAACGATTATGAACATTTCAAAACAAACCAACCTCTTGGCACTAAACGCAAGCATTGAAGCAGCAAGAGCCGGCGAACACGGCAAAGGATTCGCAGTCGTAGCAGAAGAAGTCCGCACACTGGCTGAACAATCTGCACGTGCCACAGACGATGTCAAAATAACAATAGAAGAATTACAAAAAGAATCACATATCGTATCTGAACAAATGCAACAAACGATCCACACATTCCGCGACCAAGGCGTAGTCGTAGAAGATACGGAAAATACGTTTGAAGAACTGTCTTCACTCATGGACACGATGCAAGAATCCATCCATACGGTATCTGATGAAATTCGCCTGATCGCTACGCATAAGGATGACGTGTCCTTAACAGTGGAAACCATGTCCGCCACATCACAAGAAACCGCAGCAGCCTGCGAAGAAGTCAGCGCATCCTCAGACGAACAACTTCGCGCCATCCAGTCGGTGACCGAAGCTGCCGAAACATTGACCGAACTTAGCGAGCAACTAACAGAAGTCATTGCACAATTTAAAATGTAAGTGGTTTTAGAGAAGATCCCTGGTCTGTGGGGATCTTCTTTTTTGTGTGAGTGCTCTGTTGAACTTGGTATTCGATCATACTTTGTGCGGGAGCGCTCTATTGGACTTGGTACGCGCTCATACTTTGTGCAGGGGCGCTCTATTAAACGTGGTATCCGATCATACACAGTGCGCGGGCGCTCTATTGAACTTGGTATGCGCTCATACTCTGCGCGTGGGCGCTCTATCAAGCACCATACCCGATCATACGCAACGCGTGAGCGCTCTATCAAACACCGTGTCCGATCATACTCAACGCGTTCGCTTTATCAAACATGGCATTCGATCATACGCAATGCGCGGGCGCTCTATCAAACGGGGTATCCGATCATACCCTAAGCGTGAGCGCTCTATCAAACACCGTATCCGATCATACTCAACGCGTGACCGCTCTATCAAACACCGTACCCGATCATACTCTACACGTGAGCGCTCTATCAAACACCGTATACGATCATACTCAACGCGTGAGCGCTCTATAAAACACCGCGTCCAATCATACTCAGCACGTTCACTTTATCAAACATGCATTCGATCATACACAATGCGCGAACGCTCTATCAAACACGATATCCGATCATACGCAACGCACGAACGCTCTATCAAACACCGTACCCGATCATACTCAACGCACGAACGCTCTATCCAACACCGTACCCGCTCATACCCAACGCGCAACCGCTCTATCAACCCCCAAATCCCCCCTTCCCACTAACCAAAAAAACAACCAAATTCATTCAACTTCATCCAATAAAAGCATGTGCTTTCCCCTAACCAAAGCATACGCTTCACCCCAGGCATAACTACAACATGACGATTCGATATCCCCTGCAAAACTTCCTATTATATAAATACCCAGGGAATTCAATGTGTCGTGCACGGCCTGAAGAGGTCGCTTTTATGGAAAAGAGTCAGAATGAAAACTTTGAACAACTAATGGAACAATACGAACCGATGATTTCAGCCGTCATCAGAAAACTAAACATTTACCGTGATTTCGACAACTTCCGTCAAACCGGACGCATCGCACTGTTTCATGCGTGGACACGCTTTGATGAAACGAAAGGAAATTTCACGCCCTTCGCCTATCGTTCTATCTATGGCGCTATGCTCGACGACCTAAAAAAAGAAAGTCGATTCAGCGAAGTCAACACATCAGTCGAAACCGAAACGTTAGAACACTTAACACAAAACCACTTCACCGAAGATCCTGACAACGAACTACATGAAATCATCACCGCACTCCCGACAAGCGAGCGCGAACTCCTCATCCATCTTTACGTAGAAAACAAAACCCAAGCTGAATGCGCCACTCACTTCAGCATTTCAGTTTCTGGAATCAAAAAACGCCGGGAAAAACTACTACAGAAATTAAAAGACCAACTCACTACTAAAAGAAATACCGATATATAAACAAAAACAAGAGCACCCTACGCGGGTAGCTCTTGCTTCTGTTCGCTCTATTGATCGTGCTTTTGACTCCATACATTTTGTTAGATGAAGATTCCAGTTCAACCTAAGTGGAAGTGGCACCTCACTCTACGTCAGCCCTTCCACTTCCGAAACCCACGGCGTTGCGCAAAACGCGCACAAGACGAACACACTTTTATCTTCTTATCATTCGGCAAATAATATCCCTGATAGACAGACGTCCGTTTCTTGCAATATTCACACTTCGGCTTAAAGAAATCAAACAACATACTCTTCCCTCCTGACCGCTCATGAACAGAGTCCCTAACCAAACGATTCATTATTACACTGATTATACCACCCCGCCTACCAAAACAGTGAACATTTCACAAAACCATTCGACAAAAAAAGCGCTCCTCCCGTGAGGAACGCTATGTATAACTTTATTTACTCATCTGTGATTTCATAATTCCCACGTTTATGATTCTTTCGGATCAAATACGTTTTATACCCCTTCTTCTCACCGAGCGCCATTTGCGTGAACCTGGCCGTCAATCCATTCTTTAACATGCATGTCCGCTGGTATCTTTTCTGGAACACTGGATAACTGCAGTTCACCGTAAACACATTGCCATCACGGAATATCACTTTGGTATGTTCTTTATCGAACGGTAAGAACGTCAAAATGTTTGACAATGAAAACCACACGCATTCAGTACTTGAAGGTGAATTACTTGGAAACCAGTACATATCCAATCGCTCATTGACCATCACAGGTGTCATATGTATTCTGCCCATCAACGCCTTACCCCCATCGATTCCACCACGCAAACTCGTCCCGTAAAACTGCATGCTCAAGTCCACTACCTCAGTCGGACTTTGATCCACCCGTACAAAATCACCGTTTTTTAGTAATACCGCACATAACTTTCCCTCATCGTCATAATACGGATATACCATACTCGTCCCTGGTGAAATCACTGACTTTGTTTCTTCATCCATACCCCATTATCCCCCTTTTAATAGAAACACCTTTCGGTTAGTGAGATAAAGGGGTATACTAACGATATGTTGGTATGACCAGCTAGTAAATCCTCGAGTCTGTCTCCCATGACATGAAGCACTCGGGGATTTTCTCTATCCACCACGTGACGCATTCATTTCTCACCTCCTTTCAGACATATACGTTGACGCACAAAAAAAACAGGCCAATAAATATAGCTGTAGTTATCGACCTGCATTCATTCATTTTTAAAGATAGTAAGCGTTTACAAATCGAACTGCATACAAAGTACCTGTCTTAAGGACTAGTATATAGCACTATATTGCTTCCGTCTACTATAATTTCCACTATTCAGATTTTATTGTTGGATTGCTGTTTTATTTGACATATTATGTATTAAATTAATGAATTCTGTAGTGACATTACATTCAGTATGTGCTTTGAATGAAAATACATATCAAGATGTTATACGGTTTTGGCAAGCACGTAAGCGGGAGTTCGCTGTAGAACCGCGCTATTACCACCGAACACCGCGCTTTCATCCTTCGAAACCGCGCTATTCATCTGCATGACCGAGCCAAAGTATGGACTAACCGCGCTATTAACACTGAACACCGCGCTATTACCGCCGAACACCGCGCCATTCCACAATCACCCACAAATCAAAAAAGTTCTCAACCGACAATTAGTCGAGTTGAGAACTTTTTACCTTACAACACACTAAGCTCTGAATCTTTCATATCACTAATGAACATACAACCTGGAGAATGCGTGATCATAATGGCCGGCTTACTGTGCATAGCGACGGCTTGCGGAGTGACGCCGCACGCCCAGAATACGGGGATCTCGCCTTCATTGATCGTCACCGCATCGCCAAAGTCCGGCGCGGAAATGTCGTCTATTCCAATCAGACTCGGATCTCCGAGATGAATCGGTGCTCCGTGAACATCTGGGAAACGCGTCGTAATTTGAATCGCACGAATCGCATCTTGCGCGTTCATTGGGCGCATGCTGACTACGGTCGGTCCTTCAAAAACACCCGACTTTGTGCACGCAATAGACGTTTTGTACATCGGGACATTGCGGTTTTCTTCGATATGCCGAATAGGAATTCCGCCCGCGAGTAACGGTGATTCAAACGTGAAACTACATCCGATTAAAAAGCCGACCATATCATCTTCCCAGTAATCTGTAATATCATTCACTTCTTCGGTCAACACACCGTCTCTGTAGATGCGGTAACTCGGTAGATCACTGCGAATGTCTGCATCTTCCGCGATCTTCGCCGGACGATACGAACCCGGTTCTGTGACATCTAGAAGCGGACAAGACTTGGGATTTCGTTGGCAAAACAGTAAGAAATCAAGCGCATGTTCTTGTTTTAATATGACCAAGTTCGCTTGCGTATAACCTGTGGCCATGCCAGACGTCGGCCCTGTAATTTTTTGCTCTCGGATCAACTTCCGAACTTCCTTTGCATTCATAGAACGATACTCTTCCATCAAAAAAACCTCCTATCTATTAGTCAAAAAGTAGTGGAATCTGTTCAATTAACGTCATAACACCTAACACGCCCATTATAACCACGACGATCGCGCCGCCAATCGTGAGCCACAGTGGATGCTTGTATTCCCCAACAATATTCTTCTTATACGCTGCAACGAGCAACGTACCAAGTGCTAGTGGCAGAATCAATGCATTCAATGCCCCTACCAATAAGAGAATCGTGACGGGCTTTCCAACAAATGCGAACGTCGTAGTCGAAATGACAATGAATAAAATAATGATCCAGTTGTGATACTTTTCAATAAGTGGGTGGAAAGATCGGATGAACGAAACTGAAGTATACGCTGCACCCACAACAGACGTGATAGCTGCTACCCACATGATGACGCCGAACAATCGTAAGCCTAGTTCTCCTGCTCCAAGCTGGAAAACAGAGGCCGGTGGATTGTCTGGATCAATCTGCAATCCTTGCGCAACGATGCCGAGTACTGCTAAGAATAATGCCACTCGAATAATTCCAGTGACCGCAATACCTGTGACGGAACTTCTCGTGACAAACGGAACAGAATCAATTCCTTTCACTCCCGCATCTAGCAAACGGTGTCCCCCTGCAAACGTAATGTAGCCCCCTACTGTACCGCCAACCAACGTAACAATCGCAAAGAAGCTAATTTCAGAAGGATTAAACGTTCGAACGATGGCTTCCCCGACTGGTGGAGAGGTCTTGAACGCGACGAACACGACCAAAATAATCATGATCACACCCGCAACAGCCACGACTTTGTCCATCACTTTACCCGCTTCTTTTACCACAAAGATCAAAATTGCAAAGATCGCACTGATGACTGCGCCCATGATGGGATCGATGCCAACCATCGCATTAAGCCCTAACCCTGCACCCGCCACGTTTCCGATATTGAACGCAAGACCTCCTGCGACAATGAGGAAAGCGAGGACGAAACCTAAACCAGGCAGCACTTTATTCGCAATTTCTTGTCCACGTAAGCCGGACACCGCGATAACTCTCCAAATATTCATTTGAGCAAAGACGTCTAAAATTAATGAAATTAAAATAACGAAACCGAAACTTGCTGCGAGCTGCTCCGTAAATACAGTGGTTTGTGTTAAAAAACCGGGTCCGACAGACGAAGTCGCCATCAGGAAGGCGGCGCCAAGTAAGACGCCACGGGTTACCTTTTTCTGTTCCTGCTCATGAGTAAGTCCTAACTTGTCATTTTTCATAAGGAATCCTCCCTGTCAGAAATAGCGGTAATCGAGATTCCTTCACCACTTAGTCGGTCTGTAATGTATTTCGCAAACTCCACTGCGTGCTCACCATCTCCATGAATGCAAATCGTATCTGCTCGTAGCGCGACATCGGTCTGTTGCTGCGAACGTACTTTTCCTTCTTTCACCATCCTAATGACTTGCTCAGCAGACTGTTCTTGATCGGTAATCATCGCATCCTCTTGCGAACGCGAAGTGAGCATGCCGTTTGATTGATACGTACGGTCAGCGAATACTTCATGTGCCGTCACGAGTCCGATCGCTTCTCCAGCTCTCGATAATTCACTATCCGTAAGTGCAAACAATACAAGGTCCGGTGATACATCATAGACAGCTTTTGCGATTGCTTCTGCAATTCCTTGATCTCTTGACGCCATCTGATAGAGCGCGCCATGCGGCTTGACATGCTGCATCGGTTCTTGATGTACAGCTAAGAATGCTTGCAGTGCGCCAATTTGATAGACAACCATGTCGTACGCCTCTTGAGGAGTAATATTCATGTCTCGTCGACCGAATCCAACTAAATCCGGCAACCCCGGATGCGCACCGATTCGTACACCATTTTCGATCGCAAGCTGAACCGTCTCCCGCATTACGGAAGGATCTCCCGCGTGGAAGCCGCACGCGATATTCGCAGACGTTACATATTTCAAAATTTCTTTCTGTTCTCCTAATGTATAACGGCCAAAACTTTCCCCTAAATCACTATTCAAATCTACTTTTGCCATGTATAGGCCCCCCCTTTATTTTTCAAAATGAATTCATACGCCAACAAGAAGTAAGCGTTTGCATACAACTTAGTTCCGTAATTCGAAACTTAAGTTTTGAACTTGAAACTTAGTCTATCACAAAAATCTTTTGTTGAATAGACCATTGTCGAAATATGGTGAGTATTTTTATTAACTGAATAATAGGCTTGTATTTTCTCTTTAGAAATCTATAATAGAATTACGATTCGTTTTTCAGAATAACGGTTTCGAATTTCGGAATTTGAAGGAGATGTTACGATGAGTGATCAGAAGTCTCTCGATATCAAAGCACTTGGCGATTCTGCCATCATTATAAAATTAGGCGAAGGCATCCAACCTTCTGTCCACCAGCAAGTGAAAAACTTGTCTTTCCTTTTGGATGAATATCCATTCGACGGATTCATCGAGTCGGTTCCGGCTTATAATAGCTTGGCGGTATACTATTCCCCGTATTTGGTGTATCAATCAACACATGGATTTCAAACAGACGGCACACCGCTGGAAAAAGTCATCGACTATATGAATACACTAGCTATCCAAATGTCCGATCTTCCCGTTACAGAAGGAAGATTAGTAGAGATCCCCGTTCTGTACGGCGGTGAATTCGGTCCCGATCTACAAATCGTGGCAGACACACATACGATGTCGATTGAAGAAGTCATTGAGATTCATACGACACCAGAATATCTCGTGTACATGATCGGCTTCGCACCCGGTTTTCCGTTTCTAGGTGGCCTCGATGAACGGATTGCGACACCGCGAAAATTAACACCGCGGACATCGATTCATCCCGGCTCTGTTGGGATTGCTGGCAAACAAACAGGTGTCTATCCACTTGAAACACCGGGCGGCTGGCAGATTATCGGACGTACACCAACCGATCTATTCGTACCGGATATGTCTCCACCGTCTTTATTGCAGTCGGGAGATAAAATCAAGTTTTATCCGATAACACAAGAAGAGTATGATGAGCAAAAGAAGGTGACGACATGTCAGTAAACGTATTGAATGCTGGACTTTTGACGACTATACAAGATATCGGTCGGACCGGTTCCCAAAAATTCGGTGTACTTGTAAGCGGTGCCATGGATAGCTATTCAATGCGTGTCGCGAACCTTCTTGTAGGCAATGAAGAACGAGAAGGCGTTTTCGAAATCACATTATTTGGCACGATGCTACAGTTTGAAGAAGATGCGTTGATTGCCATTACGGGCGGAGATCTTCAAACGACGATTGACGGGATACCCGTTGCGAATTGGCGGCCTCTTATTGTCAAAAAAGGCTCCATACTGAAATTCGGCTTTGCGATTGAAGGGTGTCGCGCGTATTTGGCCATTGCAGGAGGAATCGACATACCGGTTGTGATGGAAAGTAAAAGTACGTATCTGGTGGCGGGAATTGGCGGATTTAAAGGAAGAGCACTGCAGCAAAACGATCACCTGTCGTTCGGGCAACTGACGGAATCAAACGAAAAAGTCTTTGCACGGATCGAACAACTTGGTACGCCAGACTGGGCTGTCCCCCATCATCTATTAATCAGACTGACTTCCACACAAACGATTCGAATAATTGCAGGCACTGAATATCAGTACGTTGACGATGCGAGTAAACAACGATTGGTAAGTGAGCCGTATGTCGTCACGCCTCAATCCAATCGAATGGGCTTACGACTCGAAGGAAAAGCGCTTTTGTTAACCGAAAAAATCGAACTTCTATCGGAAGGCGTGACGTTCGGAACGATGCAACTCCCCCCTAACGGCAAGCCAATTATTTTAATGGCAGACAGACAAACTGCTGGCGGCTATCCGAAAATCGGACAAGTCATTACCGCCGACTTAGGTAGTTTATCGCAAGTGAAACCTAACGCGAAACTCTATTTCAAGCTCCTCAGCCATGCAGAAGCAGAGCGTGAACTGATCGCGAAAGAAGAACTGATTAACCAAATCAAAATCGGCATACAGCAGAAATTTCAGTAGTAAAGCAAAAAACCTTGCATTTCAGTATGACTCCACTGAAAGACAAGGTTTCATTCATCCTGTATACCCAAGCTGCCTGGAAATTTCCAAGGCAGCTTCTTTTACTTTCGGGACGAGTATTTTTAAATTCTCTTCTTGATAATTCGCTTCAATACCCGCTATACTGATACCCGCAATGACATCACCGCTAAAATCAAAAATTGGCGCCGCCACAGCAGAAGTGAAATTCTCAAGCTCGGAATGACTAAGCGTATAGCCATTTTGTCGCGTTTCGTTGATGGATGCTAGCAGCAATTCCCGATCCGTTAAGGTTCCATTCGCAAACGGCTGTAATTCCGTTTTATCCAAATACTCGGCGATATAGCGATCAGACAGGTTGGATAAAATAATTCTCGAACAGGCACCTGCATAGAGCGGACTACTTCTACCAATCGCCGTATACAAACGAACTTTCTGATAGGTATCGATCTTCTCCACATAAATCGCCTGATCCCCTTGGCGGACAATCAAATTAATCGCTTCCTTCACATCATTGTGAAGCTCTTCCATAATCGGATAAGCAATCTTCCGAATATCCAACCGTTTCGATACTAAACTACCGTATTTCAATAGCAACAAACCGAGACGATACTGTGAATCCGCACCCTTCTCGAGAAACTTCATTTCCTCTAGCGAAGACAGCATACGATAGACGGACGATTTCGGAATGCCGGACAGGTCGATGATTTCTTGGAATGTGAGCGCTGGGTGATCAACGAAAAGGTTGAGTATGTCCAAGGATCGGACGACTGTTTTGTTGTTTGTGCTCATGTTGGCTCCTTTCTGATTGATAGTCTAGATCAATTTCTATATTTTGAATGAAAACTTGTATGGTTGAGTATAGCATTGAAGTGAAATGTTGCCTAGATAAAGTCTTAATTGTCTTCAGAAGACATTGTGATTCTGAAAGATATTCTGACATCTATTTTCGCTCTTTTAGTTGTGTTTTCGCTTTGGTCATATATCCGATAATTGTTTACGATTCTTTCATTTACAAGTTACTTTAACATATCCAAAATTCCTTGAGGGTGCGCACCAGCTTTCGCCAATACTGATTGATTTGCCTGCATCAAAATATCATTTTTTGCTTTTTCTAAGAGTTCTTTTGCCATGTCCGCATCACGTATGCGAGATTCGGCCGCCACCAAGTTCTCGATATTCACCGAGTTGACTCGAATGACATGATCGAGACGATTTTGGGTTGCTCCTAAATAACCGCTTTTTTCAGTCAGACTTGATATTGCCAAACTTAAGCGTTCTAATGCTTTTTCTGCACCCATCCTGTGTGAGACGGTAAGTGTATTAACCCGTAATAGTTGTTCAGATAGACGAACACGGTTGTATTCTATCGATTGATTGGAATTTGCCCCCACTTGAAAATTTAATTCTGCTTGGTCTTCCCTACGCTCTGTACGAAAAAACAAGAAGTCTCTTGCTGATCCCGCAAAACCATCAATAGGTATAGCACCATATTCTCGGTTACTGAACTTCAATTTATTGTTATCATAACTCGCGATGATACCTGTATTTTCTATGTCTAATAGATTATTTAATTCTTCTAATAGCTGACCTTGGGAATAGTTGCCTGCGGGTATAGTAAACTTTTTTGTTATATCATCAATATCCAAAGTAAATTCATCGTTAACTCCTGCCTCTATCGTAGCTCCTTCACTTAAATCCGTAATTCCAATTACATAAGAAGGTTTGGGATCGCCTTGTGAGTTATAGAAATACGTATACGCAGCAGTTCCCCGAACGCCTTGGATTTGATACGTTCCACTATCATTCCGACCATCATTATGCTCGTTAAATAATAAAACAAATTTGTCCGATTTATCGTAGGAGCTAGGGGGTTTCGTATTGCTCATGCCGATTTGCGCTTTCATCAAGTCTTCTTCGAGTCCCGCTGTCTTAAGCCCTTCTTTTAACGCAGTATTAAATGCAGTGACAAATTGATTCCGCGTGTACGTATTCGGAGGAACAGTAACATCTACTTTGATCACTTCGTTGTTTTTATAAATATCAAACGTTAGTACTTCATTGATATTGGGAAAGATTTCAATAGTACTTCCAAGTGGTTGCCTTCCCAAAATATACGTTTCATCTTTACGTGTAGTATTTCCACTGTAACCATAGCCTGAATAGGTATATTCTTGTTTTCTGAAAAATTCCTCATACAACTTTCCACCCATTCCTTTAAATTCAGTACCTATGCCAGCTTCTTTACCTATAAGCTGAATACTTCCTGAACTAATTTCGAACTGGAATTTATCCAATTGTGGTAAAGTGAGCTGATCATTGATAGCTGAAACAAAGTTGTCTCGATTAGTATAAGTTCCCATTGGTACCGCAACATTAATTGTTTCTTCTCCACTTTTGCCAATGTATGTAAAAGTGATATCATTATTACTGCTGTCAATTATGATGGGTTCATTTTTTAAGGCAGCATATCCTGTAACACTTGGCACTGTTTCTAATACTGTAGATACTTGTGTTGAATTAGGTACATTCACGAAGCGCTCCATGCCAATACCTGCTACATTTCGGAACTGCATATGTCTGCCTTGCTCATTTGAAACTAATGCAAGGCGATTAGCACCCGTTATTTCAGCACGTACGGGTGTGTCTGCTAATTGTGCATTAATTGAAGCAACCAATGTATCCTTTGTATATGAACCAAGACTTAGAGTAACTGTAAATTCTTCATTATTTATATAAAAGCTTAGAGTATTCTCACCGTCTGTAATCGTTAACCCGTTCGTAAGATCAATATTGCCTGTAACTTTTGCAGAAGTTTTAGTAATTTGGGATTCACCTACAGTACCTTCCGGAGGTGGTACAGGAGCTGAAGTTGTACCTGATGTATAAGAAGGATCTACTACACGATCCCCTCCGAAAAGTGTTTCAAATGCATTAGAGGCTACAGATTGATCGTTGAATGCAATAGTTTTCCCAGCATCAGTTGCCGCAAGGTGGATTGCTTGTTTTGCTCCCGAAGTACTTAGCTGGAATTTCAAGCTATTGTCCTCTGGTAGTAATGTATTGAGATGGGCGACTAAATCTACCGCGCCATATACTCCTTCATCTAGAGTCAACGTAAGTTCCTCACCACCAACTTTTATCGATAGTGTATTGTTTTGATCTGTAATTACCGTCTCTGATCGTTCCTTATAATTACCATACAATATCGCATCTGAACGTCCACCAGCATAGCTGGAGGGATTTCCAAAATACACTTCTTCACGTGTAAATAACGATTCATAGGCAGGTGACGCAGTAGATACAGTAATTCTGGAACTACTTCCATAATAGTTACTTTCTAACTTTACTCTATTTCCACTCATACTTGCCTCAGCATCTAAACCAAGTAATTTAAATTGTGTATTGATTCTCGATACGATTTGAGTCCCTGTTAAATTTGCCGAACCTTCCAACAATTGCAACAATGATATTTTCATAGGTGCTTGGTTATTTAATTCGATGAACAATGTATCATTTTGTCCTTTTATAAATTCTGTAGAACCTGGTTGTAAATAAGCACTTCCATAATATGTACCATTAGTTTTTGATACAGACCCAGTATTCGATATGTCATAGAGGAAAGAGGAGATACCATCTATCTTAATCATATTTCCACTCAAGCCCGTGATTACGTATTTGTCAGATGAAATGGATATATAACGATCTCCAAATTTATTGGCTATAATTTCGTCTTCACCTTGACTTTGTAAGTATGCATTCACAATATCAACCATTTCATCTCGCGTATAACTGACTCTTCGATCATCAGGATGCCCAACTGTGGGTGTAGGAATAACTAGCTCAAACTTCTTAGTAGCGCCAGCATAGAAGCTCAATCTATCATTCACACCTGCAATAATTTCTAATTTATTATTGCCTGTCGAGAAATCAGTTGAGCCTACAATCATTCCAGGAGGATTACCCAATTCATATTCATAAAAAAGGAACGAACCCGGTCCTTTAACTTTTGTAATATCTTTATGATTTTCCACTTGGACAGATACCGAATGATCGGGTTGCACATTAAAAATGATATTTGGATAATCTTTATATACTTGTGTATCGATTTGATCAATTAAATCTTCCACCTTCTCAAAATTGCCTTCAGGAAGCGTAACCGTATATTCATCGGGTTCTGCTACTATAACCAAACGATCATTCCAACCAGGAATCACTTGAATCGGTTGATTAAATATACGATTTCCAGTCAGTTTACTAAATGCAGGCATATGTTGATCTACTGAGTTCAATTCTCCATTGTATTGTGCAAACTCCGTAATGTCTGAGATTGATTTCTTTAATTGTCCAAACTCTGCATCTAATTGTCTACGGTCAGAATCAGTTAAAGTATCATTTAATGACTGGACAGTCAGCTCACGCATTCTCTGTATATGCTGTGTTACTTCTTGCACAACGCCATCCGCTGTCTGCACGTACGAGACAGCATCTTGTGTATTCATTTGAGCCCGCTCAAGCCCCCGGATTTGTGCACGCATCTTTTCACTGATAGCTAAGCCAGCCGCGTCATCCGCAGCTTTATTTATAAATAAGCCCGAACTCAGTTTTTCTAGCTGATTCTCGCTTTTCTTCATAATTTTTGTATTATCATTCCACGCACGAAGCGCTTGTAGATTGTGGTTGATTCTCATAATAGATTTTTCCCTCACTCTTCATTGGTGATTGGTGTATGATAGGCAACTTATAATTAATCAGGCTCTCTATGAAATTATTACTTATACTTCTCAAAAATAGGTATAATTATTCATCACTTCATTAATTATACATTTCTTTTGGTGCAATACCCAACATTATTTTAGTAATATAGAAGCTGAGCAGTTTTTTATTAATACTGTTTACAATACGATGATATTTTGTATTTTTAGTTTTTTAATAGAAAAGATCAATAAAATGACTCTACCTCGGAACAAAGCAAGCTACACTGTAAATCACCCTATAGCATCTGTCTACTTGGACATTAAATTAAGCTCAATGTATTAAAACCTACTATAATATAATCCGAATCATGTCCCATATCTCTATGCCTCTTGATATAAAGGCACTTACATTTCTTTGCACTTTCCTGTTTTACTGCATATGCTCTAACTACACATCGTGTTACACTTAAAGTAACTATTTATAAAGGAGTCCTTCAACATGCCATACGACGTACTATTATTCGATCTAGACGATACTTTATTCGACTTTGCCGAAACAGAAAAGCATGCTCTCGGCAATACATTTAACACATTCGGACTACCAAACGGCTTGGAAGCGTACCGTGACACATACCGCGCGATCAGCTCCGTCATCTGGGACGATCTCGAACAAGGTCGCATCACATTGGAAGAATTAAAAGTTGAACGTTTCCGTCGGTTATTCACACAGCACGAACTACAACTAGATGCTTCTCACTTTGGAGAACTATACATCGAGAACCTAGGCTTCGAATCACATTTGATTGACGGTGTGGAAGAGATGATTTCAAAGCTATCTGATTACCGTTTGGCGATCTTAACGAACGGTTTCACCATCGCCCAACACGCACGCATAGCCGGCTCTCCTTTACGCGATACGTTCGAAGCGATCATTGCTTCTGAAGAAACTGGCTACAAAAAGCCGCAGCCTGAGATTTTTGACTATACTTTTCAGAAACTAGGTATTACCGATCCTTCACGTGTACTAATGATTGGTGATTCGTTGACTTCCGATATACAAGGCGGAATCAACGCAGGTATTGATACGTGCTGGTTCAATCCAGACCGACGTGAAAACAACACAGCAATTCAGCCGACATTTGAAATTCATTCATGGGCAGATTTCAGCTTAGGACGTAAGACAGTACTACACAACTGATCTGTAACTAATCACAGCTAAACCCTCCAACACCTTTCGTTGGAGGGTTTAATCATGTATTAAACGGAATATTGTTTTGATGCCTGGCAACCGTTGAAAAAAAGTGCTTAGCATGATGAAATGTATGCCTATCTCCACTACGTTTTTCTGATTAGTATTTATAGCACCAAACACCGATTTGAAAGCGCATACATATTCAACTAACATATCGCATTATATAGAAGTAATCCACCCCCTACTCAATCCGTTACTGTAAACAGTTTTCTTTTACCGCGTCTTCTTCCGGCAAAATAATCTTATACGGAATAGGCGAAGACAAGACAATGGATGTCGTTAACGAACCGTATGGTATGAGCCGATCGATCAACTCGCTCATTTTGGCCATGCTAGATGTAGCAGCTTTTAAGATATAATTTGTCGTTCCGGTCACACGGTGACATTCAAGAATCGACGTTTCTCCTTTTATTTGTTCCTCAAAATCAGCGGGCTTCTTTTTCAACTCACTCACTTGGATGAATAGTAATGTATCCAGTCCGAGTGCTTGCAATGAAAGGCGCGCAGTGAAATCTTCTATAATACCTTTCTCCTGCAGACGCGCGATACGCTCCGAAACACTTGGGCGGCTAAGAGATAATTGTTTGGATAGTTCGCTGATCGTGACGCGACTGTTTTCCTGCAATAGTTCCAATAATTTAATGTCTGTTATGTTCAAAAAACACACCTCTTTCCAAAATGAAGGATAAATGCATTAAAGTCGTTCAAAATTGTGTCTTTTTTGTGAAATCTACTTTTTTCTGATATGTAATTAAAGTATATCCTACTCTATTATTAAGTCAAAGGGAATCTAACAGAAAAAGGAGGTACGAAATGGACCACATGTATCCCAAAAACATATGGATAAATATTTTTTCACTCACAAATGTAAGCGATTTCAAAAGGCTGAAATCCTTCACAACAAAAATTATAAAACAAAAGGAACGTGACGCATGCATACACATAATCAGTGGTCTTCTAAATTAGGTTTTATTTTAGCTGCGGCAGGCTCAGCTATCGGTTTAGGCGCAATATGGAAATTCCCTTATGTAGCAGGTACTAGTGGCGGTGGAGCTTTTCTATTGATCTTTTTACTTTTCACTTTTCTGATCGGACTCCCCCTTCTACTGGGTGAATTCATTATTGGACGGAGCACGCAAAAAGATGCGATCGATTCCTATAAAACCGTCGCACCGGGTACATCTTGGCACTTGATTGGAAGACTAGGAATTGTGACGTGTTTCATCCTTCTATCTTTTTACAGCGTGGTAGGCGGTTGGGTGCTCATCTACATCTGGAAAGCTGCAACTGGCAGTCTGAGCGGTCTAACGCAGACGGACTATGGAGATTTATTCGGCAATATCGTATCCAGTCCGTACGCAAGTGTAGGCGCGCAGCTTCTGTTCATGGTGATGACAACATTTGTTATCGCGAAAGGTGTGACAAGTGGGATTGAAAAGGCCAGTAAATACATGATGCCTGCGCTGTTCGTGTTGTTTATCATCTTAACTATACGTTCATTCACTCTCGACGGGGCGATGGCAGGCGTCAGCTTTTTCCTAAAGCCGAACTTCGGTAATGTTACTTCCGAAACCATTTTGTTTGCGATGGGGCAGTCATTCTTCGCACTTAGTATCGGTGTTTCTGTCATGGTGACGTATAGTTCGTATTTATCCAAAAAGGAAAGTTTGCCGCAGTCTGCTATTTCGATCGTATTGATGAACTTGCTCGTGGCCATTCTAGCCGGTTTGGTTATTTTCCCAGCGGTCTTTGCATTCGGTCTTGAACCGGACGCAGGTCCCACATTACTCTTTAACGTCATGCCTACCATTTTCGGGCAACTTCCGTTTGGCACATTATTCTTCCTAGCATTCCTGATTCTGTTCTTGTTCGCTGCGCTGACTTCCGCATTTTCTATGCTAGAAATTATAGTGTCGGCCACTTCCAAAGGGGATGACACGAAGAGGAAAAAATATGCTTGGATAATCGGGGCGGCGATCTTTATTGTCGGCATTCCATCCGCATTATCGTACGGTGTACTATCAGACTTTACGATTTTCGGTATGATTCTGTTTGATGCGTTTGACTATTTAGTAAGTAATATTCTTATGCCGCTTGGTGCGTTGTTGATCGCTATATTCATTCCATTAAAGATTTCGAAAGATCGACTCTATGATGAATTGAAAGCCGGCTCCAATATCAGCAAAAAAATCTTTTCTGGCTGGTTTTTATTGATCCGTTATCTCGCGCCGGTAGCTATTTTAATTGTTTTTGCAGATGTGCTCGGGCTACTAAACTTCTTGAAATAACTAGATCGATTGCTGATACTTTTTGCAAGTTGACAGCAATAAAATAGAGGGGGAAATTATTTTGGTGACATTAGAACAAACTTTACAAGACGACAAAGCAAGTGTATTGGATAAAATGGTCGAGCACGAACAAATTTTATTTTGTCATGATAAAGCAACAGGGCTTCAAGCCATCATAGCCGTCCACGATACGACAATGGGGCCTGCACTTGGCGGATGCCGTATGGCGCCGTATAAAACGATGGATCTCGCATTACAGGATGTTCTTCGCCTATCAAAAGGAATGACATATAAGTGCGCGGCAGCTGATGTAGACTTCGGCGGCGGTAAATCGGTCATCATCGGTGATCCGTTAAAAGACAAAACGCCTGAGAAATTCCGCGCTTTTGGTCAATTCATCGAATCATTGAACGGACGCTTCTATACAGGAACAGACATGGGCACAACGCTTGAAGACTTCGTGCACGCAATGAAAGAAACCAACTACATCGTCGGCAAGCCCGTTGAATACGGTGGCGGCGGAGACTCGTCCATCCCTACTGCACTCGGCGTGTTCTATGGGATCAAAGCAACAAACCAGACGTTGTTTGGTGACGACAAAGTAGAAGGCAGAACATACAGTATTCAAGGTCTTGGAAAAGTAGGGTATAAAGTAGCTGAACATATTATTAATGAAGGCGGAAACGTGATCGTCACAGATATTCATGAACAGGCCATCGCGGATATTCAGAAGCTTGGTGGAAGCGCTGTCAAAACAGTATCAAGCGATGAGATTTATAGCCAACAAGCAGATATTTTCGTTCCTTGTGCATTCGGTGGCGTGATCAATGACGACACGCTGAGCGTATTGAAAGTCCGTGGAATCACGGGCTCCGCAAACAATCAGCTCGCGGAAAGTCGCCACGGAGAACTGCTCCGTGAAAAAGGTATTTTGTACGCACCGGACTATATCGTCAATGGCGGTGGTCTGATCCAAGTGGCGGATGAACTGTACGGAACGAACCCTGCACGTGTACTCGCCAAAACGCAAAATATCTATAACTCACTACTTCAAGTATTCAATCAGGCAGAACAAGATCATATTACGACTGCCACTGCCGCAGACCGTATGTGCGAAAAGCGTATTGAAGATGCGAAGAACCGCAACAGCTTCTTCACGCAGTCCAACAGACCGAAATGGAATTTTCATCGGTAATAAAAATAGCTAAATGAGGTGAACGATTCATGGAAGAACTATATCCAATTACTCAATATGTGAATGAAGAAGGGAAATTCTCGGATGATTCCATTAAAGGAGACATCTCAACCGAGTTAGTTCATACATTTTACTATAATATGCTACGAATCAGAACGTTTGACCGCAAAGCGAAAAGCCTGCAGCGTCAAGGCAGACTTGGAACGTATGCCCTTTTCGAAGGACAGGAGGCGGCACAAGTAGGAAGCGCTCTTTCCTTGGAAATAGACGACTGGGTGTTTCCTACCTATCGGGATCACGGTGCCCTGTTGACGTTCGGCGCAAATATGCCGAACGTGTTGCTGTACTGGAACGGACGCGCGGAAGGGAATGTGCATCCTGGCCGCAATATCTTCCCTCCAGCCGTTCCGATTGCCACACAGCTCCCCCATGCGGCAGGTGCTGCGTGGGCAGATAAACGTAAAGGCAATACACATGTTTCGATCGCTTATTTTGGCGACGGGGCGACATCTGAGGGAGACTTTCACGAAGGCATGAACTTTGCCAGTGTCTTCAAGTTACCTGTCGTGTTCTTTAACCAGAACAACGGCTATGCCATTTCGACGTCAATTGAGAAGCAAATGAACTCCAAAACCATCGCGCAGAAAAGTGTCGCGTACGGCATGCCTGGCATCCGCATTGATGGAAACGATATTTTCGCCGTATATTTTGAGACGAAAAAAGCATTCGACAGAGCGAGAAACGGTGGCGGACCGACGTTAATCGAAGCCGTTACCCAGCGTTTCGGTGCCCATACCACAGCGGACGATCCGACGAAATACCGCGATCAAAACGAAGTCGAATCTACACGCGATCAATTAGATCCCCTAATACGCTTAGAACGTTTCATGAAAGAACAAAAATACTGGGACGAAAACTGGGTGCAAGAAATCACTACACAGATCAACGAGGAAATTGAAAAAGCAGTCGTGGATATGGAAAACTTCCCGAAAGCGAATGTAGAAGATTTATTCGACCATGTATTTGAAGAACTGCCATGGCCACTACAGGAGCAGAAAGATCAGTATCTACAATCAGTAAGGAGTGAGCAAGTATGAATCCAGTTACTGAAAAATCAGCAGTAGAAACAACTAAAACGACACAGTCATTAACGCTTGTCCAGGCCGTGACAGATGCACTCGGTACGATGCTCGCTGAAGACGACCGCGTCATGCTGCTCGGAGAAGACATCGGGAAAAACGGTGGCGTATTCCGCGCAACCGAAGGCCTTCAAGAAAAATTCGGTGAAGATCGTGTCATTGACACACCGTTAAGTGAAGCCGGCATTGTCGGCGCCTCAGTTGGGCTAGCAGTCAACGGAATGATTCCGATCGTGGAAATACAATTTCTCGGTTTTATTTATCCAGCATACGAACAAATTGCCACGCATGTGACTCGAGTAAGAATGCGGACGATGAGCAAGTATACGGTGCCAATGGTCATTCGTGCGCCATACGGGGCGGGCGTGCGCGCACCGGAAATTCATTCAGACAGTCCGGAATCCCTTTTCACACATATGCCAGGCATTAAAGTCGTCTGTCCTTCATCCCCTGCCGACGCGAAAGGTTTGCTCATCGCAGCGATTAAAGATCCCGATCCCGTATTGTTCATGGAGCCGATGCGCTTATATCGCGCTTTCCGCGAAGATGTTCCGGAAGGGATGTATGAAATCGAAATCGGCAAAGGGAAGAAAGTGGCGGAAGGTGATGATGTAACCGTCATCGCTTGGGGCGCCATGGTGCCTGTCGCGAAGAAAGCGGCTGAAAAAGCGAAAGCTAGAGGGATTCAATGTGACGTAATTGATATGCGTACGTTGTTCCCTCTCGATAAAGACATCATCGCAGAATCTGTACAAAAAACCGGCCGCGTCGTCGTCGTGCATGAAGCACATGAAACGACAGGTGTCGGAAACGATATTTTGTCTATTATTAATAAATATTCATTCTTATATATGAAAGCACCAATTGAAAAAGTAACGGGATTTGACGTCCCAGTCCCCTTCTTCGCACTGGAAGATGATTATCTACCCACTACCAAACGTATAGATGAAGCAATCGAAAAAGTCTATACATTCTAAGGAGGTTTCCCCATTGTTAGAAGTAAAACTGCATGATATAGGAGAAGGAATGACGGAAGCCGAGATTCTTCACTATCTTGTGAAACCCGGTGACTCCGTTGTTGCGGATCAAGCCCTTGTAGAAGTACAAACAGATAAAATGGTAGCGGAATTACCGTCGCCCGCAACTGGAATTGTAAAAGAACTATTAATCGATACTGCCTCTACGGTTAATGTAGGCACTACGATCTTATTGATAGAAGTGGAAAATGGTTCCGGACGGGCCGAGAAAGCCACTGCTGCCAAGTCGGCCCCGACCGAAACAAAGAAACTCGCTGCCACAATCTTCAAAGGCCCTCACCGGATCATGGCAGCTCCGTACACACGGAAAATTGCTAGAGAAAACGGCGTGGACATTACACTAGTCAACGGAACGGGTCCTGCAGGTCGTATTTTAGAAGAAGACGTGTACCGTTTCATGAAAGAAGGAAGCGATCAAACTTCCGCGGTGCTGGAAACTGCAGTAACGGATACTTTGCAATCCACTCCTGCAACTAAAGCAACACCTGCAGAAGTGGAGACGATACCTTTCACAGGCATCCGTAAGCAGATCGCAAAGAAAATGACCCAATCACTGACGACGATTCCGCATGTTACACATTTCGAGGAAATCGATATGACGAATCTCCTTGCACTGCGCGAGGAACTAAAAGCAGACGGAGCCTCTATTTCCGCAGTGGCATTTTTCATCAAGGCATTGGTCGTAGCGTTAAAGGACTTCCCTGTTTTCAACGCCAAGCTGGATGAAGAAAATGGCGTCATCATTCTTGAAAAAGACTATCATATCGGACTTGCCGTTGATTCAACACTCGGACTGATTGTGCCCGTTTTGAAAAATGCTCATAAGAAAACATTGCTAGAAGTCAATACGGAAATGAAAGAGCTGAATGAAAAAGCACGGCTCGGTACATTGTCAGGTAAAGAAATGCGCGGTGGCACCATGACCATCACGAACGTCGGACCACTCGGAAGTACGGGCGCGACGCCGATTATTAACCATCCTGAAACGGCGATCATCGCATTCCATAAAACAAAGAAATGCGCAGTGGTCACGGATGATGACGAAATTGTCATCCGATCGATGATGAATATTTCCATGTCATTTGACCACCGAGTAGCAGACGGCGCAACGGCAGTAGCCTTTACAAACCGCTTTGCAGAATTGATTGAACATCCTAAAAAGCTTTGGTTGGAATTAATATAAATAGTAGGCGATATCATCCAAGTAATAATGAATTACTTTACCCGGGTTCACGTTAACCGGGTTTTTTCTTGTCTAATTTCAATTACTTCAAAAATAAAAATCTTTCCCGTTTTACCGGAAAAGATTTTTTGAGATCGTCTGCACTAGTCCACCTTACTTAGCCAAGATCATTACAGAAGAAACGACGTCTCCAACTTTCTTGTCATTTTGAAAGAGACTAGCTACTACATAAGCCATCTTGCGTCCGAGCCGTTCTACACGAGCCTCTACTTCCACCGTTCCTATCAACACGGGCCGGTGAAATGTCGTATGAATATCTACAGAAGCAAATGTCTGATCTTCGGCTATTTTGGAAGCAACCGCATAAGCCATCATAATATCTGCCGCGGATGTTAAAAAACCACCCATCGACACGCCGTTTCCATTCATGAACTTCTCATCTACTGTCCAAACACCACGAGCCAGTCCATCCTCTGCTGACCGTACGTCAAGCTGCAATGTCAAATCACAATTCGGAGGCGTCGCTTCCCCCTTCACTACCTTCATCAAATCCACTGTTTTCGGCTCTGCCATCCGCTCATCCACTCCATTACTTTGTTTTACTATCTGATACACAAGGGGGAAATGCAAGACGTGGATAATAGAATGCCGTTACTTATCCCCATACTCCCGATAATACCGCTCTACTCCCTCGATCAGACGCTCCGTACGCATCGCTGTATACTGTTCAAACGAAGGATCTTCCTTCTCTTTAACGAGCGACCATAACGACCAAAGAAAGTCAGTCTTTAACTTTTGCAGATCAAGCGACTCTTTCGAGGAAGCTGGCAAACCGTAATAATCGAGTAACACTTGCTCTTGCTGCTCACTTAACTCCCGTTCCAAAATAAACGCCGCCAAATCCCATTCAGGCAAATAATTCGCACTGTACTCCCAGTCAATCAACAGCACTTGCTTGGCATCATTCTGAATAAAATTACCCGTCACCGAATCCATATGACACGGCGCATATTCTTGCCGCTCCCCTTGCGTCAACTTCCGCAACCGCTCCTCCAACAATACATAAAGCGAAGGAATTTCCGTTAACGAACGCTTATACTTCTCCACCTCGTCCCAATAATTAAAACGATTCTTAAATTCCCTATTCGACGAATGAAGCGTAGCCAACACACCCGCCACTTTCTCCAAATACTCCGGCGTCACAATCAAATCCCGCGTTAAATCAGCCGTCGCATCATAATACGGAGTCATTTTAATACCCTCATCGGTAAACACCACGTTACCAACTGTCACCCCAACTTCAGCCGCAATCTGCTGATTTGCTTTTTCATTTTGGCGGTTAATAATATCTTCAAACTCATGCGCCGGGAAACGTAGGACGTATTTTTGTCCTTTGTGCGCAACGAGGAAGTTTAGATTGGTAAGACCGCCTAGTCTTTTGATGTATGTAAGATCTTCGATTAGAAACACTTTTTTGCACCTCGGTTTTCTGTACTATTGTACTTATTGTTCTATTAATATATTTCTGAATTGAAATTAATTATATCAGGACCCACTGTACAATCAAGTAACTATCAGAATAGGCCGATTATTAATTGTAATCAAGCAGACGTTTGATTTGATGCTTATTGTATAATGGCTTCCCTATTGTATTTTAGAGTGGTAAAACTTCAAATATGCAGAGCCGATATACATTGTCATTTCGGTTCACAGCGTCCTGTGTTGATTCTCTTTGCTAATTACCACTCACTTGTCATATAGAGTGTTTTTCTGAAAAGGATACAGATATTTAATATTTTTTTGGAGATTGATTGTATGTGACTGGATTTTGTATTGCTTTTCTGTTTTGTCATTCAAGTAATTGATAATGATATGTGCAACGTCGAGATTCTTCTCGACAATAGTTTTATTCTTTATTTTTAAAGATTCTTTAAGTTCTTTAGTTATTGGCTTGGCGGATTTAGGCAAGTGCACTTGCTCAAAATCGTCAGGTCCACCTGTCGACTTTGGGCAGACCACTTGTGACTGTTGGGCAGGGTGTTGTGTCAAATTGGGTGGGCTAATTATTATGTATTTGGGTAGAGATTTCTTATACATCAGGAAGGGTTATTTGATCATGGATTAAATATTTATTAATCACCTATATATCATTATTTAAAAAATCTCTACACCGAATCTATTAATATTTTCATTATTTTTAAATAAAAATTGTGGTTTATAAGGTAATGAGATATCAGCAGCACTTAATCTGTTTGCTTTTGGGTATAAATTCATGACCCACTGAATAAGTATTCTTTGGGAGGTGTTTTGTTTAAATGAATATTGAACCAAAAGAATTATTGTTAAAAATGAAAGAGCATGACTTTTTTATGACACTACAATCGGCAAAATAGGCAATGCGAATTATCAGAAAGATAAGGCATATGTGTATAAGATATCGGAATTACTTTATGAAAATTTTCACAAGGTTAGATTTGTAGACGATTTAAGTGAAAGTGTAATTGGTAAAGGAAAATGGCAATTTCCTAATACACAGATACACCCCATTTCGCTAGCCTTTTCACATTTCAATGGGATTATTCTCTTTATATTTTTATGACTTGTTTGCACGCTGTTTTAAGACAAGCGACTTCTTCTGTCGATGGCTATTTATATTTCTTATCAAACTCATCTATAAAGGGAACTAAGTTGTTTATTTCTTCTATAATATTTTTATTTGTAGGTAATTGTATATCAATATACTTAATTTCCATTTCTTTTAGATATCTCAACATTTCTTTATACTTATGTGCATCTTCATGATTCCAAGCGAAACCGCCTTTATTTAAAAACATAATTGATGGCATGTAGTTATTCGATATTAATATATTAGCTGTGTATGAAATATTATTTATAGTTCCCTCTGTTTCTTCTTTACATATAATTACACCGTCAATACTGTCATGATAAATATCCATTATTCCAAATAATACGCTTAAGTCTCGTGTTTCTAAAATAGTTGGTTGATATGCCTTCACTTTAGGAAATCTCTCCTGGGTTGGATAATATCTAACTAACTCCTCCTTCAACGTATTTGCTATTTCTTGGTCAAGACAGTCACTATATTCAATTATTATCGATTTGACTTTTTTGAGAACACTATTTAATAAAACATTGCTTGAGTTATATAAAACATCTATTTCACTCAACTCTTGTTCAGTTATATAGTTATTTATTCTATGCACTTCAAGAACATCAAGCATGTAATCAATTGCTATTTCTTTAAAGCCCTCAGGCAATCTTTTTAGATAATGGTTATTTAAAAGGCTTATCAAAATATGATGTGAACGGTTCGAAAAGAACGATAACTCTTCGTTTATTCCACCATTTACAGATAGTCTATATAAATCATCACAATCCTTTCTAATCTTAATTATTCCCCTTAAATTTCCTTTTGTTAGATAAAATATTTTTCTGAGCTCTTCAATCTGGCCTATTTTTAGAACTTTTGGTGCCACTAAAATAAATTCTTGCCAGTTTAATCTTGGTAAAAAAATATACTCTCTAACCACGTTATTTAGGATTAAATGATTGTTACTATATTTCATATCCAAAAATTTTTTAGTGTCAAACAATAAGAAAAATATAACAGGACATTCTGTTAGAAGAATTTTATTCTCATTCATAAATTTTTCTATTTCATCATTGCTCATCTTATCTAGTTCATCCAATATAATAACCACGGATAATTTTTCAGAGAAAATATTGAGGAGACTAATAACTTCTTTTAATAAGTCTTCTTTTCTTTGTCTCGAAGATTTGATCTTCAAGTTTTGGACTCTCTCATCAGTTAAATGTGTATCTTCAGAGCTCATATTAAACATAGAGAAAAACATTCCAACTAGGCTTACCTTACTCTTGAAACTCAAACCGAATTTTGTAACGTTACTACTCCTACTATTATTCTCTTCTATCTCTTCCAAAAATATATCAAATAACACGCTCTCTTTTAATTCAGCAATCCTGTCTTTATAACTTATTAATCCATCTGTTTTTTTGTGCTTTTCTTCGTCTAATCTAGATATCTCTTTTTTTTCTATATATATTTTTTCTAAAAATAATACTATCTCTCTCAATAAATCTGTTTCTTTATTAATAATATTTAAATGTAAAAAAGCAAATTTCCTTTCATCATCAAGATAATCTGTAACTTTGTCATCGTACTTCCTTCTCAATGAATTCATTAGCGTTGTTTTACCAACGCCCCTATCCCCAGCAATAGCATATATCCCAAGTGAATTCTTAATTAAAATCTTCTCTAACATATTTTTCTTAGATAATAAAGTTGCAGGGAATAGGGCATGATCTAACATTTTATTATCTAATGGCTTCATATCGTTATCTTTCAATTAAAACACTCCTACTTTTTGTTAAATCTCACCTTTTATTTTCATGTAATGCACAAATGCGTAATATATCGGGAACCACGTTGCAGCGCCCGCAATTTCTCACTGATTTTAGCGCACCTGTGCATCGCACAACTCTAATACTATTCAGAATCAGTACCAAGTTGTGTGATGCACAGGTGCACAGGTGCACAATACCACTTGGCTAATCTTATAATCAGCATTCAATGTACAAGCGCTTGTGTCAAGAACTACTTTTTCTCTTCTATTAGTTTTACGGACTTTCTTATCATATCCATTTGCAACAGTTGCGATAACATGCTATCTAAGTTGTTCAACAGTTTCTCAGCTATAATAACTAATTCGCTGAAAGAGTATTCTGGGAGTCCACTCAATCCATAACTATGAGTCTGTTGTATATTAAATTTTTGTCGCTCTTTTACGGACAGCATTCGTTTTTGAAGGGCAACAGTCAGTTCATCTATGCCAACAAAGTATCTATGGGTCGATGTATTTCGATAGTGCCTGAGGACATTTCTGTCACTTTGGCTAATGTCTTTGTAAATAGGCGAAAGGATAAGGTTTAATTCATTAATTTCTTTAAAAGATAGCCATCCAGCTCTTTTTTTCTGTTTTTTTAAGCATGACTTAAAAGGATCAAAGTAAACTTTTCCTTCTTCCTTTACTACTTCACAACAGGATAGTTCATTAATCATTACCGCCACATAATCTAATAGAGAAATAATTCTTGGGATGACCGTGCGGAAATAATAATTTTTCATTTCATACTTCCAATAGTTACTCCAAAGAATATCATTTTTTTCTCTAAGTTCTACCTCTATTTGATGAGCCGCCTGTGCGTAATAATAAGTCCTCACAAGCTCCCGAAAAGCTTCTGAAATGGAATAGAGATAGCTTTGACACAACAGGTCCTTAGGCTTCGCAAAACCTTCCATTCCTACTTTATACTGCAAAGTTTTAAACGGAGAAGTAAGCATCATTACAGAATGCTCTCTATGCCATTTTAGTAAATAGGGCCGCATCTCCTCCATGTGTTTATCCAAAAGCTTTTCATCCATACCAACAGCCCCTTTGTATAGTGTAGTTTTCTACACAAGTATCCTTTGTTGAATAGAAATCAAAGCTCAGAAATCTTAAAAATAGGCAACCCTTTTGAATAGTCAACATTGATTTTCACATTAGAAATTATAACTTCATGTTCACTTTCTAATTCTGTTTTATCTTTTTTTATTTTTATTTTCTCATTAAACATTCCATAAGCTAATTTAAACATTTCAAGAAAATCAGCATTTAAACCGTGAGTATTTGACTTATAAGATCTCTAAGATCTCGTTTACCTGTGCATAACACAACTCAAGAACAATTCAGAATAGTATCTGAGTTGTGTGATGCACAGGTGCGTGTTCTTAATATTCGGAGTATGACTCACATCAATTTAGAACGGTGCATGAGTTGTTTGATAATAAGTACAATTTTAAAAAGCGTCAACCATTTTAATGGATTGACACTTAGATTTACCAATAACAGTTTAATGCTTAAAACTAATTCTATAACCTAATTTCTTTTCAATTTTAGTTTTTCTGTTTTTAATTTGTTGCAAAATAAGATTATTTGTATTTGGACTTATTTCATCAAATGCCTTTTGAGCTTTAATCGCATACGTTATAAAATTTCCGTAAGGAGTGCTATTAATCCCTGCGTCTGTGTATAGTGTGTATATTTTCTTTCTATAAGGCAACTTTTTTAAGTTCTTTTTTTCTTTTGCTTTCTTAGCTTTTTCAATTAGTCGGTTAGCTTTCCTATAGAATTTATATGGACTTTTACTTCTCATCCTTACATTTTCTCCATCAAAAGCAAATCCCAAATAATCTAGATTACAGGTAATGTTGCTATCTAAATGCTTAATTTCATTTTGTTCATACTGAAGATAATGTGTTTTAGATAGGTGTATTTTTAATTTTTCTCTTGCAGCGAGAGTGTTAATTTTTGAAGCCAATTCATTAAATTCACTTTTACCAAAGTCACCTTGAGCTGGAATAACAATTATAAAATCATCCGAATATCTTCTGTACAAACCATTGTAATCTTTCACTAATGATTTAATTTCTTTATCGAATAAAATAGCATAGACATTAGCCAAAACTGCACTAATAGCGGTTCCTTGGGGTATGCCAATGTCGTTTTTATTAAAAGAAATCTTATATTTCTTTTTAAATTCCCTATACTCGCGCGTATTGTCAAAGTAACTAAACTTTCGTTTCTTTCTTAAATATTTGTCCGTACCAAATAAGCTGTTTATCAACTCTTTTTCACAATAGGAGTATCTAGTAACAGATCTAAAGACTCTGTACCAATCTTCTTCCAAATTCACCATATTTAACACGATTTTGACTCTTTTCTTTAACAGCTGATGGTCTAAGCTATCAAAATAACTTTCAAAATCCCCTACTATTATGTAACAATATTGATATTCGACTATTGCATTGATAACTTCCGCGGCGGAATCAATATTGCTCTTACTGTACTTAGGCTCCCTATAAGCTATTGACTCTTCGTTTATATCATTTTCTTTAGCCCATTTGGAGTATGCTTCATTTAATAACTCTCCATAGTAACGATAAATAAAATTATCTTTGTGGCAAGCATACATAATATTACGGGGTTTAGTTTTTATCGGCAATTTATCATCACGGATAGATATCTGAGTTGCATCAAATTTATCAGTACTTTGGGTATACTTTAATAATGGGTAAAAATTATGTTTTTCAATCTTCATTGGGTCTTCAACATACTTTTGTACATTTGTATATTCGATTCGACTATCAAAATGAAGATATTTTTTACTTTGATATTTCTTGTTATCTCTCATTGTAATTCTCCGTTCTCCGAGCAGATGAAGCCACAATCCCAGCAATTGTTTTATAGCTTATCTGCACTCCGGCCCTGATGTTCGCAGATGGGGACCACATTAATCCTGCAACATGCTGGTATTAAACTTGAATGTTATAATCTAGTTAGGCTGTCAGTATCTCATATTGGAGGGATTAAATTGAAGCTTCTATTCCAGTTCCAACTTGTTGTAGATCCAGGCTCTATGAAGTATTTAATAGCGTTCCTTGTGTGGATGCCATCTTGGCTTCTTCTCTGGAGCATTATGGTTGACAGTTCCATACTTGATTCCCCTCACATCCCAATATTCGGAGGGCACATGAATTATATCACTTATTAACTCATTTGGCAATTTAAGGGCAAATACCCGCTTAAACTACGCATATCAAACATAGTATCTCTTTGTCACCACTTGCTTAATAGATAAAGAGTTGCAACTATATTAAGGTGTAATGGGTATAATAGAGAATCTCTTAAAAATTAGAATGGAGTGTTTGATATTACTTATTGTTTAGCCTGGAAAGATAAAAATAATATTTTTATGGTAGTGGATTCCGCTGTATCTTCAGATTATTAAGATGGTGAAATGAAGGAAACTAGTTTCGGAAATATACATGAAAAAAGAGGTAAGAAGTATGTATATGAAGGAGCCTTGAAACTTCAAACAATTAATAATTCATACTTAATAAGCTATGCAGGAACCCTAGATCACATTGATGAAGTGTTTGATTTATTGCATATACAATTAACTTCTGGAATTGATATATATAGTGCCTTTAATACAATTGCCAATTCTATTTCTTATAATGACATTGATTTTTTGGTAGGATTCATACAAAATGATACGCCGAAATTAGTTCATTTTAATGGTGAAGAAGCTGTTGGAAAAGAGTTTTGCCACATTGGATCAGGTATCTCAAGAGAGAGTTGGACATATAGAAATGAGTTACTACTTGAAAGAAATAAAGATATTCGAATTTCACCAACACAATCTTTAACTTCGACAATAAATATTCTGCAAATCTATTCTCTAAAAGATAATATGATGGATATTGGTGTAGGTGGATTAGTTTTCGGTGCAAGGATTAATAGCGAAGGAATTCATTGGTGCAAAGATATAACCTATTATTTGTATAATCAGGATTTACTAAACTATCAATTAATAACTGTGATTGCTAGAGATAATAATTTACATGTCTTATCTAGTTTAAATAATAAACATCTGATTTTTGTTAATAGAGAAAATGAAATATCCCTGGAGGGTATATTAAATAGTCACTCTGAATTTCTTCATAAATCATCCACTGACTATTTTGTATTTGCTAGTTTATTTTATCCTAGTATTGTTTTAATTCAAATTAATGGGAAACTACATAATGAATATTTTAGAATGTACTATTGTAGAGATGGGATTTTTACTCATTACAGGTTTATAATTACACCTGAATTAATTGGACTAATATTAGGTGAATCATTCCCAGAAGACGAAATAGTGGTTTTTCAATGGGAATTTGCTCTAGCAGTTGAATATAAAAGTAGGAAAAATGTAATAGTAGAAAATGGACATCAAAATCTGGTTGAAGATTTTGACGATGAACGTTTTATTTAATTTAAAATTATCTCGTAATTAGTAAATAAGCCTATAAATTTGTTCGTTTTTCATAGTGAGACAGATGTACAATCCAAATAAAAAGACCAACCCTTGATGAGGATTATGGCCAAAAGAAAAACACCTTCAGCTGCACAATCATAAGATCGTGTTTTGGTATGTTACTATGCTCTTTCATTAGTGAATGGGGAAGTTAGACATTTGAAGGTGTGTTTTAATTTTGCTTGCCTGTGCATCATATAACTCCAGAACAATTCTGAATGGCGCATGAGTTGTTTGATGCACGGGTTGATAATTACAAAACAATAGAGTTTTACCTGTTCCACAAATAATTCATTGGAGATCAGTTCTGATCAGTTCTGATCAGTTCTGACCATTTCTTAAAAGTAGTTTTTCGTGTAATCTAGTCCATGGAATTGTCATTTCTTATGAATTTGATTGTACTACTGCCTCCAACTCATTATTTTAATTAGACTCTATTGGCTTGAAGCTCAATTTTATCTATTCCAAAAAGGTGATAATAGTATGCAAATCCCCAGAATTAACGGTATAGAATAAGCGAATATAAATTTCCGTTTTTCATTATTGTAATAATCTTCTACTATCTTGTCATCTTCTTTATTAAGCATATTCTTTGCTTTTTTGGATTGTAGATAATCAATATGCTCATGATTTTCAACTATGGCTAGTGTTCGCTCATATTCTTTATAAAGATTAGATACTTTAATAACATCCAATTCTTCTTCTAATCTAAGCATTTCAATCTTTCCATAAATTTTGGATAAATCATGCCCGTTACTTTCCATTAGAATTGCTTTCTCTTTATAATTTTTTCCTCCCATATGAGTAGCGAAAAAGGAAAGCGCTATTGAAATTGCTAATGTTATAAAAGTAGTCCATTGAGCGTTCTCATTATAAAATTGATATAAAGTAATAATAGATATTAATACAACTACAATATTATAAAAAACAATTAGATTTTGGATTTTATCAAAATAGTTTCTAAGCCTGGTAGAACAAGCAAAGCGTGCTCTCCTAGTTATATCGATACGTCTTTCTAATTCTTTTAATGACTTTATTGGTTGATGCGATTCGGAAGATAAATTGGCATTCTCTGTATTTTTCATTAAAACACCCCTTACAACATTATCTATAATTTACTGTCTAAATTTCTATATTTCTAAAACTAAATTCTATATTCCTATAGTCATAGTAATTTATCAAGCAAATTTTCATTATATAGTAGTTTACATACTTAAATAGGAAATTCAAGAATACAAATAATTCTGCAACGACGCAATCGCCACCCGATGACCCTCTATCTGCTTATCCAACTCCCCCACTTCTTCCCCACTAAGCCGATACTTCGAAGCATACTCCGCAATCTCTTTCATCTTATACAACCGCTTCTCTATCTCTTCCAATATCCGATCCTGCTGTTTAACTTGCTCCAGTTGTTCTTTCAACCGCTCGATTTCTTTCGAGTTATCCTTCATTCGCCGCACCTCCTTTCCAACTCTATACCAGTTCTACTACCAGGCTATAATTAGCTATTTACCTTCTAAAATTATATAATAAGAACATATATTCTTATCTTATAGGAGGGCTGGCTATGACGATTGGAACATTGAAATACTCTACTCATTCACGATCTTACGGCTTTTTACTAGAAGACGGTAAAGCGGCAAAGGAACAATACAATGCCAATTGTAAGAACAGTTACCTGAAAATAATTTCACTGCCTTCTTCTAATGAAAAATTAAACAGTCTGCTCTGCGCATTGCTACTTAGCAGTGGACGTATTATGTCGTCTGCAACTAACCATAAATATTTCCGTTTCACTTTCAATACAAAACACAGTGAATGGGCTCATTCCTGCTATCAGCAGTTACAATCGCATATACCAGACTTTCTTATCAAGAAGGAACAAACTACGGATACACGGAGTAAATCCGGCTTTACAGAGCGTGTGGTGATTGAATCTGCCCCTTGCGCTACTGCTGAAGCATTATACTCCGCTTGGTATCAGAACGTCTCAAAGGGCATGCCTCTGGAGTTTGTTGAACAGCATATGACCGCTCAGACACTCGCGTGGTGGTACCAGGAATGTGGTCACTTGAAAGTGAAAGAAAACGGTACGCTGGAGAAACTGATTCTCTCCACCGAGCAATGGACCGAGGACGAGCTTCGGTTACTTCAATATGTAGTAAATATCAAATTCAATTTCCTGTTTGCAATAGACGGTCAACGAAGACTTATTTTGTATGACCAACTGCAAATCAAATACTTTCTAGGTATGGTTGCACCTTGGATCCATCCTGTGTTCTCCTATAAAATTAAGAATGTAGAAGTTCGAAAACCCGTTGCAAAGCGGACAACTATACGGCTTCCCAAACAGATATCTATTCCCTCTCCTACTGATGAAATCAATCAAATGATTCAGCAATACGCTTCCTCTATTAGAGTAACAACAGAGAACTTTCAAAGATTCAACTACGCTCGGCAAGAGAACAATGAATCCAAACGCTATCAAGTGAGCCTTACTGAAGAAAATCGAGACATTCTTTGCTCCGTCCAAGCCGCAACAGGTTTAACTTTGGGTGAGATTGTGCAAGAATGTTTTCATCAACAGAATTGCATATCACCACGACCGTTGAATACGTTGGATGATCTTTCAACTACACAGCAAAATATTATGCTTGGTTCTATTATTGGGGATGGTACATTAAGACATACACCTTCAAAATCTATGGGAATCAGAAGTAATTACCATGAACATTTTTCTATAAATCAACATGAATATCGTGCTTGGAAAGTGATGAAACTTCATCCTTATCTTGTATTTAAACGTGAAGGTACGGTTATTGATTCAAAAGTTGATAATTTATGGAGTACACTTCAATCTGATTTTTATGCCGAGAAAGTAAAAGATGAAAGAAGAATCAAGCGTTTACCTGCAAACCAACTTACTAATTTAAATGATTTGCACAGTATAGCAACTGTCTACATGGATGATGGGTCACTAATGCTAACAACCCGCGTGAATGACAATAATAAAAAGATATATATCACTCCTCATATAGCTCTGTACCTACAAAACTTCACATATGAAGAATTAGAATGCTTCATAGTACAAATCAAAAGTTTAACTCTAGCTGAATTTACACTTACGAAACGACCTGATGGAAATGGTTATTATTTGCGCACAAACCGTACTGCAGATACATTACTGTTTCTTCAAGACATTCAACCTGTTACAATTACCTGCCCTGCAATGCAATGAGCTATAAAACTAACTGGCAGTATCGTTTCTACCTGGAAACTCAAAAATGGCTGCGCGAATATCCCGAATATGAACTCATTACTAGCTCTAGAGACAGGATGCGACCTTATACACCAAAAGAAATAGCTACATTAATAGCTATGAAACAAAAAGGCTGCACCATTCAACATATTGCCGATCAGCTCGGACGCAGTTATTGGTCGATAGTTTACAAAACCAAAGATCTACAGGATCAAAATCTTATGTAAGCAAAAGAGACTTCTAAAAAGAAGTCTCTTTTGGTTATTAAGTACTATTAACGTAGTAGTTGTAGAACGCCCTGAGGCTGTTGATTGGCTTGCAAGTAGTCCTATTGTCTCTAATAGGCTCAGACTATATCTTCACCCACAGCATAACCTGTTTGGGGCTGGGCGCTTCGGACGGTGTTGCTTGTCCTACGGATTTCATCGTCATAGCCCTGAAACCTTAGACGGTATATCCTAGTCGTTGAACCTTCTCCAGAGTTTCCTCACAGGAGCTTGGCTGCTGATTGTCCATTGTTTCATCCTCATCATTTTCAGACCATCACGCTGACCGTTTCCAATTACGTTGTGGTTGATGAAGCTTTAGGAAGTTCCAGCAATTCACCCAGTTGTGCTCTTATCTGTTACCGGATAAGACGCCCTTCCAATCATTATCTCAAGAGTTGTAATACTCCTTGAGGCATCTGATTCGATTGAGCCAACATTGCTTGTGCTGCTTGAGAAAGAATTGAATTCTTCGTTTGTTCCATCATCTCTTTCGCCATCGTGCGAACATTAGCTTTCACTAATGACTAGACTATATCTTCACCCTTCTATACCTTGTGGATATTGATTAGGGGTCGGGCACTTCGGATTCGCAATGCTGATGGACATTGTTTCACCTATGGATTTCATCACCATAGCTCTCGCCTTAGATGGTCTATCCTAGTCGTTGAACCTTCTCCACTCTTTCGAGACAGGAGCTTGGCTGCTGATTGCCCAATCTCTCTTCTTTTTGACCATTCACGCTTGCCGTTTCCAGCTACGTTGTAGGGAAGTGAGTTTTAGGGGTTTCCAGCAATTCACCCGATCATACTCTCTAGCCGTTACCAGCTAGGACGACTGTGCTTGTTACTGCTTAAGCAGCTAAAGCATAATCTACGTCACGGATACGAGATTCCGCAGCAGTTAGGTTTTCTGAAGAAGTGTTTAAGTTGTTAATTGAGTGCTCTAAACGATTTTGGAATGCACCTAGTTTAGAACGCTCTCCTGAAACTTGTTGAATAGCCTTATCAAGAGTCTTAATTGAATCGTTTGCTCCATCTTGAGTTTGAAGATTTATATCTTTTACGAGACCTACATTTGTATCCCCAAGAGTCTTAGTACTCATTTCATTAAAATCAATAGTCATGTTTTGATCTTTGTTAGCACCAATTTGTAAAGTTGCTCCACTATTTGATACAGTTATAGTAGCACTATCTGTTCCACTAGCTAAAGTAGCAGTTAGTTCAGCACCTCTATAACTAACTGATTGTCCAGTTCCTGTGATTGTCTCTGCAACAGAGTTTTCATCAGTAATCGTAACTACTGCGTCATCACCACCAGTAATGGTATCCTTGTCACCGAATTCAGCTGCATCTGTACCGCCTAAAACTATTTTTGCATCTGAGCCAAAGGCTTTAGTTGAAAGTGAAATTGTATCAGTTGTTCCTCCATCACCAGCAACTACGCCAGTTTTATCAGTATATGAATTAATTCGAGCCTTTACAGCGTCTACATCTGACTCATCGTCCATATCACTGAAATCAATTGTAACACCATTAATAGTAAGCTCTTTTCCTGATAATCCTGTGTCAGTTCCAGCACCTGCAAAAGCTGTAGTTCCTTCTGCTGCAGTTTTCACGGTAGCTGCAGTAGAAACATCTACTGTATAATCACCTTTTTTTAGTCCAGAAGCAGTTTCTAATTTCACTACAGTATTATCATCTGATGAACCTACAGCTCCCAAACTACCATTCAAAAGTTTTTGAGTGTTGAATTCCGTAGTATCAGAAATACGATTAATTTCAGATTTTAGTTGTTCAACTTCCTTTTGAATTTCTTTTCTATCATCTAATGTATTAGTGTCATTGGATGATTGGACTGATAACTCACGCATACGTTGAAGAATATCATGTGTTTCATTTAATGCACCCTCAGCAGTAGCAATCATTGAAATACCATCTTGAGCATTTTTAGATGCTTGATCCAATCCACGAATCTGACCACGCATTTTTTCAGAAATTGCAAGACCTGCTGCATCGTCCCCTGCTTTATTGATACGAAGACCTGAAGCTAGTTTCTCCATTGATTTAGATTGGTTAGTTGAAGCTGTGTTCAACTGACGATGTGTGTTCAACGCTGCAATATTATGATTAATTCTCATTTTAATTTCCTCCTTGAGTATGTGTAGGGTACACTTCCTTGTGACCCTGAATTTTGTGGCGGTGTACAGAGCCGGCCGAACTCTTTCTCCCGCTTACACTAGTAATATCGGATAGCTAGGTAAAGAGTTTAGTATATTTTTCAAGTTTCTTAAAATCCAGAAAAAAAGATAGCGTGCATATGTCATAAGTTTGTCTAAACAGAGTCCCACATAAAAAAGCATCGCTACAGAATCTCTATAGCGATACTTTCTCCATTATAGACTATTCTTTATTCATCAACTGCGTGAATAGATCCATATCGATTGTGAGTGCCTCTTTATTTGTCTCTGTAGTCGACTGGACTAACTCACCTCTGAGTATTTCAATGGATTTCGGCGCTTCAATGCCAATCCGCACGGTATCTCCTTTAACCTCCAGTATCCGAATTTCTATATTGTCTGCAATTTGAATCGACTCGTTTACTTTACGTGACAAGACGAGCATGTCAGTTCCCTCCTTTATCAAGTGGGTGTCTGACTGTGAAACGCGGGTCGTTGAGAATCATTTGTTTGGCTTTTTTATTTAGAACTTGAAAGATTAATGGAGCTTGCAAGTTGATTGTCGACTTGTGATAGGGCTGTTTCATGGATAGGATGCCAAGTACCATGATATCTTCTGGCTGATTGATTTCAAGTAAGTCAATCGTCGAGCTATCTATTTCAAATGTATAATCGGTTACTAGTGTATATGGATTAGCTACAATAAATGCAACTTCTTGCTGCTTCGTTGATTGCAAGACTTGTAAAGCGTCACTGCCTTCAATTGGCAACAATACAAAGTCTGTTTCGTTTTCGAAGCCTGGGATTCCTTTTGGAAAATACCACTTTTCTGTTGGATCTATATCGATCGTGGCATGAAATTTGGTTTCAATTCTCATGTTGTAAGTTGCTCCTTTACTTAATGTCTTGTTTACTATTACGTTATTGATTACGAAGATACTTAATATACATTCTTCATTACACTTTCCAATCGATTTCGATAGAAGGATGTTGCTCCAGGTTGGCCGTTACGGTCCCTGGCGTGTAGTAATGGATGGGTTTGTTTACCTGCGCATCTATTATGGGCTTTTGTGGTGTTACGTTTATATTCAATTGGCTTGGTGTAAAGCTTCTTTTTAATTGCAATGGATTTCCTACAAAACGGATACCTAGCTCGGCTACTGGTCTATCTGTGTTTTGTTTAATAATATCAGCTAACGGGTTACCGCCATTTTCAATTTTTACGAGTTGCATCCCTTCCTGAGCTCTACGCGCAATGCCTTCTTGAACTTTTTGCTGGCTGTACTGTGCCACTTCGTCTCCCCGTCTGAACATGCTCATCAAATCTAGTGCCGCCCGATTTTCTGTCGTGTCAATTGTAAGTTCGGACGGTGTAGTGGACATTTCAATAATCGCTGCTGGTTGTTCGATAGTCAGAGAAGCTTTCGGTTGTTCAATCTCTTGTATGGGTTGATTTATCTGTAAGCCTAACTTAGCTGAAGTCGTTTGGATTTGTAGTTGAGGGATATTCAAGTCTATCACCTTCCTTTGCTTTCCTATATAAAAATAGCGGACACTATCAACGTGTCCGCACTACTATTTACCGCAAGAAATCCGTTAAAGAAGGCTGGATAATACGCGCTCCTACCGACAATGTGGCCCGGTGGATAGACTCAGAAGTAATCAAATCCGTAATGGTTTTTTCATAATCAATATCTTCGTTTTCAGAACGTTGCTTTTTCGCTGCTCCTTCCTGCATTAGAAGACGATTTTCCATAAGTTCTGCACGATTGGAACGCGCACCAATATCCGCACGTTTTATTAGAACGTCATCTAGCAACCCATCAATTTTTTCTAGCGCAGAACCAAAATCATACTTGTCGCCCGTATCATTTTTTATATCGGTGAATAATTGATTAATATTATTAAACAGATCAGACACATTCGTACTTACACGCAAGTCTACTCCATCAAATACTTCAATTAATACATTTTCTTTAAAAGATGCGCCCGATTCATAATTTCCCGTTGTTTTGTCGAATAACGGCTTATCGGTCATCTTGCCACTAAATATATGTTTGTCGCCAACTTTCGTGTTCGCTAAGTCCTGCAGTTGATTTTGCAGTTGCTCTAATTCGATTTTGATCATTTCCCGGTCATTAGCTGTCATCGTACCGGAATTTGCAGCATTTGTGGCTAATTCCCTGGCACGGTGAAGGACTTGTCCAACTCCATCCAACGCATCATCCGAACTGTCGAGCCAGTTGCTGACTTCGCCTAGGTTTTTCTGATATTGCTCTACTCTGTTGACCTGCATACCATAGCCGAGACTTTTCATGATGACGACAGGATCATCGGAAGGGCGGGTCACTTTTTTACCTGTATTTAGTTGCTCTTGTAATTTCCCCATCGTATTATAGCCGCTTGATAGGTTCCGCAGCATGTTTTGCGATAGCATGGATTGTGTTACACGCATGAGAATTCCTCCTTCATTATCTGCCGACTGTGCCCATTCCGTTGATGATTTTGTCGAGTGCTTCGTCCATCACAGTGATCATGCGGGCAGATGCGTTGTATGCTTGCTGGAAGCGGATCATGTCGGTCATTTCTTCGTCGAGTGAGACGGAGCTGATGGAGTCACGGCGATTCGATACCGCTAATAGTAAAACACCTGAGCTTTCCGTCATTTTGATTGCTTGTTGCCCTTCGACTCCTAGTTGTCCAATCGTTTGCGCGTAGAAGCCCTGAACGCTCGAACCATCTAATCCATCTAATTTAGCGAAGAATACATCGCTAAGTTTTTTTGCGTTTTGACCGTTACCGACCTCTGCCCCTGTTGTTGAATCAGAGGCTGCTAGTTTATTCGGGTCTTTTCTGATTTCATCATTTACTGCAATGTTACTTGCAGTGAATTCAGTTGCGCCAGCTGGTAAGACAAAGAATGGCTGGTCTTTTACGCCATTTAAATCTGTCCCTTTTTCATGAACTGCGTTAAACGCTTTCGCAAACTCATTCGCCATTCTATCCAATTTCGCCATCATCTCGGGATATAAACCTTTTACGCCAGATGGTGTGTTATAACCGTAAGAGTCTACAAGTGATCGCAATTCCCCAGTCTTTGGCATATTGTCTATTTCTAAGGCAATTACTTTATCTGGATCGTCTACAGCTGGTTTACCTGAAATGTGAAAGTCATCTATTGCATCTGGAAATTTACCTGTTCCAGATGTATTTATTGAAATCTTGGAACTTTCTCCGCCTTTCACAACAGTAATCGCCGCAGTTGTAGTCGTTTTAATTTTAATCGTCACCGTACCTTCTGCAATAGCAAGAGCACGTCCGCCTGATTTCTCATAGCTCGTTTCTATCGGTAGATAACTAGACAACTTGTCCAGTAAGCCGTCACGCGTATCATAGAGGTCGTTTGGCAAGTAGCCATTCGGTTCGACATTGGCGATTTGTTTGTTTAGTTCACCAATTTGACTTAGCAAAGAGTTAATATCATTTGTGCTAAAGTCGATTTCATCACCTAAATTACCTTTAATTTCAGAAACAGATTTATAAATATAGTTAAACGAGTCAGCAACAGCCACCCCACGCTCCACAACGACCGCACGCGCTCCACCATTTTCCGGACTCGTCGCCAATGTCTGCAATGATTGCCAAAAGTCGCTCATCGATTGTTGCAAGCCATACTCGGAAGGTTCGCCTATCGCGTCTTCCATTTGGGCAATGGCATTCGTACGCGATTCCCAGTACCCAAGCTTCGTTGATTCACTCCGATACTGATGATCGACAAACGAATCTCGAATACGCTGAATGCTCCCCGCTTCTACACCTGTGCCGAGAAATCCCGGAACCGTGCCCGCGTTCAGTCCAACGCCTGGAAAACCAGACGTAGCCTGCATGTTGACACGCTGACGTGAGTAACCGGGTGTATTCGCGTTCCCAATATTATGCCCTGTCGTATAAAGAGCGGATTGCTGTGTGTACAATCCGCGTTTGCTAGTTTCTAGTCCCATGAATGTCGAGCGCATATGGTGTCCTCCTTAAGCTTGGGAGTCGAATGAGGAGAGCTTGGTTTTGGCTCTGCTTTGTGACTGCCCTTGTATTTCGTTTTTCGAATAGTTGACGGTTTCCGGACGCGGACGGACCATGTCCAGCGATAGATTCACAAATTGAAGTGATTGATAGGTCAGTTGCTGATTGAGTTCATTCTGCTGTTTCAACTCATGAATCGCATGCAGGAGACGGTCCCTCGCCTCTGCTAATTGTTCTTTGTCCGGAACACTTGCTAGTTCGATTAATTGCGTCATCGTCGGTTCAGCAGGCACTGCACTTCCTTGTGCGGTCAGATACTGCTTCACTTCCTGTACACGCTTTTGGTCCATTTGCATAATAGCTGCTAAGTGAGCTTGCTCCTCCTTCAACAGCTGGTCAATCCCGTCGACGTCGCCGCTTTTTAGCAATGCGGTCTTGTCGTTCGACAGACGGAGCAAGCTCGTATGCAGTTTTTCTAGGTGATTGAGCGTTGTCAAAATTGGTTCAATGGACATGTGGAACCCTACTTTCCTTATAGCTTATTGAAATACGACAGCATAGTGGAAGCGAGTTTGTCCGCATCTACTTGATATTCTCCAGATTGCACTTGCGCTTTCAATTCCTGTACGCGTTGTTGTCTAGCCGATTCAATCGGTGAAGTAGCGGATAACTTTTTGGCCTCTGAAGAAATCTCGAGCTTATCCGTTTTCACTTGTGCGGCTTGCTTCGTTTGATCGACTTTCATTTGCTGATTGCGGTACGGGTTGATGGCTTGTGGTTTAAATCCTTCTATTTTCATACGTCTCGCTCCTTTCATTTCTTATGTTGGATTTGGGTCCTACTCTTTACTTCGGCAGATTCTACGGAATTTATAGAGCCTTTTGTACGAAAAAACGAGCAGTACGAACTGCTCGTTTCGCATGTCATCCTTTACGGTCCTTTTGTGTGAAATATGTGCCTTTATCTTGTGCCTTGATCGCTTCTCGGAGCTCTTGCGCCGCGTCAAATGTCCGTAAGTCGGATTGAATCTCTTCCGTACATTTGGCACAGATTTTACCTGACGATGTTAATGCGCCACATTTATCACACGGATAGCCGAGGTTCGGGAACAATGCGGGTTGCAGTCTTCCTTTACGAACCCAGCGATGCAGTAATTCCTCTGTCACGCCTGTTACTTCCACAATCCGCTCAATATTCGCTGCACGGTTCTCTCGTTTACGTAAAAATCGATACACTGTTTCATACATTTCCTCTTCCGCTTGCGCACACGTGCCACATACGTCCCGAAGTCCTGTGTAATTAAATATACTGCCACATGTCGGACAATTTCGTACTTCCGCCATCTCCATCACTTCTCTCTAATAGGTCTAAATAACGTCACTGCTTCCACTCGGTGTACGCCGCGCTGTTTCAACGCTTCCGCGGCGTGATGCAATGTGGTGCCGGTCGTATAAATATCATCAACGAGCACGTACACTGCTTCATTATAAGGTATATCGGCTGGTACGTGGAATAGTTCAGTCATTGCGAGCCGTTCGCTGCGAGATTTTTCACCCATGACGGATTCCGTTGTTTTTTCAAGTAGCGATTGATACGGAATCTTCGCTGCTTCTAGTAACGCATCCACTTGCGAAAAAGTTCGTTTCTTTTTATTCACTGGATGCATCGGAATCGGTACGACGATCTTTTTGGCATCGTTCAGTACACGACGTAATGCGGGGGCAAAAATTTGTGCGAGCGCGACGTCTTGCATGAACTTGAACTGATGCAAGTACGCTCGTGCTGCTTCATTATATGCATAGAGTGAATGAACAGAATCGAGTACATCGTTTTGTATGACCTGGTCAATGCGTTCAAACTTTTCAAGACAGGTTAGACAGGCGAAAGTGTCTTGTTGCATACCGAGGAAGTGTTGCCAAGTGGGCTGGTCGTGTAATGGTTTATCGCATAGTAAGCACGTCATTGCGGCACCTCTGTATGGTTCAGCTTGCGAATTTCTCGCTTCGCTTCGTCCATGGCATAGGTGATGCCTTGATGGAACAGTACGAAGTCGCCTGACGTGTTCGGCACAGAGCGCCCCACTCGCCCACCGATTTGAATGAGCGCGCCTTTATTGAAAATCGTTTGCTCCGCTCCGACAACCGCCACTTGCACATTCGGAATGGTAATGCCCCGCTCGAGTATCGTAGTCGTCAGCAATCCAGGGACGGCTTTCTGTCTGAGTAACTGCACCCGTTCTTTGCGGTCTTCATGTTCCGCATGGACTGCGCAAATTCGCTCATCAAGTTTTTGGAATAACGGTTCCGCGATTTCCATCAGCTCAATTTGATGAAAGAAGATGAGAAACGGTTGCTGTTTCTCAAGACGTTCGGCTGTCCAACGCAGTAATTTCGCTGGAATCCGTTTCTTTTTCAACTGTTTCTCGTAATTCCATAGCGCAACGCTTCGCGGTACGGGTAACGGCTGCCCATGATAGCGCCGTGCCAAAACCGAAATATGGCCTTGCTTTTTATTCATAGCAAGCAACTGACGAGAAGGCGTTGCCGTCACAAAATGAATCGGCGCGTTCGGTTTTGCTGCTTTCCTCACTGCTTGCTGTAACGTTTCGTCTGCTGTATACGGAAACGCATCGGCTTCATCGACGAAGACCGCATCGAATGCCTCGTGAAAACGATAGAGCTGATGGGTCGTCGCAAGGATTAGCTGTGCGTCAAAGTGTTCTACTTCTGCCCCGCCATATAACGCTTCTACTTTCGTGTCAGGAAAAGCAGTCGTCAACCGCGGCAATAATTCTAAGATGACGTCCACACGAGGCGCTGCTAAGCAAACCCGCTTGCCTTCTTGTAATACATAATGAATCGGTTGAAACAGCATTTCCGTCTTGCCCGATCCGCACACCGCATAGAGTAAATGAGATACCCCTTGTTTTGTACTTTCCAGCAATTCACTCGTCGCTTTTTGCTGCGAAGGCGTCAAATTCCCTTGCCAGTTCATACGGTGGCTCGTCGGGAAAGTTGGTGGTGTGCCTGTCCACGTAAGCAACTCTGAACAACAGGACACCCGTCCCATGTTGAGACAGTTTCTGCAGTAGGCGCAAGGTGCTTCGCATTGAGCGCATGTGAAGACGGTGAAGCGCGCTTGATTTTCATTATGGCAACGCTGGCAAGCATAGTGTTTACCATGCCACGTCTTTTTTGTCGTAACACCTGGTTCTATATGAATATCCCCTTGACGCATCGCTTCGTCAACGGCTTCTTCTGAGAATGGCAAGAGATGACGCAACCAAATGCGCCCTGCCAAAAATTGCTTTAGTTGGTTTCGTTCGGACATGCAGTTCCCCCTGTTCAGGTTCCGCGTCGTTTCACCCAACCGAGTCCCATGGCCCCTTCACCAAGATGCGTGCCGATCACCGGACCAAAGTGGCTGATCGTGAAATCGACGTTCGGATGTTTTTCTTCTAATTGTTTCTTCCATTCGACTGCGTCGTCATAGCGATTCCCATGGATCACTACTGCGTCGAGCAATTGATTTTTCGCATCTTCCGACAGTAAGTCCGAAATGCGTTTCATCGCTTTTCTAGACGTCCGGATTTTTTCGAACGGCACGATAATTTTGTCTACGAAATGTAAAACCGGTTTCACTTGCAACAATCCGCCAACTAGCGCTTGTGCACCGGATAAACGACCGCCACGTTGCAGATGCGATAAATCGTCCACCATGAAATAGGCTTTGACATCTTTCTGCATGTCTCTTAATTCTTCGATGATCGCACGCGGATGTACGCCTTCATTCGCAAGCTGTGCGGCACGGATCGCGTAAAAGCCTTGAGGATAGGCTGAAACTTCCGAATCAAACGCCAGCACTTCCAATTCCGGCACGAGCTCGGCTGCTTGTAACGCGCCCATATAGGTTCCGCTAATGCCGCTCGACAAGTGGATCGTAATGACCGCATCGTAGTCTTTTGCCAGTTCGCTAAATAGCGCTTCGAAGTCGCCAATCGCGGGTTGTGAAGTTTTCGGTAGCGGGCCCTTGCCGCGTACCATTTCATAGAATGCTTCGGTCGTAATGTCGGCATCTTCTTTGAATTCTTTGCCGTCGATTGTTACGAGTAACGGGATGGTATGAATCCCGAGTTCTGCTTTTATGTCATCCGGCAAATACGCCGTCGTATCTGTCACAATCGCTGTTTTCAATATGATCAACTCCTGTTATTTATTCTACCTGAAATTGGTGGAGTTGGCATCTGTGAAGTGGTGATTGGTGGGGATGAATTGCGGTACGTGGGGGATAGAGCGGATGAATGTCTTTATTGAGCGGGTAGCATGGTGGATAGAGCGCCCACGGTAAAGTATGAGCGGGTAACACACTGCATAGAGCGCTTGCCGAGCTGGATAGAGCGGATCTCGACCCACTATGAGCGCGAGCCCCCTTTTTAGTGATGCAAGTATTTTTCAGGGGTCATGTGCGATGGTTCGGGCTTCACAGCTTGGTCGATTGAGCGGTTAGCTTGGTGGATAGAGCGGATACAAGGCTTGATAGAGCGTTCGATTGGAATGATAGAGCGGGTAACATGCTACATAGAGCGGTAACCGAGCTAGATAGAGCGGATCTCGACCCACTATGAGCGCGGGCCCCCTTTTTAGTGAAGCAAGTATTTTTCAGGGATTATGTGTGATGATTCGGTCATCACAGCGTGGTCGATTGAGCGGTTAGCTTGGTGGATAGAGCGGATACAAGGCTTGATAGAGCATTCGATTGGAATGATAGAGCGGTTAACACACTTCATAGAGCGGTAACCGAGCTGGATAGAGCGGATCTCGACCCACTATGAGCGCGAGTCCCCCTTTTTAGTGAAACAAGCTTTTTCAGGGATCATGTGTGATGATTCGGGCTTCACAGCTTGGTCGATAGAGCGGTTAGCTTGGTGGATAGAGCGGATAAAGGGCTTGATAGAGCGTTCGATTGGAATGATAGAGCGGTTAACACACTTCATAGAGCGATAACCGAGATGGATAGAGCGGATCTCGACCTACTATGAGCGCGGGCCCCCTTTTTAGTGAAGCAAGTATTTTCAGGGATTATGTGTGATGGTTCGGTCATCACAGCGTGGTCGATTGAGCGGATAGCGTGGTGGATAGAGCGGATACAAGGCTTGATAGAGCGTTCGATTGGAATGATAGAGCGATTAACACACTTCATAGAGCGGTAACCGAGCAAGATAGAGCGTATCTCAGCCAACTATGAGCGCGGGCCCCCTTTTTAGTTAAGCAAGCATTTTTCAGGGATCATGTGTAAGGTTCGGGCTTCACAATGTGGTAGATAGAGCGGATGAACGTCTTCATTGAGCGGGTAGCGTGGTGGATAGAGCGACTACAGGGCTAGATAGAGCGCCCGCAGGTAAGTATGAGCGGGTAACTCGCTACATAGAGCGGATCCCGTCAAACTATGAGCGCGGCGCGGCGCGGCCCAGCCACTACCCCGTCTATATACAAAAAAATCCTCCCGATCACTCGGAAGGATTTTTCATATTATCGCATCGCGGGTTTTGCCCGACGATTCCCGCGGCCCACGCGACTTTTGTCAAGATGGCCGTGGCCCCTTGACGGTCGGCTTCGTGGACAGCGCGGATGTACGCGCTGTTGGATTCATGGACGACATATTGAGGTTTCACGTTGTTCAACGTCATCGCAAGTACGTCGTTCAGGCAATGTTCGCATGTACATGGTAAATGCAACTCGTCTTTATATTTGGAAATCACGTCGCGTACTACGACTTCCATAATATTATGCACTTTCATAGTCGAATACTCCTTATTACTTAGAAAGAATAATCTTCTTCTTCAACAACTCTTTACCCGAAATACCAGGCTTCGTCATCTCGAATGGATGCAGAATCGTATCCAACTCTTCTGTCGACAAGATATCTCTCTCGATACAAATCTCACGGATCGACTTGTTCGTTAGCAACGCTTCTTTTGCAATCTCTGATGCCACTTCATAGCCGACGTGCGGATTGATCGCGGTGATGATCCCGATACTCTTCTCCACATACTCCGACAAGTGCTCTACGTTTGCTGTGATGCCGTCTAAACAATAATCGCGGAATGCGCCGAATACGTTCGTCATGATTTTCAGTGACTGCAGCAAGTTGAATACCAGCACTGGCTCCATGACGTTCAATTCGAACTGCCCCGCTTCTGATGCCAACGCGATTGTCATATCGTTACCTACTACTTGGAACGACACTTGATTCATTACTTCTGCCATAACTGGATTCACTTTTCCTGGCATGATAGACGATCCTGGCTGTCTAGCAGGTAACGCAATTTCAGAAAGTCCTGTACGTGGACCCGATGCCATCAAGCGCAAGTCATTACAGATTTTAGACTGGTTCAGCATCGTGCCGCGTAGTGCTGCGGATACTTGAACATAGGAGTCCGTATTTTGTGTAGCATCCACTAAGTGTGTAGAGGACTTTAATTCAAAACCACTGTTTTCTGACAGATAGCTCGCTACTTTTTTAATATACAGTGGATCTGCGTTCAAGCCTGTTCCGACAGCTGTTGCGCCCATATTGATTTCGTACAAGTAGACACGTGATACACGAACACGTTCAATGTCGCGACGTAGTACCATTGCGTATGCTTCAAATTCTTGTCCAAGACGAATTGGAACGGCGTCTTGTAAGTGTGTACGGCCCATTTTCAAGACTGATTGGAATTCGATCGATTTTTTCAAGTAGGTTTTATGAAGGGATTCCATCACGCCAAGTAGCTTATCTACTTTCATTAGTGTAGCGATATGGATCGCAGTCGGGAACGCGTCGTTTGTCGACTGCGCCATATTGACGTGCGAGTTCGGGCTAATGATGTCGTATTCACCTTTTTTGTGACCGAGAATTTCGAGTGCACGGTTGGCGATGACTTCGTTTGCGTTCATATTCACTGACGTTCCTGCTCCACCTTGGATTGGATCCACGAGGAACTGATCGCGCAGTGCCCCATTCATTACTTCTTCAGATGCCTGGATGATTGCTTCTGCAATGTTCGCGTCCAATTGACCGATGTCGCGGTTAGCTTGTGCTGCAGATTTTTTGACGATTGCAATCGCACGGATCAAGTCGCTATTGACGCGGTAGCCTGTGATAGGAAAGTTTTCCGCTGCGCGTAGTGTTTGTATACCGTAATACGCGTCTTGTGGCACCTTTTTTTCTCCGATAAAATCCGACTCTATTCTGTACAGTAGTTGTTCCTCCATCATGCAGAACCTCTTCTCAAGTAGTATTTAAAAGTTTAATTCGTCTCTCATTATACACACAATATTTCTCATGTATAGCCGTTTGGCATACCTTTTCATCTTACCTCACAGATACCGTTTAAACCACCTGGTAATCTCTTCTAATCTCGCAATTCGCAGATTCGGTTTTCCTGTTCTCGACATATTATGATCGGATTCGGGGAAGCGAACAAATTCTGTTTCTTTGCCCAAATCTTTTAGCATAATAAATAATTGTTCAGCTTGCTCAATTGGACAGACGAAATCTCGTTCAGCATGCAGGATCAACAAAGGCGTCTCGATGTTCTCTGCATACTTTAATGGTGACTGATTCCACAGCGTATCGACATCTGTCATGTTTGCTTTCAAATGCCAGTCGGTAAAGTAGTAACCGATATTAGAAACACCATAGAAGCTGATCCAGTTGCTGATCGAGCGTTGTGTGACGGCTGCTTTGAAACGGTTCGTATGCCCGACAATCCAGTTCGTCATGAAGCCGCCGTAGCTCCCACCTGTCACGCCAAGACGCGTTTCATCAATCCAGTTTTCCGTTTTTAGTACTTCATCCAGTCCTGCCATGATATCTTCATATCCACCGCCACCATAATCGCCACGCACTGCGTCAACAAACGCCTGACTGTAGCCGTGACTGCCACGTGGATTGACATAGAGAACGCCATAACCTTGCGCAGCTAACACTTGCATCTCATGGAAATACGTAAATCCATACATCGCATGCGGTCCACCGTGAATTTCCACAATGAGCGGATACGTGTTACCTTCTCTAAAGTTCGCGGGCTTCATTAACCACCCCTGAATATTTACATGGTCATTCGTATAATGAATCGTTTCCGGTTCAACTAACTCGACTCTTTTCAACCAGTCTTCATTAAATGAAGTGAGTTTTGTCCGTTCACCCGTCGCTATCGTTTGGCGATACAGTTCTCCGGGATTTGTCATCGTGCTAACCGTGAGCAACGCGAATTCCCCGTCCCCCGCCACATCATACCCGTAGACATGCTCTTCTTCACCTGTCGCAGGATACATCGCGCCGTCCAGTGTAGCCGCATACAAACGCACTTCACCCATACTCGATAATTGGAAATACAATTGCTCGTCTTCCGTCCACACTACACCTGGCGCAGTCACTTGTTGCAAGTGATCGGAAATACTTTCGTCTCCAATCGGCGCGTCAATTCCCGCGGTCAAATTCATCGTCTGATCGTTCGCTTGATCATAGACGAAAACATCCGCCTGCGTGACATTTTGGAACGTCATATCATACCCTGTATATGCAATATAACGGTCGTCTTTAGAAAAAGCTACATTGCCGAAAAAGCCTTGTTCATCGAGAATGACCGTCTCTTTTTTCGTCTCCACATCCAACAGCACGAGTGGCGTACTGAAATCATGATCCGACTGCTCATTGCGATTGACTCCGATGACCAACTGCTTGCCGTCATGTGAAACCGCTTCTAGTGAATGATCAAATGGTTCCATTGTGAAATTGCAAATCGTGCACGTTGCCAGGTCAACATAACCGATTTGTGTGTATTCGTCTTGCGGTATTACGCCAATGAAATCTGCTTTGTATTTCATTTTCGTCACACGGATCGGTTGCGGAAATCCTTTTTCCTTCTGTACTGTAGTAGAAAATGTTTCGCCTGTTTTCAGCGTGCCTGTAAACCAAATTTTCTTGCCGCACGGCGACCATTCGAATGAATCAATTCCCTTTTTACAGTCCGTTAACGCATAAGCTTCCCCGCCCGCCTTTTGCATAATATACAGTTGATTCGTTTCGCTGCGATTGGATAAAAACGCTAATTTCTTGCCGTCAGGCGACCATTTCGGTGCACTGACTTGGTGCTTACCATATGTCCACCTCGTGACATCACCCGTTTGCAAATCGATATGATGGATAGCTGAGTGATACGCATTGTCCTTTTTATTTAATTCCGTCACCGTAAACACCGCTTCTTGATCGTTAGGTGCCAATACTGGATTCGTGACAGACTTCGTTTCAAATAAATCTTCAATCGTTACACATCGTTTATTCATCCAATCCCTCCTGTACTCTTACAATTCATTAAACCATAACAAGTCCGTACCTGCTTTGGCAATACATGAAAAAACGAGTGACAGGTTATAATTCCCATCACTCGTTTCCACTTTCATTAACTCTTAATTTGATCTTTCAATGAACGTCTTAAAATTTTACCTGTCGTATTTTTCGGTAATTCATCCAAGAACTCAATATACTTTGGTACTTTATACTTCACGAGACGCTTCCCACAGTAATTAAGCAGTGACTGTTCCGTCGCGTCCGAACCTTCCTTCAACACGACATAGGCTTGTACTTCTTCACCGAAGTTCGCGTCGGGCACGCCAACGACTGCTGCTTCTACAATATCACGGTGGCTAAACAGCACTTCCTCTACTTCCCGAGGATACACGTTGAATCCGCCGACGATGATCATATCTTTCTTGCGGTCTACTATATAAAAGTAACCGTTTTCATCCCGTCGCGCCAAGTCGCCAGTATAGAGCCAGCCGTCACGTAGAACAGCCGCCGTTTCTTCTGGCATTTTATAATACCCCTTCATGACATTGGGGCCACGTACGATTAATTCACCGACTTCATTGTCAGGAACTTCTTCACCATTTTCATCGACGACTTTATTCTCGACGTTCATAATATTCGTTCCGATCGATCCAGGAACACGCTCGCGATCTAACGGATTGAAACATGTCACGGGTGATGCTTCTGACAAGCCGTACCCTTCCGAAACACGCACATTGAATTTCTCTTCGAAGTCATGAAGCAAAGATACAGGCAATGAAGATCCACCTGAAACTGCCAATCTGATGGATTCAAAGTCTTCTGTTTTACCTTCCGGATATTGATAAAGGAAGTTATACATAGTAGGAACTCCGGCAAATATCGTAGCCTGTTGTTCACGAATGATGTGGAATATTTCACCCGGACTAAAACGTGGCTCGAGTAATATAGTAGCGCCTTTAACGAGTGGTGCGTTCGCTACAACCGTTAAGGCAAATACGTGGAATAAAGGCAATGTCGCCACCACTTTATCATTTTCGGAGAAACCTAAATAGTTCCCTACGTCACGTGCATTGGAGTAGATATTCTTATGTGTTAACATCGCACCTTTTGGGTGTCCTGTCGTTCCTGATGTATAAAGTATGACAGCGCTTTCATTTTCGTCAACTGCTACCGCTTCCGTCATCGGTTTCGATTGCTTGATGAGCACACTAAATGGATGCACTTTTGTCTTCACTGCGTCATTCAGTGCAGCTAACTTTTCTCCTGCATCTGGACTCATTTCACAGACGACATAGTTCTCAATCGTCGGGAATGACTGGCTGGCTAGTTCTACAAGTGGTAGTAATTGATCGATCGCAATAACGGCTTTGGCTTCACTGTTTTCTAAAATATAGGAAATCTCGTCAGGTGTATAGAGTGGATTGATCGGCACAGCTGTTGCTCCGATGCGCATAGTTGCATAGAGAGAGATCAGGTAATGTGGCGTATTCCCAAGTAAAAATGCCACTTTGTCCCCTTTGTTAACCCCTAGGTCTTGTAGTGCGTTGGCGAACATGGATACGGACATGTCAAACTCCGCGTACGTCGTGTCTTTCCCCATAAAACGATAGGCGATTTTACTTGGCTTGCTCTGTGCAGTCTGTTGAACACTAGAAACTAAATTCATGCTTTCATCTCCCTAACCAGTGAATGAATAACCATTCAGTATTTCGTTCATTATACTGACAAAATAATTAATTGGCAAGAGTTTACTGGGAATTTTGTTTATTTACTTTATTAGGTTAGGTTGACGGGGTGTTGGGGTGGGGATTGGCGCTTCGGAGGGGACGCTTTCCTGCGGGTGTGGCTTACTAAAGGAAGTCTATGAGGCACATGCTCCTAACGCTTCGCTTTTACTCGCAAAAGCCGTCCTTCGCTACGGCTCTCGCTGATCCTCCTGGAGTCGCCCCAGCTTCCGCCTCAATCCTACGTTGATAGTGGAGGTACGTAGGTCAGTCACTGCAGATAATGTGTGAATTATTGTTGTCTTTGAACTTATTGAAGTTCTAGTTCTGGTGGTGAGTTACATAGTTGACATGAGGGGATTGAAGCTCCAGCTGGGGACGCTTTCCGGAGGGCGTGGCCCGAGCCGCTTCCCTCACTACGTTCAGTCCAGGGTCTCGAACTCACGCTGATCCTCCCGGAGTCGCCCCAGCTTCCGCTTCAATCCTACGTTGATAGTGGAGGCACGTAGGTCAGTCACTGCAGATAGTGTGTGAATTATGTTATCTTTGAACTTGTTGAAGTTCTAGTATAAATATGTAGATCACTTTCTGTAGGTAGTGTGTTAATTCATATTGTGTTTTGACTCATTGAAGTTCAAGTGTAAAAAAATTATCAACCTAAGTTTAATGAGTAAAAGTAAGTATTATCCCCTGACATTGCAAGGGATTGGAGCGGCAGGCGGCGACTCTGGGAGGATCAGCTCGACAGGTGAGACAACTAAGAGAGCGCAGCGAACAGTTGGCTCACCGCGGGCCCTCCAGAACGCGTCCGCCTAGAGCGCAAATCCCCCACCCCTAGACCCTTTCACTTACGCTTTGAACTAATCTAGTTCAATTCCATTCAAAAAAACACCCCTCCCTAAGAAGTCTAAGAAGTAGGTGCCTTAATATGTGAAATATAGCGCCAGCGGATCAGATAGAAATAGCAAATCTGCATTAGCGCAAAGCCCGCCAGCACAAGCGCCAGCTCCTTGACAATGGAAATTTCCGCAAGCGCATCCCAAATCACCTGCAACGCCATAAACGCGAACACACTGTGGATGAACGACACACCCCACGGGAAGAAAAACTGCGGAATCAACTGACGGTTGACGATCTTCGTAAACTCTCTATCCGTCATCCCAATCCGCTGCAACACCGCATACTGCCGTCGATCATGACTTAGCGATGTATACAACCGGAAATAAATAAAACTGCCCGACGCGAGGAAAAATACACCTGCGAGTAATAATCCAATAAACAACAGCAACGAAAACGTCATACGGATATGCGAATAATTCAACCCAGGATTCTCAAACTCGTAGCGCACCGGGTCACGGTGTTCGAGCATGAGCCCCGCCAACACTTGGGCATGGATAGATAATCCGATTTCCTTCGTCTTCTGCCAATCCCTTACGTTAAACGCATAATAATTAAACGCCAGCGCATTGACATGTGCTTGTTCTTCAATGCGATCGAAATCCAAATGATTCACAACGATCGTATTGAGCCCAAGTGCGTTTGGTGGAAACAATTTATACGGAAACACGCCTTCAATCTTGAGTGAGACGCCACTGTCCGCCAGTTTAGTGCTGACTGATTCTGTCGACAACTGATTGGCCGCAGCCGCTGTTGCGGGTAAGAACAACGCATGTCCTCTATGTAAGGAAAGTGGCTTTTCCCCGAAGCTTACAGCCAGTTCATTCAGATCAGACAGCTTGACGATATTGACTTTATTCTTCGTGTAAGAAGATTGCTGTTCAAGCACACGAAAACGTACAGCCCAGTAATCAAGACTCGCTTGATCAAGTTCATTGGTCAATTGTGCGATATGTGGATACTCGAATTCATTATGTGGCAAGCTTTTATAAATGAGCCCGAGCGGATTTACTTCACGATATTGCGAAGCGAATGACGTTAACGATGCCAAAATGCCGACGGACATGAACGCTATGGTCGAAACGAGCGTCACGATGAAGAACATCCGCGCATTTTCTTTTAAACGTACGATGCTTTCCGAAATCGAGATCATCCAAAAGTCGCGCCAGAAGATGTTCTTTTGCCGTCGCAATGCATGCAATACGAGCGGTAATGTATCGGTGAAAAAGTAATAGGTCCCGACTGTGATAAGTGGCGGTAGTAGGAAGAACAGACTGATGATGCTCGAACGTGATACGAAAGCCGCCATGGCGTAGGCGAGCAACAACAGCACCACTCCGAAGATTCCACGTCTTTTCGAGTACGAATACACCGATTGTACAGCCATATCCCCATGTAACAAATCCGATACTTGTCCTTGCTGAATGAATACAGGTGCGATATATGAAATGATAGCGAATAAACTAAGGAATGCACCCATCGTCAGCACGAATGGTTTCCAGGATAAATAGAGCGGTAATACCGGAATTTGCACGATCGCTTTGACGATCATGAAAAAGAATTTCGAAAACATGAAGCCGAGGAAGATTCCACTTATGATCGATGCGAAGCCAAGCAGCATCGTCTCAATGAAAATGAGTCGATGCAACTGACGTTTTGCCATTCCGAGAAGCAACAGCACCCCAAACTCTTTCGATCGCGCCTGCAAAAATGCACGCATCGAATAGAATAGGAAAAACAGCGTGAATATGAATAGGATAATTTCCGCTATTCCCATGCCAAGGGCGGAGATCTCTTTTAGAAAAGTGTTTTCAATCGATGGATGGAACAGCAACATCGAGTAGAGGAAAAACACCATAACGGAAAACACACTCGCCATGAAGAAGGCTGCATAGACCCGGCGGTTACGAACGACATTACGGTAAGCGAACTGTCGAAAAGTCATTCACATTACCTCCAAGTAATGACAACACATTCAAGATACGCTGGAAAAACGTTTGCCGGCGTTCATCTTTATAGATTTCATTGAAAAACTCTCCATCTTTAATAAACAGGACGCGGTCACAATAGCTTGCGGCAATCGGGTCGTGCGTCACCATGATAATGGTTGTCTGTTCATGCTGGTTAATATGTTCAAGTAATTCGAGCACATCTTTCGCCGACGTTGAATCAAGATTCCCTGTCGGCTCATCCGCTAACAGAATGCGCGGTTGATGGATGAGCGCTCGCCCTATAGCGGTTCGTTGTGCTTGTCCACCCGATAATTCATCCGGTCGACGCTCCAAAATATCTTCTAAATTCAACTTTTTCGCCATATCTACTACACGCTTTTTCATTTCTTCAACAGGTAATCCATCAAGAGTTAACGGTAATACCAAATTTTCTTCCACCGTCAGCATTTGCAGTAAATTGATTTCCTGAAAGACGAAACCAATTTGTCGTCTGCGGAATAAAGCAATATCGTTTTGACTGAGCTTTTCCGGTTCCACGCCTCCAATGACAATCTTGCCATAAGTCGGAATATCCGTGGCCATCAATAAGTTCAACAACGTCGTCTTACCACTCCCGGACGGCCCCATAATCGCAACGAACTCCCCTTCTTGCACATCGAAGTCCAATTGATTCAATGCACGATGTATGACTTTTCCTTCATAGATCTTCGTGACATCTTCCATCTTAACGACCGGTTGCGTCATCTACTTGTTCACCCGCCTCTCCGTCTTTAAATACTAATGATATTGTCGTGCCTTCTCCTTGTTTTGAGGAAATCGTCAGTTCGTGACCGAGTTTCTCACAGACTTCGGATGCGATATACAGTCCCATGCCCGTCGATTCTCCGGTTAATCTACCGTTTTCTCCTGTGAAGAAAGCTTTCGTCACCCGGTGTATATCAGATGCCGGTATGCCGATTCCTTCATCCTTAATTTCAAGACACAGTCCTTCTGGTAGCTGAACTGCATTCACATGTATTTTCTTACCTTTTTCAAATGTATATTTCACTGCATTCGTAATGAATTGATTGAGCATAAACTTGATCCACTTTCGATCCGTCGCGACGGTTAAGTGTTCATCCACATTCAGCACAGGAAACAGACCGTTCGCAATGAAAAGTCGTTTGTTCTCAGTCAGCACTTCCTGCAAGACGTGTCTCAGCAATAGCCGCTCAATTTGCATATCTTCTTCAAATGTATCAAGCCGTGCATTGACAAGGACGATATCCAATCCATTTTGGATGCGTGCCACTTCCTGCTCGAGACTCTTCTTGTCCACTTCCTCTTCTTGCAATAATAAATTAATGACCGAAATTGGTGTTTTCATTTGATGCACCCATTGATTCATGAAATGCAAATGACGATTTTGTCTATCATATAAAGTCTGGACCTCATGTTGGTACAGGCGATATAATTCGCGCGTAAATGCCGTCGTCTGTCGATGTTCGGGCGTCATGATGTGCCGTATCAACGCATCTTCCATTTGCTTCGGTTTTTCAACGATCTTCGCATAATACGTACGCCGCATGATGAACTTCGCTCCCAAATAGCCCGCCGTAAGTAAAATACTCATCGCGACCGAATAGATGGCCGTATTCGGATTGCGGAAACCGTCAAGCCAAAACAATAGTAGTATGAACGATACGAGTCCGATCTGAAACAGCATGAACGATACATGCTCTTTAACGAACAGTGTAAATGTCTTCATTCGACTTCTGATTCCGGCATGAAACGATACCCCGCGCCACGCACCGTTTCAATCCAAGATTGCACATCGTAATCGGTCAATTTCTTGCGCACTCGAGCCATATTAACGTTCAGCGTATTTTCGTCGACGAATGATTGATCATCCCACAATTCTTCGAGTAACTTTTCGCGCGATACGACTTTCGGAGACTCGCCCATCAGCAATTCCAAAATGACGCATTCTTTCTTCTGAAGTGGAATTTCTTCTTTGCCTTTTTGTAACGTCATTCGTTCTATATACAACGTCAAATCGCCCGATACGATCACGCGCTCCGACTGATTCGGTGAATATTCACCGAACGATCGACGCAAATGGCTTTTAATTTTCGCCAATACAATTTCATAATGGAATGGCTTCGTTATAAAATCATCGCCTCCATTTTCAAGCGCAAACACTTGATCCATATCACCTGAGCGTGCTGAGATAAAAATAATCGGACACATCGTATGCTGTCGTAGCTGACGGCACCAATAGTAGCCATCATAAATCGGTAAGTTGATATCTAACAGCACGAGATGTGGATTATACGCTTTGCATTCCTCCACGACTCGATCAAAACCCTGTATAATTGCGACTTCATATTGATATTTCTCAAGCGTTCCCGCTAACAATTTCGCGATTTTCACATCATCTTCTACAATAAATATTCGATGTTTCACCGTGACCCCTCACTTTCTCATTATGTTAAGTATAGCGCATTTCCCACCACACATAAATAAATCCTCATACACAAAAAGCGCATGCCCCGCAAGACATGCGCTTCCCTTTAATAGATTACATTTACAAATTCTTCGAGCTGAATACCACCAAGGATTTTTTCAACGTCTATAGACTCCAGTGCGTCTGTAATCGCCTTGCGCTCATATTTCACACCTTTTAAACGATTCTCAATTTCCTGGACATCACCCACACCGAAAAAGTCCCCGTATATATTCACGTTTTCTATACTGCCCTTTTCCACTTGCAAGCGAACATCAATTCCACCAACAGGGAAACGTTGAGTCTGCTGCAAGTTGAACTTCGGTGAACGGCCGTAATTCCACTCCCAGTTGCCATAGCGCTCCGCAGACAATTCACGAATTTTTGTCCAGTCTTCATCCGTCAACACACGATACTCAATATTTTCTTCGCCATCGAACATCGAGTTTAAGATTTCTTGTCTAAACTGTTCAATTGAAATGGGCTCTTTCAAGAATTCCGAAATATTCGCCACACGGCTACGAATCGACTTGATCCCTTTCGACTCAATTTTGTCTTTCTTCACTTTGAGTGAATTCACGACGCCTTCCATATCTGTATCAAACAACAACGTCCCATGGCTAAACATGCGATCCTTTGTTGCGAATTGTGCATTTCCGGAAATTTTGCGTCCATCAATCAAAATATCGTTACGCCCAAGCAACTCCGCTTGAATACCCATTTTCGCAAGCGCATCTGTTACAGGTTCCGTGAACTTCTTAAAATTACGGAACGACTCCCCATCATCTTTCGTAATGAAACTAAAGTTCAAGTTTCCTTTATCATGATACACCGCACCGCCACCTGACAGTCTTCGTACGACGTGGATGCCATGACGATCGACAAACTCTGTATTGATTTCCTCCACTGTATTCTGGTTTTTCCCAATAATGATGGACGGTTCATTGATATAAAACAGCAGATACGAATCTTTGTCTACGTCCATCGTGTTGAGTACATATTCCTCAATCGCCAAGTTAATACGTGGATCTGTAATGCCTTGATTATCAATAAATTTCATATTTTCTTCTCTCCTCACGAAATTGTCACAATTTATTTTCAGTCAATTCTCACAATTAGAAGCACTAAAACAGCTACAAAGCGCGTCACAATAGGCTTGAATCCATTTTAACAGAAATATAAATGAAATGTTGACTTCTGGTATCTGTTATAATACAATGTGTATATAGCAAAGAGTTATACAACAAACAAAAGGGGATGGATGGATATGGTAGAAAGCATCGTAGAGTTTTTCAAGAACTTGCCGGCGAAGGTTTGTGCGACATGTGGAACTGAAATTGAAGAGCAGCATGAGTGTTACTCTAATCAATGTAATCATTGCAACGTAAAATAAAAAAACTTTCTTTCGGCGAATATTCCTATATTCGCTTTTTTTTTGCGTTGATACATAGATCAGGCCGTTCGCGCAGTATGCTAGGCTAACCGCGCTGTTGGGGTGAAACACCGCGCCAAACTCACCGACAACCGCGCTATTCATCTGAAACACCGCGCTAAACTCGATGACAACCGCGCTATTAACCTGAAACACCGCGCTAAACTCACTGATAACCGCGCTATTCACCTGAAACACCGCGCTAAACTCACTGAAAACCGCGCTATTCACCTGAAACACCGCGCTAAACCCGCTGACAACCGCGCTACTCCAATGAAACACCGCGCCTAACTCACCGACAACCGCGCTATTCCTCTGAAACACCGCGCCTAACTCACTGACAACCGCGCTATTCAACTGACAGACCGCGCCAAACTCACCGGCAACCGCGCTATTCCAATGAAACACCGCGCCTAACTCACTGACAACCGCGCTATTCCACTGAAACATCGCGCTAAACTCGCCGACAACCGCGCTATTCCAATGAAACACCGCGCTATTACTCTGAAACACCGCGCCAAACTCACCGACAACCGCGCTATTCCAATGAAACACCGCGCCTAACTCACCGACAACCGCGCTATTCCAATGAAACACCGCGCTAAACTCACTGACAACCGCGCTATTCCTCTGAAACACCGCGCCTAACTCACCGGCAACCGCGCTATTCCACTGAAACACCGCGCTAAACTCACTGAAAACCGCGCCATCCCCCTAACAAACCGCACCTTCCAATCAAATCCACTTACCATACAACACAAAAAATCCGTACAACGAGTGTTGTACGGATTTTTTCATGTTACGTAAATAGCTTCGCCAGCACTTGATCTTTCGCTGCGACTCCTTGATCGATACAGTCGGGTAAACCGACTCCATTATAGGATGCACCCGCAAGCTCGACCATCGGGAACGCGGATTGTATTTCCTCCCGCGCGCGTAAGACTTTCTCTTTATGACCAACGCGGTATTGCGGTCGGTCCTCTTTCCAGCGTGTTATGATACAGAAATCCGGTTCACCTTCAAGCTTAAGAATGTCTTCCAAGTCTTTGCGAACGATTTTCTCTATTTCAGCATCTGGTAAGTCGACAATCGCTTCTTCCCCAACGCGTCCGACGAATGCACGCACCATCACTTTATCGTCAGGTGTAGTTGTCGGCCATTTACGGTCGACCAGTGTACAAGCTGTAATGGAATGATTGCTGCTGCGCGGTACTAAGAAACCCGTCCCATCAATATCGCTTTTCATCGCATTTTTTGGGTAACCTAAAGCGACAGTTGCGACCGATGTCGTCGGAATCGTTCCTAGCTCTTTCAACAGACCATGTGGTTCAAACAAATGACTCGCTACGGTATGACTTGTTGACATGATTACCGCATCCGCAACGATTTGCTGTTGATCATTCAATGTCAGAACGGCGCGGTCATCTTGTTTCATTATGCTCGTGACACGCGTACCTTTCATAACGTTGACATCTGTCAACTGTTCCTCAAGCGCTATTACTAATGAATCCAGACCATTTTTAAGAGTATGGAAAGCTCCCGTTTTCTTCGAACTATGACTGTTCTTTTGTGGCAGTTGTTTAGGAGTGGTCTTTCTCATTCCTAAAATTAAGCTGCGGTGATTTTTTTCCACTTCATAGAACTGTGGAAAAGTTGATTCCAGACTCATATGATCGATATCACCAGCATAGACGCCTGACAATAATGGCTCAATTAGATTTTCTACCACTTCTGTACCGAAGCGACGCCGGAAAAACTTGCCGAGCGACTGATCTCCAGTTATTTCCGAACGTGGTAATACAAAGTCGCCCGCCGCACGTATTTTACCGCTCAGACTAAATAAACCGGATGTAATAAAAGGTTTGATTTCTGTCGGTACACCCATAACAGCACCTGCCGGGATTTTGTGCATGTGATTATGCAGATAGATATACGCTTGCCCTGTTGCGTTTCGGACAAGCTGATCTCCTATACCCAGTTCAGTCGCTAATTGGTCTACACTTTTTTTACGGATCAAAAAGGAGTCCGGACCGCGTTCGATTACATAGCCGTCTCGACGGACTGTTTGGATTTTTCCACCAAGTTCTGTCGATGCTTCGATCATCATGATGTCTATGGGGAGTCCTTGTTCACGGGCATCTTTTTGCATATAGTACGCTGCAGCGAGACCCGTGATTCCGCCGCCGATTATGACTACTTTTTTTCGTTCACTCATGTCCTTTTTCACTCCGATCCAATTGAATTCATTTTGTTGCGTGTAATTGATCCATCACGGCATCAGCCATTGCATCAATGAATAAAGGATCGGTATTCGGCATGGCAGGTCTGTGATACGCTGCGCCGATATCGTCACATACTACTTTACACTCGTAGTCGTTATCGTATAGAACTTCCAAGTGATCCGATACGAAACCAACTGGTGTGTAAACGAATGATGTATATCCTTTTGTTTCAAATAGGTCACGTGTTAAGTCCTGTACGTCCGGTCCTAACCAAGGCTCAGGTGTTTGACCTTCACTTTGCCAGCCAAGTGCATATGTTTTCACGCCTGCTGCTTGTGTGATCATTTCTGCCGTTTCTTTCAACTGATCAGCATATGGGTCACCGTTAGCCAGAATCTTTTCCGGTAACGAGTGGGCAGACACGATCAAGCATGAATTCTTACGCTCTGTCTCGTCCATCGCATCATAAGTTTGACGCAATTGGTTTGCCCAGTACTCGATAAATTTCGGTTGCTTGTACCAGCTTTCAACAGAAGTAAGTGTAATCCCGTGCTTGTCCGCTTCCTCTTGCGCACGACCGTTGTATGATTTAACGGAGAACGTAGAGAAATGTGGTGCCAATACAATGGATGCTGCTTCAGTAATACCGTCATCATGCATTTTTTGTATGGCATCTTCGACGAATGGCGCAATATGCTTCAGACCGACATAGACTATAAATTCTATTTCGTCTTGTGCTTCATTCAAACGTGCGCCTAATGCGTCCGCTTGATCATCTGTAATCCGCGCAAGTGGTGAAATGCCTCCGATTGCTTCATAGCGATTGCGAAGATCTTCCACTTGTTCCGGAGCCGGCGGACGGCCTCTACGGATGTGCGTGTAATACGGCACTAGATCGTCATAGGAGTTTGGCGTTCCATACGCCATAACGAGTAAGCCCATTTTCTTTTTCGTCATCATTTTCACCTCATGGTTGGATTGTTATTTCGAACGTAATTCTCTACTATATTCATGTACGAAAGCTGTTAAGCGTTTCAAGGTTGCAGGTTTTACTTGAGGGAATACGCCGTGACCTAAGTTGAAGATGTGGCTACCGTGCTCTACACCTTGTTCAACAATAAGCTTTGCACGTTCTTCGATGACTGACCAGTCCGCTAGTAACATCGACGGATCCAAGTTTCCTTGCACTGGTTTTGTGATACCGCGTTCACCAGCTTCTTTTATAGACAAGCGCCAATCCAATCCAACTACGTCGACTGGTAGGTCGTGCCATTCGTTCGCCAAGTGGCTTGCACCTACTCCGAATGTAATCAATGGAATATTTAATTTACGAAGTTCTGAGAAAATACGAGTCATCGTAGGTTTAATGAAGATTCGGTAATCCGATACATTCAATGCGCCTACCCATGAGTCGAATATTTGCACGGCTTTCACGCCAGCTTTAACTTGTGCTTGGATATAACTAATCGTCATATCAGCTAATTTATCCATCAATGCGAACCAAGCTTGTGGCTCAGACACCATGAAGGATTTTGTCAGGTTATAGCTCTTTGAAGGGCCGCCTTCAATCATATAACTCGCCAGTGTAAACGGTGCACCAGCAAAACCGATCAGTGGTACATTCAATTGTTCTTGTGTCAGCATTTTGATCGTGTCCAACACATAAGGAACTTGCTCCTCTGCTGAAAACTCGCCTAAGTTTGCGATGTCTTGTGCAGAACGAATCGGATTGGAGATTACAGGGCCCACGCCTGATTTAATCTTTACGTCTACTCCGATACCTACAAGTGGTGTAACAATATCTTTATATAGAATAGCTGCATCTACATCATATTGATCTACTGGAAGTTTTGTTACATACGCACATAATTCAGGCTGATGCGTAATTTCTTCCAAGGAGTATTTTTCTTTGATTTTAAGATATTCCGGCTGTGAACGTCCTGCTTGACGCATGAACCAAACTGGCGTGTGTTCAATTTCTTCGCCTCTCGCAGCACGTAATAGCGTATCGTTAAAAGTTGACATATTCAGAGATACCTCTTTCCATATTTTTAATTTCTAACACGTAACTCTTATACGTTCTCATGATAAACCGTTGAAAGGTCAATGTATAGTGAATTGCGCCTTTGTCATAATTTTGTGCTAGGACACCCCTCACTTCTGCCATGCTTTAGACAATCATTCCTCACTTGCTTGCAATTAGTGTTTGATTCGGGAGGTTTAAGGGAATTACTATAGGTAGAATCATACACTGGTATAGAGTGCTTTTCATTGAACTTAGCACAGACGATCGTTACTAGCCAAAGGAGGAATTTTATATGAATATTTATATGACAACTGGAACGATGGGTTTTATGGAGAAAATCAAAGACCAACATGCTGATGAGTCAATACTTTTAATGAATGGCGGCGGCAATACGCTGTTGCTACATGAGACGAACGGCAAAAGCATATTTCAAACACCGAGGAAGTTCGAAGTGGTAGGTTCTTACGGTAACCTAACAGAACCTGGATTCTTCGCAATGGACAATGTCGCGGTGACAGATGAAGGAAAACCTATTTTCGAACATCAGTACAAGCACCTAGGCGAAAAACTGCAAAACATGCCCGGTTTCGTAGCTTACCGCTTACTGCGTCCAATCGGATCAGATACGTATACATTGCTGACACAATGGACAGAGCGACGTTTGTATGACATCTGGTATAACTCCCCTGGTAATCAATTATCCGATAAAACGGTTTTCAAGGATGCAGGTGGTGCTACACAACATATCTTCACAAGCGCTCCATATACTACACATTATAAAACACCTACTGAAGAGGTTTGACGTTTTGACGTCAGACCTTCTTTTTTATGTTGAAAGTTGTCACCTCTAAAATTTACACATGACATTTAGTCACTTCATTTATTCAAAAGTTTAAAACACGTAGTTTGCGATGTGGCCTACTGCTTGCTATACTGAACGAGTTGATTGACTTATTTGTCTATTTGAAAGGGGTTTTATTAATGAGAGAACAATTATTTCAGAAACTGGAACAATCGTATGACGATATGGTAGAGATTCGCCGATATTTACATATGAACCCCGAAGTTTCATTTAAAGAAACGAAAACCGCAGCTTATATCGCTGACTTTTATAAACGTCTTGGAGTAGAAGTACGTACTGGAGTAGGCGGCAATGGTGTCGTAGCAAGAGTCAAAGGTGCAAAGCCAGGAAAAACCGTTGCTTTGCGAGCAGACTTTGACGCATTACCTATTCAAGATCAAAAAGATACACCATACGCATCCACTGTACCTGGCGTCATGCATGCATGTGGGCATGACGGCCATACCGCCACGCTCCTTCAATTAGCAAAAGCTATGAATGAAATGCGTGAAGAGCTATCTGGCGAATACGTATTTATCCACCAACATGCGGAAGAATTGGCTCCAGGCGGCGCCATTGCGATGATCGAAAACGGCTGTTTAGATGGCGTCGATGTCATTTTCGGCACGCATCTATGGTCACTTTTCGAATCGGGTGTCATCTATTATGCTTCAGGCCCAATCATGGCTGCAGCGGATCGATTCAATATTACCATTCAAGGGGCTGGCGGCCACGGTGCATCTCCCCATCAAACAAAAGATGCTATCGTAATCGGTTCTCAGCTCGTGATGAACTTACAACAAGTGGTCTCAAGACGTGTTGACCCCATCGAATCAGCTGTACTATCCATCGGTTCATTCGTTTCAGAAAATGCCTTCAATGTCATCGCGGATCAGGCAGTTCTAAGCGGAACCGTTCGTACATTCACAAACGACGTACGCGACTTGATGGAAAAAGAAATTAAGCGCGTAGCTGAAGGTACAGCGATTGCAAACGATTGCGAAATCACCGTGGAATATTTCCGTGGCTATCCAGCAGTGGTCAATCATGAAAAAGAAACGGACTACCTGAAAACTGTCGCTGAATCCATTGCGGATCTAAGTGGTGTAGAAGAAATGCAGCCTCAAATGGGCGGCGAAGATTTCGCGTACTATTTGGAAAAGGTTCCAGGCACGTTTTTCTTTACAGGGGCGCAACCAGCAGATGCGTATCCACACCATCACCCTCGTTTTGACATTGATGAAAAAGCTATGATTGCAGCAGCTAAAACATTAGGTGCCGCAGCGATTGAGTATCAGAACTGAAGTAAAAAATATACTGAAGATATCCCTTACAAAGGTATGGGTATCTTCAGTTTTTATATTTCGCCATAACAGTAGTGTTTGAAGAAGAATGAATAAATTAGAGCGAAAAGAGGTACATGTAGCTTATATAAAGTTTTAGTAAGTAGCAGCATTATGTCGTTACACATGCTTTTTCTGTGCGTGTTTGCTCCTAAGATCGTTGTTCAGCCGGCAATGTTAATTGGCTCCCGTGGTCCATCGCAAACGCTTCCGCTTGCAACATTGGATCACCGTCGCTTCCTTCCCTTCCCATAACGATTCGATAAAATTCATCATATTAATAGAACATTTACTATTTTCCAACATTACAGTTGATTTTAGTTTTTTCTATACTATAATTAATACGTATATGGTCCTATAAAACTGGGGGGAACAACATGGCTAATCCACATTATCTGTCATCTTATATTGTTACATTTCATACTTTTGCATTACTTCATGGACAACATGCAAATCCCTACTATACAAAAGTAGTGGAAAGCGACCGGACTTTTATTGTCGAGAAAACTCCCCTAGAAATTATGAGAGATTCTTGTGCGCATTACCGTTCCAACTTTGAATCCATTATTAACAGTTCCAAAATGGATTTGAAAAATCGTCCAAAACCACCCATCATGCTGACACATTCAAATGACCGGCCTTTATTATTTTTCCCTTTATTGTCCCCCACGTTACATAAAAACTCATGGGTAGCCTATCATGCAGTAAAAGACGCTGTTCAACACGAGGACGGCGTGACCGTTATGTTGAAAAATGATACGCAAATGCAATTAGATACTTCGATAGCTACTGTGTATCGCCAAATGGCGCTATCACATATTTTGTTTCAACGATTTGAAAATGCGCAAGAGGAATTGCGAAGTTCCTATTATATGATCATGGAGCCGAAGAGTTCTGATTCGACAATTTCCTAATATACAGATTCAGTAACTCTTCTGATCGGTTACGTAAGCGAACATTCAAATAGCGACGCATATCTTGATAGCCATCATGTAAAAATACATATTCCGTAAATAGTTCATCTGTTGAATGGCGTATCACTCGCATTTTATGCTTTTGTAAATACAAAGCAGTGGTTCGTAAATCAGCAGAAATTGTGTTCATCGTTTCGTCTATCAAATTTAGATAGGGACTTTTCAATTTAAACGGAACCTTCTCCAGTAACTGACGATCACGTTCCATAATCGTCAATAGCATAGGTAGGTAAATGTAGTTTTCCAAATATGGCATTGCCTCTGCGGGGATCAAAGGCATGGATATCGCCTCCTAATAGAACGTATGTTCTTTAACTGATTATAATTCCTTTAGCGAAGAAAAGCAAGTACTCTTAGTATGGCTTTTTTTTGCATAAAAAAACTTCCAGTTGTACGCACTGGAAGTTTTGTCGCTCAATCGATAGTGAAAATACGTTTATTCGTTTCCTGGTTCATCACCAATAAAGTGGATAGAGAACACTTTCCATGCCCCATCTTCTTTAGTGAAAACAGTTACTTGGCGGCCTTCGGGTGCATTTTCTACTCCTGTCTCATTGTCCGTGAATGTCGTTTTCAACGTAGAAAAAACCTGGGCACTATCCTTTGAATATTTTACAATCGTTTCATTCTCTGTTTCGCGTTTCATCGTAGTATTCTCAAGCATTTCTTCCATAGCCTGACGTTCTTCTTCCAGATCATAGCCTTCGGTAGAAAGTGTAGCGAGATAACCTTCTACGTCTTGATTGTTCAATGTTTCGATATAGCGTTCAAAAGCCGCTAGAATTTCTTCTTTGTCTTCTTTTGGCACATCCGTAGCTTCTTCCACTTGGTCGCCTGACATGCTGAACCCTACTTTTTTATCGTCCACTCCATGATCGATAGCACCATTGCCCGGTGCAGCTTCGCTAGTTTCTGGATGGTTCTCATTTGTTTCCTCTGCGTTACCACATGCGCCTAATACGAGCGCTAAAGCCATGGATGCGACTGCCACTTTTTTCTTCATATGCTCCTCCTACGTAGAGAAAAAAGGCCTCCCACGTACAAAGACCTTTTTTCATTCTATTATTATTTTACTTCTACCCAACCATTTTTGATTGCTGTAACAACCGCTTGTGTACGGTCATTTACACTCATTTTTTGCAAAATACTAGAAACGTGGTTTTTCACCGTTTTTTCTGAGATGAAGAGCGTTTCACCAATCGTCCGGTTACTCTGGCCATCTGTTAATAATTGTAGAACTTCACATTCGCGCTTCGTCAATAAATGAAGGGGGCGACGAATGTCGTTCTGCTGGAAGGATCCTTTATGTTCTCTCTCACTCAAACGACGGAATTCTGTTACTAAATTATGCGTAATTTTTGGATGTAAGTAGGATCCACCATTTGCTACTACTTTGATTGCTTGAATAATTGCGTCTGCATCCATTTCTTTTAGCATGTAGCCAAGAGCGCCTGTTTTCAAAGCATGTGTAACATAGGACTCGTCGTCATGAATCGATAGCATGATAACGCGCGCATCCGGAAACTCTTTCACTAATTGCTCCGTCGCGTCTACACCATTCATGCGTGGCATATTAATATCCATCAGCACTACATCTGGTTCATACTCTCTATACAATTCAACTACTTCGACACCATCGTCGCCTTCTGCTACTACGTTAAACGATTCTTCAAAATCCAAAATTCGTTTAACTCCTTCACGGAATAATTGGTGATCATCTACTATCAAAATTTTTGTCGCTTCCATATCCTATTCCTCCCAGTAATTACCTTACTTACAGATCTTCGTCCAATGGAATTTGAAAAAGAATCGAAGTGCCTTCCCCGACTTTCGAGGTGACTTTCATTTTTCCTTTCAATAACTCTACACGTTCTTGCATTCCAATGAGACCGAATGATTTCTCTTTTACTTCATTTGTATCAAAGCCGAGGCCTTGGTCTTTAATCAATATATTAACCGATTCACGTAACCATTCGATTTTCACCCATATTTCATCAGTTTTCGCATGCTTAATACTGTTATTCACTGACTCTTGTATGAGACGGAAAATACCTACTTCAAAATTGGAAGCAAATCTTTTTTCTGCTCCGTTACTTTGAAAATGAATGATTAGCGGCGCCTCGTATTCGCTAATGGTCAATAAATACTTTCGCAATGTCGGAACAAGTCCTAAGTCATCCAAAGCCATGGGTCGCAAATTATAAATGATACGACGCACTTCAGATAACGCTCCCCTAACCATTTCTTTTAGGTAAGACAGCTCTTGCATTGCTTCTTCTGGACCTTGCCGAACAAACGTTTTTTCGATTAAACCAGAGCGCATCAAGACATTAGCTAGCATTTGCGCGGGTCCATCATGAATATCACGTGATAACCGTTTCCGCTCTTCTTCTTGTGCCTGGATAATCTGAATCGCAAAGTCTTGTTTATGGCGTGCCGTTTCCAGTGCTGTACTTACATTTTTCAAATCAGATGTTAAATATGTCATCACAGTGGTTACTTGGTTAACAAGCTGGTCTGCTCTTTCAATTGTAGAGAGCAGCAACTTAAGTCGACGTTCAAGTTCATCCCGTCTTTCACGAAGTTGTTTCTCTTCCATTTTATTAATGGAGGCGCGTACAAGCAAGTCATTTGCCACACCATACGCTTGTTTAACTTCTTCTTCACTATATGTTACAAAGTCTTTTGATACAGTAGCAAGACGCTGTCTAGAATGGCGTGATAGGTTCTCTAGGGAATCACCTTCAGCTATCACATGAGAAATACTATCTTTTACTTCTGCTAACTCTGTTTGCATCTCTTCAAAACTTTTGCGGCTTTGTTCGCTAATTAAGAAGATGTCGCTTTTTGAACGATCCATTACATTAACCATGTTGCCAAATATTTTCTCCATCTGTTGAATGTCAATAGCCTTGTCGCTCAAATAACTCCCTCCCGCACGTGTTTTTGTGAAGATTTGCAAAGTGAGCATTATTGCAGTTTAGCCTAAATACTTATACACTTCTTATACAGTATATCATTTTAATGATGAGAAAGTATTATAAGTATATTACAAATGTAGGGGGCACGACAAATGCGAGCAAATTATAAAACCGTAAAACTGTACGGAGAGAGTGAATTTATCATCCAAAAATCCCGTTTTCTGTCATTTGTCAAAAGAGTCGAGACAGAACAAGAGGCATTGGACTTTATTCAAGACATCAAAAAGGACCATCATACAGCTACACATAATTGTTCAGCTTATATTATAGGAGAACATGACCAGATCCAAAAAGCGAATGATGACGGTGAACCTTCTGGTACAGCCGGCTTTCCTATTTTAGAAGTTCTAAAAAAGCAACACCTAAAAGATACCGTGATTGTCGTCACTCGCTATTTCGGCGGCATCAAACTCGGCGGTGGCGGATTAATCCGCGCTTATGGCAAAGCAGCTTCTGAAGGCATTGCCGCAACAGGTGTTGTGGAAAGAAAATTGCATGCACTAGTTAAAGTTTCTATTGATTACACATGGCTAGGTAAAGTAGAAAACGAAGTACGGCAATCCGACTACCCGTTAAACGACATCGTCTATGAAGAGGACGTTGAACTCTTTTTATATGTTCCTGAAGAAGATCAAGAGATTTTTGTAGAATGGATGATGGAATTAACGAACGGCCAGGCAACCATTGCCACAACCGGACATAAATTCCTAGAGTTCGACATCTGACTATACGTCCAATCGAAAAGCAGGTATAATGGTAGAAGGTGGATCCTATGAGCAATAGGTCTGATTTTATTTGGTCACTATGGATTTTTATGTGAAGATGTGTAACTCATCACCAGAATCAACTTCCCATAGATTCGCCATTGACGGTTTTTTTCTGCCGCACACCCTGGAGGTTAAAAATGAAAAGAGAAGAGTATCGGAAAAAGAAGGTTTCTAAAACGAAGCGCTTTTTAAAAATAGTATTATGTACGTTCTTCATCGCAGCTATAGGTGTTTTCGCTTATGTATTCAAACTTCATAACCAAGCAATGAATGTACTAGATCGTTCGTATGAACCTATCGCCAAGCAAGATCCGCCAGAAATCTATGTAGAACCTGCAAAAGATAAAGTGTCGATTCTATTGATTGGCGTAGACGAAAGCGAAGCACGCCAGGATCGTGAAGTGCACGGAAGATCAGATGCTTTAGTGCTTGCAACGTTAAATCCTAGAACTAAAAGCATCAAACTCGTCAGCATACCTCGTGACTCCTATGTTTATATTCCACAGGTAAACTATAAAGATAAAATTACACACGCCCATGCGTACGGTGGAACGAAAGCTTCTATTGATACAGTTGAAGAACTATTTGATGTTCCAGTCAACTATTACGTCAAAATGAACTTTAATGCATTCATCGATGTGGTAGATGCACTTGGTGGTGTAGAAGTTGAAGTTCCATACGAGCGTATCGAGAAAGATGAAAACGATAAAAATGCGATTCATCTAATGCCAGGAATTCATCGCCTAGACGGACGCCACACATTGGCTTTAGCACGTACTCGTAAACTAGATAATGATATCGAGCGCGGTAAACGTCAGCAAATGATTCTTCAAGCCATGATCAAAGAAGCGACATCGATTACATCCATTACAAAATACGGGGACGTCATCAATGCGCTTGGCGAAAACATGAAGACTGATATGACATCCAAGCAAATGTTGTCGTTTATTCAGTATATAAAAAGCGGACTACCGGACGTAGATACCATCACATTGACAGGCTATGACGATATGTCGACGGGTACGTACTATTACAGATTAGATGAACAGAAGCTAGAAGAAGTAAAGCAGATTCTAAAATCCCATTTAGGATTCATCCCAGACTCCTCTTCTCTAACCGAGCTAGACACGGATCAATCCTCCGCATCCGTTCAAACCAATTATCAATAATTCATTCAGAAGCGATGTGACCTTCACTGGTTTCATCGCTTTTGTTATAGATAGGGAAAAATGAGTGGGTTCGATTAAAGAGTGTTAATTAACTAGTGGTTTGATAGTACATGGAAGTTATTAACTGACTTAATTTTGTTCATCGAATTTATTTAAATGCAAATACAAGTTCACAAGTTGAAATAACTTTCACTTTCACTTTATAATTTCAGAAAACCAAACTAGTTGATCGTAAGTGGAAGGCGGCGACTCCCAGAGGATCAGCGTGCGCCTTGAGATCCCGCAGAAGCGAAGCGCACGAGGAAGCTCAAGCCACGCCCTCGGGAAAGCGTCCACCTGGAACGTCGATCAACGGTACCCTCCCCCTCACCAATCACTTCATCTTTATACATTTCAACATAAAAAAAGCCCCCATCCGCTTCACAGCAGACAAGGACTCGTTTTACTTATTTACCAATCATGCGTACTAAATTTAACAACGGACGATAATTCGCCCCAGCCAAACCAATCAACTCTACAAACAGTTCAATCACAAGCAGCATGACGAAGATCAGAAGCAATGCGCCCCACACTGTGGCTTGTGAGAACAATACAGCGGCTGCTCCAAATAGAATCGCAATACCATAAATCGTAAGGACAGCTTGTCTATGCGAGAAACCTACGCGCAATAAACAGTGATGCAAATGCGACTTATCTGCAGCTGTAATAGACTGCTTCATGCGAACACGTCTAACAATCGCGAAAAATGTATCTGAAATCGGAACACCTAGCATGATAATCGGAATAACTAGTGATACAACGGCAACATTTTTAAAGCCGAGTAATGCCAGTACCGAAATCATAAATCCGAGAAACAGCGATCCAGTGTCGCCCATAAAAATTTTCGCCGGATGGAAGTTGAACAATAAGAATCCAAGCGAACTAGCTGCCAATATGGAAGCTGTAGCAGCAACAAAGACATCTCCCATTAATAAGGCCATTACCGTAATAGCAATGAGCGCAATCGTGGAAACACCTGCTGCTAAACCATCTAATCCATCAATCAAATTGACGGCGTTCGTGATCCCGATGATCCAAATGATCGTGATCGGAATACTTAAATACCCAAAGTCGAGCTGTCCAAGGAACGGTAAGTTGATGAATTCAATTTGTAATCCGCCCCATAGGACAACAACTAACGCAGCCGCTAGTTGGCCTAACATTTTTGCTTTTGCTGTGATTTCCAGCATATCGTCTAAAAAGCCAATCATGACGATCAGTACCGCACCGATTAGGATGCTTACTGCGTGCTCGTCTTTCGGCAATAATATAGCATATCCAATAATAAACGCTCCGAAGATTGCGAGCCCGCCGATTCTAGGCATGATTCTCGCGTGAACTTTCCGATAATTGGGGCGGTCAACCGCACCGATCCGATACGCGAATTTGATGACTAGCGGTGTTAGTATGATTGCAGCGATAAAAGCTACAGACATTGCAATGAATAACATGTCTTTCCTCCCCAAATAACATTAAGTACATATCTCCTTTTAGTATAACATAATTTTTGCTAGAGTTCATCATTTAGAATGCATTACTCATCTATTCCCTTACTTGCTTACTTACAAACCCTAATTAACACCGCCACAACAAAGATTTAACCATTTCACATATGGTAAATTTTGATCAATCTATTGTTCTTCTCTATCTATATATAGATAGTCTTTTATCGATCCTTTTGGTAAAATAGATAGGAATCTCTCATTTAAGATGGAGATTTATAAAGGAGCGTCTAATTCATGTTAAAAATCTTTAAACGTAAAACTGGAACGAGTGAACGACAATTGCGTAAATATCGCAAAATTGTGGAGCAAATTAATTCACTTGAACCTAAATATATCGCTATGTCTGATGATGATCTATCTGGAATGACAGATCAATTCAAACAACAGTTAGAAGACGGTGCAACTGTCGAGACCATTATGCCGGATGCATTCGCAGTCGTACGTGAAGCATCTAAACGGGTTCTCGGTATGCGCCATTTTGATGTGCAACTAATCGGTGGTGCAGTATTGACGGAAGGTAATATTGCTGAAATGCCGACCGGTGAAGGGAAAACACTCGTCGCTTCTCTCCCCTCTTATGTACGCGCGCTTGAAGGTAAAGGCGTTCACGTCATCACAGTCAATGATTATCTGGCAAAACGAGACTTTGATCAAATCGGTCAAATTCATCGTTTCCTCGGATTGACTGTTGGATTAAATGTTCCGATGATGCAAGGACCAGCGAAGCAAGCCGCCTACGAAGCAGATATTACGTACGGTGTAGGAACAGAATTCGGCTTTGACTATTTACGGGATAATATGGTGCAACACACTTCTCAAAAAGTGCAGCGACCTTATCACTTCGCTATTATCGATGAAGTCGACAGCGTCTTGATCGACGAAGCGAAAACACCATTAATTGTAGCAGGCAAAACGCAAGCCGATGCGGATCTCCACCATATTGCAGCCCGCCTAGCCAAGCGCTTTAAAGTAGATGAAGATTTTGACTTTGACGAAGCAACAAAGGCAACTTCCCTTACCGAACAAGGTATTGAAAAAGTCGAGAAAGCATTCGGTATTGGGAACTTGTATGATTTAGATCACCAAACACTTTATCACTACGTCATCCAGGCTGTCCGTGCGTTTGTCATCTTCAAGCGTGATGTCGATTACATCGTACGAGACGGAAAAATTGAATTGGTAGATATGTTCACTGGCCGTATTATGGAAGGTAGAACTTTATCAGACGGTCTTCACCAAGCAATTGAAGCAAAAGAAGGCGTCGATATTACAGACGAAAATAAAGCACAAGCGCAAATTACCATTCAAAACTATTTCCGTATGTATCCAAAGCTTTGTGGAATGACGGGTACTGCGAAAACCCAGGATAAGGAATTCCGTGAAGTCTATAATATGGATGTAATTCAAATCCCGACGAACCGCCCACGTGCCCGAATCGATGCACCAGATTGCGTTTTCAGAACGACAGAAGAAAAGTATAAAGCAGTAGCAAAAGAAGTAGCCGCTCGTCACGCAAAGGGACAACCTGTATTGGTCGGTACTACATCCATTCTCCAGTCCGAAGCAGTCGCCAAGTATTTACGGGATGAAGGATTGAAGTTCCATCTATTAAATGCAAAAAGTGTCGAACAGGAAGTTTCATTGATTTCCGAGTCTGGGCAAGCGGGCAATATTACCGTCGCTACGAATATGGCAGGTCGTGGAACGGATATCGTTCTAGGTGAAGGCGTGGAAGAAAATGGTGGACTATTTGTATTAGGTACAGAAAAACATGAAAGTCGCCGTGTAGATAATCAGTTACGAGGCCGTTCAGGTCGTCAAGGAGACCATGGAGAAAGTCAATTCTACCTTTCTTTAGAAGATGAAATGTACATGCGCTTCTCTCCTGAAGAACTCGAAAAATTTTTGCCTAAGGTCCGTACGGATGAGAATGGTAAAGTACTGAACCCTGAAGTACATGAACTGACGGAGCGCACACAACGTATCGTGGAAGGCGCGCACTTCTCTATGCGTGAATATAATCTAAAATTAGACGACGTCATCAATGATCAACGTGAAGTCATCTATTCATTACGCAATCGCGTACTTGAAGGCAAGGACATTTTCGATAAACTTAAGACGATGTTGTCAGAAACAGTGGAGTTCGTTGTGTTAGATAGTTGTCCAGAAAATGAAATTGCCGATAACTGGGATTTCGATCGTATCGAACGGACTATGAACGCACTTTTACTGACTCCGGTGAATCTTCCCCATTCATTAGATAGAACCGCAGATATATTGAAAGAGTACGATGAAGAAATGGCAGAGTTGTTTGCATTTATTGACACGTTCACTGATAATGAACAAGTGAGCCAACTGTTGCCACAAGTCATGTTGAGCTATATTGACACGATGTGGGTGAAGCATTTGGAAGTAATGACTCGTCTAAAAGAAGGAATTGGATTGCGTTCATACGGACAAGAAGATCCTATGCGTATTTACCAGCGTGAAGGCTTGCAGTTATTCGCCAAGCACTATCAACGCCTACGCCGGGATATCGCGTCTGAGATTATCGCATTCATGAAGCAACTCAATACAGAACAGGAGGTTTCCCAATGAAACTCTTCAATTTATTCAAAAAAACCGAAAAAACCGGATTGGACAGTACAGTTGAATCCGAAGAAATTTTAGAAAATGGTCAAGCTGTTTCAGGCGATGAAGATATTGAAACAGAATTATCTCTTCATGCGCAATGGAATCTAACACAGGAGCAGGAATATGTTTTTCGTTTCCTAGCAAATGAACTAGAGCCATTAAAACCAAATCAAATCTCCTTATCAGGTATCGATATCGATTTGGAGCCTGCAAACGGTAGCTGGTTAGTTAAAGCATTCTTCCGTTCTTCACTCGATCAAGCGATCACTGTAGGCGAAATCGAGTTATTACTACTTGATGAAGAAGGCAATACAGCCGCATCTGCAGAGTTCGATTTGAACGAGTTAGGTGAAATCCCAGCGCGCAGTGCACGTCCATGGGTATTCGTTTTCGAAAAGAACGATCAATTGGTAGAAGAAATCCCTGCAGCGAATTGGAAGCTTGCATTCAACGTTCACTCGATGATGCCACATCAGTTGGAATTAGCCCCAACATGGGAAGAACAACTACCTGCTGAGCAAAAAGAAGCGTTATCTAAAATTGTCAACGACTTGCCGAAGTTGAAGCCACGCGAAGTAAATATCGCCGGTTTCCAAATCCAATCACAAGATGATGGTACGATTGCAGCATCCGTTTTCGTTCGTAACGGCCACTCCAAACAAATCAATATTGAAAAGTTACCGCTTGAATTGATTGACGCAACCGGAGAATTGGTAGCACGAGGAACATTCGACCTCAATCCTCCACTTTCCGTGAAAGCAAACAGCACGACTCCTTGGACATTCATCTATCCTAAGGAATTGGTGAAGAAAGCAGAACCGGACTTCTCCCGTTGGACAATCCGTGTTCCACAAGACGCAACTACCTAATATTTACCGGATAAGATGGGACCTCCCCTTCTCTATCCGGTATTTTTTCACAAAAAAAATCGATCTTCCACGTAGGAAGATCGATGTCTCTTCTATTAAATACCTGCAACACGCTTCGCACCTATATAGCGCTTGCCCCAATACGTATCATTCACTCTATCTACACGCACACCTTTTGATGTAGAAGCATGTGCGAACTTACCATTTCCAACGTAAATTCCAACGTGAGAAACACCGCGTCCTGTTGTGTTAAAGAATACTAAATCCCCATTACGTAGATTTGATTTCTTTACAGCACGCCCTGATGCATACATCGCTTTAGAAGTTCTTGCTACTTTTAAACCATTTTGCTTGAATACATACCCAACATAACCTGAACAATCAAACCCTGCTCTAGTCGTACCGCCATAGCGATATTTGATACCCGTTAAACTAGTTGCTGTCTTTGTGATATTCGTTGTTTTACCCGCTGCATCTGCTTGTCCTGCAAATGGCGAGACGATCAAAAGTGTGGAAAGTGCTAAGACTGAAATAACTTTTTGTACTAGATTCATAAGTTCCTCCATGACAGTATGTATTTTTAGTAGTTTACTTGTCTGTTTATGTGTACTCATTTTAGCATTTGGCAAACTCTTAAAATATTACAGTAATGTAACAAGGATATTTCAAAATCAAACAATATATTACACTTGAAATATATGTGTCTAAAATTGGCAAAGCCATGTACTAGGTTGATTGTATTGCACAAAAAAAGACTACCCTAGAAGTCTGCTTGCACTTCCAGGATAGCCCCTAATATTCTACTCAATCAAGCTGTAAATCAGTGATCACAACTACATCCTCATGACGCAATAATTTTGTAATCGGCCACTCCGTTGTAATCTCTCCAGCTTTCAATTTCTCCATCGCCGGACGCTTCTTCTCACCAAATGCCACCATGATCAACTTCTTCGACTTTACAATAGAAGAGATTCCCATCGTCAATGCAATATTCGGAATCTTATCATCGTTTTCGAAGTACTGACTATTCACGCCTAGTGTAGAGTCTGTCAGCGTCGCAACATGTGTTACAGAATCGAATGGCGTGCCTGGTTCGTTGAATGCGATATGACCATTCTCCCCCACTCCAAGAAGTTGAATATCTAACGGGTGAGAGTTCAATTTGTTCTCGTAGTCTTTACACTCCTGATCTAAATCTTCCGCCATACCATTCGGAATATGCGTTTCTTTGAACGGCTTTTTACTAAATAGATGTTGATTCATAAAGTATGCATAGCTATTCGGGTTATCTGCGCTGATTCCGACGTATTCATCTAAATTAAATGCCGTAATATTTGAAAAGTCTAATGACGAATTAGTCCATTCATTGTAGATCGGAATCATCGTGCTGCCTGTAGCCAATCCCAGTACATGCAATCTATTATTATGAAGTTCTTCAGAAATCAGTTTAAATACTTCTTTGGCCCCTTCATCAGGGTTTTCTACTGTTATCCATTTCACATTTTCCATTTCACACACCGGCTTCCTAGGTTTTACCTAATAATAGTATAATTTCAATTCACCATACGGTCAACATGGAGTACATGTTACCCCACTCTGTATTCCCACATTTCCTCACTGTTACACTTGAATTTTCTTATGCATCTAATATATTTCCGCTAGTTCCTTCAACCTAGAACAAATTACAAATACAACAAAACATGTATGACAAAAGCATGTAAAGTGGTTGAACATATTGTGAACATTCCATTTAATCTTCTATTCATAGGGATTTCCCTAATTCTTTATTCCCCCTCTAGGATTATGATAAAAGTATGAATTCCATTTAGCGAGGAGGTGGCCGTATTGAGCAAGAAGATATCTTCTACAAATCAACCAAAAGAAGAAGCGAATTTAAAAGGTACCCTGATCATGGTTATGATCATCGGTATTATCATTCTTGTCATGTGGTTCGGCGCTTACGGATTATTCTTATCTAGATAATAACTAGCAGTAGAGGAGGAAACACTATGCATTTGCATAAGTATGAAAAAGTATGGATTGTGTTCGGTTTAGCATCATTGGTTTTATTCTTACTCATTATTGGCTTTGCGGCGTTCTGGAAAGGAACACATCCACAGAGTCATATCGAAACAATCGATCCACAAAATGTCGAAGCACACGAATCATTCCAACCTGATCATCTCGGTTTGACAGAAGTTGCTGACGGTAAGTACGTGGTCAATATTGTCGCTTCCGCTTTTCACTATGATCTCGGTAAAGAAGAAGACGGAACCGCTACTAAGACGATTCGCGTACCAAAAGGTTCCACAGTTCTTTTCCAAGTCACAAGTAAAGACGTCGTCCATGGATTCCAAGTGGCCGGTACAAACGTCAACATGATGGTCGAACCTGGTCATATTAGTCGCTTCGAATCCGTTATGAAAAATAACGGTGAATTCACAGTAGTCTGTAACGAATATTGCGGCATCGGTCACCATTTGATGTTCGGCACAGTGGAGGTGTACTAACCCATGGAATTATTTAATTTCTCCAAAAAAGAATCCAGACTGTATATGGCCTTTATGCACGTCACATTCATCTCCCTTTTAATCGGTGGATTGATGGGACTACTTCAGACGTTAGTTCGTTCTGGTAAATACACATTACCTTTCAACATTGATTACTATACGATTTTAACGACACACGGTGTCATACTCGGCTTAGTATTGACTACGTTCTTCATCGTTGGTTTCCAATTTTCTCTTATGGGAAAAACAGTCGGTATTTCAGACCAACAATTACTGTGGGGCTGGATTTCATTCTGGGTCATGTTGGTTGGTACAGTATTAGCTGCATGGATGATCTTAACAGGTGAAGCTTCGGTATTATATACATTCTATACTCCGCTTCGCGCACACCCTATTTTCTACATCGGTCTAACATTCGTCATTGTAGGGAGCTGGATCGCCGCTTTCACTAACTTCCGTCAACTATATGTATGGAAGAAAGCCCATAAAGGTGAAAAGTCTCCTTTACCAGCATTCATGGTAGTCATCAATATGATTATGTGGTTCGTTGCAACACTTGGTGTAGCATACTCAGTCATCGTATTGATCTTGCCTTGGTCACTTGGCTACGTCGCAACAGTTAACGTATTATTGACACGTACATTATTCTGGTACTTCGGTCACCCGCTCGTATACTTCTGGTTGTTACCTGCCTATATGGCTTGGTATGCAATTATCCCGAAAATTATCGGCGGAAAACTATTCAGCGATCCGTTAGCAAGACTAGCGTTCATTTTATTGTTGATGTTCTCGATTCCAGTCGGATTCCATCACCAATTGACTGAGCCAGGTATTGACCCAACTTGGAAGTTCATCCAAGTAGTCTTAACGTTCATGGTAGTCATCCCTTCTTTGATGACTGCATTCTCTTTATTCGCTACTTTTGAAATTACAGGCAGAAGAAAAGGTTATACATCTCTATTCGGCTGGTTCAAAAAACTTCCTTGGAAAGATGTTCGATTCTTAGCACCTTTCGTTGGTATGGTAGCATTTATCCCAGGTGGAGCAGGCGGTATCATTAACGCTTCTCACCAAGTGAACTCTCTTGTTCACAACACCATTTGGATAACAGGTCACTTCCATTTGACAGTTGCAACAACCGTTATTTTAACGTTTTTCGGTATTGCGTATTGGTTGATTCCTCACTTGACTGGACGCCGATTGACTCCTACATTGAATAAATTAGGTATCATTCAGACGTTCATTTGGGCAATTGGTATGACCATCATGTCAACTTCCATGCATATTCAAGGGCTAATCGGTGGACCACGTCGTTCCTCATTCTCGGAGTACGCAGGTGGAGATCAAGTTTCTACATGGATCAGCTATCAGATATGGCAAGCTGTCGGCGGAACCATCCTATTCGTTGGAATTCTATTGATGTTTTATATCTTCATTCAATTGGCATTCTTCGCTCCACGTGGTTATGAAGAATATCCAATCGCTGAAGAAGAAGTAGATGCTGAGAAATCACCGAAAATTCTGGAGAACTGGTATTTATGGGTTGGTATTACCATTGCATTAATTTTATTCGCGTATACGATACCGATGATCGATATTATTAAGCACTCTCCTCCTGGATCCATTCCATTTGACTGGCCTATAGGACGGTCTTAAACAGCAGAAAAGCCCTGAACAATCCGTTGCATTATCTCGAATTGTTTACGGGCTTTTTTCCATAATGTACCGATGCGATAAAATACACCTCAGCAATTTCTTATAAAATATATAATCATTATGAACAAGTAACAAGACTTCAGAACTGTTTCGAGATCGCAAAAAAAATTTCAGGGTACTTACACACGTATTAAATCTAACTAAATACTAATTTACTACATAAAGATAGTTCTAAAGATACGTTTAATATCCAATACTGTATTGTATGATAGGTTTATAGGTTTAATGACAAAATAATACTCTGCAGTACAAAGTACCAAGTCTAGTATACTAAAAGGAGATACGTCGAAATGAAGAAAATTGCCCTAGCCGCGATTGCCTCTCTTTTGCTTGCAACAAGCATCTCAGTTGGCAGTGTTGCTGCCGCATCGAAAACGCATGTCGTGCAAGCAGGAGATACTCTTTACAAGATATCCAATCAGTACAAGATTACGGTCACCGAACTAAAACGCCTGAATTCTCTCACTTCAAATAACATCAAAGTTAAACAGAAACTAATAGTAGAAAATAAAGTAACCTCTTCAAAAAATGTTTCTTCTACTAATTCATTGGGTACATTATCATCTAGCAAGCTAGTGACACAGCCAATTATCTCTATCCCTATTACTAGCCAGGCGCTAGGTAAAAAATTAGTAGATATTACGCAGCCTTTACTAGGAACTCCCTATGTATGGGCAGGTGTAACTCCGGCAGGATTCGATTGTAGCGGATTCATTTTTTATGCATTCAACGAAGCTGGCGTTAAAGTTCCACGATTAGATACAATCGGTTTCTATAACCGTTCTCTATTCATAAAAGATCCAGTAGTGGGTGATTTGTTATTCTTCCAAAATACATATCGTCCCGGCATCTCACATATCGGTATTTATCTCGGAGACAATAAGTTCATTCATGCGGGGACGAAAGCAATTGAAATCGCCTCACTGGATTCATCCTATTGGAACACACATTTCATGGGCTTTAAACGCTTTGTAGACGTAAGATAAATAACGGGTTGTCTTGTAAGTCATAATGACTTGTAGGACAACCCTTTTATTTATATCATCGTGCAGAATATCCACCATCAATCACAAGCTCTGCGCCAGTAATATAAGACGCTTCATCCGATGCCAAGAAGAGTACCGCATTTCCCACATCTTCCGGTTGACCTAAACGTTGTAGTGGAGTCATTTTAATCAACATATCAAGTTGAGCCTTAGACTCTTCAAGATTTGCAACCATCGGTGTTTCAATAACTCCCGGGAATACCGTGTTCACACGGATACCTACATGTCCATATTCCGCTGCCGCTGCTTTAGAAATTGCACGTACTGCACCTTTAGATGCAGAATATGGATTCAAGCCCATACCAACCAATGCCGTATATGAAGAAATATTGACGATTGCACCTTTTTTCGCTTCTTTCATATATGTTGAAGCATGCTTCATACCTAGGAATGTACCGAAGCTATTAATATCTGAAAGTCTGCGCCAGTCTTCCATCGTGATTTGATCTACGGTTTTTTCAGTTGAGATCCCGGCATTATTTACGAGAATATCAATTTTACCGAAATGATCGACAGCCTTTTTCATAGCATCTTTCCATTCTGCATCTTCCGTCACATTCAATTTGATAGGAAGAATATCATCCTGACCGCCCCACTTCTCTTCAAGTGCTGCTGTATTGATGTCAGCTGCAATTACTTTCGCGCCTTCTGCCGTGAATTGCTTTACCATCATTTCACCCATACCGGATGCTCCGCCTGTAATGAACGCTACTTTGTCTTGTAATCTGCTCATCTTATATCTCTCCTTTATTGTTATTACTGTTATATACTTTAACATTAAAGTATATTGAATTCAATTATACGGTTCGATACTATCTTCTTCAATGATTGAATATTTATACATCCCTTGTATAGACCCTGTACATACGATATAATTAGTGTTGTATATATACTCTAAAAATGGAAGAAGTGAACAAACATGTTCAAAGATCCACGTTATCTACATTATAATGCAGCGGGCTTCCGGCAGGATTTGATTGCAGGGATTACTGTTGGAATTGTAGCCATTCCACTTGGGATGGCTTTTGCAATTGCTTCCGGCGTAAAACCGGAATATGGGCTTTACACTACGATCATTGCTGGTCTCCTAGTCGCCTTGCTAGGCGGTTCACGTTACCAGATTGCTGGTCCTACTGGCGCATTCATTCCCATATTACTAGCTATTGTACTGCAGTACGGTTACGAAGATCTTCTGATTGCCGGATTTCTCGCTGGTATTCTTCTGGTCATTATGAGCTTTCTCGGTGTCAGTAATCTCATCCATTTCGTCCCGCGATCGGTGACAATTGGATTCACTGCCGGGATAGCAGTGATTATTTTTACTGGACAATTCCAAAACTTCTTTGGATTGACGGGAGTGGAGAAAAAAGAGTTCTTCCATGAGAGCATGATGGAAATCGCTCGTCATTTTCATACCGTCAACACTTTTAGTATTCTGACTGCCGCAATCGGTCTCGTCGTCATCTTCCTTTTACCGAAAATCGCTCCAAAAATTCCGTTGCTCCTTATTGCGCTGTTAGTTCCTACTATCTGCTCGGTGTTGTTCTTCCCAGGTAAAGTAGAAACGATCGGGACAGCATACGGTGGCATTCCGCAACATCTGCCAAGTTTTCATTTTCCTGAAATCACGTTCGCTAAACTGGTGAATCTATGGCAACCTGCTTTAATCATTGCTGCACTCGGTGCAATTGAATCATTGCTTTCCGCAGTCGTTGCAGATGGAATGAAAAGTAAGGTACCCAAGCATGATTCCAAGAAAGAATTATTCGGTCAAGGTATCGCCAATATCGTTACACCATTATTCGGCGGAATCCCAGCTACAGGTGCCATCGCACGTACCGCTACAAATATCGGTTCAGGCGCGGTCAGTCCGATCTCCGGTGTTGTGCAAAGTTTATTTGTCTTAGCTTTCTTATTACTATTTGCACCTTACGCTTCCTATATACCGTTGGCCGCAATGGCACCCATTCTGATGTTCGTCGCGTGGAATATGAGCTCTAGAAAAGCCTTCGCTCAAATCGCTTCGTTACGCTCGGGTGATTCACTTGTGTTACTGACAACTTTCCTTTTGACCATATTCGTGAATCTAACCATCGCAGTCGAAGTCGGAATCTTGCTCGCTGCCCTGTCGTTCTTACGCAAGATGAGCGGCTCATTGAATATTAAAAAGAGTAAACTGTCCGATGTTGAAAAATTCAAGTTATCTACAGGAAATGAATCTGAGCTGATCAAATTCAAACTCTCTGGTCCACTATTCTTCGGTACAGCGAAACACTTCGAGGATCGATACCCTGAACTGTTGAATCTTGAGCAGAAGACGATCATTTTGGACATGAAAAATCTAACAGCTATCGACGCCACTGGCGAAGCAGCCCTTTCCGCTATGCTTGACGAAGCAGACCGCCAAAACAAACGACTGGTATTTAAGAGAGTACCTCCAGAGAAAGTAAACTTGTTCAAACGTAGTGGTTTATATGACAAAATTGGTGAAGATAACTTCTTTATGCAATGAGTGTTTGATTTGAGCTAGTAAGTGGTCAGTATTTCGGCTGTAGTCCAACAATAAAAAAAGCCAGGTGCTGTCTGGTTCACCGCGTAAATCATTCGGCAGCGCGTTAGTGAGGACAGCGACCTCTTCAGTTTCACTGCCAACACAAAAAAGCTTCCACTCAACCGAGTGAAAGCTTTTTTCCTATCATTACAACTTCCATTTATACCGAGCATACCCCGCAAGTAAAAGGAAGTTCACTGCAGCACTGATGACAGTACCGTACGCAATGGCCTGCGCCCCAATCTGATCAACAAACGCAAAAATAATACCGATATTAATTCCAAACACGCTGATTAAACTAAAGATAATAGGTGTGATCGAATTACCTTTTGCATAATAAAAACGAGTGACATACGTATTGGCCGCCAAGAAAAACATCGACAAAGCGAATACTTTGAACACCGGCACCGTCAGCATAACGGACTTCTCATCGAAATTCCCATAACCGAATACTATTCGAATTAGCGGCTCGGCTAGGAAGTAGCAGAACACCGTCGCTGGCAATAGTAACGCGACCATGTAGAGCATGCCTTTCTTGTAAAGCGCCTTGACCGTATTTGTATCCCCCTCGCCTTCTTTCTTCGCGAGCATCGGATAGATCACCGTCGTGACAGCCGTCATGAGAATAGCTTGTGGAAAGCCCGTTAGTTTCGATGCGTAGTTAATAGAAGAAATCGCACCTTCTCCTAATCCCCCCGCCGCAATACGGTGAATAATGAAGTAAAACTGCAATGATGCACCGCCGAATAAAATGGGCAAGGCGAGCCACCACATTCTCTTGATGTCCGTTGGCATGCCGAATGAAGGTTTCAGTGAGGAAAGATCTGCCCGTTTGATACCAGAATACAGGAAGAGTCCCATTAGGATCGCACTGACCATTGCGCCCACACCATATGATTCAGGACCCAGCCATTTTGTTAGCGCAAAGCCTACTGCAACAAATGCTGCGTTATACAATAAGATTGCGAGACTTGATAACTGAAAGCGATCGTTGATATTTAATAATCCACTCATCCATGTTGACATGACCAATACAATAGAAGAAGGCATCATCCATAGGAAAAGGTTTCTAACCAATGTATAGTCTTCCTCACTTAACTCTTTAAAGAATAGATGTAGAATCGGATTCGTCAAAACGATAAGTACTAATGTAACGAGTGTAGCAGTCATAACCACTGTCGTGAACGCTTTGCGTACAAATAATGGTTTATCCATATTCGCTGAATGGTAGATCGATATAAAGGCAGTCGTCAACGCCCCACCAAGCACTAGATAAATAAAGTTCGGAATCGTATACGCTGTCGCGATGGCATCCGCTACTGTCGATGTACCATATTGTATGCCAATCACGACTTCCCGCCCGAAACCAAACAATCTGGCGACTATATTAATGATAGCGACAGTGCCAATGATCTTGAATAATTTACTCATTTGGAAGATCCTTTCCATTCTGTTCATAGATATCGTTCAACCTTTGGACGATGACTGTTGAAGAATGTTGCTGAATCACTTGTTGCGTGACTTCATGTTGCTCTCTTGTCACTTCATTCGCAAGTGCTTCCTCGAGTCCAGCAGCCAAGGCTTGCGCGTTACGTGGCTCGACTAAGGTTCCGACATCGTCTTTTAACAAATAAGGAAGGCCTCCAACATTCGTCGCTACGACTTTGGCTCCCGAGGCAAGCGCTTCAAGTGCCACCAAGCCGAAACCTTCATGATAAGAAGGTAACACGAGAATATCAGTTGCTGACATCCATTTCGCAAGTTCAGTCTGGCTGACAGGCTCTTTAAAGCGAATGCCCGAGTTGTTGCCGACTTTTTCTTTCGCTTCCGCTGTAAAGCGCTGGTCCTTTTGTGAACCTACTATATATAGAAGAAGATCGTCATATGTCTCTTGTAATTGTGTAAATGCATCGATCAATTCCATGACACCTTTTGCTTCTATAACGTTTCCTACAAAAAGCACTACACGTTCATTCAACGGCACGTCCAGTAAAAGCCGAACTTCCTCTTGAGCCATTGGCTTGAAGACACTCGTATCTACACCCATACTCATGATTTCTACTTTGCTAGGGGCAATTCCATAATCCGTAATGACATCATTTCGCAACTTCTCTCCAACCGTAATCACCATTGAAGATTCTTGTAAAATACGTTTAGTGAATTTTGCGATACGTTCACTTTTCTTTGCCATCTTATCTAAATCTCCACCATGCACCGTCACCACGTACGGGATCTTCCATAATTTCTTTGCAAGCAACGATACCATTCCTGTAGGAAACGCGTAATGCGCATGTGTGATACTGACTTTCTTTTTATGCTGTAAAACATATAGAAGGGATTGCATTCCCCATGATAGATAGTTGGTGATCTTTCCGATCTTTCCTTTACCGGGATCATGTATGGCGATAACTTTCACATCTACGCCATCATTTTTTAATTGTTCCACTTGGTTTCTCACAAAAATTCCAAAGGTTGGATGCTCCGCAGAAGGATACATATTACTAAATACTACTACTTTAGGCACGCATAACTCATCCTTTATTACTTACTGTCATATACTACTAAGCACTTCGATATGTTGAATGATTATACCACATACTACGCGTATATAACGTCATAACGAAAATAAACTGACTTTCTTATTGATTCTGATTAGCGTACATGTCGTGAGTTATTCAACTGAACATTTCAATCATATGTCAGCGTGTAATTTTCTTGTAATATAAATGTAATAATTCCCATGTTTATTCGTGCTAACATATTCCTAGATTACAAAGCGCAACAATGATTGCGCGAAAGGGGAATTTGAGCACAGCATGAAACGTCTAATCACTCTGGTCATGGCAAGTCTACTATTCTTTTCATTCGTACCAGAATTTGCTTCCGCAAACTCACCAACATCATTAGTAAACACCGCAAAAAAATATATGGGAACACCTTATCGTTTAGGTGGGACAACCCCAACGGCTTTTGATTGTTCAGGATTCACGCAATACGTATTCAAAGAAGAAGGCCTTTCTATTCCAAGAACGACTGGTCAGCAAATCGCAGTCGGCACTTCTATTGCTAAAAGCAATCTAGAAGTTGGTGACCTCGTATTCTTTAATACATCAGGTCGCGGTGTATCACACGTCGGCATCTATGTAGGGGCTAATAACTTTATCCATGCTTCGGCTAGTAAAGGCGTCATGGTATCCTCATTAGATGATCCATACTACTGGAAGAGCCGTTATATCGGTGCACGTCGCGTAGCGAACTTCACGGATAATGTAAGTACAGAGAACAAGGTTGCAGCGTCAGCTCCAGTTAAAGAAATTGTGTATGCCACTCGCGGGGAAATTGCACAGGTACTTGCAGAAAAGTTAGATCTTGATATGACAACTGTTAATGTTACATTTAAAGACGTGGATGAATCAAATCCCCACTATAAAGCAATATCCGCAGTCGCTGAAGCGAATATCTTCTCTGGCGATGCAGGGAACTTTAATCCAAATAAAGAATTAACTCGCGCTCAAATGGCAAAAGTTTTAGTCGGAGCATTTGAATTAAGAGGTTCTGCTATTGCGAAATTCTCTGATGTTCCTGCTGGACACTGGGCAACAGAATATATCAACATTTTGTTCTATCACGAAATTACAACTGGTTACCTAGACGGTACATTTGGATTGTCAGATAAAGTATCAGTCGGTCAACTAAATAAATTCATCGATCGTATCAATAATTGATGATCCTGAGGCTGGGACATAACTAGCCAGAAGTGAGCTAAAAAAGGGTTCGATCATCGGTTTTTGATGATCGAACCCTTTTTGTATAGAAATCCTTGTATGATTTCCTATATGTTTACCTCCCTGGCAGTGTACTTTCTCAAGTTCACTGCCAGTAAACCGAAGGCTAATTC
>NZ_PDZC01000010.1 GCF_002743375.1 Sporosarcina sp. P34
CATACCGAACACGGAAGTTAAGCTCTTCAGCGCCGATGGTAGTTGGGGGTTTCCCCCTGTGAGAGTAGGACGTTGCTAGGCATGCGAAGCCATTCCCTTTGGGGAGTGGCTTTTTTGTGTTTAATACTAAATATGGACTAAGTTCAGAGTTGAGTGATCGTCGATCTTGGTTAGGTGCCAATAAATCATGTTAAGCGCTCTATCGTCTTGCTTACCCGCTCAATGAAGCGTGCCATGCGCTCTATCGTTTCGCTAACCCGCTCAATGAATTTCGCTAAGCGCTCTATCGTCTCGCTAATCCGCTCAATGAGTTGCGCTAAGCGCTCTATCGTCTTGCTAACCCGCTCAATGAGTTGCGCTAAGCGCTCTATCGTCTCGCTTACTCGCTCAATGAATTGCTCTAAGCGCTCTATCATCCCGCTTACCCGCTCAATGAATTGCGCTAAGCGCTCTATCGTCTTGCTAACCCGCTCAATAAAGCGTGCCATGCGCTCTATCATCCCGCTTCCTCGCTCAAAGCATCCAGACAATCGCTCTATATCAATGGCAAGAATCCACTCATTAACCCATCAAGTGCACTATTCATCCCCCTTATTTGGCTACACGATCTTTGTCATGCCTTCTATCCTTCTCGTCCACTCCACAAGCGTCTATCATAATCTACAATTTAAAAGACTTTCCTTGAGTTTTTAACTAAGGCGCGATACGATTATCCTACTTGTTTAAAGGAGTGGTGCAATGGTAATGATATTAATAATTTTCGCAATCAATATTGTCTATGTTACTTTCATGACAATACGAATAATCCTGACACTGAAAGGCTATCGTTATATTGCTGCAACTGTGAGTATGATAGAGACGGTAATATACGTCATCGGACTTGGTTTAGTACTTGATAATCTAGATCAAATACAAAACTTGATTGCTTATGCGCTCGGGTATGGCATCGGGGTTATTATTGGTTCGAAAATTGAAGAACGTTTAGCACTTGGTTATATAACGGTTAACGTGATAACGGCAGATATTGATAAGGAAATGCCCGCTGTGTTGCGACGGCTTGGATATGGCGTTACAGACTCGGCAGCTAATGGATTAAGTGGTTATCGTTCAACTATGCAAATTTTGACGCCTCGTAAATACGAAGTGCAACTGTATAAAACCATAACGGAACTAGATCCGAAAGCCTTTATTATATCGTATGAACCTAAGTCGATACACGGTGGCTTTTGGGTGAAGAGTGTGAAAAGAGGCAAGTTATTCAAATGAGTAAACAAAAGATCTGGTTTGATAGAGAAGAAAATGAAACGCTTGATGAATGTTTGGAAAGAATTCAAAGTTTGGGATATACCGTTGTTGCCAGAAGAGAGAAACCCCTATTTAAACAGGTTGGAGAAGAGTATATTCCAATTAGACAACAAACACAGTTTCAAGCTATCAAAAATAGCTAATAACTGTCAAGGGAAAGAGAACTAGCGTTTAACCATTCATATGTCAACTTAAAGACGAATGATTGTAAAAGACCTATAATGTAATGTTCGTCTTTTAGTTGACGGATTATGTATTAATTGATAATATAATAAGAGTAAATGAGTTCCCCGTATATGCTGCAGAATTGGCTGTGGCGTTTCTACCAAGACACCGTAAATGTCTATACTATGTGGGAAAGCAATTTTTCTTGGATAATCATGGAGAATGGCTAAGTTACGATAGCTACGTATCCATATTGGTAAGGGTCCTTGAAAGTTCTGCTTTTTGTGCATGTGAAAAGTGGAGTTTTCAAGGACCTTTTTATTATTTTATATTAAATCATGTTGTGCATGAAGGAGCGGATTAGATTTGGAACCGAAGATTGGTATCATAATGGGCAGTAAGAGCGACTGGGAAACAATGAAACATGCATGCGACATACTGGATGAACTAGGAGTTCCTTATGAAAAGAAAGTAGTGTCGGCCCACCGTACACCCGATTTCATGTTCGACTATGCGGAACAAGCGGAGAAGAAAGGATTATGCGCTATTATCGCAGGAGCAGGCGGAGCTGCCCATCTACCAGGAATGGTTGCAGCGAAAACGCTAGTTCCTGTTATTGGTGTGCCTGTGCAGTCTAAAGCATTGAATGGTATGGACTCGCTGTTATCCATCGTTCAAATGCCAGGAGGTGTACCTGTAGCGACTATGGCAATTGGTAAAGCGGGCGCTACAAATGCAGGCCTCCTTGCGGCTCAAATGCTCTGTGCACAAGATGAAGTATTACGCAATAAACTGCAGCAAAGACGCGATGAAATGAAGCAAATCTCGCTAGAAAGCAGTGGTGAATTAAATTGAAAATGATTCAACCAGGACAGACAATCGGTATCATCGGTGGAGGGCAATTGGGACGGATGATGGGACTTGCGGCCAAAGAGGCTGGTTTCAAGATTGCGGTCCTTGATCCAACAAAAAACTCTCCATGCGGACAGTTAGCTGATATCGAAATAGTGGCATCATATAATGATGAAGAGGCATTGAACGAATTAAGCCAAGTAAGTGATGTTATTACATTTGAATTTGAAAATATCGACTATGCAGGTTTGAAGCGACTGACAAAGAAAGCTTACGTACCTCAAGGTGCTGAACTAGTCCGTATCACACAAAACCGTATCAATGAAAAGGCTGAAATTCAAGCAGCTGGAGTACAGGTTGCGCCTTACATAACCGCTGAAACATATAAAGAGTTAGAAGAGAAAATTGATGATCTTGGGTTCCCCTGTATCGTGAAAACTGCTTTTGGAGGCTATGACGGTAAAGGTCAAGTAAAGCTTGAATCGAAAGAACAAATTGAAAGTGCCAAAGATTTATTTACTCATTCTTCTTGTATAGCGGAGGCTTTTGTGCCATTTGAAAAAGAGATTTCCGTTATCATTCAAAGAAATCCAGCAGGACAAACATATTGCCTGCCAATTGCTGAAAATATTCATAAAAATCATATTTTGCACGAATCGATTGTACCAGCACGAGTAGAACAAAGAGTTTTGGAGCAAGCAGAAATTGCTGCAAAGAAAATCGCAGGCCATTTAGAATTAATAGGAACACTAGCAGTTGAGATGTTCGTTCTGCCTGACGGTGAAATCATGATTAATGAATTAGCACCGCGCCCGCATAACTCGGGTCACTATTCAATAGAGGCATGTAACATCTCACAATTCCATCAACACGTTCGTGCAGTCTGCGGTTGGCCGTTACGTGAGCCGAAGTTATGGGGGTCATCCATAATGGTGAATGTACTTGGGGAACATGTAGCACCGCTTCAAGAACGTATCGCGGACTATCCAGATTGGTCCATTCATTTATACGGCAAAGCAGAAGCAAAAGAAAAACGTAAAATGGGTCACGTGACGATTATGACAGAAAACTTTGAAAGAACTTTGCAAGAAATTGAGCAGTCTGGTATTTGGCAAGATATTAACTAATAAAAACTATTATTTCCACTTTGGGAGGAACTGACAATGACGAAAGTAACAATTTATGTAACACTACGTGAAAGTGTTGTAGATCCACAAGGCATTGCGACAACTGAAGCACTTCAAAAGATGGGCTACGAAGACGTAAAAAGTGTACGAGTTGGGAAATTAATTGAATTAGAGCTTGATGGATCAGAACAGACAATCGAAGCACGCGTGAATGAAATGTGTAGCGATTTATTAATTAATAAAGTCATTGAAGATTACCGTTTTGAAATCGGGGAGGTTGCCAGCAAATGAAGTTCGCCGTTCTAGTATTCCCAGGTCTTACTTGTGATCTTGATATGTACCATGCAATTGAGGAAACAGTAAAGCAAGATGTTGAATACGTTTGGCATACAGAAGCCGACCAACTCGATTCATTCGATGCGGTTCTATTACCAACAGGCACTTCATACGGCAACTACTTGCGTCCGGGTGCATTGGCGAAGAGTTCACCTGCTTGTAAACAATTACAAGCGTTTGCTGAATCAGGTAAATTAGTTCTTGGCGTAGGTAATGGTTTTCATATCTTAGTAGAAGCAGGCATTCTCCCAGGTGGATTCTTACGTAATCAAAACTTGAAATTCCGTTCAGCCCTAGAAATAGTACGGGTGGAAAATAATAATACAGCCTTTACTAAAGACTATACACAAGGTCAAATGCTCACATTGCCAGTTGCTAATGAATTTGGTAACTACTATGCGGACGATCAGACTGTGGAAAAACTAAAAAGCAATAATCAAATTGTCTTCACATATGGGGATGAAAATATAGATGGTAGCACAGAAGCTATCGCGGGTATCACAAATGAAAGAGGCAATGTTCTTGGTATGATGCCACTACCTGAACGTGCAGTAGAAGCAATCATCGGTGGAACAGATGGAACAGCTTTATTCCAATCAATCATGAACAGTCGGGGTGAACAGCATGTCAATTAATCACGAACCTACAGCGGAGCAAATTAAAGAAAATCGTCTATATCTCCAAATGGGCATGACGGATGCAGAATATGAACGTGCAGTAGAAAAACTTGGACGTATTCCGAATTATGTGGAAACAGGTTTATTTTCAGCTATGTGGTCGGAGCACTGTTCATATAAAAGCTCAAAATCTGTATTACGCAGATTTCCTACTGAAGGTGCACGTGTACTACAGGGACCAGGTGAAGGTGCTGGAATTGTAGACATCGGTGACAACCAAGCGGCTGTTTTTAAAATGGAGTCCCATAACTCACCATCTGCAATCGAGCCTTTCATTGGTGCAGCAACAGGTGCTGGCGGGATCATTCGGGACGTATTTTCTATGGGTGCACGTCCAGTAGCGTTAGTAAATTCACTTCGTTTCGGAGATTTAACAGAACCTCGAGATAGATTTTTGTTTGAAGAAGCAGTTGCTGGAATTGCAAGTTACGGTAATGCAATGGGAATCCCAACAGTAGCCGGTGAAGTCCAGTTCGATCAGTGTTATTCAAAGCGTCCACTAGTCAATGCAATGGCAGTCGGTTTGTTGAATCATGAAGATATTCAAAAAGGTGTTGCGGCTGGTATTGGCAACACAGTGATATACGCAGGTGCTACAACAGGACGTGACGGAATTCACGGGGCCACCATGTCTTCTTCTGAATTATCTATTGAAGAAGAGCAAGAACTTCCGGTAATGCAGGCAGGAGATCCATTCATTGAAAAGTTATTGATGGAGGCTTGCCTAGAACTAGTTCAATCCGATGCGTTGATCGGTATTCAAGATATGGGTGCAGCGGGTCTAACTTCATCAGCAGCAGAAATGGCTTCAAAAGCGGGCTATGGCGTGGAATTGAACTTAGACCTTGTACCACAGCGTGAAGAGAATATGACAGCGTATGAAATGATGTTGTCAGAATCTCAGGAACGTATGTTGATCGTGGTGAAAAAGGGTCGGGAAGAGGAAGTAATTGCACTCTTCACAAAGTACGGAATTACTGCAGCGACAATTGGACATGTAACAGATGACAAAATGCTTCGTTTGCTTCATAAAGGTGAAGTTGCAGCAGAAGTTTCGGCAGATCTACTAGCTGAAGATGCACCGAGCTATCAGAAAGAATCTAAAGAACCTGCATCATTTGCGAAAAACCAAGCGATTGAAAATAAAGAACCACAAGTAACGAACTTAAAAGAAACTTTACTCGACTTATTGCAACGGCCTACGATTGCATCTAAAGAGTGGGTATATAATCAGTTCGACACAGGTGCAAGAACGAATACAGTTTTAGCACCAGGGGCATCTGCAGGTGTGATCCGTGTTAGAGGAACAAACAAGGGGATTGCGATGACAGCGGATTGTAACTCTCGATTCATTTATTTGGATCCAGAAGTTGGTGGTAAGATTGCGGTAGCTGAAGCTGCACGTAACCTTGTATGTTCAGGAGCAGAACCAATCGCTTTGACTGACTGCTTGAATTTCGGTAGCCCGGACAAGCCAGAAGTATTCTGGCAGTTGGAAAAATCAGCGGACGGTATTTCGGAAGCATGTCGTAAATTAAATGCACCGGTCATTGGGGGTAACGTATCTCTTTCCAATGAAGTAAACGGTGTGCCAATCTATCCAACACCAACAATCGGTTTGGTAGGAATCGTCCATGATTTAGGTCAAGTGACAACGCCTGGTTTCAAACAAGCTGGAGATGCGATCTATTTGATCGGTCAAACAGAAACAGAATTTGGCGGCAGCGAGTTGCAACAAATGATCGAAGGCAAGATCTTCGGTAAATCACCTGCAATTGATTTAGACATAGAGGCAACTCGTCAACAACAGCTTCTTGGGGCAATCCAAGCTGGAATCATCCAATCGGCCGATGATTTGTCAGAAGGTGGATTTGCAGTAGCGCTTTGTGAAGGTACATTTGGTTCACCAGGTTTGGGTGCTGACGTAACAGTGGAAGGCTCAGCAATCACTGCGTTATTCAGTGAAACACAGTCACGTTTCTTGGTTACTGTACAAGCTGATCAAGTAGCCGCATTTGAAGAGAAAGTTCAAGATGCTGTGAAAATAGGAACAGTAACAGATGGCGAAGAAATCGTCATCAAAGACGCAGAGGGAACTGTCTTAGTAGAAGGGACGGTAGAAGAATTCCAAACTGCTTGGAAAGGGGCAATAGCATGCTTGCTGAACTCAGAGGACTAAACGAAGAGTGCGGCGTATTTGGGATATGGGGACATGACGATGCAGCACAACTTAGCTATTATGCATTGCATGCTCTTCAGCATCGTGGACAAGAGGGGGCTGGTATCGTCGTAAAAGGCGATAATGGCCTCCATGCAGTTAAAGGTGAAGGCCTGGTCAATGAAGTGTTCTCAGGTGAAAAGTTGGACTCGCTTGAAGGACGAGGCGCAATTGGGCAAGTTCGTTATACGACAAAAGACGGCCGTGGTATAGAAAATGTACAACCACTTGTCTTTCGTTCCACAACGGGTAGCTTGGCGATTGCGCATAATGGGAACTTGATCAATGCGACAGATTTGAAAGAACATTTGGAGCGGCAAGGTAGCATCTTCCAAAGTACATCCGACACAGAAGTACTCGCTCACTTGATCAAACGTAGCAGTGGTTCACGTAATCATCGTGACCGGGTGAAGAAGGCGCTAGCTATTTTAAAAGGTGCATTTGCATTTGTTTTAATGACAGATGAAGGGTTGATGGTGGCGCAAGATCCAAATGGTATGCGTCCATTATCTTTGGGGAAAATTGGTGATGCATGGGTCGTTGCTTCAGAAACTTGTGCATTTGAAATTATCGGTGCTGAATATGTTCGTTCTGTGGAACCAGGTGAATTGCTAATCATCAATGATAATGGATTAGTGTCTGAGCGTTTTGCAGAACCGGCAGACAACGCGATGTGTTCTATGGAGTATGTCTATTTCTCTCGTCCTGATTCAGATATCGATGGTATCAATATTCATGCCGCGCGTAAACGTTGTGGTAAACAACTGGCGCGTGAAGTACAAATCAGTGCAGATGTCGTCACTGGAGTTCCGGATTCTAGTATTTCAGCAGCTATAGGATTCTCTGAACAAAGCGGGATTCCATATGAATTAGGATTAATCAAAAACCGCTATGTTGGCCGAACGTTTATCCAGCCATCTCAAGCATTACGTGAAAAAGGCGTAAAAATGAAACTGTCACCTGTACATCAGGTCGTTTATGGTAAGCGTGTGGTTATGGTCGATGATTCAATTGTTCGTGGAACGACATCTAAACGAATAGTCTCCATGCTTCGCGATGCAGGAGCAAAAGAAATACATGTCGTCATTGCTTCACCGCCATTAATCGCGCCGTGTTATTACGGAGTAGATATTAGTTCAGATTCAGAATTGCTTGCGACAGGTCGTACTATAGATGAAATGCGCGATGAGATTGGTGCAGATTCCCTATCATTCCTATCAATAGAGGGAATGTTGGAAGCGAACGGCCGGTCATCTGAAATGAAAAACTGCGGACAATGCTTGGCTTGTTTCACGGGTGAGTATCCAACAGAGATTTATTCGGATACGGCAATGCCGCATGAAAAAGAAATCGTACGATAGGAGGCCTTTCCATGTCGAAGGCATATGAAAAAGCGGGAGTAAATATTGAAGCTGGCTATGAGTCAGTTGAACGCATGAAATCTCACGTAGCACGAACATCTCGTAAAGGGGTAGCAGGTGCATTTGGTGGATTTGGTGGAATGTTCGATTTATCTGCACTCGAATATAAAGAACCAGTACTAATTTCTGGTACAGACGGTGTTGGCACGAAGTTGAAATTGGCTTTCATGGCGGACCGTCATGACACAATTGGAATAGACTGTGTCGCAATGTGTGTAAATGATATCGTAGCGCAAGGTGCTGAGCCTCTCTATTTCCTTGATTATGTGGCATTAGGTAAAGCAGTTCCTGAAAAAGTGGAAGCAATCGTCAAAGGTGTAGCGGATGGTTGTGTACAATCGGGTGCAGCATTGATAGGTGGAGAAACGGCTGAAATGCCAGGACTTTACGAAGAAGATGAATACGATTTGGCTGGTTTTGCCGTAGGAGCTTGTGAAAAGAGCAATCTTGTTACGGGCGACCGTGTGCAAGCAGGAGACGTACTAGTTGGAATCGCATCGAGCGGTATTCACTCGAACGGCTACTCTTTAGTACGCCATATTGTATTCGAACAATTGGGCGCAGATATTAACGGCACGATTGCTGGCTATGAAGACCTTGGCACAGTAGCTGATGCATTGTTAAAGCCAACTAAGATTTACGCAAAGCCGGTACTTGAAATGCACCAACAGCTTGACGTACACGCTATGGGGCATATTACAGGTGGTGGATTCTTCGAAAATCTTCCACGTATGTTCTCTGAAGAATTTGGAGTAGAAGTAGATCTAGGTGCTTGGCCAGTGCTTCCTGTATTCCACATGTTGAAAGAAAAAGGCAAATTAACAGATCGTGATTTATATAGCGTATTCAACATGGGTGTTGGGTTCGTTGTAGCCTTGCCGGAAGCAGAAGCTGAAAAAGCAATTGAAATCGCTCAAGCACACGGTGAAGAAGCGTATGTAATCGGACGTGTTACGAAGCAAGCAGGCGTAACATTTAACGGTGAGCATGACGGGACATTGTCATAATGAATAAAGTGAAGATCGCAGTATTTGCCTCAGGAAGCGGTAGTAACTTTGCCGCTTTGGCAGAGGCTTGTAAAGCGGAGCGAATTCCAGCTGAAATCGTTTTGATGGTGACAGATAAACCAGATGCTTTCGTCAATGAACGAGCGAATGAAAAAGGTATTTCAATTGCAGCCATTCGTCCTCGTGACTTCGAAACGAAAGAAGCATATGAACAAGCAATCCTCAAAGAATTACAAGAAGCACAAGTGGAGTGGCTAATATTAGCTGGCTATATGCGATTGATCGGTCCAGTTTTATTGGACGCATATCCTGAACGCATCATCAATATCCATCCATCGCTGTTGCCTTCATTCCCAGGTAAGGATGCAATTGGACAAGCAGTAGATGCTGGCGTTAAAGTTACTGGTGTCACAGTCCATCTGGTAGACGAGGGGATGGATACGGGCCCGATTTTAGCGCAACGCGCAGTGGATGTTGTCGATGGGGATGCCGAGCAGACCGCTTTAGCGATCCATGCCGTGGAACATGAATTATATGTAGCGACATTGCAAAACGTATTTAAAAATTGATGAGCCTGTTGAGATGACAGGCTTTTTTTATAAACTGGAGGGAATTCCTTTGAAAAAACGCGCATTGTTAAGCGTATCGGATAAAAGTGGAGTAGTAGAATTTGCGAAAGAACTAGAACAGCTTGGGTATGAATTATTGTCTACTGGTGGTACGATGAAGCATTTGAAAGACAATGGCGTTGCCGTAACGGCTGTAGATGAAGTAACAGGATTCCCTGAAATCATGGAAGGTCGCGTGAAAACGTTAAACCCGATGATTCACGGTGGGTTACTTGCAAAACAAGACGACCCTGGACACCAAGCACAAATGAAAGAGCACGGCATCCAGCCAATCGATGTAGTGTGTGTAAACTTATATCCATTCAAAGAAACGATTTCCAAACCAGATGTATCAGCGGAAGATGCAATCGAAAATATCGATATCGGTGGACCAGCAATGCTTCGCGCGTCTGCAAAGAACCATGCATACGTGACAGTCATTGTGGATGCAGCTGACTATAGTGCAGTACTTGACGAACTAAAAGCGGATGGCAAGACGACTCTTGAGACACGCCGTCGTTTGGCAGCTAAAGTGTTCCGTCATACAGCAGCTTACGATTCATTGATTTCAGGCTACTTAACAGACCTTGCAGGCGAACAATTCCCGGAACAAGTTACCTATACATACGAGTTGAAGCAACCATTGCGTTATGGAGAAAATCCCCATCAGCAGGCAGCATTCTATAGCCGTCCACTTGGATCTGATTTCTCGATCGCCTATGCTAAACAGCTTCATGGAAAAGAACTATCTTATAACAATATCCAAGATGCGAATGCAGCGATACAAATCATTAAGGAATTTACTGAGCCTGCAGCTGTAGCGGTTAAGCATATGAATCCATGTGGTGTGGGTACAGGAGAAACCATTGCTGAAGCTTTCCAAAAAGCCTACGAAGCAGATGCTACGTCTATTTTTGGCGGAATCATTGCATTGAACAAAGAAGTAGATCAGGAAACAGCGGTGCAACTTGCTGATATATTCCTTGAAATCATTATTGCTCCTTCGTTTACAGAAGAAGCACTTGAGACATTGACGAAAAAGAAAAACATCCGTCTCTTGACGATTTCATTTGAACAGCGGAAAAAAGATCAGTGGAACACAGTATCTGTTGAAGGCGGATTATTAATGCAACAGCCTGATGCCCACGGTTTTGAAGAAGCGGATATCAAAGTGGCAACAGACCGTGAGCCGACTGAGGCCGAATGGAATGCGATGAAACTTGGATGGGCCGTTGTGAAACACGTGAAATCTAATGCAATCGTCATTACAGATGAGCACATGACAATCGGCGTTGGCGCGGGTCAGATGAACCGTGTAGGTGCCGCGAAAATTGCTCTGACACAGGCAGGCGAACGTGCAAAAGGAGCAGCTCTTGCTTCTGACGCATTTTTCCCTATGGATGATACAGTTGAAGCAGCGGCAAAAGCAGGTATTACGGCAATCATTCAACCGGGTGGTTCGGTGAAAGATGAAGATTCCATTAAAAAAGCCAATGAATACGGCATTACGATGGTATTCACAGGCGTACGTCATTTCAAACATTAATTGTGCAGGGAGTAGATAAACATGAAAGTACTTGTAATTGGAAGTGGTGGTCGTGAACATGCGATAGCCAGACAGTTCAACCAAGCGCCTTCTGTATCGGAAGTGTTTGTGGCACCTGGTAACGACGGTATGCAGCAAGATGCAACATGTGTACAGATTGCGGCTACAGACTTTGAAGCATTAGCAGACTTTGCAATCGAACAGCGTGTTACGTTGACGTTCGTTGGGCCGGAACAGCCGCTTGCGGAAGGTATTGCTGATCACTTCCTAGAAAAAGGTTTAACTATATTCGGCCCGACCCAGGCAGCTGCCCGTATCGAAGGTAGTAAGTCATTCGCTAAGGAGATCATGGATAAATATGATATTCCAACAGCGGCTTATGGAACTTTCACGGATGCTGAAGAAGCAAAATCATTCATCCGTGAACAAGGTGCTCCGATCGTAGTGAAGGCTGATGGATTAGCAGCTGGAAAAGGCGTAATTGTCGCAATGGAGTTACAGGAAGCATTAGACGCGGTAGATGACATGATCGGCAATCAAAAGTTCGGTGAATCATCATCACGTGTGGTGGTAGAAGAATTTTTAGATGGCGAAGAGTTCTCATATATGTCGTTCGTCCATGATGGACAAATCTATCCAATGGTGATTGCACAAGATCATAAACGTGCGTATGATGGAGATCGTGGCCCAAATACAGGTGGCATGGGAGCTTATTCCCCAGTCCCACAAATTTCGGACGCAATTGTGCAGGAAGCGTACGATCGTGTAGTCGTACCAACGGTCGAGGCTATGACAGAGGAAGGAATTCCTTTCACAGGAATCCTGTATGCTGGTTTAATACTTACTGATCAAGGTCCAAAGGTTATTGAATTCAATGCCCGCTTTGGTGACCCAGAAACACAAGTTGTCTTGCCACGTATGAAGTCGGATTTTGGTAAGTTCATGGAAGCCCTGATGGCTGGAGAAACATTTGATCTTGAGTGGCATGAAGAAGCGATGTTAGGGGTTGTCATTGCATCGGAAGGGTATCCTAACGACGTAGTGAATGGTCACGCACTTCCTAACCTTAATGTACTAACAGATCAAGGGCTTGATGTATTCCATGCAGGGACTAAACTGGAAGATGATCACTTTATCGGAAATGGTGGTCGTGTACTTCTCGTTGCAGCGAAAGCGGCCACTTTAAAAGAAGCACAAGAAAAAGTTTATACTGGCCTTGCTGATCAACAATGGGATGGATTCTTCCATCGTACGGATATCGGATGGCGTACATTTGAATAATAGATGAAACGGGATTGTCTTAGAAGTGTTGTATGACTTCTAAGACAATCTTTTTTTATATTAAAGGAAGATGTTTAGTGTTTACGAACTTATAGTAAATGCTGCATACATTTTAGTTGCGTTAAAAAATATGTTTTCCACAGCATTTATTAAGATCTGTGGTTTACAAGTGGAAAAGTTGTGGGTAAGTTGTTGATAATGTGTGTAAGTTTCCAGTATTTTGTGGATTAGTGAAAAACTACTTGTGGACAACCTTTGTATGACATATCTATTCGAGATTGGATTGCTATGTTACTATAAAGCAATAGTTCACAAATAGTAAAACAACTTTTAGGGACGGTGATGTGCATGTGGAGTGCGAAAGAAATACAATCGCAACTAGCGATTATTAATGGTCAGAAATCGCCTGACATCGTAATTGAAAATGCTACCTACTTACATTCTATATTCAAGAAGTGGATGCAAGGGAATATTTGGATTCAGGGTGATCGGATTGTCTATGTAGGGGAACTCATGCCGGCTTTGCTTGAAGGAACAGAACGTGTTGACGCTTCAGACAAGAAAATAGTACCGGGATATATCGAGCCGCATGTTCATCCATTTCAATTATATAATCCCGAAACATTTGCAGACTACGCCTCTCGCCGTGGGACAACCACTTTTATATCAGATAACCTCATCCTGTTTTCGATGCTGGATCAGCAAACTACAAATACGTTCATTGATCAACTAAATAAACTGCCATTTGCATTTTATTGGTGGGCACGTGTTGATTCACAAACGGTACTGCAAAATGAAAAAGAGCTTTTCAATCCCGTAGATATTGTGAAATGGATGGAGCGTCCTGATGTGTTGATGACAGGAGAGCTGACAGGTTGGCCTAAATTACTACAAGGTGATCAAAATATGATGCAGTCTTTAGTAGAATCAAAACGTCTTGGTAAAAAGATTGAAGGACATTTTCCAGGTGCATCGGAACGTACACTAGCCCGGATGAAACTACTTGGAGCAGACGGCGACCATGAAGCGATGACTGTAGATGAAGTAGAAAGGCGCTTGCAGCAAGGGTATGCTGCCACATTACGCTATTCGTCAATCCGTCCCGACCTACCAGATTTATTGAAAGGTATTGTAGAGAAGGAATGGGATGTCTTTGATCATTTGATGATGACGACTGATGGTTCTCCACCTTCGTTCTACCGTGAAGGCGTTATGGACCAATGCATCCAGGTAGCACTTGACGCGGGAGTATCACCGATTGATGCGTATCAAATGGCATCGTACAACGTGGCGAGGTACTATGACATTACGGACTTGCATAGTGTAATTGCGACGGGTCGTTTTGCGACATTGAACTTTTTAGAGAATGAACATAACCCTGTGCCGACTGACGTGCTATCTAAAGGGAAGTGGGTTCTCCGGGATCGTACATCGTCTGACGCCTTTAAAGCAGTAGATTGGAAAGCATTACCGACATACGAATTGCCATATGAACTGACAGATAAAGACTTCACATTCCCATCTTCAATAGGGATTCAGATGGTCAATGATGTTATTACGAAAGTATACGAAAGTGATTTGGATCTCACTAGTCCTACTATTGCTACTGGTGATGAGTGCTATTTGATATTACTGGATAAGAACGGAAAATGGCGAGTCAATACTATGTTGAAAGGGTTTGGTAATAAACTGCAAGGTTTTGCATCTTCCTATTCCAATACTGGGGATGTATTATTGATAGGACAGGATTGGCAAGAGATGAAGAGAGCATTTAATGAAATCAAGAATATAGGTGGAGGCATGGCACTCGCTGAAAATGGTAAAATTATTAAAACACTACCATTAGTAGTAGCAGGTGGACTGTCAGTTCAACCGATGGAAGTAATTATTGAAGAAGAGCTAGCAATGAGAAAAGCACTGGGAGAACGTGGCTACGCACATGGAGATGCCATATATACGTTATTATTCCTTCAATCTATTCACTTACCATATATCCGAATCACGCCAGTTGGTGTTTTGCAAGTAATGAAAAATGAACTATTAATTCCTCATGTAGAAAGGTAGGAACGTATATTGATAGGGAATGGACGGAAGTTACTCATGATAGCCTTAGTTAGCGCAGTATGTCTCGGAGGTTGTTCTTCGAAAGATCAATCTGAATCGGAGGAACAAGAAAAAACGAATGAAGTATCGTTGTTTACAGGTGAGATAATTGCAGACTCTATAGATAACCGTCCTGTATTAGCGACAATTAGCAATATACCCGCAGCACGTCCACAGTCAGGACTTTCAGATGCCGATCAGATATATGAATTCTTAGCGGAAGGTCAAGTTACGCGCTATGTTGCACTTTTTCAGAGTAAAATACCAGATCAGTTAGGACCTATTCGAAGTGCCCGTGATTATTTTGTTCAATTAGCTGCAGGTATGGATGCATTTTATATAGCGCATGGTTATAGTCCGGATGCAAAAAAATTACTTGATGATCGGGTAGTCGATCATATAAATGGCATAAATCATGACGGGACTCTATTCGAACGTTCAACAGATCGCCGTGCCCCACATAACTCTTATATTTCAAAGGAACATATTGAAGAAGCTTTTAGTCTCGTGAATGCTTCTGAAAAGATCACTGCACGGCCGTCCTTTTCTTTCCTAAATCCTAATGAAAGTGATAAAATAGGGGATATGGCATCAACGGTACAAGTATCGTATAGTTCAGACCCGAATTTTATTAGTACGTATCAATATAATCAACAAGCAAATCGGTATTATCGTTCTGTTAACGGCATTGATTCAGTGGATAAGATAAACGAACGACGGATAGAATTAGCGAATATTATTGTGATGGAAATGGATCATCAAACAGTTGATCAAAAAGGCCGACTTGCAATAGATCTAGAATCAGGTGGCCCTGCTATGCTGTTTCATGAAGGGATCGCTAAACCGATCGAATGGCAAAATAAAGATGGGTTTTTAACTCCAATGGATCAAGGTATCCCTGTTAAATTAACAGTAGGAAAAACTTGGATCCACATTGTTCCATCCTTATCAGGTCCTTCTGCTTCCGTCACTTATACTCCGTAAGATCGACATAGAGAGAGGGCGAGAACATGCAAATAGATAAAATCCGCGGAGAACAAATAGATCAGTTATTTCAAGCCATTCTACAGCTAAAAAATGTAGAAGAATGTTACATGTTTTTCGATGACATTTGCACGATGAGCGAAGTGCAATCACTTGCACAAAGACTGGACGTCGCACATAAACTTAAACTGAAAAAAACATATGATAGTATCCAACAAGAAACAGGGGCAAGCACAGCTACGATTTCCCGCATACGTCGTTGTGTAGACTATGGGTCTGGTGGTTACAACCTTATGTTGGATCGACTCTATCCTGAACTCCAAAACAACCAAACAAAAAACGACTAACACAACCGGCCAGGGATAAAACCCCACCGGTTTTTTAAAAGTTATATAAAACGAATATGCTAAAAGAAGGTGGAAAGTAAATATGGACTATAAAACATGGCGGCATGCATTTAAAATTGATCCGGCCAAATACCTCTCAGATGAACAGGTAGAAGCGGTGGCGGAATCTGGAACGGATGGAGTTATCATTGGTGGATCTGATGGAATTACATTGGAAAACGTACTTGATTTACTCGCACGTTTCCGTCGCTTTTCCGTGCCACTTGCATTGGAAGTATCTACTGTAGAATCAGTCACGCCAGGCTTCGATTATTACTTCATTCCAACGGTCTTAAATACGACAGATTCGAAATGGCTGAACGGTTTGCATCACGAAGCACTCCGAGAATACGGCCATATGATGAACTTCGATGAAATAGTTACAGAAGGTTACTGCATTTTAAATCCCGACTGTACAGCTGCGAAAGTGACAGGGGTAGATCGGGTTCCGAACGAAGAAGATGTACAAGCATATGCACGTATGGCTGAACACCTATTTTCCTTGCCGATTTTTTATTTAGAATACAGTGGACAATACGGTGATCCACAGATTGTTCGATCAGCGAAAGAGTTACTTACTCACTCTCGTCTCTTTTATGGTGGTGGAATTCGCTCAACAGATCAAGCAAAAGAAATGGCGGCCATTGCAGATACTGTAGTGGTAGGAAATGTTGTATACGAAAATCTACAAATGGCTCTTAAAACAGTCGATGCTGTGAAATCTGTTCCTTTACCTGTGTGAGTACTATATAATGAGAACAAATGTTCATTTAAAGGCGGTACGAATATGAATAAACTATCAGATGATTTACTAAAAGGTATGAATCCTGAGCAAGCGCGCGCAGTCAAAACGACAGAAGGCCCTTTGCTTATTATGGCGGGTGCTGGTTCAGGAAAGACCCGAGTATTGACGCACCGAATTGCATATTTGGTTGTAGAAAAACAAGTGTATCCTTCCAATATATTGGCCATTACATTTACAAATAAGGCGGCACGTGAAATGCGTGACCGAATTGATGGATTACTTGGTCCGGGGTCTGGAGAACGTATGTGGGTTTCAACATTCCACTCAATGTGTGTTCGAATTCTACGTAGGTTCGTGGATCGGATCGGTTTATCCAAAAACTTCACGATCCTTGACAGTGCCGATCAACTAACTGCAATGAAACGTGTTTTGAAAGAACTGAATCTCGACCCGAAGCAGAATGATCCACGAGCCATGCTCGGAATCATTAGCAATGCGAAAAATGAATGTATGGATGCGGTTGAATTCCGGAAAAATTCGAATCCTCAAAACCCTCATGAACGTACAGTAGCAGATATTTACGATCGTTATACTAAAAAACTCCGTCAGAACCAATCAATGGATTTTGACGATTTAATTATGATGACCACGGTCTTGTTTGAACGCGTTCCTGAAGTGCTCGAGTATTATCAAAATAAATTTCAGTATATTCATGTGGATGAGTACCAAGATACAAATAACGCGCAGTATCGTCTCGTGAAAATGCTAGCATCAAAATTCCGTAATGTCTGCGTAGTAGGTGATTCCGATCAGTCAATCTATCGCTGGCGTGGCGCGGATATCGGTAATATTCTGTCTTTCGAAAAAGATTATAAAGAAGCGAATGTTATTCTTTTGGAACAAAACTACCGTTCCACCAAGAGAATTTTGCAAGCAGCCAATGAAGTGATCGACAATAACAAAAGTCGCTATGATAAGAAATTACGCACAGATAACCCCGAGGGCGAATTAATCTCGATCTATAAAGCGCGCGACGAAAAAGATGAATCACAATTTGTTGTGCAACAAATCATTGAGGTAAAAGAAAAACTAGGATTAACATTGGATCAATTTGCGATTCTCTATCGAACTAATGCACAATCCCGTCTAATTGAGGAATATTTATTGAAGTCAAATCTCGATTATACAATTGTAGGCGGGACGAAGTTCTATGATCGCAAAGAGATTAAAGATCTACTCGCCTATTTACGTCTCATTGCGAATAACGATGATGACCTAGCTTTAGCGAGAATCATTAATGAACCTAAACGAAGCATCGGTGCAACTTCATTTGAACGCATGGCTACTTTTGCATTACAAAATGACCGCTCCATATTTGATTCGCTGCAGGAAGTGGATTTCATGGGTTTACCTAAACGAGCATTAACAGAAGCGGTAAAATTCCATGAACTAATCAATGGATTCACTCAAATGCAAGAGTTTTTATCAGTAACTGAACTAGTGAAAGAAGTCATTGATAAGTCAGGCTATCGTGAGATGCTGGAAAAAGAAAAATCCATCGAAGCAGAAAGCCGTCTGGAAAATATTGAAGAGTTCCTATCGGTTACAGAAGCGTTTGAGAAACGTGCAGCGGAAGAAGAGGAGGAACCTTCACTCGTTGCATTCTTGACTGATCTTGCTTTAGTAGCGGATATCGATACATTGGATAAAGAAGAGAACACTTCCACTGAAAAAATCGTCCTAATGACGATGCACGCGGCAAAAGGCTTAGAATTCCCTGTAGTCTTCGTTCTCGGCATGGAAGAAAACATATTCCCGCATATTCGTGCACTGACAGATCCGGAAGAAATGGAAGAAGAAAGAAGACTCGCGTATGTGGCGATTACACGCGCGGAACAGCGCCTTTACCTGACTAGCGCAGGTCACCGGATGTTGTTCGGTAAGTCAAACTTTAATCAACCATCCCGTTTCCTCAATGAAATCTCGCAAGAATTGACAGAGCTGTTGGCCGATGGGAATGGGATGAGTGTACCTTTCGCCCAAGCACCTAAAGCAAAAGCTAAACGTCCTGCGGTCAAACGCCCAGCCTATAATGAGAGTGGCGGAGAAAAAATGCAGTGGAAACCCGGAGACAAGGCGTCCCATAAAATATGGGGAACTGGAACGGTTGTGAGTGTTAAAGGTAAAGCAGATGATATGGAACTGGATATTGCATTTCCTAATCCAGTAGGTATTAAGCGATTATTAGCTAAATTCGCACCGATTGAAAAAGAATAGAGCCTCTTTAAGGAGTGTGGAAAATAGATGGATGATGTTCTAGAACTAGAGAAGCGGGTAGCGGAGCTCAATAAAATCTTGCATGAATATGGGCGCGCATACTATGACTTGGATGCCCCTATCGTTCCCGATTCAGAATATGATGAGAAGATGAAGGAATTGTTGGCGATTGAGAAAGAACATCCCGACTTGATCTATCCTGATTCACCGACACAACGGGTTGGCGGAGAACCACTCGAAGTGTTTAAAAAAGTCGTTCATCGTTATCCAATGCTAAGTTTAGCGAACGCCTTTAATGAAGAAGACTTAAAGGATTTCGACAGACGGGTAAAAGAAGCAACAGGTAACGCAGTGTATGTTTGTGAACTGAAGATCGATGGTCTTGCTGTTTCATTACAATATGAAGAAGGTCGCTTTGTGCAGGGCGCTACTCGTGGAGATGGTTCAGTTGGAGAAGACATCACAGCTAACTTAAAAACTATCCGCTCCATTCCACATAAATTGAATGAGCCTTTAACGATTGAAGTGCGTGGCGAAGCGTATATGCCGAAGAATTCATTTGTTAAATTAAATGAATACCGTGATGAAGCGGGTGAAGTTCCTTTTGCCAATCCACGAAATGCAGCTGCGGGATCACTTCGTCAACTAGACCCCAAAGTAGCAGAGAGCAGAAATTTAGCTACGTTCATTTATGCGGTAGGCGGCGATGCAGACGTCTATGGCCTAGATAGTCACACGGATGCGCTCAATAAAGTGGATGAACTAGGTTTGACGACGAATAAAGAACGTAAGCGTTGTACAACAATTGAAGAGGTATTGGAATACGTAGCCTACTGGTCAGAAAATAGACTACATCTTGATTATGAAATTGACGGTATTGTAATAAAAGTCGATAACTTCGAATCGCAGGAGCAACTGGGCTATACGGCAAAGAGTCCTAAATGGGCAATTGCCTATAAGTTCCCTGCAGAAGAAGTGCATACTCAACTGTTAGATATTGAGTTAAGCGTAGGGCGGACAGGTGTAGTGACTCCAACGGCAATTCTTGAGCCCGTTCTTGTGGCAGGTACGACAGTGGGACGAGCATCTTTGCATAACGAAGACTTGATCCGAGAGAGAGATATTCGTATCGGGGATCACGTCGTGTTGCGTAAGGCAGGCGATATCATACCAGAAATCGTCATGTCATTGAAAGAACAGCGAACGGGTGAAGAAGAACCCTACTATATGCCTGACAACTGTCCAGTTTGCGATTCAGAACTTGTTAGGATTGAAGGGGAAGTAGCACTGCGTTGTGTAAACCCTAAATGTCCTGCGCAGATGAAAGAAGCGTTAATCCATTTTGTTTCAAGAAGAGCTATGAATATAGATGGCGTGGGCGAAAAGCTTATTGAACAATTGTATACGGCTGATTTGGTTCAAGATGTATCTGATTTATATATCTTAACGAAAGAGTCGCTATTGAGCTTGGAACGGATCGGTGAGAAATCCGCAACAAATATTTTGACGGCCATTGAACAGTCGAAAGAGAATTCATTGGAAAAATTGCTATTTGGATTGGGTGTTCGTCATGTAGGTGAAAAAGTTGCAAGAATCTTAGCGGAAGAATACCGTACTCTCGATGCGTTAGAACAAGCAACAGAAGAAGACCTGATGAAAATTTTTGAAATCGGTGCGATAGTTGCTGATTCTGTGGCAACGTACTTCAGTACAGAAGAAGTTCAGGAAGTGATGAACAAGTTGCGTTCTTACGGTGTAAATACCGTTTATAAAGGTGCCACACGTGAAGAGTTGCCAACTACTGGACCTTTCGCTGGCAAAACCATCGTTTTGACAGGAAAGCTCTCAGAATTGACGCGTGGAGAAGCTAAAGAACAAATTGAATCACTTGGCGGAACTGTTAGCGGCAGTGTGAGTAAGAAAACAGATCTGGTCATTGCGGGTGAAGATGCAGGATCCAAATTGACTAAAGCGAAAGAATTGGGGATTGAAATTTGGGACGAACAAGCTATGCTTGATACCCTTGGAGTGGATATGAATGAAAAGAAAGATTAAATGGCTTATAACGGGTATTCTGTCGGCAGTATTGCTGACAGGTTGTGTACCTTCGCCGAGTGATGATCAGGAAAAAGCAGTGCAGGAAACAGAAGAGAGTGAGCAGGAAATGGTGCTCATCCCTGACGCTCAAATTAAAAAATCCTATTACCGGACACCGGTTCCATTTAAAAAGAGCGCCAGCCGGGGATTGATCGTCAATAATCTCAATACGAAGTACGATATTCAGGAAACAGAGGAAGGCTTACTGCGCCTGTCATCATTGTATTACGACCCAAAAGATTATTTCTTCCAGGAAGGTCAGTATATTGACCGCGATACTGCGAAGCAATGGATCTCCAGAAAATCCAATTTTGAAGCAGGTCTCAATCCCGCCATAACCGATGATATGTCACCGGCTCAAATTGCAGATGAGGCACCGATATATCTTGCGCATATCGTCGAGCAAAACTATTTACAAATGACGGACGATAAAAAAGTGAAATTGGCTGGCATTTCTATTGGACTAGCGATGAATTCGGTGTATTATCCACGTGAAGCCAGTGAACGCCCGATTGATGATAAAACAATTGAAGAAAAAGGCAAGAAGATGGCAGATATTATTTTAAGTCGGTTGCGCAGTAAACCAGAACTTGCTGATATACCAATAGCGGTTGGATTGTTTAAGCAAGAAAGTCGCAACGATATTGTACCCGGCACATATTTTGCCACTTCATTTGCTGCAAAAGGAAAAAAAGAATTCACAGGTTGGAAAGAAGTAGACGAGCAGTATGTATTACTTCCCGCAACTTCATCGACGGGGAATTATCGTGACTTGAATACGACATTCAAGAACTTCAAACAAGACATTGATGATTACTTCCCGAGCTTTGTGAATGTCATTGGAACAGCTTTTTATAAAGATCAGAAACTCAATTCATTACGCGTGGAAATTCCTATCCAATTTTTTGGCAAGACGGAGCTAATTGGATTTTCACAATACTTAACTTCATTGGTTAAAACACATTTTAAAGATGTTCCTATTGAAGTAAGTGTTACTTCAGTAAATGGGCCCGAAGTGCTAATTGTAAATGACAAGGATCGAGAGGAACCGTTTGTACACGTGTACGGATATTAACAGATTTTAGGGAGTAACACGAACTTTCCAAGAAACTGATTAAATGGTATGATTAATTGTACGATTGCAAAATGAGGAGGAACGATGTATGACAACATTTTCGAAAGAAGACGTCAAGTATTTTGCGGATTTCGTCCGTATTGGCCTCTCCGAGGAAGACAAAGAAAATTTCTCTGCAAAGATAGCAGATTTGATTGAAAGCGTAAGTGATTTAAAAGAAGTGGATGTTACAGGTGTAAAACCTATGACACACCCAGTTGCTATGATCAACGTCTTACGTGAAGATGAGCCAAAAGATATCTTGGACCGTGAAGTAATGCTGGCCAGTGCAGAAGATCAGGAAGATGGACTTATCAAGGTTCCGGATATTCTGTAATCAAATTCACAGTATAAAATACCATTCATGGCACCATGACAGTAGGAGGAAAAGTGATGACGTTAACTAGTAAAACAGCAACTGAACTTCAAGCTCTTTTACAAAAAGGGGAAGTTACTGCTAAAGAAGTAACAGAGGCAACATTACAAACGATTGAACAGCACGAAGAGAAAATCCACGCGTTCATTCACGTCGCAAAAGAAGAGGCAACAAAGCGTGCAGAACAGCTTGACCAAGAAGCTGCCAATACACGTGGCCGCCTTTTCGGAGTTCCAATCGGTATTAAGGACAATATTGTAACAAAAGATATGAAGACAACATGCGCAAGTAAAATGTTGGAAGACTTCGTACCTGTTTACAATGCTACGGCTATAGATAAATTGGAAGCTGCGGGCGCGATTAATATTGGAAAACTCAATATGGACGAATTTGCAATGGGTTCTACAAGTGAAACATCTTTTTTCGGTAATACATTAAATCCTTGGAATACAGACTATGTACCAGGTGGCTCTTCAGGCGGTTCTGCAGCAGCAGTCGCAGCAGGGGAAGTCCCACTATCTCTCGGTTCGGATACGGGTGGTTCGGTTCGTCAACCAGCTGCATTCTGTGGAATTGTTGGAATGAAACCTACATACGGTCGTATTTCACGTTTTGGTTTGACAGCATTTGCTTCCTCACTTGATCAAATCGGTACCATGTCACGAACTGTGGAAGACAACGCATTATTGCTTAGCGTAATCGCGGGAGAAGATGACAATGATAGTTCATCTTCTGCAAAAGAAGTTCCTGATTTCACGGCAGCTCTTACAGGCGACATAAAAGGTCTGAAGGTTGCAGTTCCGAAACCTTACTTAGGCGAAGGCGTTGATACAGAAATCGTAGCGGCAGTAAGAGAAGCAATTTCTGTATTGGAATCACTTGGAGCGGTTTGTGAAGAAGTAGAATTGCCACATATTCAATATGCGCCAACTACGTATTATGTAATCTCTTCGTCAGAAGCTCAATCCAATCTTTCACGTTTTGATGGATTGCGTTATGGCTATCATACAGAAAACGCTGAAAACCTAGAACAAGCATATTTCCGTACACGTCAAGAAGGTTTTGGTAATGAAGTGAAAAAACGCATTATTTTCGGTACGTATGCAATGAGTGCGGATCATCATGAAGATCTGTATGTACGCGCACAAAAGACTCGTACTTTGATTGCACAAGACTTCGACGCTGTATTTGAAAAATATGATGTAGTAATTGGACCAACTGCTGCTACGACGGCATTTAAACTAGGCGAAACAGGCGGTGATCAGCTTGTTCATTATGCAAATGATGTCTTGGCTGTACCAGCGAACCTGACAGGTCGTCCAGCACTATCCGTACCATGTGGTTTCGTTAACGAACTACCAGTTGGAATGCAACTCATGGGTAAGCACTTTGACGAGGAAACATTATACAAAGTCGCCCATGCCTATGAGCAAGCAACTGATTTCCACAAACGCACTCCATCGATTCAGGAGGGGAAATAATCATGAACTTTGAAACAATTGTCGGATTAGAAATCCACGTAGAGCTTAAAACAGATACTAAAATCATGTCTCCAGCACCCGCTCACTTTGGTGCAGAGCCGAATAAAAATATTCACGTAACTGACATCGCGTATCCTGGTGTTTTACCTACGTTAAATAAAAAAGCTGTTGAATTTGGAATGAAGGCATCTATGGCACTAAACTGTGACGTTGCGCCAATCATGAACTTTGACCGCAAGCATTACTTCTATCCTGATAATCCGAAAGCCTATCAGATCTCTCAAGACAAGCGTCCTGTAGGAGCAAACGGTTGGATTGAAATTGAAGTAGACGGTAAGAAGAAAAAAATCCGTATTGAACGTGTACATTTAGAAGAAGATGCAGGTAAACTAACGCATACAGAAAATGGCTATTCATTAGTCGACTTAAACCGTCAAGGAACACCGTTAATCGAAATCGTTACAGAAGCAGACGTGCGTTCTCCAGAGGAAGCATATGCATTTCTGGAAAAACTAAAAGCGATCATTCAATATACAGGAGTATCTGACGTACGTATGGAAGAAGGCTCACTTCGTTGTGATGCAAATATTTCCTTACGTCCATTCGGTCAAGAAGAATTTGGAACGAAGACAGAGTTGAAAAACTTGAACTCGTTTAACTTTATTCGCCGCGGTATTGCAAATGAAGTAGCGCGTCAGGAAAAGATTCTCTTGTCTGGCGGTATTATTCAACAAGAGACTCGTCGCTATGATGAAGCAACTGGTGACACGGTATTGATGCGGATTAAAGGCAGTGCCAATGATTATCGCTTTATTAATGACCCGGACTTACCTGAAGTTCATATTGAACAGGAATGGATTGACCGTGTCCGTAAAGAAATTCCTGAATTACCAGATGCTCGTAAAGCACGTTATGTGTCTGAACTGGATCTTCCGGAATATGACGCACACGTACTAACTTTAACAAAAGAAATGTCTGATTTCTTTGATGCAACAGTAAAAGCTGGAGCGGATCCTAAACTGGCTTCCAACTGGTTGATGGGGGATGTATCTGCCTATCTAAATGCAGAATCGAAAGAACTGCATGATACTCCATTGACGCCTGAAAACTTGGCGCAACTTGTAAAATTGATTACAGATGGTACGATTTCTTCTAAAATCGCGAAAAAAGTATTTACTGATCTCGTGAAAAAAGGCGGAAACCCTGCCGATATCGTCAAAGAAAAAGGACTTGTCCAAATTTCCGATGAAGGTACATTGCGTACAATCATTACCGAAATTCTAGACAACAACGAACAATCAATAGAAGACTTTAAAAATGGTAAGGATCGTGCAGTTGGGTTCTTAGTTGGACAAGTTATGAAAGCAACCAAAGGACAAGCGAATCCACCACTTGTTAATAAATTATTGATGGAAGAGATCAAGAAGCGCTAATCTATCTATTAAATGAAAACGTTCCAGGAGAGGTCAAAATAGCCTGAACCTGGACGTTTTTCCACGTGAACTTACACAGTGAAACAGGGGGGATTGTATTGAAAACAGAACAACAATATTTTGAAGATGCTGTATCCCTTCAAACGTATATGGACAAAATGGAAACACATAAGGAAAACAGTTTTTTGATCTATAATGGATTTGAAGTACCACAGGATGATGAATTTATTGAATTGCTGAAAGAAAAACAACCCCATATTTTAGTTATTACAGAAGACTGGTGTGGAGATGCCATGCTAAATAATCCCGTCCTTCGAAAAATTGCGGAAGCTGCCAATCTAGATGCTCGCGCTGTGTTGAGGGATGAAAATCCAGAGCTGATTGATCGATATTTGACGAATGGTGGACGTTCGATTCCTATGTATCTGCTATTAAATGCTGCAGGTGAGGTAGTGGATAAGTGGGGACCACGGGCACCAGTTCTTCAAAAGTTTGTCATGGACGGTCGTGCCAAGTTGCCAGCTAAAGATGCACCTGATTTTGAAGATAAACAAAAAATGTTTTATTCCCAATTGACGGCTGAATATACATCTAAGCCTGAAAATTGGCTTGCTGTGTATAGTGATATTCGGTCGACATGGCTTCCTGTATTACAATTGTCTCAGTAATTATGTGTAAGAAACCATTTGAAAATGGTAAACGTCTAATTTTTTTCAGACGCGAAAGGATCGAGGGGAAAGTGTATGAAACGTGCACGCATTATTTATAATCCGACTGCAGGAAGAGAAGTCTTCCGTAAACATTTAGCAGAAGTCCTCGAAAAATTGGAGAATGCGGGTTATGAAACATCCGCTCACGCTACAACTTGCGAGGGTGATGCAACGGCGGCAGCGCGAGACGCGGTTCGCAGAGGTTTCGATGTGATTATTGCTGCAGGTGGCGATGGGACACTCAATGAAGTTGTAGAAGGTGTAGGGCATTTTGATAAACGTCCAAAAATTGGTTTGATTCCTATGGGAACAACGAATGATTTCGCAAGAGCATTGCGTATTCCTAGAGAAATCGATGACGCTGTAGATATCATTTGCCAAGGAGATTCGATTCCGGTAGATGTTGGTTTGATGAATGGCCGCTATTTTATTAATATAGCGGGTGGCGGTCGAATGACGGAATTGACATATGAAGTTCCAAGCCGTTTAAAAACTGTAATTGGTCAGTTGGCTTATTATTTAAAAGGAATTGAAATGTTGCCTTCCATACATTCCAGTCATCTTCGCATTGAATATGATGGAAATGTATTTGATGAAGAAGCTATGATGTTTTTGATTGGCTTGACCAACTCGGTTGGCGGATTTGAGAAATTAGCACCTAACTCCAGTATTAACGATGGATATTTTACGTTGCTTATTTTAAAGAAATGCAATATTGCAGAATTTATTCGTGTGGTTACGTTAGCTTCCCGCGGAGAACATCTGGATGATCCTTTAGTTGTTTCAGCGAAAGCAAAAAATATTGTAGTGACTTCCAAAGACGAAGTGTTATTGAACTTGGATGGAGAATACGGTGGCGTGTTGCCAGCTACTTTCCAAAACTTATATCAACATGTCGAGATGTTTGTACCGCTACAGAAATTACGTCCGCAAGATAAAGGAAAACTAATTAAATAAGAAAAGCAAAAAGACTATTCCAGTCGAATTTCTAACGTTCGGATGGAATAGTCTTTTATTGTGAAAAATTAATTGGGTGATGCCGATGCAATGCGCATCGTATCAGGTCGATATCAGATGTATTCAATCGCTTCTCCTTGTTTAGCAGCTAACTTTGGCACTTCTTTCAACGGCATCCAACGGTAGCTGAATAATTGACCTGCGTCTTTACCTTCACCTTCTACGATATATTCCCATTCGTGTTTGTTTTCTCCTATGTAGGAAAAATGGAAAATCGTACGTTCATAAATTACGTTTTTATCTTCTGGGAAATACTTTGAAGCTTTCACTTTACCTTCTAATATAAGTTCATCACGCACGATCCCAGACTCTTCTTGGATTTCTCGATATAATGCATCCAATAATAGTTCGTTGCGTTCGATTGTACCACCAGGAACTTGTAAACCTGCTTCAGGCTGATCCTTTTGCTCATAAACAAGCAATTTACGGTGTTTGCCTTCCCCTTTTGTAATATACGCGATAACTTTTCTTTTTACTCTTTTCATTCACTTTCACCTCTCATTAGTTAACTAATTATACTGTAAATACTTACAAATTACAAGTGAAATGGGTTAATTTATTAGTATACAACAAGTAGATATGCTATGAATATGGAAATACGTCTAATTTTCAACAAATCGTATTAAATAGGTTATTGAAAGGCGTTTTAAGGGAAACCCTACAATAGAATTGTGCTTAGGAGTGATTGCGTGTATAAAAGACAAGAAAAACGTCTGATGTGGTTGGCATTTATTGTAGCCGGTATCATGTTGCTATCAATTATTGGAAGAGTATTCTCGTGAAAAGAGGAGGTGGCCTGTGTGGATCCAGTTTTATATTCTAGAATCTTGACCGAACTAACTTTATCGTTTCATATTATCTATGCCACCATAGGGGTCGGTGTCCCGCTCATGATTATGCTAGCTCAGTGGGTGGGTATCAAGAAAAATGATGAGCATTATATTTTGCTAGCTAGACGTTGGGCACGCGGTTTCGTTATCACCGTGGCTGTAGGAGTAGTAACAGGAACAGCAATTGGTTTGCAGTTGTCCTTATTATGGCCAAACTTTATGGAGCTTGCAGGAAATGTGATTGCATTACCATTATTTATGGAGACATTCGCTTTCTTCTTTGAAGCAATTTTCCTCGGTATTTACCTTTATACATGGGATCGTTTTGAAAATCAAAAGAAACATTTTCTACTCCTAATCCCTGTTGCGCTTGGAGCTTCATTCTCTGCAGTATTCATAACCATTGTAAATGCCTTCATGAATGCACCACAAGGCTTTAACCTAGTGAATGGGGAATTAATCAACGTCAATCCACTCGTGGCCATGTTTAATCCTGCCATGCCCACAAAAGTGGCGCACGTAGTCGGGACAGCTTATATGACATCCGCCTTTTTATTAGCGGCTATTGCAGCATTCCGTTTGTTGCGTGGTTCGAATCACGTCTACCATAAAAAAGCGTTATATCTGACATTGAAAGTAGGATTCATTTTTAGTGTGAGTGCAGCGTTGGTTGGAGATTTATCAGGTAAGTATTTAGCAGAGTATCAACCTGAAAAACTGGCGGCTGCAGAATGGCATTTTGAAACGGAAGAAAATGCACCTTTAATTTTGTATGGTGTGTTGGACGATGGGGAAGTTAAATATGCCATTAAAATACCGTATGCACTTTCTATCTTAGCGCATGGATCTCTTAGTGCAGAAGTCGTTGGGTTGGATCAATTTTCTGAAGAAGATATCCCTCCTCTTTATATTCATTACCTCTTTGATATTATGGTAACGATCGGAATAACATTAATGATGATGTCCGCTATATACTGGATTGGTATGTGGCGAAGATGGTCATTTGTCGAGTCGCGCTTATTCCGCTGGCTAATTGTTGCGGGAGGACCCCTCGTTTTCATTTCTCTTGAAGCGGGTTGGTGGATGGCGGAAGTAGGACGTCAGCCGTGGATATTACGTAATATTATGCGTACTTCTGAAGGCGCGACAACTAGCGGGCAAGTACCGACTATGCTTGTACTGTTTGCACTTCTATACCTAGTTCTCGGTGTCGGCAGTGTCGTTGTATTAAGGAGAATGTTCATCAGGAATCCTGTAGAACAAGAAATTATAGATCGGCAGCAGGAGAGAGGCGGTGACATTCGATGAATATCGAAATTCTTGGGATTACGGTATTGTGGGTGTTCTTGTTCGGCTATATTCTAATTGGTGCGATTGATTTTGGAGCAGGTTTTTTCAATGCATACAGTTTATTTACGGGCAAACAGCGAATATTGACCAATGTCATTCAGCGCTATTTATCGCCAGTCTGGGAAGTAACGAACGTTTTTCTCGTATTCTTCTTCGTGGGGATTATTGGATTCTTCCCGAAAACCGCCTTTTATTATGGCACCACATTGCTAGTCCCGGTTAGTTTTGCCATTATTCTTCTGGCGGTTCGTGGTTCTTACTATGCATTTGAGACGTATGGGGCCCGTGGTCATAAAGGCTATTCATTTGCTTACGGTTCGACGGGGTTATTACTTCCGGCATCACTATCGATTGTCCTAACAATTTCTGAAGGTGGATTTATTGAAATAGTGAATGGGCAACCGGTTTTGGATTACTGGAAGTTATTCACTAGCCCACTAACTTGGTCGATTGTAGTATTGAGCATAGCGGCAACACTTTATATCTCTTCCGCATTTTTGACGTGGTATGCGAACAAAGCCAGGGATCGTGAGGCGACGCAACTTTTGAGGAAATACGCGCTGATCTGGGCATTTCCGACGATCATCGCAGCTGGCGGGATTATATTTGAATTACGTAAGCATAATCCGCTCCATTACGAGAGTATCCAAACGTTCTGGCCTATGTTTTTGATATCGCTCATACTGTTTCTGGGTACGGTTTTCCTCATTTGGAAAAAGCGTCATTATGGCGTGGCGTTCAGTTTACTAATGGGACAGTTCGTGTTCGCTTTCTTTGGTTACGGGGCATCGCATTATCCGTACTTGCTATACCCGTACTTGACGATCTATGATAGCTTTACGAACCAAGCAATGGCGGTTGCTTTAATCATTGCTTTCATATGTGGATTATTGTTGCTGATTCCATCGCTTTATTTACTATTACGTATGTTCTTGTTTAATAAAGAATATGTAAAAGGAAACGAAAATCATCATGCATAAGGAGGCGATACGATGAATGAATTTTTGATTTTCTATGCGCCTTTTTTGGTGATCATTGCGGGTATACTATTATCGTTCTTTGTGGTCTTGAAAGACGATGCAGTGACCAGGAATGAGTGTAAAGACAATAAAGAAACAGACGTGTGATTGACGTCTGTTTTTTTGTTTGCTTCCCCGTGTTACACTAGAAGTATCTGAAAGATGGAGGAAAAGTCATGAGCTTTGCAGTAAATAAAAATGAAAAAATACGAGTGACAATAGAAGATCTGACACATGATGGAGCGGGCGTAGCGAAAGTAGAAGGCTATCCGTTATTCATTCAAGGAACGTTGCCTGGAGAAACAGTCGATGTCCATGTATTGAAAACATTGAAGAAATATGGATTTGCTAAGCTGCTAACTATCGTGGAACCATCTCCTTCCCGTGTAACGCCACCTTGTCATATATTCCCGACATGTGGTGGATGTCAATTGCAGCATTTGTCCTATGAGGGTCAGTTGATACAAAAACGCAAATCGGTACGCGATGTAATGGATCGGATAGCTAAGCTCCCTGATGTGCCTGTACATAAGGTAAAAGGCATGAATGATCCGTGGCGTTACCGCAATAAATCACAAATCCCATTTGATACGGAGAACGACCGTGTAATTACTGGCTTCTATAAAGCCCGAACACATCACATTGTCGATACAGATGTTTGTCTGATCCAAACGAAAGAAGCAGACGAACTGATGACGCTGCTGAAGTATAAACTTCAACAGCTTGGTATCGAGACGTATGACGAACATACACACAAAGGTATGCTACGTCATGTAATTGTTAGAAAAGCACGTCAGACAGGTCAAGTGATGGTTGTACTCGTTACGCGACATAAAAAATTCCCGCAAAAAGACGCCGTAGTCGAATTAATTCTACAACAATTGCCGAACGTGACGTCTATTATGCAAAATGTGAATACAGCGAATACGAATGTCATCATGGGGAATGAAATGATTAATCTATACGGAGCGGATGTTATTATTGATCGGATTGGAGACACTGAATTCGAGATTTCAGCACGTTCGTTCTATCAAATAAATCCTGTTCAAACGGAAGTACTGTACCAACAGGCACTTGATTATGCTGACCTAACTGGAAATGAAATGGTAGTGGATGCGTATTGTGGAATAGGAACGATTTCATTATTCTTGGCTAAACAAGCGAAAGCTGTTTACGGAGTTGAAATAGTACCGCAGGCGATAGAAGATGCAAAGCGTAACGCGGAACTAAACAATATAACTAACGCACATTTTGAAGCAGGTCCGGCAGAAGAGGTTATTCCAAATTGGTATGCGCAAGGTAAGCAGTTTGACGTATTAGTCGTCGATCCACCACGTAAAGGCTGCGATGAAAAATTGCTAGAAACCATTCTAACTTATAAACCGAAGAAAATTGTGTATGTGTCTTGTAATCCAGGAACATTGGCACGGGATTTACGTATTCTCGAAGATGGCGGCTATCGCACGAAGGAAGTTCAACCGGTAGACATGTTTCCGCATAGTAGTCATGTCGAGTGTGTGGCGTTAATAGAGTTGAAATAACTTGGCGACAACGGGTTAGTAATTTCAGTAAATATTGATGTGTATTTTAAAAACCCTCGGACGGATAGTTCGAGGGTTTTTTGACCTTACGGGGAATCACACTATTATGTGAAATACGGAACAACCGATGCTGTATTTTAATAAATAACGGAAAAACGAACGCAGAAATATCGTAAGTTTCGACTTCATGTTACAATTACTGAATTAGTTCATATTGTGAAGGAGGTTACACAAATGGCATTAGGTATATTGGAGATCATGTATATAGTTTTAATAGTTATAGCCATAGGAATACAAGTCGTATTATATAAAAGTAAAACCAATAACAGTATAATCATTATCAATATGTTATTTGGCCTGCTTTTATCCTACCTAGCGTTTACATCTTTTCCTACAAACTTTACGATTCAAAAAACTCTAGCCATCTTAATGGGGATTGTAGCTATATTGGCAGTTGTTATGAAGTTTAGAAATGATGAGCTTGTGTTTTTAAGTAAAATCGCGTTCTCGATTTCTATTGTGGTTAGCTTAGGGTTGCTGTTTTTATAAAACACCTTTTACTGTGAACGCACAATGCCTACTCGCTTAGGTAAAAGCACAAAACAATATAGTCCAATTCAGACAAGACACCGTGTAAATAAGTGCCTTGTCTTTTTTTATTTTTCAATCATAGCAACAGCATATTTCAGCATACTAGATATACTTATTGTGAGGAGACTGTGGGGATTCCATTTCTTCCGCGATCGCCTTCGTTTCATGAATTGTTCCGTGCGGATGATTTGGCGGTGCATATATAGAATACAATTTGATGGGAATAGTACCAGTATTAAATAAATTATGCCAAGTCCCAGCCGGAATAATAACAATATCCTGATCTTGAACGTGTCGCTCGAAGTCTACTCGATCTTTTCTATGTCCTATCTGAACGATGCCTTGCCCTTCCTCAAGCCGAATAAATTGATCTGTATGTGGGTGCATTTCCAAACCAATATCTTCTCCCGGCGCAATACTCATAAGAGTGAGCTGAAAATGGTCACCTGTCCAAAGTACGGTACGGAACGTTTGGTTTCGTGTTGTTGCCTCTTCTATATTGATCGTGAAAGGCATTGGACCATAATCTGTTCGACTGGGGTGTGATAGCACAGACGAATATTCATCGTGATTCATTTGCTGTAAAGGCAATACGTTAAAACATGGATATATACACACAGGCTGATACCAACACACTAATTTGAAATTAGAAACTGATGAATTGATCTTAATCATTCCTTTCTTTATGTTTTCATCATAGTATATGCCTTACATACTGAGCTGTGTTTAACTGAATGTGATAGGGAAACGAGAGTAAACAACTAAACCTACAGTGACTAGAATTCACAAAGTAGTCATATGTAAGCGTTTCGACTTTGAATGAATTGTGAAAATGTTCACAATGTAAACAAATTGTTTGCTGGGCGTAGTATACTTAGGTTAACAAAAGAAGTTGGCCATAGATTCTCGCTGAGAGAATCAAAATACAACCAAAAAGGAGACTGAACAGCATGTGGGTTATCACATTGTTCGAAACAGAGAATGTACGAATGTTTGAATATGCAGAGAAAGCAGAGGCTACAACTGCCATGGAGAAGTTCAATCAGTACGCTGTTTTATCCTACACAAAGTAAAATCACTGAATATGCACAGAGCGAATACAAATAAATGATTAAAAAGAAAATGGAAGGGAGACTGACAAACATGTGGGTAATTACTTTATTTGATCAAGCAAACGTACGAATATTTGAGTATGCAGAGAAGGTAGATGCGGTGAACGCAATGAAAAACTTTAGCAAATATGCCGTTCTTTCTTACACTAAATAAGAAGTGATCATTTAACCGTAGCGTACGTAGCTGCGGTTTTTTTATATGTCCCGGTATTGAAATATGTCTAGTCAGAGAGGCTAATTTATAAAAACTGCTGAAAAATGTACTTTCTTGTTGATGAAAAGATTAAGTTAAATTGAAAAAATATACATAAATTCTATTTCGTTAATAAGAAAACGGTTGCAGACACAATTACGACATATGTAAGCGTTTTGACTTTGAATGATTTGTGAAACGCTTCACATATCGGTTTCTTTTGTTGTAGAACAGAGTATGATAAGGGTAACAAAAGAAATTGGTTAGCAGATTCCATTCAAGGAACTAAGCTGCCAAACAAAAGGGAGACTACACAACATGTGGGTTATCACATTGTTTGACCAAGCAAATGTACGAATCTTTGAATATGCTGAGAAGGTCGACGCATTAAATGCAATGAAAAACTTTAACCATTACGCAGTTCTGACATACACATACTAAGCGTTGGCTTTACTTTTGATAAATGAATACACAATAAAAGGAGACTGGAAAACATGTGGGTAATTACATTATTTGATCAAGAAAACGTACGAATCTTTGAATATGCTGAGAAGGCAGAAGCAACAAGTGCAATGAAGAACTTTAACAAGTACGCAGTCCTAACATACACACACTAAGCACTGACTTTACTAGTGATAAATGAATATAAATTAAAAGGAGACTGGAAAACATGTGGGTAATTACATTATTTGATCAAGCAAACGTACGCATTTTTGAATATGCTGAGAAAGCAGAAGCAACAAAGGCAATGAAGAACTTTAGTAAATATGCAGTTCTTTCATACACAAAATAATATTACGAAAACAGAACCGTAGCGATTCAGCGCTACGGTTTTTTTATGCATCCGAAATAGTTGTTAGGTTCAATATCGATTCTCACACAATCTATTATGCTAGAATACGACTATACCAACCATTACGTCAGGCTAGTAAAGAAGGGAATTATATGTTTACTAATTTGAATATGTTTTTACAACGATGGATTGCCATCTTAACACCTCTCAGCTTAGTAATAGGCGTCGTGTTTCATCAAGTAGGGGAGCAGTTATTGTTTATTGTCTCCTGGTTGTTTGCGTTTATGACGTTCGTGGGCAGTCTGGGCATGAATATAAAAGAAGTGCACATGGTCAGGAAGTATCCTGTCGTAGTACTTGTTAGCATTGCTTTTCTGCACATAGTGATGCCGGCGTGGGCGTACTTTTTATCCAAAGTATTTTTTGATGATCACTTACTGACGGTAGGTTTTGTGTTAGCGGTCGCAATCCCGACAGGTGTTACGAGTGTGATTTGGGTAACAATTTCGAAAGGCAATCTACCTCTATGCTTATCTATCATATTGATTGATACATTATTGGCACCTATCATTTTACCGGTTATTCTTCATATCGTCGTAGGGGAAAGAGTAACCATTGATAGTATGTCACTAATACTTAATTTACTTTGGATGATCGTACTACCTACGATACTAGGTATTACGTTAAATGAACTCTCAAAGGGGAGTGTTCAAAAGAAATGGGGACCTCGCTTAGCACCTTTCTCTAAAATAAGTTTGTTTGCGATTGTTGCGATTAATGGTAGTGCAGTAGCACCTTATGTGCAGAAGATTTCTATTGAACTCGCCGGTATTATTGCGCTTGTACTGTTTATTGCATTAACGGGCTATGCGACCGCCTTATGGATAGCGCATGTACTGTGGAGAGATCCAGTGATTGCTACGACGTTCATGTTTGTGGGCGGCATGCGAAATATCGCGACAGGTGTTGTCATCGCGACAACGTTTTTTCCGCCGAAAGTTGCAATGCCTGTCGTTTTCGGTATGCTCTTCCAACAAGTACTTGCCTCAATTTACAATAAGGTAGGGAACTGGTATGGGAGACGTCATTTCAGGATTAACGAAGGTGTATAAAATAAAACAACTGCCGTCATTCTGTAAACAGAACACGGCAGTTGTTTTATTTTTTCTTCTTTTTATTTTTTGGTCTAGATCCAAACTCTGCAGAAAACTCTTCTAATGAATGGCCTTCTGGATGTTGATTATTGCTGTTGCTGGCTTCTTTGTTTTTATTTTCATACGTTTTCAACGGGTTATGTGTCCGTTCATTCATGGTTTTCTTATTATTTTTATTCGTCATGTTCGTCCACCTCCTACAGATTAGAATGGACAAAAGTCGTGGTTTTATGCAGCGGCTGACAATATCAATAGAAGTCCGAAAGATGTTATTATGACTAAAAGAAGAGGTGGAACTATGCGAAAGGTATCTAGAATATTCTTGTTACTCGTCGTCGGTGCACTCTTAATGATAGCAATAGGGTGTTCAAATCAAGAGAACGATAAGAATGAACAATCTCAACAAAAAGAAATACGATATAAGCAGAACGAACAAGCGTTGATTGCAATCCACGATGCAGCTGAAACAGGACAACTTCCTAATAAACCATGGCAAGTGGGGAAAACTACTTTTCAACAAGTTCAAGAGCAGTTGGGGAAAGCAGATAATGTAGAACGTGATCGTAAGGGGATATATGCATCTTATAAAAAAGAAAAATTGAAGCTTCGTTTGACAGAGAACAAGAAGGTTTATAAATTACGTATAGCGGAATCGAAATTCGTTGACATACCGCAAGCGCGGGCCAAGGAAGTACTAGGCGTTCCAGATAGAATGGGACTAGTAGACGGGCAAACAGCATTTGTTTATGATTTGAATGACGAACACCAATTAACTTTGCTGTTTACCTCAGCAGAAAACGATGCAACCATAGCAGAAATTGCTGTTCTCCATAAGCCGAGTGCTGAAATTCAGGAAGTGATACAGGAAATGCAACTTGATGAAAAACTCGGTCAATTGATTCTGATGGGGGTGCAAGGTCCGCAACTGAATTCTGTAGCGAAGAGATTTATTCAAGATAGGCATGTCGGTGGCATTATTTTATTTAAACGTAATTTCGTTTCTGTTTCGCAATCGCTTAGTTTGATTAATGATTTGAAACAGGCGAATGCAAATGCGAAAACACCGTTATTTATTAGTGCAGACGAGGAAGGTGGACGTGTTACACGATTGCCAAAAGAACTCGTAAGAACACCTTCTAATCGTAAAATCGGACAAGTTGAAAATGGAAAATATGCATATGATGTTGGAGAGTTAATTGGTCGCAAAATGAGTGCATTTGGATTGAATATGAATTTTGCACCTGTATTGGACGTCGATAGCAATCCGAATAATCCAGTGATTGGTGATCGCTCGTATGGCCATGACGCACAGCTAGTCAGTAAAGCAGGAATCGAGCAGGCCAAGGGGTTGATGTCGCAACATGTCATACCTGTCGTCAAACACTTCCCAGGACATGGTGATACCAGTGTAGACTCACATATTGATTTGCCCGTGATCAAGCATACTAAGGAGCGCTTGAAGAACGTAGAACTATATCCTTTTAAACAGGCAATTGAAGGTGGCGTAAATGCGATTATGGTCGGACACTTACTTGTAGAGGCGTATGATCCAAAAACACCTGCATCATTTTCAAAAATAATTATTTCAGACTTATTGCGTGATGAATTACAGTTTGATGGTGTGGTGATTACAGACGACTTGGTCATGGGAGCTATTGAAAAGAACTATACGATTGAAGATGCGGCAGTTCAATCTATTGTGGCGGGTGGAGATATTTTACTTGTTGGGCATAAATACACGCCTGTAGACGAGCTACTCACTGCATTACAAACGGCTATGCGTGAAGGAGACATTACAGAACAACGAATCAATCAAAGCGTCGAGCGGATTTTACTGCTAAAGCAACAGTATAAAGTGGTGGACATTCCACAAGAGCAAGTCCCTGTGGAAGAACTGAATGAACAAACGAAGGAGCTCACAAAGAAAATTCAATCAGGTATTTAACGATAAAGGGGTGATCGCATGGAAGAACGTGTTCTTTTGTTACATGGTTTCAATAAAAATTCACGTGATATGCAGACGTTGTCTATCTATTTAGAACGTCAGGGATTTCATTGCAGACCACTCGACTTACCGTTAACATATCATGAATTTGACCAATCACTTTATCTTGTGGAAAAACATTTGTCCGATATGATCTCACAAATAGATACTCCTATTCATCTGGTTGGTCACAGTACAGGTGGTCTACTTATTCGAAAAGTGTTGCAAGAAACTGAATGGAAGGATTCAATTGGTCACTGTGTGCAAATTGCTACGCCAAACCGAGGAAGTCAGCTGGCGCACGTGGCGAGTAAAATTACAGGATACACTGAATACTACAAGACATTACGCTCATTAAACGCAACGTATATTGAACAGTTAAATTTGCCGGATACGACTCCTTTTACGATTGGCGCAATCGCGGGGAATCGAAATCATTTGTGGCTTGGGAAATTGCTTCAGGGTGAAAACGATGGACGGGTAGAGTTGGATTCAGTTTATTATCCGGGACTTACTGATTTTGTTACGTTGCCCTATGGACATAAAGAAATTCATCACCAGAAAGAAGTAGCAGAATTAACTGCACGTTTTTTAAAAACTGGGCATTTTTGATAAAGCATTGCTTTTTTATTTGAAAAAATTCACAGCTCCAATTATCTTGTAATATTCCCTTCGGCGGGCATGCTATAGCTGAGGGAATAAGGAGGATGATTGGATGAGTATTAGCGAAGAATTGAAAAAGTTGAAAGCATTTCACTGTAATGATCGATGTGTGCTGTCAGTATACTTAAACACGAATCCTGCAGATCCTGACCAACAACAAGCTGCATGGAGAATTCATTTAAAATCAGGTTTGAAAAGGCTTGATGAATATCTCGTCGCATCTGGAGATGAAAAAGAATTGACTGCATTTCGTTCATTGAAAGACCGTGTGATGAAAGAAGTTGAAGATAAGCAAAATGATTTGGCGAAAGGGGTTATCATTTTTGCAGCAGCAGATCCTGAAATATGGTCCGTTCATTATGTTCAAGTAGCAGTCAAGACGAGCTTTCATTGGGAAAACCAAGCCATGACGAATGAATTTGAGTATATGTTACAAGCATATCCAGAAGCGGGAATTATACTCCCAAGCTACAGTAATGTCCGGATATTGGATACAGCAATGGGGAGGGTCCATGACGAAACTGTGTATGAATTCGATTCGGGTCTTGATGTCTGGAAAGAACAAAAAGGTGTTAAGTCGTCCATACAACGGGGAGTAGGAGGACACACAGACGAATTTGATCATCGGTTAAAGGAGAATCTGGATCGTTTTTATAAAGGCATGGGTTCTGTAGTTGGCAACATGAAAAAGAAGCGTGGATGGAAAGAAGTGCATGTGGCTGGGGAAGCAGAACTAGCCAATAGCTTCGCGTCCATCATGCGTGAAAAGCCTGAAAGCTGTATTCATAAAAACTTTGGAAAATCGAACAATAATCACGTCATCCAAAAGATTTTCGAATCCCGCTAAGCAGTATCAAAAGAGGATGTTCTAGAAGTCAACGACTTCTAGGATATCCTTTCTTTATGTAGCTTGTTTTTTAAAAAAATTTAAAATACAGTTAAAGGGATCGAAGTTTCAGATTTACTACATTCCTTTAATGGACAATAATTAAAGGAATTTCAGAATATTACTAGTATACTAAGTTCTAAAGGGGGAATGACATGGGAAGAGGCAGAAAGATTACGTTGTGGGCACTCGGTACACTGTCAATTATAGCTGTGCTTGTTGTGATATTTGCAAACGCTTACATTTTAAAATCGAAACCGTTTGTAGAAGGAAACCATCAAGTCACATTCATTGATCAAGAAGTAACCGTTACACGGGATAACAATGGGGTACCGCATATCAACGCTGCTTCGGATGAAGATCTATACCGAGCGCAAGGTTATGTGCAAGCGCAAGACCGTTTATTTCAAATGGATCTAGCCCGAAGGCAGGCGAGCGGTCGTCTGGCGGAAGTCATCGGTGATAAGGCAATCGATACTGATAAATTATTTCGTACATTTAGTTTGCGAAATGCCGCAGAAGCTTCATATGATGGATATGGAGAACAAGCAAAAGCAGTACTTGGCTGGTATGCAGAAGGAGTCAATGCATTCATTCGGGAAGCTATATCGAATAAGAAATTGTCTTATGAATTTGCACTTCTTGGGTATGAGCCTGAAGAGTGGACACCGATTGATTCATTAACGATCGGGAAGTATATGGCTTATGACTTGGGAGGGAGATGGCAACCGCAAGCCTTCCGCCACTGGGCGATCAATGCGTTTCCAGAAGAAAAAGTGAAAGATTTATTCCTGACATATCCGAAAAATGCAGAATCTATCATGACGGCTAATAAAGAGCATAACGTAGAGGTAGCGGGACGTTTTCTACCGGAACTTTCACCACCTGAATTCAATGGAAGTAATAATTGGGTGGTATCAGGAGAAAAGACGGCTTCCGGTAAACCATTACTGGCTGATGATCCGCATTTAGGACTGAGTACTCCGTCTATTTGGTATCAAATGCATTTACAATCCCCTGAACAAAATGTTGAAGGAGTAATCTTTGCAGGGATTCCTGGAATCATTTTGGGAAATAATGAAGATATCGCCTGGGGGGTTACAAACGTTGGACCGGATGTGCAAGATCTGTATATTGAAGTCCCGCATCCAAGTAAAAAAGCTCAATTCCGGTATGATGGTAAGTGGGAACAGGCAGAAATACGAGATGAGACAATTAAAGTAAAAGATGCCGAAGATGTTCCATATGAAGTAGTTGTCACGAAACACGGTCCGATTATTTCTGATGTTATGTACAAAGAAGAAAATCCTGATGCATTATTCTCCATGCAGTGGACGGCACTCGAGCCCACGCTTGAGCTCGAAGCGATTATGGAGATGAATAAATCAACAGATTGGAAAAGTTTTGAGAAAGCATTGGAGAAGTTTCACGCACCTGCACAGAACTTCGTCTTCGCTTCGACGGACGGCACAATCGCGTATAAAGCAAACGGTCGCATTCCCATCCGAAAACAAGGTGACGCACAATTGGCAGTGCCAGGAGATTCCTCTGATTACGGTTGGAAGGGGTATATTCCGTATGAAGAACTACCACGTGTAGTGAATCCCGAAGAAGGTTTCATCGCCACAGCAAATAATGAAGTGGTAGATGAAGATTATCCATATCACATCACAAAGTTCTGGGCACAACCATACCGCTTCGAACGGATTGCAGAAGTGCTGCGAGGAGGAGATAATTTCACAGCGGATGACATGATGAAACTGCAAATGGATCAAAAAAACCTTTACGCTGCGGAATTCCTTGCATCCATGATTACATCAGTAGAGAACAAAGACCAATCAGGTGATTATAAAGAAGTATTAAATACTTTGAAACAATGGAATCAAGTTGATTCAAAAGATAGCAGTGCTCCGCTAATTTTTCACAAATGGATGAAACAACTGCAAATTGATATGTTCCGCGATGAAATGCCGGAGGATGTCTATGAACTAATGCCAGGTAAAAACCAGATTACAGATGAACTTCTGCGTAAAGGCTATAGTGGAGAAAAAAGTGTTTGGTTAGAAGAAAAGCAAGGCATCGATCAATGGGTGTATGATTCATTCAGCAACGCAATGAAACAAATATCCAATGACTTCGGTGATAAACAACAAAAATGGGCATGGGGAGACTATCATCAACTGACATTTCCTCACCCACTAGCAAGCGCCTCACCTGTATTCGCCACATTATTAAATCCCGAAAAACAGCCAATCGGCGGTTCCAATATTACAGTGCAAGCTGCTTCTTTTAAAGACGACGGCTCCGTCAATCATGGTGCATCATGGCGTTTTGTTGCAGATCTAGACGACTTAACAAAAACATATCACGTCGTCGGACCTGGCCAAAGTGGACATCTGAAATCCAAATGGTTCCACGACCAAGCAGAAGACTGGGCAAAAGGCCAATACCACGAAACACTCATGACACAAGAAATCCCTAACGGACGTGTACTTACGCTGCAACCGATCGGTAAATAACGGGAACGGAGTTATTAGTTAATTATGTAGTATAAGGCTGAAGACAAACTCTTGAATTAGGGGTGGTCTTTAGTCTTTTTTATTTTAATTTTGGATCAAAAGTTTAATTTAAGAAGCGACTTTAGTTGATCGTAAGTGTAAGACACCGGAGGATCAGCGTGCGTCTTAAACTTCGATCAACGGTGCTTTTTCTTATCCGCATCTTTTTTTATCCTATATGATAAAAAAATTACTCTCATGGTATACTATATGAATTCTAATTTGCACAGCACTATTGGAGGTATCGTCTAATGAAACATCTAGCAGGCGGTGTACAATGGACCGTCTTTCTTATTGCCTCATCTATTGCAGCTCCCATCGCAATCGCGCACGCTTTCGGTATGGATTCCATAGCGACATCACTATTTATGCAAAGAACTATATTCGTTCTCGGTGTTGCCAGTCTGATACAAGCTTTTTTCGGACATAAAATGCCGATTAATGAAGGGCCCGCAGGCTTATGGTGGGGAATTTATGTGGTCTATGCCGGAATGATCGGCATTTTTTATACAACCTCAACAGACGCCTTGCAAGCATTGCAAAGTGGTATGTTGTACAGCGGTGTGCTATTCATTATTCTCGCTGCGACAGGAATCATCACGAAAATGAAAGTACTCTTCACACCCGCAATCACATTTACGTATCTACTATTGCTGATCTTACAATTAAGTGGAACCTTTATTAGGGGAATGATAGGGGTAGAAGAAGTAGGGGACCATCTGGATCCAGTCATTTTTCTCGGAAGTTTCATGGTTTTACTCATCACGTTTATTGCGATGGCTAATAAACGCCCGTTCATATCTAAATATGCGATATTGATCTCCATTGCACTTGGCTGGGGGATTTTCTTACTACTCGGAAAAACACCAACCATCGCGAAAGTATCCGATCAGCTAATCCAACTACCAAAAATGTTTGTTTATGGAAAACCTGTATGGGATAGTGGTGTTCTCGTTACAGTTATCTTCATCACATTATTGCTAGTAGCGAATATGCTTGCATCAATTCGTGTCATGGAACATTTATTGAAGGAGTCTTTTCATATTAAAGCGCCAGATCGGTTACGCCAAGGAGCATTTGCTTCAGGATTCATCCATCTGATCGCAGGTGCTTTTTCCGCCATTGGATCCGTACCGATTTCAGGATCTGCTGGATTTGTTGGCACGACACGTATGCCATCTATAAAACCATTTATTATTGGCAGTACGCTATTAGTACTCATAACACTGTTTCCAAGTATTATGGCGATATTTGCGGCTTTACCAGCGCCGGTTGCATATGCTGTAACTTTCGCCATCTTTACAAAAATGGTCTCGATGGCATTCAATGAACTTGATGCGGATCCAGAAAAGGAGCGTGCTCGCCAAGCTGTAGCTTTTGGATTAATGGTAGGTGTAGGAACCATGTTTGTCCCGGCAGAAAGTTTGTCGCAACTTCCTCCCATTGTAGCTTCAACATTATCTAATGGATTGATTACAGGAACGATCCTCGCGATACTTATTGAGCAATACATGATACGAAGAAGTCGGGGAAATCATTATAGTAAGATGTAAAAAGCCAAACAGTATGAACTGTCCGGCTTTTTCACGAATTATTTTCTTTTATCCTCTGTAGCCCGATAGACTTCTTTCAAAGCATCCCGATACTCTTTACCGCTCGCATTCTCTCGGGCACGCGCAGCTTCTTCGGCAGATAGTTCAAACTCCATTCCCATTTCTTCATTGATCGTTCCTTTATGAAACAAATGACGTATATCTTGATCCATAGAAATCCCTCCTATTCATAATATGGTGTAATTTGCGATAGTTATACATAAAGAAGAGGAATTCAGCAAAAGAAAGAGGATTCATTATCAAATTGTCGAAAGAAGTAAAGTAGTCACACAATTTAGAATAGGGAGAGGATCTGCACATGAGTAAAAAAGTATTGATTCTTGGTGGAGATGCAGTAGAAGCACTGGAAATTTTCTATCCGTACTATCGTTGTTTGGAAGAAGGATTCGACACAACTATTGCTTCACCATCCGTAAAAAAATTATATACCGTTACCCATGATTTCATCGATGGAATGGAAACGTATGTTGAAAAACCTGCGTATGGCTTGGATTCACATATTGCCTTCAAAGATGTCAATCCTGCAGACTATGATGCGCTCATTATTCCAGGTGGACGTGCACCAGAGTATATTCGTCTAGATGAATCATTACCAGCTATTGTGCGCCATTTCTTTGAAGAGAATAAACCCGTGGCGGCAGTTTGCCATGCTGCCCAAGTATTATCCGTTATTTCGGATCTTATGAAAGATAGGGAGTATACGGCGTATATTGCATGTAAGCCGGACGTTACAGCAACTGGTGCTACGTATATAGAAAAAGATCTTCATACAGAAGGGAATCTAGTATCAGGACATGCTTGGCCAGATCTTCCAGGCGTAATGAGAGAATTCATGAAAATGGTCAATAAATAATAAAACGCAAAGCTCATGAGGCTTTGCGTTAGACTGAAGACGTTTCCAGAAGTGGATTCGCCTTCGGTTTTTTTATATGTTGAATTTAGTAAGCCCAAAAAACAACTATCAAAAAGATAATAAATGGAATCATTAATGCTAAAAATAAACCGGCAACAATCATAATCGTACCAAATCCACGCCATGAAGAGAATTGATGGACAATCCCAATTCCTTTCGATAATATCACTGTACTAAAGATACCTAGAGCCAATGTTAGTAAATTAGTGAGTAATAATACACTAGATAATGATCCAAAAGCGTCAACATTTGCAGTATTCGTCGTATCCACAAATAAATTCTTGCCGTAAATAACGACTAATAGCAAGTTAATCGGCATCATCCAAATAAAAGGTATCGAAGCGATTGGCGTCATTTGCACCATATCCTTAAAGTTCCCTTTCCCTCCGAGCCATTTACCTACCCATGTGTAGAGAGCAGAACTAATGAACAGGCTGATCATAGTTCCGATGAACGATGACACGATACCGAGTAGGATCATTACCGGCAGTGGTAGATCGGGTAAAATATCCGTTTCAGCAAATGATGTTATACCGACGCTGATCGAGGTAAGGAATAAGATGAAGAAACTATAACTCCATGTTTTGTATTCAAGAACATAACGAATCGTTTGCTTAGGTTGTGTCCATATTGAAACAAGTGGTTGCATGAGAAGACCTCCTTTCATGTAGTCTACTATACGTTCAAGTACTACCATATGTTTCATAAAGTTAATTTAAAATCCTCGAACAGTAAAAATCAGTAGAGATTTGCTATACTTTCTCTAGTAACTATTAGAGGAGGATTTATTCATGGCAAAATTATTTAGTCCTTATACTATACGTGGTGTAGAATTTAAAAATCGTATCGCAATGGCACCGATGTGTATGTATTCTTCACATAATCAAGATGGGAAAGTAGAAGATTGGCATAAAACCCACTACGCAACTCGTGCAGTAGGACAAGTCGGCCTAATCATCGTTGAAGCAACAGCTGTTCAACCGCAAGGAAGAATTTCAAGTGAGGATTTAGGGATTTGGTCAGATGAGCATATTGAAGGTTTAACTGAAATCGTTCGTTTAAACAAACAGCATGGTGCTCGTACTGGTATCCAATTAGCACATGCAGGAAGAAAGGCGACAGTGGATGGAACAATTCATGCGCCAAGCCCTATTGCGTACAATGAAAAACACAAAACACCAACAGAAATGACTATCGCTGATATTGAAGAAACCATTGAAGCATTTAAACAAGGAGCGCTCCGTGCCAAACAAGCCGGATTTGACGTCATTGAAATCCATGGTGCGCATGGTTATTTACTTAATGAGTTCCTAACACCATTATGTAATCATCGTGAAGATGAATACGGTGGATCAGCAGAAAATCGCTATCGCATACTAGGGCAAGTAATTGATGCAATTCGTTCTGTTTGGGAAGGTCCGTTATTTGTGAGAATCTCTGCAGAAGATTATCAAGAAGGTGGCATGGATTCTTCGCAGTATGCAGAAATGGCAGGCTGGATGAAAGAACAAGGTGTCGATCTAGTTGACGTTAGCTCAGGTGGAGTAGTTCCGGCTGCTATTCATCCTTTCCCAGGCTATCAAGTGCCATTTGCAGATACAATCCGTCAGCAAGCAAATATTGCGACGGGTGCGGTAGGATTAATCACATCAGCTATACAAGCAGAAGAAATTTTACAAAATGACCGTGCGGATATCGTATTGCTCGCTCGCGAATTATTACGTGATCCTTATTGGGCGTACACAGCAGCAAAAGAACTAGGTGTAGAAATCGAATCACCCGTTCAATATACACGTGGTTGGACATATTAATCCATTCATTTTGTACTTTACGTTTTATCATCAAAAAATACCAATTCTGCACGAATCCCATCATTAATATGTAAGATAGCGAAAGAGTAATGGGGTAATTTTCGCTTATCTGTTGGTGAACCAGGATTCAATAATAAGGTTTTATTCAAATAACGAAGCATAGGAATGTGGGAGTGTCCGAAGACGATGACGTCTAGTGGCACTCCTTCAAATGCTTCAATAGCCCGTTTTTCTGTAGTCTTTTTCTCTCCGTGACCATGTACTAATCCAATGCTTACGTGCTCCGCTTGAATCACTTGCTGCAATGGAAACAGTTCTTTTATATCCTCTTCATCCACATTTCCGGAAACACCTTTTACTTCCGCAAATTCAGAAAGCATCTGCACGACTTCGACCGATTTCCAATCACCTGTATGTAAAATTAAATCGGCGGTTTCACATTCTTTTATTAATCGTGAAGGCAAACCTTTTCCTCTTCCAGGCATATGTGTATCTCCTGTAATGACGATTTTCATACTAAACCTCCTGTATTTGTAATTGCTTATACCATTTCCATTATTGCTGAATAGCAAACAAAGAATCGGACATACTACTGCTATGACGGGAGGCGATTTTATGGAAGACTATACATTTACGGATGCGGTACTGGCAGATTACAAAACTGGTATGGGTGCCATGAGCGAACAGTTGCCCAAGTTCATGAAATCATTCCACGCATTTACGGAAATTGGTTTTGAAGAAGGAGAAATCAGTCAGAAATATAAACAGCTGATTGCACTAGCAGTAAGTGTCTATGCGCATAGTGAGTTCTGTATTATTTTCCATACAAAAGCTTGTATGGATGCAGGTTGTACCGTTTCAGAAGTGTTAGAAGCTGTTGGTGTTGCAGCTACGCTTGGCGGTGGAAGTGCCTTAAGCCAGGCAGTCACGTTGGTTATGCAAACGATTGATGAATTACAGGATCATCCAAAACCTTTACAATGAGAAAACATCTTATCGATCACCATTCGATAAGGTGTTTTCTTCATTTCATATGTTTCATTATGCGAAATACAGGGTAACGGATATACAGCATAGTATGTTAGAGGGGGATAAAACGTTGATTCAAACATCAAACGCTTTATTAACAAAAGAAGACTTTACAGAACGTGATGATTTACCAGAATGGTTACGTAGAGAGTATCAGACATTTCATGATATTGTGACCGATAAAACATTCCCATGCTATTTTGGTATGGCTGGTGAAAATAAAGGCGAGTTGCGCTATGCTTATATTTCACAAAAAGACTGGTCGAACTTGCCGCAAGCGCTAGAAGCCTTTTTAGAACTATTTGAAAATCCAAAGCATAAACGCCACGGTCTGTTTGTATTTGTTGAACCTTTTGAAAAAGAAGGAACAATAGAAGAATATCGCCAGCAGTTTTGGGATATTTTGCAGTACTTGCATAAAGAAGATAAAGAAGAATGGCCTGCTGAAGCGCCACGAGATCCTGATCATTATTTGTGGGACTTTCATTTCCAAGGTGAGCCGATTTTTGCTTTTGGTAATGCGCCTGCCTATAAGCAGCGAAAGACGCGTGATTTAGGAAATGCAATGGTCATCGGGTTTCAGCCGCGCAAAATTTTTAAGGGTCTGACAGGTACGGAAAAAGGCGGAATCAACTCACGTGAAAAAGTTCGTGAACGTGTAGAGGTATGGGATAACTTACCGAAGCATCCCGATATCAGCCATTACGGAGATCCAACGCATAATGAATGGAAACAGTTCTTCATCGGTGACGACAGTGTGCCATTAACAGGAAAGTGTCCATTCACTCATAAGGATATGTAAACAGAAGATGTCTCTGCAGTCGTAAACTTACGATTGCCGGAGACATTTTTTATATGACTGAGTTTCGAAACTAGGGATGAAGAAAAAGAGATGAGTGAGTAGATTGAAGCTTGAACCCGGGACGTGTATTTTATAGCCAAAGTGGTGAGTCTATCAATTTGCAGCTCCTTACTCTCCACTCCATTTCAAATCCCTTTCTATTTCTAATTGCTTTACAGGCCTCTCTACTTTTATGATGTACATAAGAGGGGTGCGGAAAAATGAAAAAATACGATCAGGAAGTTCGGGGCTTACTAGTGGATGATGAAACGCGCTGTATCCATTACTCAACAGAAACAGACAGAATTGCCATCAAGTTCTATTGTTGTAAAACCTATTATCCATGTCACCTATGTCATGAAAAAGCGGGTTGCGGTCACCACGCTGTCTGGCCAGTTAGTCGATATAATGAAAAGGCCATTCTGTGCGGCAATTGCGGCCACGAACTCACCATTACTGAATACTTGCAATGCGACTATCAATGTCCTTCTTGCGACGCGGGCTTTAATCCAGGTTGTGGTCTGCATAAGGATTTATACTTCGAAAACGAGGCGAGCCACTAAATGGTTTTAACTAGTACCAACAGGGAACACTAAGTAAAACAAGTAAAGTGAGGGAATTGCATGAAGATGCCGACGATGGATACAGAAGAATTATTGTTATTTGCAAAAAAAGCGGATGAGCCGGGAACAACTTGGATTCAGCAAGCCGATTACGTAGCAGAAGAAGCCATTATGTCGGATGAAGACCTTGCCGGCAGAGAACCTTTGCAACGGCTTAGAATAGTAGTGGAGTCGGATGGAAATACCAAATACTTCGAATCCCTTTTCCATACTGGAGCAGAATTAGAAGAGTTAATGAGCGAACTAGAACCGGTTTTCAAGAAATATCCTAAAAAAGTGCTAGATTCAGATGAAATGGATGAAAAAATACAAAATGTAAAGAAATAATAAAGAGGATCTTCTGCCAAAAAAATCGGCAAGAAGATCCTTTTTTCATTCCAAGTACTGTAGTATTTCTTCAATTGCTAGTTCACCGGCAATTTCCCAACGACTTTTATCACGAATTTCTGCATCACGATCTAACGGTTCTTGGAATTGATTCAATGAACCACTTATTAAAGAACTTGAGTCGGGATCTAAACCCGTATTCACCACATGTTTGATGACGTAAGGTTTTTTGAATTTAATGGATGTGTTGAAATCATCAAGTTCACCGTCATGAACTTCAAAGGGGACACGTAAGTAAATGGTTTCTCCAGCTTCCCTATGAAGGATGGAATCAAAACTACCTTTATGATAATCCCAGCCTCCGCCAAAATGATACCCGTGCTGATCGACTTTATCCCGTAAAGTCCCAAAACAAGCTAGTTTGCCTTCAATCGGCGTATCTAATTCCAGCATGAAATCACTCCTTTTTATCAGCATTCCTTACTAGCAAATATTTATACATCCTCTAAAAAAATTTAACGAAAAGGTTTCTAATTTTCATAACCGGGGTACATGTATCAACACGACGTTAAAAGAGTTCTAAATAATTCATTACAACATTAGGAGGAGATTTATATGGGTAAAAATAGATATATTGGAATGTACTATAATGAAACAGATTTGGTGAACCGTCTGGACGAGTTGAAGAGAGAAGGATGGCCTGAAGATGATATTTATGTCGTTGTGAAAAATGAAGATCAATTAACTATGCTTAGAAGTCGTACGGATGCGGAGATTAAATCAGCTGACGATTCATGGTGGGATCGTTTTATGGGGTTTGTTTCTGGAGAAGACCATGTACGTCGTATGGTAGATAGTTTAGATTTCGGAACAGAAGACACAGTAAGATATTATCAGGAAATAGAACAAGGTGGCATGTTGCTATATGTTGATTCTGGCGAAGCAAATCGCCATTATATGGACAACACCGAGTTTTACGGCAGAATTGGAAAAAGTACAGACGTGAATCTTGGGGCGAATGGCTTAAGCGTAACGGACCAAGAATTAAATGGAGGAGATCCGGCATTCAGGTTGAATCAAACGCTGCCAGATCATACACTCAATCAACACAATCGGGACGTAGACTCTGGCCTTCATGCAACTGAACATGCTTTCACTGACACTGATACAGAAGAGGAACGTATACGTTTACACGAAGAACGTCTTCAAGTGGATAAGCATGAAACACAGCGTGGAGAAATCCGTGTTGAAAAAGAAGTAGTAGAAGAACCTAGATCGGTAGATGTTAGCGTTTCGCACGACGAAGTGACAATCGAACGTAGACCTGTTGTAGATGGAGAAGCTGGTCTTGATGGTCGCTATGGCAATGATGCGGTAGCGTTCAGGGAAGATGACGAGACAATTCGTATTCCGATTACTGAAGAACAAGTGGAAGTAACAAAGAAACCCGTTGTAACGGAAGAAATCATACTCAAGAAGCGTGAGGTTGTAGAGAATGAAACGATTCACGAATCTGTGAAACGTGAAGAAGTACATGTTGAAAAAGAAGGGGACGTAGAAGTTAAGGGTGATCAGTTGGATAAAGACCGTTTCTAAAAAAGACATGTAGCAAATATCTTGTCATTCCCTTTCTGGATACTGTAGGATAGACGTAACAGCCAGGAAGGGGAGATGACATGTTTAAGCATCCAGGTATTGCCGCCGTGCTTAGTTTTTTCTGGACTGGCGTCGGCCAAATCTATAATGGACAAATCCTTAAAGGGATTTTACTTATTATCTTACAAGGAATCAATGGTCTGCTCATGTTTGTAGGTATAGGTTTCATTACGTATCCCATTGTATGGATTTGGGGTATGTATGACGCTTATAAGACTGCTGAGCGTATGAACTATAATCAAAATCAATATAATAAGCATTGAAAAATGTCCCAGCCAGTATTGGCAGGGACATTTTTTGTTCACTTATTTAATTTCCATGTAGAGTAATTTAATACTAGAGCAAACATTACCCATCCAATATAAGGAACCATCAATCCACCAGCGATACGATCCGTCTGATTGAATTCATAAGCGGTCATAGCAATAGCACCTAACAAAATCGTCATCTCTATCAGTGCTGTACCTCGTAAATTCCATTTAAAGAACAAGAAGGACCAAAGAAAATTAAGGCCTAATTGTACGTCATACAAAGAGATAGCGGTATCTTTCCATGGCGATGGCTGCTTCATTTCCACGCGGTAATTCGCAACACCCATTATCGTATATAAAGCTGTCCAAGCAACTGGAAATGTAGCTCCAGGAGGAGAAAATGAAGGTTTCTTCAACTCAGCATACTGTTTTTGTGTATTGCGGTTAGCTAGAAATCCGATAATCGATCCGCCCACTACTGGAATTAACACGTTACGTGTGAGCTTCTTCCAATCCAGTTCACCATATACTTTTACTAACTCCAAGGTAAAACCCCCTTTTTAGAAAGTTTTCCCCATTCGCTAGTTACTAAACAGTGATCACGTATTCGCTGTATACATAATTTCACCAGCGACAATAGTTTTTTCTACTTGTATTTCAGTTATTCGATCCACGTCTATAGTGAAAACATCATCTTTCAAGACAGTGAAGTCTGCATCAAATCCAACTGATAGTTTTCCTCTTGAATTCATTTTACCTATAGTAGCCGCTGCGCCTGAAGTAAATAATTGTACTGCCTCATAACGACTAAGTTTTTCATCTGGTAAATATCCTTCATGCTGTTCCGTATTCGACTTTCTAGTGATCGCTGCGTGTATACCTAGCAAAGGATTCGGGTCTTCAATAGGAGCATCTGATCCTCCGCCACAAATAAAACCTTTAGTTAGGAGCTTCTTCCATGCATATGCCCAGTCAAGCCGGTCTTCACCCAGTCGGTCCCCAACCCAAGGGAAATCAGAAGGAACGAACGCAGGCTGTATATCTAAAACAATTGGAAGCTTTTGCATTCGTTCCACTAAATCATCACGTAATAAAATGACATGTATTAACCGATCTAACTTGCCGGCTGGGGCAGGATACATTTCAATGACATCTAGTGCTTTTTCAACTGCCAGATCACCAATCACATGTATGGCAACAGCTTCTCCATAGTGTCTTGCCATTTTGACATAGTTTTCTATCTCTTCATCAGTCAATACAGCTGTTCCTACATTATCGGGGTCATCGAAGTATGGCTTACTTAACAGAGCAGTACTACCGCCGAAAGCGCCATCAATGAAGAACTTCATCTCGCCAGGTTCTACCCACGGTGTATTATAGAGCGCATGATCTTCCATCAAATCAGTAAATACACTAACATGACGCAGTAAATGGGCACGGAATTTACGCTTCCCACCGAGAACGTGATTGAAAGCTTTCAATGGCGTCTGATAGTGACCGTAATAACCTAAGTCATCCGTCACAACACCTGTCAACCCTACAGATAGTAAATGATCGACAGAAGTTTCCAAAGCTTTCGTAACATAGTCCTCTGTTGGATTCGGTAAAAGTTGAAGCACTCGCTGCATAGCGCCTTCTTTCAATAACCCTGTTGGCTCGCCGTTAGGATCGCGTTCAATAACACCATCATCGGGGTCAGGTGTCTCTTTTGTGATACCAGCTAGTTCCAGAGCCTTTGAATTGACGATAGCAGCATGCCAACAAGTACGTTTTAATAGCATAGGTGAATCCGTTACAGCATCCAACTCATAGCGAGTGAAGATTTTCTTGTCAGGAAAGTTATTCTCATCCCAACCTTCCCCAATGAACCATTCGTCTTCTGGCAATTCTTTATAGGAGTTGAGAAGCAGCTCCATCATATGTTCTGAATAAGTGGTGTTGGATAAATCTAGGCGCAACAGCTTTTCACCTTGGCCGATCATGTGCATATGATTGTCGATAAAACCGGGATAAACAAAAGCTCCTTGCAAGTCTATTTGCGTATCAGCTTGATCTTTTAGTTCATCATATGAACCGGTCGCTAGTATTTTTCCGTCTCTTGTCAATAAAGCATCTATTGTATGTCCTTCATTTTGCATCGTATAAAAGAGTGCATTAAACCAAATCGCAGTCATTCCGAAACCTCCTTATCTACTTATAGTAAACTGAATGAGACGAATCAACAAATAGTAGATGAAGAATTTTATATGAAATAGGTTGAGCTGATTAGCGATTATGCAGTGTGGGTTGGATATTCATACAAAAGGGCAGTACATGAATACATAACGACGTCATACCTTTATCATAGTAGGCAAGCTTTTTATGCATCCCGGTGTAGGAAAGGTTATAAGATGAATCACGTTTTGACTGGCTTATCATATGCTGATAAAGAAAGGGGTGGGTGTCTTGATTGAACACCAAAGCATATCTATAGATGGACAGTCATTTCAAGCAGTTACGGTAAAACTACCGAAAACGACGCTACTTACAGTTTCGAATGAAAAAGGGTATATTATGTGTGGTGCACTTGATGTAGGATTATTAAATAGTGTACTAGCAGACCGTAAAATTGTTGCGGGACGCGCGGTTGGTGTGAAAACGATAGAGCAATTGTTGGCAGCCCCGCTGGAATCAGTAACGCTAGAAGCTGAGAACTATGGCATTTCCGCAGGTATGATTGGATCAGAAGCACTATTAAAAATGATATAAAAAGTGACGCCCTTTTTGATGGGCGTCACTTTTCTAATTAGCTTACATATCAGTTAAGTACTCTACGTGTTTGTTACAGTGTATTTCAAAACATCCTTATTCCTTTTCGTATTTCTCTTCACTGGACGAACGATTTTTCGTCTCACGATGGTGTCTTTCTTCTTCTTCCTCCATACGTACATCTTCTAAAGGAATAGCGTCTACGGTCTGCATATCTTCATGCATATCGTAAATGCTTTCTTTATCGGTTTTTAAATTTTCAGGGTTATCCATATACCCGCCCTCAGCCTGGTTACGGTCTTTTTCTGTAAATACTTTTTTCTCTTTGCTCATGCAGATCCACTCCCTCGCAATTAAATATATTTAATCTAAAAATCTATCTAGTAATCCTTTATTTGGTTCGGGTTTCTGAGTGTTATCTTTACGTTCGCCGCGCATAGGTGTCTCATTGAACTCGTCAAATTGACGTGACAATTTGTCCCGTGCATCTTTGTTACGCATTAAATAGGCTGCTCCTAAACCGATCGCTGTTAACGCCATTCTTTTTTTCATATATTGCTCCTCCTCGTTATCGTTTCTTATATGTTGTTTTCCCAGTTTTCATTCATACTAAACAACTCACATGGTTTAGCGACAAAACAAAAAACAGTCAGTGATTGAAAACTTCCAATCACTGACTGTTCTTCTCTAGCTATGCGGAAAATTTTATGTTGCGATTACTCCATACTGACGACATTGTACCCTCGTAGTATGCTTTTTGCATGTTACACTGCTTAACTTCTTTGAAGCAGGAATTTCACTTGCACTTACACAAAAAACTTCTTTCGCATTACCTGGTAAACCTGTCTTTCATTTGGAATCTTAAAAGCAGATTCCCAAACCGAGTGTACCACTTGCCAGTAAAGAAAAATTTTCCGCCAAGGCTGTGCATCTCGTCCAGATCTAGCAGCTTACTACACTAACTAGTTCCTTCAGTTTGCCTTGTAGTAATAGTATACCCATGCAAACCATTTCTAAACATCTTTTTTAAATAAATTTGAAAGGATTTTCTGAGATTATTCTTACTCGCGGTATATGCACTTATGATCTATAATAGAGGACTGAGGTGAGAGCTTTGAACAAGGGATTAACAGGGAGAAGCATGATGTATAATCTTGCTGAAGTAAAGCCCTTTATTGAAAAGAATGTATTACTATGAGTGTGTTAAAAAATATAGAAATGATACTTTGTAGTCTGGAAATAACGAAAAATGCACGAAAAGGTTTGGAACAGTGGTTTTTAAGTGAAGAAGCTTTCGTTTCTTCAGAGTCTGTTTTTGATATATATATTGAAAAGAAACCGGAGAATCGTATGGGAAATCAATCCTATGCGCTGTTTTTTGATCCATATACAAATAAAAGGTTTGCCAAAGAAGTTCAGCAACGTGTGGCTGTTATGGAGTGCGTGTTGAAACCGGATGGTCTACTAGCAACAGGTTTTCATGTCAGAGGTGCGAGAGAGCCCGTTCAGACAAATCGGCGGCTACATACAGCAATAAAATTCAGGTTAAACCGTGCAGGAGTCGCACTGCCAATCGAATTTTATACGAGGTTACGCCAATTGCCCATCGCAGAAGAGCGTTCGGAATATGTAAAAAAACGCATTGAAAGTTGGGAAGGCTATCTACAAATTGCGGAGAAAAATGCGGATGTAGAGGATATCTTCTGTACATTTAGCCAAGCCAGTTTTACTAGTGATTTTACAAAGGTACGTCTTCATTGTAAAGATTTGCAAATGAAAAATTGGAAACAACTCCGTGGGTTTAGTGTAAAAATGAATGAACTCTCCACTGAAATCGGTCAAGTCATCGATGCTCATAAAGGACAGAAGATCCTTGTCGTAGAATTAAATCAACGGTTTCAAAAGAAAGCAAGATCCGAACAATGGTTACCAACACGGAATAAAAGTCTAGTGCTGACGAACTTTGCTGAATTAAGTCAGATACGTCGGTTACGTAAAGGTTTCAAGGATTTACAAGATGGTCTAGCGGCAAATGCGAATTTGGAAAAGATCTTATTCGAGGAACGTCCTGTCGTGCAAATTACGAATAAACAGCCGAAACTGGAGTTTTATAATAATTTGAATGAATTCCAGCAAGAAGCAGTCTCGGGTGCGATGAAAGCGCATGACTTGTTTGTAGTCCAAGGCCCACCCGGTACAGGCAAAACAACGGTAATATCCGAAATTTGCTACCAAAACGTCAAAGCTGGTTTGCGGACACTTGTCGCATCCCAATCAAATCTAGCTGTAGATAACGCACTCGGTCGATTACTTACAGATCCAGCGACTCGTATTTTACGTTATGGGCGATCAGAAAGTATTGAAGAAGAGGGCAAGCGTTTCATGGAAGAAAATGTGGCGTTGCACTGGAGAAATGAAACAATTGAAACCGTACAAGCAACACGTGCAATTTATCGAAAAAAAGATATCGAATTGCAAAAGCATGCGGATCAATTATCCAATCAGATTAAACAGAACACAGAATTGAAAATCACATTAACTGAGCAACTACAAATGCAAAACATAGTGCAAGAGAAGTTGAAACAACTAAAATCTGAATACTTTTCTCGAAAGTCTCTGCTTGAACAGTCTGTACGCAGGCTTTCTCAAAAACAGCAAAGAATGGAGCAAACTGAAGTTGATCTTGCTCAACACGTAAAGGAAATTGCAGAGTTACAGAAACAGCTAAAAACAGAACCGGATAAAGAAGAATTGTCAGGTCGAGTAGAAGAATCGTTACAAGAGCAGTGCTTATTAAGGCAGACACAATCATACATCAACTGGCTAGACGAAATGGAGAGCAATACCGAAGCATACCAAAATATTATGGAAGAATACAAAACGCTTCCTGACAAAGAACAATTGCTACAAGCAGCACATCGTATCGTAAAGTCTCAGACGAAAATGAAAGATATCCAACTGGCGCTCGCTGAAAACCAGATTGAATTACCTATTCATATTACGTTGCAGAATAACGACTTACAGCGAATCATCAAGTCGATTGAAAGTGGAGAGTATTCCTATGAATTTCAGGAATGGAAGGAACTTCATGAGCGATTTCAAACGGCTATTAAAAAAACACAATCTCTATTGCAAACGCACCGTTATCCGGTAGAAACCATTACTAAACGCTCAACCGAAAATTTCACGACTATACAAGAAATGCATGAAATGATTGATCGTTTAGGAAAGTTTTTAATCCATCCTGCAACAAAAAAAGTGCTGCAAAACAAAGAAATTTCATCCGGGAAAACAGAAGTTCTACAAAAAATCGCACAAGGGATGTCATTGTTTTACGGTAAAGAAGAGATTGTTCGTGCAAAAGGAATTGAGCTTCAGCAACAGAAAGTCCACTCTGTAAAAGAAGTATTTGCAGAAGTGAAATATGAAATTTTGAGATTCCTCCAACAGGAACTTCATGAAATACAGGCCAATATACAGCGAAAGGAAGAGTTGAAGCAACATCTAGAATCCAAGCAAAGTGAATTGGAGAAACAGATTGATGAATACCTACAAACCAACGGGCCGCCTGAAAAACAGTGGCAGAGAAATCAACTCACACAGGCAATTGACCAGCTAGAAAAAACGATATTGGAGTCTCGACAAAGAATAAAAAATGTAACGCAATTAGCGGCAACCTTAACTACTTCTGAACTAAAGTATTCTCAAGCAAAACAACTACTTGAACGAGAAAAAATAGAAGTCAGAGAAGTAGAGCAAAAAACATTGCAATTACAAAAAGAACAGTATCAGCGACAGCAGAAAATAGAAGAACTTGCCGTTCAATTGAAACCAGATTTACAAGAGCAATTAGAAAAAATAGAAATAGAACTCGTTCAAGCTGAAACACGAAAAGCAGAAATAGTAAAAGAACAACAACAGCTTCCTATCCTACAAGAACTACAAGCGCAGTGGGAGGAATTGTTGCGTGATGCCAATGAATATGACCTTGACGAAATCCGTAAGCTGTATATCGATCACGCGAACGTAATAGGCACGACATGTGTCGCATCGGCTTCTAAAAAGTTTATGGAAGAATACCCTGTCTTCGACGTAGTGATTATTGATGAAGTATCTAAAGCAACACCCCCAGAATTACTATTACCCATGCTAAAAGGTAAAAAAGTTATTCTAGTGGGTGACCATCATCAGTTACCGCCACTCGTAGGACAAGAAACGATGGACGAACTAGTAGATCAGCAAAATAGATCCTGATGTGCAACGCGAAATGAAAAAACTACTCAATGAATCATTATTCGAACGGTTATTCCGTACGTTGCCTAGGCAAAACAAAACAATGCTCAGTATTCAGTACCGAATGCATGAAAAAATTATGGAAACTATCGCACCTTTTTATAAAGATGGGGACTATGAATTACAATGTGGGCTTTCCAATTCAGACGAATTGCGTGATCATCTGCTCGAAAGCAGTAAAATCACTCGAAAAGACCATTTGTTATGGTTGGATACACCCAATACACCTTCATTTTTCGAAGATCAAGTTAAGGGCGGGACAAGTCGTTTCAATGAAGCGGAACTCACCATCGTACAAGATACGTTGCTAGAAATTGAACAAGCGACGGAAAAAGCTAAAAAAGATGGCCTAATGAAGCCAGACGAAAAGAAAAGTGTCGGTGTTATTAGTTTTTACGGTGAACAAGTGAAGCGAATTGATCGATTGATCCAACAAGAAATTCGTCCCCAACAACTACATTGCCGAACAGGTTCGGTAGATAAGTTCCAAGGTATGGAAATGGATATTATTATTTTGAGCTTCGTTAGAAATCATGATAATAAAAATGGTGACATTGGATTCGCTAAAGATTATCGACGTCTGAATGTGGCTTTATCACGTGCAAGAGAACTGCTCATTATCGTTGGGAGTTCTGATATGTTCACCATCCATACTAAAAATACCTCGACGAGAAATATGTATAAGCAATTGCTAGAAGTGGTGGATCATCAAGGTGGATTGCACAAAATAGAACAAATCTAGATAGGGTGAGTGAATGGATTCGCTTCGTAAAAAATTACAACAAGAACTCGAGCAACAGCCCGATATCCAAATACAACAATCAGACAGCTGGGGATTGCCGGTCGAGCTAATTAATATACCTTACACGATCATTAAGCGCACGACGATGGACATATTAATGAAAATGATCTTATTAACAATTCAAAGGTTAGATGTATCTGAGCCCAAGGTAATTGCAGATTTTCTTGCCGTCGAACCACTGTTTATAGAGAATTTGTTTGGAAAGATGGAAGCCGCACAGATGATCAAGTTGCGTAAAGACAGTTTTGAATTGACGGGCCTAGGAGTCAATCAATTACAATCAGGTATATACGAACATCCACCTGAAGAGGCAGAAAAAAAGTTTTATTATAGTCCTTGCCACAATTCAATTTTATGTGAACAACCTGAAAAAATTTTCACGGCAAAAGTTAAAGAGTTTAGATTAGCTAAGAAATTCACAAGAAGTTCGCAACGACTTGATGATGAACAATTGCGGGTGGCACTACTTGCTACTCGCGTAGAAGTTACAGAAGGTTCACTTCAGAATGTGGTGGATAAAATAGAGATCCCGCAAAAGCTTGATAACCAACTTATTCCATGCGTGGAGTTTTATGTTTACGATCGTGCGGAAAACAGCTATTTCACTAGAGTGTGGAATACTTTAACGGAAGAATGGGACGAGCATTTGGAGAAGCTTCTAGATGATCAAGCCCCACTTCGGAAATAATTAAAAAAGATCAGGGATACTTTCCCCTGATCTTTTTTATTTAGGACTTACGCTTTTTTTGTGCGGGAGCTTTACGTAATTCGGCGAATTCTTTCGCGATTTCTTCATGCATATCACGTGCAGCAATCGTTTGGTTCTTTGGCGTTTGTGGTAAGGAGCCGGCCGATTTACTTCCTTTAGTATGTTCATCTCTTCCCATTTGTCAATCTCCCTTCTGTAAGTACCTTCGTACGTAAGTTGGTTCAAAAATGAAAAGTTATACGTGAATATAGAGATAGCGTTTGGCAAATTCATTTGCAAGTGGAATGAATTCTATTCTGTAAGCCTTCCATTTAAAAAGAAGCTGTTTAAGATGTCTTGTGTTTAGCACGTAGTATATTGGGAATATATTCATTAAGCTTTGTAAGTTGAATTATAAGGAGGAAGAATATATATGGCTAACCAAGATCATACAGAAGAAAAGAAAAAAATGACTTTGAAAGAAGCGGGACGTAAAGGCGGTCAAGCAACCTCCAAAAAGCATAACAAAGAGTTCTATGAACAGATTGGTCGTAAAGGTGGGGAAGCCACAGCCCAAAAGCATAATAGTGAATTTTATAAAGAAATTGGTCGGAAAGGTGGAAAAGCTACTTCCGAAAAGCACGATAAACAATTTTATGAGAACATTGGACGTAAAGGCGGAGAAGCTCGCGCCAGTCAGCGTAATGAAAAACATACATCCGTATGATTTTACATGGTAAAACAGTCAGCAGTTCTTAAAGACTCTTTATATTAAATAACACAGTAAAAACCGGGGAAGTATGGATACCCCCGGTTTTTCTACTGGATTAATGCCATATTGCAATACTTAGGATATGTGTTTTTTGATAAAATAGTAGCACGGCATAATATGGCGAACCCTCGGAAAGTGTCTTCTTTTATATCCATAGAAAATTTTTTATCGTTTGTTGACAAGATTGGGAAGCATTACTGCCTGTTTTATATTCAACGTACCCCACGGTTGAGTTTTCTCTCTTGTAAAAGATCTAATGTAAGTAGGCTCACTTGTATAAGATAAATAACTTTCGATTAAAATGGGATAACCAAAAATAAATTTGTGATTTATCAAAACTAGCGGGTATAAATGTCTAAAAATATAAATAAAAAATAGAATAATGTATTACCTTTATACTGATATGCCATTAAAGTCAATTTAAAAGTTTATTCCCATGTCTGCTGGGAATATATCTAGTAAGCTTGTCGACGAGCTAAAAATGATTAATGTAATAGGAGGAATTATAAAAATGGCTAACCAAAACAATCGCAACAACAATGACGAGAAAATGAGTCTTGAGGAAGCGGGACGTAAAGGCGGAGAAGCTACCTCTAAAAATCATGATCAGGAATTCTACGAAGAAATCGGTCGCAAAGGTGGGGAAGCTACCTCTAAAAACCATGGCCAGGAATTCTATGAAGAAATCGGTCGCAAAGGCGGGGAAGCAAGAGCTGATCAGAACGACTCAAATAGCTCAGGCGACTCGAACAACAATAGCCGCGATAATGGTAAAATGAGCCGAGAAGAAGCGGGCCGTAAAGGCGGAGAAGCACGTGCCAGACAGCGCGATAATAACTGAGAATGCGATTTACACATAAAATCTAATATAAAGGCAAAATGAAAATACTCTTGAATCATATAAGTGATTCAAGAGTATTTTTACGTGGTGAAATAGGTATTTTGTCTAAAACGTGAATTTTTTTTTGAAATTTGAAGTTAAACAGGCAATTAATCATAAAGTATATTGATTGAATATATTAGGGTTAGTATAATATTATCAGGAATAAAATTCTGTGGAAGAAACATATATAAGGGAAACAGGGATGAATGAGAATGGATAATCAGGTTGTGTCTTTAAATGTATTACAATGTATTGAAAGTGTTATGAAAAGTGTGTGTATGAAAGAAGAAATCCGAAAAGTTCATGATGGAATCAATATGAGTTATAATTTTATAGGAAAATATATAGGATTTGACGAAGAACGGCTGAAAACTGCCTATGGAGAGCTCGCTTTTTCCTGTTCGTTTGAGACATATGTACAGACCATTACTATGCATGAACTGGGACACGCCATTGATCTGCCTGCTTTAGAAGCATCATTAGCGAGAACCATGGAAATATTCACTATGAAAAAGAGTTATACTATGGAAGAGATTTATCAATCGCCCGATTTGTTGGAAATGTTGATTGAAGAAGATGAAATGAACCTAGCTTTCGAAGTAACCGCTTGGAAAAATGCGTGTAAGTTGAACGAGCGGTATCAGATAGTCAACCGAACAGAATTCCATTTAATTGAAAATACTAGCCTGGCTACCTATAACAAACTCTCTCAAGATCATTTACAAGTTTACCGTCAGCTGATAAAAGAAGATTCTTCAAATTAAAAACCAATTGGACACGAAGCCAATTGGTTTTTAGGTGTGAATTGTGGGATAGAAGTGCTCCCAGGCTTCTTTTATGCCGTCTGCATTATGCCCTTCAGCGCGGTAAAGAAGCGCATGGTGAGGCAGTTCTTTCAATTCATCTTGAGCATTTCCGACAATCACGGCCGGATAATCAAGTGATAGCATTTCAGCGTCGTTGCCTGAATCCCCTGCGAGTAAAATATTCACGTCTTTCTTAGCATATTCAAGAAGGACATATTCCATTGCTTTGCCTTTACCGCTACGTTCAGGTAGTATATCCAAATCACTTCCTGAACTGTATACGATATGACATGGAATATGATGAGTATCGAGCTTAGCTTGAATAGCTTGTACGATATGTGGCTGACAGGAATCTAAAGTAAAGGATATACGCTTTTGATGAGGTAAATTCTGCCGGATAAGCGAATGGAAGTCTCCAGAAGCCGATAGAACGTCATTAGGTGACCACGTTTCATTTACCCATGCGGACCATGTCCTGTCTTCTGACCAATCAGGTGCATGGTAAATTGCTGTTCCAACATCTGTGATGAGGATATCGGGCAGCGGTAATTTTTCTTGTTTGATGAGTGAAAGCGCCGAATTTAAATGTCTGCCTGTTACGTAAACGAGGGCAGGATCAAACTGTTTGTCACGGTAGAATGAGAAAAGGTTATTTAATGCTGTCTGATCACCGACTAACGTATTATCCAGATCAGTCGCCAGCAAGTATGGTTTTTGTTTCATTGGCAACTCCTTTATATAATTCGCTCATTTTGTAAGCTAGGACACTCCAGTTAAATTCCTGCCGTGCATAAGCGGCGGCTCTCTGTCCGAGTTTTTTTGTAAGATGGGGATTGTTCAACAATGTAGACATGGCTCGTGACAGCTGAACGGGATTGTTATGCTCCACGTGCAGGCCTGTCCTGTCGTGTTTGACGATGTCTTGCAGTCCGCCGACTCTGGAAGCAATAACAGGACTTCCACATGCCTGCGCTTCTGCAGCGACCATTCCAAAAGATTCATAATGTGAAGGGACAACAGTGGCGACGGAATTCGTAAATAATCGGGCCAGCTGGTGTTGATTTTGTGGGCCTAGGAATTTCACCCGGTGCTCAAAGCCTTCGATTGCTGCACGAAGCTTTCGGCTTTTGGGTAAATGATTCTTACGTAAGATACATGATTCACTGCCTCCTGCAATAATCAGTTTGGTACGGTCCATCGTAGGATTTTCTTTTATAAGTAAATCGAACGCGTTGAAGAGGGTATATATACCCTTCGTCGTTTGCAGTCTGCCCGCAAATGCAAAGTAAGGGAATACTGTGATTTTGGACCTTTCTGATTGAAACGCTTCATTAACGCCGATTGGAATAATTTTTATAGGTGCCGGATTAGTTATAAATTCACGAATCAGCTGTCTTTCTGATGGAGTAGTTACTACAACTAGATCTGCTGAAGTTAGAATCATTTTTTCGGTAAGAAGGCGGAGTGCTTCCGATTTACCGGTCGCTTTCTTTTTCGCAATCCCCAGTGAATGATTGGTGTGAATCCATGGAATACCCCATTTATTCTTAATAAACGAACCGATAAGACCCGATAACCAATAATGAGTATGCACGACATCATATTTTTTGAAATTAAGCGTCTGTGACATTTCTTCAAAAAATTCCGGTATCAGACGGTACATCTCGTGTTTTGGCACAAAGTTGTGTTTTCCAGCTGCGAACCGTATGACTCGGCAGGAAGTACCAAAATATTCAACTTTAGGGGTGTCCATACTATTCCAATGTGTCACAACATCTACTGCGTACCCCTCTTTTTCTAATGCCAAAGCCAGTTGTCTGACATAGTTGTTTTGTCCGCCAGCCTGCTCGCTTCCCAGTGGTGCCAACGGATCGCCATGATCAGAAATAAATAGTATGTTTCTTATCATATCTATTTTCTCCCTTCTACTTTTCGTTTTCTTAGCTATATTCTTTTACCCTGAAAAACTCAACGAGAAACATATTTTGGTTTATAACGAAGAATAGTAGGGAAATAGAAGGATTACTGGAGGTGGGTTTATGCGGTTAAAACAAAATGGAGTATGGGAGTTAGGCTGGATATATGTAAAAATTTTACTGGCCTATATTATAGCTAAACTTTTTTATGGAAAAGATTCTAAAACTATACTTCTAGTTGGCGGAAATCTTGGAGAAAAATACGAGGATAACGCTGCGGTGTTCCATCGTTACGCTATAGATAACTTTTTGGATCAAATGGATATTTATTGGATGTATGATCCGCAATACGATTACATAGAAAAACATCAGATTCCGAATGCTGTGCCGCTTGGTAGTTTCCGGAATTATTTATTGTTTTTTCGTGCAAGCTATTCTGTTTATGGTCATTCAATTATCTATGATTTAGCACCTTTTATGGATAAGTTCATCTTTTTAAACCAAAAAACCGTGATGCTACATATCAGTCATGGTATTGAATGTTTCAAAAAGATTTTGATTCAGAAAGAAGATATCCCATTATTGGAAAGGTGTAATTACTTTAATTGTGCTTCGGAATATGAATATAATATCAAGCGCAATGAATGGGGTATACCAGAAGAAAAGTTGGTTGTGACAGGTATGGCTCGTTTTGACCTGTTGCCATTCAATCGGCCTTCCACTGAAATTAAACGTCTTTTGCTGATGTTTACTTGGAGAGAGTGGCTATTTGACCTAACGGAAGACGAATTTTTAGAAAGTGCGTATTTTCAATCAACCGTGGAACTTCTAAATAGCGACAAGCTACAAGTGCTTGTCCAAGAGGAGAAGCTTGAAGTAAGGGTTATCCTACACCCTTTCATGAAACGTTATGAAACATATTTCAGAAAAAATAGTTTAATTAATGACCAGATATCATTTTTCAGTTTCGATGAAATATTAATCATGCAAGAATTGCATGATGCGGATATGCTGATAACAGATTACTCCAGCATTTGCTGGGATTTTCTTTATATGAATAAACCGATTATTTTCTATACGTTCGACCAACAAGCATTTTTGGAAAATCGAGGTTCCTATTTAGATTTGGATACAGATCTATTTGGCTATAAGGCGAATAGTCAAGGAAAGGTACTTAATTATTTAGAAACTATTATTAAAGAAAAACGATATGATAATCCTTTTTTCGGCAGAGCACCCGAATACATCGACTTTTTCGATCAGCGAAATTGTGAACGTCTAGCAAAGGCTCTTTTTCAAGAGGAGTTTGTAGTGGATCAGAGAGGTCATTAATAGCATTCTACGAATGAAAAACATTTTCCTCTTGTGTCTATCGAAGCAGTACAGTATAACTGTAATAAACAGAAGTAAAGGAAAATGGGTGAAAAAGTGGAACAACGTAAAGAACAATGGTCTTCGAAGCTTGGATTTATTATGTCCTCGGCAGGTGCAGCAATTGGCCTTGGAGCAATTTGGAAGTTCCCGTATGTTACGGGAATGAGTGGTGGCGGCGCGTTTTTCCTATTATTCGTCATATTTACAGTTTTGATTGGATTACCGATGTTGATTTCTGAATTCATTATTGGACGTGGTTCAGGTAGAGAAGCAGTCAATGCCTACAAGAAGTTGGCGCCAGCCAGTGCATGGCCGTGGATTGGTAAGCTCGGCGTTGCTGGATGTTTTCTTTTGCTATCTTTCTATAGTGTAGTCGGCGGCTGGGTATTCGTATACAGCGGGTTATCTATTGGTGGCAAGATCATTAGTGAAGGTGCTTCCTATTCGGATCAATTTGGTTCGGTTGTAGGTTCACCAATCACGACATTGATCGGTCTGTTTCTATTTACTATTATTAACTTATTAGTCGTTTCTTCCGGCGTACAAAACGGGATTGAAAAGGCGAATAAATATATGATGCCTTTATTGTTTGTGTTTTTTATCATTTTAGTTATTCGTTCATTGACGTTGCCTGGTGCAATGGAAGGTGTATCGTTCTTTCTGAAGCCTGATTTCTCTAGCATTACAAGAGAATCCGTGTTGTATGCGCTTGGACAGTCTTTCTTTTCATTGGCCGTCGGATTTTCTTGTATGGTAACGTATAGTTCATACTTGAAAAAAGATGTTAGTTTAACTTCATCTGCTAGTTCCGTAGTGGGAATGAATTTATTTGTTTCCTTACTGGCAGGTTTAGCTATTTTCCCGGCAGTCTTCGCATTCGGTCAAGAACCGGCTGCGGGACCAGAATTACTATTCATGGTGTTACCGGCAGTTTTTTCACAACTTCCACTCGGGCAAGTATTCTTGGCGTTATTTTTAATTTTGTTTTTATTTGCGACATTGACATCCTCGTTTAGTTTGTATGAGATTATTGTGGCAGCCATGACAGCAAGTGGCAAGCGGACACGGAAGTCGGTGACTTGGTTGATTGGTGCGGTTGTATTTATTGCCGCGATCCCTTCTGCGTTGTCTTCGAGTACGTTGTCAGGTTTCCTATTATTCGATAAAAGCATTTTTGATGCAACCGATTATCTGGTAAGTAATATTTTGCTGCCAGCAGGATGTTTGCTGATCGCATTGTTTATCGCCCACAAAATGGACCAAGTGTTGGTACGCGACGAATTTACATTGTATAATACGCAATCCAAAGGCTTCTATCCGCTATGGCACTTTTTAATGAAATGGGTAGTCCCATTGACTATTATTGTGGTGTTCTTGAATACACTTGGAATTGTGAAATAAGGTAGGTACGGTAAAGATTTATTGATCCTACTAGTTCGCTAATGCAATGCATGTTCCTCGTGCTCATTATAATGAAACTAACTCTTATACTTTGAGGCGTTTCCTATTCTGAAATGAAAATCGTTCACAATTAAAGTAGCATTTTGTTCTTTAGGACTCTCTTCTATGAGAGTCTTTTTTAATATGAAAATTAGGGATTACTACAAGTTGATTTGACTTATTCATATCAAAATTATATAATACCTATTAAACATGTTGGAATAATACATTTTGACAGGAGTGGGGAAGAAATGCAAAAAATGATTACGATTCTTTCTGGGGAAAATAACTTATCTGGTGTATTGCATCTGCCTGAATATAGAAATGAAACCATACCACTACTTATATTTGTTCATGGATTTGTGGGCAGTAAAGTAGGGGAACACCGTTTGTTTGTAAAAGCTGCACGGTATTTTACGGAGCGTGGATATGGGGTTTTTCGCTTCGATTTTAGCGGTTGTGGTGAAAGTGATGGGGATTATGCAGATGTAACGATAACCAATCAATTGAAGGAAGTACAAGATGTCATAAATTATTTAAGTTCAATTCGAGGGATAGATAAACACCGCATTACGATAGTGGGACATAGTATGGGGGGAGCTGTTGCATCACTGACAGCAGCGAGCGATACACGAATTAAGCAACTAATTCTTTGGTCACCGGTAGGCAAGCCATATGAGGATATTACAGGGATTCTTGGACCGAAAGCAGTTCATGAGATTGTTAGACAAGGCAGTCATGATTACCAAGGGTTTATGATCAGCCAAGCGTTCCTGAAAGATTTGAAAAAACATCACCCAATTGAATCAGTTCGTTCATTTATGGGACCAACGCATATTATTCATGCAAGGGCCGACGAGCAAATTCCGAAAGAACATGCGGCGCGTTATGCTAATTCACTCAATACACGCGTAAATGCCGAGCAAGTGGTTGAACAGTATATCGACAAAGCAGATCACACCTTTTCGGGTTATTCATTTGAAAATGAACTATTTGATAAAAGTTTGGCGTGGCTCGAAGGTAATCAGGCAGAAAGGTTTGTAGTGCAAAAATAAAGTAATTGTAATCTCCCGCTGAATATAAAAATGGCGGGGGATTTTTTTGAAATAAAATAAGGGTGACCTAATCCGTTTTCGCCGATGGTGTAGCAACTTGAATGAAACGCTCATTCAAGTTATTGACAAACTTCTGATGACGTTTACTATGGTGGATTGCACATGGACATGCATAGTTGTACGGTTCAAGGACATCTACTACGTATAGCAAAAAGAACAAGTGGCTTTGATTTTTCACATCCAGGAAAACGGTACGAAACTATTCATGATTTTTTAGTTAGCAAGTTTACCTTGTTTTCATCAAGGGAATAGTTTTGTAAAGCGAGGGATGTCACTATGTTTAAACCTATGAATATCTTTTTCATTATTATTTTATGTAGTATGACCGTTACTACAACTCATTCAACTGGAAAAGCCGCTGAGACAACAGGCACAATTAGTGTCGTGTCATTTGACGGCTTGGGATATGGGGATGCACAACGTTACATAGCGAAAGGAATCATGCCCAATTTAGAAGAATTTCAGCAACAGGCAGCTTACGCCACAGATTTTGTTACTATTACACCATCATTGACGGCACCATCACATGCAGCAATGTCTACTGGCGCTGAACCTTCAAAGACAGGTATTGTGAGTAATCAGTTCCATTCATCAGGAGAAAAAGTGAAAGATGACCAAAGTGGGTTTTCACAGACGTTAGGTGTTACGCCTATATGGAGAGAGGCAAGAAATCAAGGGAAGGTAACAGCAACCGTCTCCTTTCCCGACTCGAATCCGGATAACGCATCTGCTGCTACGTACGCTGTTTATCCAGGTGGAACCATAGCAGAATCGAAACTTCATGACTTGGAGTTTTCAGAGATAAAGGATGGACGCATTGAACAAATAAATGCAAGAACTTCCAAGGTAGAAGAAGCAGTTATTTCATTGGATATAAAAAACTCACCTACTCAAAAGTTATACATTTTGCGAACAGATGAAAAAGAATCGAACTATTATATTTCCATGGATAGAAAGAAGTTGGGCGAAGAAATATCACCCAATGATTGGATGGCTGTCGCGCTGAACTTACATAATCTCGATAGCGCAGGATTTTATGTGAAACTAAAAGGAGATCCTGAGAACAAAGAAGAACTTCAGCTATTTCAAGGCACTGTAATGGGCGGACTATACAAAGGACCTGGTCAATTTGCAGAAAAGATTCAATCTGAATTCGGATTTTACCCAGCAGCTGATGAAATTGATGCGTTCAAAAATGGGGATATAACGAGGAAGGAATATGAACAAGTAGGCGAACGATTTGCGAATTGGGTGACGGATGTCAGCTTTTATATTAAGGAGCATTACCAGCCCGATCTGCTATTTTACTATTACTCCCTAGTAGATAATGAATTACATGAATTCCTATTAAGAGAACCCGCACAACCTGGATATCAATTAGCGAATGTGTTGGAAAAAGAGGCATATGTCAGCTGGGCGTTTGGCCAAGCTGATCGGGCAATCGGTCGAATTAAAAATAATCTTAATGATGACGATCATTTATTAATTGTTTCCGATCATGGGTTAGAACCAATTCATACCAGACTTTCGCCGAATAAGGAATTGGAAAAGGCAGGACTACTCGTAAAAGATAAAAAGGGAAATATAGATGCATCTAAAACCAAAGCTTATGCAGAAGCAAGTGGAACGATCGCTCATGTCTATGTAAATTTGAAAGGCAGAGAGAAAAAAGGAATCGTAAAAAAAGAAGAATATGAACAAGTGAGGAATGAAATTGTATCGACCTTTACTAATAGGACCGTTTTTACTAGCCTCACCCAAGATCCAGAAAAGGTAGCACAACCTATTTTACGTTGGCTTACTAGTAAAAGTAAAAACGTTGAAAAGATTTATATGTATCCGACTTTGTCTGTATTATCTAGTGAAGAGCAGTCACAAGTGTATCCATATGAGACTATTTGGACAGACGACTCAGAAGGGTATTCTGAGTTAAATAATCACAATAGTGGAGACGTGTTTTTATCTGCAGCTCCTGGATTTTTAATGGGGAAAGACGCAAAAGTTGCTGTCGAACCAACGCAGGAATTAGGGAGTCATGGCGGAAATCCTGAGCGTTCGCAATTACGACCCATTTTATATGCATCAGGACCTATGATTCCACCGGGGGAAATGGACAAAAGAATTACGATGACAGATATAGCTCCAAGTATATATGAGTTATTGGACTTGCAAATTCCCGATTTTGTAGATGGAGAAGTCATTTGGTCAAGGGAATAGTTATATAGCTGAAATGAAAAGTATAATATTCTCATCCATTTTGTTTTTCAGGAAGTGCGTAGGTAGAACATTACCTATAGCACTTCTTTTATTATTAACAGAATTCTCTTAACGTATTACTTTATTAAAAAAGCATCTTGCGTTTAATCAGAATTAAAGTATAATAGTGATTAATTGGTTATTTCAGAAAATGGAAAAAGGTGAGCAAATGAACGAACGAAAGAAATTACTTGAAGTGAAAGATTTGCAAACGACCTTTTTCACAGATTCAGGAGAAATTCCAGCGGTAGATCATGTGGACTTTTATGTAAGAGAAGGAGAAGTCTTAGGGATCGTTGGAGAGTCAGGTTGCGGAAAAAGTGTCACCTCTTTATCTATCATGCAGTTAATACCAAGTCCACCAGGGAAAATCACCGGAGGGGAAATCCTTTTTGAAGGTCAGGATCTCCTGAAAAAAACAGAGAAGGAAATGAGAGAGATTCGTGGGAACGACGTCGCGATGATTTTTCAAGAGCCTATGACTTCTTTGAATCCGCTATTCACTATTGGCAATCAGATGTCTGAAGCCATTTCACTTCATCAGAGAAAGTGGTCGAAAAGGCAAATTAAGGAACGGGCAATCGAAATGTTGAAATTAGTTGGACTACCTCGCTCTGAAGAAATTATGAAAGAGTATCCTCATCAGTTATCTGGTGGAATGCGACAACGTGTCATGATTGCAATGGCGCTTGTATGCGATCCGAAAGTCCTCATTGCGGATGAACCTACAACAGCACTGGATGTAACTATTCAAGCACAAATTCTCAAACTGATGCGAGAGTTAAACGAGCGCATGAATACAGCGATTTTACTCATTACACATGACTTAGGAGTAGTGGCTGAAACCTGTGAACGCGTCGTAGTCATGTATGCAGGACAAGTTATTGAAGAAGCATCAACAGAAGTGATTTTTAATAATCCTTGTCACCCATATACACGAGGATTGATTCAATCCGTGCCAGATATGCGGAATAAAAAAGATCGTCTCTACTCGATTCAAGGAAACGTACCAAAACCAGGATCGATTGAAAAGGGATGTAGATTTGCAGCGAGATGTGAAAGCGCTTTCTCGAGATGCAGAGCAGAAACACCAGAATTGTACCGAAACTCCGACAATCAACAAACAAGATGCTTCTTATATGACGAACGGGAAGGAGTGATAAGTTCAAATGAACAAACCATTGCTAAAAGTTGAAGGGTTGAAAAAATACTTCCCGATTCGCAAAGGATTGATTGGTAAAACAGTAGGTCATGTCAAAGCAATCGATCATGTTTCATTTCATGTAAATGATGGAGAGACGCTTGGAATCGTTGGAGAAAGTGGTTGCGGGAAATCTACGACAGGTCGGACGATCATGCAATTGCTGGAACCTACAGAGGGAGTCGTCGAATTCCAAGGAAAAGATTTGACGAAGCTCTCGGCTAATGAAATTCGAGCAGTTCGTCGAGATATTCAAATGATCTTCCAAGATCCTTATGCCTCCTTGAATCCTCGTCATACAATCGGCAAAATTTTAGAAGAACCATTGCTTGTCCATGGTGGGGGCAATGCAAAGGAACGTCGTGAAAAAGTTGTAGAGTTTCTAAAGATTGTCGGTTTGAGTGAATACCATGCAAAACGTTACCCTCACCAATTCAGTGGGGGGCAGCGTCAGCGAATTGGTATAGCACGTGCTTTGATGACGAATCCCAAATTGATTATTGCAGATGAGCCAGTGTCTGCGCTTGACGTATCCATTCAGGCGCAAGTATTAAACTTAATGCAAGATTTACAAAAGGAATTCAACTTAACGTATATCTTCATTGCACATGATCTGGGTGTTGTACGCCATATCAGTGATCGAGTGGCAGTCATGTACTTGGGGAAAATTGTGGAGATTACTGAAAGTGAAGAGTTATATGCAAATCCACTTCATCCGTATACACAGGCTTTACTGTCTGCGGTACCTGTACCAGATCCCAATTATAAAAAGGAGCAAATCATTATTGAAGGGGATATGCCAAGCCCCGCGAATCCGCCAAGCGGTTGTGCATTCCACACTCGCTGCCCTTTTAAAATGGATGTGTGTACGAAAGTAATCCCTGTTTTAGCAGAGGAGAAAATGGGTCATTCTGTTGCTTGCCATCTTTATACATCGGAAAGCAACGATGATATAGAAAGAAAAAAACAATTGGAGGGATGTTTATGAGAAAAGGGAAACTGTGGTCGTTCGCGTTGATCATGCTTCTTGTCTTATCGACTGCTTTGGCAGCTTGTTCAGGCGGCGATGACAAAGAAGGCAGTGGGGACAAAGACAAAGACGCTGCAGATAAAGGCGGCAGTGAGAACAAAACGTTAGTATTTGGACGAGGTGGAGATTCAACATCTCTTGACCCATCCCGCGTAACAGAAGGGGAAACATTTAAAGTAACGGTCAATTTATTCGAAACCTTATTAAATTTTGGGGAGCAAGATACTACGATTCAACCAGGACTTGCTAAAGAGTATGATACAAGTGAAGATGGATTGACGTATACATTCCAATTAGAAGAAGGCGTGAAATTCCATGATGGCACTGATTTTAATGCAGAAGCAGTCGTAAAGAACTTTGAGCGTTGGGCTAATGGAGATGCAGATACATTCCCATACTATAACTCTATGTTCGGTGGATTTAAAGACGATGAAGAGCACGTAATTGAATCTGTTAAAGCAGATGGAGATTCCACAGTGATTATTACATTGAAGCGTCCACAGGCACCATTCTTGAAAAATCTGGCGATGAGTATGTTCGCTATTTCAAGTCCCACGGCTTTCGAGAAAGGCGCCGATGAGTATGAGCGTAATCCAGTCGGAACAGGTCCGTTCAAGTTTGTAGAGTGGAAGCCAAATGAAACCATTACAATTGAAAAGAACGAAGACTATTGGCAAGAAGGGTTGCCAAAATTGGACCGCATCATTTTCCAAGCAATTCCAGACAACTCTGCCCGTCTGAATGCTTTACTTTCAGGTGCAATTGATTTAGCAGATGGAATCAATCCAGCTGATGGAGTAAAGATAGAAGATAACGATGCATTGCAGTTATTCGAGCGTCCTTCCATGAACGTAGGATATCTTGGATTAACAGTAACTCGTGAACCATTTGATAAAAAAGAAGTTCGTCAGGCAATGAACTATGCTATTGATAAACAATCAATCGTCGATGCATTCTTTGAAGGACGTGCAGAAGTAGCAAAAAATGCTATGCCTTCCTCTATATCCGGTTATAACGATGATGTAGAAGCCTATGCATATGATCCGGAAAAAGCAAAAGAACTATTGAAAGAAGCTGGTCTTGAAGATGGGTTTGAAATGGAGTTATGGGCTATGCCAGTTCCACGTCCATACATGCCAGACGGCACAAAAGTAGCTGAAGCTATTCAAAGCAACTTGGCTGACGTAGGGATTAAAGCAAAAATCGTTTCGTATGAGTGGGCGACTTACTTGGATAAGGCGAGCAAAGGGGAAGCAGATGCTTTCATGCTTGGTTGGACTGGGGATAATGGAGACGCGGATAACTTCCTGTACGTATTGTTGGATGAAGACAATATCGGAAGTAATAACTACACGTACTTTAAAAACGACGAAACACATAAGCTATTCCTAGAAGCGCAAACAGAAGTAGACGAAGACAAGCGTATTGAGTTGTATAAGCAAGCTCAAGAAATTCTTCACGAAGAAGCTCCTTGGGTACCACTTGCACACTCTATTCCATTGTTAGGTGGATCGAAGGAACTGACAGGGCTTGTTCCGCATCCTACTGGTTCTGATCTGTTGTCGAATGTAGAATTTAAGTGAAAATAGGTAAATGACATGATGAAAGAAGAGGGAGAAGCCAGCATTCTCCCTTTCTTTGATTAATAAATAATAAAAGCCGGAGGGGTGAAAAAGTTGTTCAACTATACAATTAAGAGGCTTTTACAGCTAATTCCTGTCCTGCTTGGTATGACATTTTTAGTTTTTATGTTGATTCGTGCAATTCCTGGTAATCCAGCACAAGTAATATTAGGGCAACAAGCAACGAAAGAAGCGGTAGAAGCCTTAACGATCAAGCTAGGTCTTGATCAACCATGGTATACACAATACTTCAGTTATCTTGGCGGTATTTTAAAAGGTGATCTAGGGGAATCTATGCGTACTCGACTTCCTGTGGCGGATGAAATTTGGCCTTATTTAGCAGCTACATTAGAGTTGGCCTTATTTGCGATGATTATCGCAGTCGTTGTAGGGATTAATGCGGGTATTATTTCTGCTTGGTTCCAAAACTCATGGTTTGATTATTCAGCAATGGTACTAGCACTAGTTGGTGTCTCCATGCCTATTTTCTGGTTAGGATTAATGGGACAATGGGCATTTGCAATTGAATTGCAATGGTTACCGACAACTGGACGTGAAAATGTCCGTGATCCCGTATCCGCCATAACCAATTTATACATAATTGATACGCTTATCCAGGGCAGGTTTGATCAATTATGGGTAGTCATTAAACATTTGATCTTACCGGGGCTGGCGCTTGCAACCATTCCTATGGCGATAATTGCCCGGATGACGCGCTCAAGCATGCTGGAAGTGATGCGTTCCGACTATATTCGTACAGCACGGGCAAAGGGTCAGAAAATGTTTTGGATAGTATATAAGCACGCATTAAAAAATGCAATCATTCCTGTTTTGACAGTTATCGGTCTGCAAATTGGTCTACTCCTAGGTGGAGCTATTCTGACAGAAACAATCTTCGCATGGCCAGGAATTGGACGCTATATCTATGATGCGATTAACTTTAGAGATTATCCTGTTATTCAATCAGGCATTCTCATCGTTGCATTTATCTTTGTCATGATTAATCTGATCGTCGATTTACTATATGGACTGATCGATCCGAGGATTAAGTATGATTGAGGAAGGGGGAATAGTTCATGTCAGAGTTAACACCTAAAGTAGACGGAGTGGTGGAAGCGGAATTAGAAAAAACAATAGGACCTTGGCGGGAAGCTTGGGCAGGTTTTCGCAAAAGTAAAGTAGCAGTCGTAGGCGCAGCTATTGTGATATTCTTTATTGTACTTGCACTCTTCGGTCCTCTTGTCACAAAAGAGGGCATCAACGAACAATTCATGACAGATCGATTGCAACCTCCTTCTTCGGAATATTGGTTTGGAACGGATGACTTTGGCCGTGATATATTCTCACGCATTATCCACGGTGCGCGTATTTCGTTATCTGTCGGTTTCTTCTCGGTCGTTGGTTCGATTGTAGTGGGGAGTTTTCTTGGGATTATTGCGGGTTATTACGGCCGCTGGATCGATACTATTATCTCTAGGATATTTGATATTATGCTCGCATTCCCTTCTATCTTACTAGCTATTGCGATTGTATCCGTTTTGGGACCCAGCTTACGTAACGCGTTGATTGCGATTGCCATCATCAACGTACCGAACTTCGGACGATTGATACGGTCTAAAGTATTAAGTATTAAAGAAGATGAATATATTACAGCAGCTAAGGCAATTGGTATGAAAGACTACAGAATTCTGTTTTCGCATATTTTACCTAACTCGATGGCGCCTGTTATCGTACAAGGTACATTGGCTATTGCTACAGCTATTCTCGAAGCAGCAGCGCTCGGATTCCTAGGATTGGGGGCAGAAGCTCCATACCCTGAGTGGGGAAAGATGTTAGCTGACTCCAAAGATTACTTGCAGAATGCTCCCTGGACAATGATTTTCCCAGGACTCGCCATTATGCTGACCGTATTAGGCTTTAACTTGATGGGTGATGGGTTACGTGATGCGTTGGATCCGAAAATGAAGAGTTAAGCTGTTTTTTATGATGGATATAATTTAAGACGATAAAAGATAGAGGACAGTCTAATGTACAGACTGTCCTCTATCTTTTTTTAACTCTATTAGGCGCTATTTGCCACATCTATATTCTTTTGAAATGTCATGTAGTAACCAGTTTATTTTCCCTAAGATTAGGGAAAGCTTATAACAAATTGATTATGAAAAGAGGTGGAGACACTGAATAAAGTATTTACTGTCATGGCATTTACAGGAGTACCTTTAGTATTTATTGCATCATTCTTGAATTGGTCAGATTTATGGATGTTTGCGTTGTGTTGTTACAGTATTATTGCTCTAGCCGGATTCATTGGAAGAGCAACAGAAAGTTTAGCGATTGTCAGTGGACCACGAATTGGTGGTTTATTAAATGCAACATTTGGTAATGCAGTTGAACTTATTATTTCCATATTTACATTGAAAGCTGGATTGATTGCAATCGTACTCGCATCGTTGACGGGTTCAGTGTTAGGAAACTTATTATTAGTTCTCGGTCTGTCATTTTTTGCAGGCGGTATAAAGCATAAAAGGCAAAACTTTAATATTTTTGATGCCCGATTTAATTCCGCATTACTGATTTTTGCGATTGTGGTAGCATTTGTCATTCCGGAAGTTTTTTCGATGACGATGGATTCAAGAACTGGACTGAACTTGAGTATCGGTATTTCCATCATTCTCATTCTGATTTACTTGGCGGGTCTAGTATTTAAGTTATTTACACATCGAGGCGTGTTCGGCTCCGAAAATCATGAGACGGAAGAAGTGCCGGAGTGGACAAAGATGAAATCTATAGTGGTTCTGTTAGTTGCGACGGTAGCAGTTGCATTTGTTTCTGAAAAGCTTGTGCACACATTTGGTACGCTAGGTGAAAAGTTTGGCTGGTCAGAATTATTTATAGGTGTAATTATCGTCGCAATTGTTGGTAACGCAGCAGAGCATTCTTCTGCAATTACATTGGCAATGAAAAATAAAATGGATGTATCCGTAGAGATTGCAATCGGTTCTACATTGCAAGTAGCGATGTTTGTCACACCAGTTCTTGTATTAATTTCATTACTGATGCCTACTGCAATGCCACTTGTATTCACGTGGCCAGAGTTGATTGCGATGATTACTGCCACATTACTAGTCGTCAATATATGTCATGACGGTGAGTCAAACTGGTTTGAGGGTCTCGTGCTATTTTCAGCTTATCTAATTATGGGGATTGGATTCTTCTTATTGTGAGTGATAAGTATTAGGTTTAAGATCGGGTTAGAGGTAAGTAACGTTGATCTGCGTTCCAGGCGGACGCGTTCGAGAGGGCCCGCGGTGAACCAACTAGTCGCGGTGCTCCTTTAGTTGTTTCACCTGATCGGGCTGACCCTCCCCGAGTCGCCTTCCACTTCGATCAACTGGCGTTATCTTCTGATAGTCGCGAGTGGAATGAAAAACTAATGTACTATTCTACCTTGATCTGGAAAAAAGGGTCAGTGTGTTGATGGGTAATTCTAATGAAATCTTAAATTATTCTAGACTTTTACAGATTACTTATTTATATCAAAGTGTAAAAACCCGATTCGCATTTTTCAGCGAATCGGGTTTTTACGTCTTAAACGAAATAGTCGAATAGAGTAAAGAAAATGAAGTGATTTTGATTAGTAGTTAGGAACTTGCTCTCACTTTTCACACACTCAACTCTTAAGACAAGCGCTGCTTGAAATCCTCATAACCAAATTGCTTTACAACGTTGATAGCATTATCAGCAGTATGAAGAACAATCGATGGCAAATTAACGCCATTGAACGTATTGTTCTTCACCATCGAATAATGTGCCATATCGCAAAATACTAGACGATCACCAGGTTGCAATGGCTGATCGAATGAATAATCACCAATAACATCACCTGCAAGACAAGTTGGTCCACCTAATCTATAGGTATGGGCTTTTTCATTTGGCGTACCTGCCCCGATAATCTCAGGACGATAAGGCATCTCCAAAACATCTGGCATATGACAAGAAGCCGACGTATCGAGAATAGCAATGTCCATCCCATTATGCATCGTGTCAAGTACTGTCGAAACGAGGAAGCCTGTGTTGAGGGCAACGGCTTCACCTGGTTCTAGGTACACTTCTAGATTATATTTATCTTGCATGAAACGAATGCAACGGATTAATGTCTTAATATCGTAATCAGCACGAGTGATATGATGACCGCCACCGAAGTTGATCCACTTCATATTCTGTAAATAGGGACCGAACTCTTCATCGATGATTTGGATCGTCCGCCACAACGTATCGGAGTTCTGCTCGCACAACGTATGGAAGTGCAGACCGCTAATACCTTCGAGTTCATCAACTTTGAAATTATCTAACGTAACACCAAATCTCGAATAGGTGAAGCAAGGGTTGTACAGATCCACTTCAATCTCCGAGTACTCAGGATTGATTCGGATTCCACATTCAATGGACTTTTCCTGTCCTTGAACTCTGTCCTTGAATTTTTTCCACTGCGCAAATGAATTGAATACTAAATGATCAGAGTAGCGAAGAATATCCTCGAACTCATTCTCGTGGAAAGCAGGGGCATACGTATGTACTTCTTTCCCCATCTCTTCAAAGCCAAGACGCGCTTCGAATAAACCACTTGAAGTAACGCCATGCAAATACCGACCGATTAACGGATACACTTCGAACATCGAAAACCCTTTTTGTGCGAGTAAAATTTTGCATCCTGTTTGGTCGATAATAGATTTTAATTTTTCTAAGTTAGCAATCAGCAATTTTTCATCTACAACATAACTAGGTGAAGGGACTGCCTGGACATCAAATTTCATACTATTCTCCTCAATCTATCAAAGTTGGATTGAAATCTTCGTGCCAAGGTAAACCATACTCATTCAACGCATCCATAAATGGATCTGGATCGAATTCTTCAATATTGAAGACCCCTGGCTTTTTCCATTTGCCTGTTAACATCATCATTGCACCAATCATAGCTGGAACACCTGTTGTGTAGGAAATAGCTTGTGAACCCACTTCTTGATAGCACTCTTGGTGATCACATATATTGTAAACATAATACGTTTTTGGCTCGCCGTTTTTCGTACCTTGGTAGATACAACCTATATTCGTTTTACCTTTCGTACGTGGTCCGAGCGAAGCAGGGTCCGGTAATACCGCTTTTAAAAATTGTAGTGGAACAATTTGCTGACCTTCAAAATCAATTGGTTCAATGGATGTCATACCCACATTTTCAAGTACACGCAAATGCGTTAAATACTTTTCGGAGAACGTCATCCAGAAACGGATTTTATTTACACCGGTAATATTTTTCGCTAAAGACTCAAGTTCTTCATGGTATAGCAAATAGACATCTTTTGGTCCGATTTCAGGTAGATCATAGACTCGTTTCACTTCAAGAGGTTCTGTTTCGATGAACTCTCCATTTTCGTAATAGCGTCCGTTAGCTGTGATTTCACGGATATTGATTTCCGGGTTAAAGTTCGTTGCGAACGGATAGCCGTGGTCGCCTGCATTGGCATCGACAATATCAATCGTATGGATCTCATCGAAGTAATGCTTCAATGCATATGCGGAGAACACACCGGTTACGCCAGGGTCGAAACCGCTGCCGAGCAATGCGGTAATACCTGCTTCTTCAAATTTCTCTTTATAAGCCCACTGCCATTTATATTCGAATTTCGCTGTATCAAGCGGTTCGTAGTTTGCAGTATCCAAATAGTCTACTTTTGTTTCAAGGCATGCATCCATAATCGTCAAGTCTTGATAAGGCAATGCGACATTAATCACGATATCTGGTTTGAATTCATTGATTAACGCGACAAGTTCAGGAACATTATCTGCATCGACTTGAGCAGTTTGGATTTTCGTTCGTCCACCGTCAAGCTTTTCTTTCAATGCATCACATTTTGATTTCGTACGACTCGCGATACAGATTTCTTCAAATACATCGGGTACCTCACAACACTTATGCACGACAACACTTGCTACGCCGCCAGCTCCAATAATTAATGCTTTTCCCATTAAAGACACCACCAATTTAGTTATTTTTGTTTATAGCAATTGTTAATTCACGTAACACTTTACAAGCCACGGCTGTTGATGCACCGCTATGGTCGTAGATAGGGGACAGTTCGTTGATATCACAGGCAACGATATTTAAACCGCTGACCGTCAAAATCGCTTGTAGCAATTCAACAAAGCTGACGCCACCGGCTTCCGGTGTACCGGTTCCCGGGAATACGGAAGGGTCTAAGACATCTAGATCAATCGTCAAATAGACGGGTTTACCCTTTAACTTCTTAACCGTATCTTCAAGTCCATCAAAATTAAATTTATTCATAAAGACATGTTGCTTTGCCGCCCATTCAAATTCTGGACGATCACCGGAACGAATACCGTATTGATAGATTTTATTATCTCCAAGCAGGTCCCAGATTCTGCGAATAACTGTAGCGTGAGATAGGCGTTGATCTAAATAGTCTTCGCGCAAGTCCGTATGTGCATCGAATTGAATGACATGTAAATCAGGATGCATTTTCGCAACAGCACGTACAGCTCCCAAAGTGACTAAATGCTCGCCACCAATCATGCAAGGGATTTTCCCATCCTCCAAAACGAGTGAAGTGAACTGTTCAATTTGCTCAAGAGCACGCTCCGTGTTACCAAAACTCAGTTCCAGATCACCGCCGTCGAATAATGAGTAATCTGTTAAATCTGCCTCTTGATAAGGACTATATGTCTCAAGACCAAATGATTCGTTACGCATCGCTTTACTAGCGAATCGCGTACCAGGACGAAAAGATGTCGTGGAATCAAAAGGAGCACCGAAGATTACGAATGAAGCCTCCTCGTAGTCTGCTTCAAACCCGAGAAATGTTTCTATATTTTTATTTAGCATGGGTCAGTAGCTCCTTAACATAATTCGGTAAAGCGAATGAACCGACATGAAGTTTTGTATTATAATATTTTGTTTGCAAACCAAGTGCATTCCATGCATTAGCATCTAAATCATCTATCGGGTCATATTTTTTGGAAGCAAATCCGAATAGCCAGTGCCCCGATGGATAGGTTGGTATATGTGCTTGATAGACTTTAGAAACAGGGAAGAATCCCATAATACTTTTATGTGCTCGTTGCATACCGCGTGCATCTTCGGCGTAAAAAGCACTTTCATGCTGATTTACAAGAATGCCTTGGCTATTCAAAGCCTTGTAGCAATTGCCGTAAAACTCTTTCGTGAAGAGTCCTTCACCTGGCCCAAATGGATCGGTGGAATCGACAATGATCAAATCATAGGTATTTTCTTGCTGCCGAACGAATTTTAGCCCATCCTCAAAATAGAGTGTAACGCGCGGGTCAGTCAGTTGGGCTGCAGTTTGTGGTAAAAATTCCTGGCACACTTTTACAACTTGCTCATCAATCTCCACCATATCGATTTGTTTGATTGATGGATAGCGCGTCAATTCGCGTACGGTCCCACCATCGCCTGCACCGATAACCAACACGTTCTCGATGGACGGATTGGTAGCCATCGGCACGTGAACAATCATATCATGATAAATGAATTCGTCTTTTTCTGTCACCATGACATAACCGTCCAATGTCAAAATTTTACCGAACTCTGTCGTTTGGAAGACATCAATTTTCTGGAATTCACTCGTCGCAGTATATAGATGTTCTTCGACACGAAATGAAAATCGTGTATGGGGTGAATGATCTTCAGTAAACCATAGATTCATCAGACGTCCTCCTTTACTACATTAATCCAATCTACTTTCGCATCCTCAGTACCCGTCAAGAAACATCCTTTACCTTTACAGTAATTGATGTATTCTATTATTTCGTTTGTGATTCGTTCTCCGGGTGCCAGAATTGGAATGCCAGGGGGATAGCACATGATGAATTCGCTTGCCACACGTCCTGAAGATTCAGAAAGTAATAATCTCTCTTTATCCGCGTAAAAAGCCTGTTGGGGCGATTGAACAATTTGCGGATTGATATATTCGTGGTCGAATAACGAACTAGGATCCTTTTTATAACGACGATTGATTTCTGCTAGTGCTGCGACCAATCGTTCAAGATCGAGTGTACGGTCTCCGACTGAAATATAAGCAAGTATATTCGCGACATCCCCAAACTCAATTTGGATATCGTATTCATCGCGTAAAATATCATATACTTCAATGCCAGCCAGTCCCATTTGACGCGTATGAATCGACAATTTGGACTCGTCAAAGTCATAGATGGTATCGCCGTTGATCAGTTCTTTAGAGTATGCATAATAACCACCGATCTGATTGACTTCATCGCGGGTATACTGCGCCATCTTGATCACTTTATCGAAGATTTCCTGCCCGTGTAATGCCAGGTTTTTCCGTGAAATATCCAATGACGACATCAATAGATACGAACCACTCGTAGTCTGCGTCAGGTTAATAATCTGTCGCGTATAGCCTTCACTCACCGCATTATTGATTAATAAAAAGGAACTTTGTGTTAAAGATCCACCTGATTTATGCATACTGATAGAAGCCATATCCGCACCGACGGACATCGCAGAAGCAGGCAATTTATCGTTAAAATAAAAATGTGTGCCATGTGCTTCATCCACTAGCACGAGCATACCGTGTGCATGTGCTATATCCGTAATGGCTTGCAAATTGGAGCAAATACCATAATAGGTTGGATTATTAATGAGAATCGCTTTGGCGTCCGGGTGATCCAGAATGGTCTTCTTAACTTCGTCTACTGCCATACCGAGTGGAATGCCAAGATCCTCTTGCACTCCCGGATTCACATAGATAGGAATAGCACCACTTAAGATCAAGGCATTGATTGCACTGCGATGAACATTACGCGGCATGATGATTTTCTCTCCTGCTTTACAAGCGGTCATGACCATCGCTTGCACAGCAGAGGTCGTCCCGTTTACGAGCAAGAAAGCGTGTTTCGCGCCGAACGCGTCCGCTGCCAACTCTTCAGCTTCACGTATGACGGAAACGGGGTGGCATAAATTGTCAAGTGGTTTCATGGAATTCACGTCGTGTTGTAAGCAAGTCTCCCCAAGAAAATCTGCAAGATCCTTATTACCTCGACCGTGTTTGTGGCCGGGTACATCAAAAGGAACGACACGTGCTTCTTGATATTGTTGCAATGCTTCCATAATAGGAACGCGATGTTGTGATAATTTCAATGGTCTCTCCTCACTCATTTTCATAGACGTTGGAACCGCTGTAGATTTCAATCATCTCTTTGCGAAGATTATGAGAAATTTGAAGGCGTTCCTTTGGCGGTATTTCCGAAACATCTTTGTTGAATAGGTAATCTTGTAAATCAATCTCTTTAATGAGTAATTTCGTATGGAAGATATTCGCTTGGTAAACATTTATATCGATTGCATCATATTTTTGCAATGTTTTCTCGTCAATGAAGTCTTGAATGGATGTTATTGCATGATCCATAAAAAGTTTTTTGCCGTCTACTGATCGTGTAAATCCACGCACGCGATAGTCAGCGGTAATAATATCCGAGTCGAAGCTTCCGATCAGGTAGTCGAGCGCATTCAACGGAGAAATCTCTCCACACGTCGACACATCTATATCTACACGAAATGTCGCAATGGAGTTATCGGGATGATACTCGGGATACGTATGGACGGTCACGTGACTTTTATCTAAATGACTGACGACGGAGTCTTTATCTGGCAAGATAGGAATCGCGCCTTGATTACAAGAAGGATCAATTTGTGATGCAGGGAATTTTTCCTCTGAAATCATCAACGTTACACTAGCACCTTGTGGGTCGTAATCTTGTTTACTGACATTCAATACATGCGCACCAATCATTTCAGTAACATCGTAGAGAATCTTCGTTAAACGTTCTGAATTGTATTGCTCATCTATATAGGCGATATACTCACTTTGCTCTCTTCTACTCTTTGCATAGCTCACATCGTAAATGTTGAAGCTAAGAGTTTTGGTGAGGTTGTTAAAGCCGTAGAGCTTCAGCTTATTTTCCAACCGAAACATCCGTCCTTTCAAAATTGCTATTTTAAAAAGTATCATCACATAAAAAAAGTCCCTCTCCAATCCACATGAAATAATACAAACATGACAGATTGGAGAGGGACCTTTACTCTGTTTCGCTTGTTGATATAAGAATAGAAATTCACTCTATTCCATTACATAACAGGTGATGGGATTGGCATAATGCTCACAGGTACTCTTTCTAAATTAAAAAACTTATGAAATTGATTTCATTATAAAGGAAAAAGAATGAAAAATATATACTTTTTATAGAAAAATAGTAGAAAAATATTTTTTGTAGCAACTGGTAAAATGCTTTGAATTGTCGTGAGAACGTCTTTACGATATGGTATATAAAACAATTACTACATTCTATGGAGGTAATGAAATGAACGATACAACAATGGAATATTTGGAACAAGTTCGACAAGATTTCGAAACAAGTCCTTTTTGGAAATTTGCCGGTCTGCAAACACAAAAGTTAGAAGCGGGTCAAGTGGAATTATATTTACCTTATCGTCAAGAGTATGACAATGTACGTGGAACTATTCATGGTGGTATGTATATGTCCGTTCTCGATACGACGATGGGAATGCTTTGTCGTTCGATGGGTGCAAATGATGTCATGACGATACAAATGACGACACAATTCCTAAAGCCGGTCGTTCAGGAAACCGTTTATTCAAAAGCTGCCGTTATTAATAGGACACGCTCTACGGCTCTGGTTGAAGGGACGTTATTCAATGAGAAAGATGAATTAGTTGCCCATTGCACCGCTACGTTTAAGTTGAAATGATTGTTATCTACTCTGTAATTTCAAATCAAGGCAGGTTTTCATATGAATAAGAAAGCTTTTTATTTAGGATTATTCACCGTTGTCGCATGGGGATCCAGTTTTGCTGCTATTCGAGTGAGTTTGCTAGGAGGGTATTCTCCTGGGCATTTAGTGTTGACACGGTTTATTGTCGCTTCACTAGTATTTATTTTATATGCATTATGGCCGGGAACGAAAATTCGTCTGCCTGCAAAACAGGATATAGGGAAAATCTTGCTACTAGGATTCGCAGGAATCAGTATTTATCACTTTGGTCTGACATACGGAGAACAAACGGTATCAGCTGGAACGGCGGGTCTGTTTATCGCAACGGTACCAATTTTCACTTCGATAATCGCAGTGATTTTCTTAAGTGAAAAAATTAGTCGATTAGGTTGGATTGGCATGACGATCGGTTTATCAGGCGTTGCATTGATAACAATAGGAAGTTCGGAAGGGGCGTTGGAAGTATCGGTAGGCGCGTGGTTCATTATTATTGCGGTTATTTCTACTTCTATATTTTTCGTCTTTCAGAAACCTTTATTCAACCGTTACACACCTGTCGAATTGACAGCATACTTCACATGGGCGGGTACTTTACCATTTTTATACTTCACCCCAGGCTTGCTACATGAAATACAAGGCGCAACGCTTGAAGCCACATTATCAACGATTTATATGGGAGTTATTCCAGCAACGATTGCCTATGTAACCTGGTCTACAGCGCTGTCGATTGCCGATGCAGGGGCAGTTTCAAGCCTTCTCTATATAGAGCCAGTCGTGGCGATATTGGTGGCTTGGGTATGGCTACAAGAACTCCCGAGTGGATTGTCTATGATTGGTGGAGTGATTGCAGTTTTGAGTGTGATTGCTGTTAACTGGGAAGCGATGCGTAGGCGTTCACCTTTACAAGAAAAAAGCAGCCAAGCATAAAGCGTGGCTGCTACGCGGTGAATCATCCTTTTGGAATGAACGTATTACAATCTGTTTCGGCTGAGTCTTTTGCTTTTCTTCCTTTTCGTGAAATTACTTTGATTTCATCTGCTCCACATTGGTTACCTGATTCCCAAAAATGACAATTTGTCACTTCACATAATACGTCTTTTGCCAATTGACCCACCTCCTTTTTATTAGCATATCCAAAAATATTTCATACATACAGGAGATGGATAAGTAACATATTATGATAATTTTGGAGGAAAGTTCATGGTTATTGTACAAGATATTATGACACCACGATTACAGAACTATTTGGAATTCGTACGTGATCCGATTGCTTTTTTTATGCGAGTACAACCACTTGGTGATGTGATTTCATTGAAGACAGGCATTTCACCGACGTTTGTAGTCAACAGTCCCGAAGCAATTCGAGAAATCTTAATTCGTCAAGACCAGTCATTTATAAAAGGACGGACAACGACTGTGTTGCAGAGAACAGTGGGGGAAGGTCTATTGACGACGGAAGGTGAACGGCATGCGACGCAGAAGAAATATATTCAACCAGCGTTTTATAAAGAGGTGATGGAACGTTATGCCTATTCGATCATCGATGAAACGGAGAAATTAGTCAAACGTCTTGAGCATGAAGAGGAAGTAGACATACATACAGTAATGATGCGTTTGACATTGTCGATCATTACACGAACAATGTTTTCGACAGATGTCTCTGCAGAGGAGAAAGAACTTGCAGATGCCGTCACAACAACGATTGAGCAAAGCGTCAAAATTTTATTTAGTCCTGTGATGATTCCATCTTCTGTTCCGACTAAAGCCAACTTGAAACATAAAAAAGCGATACAAACACTCGAAGAAATGATTGACGATGTATTAGTCGCTGCAAAAAAACATCCAGAATGGTTTGAAGACTCGTTGCTTGGCATGATGATGGCGGTGACAGATGAGACCGGGAACAGATTGCCTGACAAAGAAGTACGTGATCAGATGATGACGATGTTGCTAGCAGGACATGAAACAACGGCAAACTTATTAGGCTGGTTATTTGCTGAAATTGCACGGCATCCTAAAGTGGAGCATCGTCTGTTGAATGAATTGAATTCAGCGAACTTGGTAGGTAACCCATTTAATTGGATGCGAGAATTACCATATACACAGCAAATTATAGAAGAAGGCTTGCGTCTCTATCCGCCTGCTTGGCTAATTTACCGCGAACTTAACGAACCGGTCGAGATGTTTGGAAGGTCTTTCAAAAAAGGAAGTACATTTTTGATTTGTCCATATGCAATTCACCGAAATGAGAAAGTGTTCCCAGATCCCGACACATTTGACCCCGATCGGTTTGTGGCAGGTAATAAGTATGCGCCATTTAGTTATTTCCCATTCGGCGGTGGTTCACGGAGTTGTATCGGTTCTCGATTTGCTATGCTAGAAGCGACATTGATCATATCGGTACTGTATAAGAAGTTTATATTCCGCAATATGCGACCACATGCGCCCGTTCCGGAACCATTGATTTCATTGCGGATCAAAGATGGATGGCCAATGAGGTTAGAGAAGCGCTGTTAACCAACGCAAACTAAAAAACAGCGATCATTAAAAGGATGATCGCTGTTTTGCTATCAGATAAACACTACCGCATCTTTAGGAGTCGACAACTCGACTATGCGCTGTACTTCGTCACCTTCAAGCGTTTCTTCTTTATATAATGCATTAACTAACTCTTCAAATTGATACGCGTGCTCCTTAATGAGCGTTTCCGTCTTTTGCGCAGCTTGATCAAATAGCATTTGCATTTTTTCTTCACGTTCAGCTTTGTTGAAGATCAAAGAAAATCCTTCTTGGAACAATCCGGTATTCACCATACGCTCAAGAATGTCTTTGGCCTGTTCCACATCGCCACCAACTCCGATACTGTGCTCACCCAAATAGAGACGCTCTGCAATGCCGCCCGCTAAAATCATACTGACTTGATCGAGCAATTCGCTAGCAGTAGATAAATGTAATTCCTTTTGAATAGGGGCTACATAACCGAGTGCTTGACCTCTTGGAATAATTGTCGCTTTTCTTACGGAACCCGGCTTTGTAAGTGCAGCAATGATAGCATGTCCGGATTCGTGAATGGCTACACGACGCTTCGTTTCTTGGTCGCTTAACGTGCGTGCTGTATTTCCAAGGATCGTCCGGTCAATTGCAAAATCCAAATCATGCTTTTCGATTAATTTCCGACCTTCGCGAATAGCACGGCGGCTGGCTGTTTCGAACAAGCTACTAATTTCTGCACCAGAAAAACCTGAAGTGCTATCTGCAAGTGTATCGAGAGACGCAGCCACATTAGGAGCCAACGTTTTGCCGTTTGTATGAATATCGATAATTTCACGACGTCCTTTTGTATCTGGCAATTGAACATGAAAAGTAAAGTCGATTCGTCCAGGTCGCAGGAATGCATCATCCAACATATCTTTCCGATTTGTGGCTGCAATGAATAAAACACCATCATTATCATTACCACCGTCAAGTTGAACTAGTAGTTCCGTTAACGTCTTTTCAGATTCTTCTCCACCATGTTCTTTTCGTTTTCCAGCCAACGCATCTACTTCGTCTATAAAGATCACAGCAGGACGTTGTTTGCGTGCATTTTCAAAAAGTGTACGCACTCGTGAAGCTCCAACACCTACAAATAATTCTGTAAAGGCTGCTCCACTAGAAGAATAAAAAGTAGCTCCTATTTCTTTTGCGATAGCTTGAGCTAGTAATGTTTTACCAGTCCCCGGAGGTCCATATAGTAAAATCCCTTGAGGCAAGGCAATGCCCATTTCATTTGCCGCATCAGGGTTTTTGAAAACTTCTAACGTCTGTTGGATTTCATCTTTCATTTCTTGAGGAATTCCACCGATATCATCCATTGTGATGTCAGGTAGAGGAGTCGCCTTTGACGCTTGATGCTTCATAGCCGATGCGCCAATATTGAGCTTACCTTTTTTATGAAGAATGAATAGTGTCAAAAGAGCCGCCAATACAAGCCCACCAAAAATCCAACCGCCTATCGAACTCTCAGCTTTATATTGATACGTTACATTATATTTCTGTACTAAGTCATCCACTAATGTACTTTGTGGACGCACCATCGTGCTGTATGTTGTGTTATCTACAATGATGGATAACTTTCCTTTGGCCGTTTCGTTTAATAAGACACCAGCTCCTGATTGTTCAGCAATCAGTTTTTCCATCTGAGCAAATGAAACTTCTTTTCCTCCAGTGGGTAGTAAAAAGTTCCAAGTGACACCTGCTGCAATGGCCGTGACAAAGAGGGCTACGACAAAGATCTTTGATGCTAATTTTGAAATAGGCTTCAAGTTAAGCTCCAGCTCCTTTAGTGAATTACCTAAATTATACGTAAAAGTAGTAGTTTTGAACAGTATATAAACAGAACAAATAGTTACAAATTCAAGAAATTGTGAGGAAATACCTAACAAGACACAAACAGAAAAAATAAGTGGTAGAACTCCACCCCGGAGCCGACTTCTCACTACCTTCAAAAATAGTACCAACTAAAAAAAGCCCCTACTCGAAATCGTGTATACCACGAACTCAAGTGAGGGCTTCCGCTACTCCAGTAAAGTGACCTATTTAGGCCGGACGTCTTCTAACACAGCAAAACCATCATGAACTTTTATATCTGCAAGCAATTGACCTTGGCGTGACAAATCTTCTAACTGCTTACCCGTATTTTCAGTAACAAAGAAACGATCAGGAAGAAAGTTTGCGAAATACATTTGGTGCTCATCGATGTTGTGTTCACCATAATAATACATATCACCTTTTAAAAACAGGCCATCACTTGGTTTCTTATGTGTAACGGTCTTTAACCCATATACAGCTCCTTCTTCTTGTTCTAAAACTGCATATACAGTCAGCTTTCCAGTATCATGTTTGGAAAATTCTTTTATGAGCGCTGGGTCAAGACTTTCTTTGGAGAATTCTTCAATCGCAAATTGAAGACTGACGTAATCACCGTAAAGAATATCGCGCGGGTCGACAGGTACTGTTTCCAATGTAATGGTTTTACCTGTCTTCACAGTGTATAAAGGCTTCCAAGTCATCGCTAACAGGAGGATGATTGGGACGATTAAGGCAATAAGAAATAGATTCCGTTTATTCTTCATGACGTTTCACCGTCTCTCGTCGTGATTTTTCAAACCAGAATCCAAAGCCGATCAGCAGCAAACCGCCTATGATGAAAAATAGTGACTTTGGCATGAAGTCATATGAGATATCTGTGTAATAACGATAGATTAACGCACATGTGATCAAAATAGCTGGCAAGCTGTCTTTCTTCAGAAGGTAAATCAGTAGGATAATGAATATCGCGGTAAAGATATAAGGTACAGTATCACCAAAGCGTAAATCATCCCATAGGAATGGGAATGTTAGCATAATACCCGTAATTCCAAATAATACAGATCCCGTCCAAGCTGACTCTGTACGATATTGTTTAAAAGGTGCGAGTGCGAGAAACACACCTAAACCAAAGACAATCAAGACAGAAATCCATTCCGTAACATGGAAGAATTCTAGCATATTGATGACAAAAGCTGCACTAAGCAATACATTCATAACAAACAACGAACTTTTTCTCCTGAATCGCGTTTCATTCATCCAAAATAGTAGAGGGATCAATAGAAGTAGCCAAAAAGGACCGAAACTTCCCACTTCATACGTTGTGAAAGCACTAAAGCTGTAAATAATAAAAAATGCACTAGCCAATACAGCGAGCAATTGATCTTTTACATAATAGGCAAGTGGCAGGATTCCGATCCCCCACAATAGGAAATCTGTATATACCGTATGTTGTAAATGAAAGCTCTGACCAATTAGGAATATTCCAGCTCCAAAAATGGCAGCCCCAATATAATACATACTGCGCGACGTTCTTTCGTAATGGTTTTCAAGCTTGTATCCTGCACAGTATGCTATGACCATGCCGACGACAATTAATCCGAGCTTAAAGAATGGCGGTAGTCCAGCCCAGTTACCTGCGATAAAACTCAGAATTCCAATCCCCACTAATATTGCCCCGAAAGCCAGCAAAATCCTTACGAAATTCGTGCCACCTTTAGATTCATATAACGAGAGCATTTCGTCGGCATCCGTTTCTTTCAATTTGCCTTGCTGTTGTAGAAAAGAAAACTCTTGTTGCAAGAAAGTCAATTGTTGCTTACTGACCTTTCTTTTCATTCGAATTCCCTCCTTTCGTAATAGTTACTAAGTAGACTGATAAACATATGATATGTTACAGAATTTCAAGAATGAATAGGTTCTCACAGAAATTATCTAGTTAAATATAGTATCTCGTATATTTTCTAAAAACACAATAAATACTAGAAAGATACATATTTAACCTTTAATTCCCTATTGACATTAGATACCACATTCTATATTAAAAGCCTACTTGACTAATAGGAATAATCATATTACAATGAAACCATCTTAAAAATAGTTGTCAGTTTAGTCAGATTTTCTGCAACATGAAGCAATAATAAAATAAGAGGTTGCGAGGGTGATGAATATGGCGTTACAAGTATCGAATAGTCCTTTTAGTGAAGAACAAGTAGAATTGCTCAATCGTTTATTACCGAGCATCACAGAAACACAGCAAAGTTGGTTGAGTGGGTATTTAACAGCTGTCAGCACAGCTTCAGTATCATCTGCTAGTGTTGCTGTATTAGAACGTCCAGCTAGCGAAATTCCGACGGCAGTAAAAGAAATAACTGTTCTGTATGGCTCACAAACAGGTAACGGACAGGGAATCGCTGAACAGGTGGCAGCCAAGTTAAAAGAACAATCTTTTGATGTGACAATCCAGTCTATGAATGATTTCAAGCCGAATAATCTGAAGAAAATCGAAAATCTATTACTGATCGTCAGCACGCATGGAGAAGGAGATCCACCTGATACAGCGTTGCCATTCTATGAGTTTTTACATGGAAAACGTGCTCCGAAACTAGATCATCTCCATTATTCAGTGTTGGCACTTGGCGATAGCTCGTACGAATTCTTCTGTAAAACAGGCGCTGATTTCGATCAGAAACTATCCGAATTAGGCGCAGTTCAGTTAGCTCCACGAGTAGATTGTGATTTGGATTATGATGAGCCGGCAGCGCAGTGGCTATCAGCGGTAGAAGTGTCGTTAGAAATTCAATCTGGCGGTCAATCGGCTGCAGCTAGTGTAGAAGTGGAAAACCCATCATCTACTCAGTACTCACGCACCAATCCGTTTAATGCAGAAGTACTTGAAAATATTAATCTAAACGGTCGAGGTTCTAATAAAGAGACGCGTCATGTGGAGATTTCATTAGAAGGCTCGGGATTGACGTATAAGCCGGGTGACAGTGTAGGGATTTTCCCAACGAATAATTCCGACTTAGTCGATGAGATTATTAAGTTAGGAAGCTGGAATGCAGATGAAACAGTGGAAATCAACTCACAAGGAGAACGCCGTGCTTTACGTATTGCATTACTTCATCACTTAGAGATTACCGTAGTAACTAAACCGCTACTTGAAAAACTGTCTAATTACTCTAAGTCAGAAGAGTTGAAGCGGATCCTAAATAAAGAAAATGCGGATGAGCTTCGTGCGTATGTCGATGGACGGGACTTATACGATGCATTAACGGACTTTGGACCAGTAGAAGCGTCAGAACAACAACTGGTGGGAATTCTTCGTAAGTTGCCAGCAAGATTATATTCAATTGCCAGTAGCCTAGAAGCGAACCCTGAAGAAGTGCATTTGACAATTGGCGCTGTTCGTTACGAAGCACATGGTCGTGACAGACAAGGCGTATGTTCTATCCAATGTGCAGAAAATCTTGAGCCAGGAGATACATTGCCGATTTATATCCATAAAAATGATAATTTCCGTTTACCAGCTAATTCGGAAACTCCGATTATAATGATAGGGCCAGGGACGGGTATCGCCCCATTCCGTTCATTCATTGAAGAACGTAGTGAAACAGGAGCGGAAGGAAAGTCTTGGCTGTTCTTTGGAGATCAGCATTACATGACCGATTTCTATTATCAAACTGAGTGGCAAAATTACGTGAAGGATGGCACGTTAACACGCCTTGATGTAGCCTTTTCACGTGATACGGATGAAAAAGTATATGTACAACATCGTATGAAGCAAGCGAGTCAAGAACTGTATCAATGGATTGAAGAAGGTGCAGTGATTTATGTATGTGGTGATGAACAGAACATGGCAAAAGACGTCCACGCGACTTTGCTGGAAATTCTTCAACAAGAAGGTGGAAAATCACTTGAAGAAGCCGAACAATTCATCACACAGTTAGTTCAAGAGAAACGCTATCAGCGAGATGTCTATTAAGTAATTTGAAAGGAAGTGTGGAGCATGTCTTCAACAACAAAACCAATCCATATACAAGATGGAGCACCGAGTGATGTAGAGGAAATTAAAATTAAAAGTGATTATTTGCGTGGTAGTCTCATTGAAACGATGGATGACTCTATCAGTTCCGGAATTCCAGGTGATGATAACCGTCTGATGAAATTCCACGGCAGTTATTTGCAGGATGACCGAGATCTACGGGTCGAGCGTCAGCGCCAAAAATTAGAGCCGGCCTATCAGTTCATGATTCGCGTGCGGACACCAGCTGGCTTTGCAACACCAAAACAATGGTTGGTTATGGATGAATTGGCACATAAATACGGTAATGGAACATTAAAATTAACGACACGCCAAGCGTTCCAAATGCATGGTATTTTGAAATGGAATATGAAGAAAAATATCCAAGCAATGAATGACGCATTACTAGATTCTATCGCCGCTTGTGGTGACGTTAACCGAAATGTCATGTGCAGTCCGAATCCGAATCAGTCATCGGTTCACGCGGAAATATATGAGTGGGCGAAGCGTTTAAGCTCAGACTTATTGCCACAAACAACGGCTTATCATGAAATTTGGTTGGATGAGGAAAAAGTTGTGGATACGGCAGGGGAAGAAGTAGAGCCAATCTATGGCGCGACCTATTTGCCTAGAAAGTTCAAAATTGGAATAGCGGTACCTCCAATGAATGATATTGATGTATTTTCTCAAGACATTGGATTAATTGCGATAGTAGAAAATGAAAAATTGGTCGGCTTCAACGTTGCGGTAGGTGGCGGCATGGGAATGGCGCATGGCGATGAGCAGACGTATCCGCAGTTAGCACGCTTAATCGGTTTTGTGCCTGCTGAACAAGTGGTGGAGGTAGCGAAGCACTTGATGATGATCCAGCGTGACAATGGAAACCGTTCTGTACGAAAGTATGCACGATTTAAATATACAATTGATTCTCGAGGACTAGATTGGCTAATTAGCGAACTCCATAGTCGTCTTGGCTGGGAGTTGGAAGAAACACGCCCTTATCACTTTGATCATAACGGTGATCGCTATGGATGGGTTGCAGCAGAAAATGATCGCTGGAATTATACATTCTTTATTGAAAACGGTCGAGTGCGTGATACAGAAAACTATAAATTAATGACCGCACTTCGTGAAATTGCAGAAATCCACACAGGTGATTTCCGCTTGAGTCCGAATCAAAACTTAGTATTAGGTGATGTAGCGGATTCAAATAAAAAGAATATAGCAGAAATTATTGCGAAATACGGGTTAGAATCGCCAACAGAGCAGTCAGCACTGCGTAAGAACTCTATGGCGTGTGTAGCGCTACCGACTTGTGGATTAGCGATGGCGGAGGCCGAGCGATATCTACCTTCATTGATCACGAAAATCGAAGGCTTGCTCGATGAGGCGGGGCTTGGAGATGAAGAAATCGTAACGCGTATGACGGGTTGCCCGAATGGTTGTGCACGTCCAGCGATAGCGGAACTAGGTTTCATCGGTAAAGGACCCGGCAAGTACAATATGTATTTAGGTGGCGGTTTTTCGGGACAACGCCTGAGCAAGATCTACCGTGAAAATATTGGAGAAGAAGAGATCTTGAGTGAATTAGGACCTATATTAAAACGTTATGCGAAAGAACGCGATGACGGTGAACACTTTGGAGATTTTGTAATTCGTGCTGGCATTGTTGCTGAAACTACGGACGGAACCAATTTCCATAAAGTATAATTAGTTATGCAGAGCAGCTGGAGTAAAATCTAGCTGCTTTTATTTATGAATGACAAAACGGTATTTGCAGGTAGTGTAAAGATTCTTCCAGGTGTTGAATATCATTAGATAAATGACTGGAATAATGTTTTAAGCACTCGCTTAGTTGATCCTCGCAACAGCCGACGACGGGAGGATCCAGGAAGACCCCGCCTAAAGGACACGCGGCGGGCTGCAACGTAGATCAACGGCTTATAACCACTATCAAGAAAATTGGATGTTTAGAATTCAACAGGCTTCAATTTGAAAGTCCCTTGAATTCTTTTAGCATCGTACCCATAAGTTGATTTGTTTGATTCATAAAATAATGCGGTATACTACTAATAGTAGGGAAAGGAGAAGGATTTAAAATGAGTTATGAAGAAAATGTAGCTGGTTTTGATAAAATTGATTCAGCGAGAGCAGAGGAATTAGTAAAAGGTGATGGAGAGGCTGTAATTTATGTGGGTAAATCCGTATGTCCTTATTGCCAAATATTCGTTGAAAAACTAAATAAAGTAGCCAAAGAAACAGATGCACATATCTACTACATGAACAGTGTAGAAAACGCTGATATGAAAGGCATTTCTGCTTTCCGAAACGAATATGACATTCCGACAGTTCCTGGCTTCATTTACACAAATGGAGACACTGTAAACGTTAAATGTGATTCCTCAATGTCTGAAGAAGAAATTAAAACTTTCATGAATAAGTAATCAACTTAAAACACCATAAAAAAGATCCTTAATTCGCACATGAATTAAGGATCTTTTTTATTTATATAATTTTTACTGAATGAGCTGTTCTGAAGGAAAGGTTAGCTGTAGTTCGTTCAGGAAAGTCTGGCGCTCTTCTGTGTTATGAAGATAAATGGGCTCAATGGCTTCTTTGAGCCATGTCCTACGCTCTGGACGATCCGCTACATGCTGCTTCACATAATGTCTGACATCTGCCAAGAAGTCTAGATAGTCTTCATAACGTTCGTCATAGGTTTCTGCTATTTCGGTCCGAATCTTTTTGGCCAATGAAGGACTTGCGCCACTTGTTGATACACTGATAATTAATTTACCGCGGGTAGTAACCGCTGGAATCTGTGCAGTGCCCAAAGACGGATTGGAAGCGTGAACGACTAGTTTACCCGCTTCTTTCAATTGCTTGGCAAGACGATCATTTACGGCTTCGTCATCCGTTACGAGCAAGGTAAGAAAAGCATTTGCAACGTCTTCCCATTCCGCTTCTTTCGTGATAAGCGTAACCGTACCTCGTTGTTCTAATTCTTCAAAAGACGGATGGAATTCAGGGCTAATAATAGTAGGATGAATACCGAAACGGTGTAGGTTGAGTACTTTGTGATATGCGACGTGCCCTCCTCCGACTAGAAAGATATTTGATTCATCCATGTTTTCAAGCATGATGGGGAACATAGAGACCACGTTTCCTTTCTGTTGCTTCATCGGCCCTTTCATTCAGAATCGCCTGAATCACTGGATCATAGCCTAATTCGGGGCATAGATGAATAGCGGTTGTTGTTTTAGTTTTCTTTAGTGTTCGTTCAATTGATTTCATCAAAATACCAGTGAACAATAAATACGGTAAAATATACAGATTCTTAGGCTGATGTTCTAATAACCGTTCAAGTTCAACTTCATAAAAGGGCTCGCAAGCTGCTAGATAACCGACACTGACATCTCGAAGCTTAGTTTTCTCTTGGAAGATCCTTTTAATTTCTGCAAAATCATCTTGCGTAGCAGGATCACTGCTGCCTCTTCCAATCAATAAAATGGATGCATCCTTAGGAATGAATTCTGTTGCTTCGTGCAAGCGTTCGATTAGCACATTGATCATTCGTTCATCCACACCAATCGGATCGCCGTAGTAAACGGGAATATCAGGGTAATTCATCATGACTTCCTGTAGCTCAGTAGGTATATCCACGTTGGCATGACCTGCGCGCAATAACAGAAAGGGGATAGCTATAATTTCTGTTGCGCCCCGTGCGATACAGCGTGCAACACCTTCAGCAATCGACGGTTCGGCAAGTTCTAGAAAACATGCTTCCTGGATAGGGGCCGCTTTGGTTTCCATTGTCTTCTCAATAAATGCCAAAGCAGCCTGCTGTCCTTCCTTTACGCGGCTGCCGTGGCAAATATATAGAATTGCTTTCATACTATCGCCTCGTGTAATCGACGTTCTTTACTTGATTCTTCAAACCACTGTAATTCATCGCGCAAGCGAACGACTTCACCGATTACGATCATACTCGGATTTTTGACTTCTTCTAGACGCGCTGTTTCCGTCATGGTGGAAAGCGTTGCAGTAACCGTGTGCTGTGTCTCAGTCGTTCCCCAATGAATGAAAGCAACAGGTGTATCTGGATCTTTACCGTGCTGAATCAGTTGTTGTTGAATATACAGAAGATTGCTGACACCCATATAAATCGCAAGTGTATCGATTCCTTTTGCAAGAGCCTTCCATTTATCTGCTTCATCTACACCTTCTTTACGATGCCCTGTGACAATAGCAAATGAAGCACTGTAATCACGATGAGTAACAGGGATTCCTGCATATGCTGGAGCTGCGATTCCGGACGTAATGCCCGGAATCACTTCGAATGGGATGTGATGCTTTACCACAAACGCTGCTTCTTCTCCACCGCGACCGAATATAAATGGATCGCCGCCTTTCAGACGTACGACTTGTTTACCTTGCTTCGCATGTTTAACCAATAAGAAATTGATCATATCCTGCTGAACGAAATGATGCTTAGGAAGTTTGCCTACAAAAATCAATTCCGCATCGGGCTTCGCATGAGTTAAAATCTCTTGATTGATCAGTCTGTCATAAAGAATTACATCCGCTTGCTGTATAGCTTTCACTGCTTTGACGGTCAATAAATCTGGATCTCCAGGACCCGCTCCGACTAGCCAAACTTTGCCCATTTTACTCACTCCTTAATTAATCCATTTTTTATCGCGTAAGTAGTCGATTAATTGTTCGACACACTCTTCAATCGTATAATGATCAGTTTCTAATGTAAGTTCAGGGTTTACTGGTGCTTCATAAGGCGATGAAATCCCGGTAAATTCTGGAATGACACCGGCACGAGCTTTTTCATATAAACCTTTTGGATCGCGTTTCTCACAAGCCTCAAGAGGACAACTGATATACACTTCAACAAATTCATCTTCTTCCACTAAGCGTCTAACGCTGTCACGGTCCTCTTGGAAAGGAGAGATGAATGCGGTAAATACAAGCTGTCCGCTGTCAATGAATAATTTCGAGACTTCTCCAATGCGACGAATGTTTTCTTTACGTGCTTCATCAGAAAAGCCAAGGTCCTTATTTAAGCCATGGCGCACATTATCGCCATCAAGTACATACGTGTTAGCACCAAGATCGTGCAACCGGCGTGCGGCTGCATTGGCGATCGTGGATTTACCCGAACCGGATAGGCCGGTGAAGTACAGTACTGCGCTATGATGTTTATTTTTTGTCCGTTGTTCTTCTTTTGAAATTAATTGGTCATGCCATACGATGTTCTCTGCCATATCGTCATCCCTCACTTTGCCAGTTCTTTTTCTTGTAATCCTTTGATCAGTACATCAACCACTTCTTTGCGACTGAATTCCGGTGGAGGCAAGATGCCGTTTTTCAACATTTCACGTACTTTAGTTCCCGAAAGGATCACATGGTTTTCACTGGAGTGCGGGCAAGTTTTAGGTGTTGCCATATTGCCGCAAGTTTTACAGAAGAAACTATGTTCAAAGAACAGTAACGTGATGCCGATTTCTTCCGCTGTAAAGTTCGAGAAAATTTCTTGTGCTTCGTACGTGCCATAATAATCTCCAACACCTGCATGGTCACGGCCAACGATAAAGTGTGTACAACCGTAATTTTTACGCACAAGGGCATGAAAAATTGCCTCACGTGGTCCGGCATAACGCATCGCGGCAGGGAAGACAGCCAACTTCACACGGTCTTCGGGGTAGTAGTCACGCAGTAATACTTGATAACTCTCCATGCGTACATCAGCGGGAATATCGTCAGACTTTGTTTCACCAACTAGCGGGTTGAGCAAAAGTGCGTCTACGATTTCGAGTGCAGTTTTTTGAATATACTCATGCGCACGATGCACAGGATTACGCGTTTGGAATCCGACAACCGTCTTCCAACCATTATTTTTAAATGCTTCACGAGTTTCGGAAGGATCAAAATAAAACTCAGCAAAATTTTTCTGTTCTATTCGTCTAATCAGTTTAATCGGACCGCCAAGATAGATATGGCCACGATCAAGTAATTTTGCTACACCTGGATGTGCCCGGTCAGCTGTCTTATAAACTTTTTCTGCTTCAATTTGTTGATCGGGTTCAAAGATATCCGTAATTTCAAGTGTGCCGTATATATCACCTTGATAGTCGAGTAAAACCGTATCGCCTACGGAGTATGATGAACTGTCTTTTACGGGTAGCGTAATAGGTAAACTCCAAATCGTGCCGTCCGCAAGACGAATATCATTGACCACTGCATGATAATCTTCAGAAGTTAAAAATCCAGTGAGTGGGCTGTATGCGCCTGTTGCGATTAGTTCCAAATCACTTAATGATGTGGCATCAATTGAGACTGTTTTGTGCAATCCCTTAGTGGAAAGAGTGGGATCATATAAATTTACTAACTTACCGCCATGTGGTTGTATTGTTGTCATTTGTAAACACCTATCCTTTTCATTTTAATAAGTCATATAGAAATACTAGGTTTTAAATTAAAAAAATTACGTATGCAGTCCACATTCTGTCTTACCACTGCCAGTCCAGCGTCCAGAACGCATGTCTTCTTCAGTAAAAGCAGGTTTTGTACAGTTTGCGCACCCAATGCTCGGATAACCTTGATCATGAAGTATATTATAGTCCAGTTCATGTGTGTGGGCGAAACGCCAAACATCTTTCCATGTCCAATGAATCAGCGGACACACTTTAATCTTCTTAAAACGGTTATCTAGATTTAGATACTCCGTAGATTTTCTCGTTGCAGACTGTTCCCGACGTAACCCTGATATCCAAGCAGTAGAAGGGGCAATTGCTTCTTCCAATGGTTTAATTTTTCGTAAATCACAGCATTGGTTCGGATTGGTTTTCCAAAGATCCTTTCCGTATTGAACTGACTGTTCTTCAATAGTCAATCCAGGTTGTTGCAAATGGATTTGAAGCTGTGGATAACGCTTCTTCACTTTTTCTATCGTGTCATATGTTTCTTGGAAATGATAATTCGTGTCTAAGAAAACAATTTTGGCATCGGGCTTCACGCGTGAAATCAGTTCAATCAATACAATTCCTTCAATACCAAAGCTACAAGCATAGACTAGCTTTTCTCCGTAGTGATCATAAGCCCATTGCAACACTTCGGAAGCTCCTTTGGTCTCGGAGTCTGCTTTAAACTCTGGTAAGACCGGTGCATCTTTCCACGATTCAAATGTGACCATTTTATCCCCCCGCTAACTGTTATATTATTAACAGTTTACCAGAGAATTAAAAATAGTCAATGCAAATTAGAATAGTAGGGATTAAAAATTATTTGCGTAAATAGTAGAGCCTATACATTTGATGTAAGGTCCGTTGCATAGTAATGAATAACCGATAATGGATAGTGTTTTTTAGAAACAGCTTTCCTTAAGGGGTATGAAAGACATTACGTATAGGGCTGGCAGTGTAAGTGAAGAATTCATTATCCTTACTTCGGCGCTAGTAGATAGCCCGTTGCTCGGCCTCCGCAACAGGCGTGGTTGGATAGTGGTTCTGCCAAAACAAATTTCTAGTCTAGGTACTTACTTCGCTACAATATATGTAAGGAATACAATGCTAATCACACTTCGTTACAGACGAAAACACGCAAAAGACGAATGTCCGCTTGGGGTGAAGATTAGCGGTGTCTACCTGCGTCTATTTATCTTTTTACTTTTCATGTAAAAAAGCAATTGGTATACTTACTAGTAGCAAACCATTAAAACTAAAGGAAAGAGTGTGTACTCAATGGGCCGTAAATGGAATAATATTAAAGAAAAGAAAGCGTCTAAAGATGCGAATACAAGTAGAATCTATGCAAAGTTTGGCCGTGAAATATATGTAGCAGCAAAATCAGGAGATCCAAGTCCCGAATCGAATCAAGCACTGAAATTCGTACTGGAACGTGCAAAAACGTACAGCGTACCGAAAGCAATCATCGACCGTGCAATCGAAAAGGCAAAAGGTGGTGGTGAAGAAAACTTCGATGAACTTCGTTACGAAGGATTTGGACCGAATGGCTCAATGGTCATCGTGGATGCGTTGACAAATAACGTTAATCGGACAGCTTCCGAAGTGCGTGCGGCATTTGGTAAAAATGGAGGCAATATGGGCGTGAGTGGTTCTGTAGCTTATATGTTTGATCCCGCTGCGATTATCGGTGTAGAAGGCAAAACGGAAGAGGAAGTATTAGAGTTATTGATGGAAGCAGACGTTGATGTAAACGATATCGAGGAGGAAGACGGGCAAGTAGTTGTATACGCTGATCCTACCCATTTCCATGAGGTGCAGGAAGCATTCAGTCAAGCAGGTATCACGGACTTTACTGTAGCAGAGTTGTCCATGATAGCTCAGAATGAAATTTCATTAGATGCAGAAGCGCAGGAACAGTTTGAAAAAATGATTGATGCACTCGATGATTTAGAAGATGTACAACAAGTTCATCATAATGTTGAGTTAACATGAAAAAACAGCTGTTCCACAAGGAGCAGCTGTTTTTTCATGTATTACTTTATGGTGACTTTCCATCCATCAGTCGGTTCTTCAGTGGAATCTACACAAGTTGGTAAAAAGACGAAAGACCAAGGCGTTGCAGCGAAAGGTGGAATATCGAGGGACAATAAAAATGTTTCCTCAGCCGCGGTTTCTCCATGTTCATTTACTACACATACTGTAGCTTCACGGATGGATAATAATTCATCACGATTATTTTGCAAAAATACCGTAGCGACTATCCCTCCATTACGTTTTCTCTTTATCAGTATAGGTGTAGCTGTAAATTCTTCATGTACAGTTCTTTTCGTTTCGTATTGATAAATAAAAGCCTGTTTTTGTTGATCCGATAAAGTAGCTTCCCACGTTTTTTCAAACACAATATGCATAGGATAGATCCCCTTTCTCCTATATCATTCCCTAGATATTGATATTTAAGTCCTATTATATCACAGAATAATAATAAATATTAATTACGACTTAATTCTCTTGTATAAGATATACATTTCGTAGCATTCGGAATTGTAGCTGATTATTACACATAAAATGAAGTAAATTATCGAATGATGTATACTAGAATAGAAATATAATCATAAAGGGAGAGAGTCGTATGATACGTGTATTATTCGTTTGTCTCGGGAATATTTGTCGCTCACCTATGGCAGAAGGTGTATTTCGTAAGATGATTCATGATGAACGATTGGAGAATCACATCGAAGTAGACTCGGCAGGGACAAGCGATTGGCATGTCGGGAAAGCTCCACATGAAGGAACGCTGTCCAAACTGGCAGAATTTCAAATTTCAGCAGATGGGATGGCTGGACGTCAGTTAAACATAAAAGATGCAGAGGAATTTGAATATATTATTGGAATGGATGAACAAAACATCCGAAATATTCATAACATATTTGGTGATCATGACCACCAGCGTGTGCTCCGTTTTTTGGATTTGACTAGTCATCAAAAAGACGTTCCAGATCCGTACTTCACGGGTGATTTTCAGGAAACATATGACTTGGTGCTTGAAGGTTGTCAGGCATTATTGGAACTTATAAAAAAAGAGGCATCCATTAAATGAAGATACCTATCCTATATGAAGATAACCATCTCTTAGTCGTGGAAAAGCCGGTCAACGTACCGGTGCAAAAAGATGAGAGCGGAGACTTAGACGTATTGACTATATTAAAGCAAGATATTAAAAGACGCTATCAAAAACCGGGAAATGTATATCTTGGTTTAGTACATCGTCTCGATCGTCCAGTTGGGGGTGTGATGGTGTTTGCTAAAACCTCCAAAGCAGCATCTCGTCTATCCGATCAGCTTCGTCGTGGCGTCATTGGACGAAAATACTTAGCGGTTCTCCGCGGTGTGCCTCGAAAAAAACAATCCACTCTTCAGCACTATTTATACAAAGATCGTCTGAAAAATCAAGTGTACAGTGTGAAGCCAAATCATCCAGAAGGGAAAGTAGCTAGTTTGGAATATCAGGTACTTGATAAAAAAATTGATCACAGCTTAGTAAGTGTACGTTTACATACAGGACGTTCACATCAAATTCGAGTACAAATGGCTACAGAAGGCCATCCACTCTATGGTGATCAGAAATACGGAAGTTCAATGAACAGGCGTGGCGAACAGATTGCGTTGTGGGCGCACAAACTAGAATTTGAACATCCGACAACAAAGGAAATGATGCAATTTACCTCGGAAGCACCGCGAGTTTATCCTTGGGAATTATATTCTACTCATGATCAAGTTTATAAAACGTATGGTTAGTGAAGAACGGTCCTTTCTTGACTTACGAATTTGGTACAACTACACTAAATGGAAAAACGTCTGTTGGAGGAATATATGAGTAAGCATTCTTTTATCCCGATTATTGTCGGAACTAATATTAACGCCTATAATATGGCGATTTCTTTTCATGAAGAATATGGCATTAAACCTGTAATTGTAGGTAGAGAACCATTGCCTTTCACAAGCTATAGTACGATTACAGATATCCAGGAACTACATCCAGGTTTGCATGACCCTAAAGTATTCGTCCAGTTTTTACGTGAAATTGCCAAAAAGTATCGCACTGCTGATCAGAAATTAGTACTTGTCGGAACAGACGATTTATATGTCCGTTTGATTATCGAGCAGCGAGAAGCTTTGAAAGAAGATTTCTTGTTCAATTATATCGATGAAGAAATTATGAATGCCGTCTATATTAAGAAAAACTTCTATGAATTATGCGCGGAGCATGGAATAGATACACCTTCCACATATTTCCACTCATGTGTATCTGATGAACCATTTACAGAAGAAGTACTATTCCCGGTCATCATCAAGCCTAGCGATGGTGTTCAATACTATCGCCATCCGTTTGAAGGGTTGCAGAAGATCTATAAAGTCGATACATATGAGGAAATCAATCGCATTATCCAAATGGTAAAAGCCAGTGGATACACAGAAGATCTGATCATTCAAGATTTCATTCCTGGCGATGATACGTATATGTGGGATGCTGTATATTACGCTGATCAGCATGGTAAAGCGCAATTAATCACATTGGCTCAGGTAGTATTACAAGAACGTGCGATGACGGCGATCGGAAACTATACAGCATTGATTACGCGGTATGATGAAGAAATTATGACGAAATTGGCTAACTTCCTTGAAGCGATTGGCTATGTAGGTTATGGAAACTTCGATTTGAAATACGATGAACGCGATGGCAAATTTAAAGCGTTTGAAGTGAATATCCGTCAAGGGCGTTCAAGTTATTACATTACGCAATGCGGTGAAAATATGGCGAAGTATTTAGTCGATGACTTAGTATACGGGAAGGAAAAACCTCTAACATATCTAGATGACCATTTTCTATTCACTGTCGTACCGAAAGCAGTATTAAAAAAGTTTGTCAATAATCCGCCTATGGAAAAAGAGATTCGGTCACTTATCAAAGCAGGAAAGTATGGTAATCCTTTATTTTACAGTAAAGATAAACATATGAAGCGTAAATTGTATTTACTGATGCGCCAAATCAACTATTACAAGAAATATAAAAATGCTGTTGAATGAAAAAACATCCCTGCCTACGCGCAGGGATGTTTTACTTCACTCAACAAATTAGCTAAATCGATCAACTAAGTCGTGCATATTCTCCGCCTCTGTATGAAGGTCTAGGGAAGCATGCATAATCGTGCTGATTGCAGCTTTTTGTTCATCAATGGATGCATTGACTTGTTCAGTAGCAGCAGCTGATTCGGCTGCGACAGCTGCAATTTGATCTATTGCTTGAACAACGTGTTGTCGATTCTCATCCATACTACTCATATCATTTTCCATAGTCTTCAATAGCGATGTGATGTTGAGAATAGAATCGGATAGTTGTTCGAAAGCATTTTTAGTTTCCAGAATCGTACCTTCTTGATGACTTGTCAAATCTAATGTGTGTTTCATTTGGTTCTCGGCAGTCGTCGTATCTTTCCGAATATGCACGAGTAGATCGCGAACTCTTGTAGTTGCCTCGTTTGTGTCTTCAGATAAATGACGTACTTCATTGGCAACTACAGCGAATCCTTTTCCATGTTCTCCTGCGCGAGCGGCTTCAATACTAGCGTTTAACGCCAGTAAATTCGTTTGCTCTGAGATCGAGGAAATCGTTTGGACAATTGCTTGTATTTCATTCATTCTAGATACAAGTTGTGAGAAGTTACCTTGTAAGTCGTTAATGACGATGTTGAAATTCTGAGAGTTTTCTTCCAAAGTCTCGGCCTTTTGCATACCTGAACTTTGTAGAGTGTTCATGCTATGCATTTCTGTCACAACGTTTTCATATTGCTCTGATGCATTGGAAATCAATTTGGATAATTGACTAACTTTTGTAATCGCGATATCTGCTTCTTCGGATTGCACAACTGCCCCTGAGGATACTTCCGTAATAGCGCTATGGATTTCGTCAGCCGATGCAGTCGCTTCTTCCGTAATAGCGCTAAGTGTTTCGGAAGAGGTTCTCATACGGTCTGAAGAAAGTCTTGTATGACCGACCATCTCATTTAGATTATTTTTCATTGTATTCACATTTTCAGCTAAATGACCGAGCTCATCACGTGAACGGATCGGAATGTCTTCGCCAGATAATTTACCTTGCGCAATTTCAGCCGTAATGTGGCGGATATTCTTAATATAGGATGTTAGACGTCCTGAGAAGATTGAGAATAAAGTAACACCCACTATGACAGAGATAATAACTGATAGTAAGGTATACCATAAAACATTTTTCGCTCCAGCATTAAAGTCTACTAGGTAGGTTCCTGCCACTACAATCCATCCCCAATTTGGATCTTGCAGGCTGTACGTGATTTTTGGCGCTTCAACATTCAGGTTACTTGGCAGCGGCCAGTCATACTGTACATAACCACCTCCGCTTTTAGCTTCTGAGATTACTTCTCGAATGAAGTAACGACCATCTGCTGTTTGGGTTTCATAGAGACTTTCTCCTTCTTTCTGCGGATGTACGAGCAAAGTGCCTTCCTCATCCACTACATAAAAGTAGAAGTTCTCCCCATATTTCGCTGGATTTTCTAAAGATCGAGTACCATCAGTGGCCATAGGTCCCATAATTTTGTCTTTAGCCCGTTTTTGGGCGTTCTCTAAACTCATTGTACCGTTCTCTACTTGAACATTGAGCTCGTCTATCAAGTCTAGGATCGCATACGTTCCATTCTGTAATCCCATTTCTCCAACAGACTCAAGTTCTTGTTTTGCTACGAAGTAATTGACGATACCAACAGCTAATAATGGAATTAAAATAACTAGTGCTGCAAGCGCTATCAACTTGTTACGTACTGAACCTTTCAATATGTAATGCCCCCTTTTGCATGTTTGCTACATGAAACCTTTCTCCCCTTTTTATAGTATAGGCTATTCTAATTAATAACGGAATAGCTTGTCTCAATTAATAGTAATTTATTACTTAATTTTCAAACTCCGTTGGTAAATGACAGCGAACTACTCTTCGATTCTTGACTTGAAAAATACAGTAGGCTACACTTAATAGAGCTGTGGCTGTGCGGTTCTTTAAGATTTTCAAACGATTAAAACGGAAATTGTACGGAGTCATAGTAATGTAAGGAGTGTTCGAGCAGTGCCGATTTTAGATAAAAGCAATGCGGAAGATGTAAAAAGATATGAAACATTTATGAGAAATTCTCCATTTCGTTCCATTACACAAGATCCCAATTGGGCAAATGTGAAAGACGACTGGGGTAATGAACAGGTATATGTAGAACGGGACGGAGAAATTGTAGCCGCTATGTCCTTATTGATACGGAAAGTACCAGGTGGATTTTCCTTACTCTATGCACCACGAGGACCTATTTGCGATTTACATAATCAGAAGTTGGTTGCAGAATTGATTCAAGAGGCAGAGGTGCTTGTAAAAAAACATAAAGCCTTTGCATTAAAAATGGATCCGGAACAGCTGTATACAGATGAATTGGACAAGCTATACCGTGATGCGGGTTACATAGTACGTAACGAAGGCGCGGGTAAAGAAGATTTAATACAGCCCCGTTATAATATGATTGTTAAATTGACTGACGAAGATGAAGATTCTTTAATGCTTAAGTTCCGTAGCAGAACGAGAAGTAAAATTCGAAGCTCTGCACGTAAAGGTGTGGAGATTTCCTATTCACGCAGTGATGAATATTTAAAGAAATTCTTTGAAATTCATGAAGAAATGTCTGTTCGTAATCAGATCTCCATTCGTTCATATGATTATTTCGTCAAAATGCGAGAGGCATTCGATGATTTACGCATCTATATAGCAAAGCACGAAGACGACTATTTAGCTGGCGCTATAACTATTAATTATAACGGGAAGTTGTATTACTTATATGCCGGCAGTTCCAACACGAAGCGCAATCTAAATCCAAGTTATCTTATGAACTATGAAATGATGAAGTGGGGATTGGAAATCGGAGCGGAACAGTATGATCTCGGTGGGGTATTCGTACTCGACAGTGAGCAGGATGGCTTATATAATTTTAAAAACAGTTTTTGTCAAGTGGACGGAGTGACAGAATTTATCGGTGAAATCGATAAAGTATACAAACCATTCATTTATAACTTATTTGTAAAAGTAGTGCCTAAAATTCAGAAGTTGAAAAAGAAGCTTCAAAAAAAATAACCGGTTGAAGTCCTCAACTATAGAAAAGAGTGAACCGAATGAATTTTTTAGATGAGCTGAATGAATCTTTACGCACAAAATGGAAATTTAAACAACCTATGCCGATTCAGTCTCAAATGATACCCGAGATGTTGTCTGGTAAAGATATAGTAGCGGAATCACCAACGGGAACGGGTAAAACACTTGCCTATACATTACCTGTGATTCAAATGGTTGATGGGAATCTACCGAAGACACAAGCGTTAATCATTACACCATCACAAGAGCTGTCCATGCAGATCGTCAATGTGATACGCGAATTGGTGGAAGGTACTCCAGTTACCGTAACCCAGCTAATTGGCGGTGCAAATATGCAACGTCAAGTCGAAAGGCTGAAGAAAAAACCGACAATCGTAGTCGGTACACCAGGCAGATTAAATGAACTAGTAAGAGAAAGAAAGCTGAAAATGTATGATATAAAATACTTGGTTATTGATGAAGGAGATCAACTTCTGTCGCGCGAATATCGTGTACTAGTGAAAAGCTTGATTGAAGCGGCAAATCCTGAACGTCAGTTAGCCGTTGTGTCCGCAACAATTACAGATGAAATCGAACTGGTTGCGAAGCAAATGATGAAGGATCCAATTCGTCTGCAAGTCAACGCGGATGAGATTCCAAATAGTGGTCAAGTAATTCATTCTTACGTAAAAGTGGATGAACGCAAAAAGACCGATGTACTTCGAGGAATCTCCGCAATATCAGGCGTGCGCGCACTAACATTCATGAATAATGTAGATCAATTGCGCATGAAAGAGCTAAAACTACTTTACAATGATGCACCAATTGCAGTCCTTTACTCAGATATGAAGAAACTAGATCGCCAGAAAACGTTAGAAGACTTCAGAAAAGGGACTATTCGCATACTGATTGCAACAGACTTAGCAGCGCGAGGATTGGACATCGAAGGGTTGACACACGTCATCCATGTCGACGTTCCCCATACAGCCGAGCAATACGTGCACAGATCAGGAAGAACGGGTCGTGCAGGAGCAGATGGGGAAGTCCTAACACTCCTATCTTACTCGGAAGAACGCGACTACCGAAAAGTTTCCAAAGGCATCAAAACCGTTCAAAAAGTTTGGTACAACGGACAACTGATTGAAGGAAACTCCAAGACAGTGGAAGAAATGAAAAAAGCGGCACCGAAGAAATCAAAGCCGAAAGTTAAGAAAAAGAAATAATAAAACGAAACATCCAAACGATGATATGTAAAGACTGGAGACAGCCCGGATACGAGGAGGCTTTTCTTCAGTCTTTTTCTTTTACTACTTTATCAATTAACCAAAACTTTGTGACATAAAAATGAGTGTGCACGGAACCGTCCGCACACACTCATTTTTACTATTAATCAAGTTGAGTCAAAATGATAGGCTGATCTTTCGTCACGACAATCGTATGCTCAATTTGGGCAACTAATGACTTATCAGGCGTAACAAAAGTCCAACCGTCATCCAATTCAATCACATGCTCAGCCGCCTGAGAAACGAATGGCTCCACTGCCAGAACCATACCATCTTTCAATAATGTTTTATCCCAAGGATCATAATAATTCAGAACATGCTGAGGCTCTTCGTGAAGAGACGTGCCAATTCCGTGACCGGTTAAATTTTTAATCACATGTAAGCCATGATCTTTCGCCTCACGCTCCACAGCTTTACCGATTTGATTCAAACTAGAGCCTGCTTTTACTTTCAATAACGCGCGGTCCAAAGCTGACTTTGCTACGTCGCATAACTTCTGTTTTTGCTCGTCAGGTGTACCTGCCACGAATGAAATACCTGTATCTGCAAAATAGCCGCCAGCTGATCCGGAAACATCTATATTTACAAGATCACCGTCTTGGATTTCGTAGCTTCCTGGAATGCCATGCGCTACTTGATGATTGACGCTGATACATGTATAGCCAGGGAAGTCATACTGGTCGATAGGAGCAGAAACCGCACCTTTTTCAGCAAACAGACGACCTGCCATATCATCAAGTTCTTTCGTTGTGATGCCGGGTACTGTAGCTTCTTTCAACGCTTCACGGATTTCTGCAACAATTTTACCTATTGCCCGTAACCCCTCTAATTCTTCATCATTTTTTACAATCATGTTCACAAGTCCTTTCTTCCGTACAATTTATTCAATTCTACTATATCATACTTTATTGATGTTTTTTTAATGATTAGCTTGTTCTGTCCATTCCTTACTTCAGGACTTTTACACCTTGATAGACATTCCAAATCAAGACGATTACAAACAATAAACTATATAAAGTGATGAATAACACAGGAATGAATCCCCAGAACATCATATTGTTGTTTGCATTTATCATACTATCAGGATTAAAGGAAAAGATCGAAAAGGACATAATAATGAATCCAGCAATTAGTAATACCATAGGGACGATATGTGAAACGAGTGCTTTTTTTGCATGACGGCGAACTTCGAATTCATCCGCAATGAAATAAATGATGATTGGCAGTAGAAGGGGGGCGAAAAAGACACTAAAATAACTAAGTGATGACAATAACTTTGAATTTGACATAGCGTAACCTCCACTCTTTAGCATGATAGTCCACACTCTAACCTATACCCTAGTTTACGGTATAATCGTGAAAAAAACACGGCTGCCTAATTGGCACCGTGTTATAATTGTTTAGGCTTTGAAAAACGCTGGCCCATAAATAGTATAAAACCAATTACCGCGGAAAGAAATAAAGCGGCTGTTGAAACAAATAGTTCATCCGTTCCATTTTTTATTGCAATACCGATGAAAGACCAAATGATAATTAAATTAAACATAGAGTCATGGTAGTGATACATAAAATGTAAGGCAATTGCTGTAGTTAGAGTCAAGAACAATACTGTCCATAGTGGATCACTCAAACCCCATCCTGTCCAATCGTGGAATTTGAAAGCATAGTTAGAATTCGCGATGACAGCGATGAAGATCCATGCCATGTAAGCCGAGATCGGAAGTCGTTCGCGATTCGTTCCCTCTATTTTTACATAACTGAAATACAACACGAGTAAACAAATTAATAAAGCCATTACGCTAACGATGGCCCAATAATAATAGCCATGCGATATTTAAAAAACAGCTGACCGAGAACGAGGTTGCACGTAAATTGGCGACAGATGAAGAAAGTCTAGCTACTGTTTTGAAAAACATGTATAGCCAACTGACAAGTAACAGATCTAGCACTATCCAAATTGAAAAAACGTACTCTGCAGGCATGAATAGAACCGGTACCCGATTAGCAATTTCCCAAGTAGTCAGTCCATTAAGTGGGATTAAATTTGCAGCGATATGAGTTCCAATCATGATGAGTAGCGAAAGTACCATCAAAATAATTCTTAGCATGATAAAATCCTCCTGAACAACAGTATACAGAGAATACGGATCGATGGAGTGGGAAAGTATGAATATTCCTTTACAAATGAGAAAATGTGGCATTCTATTGTCTTGTTCATGTAAAAAATCTATAATAAGAACTAATGAATTCAGATAACTAGAACTGATTCTTCATTTCATTCGCACCGATTGGATAAAGTAGAAGATAAGAACAGAATGCTTCGAAAAGGATGGGGACAAATGATTTTACTCGAAGGGGAGCAATGCTACCTACGAATACTCACGGAAGATGACGCATACCAATTCACCCAGCTACTTATTGCCAATAAGGAATACTGGACAGAATTTGAACCAAGACATGACAATACGTATTACACAGTAGCAATGCAGCGAGATAAAATTCGGGAGTCTCTTTATCAAATGCGTGACCGACGAGAGTACAACTTCGGAATTTTTGATTCGGAAACAAGTATGATCATTGGTCAAATTTCATTGTATAGTATTAAACGGTTACCGTTTTCCAGTGGTTTTGTGGGGTATTCCATTGATCAACGACAAACTGGAAGAGGAATAGGTACTGAAGCAGTCTCACTCATTAATCAATTTGCGTTTGAAAAAGTGAATCTGCATAGGGTGGAAGCATATGTATCTCCTCGTAATGTAGGTTCAGTGAAAGTATTGGAGAAAGCACAATTCCAGCGTGAAGGATTATTGCGTCAATTGCTGTTCATTAATGGTGTGTGGGAAGATCATTATATGTATGCCATTGTGGAAGGGGATTATTGAAAGGGTAAGACCCTTTTGGAAAAGTGGATGATTATATGGAAAAGCCGGCTCTTCGAATAGAAGATGCTGGTTTTTCTTGATTTTGAGGTTTAGGGCGGTGTGGATGTGTTTCGATCAACGTTTGGTGTAAGCGCTCATAGATCATGACTACGCGCTCTATCAAACGGGATGACCGCTCTATCAAACCAGTCAACCGCTCTATGTCATATAGAAACCGCTCATACCCTCGCCCCGAGCGCTCATAGTCGACTCGGAACCGCTCTATAGACTTCCTAAAACCCACCCCCTCCATCAACAAACAAAACCGGCCCTTCACGTAGAAGAGGCCGGTTTTTCATAAAGCTATTTTACTGAGACAATTCTTGTGCTTTGTAACCATCTTCAATAACGTCCAGCTTGCCGTTTGCAGGGTCGATTACAAGACCATGCACATTTACGTCGGTCGGGATGAGAGGGTGGTTACGGATTGCGTCCACACTCTTTTTCACGCTCTCTGTCACATCGCTGAAACCGTGCAACCATTTTTCCATCTCGATTCCGGAATATTTCAATGTTTTGAACATGTTTGGATCAACACCGCGGTCAATCATATTTCCTATAATGTGATCCGTGTTGATAGAGCTCATGCCACAATCATGATGACCAATGACATAGATTTCATCTGCTTGTAATTCATAAACGGCAACTAATATACTTCGCATCAGACCGCCAAAAGGTGATGTAATAATCGCGCCAGCACTTTTAATAATTTTAGCGTCGCCATTTTTCAAGTTCATTGCTTTCGGGAGAAGCTCGATTAATCTGGTATCCATACATGTAAGGATGACAATCCGTTTATTAGGAAATTTCGTAGTGGAAAACTCCTCATACTTTTTTTCCTCAACGAAGCCTTTGTTATAAATCATGATTTCGGATAATGATGTCATTGTTGTAATCTCCTCCGTACTGTTTATAGTATGTAAAAGAAAAGAGTCGCCATTTTAGGCAACTCTAATCATGAAATCCACTTCCATTAAAACTGGAATTGAAAAAATTAGTTTCTGCCTTCTGGTTTCGGATCAATAGTAATGGAGTCGTTTGAATCCATTGATCCAGATAAGAAGTGCATCGTAAACAAGGATGCAAGTCCAAGAACAACCATGTAACCGATAACTGTTGTATACATTAAAGCCATTTGAAAGCCCCTCTTTCTGAAATGTATTATGTTCTCTTATCTATTATACATGATTTTCGAGAAAATATTAAGAGCTTCTGTAAACTTCGAATGAAAAGTGACGGATTTTAGAATGCCCAATTTCCATTACGGAAGATAGGCTCTACTGTTCCATCTTCTAATATTCCATCAATATCCATCTTTTCAGAACCAATCATGAAGTCGACATGTGTTAAGCTTTGATTCAATCCATTAGCCTGTAGTTGTTCGGAATCCATTTCTTTCCCACCGTCTAGGCAAAAAGCGTAGGCACTTCCAATGGCCAAATGATTCGAAGCGTTTTCATCAAATAATGTATTATAGAATAACACATTCGAATTAGAAATGGGTGAGTCATGCGGAACTAGTGCTACTTCGCCAAGAAATTGTGAGCCATCATCAGTATTGACGAGTTGTTTCAGAATTTCCTCGCCTTGAGTAGCTGTAACGTTAGTGATTTTACCATCTTTAAATTGAAGCGTGAAGTCCTCGATAATTGTTCCTGCATAGCTAAGTGGTTTAGTGCTAGTAACAGAACCATTCACTCCAGTTTTCAACGGTGCCGTAAAGACTTCCTCAGTTGGCATATTGGCCATGAACTCATGACCTGCCTGATTGACACTACCCGCCCCACACCATAAGTGTTTTTCCGGTAATTCTATTGTTAAGTCGGTGCCTGGAGCTGTATAATGAAGTTTGCGGTAATGTTTACCATTCAAATAATCTACTTTTTCATGCAAGTTTACATTGTGCTTTTTCCATGCCTGCACTGGATCTGGCTGATCTGCCCTTACAGCACGTAAAATAGAATCCCATAGAGCGGATACTTGTTCTTCTGTAGGTAGTTCAGGGAAAATTTTTGCTGCCCATGCTGTTGAAGGTGCGGCAATTACTGTCCAACTGAATTTATCTGCCTGCATAGCCTGGCGGAATTTGCTAAGCGCAGTGCTGGAGGCTTTCTGATTATCGCGAATTCTACTAGGTTCGATACCGTTTAATAAATCTGGATCTTGCGATACGATCGACATGAAAGCAGCGCCTTTCTCAGCTAGCTGTTCACGCTCCATCTGTTTCCACGTAGGGAACTCGGAAAACGAATCCGCTGGTGCTTTTTCATAACGTAGACGTGTGACGACATCATCGCTCCAGTCTACGAAGACTTGTCGTGCTCCTGCATCATAAGCTTTTTCAACGATTAATCGAACAAATGAAGTATTTTCAGTAGAAGCGCTGATGAATAGATATTGGTCTTGTTGAATATTTACACCCACCTTTACAGCTAAGTCGGCATAATTGGAAAGTTGGTTTTGAAATGGATTCATCATGACATCTCCTTTTTACGTAATGTGACAATTCTAACAAGTGAAGTTCACAGTTCGCAACGATAAAGCAATCAGGATAGGATGAAATACTCTTAACTCCCTAAGAATAGTCGACAGTTTTCCCTAAACAACGTCAGAAATTAACCGAAATAATAAGAAGAATGTAGTATTTGGAGGCTTTATACATGGATTTATCCACAATTGTAGGTTTAGTATTAGGATTTGTAGCTCTCCTCGTCGGGATGACGCTTAAAGGGGTAACGCCCGATGCATTACTTAACCCGGCCGCTATTCTAATCATCATAGCAGGAACGATTGCCGCTGTTGTCATCGCATTCCCGATGAATGAATTAAAAAAGGTACCTAAATTATTTAAAATTATTTTTACTCAGCAAAAGCTTGCATCGGATGCAGAATTAATTCGTCTATTTTCTTCTTGGGCTGATATTGCTCGTCGAGAAGGGTTACTTGCCTTGGAAGCAAAAACAGAGGAAATTGATGATCCGTTTTTGAAAAATGGTTTGGGTTTGGCGATTGACGGTCAGAATGCCGATTATATTCGTGATGTATTAAGTGAAGAGGTGGAGGCGATGCAGGAGCGACATTCAGTAGGTGCACAGATCTTCTCGCAAGCCGGTACATATGCTCCAACACTTGGGGTTCTCGGTGCTGTTGTAGGACTGATTGCCGCACTAAAAGACATGAATAATATCGATGCGTTAGGCCACGCGATTTCTGCTGCATTTATTGCGACATTGCTTGGGATTTTTACGGGATACGTCTTATGGCATCCGTTCTCCAATAAACTCGTACGGAAATCAAAAGAAGAAGTCCGTCAGAGGACAATGGTGATTGAAGGAATTCTTTCCGTATTGGAAGGGGAAGCACCGCGTGTCATCGAACAAAAATTGGCATCTTATCTTTCTGTAGAAGACCGGAAGAAGCTAGCTATTGATGGTAGCGAAGGAGCTGGTAAAGTTGGCGAAGAAGCGTAAGAAAAAGAAGCACGAAATTGAACATATTAATGAGTCTTGGCTATTACCTTACGCTGATCTCCTGACGTTGTTACTAGCATTATTCATCGTACTATTTGCTACGAGTTCAGTAGATGAGGGACGATTTGCAGAAGTATCAAAAGTATTCAGCGAAATATTTGAAAGTGGTAGCGGAATCATGAGTGAGAGTGCGCCGACCACTACCCCTGTTCCAGAAGACTCGGTAGGGGAGTTAAATGAAGATTCCTCCTATATGGAAGATCAGCAATCCTTAGGAGAAACGCAAGATGATTTGGACGAGTATATTGCGGTGAATGAATTAGAGAATCAGTTTGAGACCGAAATGACAAGCGAGGGCTTATTGCTCACAATTCGTGACAGTGTGCTGTTTAAATCAGGAGAAGCAACAATTACTCCAGAGTATAAAAGGCTGGCGAATGATATCTCTCGGTTGCTCACACTGGATAGACCGCGCCAGGTGGTCATCACAGGTCATACAGACAACATTCCGATCAACAATGCAGAGTATTCATCCAACTGGGAGTTAAGCGTTATGCGCGCTGTAGAGTTTCTTAAAATCATTGTAGCAGACAATGAAGTTGACCCGAACCTTTTCAGTGCGAAAGGATACGGAGAGTATAAGCCGATTGTTCCGAACAACACGATAGAAAATCGCAGTAAAAACCGTAGAGTGGAAGTACTCATTCAGCCACTTGTCTTAAAAGACGGCACACCGGTCACACCGCAATAAAAAAGCGACTCCAATGGAGTCGCTTTTTTACTTGCGCAAAGAGCCAAGTTCTGCCGCAATTGCTTGCATTTCATTCGGCGTGATGTTGTCACGTTTCATGACCGTCTTGTACATATAGTACAAATCATCATACTGCTCTGTACTGAAGTTTTCGGGCTTCATCGCATCCACATTTACCATGCGCAGTTTTTCTTTAATCTGTTCAATCATGTATGAGACATTCTCAGGTGATTTCGAAGACAAATCCATATTCTTACCGCCTTTCTTCTAATGAAAACAATCATTTCATGAAAGCGGTAAGCTGTCAACCGAACTGAGAAGTGTTACTTGCGGGCTGCTTCACGTTCTTCGTCAATTTTCTTCTTGAAACGTCGTGTCTCCATAATGACAACGCCGGACAAACCGAGCAATCCAATTAAGTTTGGAATCGCCATTAGGCCATTTAATACATCTGCTAAAATCCATACAAGGTCAAGTGATGCAGTCGCCCCTACAAATATGAATGCTACGAATATTATTCGATAAGCAAGAACTGCAGCGCGGTTAGGAATGAGATATTGGAAGCACTTCTCTCCATAATAACTCCAACCTAAAATGGTAGATGTAGCAAAGAATATAAGTCCTATTGATACTAAGATCGGCCCGATACCACCAAGGAAAGAGCCAAACGCTTCTGCCGTCAAAGAACCAGCATCAATTGATTTATCTTGCCATTTATTACTCATAACGATTGTGACACCTGTAATGGAACAAATGACTAATGTATCGAATAATACTTGTGTCATTGAAACAAGGGCCTGACGTCCAGGCATATCTGTACGTGCAGCGGCCGCTGCGATTGGCGCTGAACCGAGACCTGCTTCATTCGAGAAGAGTCCTCGCGCGACACCGAATCGGATTACTGTACCGATTGCACCACCGGCAATTGCTTGGCCTGTAAATGCGTCTGTGAAAATCAGACCGAATGCTGCTGGAACTTGTTCAATGTTCAATACCATGACAATCGCACCAGCAAAGAAATAGAATAGTGCCATGATCGGTACGAAAAATGCCGTCACACGACCGATTGATTTGATACCTCCAAGAATAACAAGTGCACCGAATAATACCAATGCAATTCCTGTAATATAGTGTGGCACATCAAAAGTGCTTTTCATTACGTCTGCTACTGCTTTGGATTGTGTTCCGTTACCAATTCCGAACGCGGCCAATGCGCCGAATATCGCAAATAGTACGCCGAGCCATTTTTGCTTTAGACCATGTTCTAAATAGTACATCGGTCCACCAGCCATCAAGCCATTGGAATCTTTGACGCGGTACTTAACAGCCAAGATTGCCTCACTGTACTTTGTTGCCATACCGAAGAACCCTGCAAGCCACATCCAGAAAATCGCACCTGGCCCACCTGCTACAACAGCAGAGGCAACTCCGACGATGTTACCGACACCGACTGTAGCGGCCATCGCAGTCATTAGAGCTTGGAACTGTGAAATGTCACCATCTGCTTTTTTATCATGCTTCCGTGAAAAAACTTGCTTCAGTGAATAAGGCAGTAATCTTAATTGAATAAATGTTAAACGTAGTGTTAAATAAATTCCGGTACCAATTAATAAAATGAGCAGTGGCGGTCCCCATATTAAATCGGACGCGGTAGTCAAGAAATTCTCGATCTTTTCCATTTCATCCCCCCAATTTCTCTATAATGTTAGTATCCGCTCCCAAGACTACGAGAACCAACCCCTTTCAGTAGATTCTGTTATTTACATGTTATTGTTAATAATCTAAAAAATAGAACGTTTCGTCAAGCTTTTTTTAATAAAGTGCAACAAAGATTGTTTGGCAAGTTGCAATATGGGTATAATGAAGTGAGACGTAAACGTGAATAAGGAGGCGAAAAATGTATGGGTTCTAGTAAATTTGGAAGATATGTATTAGGCGGAGCATTACTTGGAGCTGCAGTGAGTATGCTGGACCGTGCAACACGGCAGCACACATTGACGACAGCCAGAACATCATATGAAAAAGTATTATATTACAAAGAAAATCCGGATATTGTAAAAAATGAGTTCCAACAGAAAAAAGAAAAAATGCAAACCCTTGTTGATCAAGTGAAAGGTGATGTAAACTACATCAAATCACAGGTCGATGAAATCAAGACGCTGACTCCGCAAGTGAAAGAAATGTTTGCGGATACAAAGGAAGCAATCACAGAATCTAAATCAGAGTACGAGCAAATCATCGTAGATAATTCTACAGCTGCATCTTCTGTTACAACGGAAGGGGATGCTTCACTGCCTCCGATGGTCCAAAAAAAAAACGTGATTCCACTAGAGAAAAAATAAAAATAAATTCAGTAAATGAAAGGGGGACACATCAGTTGGAAAGACAAAAAAGTGCCCCTTCTTCAGATGCTGAAAACGGCGATGAGTCTCGAACTGAAAAAGTGAAAGAATTCATCAAAGATATAAAAGACGGGGAAGAAGAGGATTTTGATCCGACAACTACAGACGGATTTTTCAAACAATTAATTATCCGAATGAAAGAATTGGATATCTCAGCGGCTGGTTCGCAGTTAGCTTTCTTTTTCCTATTGTCTTTATTCCCTCTATTAATCTTTCTTTTTACACTGCTGCCTTACTTACAGTTAGACCAAAGCCAAATCTTCTTATTTATTCGTGAGTATGCACCAGAAGGGACAGCTTCACTAATTGAAGGAACACTTTCTGAAGTACTGGATAATAAAAGTGGTGGATTACTATCAATCGGAATTTTGGCTACAATCTGGTCCGCGTCTAAAGGCATGGGTGCAGTAACAAAAGGATTAAATGAAGCATATGAAGTTGAAGACGATAGAAACTTTTTCGTTTCAAAAGGATTGTCGATTTTGTTTACTATTATGTTAGTTATGACTGTAATCGTCGCGTTAGTGTTACCGATATTCGGTCAACCAATCGGGCATTTGATCTTCACATTCTTAGGGTTGGAAGAGACGTTCCTGACCGTATGGAATTTGGTACGATTCCTTATTCCGCCATTGCTGATTTTTGCGGTATTCTCACTCCTATATTGGCTAGTACCAAGTATAAAGTTGAGTTTTAAAGGAATACTCCCTGGAGCTATTTTTGCGACAATAGGATGGATCGTTACTTCACTAGGCTTCTCGTTTTATATTAGTAATTTTGGAAGCTATACGAATACGTATGGTAGTATCGCCGGGATTATCGTATTAATCATGTGGTTATACTTATCAGCTATCATTTTGCTGCTGGGAGGTACAATCAACTCAATCGTGAAAAATCGTCAGGAATATAAACAACAAATAGGATAAATAAAAAGTGAAGAAAGGAACTCCCTTTCTTCACTTTTTATTTTACTCTATTTTATTAAGCATCCGTAATCCATTTAATATAACCAAGATCGTACTTCCTTCGTGTCCAATGACACCTAGAGGCAGATCTACTACTTGCATGAAGTTAGCAATGATGAGAATTGAGATGACAGCTATCGAGAAGAAAACATTCTGTTTAACGATTCGTTGCATTTTTCTCGAAAGCTTTATGGCATATGATAAGCGATTCAAGTCGTTTTGCATAAGAACAACATCGGCTGTCTCCAGTGCTACATCTGTTCCTTCACCCATCGCAATGCCCGAAGTAGCGGTAGCCAATGCAGGAGCGTCATTGATGCCGTCTCCTACCATACCGACTGTACCGTATTCTTTCAATAAATACTTAAGCTGAACGACTTTCTCTTCGGGTAGACATTCTGCTACGTACGTATCGACACCAACTTCATCTGCAATTGCATGGGCGGTCTTTTCGTTATCGCCAGTTAACATCACTGTACGAAGTCCTAGAGATTGTAAAGATTTAATCGCAGAAATGGCTTCATTTCGTAATGTATCTTGTAAAGCAGCTAACGCTACAATTCCTTGTTCATCTCTCATGAAAATGACAGTTTTCCCTTCATTCGCAAGGGATACTGCTACATTGTCTTGGAACTCTTCTACTAACTCTACTCCAACAAATTTTGGATTACCGATTAGAATATCACCATGATCGGTCTCGGCTTTAATACCAAATCCGGGAATGTCTTCAATATGGAGATTACGTTCAGGTTCTACACCATGCTCTGTCGCGTAATTGATAATGGCTTTTGCCAACGGGTGATTGGATAGAGACTCCGCACCTGCAAATAAAGCAAGTGTTTCTTTCATATCTGCACCTTCTCGAACGATGAAATCCATCACGATCGGTTTTCCATTCGTCAAGGTACCTGTTTTATCAAAAGCGAATGCTTGCAATGTACTTAAGTGTTCTAAATGAACGCCGCCTTTAAATAACACACCTTTTCTGGCGCCATTGGAAACAGCCGCTAGCGTAGCAGGCATAATGGAAGCCATCAACGCACAAGGAGAAGCGACGACTAGCAAGACGATGGCACGGTAGAACGTTGTAGTCCAGTCCCAGTTAAACAAGAAGTGGGGTAAGAACATCATGATCACAACTGCAGCCAACACAATCTTTACATAAGATCCTTCAAAACGTTCGATAAATTGTTGGGAAGGAGACTTTTCGCTTTGCGCGTTTTGTACCATCGTGATAATTTTTTGAAATAACGTCTCAGAACTAGGTTTCGTCATGGTCATGCGAATTGCACCGCTAATATTCACGGTTCCTGCAAATAACTCATCGTTTTCTTGCTTTGTTACCGGAATAGATTCCCCGTTGATAGCTGACATATCAATCGAAGTGATTCCGCTTAATACTTTGCCATCGACCGGAATGCGTTCACCTGGTTTAACGAGCAAAACGGAGCCAATCGATAAAGAGTCAGTAGATACTTTTTTCTCACTGCCGTCTTCAAGGATCAACCACGCTTCCTCGGGCTGTAATTCCATTAACGAAGATATTTCATTATGGCTTTTATTGAGAGTATAAGTTTCTAGTGCTCCGCTAATCGCAAAGATAAAAATAAGAATTGCACCTTCAGCCCAGTATCCGATAATTCCTGAACCAATGGCTGCAAAAACCATTAGCATCTCAACGTTCAGTTCCTTATTTTTTATCGTTTCTTCAATGCCTTCCTTGGCTTTAGCGTAACCACCAATCAGAAACGCTATGATATACAACGTGACAGAAAAGGATTCTACACCATTTTCCCCCAAAATCCATGCGGCAAGAATGATAATCCCAGAAAATATAGCTGCGATTAGTTCAAGACGTGCAGACCAGTCAATCGTCTGTTCAGGTTGTTCTTTTGCAAGTGTTGTCATGTATTCTCCTCCTAATTGATAATGAATTTCAATTTCATAGCACTTATTAAAGCAGTAAAGTCGATTCTACAGTAGTAGAATCGACTTTTGGGCATCTAAATAGAATGAATATGAAGTTGTAATAGTTATTATCTACAGTATATCATTTCTGAAGAAGAAATGTTACTTATTTGGCTTTTTCCTGCAAGAATATGGGATGGAGTTGATAAACGAAGGGAAGTGGACCGGGAGTGTACGAAGGAATTGATGTAAAACAATTAGTGTAGACTTCTAACTACGTTAAGTTCATTCAAAAAAGCAGCGAATGAGAATTCTCATTCGCTGCTTGCTTATTAGTTGAATACTTTTTCTTTGAATTGAGAAAGCTTTTCGAGTGATGACTTGTCAATGTCAGCATGCAAGCTGTTACCATGTGAGTCCATCGTTACGACTGCAGTGAAGTCCTCTACGCGTAAATGCCATAATGCTTCAGGAATACCGAACTCCAGCAAATCGACGCCTTCTACCTCTTTAATACAGTCAGCATAATACTGTGCCGCACCGCCGATGCCGTTCAAGTATACACCGCCGTGCTCTTTAAGAGCTGCAAGTGTTTTAGGTCCCATTCCGCCTTTGCCGATCACTGCTCGGATACCGAACTTCTTCATGATATCGCCTTGGTACGGTTCTTCACGCATAGAAGTCGTTGGGCCGGCTGCTTTGATCTCATACTTGCCTTCATCGTTCTTTAGAACAACAGGTCCACAGTGATAGATGACTTGACCATTCAAATCAACTGGCGCGTCGTTGTCCATTAAGTGCTTATGGATCGCATCACGGCCTGTGTACATCCGGCCTGAAATTTTTACAACGTCGCCAACATGAAGATCACGTACGTCTTCTTCTGAAATAGGTGCTTGCAAGTGTACAATACGTGCAGTGGATTTTGCTTCTTCAGCTGGTTGTTCGAATGCAATTTTCTCGCCTTCATTATAGTGCCAGTCCATGATTTCGCCAGTTTCTGCATTAATATTCACTGCCATACGACGATATGCCCAGCAGTTATATGCTACAGATACATAGAAGCTCGCAGGAAGACGGTGCATGACACCGATTTTACATCCTAGTAATGTTGCTTCTCCGCCGAAGCCCATTGTCCCGATTCCAAGAAGATTGGCTTTTTCCAATACGTAGTCTTCCAATTGTGCAAGTTCAGGAATTGGATTAACGTCTGTTACATCGCGGAATAGTTGTTCTTTCGCCAGATCATATCCAGATGAACGATCGCCACCGATTCCAACACCGATAAACCCGGCTGAACAACCTTGTCCTTGTGCTTGGTAGACCGAGTGAAGGATACATTTACGAATACCGTCCAAGTCGCGTCCTGCACGGCCAAGACCTTCTAATTCAGTAGGGAGGCTGTATTGGATGTTTTTGTTTTCACATCCGCCACCCTTTAATATTAACTTTACTTCAATATAATCTTCTTCCCATTGTTCAAACTTTACAACGGGCAGGCCGATACCTAAGTTATTGCCGCTATTATCGCCAGTTAATGAATCTACAGCGTTCGGACGTAGCTTTCCTTTCTCCGTAGCTAGCACCAAAGCGCGTACAATGGCAGCTTTAATTTCCAATTGGTTTACCCCGATTGGTGTTTTGATCTTAAATGTAGGAAGGCCAGTATCCTGACAAATTGGAGATAGTTTATCATCTGCCATATTGATATTATTTGCAATCGTATCCAAACTCATTGCAGCGCTTGTTCCTTTATTCTCTTTTTCCTTTGCGGAAAGAATTGCGCGTCGGACATCTTTTGGCAAGTTTGTAGACGTTTCGCAAACTAATTCATATATACTCTTTTCAATTGTCTCTATGTACATCTCAAAATCCCCCGTTAGTATACGTTATTTTTTCGAATTATCCATCTGTTCTTCTAATTCATCGAGTAACATGATCAGGCGATCTATGTCCTGCAGGTCCGTGTGTTCAGGTTCAATTGCTTCCAATGTTTCAATGAATTGATTGAATCGATTTTTCAGTTCGATGACTTGTTCATTATTTTGTGATTTGTCCATACGCACACCTCTTTCTATCATTGATATCGTATACGAAAACACCATATTATTCAATCTGATTTTGCTATACGAGCCGTAAACTATAAAAAAAAAGAAAATAATAATATTTTTTATTAAAACACTTTACAATTAACTGAATAGTTGGTATAGTAAGTTTAATCAAAAGAAAAGGAGGTCGTAGTTATAGAGACGAATCGAATCCTAGACACATAACAACGAAGGAGGGGATCCGTAACAATCCAACATGGATGATCACGTTGGATAACTACGAATGTGAACATGCAAACTGAAGATGTAGAAAATAATTAGAGACCTTATCTGTTGGTAGTGAACATACAGATAAGGTCTCTTGTTTATTGTGTAATGGTATTTCCTTTCTCATATTCCTCCACTAACTGATCTAGTGAATGGAATTCATAGCCTTGCTTCTTGGCATCACGGATGAAATCGGGGAGTGCCTCTGCATTATCAGCTGCTACGGTATGCATTAAAATGACAGCGCCTGGGTGCAATTGATTCATTAATTCGTTATAAGCATACGCTTTTCCTTTTCGTTGATCTCGATGCCAGTCAATGAATGCAACAGACCAGAAAATATGTCTATATCCTAGATCATTTCCTTTTTGCAGTACCTTCGCATTAAATGTTCCCTCTGGTGGTCTCGTATAGATTGTCCTCTTTAGACCAGTAGTAGCATATACAATTTCATCTAGTTTCTTCCACTCGTCTTCCATTTGTTGTTCGGTTATATTCGCCATATTCGGGTGATCATATGAATGATTTCCGATACCATGGCCATCTTTCACCATACGTTTCACCAAATCACTGGCACTTTTCACATAATGTCCAGTCAAGAAAAATGTGGCGGGCGCTTTCTCCTTTTTCAACGTATCTAAAATGCTTTCAGTGTAGCCGTTCTCATATCCGTTATCGAATGTTAGATAGACGACTTTTTTATCTCCTTTCCCTTTGTAAATTGCGCCATAATCATCAAGCAATTTATCTAGTTCTGCTCCGGCAGAAGGGGGAACACCGTCAGTAGCTTTTTTGAAACCCCAATGAAAAGCATCAGCTTGAACAGTAAAGGGATTCATCACCACGCCAACAATTAGCAAACAAGATGCCAGTAAAATTCCTGACAAATGATGAGTCATTAAGCGTCACTCCTTTTTATTAAGCATGTGCCAATACGCTTTTTGTATGTAATAAAAAAAGAGGCTGGGACAAAACCCTCCTCGAATTGAAAAAGAACGGACCCATTGAAGTTTATGGAGTCCGTTCTTTTTTATATAAGATTTTTTAGTTTTATGAAGAAAAAAAGGATACCTTCTGATAAAATTTAGTC